>CP070643.1:4208497-4243349 GCA_020354125.1 Betaproteobacteria bacterium | reverse complement strand
TGATGAGCGCGGGTGTAAACAGAAAAAAGCGTTACTCGTCTTTTACCCATCAAGTCCCGTAATGCACCACTCAGAAAACGGTGCGTGTTACAAACTCACAGCATCACTTCCATACTTCTCCAACTAATCGCTACTCATTCCAATGTCCTGAAAGCGATGCTGCCAGCAGACCTACTAAGCAAGAAGCTTTCCAAGCTTTTTCAAGTATTTTCAACGACAAATCGGCATCATTCCCAACTCAGTGCACCGCCCGTCTGATACTCGGTTACACGCGTTTCGAAGAAGTTCTTTTCCTTCTTCAGATCGATCATTTCCGACATCCACGGGAACGGATTGCTTGCGCCCGGGAACAAAATATCGAGCCCGATTTGCTGGCAGCGACGATTTGCCACGAAACGCAAATACTCCTTGAACATCGGTGCATTCAGACCGAGAACACCACGCGGCATGGTGTCTTCTGCATAACGGTATTCAAGCTCGACACCTTTACGCATCAAGCCGCAAATCTCTTCGCGAAACTCCGACGTCCACAAGTGTGGATTCTCGAGTTTGATCTGGTTGATGAGATCGATTCCGAAATTACAGTGCATCGATTCATCACGAAGAATGTACTGATACTGTTCTGCTGCGCCCGTCATTTTGTTCTGTCGTCCGAGTGCCAAAATTTGTGCAAAACCGACGTAAAAGAACAGTCCTTCCATGATGCACGCAAACACAATCAAACTCTTCAAAAGTTTTTGATCTGCCTCTGGTGTTCCTGTTTTGAACGATGGATCAGTCAGCGTCTCGATAAACGGAATCAGGAAATCATCCTTGTCGCGAATGCTGCTGATCTCGTGATACGCGTTGAAAATTTCGCCTTCGTCCAGACCAAGGCTCTCGACGATGTACTGATAGGCATGCGTGTGAATCGCCTCCTCGAATGCCTGGCGCAACAAGTATTGCCTGCATTCGGGTGCAGTGATGTGCCGATAGGTTCCCAAAACGATGTTGTTCGCCGCCAGCGAGTCGGCGGTGACGAAGAACCCGAGGTTGCGCTTTACTATGAGCCGTTCATCCTCGGATAGACCAGAGGGATCTTTCCAGGTGGTGATGTCGCGGCTCATATTGATTTCCTGAGGCATCCAGTGATTCGCACAACCCGCGAGATACTTGTCCCAGGCCCATTTGTATTTGAAAGGCACCAGCTGATTAACATCAGCCTTGCCATTGATCACACGCTTGTCCTCGATGCGAACCCGCTTGAAGCTCGTTTCAGTTCCACCCAGAACACCTGTACCGGCCTCGGAGTCACTGACTCCAACGGCCGTGGAACCACCCGGAGCAACAAAGTCGGTATCTTCAAATTGCAGCATCAGTTCGTGCCTTTCAGAATAGTCAGGTTGCAAGCTGTTTGTAGTTGATTGGACGTCGACGACGCGACGTACTGGACGCGGCGTAATCGCTTCACTGGCATGCCTCGCAGGTAGGATCGTCGATCGCGCAGAACTGGGGCTGTACTTCCCCACCTGCCGCCTCAGACGGCACGCTATTGAGCGTCCCCGAGCGAACCGTCGATTTCTCTGCAGACGTAGCGCCCAGGGTGCGGAGGTAATAGGTCGTTTTCAGCCCGCGCTGCCACGCAAGCTTGTAGGTGTCGTCAAGCTTCTTCCCCGAGGCACCCGCCATGTAAATGTTCAGCGACTGCGCCTGGTCGATCCATTTCTGGCGTCGTGCCGCCGACTCGACTATCCATGCCGGATCGATCTCAAATGCCGTGGCATAGAGCGTTCTCAAGTCGGCAGGAATCCGGTCGATTCTGGCAAGAGAGCCATCAAAGTACTTCAGATCGGCAATCATCACCTCGTCCCACAGGTTGCGCTTCTTCAGATCCTCGACCAGATTCTCGTTGGTCACTGTGAACTCGCCAGAAAGGTTCGATTTCACGTACAGATTCTGATAGGTCGGTTCGATAGACGCGGATACACCGACGATATTGGCAATGGTGGCGGTCGGCGCAATTGCCACACAGTTGGAATTGCGCATCCCATAGCTCTTGACTCGCTCACGCAATGCATCCCAGTCCAGCGTCGAACTCATGTCAACTTCGACATGGCCACCGCGTTCATCGGCCAGGAGCTTCAGCGTGTCCTGCGGCAAAATGCCCTTGGACCACAGGGATCCATCGAACGTTGAATAGCGGCCACGCTCGTCGGCCAGCTCGGTTGACGCCCAATAAGCGTAGTAGCACACCGCTTCCATTGAGCGATCGGCGAACTCGACGGCCTCGTCGGATGCGTAGGGAATACGCAACTCCTGCAAACAGTCCTGAAAACCCATGATGCCCATGCCGACAGGCCGATGCTTGAGGTTGGAGTTGCGCGCCTTTTTCACAGCATAGTAGTTGATGTCGATGACGTTATCGAGCATCCGCATCGCTGTCGAAATGGTCCGCTTCAGCTTGTCTTGATCGAGCACCCCGTCTTTGAGATGCGCGACCAGGTTGACTGAGCCGAGATTGCACACGGCAATCTCTGTGTCGGACGTGTTGAGCGTGATTTCCGTGCACAGATTGGAGCTGTGAACCACCCCTGTGTGCTGCTGTGGAGAGCGGATGTTGCAAGGGTCCTTGAAGGTAATCCATGGATGCCCGGTCTCGAATAACATCGACAGCATCTTGCGCCACAGCTGCACAGCCGGGATTTTCTTGAAAAGCTTGATTTCACCGCGCGCAGCTTTGTCCTCGTATGCGACGTAGGCCGCTTCAAAGTCCTTGCCGAACTTGTCATGCAGATCGGGCACGTCAGACGGCGAGAACAGCGTCCAATCCCCGTTTTCCATTACCCGCTTCATGAACAGGTCGGGAATCCAGTTGGCTGAATTCATGTCATGCGCACGCCGACGGTCATCCCCGGTGTTCTTGCGTAACTCGAGGAACTCCTCGATATCGAGGTGCCAGGTTTCCAGGTATGCGCAAACCGCCCCCTTGCGCTTGCCTCCCTGGTTAACGGCAACCGCCGTGTCATTGACCACCTTGAGAAACGGAACCACGCCCTGAGATTTGCCGTTGGTCCCCCTGATGTGCGAGCCCAGCGCGCGCACCGGAGTCCAGTCATTACCCAACCCGCCGGCATACTTGGAAAGCAGCGCGTTCTCCTTGATGGCCTCGTAGATTCCATCAAGATCATCAGCCACGCTAGTCAAGTAGCAGCTGGAAAGTTGCGAGCGCACGGTACCGGAATTGAACAAGGTCGGCGTTGAGCTCATGAAGTCGAAATTCGACAACACGTTATAGAACTCGATGGCTCGCGCCTCGCGCTCGACTTCGTTCAGTGCAAGGCCCATGGCCACGCGCATGAAAAACGCCTGAGGCAGCTCTATGCGCTTCTCGTCGATATGCAGAAAGTATCGGTCATACAGCGTTTGCAGCCCGAGATAACCGAACTTCATGTCACGTGTCGCATCTAGCGCGCTGGCAAGCGCTGCCAAGTCGAACTGCAGCAGCCGTTCATCGAGCAGACCGGCATCGACCCCGGTTTGGATGAAACTCGGAAAGTACTCGGCATAACGCGTGTACATGTCCGCTCTGGGAACATCCTCACCAAGCACCTCGTGGCGCACGCTGTTCAACAGCAAGCGAGCAGTCACGTAGCTGTACGCGGGGTCCTTCTCGATCAGCGATCTCGCGGCAAGAATCACGCTCTTGCGTACTTCCTCCATCGGCACACCGTCATACAGGTCACGCAGCGTCAGCGACATGATCTCCTCGACGTCCACGGCGCGGCCGAGGCCTTCGCCAGAATCCTTCACCAGTGCCCGCAGTGCCGCCACTTCGAGTGGTTGACTTCGGCCATCCTCGACAACGCTGATGGAAACGTCAGTCGACGCCTTAGCCGTGTCGGTTTGCTTCTGACGAGCGCGCTCACGGTTGCGCTCCTCGCGGTACAAGACGTAAGCACGCGCAACCTCTTGCTCGCCAGCGCGCATCAGGGCCAACTCGACCTGGTCCTGGATGTCTTCAATGTGAACCGTGCCGCCGGCCGGATTGCGGCGCATCAGCGCCTTAACGACAACATCGGTGAGATTCGACACGACCTCCCGCACGCGCGCCGATGCTGCTCCCTGCCCACCGTTTACCGCGATGAATGCCTTGGTCATGGCAATGTGAATCTTGCCGGGTTCGAAACCGACGACAGCACCATTACGGCGAATCACTTTGTAATCCGGGTAACCCGCTTGCTGCGCGTCAGGCTCCGGCGCATCCATCTGGAATTTTTTCGCAACGTTGGACGAGGAAACGTTGGCGGTTATTTGCATTCTCTCTCCCTCGAATACAGGTGTTGCCTATTGGCAACACTTTTTGTTCAATGTCTGAATAACAATGTGTTTTTTCGCCGGCTGCCCGCATATGCAGGCCTCATAACGACAATATCTTGCAACCACAACATATTGTGTCGCTTGTGGCGGACCGCACTAATTCTAGTAGTCGTCATTTTTCTGTCAAGAACTTTTTCGTGCAAATTGAGAGACGCACGCGCCATTGCAAAAGTAATGCGCGAACACGGCAAGCAAACGCGCAAAAGCGCTGTTCGCGGGCTTGTTTAGCGCAGCCGGCTCGCTGAACAGCAACAACCACACTTATATATATGTGTCGGCGGCGAAGCGGACGGTACTGAAATGAATGCCGACTGTGTCTTCGATGCGACGCGCATAGCCACCGGCCATCACCGTAGCAACCGGCACAGCCATGTCGGCGCACATCGCGAACAACATTTTGTCGCGCCGGGCGAGCCCGTCCTTGCTCAACGAAAGGCGACCAAGCCGGTCGTCCTCAAAAGGATCGGCACCTGCGAGATAAATCGCCAGATCCGGTCGTGACGCAGACAAGGCATGACACAGCCCGTTATGGAGCGCCGACAGATACGTTGCGTCGTCGCAACAATCGGGCAGCGCAACATCGAGATCGCTTTCGGCTTTGCGAAACGGAAAGTTCTTCGCAGCGTGAATCGAAAAGGTGAAGACCGAAGAATCGTCGGCCAGTATGGCCGCGGTTCCGTCACCCTGATGCACATCGCAGTCAACAATCAAGACCCTTTTTGCCCGGCCTTCAAACTGCATGGCAAGCGCAGCAACGGCGGCATCATTGAATACGCAATAACCAGCGCCATAATCCCTGAAGGCGTGATGCGTGCCTCCTGCAAGACTCACTGCCACGCCATGCTGCAGTGCTGCGCGGCACGCCTCGACAGTGGCACCAGTCGAACGCCGTGACCGCTCGACCATCTGTTCGGTCCACGGAAACCCGATTCGGCGAATCTCGGCGGCTGCTAACGTGCCCGACACAACACGCCGTAAGTAAGCAGCGTCGTGCGCCCTGAGTATCTGTTCATCACTCGCGGCCTGCGGTACACGTAGCGGCTCGCCTTGGGACAGATTCGCCGCTTCAACTTTTTCACGCAGCATGGCGTACTTGCGCATCGGGAAGCGATGACCGTCGGGAAGCGGCAACACAAAGTGATCGGTATAGAAGATCTGCACAGCAAGCTATTTTGAAGCGCTATGCATCTTTGGCCTGGCCAGTTTTGTCTTCACACCACCCGGGTGGATGACCGCCCAAATGGCCCAAGACGAGCCCATTCGAAATGCGGTCCTGGATCGGTCTTTCGTCCGGGCGGCCGCGCTATATCCTGATGACCAACGCAATCTGTAATCGGATAGGCCTCTCGGAGTACCTCGACGAGCCGTCCGAGAACCTGGTATTGCGGCTCTTCAAACGGGACGTCATCGCTGCCCTCGAGCTCGATGCCAATCGAGAAGTCGTTACACCGCTTACGGCCGTGCCATTGTGACTCGCCGGCATGCCAGGCCCGCGACTGACACGGTACGAACTGCACGAGTTCGCCGTCGCGGCGAATCAGAAAGTGCGATGAGACAGTCAATCCGGCGATGGCCTCGAAATAAGGGTCAGCCGACGGATTGAGGCAATTGGTAAACAACTCTGTTATCGCATTGCCGCCGAAGCACCCGGGGGGCAAGCTGATACTGTGAATGACGATGAGCTCTATGCGGCTGCCAGGCGGTCGAGCATCGCAGTTGGGAGAGGAAATCTGGCGCGCGGCGTCCAATACACCGGCGGCGGTCAGTGACCACTTTTGCCGCTGCGGATGGTTGGAGGTACTGGATTTCCGCGTGCTCAAGTTTCCCGTGCTTAATTGATCCCGAGACGCTCCATTCGGTAACGCATGGAGCGGAAAGTAATGCCAAGCAACTTGGCGGCTGCCGTACGGTTGAAGCGCGTCTTCTCCAACGCCTCCAGAATGGCGTCCTTCTCAACTCGATCGAGATAATCCTGTAGCGGGTACTTGCCGTTCGCTCCGGTGGGCACAGCCACCTCGTCGCTAACAGCCGGCGGGGTCAATTGCAGATCTTCGATCGTAATCTCGTCATTGCTCGACAGGGCGAGCGCACGCTCGAGCACATTCTCGAGTTCACGCACGTTGCCGGGAAAGTCGTACCGGGTAAGAGCTTCCATCGCTTCGGGACTGACATCCGGTTTCTTGGCGCCGACCGCAGCGGCGAGCTTTTCCAGAATAGCGTCAACGAAAAGCGGGATGTCTTCGCGGCGTTCGCGTACCGCCGGCATTCTGAGCTCAATCACGTTGAGCCGGTAATAGAGGTCATGCCTGAAACGGCCGGCGTCAACCTGCTCGCCAAGTTTCTTGTGCGTCGCGCTGATGATCCTGACATCGACCGCTTCTTCCTGGGTCGATCCAACTTTGCGCACCTTCTTTTCCTGAATCGCCCTGAGCAGCTTTACCTGCATGGGAAGAGGCAGGTCGGCAACTTCATCGAGGAACAAGGTACCGCCATTGGCGGCCTGAAAGAACCCGACGCGATCCGCATCCGCTCCGGTGAACGCACCCTTTTTGTAACCAAAAAATTCCGACTCCATCAGATTTTCCGGGATAGCGCCGCAGTTGACTGGTACGAATGGTTTTTCACCACGCGCGCTTTTGCGATGGATCAGGCGCGCAGCGAGTTCCTTGCCACTGCCTGACTCGCCACTGATTTGCACTGGCGCCTCGGAGCGAGCCAGCTTTTCGATCAGGTCGCGCACCCCCTGCATTGCCGCCGATTCGCCAAGTAACCCCTGGCCACCACCGGACTTTGGCGTAGCACCCGGCTGCGGCAGCGACAGCGCCGACTTGACCAGGGTCCGCAACTGCTCGAGCGATACCGGCTTGGCCAGGTAGTCGAACGCACCGGCCTTGAGCGCCGCTACCGCGTTCTCGGTGTTGCCATGTGCGGTGATCACCGCCACCGGCAGATCCTGGTCATTCTCGGAAATGTACTTCAGGACCTCGAGCCCGTCGCCGTCCGGTAACCGCATGTCGGTAAGGCAGAGGTCAAACGAGCCGTCCTTGACCTTCTTGATCGCCTCCTTGACCGAAGAGGCACGCTCAACATCTAGCCCCATCTTGAGAAGCGTCAATTCAAGCAGCTCAAGGATGTCCTCCTCGTCATCGACAATTAGCACCGTGCGCGAGACAACGCCCGCACTTTGTTCCCTACGTCTCACTGCTGCGCTCCTTTAAACAGAACACTGAATTGCGCACCACCGTTCGTACCATCCACATACTCGAGTGTTGCACCGTTGGCTTCACATATTTCGCGTGCAATATATAGGCCCAGACCCGTGCCGCTCGACGCGGTCGTAAAGAATGGCTCAAATAGGTTCCCCTTCAGGGCGTCGGCCACCCCCGGGCCGTCGTCTGCCACACTGAGTTCTATGCTTCCGGATGCCGCCTTTCGGCGTACGGAGAGGGTAATGCTACCGGCCTCTCTACGACAGTAGCGCAAGGCGTTCCGGCATAGATTCCACATAATCTGGTTGAGATGGCTGCGATCGAAAGTGACATAAGGCTCGACCTTGGCGTCGATCTGGATGACGCCGTCCGAGACCTTCTCGATCTCGGCGAACTGGCCGACGAAAACGCGTAGATAGTCCACCACGCTGAAAGTTTCCCTGAGCGCACGATCCCGGCGATTGAGCCTGAGAACGTCCTGGACCATGCGATCGAGGCGCTGCGTATTGTCATGGATGATCTGCAACAGGCGCATTTCCCCGGAGGAATGGCTGGTGTCCTCTATAAGCAACTCAGCTGCATGGTTGATAGCCGACAACGGGTTACGAATCTCGTGTGCGATGTTGGCGGTCAGACGACCAAGAGAGGCCAACTTCATCTGTTGTGCCTGCCGCTGCACGCGCGACAAATCCTCCAGAATGATGACCACGCCCGCGCTTTGCCCCCTGCCTACGGTGCGGAAACGAGCGGCGATCGATCGCCCGCCATCCGGTGTTTGCATCGGCTCACCCCGTGTCGCCGGATTCCTGCGCCATGCCTGCAGATGTTCGGCAAGCTTTGGTGAGTAATCGGCAAGCTTGATTTCCCGGTCCCGCCCCAACGGGCCGAGTACCTGTTCGGCACGCGTATTGATCTGCCGGATAACGCCTCCCTCATCAACAACGAGAACGCCATCTTGCATATCCTGAATAATCAGCTTGTTTATCTGCGCCATACTGGCAAGATCGACTTCGCGCTGAGCGACGATCGCCTCAATCGCGACCGTGCGCCTGGCCAACGAGTGCCCCAACCAGGCAGTCGCAAAGTATCCCGCACTGTTCAGGCCCGCCTGGAGAAACAGCGCCGTGTCACCGCCCAAAAACAGCGCTTCGAAAACCTGTTCGCCCAGAATCCCGATCGAGGCCAGCGCGGCATAGAACAGTGTCAATCGCCCCATCGCCATCAGACCGGCCGCGGCCAGCGATGGGAGCAGCAACAGGCCAAGGCCGCTGGTGACGCCGCCGCTGGCATAGAGCATCAGCGTGACGGCGACGACATCGAGACCGACATAGGTCGAGAGCTGAATATGAAATGGCGGGTTGCGCCACAGGATCGGAGCGAAGGCAACGACTGTGAGCGCGATGTAGATCAGATTGACGTAGACAAATACGCCGCGGTTATAGGACCCGAAGGGGATGTTGTCGGCCAGCCATATGGCCGAGCCGAGCAGGACCAGGGCGACGATCAGACGGTAGCAGTTGAAATAAAGTAGCGAGTGCCAGTGCTCGGCTCCGGCCTCGTCACCCGTCTTCAAAATAGGATCAGACAGGGTTAGCGACATTCGAGGCTCCTGCAATAGAGCGAGCGTCCAGCAAATCGAACAGGGTCACTTCCTGGCAATGCGCCGATGCTCCTCGCTGCAGAAATATTCATCTCGAGACTCGAGGCTCTCGCTGCGCGGCAAATGAACCCCGCATACCTTGCACCGAACCATGTCTTCTTCCGCGATCGAGCCCGGGGCCTGCTTCGGCCACTCGCGTCGCCGCGCGCCGCTCTTGATCACCATGTAGGCGATGATGAAAACAGCGATTAAGAGTAGAAACTTGGCCAAGTACCTCACCATGCGGTAGTTGATCGAGAACCATTGCCAGTCAACGACAACTGCCGGTATGCGTCATATTTGAGCGGTTCTTATTGTACATCCGCACTCGTGTGGCTAGTTTTAAGTAAGTCCGCACACTTGTGCGCAAGCGCCATGCCTGTGTCGACCGCGGCACCCTTCATGGCCAGCTGGGCCTGGTACGGGACGTCACTTCCTGCACCCAGGCGTAATCCATATAACCGCAGCGTGCCAGGGACTGCATTTTCACGATGTCGACCAAGCCGTTCTCTATGACAGATTCCTCGATGTGAACGCCGACCACCTCCCCGAGCACCAGATTCCAATCGGTCGGCTTCCCGGACAGACCTTTCAGGCTGATTGTCTCTATCCATTTTCACTCGAATGAACACGGGGAAGCAGCAACACGTCGAGGCTTGACAATGCGGCATGTAGCAGAATCTATACCGAGGAACGCGAACTCGTCGACTTCCGGCGGCGCCGGCAACGAACTACGGTTCACCGCCTCAATCTGTGATCGCGTAGCGAGGTTGTAGACGAACTCCCTGGTCTCAGCAATGTTGCTGATTGAATCCTTCAGAGTTTTGCTCGAGAACCCGACGATCCAGGGATTCTCCGAAAACATATTGAAGAATGAATAGGGGGCAAGATTTGCAACACCCGCGGCCGAAACAGTGGAGATCCATCCAATCGGGCGCGGCGCGACAATCGCCTTGAGTGGATCATGTGGCAATAGCGTCCTGTCACGTTCGGGGGGTTCATAGAACATCGCTAACCTCCTCTGCGCTTGGATCGCACGCAGCGTCGCACCGGATTGAGTGCATTGTCGGTGCGTACACCGGATTGTTTTGCGCACACGGTGAGCCGTGCGGCTGCGTCGCGCGCACGGTTCTTCGATGTCGCCTGGAGGAACGCGCTGTCGTTCAGTAGCGGCAAGAATGTCGTAAGGGTCGGGGAATGTCTTAAGGAGTTACGGTGTTTATCGCTCACGGGGTGGTCGGGGTGAGAGGATTCGAACCTCCGACACCTGCGTCCCGAACGCAGTACTCTACCAGGCTGAGCTACACCCCGACGGCGGTCTGTTCAGTAATTACGGCTGACCGCAAAGGTCGCCAATTCTAGCAAACAATCCCTGTATTTTGAATTTGGCAGCAACGCGAGCATATCCTTCGCTATTCCAGACTCGGTTTCAGCCTGCGTGCGCGCATAATCAAGTGCGCCGCATTCGCGCACTGCCGCAACAACCCGATCCAAATCGGTCTCCGCAGGTTCAGATATTGCCTTGCGGATCAGGCCCTGGTATTCCGGAGCCGCGTTACGCAGAGCAAAAATGAGAGGCAAAGTCACTTTGCCTTCAGCGAGATCATCACCAATGTTCTTGCCGGTGGTTTCGAGTTCTCCCGAGTAATCGAGTATGTCATCGACAAGCTGAAACGCGGTGCCGATATGCGCCCCGCAGGCAGCAAGAGCCTGCTCGAGTTCCGGCGTTACGCCCGACAAGATGCCACCTAGACGACCGGCCGCTTCGAACAGCTTGGCGGTCTTGGATCGCACTACACGAAGGTAATCGTCTTCGGTCGTTTCAATGTTGTGAATATTGAGCAACTGCAGCACTTCGCCTTCTGCGATCGTGTTTGTCGCATCGGCAAGCACCTGCATGACGCGCATGCTGTCAACTTCGACCATCATCTGGAACGCACGCGAGTAGAGAAAATCGCCGACCAGCACCGACGCGGGATTGCCAAACGTCGCGTTCGCCGTGGCGCGGCCGCGACGCATGCTCGAGTCATCCACAACGTCGTCGTGCAGAAGTGTCGCGGTGTGGATGAACTCGACCACTGCGGCCAATTGATGATGCGCCTTGCCGCGATACCCGCAAGCACCTGCCACCAGGACCAGCAGCGCCGGTCGGAGCCGTTTACCGCCGCTGGAAATGATGTACTCGGCAACCTGTCTGATCAGAACGACATCAGAGGCCAGCCGGTCGCGGATTACCGCGTCCACGGCTTGCATATCCTCGGCAATCAGGTCGGTAATCAGTTTCGGTGCCACAATGGTCCAATAGAAAACGGGGCTCTCAAGAAACGATGGTCCTCAAAAAAAAGTCGTCTGCGAAAAAAGCGGGGATGGTAGAAAGGCGTGCTCGCCAGTGTCAAGGACGCCTAACGGCGGCCCTGCCGGCTCCCCGGCATATGCCGCTATGTCTTGCGTAAGCCCTTCTTTTTTTGTAGTATGCCCGGCTTTTCCGAGGCCCTCTCAGGAGCTCGAACATGTATGCGGTTATCAAGACCGGCGGCAAGCAGTACCGGGTGTCGTCAGGCGAAAAAGTCAAGGTAGAACAATTGGCTGCGGACGTTGGTAGTCAGATTACCATCGATCAGGTGTTGATGGTTGCTGACGGCGACAAGATCACCATCGGCACCCCCCTGGTCAAGGGTGCCAAGGTGCAGGCTACGGTGGTGAACCACGGCCGGGCAGACAAAGTTCGCATCTTCAAAATGCGCCGCCGCAAGCACTCGAAGAAACTACAGGGTCATCGGCAGAATTACACCGAGATCCAGGTCGACCAGATCGCGGTCTGATCAGGGTCCACTTATAGAATCTCTGCCCAAGGAGCAGCGAAATGGCACACAAGAAAGCAGGTGGAAGTTCACGCAATGGGCGTGATTCCAATGCCAAGCGGCTTGGCGTAAAGCGCTACGGTGGTCAGATCATCTCTGCCGGAAGCATCATCGTCCGGCAACGTGGCACACAAATCCATCCCGGTGACAATGTTGGGGTCGGCCGTGACCACACACTGTTTGCGAAAATCGACGGTCAGGTTGAGTTCGGTCGTCGCGGCCCACTAAACAAGAAGACAGTCAGCATCAAACCGGTCTGAGGCAGTCGACATTGGAGAAAAAGCCCTATCGGTTGCGGTAGGGCTTTTTTGTTTTCGGCGACACACCGCGCAATCGATACAGCAGTCAATTCGGCAATGAAGTTCATCGACGAGGCGATCATTGAGGCGCACTCTGGCAAGGGCGGCGATGGCGTTGTCGCGTTCCGCCGGGAGAAATTTGTGCCGCGCGGCGGCCCGAGTGGTGGTGACGGCGGCCGCGGCGGCAGCGTGTTTATCAAAGCAGACCGCAACATCAACACGCTCATCGATTATCGCTACAAACGCATCCACAAGGCGCGCAATGGGGAAAACGGGCAAGGTAAAGACCGCTACGGCAAAGCAGGCGAAGATATCGTCTTGCGAGTACCAGTCGGTACCGTGGTAACTGATATCGAAACAGGTGAACGCGTCGCGGACCTGGCGACGGACGGACAAACGGAACTCGTGTGCAAGGGCGGCAGCGGAGGTCTCGGCAATATCCACTTCAAATCCAGTACCAACCGGGCGCCGCGGCAATGCACTCCGGGCGAAGCGGGTCAAAGCCGCAAGTTGCGATTGGAGCTGCGCGTGTTGGCGGACGTAGGATTGTTGGGTTTACCCAATGCAGGCAAGTCGACGTTTATTCGTACTGTTTCTGCTGCGCGTCCAAAAGTCGGCGACTATCCATTCACAACGCTGCAGCCGCATCTTGGCGTCGTGCGCATCGACATCAACAAGGGCTTCGTGATTGCCGATATACCGGGTCTGATCGAAGGTGCTGCTGAAGGTGCCGGCCTTGGTCACCAGTTTCTTCGCCATTTGCAGCGAACCAAGTTGTTGTTGCATCTGGTCGACATTGCACCCATCGGTGAAAATGCTTCGGCCGTGTCCGCGGCAAAAGCCATCATCGAGGAGCTTCGCAAGTATGACGAGAGCCTGTTCCGTAAAACCCGCTGGCTGGTACTAAACAAAATAGATCTCATCGCCGAACAAGAGCGTGAACAAGTGGTCGAGCAGTTCATGAAAGAATACCGGCGCGAGATTGGTGAACCGCAACGCAGCTTTACCATCTCTGCACTTTCGGGAGCCGGTTGCACTGAATTAACGCAGGCGGTCATGGACTACTTATCCGAGTCCAGAGAAACAAACAGCAACGAGGCAACACCGGCAGCCGCAACGGCAGCACAATCAGATCACTGAGCAAACCGTTCATCGAGAAACTCATGGAAAGCGTGTTCTCAACGGCCAAGAGAATCGTCGTCAAGATTGGCAGCAGTCTGCTCACCAAAGGTGGCCAGGGCCTCGACCACACGGCCCTTGCTGATTGGGCCGAGCAAATTGCACAGTTGCGCCAAGCTGGTTACGAAGTCGCACTGGTGTCGAGTGGTGCGATTGCCGAAGGCATGCAGCGACTGGGATGGCGCAAACGCCCGCACGCCGTATACGAACTGCAAGCAGCCGCTGCGGTCGGGCAGATGGGCCTGGTCGAAGCCTACGAATCATGCTTTCGCAAGTTCGGATTGCATACCGCCCAGATACTGCTGACTCATGACGATCTATCCGACAGAACGCGCTACCTCAATGCCCGCTCGACGGTAAGAACGCTCGTCCGCCTCGGCACCATTCCGATCATCAATGAGAATGACACCGTGGCGATCGATGAAATCCGCTTTGGAGACAACGACACGCTTGCCGCCCTGGTAACCAACCTGATTGAGGCGCACGTGCTGGTCATTCTGACCGATCAACCTGGTCTGCACACCAAGGATCCGCGCCTGCATGGCGACGCTGAGTTGATATCGAAAGGTGATGCCAATGACCCGGAACTGGAGACCATGGCGGGCGGTATTGGTACACATTTGGGTAGCGGCGGCATGCTGACTAAAGTGCTCGCAGCAAGAAGGGCCGCCCGTAGTGGAGCGCACACGGTTATCGCCTCAGGAGAAGAACCCAACGTGCTCAATCGGCTGGTCGCCGGTGAATCCATCGGCACGCAATTGCTCGCCACTACCATGACGCTGGCCGCAAGAAAGCAGTGGCTGGCTGACCACCTGCAGGTTCGAGGCAGGGTGAAACTCGACGATGGCGCCGTCAATGCCCTGATCAGTGGCAACAAAAGTCTGCTGCCCATCGGGGTTGTCGAAGTGGTCGGCAGCTTTGAACGTGGCGAAGTGGTGAGCTGCATCAACCAATCGGGAAAAGAGATTGCCCGGGGCCTGGCTAATTACAACGCAACCGAAACCGAAAAAATTCTGAGAACGCCGTCAGCACAAATCGCAGCCAAACTCGGTTACGTCGACGAACCCGAGCTGATACATAGAGACAACTTAGTCCTGCTTTGACGCAGTCAAACAGGACTCAGTTACGTCGGAGGCACAATCCCCCGCCTGCTTTGATGCAGTCAAACAGGACTCAGTTGCGGCGTAGACTCACATTCGCGCAGCGAATGTGTTTTCACGGCCACACGCTAGAGTTCGTGGCGGTGAAGACCTATCGGCATGTATGCCTGTGTTCGCCCTGGTCTTGCGAAACACATGGTAAGGGCGTGCCGCGTTTCAGTGCGGTAACCACTCTGTCCGCATCCCTTTGAGCTTTACCGTAGGGGCAGGCGTAATCGCGGTACATCGCCAAACGAATATTGTTGCGGTCGAGGTCTCGGATTGGCGTGAAGTTCGGGTTGCGAGCCAAAGCCCAAGTCTGCTCGGTCGAGCCAAATGCGTAGGATTTGTAAGTACGGGCCTTACAGTAGATACCCTCGTAAGAAACGTTGTTGCTGCCTGACGGCGACCGCGCTACCAGGGTATAACGAACGACCTCACTCTCGTAGATGGAGATCGACTGGCTGTCCACAAAATAAGTGAAGCTCTTGGGGCCCGAAAACTTAACTTCCACGAGATTGTCGTCGACGGGATATGGCGGAAGCACAACGTTTGCGTCCACCAACTCCCTTTCGACCTCTTTCTCACCTTTGAATTGCTCACGTTTCTCGACGTCGCGATCGACCGGTGGCCCTGTGTTTCCACACGCAACGGCCAGCACAGCCAACAGCAAACCCAGCCCTGTTAACCAGTTGCGATCAGCTTTGTTCCGCCGCATAGACATGCGCTCGAGTCAATGGGTAGGGCAGTGAACCATCGGCGAGCCGTTTGCCACCCAGAATCTGGAAGATCGATATCCAACCGCGCTCAAATGCGTGTGCCGAGCCAGCCATGTAGATGCGCCACACCCGGTAACGCCGCTCGCCGACCAGCTCACGCGCGCGCGCGGCATTGGCCTCGAGCCGCTCAACCCAGTGCCACAGCGTCTTCGCATAGTGCGGACGCAGCGATTCCGCATCCCACATTTCCAGGCCCTGGACTGACATTTCACGAATGACGCGGGAAACGTGCACCAGTTCACCACCGGGAAAGACGTACTCGTCGACGAATTTGCCAATATCGCTGCCGAGCGCCCCATCGTCCAGCGAATTGGTAGTGATTCCATGGTTCATGACCATGCCGCCCGGCTTGAGAAGAGAGTAGATTTTTCCGAAGTAGACCGGCAAATTCTTCTTGCCGACATGCTCAAACATCCCGACGCTGGCGATCTTGTCGAAAACCTCGTCTGACGGCACATCGCGATAGTCCATCAGCCACGCTTCACAGCTGTCTTCAAGGCCGAGTTCCTTGATGCGTTCACTGGCCAAAGCGTGCTGTTCGTCGGAAAGAGTGATTCCCACCGCCTTCACACCATAGTGACGCGCGGCCCAGATTATCAGCGCGCCCCAGCCGCAACCAATGTCGAGAAAGCGCTCGCCCGGCTTGAGCTGCAATTTCCTGCAGATATGCTCGAGTTTCTGCTCCTGAGCGAGATCAAGGCTGTCGTCGGGGTTCTTGAAATAGCCACACGAGTAGACCCGATTCCGGTCCAGCCACAGGCCATAGAACTCGTTGCCCACATCGTAATGGTGCTGAATCGCTCGTCGGTCAGACGGACGCGTATGGCGCCACCAGTTGAACACGGCCGAGCGCCGTTGGTAGGTACTGGCATGCTCCGAAACGAGGCGCTCACCGATCTCGATGGTCTCCCGGGGGTCGCCCTCGATGTCGATCTGCCCCTCGACGTAGGCCTTGGCAATCTTGCCCAGGGTCGGACGCACCAGCGAGGAAATCGCCTGCGGCGATTTGAGAGTGAGGTGAATCTTCGCGCTTTCCTGGGGCGAGATGGTGCTGCCATCCCACAGCGACACCGCGACCGGCAAACCAAGCCGCGACAACCTGTGCTCGATCTCGCTGACGATACTCATTTCCTGCCCACTATTGATTCTTATGTAGTTGAACGGCCACCCTGGAGTGGCCGTTTCGACATTTTACGTAGGTCAGGGGCAGTTGGACATGCCCTGCTCGATTTACAGGGTCAGATCATTGATCAGGGACTGCCTTACAGCCTCGGAGACTTTCTCTACGGTGACCTGGTAATTGGGGTGATCTATCCCCATTCCCAGCGCTTGACCGTGCTTCAGGGCCTCCTTCATTGCCGCCGTGAGCTCAAAGCGCAGAAAGTGCACCGACGAGGTCTTCTCACTCGTCTCGCGCTCCAGGTCCTCGTCGGCGATGGCAAATACCTTGGTCTGGCCTTTCACCTGGACCCATACTTTGTCTTCAATATCGATCAGCCTGGCCAGCGCTTTCTTGCGTTCCGATTCGTCGGGATATTCAATCAGCATGGTCACTTTCCAGTTGCTGCCGTCGGGTATCAGCGGGTTGTACGCCTCCAGCTCGTCGACGATTCCTTCTTCCTCGAATATTCGCTCGGCCCGCAGCATTTCCTGGACCTGATAACGAATGGTCAGTTCGTCCTCGAACAGCAACGTCACATGCTCGCCAAGGTGGACCTTGCGATTGTGTTTGTGCGCCATCACCCGTGCTCGAAAGTCCTTTCGTTGCTTCGCGTACTCCTCGAGCGACATAAGGCTGCCGCGACTAATTGCTGCCATCATCTGCATCTCCTAGATCAAAACTTCGCAGTTGGTTGAAAAAAGCGTAGCGAGCGACCCGAATGCAAGAAGCCGCCTGGATTGATAGAACCCTGCGCGGGACGAGACATATCAAGTAGATAGGCAAGGACCAAGCGAGCACGTGACATAGCAATCGGGTTGCGCAGTAGCTTTTTTAACTAACTGTTAAATGTCGTAAGCAATTCTTATCAGTGTCAGCGGGTGCTGTTTCTCGCCGCCGTTGGCGCCTGATTCACGTATTCCCTGGGCAATGTGCCGACCGGCAATAGCGCAGTCGGAACTGATGTAATCCGGTTGCGGTTCAGCCATCTGGCGGAACACTGGACGCCCGATTTTCATCGACTCGGCGAAAAACTCCGTTTTCACGCCCCAGGTGCCGTCATGACCCGAACAGCGCTCGACGATGGTAACGGTCGTGTCAGGAACTTTTTCAAGAAGCTCGCGAGTCTTCTGTCCGATATTCTGCACGCGCAAATGGCAGGGGATGTGATAAGAGACCTTGCCCAGTGGCTTCTTGAAATCGGTCTTGAGCAAGTCGTCACGATTACGCAGAACAAAGTATTCGAATGGATCGAACATCGCTTCGGCGACCAACTTGACGTCCACGTCGTCAGGGAACATCAGCGGTAGTTCCTGCTTGAACATCAGGGTGCAGGAAGGCACCGGCGTGACAATGGCATAGCCGTCTCGCGCCAGGCGCACCAGCACTGGAATATTCTTTTCCTTCAATCTGGCGACCGATTCGAGGTCACCCAATTCCAGCTTCGGCATACCGCAGCACGCCTCTTTCTGAACAACTGTGGCAGGAATTTCATTGTGCTCGAGGATGCGCAGCAGGTCCCGGCCAATGCCCGGTTCGTTGTAATTGATGTAACAGGTAGAGAAAATGGCCACCTTGCCGGGCGTATTATTTCCGTCCTTGACTGCAAAATCTTGTCTCGGCTGCGCATTGCGGCGGAAGGTCTTGCTACTGTATTCAGGCAGTTCACGTTTTGCATCGATACCTAGTGTGGACTGCATGACTTTGCGGGTCGCGCCGTTCTTGTTCACCGCATTGACCATCTGCACTACCACGGGAATCGACGCCAACTTGCCAAGTGCGTCCGTGCTCGACAGTAGTTTGTCGCGAAAACGCGCGCCGCTTTGTTTGAACTTGAGAGCCTTCGCGCGCAGCATCAGATGTGGAAAGTCGACATTCCATTCGTGCGGCGGCACATACGGGCACTTGCTCATGTAGCACATGTCGCACAGGTAGCACTTGTCGACGACTTTCCAGTAATCCTTCTTGGCAACCCCGTCGACCTCCATCGTTTCGCTCTCGTCGACCAGATCGAACAAGGTCGGAAACGCAGTACACAGGCTCACGCATCGCCTGCATCCATGGCAGATGTCATAGACGCGCTCGAGTTCTTCGAAGAGCTTGGCCTCGTCGTAGAAATCCTTCGACTTCCAGTCAATCGGATGTCGGGTGGGTGCTTCAAGACTTCCTTCGCGCATGGGTACAGAAAACCCTTGTCGAGACTAAAAAAACCGCGAGTTGCTATGTCTCGAAACGAACAACTCGCGATTCGGTGAGACAGTGGCGGCGCGACTCGCCGCCACGAAGAAGACTTAGTCTTCCAGTGCGTCCAACGCCTTTTGGAAGCGGTTGGCGTGAGAACGCTCGGCCTTGGCGAGGGTTTCGAACCAATCCGCGATTTCGTCAAAACCTTCGTCGCGCGCCGTTTTCGCCATACCCGGATACATGTCGGTGTATTCGTGCGTCTCCCCAGCAATCGATGCCTTCAGGTTGTCGCGGGTGCGGCCAATCGGCAGACCCGTTGCAGGATCACCTACCTGCTCGAGATATTCGAGGTGGCCATGGGCATGGCCGGTTTCGCCTTCCGCGGTGGAACGGAACACAGCAGCGACGTCATTTTGGCCTTCGACATCGGCCTTATTTGCGAAGTACAGGTAACGGCGATTAGCTTGCGATTCACCAGCAAACGCGTCCTTGAGGCTGGTTTCCGTTTTCGAACCTTTCAGTGCAGCCATTGTAAGAATCCCCCTAGTTTATTTAGGATGAAGCGATGTCTGAAACGACTGCGGGGGTGATCTCCGCCGCAATCGACAGGAATTAGACTGACTCTAAATCTGTAGGCCAAGTTTAGACCGGTTCTAAGTGGCCTGTCAAACGATCTGGTCAAGCAAGTGCTTACTTTATGCAACTTTCTGATTTTTTTGTAACTACAGTGTGGACAGTGCGTTGAGCCAGTGGCCCGGCCGGAATCCCCATGCAACCAGGAATTTTTCAACCGAGATATCAGCGTTTCACCCCTGAAGTCCGAGCAGAAGGTCGCCGTGCGATGAGATCCAGGGGCAAGACAGAACCCCTGAACACCTATCTCTCACCCGAAAAGAGCCTTGACATCAGTGGCGTAGGTACATTTGTTGCGACCTGCAATCTGTTTAGAGTAGTGACTCGAATTGGAAGAGCGAATCTGTTGGGAAACAAGACCAGACATAGACACGATCAGTGGCCATCGACACCCGCTCGCCACATTGCGGACTATCCGGCCTGAGAGTCTGTTCGCATGCTGAGAGTAGACAAAATCAACAGTGAACCCGAGCAGGACGAGCTGAAAGGTTTCTCGCGCACGATCGCCGAGATCGAATGGCTACTGCTCGTTCTGGTACTGGTCTACCTGGTTGCCGTGGGCCCCGAGGGGGAAAGCAGTATTGCCATCTACATGGCGCTGTTCTTCATGGGCGCATTCATTCTGGCGCTGCACTACGTTCACTTCTACAAAAAAGAGACGCTGACCAAGCTCACAGTCGAGACCTGGGTGATGATCCTGTTCACGACCTGGGTAGTCTGGTACTCGGGCCAGATTGACAGCCCGCTGCTGAACCTTTACTTGCTGCCGATCATCGCCAGTGCGCTGATCCTGGGCAAGCTGATGACCACGATCGAAACCCTGGTCGTGATTGGCTGTTATCTGGTGATGGCACACGAGCCGGGCAAGAACGGGATCGACACCATCTCGTACTGGGGAAAAATGGCCGCACTGATTGCCCCAGTGGTATTGGTTGCCTACATCACAACCATGCTTCGTGCGGACATTCGCTATGCAGTCGCCAGAATCAAGCGCATCTCTGACACTGACGAGCTGACCGGTGTATACAACATGCGTGCTTTCTCGGCGATCCTGCGACGCACCTTCCAGCAATCGGCTCGCCACAATCATCCCCTGTCGATCGTGATGCTCGACTCGGACAACCTTAAGGCAGTCAACGACACCCACGGTCACGAAGCAGGCAATCGATTGCTCCAGCACCTGATTCGAAAAGTCAGCGAAGAACTCAGGCGATCCGACACCATTGCGCGCTACGGCGGCGATGAGTTCACCATACTATTGCCCGAAACGGATCGGCGTGGCGCACTGGAAACGGCAGAGCGCATCAGGAAGTCGGTCGAAACGTCGCAGTTCGACGTGCGCGGCATCAACATCACGACCACCGTCAGTATGGGCCTGGCCAGCTATCCCGAAGACGGGGGCAATGTCGACATCCTCGTTGATAAAGCAGACCGAGCCCTGTACCGGGCCAAGCGACGCGGTCGCAACCAGACCGCGACCTACGATATCGACGATGATTCGGACGAATCGCCACCGCCACGCCCCGGTCTGAAATACGAAACGTCGTCATAGAAACTCGCAGTCTCGTTTTGCCGCCACCAACCCGGAACCCCCAGCACCGGCAGCGGTGACAGCGACTTACCATGGGTCAGGTGACTTGCATCGGCAACGTAATCAGCAAGGCGCAGGTCTACCGCATCATTTACCGCAGCCCCCTGTCGTTTCAGCATCACATCGGGCACATGCAACAGGATCGATTTGGCGGTCATGCCGACAAAAGGATTGAGCGCCTTCTCGTACATTGCGTGGCCGAACAACAAGAAGCGCATTTCGGTCTTCACTGCATGACGATGTGCCCGGAACAGCTCCTTCCATTGAAACTCGCGCAGCAGTTCCAATAGCTGTTTACTTGAAGACAGCACCACCACACCGTCCTCGTCAAAAAGCGTCAGGGCATCGCCGGCCGGCGAGCGCTGCCGATAACTTTGCCCCTGCATCAACGAATAATGCCGCGCATTGATCACCGCTTTGGTCCTTGGAAATGTCATCCACACCAGAGCGTTAAACAGGTCGTGCCAGTTCTCCGGCCGCACCATCACTTCGCCTTTTAGAAACGCCCTCGGTTCAAATCCTTCCTCGAAAGAAATGGGTTTGCCTGTTTGCGGTACGAAGCAGATAACGTCACCGTTGGAATTGACGACGCGGCCGCTCAATTCGTCGCACAGTGCATTCAACGCACCCACATCCGGCCAAGCCGTCGCCGGCAAGCGGCTCGCAACACCGGCAAGCGGTGCGAACATCGGCGATTGAGAGATCCAACTTTTGTTCCATTCGCGCTCGTTCGAGGCTGGCCTCATTCGATCGGTTACCATTACGCGCTGTTTATGCTCGACTGATTTGCTTTCGCAGGAAAATCCGCTGTGAGTGAAAGAATCGACTGTGCCGTCATTGGCGCTGGTGTTGTCGGCCTCGCCGTTGCCCGCGAGCTCGCGCTCGCCGGACGCGAAGTGATCATACTTGAAGCCGAAGACGCAATTGGCACGCACACCAGCTCGCGCAACTCCGAGGTGATACACGCCGGTATCTACTATCCGACCAACTCACTCAAAGCGCGCTTTTGTGTCGAGGGTAAGCACCTGCTGTATGACTACTGCCGCGAGCGGGAGATTCCTCATCGGCATACCGGCAAGGTGATCGTAGCGACTGACGATTCGGAACGCGAGGCTGTGGGTGGCTATATCGAGAAAGCCGCCGCCAATGGCGTTGATGATCTGCGTTGGTTGTCGGCGCAGGAACTGTCAGAAATGGAACCCGCTTTGAATGCCGTTGCCGGTGTATTTTCTCCGTCGACCGGCATCATCGATAGTCACTCCCTGATGCTCAGCCTGCAGGGTGATGCCGAGAACGCCGGCGCCATGGTGGTATTCAAAAGCCCGATCGAATCAGGGCGCGTCACCGACGATGGCATTGAACTCGAAGTCGGCGGCGCCGAGCCGATGTCCATCATCTGCAACAGTGTCATCAATTCGGCCGGCTTGCGCGCACCCGATGTTGCGCGCCTGATCAAAGGGCCGCCCGAAGATTCAATTCCGAAGGCCTATTTTGCCAAGGCGCACTACTACACACTATCGGGCAAGTCGCCGTTCAACCACCTCGTCTACCCGGTGGCACATACCGCATTTCTCGGCGTGCACGTCACGCTCGATATGGGCGGGCAGGCGCGCTTCGGCCCGGACCTCGACTGGATCGACAGCATCGACTACACCTTTGATCCGGCGCGTGAACCGCTGTTTTACCAAGCAATCCGCCGTTACTACCCCGACCTGCAGGATGGCCAATTACAACCCGGCTATACCGGCATCCGCCCGAAAATTTCCGGACCGAAAGAAGCGGCGGCCGATTTTCGTATCGACGGCCCAGCCGATCACGGTGTCGCTGGCCTGGTCAATCTGTTCGGAATTGAATCACCGGGACTGACATCTTCGCTGGCGATTGCCAGGCATGTTAGAGCGCTTCTCGGTTAGACATTGTCTGGACTCGCGAAGCTATTCAGTTTGAGTGGGTTACGGATATCTAATCAACCTCTTTATATTCGATATCGCCACTTCTGTTCTTAACCTTGAACTGGAATACATCGGGTCGGCTATAGTGACCACCGATATCGATGACAGACTTGACAGATCTTACGAGTTCGAGCGAGGCCGGAGCAGTAATGATAGTTTCCTCGCCTCTGACTGGGCCTGCAATAATTTCACCTCTCGGATCGATGATGCACGAGCCACCGTCTTGCTCGAATAACATCACCTCACGAAACTCCGCCGGATAATCGGCTTTTCGGTTTAATCCCGCTGTAAGAATTACGTAGGCGCCAGCCTGTGAAGCGAAAGCACGCGATAGAAGTGTCTGCCTAGGCCACAAAGCAACCGGCGGCGGAGGCGCAGACTCTGGCTCTCCACCTGGCCAAGCGGCGACATGGATCTGCGTGCCTTGCGCTGCCAGTATACATAATTGGGGTCCATACATAATTGGGGTCTACCATCGAATTTGCATGATGGTAGGCGCTCTTTGCTGGAAATAGTTTACGATTATTTCTGGCAGGGGTGTGGCTCATGGGGTCGGCGGTTTAACACTGGTTTGACTCGCTCGGCACTGAAATGCCGCCCCTGCCATCTTGCATCGTCCGATGGGTCTGACGGGATGGTGCCAAAGGTATTCTTGTGGCTCTGTAAGTAGACGAGACCGGCGGATGATTTTGTTGCTGGTCTTTGACTTGCGGAGGCAGGCATGAACACCGTGAAGGATATCCACGTGAGCGTGGACGTGGGTTGCCACGCGCACCGTGTGGCTGTTGGTTTATCAACCGGCGAGTTGATCGACGAATTTGATCTGGCGCATCGGCCCGAAGGTTTCAAGTCATTCTTTGATCGCGTCGATCGCTGCCAGCGCCGCTACAAAGGCACGGTTTCAGTGGCCATGGAAGGCTACAACGGCTGGGCACGGCCACTGGATAGCCTGGTGCGCGCTCACGGCTACCGGTTGTTCAACATCAACAATCTCAAGCTCGCGCGCTTCAAGGAGATCTTCCCGGGCGCGGCCAAGACCGATCGCATTGATGCGCGCAAGGCCCTGGAGCTGTTTCAGCTGCAAGCGCAATTCAAGCCCGCGAAGAACGTGCTGCAGGAATTGCTCGCCGCACCGATCGAAGTCGACATGCTCAAACGACTGTCTCGTCGTCGGCGTGCGTTGGTCGATGAGAAGGCGCGTGTACTCAGCCGCCTGCAAGCGGACTTGCAGGCGGTGTGTCCGGGCTTGTTGGAGATCACCGCGGATGCGGGCAATGTGTGGTTTCTGAGTCTGCTCGCGCATTCGGATGATTTGCGCAAGCTCGCGCGCGTTCGCCGGAGCACATTGCTTGCTATGCGTGGCATCGGGCGCAAGTACGCGGCCATTATCGCGCAATGGCAAAAGCGTGCCTGCTTTGCGCACGATATCGCCTGGGTCGGGCCGATGATCATTGAGGACGCGCGCCGTGTGCTCGAGCTCAAGGCCAAGATCAAGGCGCTGCAGCATCAGTGCGAGGCGCTGATCGACCAAGTGCCCATGGCACAGCGCATTGACTCCATTCCCGGCTTTGGACCGGTGTGCGCCGCCGAATTAACTGGCGAGATCGGCACGATTGCGCGCTTTGCCAAGGAGAGCAGCTTTGCGCTGTATTTGGGCATGGCCAGTCTGGATAACAGTTCGGGCAAAACCAGCGCATCCAAGCCGCCCAAGCACGTCAACGCACGTGCTAAAGCGGCCATGATGGTCGGTGTGGATCGGCATCGCAAACAAGTGCCCGAGTCACAGCGCTACTACGAGAAGAAGCGCGCCCAAGGCAAGTCACACAATCAGGCTATCCGTGCGCTGGGACGTCATCTGTGCCGCGTGATGTATTCGATGATCAGACACGATCGCGATTACGAATTGCGCAACAACGATCTCCAGGCCGAACGAACAAACGGCGCTTGAAAATTACAGCGGGATGTTCAGGCCTGAATATTTGCATTACAACGCGCCGCATTTCAGAGCCCTGTTCTGCTGATTCGCAAGATCTGCAATCGTTCGCAACGAACCGTGCCCTGGTGGTATCGGGCGGAAGGTTATGCCTCCGTGTCGGAAGTCGATGTTTCGCCTTCGGTAGTCTGAACAGAGGTGTCGGCGGTTGACTCTTCGGCAGCACGCGCCTTTGCGCGACGTTTTTCTTCTTTTTTCTGTTTCTTGGCGATTTCTCTCTGGCGTTTGGCGTACGAATAGTTGGTCTTCGGCAAGTGGACTCCTATTTGAGTGGTTTTCGGACAGGCTAAAGTTCAAGCATACTCTCTATTTCGTCTGAACCTATTCGGGTTCGGACCTCCACAACCTATTGAATTTCAGTCATTAGCGCTTCAATTTCGTGGCTGATTGACGCTTAGACGCAATTTTTTGGGCCTGAAAACGGCACTGTAAGCGCGAGTTAAGGCGGCGGTGATTATGCCCAGAGGGTAGCGGACGTGCCTCTAGTTTTCTCCTGCGCGGCACAATGGGGTCACGTCCTGCAATAGCGCATTTGGAGCACGAGAAGGCCGTCACGCAAAATATAATCATCGACCCTGCTTGACGGCGATTTCGCCTCTTGATCTGAACAATGAAGGCACAACCCGCCTCCGAAGTTGACGCACGCAGCTCGAGGCGTTTGTTCTTCGTCGTTGCGGGCGGCGTAATGGCCCTGATCGTGGTCGCGGGATTTTGGAATAGCTACTTCCACCCCTTGCTGGGCGGTACGTCCCGGCACAGTGGTGTCATTCACTTCCATGCCGTGATTTATCTCGGGTGGAATGCGTTTTTCGTGACGCAAGCTTTCCTGGCAGCGACCGGGCGCATCAGGATGCATCGCCGGGTGGGTGAAATCGGGATTGCTTTCGGTGTTCTCGTGATTGTTGTCGGCGTGGGTACAACGCTGTACCAATACGCTGGCCTCATTCGCGTTCGCGGACTCGAAGCTTCGCTCTGGTTTCCGATCTGGCCTCTCATCGACATGTTGATCTTTACGCCGTTCTTTTTACTGGCGGTGCTGCTTCGGCGTAAACCGGAGATTCACAAGCGCTTGATGATCGTGGCGATCCGCAAGCTCCCGGCGGGCACGTATCGCAATCAGATGCGCATTGACGGCTACGAGGAAGCGGTGGATCTGGTTGCTGCGATGACCATCTCCGATACCGGCATCGACGTCGACTTCAGCGGCACTTCGCCCATTTCGATATACGGTATTAACGTGCCGCTCACCTACACTCAGGCCTACGCCTCGTTCGGCGTTCGCTGCGTGGTCGGCGGTTCGATTCCCAACAACGCTGGCTCTCTAGGGCCAGTTCGGGTCACCGCGCCGCCCGGGTCGATTCTCAACGCGCCGCATCCGTGCGCGGTTGCGGCGCGCCACGCGATCGGACAGATGTTGCCCGACGTGATGCTAGGCTGTCTCGCGCAGGCGGTCGACGGACGTGTCCCGGCCGAGGGCACCTCGTGTCTTTGGAATCCGGTGCTGTACGCGGGACACGGAATCTCCGGCAAGTTTGGCAATGCGACGCCGTTCACTGTGACGCTGTTTCATAACGGTGGTACCGGCGGGCGGCCTGGCAGCGACGGTTTGTCGGCCACCGCATTCCCGTCGGGGGTGCGCAACACGCCGGTGGAGATCAACGAAGCCATTTCACCGATCGTCGTCTGGCGCAAGGAGTATCGCACCGACTCCGCCGGTGCCGGTGAGCATCGCGGCGGTACCGGCCAGGTGATGGAGATCGAAAACGGCGAAGGCGCTTCCTTCGCGATGTCGGCCATGTTCGATCGCGTGACTTATCCCCCCCGCGGGCGAAACGGTGGCACTAACGGTCTCAATGGCCGCGTGCGCCTCGCGTCCGGCACCGAGTTGCGCGCCAAAGGGCGGCAGATCGTTCCCGACGGCGATCGCCTGATCATGGAGATGCCCGGCGGCGGGGGCTTCGGCGATCCGTTCGCCCGCGACGCGGAGCTGGTGCGCGACGATGTCTTGAACGAGCTGGTGAGCCGCGCGGCCGCCGAGAGCGACTATGGGGTGGTGCTAACCGTCGACGGCAGTGTCGACCACGTTGCAACGAAGCGTCGGCGTTCCTCGCGCGCGTAGACAAAGCATAGACCGAGCGTCAAGCTTTCGCGGTCAGTCTTTATTTTATGGTCCGCCGTCAAGCTCGATCATGCGCATCATCGCCAGTATCGAAATTGTGGTGATGATCAACGCGCTGATTGGGAACCCAAAAGACCTCTGACACCCAAAATGTCCGAACGCATTGCGCGTGTAGGGTCAGAGCCTTAGCGAGGCCCGACGCCGCGGCATTTGGGCGTGTCCCCTTTTATCTAATTACCACGCTCTCGTGTACTCCACTCGATTGCGTGGTTCGGCGCCCCTCGCTAAGCCCGCGCACAATGCCGCGTGGTAACGCAACTCATGCTGAGGCTTGAGCGGCGTTCGTCCGAACCTGTCGATAGATCTTGTTCCAGAACTGCGACAGAAGGATTTTCGCCTCCTGGTAACCGGCGGCAAGTTCTTCTACCGACGCGGGGTCTTCCTGCATTAACTCGTCGACCGCTGCCTTCATCATGCTGTTGTGTTCAGAGTCCGCCGGCCCGGCATGGATGTCCCACCAACGCCAATCGATCTGTTCGGCATTCGCTTCCACGAACGGATTGCGTCTGAACTGCTCAAACAGCGTCAGCAGATAGACCTGGCAGATGCACTCGCCGCCCATTCCTCGTAACGCGACCCCGTAAGTGTGTGGGTTTGAAAGCAGCAAATCGCGCATCTTTGTTAGCAGCTTGAGGTTCTCCGGGTCGGTCGGCTGGGTGAGTCTCTCGGGCGGCACTCCGAGCGATACGATGAAGTCTTCCAGCAGCTTGATATGACTCGCCTCCGGGTTCCCCTCCCCCAGTTCTTCACTCACCAGCTGTGCCATCAAGCTCTTCAGGCGCCCGAGCGGCATTTTCGCGACCAGCAAAGACAAGTCGTCTGCGAAGTAGATGGTGAAGACCCGGTACTCGAGAAACATTTCGCGCAATTCGTCCATGGTTGCGGTTTGCAACCACCGCAGGTCGTCATTGGCAGCATACTCATCGCGCAGCTTTTGATCGTCCGCCATCTGCCAGAATTCTTCTCTTGTCATCATAAATAATCTCTCCAAGGTTGCATCTGCAACCATATCATCTCCAACCCGTAACGACGTTTCTCTCAATGGGCGAAGACAGAAACTTAATAGTTCAAATTATTTGACTGATTATGGTCTCATCGCACTGCAGCGACGGCATTGATCTATCACAAATGGAAATCGACTGGTGCGCAACACTACTGTCAAAAGTGTGCTCACGGAATGGATTACGATTCTGACAAGAAGACTGCCCCTACAACTATGGCTGCTTTGCTTATCGGGTTGCTTTTCAGTATTTGTTTCCGAAGAACCGTCGGCGGCGACGTTCGGGCTCCGACTTTTCCTAGTCGCCTGGACCTTTTCGCGAGCCAGGAACATGACGCCCTTAAAGGCCCCATTTCAATACTGAAAACACAGTTCTAAGCGAAGATAACGTTGTTTTCCAGGCGCCAATTCATTTACGGTCAGAGCCTTAGCGTGGTCCGACCCCGCTGCAGGCACCCCGTTGGCGAGGTCCGGCCTCAATACAATCAACGCATGTTAGCCGCGTCACAGAACTCGGTCGTCCGCCACAGCCACTATAAGATATCGGAAGCTCAGCGCAGTCGGACCTTGAACCATTTCCTTGCAATCCCGCGGGCTAACGTGTCAATTGCTTGTGGCAAGTCTCACAATCCTCGTAAGCTTTTCATCAACGCTTTCTCCAAGCGCTTGAAGCCCTGAACCGTCCGATGCCTGCATCAAGACCGAAACCCTGTAGTAGGTTACCAACGTTTCGCCATTCGGCGTCCGAATAACCATAAGCCTTATTGGCATAGCCATCGCTGCAGTCGGATCATTAGCAAGAATTTTCTGAAGCCAACTATGTTGAAGAAGTTCAAAAACAACCGCACCACTCTTTCGGCTGTCATCAGGATTCACCACGTGTGCATAATTGGAAGCCCAGTTAATGACCAGACCATGCTCACCAAACCTCCACTTCAGGTGTTCGATCGTGTTTTCAAAGCTCTTTTTCGAAACAACGTCCACTCGAAGTTCACTCAGCGTCGATATTTGATCTTGCCCTACCGCCGGAGCCGCGGCGACCGCGATTATCGTGGTCACCAGCAGCGGCAACCAGCGTCGACGGCAGCGTCGACCACGTTGCAACGAAGCGTCGGCGTTCCTCGCGCGCGTAGACAAAGGATAGACCGAGCGTGAAGCTTTCGCGGTCAGTCTTTACTTTATGGTCCACCGTCAAGCTCGATCATGCGCATCATCGCCAGTATCGAAATTGTGGTGATGATCAACGCGTTGCTTATCCACCAGCCCGGTCACCCGCGTCGTGGCCACCACCATGTTAAGGGGTCTGACGTTCCCCCAGAAAAACGGACTGTTTTAGTGGTAGGCATGTTGTGCCTCGTACTGCACCGGGCTCAAGTAGCCCAAGTGTGAATGCCGCCGGCGCCGGTTGTAGAACACCTCGATGTAGTCAAACAAACTTTGGCGAGCTTCGCTTCGGCTATGGTAATCGCTGTCGTCCACTAACTCGGTTTTGAGCGTACCAAAGAAGCTCTCGGCAACGGCATTGTCCAGACATTGCCCCTTGCGCGCCATGCTGCAGATCAGACCGTTGCCTGCAAGCAGCGCCTGATAGCTACTCGAGGCGTAAGTGCTGCCTTGATCGGAATGAACAATGACGCCATCGACCGCACCACGACGCCCCAGCGCCATGATCAGCGCATCGCGAACCAGCTGGCTGTCGTTCTTGTCTCGCATTGCCCAGCCGATGACCTGGCGCGAGTAAAGATCCAGGATCACTGACAAGTACAACCAGCCCTGGCGAGTCGGAATGAATGTCGTGTCCGCAACCCAGGCTTGATCAGGCGCGCTACGCGAGAAGTTACGTTTGATCAGGTCCGGTGCGGGGCTAAGCGTGCTCTTCGAATCGGTGGTGATCACGAATCGCTTGGCCATCTTCGATTGCACACCGTCCTTACGCATCAACCGGGCGACGCGATTAACACCAATGACTTCGCCATCGGCCAGCAGATCACGGTGGATGCGCGGCGAACCGTAGATGCCTCGACTGGCCGCGTGAAACGCTTTGATCTTCGCGCTCAACGCGCGATTGCGCTGCGCTGTGGCACTCTCAGGACGATCGCGCCATGCGTAGTAGCCGCTAACCGATACGCCCAGAGCGCTGCAAAGGCGCCCGATCTTGTGCTCTTGGCTCTGCACGCGGATAAAGGCGTACTTCACTGCAGGCCCTTGGCAAAGTACGCCGCGGCCTTTTTTAGGATTTCGACTTCCTCCTTGAGCCGCTCATTCTCCTGGCGAAGCTTGCTGAGCTCGCTTTGTTCGCTCTTCTTCGGCCGACCTCTACCGCCAAACGCTTGCTCGCCCTTGAGCGAGAGCTGATCTCGCCATTTGTACAACTGGTTTCTGCGAACGCCCAACTGTCTGGCAACATCACTGGCCGGTTGCTCAGACGTTTGCATCAGGCGTACTGCCTCGGCTTTGAACTCTTTGGTGTAGGTCTTATACGGACCGCGTTTCCTTGTCATCGGTACACTCCTATCGCGACATTGTCGCTGATTAAAAGTGTCCGTTAAACTGGAGGAGCTTCAGTCTGACCCCTTTTTCGAGCAACAAAAGCGATAGAAGGCTTTGAGCTGGCCCCACCCTGCTGCATAGTTTGTGTATCCTATTACTGATTGGGACGCTGGCGTTGTTTGTCTTGCGTTAAATCGGTGAAGTGGCTAGGCACAAGCAACTGCAGATTGCCTTCCAGAGCAACACGCGTCGCGCGTGCGGTGCTCTCGGTCATTACCCTGGGGCGGCAACTTGTGCAAACAGGCAAGGATTAATTTCGAGCAGCTGAGTTCAACGCAGTGCTCGATCGCTTCAAGCAACCGCGTCGTGCGCTGCAAATTTGAGTTGGACCTCAAAGTCTGATCCCATTTCTTTTGGCTGGAGAAGTGCCATGAAAATTCGTATTGGCTATGAGATGGTTTATAGCTGCACGCAGCCTACCCCGGCCATTCTGACTCTGAATGTCCATTCTTCCCGCGCCTCGTATCTGCTCACCCCGGATCAGATCAAGACTGACCCACCGCTACCACTGAGAGGCTATCGTGACATGTATGGTAACTGGGTGACGCGAATCACTTTGCCACCTGGCGATACCACGATCTCCAACGATGCACTCATTTATGACTCGGGTGAACCCGACCCATGTTCACCCGACGCCCAGCAGCATCCCGTCGAGGCGCTGCCGGATGACACCCTGGTCTATCTGTTAGGCAGTCGTTACTGCGAGACTGATCTTCTCGCCGACGAGGCCTGGCGTTTGTTTGGTCACGGCGCCACCGGCTGGCAACGGGTTCAGGCCATCTGCGATTTTGTGCACGAGCACATCACCTTCGGTTATGAACACGCACGCAATACCATGGCGGCATCACAGGTCTATGAGAGCAAGGCCGGTGTGTGTCGCGACTTTACCCATCTGGCGGTGACTTTTTGCCGCACCATGAATATCCCGGCCCGCTATTGCTCCGGCTACGTGACCGATATTGGCATCCCACCGCCCCACGCAGAGATGGATTTTGCTGCCTGGTTCGAAGCTTTCCTCGACGGCGAGTGGCACACTTTCGACCCGCGCAATAACAAGCGTCTGATCGGCCGCATCAAAATGGCGCATGGCCGCGATGCCGCCGATGTTGCCTTAAGCAACAGCTTTGGCGAAACGCTTTTGAAAAGTTTTCTGGTGCGCGCCGACGAAGTCCCTGAAGAATGAATAAAGCTTTGAACAGCCTGCAGGCAGAGGACTAGCCGGGTCCTTTCGAACTGATCAATCCGGAAGGGCGCAGCGAACTGGTGCTGCTTTGCGATCATGCCAGTAATCGCGTGCCTGCCTGCCTGAACAATCTGGGCCTCAGTGATGAACAGCTGAGCAGTCATATCGGCTGGGACCCGGGTGCAGCCTTGCTGGCGAAGGCCCTGGCCGCCCGTCTCGATGCGCCGTTGCTGCTGAGCAACTATTCGCGACTGGTGATCGATTGCAACCGTCCTCCGACCGCTGCTGACTCTATTCCAACCATAATCGACGGCACGGTTATTCCCGGCAATGCCGGGCTGAGCGCGGATGATGCACAACTGCGCCGTAGTAGTCTGTTTGATCCCTATCACGATGCCATCCGCCAGTTGCTGGATGCGCGCGACACGCGGGCAACCCGTCTGCTGAGCATTCACAGCTTTACGCCTTCCCTTGCAGGTGTTGAGCGGCCTTGGTCAGTTGGCGTTTGCTACCGGCTCGATGCGACCTGGGCTGCACAATGGTTGGCAACACTACGTGGGAGCTTGACGGACTCGGTGGGGGATAACCAGCCCTATGAAATTGAACTGCACATTGACTACACCCTGCCAGTGCACAGCGAGGCGCGGCAGCTTCCGGGTGTCATGCTGGAGATTCGTCAGGACAAACTGCAGGATCAGGATGGCGTGCAGCGCTGGAGCGAACTGACCGCCCAGTGCTGGTTGAGCATGGTCTGTTAGAAGCGTCTGAGAATCATCTAGCCGGCCTCCCACCGCTGTGAGGCGGTGGAGTAAAAAGAAAGGTGCGAACTTTGTTTTTTGCACAAGGAGGCCGAGGTGGCGAGCTGGGTGAGCAGATCGATCATGCCCTGGCCTTATTGAATAACCGGCCACGCAAGACCAGACAATACAAAACACCAAACGAGATATTCGCCAACACCTTCGTACCGTTGATCTAACCAAAAATTGCACTTATGAGTTGAATTCGCGGTTGCCTGCTGGCGTCTAGAAACCATCGGCCCGCTCCAATACGGTCATTTCGGGACTTGAACCTTCAGGGCGACCTCTTCGTCGCCTTTGCACCTCGCCTGTTTTCGTGCCTACGCATCGAGCGCGCTGTTACCAGTTCGCCCGCAAGGCTCGATACCGGGCCTGTGGCTAGCAGTTACCCGGGCGGGACTCCCACCCGCTAGAGTGTGTGACATTGCCATGCCGCACCTAGACGTGACCCCATGCTTTCGCTATGCCTCAGCGACAGCAGGCGGCAAGTGTATCTGCGTCGCAGGATGCATCACTGGACACGCCGCATTGCCCCCTGTGAACTCGCATCAACTGGCCTAGATAGGTGTGTTCGTGCAGGTAGAAGTTGGCGAATTCCTCAACGAAGCGTTGCGGTGCGGATCGACGCAACGCTTCGACTTCGAGCAACGCCTGCTGCCATCGCTTTACTTTGGGAAATTTTAAAAGGAAGTCGAACGCGGTACATTGCTCGATGAGATAGGCTCGATGCAACAGCACAAACCACGCCGTATCGACCATCGACAATTCCCTTCCGGAAAAGTACGGGCCGTCCCCGAGAGCGACTTGAATCTTGTCGAACGCAGTCGAGAGAATCGCCAGGTTATCCTCTAGACTCTTTTCGTCCATGGATCGCTGAGTGCGACATTGGACCAGGTAGTTATTTGCCGCGAGTTCGATCCATGCGCGATGCTGGGCTTTTAAAAAGGGGTCCTCCGGATGTAGACGAAAATCGCCGTAGGCCTCGTCAACATATTCCGAAATCGGTCCGGATTCGAAAAGCACTCCGGCAGGCTCGATCAGGATTGGGACCTGCCCATGAGGAGACGCCTTCAGGAACCAGTCTGGTTTGTCCGTCAGAGAGATGTACTCGACCTCGTAGCTCACCTGCTTTACTTCAAGCGCGCCAATGACTCGCTGAACGAATGGACATATTCTGAAGCTAACGATCTTCATCCAAGTACTTCCGCATTTGTTGTGCATTCACTTTGCGCATTGTGAACCCAAAACGTGGCCATTCACAGGGCCAAGTTCGATGCTGAAAACACACCGCTAAGGACCGACTTTGCCGTTTTCTGCACCACAAAGTACTAAAACGCCCGATGCTTAGCGTGGTCCGACACCGTTCCTTGAAAATGTCGCCGCTTGGAGACAAAGAATAAAGATAATTAACATCAAAAAAGATAGCTACTTATCACAAATAAAACGTACTTTTTCACCGCAACAACGTATAGTGCAGTTCGTCAATGCCGTGCCGCCATCCAGCATTCGACCAGCCAACCAGGCACTGCTACTTTTTTCATCGCACGCGTCCGTCTCGCGCCGGGTGATCCAGACGAAGCTATAGGCACGTCACCCCACTCCACCACAACGCGCATCGTGTGATTCCTGATGTGTTGCTTGCGTCGATACTCATGGCGCAATCCGTCAACCACACGCAGCTCAGGCATAGAACCGCAGCTTGCTCTTGGACATGCAGTTTCACGCACGTCCGCTGCTAACAGGACGTTTTGTAAACACGAGTAAACCCATCATGCAACTTGCCAATAACAAGCTCGCAAACTTGTTCACCGCTTTGGTTGTCTGTAGCTCGTTTGTCGCTCCGGCGTCAGCCGCTGTCAATGAAAATCATTGGCGCGAACATGCTAGCGGAAAGCGCGTCACCCTTTTCTTCGATGAGCTCGGCACCGGCGGTTGGGGAGTGCCGTCACCGCCGGCCGCACGCAACACGACTACGAACTCACCGCACCGCATTCGTCACCAATGATTTCTGCCGATTCCACTACAGACCAAACTCTGCGTCTGACGACTCGGCAAAAGCGTGTGTCAAAAGCAACCGAACAACGCAACAGGCAGCTCTTGCCAAAGGGGACATAGAACATGTCTACGCAAGGGCACAGCGCGCTTGATCGCGCAGCTGGCTATGTCGAGG
>CP070643.1:4166745-4208397 GCA_020354125.1 Betaproteobacteria bacterium | reverse complement strand
TCATCGGCGCGCAACCAGTGGCGTCCCACGTTGATCGTTTGCGCAAATTTCCCATCCCCCGCTTCCGTAACCAGGACCTCACCATTTCCTGCCTGCGCTGCCTGAGGCTCTTCTTTTGGTGGCAAATAGCGCGCCGCCCACGCCGCCAGCACCATCCCGGCGTAACGGGCATCCTCGCGCCGCGTCAACAGGTGATCGGCATCATCCAGCGAGATGTAGCTCTTCGGATGCTTGGCCGGTGTGAAAATTTGCGCCGCATTCGACACGTCGACAATCTTGTCACGCGGCGCGTGCATCACCAGCAGAGCACGGCGTAGATTCGGCAAAATCGCATCCATGTTCTGCGACCGCGCATCATCGACGAAGGATTTCCGAATGACGAACGGCCGTCCGCCGAGTTTGACTGTTGCCTCTCCCGCCGCTTCAATCTCCTCCAGAGATGAACCGAAATTGTGAATCACGTGCGCTGGATCGGCCGGCGCATTCACCGTGGCAATGGCAGCAACTTCGGATATGCGCGGCGCCGCGGCGAGCACCGCCGCACCGCCAAGGCTGTGACCGACCAGCAGTTTCGGTGCTTCGTATTCGGCACGCAGGAAGTCAGCCGCGGCGACCAGATCGTCCACGTTGGAGGAAAAGCCCGTGTTGGAAAAATCGCCTTCGCTACCACCGAGGCCGGTGAAGTCGAAGCGCAATACCGCGATGCCAGCGGCGGCCAATGAGCTGCTGATGTAGGCAGCGGCCTTGGTGTCCTTCGAACAGGTGAAACAATGCGCGAACAGTGCGTACGCGGTCGGCGTGCCGATTGGCAAGTCAATCCGGGCAGCGAGTTGCAGGCCGGACGAGCCGGCAAATTTGATGTCTACGGTTGATTTCTTCATTGTTTCTCCGTAAGCGGGTCCAAGGTGCTGCAAAGATACCGGTTTGTCGATGTTGCAGTCCCGGTAATCCATGGCCTCACCAACCAGACACATCCGTTCTTGAAGCGCCAGAGCCAAAGCCAGACCGCTCGGTCAACCACGCACAGAGCGGCATCCACCGTCAGTACGGTCAATACCGCCAGTCGAGATTCAGCAAAATGTATCAGGGTGCAGGAGGCGAGGTATTGATGGCATACGTTGGCCTGGGAGCGGCATCCTCGTAATACACCATCATTTTTGGCGCCAGTTCACGCAACGTCTCCATACGCTTGACCGGTGCCGGATGAGTGGACAGGAAATCGAAGCGAGATTCACCTGCACCGCTCTCCTCCGCCATTTTTTTCCACAGCGTTTCCGCCGCACGCGGATCGTAGCCGGCCTTGGCGGCAAGTTCGATGCCGACCACATCCGCTTCGGCCTCCGCAGTACGGCTGTTCGGCAACTGGAGCGCGACAACGGCCGCCAGCGCCGCGCCCTGAACAACGGTGTCCGATTCCTGCGTCACCGCAACAGCGATTATCCCTGCCTGAATCAACACTGCTCGTGACATGCGCTCGACAGTATGGCCCAGCAGGGCATGCGAAATTTCGTGACCCATTACCTGTGCAATTTCATCGTCGGTGGCATCGAGCTTTTCAATAAGTCCAGTGTAGATCGCCATACGTCCGCCGGCCATGCACCATGCATTCACCGTTTCGGGGTCATCAATGACGCGGATCGACCAGTTCCAGTTTTCGGACTCGGGACGATACTTCACCGCCTGCGCCACGATACGGCTGGTAATGGTCTCGACCCGTGCCAGAACTTCAGCATCGTTGTTGACCTTACCTTTGTCTGCGAGCGGCTTGAGCATCCTGGAATAGGCCTCCTTCGACTGGGCGATGGCCGTTTCTTCGGAGAAGATCATCACTTGCGATCGGCCGGTGACCGGATTGGTTTGACAGCCGGTTACCGTGACGGCGACGATGATGAGCGCAAGAAACTTTTTCATAAGTGACCAATGAACTCCGAATACATGTCAGACGGAGTGCAAAAACATAAGTTTCGTTCGACCCTCCTCTGGTCGGATCGAACTCTCGGCAAAATATAAACGAAAAAAGGTCATTCAGGGCACCCACAGCTCCAGCGATTCAGATTTCGCCGAAGTCAAATGCAAAAGCGGTGTGGTCTTGATGATGACCGGCTAACTGTGAAGCCGGCTGTGCTTCGGCACCTTGGCCATCAGGTACTCCATCTGATCTTGAAGGATGCGGCGGTTTTGCAGAATCAGATGTTCATACCGATTGGGAATGTAGGGCAAATACAGCAGCGGCATATGTGCCGATTCCGGCGTGCGTCCGCCCTTACGAATGTTGCACGAGCGGCACGCTGTGACCACGTTCATCCAGCGATCCTCGCCACCGGCGTGTACCGGGATGACGTGATCCCGCGACAATTCGCGTTCCCGATAGCGATCACCACAATAGGCACATACATGGCGGTCCCGCGAAAACAGCCCGGAATTGGAAAGATGCGGGTGCTGGGCGCCTTTGGCGAAATCAACTGCGCCCTTGATGGCGATAATGCTTCGCGTCGATAGCTCGGAGCGTGTTCCCGTCAACCGGGACATTCCCCCGTGATAGGTGGACACAACATCGCCGAGGGACCACGCAACCATATGCCGCGCATAGTACGTGATCGCGTCCTCTACGACTAACCACCGGCTCGGCACGCCGGCCATGTCTAAAGCCAGAATAAGTGCCACTTGTTGCTCCGCACAAAAGTTACCGCTCTGTTACCCAGAAACCGGCCTCTGGCGCGGTGTCCAAGTCACTGCACAAAGTATAGGCGCAGCATTGAAAGTTGAAAAGCACAGTCGGCGCAACGTCGCCGGCTGGCGACAGTATTGAAGCGAAACTCAGACCGGCTGCCTGGTAAGACTAACCTTCTGGATTGTGATGGCGTTGACCGGACAAACCGCTTCGCACTGCCCACAGCGAACGCATTGGTCCTGATCAATCCAAAGCCGGTTGTAGTAAAGCGAATCAGTCAAGTCACGTTGCACTGGCCTGTAACCGGTAATGCGGTCTGACTGATCGCGCTGCAGGTCGGCAACTTCAACAATGCAACCCGGTACCGGTTTGACCTTTAGGCACTCGTCGCATAGCACGCACTTCGAGTCGATGATCTCGAACTTGTAATGGCAGAGGTAGCAGCGTGATGCCGCTTCTGTTGCTGTCGCACTGTCATAACCGGTTTCCACTTCCACCTCGCCGACGCGCTTGTCGAGCGGAAGGACCGGCATCGGATGAATCGGGATGACGTTCATCTGCGCTGCACGTCCGGTGGTGCGGCCATCCGCAGTCTTTGACAGGAATGGTTTTTCCGCCTTCGCTACCGTGCGAACGCGGGTGCGACCAGTGAGGTACTCATCAACTGCCAGCGCGCTCTTTCGTGCATGACCAATCGCCTCTATTAGCGTTGTTGCGCCCAGCGCGAAATCGCCTGCCGCAAACACTTTCGTATTGGCGGTACCGCAGGCCGTGCCGCTTTTCAACCAGCCATCGTCGCCGAGCAATTCTGATTTGAACGTTTCACCAAGCCAGGACGTATCCGGAAATTGCCCAGTGGCAAGAATGACACTATCGGCCTCAGCAAGAAACTCGCTGCCGGGAACTTCGCGTGGCAACCGCCGCCCGTCAGTTCCCGGTTCACCGGGCTCCGTTCGCACCAGTTGTACGCCCGATACCTGATCCCCGCCTTCGAAACCAAGCGGTGCGACTTGATTATTCAGCCCCGAACCCTCTGCGAGCAACTCCTCGACCTCGCCCGGAAGCACGACCATATCGCCACGGCCGCGACGGTAAAAGACGGCGGTCTGCGCGCCGAGCCGCACTGCGGTACGCGCACAATCCATCGCGGTGTAGCCGCCACCGACCACCACTACCTGCTGACCGACACTGCGTCGGCCTTTTTCGTTGACCTCGAGCAAGAACCGCAGTCCGTGTTCGACGCCCGCGAGTTTTTCACCAGGCAAGCCAAGGACATTGGGCCGCAATGTGCCGGCGGCGAGTACCAGCGCATCATGGCGGGACAGTAGTTCGTCGCTCGACACATCGTGACCAACTGCTACGCCGCAATGGATCTCGACGCCCAGCGCGGTGATCTGTTCAAGCTCTCGAGCAATCACGTCTCGCGGCAGACGAAACGCCGGAATACCCTGGTTGAGCATGCCTCCGGGACGAGAGTGCTTTTCATAAACGCTCACCCGGTGCCCAAACAGCGCCAGGTCACGCGCGACAGCCAGACCAGCGACGCCGGCTCCGACGATTGCGACATGTTTCCTGCTGGACGGGAACAGCGGCTCGAGGATCACGGGAGAAGTATCCGTAAAATCCGCCGCAGAGCGCTTGGAGAAACAAATCGCCACCGCTTCGCCGTTGCCCTCGCGACCGTGCCGGCAGGCATTCTCACAGGGTCGGGAGCAAACTCGCCCGAGAACAGCCGGAAACACGTTGTCGCGCAGATTGATTTCATACGCCTCGGCAAAGCGGCCGTGGTAGACCGCTTCAAGATAAGCCGGGATGTCGGTACCAGCCGGACACGCGACCTGACAGGGAATATTCTGTTCGAGCCAGAACAGATCCTGCGGTGCTGTACTGGCACCCTCACTGAAGGAAAGTGCAGTCGCGGCTTTGATTTGGTCTGGCACGGGGGTTTACCGGGGGGCCGATCGTAAAGTTGGTTGCTGGCGATGACTTCAACCGCAGTGTAACCCAGCAACCGGCGCCCGCTCGCCTCGTAGTCTGTTAAAACAACCCTACGACATTGCCACTGTCATCCAGATCGATGCGATCAGCCGCAGGCACTTTCGGTAGACCCGGCATGGTCATGATTTCACCGCAAATTGCAACAATGAATTCGGCGCCGGCCGACAGGCGTATTTCGCGAACCGCCAGAGTATGCGCGTCAGGAGCGCCGCGCAAAGTGGCATCGCTGGAAAAAGAGTACTGCGTCTTCGCGATGCACACCGGGAAGTGACCGTAGCCCTCCCTTTCGAGCGCATCGAGGTGATTGAGCGCTCTGTCGTCAACTTTGATGCTGGCTGCCCCGTAAACCTTCCTGGCGACGGCTTCAATTTTCGCTAGGAGCGGCAGTTCGTCTTCATACACGAACTGCATGTTCGCGCCACCGGAATCGGCCAGCTCGACTACCTTTTTCGCCAACGCTTCAGCACCTGCTCCGCCTTTTTCCCAGTGACGCGCCACCACCACAGGCACTCCCAGAGCGGTGCATTTATCCTGCAGCAGTTTCAGTTCAGCATCGGTGTCATGCGTAAAGTGATTTATCGATACGACGCAAGGCAGACCATATACATCGCGCACATTGCGCACATGCCGCTCCAGATTGGCGAAGCCTTTGTCGAGTGCGGCAAGATTCTCCACGTTTAATGCCGCACGTTCAGCTCCTCCGTGGTATTTGAGCGCGCGCACGGTTGCAACGATGACACATGCGTCAGGTCGTAGTCCTGACTTCCGGCATTTGATATTGACGAACTTCTCGGCACCGAGATCGGCACCAAACCCAGCCTCAGTCACGACGTAATCCGCGAGTTTCAGTGACGTTCGGGTGGCGATTACGGAATTGCAGCCGTGCGCGATATTAGCGAACGGCCCACCGTGGACAATGGCTGGATTGTTCTCCAGCGTTTGCACCAGATTGGGCTTGATGGCATCTTTAAGCAATACCGCCATGGCACCATGCGCATTCAGGTCAGCGGCAAACACCTGTCGTTTGTCACGGGTATAGGCGACAACGATCTTGCCCAACCTTTGTTTGAGATCGTTCATCGACTCAGCCAGGCACAGTATCGCCATCACCTCTGATGCGACAACGATGTCAAAGCCGTCCTCGCGCGGATAGCCATTGCCCGGCCCACCGAGCGCAACGACCAACGAACGCAACGCGCGATCGTTGACATCGAGCACACGACGCCAGGCGATTCGCCGAACGTCGATGCCGAGCTCATTGCCGTGATGAATATGGTTATCCAGCATCGCCGCCAGCAAATTGTTGGCGAGTTGAATGGCGTTGAAGTCGCCGGTGAAGTGCAGGTTGATGTCCTCCATTGGAACGACCTGAGCGTATCCTCCGCCAGCGGCGCCGCCTTTCATTCCAAATACAGGACCGAGACTGGGTTCGCGCAGGCAAATGACGGCGTTCTTGCCGATACGATTGAGCGCATCACCGAGGCCGACTGTCGTGGTAGTCTTGCCCTCGCCGGCCGGCGTCGGGCTGATCGCGGTAACCAGCACCAGCTTGCCGTCCGGTTTATCCAACAGGCTCGCAACGAACTCCGACGACAGCTTCGCCTTGTAGTGACCGTAGGGCTCGATCTGGTCTTCGGGGATACCCAGCCGATCGGATGCCAGCGCGCCAATTCGCTTCAGTTTGGCCTGTTGCGCAATTTCTATGTCAGTCAGCACCTAACCACTCTTTTTCACCACAACCATCTGGATAAACAAAAGACGGCATGATAGCCGCCTTACTTCTATCGTAGTTACTTCAACCTGCGGCTTCGACCACGCTCTGGTTCGAGGAAAGTGGTCTTGTTGGGTCCGGTCCCCGTGATTTGAACAATCGCTGTTTCTTCCTTTGCACCGTCAAAATGAACGCCACCCGCCGGGTGCAGCATGTAGCCGCCTTGCTGAATTCCAGTCGTATTCGTCGCATCAAACTCGGTATGCGTCCCCGCGTACCAGGTGCCCTGTATGACGGCAACCAGCCGATCATTGTTGTGATAGTGTGGCATGGTCATGGTCCACGGATCGAAGCGTACGCGAACGATATAAACGCCGGGCTGTGATGAATCTCCAAAGACTTTCGAATAGCTCACGCCATCGATCCCCGGCAAGGGCTGAAAGCTTTGCTCCGCAGCCTGCGTAATCGCAAATCCTTCGTCATCACTGCCTGAATTGGCATTCGTCACGGCCAAGGGCGCAAGTAATGCCAGGCCCATGGTTAGTTTCGCAATCGCTGCTTTTCTGGTTATGTTCCGCGTTCTCATAGTCCGTACCTCATGGCCGCTGTCTTCACCGTTGACTACAGTTCACATCCCCAAAAAATCCCTACAACGGCAACTGGTCGCCACCGCCTTTGCCGCAAAAGCACTCCGTCACTCGTTGAGAATACTACATCGCGTCAGCGCTTAATGAACTTGAGCGTCATACGGTCGGATTCACCGATCGCGCGATACTTCGCTTCTTCTTCCTTCGGGACATCGCGCAGATTCGGCAGCAGATTCCATACGCCACCCGGGTGATCCTTGGTGTCGTTCGGATTGGCGTTAACCTCTGACGAGCCAGCCAGGCGAAAACCCGCTTTGAGTGCCATCTCAATTACATAATCTTCCGTCATATAACCGGACTTGATCTGCTTCCGAAGCGGCGTACCAGGTTTTGCCCGGTGCTCCACCACGCCGAGTACGCCACCTGGCTTGAGCACGGCCGCGAACCCCTGAAACATTCCCTCCGCCGTGCCTGCTTTCGCCCAGTTATGCACGTTCCTGAAAGTCAGCACCATGTCGACGGAATTCGCCTGGCCAAACTCGGGGGCCGCTGGGTTGAAGTACACCATTTCGACCCTGTCATAGACGTCAGGCCAGGCCTCGCGCTTGGCACGGTAGTTGGCGTCCATACGCCGGAAAAAGTCCCGAGACTGTTCGGTGATTTCATAACTCGCAGCGTACATCGCGCCACTTTCCCGCAGAACCGGAGCCAGTATTTCGCTATACCAGCCACCACCCGGGGTAATTTCAATCACCTTCATGTCGGCTTCGAGGCCCAAAAACAGCAATGTCTGCTTGGGGTGGCGGAAGGCATCACGCAACTTGTTCGCCTCTGAGCGGTGCGCGCCATCCATGGCCCGTTCAATCATGGCGCCGACATCGGCAGCAATGCCCGGTGTCGCGGCGGCGACAACGATCGCCGCAATCACACCCACGCTCGTCTTCATTGAAAGTGCCTTCAGCATGCTTCTCCTCTCTATTTCACGTCGATTCATCTGCAGTTCGTTTCATCTGTATCACCAGCCGTTTGGGTCATGCTGACCACTGCGTGATCGACCAAATTCGGCGAGCAAGGTTCAACCGGGCGCTGTCACCTGCTTTGTTTGAGCAACTCGTCGAGTTGGGCGCGCCATTGCGGGTAGCGCGGATCGGTTATCCAGTTCACGGTGGAATGCGCCCCGTCGTCGCAAATTACCTCACTGGCATTTCCGAGATGTTTCATGAAAACGACCGCCGCGTATCCGGCGCGTTCAACGGCTTCGGCGTACACCGCCTGCTGCGGGTTATCACTCGGGCTCTTGGCCAGCTCCCTTATCGTCACTTTCTTGGGCAAACACTGACCAAGCAACTCGTTGGAACTGTCCAGGTTTACCATCTCGCCGTCCAGCACTTCGCCGATCAGAACCATGTCGCCATAGGGCACGAAAGCGACTTCGACGGAAACGACTGCATCAGACTGCCGGATCAGCTCGGCGACATTGATAACCTGACCGTGCACACGCTGCGGTATGAACCACGCGATAAATACGGCCGAACACATTACAGCCAGTCCGGTTAGCCCTCGCCCCGACATCTCCTCCTCCCGCCTCGGTTGTCGATATTCAGGACGGAAGTGTAATGCTTCCGGCGGGAGCTTTCCTCAGGCGGCGTTGCGGGTGCGCAGCATGCCCTGCCGGACAATGAACTCGACAATCTGCTCCAGCCCTTGCCCCGTCTTCAAGTTGCTGAAAATGAAAGGCTTGTCGCCGCGCATTTTGCGGGCGTCGCGCTCCATCACTTCAAGCGATGCACCGACCATCGGCGCGAGATCGATCTTGTTGATAATCAAAAGATCCGATTTGACGATGCCGGGACCACCCTTTCGGGGAATCTTGTCTCCAGCCGAAACGTCGATCACATACAAAGTCAAATCGGATAGCTCTGGGGAAAATGTCGCAGCCAGATTGTCGCCGCCGCTTTCAACGAATACGACGTCAAGATCTCCAAAGCGGCTGGCAAGACGGCCCACCGCCTCGAGATTGATCGACGCGTCCTCGCGGATCGCCGTATGCGGGCAACCGCCGGTCTCCACGCCGATGATGCGCTCGGGCTCGAGTGCCTCGTTGCGCACCAGAAACTCGGCGTCCTCACGCGTGTAAATGTCGTTGGTCACGACGGCCACTTCGTATTGGTCACGCATGGCGCGACAAAGTGACAATGTGAGTGCAGTTTTTCCGGAACCGACCGGTCCGCCGATGCCCACTCTCAAAGGCTGTGTGCTCATTTACTTCTCCGTTGCTGAAACTCTAAAAAGCGCTCACCGCGGAGGACGCAGAGGACGCGGAGGAAAACCAAATACAACTAAAACCCAAACCGAGAACTGCTCACCACGTAAGACACGAACCCGAATGAAAGATTTCTGAACGGCATGTTGAAATCGCGCGCAACCGCATCGGTCTCTTGGACCATTTGACCCAATTCAAAATTTTCTCCCCGATTTTGTTATCTGTTAGCTTTCCTCAGCGTCCTCCGCGTCCTCTGCGGTAAGAGCTTTTTTCTCACTGCGTCCCCCGCGGTGAGAGCTTGGTTTTTGCGCCCTACGATCGAAACAACCGCGTGTACTGGGTTTCGTGACGGCTGCTGGCAATCGCGAACAACGGGGCGAAATTCGACCAACCATCCTTTGGCAGGGAAACCGCTGTGCGCATCGCCTCTGCACAGGCTGGGCTCATACCCGCCAGCAAGCGTTGCCCGGCGCGCTGACCCAGCGGCACAAGTTTCATCGCCGCCGTGACCTGGTTCTCCAGCCACGACCAGGCATAGGTAGTAAGCACATCTTCGAGCTGCAGATTCCAAGTGGCGGCTGCAAACGCAAACACATTCGGAAACACCACGTGGTCGATTGCGCCAACCGCATCAAGGACAGCCGGTTCATGCTGTCCGTCTGACTGCAACACCGCGAGCAGCGCACCGCCCATCTGTATCGACTCGGAACGCAGCTCTGCAGTCTCGCGTGACGCCAGGTAATCTTCGTTCAGATCAGCCGCCAGTGCCGAATCATTGTCACTCCACACACGGTAGAAAGCCGCCAGCATCGGCATTTCGAACCTGGCAATACTCCCGGAAAGCAGTGAACCAATCCATTGCCCCGCTGTATCCTCGTCAGTGACGACGCCACATTCGACTGCCCACTCCAGCCCCTGCGAATAACTGAACGCGCCAACCGGCAGTGCCGGACTGGCAATGCGCAACAGTTTTAGCAGTGCACTCGGTTCTATACTCATCTCGCTTCGATACTTATTCGGTTCCACGCTCATTCTGGATCGATGCTCATAGAGCTTTCGCCCGCGATTGTTTCGCAGCCCGGCCAAACTGGTGGATGACGCTGCCACTTTCCTCGCCGCCGTGATGATGGTGGCCGCCGTAGGCACCGGCCTCCGGCTCAAACGGCGCATTCATCACTTTCACCGACGCACCAAGCCCTTCTACCATCTTTCGCAGCACATCATCATCCGCGATACGCACCCAGCCCTTGCCGACTTGCAAGGGTACGTGGCGATTGCCGAGGTGATACACAACGCGAACCAGATCGGGCTCGCTGTCACAGAAAATGTGCAACACCCGCTCGGCTCGCGCCCGCACGACGACAACGCGCCCATCTTCGGCCTGCAGAAAATCGCCATCACGTAAAACGTGTCCGCGCTCGAGGAACAGTCCGACCTCTTCGCCGTCCGCCAACGTCGTGCGCAAGCGACTTTTCTGCCGCAAGTCGAATGGCAGTACCAGCTCTACATCGCAGCGTGACTGCTTCGGCAACAGTTTTGAAATGACCAGCATGATTAGAACAGGAAGTAGCGCTGTGCCATGGGCAACTCCGCTGCCGGCTCGCAAAGTAGTAGCTCGCCGTCAGCCCGAACCTGATAGTTCTGTGGATCGACGTCAATCTTCGGCATCGCGTCGTTGAGCCGCATATCTTTCTTGCTCACCTCACGCGTGCCCTCTACCGCCATGATCGTTTTCTGCAAACCAAGCGAACGGCCGATATCGCTCTCCAGTCCGGCTCTCGATACAAACGTCACCGATGAGCGGGCACAGGATGCGCCATAAGCACCGAACATGGGCCGGTAGTGAACCGGCTGTGGTGTCGGAATGGAGGCATTCGGATCGCCCATTGCGGCGGCCGCTATCACCCCACTTTTCAAAACCATTGATGGTTTGACGCCGAACAACGCCGGTTTCCACAAGACCAGGTCGGCCAGCTTTCCAACCTCGATCGATCCGACTGCATGGGCAATGCCGTGTGTTATTGCGGGGTTGATTGTGTACTTCGCGACATAGCGCTTGACCCGATGATTGTCGCTGTCCGCAGTGTCTTCAGCGAGACTGCCGCGTTGTACTTTCATTTTGTGCGCCGTCTGCCAGGTACGCGTAATCACTTCACCGACCCGCCCCATTGCTTGCGAGTCGCTGGCAATCATGCTGAACGCGCCCAGATCATGAAGTATGTCTTCTGCCGCGATGGTTTCGCGGCGAATACGCGACTCGGCGAACGCGACGTCCTCAGCGATGCCCGGGTCGAGGTGATGGCAGACCATAAGCATGTCCAGATGCTCATCGATAGTATTCACCGTGTAGGGACGCGTCGGGTTGGTCGACGACGGCAGAACATTACTCTCGCCGCACGCCTTGATGATATCCGGTGCGTGACCACCACCAGCACCTTCCGTGTGGTAAGTATGAATCGCCCGTCCCTTGAATGCGGCTATCGTATTCTCGACAAAGCCGGATTCGTTGAGCGTGTCGGTGTGAATCGCCACCTGCACATCCATTTCATCGGCCACAGCAAGGCAGTTGTCAATCGCAGCCGGAGTCGTTCCCCAGTCCTCATGCAGCTTCAATCCCATGGCACCCGCGGCGACCTGTTCACGCAACGGCAAACGCAAACTGGCGTTGCCCTTGCCGAGAAAGCCCAGGTTCATTGGGAACGCCTCGGCCGCCTGCAACATGCGGCCGATATGCCACGGCCCAGGCGTGCAAGTAGTTGCGTTGGTACCGGTTGCCGGGCCAGTTCCACCACCCAGCATGGTCGTCACACCCGACATCAACGCTTCCTCGATTTGCTGGGGGCAAATGAAGTGAATATGCGCATCGATACCGCCGGCGGTAACGATCGAACCTTCACCGGCAATGACTTCCGTCGCCGCACCAATGACAACATCCACATCGGGCTGAACATCGGGATTACCGGCTTTGCCAATTGCGAAAAACCGTCCATCCTTGATTCCGATGTCGGCTTTCACAATGCCCCAGTAATCAACAATGAGCGCATTGGTGATAACGGTGTCCGCCACGTCGGCCGCGCGCCGCTGGCTCTGGCCCATGCCGTCGCGAATCACCTTGCCACCGCCGAACTTGACCTCGTCGCCGTAAGTCGTGTGGTCGCGCTCGACCGCAATCCACAAGTCGGTGTCGGCCAGACGAACGCGGTCTCCCGTCGTCGGGCCAAACATTTCGGCATAAGCCCGGCGCGTAATCTTTGCCGCCATTACAGACCTCCCATGATCTGACCCTGAAAGCCGTAGACGGTGCGCGCGCCGGCGTACTCGACAAGCTCAACGGTACGTGTCTGGCCCGGTTCGAAACGCACCGCCGTACCGGCTGGGATGTTGAGCCGGAAACCGCGCGTTTGCGCGCGATCAAATTTGAGTGCCTGGTTGGTTTCAAAGAAGTGGTAGTGCGACCCGACCTGGATCGGGCGATCGCCAGTGTTTGACACTTCTACCGTAATGACTTGCCGACCAGTGTTGATTTCAATGTCGCCGTCAACGGTTTTCATTTCTCCCGGAATCATGTTTTCTTCCTCAGACAATCGGCTCGTGGACCGTAACCAGTTTGGTGCCGTCAGGAAACGTCGCCTCGACCTGAATCTCGGGAATCATTTCGCTCACGCCTTCCATGACATCATCACGTTTCAGCAAAGTAGTGCCATAAGCCATCAGATCGGCGACGCTCTTGCCCTCTCTCGCGCCTTCCAGTATTGCCGCCGATATATAGGCAACCGCTTCCGGGTAATTCAGTTTGAGCCCTTTCGCTTTGCGGCGCTCCGCGAGCAAGCCCGCGGTGAAAATTAACAATTTGTCCTTTTCTCTCGGCGTTAAATCCACCACTTCTCTCCCGTTTTTTGACTTGTCTTTTAGTTCAACGTTTCGTGTCGAATTAGGTTGCCCAGATGCGCGGCGGCACAGCAATTCGATCCGCATACCAGGGGCGCAACGCAGACCAAAGCCCGGTGAATAGGTTACGTCCCTCCTCGACACTGTTTCCGACCCAACGCGCGATCAGGACTTCCTCAAGCCGTGTAACGGCGGCATTTGCATTATCGCCAAGCGCATCTCGCGCTGCTTCGATCACATCGTCGCTTACCTGTTTTCCGGCGACCAGCATCGAACCATAAGAACAATTGTCGGCCAGACACGAGGGCGCCGCGCGAAATGGATCAGTTGCATCGATGCACGCCTGTTCGCGAAACAGCGGCCGGCCATTGCGCCTTATGTCAATTACCTGACGCAAACACCCGCTGACAAAATATTGATCACTTTGCGGTCTGCCCAGACAGGTGAAGTCCCACCCGCAGAACGCCGCATCATCCGCAAGATCAACCTGCAGCGACATTTGCGCAGCCGCGCCATCGAATACGATGTTCTCCTGCGGCAGCCACTCGCACATTGCGCCCGACGCAACGGCAATGCCCACCGTTTGCTGCGCACTGCGCCCGAAACCCCGATACCATTTGCCCGCACCAGGTGTCGTTAACTGCACGCTGGCGCGTTCTTCGGACGATATCTTGATCTCGAGTCCGTCGCCGCCAGCAATGCCGCCGGGCGGATGCACGATGACCATCTGGCACAACCTGGCGTCTTCCGGGTAGAAGGAGCGCTGCACTACCAATGGACCACTGTGCCGGCGCCGCGCCAGCCAGGTCCGCTCATCATCTGCCCGGAAACCGAGTTCCAGCACTGCACGCCAACCCGCGGCGTGCAGTGCCTCAACCGGCTTCATACCGCCAGATAACTACGTACGTTATCCGTCTCCATCGTTGCACCCGATCCGCTCTTGATAACCTCACCCCGCTGCATGACCACGTATTGATCCGCCAACTCCTTTGCGAAGTCATAGTACTGTTCCACGAGCAGAATCGCTATATCACCGCGTTGTGCCAACGCCCGGATGACGCGTTCGATATCCTTGATGATGGATGGCTGGATGCCTTCAGTTGGCTCATCGAGTATCAGAATCTTCGGCGACATCGCCAGCGCACGGCCAATCGCCAGTTGTTGCTGCTGGCCGCCCGACAAGTCACCGCCGCGCCGATGCAGCATTGATTTAAGAACCGGGAACATCTCAAAAATTTGTGCTGGTATCTGTCCCGCAGCGGCACGTTTCTTCGTCGCCTGCCCCATCAGCAGATTTTCTTCAACCGTGAGCCGCGGAAATATCTCGCGGCCTTGCGGAACATAGGCCATGCCGCGCTGGGCCCTCGCATATGGCGGCATTGTCGATACGTCCTCTCCGTCCATCACGACTCGCCCCGTCTTGGCGGGCAGCACGCCCATGATGCACTTCAGAAGCGTCGTCTTGCCGACACCGTTGCGCCCGAGCAATGTCGTAACAGCACCCGTCGGCACCTGAAAAGACACATCGCGCAGCGTCTGGCTGGAACCGTAGAACTGATTGAGATTTTCAACCTGCAACATGAGTGTAAAAAGTCCTCAGCGGCCGAGATAGACTTCAATCACGCGTTCATCTGATTGCACGACGTCCATCGGCCCCTCTGCCAGTACCGAACCTTCGTGCAACACTGTCACCGTGGCGGCAATCTCGCTGATGAACTCCATGTCGTGTTCTACGACAACGATCGAACGCTCGCCCGCCAGCGATTTGAACAACTGGGCAGTCTTGGCCGTTTCCTCGTCGGTCATGCCCGCCACCGGCTCGTCGAGCAACAACAACTGCGGCTCCTGCATCAACAGCATGCCAATTTCCAGCCATTGTTTCTGTCCATGCGACAGCAGCCCGGCTGCGATATCAGCCTGCGGCAAGAGGTCAATGGTTTGCATGATGTCGACAATTCGGTCGATCTCATCAGTGGTACGGCGCGCTCTGAGGCTGGCAAAGACGCGCTTGTCTGCCTTCATTGCCAGTTCGAGATTTTCGAACACGGTGTGATTCTCGAATACGGTCGGCTTCTGGAACTTGCGTCCGATCCCGGCATCGGCAATTTGCGGTTCGGTGAGCCGCGTCAGATCGATGGTCTGACCGAAGTATGCCGTGCCTTCGTCAGGACGGGTCTTGCCAGTGATGACATCCATCATCGTCGTCTTGCCCGCGCCGTTGGGCCCGATCACGCATCGCAGTTCCCCGACGTCAACGGTAATCGTGAGGCGATTGAGTGCTTTGAAACCGTCGAAACTCACGGTGATGTCGTCAAGGTAGAGAATCGGCCCGTGGGAAACATCGACGGAATCACCGACGACATGGCCCAAACCGGTGGTCGAACCGCTCGGGTTGACGCCGTCTTCAACCTGACTGTTCACTTGCTCGCTCCTTTCGCAGCAATTTACGAACTTGTGCAGCAAGGCCGACGATTCCTTTCGGCATGAACAAGGTCACCAGAATGAACAATGCGCCGAGGAAGAACAGCCAGTACTCGGGAAAAGATTGGGTGAAGAAACTCTTTGCGCCGTTTACTGCCGAGGCGCCGAGAATCGGTCCGACGATGGTGCCGCGCCCGCCAACCGCGACCCAGACGGCAATTTCGATCGAGTTGGCCGGCGACATCTCGCTCGGATTGATGATGCCGACCTGTGGCACGTACAGTGCACCGGCTATGCCGCAGATAACCGCCGACAGCGTCCACACGAACAGCTTGTACCAGAGCGGGTTGTAGCCGGAGAACATCAGACGCGACTCTGAATCGCGAATGGCAGTCAGGATACGTCCGGTCTTGGAACGGATCAGGTAGCGCGACAGCAATGCCGACCCAATCAACGCAGCGGCACTCAGTGCAAACAGAGTTGCACGCATCGGCGGCTCGGTGATGGGAAAACCGAGTATGCGCTTGAAATCGGTAAATCCGTTGTTGCCGCCAAACCCGGTTTCGTTGCGGAAGAACAGCAACATGAACGCGAACGTCATCGCCTGCGTGATGATCGAAAAGTAAACGCCCTTGATGCGCGAGCGAAAGGCAAAGAATCCGAACACGAAAGCGAGTACTCCGGGAACCAGTACTACCAGTAACAGGGCCCACAGAAAATGATCGGTGAACGCCCATTGCCATGGGTATTCCTTCCAATCGAGAAACACCATGAAGTCGGGTAAATCGCTCTGGTACTGTCCGTCGCGGCCAATCTGGCGCATCAAGTACATACCGAAGGCATAGCCGCCGAGGGCGAAAAACACGCCATGTCCGAGCGACAGAATGCCGGCATATCCCCAGACCAGATTCATTGCCACCGCAACAATGCAGTAACACATGATCTTGCCGACCAGAGTCACGGTGAACGCGGAAACGTGAAACGGGCTTTGTTCGGGAACGAATACGAACAGACTCGGCACGATCACCAGCGTGATGAGCGCGAGAATCGCCAACGTCATCCAGCCCGCGGGACTCAGAAACGGATCTGTCTTTGGCGCGTATTGCATGGCGCCGGTATGCGGTAAAGTCGTATCGCCCTGTCCCGGAGCGGAGGCGACCGAGTCGGGTGCGTCGCCGTGGGCGGTGTTTCCACCATCCTCTTTCAACACAGCTTGTCGCATGTTTTTGTCCCGTAGTCCCGCTCATTCACTGAAATCGTAGCGACATGCAATGTCCGAAGTTGATGGCTCATGCTCTGTCGCCTCCGCATCGAGCGGGTGAGATTTCAACCACCCGTTTGTCAGCGACCGGAAGCATTCGCTTCGGACGCATCCCCGCAACTGGGGCGCTTGCATGTTGGTCGCCCTCGTCGCTTCCTCTACCGACAGCGGTAATGCCAACCATCTTCGTGTCGGCGACCGGAAGCATTCGCTTAGGGCGCATCCTCATAAATGGGGCCAATGCTTCTCTTCTCATGCCTCTACAGCCCGCCCTCTGAGGGCGAACAAGCCCTGAGGTCTTTTCTGGATTACGGCGATGATCAGAACCAGAACCAGTATCTTGGTCAGCACCGCGCCGATGTGCGGTTCGATGAATTTCGAGAACACGCCCAGACCGAGTGCGGCATAGACAGTCCCCGCCAGTTGTCCGACGCCACCCAGGACCACAACCATGAACGAATCGATGATGTAGGCCTGACCGAGGTCGGGTCCGACGTTGCCAATCTGCGATAGCGCAACGCCTGCCAGTCCGGCGATACCGGAACCGAGTCCGAACGCCAGCAGGTCTACGCGACCGGTCGGCACTCCGACGCAGGAAGCCATTGTGCGGTTTTGCGTAACGCCACGGATAAACAATCCGAGACGCGTTCGCGCCAGCATCAGCGCCACCAAGGCCAGCACGAAGAACGAGAAGATAATGATGAAAATGCGGTTGTACGGCATCACCACATTCATGAACTCGACACCGCCCGACATCCAGGACGGATTTGCCACTTCAACATTCTGTGCGCCGAATATCTGGCGTACCGTCTGGATCAGAAACAGGCTAATGCCCCAGGTCGCCAGCAGCGTTTCCAGCGGCCGGCCATACAGCCAGCGGATAACCGTGCGCTCGAGCAACATGCCGACTGCCGCAGCAACGCAGAAGGCAACCGGTATCGCGGCAATCACATAGAAATCAAAGGCGTCGGGAAAATGATTCTTGAATATTGTCTGGGTGACGTAAGTCGAATAGGCGCCGATCATCAGCATCTCGCCGTGCGCCAGATTGATAACGCCGAGCAGTCCATAGGTAATGGCAAGGCCCAAGGCGACCAACAGCAGAATGCTCCCCAGCGACAGTCCGCTGAATAAGCGGCCAAGGTAATCGATCAACAATAGCCGGCGATCGATCGACTTCATCGAATCTTCCGCTGCTAGCCTTACTTCCTCGACCGGCTCAATGAACTCACCTTCTGATGTTTTTTCCAGCTTGGCAGCAAGCAACTCGCGCACACGCCGTTGATCGCTGTCAGCCAGCGCTGTCGCGGCTGCCAGCCTCACGGTCGGATCGTTACTGGCCAACTCGATTACTGACTTGGTCTGCGCCAGCATGGCGCGGATTTCAGGGTCGGTTTCCGATTTCAGTGCCTTGGCAAGCACCGGTAGCAGCTTCGGGTCTTCAGCTCTCTCGAGCGCTTGAGCCGACGCAAACCGCGTGTCGCGATCATCAGATAACAGGCTGAGCGACGCGATTGCGGTTTCGAGCTTGCCGCGCATCAGATTGTTGACGATCACGCTATCGTAATAATCGGGCTCCGGATCGAGTGGTTCGCGCGTGACCGCGTCGACAATTTCATCGAACTCGAGAATGACCTGGCCCTCTTCGGTAACATACACCTCGCCGTTGTAGAGCAACTCGAGGATTTCGAGCGCCGCCTCATCTCCGGCCGCGGCAATGGCGTCAATCGCCGCAATCCGGTCAGACAGTTCTTCCGAGGCCAATCCCTGTACGGCCTCGGCGTCGAGGGCGCGTGCCGGCATTGTCAGGCAAACCGTCATCGCAACCGCCAACACGAGTTTTCCGAAAAATCCGCGCAGCATCATTCCGTCAGTCAAAGAAAAGGCCTGCGGTACCAGAGTGCGTTGCCGCAGGCCATCCTGGTGAGTTGCGAATACCGGGGCGTTGTCGCGACCGCGCACCCCGGTGTCCGCGCCCGATTACATGTTCTGCTTGGCTTCGTTGCCCGGAATAAACGGGCTCCACGGCTGCGCACGAATCGGCTTCTTGGTCTTCCAGACAACCTGGAACTGACCATTCGGCAGAATCTCGCCGATCATGACCGGCTTGTGCAGGTGATGATTGGACTTGTCCATGGTCAGGGTGAAGCCAGAAGGTGCCTTGAAAGTCTGGCCGTACATCGCCTGGCGAACCTTGTCGACGTCTGTGGTACCAGCCTTCTTGACGGCCTTTGCCCACATGTGAATGCCGACGTAGGTCGCTTCCATCGGATCGTTGGTCACGACGGTATCAAGATTGGGAACACCATTCTTCTTGGCCCAGGACTTGTACATCTTGATGAACTGACGGTTCTGCTTGCCTTTGACCGACATGAAGTAGTTCCATGCTGCGAGGTGACCAACCAGCGGCTTGGTATCGATGCCGCGCAGCTCCTCTTCACCGACCGAGAACGCCACGACCGGAACGTCAGTCGCCTTCAGGCCGGCGTTGCCAAGTTCTTTATAGAAAGGAACGTTGGAGTCACCGTTGATGGTAGACACAACCGCGGTCTTGCCACCGGCGGAGAACTTCTTGATGTTGGCAACGATGGTCTGATAATCGCTGTGACCAAACGGTGTGTACACCTCTTCGATGTCGGACTCCTTGACGCCCTTGGACTTGAGGAAGGCGCGCAGGATCTTGTTGGTGGTACGCGGATACACATAGTCAGTGCCGAGCAGATACCAACGCTTGGCGCCACCGCCTTCGGGGCTCATCAGGTATTCCACGGCCGGGATTGCCTGCTGATTGGGTGCTGCACCGGTGTAGAACACGTTCTGCGACAATTCCTCACCCTCGTACTGCACGGGGTAGAACAGCAGCGAGTTGAGTTCTTCGAACACCGGCAACACCGACTTGCGCGATACCGATGTCCAGCAACCGAATACGACGTCAACCTTTTCCTGCGTAATCAGCTGACGCGCCTTCTCGGCAAACAGCGGCCAGTTGGATGCCGGATCAACGACTACCGGCTCGAGTTTCTTGCCAAGCAATCCGCCTTCGGCGTTAATCTGCTCGATGGTCATCAGCGCCGTGTTCTTCAACGCAGTTTCGGAAATGGCCATCGTTCCCGATAGCGAATGCAATATGCCGACCTTGATTGTGTCGGCCGCCTGGGCGGCGGTGCCGAGCACCGTGCTTGCCCCGATGGCGAAGCCCAGCATCGATTTCAAAAACTGTTTGCGATTCATGTCGTCCCCTCGGTGAAGTAGATAAGTGCCAACGCCACACCGCATCTAATGCATCGCACAAGAGGAAGCGGCGCAGTTGGTCGGGAAGCCTTTCGCAATGCATGTGCCATGCATCTGGTTTAGTTGAGTATTTGCATATAATCATATAATTATGGATTAAATGTTACCTTTTACATGAGGTTTGCAAAGTGGCATCGTGCACCGCGTCAGTGCGGGCCTTTTGCCGCATGCACAAAAATGGTGTGCGCTGGTGCCGGGTTGGTGCACCACTGGTTTGGGCGCGGCTTGGCAATTCATGGATACTGTATATAATCACAGTTATCAGGAGGAAGGCCCATGAGACCACTGACTGCACGCCAGGCTGAAGTTCTGCAGTTAATCCGCGACTTCGTTCAATCGACCGGATTCCCGCCAACGCGTGCCGACATCGCCCAGGTTCTGGGCTTCAAATCCGCAAACGCCGCCGAAGATCACCTCAAGGCGCTCGAGCGAAAGGGATATATCGAACTCCTGCCCGGCGCTTCGCGCGGTATTCGGTTGGCCGAAGGCACCGGCCTGCCGGTCATTGGACGGGTCGCAGCGGGCAGCCCGATTCTGGCTGAAGCACATATCCAGGACCGGTTGCAGATCGACCCGGCCCTGTTCAGCCCCCACGCAGACTATCTTCTCAAAGTACGCGGCACCAGCATGCGCGACATCGGCATTCATGAAGGTGATCTGTTAGCGGTACACAGCACGTCCGAAGTACGGTCAGGCCAGGTTGTGGTGGCACGCATCAATAATGAAGTCACCGTCAAGCGTCTGAAGCGTCAGGGCAACCAAGTTCAACTGCTGCCGGAAAACCCTGAGTTCAAACCTATATATATAGATCCGCAGCGCGACGAGTTGGCTATTGAAGGGCTGGCGGTAGGACTGATTCGCAATGGCCGTATTACCTAACAGGCTGTTGAAAAACTACTGCGCGACCTTGATCCGGGCTTACGCGGTGCTCGAAATCCTCATGTATTTTCTACATACACTCCGGTTCCTGCGCTCCGGGTGCACCCGGCTGAAACCCGCTCGTGACGTTTTTCAACAGCCTGTTAACGCCTTCCCGTTATTTTTTACTTTCCTTTCCCGCCATTAATGCCGCGCCCGCGCCATGTCCGCTGCACTCGATACCTTGCTGCACAATGCCGCCGTCTGGCGCGGCAGCGAGCATTCGCGCGCCGAATCGGAGAGTATCCCTTCGGGTTTCGATGCATTTGACAATGTACTCGGCGGCTGGCCGCTGGGTGCACTGATCGAACTCATCCCACGGCGCGAAGGCATTGGCGAATTATCGCTTCTGCTTCCGGCACTGGCCCGGCTGTCGAAAGACGAACGCTGGATAGCGCTGATCAACCCGCCATATATTCCTTACGCACCGGCGCTATTCCATGCCGGCATCGACCTGGCCAAAATAGTTGTGATCCGCGCCCCGGGCACGGCCGATGTGCTGTGGTCGATGGAACAGGCGCTGCGCTCGGGAACGTGCAGCGCTGTTCTCGGCTGGCCGGCAGCAATGACAGAGCAGGCAATACGCCGGCTGCAACTCGCCACCGAGACTGGCCGTGTACTCGGTGCCTACTTCACTCAGCCTGGCGCCGTGCCACGCCCCTCGCCCGTGCCCTACCGGCTGCAAATCGCCGGCAGCATTGACGATATCCGCATCGAGGTGCTCAAGCGCCGCGGCGGCAGCCTGACATCGCCACTGAATATGGGACCGGTTAGCAGGTCCCGACCTGCCAGCAGGCCCTAGAAAAGGATGCGTATCTGCAATGTTGTGGCTGTGTCTGAACTTTCCCCGGCTGCCGATCGAAGTTTTCCTGCGAGCCGGCACACCGTCTGAACCACTGGTTGTCGCCGGCAGCGGCAATGCGTCGTTGGTTGTTGCCTGTGACGAGCACGCCGCAGCCGCGGGTATTCGCAGCGGCATGGCGTTGTCCGCCGCTTATGCGCTGTCTCCGCAACTCATCGTGCGCACGCGCGACACAAACGCCGAGCAATCCTGCCTCGAGCAAATCGCGTTGTGGGCATTACAGTTCACATCACAAGTCAGCCTGCTGGCGCCTGATTCGCTACTGCTCGAAATCGGCGCCAGCCTGAAACTGTTTGGCGGTCTCGACGCATTATGCAAGCGCATAAACGGGTCGGCGGCACAGTTGGGCTTTGACACCCTGGTCGCGGTTGCACCAACGCCGCGCGGTGCGCATTGGCTGGCAGGCGCCGGCTTCGGCGTTATCGTCGAAGAACACAAAGCATTGCGACATCATCTGGACCGGTTGCCGGTTACCTGCCTCGATGCCGATGCCGATACTTTCAAATCGCTGACAAGAACAGGCATACGCTCGATCGGTCAACTCGCATCGCTGCCGCGCGATGCTCTGGCACGCCGCTTTGGCCAGCGTCTTCTCGATCAACTCTATCGTGCGTTCGGCGATCTGCCAGACCCGCAACCGGCGTTTACCCCGCCGTCGCGTTTTGCAGCCCACCTGGCGCTGCCTTCACCTGTCAGTGAAGCAGAAGCACTGCTGTTTGGCGCGCACCGGCTGATTCTGCAGATGACCGGCTACCTGTCTGCGAGTAATGCCGGTGTAACGCGCTTGCGGCTTGCGTTGGAGGACGAGAACAGAAAAACAACCGATGTCATCGTCGCGCTCTCGATTCCAAGCCGCGACCCGAAACATCTGCTCAATCTGCTGCGCGAAAGGCTCTCGAATATCGCACTGCCCGCGCGCAGCGAAGCGATGGCACTCGAAGCACTCGATATCGCGCAACTTGCGCCACGTAATTTTTCGTTCCTACCAGATGCAACTCATGTCCGTGAGGAACGCGCCACACTGGTGGAAAGGCTGCGCGCCCGGCTCGGCAACGATGCCGTGCATGGTCTGTCGCTGTTTCCTGACGCACGCCCTGAATTCGCCTGGCACGAAACCGAACCCGGTGCGATTGCCCAATCCGGCCCGCCGCTGTTGCGCCCGGCCTGGCTGCTGCACCACCCGCGCCGGTTGAAACTGCAAGACGGGCATCCCTGGCTCGATGGTGAGTTGCGAATACTCGATGGCCCGGAACGAATCGAAACCGGCTGGTGGGACGGTGGCGATGTGATGCGCGATTACTTCGTTGCGCGCAACGGCAACGGCGCCACGTTCTGGATTTACCGGGAACGCAGCATTGAGAAAAACTGGTTCCTGCACGGCATTTTTTCCTGACGATGCACGATTACGCCGAACTGCATTGCGTCAGCAATTTCTCTTTTCTACGCGGTGCTTCGCACCCCGAGGAACTGATTGAACGCGCTGCTGCACTCGGTTACAGCGCACTAGCCATCACCGACGAGTGTTCCGTTGCCGGCGCAGTACGCGCTCATATTGCGGCAAAGCAAAGCGATCTAAAGCTGCTGGTCGGCTCGGAATTCCGGCTTGCAGACGGATTGCGCTTTGTTCTGCTGGCGCAGAATCGCAACGGCTACGGCAACCTTTGTGAACTGATCACCCGCGGCCGGCGCGCCGCAAAGAAAGGCGAGTATTACCTGACCCGCAATGACATTGCACAAGGCATTACTGACTGTCTGGCAGTCTGGTTGCCGGACACCGATGCGGCCGGTATCACTGTCGACCAACCAGTCACTTTCGATACTGAACCGGTCAGCTGGCTTGCCGGCTGTTTTCCCGATCGCCTGTGGATCGCCGTCGAGTTGCTGGCACGCGGCGGTGAGCGCCAACGGCTCGATGCGCTGTGCAAACTCGGAGAACAGCTGGCACTGCCATGCGTGGCAACCGGCGACGTTCACATGCATTTGCGCGAACGGCGCATGCTGCAGGACACACTGACTGCAATCCGTCTCGGCAAACCGGTTTCGCAAGTTGGACACGGACTTCACCCGAGTGGCGAGCGTCACCTGCGTCATCGCAAAACACTCAGCCGCATCTATCCGCCCAAGCTGCTTGCGCAATCTGTTGAAATTACCCAGCGCTGTGATTTTTCGCTCGACAGCCTGCGTTACGAGTATCCGGAAGAAATCGTTCCGTCCGGTCTGACGCCTTCCCAGCATCTGCGCCAACTGACCGAGGCAGGACTGGCATGGCGCTTTCCGTCCGGCACCACTCCCAGGGTTCGCGAGCTGGTTGACCACGAGCTGGCGTTGATCGAGGAGCTGCACTACGAACCTTACTTTCTGACCGTTTACGACATCGTCAAATTCGCACGCAGCCGTCATATTCTCTGTCAGGGACGCGGCAGCGCAGCCAATTCCGCGGTGTGCTACGCACTGGGCATTACCGAAGTCGATCCAAGTCGAATGGCGATGTTGTTCGAACGCTTTATTTCAAAAGAACGCAACGAGCCGCCGGATATCGACGTCGATTTCGAACACGAACGCCGCGAAGAAGTCATCCAGTACATCTATGAAAAATATGGCCGTGATCGCGCTGCCCTTGCCGCGACTGTCATCACCTACCGAGCCAAAAGCGCATTCCGCGATGTTGGCAAGGCGCTCGGCCTGAACCTCGAGCAAGTCAATCGCATTTCAAAGAACTTTGCCTGGTGGGATCGCAAGTCAAAGCGTGCCGAGCGTTTGCAGGAAGTCGGATTCGACCCGGCTTCACCGGTTATACAAAGGCTGATCACGCTGACCGAAACACTGGGCGGTTTTCCGCGTCATTTATCGCAGCACGTCGGTGGCTTTGTCATTGCGCGCGGCCTGTTGTCACGGTTGGTACCGGTAGAGAATGCAGCGATGGCGGAGCGCTCTGTCATCCAGTGGGACAAGGATGATCTCGACGCGCTCGGTCTGCTGAAAGTCGATGTGCTCGCGCTTGGCATGCTTTCGGCGATTCGCCGGGCGCTTGCACTGGTGAGCGAGCTGCACAAAAAACCGTTCACGATCGCCGATGTGCCGGCGGAAGATCCGAAAGTCTATGAAATGATCCAGCGCGCCGACACCATCGGCGTATTCCAGATCGAGTCGCGCGCACAGATGTCGATGCTGCCACGGCTGCGGCCACAATGTTTTTATGATCTGGTAATCGAAGTTGCCATTGTGCGGCCCGGCCCGATCCAGGGCGGCATGGTGCATCCCTATCTGCGGCGCCGTCAGGGCACCGATCCCATCACCTACCCTTCCGAGCAAGTACGCAGCGTGCTGGAACGCACGCTTGGCGTGCCGATTTTCCAGGAACAGGTCATGCAACTGGCCGTGGTTGCGGCGGGATTTACGCCTGGTGAAGCTGATCACTTGCGCCGTTCGATGGCAGCGTGGCGGCGCCGGGGCGGACTGCAACCATTCGAGGAAAAACTGATCCGCGGCATGCGCCACCGTGGCTACAGCGAAGCATTCGCCAAGCAGATCTTCCAGCAAATTCTCGGCTTCGGCGAATACGGATTTCCTGAATCACATTCGGCCAGCTTCGCCTTGTTGGTCTATGTGTCATCGTGGTTGAAATGCCACTATCCGGCCGCCTTTACCTGCGCCCTGCTCAACAGTCAGCCAATGGGCTTTTATGCGCCTTCGCAACTGGTACAGGATGCGCGGCGCCACGGCGTTGAAATCCGTCCTGTCGATATTCTCAAAAGCAACTATGCTTGCACGCTGGAGCGCGGAGCAGGGTTCGGCGCAGCGCAGAGCAGGGACACGCTTGCGGAATGCGACCGCGAAGCCGAACAGGAGCGCACGGTACTCAAGCCGAACCTGTGCGCACTTCCCGGGTCGGATCCCCACTCGTGGGGCCCCTCCTCCGCCGTACAGTGCGCCCCGCCTGGACGGGGATGCGCCCCGGACTCGGTACGCGAAGCGCAGGTGCGGGAAGGGGCGCAAAAGGCTGCGATCGATGTCCATGAAACGGGGCGCATTGCGTCTGCTCCCGCAAACGGGCCTGCGGCTAACGTGTCGCAGCCGCACCGTAGAAGCGTGCAAGTGGACGCGCCAATGACACAGAAAACTTGCCACGACGCGGACGCTTTGGAACAAAGCCAACATCAGCCTCAGCCGGCACTGCGCCTTGGCTTCAAAATGGTGAAAGGCTTGTCAGAAGCCGGCATACAACGACTGGTCGATGCGCGCCGGAATCTGCACAGTCAATCGGCCGAGCAACTAATGCGTGCGGCGAAACTGTCACGCCGTGACATGGAATGTCTCGCCGCTGCCGGTGCGCTCAGCACAACCAACGGCCATCGCCATAATGCAGCATGGATGGTTGCCGGAATCGAAGCGCGTCCACTGCTCCTGGAAAAGGCGCCCGTTCATGAACAGCCGGTCGATCTACCCTCGCCCACCGAAGGTGAAAACATTGTCGCCGACTACGCCAGCATCGGATTGTCACTGGGCCGGCATCCGCTGGCGCTGCTGCGCCCGGAACTGCAAAAACTACATATGCTCAGTGCGGAAGAAATCCGCCACCTCCCGCATGGCACGATGACACGTGCTGCCGGCATCGTCACCTGCCGTCAACGCCCGGGCACCGCGAGCGGCGTAGTATTCGTCACACTCGAGGATGAAACCGGATTCATCAACGTCGTTGTCTGGGGCCGGTCGGCTGCGGAGCAGCGCCGCGTATTACTTGGCGCCCAATTGATGGCGGTACACGGACATATTGAACGTGAAGGCGAAGTGATTCACCTGATAGCAGGCAAACTGATAGATCAGTCTCACCTGCTGGGCAACCTGCTCACCCGTTCAAGGGATTTTCACTGACAGCAGTAACCGACCCAGCGGGTCAGGCGGCGTCGGCAGCCGAGCGCATTCCTACCGACCGCAGCAAGGCCGCGCCGAACGAGTTTTGGTCCGTGAGCCAACGACCCTCGTTGACAAAAGCGACGAACTCCTGGTCCGGCACCGGCCTGCTGAACAAGAATCCCTGCGTCTCGTCGCATCCCAGCTGACGAAGCTTGAGCAGTTGCGCTTCGGTTTCAACGCCTTCGCCGATCACCTTCAGGTTCAACGTGTGGCCCAGCGTGATCACCGCCGAGACGATGGCAGTTGCCCTGTCATCGTTTTTGACCAGTCCTTGCAAAAAGGACTGATCAATCTTGAGCCGGTCCACCGGGAAGCGTGACAGATAGCTCATGGAAGAAAAGCCGGTTCCGAAATCGTCGATCGCCAGGGTCACCCCGAGGCCTTTGAGCTGCTCGAGTATGCGCACCGTGCGCTCGACGTCTTCCATGGTCGAACTCTCGGTAATTTCCAGCTCGAGCAAATCCGGCCTCAGCCCGGTTTGCGCCAGGATTTCCCTCACGCGGCCAACCAACTCTGGAGACTGAAACTGGCGTGCCGAAATATTTACCGCCACCCGCACCGGCGGGAAATTTTTCTTCTGCCATTCGACGGCACAGCGACAGGATCTTTCCAGCACCCAATCGCCCATTGCGGTAATCAAACCAGCTTCTTCCGCAACCGGAATAAACTGGCCAGGCGAGACAAGGCCATGGCCGGAGCGATTCCAGCGCAGCAACGCCTCGGCCGCGACAACATTGCTGCTGCCCAGATCCAACTGAGGCTGAAAATGCAGAAAGAACTCGTCGTTCTTGATTGCGTCGCGAAGGTCGCTCTCCATAGCCATACGCGCAGTCGCGTACGCACTCATGTCCGCATTGTAGATCTGGTAAGCACCGCCACCGGTCTGCTTCACCGCGTGCAACGCCATGCCGGCGTTGTGCACCAGCTCCGGAGCCTGCCTGCCATCGCGCGGATATGTACTCACACCGATACTGGCTGACAAGAAAACCTCTCGCCCATCGACATAGAACGGCGGCCAAAGTGTTTCCAGTATGCGCTGTGCCGCCTGCCCCGCCATTTCATCGCGCCCCTCTGTCGGAGCAAGCATCACAAACGTATCGCCCTCGAAGCGGAATAAATGAGGATATGATCCGCTTGGCGGAAAGATTCCGGACAATCGACCGGCGACTTCGCGCAGCAGCCTGTCCACCGTTTCCGGTCCGACATTACTGAGCAATCTGTGAAAGCGGTCGAAGTTCAGCAGTAACAGTGCAACCGGCTGTGATCCATCGAGCTCCGAAATCGTCTCGCGCAGGTAACGGCGATTGGGCAAACCGGTCAACGAATCGTGGAAGGCCTGCTGGCGCAATCCCGCTTCGGCCTTCTTGCGCTCCGTCACATCGGCCAGATAGCAGTGAAATATGCCATGCTCTGGCAGATAGCGAACAGTGCTATCGATAGTCAGGCTATGGCGTGTATATTCAAACTGGCCGGCAACCTGATCGCTGAGCAACAAATCGTGCAGACGTTCGGTCACATCGTCCGGCAGAACCTGTTCGATGCCAGCATCACCCAGCTTCAGATATGAAGCCAGTTCGAGGGCGCCCGGGTTTGCATACACGACTTCGCCAGACGGTGTCAGCCGCAGAACCGGATTCGGATTTCTTTCCACGAACATCGCAAGCTTGTGCCGCTCGTTGGCTTCCTTGAGGTAAGCGTTAACCAGATAGCCAACAACAACGGCGATGCCTGCCAGAAGCAGACTGAAAGCAAGAACCGCGGTGATCACCGTTTCGACTCGCTGGCTGGTATTTTTGCCACCGACACTGACTGAATCGCGTATCGATGCGGCAAGCGATTCCAACTCGGCGTTCACCTCCCGGCCCGCGGCGGATACCTCAACCAGCACTTCTCTGGCGTGGTCCCAATCAACACGCGACTCGCCGTATACCCGCAGCGTGTTATCCAGATCTTCTGCCAGCTTGTTGATCTTCACACAGTATTGGCGCACCGGGCGCAGATCTTCCTCCAGGACCAGGCCGTCGGCCAGCATCTTTACATCGCGAGTGATATGGGCGTCGTTCGCCTCAAATCGGCGTTTGAACGTTTCCCGTTCTATGGTCGCGTAGTACTCGTAGAGAATCGGTTCCTGGGCGGCGACCTCGAGCTGGAGATGCGATATCAATTGCAGCGCTGGGAGCTGCTGGCTCAATAAAGGCCTGGAAGCCTCGAGCACTGACTGGCCATTGCGATAGACGTACGCAGACAGCGCAATACCGAGAAACAGCACTGCCGCCACGATGATCAAAATGCGATTTTGTGGTTTGATCTGCAAATTTCTGGCCCTGGTCTCCAATGACATTACGGCTGGTAATGGCACGACTTGAATCAGGTCGTTACGACACATGTCGAGCGAAATAGGAACTCTGCCTACAGACGAGTACGACGTAATGGACATTGCTTCGAGATCACCGGCCAGCCGGCAAGAAGATGTCAAAATCACGGAACTCCGGTATGGCGACCACAGTGCCGTTTCGGACACGCCTTGGTTACTCCGCTCGCAGGAACTGCATGAATACTGATTTTGAATTCGACAGCGCGCCCGACCGCCGCGACAGCTCCAGTAGCAAGTGGGAGAAGTACGGCGGTCGCGATGTGATTCCCCTGTGGGTGGCAGATATGGATTTTCGTACCGCACCGTGCGTCATTGACATGCTTCGCCAACGGGTAGAGCACGGCATATTCGGCTACACGCAACCGCCGAAACAAATACCCGCGGTCGTGACTGCTGCACTGGAGCGCGATTTCGGGTGGACAATCGACCCGGACTGGATCGTGTGGATGCCCAGCCTGGTCGTCGGCCTGAGTGTTGTCAGCCGCGCTTTCGCTGAACCGGGCGAAGAAGTCCTGACCGCAATTCCGATCTATCCACCTTTTCTGTCCGCGCCGCGTTACGGTGAGCGCGTCACAGTGACCGTCCCTTTGCAGGAATGTGACGGGCGCTGGCTGTGGGACTTCGACAGACTCGAGAAAGCGGTCAGCCCGAAAACTCGTACTTTGTTACTGTGCAGCCCGCACAATCCTACCGGGCGCGTCTGGTCGCGCGACGAACTCACACAGCTCGCGGATTTCTGCGAGCGGCACGATCTCGTTCTGGCATCCGACGAAATTCACTCTGGCCTGGTGCTCGATCAGGACAAAAAGCACATTCCGGTCGCCTCACTGGGCGACATCGCCGCACGCACGGTTACCCTGTTATCGGCTAGCAAGACATTCAATTTGCCCGGCCTGGGCTGCGCGTTCGCAATCATTTCCGACGAACAGCTGCGCAGCAAAATCCAACGCACCATGCGCGGCATAGTTCATCATATCGGCGCACTTGGTTTTTTCGCGACGCTGGCTGCATTGCGCGACGGCAAGGCGTGGCAGTTGGCTCTGGTTGATTACCTGCGCGGCAACCGCGACCTGGTCGAAGCACAGCTATCGTCAATACCTGGTCTCAAAACCTGGCACGTGGAAGCAACCTACCTTGCCTGGATCGATGCCCGAGAACTGTCGGTCAGCGACCCGGTCGCATTTTTCGAGGAAGCCGGTGTCGGTCTGTACGACGGCAAGCTGTTTGATGCTCCGGGATTCCTGCGGCTCAATTTCGCCTGTCCACGCAGTCGTCTAGAGGAAGCACTCGGGCGCATCCGCGAAGCCGTGCTGTCTCGCTAGAGGGCATCGCACGCACCACGGTCGGTGGCTGTCACCCAGTGACATTTGAGGGTGGTAAAAGGACGCCCGGCGCCCGCTTCTCCGACCTGAGTACCCGCCGATTAGTGCGCCGTCACGGTCTCCAAAGGCAGCTCCGACCGCCTGCTGCCGCAGTCCACGGGATCACCGGGTAAGCTCCGAAAACCCGCCGAAAAAAGTCTCGTCCGACGCTTTCCCGGCACTCCCAATTTCCAGTTTAAGAGACTTTACTTCAATCGTAACCTTTGATGAATCAAGGGGTTTTAATCGACCCCTCAAGTCTGTCCGACTTAAGCCGTTAATGCCTATTGTTAAGCCGACAGGCGGTACGTCGTCACGTATGAATATTGCTTTGTAGGGCCTACCAAACGGTTTAATCAATTATTACATTCGTCGGAAAGCATCATATGGAACGGTTCACCATTTCCCTGAGCGATGATCTCGCTAACCAGTTTGACAGTCTGCTGCGCAAGCGCGGTTACCAGAACCGCTCAGAGGCCGTGCGGGACATGCTCCGAAGCGAGCTCGCCAACGCCAGCATTGCCAGCCAGGAAGCGCCCTATTGCATAGCCGCTCTGTCCTACATTTACAATCACAAGGCTCGCGATCTATCCGAGCGAATTGCTCAGCTACAGCATGCCAATCACGACATCGTGATCTCGACCATGCATATCCGGGTCGATCATGAGAACTGTCTGGAAACGGTACTGCTTAAGGGGTCGACTGCTGACATCACGCAGTTCGCCAACACGCTGATGGCCGAATCAGAAGTGCGGCACGGACATTTGAATCGCGTCCCGGTCGAAATGGACGAGGGACACGTCCATGAAGGTCGCTTCGAGGCTCGCCATCACGTGCACGCCCATCCGCGCAACTAGGCCCTAACTAACGCAGCGTCCTTTTTAGCTAAGCGTCCGGAGTTGCCCACGGGGCAACTCCGGCGCTACAGTTGCCATCCTCAATTGGCTGGACCACCGGATCCGGTCACAACAAGATCATCCAGAGGAGATCAATGGCAACGCTCCCTCTTTTATTGACGCCGACCGAGCTGCGCGGCGTCACGCTCAAGAACCGGATTGTGATCTCGCCGATGTGCACCTACTCGGCGAAGGACGGCATCGTCAACGATTGGCACCTGGTGCATCTGGGCAAGATGGCACAAGGTGGTGCCGGACTTGTTTTCACCGAAGCGGCTGCGGTCAAGATGGATGGCCGTATCACCCACGGTGATGTTGGTATCTGGTCCGACGAGCACATAGCGGGGCTCGAACGCATCGTTTCCTTCATCAAGTCGACCGGTGCCGCGGCAGCAATTCAACTGGCACACGCAGGCCGCAAGGCCTCGATGCAGCGACCGTGGCATGGTAACGGTCCGCTCGACGACAGCGACCGCGCGCGCGGCGAAGACGTGTGGAACATAGTCGCGCCCAGTCCCATCCCGCTTGACCAAGGCTGGCTGAAACCGCATGAGCTAACCGTCAATGAAATCCACGATCTGCAAGAGCACTGGCGGCTTGCCGCCCAGCGTGCTGTGCGGGCTGGATTCGACGTGCTGGAAATTCACAGCGCACACGGATATCTCGGACACGAGTTCCTCTCACCGATAACCAATAAGCGCGCTGACCAATACGGAGGAGATCTGACCGGCCGTATGCGATTTACGCTGGAACTGGCGGAAACAATCCGCTCAGTCTGCCCAAAGGACAAACCACTGTTTACCCGTATCTCGTCGGTCGACGGTATGGAAGGTGGCTGGAACATCGAGGACAGCGTGGTACTCTCGCGCGAGCTAAAAGCGCGCGGTGTCGACGTCATTGACTGTTCATCAGGCGGGTTGATGGGATCTGCTACGGCAGCCCGCGTCAAACGCCTGCCGGGATTTCAGGTACCGTTTTCAGAGCGCATCCGCCGCGATGCCGACATCAAGACGATGGCAGTTGGCCTGATTCTCGATGGCGAGCAGGCGGAGCAGATCTTGCGCTCGGAACAAGCTGACTTGATCGCGATTGGCCGAGAGGCGCTGCATAATCCCAACTGGGCGCTAAATGCGGAAGCTCAGCTGGGTTGTCGCGGCCATTTCGAATCCTGGCCCGAACAGTACGGCTGGTGGCTGGACAAGCGGCAGCGATCGATGCAACGACAACAGAAGGACCAGGCCGCAGCCTGAACAAGCCTGATCCATCATCGCAAACCAATATACGGGAGGGAACAAGAGATGCCTGCCACAGCAATGAACCACTTCACAATACTGACCGATCAACTCGACGAAACCGTCAAGTTCTATGGCGAGCTGCTCGAACTCGAGCCGGGCAAGCGGCCAAACTTCAAGTTTCCCGGTGCCTGGCTGTATAAGGAAGGGCAAGCCATCCTGCACGTCATTGCCGGGGACAAAATGCCGGAACCCCGCGAGGGCGTCATTGATCACATGGCCTTCAGCGCGACCGGCCTCGTCGACATGGTTGAGAGACTGAAATCGCGCAGCATCGAATACGACCTGCGCCGGCTGGAGGATGCGAACGTCTGGCAGCTGTTCTTTTTCGATCCTAATGGCGCGAAAGTCGAATTGGATTTTGATTTGTCAGAACCCGCTCCGGCGTGAACGTGCTCCACGCCGCAATGCAATCCCAGGCGGATTGACCAGACGAAAAAGATAAGCCGCCCCGCAAGCCCGGCTCATTCTTCGGCGCGCCGCTGCCTGACACAGGATCAGGCACCGCAGGTCCCGCGTTCTGGTCATACGCGGGCTTGTAGCACACCAAAAAACACTACCAGACCCTCTCCCTGAGCCCTCGCCTTGGGGACACCACTTTCGTGGATGACTAACCAGACTCGCCGTAAGGGAGGTGGACTAGGAGTCCGGTCAGGATAAGACAACGAGGCACAACAGACAGATGCGGGACGACTTATGCAAACAGGCAATTGAAGAAGGAAGATCGCGAGTTTCGCGCTTGCTTTTTGGTCCGAGTTGTCGCCGGTCCGCAAAGCCGCCCTACGCATCACCAAACTTAGTTAAAAATTAAAGAAATATCAAATCTAACAATCTGTTAGGTTTATTTTTTATATTTATTATCAGATACTTACAATTTTTTTCCGACAGACCGAGAAAAAATCTTATTGCAAACTTAATTTCTGATCGAATCGTCCAGCCACCTGACTGCCGCCAGCGATCAGCGGGCGGAATCAGGCGTGGCGGGTCGCGTCGGTGAGGTACTAACCCCACTGTCGCCGGCGTCCCGCGGCGCCACTTCAGGCATGACCTTGTCTTCCGTAACCGTCTCGTTACTTAGTCCGCGCTCTTTCTTGTAGTACTCGATCCAGTGCTCGACATCGCCCTCTTTCGCCTCAATTGCTGCGTCTTGCGCGGCAAACAAAGGTGCGGCCATCGCGCTTCCCAGTAACGCCAGATAAAGGCAAATCCATTTCATCGCCCGAAAAGATGCATGCAACGTCTGCGCCCCCCCTGTTGCGACATCAACTCCACGTGAACACAAAAACACAAACCGTCTCCACGTTCGAGCATTGCAGGGTAACACGCAACAGGCATTGTTTATGCTCGTTACCTTTGTGTAGCGAACTGCAACAGTTTGCGAGTGAGTGTGACACGAATTTTTCACTCGAAAGCGTTCAACAAGCGTAGTATTTTTGGATAACGATCATCGCAACACGAAAGCGAGGTGAAGCATGCGCGCAGCTTTGATTATCACCGGTATCGTGGCAACGATCGGCAGCAATGCTTTGGCGGAAGATGCTGCAGTGCGATCTCATCCGATTGAAGAATGTCTTGAAGCCGGTGAGTTCATTCGCAATGCAGCACTGTCACGCGATAACGGCATATCGCGCGAGTTCTTCCTGGCGAGGTTGGAAGAAGATCTGGTTGCGATTCGCAGCTTTCCCCCGCACCTACGCTGGTTCGTACGCAATGAACTCGATGAAGCGCTGCTTACCGGTGCTGCCGAACGCGTGTTCGATGTGCCGCAGCCTCCGCGCCGACACGAGATCGAATTTGTCGATGAGTGCATGCAGTCGCCAGGGTGGCGCCTCGAATCAGTAGATTTTGGCCCCGCACCGCAGCAAGCGATCTCAGCGGTGCGATAGATCGTAAGCGTTGGCCAATAGTTTGTACTTGGTCACCAACTCCTGGCTTACCCGCGGCGGCCATTCGCCCGCATCCACGTAACCAAGAAACTCATTCAACACTTCCGCAAAGCGCGCTTCATGGCCGTTGCGCGTCTCTGCGGGTATTGTTACCAAGTAACCATATTCGTCTGCGCGATACCCAACGCCCGGACAAATATCCTGCATTCCGGCGAGCGCTTCATCGAGCGACTTCTCGTATGCCGTGCTGGTTTCAATCGGAATCACCCGAAGGCGCGTCACAAAATCGGTGTCCGCCCCCTGATCGACAACAAGGTCTGCTCGCGTGCCGCGCAGAATGCAGTAGTGCGTGTCGCCGCCGCCCTCCGGAATGGCAAGATCCCAGATCGAATCAACCTCGACCGGAACGCCCCGCAACGTGTACTTGATGTTCGCATTACATAAGTAGTGCAGCACACCGTTACTCACGTCTCGACAGGCATATTCCGGAAACTCCTTCAATCCGGTGATGCGCGAGAACATTTCCAGCGGTATGTCAGTCGGCCATTGGCGCGCCTCAGTGAGCACGATATCGCGCTCATAATCAACGCCCTGATCACCCGCCACCATCCACTGCGCCATGTCCACCAAATGTGTCGTTACATCTGTGATGCCCTCTCCCAATACACCGTAGTCGAAATACCACACCGGACGCACCAGCGGTTTACCGTTGACCTCTTTGTACAAATGGTGAACGCTCTTGAAATAAACAGCGGGTTCGCTCCCATCAACACGGAAGCCACCGAATATTTCAGGGTTTTGCGACAAAGCCACCTGCAGGCGCGCTGCGACTTCGAAGCGCTCGGTCATGATGTCCATTGTCAGCGGCGGCGATGACGTGATTGCCTCCAGTAGATCCAGTTGGCTTGCGTCGATCAGCCAGCTCTTGTCACCCAGCACATGCAATCCGGCCTGGTGAAGCCGGTGCATTGTCGACAACTTGGTGTTGTTCTTGCCGGCGACCATCGCCACGTCACCGGGCGGCTGCTGCAACAGCGCGTCAAGATAGTCCGGGCCGCGATAGATATGCAGTTCCCATGACGTCGGGTCTTCCTCGCGCTGATTGAATGCATCCACCAGGTGCAGGAACTTTCTAAGTTCGGGGCCGTCCTCCGCGTACACGTACACCTCATCGGAGAGCAATGGATGACGTTTGCGCAACGTCAATCCCGCATGGAAGTGGCCTGGATTCACAACAACGAGGGTGTGTTTACTGTTCGCGGGCATCTGTTATTGTTCCCTCAACGCTTGAGTCGATATTCAGCAACGGCCTCCGAAATTCGCACAGGCAGATCCACCTTTCCCTTCAGTCTGGGACATGCGCATTAACGACGCAACTGTGTCAGCCGGCTATCGCGCGAATCTGGCCTGGTCCGTGTCTCCGTGAATACACGTATCCACACTTTCTCGCCGCACGCAGTTCCAGCTTGCTTTCGTTATTGAATGCTCGCTTGATTCTTTCTGCGCCTTCAGTTCGCAATTCGACTAACATCAGCCGGAGGCAGTGAACCATGCTCCCAATTGCACGAATCAGCCAGCTGCTGGCAATCCATGATACACATGTAACAAAACTGCAACACGTTAGCCATAACGTTCACCATTGTGTAGCCTTAGGTTAAATTGGCCGGGCGACCTGGCTGCCGGAGCGACAGACGCAAGGCACCCGCGGGCAACAGAGCACAAAAAACCGATGGAGGAAGTTCAGTGACACGAAATCTGGTGAAACTGCGCAACGCCGCCGTGTTCACAACCGGGGTATTGCTGACTATCGCTTGCGCGAAAAATCAAGTCGCTCCGGTTGACGTCGAGTATCAGGCGTTCGACGACCTCCGCGCCGAGATCCAAATCGTGATTGATGACCCGGCCCGCGAGCAGGAGGCGATACGAATCGTAAATGAACTGCAGGACGACCTGGCGGCGCTTCGAATAAGGATAGAAAGACGAAAGCGAAGGACTCGCGAACTCAATGCCAACTACGACGTGACGCGAGCCGAGCTGGAAGCTTTTCTCGAGAACGTGGCCACTGAGGTTTACCAGAACCATCTACGCGTTGCGGAGACACACCGGGCGTTGATCAGCACAGTGACCGCACCGGAGCGTGAAGCGATCGCCAGGGCCCATACCAAAGCGATGAAAGCAGCCATCTCTTCCATTCAGTCGATCTGATCAGGGGGACCGATCATGTTGATCACGCTTATGACAATCCTGATACTCGGTGCCAGCTCAACCGGACTGCTGGACTACATATCCGACACTCAGGACCAGATTAAAATCGTCCTGCAAAAAGGCGAACGCCGGCAAGAAGCACTGGCCAGCGTCAAGGAAATGAAGAAGAGAACCAAGGCGCGCAACAAACAGGTCAACAAGGCCCGCAAGGAAATGAGCAAGACGTTGGCGAGGAGCGACGCCACCATAACCGACATTGACGCCGTCTGGGACGTCTACTTTGCAGCGGTGGCCGAGTACAACAAGGATATGCTTGACTTGAGATTTACGCTTAGGGATCAACTGACTCGTGACGAGTGGCAGCAGGTCTTTTCTGTGGATCGGTCCAATTAAGTGCTACGTTCTTCAGCAGCCAAGGATCAGGCGCGACGCCGAGCAAGTTTCGTCGATTAGCATCAAACAAACACACAAACCAACACTGAGGGCAACAAAAATGAATGCAGCAAATCGGGTAATTCTAATCACGGCAGCGGTAGCGTTTATTGCGGCCTGTTCATCGGAAACATCCGAGTCCGACTTCGGGCATTTTCATCCAAAAGGCAAGCCGCCTTCCGAGCACACGTTGAAGATCTTCGAAGAGGCTCGCAACACTCTGCCATTTTCCGATCAGAAGGATTTTGAGGAGTGGGAGCGTGGCTATATCGCTGGCCGTGAGGAGCTGAAGATCATGGCCGATGCCGGCAACGTCGCCTGGGACATGGAGCGCTACCAGTTCCTCAACGAGCCCGAAAAGATCAACAGCGTCCACCCATCCCTCTTGCGCATGTCACAGCTGAACATGAATTACGGCGTCTACGAAGTCATACCGGGCATCTATCAGGTACGCGGGTTCGACCTCGCGCAGATTACGTTCATCCGGGGCAAAACCGGCTGGATCGTATTCGATCCATTGACCTCTCTCGAGACGGCGAGGGCAGCGAAAGAACTCATGGACGAACATGTCGAAGAATTGCCCGTCGTCGTCGTCGTCTATTCCCACTCTCACGGGGATCATTTCGGGGGCGTTCATGGCCTCGTCAATGTCCAAGACGTAAGGGCCGGAAAGGTAGAAGTCATCGCGCCGCGTGACTTCATGGATTACGCCGTCGCAGAAAATGTGCTCGCCGGCAACGCGATGAGCCGGCGGTTGTTCTTCCAGTACGGGGTGCTGTTGCCGGCAAGTCCTTACGGCCACGCCGGTCAAGGCCTTGGTCAGAACATTTCGCAAGGTAACCTCGGGCTCATTGCTCCCACTCGCATTGTCGAAGACGCTGTCGAAACATTCAAAGTCGACGGGATCGAGATGATCTTTCAGAACACGCCGGATACAGAGGCACCGTCGGAGATGAATACCTACATCCCGTCGATGAAGACGCTGTGGATGGCGGAGAACGTTGTCGCGTCGGTGCACAACATCTATACGCTGCGCGGCGCTATGGTGCGCGACGCGCTGGGTTGGTCAAAGTATATCAACCGGGCACTGTTCGCCTTCGGCAAGGAGGCCGAAATAATGATTGCCTCGCATCACTGGCCGCGCTGGGGCAACGAGCGCATCCAGGAAGTGCTCAAGGCGAATCGCGACATTTACGCCCACCAGCACAACCAGGTTTTACATTACGCCAACCAGGGCGTGACGATCAACGAGATCCACAACGTTTACCGCGCGCCAAAGAGCCTGCAGGAGGGCTGGATTACGCGTTTTTACCACGGTTCACAGGAGAACAACGCTCGAGGTGTCGTCAACAAATACCTCGGTCACTGGGACGCAAACCCGGCAACACTGATTCCACTGTCCCCACGGGACTCCGCACCACTTTATGTAGAAATGATGGGCGGGTCGGACAAGATCATGGCAAAGGGGCGGGAACTCTATGACGAGGGCAAGTATCGGCACGCTGTTGAAATACTGGACAGGCTGGTATTCGCCGAACCGGACAATCAGCCGGCAAAGGACCTACTGGCGGATGTCTACGAACAGCTCGGCTATCAGCAGGAAAATCCAGGATTGCGTAATGCGTTTCTGGCCGGCGCATTCGAACTGCGGTCGGGTATTCCGGAAGGTAGCCCGCCCGATCCCTCGTCTCCCGACATGATCCAGGCCATGACCACCGGCCTCTTCCTCGACTTTCTCGGAATTCGCATGGACAGCACGAAAGCCGAGGATTTCGAGTTCACCATCAACCTCTCGACACCTGACAACGGCGAGAAGTACGTGATCGAACTCAGCAATGCGACGCTGACCAATATCGAGGGCTACCAAGCGAAAGATGCTGATCTATCGATTACGATCAACCGTACGGACCTCGAGCAAACAATGATGGGCGTCAAGCCATTAATGGATCAACTCGACGACGGCACCGCTACCTACAAAGGTGACCTTGGCGTGATAAAGCAACTCGCAACCACAATGGTCGACTTTGACTTGTTCTTCGAGGTGTTGCCGGGGACCAAAGGTCCGTCGGTGGTTGAAGACCTCAACGACTTCGAGGTGGGGGATATCCCGAACGTTCACGAGTAAGCAACAGATACCTTACTCAAAGTTGTCAGGAAGAACCCGGCGCTCTGCCGGGTTCTTCTTTCTATGGCGCCAGCGGAAGCGCTGAACCTATCAGATCTTCGATACCACAGGTCCGCCCTGCCAACGTTCGTCTGTTTCACGCAATGCAAGCCCGACCCCCGGTGGATCGGCGCTACCGCGTCATCGCGCGTCTTGCAATTGAGCTACCGACCGGCTGATGTCTCTGATCGCAAGAACGATCACTGCCGTCGTCCAGCCGAACATGATTGCGCCGTTCGCCGCTTGAAACGACGACAAAAGGCGCCACTGCTGCACGAGAACCACGTCACCGTATCCGAGCGTCGCATAGGTGACCATCGAGAAGTAAAGTGCCTCTTCGAATTCGGTAATTGCTTCAACGCTGATATAAGTCAGAGCCCAGATACCGGCTTCGATAACGGTCGCAACAAACATGATCAGCACCAGACCACCGACGACTAACGATCTGCGAAACGCCGTCGACACATATTCATCCTTGCGATGGATCCTTCCCAGAGATCGCAGTCCAACAGACATTGCTCCGGCATGCACGATCGATGTGATGATCATGAGCATGGCTGCGATCAGGATCTGGTCGAGCATCTTGAAGTTGTCTATCTGGTCAGGAATACGACACTGTCAGCATGACACGATTGGCTGCGATTCGATAGTTGGCTGCATCGATACCGGGCAAACAAAAGCGTGTGAGACAGATTGTCGGTTTCGAGTCAGATTCCGTCCCGACAATCGGTAACGCATCTTAAGACGCTCTTGCCCTACCTGTCGCCGGCTTGCGCCCCAATCGGATCGACGCGGTCGTAAGCCACACCTGCTGAGTAGGTGAGCTTGCCGCCGAGCACGGTGTTGAGCACACGCACGTTTCGAATCTCGTCCGGATCAACCTTGAGCGGATTGCGGTCGAGCACCACGAAGTCGGCGAGCTTTCCAACCTCGAGTGAACCGGCCTCATCTTCCATGCCGAACTGATGCGCCGCGTTGGTCGTGTAGGCCTGAAGCGCCTGCAACGGCGTAATCGCCTGATCGGCGCCCAGCACGCGCCCGGAACTCGATTTGCGATTAACAGCAATCCACATATTGAACAGCGGATCAGCAGGTGTGACCGGTGGATCGTTGTGCATGGATACGGGCAAACCCGCGGTAAATGCATCGTTCATGGCACTTAGCCGCTGCGCCAACTGGGGACCAACCGTTCTCTCATAGTGCAAATCGCCCCAGTAATAGACGTGGGTAGTGAAGAAAGTCGGCAGAGCCTTGAGTTCTGCCATTCGCTCAATCTGTTCTGCTCGCGTTATTTGCGCATGGATGAGTTGCGGCCTGATCTGAGCGGCTGTTTCGTTGCCAACTTGCTTCTGCGCATATTCGATGGCATTCAATGCAATATCCATTGCCCCGTCTCCATTGGCATGGATTGCCGGCCAGTAACCGCGCTGGTAGATGTCCAGCACCAGATCATTGAAGTATTCCTGCGAACCCTGCGCCCCACCCTCGCCCATGGAGGGGTCATAGTAGCCGTCGCGCAGATACGCTGTTCCACCCTGCGGCGAACCGTCGGTCCAGGTCTTGATGAACCGGATCTTCAACAAATCAGTTTCGTAATGACCCAGACGCGGCACCATTTCTTCGTAGTCGGATGCGGTCGAGAAATAGGCGCCAACAACCCGTGTAGAAAAACCGGGCGCTTCGGTCGCACGCCGCAGTCCGTCCAGAATGAACGCATTCATGATCGCGAACTCGGATGAAGTAGTAATCCCTTTCGCGGCACGCTCCATCGACGCGGCAACCGCTGACTCCCGCGTCACACTCGGATAGGGCCTAAGATGCAAGAATGCCGGTTGCCCGGACAGGTAACCTGTCAGCTTGTCGTCAGCGTCCTTCTCGTAGAAACCACCTTGCGGATTGGGAGTCGACTCGTCGAGCCCGACACGACGCATCGCTTCGCTATTCATGAAAGCGGCATGTCCACTGAGGTGATACACGATCACCGGCGTATCCGGGAACAACGGATCAAGCACATCCCTGGTCGGCCCCCGGCCTTCCTTGTACAGCGTCTGATCGGCTCCGAACGCGACGACCCAGCCATCTTCATCCGGCTCGACGGCAGACAGTTTCCCGAGTGCCGCTTTGAGAGTCGGGGTCGTAAATGGCGAAATATCAGCGAGCAGCGTTGTCCCGCTGCTCATAAACATGTGATCGTGGCTCTCGAAAAACCCCGGCACGATGGTATGGCCTTGTAGGTCAAAGAACCGTTGATAGCCTT
>CP070643.1:4128112-4166645 GCA_020354125.1 Betaproteobacteria bacterium | reverse complement strand
CTTACACAGATCCGGACGGCAGCATTGACATTCGCAGCGGCCTGTCTGCCTTGCGCAGCGGCTGGATCGAACAACGCGCCGACACCGAGACTCTCGACGGCCCGACTTCCGATTACGGCCGAGCACGCCTTGAAGATCCTGAGCTGACACAGATGCGCTTCCAACTGGGGCGCAAACCAATACGTGCTCGTGCCGGCCGCAATGTAACGCAGATGCACTACGCCCGCCGTGGCATCGTCACGCCGGAAATGGAATTCATTGCGATTCGTGAAAACAACCTGCGCGAGCGCTATCTGACCAGTCTGACCAAAGAGCAACGGGCGCTGATTTCACGCCAGCATCGTGGACAAGGGTTTGGCGCAGCGCTGCCGGCGGCAATCACGCCGGAGTTCGTGCGCGATGAGGTCGCCCGCGGTCGCGCCATTATCCCGGCCAACGTCAATCACCCGGAAACAGAACCGATGATCATTGGCCGTAATTTCCTGGTGAAGATCAATGCAAATATCGGCAACTCGGCCGTGACTTCCGGAATCCAGGAGGAAGTCGAGAAGATGACCTGGGCAATTCGCTGGGGCGCGGATACGGTGATGGACCTTTCAACCGGCAAGCATATTCATGAAACCCGGGAATGGATCATTCGTAATTCGCCGGTCCCTATCGGCACCGTGCCCATCTATCAGGCGCTGGAAAAGGTCGACGGCAAAGCCGAAGAGCTGAACTGGGAGATTTTCCGCGATACCCTGGTTGAACAAGCTGAGCAGGGTGTCGATTACTTCACCATCCACGCCGGCGTACGCCTGCCGTTCATTCCCATGACAGCAAAACGCATGACCGGCATCGTGTCACGAGGCGGTTCAATCATGGCCAAGTGGTGCCTCGCGCATCACCTTGATAGCTTCATCTACACCCATTTCGAGGACATCTGCGAAATCATGAAAGCTTACGATGTCGCTTTCAGCCTCGGCGACGGCTTACGCCCGGGGTCAATCTACGATGCCAACGATGAAGCGCAGCTCGCCGAGCTTAAGACGCTGGGCGAACTGACCGATATCGCCTGGCGGCATGACGTTCAGGTCATGATCGAAGGCCCAGGGCACGTGCCGATGCAGCTAATCAAGGAAAACATGGACCTGCAACTTGAATACTGCAAGGAGGCGCCGTTCTATACGCTTGGTCCGCTCACCACCGATATCGCACCCGGCTACGATCACATCACGTCTGCGATCGGCGCCGCCATGATCGGTTGGTACGGCACTGCCATGCTGTGCTACGTCACACCGAAAGAGCACCTCGGCTTGCCCGACAAGGACGACGTCAAGGAAGGCATCATGGCCTACAAAGTTGCGGCGCATGCCGCAGATCTGGCGAAGGGACACCCCGGCGCGCAGATTCGCGACAACGCACTGTCCAAAGCGCGTTTCGAATTCCGCTGGGAGGATCAATTCAACCTGGGTCTCGATCCGGACAAGGCACGGCAGTTTCACGACGAAACGCTGCCGCAGGAAGGTGCCAAACTGGCTCACTTCTGCTCAATGTGCGGTCCACACTTCTGTTCGATGAAGATTACTCAGGACGTGCGCGAGTATGCTGCCAGTCAAAGTGTTGCCGAGGATGAGGTCCTCGAGAAGGGCATGGCCGACAAGGCACGCGAGTTTGTCGAAGCCGGCGCCCAGATCTACCGTAAGGCTTGATTCATCTGGCCAGATTGCCAAGGAAGCGGTTGGCGAAAGCCGACCGCTTCTTTTTTATCGTCAAAGCACGCGATGTCTTCCATACGCAGCCGATACGATTACTGGCGCTACCCTGACAATCACGAATAAAGAAATGAGATGGAACTGATCAAGGCGTTTTTGCTCGGCATCATTGAAGGTCTCACCGAGTTCATTCCGGTCTCCAGCACGGGACATCTCATCGTCTTTTCCAGCTTGCTCGATTTCACCGATGAACGCGCCAAGGTCTTCGCGATTGCCATACAGTTCGGCGCAATCCTGGCGGTGTGCTGGGCACAGCGGGAGAAACTCATCGCTGTCACACTAGGTCTGTTCAGCGACAAGACGTCCCAGCGTTTCGTCACAAACCTGCTGGTTGCGTTCCTGCCGGCCGTCGTAATCGGGGTGCTTTTTCATCGGCCCATCAAAACCCACCTGTTCTCGCCTGTGACTGTCGCCGCAGCACTGATGGTTGGCGGCTTGGTAATCATCTGGATCGAGTCGCGCCAGCTGCGTCCGCGCATCGACGATATCGACGAGCTGACCTGGAAGGACGCACTCAAGGTCGGGGTCGCGCAGACACTCGCCATGTTCCCGGGTGTTTCGCGTTCCGGCGCGACCATCATGGGAGCCATGGTGCTCGGTCTTTCACGGCAATCGGCTACGCGCTTCTCGTTCTTCCTGGCGATACCGACCATGTTCGCGGCCACCGTTTATGATCTTTACAAGAACTGGGATTTGCTGACAGTGGCTGATTTGCCGCTGTTTGCGACCGGATTTATCGCCGCCTTTATCGCTGCATTGCTGACCGTGCGCGCCCTGCTAGCCTATGTGGCACGTCACAGCTTCCGGCCTTTCGCCTGGTACCGGATCGCATTCGGTGGTCTGGTTCTGCTGACCTGGCAGATGGGCTGGGTTGAATGGACCCCGCTTTGAGTCAAGCCTCCTGATCGGAAAACGGCGTCCTCAGTCCGGGACGCGCCGCACGCCCTGCTCAAACCGCCTCAGTTCTGCACCCACGGCAAACCGGCGACCCGCCAGCCTCCGACAGTATTGCGGTGCCCGTTCTGGTCCTTGTTGCCCTCAAAGCCCTCTAACACGTTAAACACCTGCGTGTAGCCAGCAGCCGCGGCAGCCGTGGCCGCCGCGTGTGAGCGAGCACCGCTGCGGCAAATAAACATGACCAGTGCCTCTCCATCGACCTGTGCCTGCAGATCGGTCAGAAAGTCAGGATTGAGTTGACCGGTCGGGTAGTGCTGCCATTCGATTTGCACGGCGCCCGGCACACGACCGACATAATCCCATTCTGCACGGGTGCGCACGTCAACCAGCTTCGCGCCTGGTGCTTGCTGGAGCAACGCGTAGGCCTCGCTGGGCAGGAGCGCACCAATATAGGGCAGATTGTTACCTTTTGCCCTCTGTTGTGCCGCGTCGAGCATCTCTGAAATCGTCATTTTTCTCGCCTTTTGGTGTCACTGGCCGAAAGACAGCCTGTTTTTGACCTTGCGCCCATCGAAGTGTGTCAAACGAGTCCGTTTTTCGCCAGACCCGCACCATACGAGTGCGGGACTAAAAACGTGGCGCATCATTTTGGTGCATAATCTGGGTTCACGCATCCCTGCGTTGGGCCTAACCAACTGAAAAATAAGTATTTTATGTTGGGGCACGCTTTCTGCTGAGGCGTGTCGCTCATTTGTTCCATAAACCAATCCATTAGTCCAGGAGAGAAAAATGGCTTCAGCGGCCGACGTATTGAAAATGATCAAGGACAACGACATCAAGTTCGTTGACCTGCGCTTCACTGACACCCGCGGCAAAGAACAACACGTGTCAGTCCCTGCCAAGTATTTCGACGAAGGCAAATTCGAGGACGGCCACGCCTTCGACGGATCTTCGATCGCCGGCTGGAAAGGTATTCAGGCCTCGGACATGCTGCTGATGCCAGACCCGGAGACGGCCCGCATCGATCCGTTCACCGACGAACCGGTTCTCAACCTTACCTGCGATGTCGTTGAGCCTTCCGACGGCGCAGGCTACGACCGCGACCCGCGATCGATTGCCAAGCGTGCCGAAGCCTACCTCAAGTCAACCGGTGTCGGCGACACGGCTTATTTTGGACCGGAGCCAGAGTTCTTCATCTTTGACGGTGTGACCTGGAATGTTGACATGTCAGGCAGCTTTGTGAAGATCAGTTCAGAGGAAGCTCCGTGGTCCTCGGCCATCGAATTCGAGGGCGGCAACATGGGCCACCGCGCGCAGCCTAAAGGCGGATACTTCCCGGTGCCGCCGGCAGACTCGCTGCAGGACATCCGCAACGCCATATCGCTGGCACTGGAATCACAAGGTGTTGAAGTCGAGGTGCACCACCACGAAGTCGCGGCTGCGGGCCAGAACGAAATCGGCACCCGTTTCAATAGCCTGGTCAAGCGCGCCGACTGGATGCAGATTCTGAAATACACCGTATGGAATGTCGCTGCATCGTATGGCAAGACGGCGACCTTCATGCCGAAACCGGTCGTCGACGACAATGGCTCGGGCATGCACGTGCACCAGTCGGTATGGAAAGACGGCAAGAATCTTTTCGCCGGTAACGGATATGCGGGCCTTTCCGAGGTAGCGTTGTATTACATTGGCGGCATCATCAAGCATGCGCGCGCGCTGAACGCGATCACCAATCCCGGCACCAACTCCTACAAGCGCCTGGTGCCGGGATTTGAAGCGCCAATCAATCTTGCCTACTCGGCTCGCAACCGTTCCGCAGCCGTGAGGATCCCGCACGTCAGCGGCGACGCGGCGCGACGCATCGAGGTGCGCTTTCCCGACCCGACGGCAAATCCGTATCTCGCATACACGGCAATGCTCATGGCCGGGCTGGACGGCGTCGAGAACAAGATTCACCCCGGCGATCCGATTGACAAGAATCTGTACGACCTGCCACCAGAGGAAAGAGCCGAGATCACCCACGTTTGCTCCTCCCTCGAAGAGGCGCTCGGTCATCTGGACAGCGAACGCGCGTTCCTGACCAAGGGCGGCGTGATGTCCGACGACATGGTGGATGCCTACATTGAACTGAAGATGGAAGAGGTCACCCGGTTCCGCACTACCCCGCACCCGGTTGAGTTCATCATGTACTACAGCTCGTAACGGCAACCCGCGAAAGCAAAAGGGCGGGGCACTTCCCCGCCCTTTTTTGTCCGGTGATGAGAAGGTAAAGCGCATTAATACGATCCGATTGCCACACCAGCTATAGCTGATTAGACTCCTGTGCAAGACCTGTTTTCTAAGGCCGACCGCGCCTTTCCATCGACCAATGCTTCGACTTGCGATTACCGCTCTTGCTGCCACAACGGCATGCATGTTGTACGCCGCGTCAGCGTGGGCAGAAATCTGCATGTTCCAGGATGCGCAAGGCAACGTCACCTATACCAATGTAGCGGCGGCCGCGCCGAAAGGCGCGAAAAAGATACGCTGTTTTCAGGTAGAAAGTCCGCCTCCCGTATCGTCCGATGCTCCGCAGCGTACCGAGTCGCGGCGCACCGAGCCGCCCGGGCGCGACTTCCCGACAGTGGACCGCGAAACGCAGCGCGAACGCGATGCCGAACGGCTACGCATACTCGAACAGGAACTCGCCGCGGAGCAACGGCGTCTGGCACAGGCGCGACAGGAATTGCAAGAGCAAGAGTCTGTGCGTACCGGAGAAGAGCGCAACTATCAACGCTTTCTCGATCGTGTTCAGCCATATCAGGAAGCGGTCGAGACGCACGAACGCAACGTGCAGGCGCTGCAGCGCGAGATCAACAATCTGCGCTAAGCACTCGCAACGGCTCTCCAAAGACCCCGTTCATACTTGAGGCGCATCCGCGCCCCCTCGCGGCTGCGCACAGTCTGATCAAGCTCGGCCGAAAAGCGTGCTAATGAGTGCCGTCGAAATCAATCCGCTGGCCTACCCCGGGCTCGAAACCCTGGCAACGGCAGTCGTGCTACTGGACGATGCACGAACAGTACGCTACATGAATCCTGCGGCGCAGAACCTGTTCGAAGTTAGCGTAAAGCATATCGTTGGCCATTCCCTGACGAGAGTATTCGAGGACGCCGCCCCGGTGCTGGCCGCAATTGACTATGCCAGCACCCACAACTGCAGCTATACCCAGCATGAGATATCCCTGCAAATTGCCGGAGGCAGCAAACTTGAATTGTCATGCACTGTTACGCCCGCTGAGGGCCCGCTGTCGGAAAATTTTCTGATCGAGTTCAATCTGATCAACCAGCAGCTGAAGATCGCCAGGGAGGAGCGGCTGCTGGATCAAAGCGAGCGCAATCGCGAACTCATTCGCAATCTTGCGCATGAGATCAAGAATCCCCTCGGCGCCTTGCGCGGAGCCGCACAATTGCTCGACCGCGAGCTCGATCGCGTCGAGCTGCACGAATACACCGGGGTCATTATTCAGGAGGCGGACCGCTTGCAACTGCTAATGGACCGGTTGCTCACCCCTCACCGGATCCCACATATCGTACGTTTCAATATTCACGAAGTGCTCGAACGGGTAACCAGCGTACTGGCAGCGGAGTATCCGAACGGCTTGGTGATTAGGCGAGACTATGACACGAGTCTCCCTGCGATCAGCGCTGATCGCGAACAGATCATCCAGGCGGTGCTTAACATTGCCCGCAACGCTGCGCAGGCAGTGCGAGGCGAAGGAGAAATTCAGTTTCGCACCCGGGTGGCGCGCCGCGTCACCATTGCCAAGAAAATGCACAGGCTTGCAGCATCAATACAGATTATCGACAACGGTCCTGGTGTACCAGAGGAAATCCGGGACCGCATATTTTTCCCCCTGGTATCCGGTCGCGAAAACGGCAGCGGGTTGGGCCTGACTCTGGCACAGACTTTCGTCAGTCAGCATCACGGCAGCATCGAACTCGATACTGAGCCCGGGCGCACATGCTTTACCGTGTTGCTGCCGATCGACGATCCGGAATGCACATAATCGCGGATTTGCCGCAGTACACATGAAACCGATCTGGATAATCGACGACGACCGCTCCATCCGTTGGGTGTTCGAGAAAGCACTCGCGCGGGAGAATCTTGCGTTCAAAACGTTTGCTTCTGCTTCCGAGGCTTTGGCAGCACTGGAAACCAGTGTTCCCCAAGTCGTGGTCAGCGACATCCGCATGCCGGGTGGCTCCGGGCTTGAGTTGCTCGAGACGCTCAGGGAGCGATATCCAAATTTGCCGGTCATCATCATGACCGCGTACTCCGATTTGGAAAGCGCGGTGGCAGCTTTTCAAGGAGGGGCTTTTGAGTACCTACCCAAGCCTTTCGACGTCGATCATGCTGTCGATCTGATCCGCCGGGCGTTGGACGAGAGCCTGCGACAGAACGACGTGACAGAGGCGCCCGATACGGTTCCGGAAATCATTGGCCAGGCGCCGGCGATGCAGGAAGTCTTTCGCGCCGTCGGCCGACTCGCGCAAAGCCAGGCCACGGTACTGATCAACGGCGAATCGGGCACCGGTAAGGAACTCGTTGCAAGAGCGCTGCACCGGCATAGTCAGCGCGCGAGTAAGCCCTTCATCGCGATCAATACCGCTTCCATTCCAAAAGATTTACTGGAATCGGAATTGTTCGGACACGAACGTGGCGCATTCACCGGTGCACAGGCAATGCGGCGCGGTCGCTTCGAGCAGGCCGACGGTGGAACACTGTTTCTGGACGAGATCGGCGATATGCCACCTGATCTGCAAACTCGGTTGCTCCGCGTGCTCTCAGACGGTCATTTCTATCGGGTTGGCGGGCATCAACCGATGCAAGCCAATGTTCGGGTGATCACGGCAACTCACCAAGACCTCGAGAAGCGCGTCAAACAAGGTCTGTTTCGCGAAGATCTTTTTCACCGATTGAACGTCATCCGTTTGCGCTTGCCGCCGCTACGCGAGCGGCGTGAAGACATTCCGGCGCTGGTAAGTCACTTTCTGAAAAAGAGCGCGACTGAGCTCGGCGTCGAAACCAAGCGTTTGACCGACGATGCCATAAAGTACCTCGCCTCGCGTGACTGGCCTGGCAATGTTCGTCAGCTCGAAAACGTCTGCCATTGGGTTACTGTGATGGCGCCGGGCGTCATTGTTGACACCAAAGGGCTGCCGCCCGAGTTGCGCGATGAAGATAACGAGACGGACTGGGACGATTGGACCAAGGCCCTTGAGCGGGAAACCGAATCCAGGCTCAAGCGCGGTGAGAGCGCCATTCTCGACGACTTGAACCGCAAGTTCGAACGCGCGCTGATCATGCGCGCTTTGGCGCACACCGGAGGGCGGCGTATCGAGGCGTCACAGTTGCTTGGAATGGGCCGCAACACGCTGACGAGAAAAATTCAGGAACTCGGTCTGGAAGTAGACGTCGCGAAAGAGAAATAACGTCGGTAAGAACAAACGATATACGTTCCCCAGCCGCACCGAAAACCTCTCAACGCAAAGGACGCAGAGGGAAAACAATCGGAAACGTTACGTGTGTGATTCATAGACATCCTTTCACTATTATTGGATGCTATGAACAGAGAAATACAGCAGCGTCTTCGATGGGTCCGCCTGTACGAGCAATCCGGGGTCGCATCCCCGCAAGCGGGGCCCCTGCTCCTCCCTTCCGTCGGCCTCCACAGAAGCCTCGCAACCTTTCCGCGAATGAATAAGCAGCTCGTAAACTCTGTTACTTCTTCATTGTGGAGGCCCTGCACGCCTCCAGGGGTCGCATCCCCGCAAGCGGGGCCCCTGCTCTGCCCTTCCGTCGTGCCTCCACAACAAGACTCGCGACCTTTCCGCGAATGAATGCGCACCTCGTAGACTCTGTTACTTTTTCCTCGTGGAGGCCCTGCACGCCTCCAGGGGTCGCATCCCCGCAAGCGGGGCCCCTGCTCCTCCCTTCCGTCGTGCCCCCTCACTCCTCACCAACTTGTCACCCGTCACTGGTCACTCGTCACTCTCGGTGTTCTCAGCGGTGAAAGCGTTTAACTTCAATCAGCGATGTCAGCTACCACCGGAGCATGGTCTGACGGCCGCTCGAGCGCGCGCATGTCCTTGAGGATGGAAACCTGACGGCACCGCTGGGCAAGGCTTGGGGATAACAGAATATGGTCGATACGCAGCCCCATACCGCGCTTGAAGGCGTTGAGACGATAGTCCCACCAGGTAAAGGATTTCTCGGGCTGGTCGAACTGGCGAAAGCTGTCGACAAAGCCCAGATCGATCAGTTTTTGGAATGCTTCGCGTTCTGGCTCGCTGAATAGAACCTGTCCTTCCCACGCCTTCGGGTCGTGCACATCGGCGGGTTCCGGAGCAATATTGAAATCCCCTACCACTGCTATGTCTGGATAGCGAGCTAGGTCCTCATCAAGCCAACTGGTAAACGCGCTCAGCCAGTCGAGCTTGTACCGATACTTGTCTGAATCGACACTTTGTCCGTTCGGCACATAGGCATTAACGATGCGCATCTTTCCAACAGTCGCTGCGATAACCCGTTTCTGCTCATCGGCAAAACCGGGGATGGCACGAACGACGTCAGTACAAGGCTTGCGCGAGACAATCGCGACGCCGTTGTATGTTTTCTGGCCCGAAAACGCAACCTGATACCCCACCGCCTCGATCTCTTCGACCGGAAACTTCGGGTCGTCGAGTTTGGTCTCTTGCAAGCAAATGACTTCGGGCGCACCAGCCTGGACCCATGCAAGCAGTTGCCCGAGCCTCACTTTCAACGAGTTGACGTTCCAGGTTGCAATTTCCATGTTGCCGCTCAAGCTCCCAGTTAGAATGATCCGATCTTGCGAGGCGCCTCCACCTCACGACAGCAAATGTCGAGAATCCGGCGGTCCACTGAAGTATAGGCAAAGTCACCTTTCGATGCGGCCAGTCAAAAAAGCTTCGTGGCTTTGTGCCCATAAGGCAATCGTTTGCGCGGACTTCCGGCGATTGGCTCTAGCCTTCCATCGTTCGATGGCTTTGTTTCTATCGAATAGCGTTCTCATTGCTTTCAGGCCAACCTCTAGCTTATCGAAGACGGGCATCAGCTGACGCACACATGGCCAGAGCCCTTGGAAACTCAACGAGTGCGTCAACACATTCCTCTCCAACAATGCTATTTGTACTTGATCTCCCCAAGGCACCGGTTTGACAATGACACACTATTCTCCTCACATTGAGACGACGAGCTGCGAGCAACAAAAAGTTGGAATCACACATGTCGCCCTGCTATCACTGCAAATCTGCACGGAGCGCATTTTACGCTCGCGAAAACGGCTACGATCTTGTCAAGTGCTCGGTTTGTGGCCTTCTCTACGTCAGCAATCCTCCTAAAATTGACGAAATAGAACAAGCCCATATTCAAGGTGTGCACAGAGGAGACGACACCCTGAACGTAACAGGGGCATACCGACCGCTTGCAAAATCGACTTATCGAGAGGTGCTAAGGGATTTGTTTGGTGCAAGTTTTCCGGATAAAGGTTCGTGGCTGGACATTGGATGTGGCTACGGAGAGTTCATAGAGGTGTTGAATGAACTTAGCCAAGGGTCACTCAACACCTTTGGCTCCGAACCGAACATATACAAGCGAAAGTCGGCTAGACAGAGGGGGTTAAACGTCGAATTTCTTGATCTTGACAATCATAGAAAAAAGTACCACGTCATTTCGCTGCTGAATGTCTATTCTCACCTCCCTGACCCCCCACAGTTCATTAGAAATCTCAGAGGTAATTTAGTTGAAGGCGGTGAACTAGTTATTCAGACAGGAGATACCGCGGGCCTATCCGCCAGGGATCACTATCGCCCGTTCTATTTGCCAGATCATTTGAGCTTTGTGTCTGAAGAAATTTTGGCCGAGATGCTGGAAGAAAACGGACTCGAAATCATCGCGGTCAAGAAGTATCCGTACCTGAAGCCAGGAGACTATTCAGTGATAAAAGAGGCAATCAAACTGATATTGCCCCGATACAGCTCACGACTGCGATATCTGATTCTCAAGAAATACTCGAACACAGACATGTACATTCGAGCAAGGAAGGTGAGGCGCGTTAACCTGTCTGAACAAGAGTGAAGTCTCAGACATTGGATTCGAACGCGCCTTTATTCGTCTAGCTCGTTGTCCTCAACGAGACTTTCATCTGATTCAAGTTCGTCCAGTTCATCAGTTTCGCTTGCCGCCACGTCACCACCTTCTCCGCCCTGACTATCCGACTGCTCTGCTGGCTGAGGAACGTATGGCCTGACTTCGATCATTGCATAGCTTGGATAGCCGGCTACATCAAGGGCCGAATTCCATTGATCTTCTTTGAATCCGCGCAGCACCGTTGTTCCGATCGAAACGACCGGCACTTCTAGTTGGCCATTTGTCAGCGTCACGAGTGCTTCCTGGACTTCAGGCTTGGACGCATCGAGCAGCGTATGCGGTACGCCGCGCGCAATCATCAACTCGCGCGCCCTGTCGCACGGCTCACCGCAATCGGTCACATATAGCGTCACCGGAGACTTATCAACAACCACCTGTAATCGATAAGGAAGCGCCTGTTGCTCCTCGTCATCGTACTCCCGTGTCCGTCGAACATTGAGCGCTCCCGGTGGCGGCGGTTGATCGCTGTAGTAAACCCTACCTTGCTCGTCCTCCCAGCGATACGTATCGCCCGCGATCGCCAAGGAAGCGACAAACCCAAAGAAAAGCAAGATCAGCAGTCTAAAGATCATGTTGTATCCCCCGGGCTCAAGCACGCTCAACAACTGACTCGTTCGTCATGCCGCTGTGCCGCAACAAAGCATCGATAGTCGGCTCACGACCTCGAAACGCGACAAAGGATTTCAGCGCCGGCCGGCTACCGCCCTTCGCCAGGATTTCGTCTCGAAAACGCTTCCCGACCTCCTGGTTCAGCACTCCGCCCTCTTCAAACGCGCTAAATGCATCTGCCGACAGTACTTCGGCCCATTTATAGCTGTAGTAGCCGGCGGCATAACCGCCACCAAAGATATGCGAGAAACTGTTGGGAAAACGATTGTATGCTGGCGGAATAACCACCGCCACCTGATCACGTACGCGGGCAAGGACCTGCATCGGCGTAACCGGTCCATCCGGATCGTATCCATGATGAATCATCATGTCGAAAAGTGAAAACTCAATCTGTCGAACGGTCTGCATACCAACATTGAAGTTCTTCGCAGCGTGCATCTTGTCGAACATTTCCTTCGGCAAAGCGGCCCCGCTTTCTACGTGCTGTGTCATATCCTTTAGCACATTCCATTCCCAGCAATAGTTCTCCATGAACTGGCTGGGCAGCTCTACAGCATCCCACTCAACGCCATTGATACCCGAGACCCCCAGAACGTCAACACGTGTGAGCAAATGGTGCAACCCGTGACCAAACTCATGGAACAGCGTAATCACCTCGTCATGGGTTAGAAGCGCCGGTTTGTCTCCAACCGGCGACGAAAAATTGCAGTTCAGATAAGCGACCGGTGTCTGAATCCCGTCGTTTTTCTTGCGGCGCGTAATTGCGTCGTCCATCCAGGCGCCGCCGCGCTTGGTTGACCGCGCGTGCAAATCGAGATAGAACTGCCCGACAAGTTCGCCGTTTGGATGGCGAATGGAGTAGAAACGCACATCCTCGTTCCAGCGTGGTGCTTCGTCTTCCGCGATTTTGATTCCGTACAAGGTCTGGACTACCCGAAACATTCCCTCCAGCACCTTTGGTTCGGGAAAGTACTGCTTGACCTCCTGATCGGAAAAAGCGAAACGCGAAACGCGCAGCTTCTCCGAAGCGTAGGCAAGATCCCACGCTTCGAGCGATTTCAGCCCCAGTTCACTTGCCGCAAAACTGCGCAGCTCCTCAAGATCATGCTGCGCATAAGGCTTTGCACGTGCAGCAAAGTCATCGAGAAATTTCAGGACTTGTTGCGCCGACTGTGCCATTTTCGGTTCGAGCGACACTTGCGCATAGTCCGCGTAGCCAAGCAGCTGCGCTTGACGTCGACGCAACTTCAGGATCTCGGTGATCAATGAAGTGTTGTCGTGCTCGGGACTACCGTACTCTGAAGCGCGCGTCACGAAAGCACGATAGATCTGCTCTCGCAACGAACGGTTGTCGGCGTACTGCATGACCGGGAGATAGGACGGGGCATGCAGGGTAAACTTCCAGCCACTTTTTCCCTCGTTTTCAGCCGTCTGCCGCGCCGCGTCGATTACGTCCTCGGGAATGCCGGCGAGATCACTCTCATCGGCGACAATCAGCTCGAAGTCATTGGTCTCGTCCAACAGATTGTCATTGAATCGCGACGAGAGTTTGGCGAGTTGTTGCGCGTTTTCCTTGAATTCGGCCTTGCTATTGGCCGCCAGGTCTGCGCCGCCGAGCCTGAAATCACGCAACTCGTTCTCGATGAACTTGCGCTGCGCCTCACTCAAGTCGCCGAAATGCGTTGACGCCTGCAATGTTTTGTAACGCAGGTATAGCGATTCGTTCTGGGCAAGCTCGGTGAATAGCTGAGTCACCTGCGGCAGGTTTTCGTTGTACACCTCTCGCAACTGCGGCGAGTTCATGACCGCGTTCAGGTGCGCAACCTGACCCCACGCTCGTCGTAGACGCTCGATGGAATCGTCGAGCGGAACCACAAACGAGTCCCAAGTCGGCTCATCCTGTTCAGCGGTCACCTTTTCGGTGACCGCACGCACTTCAGATAACAATTGTGAAACCGCTGGCCCGACGAACTCGGGTTTGAAGTCAGCGAAACGAGGCAAACCGGAAAAATCAAGCAGCGGGTTCATGACCAATCAAAATCATTGTAGATAACAAAAAAGCGATCATGCGTGGCGCAGCTGGAGCCGAATCCACCGCTGCGCCACTGATATGCTGGCCTTTATTCGTAAACGATGTGGCCGCCAACCATCGTATGCAGAACCTTGCCTTTGAGTTGGTGACCAGCAAATGGCGTATTGTGCCCCTGACTACGTAACCGCTCCCGGTCAACGCGCCAGGTATGCGTTGGGTCGAAAATACACAGGTCGGCACTCGCACCTGGTTCGAGCCGACCACCCGCGACACCCAACAGATCAGCTGGCGCCGATGTCAAACGCGCAAGCGCCTTAACCAGTGGAACGCCGGCCTCTTCAGCCCATTTGATTGTCAGCGGCAGCAGCAGTTCCAGGCCGATTGCTCCCGCAGCCGCCTCGCCAAAAGGCAGTTGCTTGTCATCGTCATCAACCGGTGTGTGGTCAGAGCAAATCGCATCGATGGTTCCATCGGCAAGACCAGCCCGCAACGCCTGGAGGTCTCGGCGGCTGCGCAGCGGCGGGATCAGATTGCAGTTCGACTCAAAATCGCCGATGTCGACATCGGTCAAATGAAGGTGGTTTATCGAGATATCACAGCTGACGCGCAGGCCATCCGCTTTTGCCTGTCGCACCATTTCCACGCCCTCTGTACTGGATAGCCTGCACAAGTGCACGCGCGCGCTAGTTTCGCGTGCCAGCAGAAGTATTGTCGACACGGCCGCGGTTTCCGCCACTGTCGGAATTGCCGCCAGTCCGAGACGCGTCGCTACTTCGCCGTCGTGCGCAACGCCACCAGATGCAAGGCTCGGTTCCTGCGGCCGAAGCCAGACCGGATAGTTCACTGTCGACGCGTACTGCAGCGATCTGAGCAACATCTGGGGATCTGGTAGTGGCGCGTCGCCTTGCGAGAACGCGACACATCCTGCATCGGCAAGCTGCGACATCTCGGTGAGCTTCCTGCCCAGCAATCCTTGCGTCAAAGCACCGATCGGATAGACGTGCACCAGATTGAGACTGCGGGCGCGGTACTTGAGCATTTCAACCAAGCCCGGTTCATCAAGCGGCGGGTCGGTGTCGGGTGGGCACGCCAGGCTGGTCACACCACCGGCTACAGCGGCGGCCGCCTCGCTTTCCAGCGTTGCACGATGTTCCAATCCTGGCTCGCGCAGACGCACCGCAATATCCACCAGTCCCGGGCAAACGATAAGGCCGCTGGCCTCGATAGTGCGCTCCGCGCGAAAACCTGACGGTGGTTTACCAATGGCCGCAACATCAGCTCCACTGACGTACACGTCTTGTTGCGCATCCAGCCCGCTCGCCGGATCAATAACCCGTCCGCCTGCAATATGGATGTTCATGGCTGACCACCTGCCAGGATCGACATCACCGCCATGCGCACTGCGATGCCAAAGGTCACCTGCGGCAATATGACGGACTGAAGCCCATCAGCGACGCTCGAGTCGATTTCCACGCCACGATTCATTGGCCCCGGGTGCATGACGATCGCCTGCGGATCAGCATGCGCCAGTTTTTCCGAAGTTAAACCGTAGTTCTTGAAGTACTCCTGTGCGCTGGGCAGCAGTTCCCCGGTCATCCGCTCGTTCTGCAGGCGCAACATGATCACTACGTCCGCCCCTTTCAACCCGGTGACCATATCGGTAAACACATGAACGCCAAGGCGGGATACGTCTGCCGGAAGCAGCGTTGCCGGCGCGATCACGCGTACTTCCGCCACACCTAACGTAGTCAGAGCATGGATCTGCGAGCGCGCCACACGCGAATGAAGAATGTCGCCGACGATCGCCACACGAAGACCGGGGAATTCCTTCTTGTAATGGCGGATGGTGAACATATCGAGCAACGCTTGCGTCGGATGCGCATGCCGACCGTCACCGGCATTGATGACGTGGATGTTGGGCGCCACATGCCGCGCTATCAGATTGGGCGCGCCACTTTGCGAGTGACGCACCACAAACATATCGGCGTGCATTGCCGACAGGTTGGCTACCGTATCGAGCAGGGTCTCGCCCTTGCTCTGGGAGGAAGCGCCAACATTGAGGTTGATTACGTCGGCGGATAAACGCTTGGCGGCGATCTCAAACGTTGTACGCGTGCGCGTGCTCGGTTCAAAGAACAGATTGAATACCGATTTGCCGCGCAACAGCGGCACTTTCTTGATATCGCGCTCGGCAACCGAAACAAACGAGCGTGCCGTGTCGAGAATATCGACGACTATTTCGCGCGGCAGCCCCTCAATGGACAGCAAGTGGGTCAGTCGCCCCGTGCTGTCGAGTTGAGGGTGTTGATTCACGACTGAAGCTTATCCTCTGTTCGAGGTCGCAAAGACAACTGCAACGAACCACTGTCTGCGCGCTGAAGCGAGACAAGTTGATCGTCGGGAACCGTTACCTGAGCACCGACGAATTGTGGTTCGATCGGCAATTGTCTGCCGCCCCTGTCCACCAGGGCCGCCAGCATCACACGGCCCGGTCGCCCGTAGTCGAACAACTCGTTCATTGCGGCGCGAATCGTCCGCCCGGTATATAAGACGTCATCGACAAGAACGATGTCACGATCGTTGACGTCGAAGGGAATGTCCGAGGGTTTGACACTGCCCTGCAAACCGCGCCGGTCATAATCATCGCGGTAGAAAGCGATGTCGATGGTGCCCATCTGAACATCATTACCGAGCGCAGCGTGCAACCGCTCAGCGACCCATACACCGCCAGTGTATATACCGATGATTCCGGTATCGGGTTTGATATTGCCCCGGATTTGTTGAATCAGACCTTCCAGTAACTGCTCTACGTCAGGCAATCGCGTTGTCATGTGCAAAAAAGTCTTCGAGTATTGTCTGGGCTGCGACCTGGTCAAGGTATTCCTTTTGACGTCGACCGCGAATGCCGGCCTCGCTTAGGATCTCTGCCGCTTCCGCCGAAGTATAGCGTTCGTCGATCAACCTGGTCGCAACGCCGAAGCGTTGGGTCAACGCTTCGCAGAAGCTTCGCACCAGCGGAGCCAGTTCGTGCTCCGATCCGTCGGTGCTGACCGGCAGCCCAACGACAAAAAGGATCGGACGCCACTCCCTGACCAGCACTTCGATCGATGCCAGCGGATCCTGATCGCGCCGGTACTCGATCGTTTCGAGCGGGTGCGCAATGCCCAACTCGCGGTCACCTACAGCGACGCCAATGCGCCGTTCACCGAAATCGAACGCCATCACCGCACCGCGCTTTTGTGCGCTGGCCTGAGGTGTGGACTCGCCGGTAACCATGCTACGCAATATTTTCGAGGGTGTGCCTTGTGCTGATAGTTGCTGGGTGATCATGCATGTCCGGCTTCTTCCGACAGACTCGCCGGGTCGACACCGAGCAAACTCATAGCACCGCCAAGACGCGCTTCCGGCGGCATATCAAAAATGATCGATAGATTCGCCCCAACCGTCAGCCAGGCGTTCTGGCTTATCTCCTCCTCGAGTTGTCCCGGCGCCCAGCCGGAATAACCGAGCGATACCAGCAAGCCTTCCGAGTCGGGACCGTTGCCCTCGCTCATCGCCTCGAGTATGTCACGCGACGTCGTCAACCCCACCGCCCCATCGACGTCGAGCGTCGATTGCCATGGGCCAACCGGACGGTGCAGCACAAAGCCGCGGTCGACTTGAACCGGTCCACCAAAATAGACTGGCAGTCGCGATAATTCGTCGTTCTTCAGCGGAATTTCGACCTGTTCGAACAGCGTCGCCAATGTCATTTCGGTTGGCCGATTGACGACCACACCCAAGGCGCCCTGCTCGTTGTGTTCACAGATGAAGGTAAGCGATTTGGCAAAATAGGGATCGGCCATGTTGGGCATGGCGATCAGGAAATGATTCGTAAGGTTTACACTTTGCATGCGCTCACCTCCGTTATTGTAGCGCCACTGTGACCCATTACGCCATAAAATCAGAAGCATGAGGACGCATCCGGCATTGCCAACGTGTTTTCGCAGCAGCTCTGACCAAAGTCGGGTTGCTTTGACCATAAAGCCCAGCACAATGTGGACCAGTCTAGATAGCCAGCCGGTACAAGCCGGGAACACACGGCGCAATTTCGACTGAAACACGATTGGCGCGGGCACGGCAAGGAGAAACAGCACCCTGGCTAGTGAACACGAATTGAGTGATTTCCTTGTGCGAGTCGAGCGCCGTGCCTTTAAGCAGGCCGTTTTTGCAGTCCGCGACAACCACACGGCATTGGACATCGTCCAGGACGCGATGTTCAAGCTCACCGACCGCTACCGCGACCGCCCCAGCGAGGAATTACCCTTGCTGTTTCAACGTATCCTGCAAAACACCATTCGCGACTTCTACCGGCGCCAAAAGGTCCGTTCGACCTGGACCACCCTCTTTTCATCGTTCCGCTCCCGGGAAGATGACGAAGAGTATGATTTTATGGATACATTGGAGGTCGATTCCAATAAGCAGGACGAGCCGGAGCGACGCCTGCAGAGCAACGAAGTGGTCGGCGCGATTGAGGAGGCATTACAGCGCCTGCCTGCACGTCAACGAGAGGCATTCATTTTGCGTTATTGGGAGGAACTGGACGTAGCGGAGACTGCCTCGGCAATGGGGTGCTCCCAAGGCAGTGTAAAAACCCACTGCTCGCGGGCGACCCACAGCATTGCCGCTTTCCTGAAGAATCGGGGCATAGAACCATGAATCAAGACGATCTGGCGCGGCGGATCGTTGATCGGCTCGATCAGAACCTGACTGAGCTGCCTGGCGATATTGTCGGGCGGCTGGCGGTCGCACGGCAGCGTGCACTGCAGGTCCGGCCGAAGCCGCGTAGCTGGCAGGTTCGATTCTCTGACTGGGTCGCCAGCCACCGAATGATGTTCAAGGTTGCGCTGCCGGCGTTGTTTCTGCTGGTGGCGGCAGGTAGTGTTTACTTGTTGCAAAGCGCGTCGAGAGAGGATCCTTTTGACGTTGAGACAGCCCTGATGGCAGACGAATTGCCGCTTCATGCCTACACTGATCCCGGATTCGACGCGTGGCTAAAGACGACTTCGCACGAAGAGCAACAGTAGGCGCTGCAGTGCTGTTCTTAATGGCCATGCCGGCAATCGGGCTGGCCCAAGCGGCGCCGGCCTGGACCGAGTTAAACGCTCAGCAACGCGACATACTGCAGCCGCTTGCACCGGAATGGGATCAGCTCGAACCGGAACGCCGTCAGCGTTGGCTGAAAATGGCCGAGCGCTATCCGGACATGCCACCGGAAAGGCAGCAGCGCTTGCAGGAACGCATGCGCCAGTGGGCAAAGCTGACACCGGAACAACGCGAGCAAGCTCGCGAGCGTTATCGTCGGCTTCGCGAGCTTTCACCCGAGCAGCAGCGCGAACTGCACCAGCGCTGGGAGGAGTACCAGAACCTGCCGGAGCACCGACGCCGGGAGTTGCGCCAGAAGCACGGTGACGGCAACCGTCCCGACTAGAGTGGTGGCGGCAATCAGCACGACTAGTTCGACTCCTCTCCGAGTCGAGCCGGTTTCCAGCAGCCGCGCAAATGAATCGGCTCACGCAACCTGAACTGGCCGGCATCTGGAGGCGTTTGGCGTCACTGGCATACGAGGCAGTGCTGTTGTTCGCTATCGTTTTCGTCGCTGCTTACTTGTTTGTCGCTCTCGCGGGAAGAACACCGCAAGGCATGCTGCGCTGGATTTTCTACCTTTACTTGCTCTGCGTGGCCGGCGCCTATTTCGTGTTCTGCTGGGTTCGTAGCGGACAGACACTGGCGCAGAAGGCCTGGGGGCTGAAGGTGACGGCCATCGATGGCTCGTTACTGCAGTGGCGCAGAGCGGCGCTGCGCTACATGATGGCGGTAGTCAGCATCGGCAGTGGTATCGGCTTATTGTGGGCGTTTCTCGATCCGCAGCGTCAGTTTCTGCATGACCGCCTGGCCGGTTCGCGCATCGTCATCGCCGACACACCATTATCCAACTAGTTCAGTCTGGTACAAGCTAGACCGCTATTAGCGTTTTTCGACCTGATGCATCAGAACAATGGCCGCGGCAAGAAATCCAAGGGTCGGCAACAAAGCGCTCAGCAATGGCGGCCAGGCGTTAAGCAGACCGAGGTGACCGAACAACCGATTAGCCAGGTGAAAGCCGAGACCGAGCATGATCCCGGTGACGATGCGCGCGCCAACGCCACCCGAACGCACCTCGAAATTGGCGAACGGTAACGCCAGCACCATCATCACCAGCACGGCGAACGGATAGATGATTTTTTGCCACAGTGCAATCTCGTAGCGAATAGTTTCCTGCTTGTTGGCGCGCAAGTGCTGCAGATATGAATACAGATCCCAAATCGCCAACTGCTCGGGGACGACCATCAGCACACTGAGGATCGAAGGGCGAAGCACCGAGCGCCACTCGATCTCGGCAATCTGGCTGACCGAAGTACGCGTGCCCTCGAAGTGCGTCCGAACGACGTCGCGGAGCAGCCACAAATCATCGCGTTGATAATCACCACGCATGGCGTGGCTGATGCTCTGCAGTCGAAACCTGTCGTCGAATTCGTAAATTTCGACTTCGTGAATCACCGTCTCCGGCATGATGTGCGACACGTTGACGAATTTGTTGCTGTCCTTTAGCCAGAAACCGGAGCGGAACGCTTTCGCCACGACATTGTCACTAGTCGTCGCCTTGAAGCGCAGGCGCTGCGCCGCCTGCTCGGTGATCGGCGCAACAACTTCACCCAGAAGAAACGTGCACACCGACAGCGTAATGCCAATACGCGCCAATGAGACCGCCATGTTGTTCATCGACATACCCGAAACACGCATGACTGTGTACTCAGAGTTGACTACCAGTTGCGACAGCGCGAACAGGGTCCCGATGAGCGCGGCAACCGGGAGTATTTCGTAGGCCCGGCCCGGCAAGCTGAGAGCCACATAGAGCGCTGCCACTGCTACCCGATACTTGCCACCAACATCAGTCAGCTCCTGGATGAAGTCGAAAAAACCGAACAGGAACAGCAGCGCGGTAAATATCAATGCCGTTGCGGCAAAGACCCGACGCGCGACATAGCGGCGTACTGTCCTCACGCGCGCCTCCGCAGGCTTCGAAATAGCGGAGAAACGGCTACACGCCGATAGAACATGATGGCGACAATGACCAAAACCAGGAGATGCGGACCGATCAGTCCGGCAGCGAAGGAAATCTTTTCCTGGCTCACCCAAGTCTGGATGACGCTCAGAGAGTTGCTATAGATGAGGTAGGAAAGCGCGGCCAACATCAGGTTAACGGAACGACCGGCACGCGGATTCACGAACGAGAGCGGAATCGCCAGTATGCTCATCATCAGCGCACTCAATGGCATGCCGGCACGCCACACCAGTTCGGCACCGGTTTCTGCGTTGCGGTCCGCCATGAGCTCGCGAGTCGGGCGTGATCGAACCGAAGGCAGATAGGTTTGCTGTGCTTTCTCCTCCAGTCGCACGGCGTACTTGTCAAATTCAATAATCTTGTATTCCGCTGTACCCGGCGGTCCCACATAGCGGCGCCCATTCTCCAGCACCAGGTAACGGCCGCCGTTGGGGCTCATTTCGGTATAACCGCGCGCCGCAACTGTGATCCCGGTCTCCTGGTCTTCTTCGGAGTAGACGAAAATATTTGCGACGATTGACAGGTCCATCTCCAGCTTTTCGACAAAGAACACCCGATCGCCGCGTTTGGATTCCTTGAACACGCCGGGAGAAATAGCAGATACGTCTTCGCGGCTTTCAAGCAGACGCCGGTACTCCTCTGACTTTCCGGTTGCCCACGGAGTCAGATAGAGACTCAGCAGACCGACCGTAAACACCAGTGGCAAGGCATAGATCAACGTCGGCCGTATCCACGAAAAAAGACCCTGGCCAACGGTGAACCAGACAACCATCTCCGAGTCGCGGTAGGCCCGGCTAAGGCTGAGCAGTATCGAAATGAACAGCGCCAGTGACAGCAGTATCGGCAGGTAACGCAGACCCGCAAGACCCAGGAACGTGACGACGGCATCGGTGGAGATTCTGCCGCGGGCCGCGTAGCCGAGAAATCGTATGAACTGAGTGGTAACCGTTATCGCCAGCAGAATGAGTAAGGTGGCGACACCTGTTGTCACGTATTCGCGGAGCAATGCCCGCTGAAAAACTATCGCCACTTTGACTTTTGCTTCGACACGAAGTGATAATGCTAAGTTGTTGAAACGACGATACGATTAGGGGGTTCGCGGTGGACTTTAGCACAAAAAAAGCACAACCGGAGACAGTCAAAACGGCTTGTGTCGTGGTGCCGGCTTTTCGCAATGGAAAGCTTTCCGAAGCGGCGAAACGTCTCGACAGGCATACCCGCGGGCAACTCACACGCGCCCTGAAGAACAGTGAATTTAATGGCGCACCGGGAACGACTCTCATGCTGTTTGACGTTACCGGCATCGACGCTCCTCGTGTGCTCGTCATCGGCGCCGGAAAGAACGGTGAACTTGACGTAGCAGATTTTCGCAAAGCGATACAAGGCGTGCTGCGTAGACTCTGCAACGCAGGCATTGGCGATGCCACATTATTCGTCAGCGAGATAAAGGTCAGCGACAGGGACGAGCAGTGGCTCGCAACGCAGATTGCGACTCTCGGCATCGAAGCAGCATACCGCTTCGAAGTCATGAAGAGCGAAGCTGACAAGAATAAAAGCAAGCCGCTGCGCCGTTTGATTCTGGGCACCGGGAGCACGCCGCATCGCCGCCAGCAAGCAGCGTTGGCAAGAGGCCGCGCCATCGGTCAAGGTCTAAACCTTGCACGCGATCTGGGCAACCTGCCGCCCAACGTTTGTACGCCGGATTACCTGGCGCGCCGGGCACGAGAAATGGGGCGGCTCAATCGTTTGCGCGTCAACGTTCTCGACGTCGCCGACATGGAGAAGCTGAAGATGGGGGCATTGCTTGCCGTCGCCCGCGGCAGCCGGCAGCCAGCCAAACTGATTAGTATCGAACACCGCGGAGGACCGGCAAAGCAGAAACCGGTGGTGCTGGTCGGCAAAGGCGTCACATTCGACACCGGCGGCATATCACTAAAACCGTCTGGCGAGATGGACGAGATGAAATACGACATGTCAGGTGCCGGCAGCGTGTTCGGCACCATGTACGCCGTGTCCGCCATGAAACTGCCGCTCAACGTGATAGGCCTGATCCCCGCGACCGAGAACATGCCCGACGGTCAGGCGACACGACCGGGCGACATCGTCACCAGCATGTCCAGACAGACTATCGAAATTCTCAACACCGACGCCGAGGGCCGTCTGATACTGTGCGATGCTCTGACCTATGCCGAGCGCTACGACCCTGCCGCCGTCATCGATATCGCGACTCTGACCGGCGCCTGTGTCATCGCACTGGGCAAAGTTGCAACCGGGTTGTTCAGTCCGGATGACAAACTGGCTGAGGAGATACTCGACGCCGGCGAGAACACGTGGGACCGGGCATGGCGCATGCCGGTGTGGGACGACTACCAGGAACAGCTCAAGAGCAATTTCGCCGATGTCGCCAATATTGGCGGCCGGCCGGCTGGCAGCGTTACGGCCGCTTGTTTCCTGGCGCGCTTTGCAAAGAAGTTCCGTTGGGCGCACCTGGATATTGCCGGCACTGCCTGGAAGTCGGGCAAAGACAAAGGCTCCACTGGTCGGCCTGTTCCTCTGCTGACACAATTCCTGATGAATCGTGCCGGCTGGTAAGCTCAAACCATTGACAACACATGACTGAAGTTCTGTTCTACACGCACGCACCCGACAAACTGCGCACCACTTGTCAGCTATCCTGCAAAGCGCTCGAGCGCAACAGGCGGGTCATGATATTGACGCCTGAGAGTCAGATCACTGAGCGACTGTCCAAGCTGCTGTGGACCACTCCGTCAACCGGTTTCACACCGCATTGCCGCGCTACTGACCGTCTCGCCGCCCTGACGCCGATCATTGTTGATCATGCCACCGATCAGGTGATACACGAAGATGTGCTGATTAACCTGCGCGAAGACATGCCATCGTTTTTCAGCCGCTTCCAGCGACTCATTGAGATCGTGACCAACGACGACAATGACCGCGCCCGGGCACGCGAACGCTACCGCTTCTACCGCGACCGCGGCTACGAGATCGTTACCCACGATCTCGGGAAAAGCCGATCATGAGCAGCATGGCCGATCAGGGTGACAACAAAGACGCGCTGCTGGAGAAACTTGACGGCCTGATGCAAAGCGGGCGGGCAAGGAAGCGCCGTGATACGCCACCCGTTCTGACCGATGCCATTCCGACTGCCAGGCAAGGTAACATCCCAACGCTGACCGACGTCGTCGAGTTGCCCGACACAAGTCCCACAGAACAACCTGCAGAGCAAGCAGAGGAACAAGAGGAGCAACCGAGGGCTGACGTATCAGTCGACCTGGACACTCCTCTCGAGTTCGAATCGGCCATGTCAGCCGACTCTCAGCAGGCCGCAACAAGCGAGCCGAGTGAGGACACGCCAGTCGAACCAGACACAACAATCGACCATCAGCAAGAAGGCACAGACGACGCAGAGCCGAATACAGCGGCGGAATTGCAGGATTCCATTTCGGCTCGACTCGTTTCCGTAGTCGACCGTGAAATGAGCGCGCTTAGCGAGCAGATTCCCGCCCACAAGAACAAGCTGGCGGTGCTGCAACGCTCACTTCGATTTGCACTCCCGGAACTGGTACGACTTCGCCTCCAGGAAGACCGGACCGGTAATTCGGATGACGACAGCGACGACCCCGCCGACGCCGATTCCTGAGCAGCCGAACCCTGAATCGCAGCCGCTATAATCACTTGCTTTACGCTGTGCAGGCTCCGCGGCAATTGACCGCCTGCGCAGCGATAGAGTGAACTGCGAAACTAGTGACCCGCATAGCCGTTTAATCATCCTCCGCAACTGACATGCCGCGTAACTGAAATGGAACTGTCAAAGAGCTTCGAGCCGAGTGCAATCGAGGACCGCTGGTATGACTTCTGGGAGTCCAGTGGTTATTTCACGGCGCAATCGACTGCGGCGCAATCAAGTACAGCGCATTCGAATGCGGGTGATATTGCCGACAAGGGCAGTTATTGCATACAACTGCCGCCACCGAATGTAACCGGCACGCTGCACATGGGGCATGCCTTTCAGCAAACGCTGATGGATGCTCTCGTTCGCTATCAACGCATGCGCGGTCTGGAAACAAACTGGGTGGTCGGCACCGACCACGCCGGGATCGCCACGCAACTCGTCGTTGAGCGCCAGCTTGAAGTCGAGGGCAAGACCCGGCACGACCTCGGGCGCGAAGCCTTCGTCGAGCGGGTCTGGCACTGGAAGCAGCAATCAGGCGCGACGATCATGCGCCAGATGCGCCGGCTCGGTGCTTCCGCCAACTGGAGTTACGCCGATACCGAAGGCGACAACGCCGGCTACTTTACGATGGACGAGCGCATGTCGCGCACTGTCATCGAAGTTTTCGTGCGTCTCTACGAGGACGGCCTGATTTATCGCGGCAAGCGCCTGGTGAACTGGGATCCGGTGCTCGGTACCGCTGTGTCCGACCTCGAAGTCGACAGTGAAGAGGAGAACGGGCGTATCTGGGAGATCCGCTATCCCGACACCGATGGCGGCCCCGGACTGGTGGTTGCCACGACGCGGCCGGAAACCATGCTGGGCGACATCGCAGTGGCGATCAACCCGACTGATAAACGCTACACGGCGCTGGTCGGAAAGCAACTGGTGCTGCCGTTGACCGGGCGCACTATTCCGATCATTGCTGATGATTACGTCGATGCCGAATTCGGCACTGGCTGCGTCAAGATCACACCAGCGCACGACTTCAACGACTATCTGGTCGGACAGCGACACGGTTTTGAGCCGATCAATGTGCTGACGCTGGATGCGAAAATGAATGACAACGCGCCCGAAGCCTATCGCGGCGTTGACCGTTTCGAAGCACGCAAGCGCATCCTTGCCGATCTTCAGCAACAGGGCTTGTTGGTGTCGGAAAAACCGCACAAGCTGAAAGTACCGCGATCGGGCCGTACCGGTGTCATTGTCGAGCCGATGCTCACCGACCAATGGTTCGTCAAGATGGACGGTCTTGCATCGAACGCCCTGAAAGCCGTCGCCGATGGCAAGGTGCAGTTCTTCCCCGAGCACTGGACATCGACTTACAACCACTGGCTGGAAAACATTCAGGATTGGTGCATCTCACGGCAACTGTGGTGGGGGCACCAGATTCCGGCCTGGTACGACGACAGTGGCAACGTCTACGTCGCTCGCAACGAAGCAGACGCCAAGAAACATGCAAAACACCAGGGCTACAAGGGGACACTGCGTCGTGATGCCGACGTGCTCGACACCTGGTTCTCCTCGGCGCTGGTGCCGTTTACCTCACTGGGATGGCCTGACGAGACGGACGACTTGAAGAAATACCTGCCGTCGGATGTGCTGGTCACCGGCTTCGACATCATTTTCTTCTGGGTCGCACGTATGATCATGATGACCCTGCATTTCACCGGCGAGGTGCCGTTCCGCGATGTTTACATCAATGCCATCGTGCGCGACGCCGATGGCCAGAAGATGTCCAAGTCCAAGGGCAACACGCTTGACCCGTTAGATCTTTTGGACGGCATCACCCTGCCAGCCCTCATAGAGAAATCCACCGTCGGACTGTTACGCGCCGACCATAAGGACAAGATCGAAAAGTACCTGCGTCGCAACTTTCCGAACGGCATTCCGGCGTTCGGCGCTGATGCCCTCAGGTTCACGTTCGCCTCGCTGGCGACTTTCGCGCGCACGCTCAATTTCGATCTCAATCGCTGTGAAGGCTATCGCAATTTCTGCAACAAGCTGTGGAACGCGACGCGCTTCGTGCTGATGAACTGCGAGGGCAAGGATTGCGGCCTTCAATCGCACGATGCTGCCGCCTGTGCGCCCGGCGGCTATCTCGATTTTTCGCAGGCCGACCGCTGGATTGTCAGCCAGCTGCAACGCACCGAGGCGGATGTCGCCAAAGGATTCGAGGAGTACCGCTTCGACAATGTTGCGAGCGCCATCTACAAGTTTGTCTGGGACGAATACTGTGACTGGTATCTGGAGATCGCCAAGGTGCAAATTCAAACTGGCGACGAAGCCCAGCAACGCGCCACCCGCCGCACCCTGATCCGCGTGCTCGAAACCACTTTGCGATTGGCGCATCCAATCATTCCGTTCATTACCGAAGAGTTGTGGCAAAAAGTTGCACCGCTGGCGGCAAGAACGGGTGAGAGCATCATGCTGGCACCCTATCCGGAAGCGCAACTGTCAAAGATTGATGAGAACTCGGAAGCTGCCGTCGCGCAGTTCAAGGAAATTGTCACCGCCTGCCGCACTTTGCGCGCCGAAATGAATCTGTCACCGGCACAACGCGTACCCCTGCTGGTTAGCGGCGATCAGGCATTCACCGAACAATGGCGGGCACCGCTCACGGCACTCGCCAAGCTTTCGGAAGTCAAATTCGTCGACGGCGATCTGCCGGCGGCGGATGCGCCGGTAGCGGTGGTCGGCGACTTCAAGCTGATGCTGAAGATCGAAATCGATGTTGCCGCCGAACGTGAACGCCTCGGTAAGGAGATTGCGCGACTCGAAGGCGAAATTGCCAAAGCCAAAGGCAAACTGAGCAACAAGAAGTTTGTCGAGCGCGCTCCTGAAAAGATCGTTTCTCAGGAGAAGGAAAGGCTGGCTGGTTTCACCAGCACGCTGGAAAAGATCAAGGGCCAGTTGTCACGCCTCGCGTGACAAGATCTCCTTGCATCTGTCGCGCGTCAGAAACGTCGATGCGCAGGAGTCACAACTGACTCTCCGGGAGTATCCTTGACATGAACGCCTTGAAACGCCGCCAGCCGCCGGATTGCGGCTCGGAAGTCTCGACGATTTCTTGACCGTCGATGATGGCCTTCCAACGAAGATTGCCATTCTCGTCCTCGAAGACTCGATAGGCCCTCTCGGGAAGGACCTCCATGAACGGAACGGCGAGCGAAGCCGCCATGTCGGTGGAGTCGACGAGTACACCCATTTCGGTGTTGATGTCGATCGAGCGCGGGTCGAGATTCAGTGAGCCGATAAATGTGTACCGGCGATCCATTACCATCGCCTTGGTGTGCAATGTCACCGATTCGATGGTTGGACCATCATCGTCACCGCTCTCTGTTACTGCGTCGACCCGCAATTCGTAGAGTTCAACACCAGCTTGAATGAGCCGATGCCGATATCGAGCGTAGCCGCCATGCACAGCAACATGATTTGTCGACGCAAGCGAGTTTGTCAGGACAATGATCCTGACGCCTCGCTCAGTCAGTCTGCGCCAGAACTCGACACCATTCGGGCCCGGTATGAAGTATGGGGTCACAACAATGACTTCGGACTCGGCGCCAGAAACCACCTCGGCCATCCGCGTGACAAGTACCTGCTGATCGACTGAAATCTCGTTCAACAGCTTGTCCGGCTCGTCGCTGATCATTTCTCCTTGCGCGGCAAACAAGCTAACCCGGTCTGCAAGAAGGTCCTGCATCAATTCCGATCCGAGCGCTTGACCGTAGATTGTTTGCATTGCCGCCCCGAACTGTTCGTCGGCTTCGGCCCGGGCAGTGTCGAGGTCACGATCAAACCGGGCTGACTCGAAAGCTTCCATTGGAACCGCCAACGGATGATTCCAGAACTGGTCAAAGTTGCGCCCGATGTCCTCGGCGAGAGACCCGGCGACGAGGATATCGGCGTCCCGGAATTCCCCTCCCTTTTTTAGTTCGAAGTACTCTTCGGCGATGTTGCGCCCGCCAACAATGCTGATCTGATTATCTACCGTAAACGACTTGTTGTGCATGCGGCGGTTGGCACGATCAAAATCCCCGACGTAGTTCAGCCACCTGTTGCCACCGCGGCCGAGCGGATTGAACAACCGCATCTCGATATTGGGATGCTGATCAAGGAGCAGGAACACCTCGTCGTCGACCGAGGTGAACACGTCGTCGAGCAGAAAGCGCACCCGCACCCCGCGGTCGGCAGCCTCGAGTAACTTCATTACGAATATCAACCCCGCGTCGTCGCTCTTCATCAGAAAATACTGCGTATCGATGGTGCGTTCGGCCGCATCGATCAGAGCGAGCCTCGCACCCAATGCATCCATGCCGCCGATGAGCGGATAGAAGGCCGACATGCCGGGATGCGCTTGTTGCCACTCGGCGACCCCACGCCCGATGCGCGTGTCCCGCGTGTCGGTTTCGATGAAACTTTCGGTTCGGGGATAATCGACCGGGCCGGTAGCGCAGCCAGCCAAGAACGCGACGAAAAGCAGGCACCACCATGCCCATCGGCGCGGCGCAGGATTTGCGGTCAAGGGATGTGTCACGTTGGGCATTGCCAGAGTATACCGGCAGCCAGACACTGCGCTGTCACGCGAGATAATGTATGCGAGCGGCATCTGCTCGGTCGCGCCACAGGAGGCTCGGTGATTGGTCGTCGTTCTTTAACTAAGGCTTGAGCGTCGACTTTGGCATGTCACCCAACCAATCTTCGAGCTGGCCACGGCGTACGCCTGCCTACTGCCTGCCTACTGCCTGCCGTCGTCCTCGGTGAGCGGGCTCAGATAATGCGGCTCGGTGAGCCCCTTCTTGCGCATGGCAATGCCGGTCATGCACTCGCGAATCAAGCGGTTCGCATTCAATGCCGAGACATAGGTCGGATCCAGCATCGGCGCCAGTTCGACCAGTTCGAAGCCGACCACGTTCGATTCGGCGCACAGCCGTCGCACGATCGGAAACGCTTCGCGCGGCGTCAATCCGCCCGGTTCCGGCGTGCCGGTACCCGGCACAAAAGCCGGATCGAGCGTATCGATATCAAAGGAAATGAAGATGTACTCCGGGCCGTCATTGGCTTCCTTGATAATGTCTTCCATCACCGCCGGGAAACCGCGCCGCTCGATTTCAGCCATGGTGTGATAGCGAAAGCCCTGCTTGCGCATCCACTTGAAGCTTTCCTCATCCGGGTAATAGCCGCGCAGCGCGACCTGAATGAAGTTCTTGCCCGGCACCAACCCTTCCTCGATCAGCCGATACACCGGCATGCCATGACTGATCAAATGGCCGGTCATATATTTGCCGGCATCGTAGTGCGCATCGAAATGCACGACACCGACATTGCCCTTGCCATAAACATCCGTCAGCGCGGCCACATCGGGATACATCAACGAATGATCGCCGCCGACAATAATGGGAATCACATGTTCACCGGGCCGAATCTCGACTTCGGCGGCACTTCTTACAAACGAACGAATGGCATGCACGCTACGCTCAGTGCTCATGATATCGATTGGCGCATTGCCAAAGTCGGCGACCACCAGATCCTGCAACGGATCAACCATGGTGTGCAGATGCGGCTGGCGTGTACCATACCCGCCGTAAACATTGGAATTACGGACCGCATTCGGGCCGTGCGCTGCACCGCGCATGCCGGTTCCCATGTCGGTCACGGCACCGATAATGGCGATGTCCACCTTGCTCGCTTTCAAGTCTGCCGGTGACATCGCTACCGGCATGTGAAAAAACGTCGGCATCGCGTTATAGCTGAAACCGAAGTTGTATTTCTGAAGGTTAATGATGCCGGGTTCGCGCTTCGGGTCTTCGCTCAGGTCACGCAGCTCGCGCCACAAGTTGTAACTGGGGTCGCCGGTATCCAAAGGTATAACCGCTTTCTCACCTTCACGGATCGGTGCTGCGTCGAGTTCGTATTCGTGGCCGAGCATCGCCTGGCCAGCCGCAGGCACCGTCATCAGCGCCAGTGCGGCAAGCGTCACGCTATGGATCAAACCCCGAAAAGTCAGTTTCATGACACGTCCTCCTTTTATTTTTCAAGCCCTATGAACCGGACGCTAACCTGTTGGAGCACTCAGATACAGGCGTGCGATTGGGTTGCTAATGCAGACCTGATTACGATATCAGAGATGTTCGTTACCGATAATGAACGATCGACAAAAAGAACCCTAACGCCTTAAGCTGTAGCTAATCCCGAGGTTGGCTGCGCTGGTGACAATGTCCGTCTCAAGGGCACCGCCGTTGTCCCGGTCGGCCTTGTTGTCTAAGTAGGTAAAACCGTACGAGGACGAAGGATGCGGTTCTTATCCGCACTCAACGGTTCTCTGTGTCCTCCGTGCCCTCCGCAGTGAGCGCTTTACATCCCTTCCTTATTCATTCACCAGTTAAACTGAACTACCTTGGCTGTTATTCGCACCTTTCGCGCTCTCGAGTACCCACTGTTTCGCAGATTCTTCTTCTGTCAGGCGGTGTCCATCCTCGGCCACTGGATGCAGCAGATTGCCCTGCAGTGGCTGGTCTATCGCACCACCGGCTCAGCAGCAATGTTGGGGCTGGTGGCGTTCGCCAATCAAGCGCCGATACTGTTCATCGCTCCATTCTCAGGCGTGCTCGCCGACCGACTCGATCGGCGCAAGCTGCTGGTCGCGACGCAGAGTTTTGCCTCATTGCAGGCTTTGCTGCTGGCCGTGCTGGTACTGTCGAATGCCTTCGAGACCTGGCATCTGGTGGCGATGGCACTGATGTTTGGCATCGTCGCCGGTCTCGATACGCCGGTGCGCCATTCGCTGTTTGTCACTATGGTCGATGATCGCAGCGACCTGCCCAACGCCATCGCGCTGAACTCGTTCCTGATGAACAGCGGCCGCCTGATCGGCCCTTCGATCGCCGGTGTGGTGCTGATTTATGTGCAGGAGGGATATTGTTTTCTGTTCAACGCACTGAGTTATCTGGGCGTGGTGTGGGTCGCCTGGACCCTGCCGCGCGTCCGGCCGCCGCACGACGTAGCAATCACCGGCTTCCTACGTTCGCTCAGGGATGCCGCGGACTACGCCTGGCACCAACACCAGATTCGTGAATTACTGGCATTGATCGCCTGCATCGCGTTCTTTGGTTCCTCGTATATCGTGCTGATGCCGGTGTTTGCGCGCGATGTGTTCGGCGGCGGTTCGGAGACGCTCGGATTTCTGGTCGGCTTTGCCGGCTTCGGCGCGGTCCTGGGCACGACTTATCTTGCCAGCCGCGGTAGCGTCGAGCGTTTGCAACGGCGCCTGGTGTTCAGCAGCATGCTCGCCGGTGGGGCGCTGCTGGCAGTCGGCTTGTCACCCTGGCTGTGGCTGACCTTCGGACTAATGGTAGTCCTCGGATTCGGCATCATTGTCACCGCCGCCGGCACCAACATGATCCTGCAGTCAGTAGTCGATGATGACAAACGCGGCCGCGTGGTGAGCTTCTATACCATGTCCTTTCTCGGCATGATCCCGTTCGGCGCACTGGCTGGCGGCAACCTCGCCAACATAATTGGCGCACCGAGAACCGCGATGATTTTTGGCGCGGCGTGTGTACTGGCTGGGCTGTTGATCGGCGGCAAGTTAAGGCGCGACTTTCGCCGCCAGGAAAGCGGGCAAGACCGGGATTCGTAGTAATCGTGCCGCATCCGGTGAATGCGCCTGCGTAGCTGCCGAAACGAAAAAGCCCGCAACAAAAGTTGCGGGCTTTTTCCGGAGTAACTGCTCAGACGCGTGTCTGTTCAGGCCTCCGTCTTGAGGTCTTACTAAGTCTCAGTGAGCCTTAGAATACCAGGTACATACCAAGCGAGATCACGCTCGGATCTTCGCCATAGTCCTGGGCACCAACAGACTGCAGGTTGCTGGCTGCCGCTGGATCGTTGTCCATCGTGGCGTAGATGGCGTAGACGCTCGAGTTGGCCGACAGGGTATGGTAGTAGCCAAGCGCAAGCATGCTCGAGGAACACCCGCCCGTAACCACGGTGCCAGCACCGTTTTCAAGGGCGCCCGAGGCATTACACTTGCCACCGGAGCCGCCGATAGACAGATCATAGTCGTCCATGGCTACATAGCCAATCGCCAGCTTACCGGTCGGAACATTCCAGAAGCCACCGAGCCACCAGCCGTCGCGCTCAACTTTCGCGCCACCCGCCGATGCGGAATCCCACTCATTGGTCTCGAAGATGAAGTCGACACCGAAGTTACCCCAGGTCAGACCACCACCAACACGGTAGCCACCATCGCTGGTGTCGCTACCCGCGCCACAGCTCGGGCCGTCGCCGAAACAGCCACCGGCTGATCCGCTCAGGTCGCCGTTGCTGATGTCAGCACCGGCGGCATAGACACGCCAGCCACCGTTGGTCAGCTGACCGTCAAAACGCGCACCGTAGTACAGCTCGGTCCACGCCTTGCTGCCAGCTTCACGACCGGTACCGGTCGGACCTTCGAGGGCGTAGTCAACCTGGAAGGTGAAACCACCCCAGTTCGGCGAGATGTAGGTGATGGTCGAATCGGTACGGCGGGCACCGATGTTGGCACCGTTAAACACCTGGCTGGCACCAGCGATACCCGACTGACCCATGCCGTTGACAATGTTACCGCCAGGGCCGGCTGCGCCGTGGAACGGGTCAACTGCATAGCCTGTGGCTTCATGGATGTTTTCCTGCGTGCCGAAGCGGACTTCACCCCAGCTCTCGCCGGCCAGACCGATGTAACTGTTACGGTTGTTGACACCGTTCTGCACCGTAACGACTTCACCTTGAGCCGGGTTACAGGCAGCTGTCAAACAGGCGCTGGTACCGGGGTTGTTGGCCGTGTTACCGCCATGGTAGGCAACAGCACCAACGTCCAGTTCCAGGTGACCCTTGACCTGCAGACCGGTACCCAGATCATCGACCATGTCCCACCAGAAACGCGAGTGGGTGTTATTCATCTGGTTCCAGCTTTCCTTGCCGTTGTCGGCAATTTCGAAAGCGAGGTCGAACTCGCCGCCGAAACTGACGTCAACAGCCATCGCCGCGGAGGGAACCGCGAACGCACCAGCTGTGGCCAGTACTATGAGACTCTTCTTCATGCTATCTCCTTTGTTTGCTTAAGCCGGAGGAACGCGGAGAGCGAACCCCCATTGAGGCGTTGCCGCCCCACCCCTTTTTCCAAACCTCTCCCGGGAAAGAAGAAGTCGACGCTGATTGTGCCAAGGCGCAACAGCCCAAAGCAAGCTTTTTGGCCTCCAGACATGGGCTTACGGCCATTTTGTTGCAGAAACGCCACGCCCGAGCACGTTATCCACTGAGTTATCCACAGAACACGGATTTCTCTATTTTTGACAACGGCTTAATCGGAATTATTAAACCTGGCTCTTAGACTGGGTGCTTCCGCGAGGAAACGCTCTCACCGCTGAGGTCGCGGAGAACGCTGAGGAAAAAAGAACTGCAAAAACAACTTTTAATTCGCGCCCCGTTACCGTGAACGCAGTTGACGAGAGAAGGCTCGTGAACTGAGAGAGCTTCCGGTAACACCCATCAGGGAACACTTACTCCAATGTCGCATTAGCAGCGCTTTTCTCCGCGCGCTCTGCGTACTTTGCGATGAAAGCGTTTTTAATCTTCAATCAGCGCTCAACCGAAAAGCTCGGCGAGGGCAATTCCTGGATCGTCGGCGCGCATGAAGGCTTCACCGACGAGAAACGCGTTCACGTTTGCCGCGCGCATGCGCTCGACATCGGCACGCGATACGATGCCACTCTCGGTTACGACCAGTTTTTCGGGTGGGATTTGCGGCAACAGGCCGAGCGTGGTTTCGAGCCGGGTTTCGAAAGTGCGCAGGTTCCGATTGTTGATTCCCAGCAGTGGTGTCTGCAAACGCAGCGCGCGTTCCAGTTCTGCTTCGTCGTGCACTTCGACCAGCACCGCCATACCGAGTGAATGCGCGATCGCTTCCAATTCTGACATGCGTTTGTCATCGAGTGCTGCAACGATGAGCAAGATGCAATCAGCGCCCATCGCGCGCGCCTCGTAGATCTGGTACGGGTCGACCATGAAATCCTTACGCAATACGGGCAAACCACTGGCGTCGCGTGCTTGTTTCAAATAATCGCCATGCCCCTTGAAGAACTGCACGTCGGTTAATACTGATAGACAGGCAGCACCATGTGTTGCGTACGATCTGGCGATCTGCGCCGGGTCAAAGTTTTCGCGCAACACGCCCTTGCTGGGGCTGGCTTTCTTCACTTCGGCAATGACTGCCGCCTGCCTTTGTGCATTTTTGGCTTGCATTGCTCCGAGAAAATCACGCGGCGCCGGCGCACTTTCTGCGTCGGCACGAAGCGCAGACAACGGTTTGGCACGCATCGCAGTCGCGACTTCGTCGCGCTTGACCGCAAGTATCTTTTCAAGGATGTCTGACATTAAGAGACTCTTACCCCGATCTAAAAAACTCTCTCACCGCAATGGACGCAGAGAACGCAGAGAAAAACTGAGAGTCCTGAATTTATTGCATTAGAGCCCGTTGACGACTCTCTTGATCCCGCTGCGCAGCTGGGCGGTATTGAAGTTCAGTAGATATCCAAGCTTACGATTACTCAGCTTGAGATAACTTAGCAGCTGCGCCGTGTGGACTGGTAGCAATTTCTCGACTGCTTTCACTTCAACGATGACAATGTCCTCGATCAATAGGTCTATACGGCATCCGGCGTCCAGCTCGACACCATCATAGTTGATCGGAAATGGCATCTGCCGCGCGGCGTCGAGGCCGGCTTTACCTAACTCGTGCGACAGGCAGGCTTCGTGAGCGCTTTCGAGCAATCCTGGACCGAGAGCTGAGTGAACACGGAACGCACAACCCAACAGTTTTTCACCGATTTCGTTTTCACTCATGCGCTCCTCTGCGTCCTCAGGGGTGAGAGTGTTACGCGCTTAATCGATTGGTAAACTGCACAAACTCGTCGAGCTTGGCCCGCGCTGCGCCACTTGCAATCACCTCTAGCGCCTTACGCACGCCCGCTTCGTGACTGTCCGTGAGGCCAGCGGTGTAAATCGCTGCGCCGGCATTCAATGCCACCACGTCGCGCGCCACTGGATGAACGCCTTCCAGTGATTCGAGCAGCATTTGTTTTGCCGCCGTGGGGTCGTCAACCCTAATCATCGCTAAATCAGCTTGCTTCATACCGAACCGCCGCGGATGGATCTTGTATTCGGAGACTTCATCATTCCTCAGTTCGCCAACATACGTCTCGCCGGCAGGCGATATCTCATCGAGCCCGTCCTCGCCGTGAACCACCATCACGTGATCGCTGCCAAGACGCTGCAGCACGCGCGCCTGAATCCCAACCAGGTCGGCGTGAAACACCCCCATCACCTGGTTGGGGGCACCCGCCGGATTGGTGAGCGGCCCGAGAATATTGAAGATCGTGCGTACGCCGAGTTCGCGCCGCACTGGCGCGGCATGTTTCATCGCCGAGTGGTGGCTCGGCGCGAACATGAAGCCGACACCGACGCTATCGATACACTGCGCGACCTGTTCCGGTGTGACGGCAAGATTGGCGCCCAGAGCTTCGAGAACGTCGGCGCTGCCAGATGTGCTCGATACGGACCGTCCGCCGTGCTTGGCCACACGCGCACCCGCCGCAGCGGCGACGAACGCCGCCGCAGTCGAGATATTGAATGTGTGTGCGCTATCACCGCCGGTGCCGCAGGTGTCAACCAGCGCGGTTCTGTCTGTCACCGGTACCTTGGTGGAGAAGTCACGCATGACCTGCGCCGCCGCAGCAATTTCTCCGATGGTTTCCTTCTTGACCCGCAGGCCGACAATAATCGCAGCGATCATGACCGGCGAGACCTCACCGCGCATGATCTGGCGCATCACGTCGAGCATTTCCTCGTGAAAGATCTCGCGATGTTCAATGACGCGCGCCAGCGCCTCCTGTGGTGTCATGTTCATTCCTCGTTCAGGAAGTTCTTCAGCAAGGCATGCCCGTGTTCACTCAGTATCGACTCTGGGTGAAACTGCACGCCTTCGACCGGCAGGGTCTTGTGGCGAACTCCCATGATCTCGCCGTCGTCGGTCCACGCCGTAATCTCGAGAGTCCCGGGCAAGCTGTCTTTCTCGATGACCAGTGAATGATAACGGGTTGCAGTAAACGGATCGGGCAGACTGTAGAAGACACCGGTCGCGCAGTGATGAATCGGTGATGTTTTGCCGTGCATCAGCGTCTTGGCGTGAACGATCTTGCCGCCGAACGCTTGCCCGATACATTGGTGGCCAAGGCACACACCGAGTATTGGCACACGTTCGGCAAACGCTTCGATCAGCGCCACTGACACGCCCGCTTCGTTGGGCGTGCACGGCCCGGGTGAGACGACAATGCGTTGCGGCTGCAGCGATTCGATCTCGTCGAGCGTAATCTCGTCATTGCGAAACACCTGCACGTCCTCGCCCAGCTCGCCGAGATACTGCACGAGGTTATAGGTGAACGAATCGTAGTTATCGATCATCAGCAACATATTCGCTTGAACTGTCTGTCTATATTGATTAATACTCGAGCGTAGTCGGGCTAATACCCGCTTGAATACCCGCTTTTTTATTGGTAGGCCGAGCGTGGGCCTCAATGGTATGCCCGAGTTCGGGCGTTTACACGGCTAGATAACGGGCTTGCGCCAGCGGATGAAAGGAACGGTGCGGTAACTGCGAATTTGCATGGAAGGATTATTCCACAGAGCGCTCGCTCGCGGGTAGGAATTCACACCTTTCGGCCCCTAATACGCGTGGCGTAGGTGAATGCTGACACCCCGCCCTTTTTTACACCGCTTTTTTTGATTTGCTACTGAATTTGCAGACAGGCTGTCTGGGTGCGGAGGTGCTGGCAATGCCAATGGTCACAGTTACGAGGCGAATAGTTGGCGACCCCACCTCCTATCCGCGTCACTGATTTCCAGACGTCGAGCTATCAATCTCCGATGTAGTTTGAACTGGACGATGAATGTGGTATTTAATTATTGTGTGCGAAATATCCAGGTCAGCTCAGACCACGTTTTTCATTTGTTGGCGCTTGCTGCCGTGACTGGATTCTTCCCGGGGACCGTGCGTTTGGCGGTTCGGGAACTGCATTCGCGTGTTCCGCGCCTCGGTTGACAATGCTCCAAGTTGCTTCAGGCGTCCAAGTTGACGATGCACAGCAACAGAATTATGGGATAGATTCCGTGGCAGAACCTGACTGATTGAAACCGCCTAGGGAGTGGCTCCCGTTCGTGCTCAAAAGACTGCAAAAGAGATTACGGCAGGTGCGATACGAGAGGAACAAGCTTCGCAAGATCGCTCACTATGCCGAGAAACACGGAATTATGGAATGGGGTGAATACACCTTTGCCACCGGCAGCCCGGCCGATCTCTACCTGGAAACCCTGAAAACACAGATCATGGAGCAACGGGTATCGATGCTGGGCTCCCGCAAGCTCGACACCCTGCGTTTCTGTACCGAGGATATCCTTCATAGGGATGTCCCTGGCGACCTGATCGAGACAGGCGTCTGGCGGGGTGGGGCGACGATCTACCTGGCTGGCATCCTGAAAGCCTTGGGGAACCGGGACAAGACAGTGCTGGTGGCCGACTCCTTTGCCGGCCTGCCGCCGCCAGACGAGGAGAAATGGCCCCAGGACCGGGGTGATACCCACCATGCCAAGAAGGACCTCGCGGTGAGCCTCGAAGAGGTCAAGGACAATTTCGCTCGGTTCGACCTGCTGGCAGATAATGTTCGGTTCATCAAAGGTTTTTTCGAGGAATCCCTAGGGGATGCCGGGATAGAAAAACTAGCGCTCCTGCGGCTCGACGGGGACATGTACGGGTCGACCATGACGGTCCTGGATCAGCTCTATCACAAGCTCGAGCCCGGGGGCTACCTGATCCTCGATGACTGGCTGCTCGACGGAGCGCGGCAGGCCCTACTCGACTTCCGGGAAAAAATGGCCATCACGGAAGTCATGTACCAGGATTTCTCCGGCGTGTTCTGGCAGAAGAACTGAGGTACCCCACCGGCGTTTCCCGTCGACTCATTGCTGACGACGGTCGTGAGCGTGCACCGTTGCTAAACCATGGGGCACACTGAGTCGGAGCTGTCGCAGTCACGATCTCCGATCCCGCATGCAAGCGACCGACATC
>CP070643.1:4113404-4128012 GCA_020354125.1 Betaproteobacteria bacterium | reverse complement strand
AACCGTTTGATGCGGGCGACGCTGGCTGGAATCGCTGCGCGCAAAGTCGGGATCAAAGATCCGGATTACATCGCGCCGGAGATGCTGTCGAACAAGTACAAATAGCGCAGTCAAGGCAACCAACCGCGGGATCTTGGCACATGGGCGAGGACCGTCCGGTGCCACCGGCAAAAAGAAAGGACCCGTTACCGGGTCCTCTCTTTTGCCTACAGGGGGAAGTACTACTCTCGTAAACCTTTACGCAGCCGCCTCTACTGACGTCTGGGTGATTTTCAGGTCCAATTCGACCGGAACCGGATTGCTCAGGATATCCAGTACCGGGCAGTGTGCGTTGACGGCGCCGCGCAAGAGTTCGAGTTGTTCTTCGCTGGCGCTTGACTCGAGATGCACCGTGCCGCGAACTGCTTCGTAACCGGCACGCACCGAATCATCGACTGCGAAGAAGCCGCGCAGATCGATGTCGCCCTCAACAGTTACTGAGACGTTGTCGAGTGGAATTCCCAGCGCTGTGGCATAGGCGCGATAGGTGATCTCCTGGCAGGTTCCAAGTGCAGCAAGAATCAGCTCGACCGGATTGGGGCCGCTGTCGGTGCCGCCGAGGGCAGGGGGTTCATCCACTGTCAGCTGGTGATGCCGAAGTGACACCTCGGTACGCAAGCCTTCCTGCAACGCGGAGCGCGACTCAAAGGTGGCTTTGGCCGCTTCCGCGTCTGCCTTGAATTTGGCTTGTGTCTCGCCGATTAATTGCTTCAATGCTTCGCTCATTTCCTACGTCTCCCTTAGGGGGTTAATCTCGTCTATCTCTGGCACCGGCCCGTCATGGGCGTTTTGTGAGAGCGAGACCTTAACCGCGAGGAGGAGGGGAGGGAACTATTATTCAGGAATGAGCATATTCCATATCTGTCGATAAAGGGGTTGGCCTTATTCTTTGTTGCTCTTGGGCTCTAACCGGGTGTTTTTCTTTCCGCGAAGCCTGATGTGTCGAAGCAATCTCCCGGTTATCTCACTGAAGCGGAACATTGCTTCGCCATTTGCGCTATGACGTTTGTCTCATGTGTGGCTTACGAGATAGTGGATGCTCAGAATCAGCGCTGCCAGCGAACAGATGGTGCGCAGGTGATTCCATCGCGTCCAGTACTTGAAGTAGTGCGTCCAGGTTTCGGCTTTTGCATTGTCATCGCGACCCGCATCCTTTAGTCGGTTATTGAGCGGCACATTAAAGGCCGCGGTGCAAACAAACATGCCGATTACGTAAGTCAAACCGGTGGCAAACACCAGCCACCGACCAGGCAGGTCCGCGTCGAAGATGGCCCATATAGCAAGAGCCGCGTACAGCAGGGTGGAGCCGAAGAACAGCGGCATGAACCATGAGCGCAGGATGACTTCGTTGATGGAGTTCATCGCATCGGCCGCCGGAGCAGCGCCCAGCTGATCGAAGGAACGCATGATGAAACCGGAAAAGGCGAAGTAGACGCCGGCCATGAGGCCGGCGCTGATCGCCGCGATGGTAAGTGCAAGTGCGATCATCGAGCTGAACATCACGCGACCTTCCACGCCGGAATCCGGCGGATCGTCAGGACTGCCAGGCACGCCAGGCCGATAATGCCTTCGAGCGCAGCCGCCTGGACCAGTCCCGCGGCAGGTATGCCGTCAAACGCCATACTGACTGAACGCGAGACCGCGTACGACAGATAGATCAGTGTCGCCAGCCACAGGGCCGTGTCAGCCTGGCTGCGAACGAAGATTGCGCCAATCATGAACACGCCCGCCGCGAGCAAGAGACCGGCGGGTGCCTTGAGCTCGTTGAGCAGGTTCACATTCGCATCAAGTTCAATATTGTTCGACGCGTAGAAGTCGGCCGGTGACGCAAGGATAAACATAGCGACTACGATCAGCACTGCCCCCGCTACGAGCAGCAGTGCTGTTTGGGTTTTTGCCAGTTTCATCTTCATTTCAGTTCTCCAGTGAAGTGCGTGATGTTTGAGAATTGGTTCAGGCTGTCTGCAACAGGCCGCTGCGATCCCAGGCACCGCTGGCCATGACCTTGCGCAGGTATTCGCTGAAGTCCGTTGCCGGACGTCCGAGGGCTTCCTCGACGCCCGAGGTCGGCTTCGAGTTGCGGCCGTCGAACACCACGGTGAACAGTTCGTTCATCAGCCACAGCATTTCTTTCGGCAAACCCTCTTCGCGCAGCGCCTGAAGGAATTCCTCGATGCTGATGCGGGTGAACTTGACGGGATACCCCACCGCTTCGGAAATCTCCGCAGCACATTGCGCAAAGGTCAGTGCGCGCGGTCCGCTGACTTCGAACAACCGGTTGCGCAGCTCGGGACGGGCCAATGCGGCGACCGCGACATCGGCGATGTCGTCAATGTCGATAAAGGGTTCAACGATGTCGCCAGCCGGCAGCATCAGTTCGCCGTTGAGAATGCCCTCGATCATGAAGCCCTCGCTGAAGTTCTGCATGAACCAGCTGGCGCGGACCACGTTCCATTCCAGTCCGCTGTTCGCCAACACGGTCTCGGCGCGTTCGGCGCCCTGTTCGCCGCGTCCGGAGAGCAGCACCACATGGCGCAGACCGACTTCTTTGGCCAGCGCGACGAAATCGCGGATGGTTTGCTCGGCGGTCGGGATTGCGAGGTCGGGATAAAAGGTGACGTAGGCCGACTCTGTGCCTTCCATCGCCGGGCGCCAGGTGGTCGGGTCTTCCCAGTCAAAGGCGGGTGAGGTCGAGCGCGAAACACCGCGGGTGTTGTAACCCAGCGCTTGCAGCCGTTGCTCGACCCGCAGGCCGGTCTTGGCGTTTTTGCCGATGATCAGAATGGGTGAGGTTTTCATGGTTTCCAGTCTCCTGTTCAGCTTGGTCAATGAAGCGGCAAGGTTTCGCTTGCCGACGGAGGGGATTCTCCAGCAGTCAAACTGGATAAAAAATCACAGAAAATCTAAAATTATTAGCTAATCGTCCAAAACGTGATCCAAGCTCGTGACTGATTCGCAACTGGCAACGCCGCGCATCGACCCGCAATTACCGCCGAGTTCCGATCCGCTCGGCGAGGTGTTGCAGCTGCTGCAATTGAGCGGCGTTCTCTACTGCAACGCCGAATTGACCGACCCCTGGGGTATTGAGATACCGGAACTACCCGGCGTTATGAACGTGGAAGTGGTGACATCCGGGCATTGCTGGATCGAACTGGAGGGCCAGGCGCCGGTATTCATGCCTGAGGGCAGCCTGGTACTGATTCCGCGCGGTAACCGGCACAAATTGCGCGGCAACCCGGGCGACAAAACCACTTTGCTCGAAGCCATCCCCGTCGAACGGATCGGAGATCGCTTCGAGAACATGTACTTCGGCGGCGGGGGTCGACTGACCCAGGTGACTTACTATGGCGTGCGTTTCGATCCGTACCTGGCTGACCGCCTGATTCGACTGCTGCCCCAGATGTTGCATCTGCGTACCCATGTGGACGATGGCAGCTGGTTGCACAGCACGATTCGTTTCATCGCGCAGGAGGCCCGGCAACGGTTGCCCGGCAGCGAAACCGTAATTACCCGGCTGGCAGATATTCTCGTGATTCAGGCGATCCGTACCTGGATCGAGAGCGTGCGCGAAGAAGAGCAGGGATGGATTGCCGCATTGCATGACCGACAAATTGGCAAGGCGATGTCGCTGATGCATCGGCAACCCGAATCCGACTGGCGCGTGGAGACCCTTGCCCGTGAGATCGGCATGTCGCGCTCGGGTTTTTCGGCGCGTTTCACCGCGCTGGTGGGGGAGTCGGTACTGCAGTATCTCACCGGGCTGCGTATGCAACTCGCACACCGCGAGTTACGCGAAACCACGGACACGCTCGCGAAGATCGCCGAACGCGTTGGTTACCAGTCGGAACCCGCATTCAACCGAGCCTTCAAAAGAGTGGTGGGCATGCCGCCGGGCGCAGTGCGTAAACTGCAAGCGACGCATTAACCGGAATGTGAACGTGCTATGCTAATCCGACGGTGCGTTGCTTAACGTGTGGTTCCCACTTCAACTGAACCGGTTGGCGGAATAGAATCAAAAAGAGGTTACTCGAGGTAAGGAAAATAAAACCCGGAGGAGACCACGCTTATGCCCACCTACGACTACCGTTGCAGCAAATGTGGACACAAGTTCGAGCTCATCGAGCGGCTAAGTGAACACCAAGCAGCGCACAAATGCCCGAAATGCGGGAATGACAGGGTCGAACACGTGATGGCTGCGTTTTACGCCAGAACCTCGCGCAAAAGTTAGCCGCGAGGCGCGGCACAAAACTAGTGTGCTGCAGGCCTTTCCTGATTTGACTCGGTCGGAAGCGAGAAGGCGTGCATGTAGTAAGCGGTGCGAAAGCCTTTGGAATACTCATCCGTGCCAACGCGCAAGGGCCAGGTCAAATCAACCCCCTCCTGCTGGCACTTCTTCCCATCTTGGTAGCCCTCGGCGAACTGCGACTTGCTATCGGATGTTCTTGTTATCTTGACTTTGAACGGCCACATCTGCTTCTCCCTTCGGCTGCTACTGAAGTCCCCGGCTGATTTGAGGCAAGAAGCGTTCACGGCGGCCTCGCCGTCAGTGGTCCTTGGGCCAGATCACCCCATAGGTGCCGGCACTATGCGCCACTTCACTGCGTGCGGCAGGGAAAAGACCATTAAATTGAAATGCTTATCAATATGACAATCTTCTGCGCATTTCATGCTCTGCGATCCGCCGCGCGCCTCTTAGCGAGCCTGCAGCGGAACTCATGTCGGGCACGGCGAGCACATTGACGAATTGCCAACAGGCCTTCGCCGAGTATCCGACAATTGAAACGCTGCTCCCGCTGTCAACGCATGGGATGCTCATTGGTGCGTTTGTTTTGACGCACAGACAGATTGTGCCCGAGTGCCGGCGCATGCGGTGATCAACCGACGCTTAGCGTTACTACCGATTCTAGAACACGCCTCCGAGCTGCTCGTCGTCCGTCGAATTGGCGAGTGCGGTCTCGTCACCGGTTCCGTCCGCATTGATGCTGCAACCCGCGCCGCTTCGGGTGCAGCGGCTACCGATTGGCTCAGGCGCGGACGACTACGCGATTGCAATTTGCGGCGAGGGTGAAACTAGCCGGAAACTCCGCCTTTAATCTGTCCGCTTGACGGGGAAGCTTACGCAGCAATTCACTTATTGGCCCATCTCCGTCGCGTGTCCGGTAGTGCTGTACGTTGCAGCAGGTGAGTTCTAATTCGAAGATTGGGGTGCGTTCAGCCGAACGCGGGTACGGCGATTTCAGGAGGCATGATCAACTGCATTGCGTCTACGAAGTCACGCACAAGATAAAAGAAACCTCACCGAAGTGAGGTCCATGAATCCTCCCGCAAAGGTCGGTATTGCTTTTATTAACAATTGCCGCCGGGAACGATGCTGAACCCTAAGGTCCTGCATGTCAATTCATTTAGCATAAAAAAAACCCCTGTCCAAGTAGGGTCTTGATGCTCCCACTACCCTCGCGTACGACGGTTGAGGTTCTCTGGTGACGCTTGTTCACTTTTATTGCTGAGCCATTGCTTGCGGGCACCGAACAGATTGAATCGGTGCCAGTGATCAGCGTACCGTCAGTGAGTTCACCCGAGGGTGGGTGTAATAAGCTCTCGGTAGTGCACTCGGAAAGTGAATTCGCCCCCAAGGCGTCGAAGAAAGTTTGATGGGTCGTATGACAGGCCTATAATCACCGCCATGCTGGCGACGGGCTGGCTTGAACGGCCGGGAGATTCGGGGTGATCCAAACTTACTTGGTCGAAAGATGAGGGGATTGAACCATCCCCTATGGGAGTGCGAGCAGTGAGGAGAGTGCCGAGCCAATCAGTGCAATAAGTACAACCTGAGGAGGTGTTCGATGCGTGCATTGAAGCAGATTCGACTTTCATATCTATGTACGATTGGGCTGGTCGTCTTGACCGTCGCGCAAGTAGGTTGTACCAATCCGCCAACCCTGAACTCCGTTGAGCCGGGTACCGGCTATCCACGTCAACTGTTATCCGCTAACGGCACTAACCTGTTTGCCAGCGTGGTATGGGACCCGGGATTGCCCACAGAAACAGTCATCTATAACGGTTTTCTGGGCACACGCTATTTTCAGATACCTGACAATGCCACGGCTGGCATGCACGCTGTTGCATTGCGCAACAGCAACGGTGATTCCGCAACGGTGAACGTATCGGTCCTTGCACCATCCGGCGCCTTTCCCGCGCCGCGTATCGAAGATGTCGGCATTTTTGGCGTTGGATCCGGAGCGACGCCCGATATTGCGCTGACGGTTTCTGCTGCCAACCTGGATACTGACGCGACTTTAACGATCGCCGGTGCGGCGGTACCGTTCTGTGTCGGGTGGGGTGGTCTGCCGATCGATTATCTGCAGGCCCACGTCCCGGCTACATTCGGCTATCCCGTTTATCACTACTTACAAAAATTATGCGTGGTCGAAAGCGTGGCCTTTGGCTCCGCACTCAGCATTACCGTAACCAATCACGATGGGCAAAGTGCGACGACCACTTACACAATGCCAGCTTCGCTGGCGCAACTCGACAGCGATAACGACGGTCTGCTCGATAGCTGGGAGGAAAGCGGCTACACCGCACCGTCTGGTGGCACGGTTGATTTGCCCGGCATGGGTGCACGCAAGCTGCGCAAGACCATCCCCGTTGAGGTCGACTGGATTGCGGCTGCAGCGCCCAATGCTGCGGTATGGGGCGACGTTGAGGATGTGTTCACTAATGCGCCAGTGCTCAATCCGGATGGCTCCGCCGGTATCGATGTGTTGATCGATCGCGGCCAGGGAGGTGCTTTTACCCAGGGAGGCCAAATCCTTGCCGATCACACCTCAATGGATTTCGGGCCAAATACGGCCGCGGGTTACACCGACTTTTTTACCTACAAGGGCACCAACTTCAACAATGATCGGCTGAATGTTTTTCATTACGCGATATTCGGCCGGGCTCGTCCGAACGGTTCCTCAGGTCGCGGTGAAGTCTGGGGCAACGACTTCATGGTCACATTTGTGAATTTCGGCGTTTGGGCGCAAACCATCGCTCAAGTTGGCACCTTCGTACATGAATTTGGGCACAACCTGGGGCTCACACACGGCGACCTGAATACGACGCCAGCACAATGGAACGAAACACGTAAACCGAATTTCCCCACCACGATGAGTTACCGGTACCAGTTCCCCGGCATATCCGCCGACTGCGACTTTACCTCCGATGGGTTCCATACCTTCAGCCAAGGCATGTTGGCGAGGATTACCGAAGCCAATGTAAACGAGAACATCGGTATCTGCGACAACGCCCCGCTGGATATGAATGGCGATACGAACATTACGATCGGCCAGATGGATACCAGTTCCGACGGGGACAACAACGATGTGCATGACGACTTTGATCAATGGGGCAACCTGTTGCTCGATTTCGATGCGGCCGGATCGAGGTGGCAAAATAATTAGGAGCCGAACAATGAAACAATTAGCAATTGTTTGTGTGTTGGCGGTTGGCTTGGTCGGCTGTGGTGACTCGCAACCTGAGCCACCAGCATCACATCCAAAGCATGCGTTATTGGAAGGTGTCGAGGCTCTTCCCATGAACAAACCGCTGCGCAAAGTGGAGTTGAAAGAGCAGGAACCGGCTGCGCTGCAACTGTCCAAAGGCGACGTTGGCCAAGTTCTGATCATCCGCGACGAAAAAGCCTTTCGCGGTGAGGAACAGCTTAGTGGCACGGTAAGTATCGAAGAAGGTGCGATTACGCTTGGCGCACCAGACGCGAAGCCTCTGCGCGTTTTGTATCGCTTGCCGAAAGGAATGGCGGCATTGTCTGCGATGCAGGGCGATGCCCGGCTCAGGATCCGCGAGTTCACCTCTCCAGAGGGTGCGGATCAGCTCGTCACATTGCAGCAAAAAGGCAGCCTGCTTTTTGCCATTGTATGGCAACGCTCGAAACAGCCGCTCAAAGTAGCATTAACGGAAGCGATCCGGCTGGTGCAAAGCCCGACCACGAAGCTGGAAGGTACGGGCTACTCGGAGGCCGAGGTTGCGGTCCATGAGGCAGGCAAACCGGTTGCCCGTCTGCGGATTGGAGAGTTAACCAGAGTGGAAACGGTTGCTGGCCCGTTACAGGTTTATGTCGAAACCAGCCATCGGTTCATCCCTTCGGCGAATGACGCCGATCAGTACCCAGATGAATATGTCTTGCGGGCCTGGGTCGTGCAACTTGATGCCGAACAAAAGGCGACAGAATAGGGAAATCAGGGACATACCAGGTTTTTCTCAGCAGAGGAATATGGGCAGCGGGATTGTGACTGTCTCGCCTCATGGCGACCGGCCATCCTTCGCCGCATGCGGCTCAGGACCGCCGCTGCGCTTATTGCGTACGGCCTGCAACCGAATGCTCACTGGGCATTCGGTAGTGTGTCCGGATCGGCTTATGCCGACCGGCCATCCCTCGCGTAGCTCGGGACCGCCAACACCTTCGGTGTCGGCGTCCTTCGCGAGCAGTGCTCGCTCGTCGAACCAGAGGGTTCTCACCATCATCACTTCAGCAAAACAAAGACGACTAAGAGAGCAGGGGGCAAATTTGACAGAGGGATTGTGTCCGGATCGCCTTAAGGCGACCGGCCATCCCTCGCGTTGCTCGGGACCGCCAACACCTTCGGTGTCGGCGTCCTTCGCGAGCAGTGCTCGCTCGTCGAACCAGAGGGCTCTCGCACCCTCCGCTCGTCACCAATTAAAAAAGCCCCAAACGGGGCTTTTTTAATTGGCGGAGAGAGAGGGATTCGAACCCTCGATACGGGTTGACCCCGTATAACGCCTTAGCAGGGCGCCGCCTTCAGCCACTCGGCCACCTCTCCGACGATGCACAGGATAGACGCGGTTAGTGCTCCTGGTCAATCAGATGCTGCCGCCTGGACTTCCTCGTCCAGACCAAATGCCTTATGCAATGTTCGGACCGCCAATTCCATGTACTTCTCGTCGATAACGACGGTGATCTTGATCTCTGAAGTCGACACCATCTGGATATTGATGCCCTCACCGGCGAGCGCCTGAAACATCTTGCTCGCCACCCCCACGTGCGAGCGCATGCCGACACCAACCAGGCCGAGCTTGCAGATCTTGTCGTCGCCAGTGACCTCACGCGCACCGATTTCCTTGCGCACCTTGTCCAGAATATCCATGGTTCTCGCCAAGTCATTGCGGTGAACAGTGAACGAGAAGTCGGTGGTGCCTTCACTGCCGATGTTCTGCACGATGACATCGACCTCGATATTGGCCTTGGCGATCGGGTCAAGGATCGAGAAAGCGATGCCGGGTTTGTCCGGTACGCCCATAACGCTGACCTTGGCTTCATCCCGATTGAACGCGATTCCTGATACGAGAGCGTCTTCCATTTGTGCGTCTTCCTCGAAAGTAATCAATGTGCCGGAGTGGGCTTCGTCATCAATGGCAATATCCGGCTCGGTCAGGCTCGACAACACACGCAATCGAACCTGATATTTCCCGGCGAACTCGACTGCGCGAATCTGCAGTACTTTCGAGCCGAGTCCGGCCATTTCCAACATTTCCTCGAAAGTAATCTTATGTAGCCGCCGCGCCTCGGGCACGATGCGCGGATCGGTCGTATAGACACCGTCCACGTCGGTAAATATCTGGCATTCGTCCGCCTTTAGAGCGGCGGCGAGCGCTACGCCAGAGGTATCGGAGCCGCCACGTCCCAGCGTCGTAATGTTGCCGTGCTCATCGACGCCCTGGAAACCGGCCACCACCACGATACTTCCGCCTTTCAGGTCGGCACGAATACGCTGCTCATCGATCTTGAGAATGCGCGCCTTGGTATGGGTACTGTCGGTGAGAAGGCGGATCTGTCCGCCCGTGTAAGAGCGGGCACGGGTACCCAGCTCCATCAACGCCATCGACAAAAGGCCGATGGTGACCTGTTCGCCAGTCGAGGCAACCACGTCGAGCTCGCGCGGGTCCGGATGCGCCGAAATAGAGTGGGCCAGTTCAATCAGGCGGTTGGTCTCGCCGGACATGGCCGAGACCACCACAATTACATCGTTGCCGGCTTTTCTCCATTTGGCCACGCGCCGGGCGACATTCTGTATGCGATCGATCGAGCCGACCGAGGTGCCGCCGTATTTTTGGACGATGAGTGCCATGAAGGCGAGCAATCCCTGAAAAAGGCGTGCATTTTAAAGCAATTGGCACTCCCACTGATCAAAAGTAGCCATGCCGTGCTGGCAAGGTTTGCTATAATTCGCCGCCTTATTGAGGTGTCACTAATATCTCAATACGCGACAGACAATGCGCCCGTAGCTCAGTTGGGTGAGGACGGGGAGAGCGAAAGCACTGCTTTCGCCCGACCGAACGCCACGAGCCTGTGTGCGAGTGGCCGGGGTCGAGACGCAACGCGTCGAGACGAGTACCGGCAGCGCAAAGCGCTGCTTGGTCAAGTAAGCAAGAACGCCTGAGAAGGCAACAGTTTCAGCGCCCGTAGCTCAGTTGGATAGAGTACCTGGCTACGAACCAGGGGGTCGTGGGTTCAAATCCTGCCGGGCGCGCCACGATCGGAAAAAAGGTCCCATGTGTGGACCTTTTTTTCTTCGATATGGAAACTTTATTTGGTCAGCAATCGGCTGCGGATTCAACTGGTCGATGCAGCATCGAATCTCTGACTATAAAGAGGGCGATGTTGAAAATGAAGCAGCGGCCGAGGATTCACTACACCGAAGCCGACAAAGCATTGATGTGGGATCGCTGGCAAAAAGGCGAGTCACTGACTTCAATTGCACGCCGCTTTGATCGCCATCATTCCGCCATCCAAGAGCCGGCCTTGATTGCGAGGATCCTCACGCGCCCGGGCGCCACCGCGCCGGTCACCATTCGCCAACACCGTGTTGCTCGCGCTCGGTGACGGGTGTCATGAGATCATAACGGTTACCGACAATGACTTTGGCATAAGTAGGATTTCATCGTTGTTTCCCGCCTGTGGTTATTTTGTGACGCGCGCTGGCGAGATGCTCCCCGCAGTGCGCGCCGCTTGCGATACCGTTCGGCAAACCACAACCGAGCTGGCCAAGAACACCAGAAGCTCGTGATACGGGGCAACCCCGAATTCATCTCTGATGTGGAATATGCTAGTGTCGAATCGTTCTCTTCATGGCGGGGGATATCATGGGTTGCTGCGAATCCACCAATCGCGAATTGATAGGCATACCCGAGGAGCGGCAGGACGAGCTCAAAGCAGAGCTGGCAATCGATCGGAGAACCGCCTTGAAGGGCCTGCTGGGCATCGCTGGCTTGGCAGGAACGGTTGCAAACTCTTCTAATGCAGCGGCTGCTGCCACGAAACTGAAGCTCGCATTTTGCGGCCAGCTTCTCTGCGTTGTTCCTTACGAAGTGACCCGGGCTCGCGGACATTTTGCGGCTCAGGGGCTGGACGTGCAGCTCGTTTATACCCGCGGCGGCAATGCGGCCATGCAGGCACTGGTCGGCGGCTCGGTGGATTACGCCGGCACGTCCTTCGATGTGGCGCTGCAAGCGTTTTCGAAGGGAGCGAAAATTCGCCGTTTTGCTTCCACGGGTAGATTGCCTCTGTTTGCGCTCGCGGTTGCACCGAAAAACAAGGCAACGATCAAGGGCATCAAGGATCTTGAGGGGAAGACAGTTGCCGTTTCCGGTCTGGGCAATGCCGACCACGCCCTGTTGCTATTCCTGCTCGGGCATGTCGGTGCCGATGCCGGAAAAGTGCGGTTTGCCGCGCTGGGCACGAATCTATATGACGCTCTGCGGGTGGGTCATGTCGACGCAGGAATGGTTCAAGAACCGGCTCTGACGCTCATTGTCGAGGCGGGTGGCAGTGAGCTGGTCAATGCTATGGACATCGGCGATGCCACTAAGTACCTGGGTGGATCGTACGAGTTCATGGGAGTGGCCGTTCGCGCCGACGAGCGTGAGCGACGACTTGGCGAGATGAAGCGGCTGGCTGCTGCGCTGCTCAAGGGCTTGCACGACACTCGGACGATATCGCCCGATGAGATCATCGCCGCACTGCCAAAGACCTTGATCTCGGGAAGTAATGTGGCGCAGCTCAAGGAAATCATCGCTCGGTACCGCACGTCTCTTTACCCGGAGGCGGTCGCCATTGACAGGGCGTCGGCCGAGCGAGTGGAAAAGGCACATATCAGTGCGAACATCTTGAAGCCGGGAGCCGTCGACATGTCGACGCTGCTCGACACTGCCGTGCTTGGAGGCTGATCGGCGGTGCTTCGTGTCAAAGGACTGACCCTCGCCTATGGCGCAGAGCCCGTTCTGGAAGATGTCAACCTCGAGGTCGAGAGAGGTCGCTTTGCAACGCTGATCGGACCATCCGGCTCAGGCAAGACGAGCATCCTTCGCGCAATCACGGGATTGCAGACGCCGCGCTCCGGGAGTTTCGAACTCGCGGTTCCGATCGCGGAAATCGGGTTTCTGTTTCAGGACGACGCCCTGCTGCCATGGCGCACTGCGCGCCAGAACGTTGCGTTGGGGCTACGGATCCGTGGTGCGAACCCCGCAGAGGCCGGGGAAAAGGCCGACGAGTGGCTCGCAAAGCTCGGATTGCATGGGCTCGGCAGCCGATTCCCCCGCCAGCTCTCGGGAGGGCAGCGAAAGCGAGTGGCTATAGCACAGGTGCTTGCCCTGGAGCCACGTCTGCTGTTGATGGATGAACCCTTTGCATCGCTCGATGCAATCGTCCGTACTCGAATCACGCAAGAGTTGATGGATTGGGTTGAGCGCGAACACCTCACGGTCCTCCTTGTCACCCACGACCTGGAAGAGGCGATCAGCATGTCGGATGTTGTGCACGTTCTTTCTCGAGGGCCACATGCACGAATTCGGGCTGTTCACGCGGTGCCAATCCCACGGCCGAGGAACCTGGTGGCCACACGTACCGACCCACTGTTTCCGTCACTGCTGAAGACGTTGTGGAATGAACTGTCGGAGGAGGTGAAAGAGCCAGAAGTCGGGACGGAACAGTGAAACATTGGCTAAATACTCCGTTTCTGCGCAGGTTGAGCGTACTTGGCGTTTTGCTACTTGCCTGGGAGGGCTGCTCGTGGATGGAGTGGTTCGACCCCTTTTATCTTCCGGCGCCATCAGCAGTCGCGAAGGTTCTTTTTAGCCTGTTCAGCGAGGGAGACATCTGGTTACACCTCGAGGCGACGTTTACGGCGGCCGTGGTGGGCATTGTGGGCGGGTTGTTGATCGGGATCGCACTGGGATTCGCTGCGGCTCTCCTCCCGTCTCTGGCAGAGTTATTGGAACCGGTCATGATCATGCTCAATGCCATACCACGGGTCATTCTCGCGCCCTTGTTCGTTATATGGCTGGGAATCGACCTCGGATCCAAGATCGCGCTGGCCCTGATCCTCGTGGTGGTTTTGATTTTCTTTGCCGTCTACAACGGCATCAAGGACGTCGATCACCGACTGATCGAACGGGTGCGGACGCTTGGCGGGGGAAAGTGGGTGCTCTTGCGCGAAGTCTACATTCCCTCGGTGACTGCCTGGGTGCTGGGTAATCTGAAGGTTGCCGTGGGTTTCGCTTTCACGGGTGCTGTGGTCGGCGAATTTGTGGCGTCGAGCCGCGGTTTGGGATACCTACTTCAGTTCGCCCAATCGACGTACAACGCAGCACTGTCCATCGCCCTGATCGTGCTGATTATGACTTTCGTGATGATACTGTTTGCGCTGGCGGAGCAGGTCGAGCACCGGTTGCTTAGGTGGCGCTACGACCCTTAGACAGTTTTCTGTGGGAGCCAATCGATGAATAATGCCGCCGCCTCCAACTTGTTGAAGGACAAGCTTGCACTCGATATTGAACCGATCGCGAAGGCATGCCAAGACTGGCCGCCCGAGAACGTACTGGTTTACAACGTACAGAAGCCCGCGGTCAGTACCCTTGACCTCGGACCCATCGGCAGACCAGGCTTCTCCAGATCGAGCTCAGACAAGCTCGGAAGTACCTCGAGAACGATGAAGTTGTCGTCAAACACTTGAGCTTACTGCTCAAGGCCTATGGACTGTAGCCGTTCTGAGATCGATTGCATCTGTAACAAACAATCAGAGAGATACGAGACTGAGGCCAGTGCGAAGGTCCGGATTAAGGCGCGTTAGCCAGTTTGAAGAGGATTGTAACGCGCCAACCGCACGGCTCATTTCGAACGCGGTCGCGTTGCAGGGCTAGCCTGAACTGCGTAGCCAAAACGTAACATCGCAAGGCTTCATGACATTGTTTTGAGACTGTTTGAAGCTACGAATAAAAGTGGCGAGCGTTACAAGGCATTGCTTTAAAGAATGATCGCTTCTTACTTTGGCGTCTACGAACCAGGGGGTCGTGGGTTCACTTTCTCGCTCCGCGAGAAAGTCCAGCCCTCGGCCGATAGGCTTCGGGCGTTCGCGAGGGCCAAAGTGGTGCTTTGGCTGTTTCCTCGCTCACCCAACCTGACCCGTGCGATCAACTTGTTGGGAACGCGGCAGCTGTGCCAGGCACTGGCAGCCTGAGCCCCCAACGAAAAGAGGCCACCTCAGAAATGAGA
>CP070643.1:4107155-4113304 GCA_020354125.1 Betaproteobacteria bacterium | reverse complement strand
CGTGGGGCCCCTGCTTTGTGCCCTCGCAAACTTAGCGACTTGAACTTGGCGCTAATCGTCTCTTCCTCAGCGTCGCTCCGGGGTCAGATCCCCATGCTGCGCATGGGGCCCCTCTTCCGCCCTTCGAACTCCGGCACGCTCCGTTACCAACGTGCAAGGTTCGCCTTCCATGCGTCGCGTGCGCGCTTTTTCCGGGGTCGCATCCCCACCGCGTGGGGCCCCTGCTCCGCCCTCCAAAAACGCTACTCCCATTCAATAGTAGCTGGGGGTTTGCTGGAGATGTCGTAGACGACACGATTAATACCGCGCACTTCGTTGATGATGCGGTTTGCCACCCGTGACAGCAGGTCGTGCGGTAAGCGCGACCAATGTGCGGTCATGAAGTCCAGTGTCTCGACGGCACGCAACGCGACGACGTATTCGTAGGTGCGGCTGTCGCCCATGACGCCGACAGATTTGACCGGCAGGAAAACCGCAAAGGCCTGCGCCGTTTTTTCGTACCAGCCCGCACTGCGCAGTTCTTCGATATAAATCGCGTCGGCCTGACGTAACAGGTCGGCATATTCACGCTTGACTTCGCCGAGTATGCGCACGCCGAGACCAGGTCCTGGGAACGGATGCCGATACACCATTTCATGCGGCAATCCTAAAGCGATACCAAGCTCGCGTACCTCGTCCTTGAACAGTTCGCGCAGCGGTTCGAGCAGCTTCAGGTGCAGAGTCTCCGGCAAGCCACCAACATTGTGATGCGACTTGATGGTCTTGGCTTTCTTGGTCTTGGCGCCTGCCGATTCGATGACGTCGGGGTAGATCGTGCCTTGCGCCAGCCACTTCGCATTCGGCCGCTTTTCCGCCTCGGCCTGGAACACCGCGACAAATTCACGGCCGATAATTTTGCGCTTGGCTTCCGGGTCGGTCTCGCCAGCCAGCGCCGACATGAACCGGCCAGTCGCATCGACATGAATGACACGCACGCCGAGATTCTTGGCAAACGCCTCCATGACTTGCTCGGCCTCATTCAGGCGCAGAAGTCCGGTATCGACAAATACGCAAGTTAGTTGGTCGCCAATCGCCTTGTGTATGAGCGCTGCGGCAACAGAAGAATCGACGCCGCCGGAAAGCCCAAGAATGACTTCGTCGTTGCCAACCTCGGATTGGATATGGCCGATTGCTTCGTCGACGTAACCAGGCATCGTCCATGTCTCGGCGAGGCCGCAGATCGTGCGTACGAATCGCTCCAGAATCGTCTTGCCCTGCAGGGTATGGGTGACTTCCGGATGAAACTGCAAGCCGTACAGTTGTCTTGCTTCGTCTGCCATTCCAGCAAGCGGCGTCGACGGGTTGGACGCGATAATCTTGAAACCGTCAGGCAACCGGGTCACTTTGTCGCCGTGGCTCATCCACACTTCGAGCAAGCCGTGACCCTCAGCGTTACGGCGGTCTTCAATGCCCTCGAGTAGCTTGGAATGTCCGCGCGCGCGAATTTCCGCATAGCCAAATTCGCGGGTCGTGGCAAGTTCAACCCCGCCTCCAAGCTGCGCCGCCATTGTCTGCATGCCGTAGCAGATACCGAGAACGGGAACACCAAGCTCGAATACCTTGTCCGACACCCGCGGGGTATCGCCTTCATAAACGGACGCGGGCCCGCCAGACAGGATGATGCCGCGCGGCGCATACTCGGCGATAAACGCGTCACTCACGTCATGCGGGTGCAATTCACAGTACACGCCCAATTCGCGCACGCGGCGCGCGATCAACTGCGTGTATTGGGATCCGAAATCGAGAACAAGTATCTTGTCAGGGTGCATCTGACGGTATCAGCGGCAAGCGTGTTCGATGGTGGCAAAAGCCTCTGGGCAGAAAAGCGCTGGCGCGCCGCGCAGCGTAGTTATTCAACGCGGTAATTCGGTGCTTCCTTGACAATCTGAACGTCGTGGACATGTGACTCGCGGATACCCGCAGCCGAGATCTCGACGAACGCGGCCCGCTTCTGCATTTCCGAGACCGATTGGCAGCCGACGTAACCCATCGCAGAGCGCAGCCCACCCATTAACTGACCAATTACCGCAACGACACTGCCTTTGAACGGCACCCGGCCTTCGACCCCTTCGGGCACCAGCTTCTCGGCGGTCGCGTCCTCGGCGTCCTGGAAATATCGGTCGCTCGAGCCCTGCTGCATGGCAGACAGTGAACCCATTCCTCTATAGGTTTTATAGGAACGGCCCTGGAACAGTTCGATCTCGCCGGGGGATTCTTCGGTGCCGGCGAGCAGACTCCCGAGCATTACGGTGGATGCACCCGCCGCCAGCGCCTTGGCAATATCACCGGAATAACGAATACCTCCGTCGGCAATGAGCGGCACCTTGGCATCACTCAGTGCATTGGCAACATCCTCGACCGCCGTTATCTGTGGCACGCCGACCCCGGCGACGATTCGCGTCGTACAAATCGATCCAGGACCGATACCGACTTTGACCGCGTCAGCGCCGGCGTCGACCAATGCTTGGGCGGCGTCCGCCGTCGCGATATTGCCGCCGATAACCTGAACCTTGGAATAGTTCTTTTTGATCCAGCCCACCCGATCAATAACGCCTTGGGCGTGCCCGTGCGCCGTGTCGACAACGATCACATCGGCCCCTGCAGTCACCAGCGCCTCGACGCGCTCGTCGGTGCCTTCACCAACGCCCACTGCCGCACCGACACGCAGGCTGCCTTGCGCATCCTTCGCCGCATAAGGGTGCTCCGAGGTCATCAGAATATCTTTGACGGTGATCAGGCCTTTCAGTTCGAAGCTGTCGCTGACCACCAGGACTCGCTCGAGACGATGCTTGTGCATCAGGCGCATTGCCTCATCATTGGTAGCGGTTTCCGGCACCGTCACCAGACGCTCTTTGGGCGTCATGATGTTCACCACCGGTTGGTCGAGATTGTTCTCGAATCGCAGGTCACGGTTGGTCACGATGCCGACGACCTTCTTGCCGTCCTCCACCACTGGCAACCCGGATATCCGATGCTGTCGAATAAGGTTAAGAACATCCCTGACCGTCATGTTTGGCGCAATCGTGATCGGGTCCTTGACCACGCCGCTTTCAAAGCGCTTCACTTTGGCCACCTGCGCGGCCTGCGCTGTCGGCGACATATTCTTGTGAACGATGCCGATCCCACCCTCCTGTGCAATGGCAATCGCCAGGGGTGCCTCGGTGACGGTGTCCATGGCGGCTGACGCTACCGGGATATTCAGGGATATGTTCCTGGTCAACTGGGTTGTCAGGCCGACATCTCGCGGGAGTACGGTCGAATGGCCAGGAACGAGAAGGACGTCGTCGAAGGTCAACGCCTTTTTCAGGACGCGCATGCGTACTCTTCCTTCGCAAAGGCGCGATTATACGTCACCTGACAGAGCCACGGTCGGGGTTGTAAGCATGTCACTTTATTGACCGATCAGAGTCCGGCGGCTAAGGTTCGTCGCTGGTTTAACCACGGTGTAATCATGCGATTTTGCTGGTGTTTTGGCTTTTGTCGTAGGCTGCTCGTCTGGGCAATGCTGGTGATTTCAGGAACGGCTCTTGCATCCGAAGACCCTGAAAATACGTCGCTCCGCAGCGAAGCAGCCACCCAGCTAGAGATGGCCATCACGGCCGTTGAAGAAGCAGCACGCCGCAAGGCATTGTGGATACCTGCTGAGGAGGCCCTCCAAAAGGCAAAGGCGGCGTTTGATCGAGGCGAGTTCGAGCACGCAATCAAACTGGCCCGCGATGCACGGCAATTTGCCGAGCTCGGGATCAAGCAACTCGAGACACCGCCTTACCGTCACTTTTGACAGAGGGACACGCATGAAAGCATCGAAGGGCTGGGCCCACTTAATCGGTCTGGGCGTGCTGTTATTGGCTGCCTCGGCCACAACAATGGCCCAAACCACCTATCGGTGGGACGACGTCGACGGCCAGACCCATTACTCCGATACGCCGCCACCGGCTGGCGCAACCAACGTCAAGGTAATAAAGGACAGAGGGTTCGACTCGTACGACTCGTACGATTTCGAAGAGGGCGCGCCATCGGCAAGCACGCCATCGTATGTAGAGCAGGAAGCCAGATTTCAGGAGCGCCAGGCTAAGAAAGCCGAGCAGCAGGCGGAAGCAGAGAAGGAAAGACTCGCTGCAGCAGAGCGTAAGAAGAACTGCGATCTCGCGCGGAGCAACTACAACACCGTATCGGTCGGTGGTCGCATTACGCGAATCAATGAGGCCGGTGAGCGTGAATACATGAGCGACGAGGAAATCGAAAGAGCGACCGCCGAAGCGCGCAGAACGATGGAACAATGGTGTGACAACTAGTACCACTCTGGGGCTCGCTCGCCAACGCGATTGACCATGAGGCGAGCTCAAGTCTTACTTACCGCGCCTCGATCTATCCTCCCGCGCCCGCTTCCTGCGAACCAGTTTCGGATCGGCAATAAGCGGGCGATAGATTTCGACCCGATCACCGTCTCGGACCAGACAATCCTGAGCGACCCGCTCACTCCATATGCCGAACTCGGCGCTATCAAGATCGATTTCGGGATGCGCTTTCAAGACCCCCGACGCGATCACTGATTGACGAACAGTCGCGCCTTCCGCAACTTCGCACACCAGGATTGTCTGCCGATCAGGCAGCGCATAAACCACTTCGACGCGAAAACTTGACATCAACCGTTTCCGTACAAAGACTCCGCCCGCTTTACGAACGCATCGACAAAAGAGTTGGCGATACCACCGAAAGCAGGCCCAAGTGTTTTTTCTAGTATCTTGCTCGAAAACTCATAACGCAGTCTGAACTCGATCTTGCAGGAGCCACTGTCCAGCGGCTGGAACAGCCACTGACCATCTAGCAAACGAAACGGCCCGTCCAATAGGGTCATTTTGATTGATCCTGGTTTGTCTGCCGACGGCTGCTCAGTCTGGTTACGTGTGGAGAAGCGTTGCTTTATCCCCTTGTAGCGAATGTTCAGTCCCGCATGCTGAGTGCCATCATCTTGTTGGACAACCTCTGAGCCGGCACACCATGGAAGAAACTCCGGGTAACTGGCAACGTCGTTAACCAGGGCGAGCATTCGCTCGGCTGCAAACGGAACCAGCATTGATCTCTCAATCAGGGCCACTGACGCACTCGGTCGGCATTATCGGACAGCTCACTTAGAAGCCGCAGGGCATAATCCCCGTCTCCTGCGAAAGTCAGCGATCGGGTCTCGGATAAAATAGCGAACTTGAGGAACCCAAGCGTTACATCTTCGACATGAGCATCGTCCAGAACAAGAAAGCGTTTCACGACTACTTTATCGAAGAGCGTTTCGAAGCCGGGCTGGTGCTCGAAGGTTGGGAAGTCAAAGCTATTCGTGCTGGACGGGCTCAGTTGAAAGAAGCCTATGTCGTCGTCAAGGGAGGAGAATTGTTCTTGATCGGCGCTCACATCAGCCCGCTGGCATCGACCTCGACACATGTGCACGCCGATCCTGTTCGCACCCGCAAGCTGCTTCTCCACGCTTCGGAAATTGGCAAGCTGATTGGTAAGGTGGAGCGCGCCGGCTACACCCTGGTTCCTCTTGATCTGCATTACACGCGTGGCCGCATCAAGCTCTCAGTCGGCCTGGCAAAAGGCAAGAAGCAGCATGACAAGCGTCAGGTCGCAAAAGAAAAAGAATGGCAGCGAGAACAGCAACGCCTTCTGAAGCAGAAAGTATAAGGCCTGACGCTTGCGGCGTAGGCTAACTTTCGCAAAGCGAAAGTTAAGCGCAGCGGCCGGAGCCACAAGCCCAAGCAGTCAAGGACCGCGACTGGCAAAGAGAGCAACAGAGACTGCTCCGGCAAAAGTCCTGATTATGCCGTCAGCTTGCGGCGTAGGCTAACCTGCCGCAGGCAGGTTAAGCGCCTCAGCGCGGCCGAAGCCACAAGCGTCAGGTCGCAAAAGAAAAAGAATGGCAGCGAGAACAGCAACGCCTTCTAAAGCAGAAAGCATAAGACTTGAAACTTGATGTGTAGATTCGGCTCACGGTTGCGAGAGCAGTTTGTTTGTATCTCCCAAAAAGCGTAGCGAGCGGTTCGAGCGCAAAGAGCCGCACAGTAGCTTTGGCAGTGTGTTGAAAAACGTTGCGAGCGGCCTTCAGCCGGGTGCGC
>CP070643.1:4101255-4107055 GCA_020354125.1 Betaproteobacteria bacterium | reverse complement strand
GCCGGCAAAGTACCCAAGCTCGTCGAGCGGGTTCAGCACATCTCTTTCAGCGGCGAACATGCCTGTGAGCGCAATCAGCTGGTCATGTATGTCACCGAGCGCGCCGTGTTCGAGTTGCGTTCCGATGGTATCGAGCTCACCGAAGTCGCTGACGGTGTCGATGTGCAGACCGATATTCTCGACCGGATGCAGTTCCGGCCGATCGTTCGTGATGTCAAACCAATGCGTTTGAACTAAACAGGCCGCCTCGATTAAACAAGCCGACTCGATTGAACAACGCGTCTCAATTGAATTTGGCGCCTGAACCGAGGTGGAGCGCTGGCCGGATTATTTTCTGACCAGACGCATAATGGTTTCGACGTTGAAAGCCAATCGCTGCTTGAGCGCGGCCGGCGCCATCAGGTCGCGTTGGTAGATGATCGAACCGGTATAGCGATTGGTCAAGTAGTAATAGCTAATCGCCGCGATGGTGATATTGAGCTGCACCGGGTCGATGCCTTTGCGGAACACGCCCTTGCGAGCACCGCGGTTGAGAATGTTGCGCACCATGGTTTCGAGGGTGGAGAACATCTCGCCTACCGTTCGCGATTGTTTGAGATGGCGAGCCTTGTGCAGGTTTTCACTGTTGACCAGCGTCAGAAACTCGGGATGGTTCAGGTAATAGTGCCAGGTGAATTCGGTGAGCGTACGCAGCGCCTGTTCCGGTTCCAGGTGCTCCAGATCGAGCGCCTGTTCAGCGCCGCGGATATCGCTGTAGGCCGATTCCAGTACCGCAAGAAACAGTCGGCTTTTGCTGCCGAAGTAGTGATAAATCATGCGCTTGTTGGCTTTGGCGCGCGCAGCGATGGCATCGACCCGGGCGCCACCGAGTCCGAGCCGGGCAAACTCCTTGGTCGCCGCATCAAGGATGCGCTGTCGCGTCGCGATCGGATCGCGTATGCGGGTCGCCGGGCGTGCCGCGGTGCCTCTTCTCTTTGCGCGCGACGTCTTCGCTGGCTTGGCTGCCATTTCTGGTTTCCTTTTCGTTCAAATGCAAGCCGGATACCGCACATCTTGCGGTCAGCACGCATTTGCGGCCGAAATGCGCGGAGCGTAGTATCCGGATAGTTACCCATTATGACAATAGCGAGGACAGCCGTGGCAGATCACCGCCATTATTTGCGACATGTGATGATGTCTGAGTCTGTCTCGACCGGGAGGGAGTGTGAATGAATGATCGAATCGGTGTCGGCTTGATTGGCTTGGGCATGGCGGTCAAACCGCATGCGCTGGCGTTGAAAGACCTTAGCAAGCAAGTCGATTTCCTGGGGGGCTTCAGTCGCAGCTCCGAGGGGCGCAACGCATTTGAGCAGGATTACGGATTACCCACTGTTGGCTCTGTCGATGAGTTACTGGATAACTCGCGGCTCGATGCCGTCATCATTACCACGCCGCCGAGCAGCCATGCCGAGTTGACGATACGGGCAGCCAGGGCTGGAAAACACGTTCTTCTCGAGAAGCCGCTCGATGTCACGTTCGGCCAGGCGCGCGACATCGTCGAAGCTGTCGAAGCCGCAAACCGCAAGCTCGGTGTGGTATTTCAGTATCGATTTCGTGAATCAACCATAACTTTGCGCGAACTGATGCGCGCCGGCGAACTGGGTGAATTGCTCAGCGTTTCATGTAACGTGCGCTGGTGGCGCCCGCCGGAGTATTACGCCAAGCCGCCGGGCCGCGGCATGCGTGCCCGTGACGGTGGCGGTGTGTTGATCACCCAATCGATTCACACGCTTGATGTGCTACTCGACCTTGTTGGCCCGGTGCGAACCGTTAATGCGCAATGCCGTACCAGTCCATTGCGCGATATCGATACCGAAGATATTGCCAGTGCCTCGGTCGAATACGTGAATGGAGCGATCGGCGTGGTTGACGCTACTACCGTTGCCTACCCGGGCTTTCCCGACCGCATCGATATTGCCGGCACCAAGGGCAGCGCGGTAATGGAGGCGGAAAAACTCGCCGTTTACCGTGTTGGCGAACAGCCGTTCCATCTCCAAGGCTCAGCTATAGGAGGTGGCGGTGCCGACCCGATGGCTTTCTCACATGAACCGCACCGGCGCTTGATCGAGGACTTTCTTGACGCGGTGCGCAGCGGTGAGCAACCGAGTGCCAGCGGTCGCAGCGCACTTCCGGTGCATGCCCTGATCGACGGCATGCTCGAATCATCGCAGAAGGGAGCGACGGTGACGGTGCAATCGGCCTGAAAAGCCGCTCTGCCTAACTCGTTTCGGCTAGCGTCTCCCAGGTGTAATTGGCCGAACTGCGATAGCACGCTTCGGCAAGTTCGATGCCGCGCGCGGCCATGGAGAAATCCCACGGGAACGGCGTGTCGTCACAGACATGGCGCAGAAACAATTCCCAGTGCACTTTGAACGCGTTACCGATTGGCGGCAGATCGGGCACGGGCAACCATGCTGCACGATAATCGGTTGCGGTGCGGTCTTCAGCGTTCCATACCAGCGATGGGGTTTGTGTTGCGTGCTGGGTGAGGCAATCGAAAATTCCGGTCACTGCGGAACCACCGCTGCCGTCGACTTGCATCACCATCAGATCGTCGCGGCGAACGCGCGTGCACCATGACAGGTCGATTTGCGCGATTGCGCCGGACTCGACCTCGCAGATCACCGCGCCACTGTCATCGGCGGTCGCCTCGTACGGCTGGCCGGACTCGTCCCAGCGTTTTGGGGCGAAAGTCCGTGCTGCGCAGGTGACGCGGCGGATACGGCCAAACAGCGGCTCGAGCATGTAGTGCCAGTGACACATCATGTCGAGAACGATGCCGCCGCCTTCTTCCCGGCGGTAATTCCACGATGGTCGTTGCCCCGGTCGCAGATTACCTTCAAATACCCAGTAGCCATGTTCGCCGCGAATGCGCATCACCCGGTCGAAGAAGCCGCTGTCGACCAGGGTTTTCAGCTTGCGCATTCCGGGCAGCCAAATGTTTGCCATCATTACGCCGTTCTTCAGGCGTAGATCTGCTGCCAGCCTCGCCAGTCCGACCGCTTCGGCATGAGTCGGCGCTAACGGCTTGTCGCACAACACATGCTTGCCCGCGGTGAGCGCGCGGCGCACGTTCTCGAAACGCACACCGGTGAGCGCCGAATCAAAGAAAACTGTGTCGTCTTGATTGGACAGGGCCGCATCCAGATCGGTGGTCCAACGTTCAATGTTGAAGCGCCTGGCGATTTGTTCGAGCTTGTTGGCATTGCGTCCGACCAGAATCGGGTCAAGTTCGAGTTGGTCGCCGTTGGCAAGCGTAATTGGCGTCTCACGAAAGTTGGCGACAGCATTGCCCAGATGCTGGTTGACGCCGATTCTGCCAGTGACACCGCTCAGTATCAGTCCAAGTCTACGGGTTGCCATGGAATACCGTCCCTTCTTTGTGGCGGAAAGCTTCGTTTTCAACTGCTCGGCCGGCATCAGGGAAACAAATAATTGCGCCGCACCGACTTCCGCGCTAATGTACCATCTGGTTACTTAGAAGAAAATGCAGTGAGCCCGGCTTCTTCGTTTGCTGGGCCCGCGCAGGCGGCAGTGTCGATACTGTATTACCTCTCCGCCGAACGTGGTGGAGTTGTGTTGCTGGTGTTTTTCGCGCAGATTGTCATCTTCCTGCTAACGATGCTGATTCAGTGAAATGGTTATTGACGGTAATACGCGCGTTTATGCTGTGATCGGTGATCCGGTCAGCGCAGTGCGTTCACCCGAATGGTTCAACATGCTGTTTGACAAGAATGGCGTGAACGCGGTGCTGATTCCGCTGCAGGTTGGCCGTGACGATCTTGCTGCAGCGTTTGCCGGTCTCAAGACAATGCGCAATCTCGATGGGCTGGTGGTGACCATGCCGCACAAGGCGCCGATGTGCCAATTGCTAGACGAACTGGGTCCGGCGGCGCGCACCGTCGAAGCGGTCAACGCAGCCCGGCGCGAGCCTGACGGGCGCTGGATCGGAGACATGTTCGACGGCCGCGGCTGCGTGCGTGGCCTGCGCGACCAGGGTCATGAGGTTGAAGGCCGCTCTGTGTTTTTGCTCGGCACCGGTGCGGCCGGTTCGGCAGTCGCTTTTGCGTTGGCCGAAGCAGGGGTAAGGCAGCTGGTGATCGACGATGTCGATGACCAGCGTCGTGTACGTGTCGCGCAACGTGTGCGGGAGGCGTTTCCCGGCGTTGATGTGCAGGCCGGCGAACTCGGCGCTAGCGAATATGACTTGGTCATTAACGCAACGCCACTCGGTATGAAGCCGGGCGATCCATTGCCGTTCGACCCGGCTGGTCTACCGGCATCCACGTTGGTTGTCGATGTGATTACCAAGCCGGTAATGACCCCACTGCTCGATCAGGCGCAGCAATCAGGTCACCGTATTCACGGGGGCAATCACATGCATGCCGGCCAGGCGATCGAAGCAGCACGGTTCTTCGGTCTCAACATCTGACCTTTTTCGCCCAGAGCCCGGCAATGGCCGGCTGAACCGGCCTGTTCCGGCCCCAGAAATAGGGCCGAAATTCCCTCATTCTGACTCGCCTGAGTGGCACTGGTCTTGCCTTGCTTGTTCCCTGATACAGCGCGCGTCTCATAACAGAGTAATGCTCGAGGCGCACCAGGAATACACTTTCGGAGCAAGTGATGCAGACAGCCGATCCTTATCGCGCCCCCGTCGCGCAGGTTGCCGACCCGGCATCGAGCGCCGTTTGCAGCGTCAACATCTGGTCCCCCAAAGGCCGTCTTGGCCGCGTCCGCTACATCGGATATTCAGTGGGACTGGGATTCTTGATTAATTTTGTCTCGGGTTTTCTGACCGCAATGGCTGGCAGTGGCCCCGGCGCCGTGATCATGGTGATCGGCCTGGCTGCCGGTTTGTTTGTTCACGGCTTGCTTTCGGTTCAACGTGCCCACGATTTCAATGCCACGGGCTGGATGGCGATTCTCGCCTTCATACCTCTGCTCAACTTTCTGTTCTGGTTCATTCCCGGCACGGATGGGGACAACCGGTTTGGCTCCAAGACGCCACCTAACAGCAAGTTGGCAATCGTGCTTGCTTCCATCATTCCGGTGATGATGATTGCCGGTATCGTGGCGGCGATCGCAATTCCTTCATACCAGGCCTACGTGCAGAGCTCGCCGGCGACGATCGAAGAGAACTAAACCCGGTCGACTGTCAGGAAACAGCGGCGTCTGTCTTGGCGCCGCCTGCGTTTCGTTCCGCAGAAGTGCATTGACCTCAGGCTAGCGCGTGACGTCAGCGGAGGTTTGCGTTACGTTGCCTTATGGCAACGTTTCATGTTGAGTACCTTGAAAGTCTGCGGCGAGCAGTTTCGCAGTGATATGAAATTGCATTGTGATGAGGCGTGACGACTGCGCGCGCTGGCTGAGCCTGATTCTTCTTGTCTGCTGTGCTGGTCAGCTGTTTGCGGCGCTCGATGAAACCGCTCAGCGCGAAATCGACTATCTCTTGACGCGTCTTGAAACTTCGGATTGTCGCTTCTTTCGCAATGGCAAGTGGTACGACGCTAAGCGTGCCCGTGAGCACCTGGAAAAGAAATATGCCTGGCTTGCCAGGAGAGACCTGGTCGACAGCGCCGAGCAGTTCATCGAGCGAGCCGCATCGAAGAGTAGTCGCAGCGGCGAGCCATGCTTGGTCCAGTGTGGTGAGGCACGCGAGGTGCCGAGCGCAAATTGGTTGACTTAGGAACTTCGAAGAACTCGCGATCGCATGGCTGATCGCGAGTAGGACGCTTTGCAAAAAAATGCCGCCCCGAAGGGC
>CP070643.1:4072063-4101155 GCA_020354125.1 Betaproteobacteria bacterium | reverse complement strand
TTGCTGCGGCGCTTCCGATGGAAGCGCCTTTTTTTTGGCCGACAGTGGAATGAGGCGCTATATCCTGTCAGGTAAAACGGTGTTATATTCTGCGAAATATAACGCCCGGTTGACGCTCGCCCGGCCGGGAAATCAGTTCCCGGGTTTCTCCGACACGTGAATCTCACCTCCGAAGCGGTCCTTGTTCCCCTGTTACTGAGCCTCAAGGTGGCCGGTTGGGCAACCGTCTTGTCGGGCCTTTCCGGCATTACCGTTGCGTGGCTGGTCGCCAAATGGCGCTTCCCGGGCAGGGAATTCCTCGACGCGGTGATGACGTTGCCGATGGTCCTGCCGCCGACGGTGCTTGGTTATTACTTGCTGGTATTGATTGGCCGCCGCGGTGTGATCGGTGAGTGGCTCGACCGCGAACTCGGCATTACTCTGGTATTCACCTGGCAAGGCGCTGTGATTGCCGCCGCGGTGGTCGCGTTCCCCCTTGTGTACAAAGCGAGCAGGGCGGCGTTCGAAGGCGTCGAGAAGCAATACGAGCAAGCTGCGCGAGTACTCGGCAAGTCCGAGTGGCATGTCTTCACTCGTGTGACGGTGCCACTGGCGTGGCGCGGTATTCTGGCCGGCGCCATGCTCGCGTTTGCGCGTGCATTGGGAGAGTTCGGCGCCACTCTGATGGTAGCCGGCAGTCTGCCGGGGCGCACTCAAACGCTATCGATTGCTGTGTACGAAGCTGTTCAGGCAGGCAACGATAACGTCGCCAATTTCCTTGTCATCGTTACTTCTCTGGTATGCGTGCTCATTCTGGTTGCTTCCGGGCACTTTCTGCAACCACGTCACGCAAACAACTGAGTGCATCGTGCGTATCGAAGTCGACATTCGCAAGACGCTTCGCTCGGGTTCGCAAGCGTTTCATCTGGATATCGCTTTTGTCTGCGAAGACGATCTGAACGTCATCTTCGGCGCATCCGGTGCCGGAAAGAGTGTCACCCTGAAGGCAATTGCCGGCCTCGAGCATCCCGACGAGGGCAGAATCGCAGTCGATGGGCGGGTGTTGTTCGATTCTGCGGCCGGTATTGATATTCCGGCGCGCAACCGCAACGTCGGCTATCTTTTTCAGGACTACGCATTGTTCCCGCACCTGACAGTGGAGGAGAACGTGGCGTTCTCCGAGACCACATGGTTGCATCGCAAGCCGGGCCGTGACGTGATGCGGCGCGTGCACGATCTGCTGGAACTGTTCGAGATATCCGAACTGGCAGCCAGTCATCCGTGGCAGCTCTCGGGCGGCCAGCGGCAGCGGGTGGGGTTGGCGCGTGCACTGTTACGCAAGCCGGCGATACTGTTGCTCGACGAACCGTTTGCAGCGCTCGATCCGCTGCTGCGTATCCGCATGCGGCAAGAATTGCTCAATACGCAGTGGCTGTTCCAGGTGCCGCTGCTGGTCATTACCCATGACCCGCAGGACGTTGCTGCACTGGCTGAACGTCTGGTCCTGTTGCGTAGTGGGCAAGTGCAGCACACGATTGATCTGAAGGGCGCGCCTTATCGTGATGCGGCGGGAAATCCGGTGCGCGGCGAAATACGCAAAATGCTCATGAAAGCCTCCGGTATCTCCGCTTCGAGTGCTGAGGCAGAAGAGCACCATCCGCATGAGTGAGAGTGTGCTTATGGGCGGCGTTGTGGCTGTGCACGATTTGAGACGATGAGGCGGAACCGGATAACTGGCCGAGTCGTTGTTGCAGTCGCGCTTGCAACAGGATTGAACGCAGCGAATGCGGCGGAGCTGATCGTCTCGGCAGCGGCGAGTCTGACCAATGCCTTCAGCGAGATCGGCAAGGCTTTTGAACAGACCGGTTCCGGCGATTCGGCGGTGATGAACTTCGGCGGTTCAGGCAAGTTGCTGCAACAGATTGACCGGGGTGCGCCGGTCGACGTATTTGCCAGTGCCGATCAGCAGACTATGGATAGCGCTCAACAGAAAGGCCTGCTGGCCGATGATACGCGGGTGGATTTCGCGCGCAACTCGCTGGTGCTCATTGCACCGGCAGATTCGACGCTGAACATCACCCGGCTTGATGATTTGCGTGCGGAGAAGATCAGAAGAATTGCGGTCAGTAATCCAGCCAGCGTTCCGGTTGGCGCTTATTCCAGGCTCGCATTGCAGGAAGCCGGGTTGTGGCAGGAACTGACTTCGAAGTTCATCAATACCCAGCATGTTCGGCAAAGCCTTGACTACGTCGCGCGCGGCGAAGTCGACGTCGGTTTCGTCTATGCGACTGACGCCCGAGTGATGGCAGACAGGGTGAAGGTACTACTCGAGGTGCCAACCGAAATACCGATTAGGTACCCGATCGCGGTGGTTGGCGACACTCGAAACAGCAGTGCAGCGCGACGTTTCCTCGAGTTTGTAAGAACGCCCCAGGCTCAGGCCATTCTGCGGCGACACGGATTTGCCGGACCCTGACTGTCGGGCGGGGCCACCTATAATCGTGGCTGATCCAGATCGGGAGGAAACGATATGCCGTATACGGGGTTTCTTGCTGTCGGTGTTGGTGCTGCATTCGGCGCCTGGATGCGCTGGGGCCTGGGAGCTGCACTCAATACCGTTCTGCCCAACTTGCCGCTCGGCACTTTGACGGCGAATTTGCTCGGCGGTTATTTGATCGGCATCGCGGTCGAGTTCTTCTCGCAGCACGCACACCTCCCGGTCGAATTACGGTTGCTGATCATTACTGGCGTTCTGGGTGGCATGACCACGTTCTCCAGTTTTTCTGCCGAGGCAGTCGGGCTCCTCAATTCCGCCCGCTATGGCTGGACGGCGCTGTTGATTGCAAGCCACGTCGTTGGCTCGATCATGATGACCTTGCTCGGAATTCTCACACTTCGAGCTCTGTAGGCAGGTCAGCTCGCGCAGGGGGCAGATTCCCGGCTTCGCCAGCAGGGCTTCATCGCCAGGTAACTGACGTGCGTCAAACTTGTTGCTGATCGATATACCTAGACTGTGCGTCAGGTAGACGCGGCTTCGCCGTCATCCGTATCGGAGCGGTCGCGAAAGGGGACCAATGGAAGACGCCTTCAAGTACGCCGATGAGTTCGGGCCGCTGAAGATCATACATATCTACGAACCGTCGGCAAATCTCAAAGCCGTGCTGGTCATCGATAACGTAGCACGGGGGCCTTCAATCGGTGGTTTGCGAATGGCTCCGGATGTCAGCACCGAAGAGTGTTTTCGTCTGGCGCGAGCCATGACGTTCAAGAATTCGGCCGCTGATTTGCCGCATGGTGGTGGCAAGATGGTCATCTACGGTGATCCGGCGATGGACAAGGCGCGCAAGGAACAAATGATCCGTGCGCTCGCCAAGGCCTTGCGTACGGAAGAGACGTTTATTTTCGGTCCGGACATGGGCACGAACGAAGAGTGCATGGCTTGGATCCACGACGAGATTGGCCGGTCAGTCGGATTGCCGCGCGCGGTTGGCGGTATTCCTCTCGACGAAATTGGCGCCACCGGGTGGGGACTCAGTCATGCAGTCGATGTTGCCTTGCCATACTGTGACTTCGCGCTCAAAGGAGCGCGCGTGGCGGTGCAGGGTTTTGGCGCTGTCGGCAGCCATGCTGCGCGTTTTCTCGCTGCCAAAGGTGCGATTCTGGTCGCGGCGTCGGATTCGCAGGGCGCGATACACAATGCCGTTGGCATTGATGTCGATGAATTGACCGCGCTGAAAGCTTCGGGTGCAGCGGTAACGGCATATAAAGCTGGCGACAAACTCGACCGTGACGCTGTCATCGATGTCGAATGCGATATCTGGATTCCGGCGGCACGGCCCGATGTCGTGAACGAGGAAAACGTGCATCGGCTTAACACCAGGCTGGTTGTCGAAGGCGCAAATATTCCGTTCACCGAAGGCGCGGAAAAAGTTCTGCACGACAATGGGGTACTGTGCGTACCCGATTTCATTGCCAATGCCGGCGGCGTGATTTGCGCGGCTATGGAGTATCAGGGCGCCGGTGAAGCGGTGGCATTTCAGACCATTGGGGAAAAAGTCCGCCGCAACACCAAAGAAGTACTCGAGGCGGCGCAACGCAAAAAGATTCTGCCCCGCACGGCTGCGGTGGAACTCGCTGCCGAGCGCGTCAGGGCGGCGATGGGCTTGCGGCGTTACTCGTTGTTTTCATCGGCACCCGGTTTCATTTGAAGCGCAACCAAGCGGCATGCGGTGCGAACCGGGCAACGCGCCGCCTAAGCAGGAGCGAATATGTTCCGAATTCGATTTCACGGTCGTGGTGGACAGGGGATGAAGGCGGCAAGCCGGATCCTCGGAAACGCATTTTTTATCGAGGACTATGAGGTGCAGGACGCGCCGCGTTACGGTGCCGAGCGACGTGGCGCGCCGATCTTTGCCTACGTGCGTGCCGGCCGCGAACCGATCAACGAGCGCGGCATCATTCGGCACCCGGATCTGGTCATCGTGGCCGACGACAGTCTGGTACCAGTGCCAGGGGCCGGGGTCATGAGCGGCGTTGATGCGCGCACCGTCATATTGATCAACAGCGAAGAGTCTCCGCAGGTATGGAAGCAGCGCCTCAATTTTGAAGGGCATGTCTTCACCCTGCCGGTTGAGACTGCCGACAGGGCGGAGCTGCGCTTCATCGGTGCTACCTGTGTTGGCGCGGCGGCGCGATTATTGGGTGTCATCAAGCGTGAATCACTGGCCGAGGCCATTCGCCAGGAACTGGCAGATCTTGGCAGTGACATGGTGGAGATTAATCTCTCCAAAGCGCTTGCTGCATTCGACAGCATGCAAGCAGAGGAAGGGCGTGTCACGCCCGCGGTAACGGAGTCAGCCGCAGATTATCGCCCCCCCGACTGGATCGACCTGGAGTTTGAGGATGCGCGTGCATCGGCGCCGGCAATTCATGCCGGTGCGACCAGCGTCGAAGTCAGAACCGGTTTGTGGCGTACCCTGCGGCCGGTGATCGATCATGACCGCTGCAACCGCTGCTGGTGGGTGTGCAGCACTTTCTGCCCCGACGGCGCCATCACTGTGGACTCAGAGGGCCGGCCACAGATTGATTACGATCACTGCAAGGGCTGCATGATTTGCGTGGCCCAGTGCCCGCCGCACGCCATCAGCGCGGTATCGGAGCAGGACGCTCAGGCCGAGGAAGCCGAGGTGGCATCAACATGAGTCGCACTCTATTGACGGGTAATGGCGCTGCTGCCTGGGGCGCGCGTCTTGCCGGCGTGGACTACATTCCCGCGTTCCCGATTACACCGCAAACCGAAATCATTGAGACCATTGCCAAGTGGATCGACACGGATGAAATGAATGCGCGGATGGTGACTCTGGAGTCGGAGCATTCCATGATCACCGCAGCAGGTGCGGCAGCGGCAACCGGGGTACGTGTCTTCACCGCCACTTCCAGCCAGGGTTTGTTGTACGGGATGGAGATGCTTTATTCGGTTGCCGGATGGCGCGCGCCGTTCGTGTTGGTGAACGTGTCGCGCGGCTTGTCCTCACCTTTGACCCTTGAGCCGGACCACAACGACATTCTTGCTGCACGCGACAGTGGTTGCCTGCAGATCCATTGCTCGACCTGTCAGGAAGTCTTCGACAGCATGCTCATCGCTTACCGATTGGCCGAAGATGAGCGGGTACGATTACCGGTCATCGTCAACCTCGATGGCTTCTACCTTTCGTTCACGCGCGAGCCGGTGGAAGTGCCCGACCAGAAAGCAGTGCGCGATTACGTTGGCAGCTACGATCCGGAGACCACGTTGTTTCGCGCCAGTGCTCCCTCGAGCCAGGGCGTGGCAGTGCTGGGTGGTGGGCCGTACTCGTATTTTCGCTACGAACTTCACCTGGCGGCGCGCAATGCACTGCGCGTCTACGACCAGGTTGCCGAAGAGTTTGGCCGCCACTTCGGGCGTGAGCATGCCGCCGTTGAAGCCTATCGTGTGGACGATGCCGATATCGCTTTCGTGATGATGGGTTCTTTTGCAACCAAAGCCCGCGCCGCAGTTGACCGTTTGCGTGATGCCGGCTTGCGGGTCGGCCTGGTAAGGCCGCGCCTGTTGCGGCCTTTCCCCGAGGCGCACATCAAGCGGCTCCTCAAGGGTAAGCGAGGCGTCGCGGTGATCGACCAAAACCTTTCGATGGGACTCGGTGGCGTATTGCATTCAGAAGTGGCATCCGCGCTTTACGGGCAAGACGGTGCGCCGGCCATGCTGCTGAGCTTTGTTGCCGGACTTGGCGGGCGCGACATTGCTGATGAGGAATTCTTCGAGATGGTTGCGGTGACGCAACGGGCAATAGAGAAGGGCGAAGCGCCACCACCGCGCCTGCTCTATACGCAGGCGGAGTTGCGCGAAGTCAGGAAGCTGCAGGCCATCGCGCATGTCGAGTACGAAGAGCTGAACCGGGCAAGTAGTGCAAACGAAGGAGACCGCCAATGAGCAAGACGCAAACCAAACAAGCGCCGGTCAGCGAGGCTAAAGTCACCGTCTACCGACGCATGAAAGATTTGCCGTCGACACATCTGCTCGGCAGTGGCACGGCAATGTGCGCCGGCTGCGGCGGTCTTGAGGCATTGCACGAAGTCTATGACGTGATTGGAGCGAAATCGATCTTCGTCAATGCTGCCGGTTGCATGACGCTTTTGTCAGTGTATCCGTTCACGCCGTTTCGTGGCTCCTGGCTTTATACGGCGATGGCGTCCGCGCCTGCTGGTGCCCAGGGCGTGCGCGACGCGCTTGATATTTTGAAGCAGAAAAAGCTTATGTCAGCCGAGGAAGACATGGAAGTTGTCGTGCTGACCGGTGACGGTTCTGCCTACGGCATGGGTTTGTCTTCAACTTCCGGGGCGATGGAAAGGGGCCTGGACTTTCTCTATCTGTGCTATGACAACGAAGGTTATGGCAACACCGGTCAGCAATATTCCGGTGCTACACCGCACGCCGCTCGCACCGCGACGAGCAAGGGCGAACACGGTTTTGCCGGGTACAAAAAGGATCTGTTCTCGATCTGGACGGCACACAAACCGGCCTATGTAGCAACGGTGATTGGCACCGAGCCGCTCGACTTGGCACGCAAGATCGAGAAAGCCAAAAGCCTCAAAGGACCGCGCCTGATCATTGCGATGGCACCGTGTCCAACCGGTTGGAATTTCGATCCGCAGCACACCGTCGAAGTTGGACGTCTTGCGGTCAGGACCGGTATCTGGCCGTTGAAGGAATACGTCGACGGCAACGTCGTTCATACCAAAGTTCCGCACGAGCGTGTCCCCGTGGAGGAATATCTCAAGTTGCAGGGCCGTTTCCGGCACCTGTTCGAACCGCAACGTGACGAGACAATGCTGGCGGAGATTCAGGCGCGGGCCGATGCCTACTGGGACGGCGTCACTCAGTAGCACGAGGGGAGGGGTGGCTGTGACGACGGCAAAAAGCTATTTCCACCGTGGTGGCGACATACCTTTGCTCGGTGCGACGATTCCCGAACATTTTTCGGACATCGTCGAGCGTTACCCCGATCAGGACGCGGTAGTGTCGCTGCCACAGAACAGGCGCCTGACTTACCGGCAGTTGGCGGACGCGGTCGATGAAATTGCCCGTGGTTTACTCGGATGCGGTTTCAGTAAGGGCGATCGCATCGGCGTCTGGTCGACCGATAATCTCGAATGGCTGTTGCTGCAAATGGCGACAGCACGCATTGGTGCGGTTCTGGTAAACATCAACCCGGCCTACCGCGCTCGCGAACTGGCCTATGCGCTGGAGCGTTCCGAGGTACACGGTGTATTCACCATTCCCGCATTTCGCAGCAGCGACTATGTCGGCATGCTGGTGGAGCTGATACCGGAACTCAAGCAGCCAGTTGAAGGTGACTTGCAGAGCAAGACGCTGCCGCACCTGCGCCGGGTGATTGTCTACGATGCGGCTGATCCCTTGAATACGGCGCGGCCGCAGGCAGGGTTTGGCGTATGGTCCGAAGTGCTGTCGGCGGGAGACAAGATATCCAACGAGGAACTTGACGCTATCACCGCGTCTCTGGATCGCGACGACCCGATCAACATCCAGTACACCTCGGGCACCACCGGTTTTCCCAAGGCCGTGGTGCTGTCGCATCACAACATTCTCAACAACGCTTACTTTGCGGCGCAGGCAATGCACTTTGGTGAACAGGACCGGTTGTGCGTGCCGGTGCCGTTTTACCACTGTTTCGGAATGGTGCTCGCCAACCTGCTGTGCCTGTCGGTTGGGGCGTGCATTGTCATTCCCTCCGAGCATTTCGATGCGCTGGCGGTACTGCATGCCATCGAAGCCGAACGCTGCACGGCAGTGCACGGCGTTCCTACCATGTTCATTGCCGAACTCGAACATCCCGACTTCGCGAACTACGACCTGTCGAGCCTGCGCACCGGCATCATGGCAGGTGCACCGTGTCCACCACCGTTGATGAAGCGTGTCATGGAAGACATGAATTGCCGCGAAATCCTCATCGGCTATGGTGAAACCGAAGCGTCGCCGCTGACGCATTTGACGACGCGTGACGACAGTATTGAACGGCGCACCGAAACGGTGGGAAGAAATCTGCCGCATCAGGAAGCGAAGGTCGTCGATACCGAAAGCGGTGCAACAGTACCGTTGAATGAGATCGGCGAGATCTGTTTCCGCGGTTATCACATCATGAGTGAGTATTACGGGCAACCGGACAAGACCGCAGAAACGATCGACAAGAACGGCTGGCTGTATTCGGGCGATCTCGGCACCATGGATGCCGAAGGCTACGTACGCATCACCGGGCGGCGCAAGGAGATGATCATCCGTGGTGGTGAGAACATTTATCCGGCCGAGATCGAGCAGTTCTTGTTTAGCCATCCAAAAGTGGCGCAAGTTGCCGTGTTCGGGATTCCCGATGAGCGTTACGGTGAAGTCGTGATGGCCTGGATTCAGCTGCATCAGGGCGAGAGCGCGACGGAAGCGCAGATGCAGGAGTATTGCAAGGGGCAGATCGCGCACTTCAAGATCCCCAGGCACATCTGGTTCGTCGATGAGTTTCCGATGACCGTAACCGGCAAGCTGCAGAAATTCCGTATGCGTGAAATGGCAGTTGAGAAACTCGGACTGTCTGCCGAGGGCTGATTATGAGCCGGCGGTCGTGCCCGGATGGCACGCGGTCTTGCCGTGGATCCATTCAGTCTGCAACAGGTGAATGGATGTATTATTTGGCTGTTAGTCTGGTTGGTTCGCGAACCAGGTGCCGCATTAGAAAGGTGAGACAAATGAGTAGCGTAGCTGAGAAAGTACGAGTCGAGGAAGGAACGTCGGGGATCCTGCAATACATGGATGAGGCCGCCAAGCCATCGCTTTTCAGGAACGGTCTGGTGCTGACGCGGCGCGACCAGGACGGTAGCGATTCTGGCTGGATTGGTGTCGACCGCGAACCGTACGAGTTGAAAATTCACGACGCACGTCAATTGAGCGGGGATCAGCGGTGCACTCTTGCTGCCAACGGATTCGACCTCGTATTACGACCCGCCAGTGTTGCCGAGATTGATTTCTTCAACCACGAACAGGTGGTGAGGAACTACTACAAGGGCTGTGAAGACATCGTACGAGAGGCCACCGGAGCGCATGTATTTGCCTTCGATCACAATGTCAGATCAGCGTCCGGCAAGCAGAGCAAGCAACGCATTGCCGGAGGACAGCAGGTACAGGGGCCGGCACATATGGTCCACGGCGATTACACGCTGACCAGCGCGCCGCAGAGACTCGAGGATCTCACCAAGCCTTCCACCATGAACGACACCTTGAAAGGGATTCTTGGTGAGGGGCAGCCACTGATTGATCCGGAACTGGCCAAGGGCGCGTTGAGCGGCGAGAAAAGGTTCGCCATCATCAATGTATGGCGCAACATCGTGAAGGAACCCGTTGTCACGCATCCGATTGCCCTTTGCGATGGCCAAAGCGTAGAGCCGGAAGACCTCGTGGTGTTCGAGATTCACTATGCGGATAGAGTTGGCGAGAACTATTTCGCCAAGTACTCACCACGGCACGAGTGGTACTACTATCCGGAGATCACCGGCGACGAGGCGTTGTTGATCAAACAATGGGACTCGGCCGGCAACCTGGCGCGTTCAAAAGGCGCGCAAAGCGATGCCAGCGATCCCGACGCGCCGTGTACCTTCAGCTTTCACAGTGCTTTCGACGATCCGTTAACGCCGCCCGACGCCCCCGATCGCTGGAGTTGCGAGGTGCGTTGCATGGTGGTCTACGGCTAGGTGGAAAGCGACGCTGGATAGCCATCTCGGCAGCAGCATCTAGCGGCAGGATCGTTTGCCTCAGTTCGTGCTTTAGTCCAGATTAAACACCCGGCGTCGAAATATTTGCCGCCGCTTCGAAGTCGTTTAGCGCCGTTTCTCTTTTGGCGTCGGCGTCCTGTCCGCGCCGTGCCAATACAAAGCCTTCGTAGCCCTTCGCAGCGACGTCATTACAGATGGCGCGGTATCGGGTCATGCCGCCAGCATATGGCATGAATACGCGGGGCTTGCCGGGGACGTTCGCGCCGAGATACCAGGAGTGCTGAACCGTTGGTAACAAGGTCGCATTGGCGGCTTCGTTGACGTGCTCAACCCATTTTTCTGTGGCCTCCGTCGCCGCCTCGCAGGACTCAATACCGTTGTCGCGCATGTAAGCGATGCACTCGGTGATCCACTCCACGTGCTGCTCGATGGCCACTGGCATGTTGCACAAGACAGAGGGGCTGCCCGGACCGGTGACGGTAAACATATTGGGAAATCCCGGCACCTGCAGCCCCAAATAGGTCCGGGGACCGGCTTTCCAGACGTCGCGCAAACTCAGACCGTCGCGGCCACGAATATCAATCCTGAGCAAGGTGCCGGTCAACGCGTCGAAGCCGGTCGCAAAGACGATGATATCGAGATCGTAGTTGTGATCGCGCGTCTTTATTCCAGTCGGTGTGATGCGCTCGATTGGATCCTTGCGCAGGTTTATCAGCGTGACATTCTCACGATTGAAAGTTTCGAAGTAATTGGTGTCGATTGGCGGTCGCTTGCCGGCGTACGGGTGATCGATGTCGGCCAGATCTTCCGCCGTTTGCCGATCTTTAACGATTTCGCGGATCTTGTTCTTGAGGAATTCCGTCGCCGTATCGTTTGCCGCCTTGTTGGTCAGCAGGTCCTGAAATGCCGCGCGAAACTGAAGGCCACCTTTTTCCCAGGCAGCTTTATATACTTTCTGGCGTTCCTCCGGGCTGAGATCGAAAACCTTGGTTTCGGAAATCCTGAACGGATGCCCATTTGGTGTTGACTCGACAATCTCCTCGATTTCGTCGTGATGTTCGCGAATGTACTGCTTGAATTCGTCGCTCAGTGGTGCATTGCGCGCCGGCACACTGTAGTTGGCGGTGCGTTGGAACACAGTCAGGCGCTTCGCGCTCTGCGCGATCACCGGTGCTGCCTGAATGCCGGTGGAGCCGGTACCGATCTGTCCGACCCGTTTGCCGGTAAAGTCCACCCCTTGGGGCGGCCACTGTCCGGTGTGGTACCACTTACCCTTGAAGCTGTCGAGTCCAGGAATGTCGGGGACATTGGCCGACGAGATGCAACCAACGGCGGTGATGAGATAGGTTGCTCTGAAACATTGGCCCGATCCCGCTGCAACCAACCAACGATTGTCTGCCGCATCATAGTGCGCTGAGCGCACTCGCGTGCCGAACTGAATATCACGCCGCAGATCAAATTTGTTGGCAACGTGGTTCAGGTAGCGGAGAATTTCCGGCGGTCCCGGGTAGCGCTCTGACCACTCCCACTCTTCGTAGAGTTCCTTGGAAAAGAAGTAGCAGTACGAGTGGCTCTCCGAATCGCAACGCGCACCCGGGTATCGGTTCCAATACCAGGTGCCGCCAAGATCGTCGCCTGCTTCGACCACTTTCACTGACAGGCCGATCCGGTCGCGCAGGCAATGGAGCTGATACAAACCGGCGAAGCCGGCGCCGATGACCAACGCATCGAGCTCGGTAACAGTATCGTTCAACTTTTCGGGTTGCTTGCTGGTAACGGAATTCATGCTTGCCAAAGATCTCCGCAATATCGAGTATCGACCGTATTATGCCTCAATGGGTGGAGCCAAAATGCCGGTGACGGGCACTCCCCGGTCCCCGACATGTCACGGAATGTGCTCTCGAGCTGATGATGATTAACGACTTCCGGAGGTGCGATGGGTGTACCTAAACAATGCCCGAACTGCCAGGTAATGGTGTCACAGGAACAGCTGCGAAGTTACTCGAGCTTACTGGGTTTGCGCAGAGATTCGAGGTGCTCCAATTGCGGATCCCGTCTGAAATGGGCGGCGGGTCCCTGGTACCTGACGCATGTTGGCGGCCTCATCACCTTCGCCAGTGGCCTCGGTTTCGTGGCTTCCTGGATCAAACTCATTGGTCCCAACTACTCGTCGGCTTTGTTCATCACGCTTTGGCTTGGCATTATCGCCATGTTCTGCGGAATTGGTTGGGCGCGACTGGAACTGGTCGATTGACCGGGAAGTTCAGCATCCCCAGGGAACAATCCAGATCAGCATTGCATACGCACTACCGGAAAACTGCTGGCCCGCCAATCAGGTACCTTGCAGATTGATTCATTCCTTGCCGCGATACTCGCCGTTGACGAACACACCCTCGACGTGTGTGCCGTCGGTGTAGAACAGCGTTCCTCGGCCATTTGCCTTGCCGTCGATGAATTCACCTTCGTAGCGGTTGCCGTTCGCGTAAACGTGAACGCCGCGACCGGTTCGCTTGCCCCTCATGAACTCACCCTGGTAGCGCCCGCCGTCAGGCCAGGTCATGACGCCGGTGCCATGGAAATAATCGGCCGCAAAACCACCTTCATATCGGATCCCGTCGGCGTACCTGGCGACACCTTGGCCGCTTCTTTGGCCGTCGACGAATTGGCCCTCGTAACGGCTGCCATCGGGCCAGACCATGGCACCTTTTCCGTTCGCAGTGCCATTGACGAAGTCGCCCTGGTAGCGTCTGCCATCACCGAACTTCACAGTGCCGCGGCCGGTTCTGGCGCCGTTGACGAAATCGCCCTCATAGCGGGTGCCATCGCGCCAGGTCATGACACCGGTGCCGTTGAAGTCACCATCGGCAAACTGCCCCTCGTAGCGCGTGCCGTCCGCAAAGGTAAAAATACCGTCGCCTGATTGCACATCGTTGACGAAACTACCCTCTGAGCGACGGCCATCGGCCCAGGTCAGCACGCCCTTGCCGCTCAGTTGGTTGTCGCCAAATTCGCCTTCATAGCGCCTGCCGTCCGGCCACGTCAGAACGCCTTTGCCATTCATTTGATCGCGAGCGAAGTTGCCCTCGTAGCGCTTGCCATCCGCGTAAGCGACAACGCCAGTGCCGCTTTTCTTGCCGTCCACGTACTCGCCCTCATGGCGAGTACCGTCTGGCCAGGTGGTTACACCCTTGCCATTAGGATTGCCATTGGCGAACTCGCCTTCATAGCGCTCGCCGTCAGCAAGTACGCTCACTCCGCGACCCTGCCTAACTCCGTTTACAAACTCGCCTTCGTAACGATTGCCATCGGGCCAGGTCATGATGCCCTCGCCGTTGAACAGGTCATCGGCGAACTCGCCCTCGTAGCGAATGCCTTCGGCGAACGCGAATTTTCCGTGCCCTGACCTCATGCCATTGACGAACTCGCCGTCGTAGATGCGACCGTCTGGCCAGGTCATTACGCCGGCACCATCATAGGCACCGCCAGTGAAATTACCGACGTAGCTGGTGCCATCGGGCAGGGTGTAAATGCCACGGCCGGTTCTTTCGCCGTTTACGAACGCGCCTTCATAGCGGCTGCTATCCGGCCAGACCATCATGCCCTGTCCGTTTGCTTCCCCGTCAGTGAAGTCACCTTCGTAGCGACGTCCATCAGCCAGGGTGTAAACCGCGCGCCCGGTTCGTTTACCCTTGACAAAGTCACCTTCGTAACGGCGGCCATCTGGCCAGGTCATGACGCCTTTGCCATTGAAAGCACCTTTGCTGAAGTCGCCCTCGTAGCGTATGCCGCCGGGAAGCGCATAAACACCGCGGCCGGTTCTCTCTCCGTTGACAAAGTCACCTCTAAAACGGCTGCCATCAGGCCAGATCATCAGACCGCTGCCATTGGCTTCGCCGTCGGTGAACTGGCCTTCGTAGCGAACCCCGTCCGCCGAAATCAGCACGCCGCGGCCCGATCGCGTGCCGTTGATGAATTCGCCCTCGTAACGTTTGCCATTCGGCCAGGTCATGATGCCGGTTCCGTTAAAATGGCCATCAGCAAATTCGCCTTCATAGCGGCTGCCATCGGGAAACGTGTAAGTACCCGGACCCGACTGCAGGTTGTTGACGAACTGACCCTCGGCGCGCCGACCATCAGGCCAGGTCATCACACCAGTGCCGTTAAAGCGGCTATTGGCGAATTCGCCTTCGTAACGGCGGCCATCCGGAAGAGCAAGGACACCGGTTCCGTTGAACTGATCAGCGGAGAACTCGCCCTCGTAGCGAATGCCGTTGGCAAACAAGTAAATCCCGCGTCCGCTTCTCTGACCATTTGCGAAATCGCCCTCGTAACGACGGCCATCCGACCAGGTCATGACGCCGGTGCCATGCGTGCGGCCTTGCTGCATGGCACCGCTGTAACGCAGCTGTATTTGTTTGCCGTCCGACAAATACGACCACACGAGTTCGCCCGGGCCGTCGGCTTTTCCATCCGGGCAGGAACCACTCCAGCTGACGACGGTTGCCTTGGCGTCCGCCTCGAAGTCGCCCCACACCTGACAGCCGCTATCCGGATCTTTAAACCACTGGCCCTCAGCGGCGAACGTGGCTGGCGTGCTGATCAATAACAGCGTTACGAGCAAGCTGCGGGACTTGCGTCTATAAATTGTCAACGGGTCTCTCAGTGATGTTGGTTTGTTCATTCGCTCGCCAACCGGTTCCATATGCTGCGTGCTGCGTCAACTGTTTCTGACGCCGTCAGCCCAACCGGTCCGACGCCTTTTGCCACCAGTTCGTCGGCGGCAACGCCATGAACATAAACGCCGGCGAGCAGGGCACTGTGTGCCGCTGCGCCTTGGGCGAGGAGGGCACCAAGAATTCCGGAGAGTACGTCGCCCATGCCGGCAGAGGCCATGCCGGGGTTACCGCTGGTATTGATGCACCAGGTGCCTTCGGGAAACCCACATATGCTGCCGCAGCCCTTCAGCACCACAGCAGCGTTGAATTCGCTGGCAAGATCCAGTGCAATGGCAATACGGTCTTCCTGAACCGCAGCTGTTTCCAGCCCCAGCAATCGACCGGCTTCGGCCGGGTGGGGTGTCAGCAAGGTCGGCTCGGTGCGCTGTTGCAGCGTTGTCTTCAACGCCTTCGACGTGGCGATGATATTCAGTGCATCGGCATCCAGAATGATGGGCGCGTCGATCCGAACACCTTTGGACAGGGCGTGTAAGGCTGCATCGGACTGACCAAGCCCGGGACCGATCACCGCCGCACCTATGTTCTCGCGCGCCAGCAATTCCTCGACACTGCGCAACATCAGATCCGGCTGCACAAAATCAACACTTGGCCCTTCGCCCAGCATTCCGACTAGCACACGGCCGGCACCAAGCTTGAGTGCGGCACGTCCGGCGAGCAGGGCAGCGCCTACCATGCCGCTGGCGCCACCGATAATGACGACGTCGCCGAAACGACCCTTGTGACTGTTCAGCACTCGCCCCGGCAAGGTTGCGGCGACGACCTCGTCGCCAATCAGATAACCATGGCCGTCGGGCAGCGGCGGGTTTTCGATGCCGAGCCCTTCAAGGTGAATCTCACCGGCGTGATCGGGGCCGTCGAGCGTGTGCAGCCCCGCTTTCAATCCCAGAAACGTAATGGTGTGGCCGGCGCGCACCGCAACACCCATGACTTTGCCGCTGTCCGCGTCGAGTCCGGACGGCACATCGATGGCAACGACGGGTTTATCCGATTCGTTCAATGTCTGCACCAGCTCGGCATGGCGCTCATCGAGATCGCGTAACAGGCCAATGCCAAATAGTCCGTCAACGGCAATCCGCCAGTCGAAATCGACCGGAATCGCCGGCGACACGGTACCGCCGAGCTTCTGCCAGTCATCGTGTGCCGCTTTTGCATCTTCCTTGAGTTTCGCAGCGTCACCGGTGAAAACGACGTGCACGTCAAACCACCATTGCTTCAGATATCGCGCGGCGACGAAGGCATCGCCGCCGTTGTTGCCAGGTCCAGCGAGCACCAGGATACGCCGTGCGCCTTCAGGCGCAACACGCCTGACCAGTTCGGCCGCGGCACGGCCGGCGCGTTCCATCAGCGGAGGTGGTGGCTCGAGGCCAAAAGCCCATTGCTCGATCGAGCGAATGTGCTCTGTCAGGTAAACGGGAACCGTGTGCATGATGTTGAGTGTATCTCACTCACCGCTTGATCTCAGTCGACGGCTTATCAAGATAATGGCATCGGCGCTGTCAGGGGCGTCGGCTATAATTTGTCTTTAGCCGACCCACTTGGTTACATGCCCGAGTTTCTGTCGTTGCGCGGACGTAATGCGCTCTCGGACTTTCGCCTCCGCAAATTTCTATCTTCACTCAAGGACGTTGTTCCGGCCATCACCGGGCTGGTCGCCGAATATTGGCATTTTGCGGAATCGGAGCAGCCGCTCTCCGGAGAAGAGCGAAGCGTTCTTGAGCGAATTCTGAGTTATGGGCCGGCAGACGATGTCGGCGAAGCCGATGGTCAGATGCTACTGGTCGTTCCGCGCTTCGGTACCATCTCGCCATGGTCGTCCAAGGCCACTGATATCGCCCACTCTTGCGGTCTACGGGCGGTAAGTCGAATCGAGCGCGGCGTTGCCTGGTATGCCCGCGTCGACGAGGCACGCCCGCTGAAGCCGGTCGAGATCGAGGCGTTGCTGCCGCTAATCCACGACCGTATGACCGAAACGGTGATCGATTCGCTTGATCGGGCGCAGGAGTTATTTCATCACTATCAGCCCGAGCCGCTGACAACCGTCGACCTGATCTCTGGCGGCCGCACAGCTCTGGAGCGGGCCAATCGCGAATTGGGGCTGGCACTGTCTGATGACGAGATTGACTATCTGGTGGACAACTTTCAGCACATTGGGCGCGATCCGACCGATGTCGAATTGATGATGTTCGCGCAGGCCAACTCTGAGCACTGCCGCCACAAGATATTCAACGCCGAATGGGTGATCGACGGGGTCGCCCAGGATAAATCACTGTTCGGCATGATCCGCGAGACCCATCGCCGCAGTCCGCAAGGCACTGTGGTCGCCTATTCGGACAACTCGGCGGTGATGCAAGGCGCGGATGTCAAACGCTTTCGCCCCGACGCCGGTGGCGAGTATCGCGGCTACCAGGAGGCCACCGACATCTTGATGAAGGTGGAAACGCATAACCACCCGACGGCGATTTCACCATTCCCGGGCGCGGCGACCGGCTCCGGCGGTGAAATTCGCGATGAGGGAGCCACTGGCCGTGGTGCCAAGCCGAAAGCCGGTTTGACCGGCTTCAGCGTGTCGCATCTACGCATCCCTCAATACCTCCAGCCGTGGGAGCGCGATGACATTGGCAAACCGGAACGCATCGCCTCGGCGTTGTCGATCATGCTTGAAGGACCGATCGGCGGTGCCTCGTTTAATAACGAATTTGGCCGGCCAAATCTGTTCGGTTACTTCCGTACCTACGAACAAGCTGTCGCTGGCGTGGTGCGCGGCTACCACAAGCCGATCATGATTGCCGGTGGCATCGGCAACATTACGTCCGATCAAGCATTCAAGGAGAACTTCGACGCCGGCACGCTTATCGTGCAACTTGGCGGGCCGGGCATGTTGATTGGCATGGGCGGCGGGGCCGCATCGAGCATGGCCACCGGCGCCAACGTCGCCGATCTCGATTTCGATTCGGTACAGCGCGGCAATGCCGAGATTCAGCGACGCTGCCAGGAAGTCATCGATCGTTGCTGGGCGCTTGGCGAAGCCAACCCGGTCCTGTCGATTCACGACGTCGGCGCCGGTGGATTATCGAACGCATTACCGGAGTTGGTCGATGGTGCCGGATGCGGTGCGCGCGTTAACTTGCGAGACATACCATCTGAAGAACCCGGCATGACACCGATGCAGATATGGAGCAATGAAGCACAGGAGCGCTACATGCTCGCTGTCGATCCGCACCGCTTCGACGTATTCGAGGCGCTGTGCGAACGTGAACGTTGTCCCTATGCCGTGCTCGGTACGGCGAGCGACGACGGACGCCTGCAAGTCAGCGATCCATTATTCGGCAACAATCCGGTTGATGTCGATTTGTCGGTCATTCTCGGCAAGCCGCCGAAGATGACACGCGATGTGGTGCGCGACGAGACGTCGTTAAGACCGTTGGATTTGTCTGGTGTCACGATTGACGAAGCAGCGCGTCGGGTACTGCGCTTTCCTGCTGTTGCCGACAAAACGTTTCTGATCACTATCGGTGACCGCACGGTGGGTGGCTTGTGTACGCGCGATCCGTTCGTCGGACCGTGGCAAGTGCCGGTTGCCGACGTCGCCGTGACGCTGATGGGATTCGATACCTTCCGTGGCGAGGCATTCACCATGGGCGAGCGCACACCGCTGGCGGTGATTGACGGCCCGGCGTCTGGTCGCATAGCGATCGGTGAAGCAATCACCAACATTGCTGCCGCTCGTATCGACAAGCTGGGAGACGTGAAGCTGTCAGCCAACTGGATGGCGGCGGCAGGCTATCGCGGACAAGACGCAGTGTTGTACGACACGGTTCGTGCGGTCGGCATGGAGCTGTGTCCCGAGTTGGGCATCAGTATCCCGGTTGGCAAGGACTCGATGTCGATGCGTACCGCCTGGAGCGATAACGGTGTGGACAAAGAGGTTGTCGCGCCCTTGTCGTTGATTGTATCGGCGTTTGCACCGGTGGCGGACGTACGGAGCAGCCTGACACCCCGCATGAGTGCAAACGAGGAAACAACGCTGCTATTCGTCGACCTTGGAGGTGGCAAGCGCCGGCTGGGTGGTTCGGTTCTGGCCCAGGTGCACGGGCAAGTCGGGAACCAAGTGCCTGACCTCGAGTCACCGGAGAGGTTGCGCGCGTTTTTCGGTGTCGTTCAGAAACTCAATGTTGCTGGGAAACTGCTCGCCTATCACGACCGTTCTGATGGTGGATTGTTCGTAACCTTGGCAGAAATGATGTTTGCATCCCATGTCGGGGTTACGGTCGATGTCGGTGCCTGCGACAACGCCGAGGATGAACTCGCTGCATTGTTCTGCGAGGAACTGGGGGCTGTCATGCAGGTCGCCGACTGCGATGTCGACGAAGCGATTTCTGCCTTTGCGCAGGCGGACCTGGCCAGCGATACCCATGTTCTCGGCAGGATCAATCGGTCAGGCAAGCTCATCATCACATCGGGCAGCAAAGCGCTGTTCGATGCTCTCGGGACCGAACTGCAGCGCCTTTGGTCGGAGATGACGTTTCACATGCAGCGCTTGCGTGACAATCCGCAGTGTGCGCAGCAGGAACACGACCGCATTCTCGATGCTCGCGATCCGGGGCTACACGCAGAGCTGACTTTCGATGTCGATGACGATGTCAGCGCGCCGTTCATCGCAACCGGTGTGCGACCAAGGATCGCCATTTTGCGCGAACAAGGCGTGAACGGTCAGATCGAGATGGCGGCAGCGTTTGATCGGGCCGGTTTCACCGCAATCGATGTGCACATGACCGACATCATTGCCGGGCGTACCAGCCTCGACGCCTTCAAGGGTATTGCTGCCTGCGGCGGCTTTTCCTATGGTGACGTGCTCGGTGCCGGCGAAGGCTGGGCAAAGTCAATTCTCTTCAACGAACTTGCCCGCGATCAGTTTCGGGGCTTCTTTGGGCGAGACGATACCTTTGCTTTGGGGGTGTGCAATGGCTGCCAGATGATGTCGAACCTGCACGAAATTATTCCGGGCACAGATCACTGGCCACACTTCGTGCGCAATTGCTCCGAGCAGTTTGAGGCGCGCGTGGTCATGACGGAGATCGTCCCCAGTCCGTCGATTCTGTTCTCGGGAATGCAAGGTTCGCGTTTCCCGGTGGCCACCGCGCACGGTGAGGGCTATGCTGACTTCGCTTCAGACGGGCAGCGGGCGGCGGCGAGTCCCTTCGTATCTGTGCGCTACGTGGACAACTACGGAGTCCCGACCGAGCGCTATCCCTTCAATCCGAATGGTTCGCCTGAAGGCATCACCGGGCTCACATCAACCGACGGGCGCTTCACCATACTGATGCCGCACCCGGAGCGTGTGTTTCGCGCGGTTCAGAATTCCTGGCACCCGCATGACTGGATTGAAGACGGGCCATGGCTACGGATGTTCCGTAACGCGCGTGTCTGGGTAGGTTAGAGATTCGAAGCCCCACAAGCTGTCACCGCCGAGGACGTCGAGGTCGAAGAGGAAACCTTGTGCAGCACGTGGTGCTGGCACGCAAGCATGCTGGCATGCAAAATAATGCGCGGCTTCGGCCGCGCATTATTTCCTTCTCAATCCTTGAACTACTACTCGCTGTCGAGTGAGCCGATCTTCTTGATGGTGGCTTCGTTGCGAAGTTTGGTAATCAGTTCGTCGCGCGAAGCGGTCAACATTTCCTTTCGCAACTGCTCTTCGACCTGCGCATAGGGCGGGAATGGTTTGGTACGCACATCGAGTACCTCGATGACGTGATATCCGAAGTTACTCTGTACTGGCGTCTCGGTTCTGCCGCCCTTGCCCAATGCAACGATGGCGTCGGCGAACGGCTTGACATAGCCTTGCGGCACGGCCCAGTTGAGTTGGCCGCCGTTCTCTTTCGTGCCGGTATCGTTCGAGTATTCCTTGGCAAGGGTAGCGAAATCGGCGCCGCCTTGGAGATCGTCGATGATCTTTTGCGCCTGCTCCGGATCGTCGACGAGGATGTGGCGTGCGAGGTATTCTTTTTGCCCGGCCGCCTCATTTGCCGCCTTGATGCTCTCGTAATGGGCGCGCTTGGCTTCTTCGGTCGGCTCCATCTCCTGGATGAGTGCGTTGAACAGCGCGGTGATCAACAGCTGTTGCTGCATGGCATCGAGCTGCGCCTTGTATTCATCGCTCTGATCCATTTCCCGGCGCTTCGCTTCTTGAGCCAAAACTTCGCGTGTGATCATGATCTCACGCAGTTCTTCGCGGAAAGCCGGCGTGTCCTGTTGACCTTGTGAAGTCTGGCTGGTTAGCAGGAGATCAAACCGCGACTTTGGCACGGGAACACCGTTAACAGTCGCAACGGCGTCCTCTTCGGCAGCGATGGCGGGTCCCGATAGCGCCGCTACTGATAGCACCGCTACTGATAGAACCGATGCGAGCAGTGCGGCTGCACCGTAATTTTGAGTGGTTTGTGTGCGGATCATGCGGCTTCCTTGCTTTAGTTAAGATTGGGTAACGACGTGCTGACTATTACGACGGTTCTGAATTGCGCTCCTGCGCTTCCGGTGTGGCGTTGATGTCATCGAGTTCGCCAGGCGTATAGGCCCGAATTGCCAGCGCATGAATTTTTGCCGGCATCAGATCACCGACCGCCTGATAGATCATACGATGACGGGCTACCTTGTTCTTGCCCTCGAAAGAATCCGACACGATAAAGACCTGAAAGTGCCCGCCGCCAGACTCCCGCGCACCAGCGTGTCCGGCATGCTCGTGACTGTCGTCGAAGATTTCCAGACCCTGCGGCGACAGTGCTGTCAACCGCTGGCGAATCAGTTCGGTGGTATCCATCAAGGCACGGTTTTCAGAAACGGTTTGACACTGACTTTTGCAAATACGCCCTGCGTGACATAGGGGTCAGCATCGATCCAGGCGCGGGCATCTTCGAGCGAATCAAATTCTGCAACTATAAGGCTGCCGGTAACGCCAGATGGACCGGGCTCGGGACTGTCAATTGCAGGAAACGGGCCAGCGACGACGACTCTGCCGTCGGCTACCAACTGCTCGATCCTTTTAAGGTGCGCCGGGCGTGCCGCCTTGCGCTTTTCCCCGCTGTTGGAAATGTCTTCCGCCATGATGGCGTACAGCATCAGCTTTTCTCTTCCGGTTCTGACTCGAGATAGCGCGACAGCACCAGTGCCTGGCCGACGGCGAACGCGAGCAGCAAGCCCATACCGCCGAACAGCTTGAAATTGACCCATGCGTCAGTGGAGAAATTGAACGCTACGTAGATGTTGGCGAGCCCCATGAAGACGAAGAACGCGCTCCAACTCCAGTTCACGCGCTTCCACACCGGAGTCGGCAGTGTCATCTGGCCGCTCATCATGGCACGAATCAAGTTCTTGCCGAGAAATAGCTCCGACGCTGCAAGCACGACAGCGAAGGCCCAATACAGTACGGTTGGCTTCCACTTGATGAACACCTCATCCTGCAAGAGCAAGGTGGCTCCGCCGAACACGACAATAATTCCCAGATTGATGAGCAGCATCTTCTCGATCTTGCCGCGCTGGTACCACGACCAGGCCGCCTGCACAAAGGTCGCCGCGATTGCCGCCGCGGTCGCCACCATGATGTCGTAGACCTTAAAAGCGATGAAAAAGATCAGTACCGGGAAGATGTCGAAGAGGAACTTCATGAAGCTGAATCAATAGCAAGCCGATGTGTGATTAATGCCTTTGTATGCCTCTGTTCCCGAGCGCCTCTGAGGTAAGCCCGGCGAACCGAGGGCGCATTATGCGGGCTGGGCCCTTTGGTGTCCATGGTCGTCGGGCCTGCCGGGCACGGAAACCTGTATGACTCCGGGGCGATGATAAGATTCCGCCGTTTTATCGACTTACTCGGGAGGGATCACAATGGCACTGGTCAAAATGGCCACCTATGCAGATGCGTCACCGGAAGCCCGCGCCGTGTTTGATGACATCATGGCGACGCGCGACACAGATTACGTTAATCACATCTGGCGCGCATTGGCCGTGCATCCGCCGATGCTCAAGCGCTTCTGGGGGCAAATGAAGGAAATCATGGTCAAGCCGTCACGGCTCGACCCCATGACCAAGGAACTGATCTATCTTGCCGTAAGTATTACCAACGACTGCACCTACTGCATCAACACCCACACGGCGGCAGCGCGTAACAAGGGCATGGACGATGAGATTCTTGCCGAACTGAACGAGATCGTGGCATTGGCCAACGCTGGCAATCGTCTGACTTCGGGGTTGCAGCTGGAAGTCGACGAAGTACTTGATCAAAGGCAGAAGTCCCCGAAATGGAAGGCCGCTCGATCGGCGCGAAGCAAGAAAAGCAAGCGGACGACGACGCGCAAGCGTCAAATTGGATCAACTGGCGCTCGGGCGATGCCATCGCGCAAGACGAAACGCTGATCGCTTCGTTACTAACTAGCGTTGTTCCCCTGTTTACCGACGCTACCTTGTGGCGGTAGCGCTGGCGCGCTGTTGACGGCGGCCCAGCAAAGTTAAGGAATGCACATGACCACTGTTGAGAAGGCGTTGCAAGAGCGGTTTAGTTGCCGGCAGTTTCTGCCCAAACCGGTGCCGCGCGAAACGATTGAAGCGATTCTTCGAGCGGCCCAGATGACACCATCATGGTGCAACACCCAGCCATGGCAGATCACGCTTTTGTCTGGTGCGGAAGCCGATCGACTGCGCGAGACGTTGCGCACGCATGCGAAAAGCGGCGCACCCGCAAATCCTGACTTTCCGTTCCCGCCGCGTTACGAAGGCATTTATCGCGATCGGCGCAAAGTCTGCGGCGTGCAGTTGTACCAATCGCTCGGTATCGGCAAGGAGGATCGGGTGGCCGCAGCCGAGCAGGCATTGGAGAACTTCAACTTCTTCGATGCACCCCACGTGATGTTGATTACCACCCCGGAGAATCTCGGCGTCTACGGTGCGATTGACTGCGGGCTTTATGTGTCGAGTTTCATACTTGTCGCGCGCCAACACGGAATCGATTCCATTGCCCAGGCGGCTCTGGCGAGTTATCCGGACCTGTTACGTGAGTATTTTCAGTTGCCGGGCGATCGCAAGTTCGTGTGCGGCCTTTCTTTCGGTTATGCCGATAACGATCATCCCATCAACGGCTATCGCACCGAGCGAGCGGACATAAGTGAGGTCGTCGATTGGCGCGGCTGACGGCTCGTTGATTAAGCGACTGCGTGCCCCGATTGCTGTGTCGCGTGCTCGCTTAGTCCTCACGCTACTTTATTGAGTATGTAGTTCCGGCGTAACGTTCGCGTCGCTCACGTGAGCCTTCACTGAAACAACAAGGCGATTTGGCTGCGACGTAACATGGGCTTTGCGCATGTGAGTCTTCGCCGCAACTCGCTACGCTCATTGTCTCGCCGTGCGCTCCGCGGCTCCTTGCACTCGGGCCCCTCGCTACGCTTTCTCGAACAAGCTGCAACCCGGGAACGGCGGAGAGTCAGTGTGTGTTGGCAGCAGCTTCGTCAGGACATTTGTTGCGGATAGCCTGGCGAATGATGTTTGCCAGGCGTTTCGCACCCGGGCGCGCCGAGTCCGGATCGGCGAACATCAGGTACAGCGTGCCATAGCGGTCGCCGCCGTCGCGCAACGGCAACGGTTTGAGTTGCCCTGTATCGAGTTCCTCTCTGATGTTCTCCGCCGGATACCAGGCGAATCCCAGACCCATGCGGGCGGCGCGGATCGATGTTGCTTTGGTCGACAGCGTCCAACGTTGTTCGGCGTTGAAACTCATTTCACGCGTATCGCGCGCGCCGCTCTCGCGCACCACCAGGTGGCAGTAACCACGCAGATCCGCCAGCGTCAGAGACCTGCCGAGCTGATGTAAAGGATGTCGCGGACTCGCCGCCGGAATAAAGTGCACCTGCATCAGGGCTTCGCCGAGAAAGCCGGGTGGGATGCTTGGTCCTATTGCCAGATCGACGCGCCGTTGCAGCAGCGCCTCGCTGGTGCCTCCGAGAACCGATTCGTACAGTTCGACCCGAGTCTGCGGATGTTCTTCGGCAAAGGCAGTGAAGCATTCCAGCAATAGCCAGGTTGGAAAGGTGACTTCCACTGCGAGTTTGACCTCGGACTCCCAGCCTTGCGCCAGTTCGGCCGCCATTTGCTCGATACGTTCGGCTTCCTCGATCAGGTGCTTGCCGCGTTGATACAGCGCTCTCCCGGCACCGGTGAGAACAGCCTTGCGGCCCTCAATGTTGAACACCTCCACCCCGGTCAGCTTCTGAATCTGCTGAATCGCATAGCTCAGGGTCGACTGACTCTTGTGCAACTGCTCCGCTGCGAGCGCATAACCACCGGATTCCACGACGGTTATGAGTGTTTTCCATTGATCGAGCGTAATTCTTGGGCCGGGCATATTTCGAACAATTCGATTGAAATAGCCAAAATTCTGCGCTTTTTTATCGAGTGGTTCAATGTTGAAATGCTCCCACACTCAGCTGCGCGTTATTTCGCAACAGTGCGATCGAAACGCAACTTACAGAAATAAGGAGGCAACATGGACCAGACAGCGATCAACGCGGGTAATTTGACCGGCCGCATCTTCATCGCGGCGCTTTTTCTGATGGCGGGCATTGGCAAACTCGGCGCCGGCTATGCAGGCACCCAAGGCTACATGGAGGCGATGGGTGTGCCCGGCGTGCTATTGCCTCTCGTGATTGCGCTGGAAATCGGTGGCGCCATACTGGTGGTCGCTGGCCTATTTACCCGGGTTACTGCTCTGGCGTTGGCCGGCTTTACGGTTTTGAGCGCAGTGCTGTTCCATGTCGATTTCTCGGACCAGATGCAGCAGATCATGTTCATGAAGAATTTCGCCATTGCAGGCGGTTTTCTGTTCCTGGCAGCGAGCGGAGGCGGGGCATGGAGCATCGACGCGCGCCGCTCCAGAACCCTCGGCAACAATTGATATCGAATAGCTGATTTAGTGAACTAAGGAGTTTGCAGACATGACAAGCAGAACCATTGAAAGGGTTATCGACTCGGTCGCGACCTCGGATGGTGCCGGCGTGAAACTGCGCCGCAGTGTTGGTGCATCGCAGTTCCTGCGCCATGACCCGTTTCTGATGCTCGACGAGTTCTATTCGGACAATCCGGATGATTACCTCGCCGGGTTTCCGTCTCACCCGCACCGCGGCTTTGAAACCGTTACCTACATGCTCGATGGCCACATGCGTCATGAAGACAGTGTTGGCAATCGCGGCGACCTCGGGCCTGGCGACGTGCAGTGGATGAGTGCGGCACGCGGCATCATTCACTCGGAAATGCCGCAGCAGACCGAAGGGCGTATGCGCGGATTCCAGCTCTGGATCAATCTTCCGGCAAAGGAAAAGATGAAGGATCCTGAGTATCGCGACATTCCGTCTTCAGATATTCCAACTGTCGATCTGGACAATACCGGCAAAGCCCGTGTGATCGCGGGTAAGTTGGTGCAGGCGAGCGGAGAAACGCAGGGACCGGTCCAGGCGGTGACGACCGATCCGCTCTATCTGGACGTGCATTTGCCCGCCGGAGCGGTGTTCGAGACGCCAGTGACGAAAGGCTACAATGCGTTTCTGTACCTTTACGAAGGCGACGCCACTGTGGGTGAAAGTGGCCAGGCGTTGAAGCGGCGCACGGCAGGCTTGCTCAGCGACGGTGACACGCTGCGGGTACGGGCAGGGGACAGCGAAGCACGGTTTCTGCTGCTTGCCGGCAAGCCGCTGAATGAATCGGTGGTTCAGTACGGCCCGTTCGTGATGAACACGCGTGAGGAAATCGAGCAAGCTGTTCAGGATTATCAGTCTGGCAAACTGACATTGACGAGCCAGGAGGCGCAGCGCCTGAAAATGTTCCCCGCTTCCTGATTTACGAGGTTCGTCTGACTCAACCGGAAGAGGTTAATGAAACTCGAAGATCTGGAGAAATTTGCGGATGCCTGGAATCGTCATGACATCGAGACACTGATGTCTTACATGACTGACGATTGTGAGTTCTATCTGGGCAGCGGCAAAACCGCCAGCGGTGAGAAGTACCAGGGCTACGAATCTGTGAAGAAAGCGTTCGAGCGCGTTTGGACAGACTTGCCAGACATTTCTTTCCAGAATGCGCAGCACTTCCTGTCAGGGGACAGAGGCTGCTCGGAATGGACGCTTGTTGCGACTCATCCGAATGGTTCGAAGATCGAACTCGATGGATGTGATCTGTTCACCTTTGTAGGCGACAAGATCAAGGTCAAGAACAGCTATCTCAAGAGCCGCAAGTCCTGAGTGCCATCACTGTTTGGCACGGCTCACGCCATTGCCGGAAGCCGATAGATTCGTGCCGCGGTGTCATGAAACAACGCGGCACGCTCTGTTTCCGAGTACCGGCTGGCGATTTTTTTGAACGCATTCCACAGAACGCTGTAGGAAACGGATAGTTTGTCCACCGGGAAATTGCTCTCGAACATGCAGCGCTCAACGCCGAACTGATCGATGCAGAAGTGGTAGTAGGGTGCGTTTGCTTCAGCGAGTTCATCTGAAGTTGGCGGCTTGTCGCGGTTGTGCCAGCCGAAACCGCATATCTTCATTGCCAGGCCGCCAAGTTTGACCGACACGTTCGGACATCGCGCCAGCTCGGCGATGGCGCTTTTCCATTGCTGGAAAATCTCTTCGCGTTTGCCGGCATAGGGTCCGATGCCGAGCGGTCCGCCAACGTGGTCGAGAATAATCGTCGTATCCGGGAACGCGCGGGCCAGATCAGTTAACTGCGGAATCTGCGTGTGGTAGTGCCAGGCGTCGAAGCTCAGGCCATGTCTGTTGAGTAGGGCAAAGCCTTGGCGAAAGCTTTCCAGTAACAGCAGGCCCTCGGGTGGGTTGGTGTGGGAGTTGCGCACATCGTCGCTGGCATCCCAGGCGCAGGCGTGACGAATTCCGCGAAAGCGGTCGCGGCTAGCGTCAATGTGTGCGGATAGTACCTCGTCGACTGCTGCTCCCAGGGTCAGATCAGCATAGCCGACGATGCCGGTGGCAATCTTCGTCTTGTCGGGAAAAGCTGTATCGCTTTGTTGCGCGAGGCGGCACACGTATTCTGTTTCGCCAACCGGTCGCAGCGCTTCCGGGCCATCGGTGCGGTGCTGCGATTTGCATTCGACGAACACCGACTCGACGATGTTGTGTCCGGACGCCGTGTCATCCAGAAAGTCACTGGCAATGTATCGGCTTTCGGGATAGTCCCACAGGTGATGATGTGGATCGATGATCGGCAGCTCGGGCTCGAGCGCTTCCTCGACAACCTGTGCAAGCCATTGCGTATTTGCCGTCGTAGCCATCAACGAATTCGCGAATCAAAGGTCCAGCGGTTCGATCCAATTATGTAACGCAATCCCGCCATCGACCACAACAGTCGTGCCGGTAACGTAGGCCGAGAACCGATCAGAGAGGAGGGCAACCGCCATACCGGCAATGTCTTCCGGTGTTCCCAGCCGGCGCAGGCTGGTACAGCGGGTGAGACGCTCGAGACCGGCCCCAGCCGCATCGAAGCCGCCACCTGGGATAGCACCGGGCGCAATCGCGTTGACGCGAATACCGTGAGGGCCCAGTGCCTTGGCGAGCTCTTTCATGGTCATGGTCTGACCGGCTTTCGCTGCACTGTAGTGGGGCAGGTTGCGCGGGCTCTCGGCGTGCAGCGAAGTAATGATGAGCATGCGGCCTTTGATCTTGTTCTCGATCATCTGGCGGCCGGTTTCGCGGCCGAGCAAGAAGCCGGCGCGTAAATTCACCGCCAGCATCTGGTTCCATGTCTCTTCTGACACATTGAGTACGTGATCGGCTTCACGGCGCTGCGGGCTGGCGCTGTGCACGAGAATCGATAACGGGCCAATGAGTCCCGTGGCTTCCGCAAGCAGCTTGTATGGACCGTCATCGCTCGCCAGGTCGGCGGCAACAAAGCTTGCCTCATGACCGTCTCTGGTGAGTTGGTTCGCAACTTTCTGGCCGGCCTCAGCATTCGTGTCACTTAGCACGACGCGCGCGCCTTCTTTGGCCAGTTCTAGCGCAATGCCGCGCCCAATTCCGGAAGCC
>CP070643.1:3922611-4071963 GCA_020354125.1 Betaproteobacteria bacterium | reverse complement strand
TCGCTGTCGGGCTTATCGCCCCCCAATCGGCAGACGAGGTAGCGCACGCCCGGCAACGGGTTGGGATAATAGCCGGCGATTTCTTCGAAACCCAGTGACGCGTAGATTGCCTGTGCCTCGTTCATATCGGGCAACGTATCCAGCATCATTTGCGTATAACCCAGTTCTGCGGCGGTCGCGATGGCAATCTCCGCCAGTCGTCGCCCAACGCCGGCAGCGCGGTGTTGCGGCTGCACATAAAGGCGTTTCATTTCGCAGGAGCCGGCATCGAGTTTCCGAACCGCGACACAGCCGACTACTTCTCCCCCGGCGCTGGCCAGCAACAGACAGCCGCCTGGTGGGCCGTACATGCCGGACAGATCGGCGATCTCCTCGGCAAAATCCTGAAAGCAGAGATCAACATTCAATTCCGCGGCGTAATGCTCAATCAGCGTTTTCGCCACTGCGAAATCTTCAGCGCTTGTTGCCTGCTTGACTTCAACCTGACTCACGGGCGCACCCATTGAGCAATCGAAAGTCGCTCCTTGATCACTCGAGCATGCCGTCCAGTTTCGGAATGTCCGAGTGCATCAGATCCCACGGCTGCGCACTCTTGACGAAAATGTCGCGGCTCGGTTTATACCAGCTCGGGTCATCCAGACTTCCGGCAAACATTATGGTCACACTTTCATTTGCGCCGTTCCTCAGGAACAGCGGCGAACCACACGAAGAACAGAATCCACGCCACATCATGTGCCCCCTGTCCGAAGGCGACTCGTACCAGCTCGGTTCCCCCTTTTCCAGAATGAAATCCGAGTTACGCACCAGCACAGCAGGAAAATAAGCGCTGCCCGTAGCGCGCTGGCAATCGCGACAATGGCAGTTGCCCATATAGCGAGGCTCTGCAGTACAGGTGTAACGAATAGCGCCACAGGCGCAGCCACCGGAAAACTTTTCAGGCATGATCCTCTCCATAACTGTTGAGCTGTTCACCATGAAATGCGAGCGAACGCCGACATCAGCACAGGTCGCTAACGATACTAATTTCTAGAGATACTTGTTTCTATCGATACTCTGCGGCGGTAATGAACTGCGCGAATGACTCGCACCAGACAATAACCGTGTTGTACGCTGCCGGATCAACCGAGTCGGGCAGGTTCACCACGAAGTTTTCAAAAGTCTTGACGTCACCCACCCGTACCATGTTCGACTTCAAACGCATGAAATCGGCTTCCGTCTCGACGAACTCTGGCGACAAATACAGTTTGTAATCGGGACCAGGCGCGAGGCTTCCCTTCAACGACACCGCGGTTCGGCTGACCGAAACCGTACCTTCGCCCCAGTGGAACGCGTCGCTATCCTTCAGATCTTTGCGAAACTCGCCGGTGAACATGGCGTCGGCCGCCACCGCCATCACTTCGGCTTCTCCCGGCGCGGGCGGCGCAATCAGAATGGGCAGCAAGTAAATGCCCGCGGCAAACCCAATCATTCCGGCAAAGGCGTGGGTGACGACCAACAAAAGCAGTTTCTTCATGACATCTCCAACGATTAATGAGCCAACATTGTCGATCTAGCCATTACACCGCAGTTCCCTCTCTGCGGGGTACTTGCGGTCACAAGAACGACACATCCATGTCCCATACGATCCAAGGCATTAGTCAGATGCCGGAATCCGGCCTACTGGTAGGACTTTGACAAGCGAAAGCGCGTGTTGGTCAGGCAACATGCTGATCAGCAGTGCCGTGTTTGGCAACCGCTGACCACCAAAATGGCAAAGCCGCGAGTGAAATCGATACAAACAATAGCGAAACCATGATGGAGTCACCGGGCGCACCAACAAGAAGCCGGCCGAGGCCAACGAGCATGAACAGTAACGAGACCGAGCCGGTTGCCACCAACATCGCATCACGTCGAAACCGAATCAACGGCATGGCACCGTCCTCGCCATTTGCTATCGCCGTCTTACGCCACCACCCGACTGGCTTCACACGTCGGTAAAAAGCCGACAGAACATGCTGATCGGTAGGCGGCGTGACGAAGGTGATGCCCACCGCTGCAACGGTGCTCAGCAAAGCCATCAACGCCAACCGCAGCCACTCCTGATCCGGCTCGGGAAACAAATGCAGGAGAAAACCACTGGCAATCAGCGCCACAACAATGGCTGCCAGCTCGGAGTAGAGATTGATGCGCTCCCATAGCCATCGCAAGACGAGCACGGATCCTGTCCCGGCACCCAGCAGAAGCGACATCTTCCAACCCTGCTGGATCGATCCCAACTGGCTCATGATGATCAGCGCCAGTGCCAGAATCAACACATTGGACCATCGCGCGACCCACACCAGTTCCCGGTTTCCCGGTGTGCGTTTCAGCCAGGCACGACAAACCAGGCGATCGTACAAGTCGTTACTCCAGTAGCTGGCACCCCAGTTCAGATGCGTATCGACCGTGGATGCCAGTGCCGCGAGCAATCCGGTCAGCATCAAACCCCGCAGTCCGGGCTGCAGCAAGTCATCGATGCCCTGCACAAACAGCATTTCGCGCGAAGCGATGAACTCGTCGCTACCGGCTGCCTGTGGGTCAAACGGATAGAGCACCAACAATCCCAGGCCGATGACAATCCAGATCAGACTGCGGAGCACAATCTGCAGCCAGGAGAACACGACCGCCGCAATCCGCGCGTCACGGTCGGTGCGGCACGCCATCGACCGTTGCGCCAAGTATCCAGTGCCGTCGCTGTTCATCTGAAAGAACCACTGCAGAGCGATGATCACAAGAAATGGCAGCAACAACGCTTCACCAGTTGGTGAAAATGAAAGCAGCTCGGACGCTGTGGCCTGGCCATAAATATCGACAATGCGCTCGCTCAGTCCGGAAAGCCCGCCGGTGGCGTTGAGCATTACTACCGCATAGGCGAGGGTACCGAGTATGGCAAGCGTGAACTGCACCACGTCGGTGGCAACCACCGAACGCAAACCACCAGTGGCGGAGTAAAACAAGGTGAAACTCATCAACACGACGATGCTGATGGCATTGTTCGTCGTCGAAATATCCGCATCAAGCCCCGTCGCAGTGTTGCCAATCGACAATCCCGTTGCACGGGTCAATTGGACAAGGCTCTGATAAAAATCGGCGCTGAGCCATTCGTGCCATGGCAGAAACACTTCGGCAATGCGAATCGCCGCAACCAGCACAAATGCCATCACCACGCAGTTGATCAGAGTACCGTAGTAAAGCGCTTTGACTGTGCGCAACGCCAGCGCACCGCGCGCGCTGTACCGTAATTCTGTGAACTCCGCATCGGTTAGCACACCCGCGCGACGCCAGTGCACAGCAAACACAAAGCCCATCATGAGGAACGCGATGCCGTACACCCACAGCTGCCAGATCAGAAAGATTCCACCGGAAGCGATGAGCCCCACCACCAATAGCGGCGTGTCGGCAGCGAACTGAGTGGCCGCCATACTCACTCCGGCGCGCCAGCCCTTGATGGTTCGCCCCGCCAGGAAATACTCCTGCAAACCGGTTGACGCGGCACGCCTTGCCGACAGGCCCGAGTAGATGGCGTAAACAACGAACGCTGCCACGATTAGCAGATCAATCATGCGTACTTCTCTAGCGCTTATCGGCTGGTTATGTCAACCGAATACAAGAATCGCTGGCGCTGGCCGAGAAGTTTCTTCAGGAAAGAAAAAAGCCCGCTGGCGCGGGCTCCGAGACGCGGCTTGTGCACGCCGGATCGATAATCACTTCCGTGTCAAATGGCGATCAGAGTAAGCTCGCAGCACCGCAGTTGCTGCTGCCGTTCGTCGTGTTCCAAATGCCAACCAAGGTGCTAGCGCTGGTGCATGCCGGCGCAGTCGTGCTGTTGTCGGTGGGAGCCGCCGCGGCATTACCCTGATAGCGTGAAAACTGAAAAGCGCCGGCATTCGGCATCCCATCATCGATCTTGCGATCCATTTCCGCAATCAGCTCGACCGGAATCTGTGCGCCAGTCTTGACGTTGTGCCGTGGCGGAGCCGGTGTACCACTTGTGCCGGCACCGTAGATCCCGTCGTAGACCACTTGCAGATAGATACCGTAGGAATTCACCGGCGTTGTGTCCGCACTGTCGGCGGCAGCACAGGTGAACCTGCCGGTGATGAATCCGGACTTGGACAAATGCTCCCATGCCAGTCGCGCCTCGTCACCGGCCTCAATGCGGCCGTTACCGTTGCCCACACCGCTGCCGCATGCGGCAGTTGAAATGCCGGCGATATTGGCGAACGCACCCGGGTAATCTCCCGGCAGCGCGCCGTAGCGATCCTGGAAGCCGAAGAAAGCGGCTTTGACACCATCCTGTTGCGAAATCAGATTGCGCACTCGCGCACTCGTGATCAGCTCCTCGCCCTTGAGTACTCCACCAAGCAGCAAGCCGATGATTACCAGTACGATCGCGATTTCGATCAAGGTGAATCCGCTCTGCTTTTGACTCATTGATATCTCGTAGCGTGTCATGCCGAAGCCTGCTGTCGTTTCCGTGCCACTCGTGTCTGCCGTCAGCTCAGCCGGACGTCGCCGTGGCAACGGTTTCGACGAAGATCACGGCGACTGATCGCGCTCCTCACCGAATGTACAAGTCGTTTTAAAACAATTACTTGATCTTCTTCAGTCGGGCGCTGGGAGCTGAAGGCTGATCTAGGGAACGCAGAATCAATGCCAGCGTGGGCACGCTGGACAGCCGACGAATCTGCGCTTGGATGTGATCCACTTCCATGGCGTAACACGCCCAATTCGAAATTGCGTTCTTGCGGCAGATGTCAAACCGCTTGCCGCGATCGTGCTATGAGCAAACGGTACAAGCGGTCATGCTTGGGGACAGGTGCGCGGTGCGCGCGTGTCCCCGCAAGCGGAGCGCAGCGCGCACTTCAGGAGCTATAGGGCGATCGTTGGGGCATGATCTGGATCTCGATCGGGCAAGCGTTATCGGGATAGGTCAGGACGAATTCAACCGCCTTTGCAACACCGTCGGCTTGTATCATCTTTTCTACAGCTAGCCCCATTTCCGAAGTCATTTCAGTTGCAACATATCCGGGGCAGACGGCGGAGACCTTGATGTTTCTTTCGCGGACATCTTCGAACAGGGCATGGCTGAAGCCAACCACTCCGTGCTTGGTTGCGCAGTAGGCGCTGGCGCCACCAAACGGCCTTCTTCCCGCCATTGAGGCGATATTGATCACCGCCCCCCGGCTTGCTTTTTCTATTTCAGGAAGGGCGTGGCGAGTCAGGTGCATCAACGCTCTCAGATTGATGTCGATGGTCAAGTCCCAGTCTTCTAATTCCCCACTGTCGGCCGGATCTGTAATGGCAACACCCGCGTTGTTGACCAGAATATTGAGCCCGCCGAGCTTGGCCGTTGTCTGGCTCACCAGATTTTGTATCGAGCCCGTATTTGCGAGATCACAAGGGAGGGTCAGGACAGGATTTCCAAACTCACTACACACTTGTGCCGTCTCCTTCAGCGCTTCGACATTTCGGGAAACGAGAGCCACGCTGACTCCCTGTTTGGCAAGCCTGACGGCAATAGCCTTGCCAATACCTCGGCTGGCACCGGTAATCAACGCGACCTGATCTTTTAGAGCATTTGGCATGGAGCCACCTTTGTTGTTTTAGGAGGATTTCTTGTCTTTATAGACCCTAACCGAAATTCATCCTTTGTGACACGGTTTGCACCGTGCCCTATTCAGCATTTGATCGGCTTCTCATTATCCTGCGCACTCTCAGAGGACGGAGCTAAACCCAAGCAGACGATAAAGGCTACGCCTCCAGGATAGGCAGTGTCTCGTCCCGGCGTCCTACCTAATCTGTCACCTCCCGTCACATTATCGGGCTATAGTGTTCTGGCCGGTCAGCCCGCAAGCCAGCCTATCCACTCAATTCAAAGGACACACCATGCCAAAAGCAAGCGCCCGCCACATCCTCGTCGACAGCGAGGAGAAATGTAACGATCTCAAGCAGCAGATCGCCGACGGCGCCGATTTCGCCGACGTTGCGCGCGAGCACTCGACCTGCCCATCCAGCGCCCAGGGCGGAGATCTCGGAACATTCAGCCCCGGCATGATGGTGGCCGAGTTCGACGAAGTCGTGTTCAGCGGTGAGGTCGGTAAAGTGTACGGCCCAGTGAAGACACAGTTCGGCTACCACCTCGTCGAGATTACCAGTCGCGACGACTGACAAGAGGTTCGCCCGGCACATCGCTAGCGTGCCGCAATAACGAGTCAGGTCGAGTAAGAAATAGACTCGCGATGAATATGTTTGACTTTCATCGAGGCTGTGGCAGCGTCAGGGATCGGGGCAATGGATACAGCCTACCCGCACTTTCAGGAGACTAAGATGGATCTGCTCGAAATTGAAGAGAAGCGCGAGATGCGCCGCGAAGAGGCAGCCAAGCTGCTGCACCGCATTGCCGATACCCTGGAGCGCCAGAACGACGTCCAGTTCGTCCGGGAGGGGCTGAAGTTCACTATCGACGTGCCCGACCAGGTCCAGGTCGAGCTTGAGTTGGAGGTCGGCGACGACGGCACCAGCTTCGAGATCGAGATCAACTGGTAAGGCTCTGCCGCGCCACGCTTACGTAACGACTTTGTCCATATCCGCACTGATGTTCGTCAAAACCGCTTGCCAATAGAAATACCGTAGACCTCTTCGTCTTCTTCGTGCTCGATCACGTCGAGGTTTACACTAGGCGCAATCGCCCAGCCCCCGCCTAACTCGAACTCGTAACCGACAGTAGCCCGCAACGTGTTCTGCCTCTCGTCGGCCGGGTCCTTCCTGCCAACGCCGGCCCCCACAAACAGTTCCTTCCAGGGCCAGAAGTGTAGGAACGCAATAACGAGTGTGGAGTCCTGGTCTCGATCTGCCCGTTCAATCACACCGCCTACCGACCATTTTTCGTCGAAGCGGTATGAATACTCGATGCCAAGTGTGGCGAGGTTGTCACCATGTTCACGGGTCACGCCGACAAACAACGCCAAAGCGTGCTTGCCATGGCTCTCCTCAGCGGCGTGATGTTCCTCACCCGCGGTTTCCTCTGCTAACGCGTTAACCGAGACAAGCAAACTCAAGGCAACAATCAAGGCTCTCATCATGTCATGCATCGTACAGGATTGAGAGGATACGCGCGCGAGGCCATGACGCTCAGACAGTTCAAGCCTCCATCGTCATTGCGGGCGCTATGTGCCGACGTCACGGGGCCGGACCACCAGCAAGAATTCCAGTGCCAACCGATCCAGAAGATCCTGGCCCTGTAAGGTCTCAATATCGGCCGACATGAGAAATTCCCTGCGAGTGGATCCCTGTGTCTCCTCGAGCCAGCGTTGCAGTAGCAATAGGACTTCGTTCTCCTCCGGACCAGCGATCGGCAGCATGAGAACGTTCGGGCTCTCGGGGCCGGCTCCAATGAAGAGTTGCTTGCCCGCGCCCGTCGAATCCATTCTCCCGTCGAGTCCAATGCAGACTCTTTGGCCATCGTCCTTTTCCAGATCGATAACTTGCGTTCCGCCGTCAGTCGCAAGGGCATAATCAACAATTCGCATAATGCTGCTCGACTGTTTCGATTACCGGCTTCGCCGGAGAGATCCTCGATTTGATCAACTGGTATCTCCGAGCGTTATCGTGCCGCAGGATCGTTACGATTCCAACACCCATTGCTCGCTCCGGATCGCCTAAGCGGTCGCGGAGATCGAACACTGCGCCGGCACAACGCGTCAGAAGATTCCCAACAGGTCTTTCAGGCTGATTACCAGCTAGCCGCGTCCTTCCTGAAGGTAGATGCCGAGCTGGGCAATGAGCGAATAGGCCATTCCAATTTGAGCGATGGCAAAGCCGGCGACAGTGAACTGGCTGACACTCACGATCCCCAGCCCGAATTGGGACAGTGTGAAGATGCCGCTGGCGAATTGGCCAATCGCGATGACACCGCTTGCCGGTACCGGGACATAGTTCGGTCTAAATTTGAAGGAAATATGCAGCAGCGGTAATCCAAGGAACGTGGCTTTGGACTTGTACTCGTAACCCCATCCGTCCCACTTTTCTCTCGCCGGAAACGGCGCGCCGCATCGCGGGCAGGCTGTCGCCTGCTCGGAGACTTGATGCTGGCATTCTCTGCAGGGTTTCATGTCGCTCTTTCCCGGGCAGTAGCCGGTAGGCACCCCCGAGCAAAGCATATGCCTGCCTACTTTGTTTCCTGCTCAGTACATTTTCCATTCAAACATACAGACGCAGCTGATGGGCACCATAGGTCGCACACCGGTCCACGATAACCTTCACATCGGCTCTACTTCTCGGCAATGTAGTCGGCCCGGTATTTCTTGTTGACAGGCGTTCCACAGTCACACTCGCCACAGTCACGCTGTACGAGCACGCATTCCGAATTGGTACTACATGCCTGATGTTCTGCTTGAACCGAAAGCCGATTGCCTTCCGGACTATTGCCGTTCGGACAGCCCGCAGCACACAATACAGTTGCCAGAACAAGAAACGTTCGTTTCATTCCAGACTGAGCTCGAGCCTGTTAAATGTCATATGCATCACGTCTGAGCGTGCAAGACCCCGACCTGTGCAACTGATCCGAAGGAATAGTTGCTGGGCTGCGGCAACATCGTCGCATTACTGATATTCTGGCGCAACGCATCGTCGCGCATGGCCGGAACGCATCGGCTCGCGCACAAATTGTCATGATCAGACTCTTTATTGCGGAACGCATATGAGCAGCAGCGACAAATCCGAGCCCATATTTCAGTTGTCTAGTGGCGGTTTCACGCGCATGCTCAAGCGGCGTCTGCTCGGATCAACCACTGCGGAGTTTCCGATCAAGTTCCAGTTGCTGGTGATACTCGGTGTGATGTGGCTGCCGCTGGTCGTGCTGACACTGCTTGCCGGAACTTTTTACGGGGAGGGAATAACCCAGCCATTCATCACCGATGTCGTCCCACAGGTCCGACTTCTTGTCGCCTTGCCATTACTTCTGCTTGCCGACATGGCAATCAGTCCTGCAGTCGACATGGCGATCCGGGATCTTGCGACCACAGGCGTCGTGCCCGAGAGCGAGCGAAACCGGTTTCAGGCAGCGCTGATCAGACTAACCAAAAGTCGGGATTCGGTGTGGCCCGATGTCATCTTGCTGGTAGTCGCTTATGCCTCGACCTGGCTCTTCCGCCCAGGCTACGGAGATGTCGACGTTGGAGCGCTCGACCTATACTGGTTTGCTCCCGCATCGGGCGATGTTAACGATTTGAGTACAGCCGCCTGGTGGTACGTCCTCGTCAGCGCGCCGATATTTCAGTTCATCTTGTTTCGATGGGCTTGGCGTTTCCTGATCTGGGCCCGTTTCCTGTATCAGGTTTCTCGCATTCCCCTGTCACTGCATGCGACACATCCCGACCTTGCTGGCGGTTTGGGCACGCTCGGGTTGGCGCAGCAGACTTTCGCGGTGGTTTTCGTCGCGTTTGCAGCCGTGGTGTCATCGACGGTCGCACACAACATGATCTTCGAGGGCGTTGGCTTCGAGCAGTCCAGACTCGAGGTATTTGTCTTTATTGTGATTTGTGTTGTGCTGATTTATGCGCCAATGTTTTTCTTCTCGGCGGACCTGTACACAAGCCGGCGAATCGGCCTTAGTCAATACGGAAAGCTCGGACATCAACTATCTGACGCGTTCTTTTTGAGATGGGTCAAGCACAGCGGGGCAGACGTTGGCAAGGAACTGAAGGACTCGACGGACTCCTCAACGATGGCGGACTACGGCGCCACTTTCGATACAGTTCGCAGCATGCGTTTCATTCCGGCTTCGTTAAGGAACGTTGTCACAACCACAGGCGCGTTAGCAGCGCCGTTCCTGCCACTGTATCTGATCGAGTTTTCATTCAAGGATTTGCTTGGGCGGCTCGCTGAAGCGTTGGTCTGAAGTCGGTCTTATTCAACTCGAGAACTTGAAGCGTGCTTGGCATGCACCCGGACAGCAATCGTCGCGCCGCGTGTATTGCCGTGCCCGATTCGGTCCGACTCGATCATTCCCCTGAAATCCCGTCCCCAATCTATAACAATGTCAGCTCGTCGCATTGCATTCTCAATCGGTCCCGAGCCGCAAGCCTTGTCTACTTCCACCACAAGGGCGTCTTCGATCCAGCTAAACGCGAAACGTGATGTATTGAAGCTGCCGTCAAACAATCCGGAGCAAGTCGCAATATCGCAAAAGGTGACAGCGTAAATCTTGGGACGAACCACCAGGCTAATTTGGCCCATTGCCATCCGACCAGATCTCGATCGCTTGCATCAAGCGGTCCGCATCCAACCAGTTGTCGACTTCTTCGGTGCGCTCTTCAAGCAACACATGCAAGGCCTTCAGCACAACTGCGCGCTCTTCTGCCGTGCATGCCACCCATCGGCTGTTGCGTAAGCCGTCGCGGGTCACCTGCGACAGAAACTGATCGATGTAGTAGTCGTCGTCCTTCTTGGTCAACGCCATACGGATCAGCGCCGGCAGGTAATAACGAAAACCGGTATCCGTAGCAAAAGTCATCGGATCCCAGCCAGCATGGCCCAGCGCTTCGCGCGTAATGGTCTCAGGCGTAAACGCCTTCAACGTTTCATCATGTTCCGCACATTCACAACAATGCTTGTGGTCGGTGAAGTGCTCGGGCCTGTGAATCTTTCCGAACACTTGAGTTGCCTCGATGATCAATGTCTCTACCGGATCCATTATCGCTCTGCCTACAACGTTCGCCACGCACCTCGCCGATCGATGTCGGCCTGCCGTTGTCACTTGCAAGGAACGTACTCATCGAGGATGGCATCCGCCGGTGCACTGTGAAAAGCAACGCCATACCATTGTTCGGCACCGCGCGCCTCGGGAAAGTGCCAGGTATTCTCGGGTACCACATCCCAACATCGGGAAATATCTGCCGTTTCCGCGAGGTTCGGGCTTGCGACCTGATGTGGCGTATAAGTTCGGTCCACTCCGCCCGGCTGCGCACAATTCACTGCGCCCATGCCGCGAAACGACACCAGCCGCTGCACACTGTTGCGGTGGATCTCTTCATTCGGGGCGCGCTGCCCGGCCTTGATGGTGAAAACACGGCAAAGACGCACTTTGTCGCGAAGCGGCCGAGGCAGTTTCTCCCTGAACAGTCCGATCGGCAGCGTAACCGAGGAATAGGATTTCTGATACTGCGGATCGTGGAATCGATCGGATGCACGACCCAATCCTTCTTCGATGGCTGCCCGGCAATCTGCATCAAAAAATACCAGTCTGTGCAGGCATTCAAGCAGCGGCCGGTCATGTTCAGGAATTGCGGGCAGCGTTTCGTCCTCCAAATCTGATCGCCACGCGACTTACTGACTTTCGTTCAGTTTGACCATCACCAGAACTGCAGCCTCTTCGCTTACCACGCGCGAGTCGTGGCCTTTGCCAGAGAGGTCACGATGCAACCAGACCGAACCTTGCGGGAAACGCCGGATCTCGCCATCGCTGACCTCGACCTCCATCTCGCCTTGCAGCACAAAAACATGGCCAACGCTCGGTGCCGGATGCCAGCCACCATCCCAACCAGGTGGATGAATAATGAACGCGACTTCCTTGGCCGGACGGAAGTCGGATATGTTCATTGGCGCAGCCGGTGGCGCAACGTCGACTAACGAGAACTCGACTTCGACGTCCCTGAAATGGGTTTCGCCATCGGCATCGGTATACATTTCCGAATATTTCATTGCGGCGCGGGCTCCTGTGTGTTTACTGTTCCAGCATTCAGGGAGAGAGCATAAAGCTTTGCCAGTAAATAACAAACCGAGAAAATAACAAACCGAGAAAATAACAAATCGAAGAAAGACAGATCGAAGCGGGTTCACCGCGGAAAACGCCAAGGAAAGAACAATCTGCCGGCAAACAAGATCTGTTGGCGAGGGATGACACCCGTGTCATGATTTGCAGATACAACGATCTATCAGACTCGAGAGGCGAGGCCCCTCGCGCTGGTTGCTTGTAGCACAGGCCTTGCCAGTTCTGCGGCCGGCGATAGCAGGAGATGAAGACCATGACTGATAACAAGCACTCGTTTGCAGGCGGACGCAATATCGCCTTGAAGTTACCGCCGCACGAGTTCGACGATGCCGTGCATTTCTATCGCGAAGTGCTCGGCCTGACGCAGACGAAAAACTACCTGCCTTCGATCGTATTCGAATACGGCGCGAGTCTGCTATGGCTGGACCGGGTCGAAACCATAACGCAAGCCGCACTTTGGCTGGAACTGCGCACCCCAGACACTGCCGCGGCGGCAAAGCATCTTGATCGCCATGGCGTCACTCGCTGTGACGCAGTCGAGACGCTGCCGGATGGTTTCGACGGATACTGGATCTCCGGCCCCGGCAACATCATTCACCTGGTGCACGGCAAGAAAGAAGACGTTTAAGGTAAACCGAGAATGGTTTCGCGACGCATACTGGTTCTCGTTTTTGCCGCTTTTTTAACGGCACCCGCTGTCTTCGCCGACGACGAATTGTCGGGTCTTTACGAGGGACGCATCGGTGACGCGACGGCGGTTCTAAACTTACGCGTATCAAAGACAGTGGTATCTGGCTGGATCACGCAGTTCGATGGAAACGACGTCAATCTCAAGGGGAGTTTGTCTGACGGCAAGATCGTGGGCGCGGCGTCTACCAGCCGCGGCGCGGGGTTCTTTGAAGCCCAACGCGAACTCGACGCGCTGGTGATTGTCATCCGTGAATTCGGTGCGGTAACAGGCCAGGCGATAGATGTTCGTGCCAAGTTCTCTCCCACAGAAGCAATGCCGAAAAGCAATCGAGCGACTTCGAGCAGCCCAAAGCAGGATCCGACACTGGTGGGTACCTGGACGACGCGCGGACTCGCTCGCCAGGGGGACATGGTGCTGCCGATCAATATACGGATGACACTGGGTCGCGACGGTCGCTATTCGCAAACCAGTAAACCGCCAACAGACTCAGAACAAGGAGAATGGCGCAACCGCGGCAGGGTTCTCGAATACCGCCCGCAGGAGTCGGAGGCCTGGTCACAGATTGGCGAATACCAGTTGTACGGCGACCACCTGATTACGATTGTGCCCGAACGTGAACCGCAGATTTGGAGGCGCGTAACCCAGGATCAGTAACTTTCTACGACTTGAAACCAGCGGCGATATGCGATCCGTCGCAAAACGGTTTGTTTTTTGAATGACCGCAGCGGCAGAGATTTGCCTGGTTGCCATCCCAGGCCGAGCCGTCCTCACCAACAATACTGACCTCGCCGAAACAATTGACCGGCCCGTCCTTTCGCAGTGTCAAGCGCAGATTCGCTGTCGGCGTGCCAGCCTCGGGTTTCTTGATGACATAGTCCACCGACACCGTCGCCGCGTCGACAAATCCGGCCTTGTTGTGGGCGCCATCGCAAAAGGGCTTTTTTGAAGACAAGCCGCAGCGGCACAGCCACATCTTTGCCTCCTTCCTGATCGATGTTCCGTCGGCAGCCAAGAGCTCGACATTCCCTTCGACCATCAGCGGGCCGTTAACCTGCGGTTGGATGGTGTTTGTCATCTCATACCTCCGAACCAGAAAATTTCACTTCTTGCGAAAACAAGCAAGTCAGCATGTTGCATAAAGCGTAGCAAGCGGTCCGAGTGGAAGAAGCCGCGCAGTAGCTTTTGCGACGATTTGACTAATGGGCAACCCAGCCACCATCTATGGACATCGATGCGCCGGTAATCGATGCGGCAGCATCACTCGCCAGAAACACCGCCAGCGCAGCAACTTCCTCGATCTTGACAAATGCTTTCGTCGGCTGCCGTTCGAGAATGACTTTCTTGATTACCTCATCGCGCGGCAGGTCATGCGCTTGTACTTGTGCGTCTATCTGCTCTTCGACCAGCGGCGTTTTCACCCAACCGGGACAGATGGCATTACAGGTGATGCCCTGTTGTGCTGTTTCCAGCGCCACTGTCTTGGTCAGGCCGACGATGCCATGCTTGGCTGCGATATAGGCGGACTTGAAAGGCGAAGCGACCAAACCATGGGCAGAGGCGATGTTGATGATGCGCCCCCAACCACTGGCTTTCATCAGCGGCACCGCTGCGCGCGTTGTGTGAAACGCAGCCGTCAGGTTAATGGCGATGATCTGATCCCACTTTTCCGGCGGGAATTCGTCGACCGGCGCTACATATTGGATACCAGCGTTATTGACCAGTACGTCGACGCCGCCAAGGTCGCACTGTGCCTGTGCAATCATTTCAGCGATTTCCGCGGACGCGGTCATGTCCGCGGCCGAGTAAAGCACGTTGACGCCGAACTCGGATTCAATCGTACTTCGAGCCTTCTCGATTTCACCAGCTTCGCCAAGCCCATTGAGCATGATGTTGGCCCCCTGCGCGGCGAACGCCCGCGCCATACCAAGGCCAATTCCCGAGGTGGAACCGGTGATGACAACCGATTTGTCTTTCAGCATCTGCCCTTCCCATATTGACTGAATGTGCGTGGGAGTCTATCAGCTTGCTGATGTTGCAAGCACTTGCACGCCATCGCGGTCCTACTAGTGAACGTTTGCTTGCTAACTGGCCGATGCTGACGGGCGAAAGGCGCTTACAGGGCCACTCACATATCTCACTCGCGGGGCATACTCTCTGCTTGCCATCCCGGTACTTCTTTGGGAGAGAGAGAAGCGCATGGGTAATACCAGGCATCAGCTCCTGGCATGGCTGGTTGTCGTTGCACTACTGGCCTTTCAGCCGACCACATTCGCGCGGACGGTCTCGGATTCCGCCATCGTCAGTGACAAGGTTATTTCGCGCATCGACGATGGCGATTCTGTTCTGCCGGTCTTTTCACCTGATGGAAAACAACTCGCCTACGTCAGAACCATTGTCAAACGTCAAACCGAGCTCACCGAAGTGTACGTGCGTGATTTGTCCTCTGGCGCCGACTGGCTCTTGCTCGGCGCGGAGACTTCCCGAAAGTACGCGGTTTACAAGGCGTTCGTCTACAACCTTGAATGGGCTTCCAACGATAGGCTCGTCGCCTCCGTGTCCGACGGCGATGTTGGCACGACGCTGGTCGAATTCGACGTCGGTGCTCGGCGCATCATTAGCGAACGCCAGGACAAAGATCTGGAAGCAGTCTGGTATGCCGAGATCGAAAAGCGTATGCGCGCCGTCAAAAAGCTGCCGGACTGGGACCCGGACATTGTGCAAAACGCTTTCGAGAATAGCGTCGAATTACAGGACGGCAGTTTTCTGATTCAACCGCAGTACGCTGGCGTGGCACCGGACGTGTTCCATATCACGCAGCAAGGCCGGCTCACCCGGCTTACACAGCTTGATAAAGATGCGAACAACGCGCTTTGCGGCGGTGTGCAGCTAAGGGATTCCCTGCTGTTTCTCCTCGCCGAGTCACGCACTGGAAACTCCAGACAAGCCAACTTGCTGCGCTATCGCGACGGGCGCATCGAGAAGCTCGCCTCGGTTGCCACGCTCACCGAGCCCGAACTCGTACCGTTACGAACACGCCAAGCACGCGCACTTTTCTTTGTCTCGACCGGCTACCCTTATCAGCGAAGCCCCGGTGTGCTGTACGAATACGCATCCGAGCAACTGCGGAGTTGGCCTCCGCCAAACACTCTGCACAGGGTCAGCGCCGATTCCAGCGGTCGCAAAGTGTCACTGGTGATGTGGGAAAACGATCGGCGGATCATCGAAGTACGCGAGATCAAAGCCGGCAACCGCGACAAATGACGAAGACAGTTCACATCCCGGGCCGGTCTCCGTAGCCGGTCAGTTCGAGATAGCCGCGCCCGACCGGTTGGTTGTCTACGCTGGCACGCACCGCGCCCTCCCAGTAAATAATGCCAGTGCTCGCCCGCGCATCGAGTTCCTGGTCGTCCATCAGCGGCGTAACTTTGAGATCGTAGTGTCCCGCGCGCACTCGCATTGCGACCGGATATTCGATGTCCGTGCGTGGCGAACGCCACAACCTGGTGGGTTCGAACTCGACATCGCCTGGTGACAATGTGCTCAGCGTGCCGTCGTGGTGCCGCACGCTACCCCCTGCCCACAAGGTGCCGCCACTGCGCGCGCGCATGCGAAACGCCATGAGTGCCCCGCCATCAGAGAAGTTGATGCTCACCCAGTCCCAGCCTTGCGCAGCAGGAGACAGATATTCGCTTGACCACTCGTGATCGAGCCAGGCATTGCCACTAACCGCGGTCGTCTCGCCATAGATCAATGCCGACCCTTCGACACGCAAGTGCGGCAGACTGTAGTAGTAGCTCGCCTCGCCGGGCCGTGGTCCCTTTGAACTGAAACCGCCGCGCCCTTGCAGCAGTACGGGTTGTGTCGGCAAAAAGCTCAGGTCAAATGCAAACTGATCGGCCGCAATGCGCGCGCGGTATTCACCGTCGCTGCGGCTCAGCGTCCAGCCGTCAATGCCAACATCGGTATTACCGGAATTCGCATAGGCGAGACCAAAGCCCTGACGGCCGACGCGTTCGTCGTAGATCAACTGGCCATTAGCCGCGTCAGCGATGGCCGCGTGGGCAAAAATCAATTGCTTTGGTGCGAAAGCCGATTCGTTATCCTCCTGCAAGCCCGGACGGCTGCGAAAGAACGTCACCTGAAAACCGCGCTCTACACCGTCGCTTTCGATCCAGCCAGTGATGTACCACCACTCAGTGCGATAGTCAGGGTGGGCGCCATGGTCGCGCGGAAAGACCAGCTTGCGGCCAGCTTCGACTACAGGATAGACATTGGCTTGCGTGTCGCTGCTGTCAGCAGCATCACCTGCCGGCATCATCTTGCCGCTGCAACAAAGCATGAGCGCCATGCCGGCAGCCACCAACTCGCGCCTTGCTGACATATCCGGCTACCAGTCTTCCCGCACCGCGCGCGCGGCTTCACCCGCAACGGCGCGGCGCGCGCTGTTGACGGCGGCCAGCACGGCCGCAGCCAGCATGGCGAGCGCGAAAATGCCCAGCCCCGACCAGGGCAGATGCACATCCATGCTCCAGTGAAAAGATTGCCGGTTCACGACATCGATCAGAACGACACTCATCACCCATCCAAGCAGCAAACCGACGATCAGTCCCAAAGCGCTGACCAGTGCGCCCTCGAAAGCGAGCATGCGTACGATCTGCGCTCGTAAAAATCCGACATGACGCAACATCCCGAACTCACGGCGACGCGCCAGCGTCAGTGCACTGAAACTCGCCGACAGACCTGCCAATCCGATCACAATGGCGACGCCTTCGAGTGCATAGGTCACGGCAAACGTCCGGTCGAACACCGTCAGCGACTCTGTGCGCAATTCGTTAGGTAGGCTGATCTCGACCGCGTCAGATGGCAACGCCGCCAGCAAGGCACGACGCACAGCGCCTATCTCCGCGCCTTCTTCCAGCCACAGCTGGGCATCGGCAACGTCATAGTTGCCGGTCAGCTTGCGGTAGTCTTCAAGCCTGATCATGATCGCGCCATTCATCCGCGCGTAGTCGCGCCAGATCCCGGCGATCATCACCGGCACACGCTTACCGCCGATCGGCAGCTCGACATCCTCGCCCAAGCTATGACCATAGGTGTCGGCAGTGATCTCGCTGATCCACGCCGGCACCTGGCCTACCAGTGGTGTGACGACGTCACTGACCAGCGACAGCGCACGGCCTGGATTGCGCGGATCAATGTCACGTGCCAGCAACGTTACCGGCGGACGAGTCGGTTCCAGGCGAATGCGTTGCCCGGCGAGAAACTCGACGCTGCGAACGCCGGGTATGCTGGCAACGCGCTCTTGCATTGGCGGTGACAGGAATGCAGTTTCGCCATGACCGCTAGTGCGTACAAACATGTCGCCGGGCAGTATGTGTGCGAGCCAATCTTCCAGAGAAGTGCGAAACGAAATCACCATGATCGCGACCGACGCCGCCAGACTCACCGCGGCAACGACCGATGCAAGACTGACCATTGCCTGGCCGGGCGCGGCACGCAACTGCGCAAGGCCAAGTGCATACTCGACGCGGCGCGGAAGCGGCAAGCGTGACAACACCACTACAGTGGTACGCGGCATCAATGCAATGGTGCCGAGCAGCAGCATGGCGATGGAAACGTAACCGAACAACGGCAACCCTGCCACAGGCGGCCCGGAGGCACTTGCCGCTCCGGCAACCAGTAGCAGCACACCCGGCAACAGCGGCGTGAGGCGCTGGAACATGCGCATCTCGTCCCCGGCTTTGAGCGCTTGTGCGGGTGCGGCGCGTGCCGCTTCAAGGGCCGGCGCAACGCTGCCACAAACGGCGGCGAGGATGCCAAGCAGCACGAACAGCAACGCCGCAGCCGGTTCAAATGACAGGCTCGCTTGCAGGTCGGTAAAGATACCTGCCCCGAGGTCAGCGCCGACAAATGAGACGATCAAGCGCGCTCCGAGGTAACCCAACACCAGGCCCAGCAAGGAACCGACACAACCGAGCACGGCCGCCTCGCCAACCAACACAGCGAGCAAGCCGCGCCGAGTTACACCGAGCACACGCAACAGCGCCAGTTGCGAACGGCGCTGCACGATCGATAATGCCTGGGTTGAGAATACCAATAAGCCGCCGGTGAACAAGGCCACCAGTGCCAGCACGTTGAGGTTAACGCGGTAGGCGCGCGTCATGGCGACAGCGGTTTGCGATACCAGTTGCGGCGACTCGACATAGACGCCGGCTGGCAGCAACGATTGAACGCGTTGCGCGACGGTCGCCACCGGAACACCCGGTACAAGCCTGACCTCGATTCGGTTGAGATAACCGTTGCGGCCAAAATGTTTCTGTGCCGCGGCAATATCCATCACGCCAATACGTTGGCCAAGCTCTGCAGCCGGGAGCAACCCGGCGACGCGAAGTTCGATGCGGCCGGTTCCAACCTGGAACGCGATCCGATCACCTGTTTGCAGTCCAAGCCATCGCATAGCCGAAGCAGACAGAAACAGTGCGTCGCCTTGCAACGCATCAAGCGGTGTGTCGCTTTGTCCGATCAGCTGTGGCTGGATACGCGCAGCACGAAAAACATCGAGACCAAGGACGTCGAGGCTGCGTCGTTCGAGATCATCATCAAGCGCGGCAAGGCGTGCGCTGATCTCCAGCATGGGACTAGCGACTTCGATTTCGGGCTGGCGTGCGAGCAGGGGATAGACCGATTCGGGGAAGCCGCGCCGCGCTCCGCGCACGGTCAGGTCAGCCTCGCCAGACAGCACACGAACAGCCTGGCCAAACTCGTCAATCGCGGCACGATTGATCAGGGCGATCGCATAACCGAGTGCAACGCCAAGGGCAATGGCAAGTACTGACAGCAGCACCCGTGTGCGATTTGCAAGCAACGGACCAACTAGGAGCCTGAACCACATCATCGCATCACCACATCACCGGTTTGTCACATAACTGCGTTGCCATGGGAGAACCAACCGCCATTGCCAGCATATATCGTGACGCAAGTGCCGAGTTTGTGCGCGAGAGCTTTGCGGTAGCCCGCCGTTCGCGGACGCCTGGCAGGATCACCTCAATTTAGCCGAGTCAACCCGTTTCACGAAGTCCTCAATCGCCGCGAGCGTTCCGGTACTGCGCTCAACGTGCGGCGTGTGTCCGCAGTCTGAAAACAACAGCTTGTCGACAGGCGAACTTGCGTGGCGCTCGATCGAGTCGATCTGCGCCAGCGTGCCATAGGGATCGTTGCGACCCTGAATCAGCAGTATCGGCGCATTACAAGCCTTGACGTTGGCCTCGATATTCCAGGCGCGAAACTCCGGACTGAGCCAGATATCGCTCCAGCCGCGAAACATGGTTTCCGGATGATCATGATAGCGAGCCAGTCTCTTTGACAACCCGCCTTTTTCAAATCGGTCGCGGGCCGCTGCAATGCTGTCGATGGTGAGATCCTCGACAAACACGTGCGGCGCCATCAGCACCAGCCCTTTGACCGGATGACCACCACCAGCGTAAAGGATTGCAATTGATGCGCCGTCACTGTGGCCAATAAGAAACGGCTCCTGGATACCCAGTTCAGCGAACACCTCAGGTAAAACGGTCAGCGCTTCATGGTGCATGTAGTAAGGCGGGCGCGGCTCCTCAAGTTCACTTGAACGCCCGTGACCGTATCGGGAGTAGACGAGCACCGGATGGCCAGTTTGAGTGGCAAGGACATGTGGAAAATCACGCCACGTTGAAACCGAACCCAGCCCTTCATGTAACAAGACCAGCATGGTGCGTTGCTGCGCGTTCTTCTTGTCGGGCTCGATAATGCGGTATTCGAGCCGCCGTCCGTCAGCGGTCAGATGCATGCCGCGAGCTCTTCTCCTGATTGCACAGAAGTACACCGGAAACGGTTGCGTTCACCGGAGCGGGGGCAGGCGATACGCTTCGACCTGCTCCGGACAGGCTTTGAGTGACTAGGCAGGAGGCAAACTTGCCCGGCGTTACCGGGCTCTCGAGTTCCGGAGCTGATTGAGGTTGCAGCCACTGCATATTTGCGACCATATCGTTCTGAGCATAACGTATCAAGCGATCGATTATGAGATAGGTTCTATACTCCGAGCCAGGCTTGCAACAATTGCGGCCGGGCACGCAGCGTTTCACTGTCGCCCTGAAACACGGTCTGACCCTTGACAAGCATTACGTTTCGATCGGCAATCGTCGAAACAGCTGAAAAGTTCTTGTCGACGATGATCGACGAGATGCCGCTTTCGCGAATACCCTGAAGAACACGCCAGATCTCCTGGGCCACGAGGGGTGCCAGACCTTCGGTCGCCTCATCAAGTATCAGCACATCGGGATTGGTAAGCAAAGCGCGTGCGATGGTCAGCATTTGCTGCTCACCGCCCGAGAGTTGCTGCCCCCCGTGGCCAAGGCGCTCCCGCAAGCGCGGAAATGTGTCGAGCGCGCGATCAAGCGTCCACTCGTTGCGACCATCGTGGCCGGCACGCGCCGCCATCAGCAGATTCTCCCGCACTGATAGATTTGGAAATATGCCGCGCCCCTCCGGCACGTAGGCCAAACCTGCCCTGGCAATACGGTGCGGCGCAGCGCCGGTCATGTCACGGCCGCGCACCTGAACACTCCCGGCAGCTGGCGGCAACAGGCCGAGTATGCTTTTTAGCAGCGTGGTTTTGCCCATACCGTTGCGCCCCATCAGTCCGATCGTTTCACCACGGCGCACCAGCAAATCAACACCGCGCAGAATATGACTGGCGCCGTAGTAAGCGTGAATGCCGCGCGCGTCGATCAGGGCATCGTCGGTCATATCAACACACTTAACAGAATCGGCTGCTGGCATCAGCTAAAAGCGGGCATGGTAGTCATGATTCAAAACCGGTTTGACCCGAAGTCATGTTCGCCAAGATAAGCAACCTGAACCAGCCGGTTTGAGCGCACGGCCTGCGGCTCGCCACTTTCCAGAATGGCGCCGTTGACCATTACGGTCAGTGTGTTCGCCAGCGCAAACACGGCATCCATATCGTGCTCAACCAGCAAGATAGCGTGGTCACTGGCAAGCGTTCGCAGCAGTTCGACAATTTGCACCGACTCTTCTGCACCCATGCCGGCGAGCGGTTCGTCAAGCAACAGCAGACTCGGGTTAGTTGCAAGCGTCATGGCAATCTCAACCTGACGCTGCTCGCCGTGCGACAGCGCTTCGACCGGTTTGTCGGTCTGTTGCGCCAGCCCAACTTGCTCGATCGCGCGCATTGCGGCATCCGACACGGCGCGGTAATGCAGTGCCTGCCGGAAAAATCGCATCGACGTATCAAGCCGCGACTGTGCCGCGAGCCGACAATTCTCGAAAACTGTGAACGGCAAAAACACATTGGTGCGCTGGTAACTACGCCCAACTCCGAGGCGAGATATGCGCGGCGATGACAGGCCGGTTACATCCTCGCCGCGCAGGAACACGCTGCCTGCGCTCGGGCGAAGATCACCGGAGAGCAAATTGATGAGAGTACTCTTGCCTGCGCCATTCGGGCCGATCACCGCATGCACTTCACTCATTCGACAAGAAAGAGACACACCGTCAACTGCTACCAGCCCTTCAAAATTGCGCGACAGGTCGCGCGTCTCGAGAACGACTTCAGACATAAGGCCGGTCAACCGCTGCAGATGATCCGGTACCACCTTTACTACGCGGTGGTAAGGTTTTGTTGCCCGTGCGCTTCGGCAGCAATCCGGCGAAGCCTCGCGGCAGGTACAAAGCCACCAGCACGATGACCGCGCCGGTAAGCAACTGCCAATGCTTGGTGATCGACTGAAAACCCTCTTCGAGCATCATCAGCGAAAAGGCCCCAAGCACCGGCCCAACCAGCGTGCCCATACCGCCGAGGATGACCATCATCAGTACCGAGCCGGACAAATGCCAGCCGAGCATCTCCGGGTTAACGACACCGAATTGCGATGCCGCAAGGTAGCCGGCAAGGCCTGCCAGCGCTCCAGCAATAACGAAACAAACCAGCTTGTAACGATAGGTGTGGAACCCGAGTGCACGCATGCGCTGCTCATTGACCCGGATGCCGACGATCACTTTCCCGAATGGTGATCGCAGCAGAGTGTGAATGCTGACTATTGCTGCCAGAGAGAAAAACAGCACCAAATAGTAGAAGTGAACAATGTTCGCAAGGTCGAGCGGCTGCCAGCCGGCAATCATCAGTGTTGGGCGTTGATAGATATAGATACCATCCGAACCACCAGCAATCGCCGTGTCGTGAAACAGGTAGAACAGCATTTCGGCAAACGCCAATGTCGCCATGATGAAAAAGATACCGCCGGTTCGCACAACCAGTGAACCGATTAACAGCGCAAGCAGTGCTGCGCCACCAACCGAGAGCAGCAGACTGGTCAACAATCCGGCTGCCGCGGTGTCTGGTGAGTACAGCGCGAGAATGTAGCCGGCAATTCCAAAGAACGCCGCATGGCCAAGACTGATAAGCCCGGTGTAACCGACCAACAAGTTCAGGCTGCCGGCAAATATGGTCATGATCAGAATCTTGCTGAAGAACTGGACGTAAAAGCGGTCACCAACCAGCGGAAACACAAGTAACAACGCCAACCCGACGAGCAGCGCAATGCTTCGGACTCGCGTGCTCACCGCAGCCTCGCCCCGAACAAGCCTTCCGGGCGCCACAACAGAACGATCGCCATCATCACGAACACGCTCATACCGGCCAGTTCGGGCAGTACGCGAAATCCACCGATCTCGAACTCCACGACTTTGCCAAACGTGTCGACCAGTCCAATCAGCAAGGCGGCCGCCATCGCGCCTTTCACGGAGCCGATGCCGCCGATGACAACGACAACGAAACAAATGATCAGCACCTGGTTACCCATGCCCGGATACACCGACGAAACAGGTGCGGCCAGCATGCCGGCAAAAGCAGCAAGAGCAATACCGAATGCGAAAACGAGTCGGTACAGCAGGCCAATGTCGATACCCAGCGACTGCGTCATCTCACGATTGGACGCTCCGGCGCGAATCATCATGCCCAGGCGGGTATGCTGAATCAGGTAGTACATGCCTGCCGCGAGGACGACACATATGATCGACAACCAGATTCGATATACGGGGTAAGCAAGCGTCTCAGTAAGAGGTATTGATCCGGCAAGCAACGCGGGGACAGCAACGCTGTGCACATCATCGCCCCAGACGATACTGCGCAGCTCCGAAAAAATCAGGATCAGTCCGTAAGTGAGCAGCACCTGCTGCAAGTGGTCGCGCCGGTAAAGATGCCGAATGAACAACCATTCCAGCAACATCCCCAGTACGACCGACAACACGAATCCGCTCAGCAGTGCGAGCCAGAAATTACCCAGTTGCGCAGTCAGCGACCAGGCTAGATAAGCCCCGAGCATGTAGAAACTGCCGTGGGCAAGGTTGATGACACCCATGATGCCGAAGATCAGCGTCAGCCCGCTTGCCACCAGAAACAGCAGCAGCCCATATTGAACGCCGTTGAGCAGTTGAATGAGGAAAATGTGTGGATCCATCGGTAGAAGGCGCTACTGACTGCCGGCTCGGCATCAACAGCCGCTACGAAAATGAGATTATGCAGTCAACTCCTGCAGCAACGCGGAACGGACAGGTGCTGAAGCCAAGAACAGAACCACACTGGGCGTCCCGGCAAAGTCAAGCGGGAACCGTTTGCGATTGCTGGTGCCGTTTACATGTTGCAGCCGCGTGCCGGATCCTCCAGACCTTTCCAGGCGACACCAATGACCTTGTTGTCGCCATTCTCGACACGGCGCAAGTAGAAATCCTGAATCGGGTTGTGCGCTTTCGACATGGTCCATCGGCCGCGCGGGCTATCGATGACCGCGCCTTCCATAGCCGCAATGATCGCGTCGCGATTGGATATGTCGCCACCGGCTTTTTCAAGCGCCTGCGCGAGTAGCAGTCCAGTGTCATATCCCTGCACTGCATAGACGTCGGCTTCCATTCCGTAGGCTTCGCGGTAGGCAGCGCGAAAAGCCTTATTACGTGGATTATCCAGCGAGTCGGCATAGTGCAGCGTCGTGATGACGCCTTCGGCTGAGTCGCCCTGCGCATCAAGCACACCTTCGGTCAGAAAACCGGAACCGTATAGGGGAATATTGTTCTTGAGTCCAGCCGCCGCGTAGTCCTTGACGAACTTCACTGCGCCGCCGCCGGCAAAGAAACAGGCAACGGCATCGGGCTTGAGCGCAGCGATCTCGGTTAGCAGCGCCTGGAACTCTACGTTCGGAAATGGCACGAACAATTCTTTGATCACGGTACCGCCGGCCGCTTTGTAGCCTTCGGCAAATGATTGCAGCGCTTGTTCACCGGCAGAATACTTCCAGGTGATAAATACGGCCTTCCTGTGACCGTTGTCGATCATCACCTTTCCGAGCGGATGGGTCGGCTGCCAATTGGAAAACGAGGTGCGAAATACGTTCGGCGCGCAAAGGTCTCCGGTCGCGGCATTGACACCCGCATTGGGAATCAATGCCAGCGTGCCGGTCTCGCGCGCAACCTTGATCATGCCCATGGCAACACCCGAATGAACCGTACCAACGACTACATCGACCTTGTCGCGGGTAATGATCTTGTTCGCGTTGTCGGTTGCTTTCGCCGGGTTGGATTCGTCGTCGACCTTGAAGTACTCGACCTCGCGGCCACCCAGCGTACCTCCCTGCTCAGCCAGCGCCAGCCGGAAACCGTTCTCGATGGCAACGCCGAGCTGGGCGTAGGTCCCGGTGTAAGGCAACATAAAACCGACACGCACCTTGTCAGATCTAGCGCACCCTGCCAGCGGCAAGAGCGAAATGCCAGCCAGCGCCCCAACGCCGGCGAGAAAATCGCGACGTGACTGAGCATTCTGTACCGCCTGAGTCATTCTTTTTTCTCCCTGTGTTGCTTGTTACGGCGCAGCTGCCGACCCCCGCGAGCGCAGCTTGAAGCGCTGGATTTTGCCAGTCGCGGTTTTTGGCAACTCCTCGACAAAATCGATCCAGCGAGGATACTTGAAAGGCGCAAGCCGTTCCTTGACGTGATTCTTGAGTGCATCAGCCAGCTCGGCCGACGCCATGACGCCTTGCTTGGTGACAATGAATGCGCGCGGCTTGACCAGATTCTGTTCATCGAAGTCGCCAACAACGGCTGCCTCGAGCACGTCTGCATGTGTCATCAATGCTGCTTCGACTTCGAACGGCGAGACATACATACCACTGACTTTGAGCATGTCGTCCGAGCGCCCTCCATAAACATAGTAACCATGCGCATCTATGCTGTACTTGTCACCGGTACGGGTCCATTCGCCGATAAACGTGCGCAGTGACCTGGCCCGCTGATTCCAATAATGCGAAGCGCTGGTCGGCCCCTTGACCTGAAGTTCCCCAAGATCGCCCTGTTTCACCGCTTCTTCATTTTCATCTACCAACCGCGCTTCGTAGCCCGGTACCGGCAGGCCGGTGGTTCCGTAATGAACATCACCTGAGCGATTGGAAATAAAGATATGCAACATCTCGGTAGAGCCAATTCCGTCGAGAATTTCGCTGCCGAAGTGCTCACTCCAGCGACGGCCAAGATCGGCGGGCAGCGCCTCACCCGCTGACGTGCATACGCGAACGGCAACTTCCTTGCGCGACGGCAGGTCGGGACTAGCCAACATGGCACCAAACAGGGTCGGCACACCGTAGAAAATGGTTGGCTGATGCTGCTTCAGCTTCTGAAATACAGCCGCGGGTGTCGGACGTTCAGCCATGAGCACTGTCGTCGCACCGACCGCCATAGGAAAAGTCAGTGCGTTGCCGAGACCATAGGCGAAGAAAAGCTTGGCAGCAGAAAAGACGACATCATCTTCACGAATACCAAGCACTGGTCTGGCGTAAAGCTCTGCTGTCTGGATAGGACTGGAGTGCAGGTGGACTGTACCTTTGGGAGTTCCAGTCGAACCCGAGGAGTAAAGCCAAAAGCAGACGTCATCACAGGTGGTCGGTGCCGGGTCGAACTGGGTAGCCGAATCATTCATCAACTTCTGCAGGTGGAGCCGACCGCCTGAGCCGGCTCCCGAGATGATGACGTGTTCCAGCAACGGCAGGTCGTCGACGATCGGGTCGAACTTCGGCATCAATTCCGCAGAGACAATCACGGCACGCGCGCGACTGTCTTCCAGCATGAATCGGTAGTCATCCGTGGTAAGCAGGGTGTTGGCGGCAATCGGCACAATTCCGGCCTTGATTGCGCCGAGGAAAACCGCCGGAAACTCGATGGTGTCGAGCAGGCAGATCAGCACCCGCGACTCCATCTCCAGGCCCAGCGATGTCAACGTATCGGCGGCGCGATTGACGCGCTCTGCCAGTGCTCCGTAACTATATGATCCGGCATCGTCGATATAGGCAATCTTGTCGCTGCGGCCGGCCGATAGATTGCGCTCGATCAGATCATGCGCCGCATTGTAGTCACGCGGAATGGAAATGGCCGGCGGACTGGTTGAATGGTCCGCCGTGCTGAGTGCGGGCACGGACGCTCCTCCAAGGTGTCGGTCTCCGGCAGCTCTTGCGGCTGCACGGGTCAGAAAGAACGTAGTTTAACGGCTGAGGTCAGTTCTGCGCCGCGTCGAGCACGGCTTCGCGACCGATGTTTTCGTTACACAGTTCAACCCAGCCCTCGATCCATTCCGCCGCCTCGTCTTCCGGCAGCGTGCCGGCGCTGGCATCGTGCAGCATGATCTCGCCAATACGTTGCGCACCAAGCTCGCCAAGAATTTTGTCGAACCGCTTGCCACCGAAACAAAATGTCTCGGCATAGGTACGATCACCCAGCGCGATCACCCCATAGCGTACATGCGACAGATCCGGGCGCTGGGTGCACAACGCCTCGTATAGATCCTTGGCGTTGTCGGGCACGTCACCCTGACCGTAAGTGGAGGTACAGATCATGAAGATCCCCTCGCGGTCAAACACCATCGGATCGAGCTCGTCCATTTCCATGGTGTTGACTCCGATACCCTCGGCATCGAGCCGCAACTCGATCTCCTGCGCAACCAATTGCGCGATACCGGTCATGGTGCCGACCAGAATATTCAGTTTGAATGACATCGGTTCAATCCTGCCCTGCCGCAGTGCCTCCGCCGCTAATTAAGCGATGAGTACGCCATGCCCCGCCGCCAAGAAGGGCAGTACCATGGCCAAACGGAGCAATTATGCATTATCATGCACACTTCGTGCTAGACATGCATTATATTGCATGACATGAACAACGCCAAAGCGATCAACTCGGGGGCGAATGACGCCACGGGTCACGACGTCACTGATAGCGGTTTTCTCAAGGCGATCGGCGCGCGTGTTCGCAAAGCACGTTCTGAAAGGGAACTCTCGCGCAAGGCGCTGTCTGACCGCTCCGGTGTTTCAGAGCGCTATCTGGCGCTTCTCGAATCCGGCCGCGGCAATCTTTCGGTGTTGCTGTTGCGCCAAATCAGCAGTGCACTGGGCCTGACGCCGGAAGCATTATTGCGAGATGCGGGCGAAGAGCCGGCCGCGTTAGCCAGCGTTCAGCAGATGTTGCTGCACATGACACCGCAACAACTGGTGCGCGCCCGTGATCTGCTGCTTGGCGAGTTCCGCGAAGATCCTTCGACACGCAGCACACGAATTGCCTTGATCGGACTACGCGGGGCGGGTAAGACCACGCTGGGACAAAAGCTCGCACAAGCACTCAAGCGACCGTTCATCGAACTCGATCGCGAAATCGAGCGCGAGGCAGGCACCAGTCTGTCGGAGATATTTCTTCTCTACGGCCAGCCCGGCTATCGCCGCTATGAACGACGTTGCCTGGAACAGTTGCTCAACGATGGGAATTCCTGTGTCATCGCCGCCGGCGGCAGCATCGTCTCAGAGCCGACGACCTACGATCTGCTGCTGTCGGCCTGCTACACCATCTGGCTCAAAACGCGTCCGGAAGAACACATGCAACGCGTCATTGCGCAAGGCGACACGCGGCCCATGGCCGGCAATTCCCAGGCAATGGATGACTTGCGGCGGATTCTGCAGAGCCGAGTCGTTTTGTACGGCAAGGCGGATGCGATCGTCGATACCGCTGGAAACACTGTCAGGGAAAGCCTGGCCCAACTAAACCAACTTACAAAAGAACTTGGACAGACGACATGAGCGTGACGACGTCAATCAATGACACTGCAGCCCCGAACAGCGCCAGCGAAGCGCGACCGTACGTGAATTACGAGACGCATCCTGACCGATATGCCCATTGGCACATGTCGGTCGATGGTGCGGTAGCAACGCTGAGTATGGACGTGAACGAGGAAAAGGGTCTGCAGCCAGGCTACAAACTGAAACTGAATTCTTATGACCTCGGTGTCGACATCGAACTCAACGACGCACTGAATCGCATCCGCTTCGAGCATCCACAGGTCAAGTGCGTAGTGTTCACCTCGTCCAAAGAGCGGATGTTTTGCTCAGGCGCAAATATCTACATGCTTGGATTGTCGAGCCATGCCTGGAAAGTGAATTTTTGCAGGTTCACAAATGAAACACGCAACGGGATCGAAGACTCGAGTCGCAATGATGGTCTGCGCTTCCTCGCTGCTGTAAACGGAACGGTGGCCGGCGGCGGATACGAACTGGCGCTTGCCTGCGATGAGATTCTGATGATCGATGACCGTTCTTCGACCGTCAGTCTTCCGGAAGTGCCGTTGTTGGGAGTATTGCCGGGCACCGGGGGGCTGACGCGCGTGATCGATAAGCGCCAGGTGCGACGCGATCTCGCCGACGTGTTCTGCTCCACCGCCGAGGGGGTGCGCGCCAATCGCGCACTGGACTGGAAACTGGTCGACCACACAGCGAAACCGCAACAGTTCGAAGATGCCATCAAGCAACGGGTTGCCGAGCTGGTTGGAGAGAGCACTCGCCCCGATGAAGCGAATGGAATCGAATTGAAACCATTGGATCGAACAATTGATGGACAGGGCCTGCATTATCGCCGTGTCGACGTATTGATCGACCGCAACGCTCGTATCGCCACCATTACGGTCCTCGGACCTGAAGGTGAGCAGCCCACCGATCCAGATTCGATACACTCTGCCGGAGCCGACTGGTGGCCACTGGCGATGGCCCGGGAACTCGATGACGCAATACTGATGTTGCGTACCAATGAGCCTCAGATCGGAATCTGGATTTTCAAGACCCGCGGGGATCTCGACGCCGTGCTCAAGACCGACGCAATCCTGATGCGCCGACGCAGTGACTGGTTGGTCAAAGAGACTATTGGTCTGCTGCGACGAACGCTGGCACGTCTCGATGTCTCTTCACGTAGCATGTTCGCGCTGATCGAACCGGGCTCGTGTTTTGGCGGAACGCTGCTCGAGCTGGCGTTGGCCGCCGACCGCAGTTACATGCTGGCGACACCGGACGACCAATCAGCCTCACCGGTAATCGCGACGTCGATGATCAACTTCGGCGCCTTTCCAATGGTCAATCATTTAACCCGTTTGCAGACGCGGTTCTGTGGCGACGGCGGTCCGATCGAAAAAGTCTTCAACCAGCTCGGCGAACCGTTCCGCGCAGACGAGGCCGCACGGCTTGGACTGGTGACATTCACCCCCGATGAGTTCGACTGGGACGATGAAGTGCGCATCGCTATCGAAGAACGCGCCAGCCTGTCACCGGACGCACTGACCGGTATGGAAGCGAATTTGCGTTTTACCGGCAATGAGACGATGGAAACGCGCATCTTTGGCCGCCTGTCGGCATGGCAGAACTGGATCTTCAATCGACCCAATGCGGTTGGCGAGCAGGGTGCCCTAAAGGTATTTGGTTCGGGCAGCAAGCCCAACTTTAACTGGGAACGCATCTAGCGCACCCAGTTGCACCGGTAGCTGCCGACCCATAACAGATTGGAGTTCAGATGAGCATCAACTACAGCGAGAAAATTCCCAACAATGTGGATCTCGCCAACGACCGCAAGCTGCAGCGGGCACTGGAGCATTGGCAACCACGCTTTCTGACCTGGTGGCAGGAACAGGGACCGCGCGACTTCTCTTCCGATGACGTTTACTTGCGCACGGCGGTCGGCGTCGATGCACAAGGGTGGGCCAGCTATGGCTATGTGAAGATGCCCGACTATCGCTGGGGTATTTTTCTCGCCGACCCGATCGCTGATCGCAAAATTGGCTTTGGCGACCACTACGGCGAGCCGGCATGGCAACAGGTCCCCGGCGAATTGCGCTCGCAGTTTCGGCGCATCATCGTCACCCAAGGCGACACGGAACCCGCATCAGTTGAACAACAGCACCTGCTCGGCCTGACCTGCCCTTCGCTGTACGACCTTCGCAATCTGTTCCAGGTCAATGTCGAAGAAGGCCGTCACCTGTGGGCGATGGTTTATCTGTTGCACGGATACTTTGGCCGCGATGGCCGCGAAGAAGCCGAAGAATTGCTTGCCCGCCACTCCGGCGACGGCGACAACCCACGCATACTCGGTACCTTCAACGAACCGATCAGCGACTGGCTCTCTTTTTTCATGTTTACCTACTTCACCGATCGTGACGGCAAGTTCCAGCTAAAAAGTCTCGCCGAGTCCGGCTTCGATCCATTGGCGCGCACCTGCCGTTTCATGCTGACCGAAGAAGCGCATCACATGTTCGTCGGCGAAACCGGGGTCGGCCGGGTAGTCAAGCGCACACTGGAAGTGATGAAAGAACTTGGTACCGAAGACCCTGAGACGATTCGCGCTCACGGTGCCGTTGATCTGGCAACGATCCAGCGCTATCTCAATTTCTGGTTCACCTCATCGCTGGATCTGTTCGGCTCCGAAGTTTCATCCAACGCCGCCTCCTCTTTCGCCAACAGTATCAAGGGACGGCCGGACGAAGACAAATATGAAGACCACGTCTGTGCATACGCTACCCTGGAGCTGGAAACGCCTGACGGCACTGAGAGCGTCAGCCTGCGTAACGCAATGAACGAAGTAATGCGCGATGCCTACATCAAGGACTGTGAGATCGGCCTGAAGCGCTGGAACATGCAGATCAAACGCGCTGGTTACGACGTCGTTTTAAATTTGCCAAGCAAGCACTTTCGCCGCTCAATCGGCGGCTGGGCTAACTTGCCTGTCGATCCGGACGGCAAGTTGCTCGAGCAACAGGACTACGACCAGCGCCTGGCAGAGTGGCTACCGAGTGAAAGCGATCGCGCCTTCGTACACAGCCTCATGCAACGTGTTGTCGAACCCGGCAAGATGGCCGGCTGGATTGCACCGCCGGATCGCGGCATTAATAAGCTGCCGGTTGATTACGAGTACGTTCGAATTCACTGATACGAATAAAGCTACTGCGCGATCCGATTGCAGCCTCACGTGCTCGCTCAATCCTCGCGTTTAGTTATTGAAATTGTGGCTCCGACATAACATGGGTTTCACCCATGTGAGTCTTCGCCGCAACTCACTGCGTTCGTTGTCTTCGTCATTCGCTGCGCGGCTCCTTGCACTCGAATCGCTCGCTACGCTTTCTTCTCGACCGATCGCACACTCGAGCATTCAGAATTCGTAACCAGCGCGCTCTCATACAGCGGAACGTGGTTCAGAGGTGAGCGCTTTTAGAATCGCGGAAACTATCACGCCGTGACCAATCCAGCTGACGTCAGCTTGAAAGTCTTGTCGGCAGTTCGCGCCGCATCAGGTGAGTGAGTCACCAGAATGCCGGCGGCACCATTGTCTTTAATCTGCGATTTCAGTAACGAAAGAATCTGACCGGCGGTATCCGGATCGAGGTTACCGGTTGGCTCATCGGCCAACACGACTTTTGGCTGATGCACCAGAGCACGTGCGATCGCCACGCGCTGCAGCTCGCCTCCAGAAAGCTCGCGCGGCATACTGCCACCACGCGAACCCAACCCCACCGCGTGCAGCATTTGCTTGACTCGCTCGTGGATGCTTGCGACTTCCGTTCGCAAAAGGGCCAACGGCAATTCAACGTTCTGTGCTACAGACAGATATGGCAAGACGTGAAACGCCTGAAACACGAATCCCATTTGCTCACGACGAAGTCGTGTCAGCTCATCGTCGGCTAGCCGAGCAAGATTGACTCCACCGAGCATTACTTGCCCCGCGTCAGGCGCTTCCAGACCGGCAATGATATTGAGCATGGTCGATTTGCCGACGCCGGATTCACCCATGACAGCGATATATTCACCAGTAGATACATCGAGATTGACGGCATTGAGAACCGCGCGTCGGTTGGCGCCGCCAAAGGACTTGGAGATATCAACAACGCGTAGCAAAGCAGTAACTACCTACGACTGTCACCAGGACTTGACCCGGAGGGCTCACGAGAAAAAGCGACGGGCGCAAATGCGCCCGTCGTCTCACCTGCAACTCTTGCCTACGCGACGCGCTTACTGCTCCCGGCCTTGCGGTGACGTCATCACACCGCTCCCGGCCGCCGCTTCGATTTCCAGCGCCTCACGCTCTTCCGGAATCATGTGAATCTTGTGCACGATCAACGAGTAGGCGACCGGAATGATGAACAAGGTGAGCAACGTGCCAATCGACATGCCGCCGACAATCACCCAACCAATCGCAGCGCGCGCTTCAGCGCCGGCGCCTGAAGACAGCGCCAGCGGCAACGCACCAAGTACAGTCGCAAAGGCGGTCATCAGAATCGGGCGCAACCGCAACGACGACGCTTCGACAATTGCTTCCATTCGCTCCATGCCCTTACGGCGCAACTGGTTGGCAAACTCAACAATCAGGATGCCGTTCTTGGTAATCAACCCGATCAGCATCACCAAACCTATTCGACTATATATGTTGAGCGTACCGCCGGTGTCAAATTTGGCGTTGAGCCACATAGCCAGTACCGCGCCGGCAAAACCGAGCGGAACGGTGAGCATGATCACCAACGGACCGACAAAGCTTTCGAACTGCGCCGACAGCACCAGGTAGATGAACACCAACGCAAGTATCAACGTCAACACCATTTCGTCACCGGTTTCACGGAACTCGCGGGACGCGCCATTTAGATCGGTGCTGACCGTCGATGGCAATTCTTCCGAGACCACCTGATCAATGTAGTCGAGCACTTCGCCGAGACTGGCGTTGGGACCCACGTTGCCGTTGATGATGGCTGCACGGAATTTGTTGAAGTGATTAAGCTCTTTGGGCGCGACTGCCTCCTCAAGCCTAACCAGGTTCGACAGCTGCACCAGTTGCCCATTGCGCGCGCGCACGTAGATTGAAGTCAGGTCCGTAGGCTGACGCCGCTTGTCGTCCTCCATCTGCAGTACCACGTCGTACTGCTTGCCTTCGCGCTTGTAGCGCGTCACGTCGCGTCCGCCCAACAAGGTCTCGAGCGTGCCGCCAATGGCCGCCATCGAAATGCCAAGCGTCGATGCCTTGTCACGGTCGATCTCGACACGAAGCTGCGGCTTGTTGAGTTTGAGATCGGTATCGAGACCAGTGATCCCCGGGTATTGCCGCAATCTCGCCATCACTTTGTTGACGTGGCTCTGTAATTCCTCGTAGCTGTTGCCATAGATGACGTATTCGACCTGTTTGGCGAGGAAGCTCTGGCCAAGTGAGAGCGGATCCTTGGCGAACGAGATCACTCCAGGCAAGCCACCGAACAATTTGGGTGTGATTTCCTTGGTGATCGACAGCTGGCTGCGTTCGCGCTCATCCCAATGCTTGAGCACCGCAAAACCGATTGCCAGATTGACCGGGTTGGGGCGTTCCAGGCCAGGTGCTACCACCTCGAACAAGGTATCAATTTCCGGCACGCTGTCGAGCACGCCGGCCACGGCACGCATGTATCGATCAGTGTATTGCATCGTCGCACCTTCCGGCGCAACTGCGAACGCCATGAATACGCCACGATCCTCGACAGGGGACAATTCCGGTTTGAGCTGCGTGAACAAATAGGCCATCCCGGCAAATGCCGCGAAGAACATTAGCACAATCAACCAGCGCATCTTCAGCGCACCGGTGAGCAGCTTTTTGTATCCCATGTGCATGCCGACAAAAACGCGCTCACTCCAGTTGAACAGCCGGCCATGGCCTTCGTGCTCCTTGAGCAATTTGGAACACATCATGGGCGTCAGCGTCAGCGCGACAAAGCCACTGACCACCACCGCCGCGACAACCGTCAGAGCGAATTCGACGAACAGCTGGCCGACCCGGCCAGTCATGAACACCAGCGGCGTAAACACAGCGACAAGAGTAATGGTCATCGCAACCACCGCAAAGCCGATTTCCTTGGCGCCGACTAATGCCGCTTGATAACGCGGCATTCCGTCTTCGATGTGGCGGTGGATATTCTCCAGCATGACAATGGCGTCGTCGACAACCAGCCCGACGGCAAGCACGATGCCAAGCAGCGTCAATACGTTGATCGAGAATCCCAACGCGTATAGGAAGAAAAACGCCCCGATCAACGAAATCGGGATAGTCACTACCGGAATAATGGTGGCGCGGAAGCTGCGCAGGAAAATGAATATGACCAGCACCACCAGCGCCAGCGCCTCAAGCATGACCTTGTAGACGGCATTAATTGCAGCAGAGATGAATTCTGACGTATCAACCGCGACGTCTATGGACATGCCTTCTGGCAGCCCTTCGCGCAACTGCGGCACCTTCTCACGCACCCCTTGCGCGAGCGCCAGTGTGTTGCCGGTTGATTGCTTGACGACACCCAGACCCAGCGCTTCCTGACCTCTGACGCGTACGATCTTGCGGTTTTCGTAAGGACCAGGCGCCGCATAGCCGACATCGCGGATGCGAATCGGATAGCCTCCGACTTCGCGAATGACCATGTTATTGAATGCCTCTGGGCTACGCAGGTCCGTTTCAGCAAGAACCGTCAACTCGCGTTCATTGCTCTCGATACGCCCACCTGGCGAATCAAGGTTCTGGCTGCGTAGTGCCGCTTCGACATCCTGCGGCGTGAGACCGTGCGCCGCTAGTCGTTCTCTATCGAGCCAGACACGCATGGCGTAGCGACGCTCACCCCCGATGATGACGGTCGCCACCCCGGGTACTGTCTTCAACGGGTCAGTGAGATAACGATCGGCGTAGTCAGTCAGCTCCATTGGCGTATGCCGGTCGCTGAGCAGCGCGATCCACATCACTGGCCAAGCGTCGGCCTCGATCTTGTTGACGACCGGGTCATCAGCCTGCTCGGGGAGCAGCTTCTTGACGCGTGCTACGCGGTCGCGAACGTCGTTGGCTGCCGCTTCGACGTTGCGGTCAGTGACAAAGGTGACGGTGACCTCGCTGACCTCTTCACGGCTCTTCGACTTGATGGTGTTAATGCCCTCAATGCCCGAAAGCGCATCTTCGATCGGCGTCGTGATAACGCTTTCGATGACCTGGGCAGTGGCGCCCGTGTATACCGTTCGCACTGAAACGATCGGCGGATCGATTTTCGGATACTCGCGCACCGACAAACGATCGAACGAGATGACACCCAACAGAACGATCAGCAGACTGAACACGGTGGCCAGCACCGGTCGTCGGATCGAAATATCGGAGAGAATCATTGACCAGTCTCCTTATAGGTCGGCGCTATTCGGTTGCGCTCGTCAGCCCGACCTGCTGCCGCCGTCTTGCGCCGTCGAGTTCCCCGATGCCGGGGGTACGCCCATGACCATCACCGGAGCACCGTCGCGCAGCTTGATCTGTCCTTCGGTTACCACCACATCGCCAGGCGCAAGGCCCTGGTTGATTTCCACTTCCCCGGGCCGACGATTACCGAGTTCGACCTTGGTCAGCATTGCCCTGCCGTCGACTACCTTGAAAACGAAGTTGTCCTTACCCTGCGGCCATAGCGCTTGCTCCGGAACGGTGATCGCGTTGGGACGCGTAGACATGGTCATAGCGACCCGCACGAACATGCCCGGCTTGAGGCGGAATCCTTTGTTCGATACCCGGGCGCGCATCAGCACGGTACGGGTTTCCTCGTCGACTGCCGGCTGTATGGCATAAACGCGTCCCTGAAACTCTTCGCCCGGAAAAGCATCAAGCCGTAACGCCACCGGTTGTTCGCGACTGATTTTTCCAAGGTGAACCTCCGGGATTCGGAAATCGACCTTGATTGAACTCAGGTTCTCAAGGATTACGATATCGTCGCCAGCCTTTACGTATGCGCCCGGACTCACCTCGCGCAGCCCGACCACACCGGAAAACGGCGCGCGGACGATGGTCTTGTCCACCCGAACCTGCGCTTCCGTCACACGCGCCTCGAGCCGGTCCACGGCACCGGCCTGGATGTCGAGCGCTTCCTTGGTGATGAACTTCTGTTCGTACAGCTCCCTGGCACGTTGATGGCGCTGCTGTTCCGTGCGTAGTTCAGCCTTCACAGCCGCAAGTTGCGCCTTCCATTCACTTGAATCGAGAGTGAGCAACCGCTGACCGCGCTTGACCGACTGACCTTCACGGAAGTTCAGACTGACGATGCGGCCATCAATCTCGGGGCGAATGATCACGGATTCTTCCGCCAGCAACGAGCCGACGGCTGTCACCTCATCGATCACCGCACCGACTTTGACCGGCTCTGCCTTGACCGGCAAACCCATCGGTTTGGGCGGGGCAGCGGCCGTCTGCACCGGTTTGACCGCCTGATTGCCAACCTCGGGTTCCGAGCCACAGGCCGCCAGTAGCAGCGAGGACGCCAAAGCCCCGAGGACGAGTAAAGATCCGCGACGTTTGTACAAGGGGATACCTCTTGCAAGCTGTCCGGGCGCCTAAACGCCGGCCCGGGGAACAAAACGGCCAGCGCGATGCACGGCACCGGCTGGCTTTGTGGTCTTGTTAGCGATTTTCTTAACTGACCACGCCTTTCTGACCGACGGGTCAGTTATTCCTCAATGATGATAAACGACTTTTCTACGCTCGGCTACGAAAATCTATAGCCAGATTACACCAGGTACCGGCCGTCTCAACTACTGGATTGCTGTGCCTCGGCGGAGGCAATCTCGTCCCGCACCTGCACCATGTCGACCTTCAACATTTTGTCGACCAAGGTCTCCAAAGACTGGGCCGGCACCGCACCCGGTTTGGCGTACAGAATGACCTTTTCCCGCACCACCATCAGGGTTGGAATCGACCGGATGTCAAAATGGCCGGCCAGTTCCATCTGCTCTTCGGTATTGACCTTGCCGAACACAACATCAGGATACTTTTCGGAAGTGGCCTGGAAAATCGGTGCGAATGTCTTGCAGGGCCCACACCACTCCGCCCAGAAATCAATAACAACCACGTCATTGTTATTGACCACTTCGTCAAAGTTGTCTTTGGTGATTTCCACGATCGCCATGGCGGGCTCCAGTCAGTTGTGCTGATACGGGCAGTAGAATGAGGTTGAGCAACCGAAGTCGCAGTAATTTTGCGCGACCAAAGTCGCAGTAATCTTGCGTGCCAGCCACGCTGCAAAGGCGTAAGTGTACCAGCGCGCGTCGCTACTTCATCGGGCTTGGACAAGCCGCTGAGGTCGGGGTTCGAATCTGCCGAAATGCAACAGCACGGTCGGCAGCACCAGCAGATTGAGCAGCGTCGACGTGGCTAACCCGCCGATGATGATGGTCGCCATCGGGCCCTCGATTTCGCGTCCGGGCTCGCCGGTGCCGAGCGCCAGCGGCAACAACCCCAGCCCGGTCGACAATGCGGTCATCAGAATCGATGGCAGCCGCTCACCGGCGCCGCGCAGGGCCGTTTGCAGATTCCATGGCTGGCTCTCCTGTTCCACCAGATGGTGGTAGTGCGAAACCAGCATGATGGAATTGCGCAAGGTAATACCAAACAAAGTCACGAATCCCACCAGGGAACCAAGTGACAGCCAGCCACCAGTGGCAACCACCGCAACTACGCCGCCGATCAGTGCAAACGGCAAATTAAGGAAGGTGATCGCCATGTTGTGGAACTGGTTAAAGGCGAGATAGAGCAACAGCAAAACGCCAATGCCGGCGAGCAAAGAGTGAACGACCAAATCGATCCGCGCCTGGCGCTGGCTCTCGGCCGTGCTGGAGAGAACCATGTAGTTACCGGTCGACAATTGCACTTGCGCGTTAATAGCAGCGCGCGCGTCGCGCTCGAAACTGCCCAGATCGCGCCCTGCAAGATTCGCCGTCACGGTCTGAATACGCCGTCCGCCATTGTGCAGCACCTTGTAGCGCCCGCCGGTCAGGCGCACGTCGGCCACCTCATCGAGGCGCACCAGCCGGTTCTCGGGATTGCGCAGCAACAATTGCTCGACGCTTGTAACATCGCCATGCGCCTCCGGCGGAAGGGAAACCACCAGGTCGATTACCTGATTACCGCGGTGAAGCTGACCAACGATGGCACCGTCATAAGCGGTATTCACCGCCTGCAGGACGTAGGCTGGGGTCATACCCAGCGCCGCAATCCGCTCATGCCGCAAGCGCACCGTCAACTGCGGTGTGCCCGGTGGCGCCTGTAACCTGACATCGAGCGCACCAGGGACCTCGGCCAGTACAGCTGCCACAGCGAGTGCGTCGCGATCAAGCGAGTCTAGCTCGGGACCGTAGAGCTCGACGACAAAAGGCGCGGCAAACCCGGTAATGGTCTCCTCTATCCGTTCGGTGAGAAACGTGTTCACGCCAAACGACACACCGGGAAACGTTGCTCCTCGCTCTCCGGACAGCACTTCCCGTATTTCGCGCAGCACACGTGCCTGTTCCGCACCGCCAAGCGGGCCGATCTCGACTTCGAACTCGCTGTAATGCGTGCCAAACGTGTCAGCTCCGTTCTTCGAACGCCCGACCCACTGGGCGACTGATTGCACACCGTCAACGGAACCAATCGCTTGCGACACGCGACTGCCAAGGCGTAACGACTCTGCCTCAGACGTGCCGGGTACTGCCGTCATGTGCACTATGTAATGGCCTTCGCGCAATGCCGGGATGAACTCACCGGTGAACAAAGGCAGCACCCCGATTCCACCCGCAATGACGGCAAACGTGATGGCGATATTGCGCCCCGGATAGCGCTCGAAACGTTCCAGCAGAGCCAGGTAGTACGGCCTAATAAAAGCCACCACGGGCGGATCGGCCGCGGTCAGTTCGCGCCGCGCCAGCAACAGGTAGCACAGCGCCGGGGTCAAGGTGACCGCGGTGAGAAGTGACGCGAGAATGGCAAATATGTAGGCGATCCCGAGCGGTGCGAACAGCTTGCCGGCGATTCCCGACAGAGTCAGCAATGGCACGAAAGCCAACGCAACAATGAACGTCGCATAAACGACAGACTTTCGCACTTCCAGCGAAGCATCAAGCACCACGTCGGCGGCATCGCGCGGTACCGCCGCCAAACGATTCAATCGCAGCCGCCGGAAAATGTTCTCGGTGTCGATAATTGCATCGTCGACGACCTCACCAATCGCGATGGCAAGTCCGCCGAGCACCATCACATTCAGCGCAATACCCAGGTAGTCGAGCACCACCACCGCGGACAACAGTGAAACCGGCAACGCGACTGTGCAAATCAGGGCGGTGCGTACGTTGTTCAGAAACAGGAACAACACCAGCACCACGAGGAACGAACCGACCAGCACGTCATTGCGAACATTGCGCACTGCGGTTTCGATGAAGTTGGCCGGACGAAACAGTTCCGGATGCAACGTGATTTGCTCTGCGTCGAGAAGGGGTCCGAGTTCCTCGATTGCCAGCTCGAGATCCTGTGTGACTGCATGCGTGTTGGCGCCGAGCTGACCCTGCACCATGAGAAACACGCCGGGTACGGCATCAATCGCCGCGGCACCGATCGACGGCGCAGCGCCTTCAACAACGCGCGCCAGGTCCGACAAGCGGATCGCCTGGCCGTCACGGTAAGTCACAACCAGGCTGCCAACGTCGGCAAGGCCATCGGGCTGAGCCTCAGCCTGGATGATGATGTGCTGATTGGGTGTCTTGATGAAGCCCGAGCCCGCCATGCCAGTTGCGTTACGCGCGGCTTCGACCACTTCTTCGAGCGACAGGTCCAGCTGCCGCAGCTTCGATTGGTCGACCTGAATTTGCCACTGTCGCACGTCACCGCCGAACACGTTCACTTCAGCGACGCCTGGTACTGCCAGCAAGTGGGGACGAATCGTCCAGTCCACCAGGGTGCGCAGCTCCATCAGCGAACGCGTCTCGGAAGTGACGCCAACTCCCAGAACTGTGCTCGCCGAGGAGGTCAGCGGCGTCATGGTCGGCGCGTCGACGCCCTTTGGCATCTGGGTCGCGAGAGCTGTTAGCCGCTCCCCGACGACCTGACGATTACGATAGGTGTCAGTTCCGTCTTCAAAAATGGCGGTCACCACCGACAAGCCGGGGATCGACTGCGAGCGAATACCGTCCAGACCCGGAATACCAGCAAGCGCACTCTCAATCGGCTGCGTCACCAAAGTCTCGACCAGTTCCGAAGAAAAACCCGGCGCTTCGATCTGCAGCACCACCTGGCTCGGTGAAAACTCCGGGAACACATCGAGATTGGCACGCGACAAGGTGTAGATACCGTAGGCAACAACGGTGGCGGCGAGTGCAACCACCACACCGGCATGACGGATCGAGAAGCGGACCAGGAGAGCGATCATTTCCGCTCAGGCATATGCTGAAAAATCCCTCGCGTGGCTGTTTGCCCAGGCGAGCTCGGTGCAGTCACCCTTGTTAATCCTCGTTCTCGTTGCGGATCTGGAACTTTAGCTCCTCGGAGAGCAGCAGTTGCGCGCCACTGGTGACCACTTCATCACCAACCCGCATCGAAGTCTGTTGAAACCAACCCTCGCCCAGTTGACTTTCAGTGGAAATCGGATAGCGGCCAAACGTTTCCGGATCGTGTTTCAGGTAAGCCCATGACTTGCCCGCGTGCCACACCACCGCTTCGTTGGGAACAATGACGCCATCGAAGCTGGCATCATCAGTCGCGACCCGTGCCAGCACCCGCGCGCCGACACGCAGGTCCGCCCCGTCAACGATGTAGAAATAGGTGTTGCCGGGCAATGCAGCGCTTACCCGTGGCGCGGCGGACACGAAGCGTCCCTCGACCGCTTCGGCGCGCGCTGTAACCGGCGTTAGCATCAATTTTGGCGCAGCGGCGCTGCGCGGAAGTTGATGAGGGAACACCAGTTGCACCAGCACTGCGCGGCGCGACAACAGGGGGGCCAACGATGCCGAATCAGCTTGCATTGCCCATTCGCTCACCTCGGGGCCCCAGGCAGTAAGCATCGAATCACGCAACACTGACTCGGCGGACTCGGCAGCAGTGAGCCGCGCTTGTGAGATACGAAAGCGACTCTCCGCGTCGCGCAGTGCGCGCTCGGAGATGTTACGGTCATCTTCATAAAGCGCTTTTGCACGCTGGTATTCGAGCTTCGCGGAAGACACCGTTGCGCGCAGCGCGCGCCGCTCGCCGATGGCCGCCAAGTACCTGCCGCGCAGATCGATCAATGGAGCGATGTCGACAACGCTGCCATAGACATAGAGCGATGTCTCGTACTGCGCCGAGCGCAACGCCTGGGTAACGATGCCGCTTGCTTCCTGGCTCTGCAAGTCGACACGGACAATTGGGCGGCCAGCGTCAACGAAGGCGGTCGACTCAATTTCGATCTCTTCCTCAATCTCTTCATCGTGCAATCGCAATTCGTCGCGTGAGACGTAGATCAGTATCCACGACAGCACCGCAATGACGAACGCCATCAACGCGATAACGATGTGACTAGCGGTAAATTTCATAGTGCTGCGCCGGCCATAGCCGGTTGCTCGGGTAGTTTCAGAAAATCGCCCAATACCGGGACTTGTACGGCATCCTCGTAGCGGGCGGCAGATTTGCGCCACGCAATTTGCGCAGCAAGTAGATGCTGTCTTGCCTGTACAGCATTCAGTTGCGCTGTCATCAGCTCAACCCGGTTTCCACTGCCTGATTCAAAATAGCGGCGCATCCGTTCAAATTGTTGTTCGGCCTGATCGACAATGTCCTTTGCCGCCGTCACACTGCTGCGCGTGGACAGCAGTACTTCCCGGGCACTCTCGACTTCGCTAATGGCATGTATCTGCAGCGCCGTAAATCGGCGAGCCGCGACCTCACGCCGTGCCTCTGCTTCACGCACTTTGGCCTGCGCTGTGACGGGTGGTATCAGCACGCTGGCAAGCGACCATATGCTGTCACCCTGGTCCCAGAAAAAGCCGGGCCTGATCCTGACCCGAGGATATTGCTCAGCCACGGCCAGCTTGACTTCGGCATCAGCGGCACCGAATTCAAGCAGGCGCACATGCACGTCGAGTCGGTTAAGCAACGCTGTGCCGCGCGCGGCGTCCCGGTCCGGGACCTCGGTCGTTTGTTGGAAGGCATCTTCAGCGATTGTAAGCGACTGCACGGTTTGCAGAGGCAGGCCCAGGGCACTGGCCAGATCACCGTATGCACCGGTGTAGGCGGATCGCTCGAGCGCCAGCTGCGTTTGTGCCGTCGCTAGTGCCGTGCGCTCCCGGCCAAGCTCGCGAGCCGAGAGCATTCCGGCTTCGACGCGCCGCTCCAGAAGTCGCGTCAACTCCCGGTGTATCGACACTTGCTGCTCGAGCAGGCGCGAGCGCTGTGATGATGCGGTCAGATCAATGACAGCATCTCGGACCGACCCGCGCACGCGCCACATCGAAGCGGCAATTTCGATCTCGGCGGCATCCGCAATGAACGTCGCTCGCTCGAGTCGCGCCTCCCGCCGTGACTGACGCCCGATAGGTATTCCGATGGCAACGCCGAGACTCCATGGTGTGCCGTCGACTTCACGGCTGTGGTGTTCGGCGGCGAGCTCGACAGCGAGTGGCGCGCGCTGCGCCGCTGTGGCGAGCGCGGCGTTCGATGCCAATGCCTGCGCGCGCGCAACGTCCACATCCGGATTGAAATAAAGACCGAGCAGCGTCAACGTATCAAGCCGCCACCGCTCGGGAGGCCATTCGTCTTTATAACCGCTGGCACTCACCAGTTCGGCGAGTGTAATGTCGTCCGCAGCGCGGTCCCTGAACCCGGCGCTAGGAGACTTTTCGTCAAGGTCGACCGGTTCATATGGCAGATGCGCCGGGCACGCACACAGCAGCACGCTGGCAAGCAGCGGTGCGCACCATCTGGCGTGGGCTATCAATTGACGGACTTTCAATGTAGCTTCACGTGCGGTTCGGTTCGACGAATGATCAGTCTCGCCAACGTGTCGAGAAAGACCTTGGCGAAGCCGTGTAACGCATACTCATGCATCTTGTACAAGGAAAGATACATCAGACGCGCGAAGTAGCCCTCGATCATCATCGCTCCACCGGTCAGTGCCCCCATCAGACTACCGACGGTGCTGTACTCACCGAGCGATACCAGTGAACCAAAGTCGCGGTAGGTCCAGTCCTTGGCCGGCTTACCTTGCATGTGCGGCCAAAGCCACTTGGCAAGATGTGAAGCCTGCTGGTGCGCCGCCTGCGCGCGCGGCGGAACAGGCAACTCACGGCCTGGCCACGGGCAACTCGCGCAATCGCCCATGGCGAATACGTTCGGATCGCGTGTTGTTTGCAGCGTTTGGCGCACGACCAGTTGATTGGCGCGGTTTGACTCCAGACCATCGAGATCGGCGAGGAACTCGGGCGCTTTGATGCCGGCAGCCCATACAACCAACTCGGCCGGCACAAAACGGCCACTTTGGGTATGAACGCCGTCGCGGCCGACTTCGGTGACGCGTTCACCGGTCAGCACATCAACATTCATTTTCTCAAGTAACTGAGACGTCGCATCCGAGAGTCGCTCGGGCAGGACAGGCAGAATTCTCGGCGCCGCTTCGATCAGGCTGACTTTGACATCGCGTTCCGGATCGATGCGATCGAGCCCAAACGCCACCAGTTCGCGCGTCGTGTTGTGCAACTCTGCGGCCAGTTCGACGCCAGTGGCACCGGCGCCGATGATGGCAATATGCAACTGGCCCGGCTGCAACGCTTCGTCTTGCGTATTGGCGCGCAGACACGCATTGAGCAGGCGCGAGTGGAAACGGGCAGCTTCCCGGGGTGAGTCGAGTGACACGGCAAACTCAGCGGCACCAGGCGTGCCAAAGTCATTGGTCTTGCTGCCGACAGCGACAATCAGTGTGTCATAGGGTACCGAGCGCGCCGGAATGATCTGTGTACCGGCTTCATCCAGCGTGGCTGCCAAAAGGACTTGTTTCCCGGCTCGGTCGAGCCCTTCCATACGCCCGAGCCGAAACCGGAAATGATGCCAGCGAGCTTGCGCCAGATAGTCGATTTCGTGATCGTTGAGATCCATGCTGCCGGCCGCAACACGGTGCAGCAGTGGCTTCCACAAGTGGGTGCGTGAACTGTCGATCAGCGTGACTTCGGCCAGACCTTTGCGCCCCAACGAATCTCCCAGCCTGGTAACGAGCTCAAGGCCTCCGGCTCCACCTCCCACTACGACAATACGATGCGCTGCCGCAGAGCCGGCCGCTGTTTCCACCATTGCAGTACGTCCTTACGAGTAGGGGGAAACAGGCGCAAACACCCTCTTTCCCGACGGCACCAGTGTAATGCCTTGCCGAGAGGAAAGGCTTGCAAGGCGAAGTGCGCTCGATCCCGGCTCTACAGCTGCGGATTGAGCCGCTCGGGCCCCGCTTGCAGTTTGTTGAGTGCGTTCAGATAGGCCTTGGCTGAGGCAATCACGATATCGGTGTCGGCACCGTGGCCGTTGACAACACGACCTGACTTGGAAAGCCGCACGCTGACTTCGCCCTGCGAATCAGTACCGCTGGTGATCGCGTTGACCGAGAACAACTGCAGGTCGGCTCCGCTGGACACGATTGATTCAATCGCCTTGAAGGTCGCGTCAACCTGGCCACTGCCGTGCGCCTCGGCTTTTTTCTCGTTGCCGTCCTCAGATATGACGACGCGCGCCAGCGGTGTTTCTCCAGTCTCGAGCTGGGCCTGGATCGACACCAACTTGAAATGCTCGTTTTCCTGGTCCAGCGTGTCGTCAGAGACCAGCATGATCAGGTCTTCATCGAAAATTTCGTGCTTCTTGTCGGCCAGTTCCTTGAAGCGGGCGAACACCGCGTTCAGTGCTTCCTCCGAATCAAGTTCGACGCCGAGTTCGGACAGGCGCTGACGGAAGGCGTTGCGCCCGGAGTGCTTGCCGAGCACCAGCTTGTTGGTTGACCAGCCGACATCCTCGGCGCGCATGATTTCGTAGGTCTCGCGATGCTTCAATACGCCATCCTGATGAATGCCGGATTCGTGAGCGAACGCATTGGCGCCGACAATCGCTTTGTTCGGTTGGACCGGAAAGCCGGTGATCGCCGCAACGAGTTTTGACGCAGGGACAATCTGCGTGGTGTCGATGCGGGTATCGCATTTGAAGAAATCCTGCCGGGTGCGCACCGCCATGACAATCTCTTCGAGCGAAGCGTTACCGGCACGTTCACCCAAGCCGTTGACGGTGCACTCGACCTGACGCACGCCGGCCATCACCGCGGCAAGCGAATTGGCAACAGCAACGCCCAGATCATTATGACAGTGTACTGACCAGACCGCTTTGTCAGAGTTGGGTATGCGCTCGCGCAACTGGCGGATCATCGAAGCGAACTGTTCGGGCATGGTGTAGCCGACCGTGTCCGGTATGTTTATGGTGCGCGCGCCGGCATCGATGACTGCTTCCAGTATCTTGCACAAATAGTCGATTTCCGAGCGGCCGGCATCCTCCGGGGAGAACTCCACATCTTCACACAGTGAGCGCGCCAGCTTCACCGAATTGACCGCCTGTTCGATCACTTGCTCGGGGGTCATGCGCAGCTTGCGCTCCATGTGGACCGGTGAAGTGGCAATAAAAGTGTGTATGCGTGATGCATTCGCCGGTTTCACTGCCTCGCCGGCACGCCGCACGTCCGAATCGTTGGCTCTGGCCAGCCCGCACACAACGCTGTCCTTGACTGACTGAGCCACCGCCCGGACTGATTCGAAATCGCCGTTGCTGGCGGCGGGAAAACCTGCTTCGATGACATCGACGCGCATGCGCTCGAGTTGCTTGCCGATACGCAGCTTTTCTTCCCGGGTCATCGATGCGCCGGGGCTTTGCTCGCCATCTCGCATGGTGGTGTCAAAAATGATCAATCGATCCGTCATATCGTTCTCCGCTATCTGAGTCTTTTGCCGCAGCCACAAGACTCCGGGCTACGGACGCAATTCGAGTGTTTTTGCTTGGTTCGGGTTTTTTCAGGAAACCCGCAAACTGTTGGGGAAATCGAGAAGTCGTCAGCGCCCGAGGCGCAGGAGCAGGCCTTGCAGCAGAAGGCTGGCAAGAAGAAGGGTTTTTTGGCCGTGCTGTTGGTGACTCATACCCAATCAATATATGGGTATTTGCCGTGATCCGCAAGCCCTTTCGGCCAGGGCCTGTGCCTAGAACCTATCTCATAATCGATCGCACGATGCGTTACGTTCAGAACACGACGGCCGCAAGGCGAGAGGTGCAGTCAATACCGATCGTATTGACAAGCCGAACAACACAGCGGAAGCGTGTTCTGGGCGTAACCCGAAGGGATGGCACGAATTTTCGCCCCCGGCGTTGTTGCTCACTCCTTGTTTGGGCCAGCCAAACGGCCTCGCTCGCGCCTCGCCGGAAGCGAAAATCGTTGCCATCGCACGTGCGATCGATTATGAGATAGGCTCTAGTCTGGCGGGCCGCTTCCCGGCTCCTTGCGCGGCTGCACAGGCTTCTTTTCCCGGCGTTTCATCAGCCGCGAGATCCACATGACATATCCGGAAAGCGCATAGACGAGAAACACAGCGAAAAGTAGCTCCGGGAGGTTATCGGCCATTTGCACGATGATGACGACCGAGAACGCGATCAACACAACTACCCGGAACGGCACTGCTTTGCGCAGATTAATTTCCTTGCCGCTGTAGAAGCGGATGTTGCTGACCATGGTGAAACCGGCGATCAGCGCCAGCAGCCAGGCCAGCCATGGCAAGCCGCGAATATCATAGGCTTCCATCGCCCATACGAACCCGGCAATCAGACCAGCGGCAGCAGGGCTGGGCAGGCCCTGGAAAAAGCGTTTGTCGACGTGCCCGACATTGGTGTTGAAGCGAGCCAGCCTCAGCGCAGCGCAGCCGCAATAGACGAACGCGGCCAACCAGCCCAGCCGGCCCATGCCTTTGAGTTCCCACTCGTACAAAACCAGCGCGGGCGCCACGCCGAACGCCACCATGTCGGCCAGCGAGTCGTACTCAGCACCGAACTCGGACTGGGTTCGAGTCAAACGGGCGACCCGCCCGTCCAGCCCGTCGAATACCATCGCAGCAAAGATGCCGATTGCGGCGAGTTCGAAACGCAGATTCATCGCCTGAACGATGGCATAGAAGCCGGCGAACAATCCGCAAGTGGTAATGGCATTTGGCAACCAGTAGATGCCCTGGCGCCGCAGCGCATTACGCATCTGCCACTTCGGCTGAGGATCGGGATAATTCATTTGCCGGTTGATCCGGTCTCCAGTTCTGCCACCACGGTTGCGCCAGCATATACCTTGTCTCCAACAGTGACACGGGCCCGCGCCTGCGGCGTCAAATACAGGTCAACACGTGACCCAAAACGGATGAACCCGAAGCGCTCACCCTTGACAAGCCGATCACCAGGTTTGACATAACAGAGGATGCGGCGCGCTACCAGGCCGGCGATCTGAACACAGGTGAGCTCGCCACCGCCGTCCATGCGAATCTGCAATACATTACGCTCGTTTTCCAGCGATGCCTTGTCCAGTGCCGCATTGAGGAAACCGCCCTGGTAGTAATTCACGTCGACGACCTCACCATCGACAGGCGCGCGGTTGGAATGGACATTGAACACGTTCATGAAGACACTGATTTTCAATGCAGGGCGATTGGCAAAAGGGTCTTCGGTCTTTTCGACCATAACGATACGACCATCGGCAGGCGCACAAACCAGGCCAGGGTCGGCCGGCACTCGGCGCGGCGGATCCCTGAAAAACTGCAGCACGAACACGGTGGCAAACCAGAACGGCAACGACCACCAGATGGAAAACCACGAGACCGCGATCGAAACAACCACCGCGATCGCCAGAAAAGGCCAACCTTCCCTGGCGATGATCGGGTGGGGATAGGAAGATCCCATTCGCTATGGCAAGTTCAGCTCTGCGGCAATGAGGCGCTAGTTTTTGGTCTTGTCAACGAGACGGTTGGCCTTGATCCACGGCATCATTGCCCGCAAGCGCTCGCCGACCACTTCGATCTGGTCCTCGCGGGCAATGCGGCGCATGGTAGAGAGTTTTATGCCGCCGGTCTGATTCTCCAGCAGGAATTCCTGCGCATAGGCGCCGGTCTGAATCTCCTTGAGGATTCGGCGCATCTCGTTCTTGGTTTCTTCGGTGATGATGCGCGGACCACGGGTAATGTCACCGTATTCCGCATTGTTGGAGACCGAGTAGCGCATGTTGGCAATACCGCCCTCATAGATCAGATCAACAATCAGCTTCAGTTCGTGCAAGCACTCAAAATATGCCATTTCCGGAGCATAACCGGCCTCCACCAAAACTTCGAAGCCGGCCTGAATCAGCGCCGAAGTGCCGCCGCACAATACCACCTGTTCACCGAACAGGTCGGTCTCGGTTTCTTCACGGAAATTGGTCTCGATGACGCCGGCCTTTCCGCCACCGATCGCCGCCGCGTAGGATAGCGCCACATCACGCGCTTTCTTGCTCGGATTCTGGTGTACCGCGATCAGGCAGGGAACACCTCCACCCTGCGCGTAGGTTGCACGCACCGTGTGCCCCGGCGCTTTCGGCGCAACCATCACAGCATCCAGATCGGCGCGCGGCACCACCTGTCCGAAGTGAATGTTGAAGCCATGCGCAAATCCCACCGTTGCACCCTTCTTGATGTTTGGCTCAACGTCCTGGTGGTAAACCTGTGCAATGTGTTCATCGGGCAGCAGCAGCATCACTACGTCCGCGCCTTTGACCGCCGCGCCCATCTCTTTGACTTCGAATCCGGCTTTCTTTGCCTTGTTCCACGATGTGCCCCCTTTGCGCAGCCCCACCGTGACATTGACCCCCGAGTCCTTCAAATTCAAAGCATGGGCGTGACCTTGGGAACCGTATCCCAGAATCGTGACTTTCTTGCCCTTGATCAGACGCAGATTTGCGTCCTTGTCGTAATAGACTTTCATGTCTCCCTCTTCATTGTTTTGCCGCGCAGGAAACGCCGCTCCCATTCAAATGTTTCGGCAGCGTCTGCGCCTGAGTTACTGCACTTTCAGAATGCGGTCGCCACGTCCGACGCCGGAAGCGCCGGTGCGTACCGTCTCGAGTATGGCACCCTTGTCCAGTGCTTCGATAAAAGCATCAAGTTTGGCACCGGTACCGGTCAACTCTATTGTGTAGGTCTTGTCGGTGACATCGAGAATACGTCCGCGGAATATATCGGATATGCGCTTCATTTCCTCGCGATCCTTGCCGGCCGCTCGCACCTTTACCAGCATCAGCTCACGCTCGATATGGGTACCTTCCGACAGATCAACCACTTTGACAACATCGACGAGCTTGTTGAGTTGCTTGTTGATCTGCTCGATCACATCGTCGGAACCACTGGTAACGATGGTCATCCTGGACAGCGAGGGGTCTTCGGTCGGCGCTACGGTAAGCGACTCAATGTTGTAACCCCTTGCTGAGAAAAGCCCCGAAACGCGAGAAAGCGCACCCGCTTCATTCTCCAGAAGCAGAGAAATAATGTGACGCATGTCTTGTATGTGTTGTTAGTGTGAAAAGCCCGATCCGCCGCTCAGACATGGATCCTTTCAGAAATAGTCCCTTTCAGACAAGGATCATTTCAGACAGTCCCTTGCCACCCGGCACCATGGGGAAGACGTTTTCCGTCTGGTCGGTTACGAAGTCCATGAATACCAGGTCGTCTTTGCGCGAGAAAGCTTCTTTTAACGCGCCGTCAATGTCACCAGGCTTGTCGATTTGCATGCCGACGTGACCGTAGGACTGTGCGAGCTTCACAAAGTCGGGCAAAGCATCCATGTAGGACTCGGCATAGCGATTACCATGGAAAAACTCCTGCCACTGGCGAACCATGCCCATGTAGCGGTTATTCAGGTTGACGATCTTCAAGGGTAACCGGTATTGCTTTGCAGTGGACAGCTCCTGGATACACATCTGGATGCTCGCTTCCCCGGTAATGCACACCACCGTTGATTGCGGATGCGCAAACTGAACACCCATTGCATAGGGTAGACCCACGCCCATGGTGCCCAGGCCGCCGGAGTTCAACCAGCGGCGCGGTTCGTCAAACTTGAAGAACTGTGCCGCCCACATCTGATGCTGACCAACGTCGGATGTGACGTAAACATCCTGCCCTTTGGTCAGTTCATAAAGCCGTTCTACTACCAACTGAGGCTTGATGATCTCGCTATCACGGTCAAATTTGAGGCAGTCACGTGAGCGCCACGTCCCGATCTGCTCCCACCACTGTTTGAGCGACTCATCATCGGTTCTGTCGGAATCGGTTCTATCGGAACTCTCATCAAGCTGGCGGTTGAGTTCTGTGAGGACCTCCTTGACGTCACCGACGATCGGCACGTCGACACGCACACGCTTGGAGATCGACGAAGGATCAATGTCGATATGGATGATCTTGCGGCTTTCCTGAGCAAAGTGCTTCGGATTACCGATGACCCGGTCGTCAAAACGCGCGCCGATGGCGATCAGAACGTCGCAGTTCTGCATTGCCATGTTGGCTTCATATGTTCCATGCATGCCAAGCATGCCGAGAAACAGCGGATCGGTTGCCGGATAACCGCCCAGACCCATGAGCGTGTTGGTACACGGGAAACCCAGCTTGCGCACCAATTGCGTCAGCTCCGCTGCGGCGTTGCCCAATATGATGCCGCCGCCGCTATAAATTACCGGACGCTTGGCTTGCGTCAGCAACTGGATCGCTTTTCTGATCTGGCCACTGTGGCCTTTGGTAACCGTGTTGTAGGAACGCAGTGACACACTCTTGGGGTAGAAGAAGTTGGCTTTTTCCAGAGTGACGTCCTTGGGAATGTCGACCACCACCGGCCCTGGCCGGCCGCTGCCGGCAAGGTAAAAGGCTTTCTTGATCGACGGCGCAATGTCTGCCACGTCCTTGACCAGAATGTTGTGTTTCACGCAGGGACGGGTGATGCCGACCGTATCGACTTCCTGGAAGGCATCCTGTCCGATGGCGTGCGTCGGCACCTGGCCGGTGATGACGACCAACGGGATTGAATCCATGTAGGCGGTTGCAATACCAGTAACGGCATTGGTCACACCGGGACCAGACGTCACCAGCGCGACGCCGACTTTCTGGGTGCATCGCGAATAGGCGTCGGCGGCGTGAACCGCCGCCTGCTCATGCCTGACGAGGATGTGCTTGACCTTGTCCTGCTTGAACAATTCGTCGTAAATCGGCAGGACCGCTCCACCGGGGTAGCCGAAGACTAGCTCGATTCCTTCCTCGGCGAGACAGCGCGAGACGATTTCGGCGCCGGTCAATTCCGTGGTTTGGGCCTCTGTCAATTCCATGAGAACACCTAAGTCGGTCTGTTTTTGCGGAAAACCAACGACGATACCGACTCGGCGTTACCCGGTCAAGATAACTGGCGCGATGCAGCAACTTGGAATTGACAGAAGCCGGAAGGCTCACATATGGCGGCGCACCCAATACACCCAGGCCTCAAACAACTCTGGCGTGCGCGCTGCGACGACCGAGCGCTTCCAACCACCTTCGGTCCAGAAGTCGTCACTGTCGAGCGAGCACATCAGCCCACCGGCCTCTTCGAGGATAAGCGAGCCAGCGGCATAGTCCCACAGCTTCTGGCCGCCATGCAGGTAAACGTCAAAACGACCCGCGGCGACGTAACACCACTCGAGTGTGCTCGCCCCGAAATTGCGCTGCGAGGAATAGGGCGGCGACGCGGCCAGCGCTTGTGCCAACGACGAAGGCAGTCGCTTGAAATCGACCTGAGCCATGGCGCGACGCAACTCCGGCACGTGCTCCTTGATCGGCAAGCGCTCACCGTTGAGGAAAGCTCCGGCGCCGCGTTCAGCGCAGAACATTTCGTCCGCGACTGGATCGTAAACAACACCCAAAACACTGCGTCCCTGTCGCATAAGAGCGACAGAGATTGCAAAATACGGCAGTCCGTTGACGAAATTCGATGTGCCGTCGATCGGGTCGACGCACCACACGCCGCTCTTGCCCGCAGACCAGCGTTGCTGCTGCAATTCCAACGGCATCTCCTCGCCTACCACCGGCGCTGGCAGGATGGTTGGCAACAGCTGTAACAACTTGTCTTGGGCGGCGACGTCGGCTTCTGTGAACAGACTCCCATCGGATTTGCGTTGATGGGCCACTTTAAGATAGCGCGGCATGACTTCCTCGGCCGCAACGCGTCGCACCACTTCGCTGAGGCGATCCAGGGTGCTTTCTGAGTTGCTGAGTGCCGCTTCCATCTACCTGTTGTAAAGGAGTTTTGCCAACGCTGGTTGGACCTTGCGTGCAGTGCGCAGTTCAGCCGCAGGGGTCAAGCACTTCAGACGAGTTATCGAAAAAGGATCGCCGACTCGCCCATGACAGGGAAAGGCCGATGCGACCAATGGAGGCTCTGCTGATTCTTGGTCCGACGTGGGGGAGGAATGGGGCAGCTCAGGTTTTGCCGGGAGGATTGTACTTAGCGCGCCCACCGGTTCAGTTGCTTTCTGCGGACCATGCCGGCGCAATTTTGATCACGGTGTCTACGATCACAGCGCCTACTATCACTCCGCCTGCTGGGACGACTCCGGCGGGCGCTACGCTGCGCCCGAGGAGGTCATGACCCATTATGTTTCGCATGGCAGAATTCTAACAATGAACAAGAACTTACAAAAGAACCGTGTCAAATCCGGCGCTCGCTTCTACTTCCCCGGCAAGCTCGGCAGCGGCGCGGAAGTACGCCTACCCGCGGACACTGCACACCACGCGATACGGACACTCCGCCTCGGCGTAGGTGACCCGATCATCTTGTTCGACGGACTCGGCGGGGAATATGAAGCCAGCATCTGCCGCATTGACCGTGAAAGAGTCGTAGCAAGAACTGGCCCATTCGTGGACCGCAGCGCGGAGCCACCTGTGAAACTGGTGCTCGCCCAGGGGATATCGAGCGGTGAGCGGATGGATTTCACCGTACAGAAAGCTGTCGAGCTTGGCATCGGTGTCATCCAGCCTTTGTCTACTGAACGCAGCGTTGTCAAGCTGACCCCGGAGCGCGCGGTGCGTAAAACCGCGCACTGGCGCAAACTGGCTGTTGCCGCCTGCGAGCAAAGTGGTCGCAACCGTTTGGTCGAGATCGCCGAACCGCAGCGACTGACTGACTGGCTTAGCCAATTGCCACGCGAAGCCAGCAGCGAAGAGTTGCGACTACTGCTGTCGCCACGAACAGACAACAGCTTTAACAAACTTACCGAGCGAGCGAGCCGCGTCACCCTGCTGGTCGGGCCAGAAGGCGGGCTTGCCCCTGCAGAGATCGCCACCGCGCAACGCTGGGGATTTCAATCTGTGCGTATTGGCCCCCGGGTTTTGCGCACTGAGACCGCGGCACTGGCAGCACTGGCAGCTATCCAGGTCCGGTGGGGCGACTTCTGACGGGCGTGTCGCTATACTTCGCCGTTTGCACACACAACAGCTAACAGAAAGACCCTCAGAATGGAAATCAGAAACAATACATTCGTCGTAACCGGTGGCGCTTCCGGACTTGGCGCAGCGACTGTTGAGATGATTATCGCCGAGGGCGGCAACGTCATCATTGCGGATCTGACCAAGGAGGCTGGGGAGGCGCTGGCGTCGAAACTCGGCGGACAATCGCGGTTCGTCGAATGCGATGTGTCCAGGGAAGACCATGCCAAGGCCGCCGTCGAGGCTGCCACGCAGCAATTTGGCGGAATCCACGGGCTGGTGAACTGTGCCGGCATCGCGATTGGCGAGAAGACCATTGGTCGCGAAGGCCCGCACCGTTTGGAAAGCTTCAGCCGGGTTATTAACGTCAATCTGATTGGCTCTTTCAACATGATCCGGCTGGCTGCCGATGCAATGGCAAAACAGCAGCCCAATGCCGAGGGAGAGCGCGGCGTCATCATCAATACGGCTTCGGTCGCCGCTTTCGATGGCCAGATCGGACAGGCCGCTTACTCGGCCTCGAAGGGCGGTGTCGTCGGCATGACCTTGCCGATTGCGCGCGATCTGTCGCGCAATGGCATCCGTGTGCTGACCATCGCGCCCGGTATCTTTGAAACGGCAATGCTCAAGGGCATGCCTGCCGAAGTACAGGAGTCACTCGGCAAGCAGGTTCCGTTTCCGTCGCGCCTCGGACGTCCTGATGAATATGCACAGCTGGTGCAGACGATATTCTCGAATGTCATGCTCAACGGGGAAGTCATCCGGCTCGATGGCGCGATTCGTCTCGCGCCCCGGTAGAGGGCGCGTAACCTAAATGGCGCCCCGGTAGAGGACGCCCAACTTAAATGGCGCCCCGGTAGAGGGCGCCGAAACTGAATAGAGCCGAAGACTATGGCTCGGCAGTCATATAGCCGACTTCCTGAAGGGCATGCGACAGGTATGTCCGACTCTTTCGCCTCAGCCTTTGTGCAGTGGTTTCGCTCTGCTGCGCCATACATTCATGGATTTCGCGGCCGAACGTTCGTTGTCGCTTTCGGCGGTGAAGTAGTCGACGACGGCAAGTTCGTCGAACTGACGCACGATCTGAATCTGCTGGCAAGTGTTGGCGTCAAGCTGGTGCTGGTGCACGGCGCTCGGCCACAGATCCAACGCGAGCTTGATCTGCGCGGCATCGAACAACGCTATGCCGGTGCGGTGCGGGTCACCGACGAGGGCGCGCTGGCCTGCGCGAAACAGGCCAGCGGCCGCCTGCGTGTCGAAATCGAAGCCCTGTTGTCGATGGGCCTTCCCAACTCACCGATGGCAGGCAGCGAGATCCACGTTGCTTCCGGCAATTTCGTGGTGGCACGTCCTCGCGGCATTGTCGATGGCGTGGACATGCTCTACACGGGAGAGGTGCGTAAGATCGAGGCCAACGCAATTCGCCGCCGGCTCGATGACAATGAGCTGGTGCTGATATCCCCGCTTGGATACTCACCGACCGGCGAGATTTTCAATCTCACCCTGGAAGATGTCGCCGCCGAGTGCGCCGTCGCGTTGCAGGCTGACAAGCTAATCTTCCTCACCGATGAAAGCGGCGTTGCCGACAACGACGGCAAGCTCATGCGCGAGCTAACCGCTTCCGATGCACAGGCCTTGCTGAAGACCGACAATGAGGCCAGCGACTTTGCGGCTGAGTATTTGCCAGTCGCCATGAAGTCCTGCCGCGGCGGCGTCAAGCGAGTTCATCTGGTGGATCGAAAACTCGACGGCGGTCTGTTGCTCGAACTGTTCACCCACGAGGGCGTGGGGACAATGATCAGCCAGGATTCACTCGAGTCGTTGCGCCAGGCAACGATTGAGGACGTCGGCAGCATTCTGCAGCTCATCGAACCGCTGGAAGCGCAAGGCGTGTTAGCCAAGCGTTCGCGTGAACTGCTGGAGATCGAAATCGATCGCTTCATCGTTCTCGAGCATGACAAATTGATCGTCGGCTGCGCTGCGCTGTATCCATCGGCAGAAGAAAATGCCGGCGAACTGGCATGCCTCGCAGTTCATCCGCATTTTCAGAACGCCGGAGCTGGCGAGTTGCTATTGCGCGAAGTCGAGAAGCGAGCACGCGAGCTGAAACTGAATCGGCTGTTCGTGCTGACGACGGTTGCGGCGCATTGGTTCATCGAACACGGTTTTGAAAGTGCGCCGCTGTCGGTTCTTCCGGCACGCAAAGTGGCTCTATACAACTACCAGAGAAACTCGCGCGTGCTGCAGAAGGCATTGTCATAGCCGGTAAAAAGCCGCTTGCCTATAATGAACTGTTGAGTCCGAGCGTTCTCTAAGCGTTTGTACCCTTGTAATAAATCTGCAACAATTCTCGACCGCTTAGGTTTAGTCAGTTATGAGTAGAACAGTCAGGTGTGTCAAGCTCAACAGGGAGGCCGAAGGGCTTCAGTTCGCGCCTTTCCCGGGCGAACTCGGCAAGCGCATCTTCGAGAATGTCTCGCAGGAAGCGTGGCTGGGCTGGCTGGAACACCAGAAAATGCTGGTCAACGAAAACCGTCTGAATCTGGCCGATCCAGCTGCGCGCAAGTACCTGATGGAGCAGACAGAAAGGTATTTCTTCGGCTCCGGCGCTGACAGCGCCAGCGGATACATACCACCGAACAACTGAGTAGCTCGCGCCGGCGGCCAGCGACATTGCCCGCCCGCCGCTGGGCGACTCGAAATTTAGTGATGCTATTCAATAAACTTGAAGCCCACTCCATTGCCGGCGTTGCACCCACTGAACGGGCCAGGCGCAGAAAAGCACTGCTGGCAAGCACCAAGCCGCCTCGCAAAGCGATCGCCGATCCGAAGCTGTTCCTGAACCGCGAGCTTTCCCAACTCGAGTTCAACCGGCGGGTGCTTGCCCAAGCCGAAGACCCGGGAGTCCCGTTGCTCGAACGCTTGCGCTTCCTGTGCATCGTCTCGAGCAATATGGACGAATTCTTCGAGATCCGCGTCGCCGGGCTGAAGGCGCAGATCGATCTTGGCGTTGAAATCAGCGGCGCCGACGGCGCCTCTCCAGCCACCGTTTACCGTCAGGTCACGGCCGCGGCGCATGAACTCGTTGCCGAGCAGTACGCCCTGTGGAACGACGAACTACTTCCGAAGCTGGCTGAGGAGGGAATACATTTCCTCAGGCGGCGCGTCTGGAACGGTGCGCAACGCGACTGGATCAGATCCTATTTCATGCGCGAGATCATGCCGGTGATGACGCCAATCGGACTGGATCCGTCTCATCCTTTCCCGCGCATCCTCAACAAGAGTCTCAACTTCGCCGTTCAGCTCTCCGGCAAGGATGCGTTTGGCCGTAGTTCGGGCATTGCTCTGGTGCAAGCGCCGCGGGTGCTGCCGAGAGTGATTCAACTGCCCGCAGAGCTGACCGACGCGGCGCCGTCGTTCGTATTCCTGTCGTCCATCATTCATGCCCATGTCGGCGAATTGTTCACCGGCATGGAAGTTGAGGGCTGCTACCAGTTTCGCGTGACGCGCAACTCGGACTTGTACGTCGACGAGGAAGAAGTCACCAATCTGCGCATCGCTTTACAGGGTGAATTGCCGCAGCGCAATTTCGGTGATGCCGTTCGACTCGAAGTAGCTGATCTGTGCTCGCCGGAAATCACGGAATTCCTGTTGCAGCAGTTCCGCCTGTCGCGCGACGAGCTGTATCAGGTTGCCGGGCCAGTCAACCTGGTTCGTCTGATGCAAATCCCCGAACTGGTGGACAGGCCGGACCTCAAGTACAAACCGTTCGTACCCGGGCTTCCTCCCCGCCTGAGCAAGGCCCCCAATATGTTCACCGCAATGCGCAGCGGAGACATTCTGCTGCATCACCCTTATCAGTCGTTCAAACCGGTTGTCAACTTCATTCAACAAGCCGCCGTCGACCCGCAGGTGGTTGCCATCAAGCAGACCGTCTATCGCACCGGCAGTGATTCCGAATTAATGGAAGCGCTCATCCATGCGGCGCGCAGTGGCAAAGAAGTGACGGTGGTAGTGGAGTTGTTGGCACGGTTCGACGAAGAAGCCAACATCAAACTGGCGCAAAAACTCGAAGAGGTGGGTGCGCACGTCGTCTACGGGGTCGTTGGCCACAAAACCCACGCCAAAATGGCGATGGTCGTTCGCAAAGAGACAGATGGTCTCAAGCGCTACGTGCATCTGGGCACAGGAAACTATCACGCCCGTACGGCTACGCTTTACACCGACTTCGGGCTGCTGACCTGCAACGAGGAGATGTGCTCGGATGTCAACGATGTATTCATGCAGCTGACCGGACTTGGGAAAGCCGGTGAGCTCAATTACATCTGGCAATCTCCATTCACGTTGCACCCGCGCATGCTCGATGCAATCCGCCGTGAAGTTGAGGCTGCTAACGCGGGTAAGCCGGCCGGCATCATCGCCAAGATGAACTCGCTGCTCGAGCCTGAGATCATCACGGCACTGTATTTCGCGTCGCAGGCCGGCGTTTCTATCGATTTAATCGTGCGTGGCGTCTGTGCGCTGCGCCCCGGCATACCTGGCGTGTCAGAAAACATTCGCGTTCGATCCATTATCGGTCGCTTCCTGGAACATCATCGCGTGTTCTATTTCCTCAGCTCCGATTCGGTCTACCTCGCCAGTGCGGACTGGATGGATCGTAACTTCTTCAGGCGCATCGAGACCTGTTTCCCGGTTCTCGATCCCGAGCTGAAGAAACGCGTGATCGACGAATCGTTGCGCAATGGTCTCGCCGACAACACGCAAGCGTGGGACATGGATGGCGAAGGGCAGTACCAACGGCTACAGCCGGAAAACAGGCAACCAGTGTCGTCCCAGCTTTTCCTGCTCGACAAGCTGAGTGCAAGGCCAGGCACCTCGCAGCCTTGAGCCGTCGCTCGAATGGCCGCGTCGTTCCCAATCGGTACGTCTGCGAACCGGGCAGACAAGTCAGCATTACCTGTTGAGACCGAGCTCAAGCTGAGTCTTCCGGCGGCGCAAGCAAAACAACTCTGGAAAGTTCCGCCGCTGTCGACACTGCTCGTCAACAAACCAACTCGCCAACGGCTTTTTTCAGCGTATTACGATACCCCGCATCTGGATCTGCACAAGCGCGGTGTAGCCTTGCGCCTGCGCCGCCACGGCAGGCGCTGGGTGCAGACTGTCAAGACAGAGTCGAGACCAAGTGGTGGTTTGCAGCAACGCGTCGAGCTCGAAGTCGTCGTCCCCAGAGGCGTGCTCGACCAGGAGTGGTTGAAACACACCGGATTATCCGAATTCAGCGACGGGGGTGTTGCAACCAACGCGCTTGGCATCATTTTCACCACTGAGTTTGACCGAAGTTTTGCCGTTATCGAACCTGAAGAAGGTACCCGGGTTGAGGTCAGTATCGATCAGGGTGCCGTGGTGGCCGGAACGAAACGCGAACCGGTCTGCGAGGTCGAACTGGAATTGAAGCAAGGTGAACTGGGGCCCCTGTTCGATCTTGCCGAACAATTGGTCGCCCTACCTGACATTCGCATCGAAACTGTTTCGAAGGCGCAGCGCGGCTACCGATTGGTGGCCCGCGAACGGCCGGCGCCGGTCAAGGCGATCAGTAGCAAGCTGTCCGGAAGTGCCGACGTCGACGCGGTCTTCAAGACACTGGCGTTCGAATGCATCGCTCAGATGCAGGCAAACGAGCACGGCGTATTGCACTCTCGCGACATTGAGTACGTGCATCAGGCTCGGGTAGCACTGCGCCGGCTCAGAAGTGTTTTCAGCGTTTTTTCCACTGCCCTCCCGAAGAGCCATTTCAATGACCAGTTGACCTGGTTGCGTGATACCAGCCGCATGCTCGGAGTTGCGCGCGATTGGGACGTTTTCGTAACCGAGTTCCTGCCTGACGCCGCGAACAGCATGACCGGTTACCCCGAGCTTGCGGAGCTGACAAAGACCGCGGGGCGCCTGTGTGCCGAAGCACGCCGTCGGGTCCGCATGGAATTGGTCAGCACCGATTACGAAATTCAGATGTTGCGGCTAACGCGAATGCTACATGCACAAGACTGGGGGCGCGATCGGAACATGAAGGAGCAGGAAATTGCGGCGCTTGCGCCGAAAGCATTCGCCGCATCAATTCTTGGCCGTTCTCACCGCAAAGTCGTACGGCAGGGTAAACGGCTGGACCATTCTAATTTGAACCGATCCAATTACAGCGGATTTCATCAGCTGCGCATCAATATCAAGAAGCTGCGCTATGCAAGCGAATTGCTCGCGCCGTTGTTCGCGAACAAGTCGACACGCAAGTACCTGGCAAACCTGGCAGATTTGCAGAAGATTCTGGGCCAACTCAACGATGCTGCAACAGCGGCAAACCTGATCGACCGACTCGCCCCCGGAAACGACGACCCGGCCTATCTACAGGCCATCGCTCATTTGAAAGGTTACGCTGCTGCCAAGTCACGATTTTCCTTGTCGGATTTCAATTCGGTCTGGAAGAAGTTTGTCGCTACGGCAGCGTTCTGGTAAGCATGTCGATATCGCTGGCGGCACATGTGCACTTCGGGAACAGTGTGCAAACAGTCGGCTACATTGATAAGCCTTGTTTGAAACAAACGTCAATCGGCAGAGGAGTATCCTTGTCGACCAATGGTCTGCCTGATCTGGAGCAGCAAACATGCATCTGATTTTGTGGCGCCACGCCGAAGCCGTCGACGGCATGCCTGACATTGAACGTGAACTGACCCGCAAAGGGCACAGGCAAGCAGCCAAAATGGCGGCGTGGCTCAATCAGCAACTGCCGGCCCATGTGCGCGTCATCACCAGCCCGGCGGAGCGCGCGATGCAGACGGCGAGCGCTCTTACGGACAAATACGATATTGTCGACTCGATCGCACCGGGGGCTTCATCGGCGGCGGTTCTTGATGCCACCGGCTGGCCGGATTCGAGGCGGGCCGTCGTTCTGGTCGGACACCAGCCAACTTTGGGAGAGGTCGCCGCGTTGCTTCTTGCTGGCAGAAAGCAACCGTGGAGTATCAAGAAGGGCGCGGTATGGTGGCTCACCCACCGCGTGCGCGACGCCACGGCACAGATTGTCCTACGGGCCGTGATGGCCCCTGACATGTTGGATTAGGGAGCGCTGACAGGCGACCAGGGTCGCGCCGTGTGTCGGCTCAGGTCTTGGCACACGCCAAGGCGGGAATAGAAAGATTGACCCCTAGCTTACGCCACGACGCCATTTCATCACGCAGTTCCGCCGCAGTCAGTGGATTGGCATCCAGCCAGCCAGCATCGATGTCGAGCGTGTAGCTCGAACCATCCTTGGCAGCGGGGATTCGCGGCAGACGCTTGTCGCTGCGAGAGCGATACATCAGCACGGCAAGGCGCAAGGCAACCAGCAGCGTCCAGTCCGCCTCACTGGAAACCCGGTTGCGCAGTTTCTCGACTGACCCGCGGTGCGATCGCACCAGCAACGCGGTGTGCTGTTGCTCCATTCGCGAGAAACCGGGCATGTCGGCGTTGGACACGATGTACGCCGAATGCTTGTGGAATCCGCTGTGCGCGACAGAAAGACCAATCTCATGCAGGCGCGCTGCCCACGAAAGCAACTGGACGCCGTACTCGTGGTTATCGCCGGCAGAGAACTGCTGGTAGAGTTTCTTGGCAAGACGTTCGACCCGTCGCGCCTGCACAGTATCGACGTGATAGCGCTTCATGAACTGGCGCACGGTGGCCTCGCGGGTATCCTTGCGACGGCTGCGCCCGATCATGTCCCACAGAATGCCTTGTCGCATTGCGCCGCCGGCAATCTTCATGTGGCTGACGTCGAGTTCGTCAAAAACTGCTTTCATGATCGCCACGCCGCCGGGTAGCACTGGCAAGCGGTCGCCACGCAACACCGGCAGATCAATTTTTGCGATGTGCCCGCTATCGATGAGCGCTGAACGTAACTTTTCCAGACCCGAGCGGTTGATGCCGGATTCGCTCCAGCCGCAGGCCTCGAGTACATCAGCGATGGCGCTCGCAGTCCCTGACGAACCAATTGCTTCAGACCAGTGTTTTGAGCGAAATTGCTTCCGGATCGCTTCGAGTTCGATGCGCGCGGCAACCTCGGCTCGCTTCATGTTGGATTTGCTCAGACGCTGATCAGGGAAGTACCGCAGGCTCCAGCTAACACAGCCCATGTAGAGGCTTTCGGTCAACTGAGGGGTGTGACCTGAGCCAATGATGAACTCGGTAGAGCCACCGCCGATATCGACTACCAGGCGTTTTTCAGCGCTGGGCGCAAGTCCGTGCGCAACACCAAGATAGATGAGTCGCGCTTCTTCACGGCCGGCCACAATCTCGATTGGGAAACCCAACGCTTCCTCGAAGCGCGGCAACACTTCAGCCGTATTGCGAGCCGCGCGCAGCGTATTGGTGCCAACCGCTCGCACTGCCGCGCTCGGAAAGTCGCGCAGCCGCTGCGAGAACTGTTTGAGGGCGGCCACGGCGCGCTGCTGTGCCGCTTCCTCAAGTTCGCCGGCGGGCGACAATCCGGCCGCGAGGCGCACCGGCTCGCGTAATGAATCCACAGCGTAGACCTGTTCGTCGACGACGCGGCCGACCTGAAGCCTGAACGAATTGGAGCCGAGATCAACTGCTGCGATGGTCGATAGTTCCTGCATTCGCTATTGCGTAACGCTACGCATGACCAGCGGAAACTTCATGTTACCGCGGCGAAGCGAAATTCAAGCCAAGTACGCTTGAAGACTGACTAGCGTGTTCCGGCCTCAACTCAGGACTTCGCGTTCGATCTCCTCGAGGGACACGTGACGAACATCCTTGCCTTTGACCATGTACACGACGTATTCGGAGATGTTCTTGGCATGGTCACCGATCCTCTCGATAGCCTTCGCAATGAAGAGGATTTCGATACACAAGGAGATGTTTCGCGGATCTTCCATCATGAACGTGATGAGCTGGCGCAGAATGCTGCGGAACTCCTCGTCCACGTCGCGATCCTGACGCACCACATCGGCCGATGCAGGCAAATCGAGCCGCGCAAACGCATCGAGTGAATTGCGCAGCATCTGCAACGCCATCTGCGACATGTGGCGAATTTCAGCCGTGCGCGGCAGCTGCAGACGATCATCCGTGTAGATGAGCTTTGCCATCCGCGCGATCTTGTCGGCCTCGTCGCCGATGCGCTCCAGGTCGGTGATGGTCTTGACGACGGTCAGCAACATGCGCAGGTCGCCAGCCGCAGGCTGGCGACGGGCGATGATGGTGCTGACGTCTTCATCGATGCCAACCTCGAGGGCGTTCACTTTGTGGTCATTGTCCTGAACCTTGTCACACAGTTCGACATCGCCCGTCATCAGACCCTCGAGCGCGAGTTTGATCTGCTCTTCGACCAAACCACCCATTTTCAGCACCCGGGCGCGCAATGCCTCGAGTTCGACATCGAACTGTTTAGAGGTGTGATCACTGTTGGTCGCCACAACCGGTTCCTCCTGAGGCAAAGTCGCTATAGAACAATACAATATAGAAGTGGAATGTTACACAATAGTTGCAGTAGCATTTCACTGCACTGATTCAATCTACCGATTAGTTCCGATAATTCATTCCGTTGATCGTCTCTCGAGTTTTTTGACGCCTTGGAGACCACCCAGCAAAGCGACATCCGCGCCACGTCCGGCGAACAGGCCATTGGTTACAACGCCGGTGATCTGATTGATGGCCGCCTCGAGCTCGACCGGGCTCGAGATGTTCAGCCCGTGCACATCGAGGATGATGTTGCCGTTGTCAGTGGTGAATCCTTCGCGCAGCTGTGGCCGCCCGCCCAGCTTGACCATCTCCCGGGCGACATGACCGCGCGCCATGGGTATGACTTCGACCGGTAGAGGGAAGGCCCCGAGGACATCGACCAGCTTGGAATCGTCGGCAATACACACAAACTTGCTGGCGACCGCGGCGACGATCTTCTCCCGGGTTAGCGCACCTCCGCCGCCCTTAATCATGTGCAAATGGGATGTTATTTCGTCGGCACCATCAACATACAGTGGCAAAGAGTCCACGGCATTCAAGTCCATAACACGGATCCCGCCAGCCTGCAGCCGACTTGCAGTTGCCTCCGAGCTGGCGACTGCCGCCTCGATACGGCCGCGTACCGCAATCAGCTCATCAATAAAGCAGTTGGCCGTCGTTCCCGTTCCAACGCCGATGATTTCTCCCTCTGGCACGTAGGCAATCGCTGCCTTGGCAACAGCCCGTTTCGCCTCACTGCTATCCATATCGTATTCCCGCCTTGTTGCCGTTAGGATAGCGACAAGACCTACTCGCCGCCAGCGTCCATGATTCTGGCACGATCTATATGAAAAACGATTATCTGGAGCGCATCCTTTCGGCTCGCGTCTACGATGTTGCCGTCGAGTCACCGCTCGAACTCGCTCCCGCGCTGACGGCTCGATTGAACAACCCCCTGCTGTTGAAGCGCGAGGATATGCAGCCGGTCTTCTCGTTCAAGATCAGGGGCGCCTACAACAAGATGGTTCGTCTGCGCCCGGCTCAACTTCGGCGAGGCGTAATTGCTGCGTCAGCCGGAAATCATGCTCAAGGGGTGGCATTGGCGGCACATAAAATCGGCTGTGCTGCCACCATTGTCATGCCGGTTACCACCCCGCATATCAAGGTCCAGGCGGTCAAAGCTGCCAAGGCACGGGTTGTACTACACGGTGACTCCTACAGCGATGCCTACCAGCGGGCCGCTGAACTAACACGACGCGAGCGGCTGACTTTCATACACCCGTATGACGACCCTGACGTGATTGCCGGCCAGGGCACCATCGGTATGGAGTTGCTCAGACAATTCAGTGGTCCGCTGCACGCAATCTTCGTCGCGGTAGGCGGCGGCGGTTTGATCGGCGGAATCGCTGCTTACGTCAAGCGTCTGCGCCCCGAGGTACGTATTATCGGTGTGGAGCCGGTAGACGCCGATGCGATGACCCGGTCACTCGCTGCCGGACGCCGAATCGCCTTGCCTCACGTCGGCTTGTTCGCCGACGGCGTGGCGGTGAAACAAGTCGGACGCGAGACCTTTCGGCTGGCGCGAAAGCTGGTCGACGAGATGATTCTGGTCGACACCGATGCCATCTGCGCTGCCATCAAAGACGTCTTTGAGGACACGCGCGCCGTACTGGAGCCAGCGGGCGCACTTGCAATCGCCGGAGCCAAGAGCTACGTCGAGCGCACCGGTATCCGCAACCGGAATTTGATTGCAGTGGCGTGCGGTGCCAACATCAACTTCGACCGTCTGCGCTTCGTCGCGGAGAGGGCGGAACTGGGCGAGCACCGGGAAGCGATCCTCGCCGTGACCATTCCCGAGATGCCAGGCAGCTTCAGACGATTCTGCTCGATGCTGGGCTCGCGCAACGTTACCGAGTTCAACTATCGCTACGCAGACCCGGAAAAAGCACATGTGTTTGTCGGGGTGCAGGTACGGGACCAAAAGGAAACTCAGAAACTCGTCTCGCGGCTCAAACGAAAAGGACTGGCAACACTCGATATTTCAAATAACGAAATGGCGAAGCTACATGTGCGCCACTTGGTTGGTGGGCGCGCGCCCCAGGCAAGCGACGAGTTGCTGTACCGGTTCGAGTTCCCAGAGCGCCCGGGCGCACTGATGAAGTTTCTCGAGAGCATGTCTCACAACTGGAACATCAGCCTGTTTCATTACCGCAACCATGGCGCTGACTACGGACGGGTACTGGTGGGCATGCAGGTGCCGCCGGGTGAGCGCGGCGATTTCCGGCATTTTCTTTCCAAACTCGGCTACAGCTACGTCGATGAAACAAACAACGCTGCCTATTCCCTTTTTCTTTCCTAATAACAACTTAATACACTCCGATAGCATGCCTTTTGCATCCCCTGTCAAGGGCCTGAGCACCCCTAACCTGGACTGTCACATAATCGCCTGGAACGTATGCCTCCATTTCGCCTAATTACCAGATCATTTGTTGCGTCCTTGCTGCTCACCAGCAGCATTACCTACTCGGCGACCCCGGACGAGGCATTCCAGGCCGCGCGTAAAGCCTACAAGGATGGTGACGTAGCCACGCTGGACGCAAATCTGCCTTTGCTAGATGGGCACGAATTGCTCCCCTACGTCGAGTACTGGCGTCTGAGCATGGACATCGAGCAAGTCTGGCCAAACCAGATTCAGACGTTTCTGAGTAACACCGACGGCATGCTGGTCGCTGAACGGATGCGCGCAAAATGGCTGCGTGAATTGGCAAGGCGAGCGCAATGGACTGATTTCCTTGCCATGTCCAGACAGCTTTCGACATGGGACACCGAGTTGACCTGCTATTCGCTGCAGGCACGCATCGCGTTGGGCGAGACCGGCGCGCTGAAGGAAGCGCGCGATCTGTGGTTTACCGGCCGTCCGCAACCGGAGAGTTGTCTGCCGTTGTTCGAATCCCTGTTCGAGGAGAACTTGTTGGAAGCCGACGCCGTGTGGGCACGCTTCAGACTGGCGCTGAATTCCGGTAACCGAAGCGTGGCAAAAGCGATTCTGAAATACGTACCCGCTGCCGAGCGGCCCAGTTCACAGAACATAAATCGCGCTGCTCGCCGTCCGCAGACGTATCTCAAACAACTGTCCATGCCGTTGCAAAATCGCGGGCAAACCGAACTGGCACTGTACGCACTGTACAAAACAGGGCGTTCGTGGCCACATGTTGCGGTAAGAAAACTCGCCGAAATCGAAGACCAGTTACCCGATGAAGATCGCAGCTATGCCGTGGGTCAGATCGCGATGGCAGCCGCCTGGAAACACCATCCGGATGCACACGACTGGTTCAAGAAAGTCGATCCGCGTGATCTGAATGACAAGCAGCTTGAATGGCGTGTCCGGGCTGCGCTGCGCAGCGGTGACTGGGGCGACATAGTCGGTTGCGTCGAGGCAATGAGCCCGGGGAAGCGAAGCACGTCACGCTGGCGCTACTGGAAGGCTCGCGCATTGCAGACTACCGGACAGCAGTTCGAGGCCAACGCTCTGCTCGCCTCGTTGTCCAATGAGTTCAATTTCTATGGACAACTCGCTGCCGAAAACCTGGGAAACACGATGAGTTTTGTTCCCCAGACTTATCGCCCAGATGCCAGTGACGTTGCGATTATTGCCCAAGAGCCCGGCCTGCAGCGCGGCATGGCTTTCTACCGCAACAGCATGCGCTATGAAGGCGCGCTTGAATGGGCCTGGACTGTCAAGGATTACGACGACCGGCAGCTGCTCGCTGCGGCGGCATTGGCATCGCGCAACGAATGGTACGAACGAGCCATACACACTGCCGAACGCACCAGGATCCTGCACGACTTCTCTTTGCGTTTCCCCGCCCCTTATCGCGATGTGATGCGCCTGTACACCGACGAACTGGAACTGGATGAGGCATGGGTTTATGGCCTGATACGACAGGAGAGTCGGTTCGTCACGACGGCTCGTTCAACCGCCGGTGCTGGCGGGCTGATGCAGCTGATGCCATCGACTGCCAAGTGGATGGCCAAACGACTCGGGCTGAAGGGCCATCACAGCAAGCTGGTGAACCGCGTTGACACCAACATCAGCATGGGAACGTCATACCTGCGACAGGTAATGGACACACTGGACAACCATCCCGTGCTGGCATCGGCGGGATACAATGCCGGTCCGCGGCGTGCCGCGCGCTGGCGCGACGTTAAGCCGCTCGCCGGCGATGTCTACGCAGAGACGATTCCCTTTCCCGAAACGCGTGGCTACGTGAAAAAAGTAATGAGTAACACCATGTACTACGCAAGATTGTTCGGCCAGACCAACCTGAGCCTGCGCGACCGGCTGGGAACGGTTCCCCCGCGTCCGGTCGATACCAATTAAGCCCTCCTGCCAAAGCGATCAGCTATAAGCCAATCCGGCACTGGAAGGCCTGCGCCGCCAATGCGCGCTGCATCGATGTGGCTGGAAGTCGCGCCGATTAGAAGCCGGGTCGATTAGAAGCCGGGTCGATTAGAAGCCGGGGCAATTAGAAACGGTATGACCAGATGCGGTGTGATTGAACTGCGCAGGGTAAAATTGCGCAGTTCAAATTTAGCGTTCGAGTCGAGCGGTTCAAATCAAGCAGTTCAAATCGAACAGTTCAAATCAAGGCGATGGAATTATCACTGCTGACGCGCCGCGCTGAGCCGCTCGACAGGGGGAGTCAAGGTTGAGCGAAGCCGCACGTATGCCAACTGTTTGTCTGATTGGTGGATCCGGATTTGTCGGTCGACACGTGGCGAATCTGCTCTGTACCAAGGGCATTGCGTTGCGAATTCCCACGCGACGCCGGGAGCGTGTCAAGAGCGAACTGATTGTCCTGCCGAACACCGAGGTCATCGAGACAGACGTCGACGACGCGGAAGTTCTCGGCAGGCTGGTTGCCGGTTGCGAGGCCGTAATCAACCTGACCGGCATCTTGCACGAGGAAACGAAAGGCGATTTCCGGCGTGTCCACGCCGAGCTGCCAAGGAAAATCGTCGACGCTTGTCGCATAAACGGCGTTGGTCGACTTGTGCACGTTTCCGCGCTCAAGGCAGCACATGACGCGCCCAGCGAATACCTCCGATCAAAAGCGGCCGGAGAACAACAAATACGCGCGGCCGAGGCAAACGGCGTGCAAACCACCATATTTCGTCCATCGGTCATTTTTGGTCGTGATGATGCGTTTCTGAACCTTTTCGCGCGACTGGCACAGCTGTCGCCGGTTATTCCACTGGGCTGTCCGGATGCGCGGTTCCAGCCGATTTATGTCGACGATGTCGCCCGTGCCATTGCCACTTGTCTGGATAAGCCGCAGACATTTTCACAGACCTTCGAACTGTGTGGGCCGAAAGTGTACCGCCTGCAGGAGTTGGTCTCATATGCCTGTTCGGTACGCGGACTGAAGCGGCTCATCCTTCCGCTGTCACCTGGCATGACACAACTGCAAGCTTTGGTTCTTGAGCACCTGCCAGGCAAGTTGATGACCCGCGACAATATCCGTTCAATGCAGGTCGACAACGTCTGCGACTGCGCGTTTCCGAATGTGCTCGGCTTTGAACCGCGCGCGATGGAGGCGGTCGTGCCGCTCTATCTGGCAAAGAATGCGCAGTCTTCGCGCCTGGACCGATACCGGATACGCGCCAATCGTTAACGGTCGTTCGTCGTGCAGTTCGCCAATAGTCTCTTTGCAGTCCGCGGTCACAAGGGCACAATCGGCGCACTGCGGGCGGAAGTGAGTTTACAGTCGTGAAAGTGTATGCGGTCGGCGGATCGGTACGAGATCAGTTGCTTGGGCTCGACGTACGCGATCAGGACTATGTCGTCGTGGGCAGCACGCCCGAGGAAATGCTCACGCTCGGGTTCAAGCCGGTAGGGCGAGATTTCCCGGTGTTTCTTCATCCCGAAACAGGTGAGGAATACGCATTGGCGCGTACCGAGAGAAAAAGCGGACGAGGCTACCGGGGATTTGTCGTTCACGCCGCGCCCGATGTGTCGCTCGAGCAGGACCTTGAACGCCGGGACCTAACCATCAACGCCATCGCTCGGGACGAGAGTGGCAACATCATAGATCCGTTCGGTGGCGCTGATGATCTGCAACACGGCATCTTGCGCCATGTCGGTCCGGCATTTGTCGAGGATCCGGTGCGGGTGTTGCGAACCGCGCGTTTCGCCGCCCGCTTCGGATTCGAGCTGGCCAGTGAAACACAGGAACTGATGCACCAGATGGTTGCCAACGGCGAGGTCGATCACCTTGTCGCAGAGCGAGTGTGGCAAGAAGTTTCCAAAGGTTTAATGGAATCGAAACCATCGCGGATGTTCGAGGTACTCCGCGATTGTGGCGCTTTGGCGAGAATCCTGCCCGAAGTCGATGCCCTGTTTGGCGTGCCTCAGCCGGAACAACATCATCCGGAAATAGACACCGGTTTACACGTCATGATGGTCATCGACTATGCGGCACAACAGAATTATTCGCTTGCCGTACGCTTCGCCGCTCTAACGCATGACCTCGGAAAAGCCGCTACGCCCTGCGACAAATGGCCGGCCCATCACGGCCATGAAAAAATAAGCGCAGAGCTGGTGCGTTCCTTGTGCGCGCGGTTGCGTGTGCCCGGGTATTGCTGCGACGTGGCGCGATTGACCGCCAGATATCACGGTGAAGTTCACCGTGCACAGGAATTGCGTCCGGCGACGATATTGAAACTGCTCACGTCAACCGACGCGTTGCGCAAACCCGAACGCTTCGAAGAAATCCTGCTGGCATCAGAGTGCGACTTCCGGGGCAGACCTGGTTATGAGACGCGACCATTCCCCCAGAGCGAATTGTTGAGCAACACCAACCGGGCGACTCGAGGAATCGATGCCGGGGCAATCGCCTCAGGTCTTGACGACCCGGCTCGCATCCGCGAGCAGATCGATGCCGCGCGGCTTGAGGCCATCAAACGGACGCTGTCTGCCTCGAACCGAAAGAACTAAACGACCCGAACAGCCGGCGGCGAGTGGAGCTGGAACAGGCGTCGCACAAATACCGACAGCTAGCGCAACAACCAGAAAATAAGGCTCGCCAGAAGCGACAGCAGGATCGTCGAACCAATCGGAAAGCTGAAGCGCTTGCCGCCACGCTCGATCTCGAAATCCCCTGGGACGTGCCGTTGCCCTTGCTTAGCCGGACCGATCCTTTTCAACCCGGCGTTTCTCAACCCGATGTTCCTCAGCCAGGGCGTAAAGACGCCGATGATGAGCACGGCGAGTACCAGCGTGAAGAGCCATTTGAGCATTCGTTCATCCGGGCCAGGGGACAGTCCAATTATACGGAAGCGTGCACTTATCTTGCTTTCGATTAGAATTCAGCCTCATTTCTGAGGGGGGAGAGAGTGCTTTGATTGACCTGTACACCTGGAGTACGCCCAATGGGCGCAAAGTCTCGATCATGCTTGAGGAACTGGGTCTGGAGTACACAACGCACGCAATCAACATCGGCAAGGGCGATCAGCATACCGATGAGTTTGTGAAGATCAATCCCAACAGCAAAATCCCGGCGATTATCGATCACGAGGGCCCCGCCGGAGGACCCTTCAGCCTTTTTGAATCGGGAGCGATTCTTTTCTACCTTGCGGAGAAACACGGTCGCTTCTTTCCCGCTGAGGGAGGCCTGAGGTACGAAACGATGCAGTGGCTGATGTTCCAGATGGGCGGACCGGGGCCGATGTTCGGTCAGGTACACCATTTCCTGCGCTCAGCGCCGGAACCGGTACCGTACGCCATCGAGCGCTACTCTAAGGAAACGCGGCGGCTGTATGGCGTTCTCAATGGCCACCTCGAGGCCAACGAGTATCTGGCAGGAGATTACTCGATCGCGGATATTGCGACTTATCCATGGGTAGCAAGGTTCGAATGGCACAAGGTCGACCTTGGAGACTTTCCCAACGTGAAACGCTGGTTTGATCTGATCGGGGCGCGCGGGGCCGTCCAGCGGGGCATGAAGGTACCGTCAAGCAACTAGCGTCTGTTAACGCATATTGGATCGATGCGTTGCTCCCCAAAATGGGGTCAGGCAAGGCGTGAGGAGTGCAGTTTGGCTATTCCAAATAAACGACGAGCAACACAGCATGGCGCCATTTTGGGGGCAACGCCTTGTCTGAAAGAACCTTGGGACGGGCCCACAGCGGTTCAATCAGAACTGGCGCGATCCTGCGTTACAGCTCGCTTATGTGGAATGGCCACACCGCGCTCGCCGCGCCTTGTCTCACACCAAAGCGACCGCCGTCGCGTCGATCCAATATGCGTTAACAGGCCCTAGCGCGCATGGCAGACCGGTTACCTTCGCAAATCGGCAAATATCCCATCATCCGCGAACTTGGGCGTGGAGCAACGTCACGCGTTTACCTCGGGCGCGACCCCTTCGCTGATCGCGAGGTGGCAATCAAGGTCGTCAGGCCAGAAGTTGGTGTTGATCCCGCGGTACAGAAACGATTCAACAAGTCGTTCCTCAACGAAGCGGCCCTCATCGGCCGACTGATGCATCCGCACATCATTCAGATTTTCGATGCGGATGTAACTGACGATTACAGTTACATTGCAATGGAATACGCGCCCGGCGAAACGCTCGAGGAAAGATGTTCGGTTTCGCGACTGCTGCCAATGAACGACGTTGTCGAGACCGCGTTCAAGTGCAGCCTCGCACTCGAGTACGCCAGCCGTCAGGGTGTCATTCATCGCGATATCAAGCCGGCCAACATTCTCCGCGGCGAGAACGACGAAATCAAGATCAGCGACTTCGGGGCGGCACAATTCGAAAGCGGCGAGCAGACAGTCATGCAGGGAATGGGATCACCGGCTTACATGTCACCGGAACAGGTTCTAGAAAAGCCGCTCGACCATCAGACTGACATCTATTCGCTGGGTGTTGTCATGTACCAGTTACTGACCGGGCGCCTGCCGTTCTTGGCATCGAACAGGGCCAGCCTTGTCTATCAGATCACGAACATCGAGCCCGTCTCACCGACAGTGCACCGCGCCGACCTGCCCGAAGCACTCGAGAAACTGGTGTTACGGGCGATGGCAAAAGATCTGTCGGATCGTTTCAGGTCGTGGTCCGAGTTCTCCCGCGAGCTCGCCCAGTCCTATCGCCATCTGGAACTGCCCACCGACACAATCACCGACACGGTCAAGTATGAAGCCATCAACAAAATTCCATTCTTCGCCGACCTCAGTGAGATAGAGACGTGGGAGATCGTCAGAATCAGTACCTGGCATCGACATCCCGCTGGCAAGGACATCACCACGGAAGGTGAAGTCGGCGAAAGTTTTTATCTCATCGTCGAAGGCGAAGCGGAAGTGAAGAAGGCCGGCAAGGTTGTCGACAAGCTGGGACCGAACGATTGCTTCGGAGAACTGCTCTACTTCGAGAAAATGCGCCCGCCGCGCAACACCACGATCACGTCATCGTCGGATCTCACTCTGATCAAGATCAAGGCGCACGCCTTGCAGGAATCCACTGACGCGCTGCAGAAACAGTTCAACAAGTCTTTTTTGCGGATCCTGGTGAGCCGGCTTGCCGAGGTCAACGACCGACGTCCGTTACCGACCTGATACGACAACATAACGGTCGATCAATCGCCTGATTCGAACGGACGCAACACAAAAGCACCGCGAACATCCCCCTGCTTTAGTCTCGCCAGCGCTTCGTTGGCCGCGGCCAACGGCAGCGTCTCGATTTCCGTGCGTACTCCGGCACGTGCCGCCAGCGCGAAGAACTGTTCGCCATCGGATCGCGTCAGATTGGCGACCGACAGCACCTGCCGTTCGCCCCACAGGATGTGATACGGAAACGACGGTATGTCACTCATGTGAATGCCAGCGCAGACAACGCGCCCGCCTTTGGCGACAGCCCGCAGTGCGGCCGGCACCAAAGCGCCCACCGGTGCAAATATGATGGCAGCCTCCAGCGGCACCGGCGGTTGCTCAGTCGAGTCACCCGCCCAGGTCGCCCCCAGCTCGAGCGCAAACTCCTGGCCCGGGCCATCACCGGGGCGGGTAAACGCGTAAACCTCGCGCGACTGGTAGACGGCCAGCTGCGCCACGATGTGGGCAGCCGCGCCAAAACCATAGATACCGAGGCGCATGGCGTCCCCAGCCTTGACCAGAGAACGGTAACCAATCAAACCAGCGCACAACAGCGGTGCCGCATGCGCATCATCAAACTCATCGGGCAGCGGAAAGCAGAAACGGGCATCGGCAACGGCGAATTCCGCATAACCACCATCAATGTTGAATCCGGTAAAGCGAGCGCTGTCGCACAGGTTCTCGCAGCCACTTCGGCAGTAGTCACAGCGGCCACAGGTCGACCCCAGCCACGGCACACCGACACGCTGACCCTTCGTAACGCTGTCGACCTCGGAGCCGGCCGCCTCGACGGTGCCAACGATCTCGTGCCCCGGCACGATCGGCATTTTCCCGCCGTGCAACTCTCCGTCAACGACATGCAAATCGGTACGGCACACGCCGCAGGCCTTGACCCTGATCAGAATCTGGTGGGCATGGGGCTCGGGGACCGGAATGTCGGACGCTACCAGTACCCCGTTTTGCTCGACCAACTGCATCGCGCGCATTGTCTTCTCCCGGACGTCGCTACAGCCGTTTTTTCCCCGTGTTACGACAACAGTTAATCATATTTGAAGCCACACTAGCATTTGAACGTACACCGAGCGACGCAATATCGTTTCGTTACCGAATATAGGAAATGTAGTGACCGAAAAGCAAGACGGTTCTGTCGGGTCGATGCATCGCGGGACTGAGAACACGCGCTGCGACGCATGCGGTGTCAACTTCCATTGCGGCATGAACGACGCAACGCCTTGCTGGCGCGCCACAGATTTCCCGCCCGTCATCAGCGGCACGGCCGGCAGTTCGTGCCTGTGCCCGCGCTGTGTGGAAAAGCTTGTTTCAGCTACCCAATCCAGGCCCTAACAGGCTGTTAACTGACCAGCAGCACCGGGATATCAGACTCGTGCAATACGCGCGTGGCGACCGAGCCGAGTAGCGCGCCCGTCACCGCGCCGCGTCCGTGGGTGCCAATGATGATGAGGCTGCTTGCCTTGTCCTGCGCATAGTCAAGAATGGTCTTCGCCACTTCACCGACGCCGATATGGTGCTGATAAAGCACGCCAGCGTCATCGAGCATCAAGCGCGCCTGCGCCAACGCGGCCAGCCCTTCGTCACGGTAATAACCGTCGAGCTGGCTTTTCGAGATGAAAGACTTGACCAATCCGGACGCAATTGGCAACTGGACAGTGAGCAAATGCAATTCAACCGGTTGCTGATACCAATCGCGTTTGGCAATGAAATCCTTTACTGCCCGTAGCGCGTTTTCCGAACCATCCACGGCTAACAATACACTAGGCACGTCTATCCCCCTCGCCCTCGCTGTTCTCATCGGTTGCCAAGTCGACAATTGGCTTCGCCGGAAGTGGCCGGCGTAAAGCTCCAAGCTTGCCGACAGCAATCACGATCACCGCACCCAGCGCCGGCGCCAGCCAGGACAACCAATATTGATATGGCTCGAGTACAGGCTTGACGACGGGATCGGTAATTGCCATCGATAACGCGATCCAGCCGAGCAGCCCGCCACCACCAAGAATGATCAGCGGGTAACGGTCCATGAGGCGCAATATAAGCTGACTGGCCCACACCATTAGTGGAATCGACAATGCGAGGCCGAAAATCAGCAAAAACACGCTGTCCCTGGCGGCAGCCGCGACCGCGATAACGTTGTCGAGGCTCATCACAAAGTCGGCAATGATGATGGTACGAATCGCACCCCACAGACTGCCGGCGGCCTCGATCTCGTGCCCTTCCTCGTCGTCCTGCGGCAGTACCAGCTTTATGCCGATCCACATCAGCAATGCGGCACCGACGATTTTGACGTAGCTGACCGTCAACAGGGCCACCGCAAAGAAAGTCAGAATGACCCGCAACGCGATGGCACCACCAACACCCCAGAAAATACCGAGCCGGCGTTGTTGTTCCGGGAGATTGCGGCAGGCCAAAGCGATGACCACTGCGTTGTCTCCCGACAACAGAATGTCGATGAGAATGATCTGAAGAACGGCTACCCAGAACTGGGGATTCAGCGGATCGAGTGTGAGGGGCGTATGCAATTGACAGACGGGTGCATCCGACATTGCCGCAAGGCAGTACGGATGCTGAATCTTGATTTTGTAAAGTTGTCGTTCAAACGGCTCCGCTTTAAGCGCTGCCGGTCGTAGCTTCCAATACTACTTGAGGACCGTCTGCAGCAGCTTGCCCATCTGTGACGGATCGCGTGTCACGCTAATCCCGCACTCTTCCATCACCGCGAGCTTCTCCTCCGCCGTGCCCTTGCCGCCCGAGATGATTGCCCCGGCATGCCCCATTCGCTTGCCCGGTGGCGCGGTCACCCCGGCGATAAAGCCGACGACGGGTTTGGACATGTTGTCCTTGGCCCACAGAGCGGCAGTTTCCTCGTCCGTGCCACCGATCTCACCTATCATGACCACCGCCTCGGTAGCGGGATCATCATTGAACATCTTCAACACGTCGATGTGCTTCAAACCGTTGACCGGGTCGCCACCAATTCCGACCGCAGTGCTTTGCCCGAGCCCCAGTTCGGTCAGCTGCGCAACAGCTTCGTAGGTCAACGTCCCGGAACGCGAAACAACACCCACTGAACCTTTACGGTGAATATGGCCGGGCATGATGCCAATTTTGATCTCGTCTGGTGTAATCACGCCCGGGCAGTTCGGGCCGAGCAGAACCGTCTTGCTGTTATGCCGGTGCATCTTGTCACGCACCTCGATCATGTCGCGAACCGGAATGCCTTCAGTGATACAAATGACCAGATCGAGTTCCGCTTCGGCTGCCTCCCATATGGCTGCTGCGGCCCCCGCCGGCGGCACGTAGATGACAGATACGTTGGCGCCGGTCGCCTCCCTGGCGTCACGCACCGATGCGAAGATGGGGATTCCTTCAAAGTCCTGGCCAGCTTTCTTGGGATGAACGCCAGCAACGAAGCACTCAGCACCGTTGGCATACTCGCGGCAAGCGCGCGTGTGAAACTGGCCGGTTTTGCCAGTGATGCCCTGGGTCATGACCCTGGTGTGCTTGTCGATCAGTATTGACATCAGTTCTTCCCCTTGGTGGCTGCCACGACGCGCTGCGCGGCATCCGCCATGTTGTCCGCCGAGATAATCGGCAACCCGGACTCGGAAAGTATCTGCCTGCCAATGTCTTCATTGGTGCCCTTCATTCGCACAACCAGCGGCACGCCCAATTGCACCTGTTTTGCCGCCTCGACCACGCCGGCGGCAATAATGTCGCAGCGCATGATGCCGCCGAATATATTGACCAGGATCGCTTTGAGGTTCGGATTACGCAGCATCAGCTTGAACGCTTCGGTGACTTTCTCCTTGGTCGCACCCCCGCCAACATCCAGGAAGTTCGCCGGCTCACCACCGAACAACTTGATGGTATCCATGGTCGCCATCGCCAGTCCGGCACCGTTTACCAGGCAGCCGATATTGCCGTCCAGAGAAATGTAAGAGAGGTCGTGCTTCGATGCTTCAATTTCCAATGGATCCTCTTCATCGAAGTCGCGCAACTCAATGATTTCGGGATGCCGAAACAACGCGCTTTCATCGAAGTTCATCTTTGCGTCGAGTGCAATGACATTTCCGTCACCGGTGACAATCAACGGGTTGATCTCGGCCAGCGAGGCGTCGGTTTCGACGAACGCCCGGTACAACGCCTGCAGCATCGCCGCGCCCTGGTTCAGAGAGCTTTCAGGGATGCCGATTTTTCGCGCCAGGTCGGATGCCTCCGCGTCGGTCAACCCGGCGGCAGGATCGATTGAAACCTTGTGAATGCGCTCCGGCGCCTTGGCCGCAACTTCCTCGATGTCCATGCCTCCCTCAGAGGACGCCATGACCGTTACCCGCTGGGTCGCGCGGTCGACAACGATGCCAACATAGAGTTCTTTGCCGATGTCCGCACCTTCTTCGATTAGCAGCCGGCGCACCTTCTGTCCCTCCGGCCCAGTCTGATGCGTCTTGAGCTGCATGCCGAGGATTTTTGAAGACCAGTCCCGTACCTCCTCGAGCGACTTCGCCACCTTGACACCACCGCCCTTGCCGCGCCCACCCGCGTGGATCTGCGCTTTGACCACCCATACCGGACCGCCGAGTTCCTCGGCTGCCTTGGTGGCATCCTCGACAGAGAAACAAGCAATTCCGCGCGGTGTGGTTACACCATAACCGCGCAACAATTCCTTGGCCTGATATTCGTGAATCTTCATTCTTCCGGGCCTGTAACTAGGGTAAGTGCGTGAGCGCGGCTACAGCTGTGAGCCGCGTTGGTCGTGAATTCTTTTCAGGCGCGCCGCCTCGTCGGACCACTTCTCGCGTGCCTCGGCGAACTTTTTCTCCGCTTCCTCGCGCGCCTGTGTCGCCGCCTCGGCCTCCTTCATTGCCGCTTCGTGACGCTTCTTGATTTTGTCAGCTTCACGCAAAGCGGTCTCTTCCTCTGCCTCAGCCTTCTTCACTTCGCGGCGCATGGCCTCCATGTGGCGTCGCGCGTGCGCAGTTCGCGTCTGCGCTTGCTCGAAGGTCAGACCGTCGTTCTGTGCCAGCGAAGGCAGTGCAACAATACAGGTCGAGATCGTAAAAGCGGTGAACAGGCAAGCTTGCAGGACAGAAAAACGATGTTTGAACATGAGGTTCCGTAATCCTGAGTTGATAATGGTGCCGGCAGCAGGAGTCGAACCCGCGACCTGATGATTACAAATCAACTGCTCTACCAACTGAGCTATGCCGGCCTTGCCCGGATTATAGGTGTGGCAACGCGCCCGACAAAATCCTACTTCACGATCTGCAGCTTGGCGCGACCGCGCGTCGGTTCTGCCGGCTTCGATGCGGCGTCACTCTCACTCTGCCCTGGCTGCGGCTCGTTTTCAGTGTCGCTCTGAGTGGCGAGCTGAAATGCCAGACCTTGCCCTGATTCGCGCGCGAATATTCCTTTGACTGCAGCGACAGGTACTGCGATTTCCCGTGATACGCCGTTAAAGCGTGCAGAAAAGCGGATCAAATCATTGTCGATCTTGAGGTTACGCGTCGCATCGGGGCTGATATTCAACACAATCTCGCCGTCCTTCACGTGCTCCGGCGGTACTCGTGTCTGCGCATCCACCTTGACGGCGATATACGGGCTTTGCCCGCTATCGCAGCACCACTCATATATTGCCCGTATCAGATAGGGCGTGGTTGGTAACGTTTCTTTCACTTGCGCATCACCTTTTCAGAGGGCGTCAACGCTTCGATATACGCCGGTCTGCTGAACAATCGTTCGGCGTACTTCATCAGCGGTGCCAATTGCTTGGGCAGCTGGATGCCATAGTAGTCGAGGCGCCACAGCAATGGTGCAATCGCCACGTCGAGCATCGAGAACTCATCGCCAAGCATATACTTTTGCTTGACGAAGACCGGCGCAATCTGTGTCAGGTTATCGCGGATGGCGATGCGTGCTTTGTCCGCTTGTTTCTGGGTTCCACTTTCGATGGCGTCGATGTTGGAAAACAATTCGTTCTCGAAACGGAACAGAAACAAGCGCGCGCGGGCTCGCATCACCGGATCGGCAGGCATGAGCTGTGGATGCGGGAAGCGGTCATCAATATACTCGTTGATGATATTGGATTCGTAAAGAATCAGATCACGCTCGACCAGCACCGGCGTGCGATTGTATGGATTCATCACCGCCAGATCTTCCGGTTTGTTGTACAGATCGACGTCGATGATCTGGAAATCCATGCCTTTTTCGTACAGGACAATCCTGCAGCGTTGACTGAATGGGCAGGTCGTTCCTGAGTAAAGTGTCATCATGGCAGCGTGTCTGTCCCTTTAGTGCACGTCTTTCCAGTATTCGCGCTTGAGCAGCCAGGTCATTACTATCATCAGCCCGAGGAACAACAGAACAACGACGCCGACACGTGCTCTTTGCACACTCACTGGTTCAGCCATGTAGGTGAGGTAAGCAACCAGATCGCGCACCATTTCGTCGTAAGCTTGTGCGCTCATTGTGCCCGGCGTTTCCAGCACCAGTTCGCTGTGGGGCTGACCGTGATCGCCACCTTCCACCACGTGCAGGCGTTGAATGCCCTGCAATCGCCACAATACGTGCGGCATTGCGGCGTTCGGGAAAACCGGGTTGTTCCAACCGGTCACGGTCGACTCATCGCGATAGAAGCTTCTCAGGTATGTATAGAGCCAGTCCGCGCCGCGCGAGCGTGCAATCACTGACAGATCAGGCGGCGCAACGCCGAACCAGTTCTTGGCATCCTCCTCGCGCATCGCCACGGTCATGGTTTCGCCGATCTTGGCGTCGCTAGAGATCAGATTGTCGAGTATCTGCTGCTCGCTCAAGCCAAGGTCCGTCAGCCTGTTGTACCGCATATAGGATGCCGCATGGCAATTCAAACAGTAATTGACAAAGACTTTCGCTCCGCGTTGGATCGATACAGCATCGCGCAGATCAATATTGGCGCGATCAAGCTTGACTTCTCCGGTGGCGCCAAACGCAAAGCCGGAACCAAGCAGGCAGATAATCAGCAGTAAGGCTCTCACGAAGTCACCCTCTCCGGCTCCGGTTTGGTCTTGTCAACTCTCGTATACCAGGGCATCAAAACGAAGAACAGGAAATAGACAATGGTGAAAACACGCGCGACGACGGTGGCTCGGTCAGCTCCGCCCAGCCATGGCCCGAACTGGCCCCAAACATTAGTCGGCTTGGTACCCAAATAGCCGAGCACCAGGAACGCCACGACGAACAGCGCCAAAGCCCACTTGTAGAGCGAACCGCGATAGCGTATCGATTTTACCGGGCTGCGATCGAGCCACGGCAACAGAAACATGATCACCACAGCCGCGCCCATGGCAAGCACACCCGGAAACTGCGAACCAAACATCGGCGGCACGGCTCGCAGGATCGAGTAGAACGGCGTGAAGTACCAAACGGGCGCGATGTGTGCCGGTGTTTTGAGTGGGTCAGCCGGAACAAAGTTGTTGTGCTCCAGGAAATAACCACCCATCTCCGGTGCAAAGAACACAATGGCAGTAAATACTGCCAGAAACACAGCCACGCCAAAGGTGTCCTTTACTGTGTAGTAGGGGTGAAACGGTATGCCATCGAGCGGAACTCCGGTGGCCGGATCCTTCTTTTTCTTTATCTCGATTCCGTCCGGATTATTCGATCCCACTTCGTGCAACGCGAGAATATGAGCTGCTACCAGACCCAGCAGCACCAACGGAACGGCAATAACGTGGAACGCGAAAAAGCGGTTCAGCGTGGCATCGGACACGACGTAGTCACCGCGTATCCACACCGCCAGATCGGGACCAATAAACGGAACCGCGGCAAACAGATTGACGATCACCTGCGCGCCCCAGTATGACATCTGCCCCCATGGCAGCAGGTAACCAAAGAATGCCTCAGCCATCAGGCAAAGGTAGATCAGCATGCCGAGGATCCAGAGAAGTTCGCGCGGCTTTCGATAGGAGCCGTAAAGCAGCGCGCGGAACATATGCAGATACACGACCAGGAAGAACATCGAAGCGCCGGTCGAGTGCACGTAACGGATCAGCCAGCCCCACGGCACATCGCGCATGATGTACTCGACCGAAGCAAAGGCCTGGTCCGCGTCGGGTTTGTAGTGCATGGTAAGGAAGATACCCGTCACGATCTGGATGACGAGAACCAGCAGCGACAAGGCACCGAAGAAATACCAGAAGTTGAAATTCTTCGGAGCGTAGTATTCCGAGAGGTGTTGCTTGAAAGTCGACGTCAGCGGGAAGCGTTCGTCGATCCAGTTCACGAGTGCATTCATTGGCCCCATCCGCTCAGCCCCTCTTGCTGTCTTCACCGATCAGCAGTCGCGTGTCCGACAAGTAAGTGTGCGGCGGCACTTCCAGATTGCTTGGCGCCGGCGCACCCTTGAAGACACGCCCGGCCAGGTCGAACTTCGATCCATGGCATGGGCAGAAGAATCCACCGTTCCAATCGGCGCCGAGGCCACTCGCTTCACCGACCTCCAGTTTCTGTGACGGCGAGCAGCCGAGATGGGTACAGATTCCGACCAGCACCAGATAATTCGGCTTGATTGAGCGTAACTCGTTGCGGGCATAGTCCGGCTGCATTGGCTGGCGAGACCCGGGGTCCGCCACGACATCATCGGTCCGTGGCACTCGCTCGATCATTCCGTCGGTGCGGTGCAGGACCCATACTGGCTTGCCGCGCCACTCTTCAGTAATCATCATGCCGGGTTCGATCTTGCTGAGGTCAACTTCGACCGGCGCCCCGGCCGCGCGCGCTCGCTCGCTTGGAAACATGCTCATCACAAAGGGCACGGCGATGCCGATTCCGGCCACCGCCCCGGCAGCGCCAGTCCACGCGATGAGCGTTCGCCGCCTGTTTTTATCAACCGAGGCCCCGCCAGAATCGCCCCCGGCGCCCGTGGCTTGATTGCTACCGATTTGCTCGATGTTGTCCGCCATTTGATCCGTTACTCGTTCAGATAGACTTGCTGCCTCAAAAAATCGCGTATTGTACCCCAATTGCCCCCGGGAAGCCCAGCTTTTCGATGGTAACCCGCTGTTATTTAGGAATAATTAGCGTTGGCAGCAAACTTTCGAAGCGATCTGCCCACTGATCTGAGCAAGGCCTTGCAAAACACCCCTCAGTGCCCCAAGAACGCCCGGCGAAAAATCGTCATCGGACTGCAGCGCGACACGCCGGTGCGATTGAAACTGGTGCCGCCAGCAAGCTTCCTAACGATCATCGCCCGGTCGTGACAGCGTCTGGCACACTTTCGCTTTGGCGTCGACACCTGAAGCGAGCCGCGAACGGAGCGTCGGAGCATCAACATCTGCGTTCAGAAAGCACAGAAATATGAAAGCCAGAGTAAAGTGGATCGAAAACGCTGCTTTTGTCGGCGAGAGTGAAAGCGGTCATGCGTTTGTCATGGACGGGGCAGCAGAAGGTGGGGGACGAAACCTTGGCCCGAGACCAATGGAAGTCGTTCTGCTGGGTACCGGCGCGTGCAGCGCTTACGACGTTGTCATGATTTTGAAAAAAGCCCGTCAACCAGTGCGTGACTGCACTGTCGAGATCGATGCCGAACGCGCATCAACTGACCCCAAGATCTTCACCCGTATACACATGCACTTCGTCGTTGCGGGGTCAAATCTGAAACCAGCCCACGTCAAAAGAGCGGTGGAACTGTCAGCCGACAAATACTGCTCTGCCTCAATCATGCTCGGCAAATCAGCACAGATCACACATGATTTCAAGATCATTGACGAAGCCGCAGTGTCGCCGCGAGAACGCGCCGCGACCGCCAAAACCTGACGGCTTCAGAGCCGATAAGTGGTAAACGTCATGACCCGTGCGGCCAGCTTCATGATTCGCTTCACTGGCCGGGGAAGCCCCGCTGCGCCGTGCGCAGTTGCGCTGGAGGCGTGGCGCGCTTCGTCCTGCTTCATTCTTTCGACAACGGCACGGCTCTTCTGGTCGGCGGCAGGCAGGCTCAAGAGATGACCATCGAGATGCGCTTCGACCTGCCTTTCGGTTTCGGCCAGAAATCCCAGGCTCCAGCGATCGCCGGCCGCGCCCGACACGGCACCGATGACGAATGATCCGGCGTAGAACGCCGGATTTAGCACGCTCAGACGCCCACCAAGGCTCTCTACGCGTGCGGCAGTCCACGCCAGGTGTTCAGCTTCTTCCTCGCCAGCACGCTGCAGCACCCGTCTGGTGTCATCACTTCGCGCCGTCAGCGCCTGACCCGAATACAGCGCCTGGGCGCAGATTTCGCCGGTATGATTGACGCGCATCAGAGCTGCGGCGTGCCGCCGCTGCGTTTCCGGCAGATCCGCCTCTGACAGTTCCTGCCCCGGCATTTCACGAGCGACCGAAGCCACGCCGCCAAGCGTTTTCAAAGCACGGTCGAACTCGACGATGAGTCTGTCCAGGCCTCGCGAAGCGGTTCGCATGTGACTATTTCTTCCTCAGAAGAAAGCGGAACTCGCCAGCGTCGGACGAGTGCTCCAGCAATTCGTTACCGGTTTGCTTGGAGAACGCCTGGAAATCGCGCACCGACCCTGGGTCGGTTGCCAGTATGCGCAGTATTTCGCCCGACTGCATGTCATTGAGCGTCTTCTTGGTGCGCAGGATGGGAAGCGGGCAGTTGAGTCCTCGAGCGTCGAGGTCCCGGTCGAACACAATCTCGTTATCGTTAGGCATAACTTTATATTATGCATCTCGAGGCGGGCTAAGTCATTGCTGGGTCAGACCCAGTGTCATTGCTGGGCCAAACCCAGTGTCACCGCGGTCGCACGCGCCGTGTCACCGCAGGTGCAAGCGTGGCCAGCAAGATCAGAAGATGTTTACGCGCCGGTCCAGCAGCAAGCTTGAAAGGCGTATATTGGCCGCCTCGAGCCTGGATACCAGTAACTCGAGAAACGCGACATCAAAGGCATGAACGCAGGTTTCGGTCGCATGGCCAAGCGCATCCGGCTTCACTTCGACCACGGTGACAGCGTCAACCGCGGTCACACTGGCCGTTCTCGGGTGCTTGCGACTTCCGACGTAGGACATCTCGCCGAAACATTCGCCCGATTTGAGAATATTGAGAACCTTTCCTTGCTTGGTGACTTTGACTTCACCGCCGACCAGGACGAAGAACGAAGCCCCGACTTCACTCTCGCGGATGATGTCCTCGCCCGGCGAATACTTGCGCCACTCGGCAATGCGTAGCACCTGCCACAAATCGACATCAGTGAACTTCTCGAAGAATTCCAGGCGCCGCAATGTGCTGAACTTCTCGGCATCCGGAACAGTATCGTCGGCATAGTCAAGTTTGCCAAACACCTTGGCCAGCTCGTGCGCAAACTCGTCCCAGGTTGCGTACCGCTCACTAGGCTCCTTGCGCATGGCCTTGAGGACAATTTCGTCAACGTTGCCCGGGATCTGCGGACGGTGCGTGCTGGGGGGATCGGCACCGACATTGAGGATCTGGTTGACCATGCCGAACCCGGTCGACCCCCTGAACGGAAGGTGGCCGGTCAACAACTGGTAGATCACCACGCCGAGCGAGAACATGTCGGTCTGGTGTGTCAGCGTCGCCTCTTTCAGCTGCTCAGGAGACATGTAGGCGGGAGAACCGATACCGGATATCTGGGTCGTGTCGGTGTGCGTCGTCAGCGCGGCACCAAAGTCGGAGATCTTGATTTCCGCCTCGTCGGTCAGAAGAATGTTCGCCGGCTTGATATCACGGTGGATGATGCCGCTCTGATGAGCGTAATCGAGGGCTTTGCAGCATTTGAAAGCGATCTCCAAGACCGCCTTGATGGGCAACAGGTTCTCCGGTGCGCTGTGTTGTTCCAGCGTACCCCCATTGATGTATTCCATTACCAGGTAGCTACCCGATTCCTCCGAGGCCGCGTCGTATATTTCCGCTATGTGCGGATGAGACAGCTTGCCTGCGAGCGACGCTTCGGTCAGAAACAGTTTCTGGAAACGCTTGCCGACCTCTTTGTCCTGCAGCGCCTCTGCATGCACAAACTTGATTGCCACCTCGCGATCGGCGAAAGGATCACGCGCCAGATAGACGACGCTGGTCGCGCCCTTGCCCAGTTCACGGACCACCTCATACTTGCCAATTTTCTTCAATTGGTGACTGGGAAGCAGCGTAGCCGGAAGTGATGGCAAAGACGGTCCTCTGACAGGAGCAGCACACACTAACGGGAAAGCACTCTTTGTGCCGGTAAATCCAGCGCCGGTAAATCAGTTGTCGCGGCGCAACTCGGCTTCGAACGCCGTCAGTTCTCGAAGTCGCGCGTCCACGCCGGAGCGCTCGTAGAAATCGCCATCGGCACTCGCCTGGGCAAAGCGTAGCTGTTCGATCGCCGCTCTGAGATTGCCCCGCAACAACAATGCTTCCGCCCGGGCTCGGTGCTGGCGCAGCTGCTCACCCAACAGGGAGTGCGCCTGGGCTTTGAGTTCGTACAAACGCGGGTCGGGAGCGACCCGGTCCAGACTGCGGTCGAGGAACTCAACCGCTTCCTGCGCTCGTCCCGAATTGATCAAGGCGGCCGAGTAGCCGTACATCAGCGATCTCCGCGTCGGGTAGAGTCTGAGCGCCTGGCGATAAATGGACAGCCCAACCTGGGCTTGCCCGGTACGCATTTCGAGCTGCGCGTGCAGGGCCAGAATCATCGGGTCATCGGGGGCCTTCTCCAGAAGCATATCTACTTGCCCTCTGGCGGTCGCGACATCACTCGGCTTGAGTTCATCCTGACGCAGCAGAGCCACCGCGTAGCCATAACGCGCAGCAACCTCGTTGGCATACTTCTTCTGCCGAATGCGCTCGCTGAAAATCAAAACTGCATCTGACGGCGAACCATCCAACGCGGTCAGGCGCGCTCTGACCATATGGAAAGCGAGGCTGTCCGGGACCTGACGATAGGGCATCTCGCTGACACGATTCTGGATATCGGCGATACGCTCAAAGGTGAGCGGGTGGGTACGCAGATACGATGGGGCGCCGCCTTCATAGATTTGCGACGCCCTTTGCAAACGCTCGAAGAACACCGGGACTGCATGCACGTCATAGTCGGACTTCTGCACGATTTGCAACCCGATTCGATCAGCTTCCCGTTCGTTATCGCGGCTATAGTTCAGCTGCGACTGCAGCGGCGCCGCCGCCGCCGCGGCTATGGCACCCTGCGACAGTTGTGCATTGGATCGCGCCGCGAGTATGGCAACCGCAATTGCAGCGAGCGAAGTCAACCGGGACTGCTTTTGTACGGCCATCATCCGTGCCAGGTGTCGTTGCGTTACGTGGGCAATTTCGTGCCCCATCACCCCGATGAATTCCGATTCACTTTGCGCGGTGAGCAACAATCCACTATGCACGCCGATGAAGCCCCCAGGGAGCGCGAACGCGTTGACGGACTTGTCATTGACAGCAAAAAACTCGAAATGGCCGCCCGGGTCGGGACAATTGGCGACCAACCTGAAACCGACCTCGTTGAGATAGTCGCTGACTTCGGCATCATCCAGATAGCCGGGGCTCGCACGAATCTGGCTCATGATGGCCTTGCCGAACATCAGCTCCTGCGCGGGCGACAGGGTAGACTGCGAAGCATCGCCCAGATCAGGCAGGTCCTGCGCGCCCAAAGGCCGCGAAAGCAGCACAATAATCAGCAAAAAAACCTGTAGTTTCACAATGCTATGATATCGAAAGGCACTCAAAGTTCGAGTGTCACAGACCAACATTGTTGAGGGCTTCGTTGAACAAACTGACTCATTTCGACGCGCACGGCAAGGCCCATATGGTGGACGTCGGCGCCAAGTCGGAAACCCATCGGGTCGCGGTCGCCAGCGGCACCGTACGCATGCAGCCCAACACCCTTGAAAGCATTCTGCAAGGCAGCGCCAAGAAAGGCGATGTGCTCGGTGTTGCCCGTATCGCGGCAATCCAGGGTTCCAAACGCACCTCCGAGTTGATCCCGTTGTGTCATCCGCTGCCGCTCACCAGAATCGGTGTCGAGTTCGAAACCGACAAGGTTAACTCGGCGGTCCATTGCACAGTACGCGCCGAAACCATCGGGCGTACTGGTGTCGAAATGGAGGCACTCACCGCTGTCGGTGTCGCGTTACTCACCGTATACGACATGTGCAAGGCGGTTGACCGGGGCATGCAGATTGACAATATCCGGCTGCTGAAGAAAAGCGGGGGAAAAACCGGTGAATGGGTTGCAGATAACGCGTCGGCGAAGTGAACGCAGGCGGCCTTGTAAGGTCACTAGTACCGATGAGACTCAGTTCTTTGGTGTTCGCCATCGTTGCATCCTTGCTCCACAATCCGCTGCCGGCGGGTGATGTCATTGAAAACAATAGCCGCGTAGACGAGGGGCGTCGCCTGGCGCACGATTTTGACAAAGGCAATTGCCTCGCTTGCCATGCCGCGCCGACCGATCCGCAGGCGATCACCAAGGCCAATATTGCCCCGCCTTTAATCGGCATGCGTGCCCGATTCGGCGACCGGCAAGCTTTGCGCAGCCAGATATGGGATGCAGCGAAGCGCAACCCGGAAACAATCATGCCGCCGTTCGGCAGGCACAAGATTCTCAGTAACGATGAAATCGAACTGATTATCGACTACCTGTACACCTTGTAAGGGCTGTTGGCGTTTGACCCAGAATATGCATTGCACTCGGCGAAAGTTCATCACCTTCATTGGCGCCATGACCAGCATGGTGTTGACGCCGCTGAAACTACTGGCGGCACAGTGGAATGCCAAGGCTTTCGACGAGACGCGCTTTCCAGACTCGCTGAAAAGCGTCGGTGCGCTCGAGCTGATAGAGACCGACCAGATCCGACTAAAGACACCGGAAATTGCCGAGAACGGCGCGATCGTGCCGATACGGGTAATCAGCGAAATCCCCAACACCGAGAAAGTGTTCGTGTTTGCGGAGAAGAATCCGCAGCCTCTGGTCGCCTCATTCACATTCGTAAAGAACGTCGAACCGTTTTTCGCGACGCGCATCAAAATGGGCGAGTCGGCCAAGGTCCACGTCGTAGTGCGCGCCGATGGCAAGCATTACACGGTTTCGCGCGACGTCAAAGTCACAATTGGGGGCTGCGGTGAGTAGGCGGCGATTGCAACCAAGTATGGAGGCGAAGTGATGGCAGACCCGATGCGTATTCGGGTTGTCCGCAAGGGCGACGTAGCCGACGTCAAGATGCTGATCTTTCATCCGATGGAAACCGGCTATCGCACTCATCCGGCGACGGGCGAAATCGTCCCGAAGCACTTTATCCAGACCCTGCAAGCAACACACAACGGCAACACTGTGCTGGAGGTCGAATGGAGCCGTTCGGTCTCGCGCAACCCGTTTCTGCATTTTCGGCTGCTCGGCGCCAAGGTCGGCGACAAAATCGGGATCGCCTGGCAAGACAATTTTGGAGAAGCCGGCAGCGGCGAGGCCACTATCAAATGAGCCCGATTGCTTGCCACGCATCGCGCTTCAAGCGGGCATTCCTGACACTGTTGCTGCTGCTTGTCGGCGCGCCGCTATTTGCGTCTCCGGAGGAAGATCGCGAGGCATTTCTGGCGTTCTTCAGTGGGCGGTTTCCCGGCGTGCCCTTGGAGCAATATGTCCATGGCTCAATGATGCTCAGCGAGGACGCTCTGTCACAGTATGAAAGCATCATGGACTTCCCGCCGTTCCAGGGCGACATCGATCGAGGGCGCATGCTGTGGGAAAAACCGTTTGCCAACGGCAGGACCTTTGCCGACTGCTTCGATGATGGCGGCCGCAACGTCGCCGGCCTGTACCCATACTACGATGAGGCCAACGATCGCGTTGTCACCTTCGAGATGGCACTGAATGCGTGCCTGAAGGAAAACGGCGAAGCGAAACTGGATTATGGCGACAGGAGCACGATGGGGGTGCTGACGGCCTACGCACGCACGCTTTCCGACGGCATGGCAATGAATATCAAGGTTGACTCGGAAGGTGCAAGGAAGAAATACGAAGCCGGGCGAGCGTTCTACTTTCGCCGCATCGGACAGCACAATCTTGCCTGTGCGTCGTGCCACTACACCCACGCCGGCCACTATTTCCGCGACGAACTGTTGTCACCAACGATCGGCCAAGCGGTCCATTTTCCGGTGTTTCGTGGCGGCGAGTTCCTGTTCACCTTGCACATGCGCTATCAGCGCTGCATGGAGGCGCTGCGCGCAGTGCCATTTGCAGCCGGTAGTGAGGAGCTTAATAATCTGGAGTACTTCCACTCCTACCTGAACAACGGCTTGCCGCTAAAAGCCTCGGTATATCGTCGCTAAGTCGTCAATTCTTGCCCAATTACCAGGCGGAGAAGCGGCCGTACTGCCACAGGTTGGGCGGATTGGGATTCAGCCAGTAAGGCATACCGTGAATGGCGTGCACATACTCATAGGTCAAGACAAACACGAGAGAAACGGCCAGTAAGATTACCGATACCAGAGCAAGCCTCGTATGCTGCGCCATGGCAGGCAGACGATGCGCCTGCACTGCGGTCGCCTGCCCAGGCCGCAGCCCCAGAAGCCAGCCGGCAACGACGCAAAACATGATCTGACTGTGTGGCATGGTCAGATTGCCGCTGAAGCATGACTCCACCAGGCCCATGATCAAGGCCGCTGCCACATAAACTCCAACCGCGCTGCTCTCGCCGCTCGATGCAGAACGGATCGATCCCAGCGCAGCGATACCCAGCATGGCAAGCAGCAAAACGGCCGCTCCCCCGCCGACCAATCCATACTCCGATACATGCTGTAGCGCACTGTTGTGCGGATGAGCAGCGAGGGTGGCTGAGTAATTGTGTCCGAACTGCCCAGGCCCCACTCCAAGGAACGGGTTTTCCCGAATCATCCCGAGCGCACCTTTCATCATGATGACGCGCTCGTTGACGCTTTCCCAACCACGCTCGACGACGGAATGGGTTTTGGGAATCTCCGGCGCATCCGCAGACGGCATCATCAGTCTGGTAAAGACAAGAAATATCACCAGGCCACCAGCCAACCCAATTGACTGTAGCCGAATCCAGCGCCCGCGTTGCGTGCCCCCGAAAACAGCAACAGCTGCGACAGCGACAAGAAAGCCAGCCCATACCGCCCTGGTGCCAACCATCCATTGAAGGCTCCAGAAATTGGCGGCCAAGACGTACAGCATTACTTTTGACGGACGGCCTAGTTTGAACAGGGCGATCGGCAAGACAATCAAGAGCAAGGCATAGGACTGATACTGGCTGAAAAAACGTACATTGGCGAAGGTGAGAAACGGGCTAACCCAAGGAAAAGAATCTGCCTGTGCCATGTAAACGGCTTGTGCCGCCCAGAACTGCAGCACCACCAAAAGCGCACCTGCACAGATAGCGAATGACAGAGCGTTTTGCGTCTGTGTGTTGTCTTTCACCATCGTGGAAATGTTGAGCGTCATGCATACCAGCAACACCACCAGACTGATCTGCAGGATACCGACTTGAGGAACGGAAGATAGTACAGCGCTGAGCGCGCCAGCTGCACAAAAAACGGCGAGTAACGCTTTCGGCACGCCGCCTAATTCGGACCAGCGCACAGCGACGGCGCGCGACGCTGCCGGCATCGCGGTCAAAACGCCGATCGACAACAGCAGCGCGATCTCCAACAGCCGAGCGTTATCGTAACGCCACCAAAGCAGTCGTGGCGACCAAACCGGCGCGATGATCAGGTAGCTTGCCAGAACTGAAAGCATGATCAGCCACACGCTTATACCTGAGACATTGCGACTAGAAATCGAAAACGCCTTTGAGAAAGCCATTACTTTTGTTTGCCTTAGCATTCAGAACTCGACTCGCGCCAAATCCGTAAGTCTCGAGATTAGTTTGCCCGCGCCTCACATCTTCTGACCGAAACGCCGTTGATTTGGCTGCAAGGACACAAGGCCCGCCTCGCATCCCCGCCGCTAACGAAAAAAAGGGTGCTCAAGCACCCTTTTTCCCCGGCGACCAATGGTATCCACCATGACCGCCAATGTTTCGCTCACGATTACGACGGGCTGAGCGAATATGTACCGTTGACGCTACCAGTCAGGTCGACACGGCAGGAACCCGGCAAGAACTTGTTGATGTCCGATCCGTTCGCAGGATCAGGACCGCAATCCCAGCGTGCCACGGCGTCACCCGCGCCCGGGTTAGTGGTCGCACCTGAATCCTGCCACGGCTTGAGGATGATCGCCATGCCGTTCACCACGCTGTTAATGCCGGTGGCCGAAACCCAGACCTCACCATCAGCACTGGTACGGATCTCGTCAACATACTTCGAAGAATTAACCGCGGAGCCAGCAACACTGGTCTCACAACCCCACTGACCACCACCCGGCAGGCCACCCGATGCAGACTGGATGGTCTCGGTAATGCTGGTACGGCAGGCAGAAGCGGCCAGAATCACTTCAGACATCTTGGCGCGAGCGGTGTAGTCCTGGTACGCGGGCAATGCGACCGCGGCCAGGATACCGATGATCGCTACCACGATCATCAGTTCGATCAGGGTAAAACCCTTTTGGACGGCTTTCATGAATCACTCCTTTTGGATTGGTTAAAAACACACCGATGCGTGTGTGTTCGAAACAGTATTGGCAATCCCTGTGCCAGGTCTGGGATGCTATCCAAACACCGCTTTACCAAGCGTAATCCGTGCCCGGAAACGCTTAATAACCATGATGTTGCGAGACCTTTGTGAACCGGCGCCGGAGAAATACTTTCGGCTCATTCAATAAGAACCCGAAGCGCGACAAGCATGGCCAAAGTAAGCAAAAAATCGCGCATCAGGTGCGGCAGTCATCAATTGACGCTGTTCGTCACTCAACAACAGACAGGCTTTCATCGTCGCTTACGGCTAGTCTATCTGTTCAGGATCGAGGAATCGCTGCGCATACTTCTCATATACCTTCTGCTTGACGAACACGTCAAACAGATCGGGGTCGATGTGGCCGTTGTCCTTGAATCGGCGCAGAACATCAAGCGACTCGCTCAGTGTGTTGGCCATCTTGTACGGTCGGTCGCGGGCAGTCAATGCTTCAAATATGTCCGCAATCGCCATCACACGCGCCTGTACCGACATCTGGTCACCGGTGAGGCCCCGCGGATAGCCCTTGCCGTCCATGCGCTCGTGGTGCCCTCCTGCGTACTCGGGCACATTACGCAGATGGCTCGGCCAGGGAAGAGACTCAAGCATCCTGATCGTCACATCAATATGGCGATTAATAATTTGCCGTTCTTCTTGCGTCAGCGTGCCTGAGCGTATAGTCAGATTGCGCAACTCGTCTTCGGTCAGAAAATCAACCTCTTCGTCGGCGGCACTGTCGCGCCACCGGTAGGCTTGGGAGATCTCGTACACCCTGTCCTGGTCTTGCCTGGCCATTCTCTCCGAGCCGATATTGGCAAAGCGCAGGAAAACACGGTCGAGCTCCATTTGCCTACAGGTAGCTTCGAACTCCCGCTCAGCCTGCTGCCATTCGCCGTTGCAGTTATCCGGCGCAGCGAGTTTTTGCTTCAGCATGCGAACTTCCGCATCGCGCCGAATCACTTCGAAACGCGTATTGATCACCCCGATCCGATCGTAAATGGTCTGCAGCTTGGTCGCCTTGTCGACGACATGAACCGGCGTGGTGATCTTGCCGCAATCGTGCAATAGACCGGCGATCCTGAGTTCGTAGTGATCCTTGTTGGTCATCGAGAAATCGGCAAGCGGGCCTTCTTTGGTTTCGTTGACGGCCTCGGCCAGCATCATCGTCAAAGCCGGAACGCGTTGGCAGTGGCCCGCGGTATAGGGCGATTTGTCATCGATCGCGGCATTGATCAGGTTGATAAAGGATTCGAACAGCTGCTCGAGTTGATCGATCAGCTGGCCATTGGTGAGCGCAACTGCGGCCTGCGAAGCGAGCGCTTCGGCAAGCTTCTGGTCGGCCTCGGAAAAGGCGACGATGGCTCCCGTCTCGCCATCTTTGGCATTGATCAGCTGCAATACGCCGATGATCTCGCCTTCGTGATTCTTCATTGGCACCGTCAGGAATGACTTCGAGCGATATCCGGTTTTCTGGTCGAATTCCCGGGTTCCGCTGAAATCGAATCCGTCCGCCTGGTAGGCATCGGCCAGGTTGACGGTCTGATCGTGCAACACTGAATAGGCGACCACCATCGAATTGTTGGGCGCGCCCGACTCGTCGTAGAGTTGCACCGGATAGAACGGCACCTCGGCCCCTGTCGCTCCGCCTACAGAGATTCCAAGTGAGTCGGTATGGAGTATCTCGAAAAGCGCCAGCCTCCTTTCGCTATCAACCCGGTACAGTGTGCCGCCGTCGGCGTTGGTGATTCTTTTCGCGGCACCAAGAATGGCTTCAAGCAGGCGCGGTATATCTCGCTGGCGCGACAGCGAGATGCCAACCTCCGTGAGCTCCTCGAGGCGAAGCAGCAGCTCGTTGCTGTGAGGTAGGCTCAAATCGGAGGACATTGCAAGCAAACCGGCCTATGGAGACGTCGATTACTTGATGCAGACGGCTCGAACCTGGTGTATGTCTGTAATACCTTGCAGTACCTTCTCGATACCATCCTGTTTCAGCGTTCGCATACCTTCGCTCAGCGCTGTTGACAGGATTTCGGCGACGCGTGCGTGTTCCTGTATGTGCTTCTTCACGGAGTCAGAGCCGAGCAGCAATTCGTGTAGGCCGACCCGCCCCTTGTAACCCGTTCCGTTACAGCTGTCGCACCCGACCGGGGAATACAGCGTGAACTGTCCCTTGTCATCGGCGAACTCCTTGGTCCACTCGCGGTAGATGGCTTCAAACGAGCCTTTTGGATCTTTCTTCCACGTCTCGGTTTGCTGCAACTCCAGGCAGTACTCTTCCATCAAGGACTTGAGTTCATCCTTGGTTGCCACGTGCGGCGTCTTGCATTTCGAGCAAAGACGCTTGCCAAGACGCTGAGCAAGCACACCGAGCAGTGCGTCGGCAAAATTGAATGGATCCATCCCCATGTCGAGAAGACGAGTGATTGACTCCGGCGCGCTATTGGTATGCAACGTCGCGAATACCAAGTGACCAGTCAGTGATGCCTCAATACCGATTGACGTCGTTTCCTTGTCGCGCATCTCACCAACCATGATGATGTCAGGGTCAGCACGCAGGAACGCCTTCATCGCCGTTGCAAAAGTCAACCCCGCTTTGGGGTTCATTTGCACTTGCCTGAGACCTCGCTGGGTGATTTCAACCGGATCCTCGGCAGTCCAGATTTTTGTCTCGGGTGTATTCAGATAACCGAGTACCGAGTGCAGCGTGGTGGTCTTACCAGAACCGGTAGGGCCACACACGAAAAACAATCCATATGGCTTCGATACGGTTTCTTTCAGCTTACTGGTGTTCTTCTTGGAAAGACCCAGTTTGTCGACCGGGATTGGTTCGCCCGCGGCGAGAATACGCATGACAATGTCTTCGACACCGCCAGCGGATGGAACCGTCGCGACACGCAGTTCGATATCAAGCGGCCCGAATTTCTTGAACTTGATCTTGCCGTCTTGCGGCTTGCGCTTCTCGGAAATATCCAGATCGCACATGATCTTCAAACGGGCCACGATGGCGCTGCGATAGCTCGCCGGCACCGAGATGTACGGCTGCAGCGTTCCATCCTTACGGAAGCGGATCTCGGTCTTGGCTTTCCCCGGATAAGGTTCGATGTGGATATCCGATGCGCCCTGATGATATGCGTCGACGATAACCTTGTTGACCAGCTTGACGACTTCGTTGTCTTCTGCAAGAGAGATCTCGTCACTGCTGGCGCCGTCTTCTTCACCCTCGTCCTCCATGCCCTCGAGCAGGTCACCGATCGACGCTGAGTCAACCGCCGCGCCAAAGAAATGATCGACCGTGGCTGCAAACTCTCGCCTGGTGCAGACCCAATAGACGACGCGCTTTTTCGGAAAGATATTGTTGACGACTCTGGACGAGCGGACTCTCTCCGGGTCCACCGTCAATACCACCAGCCCGTCCTTACCTTCTTCGAGCGGGATCCACCAACTGCTCTCGACGAAATCACGTTTCAGGTTTTTCAGCAGGTCCATCGGCTTGACCCGGTCCTGCTTGAAACCTTCGTAAGTCACGCCAAAGAACTTCGCCAAGGCACCGCCTATGGCACTCGCCTTGACCTGGAACTCATCGACGAGCACATCCTCGATGTCAATGTTTTTGCGGCGCGCGGAACGCGTCGCAAGCTCCATTTCTTCGGCCGAAAGTACCGCATCAGTAATCAGCGCATCGTACTTGCCACGCAGCGGCGCGGTCGATTTGGTGAGCTGCTTCAGCGCAATACCGAGGGTTTCACCGAGGTGCGTTACCCCTTTTTCAGTCAGCTTATCAAACGGCTTCTTGTGTTTCGAGTTAATCAGCTGAATCACGCCGATGAGATCATCGTTACTCGTGTCAACGATCGGCGCGGCCAACATCTGTGTCGTGCGATAACCGGTACGGCGGTCAACTTCCACCAGGAACCTCAGTTGCGGATGATGCGAGCGCAGTTCTTTTTCGTCATAAACGTCTTTGATATTGAGAATCTTCTTGGTCAACGCAACATAGCCGGCGATGCTCTGCTCGTTGATGGGAAGTTTGAGGTCCTTGAACGAGGCCAATCCGGTCTTGATTTTGGAAACGATGGTGGTGCGATCTTCAGAAACCACGTACAGCGTCAGACGGTCCGCGTCGAACAGATCGCAGATGTCCTTGGACATCTCCAACATGAGCTCCTCGGTGTTACGCGCCGCGTGGATGCGGTTTGTAACTGCCTGCAACTTGGTCTGAAACTCAAGTTGCGAGGAGATTTCCTCGACGTTCTTGTCGCCCTTCTTGGCTTTGGATCCAAAGGCCGTACTCATAACATTGTCCTTCGTTGCGCAACGCCGATCACAGCGACCGAAACAGCGCGACTGAAAAAGAAGATTCGATCAAACCATCGCAAGTCAAATCCAATGCAAATCAAAACCGAAATACCTGTCCATTAGCCAACATTCGGGGGTGGAAGTCCGAGGCATCTTCTTCGATCTCCGCCATCGTCTGGGTGCCTGCCCCCGGTTTCAAATGCGTGATGAATACCTGCACCGGGACTTTGAGTTTGCTCAACTCAGCTGCAAGTAGACTTGGGCAAAGGTGTTTTGATTGAATGGCCAGCTCACGCTCTGTATTCGGGAACGCGGTCTCGATGATCAGATAACGCAAGTTAGGGATCTTGTTCACCACCTTCCATAACGCATCGTTCGAGGTCGTATCACCAGTGAACACGAGACTGGCTGATCCGCTGTTAAACCAGTAACCAATAGCCGGCACCACGTGGTTTGCCGGAATGGCCGTCAGCTTGCGTCCATCCATGTCAACCGTTTCGCCGACTTCGATGCTGTGCCACAGCAGCAGTGGCTCTTCCTTGGAAGGAATCTGGCCAAAGTCCGGCCAGATCTTCCAATTGAAAATATGGTCCTGCAGGCTTTTCTTTACTTCCGGCAGGCAGTGCACGGTGAGCGGCCGTTTGCGGACCGGACCGACCGTATCGACGATCAAAGGCAGTGCCGCCACGTGGTCGAGATGAGAATGAGTAAGGAACACATGTTCGATTTGCTCGAGTTCGGACAACGTCAACGCTGTCACCCCAGTGCCGGCGTCAATCAATATGTCGTGGTCGAGGAGCATGGAGGTGGTCTGTAAGGTTCCCCCGATCCCGCCACTGCATCCGAGAATTCTGAGCTGCATGGCTGACCTACTTTGGCTCGAAACGTGTTGCACCATCCCAAGGTGCAACAGGCGGGTTGCTGCGCAAACCGGAAATGCGGTCCATGAACAGTTGATAGAGACGCCGCGACGAATCCTGCTTCTGCAGATTCAACAGCTGCAATTCAGCTTTGTCCCACTCACCTGTGCGATAGAGCCTCAGAAACTGCGCCCAGAGCTGCAGTGCATCGAGCTGCGCCGCGTCCACCTCGCCCTGCCGGCCCATCGGTTCGTATATGGTGACTGGTTGATCACTTCCCTTCACTACGACTTTGTCGAGCTCGCGATAAACCAGTTCGGGCGCTAACGATCGCGTTCTTTCACCAACGATCATCGGTACGCCGTAGTGCTTGGTCAGGCTTTCCAGCCGCGACGCCAAATTGACAGCATCACCTATCACCGTATACGCGATACGCAGCTCCGAACCCATGTTGCCGACGACAACCTTGCCGCTATTGACCCCCACGCCAATCTCGATCTCAGGCCAATTCCTGGCGCGAAAAGCCGGTGTCAGTTGCCGTATCGTTTTATGCATTTCGAGGCCACACAGCACCGCTTTCTGGGCGTGCTCAGGGTCTTTCAACGGCGCACCCCAAAAAGCCATCAGGCAATCACCCATGTACTTGTCGATGGTTCCACGGTACTGATAGACAAGCTGAGTTAGGGGAGTCATCAGCTGGTTCATAAGACTTGTCAGTTCTTTCGCACCAAGCCGTTCCGATATCGACGTGAAACCGCGTATGTCGCTGAACAGCACCGATAACTCGCGACGTTCGCCCTCCATGGATATGGTCTCGTGGTGCCGTGACATTTCCTCGACTACAGCCGCTGGCACGTACTGTCCGAAGCGGCTGGTAATTTGGTGCTTCGCTCTCGATTCAACGAAGTAGCCGTAAGACATATTCAGTGCGAATAACAACGCAATCATTGTCATGCCGGAGGCAAGCGGCAGAACAGTATTGGCGTTGACCCAGACGAGTAAATTAAGACCGACCAAGCCGGCTAGTATCGCCACGGTCAGGAGCGTTGCACGCAACGGCGAGAATAGAGGGAGCAAGACCGTCATGGACACACCACAAAGCAACAACAACGCCACCTCTGCGCCGAGTACATAAGGCGGTCGATGCATGATCGTCCCGTCCAGCATGCCCGCAATCAAGTTGGCATGAATTTCAACGCCCGGATAAACCTCGCCGACAGGAGCCGCACGCAGGTCGTACAACCCGGGCGTAGTCGTTCCAACCAGTATGATCTTGTTGCGCAGCAACTCGACTGGCGTGACGCCGCGCAATACATCGGTAGCCGAAACATACGCATAGCTTCCGACAGCGCCTCGATACGGCACCAGCGCAGCCATCATTTCATCGACCGGAACGCGCATGCCACCAACCTCCAGCCACTCAAGCCCCGGGTAGTTCCTGTTCCAGACTGATAGTTTCGGAAAGCCGGGCACTACATCCTGTGAACCCAGCCCAAGGCGCACCAGCGCCAAGGACAGCGGTGCGTAGAACGCTCCGGCATGTTCAACCAACATCGGTACGCGGCGCGTGACACCATCCTCGTCAGGCCAGGTGTTGAAATGGCCAGCACCTGCGGCAGCGCGTTGTAGCTCGGGAAGATTTGCCGCGTAGCCGAGCCACGACGTGTAACGAATGTTCTTGTCCGTGAAGGTGCCTGGCCCCAGCACTGGGTCCGGAAGCAAACCGCTGCTTTGCACTTGGTCCGAGGATTCCTCTGGATTCGTGAAGTAATAGCCCAGCACAACCGGGCGGTTACGCAGCTTTTCAGAGAACACACGGTCGTATTCCAGTCGCGGTGACAACCGCTGCACGGCATCCTGAAAGGCTTTGTCGTCGCGCAGTGTTGTTGCACTCAACTCGCGCAACACCGTCAGACCGGAGCTCTCGCCTGGCTCGGAGAAAACCACGTCGAAGCCCACCAGGCCGGCCTGGTAGTGATCAAACAACTGGTCCACGAGCATGCCAACCTTGTCGCGTCGCCAAGGCCAACGACCTTCTACCGCGAGACTCTTCTCGTCGACATCGACGATAACGATGCGCTGATCGACACCGCCCGGCATGGTCAACCGCAGGCGCGCGTCGTACAGAGCGAGTTCAAGACGGTCAAGCAGAGAAGAATCGAACGCGCCAATCGCATGTGCAACGAATGCGAGCACGACCACAAAGCCAAGCGAGAATCGAACAAGGTGTTTCTTCACTGCCTCTCCCTTGTTGACGCCGGGTGCGCTTCGCGCCGGACCGCCCGACCGGCTACCCGGTCAAGCCGGCAGCCATGACGGGTGGTCAGCTTTTGAGAAAGAACTCCATCTTGACGCCGGCCAGCTCGATAATGTCGTGGTCCTGCAGCTTCTGCGCCTGCGCGTCCAATGGCTTGCCGTTAACGACCGGGAAGTTCGTGCCCTCGACGTGGGTAATGAAGTAACCCTGCGGCCGTTTCGCGATAACAGCAACCTGGATGCCCGGCTTGCCTAATGTTGTCAAAGGCTTACTGAGCGGCAACTCGCGCCCGGCGTTGGGCCCGGAAAGAATTTGGATGGTGCCGCCGAGATCACCAGCCGCACCTGCCAGCGGATTCGTTGCGTCCTCTTGTGGCTTGCCGCCCACGGCCGGTTGCTCGGCAGCTGCGTCGGCCTTCATCGCGGCCTGGGCGACAACAGCCGCCTGGGGGTTGGCCTGCATGTCTGGCTTGGTGTCCGAGACATTGGTGTCTGTCGCTGCTTTCGCTTTGGCCGTCTCAACCGGTGGCGTCTTCAGAACCATGGTTTTTTCGAATTCTTGTTGGCTCATTCCGCCTGCCTTCTCGTTGACGTACTTGAGCTTGTACTTGCCGATTTCTACGACGTCGTCACCTTGCAGGAAGTGCTTCTTAACCGGCTGGCCATTGACCATGGTCCCATTGGTGCTACCCAGATCTTCCAGGAACGAATCGTTGAGGATGGTCATGATCATGGCGTGCTCTCCACTGACCGCCAGATTATCAATCTGGATGTCATTATGGGGCTTACGGCCGATGGTCATTCGCTCCTTGTTGATGTCGTATTCCTTGATGACCTGACCATCAAGACTGAGTATTAACTTCGCCATAGCCGCTTCCTCGTGACTCTATACGAACCAAGAGCGGACTTTTGACACCCAGCCATTGCCGGCAGGAAAGTCCCTCTTGATCTTAACAAGTACCACTGAAATATTATCGCGTCCACCCGCGTCGTTTGCCATCTGCACCAGCTGAGTCGCGGCGAGCGGCAAGTTTGAAGACAGTGAACTGACGGTGAGTTCGATATCTTCATCATCAACCATGTCATTCAGACCATCCGAACACATCAGATACAGGTCTCCGGGTTTGGCCTCATGTACGTGTATTTCGGGAATGACGCTGGGCTCGATGCCGAGAGCGCGGGTTACCAGATTCTTGTTCTGGGAGCGACGCGCCGCTTCCTTGGTGAGCAGACCACTGTCTATTTGCTCCTGTAACAGAGAGTGATCACGGGTAATCTGTTCCAGCCTGTTGTCCCTTAGCCGATAGCAACGCGAATCACCAATGTGCGCCACGGTTACCTTGTTATCGCAGAACAGGCCGACGACCAAGGTCGTACCCATACCTGCATACTGAGGCTGGCTGTTGGCGGACTGATAAATCGACTCATTCGCTTTGGTGACGACATCATTGAGTAAGCCGAAGGCAACCATTTCGCCGCTTTCCTGGTCGACATCGTGCGGACTCAGCCGCGTCAGTGCTTCCCTGGTCTCGGTTGCAATCAGTGCCGTAGCGATACCACTCGCCACCTCGCCGGCGTTATAGCCGCCCATTCCGTCAGCCAATACCGCCAGGCCAATATCCGTCTCGACATTGACGCTGTCCTCATTGTGAGAACGCACCATCCCGGTATGCGTCGCGGTTGCCATTTCGAGACTGTTCCGTAGGTTCACGTCAGCCGTCCTAGAGTTGCACGTCCACCGTGACCAGCCCTTGCATGCAGTCACGTAATGCCTGAGCCATTTCGTGACCGCTCCGGAAACGCCGCGAGACGTCCTTGGCCAACGCCTGGCCGATGACGGCTGCCAGACGCGCCGGCACCGCCGGGTTCACTGACTGAATGTTCTCCGGCTCCTCATTGGAGATCTTGTACATCAACTGCGCCATCGACCCCGCCTCGAAAGGTAATTTGCCGCAGGTGAGCTGATAGAGAGTCACGCCCAGCGAGTACAGATCGGACTGGCCGGTTATCTTCTCTCCTGCCAACTGTTCCGGGGACATGTGCGACGGTGTCCCCAAAACCATACCGGTCTTGGTTTTCGAGGAATCGGTGATACGGGCGATCCCGAAATCAGTCACTTTGACCGAGTCGGTTGCGCGATCCCACATGATGTTGGCGGGTTTGATATCCCGGTGAACCACATTGTGCTGGTGCGCGTAATCGAGCGCCTCAGCGACGCGTTCGACCAGTGACAGGACTTCCGGTATCGGCAACAGATTGTCCGGCTTGCAATAAGCGACGAGATCGCTGCCTTTGAGAAACTCCATGGCGATATAAGCCAGGTCGTGCTCCTCACCGGCATCATAGATCGTGACAATGTGGGGATGATTGAGTCGGCCCGCCGTCTCGGCCTCGCGAAAGAAACGCCTTTTCACGGCCTCGAGCTCATCGCCATCGAATTCTTCCGACAGCGCGACTGTCTTGATGGCAACAATCCGGCCGATTTTCGGATCGCGGCCAACGTAGACCACGCCCATCGCCCCTTTACCGAGCTCTTTTTCGACCTGATAGCGCCCCAGCATCGGCTTCTCAGTCCCGGCCTGCAACGCCATGCTCCCACCAGGATGTGTCGAGCCGCCGCCGAGAATGACCGTCTCGGACATCTGTTTGGCGCGTTCACGCCTTTTCGCCACATCCCGGTAGTCCGGATCAAACGACGCCATGTGCTGGTAGACCGCCTCGGCCTTGTTGAACTGGCGTTTACGTTCGAAATCGAGTGCCAGGCTGAACAGGTTGTCCATCAACTTCTGGTTCAGGGGCACCTGTCTGAACTTGTCAAAAGCCATGTCCAACTGGCCTTGTCCCTGAAACGCCAAGCCGAGCATCCGATTCGATTCAGCAGACTCCATATCTGATTTGAGTTTGCCGCGCTCGGTAACGATGAAACGCTTGGTAACCAGGGCAAGATGGCCGACCACGAGCAGTACCGCCGATGACATGAGCTTCAACCAGGTCAGCTGTACCGTCATCAGCACGTAATGCGTTGCGAGCAACGCGAACAGTAACGCCAGGGTCATAGCCGCGGCCGGGGCCGCGCTCAGACGAGGCAGCAAGACGATGATATACAGTGAGATAAATACGTAAGCGCTAAGCTGGGCCCATGTTGCCCAAGTCGGGGCTCTGAAGAAGTCTTCTTCCAGGATCGAAGACACGGTGTGCGCCAAAGTCAGCACCGGCGCCATTGCCGGTGAAACGGGTGTCACTTGGTAAGTACCGACGCCGCTCGCAGTGGCTCCGACCAGAACAATCTTGTCACGGTATTTTTCTGCCGGGATCCTGCCGGTGAGAACATCGTAGAAGGAATCGACCTGAAACGCCGGCGCGTCGCGGCGATCCTTGTAGAAATATGTCGACATGTGCAAAAACGGATCCGTTTCCACGGCCAGATTACCCAGGCGCACGCCTTCTCCGAGGCGGACTTCGATGTCCTCCGGCCCAATGTTGAGAGCTTGCGCCGCAAGCATCAGTGAAAACGACGGGTAGTACTGATCGAAGTAACGCAGCACCAAGGCCTCTGTACGGGTACTGCCATCAACATCCGGAATGCTATTGAGATGACCGATCGCATTTGCACCGAACGCGATGTCAGTCAGCGGCGCTGCCGCCGCGCTTGCCGGGGTCGGGAAGTAATACTGTTCAGCCGCCCCGGTTCGATCAACGACGTTGGAGAGCTGATTCGAAAGAACCTGATCGGGTAATGCGGCATCGGGCTTGCCGCGAGGCTCGCCGAGTTGAAACAGCATCGGCAGAGCGACGTTTCGCGCAGAGTATATGGACGCTGAGAGCCTACGATCGCTGTTGAGCGCATTCTCGGCTTCGGCAAGCACGTAGGCAAATTCATTCAGATTGGTCTGCTCTTCTGGCGGCAAGCTCTCGTACACCTCAATCAACCGATCAATGTAGTGCAATCCCGGATCTTGCTGCGGTTCGAAAAAGAACGACATGTAGCCCACTGCCTTGGGCCCCGAGAAGGACAGGCGGTCAATCATCTCTGCGTGCACGTCCCGCGACCATGGCCATCGGCCGATATTCGCAATGCTCTGGTCGTCAATTCCAATGACCGCGACGCGCCGCGACGGCTCGAGATCGGACGCTCTGACGCCAACGTCATATGCCCATCGCTCCAAACTTTGGACCGCGGTGCTTGGTGCCGTCATCAGCAACAAAAGGGCAATACACAGCCCCAAGAACCAGTCCGATCTCCAGAAAGCCGTTCTGGTCTCAGTCATCTGCCCCGCTTCGGCACTGACCCGGACCGACTAAGCCATTGGATTTGCGCACAATATGCCCGTCTACCTAGAGATTTTACGATATTTCCGCCAAAAGTGTATGATTTTTCTGCAACTAAAGGCATTTCCGGCTAGTCCCAAGCACCCCGTTAAGCTATTAGGCTGCGTTTGTCATCAGTCCGCATGGGGTTGCACTAAGCAGACTTCGGGCCCGACGTATGTCGCTGCTGGCTAACGATCAAACTGTCGCTTGCAGCGAGTGTGAGGCTTGACTGACCAGTCAGGCGCACGCGCCGTGCGTGTTTACCAAAAGCAAAAAACGGATCAAAGTGGCAAGCAGGAGAGGAAGGCCGACTTGCCAGCGGCCTGAGCTGAGCTAGTCAGCCGAACAGCACCAGCCCCCAGACGATGACTACATTGAGCAGTGAGAACAAAACTGCAGCGCTGCCGATATCCTTAGCGCGCTTTGCAAGCCGGTGATTTTCCAGCGATATTCTGTCCACAGCTGCCTCTACTGCAGAGTTCAGCAGCTCGACGACCAGCACCAGCAGAAGACTCCCTATCATCAATGCCTTGCCGACGCCGCTAACCGGCAGGAAAAGCGCGGTCGGAATGAGTACCAGTGCAAGCAGCGCCTCTTGGCGAAACGCATCTTCGTGACGAAAAGCAGCCGCTATTCCGTCGATCGAATAGAACAGGGCATTCCAGATGCGGCGCAGTCCGGTTTTGCCCTTATGCGGACTCTCTATGTCGCCATCCATCTGAGATCGAGGTGCCGGGCGGCACGTACGTCATCCAGGCGGCGGACCGGCATGCTATGCGGAGCCTGTTTGACGAGTTCCGGTTGCGTCCGAGCCTCGTCGAGAATCTCTTTCATCGCTGCTGCGAACGCGTCAAGTGTCTGTTTGGACTCGGTTTCCGTCGGTTCAATCAAGAGACACTCGGGTACCAGCAGTGGAAAATAGGTGGTCGGTGCATGAAACCCCTTATCCAGCAAACGCTTGGCAAAATCCATCGCCGTCACACCCGTCTCATTCTTCACGCCTTGTAATGTGACGATGAACTCGTGACTGGCTCGCCGCTTCGGGTAGGCCAACTCGAATCCGTACTTGGCCAGTCTGGCCATAAGGTAATTCGCGTTCAACGTCGCGAAGTCTGCCACTCGGCGCATCCCCTCGCGGCCGAGCATGCGCGCATAAACATAGGCGCGCAGCAGCACTCCCGGATTGCCCATGAATGCGGATAAACGGCCGATGGACTGCGGGCGCCGCACTTCATCGATCATGACATAAGCATCTTCGACACGTTCGACGATGGGCACCGGCAGAAACGGCTTCAATCGCTCATTTACACCGACCGGTCCCGCCCCGGGGCCGCCGCCGCCGTGCGGCGTCGAGAAAGTCTTGTGCAAATTCATATGAATGACGTCGAAGCCCATGTCACCCGGGCGTACCCTGCCGAGAATGGCGTTGAGATTGGCGCCATCGTAGTAGAGCAAGCCGCCAGCGTTGTGCACTACTTCGCGGATCTGTTCGATCGTGCGTTCAAAAACACCAAGCGTCGACGGATTGGTCAACATCAAGCCCGCCGTTTGCGGGCCGACTGCCTCACTCAAGGCTGCGAGGTCGACATTTCCATCGTCGTCGGTGGGAACCTCGCGCACCTTGTAACCGCACATGGTCGCAGTCGCCGGGTTGGTACCATGCGCAGCATCGGGAACGATAATCTCGGTGCGTTCGGAGTCACCGCGGGATTCATGATAGGCGCGGATCATCGCGACACCGGCAAACTCGCCCTGGGCACCCGCCATCGGCGCAAGGCTGACCGCTTCCATACCGGTCAGCTCACACAACATGGTCTGCAGTTCTTGCATGAAACCCAAAAAGGCCTGGCCGGTCTCCGCTGGCGCCAGCGGGTGACGCCCGACGAAACCCGGCAACATCGCCAGCGCGTTACACGCCCGCGGGTTGTACTTCATGGTGCACGAACCAAGCGGATAGTAGTGCGTATCGATCGAGAAGTTCTGTTGTGACAGTCGCGTGTAGTGCCGTACGACATCCATTTCAGACACCGACGGCAACAACGGCTCGTCCTCTCGCAGCAAATTCGGCGCAATATCGATTTCCGCGACCTGTTTCGGGCTTTGGGCCTGTGCGCGACGACCCGCTCTTGATTGATCAAATATCAGCATGCCAGCGAACAGCCGCCGAAGTGGAACAGACCGCTGTTTGCCGCATTCATCGACAGCCTGCCAGTATCACCGTTAAACATTGCCAAAATATTTCGCAATTTGTTTCCGAAGTTATTTCGCGAGTGCATCCAGTGCCGCCTGATAATCCGGCTCATTGGCGACCTCGGGAACCAGTTGCGAGTGCAGCACCTTGTTATTTTCGTCGAGCACCACCACTGCCCGGGCGGTGAGCCCCTTGAGCGGGCCGTCGAGTATGTCGACACCGTAACCGTCATGAAAATCCCTGCCACGGAAAGTCGACAAGGTAATCACATTGTCCAGGCCCTCGGCGCCACAGAATCGCGCCATGGCAAACGGCAAATCGGCAGCAATCACCAATACCGTCGCGTTCGTCATCGCCGACGCTTTCTCGTTGAACACCCGCGTTGATTGTTGGCACGTCGGTGTATCGAGACTCGGCACGATGTTCAGTACCTTGCGTTTGCCGGCGAAGTCCTCAAGCGAGACGTCCTGCAGGTCTTTGCCGGTGAGGCTGAAATCCGGAGCCGTATCACCAACGGCTGGAAGCTTGCCGCCAACCTTGACCGGGTTTCCTTTAAGTGTAACTGTCGCCATTACTTATTCTCCTTAGATCGCTGTTGTTTTATATCGCCGTTGTTTTATGCGGTGTAGCGGCCAGGCAGCGCGCCATTGCCGCCGCGTAGTGCTGCAAGTCCGCTTCGGTGCGCGTTTCCGTAGTACAAATCAACAATGCCTCGCCCAATTGCGGAAACTCCGTTTTAAGCTGATACCCGGCAATTACGCCTTCGTCGCGCAGCGATTGACAAACCTGCTGCGCGGGCACACTCAGCGCGACGACCGCCTCGTGGAAATAAGCGCTGTCAAATCGCTGACGGACGCCCTCAATACCGCTGATCATGCCAAGCAGCCGTTTCATGTTTGCATGACTTTGCGCAGCAACACGACGCAAACCCTCGGCGCCAAGCAGCGAAAGATGAATCGCCGCTGCCGTCACGGCGAGCCCCTGGTTAGTGCAGATGTTGGAAGTCGCTTTGCTGCGCCGGATGTGCTGCTCGCGCGCCTGCAATGTCAATGTAAAACCGGGCTTGCCATCCAGGTCGACCGTGCGCCCGACGACGCGGCCAGGCATCTGGCGCACCAAATTCTGCCGGCACGCCAGGAAGCCGAAATAAGGTCCACCGCTGGACAGCGGAATACCGAGCGGCTGGCCGTCACCGACGGCAATGTCAGCACCTTGCGCACCCCATTGCCCGGGCGGTTTTAGCAACGCCAACGTGACCGGGTTGACGCAGGCGATCACCGCGACGCCAGCACTTTGCGCCAAGTCGGTCAGCGCATCGACGTCCTCGAGCACACCAAAGAAATTCGGTTGCGCGACCACCACCGCCGCGACCCCGTCATCAAGTTCGGCCTTTACCGTGTCGACCAGCGTGCGCCCACTGTCCTGACAGTAAGGAACTTCAACAATCTCGATACCCTGATTGGAAACAATGGTTCGGGCCGTGGCACGATAAGCCGGATGCAAGGCTCGCGGTACCACAACCCGGCGCGCTGACTTGTGCAACCGTACCGCCATCAGCACCGCCTCCGCCAGCGCCGACGCACCGTCATAAAGGCTTGCGTTGGTAACGTCCATACCGGTCAGCGAACACATCATGCTTTGGTATTCGTACAGAACCTGCAACGTGCCCTGGCTGGCTTCGGCCTGATAAGGTGTATACGCTGAATAGAACTCGCCACGCGTTGCAATCTGCCAGACCGCTGCCGGTATGTGGTGCTCGTAAGCACCGGCACCAATGAAATTCAAAAATGCTCCCTCACGACGTGATGCATCGTGCATCAAGCGGGAGACCTCCATCTCCGAAAGGCCTTCCGGGATAGCCGACAACGGTTTCGATATCAGGCTGTCGGGAATTTCATCGAACAGTTCGTCGATGCGCTCAACACCGCATTCGGCGAGCATCTCCCGCACGTCATCGGCTGTGTGGGGAATGAAAGGCAATCAAGTTCCTTGGCTTTGCGTTGTTTGCGTAGCAGTCTGGCCCGGTAATCTAGATTCGCTGCTAATGCCGCGACATCAACAACCAGGTTTGACCGTTCAGTGCGTTTCGGATTCGACGAGCGTGCCGTAACCGGCGGCATCGAGTAGCGTTTCGAGTTCGCCCGGTTCGGCCGGCTGCAGCCGAAACATCCAGGCATCGTAGGCGCCTTCATTGATCTTTTCTGGCGCGTCGGCCAACTCTTCGTTCACCGCAACTATCTTCCCGGTCAGTGGCGCATAAATGTCTGACGCGGCTTTCACCGATTCAACCACACCACACTCTTCGCCCTTCTTGACCTCACGGCCGACTTGCGGATTCTCCACGTAGACCAGATCGCCGAGCAAGTCTTGCGCGTGATGGGTAATGCCGACGCTAACCGAACCGTCGGCTTCCTTGCGTACCCACTCGTGCGTGTCTGTGTACTTGAGTTCGGCGGGGATGCTCATTGCGTGGCTCCTTGTTGTGGCCAAGCCTGTTCAGGCCAACTGATCGTCTATCAAACTCTGACCATGACGAACGAACGGATATTTTACCGTCCTCGCCACCAAATTCCGTCCGCGCACTTCTACGCTCACTTCCTCACCCAAACCTACCGCCACCGGCAATCTGGCAAAGGCAATGGAAAGACCTAGCGTCGGAGAGAAGGTTCCACTGGTTATCTCTCCCGCGCCATGCGCAGTGTGCACTTTTTGATGAGCTCGAAGTACGCCGCGCTCACGTAATACCAGTCCCGCCAGCTTGCGCGCTGGTTGAAGTTCACTGATCGCGTCCCTGCCAACAAAATCCCGCACCCCACTCAGATCGACGGTCCACTGCAGACCCGACTCGATTGGCGTCACGCTCTCGTCCATGTCCTGTCCATACAGATTCATTCCGGCTTCCAGCCGCAGCGTGTCACGCGCCCCGAGTCCTGCCGGCTTGACACCGGCCGCAAGCAACGACTCCCACAGTCCCTCGGCCTGACCGGCCGGCAATGTAATCTCAAAGCCGTCTTCGCCGGTGTAGCCGGTACGCGCAATCAACCAGTCTGCCGCTGGTTCCGCAGAAAAACTCGACAGGTTTTCGGAATCCTTGCGCAAAGCAGGTTTTGCTTGCCAGAATTTCTCCCGTGCCTTTGGCCCTTGCACGGCGATCATCGCCAGATCGCGCCGCGCAACGACGTCCACCTTTAGGGCGGCGCTGTCGCGTCGGCGTGAAATCCACTCCAGGTCCTTGTCGGCAGTGCCAGCGTTGACCACCAGGCGATAAACGCCATCGGCTACGTAATAAGCGATCAAGTCGTCAATGATGCCGCCCTGCGCGTTGAGCATGCAGCTATACAGCGCCTTGCCCGGTCGCGACAGGCGCGCCACGCTGTTGGCGAGTAACTGAAGCAGAAAGTCTTTGGCGTGTGCACCCAGCACATCGACTGCGAGCATGTGGGATACATCAAACATCCCTGCATCCCGGCGAACGGCATGATGCTCCTCGAGCTGCGAGCCGTAGTGAAGTGGCATTTCCCAACCGCTGAAATCCACAAGCTTTGCGTTGCATTGACGATGCGATTCGAAAAGCGGGGTGCGTTTCAGCATCGGCAGGAAACCAAATCAGTCAAACGACAGTCAGTTGGAGGGCGGGTAAAAAAGATAGATCCTGTATCCGGCGGCGCGTAGCGGCCCGGTGTCGAGATACATGTTAATGGCCAGCTCCCGACGTCCGGCAAGCCCAACGTCAGTCTGCGCGGCGTCGTCAAGATAATCACCTGGAAAAAACACCCTCCGCGCCACCACCTGTTGTTGCGCGTTCGTCAAAGTGAGTTCGAACGCAGGATATTCTACCGGCACCCGAGCGCGATTGCGCACCAGCGCGGTGAGCTGTACCAGATTCGGCTGGCGGGGATCAACCGATCGCAGGTCCGAGGCTTCAATGTTGAGCTGATCGCGAAGACGCGGAAGCTCGATCTCGCACGCCAGCCTCTTGCAAGCCAATTGATAGACTGACTTGAACGGTGGATAGATGACCATCAACTCGGTGCGAAAAATGTATGCGGCCTGACCGAGTCCAGTGATGACCAGCAGCAGCGACAGACTCAGCCACAGCCAGCTTTGCCGCAGCCTTGGCGCAGGTTTGAACTCCCATTCGTACAAATGAGCCGCCGGATCTTCAGCGAGCAGATCTTCGCTGCGTTTCGCTGTCGCGGTCTGTGCCTCTGGTACGTCGTCGTCGGCGCCGGCAATTTCAGCTTCAGTCGCTACGCTTGTCTCAACAGACTCGACTGTCTCACTGGCGTCAGCATCCGCAACCGGCTGCGCTTGTTCCGGCATTGGCTGCGCTTGTTGTGACGCCGGCTCAATTACCTCTGGTGCTGGTCGCGTTTCTTGTGGGGTGGGTTTGCGTTGGCTGTCTTCCGGTGGTTTGGCAGTAAGACTGGCAAACGCATCAAACACGCTCTGGCAACGGCCACAGCGGACCTGGCCGCCAGATGCCTGGAGGTGGCGCGTAGTGACCCGAAACACCGTCTCGCAATGAGGGCAGCGCGTAAACAGATCCATACGCTCTAGTCTTGCCGTCGAATCCCTTCCAGTCGCACCCATCCCTCGCGGGTGGCGGCTGGCAGCATTTCAAACCAGGGATGATAGATGTTCATCAATTCTTCCGCTTGTCCTTCCAGAATCCCCGACAAGACCAGGCAACCTCCTCGACGAGTCAACCCGGAAAGCAGTGGTGCGAGCACTTTCAACGGACCGGAAAGAATATTTGCGATGACAACATCGGCAGCTTCGATATCGCTCGTCTCAGCGCTAACGAACCGAACTTGAACGCGGTTTCGTTGCGCATTGTAGCGGCTCGTTTGCAACGCCTGCGTATCGATATCGACGCCAGTAACATCCGAGGCTCCCAGTTTGACAGCTGCAATCGCCAGGATGCCGGAACCGCAGCCATAATCGATAACGCTTTGTCCAGGCCGAAGAAGGCGATCAAGCCAATCCAGGCACAGAAATGTTGTCGGATGAGTGCCAGTCCCAAACGCAAGGCCGGGGTCCATAACGATATTGACAGCGTCCGGGTCGGGTGCGGCATGCCAACTTGGAATGATCCATAGCCGGTTCGACACCGCCACCGGCTCGAACTGCTGTTGCGTGAGGCGCACCCAGTCCTGATCCGCGACCGGATAGGTACGGTACGACGGCACAGCCGTCAAACCGGTGAAACTTGCCACTTCCTCGATTGCGCTTTTCACATCGGCGCCCTCCCGGAACAGGGCGACTAACCGATTGTCTCCCCACGCCACTGCGACATCCTCGCCCGGTTCCATATAGATCGCCTGCTCGTCGACGCAACCGGAACGTGCGTCGGTAACGTCGACCGATATCGCGCCTCGCTCAAGCAGCGCATCGGCGAACGAGGTCACGACCGGTGCCTCAAGCAGCAACTCCGCAGCGACCCAGGACATTCAGTCGGTCTTGCTGGATGCAGCGAGCTTCTTCTCCAGATAGTGGATACTGATGCCGCCTTCGGCAAATCCGCTGTCAACCATCAGGTCCTGATGGAGCGCAATGTTGGTTTGAATTCCCTCGACCACCATTTCGGAAAGTGCCACACGCATGCGTGCCAACGCCTGTTCGCGCGTATCCCCATAGGAGATGACCTTGGCAATCAACGAGTCGTAATGAGGCGGCACGAAGTAATTCTGATACACATGAGAGTCGACACGGATGCCGGGCCCGCCGGGCATATGTAATGTGGTGATTCGCCCGGGCGACGGAGTGAACTTGTACGGATGCTCGGCATTGATACGGCACTCAATGGCGTGGCCATGAAACGTGACATTCCTCTGGCGAAAACTCAGCTTCTCACCGGCAGCAATCATGATCTGGTTCTTGACGATGTCGATACCGGTAATCAGTTCAGTAACCGGATGCTCGACCTGAACCCGGGTGTTCATTTCGATGAAGTAAAACTCGCCTTTCTCATAGAGGAACTCAAACGTGCCTGCTCCCCGATAGCCGATCTTGCGGCATGCCTCGGCGCATCGCTCGCCGATGCGTGCTCGGTCCTTCGGCGCGATGAATGGCGCTGGAGCTTCCTCTATCACCTTCTGGTGCCGCCGCTGAAGTGAACAATCACGGTCTCCAAGGTACACCGCGTTGCGGTGTTCATCGGCCAGTACCTGGATCTCGACGTGACGCGGATGCTCGAGAAACTTCTCCATGTAGACCATCGGATTGCCGAAGGCACTCTGCGCCTCCGACCGCGTCATTGTGACGGCGTTGATCAGCGCGGCTTCAGTGTGAACGACACGCATACCGCGGCCACCGCCGCCACCTGCTGCCTTGATGATCACCGGATAACCAATCTTGCGGGCGATTTTGACAATTTCCTCAGAGTCCTCGGATAGTGCGCCTTCGCTGCCCGGCACTACCGGGACACCGGCCTTGATCATCGTCTGTTTGGCGGTGACCTTGTCACCCATCAGGCGAATCGTGTCGGCGCGGGGGCCAATGAACACAAAACCGCTTTTCTCGACTTGCTCGGCGAAGTCGGCGTTCTCGGACAGGAAACCGTAACCAGGGTGAATTGCCTCCGCATCGGTCACTTCCGCAGCACTGATGATGGCTGGTATGTTCAGGTACGAATCAGTACTTGAGGCGGGTCCGATACAGACCGATTCGTCGGCAAGCCGTACGTACTTTGCGTCCTCATCTGCCTCCGAATGCACCGCGACGGTACGAATCCCCAGTTCGCGGCAGGCTCGCTGTACGCGCAGAGCAATCTCGCCACGATTAGCGATCAGGATTTTTTCAAACATGCGAGTCGGACGCTCTGGTTTTCAAGGCCACTGCGGGTCATCTAGTCCGGATATCAGCTCAACGAGCCATCAACCGATCACAAACAACGGCTGGCCATACTCGACCGGCTGGCCATTGTCGACCAGGATCGCTTTGATCGTGCCGCTGGTCTCGGCTTCGATCTCGTTGAGCAGTTTCATCGCCTCGATGATGCATAGCGTATCGCCAGCACTGACCGACTGCCCGACCTCCACAAACGCATTCGCACCTGGTGATGAGGCACGGTAGAAAATCCCGACCATCGGCGACTTCACGGTGTTGCCTTCACTGACCTCGGGCGCCGCGGTGTCTTCCGGTGCAGGCGCGACGGCCGTCGCAGCAGCCGCAGCCGGCAAAGCACTAATCGTGGTCACGGGGGCAGGCGCCACCGGCATTGCGGGAACGACCGCCTGATCAGCCGAACCGACCCGGTTGATTCTGACCTTCTCTTCGCCCTCGCTGATCTCGAGCTCGGCAATGCCGGACTCCTGCACCAGGTCAATGAGCTTTTTCAGCTTTCGCAGATCCATGATCAACCCCTTTTGATAGGTACTGGATTGCAAAATCCAGAGCCGTGTCGTAACCGCCCGAGCCGAGACCACAAATCACGCCCACCGCTTTGTCACTGAAATATGAGTGTTGCCTGAACGGCTCTCGAGCGTGGACGTTGGACAGATGTATTTCTACGTATGGAATCTGTACGGCTGCGAGCGCATCGCGCAGCGCCACACTGGTATGCGTATATGCAGCCGGATTGATGATGATGAACTGGACGCCTTCACGGCGCGCCTGCTGAACGCGATCGACGAGGCTGCCCTCACTGTTGCTTTGAAAAACCGACAGCTGCGCCCCAGCACGTTTCGCGCTGCCGGATAACCGGGCGTTGATATCGTCGAGCGTTTCTGAACCGTAGATTTCCGGTTCACGCTGACCCAGCAAATTCAGGTTGGGTCCGTGAATCACCAGAATGTGCGGCGCATCGCGCCCACCTCGAGCCCGTGCGGGCGTCGATTGATCCGTTTTCATGACGGCAAGTTTGCCGCAGATCGCTGCAAATTGTCCAGATTTAGCGACAATAAGCCATCAGCTTGACCATCGATAGGCTTCTCTGGAAACGATCTCAGCTAGCCATAACAGCGAGCCCAACCTCCTCGCAACAAGGTATTGGCAGGCTCTGACAAAATCGACCAGATCGCCGATGTTCGCAGCTTTTGGCTGCAAGATGCTCCAATTTCACAACAGTTCGGCAATGATCGGCACAAGTGTCTGCTCCGTCAGCGCGCCGTAATGCTGGCTAACAACCCTTCCTGAGCGATCCAGCACCAGGGTGTAGGGCAGACCGCCCCTCTCGTTTCCAGCCGTTTTGGATAACTCAATCGCATCGAGTTGGCCAATCATGATCGGGTAATTGATAGCATTTCGCCGCGCAAAAGCGACCACCTTGTCGCGCTCATCGATGGCTATTCCAACGAACTGCAGGCCCCGCTCACCCATTTCCCGCTGTAGGCGAACGAATACCGGGATCTCCTCTAGGCAGGGCGGACACCAGGTCGCCCAGAAATTGACCACCAGTACCTTGCCCTTCCAACGTGAGACCGAATGAGGAACACCTTCCAGGTCCGGCAGAGTGGCAGCAAGAACACCGCTGGCGTCTACTTCCGAGAGTCGGTCCGGCGCGCTGAGTCGGTAGCCAACTAAGCCCGCCAACAAGGTAAGGCCAACAAACAGCGATATCTGTAACGCCCGATTCATGGCACGTCAGCGGGAGCACCGAACGACCCGAGCAGCACGAAATCCATCGTTTGTGTGGTTGGCAAGTAACAGATTCCGGCGTCGGCGCAGCCCTGTGATACGGCGACCAAGCGTATCGTCTGACCTGTCTTGGTACCCGACAATATCGGAATCTCGATCGTTACATCGCTACGAAAAATCTCGCTGCGGCCAAAGAACTCGTCTTCGTGCCATTGCCCAACCGGAAAGCGCGCTGCGCCCAATACGACGGTTCTCGGCTCGACGTCGAATCGAAACCGGTCCCGGTACATGTAATAGCCATCCGCGATCAGGTAGCGCACTTCGAGTGAACCGCTGGGCTTGAGCTGTGCCGAGAAGCGAAACGCCTGCTCCGGGTCAAGAAATTCATCATCCGAGTATGAAGGGGCCGCCGTAACCAGCATAACCAACACAGCCACCATCGATCGCAGCAGCATCATCGTCTCACCATATGCAAAATGATTGACACCTTACGCTGTCTGACCACGTACTAGCCGGATAGATCCACTTCGGTGCCGACCCATTCGAGATAACTTTCGAGCCCATCGTCGAGCCGAACCGCAATCACTTCCGGCAAATCGTACGGGTGCAAGGCGAGAATTGCTTCCTGCAGCTGGTCAAAGTGCTCAGTGCGGGTTTTGATCAAGACCGGGATTTCCCGCTCAGTCTGAACGGCGCCCTCCCAGCGAAAGACCGAAGTACACCCATCGAGCACATTGACACAGCCAGCAAGCCGCTTTTCGACCAATGCCTTCGCGAGTTGCAGCGCGCCGTCCCGATCGGGCAGGTTAGTCAGCACCAGAAGGTACTTGTCCGCGGCTTCAGTCATGAGGCACGTGCAGCGGCGACGCCTTCATGCACCGACGGGTACTGCAGACGGACACGCAATTCCTTCTTTAGCCGGACGTTTGACAGGCGGCGCGATTCGCGCATGAACGACAACACGGTTTCCGGAACACGAGACTGTGCGGCCTCCCAGCTCACGCGCGGTGGATGAGGCAGACCAAAACGGTCTGCAACGAGGTCAAAGTAGTCTCCCATTTTCATAGACGAGTCGTCGGACGCATTGTAGGTGCGCCCGCTTTTGCCTCGGACCAACGCGGCCAGCACAATGCGCGCAAGGTCGTCCGCGTGAATGTGATTGGTGTAGGCATCCTGCTCCGACTCGAGCGCCGGTGTTCCGGATCTGAGTCGGGCAAGCGGCAGCCTTTCTGCCGCATAGATTCCCGGCACCCGAAGCACAGTGACATGCGTACCCCTCTCCGCGCCCCAGCAACGCAACAAGCGTTCGGCATCGCGCCGGCGCCTGGCTCGTGGTGACATCGGCATGGTGGGGCGCGTTTCCGGCACGAGCGCGCCACGGCAATCGCCGTAAACACCGCTGGTGCTCATATAAACCAAACGCTGTGGTATGCTGCCGCCCTTTGCTAGGGCCCGGACCAGGTTCGAAGTACGCGTATCCCGTGTACCTGTTCGCGGCGGCGGCACGAGGTGCACGACATCGTTTGCAAGTCCGGCAAGTCGCCCGAGCGTTTCAGGACGGTCGAGATCGGCAACCACCGGTACTGCACCGAGCGCGCGCAGCGACTCGTGATGTCGCGCGGATCGCGATAGCGCATACACGCGCCAGCGACCGCGCACAGTTTGTGCAAGCCGGAAGCCGATGTCTCCGCATCCGACAATTAACAGTCTTCGCATGCTTGTATTCTAGGGGAACTTCGCTCCCGCGCACGCGATCGGACCCAAGCAACCAGTTGTGAAAGGAATCGGTGAAAGGAATCATGCCCTTCGAGGTCAAGATAGAGCCAAGCGGACACAGCTTCACAACGGGCGAGGACGAAACTGTGCTCGCCGCTGCGCTTCGTGAGGGCTATGTCTTACCCTACGGATGCCGGAATGGAGCGTGCGGATCTTGCAAGGGCAAAATCCTGGCGGGCAGCGTCGACTACGGAAATCCGCAACCGGCTGCACTTGCCGAATTCGAGAAAAGTGCCGGCTACGCCTTGTTCTGTCAGGCCAAACCGACCAGTGACCTGGTCATCGAAGCACGCGAGATCGGTGGTGTCGGTGAACTCGAAGTCAGGCGGCTTCCTTGCCGCGTGCAACACATGCAAAAGGCGGCCGATGACGTAATGATTCTTAAACTTAAGCTGCCGGCAAACGAGCGCCTGCAATTCCTGGCCGGGCAGTACCTTGACATCCTTCTACGCACCGGCAAACGACGCAGCTACTCCATGGCGAACCCCCCGCATGACGATGAGTTCGTCGAACTGCATGTGCGAAACATGGAGCACGGCGCTTTCACCGAGTACGTGTTCGGCCGCATGAAAGAAAAAGACATTCTGCGGTTCGAAGGACCGCTGGGGACTTTCTTTCTGCAGGAAGATTCGGACAAACCGATGATCCTGGTTGCCAGTGGCACCGGTTTCGCGCCAATCAAGAGCATCGTCGAACATGCGTTCTACCTGGGAATTGAGCGGCCCATGACGCTGTACTGGGGCGGTCGTCGACCCCAAGATATCTATATGGGAGAACTGGCCGGCCAATGGCAAGAGCAGCACGACAATCTGACATTCATTCCAGTCATCTCGGACGCGCTGCCGGAGGACAACTGGACCGGCCGCAGCGGTTTCGTACATCGCGCTGTGATGGAGGATTTTCCGGACATGTCCGGTTACCAGGTTTACGCCTGCGGTGCACCGGTGATGGTAGAGGCTGCTCACCGCGACTTCACCGCGCAGTGCGGATTGCCTGAAGAGGAGTTCTTTTCCGACGCGTTTACGCCGTCGGTCGATCCAACGCCCAGTTAATGAGGCGGTGTCTCAACCGCTGTTCCTGAGTCCGGCGCTGATACCCTTGATGGTCAGCAATATCGCCCTCTTCAGACTGTCATCGTGCTCGCCCCTGCGATAGCGCAGCAGCAAATCGACCTGTAAGTGATTGAGCGGATCAATGTAGGGCGATCGACTCTGTAGGCTTCTGGCCAGCGCCGGGTTGGCCTCGAGAAGGTTTTTCTGACCGGTAATGGTCAACAGCCAATGCACTGTACGGTGCCACTCCTGCTCAATGCGCGAGAAGATTTCCTGCCCGAGTCGCGCATCGCCGACCAGTTCGACATAGCGTGACGCAATGCTGATATCGCTCTTGGCGAGCACCATATCCATATTCGATAGCAAGGCATGGAAGAACGGCCATTTCATGTACATCTCGCGTAGCGTCTCGACGCTGTTCTCGCCGCTGACCGATACCCACTGCTCGACTGCCGATCCGAAACCGTACCAACCCGGCAACATGATGCGCGCCAGCGACCAGGAGAATACCCAGGGAATGGCTCGCAGATCCTCGATCCGGTCGGACTTGCGACGTGAAGCTGGGCGACTGCCGACATTAAGATCGGCAATTTCCGCAATCGGGGTTGCGGAGCGAAAGAACTCGACGAACCCAGGCGTTTCGTAGACCAGCGCACGGTAGACGCTGTAAGCATGGGCACTCATCGCCTCCAGCGCCTCGTAATAACCCGGCTGTTCGTGGCTGTGATCTTGTGATGCGAGCAAAGTCGCTTCCATTGTTGCGGCAACCAGAGTCTCCAGGTTGCGCCGGCCGATTTCCGAATCCGAGTATTTGCTGGCGATGACTTCGCCCTGCTCTGTGATACGTATTTGCCCGGCGACACTGCCGGGTGGTTGCGCGAGAATGGCGTTGTAGCTGGGGCCGCCGCCGCGACCCACTGTACCGCCGCGACCATGAAACAGTCGCAAACCGATGCCGTGCTCGGCAAATACTTTCACCAGATCGACTTCGGCCTTGTACAGCTCCCAATTTGCGGTCAGGAAGCCGCCGTCCTTGTTACTGTCGGAATAGCCGAGCATGACTTCCTGAACATCGCCGCGGCTCTCGAGCAAGGCACGGTAGTAGGGCTCACGAAACAAGGTATCCATCACCTTGCCGGAATTACGCAGGTCGTCGATCGTTTCGAATAAGGGGATGAGATTCAGATCAAGCCGCGGCTTTTCGCCGGGTACCAGCAGTCCCGATTCCTTGAGCAACAACGCCACTTCCAGTAGATCACTAACACCACTGGTCATCGAAACAATGTAATTGGCTACGGATTGCGCTCCGAAACGCCGGCGCAGGTCGGCGGCCATATCGATAATTGCCAACTCGTTTCTGGTCGCTTCACTGTAGTCAAGAAATCGTGACCGCAGCGGGCGAGGCACCTGCAGCTCGTCAAGCAGCCACGCCCGGCGCTCGTTCTCCGGCAGTTGCGCATATCCACTTCGCCCGGCACCCCGCAAGAACAATTCAGCAACGACCGACTCATGGACGCCCGAGTGCTGACGCATGTCGAGTGCGGCAAGGTGAAAGCCAAACACGTCAACTGCGCGGCGAAGCGCCCGCAAGCGACCGCGAGCGATGCGATTGCTGTGGTTTTCCGCCAGCGACTCGATGATGATCGCGAGGTCAGCGCCAAACTCGGCAGAATTGGCATAGGGGATAACTTGCGCGACAGGCGGCCGTTGTTGCAGCTGCAAATTCAACGCGCGAGCAGTAGCTGACAACCTGGCATAGATGCCGATCAGCGCCCTGCGATAGAGCTCGTCATGCCGGTGTATCGCGTCGTCTGGTGAGTACGTGGCCAGCGACTCGAGGGCCTGGCTCACCCCCACCAAGCGAACCGATTGGGACATCTCAGACCCGAGCTTGTTCAGCTCATCGAAATAATGGTTCATGACGGTCGTGCAATGCTGTGCCAATGCATGTTCCATTACGTGGTGGGTGACAAATGGATTGCCGTCGCGATCACCACCGATCCAACTACCCATGCGCAGGAACGAGGCGGTGATCGGCTTCGATGCACCTTTGACGGCCAGTGCGTCTTCGACCTCGCCGTAAAGTTGCGGCACTTCCGAAAGGAACGTGTACTGATAGTAGGACAGACCATTCTCGATCTCGTCTTCGACGGTCAGGCGAAGTTCGCGCAGGATGCGCGTCTGCCAAAGAGTCAGCACTGCGCGCCGCAAGCCGTCCTCGTTGCGCCCTTCTTCCTGCGGGGTGAGCTGTAAGCGGTCACGCTCGGTCAACAACTGGGCGATTTGCTTCTGCAAGTCGAGGATGCTTTTTCGCTGCACCTCGGTGGGATGGGCAGTAAGTACCGGCACAATCAAGGCATCGGACAAGAACCTGATCAGGTCTTCGGCTGGGATATCGGCATCGAGTGTGCGTTCGACTGCCAGCGAAATTGTGCCCTCCCTAGGACGCGAGCCAGCCAGATCATGGGCGCGCCGCCGACGAATATAGTGTTGATCTTCAGCAATGTTTGCCAGCAACGAGAAGTAACTGTAAGCACGAATAACAGCGATCGTGTCATCAGCATCGAGGTCATTCAGAACCGACTCGAGCTGCCTCTTCGCTTTTGCGTCACCGTCGCGCTGAAAAGCAATCGAGTTCTGGCGCGTCAGTTCGACAAGATCGAAGATGCGATCACCCTCCTGCTCGCGAATGGTGTCGCCCAGTATCCTGCCAAGCAATCGAATATCTTCGCGCAGCGGGTGGTTCTTGTCGGCACTAAGGGTGGGACTGATGAGTTCGTTCATGGCTATGCGTGGTCAAGCCTGCGGCAACCGGCAAGTTAGATAAGGGATGATGTTCTAGATGACTGGCCGTCGGCGCCCGCCGGTTGCTTGCTTGAGGCGCGGCAGAGTTTGCTCCAACGCTTGCCGATACTGCGCAGTCGCCTGTTCGGACTTTCCCGTCCTCTCAAACAAACGCGCAAGCTCCAGGTGAGTCGAATGCGTCGGCTCGACCGACAGGCTCGCTTCAAGGTAGCTCTGTGCTTTGCCCCACAGCTCCTGATGTGCGCATAGTTTTCCAAGAACCAATAGCAGCACCGGATCCTGGGGATGCTCCTTAAGCCATTTTTCCGCTTGCTCAAGCTGTCTATTTACGTTGGCGCCGAGGCATTCAGAGTAATAAGCAACAAGCGCGGAATCCCACTCGGCAGCCAGTGCCGTTTCGACAACTTTGTGCACGTCACTGCAGCTGCCAAACGACAGAAAGCACTGGGCCGCGATCGAGGCGATTCGCGGATCACTTCTTTGCTGAGAAGGCAATCGCGACCAATAGGTACGCAGTGCCTCGACGTCTACTGCCTTGTGTCTTAGATTCTCCATGTAGGCATGGCGGCGAATTTCCTCAAGCATCGCGCCATCGAAGACCTTGCGTTTCTCCAGTTGCGGCAGTAGCGCTAACATTGCCTCCCAATCGTGAGCCTGTTCCCGCGCACGCAGCTCGAGTTTCAGCGCTTCGGTGTGTTTTTCAGGCAATTGACGCAGCACATTGAGGGCGTCGTGGTACCGCCGCTCATCGAGGTACATCTCCGCCTGCGCCATCAGGCGCGCAACATTTTCGTTCGGGGCGTGCTCTGCAGCCTTTGCCAAATACTCGTCGCGCAAGGCATAGTCACGCCGGCCATGGGCGGACCAGGCGCCAACCAGCGCCGCCAGGCCTGCTGAGGAATTTGTCGAAAGGACGGCGGCGGCGGCACGTTCAGCTTTGCCGTAGCGTCCCTCGAAGTAGTTGCGCACGGCCTCGGAAAAAGTAGTTCTCTCCTTGTTCTGCGCACGCCGTTTTCGAAACTCGCGCACCCGCCCCGGCATGGACATTACCAGTGCAAATGCGCGAACCAGCAGGTAACCCGCAACGATGGTCGCCAGCACCAGGAGAATGGCGAGATTGAGCGACAGTTCGATGCGGTGCATTGGAGTCACCAGTAGTATGAATCCCTGGTTGACCCTAGCCACCAGAATCAATCCAATCGCCAGAGCAGCCAGCGCAATAATCCATAACAACCAGCGCATCCCGTCTCCTATTCCAGACCAGGTGTCGTCGAGCAAGTGCAAATCGCTCCCGACGAATATCGCCGGTGACCCAATTCAGCACAAGCGACTGCCATGGCCGCCAAACTTGGCCCGCTTGCCATTGCCGGAGTCGAACTCATCGTACGTCAGGCTCCTTTACCAGGCGATAGGTGCGTACTGCATCAAGGCTGGCAGTTACGTCGGGCAACTCGATTTGAATGTCTGATGCAGCGAGCTCATTGAGGGTGTCAATGGACGAGGCGACTGGCGGCGCGGAGCCATCGAAGTAGCGCGTTGTCCAGTCCACTGCTGCGGCCAGGTCAGCCCGGTATGCCGCCTGATCACGCGCCAACAAGGCCAGACGTGCGCCGAGCAGTCTGAGCTTGAGGTTTTCTTTGAGGAAGAAGGCCTGATCGGGGGCCAACAGCGGCGTTTCAGGGGCATCGATTCGTTGAATGCGAACCAGGCTGAGCAGATCGCCCCACATTTCCGCAACCAGCAGGCGCCAGCCTTCTTCAGCTGTATCGGATTCGGGAGTGGCATTTTCCTCAGCCGGTCTGGTTTCCATCGCCAGAGGTAGCTCATTGACCGTTGCAATGACGCGTTCGAGTTTCAGCCCGATGCCGGTTACGTCGACAAACGGAGACGCTTTGAGACGTTCGATATCCTCCGCGATGACGCGTCGCACCTGAGTCAGCTGCGGCCGATCCGATCTGGCAAGCCGCGCGTCGGCTGCCTCGAGAGCAATCAGCGCCGCTTTGACGTTGCCGGCAAGTTGCAGTTGCTGGCTGGCAACGAGCAGGATTTGCTCGACTTCGGCAAGCGTCCACTCGTCTCGCGACTGTGACAGCTCCTGGTACAAGGACTCGATTGCCAGGCGCTGATTTTGCATCCCTGCCAGTCGCGCCTCGAGCTGACCGAGCCGTGAGTCAACATCGCGCACCAGATCTCTCGCATCACTGGACAGTTTGCGGCTGTCGCTGCCGATGGTTTCAATCTGGTCAAGCTTGCGCGCCAGTTCGAGTTCCAGCTGTGCTCTTTCGCGACGCAGTTCGTAGTTCTGCCAAGCGGTAAATCCCGCTGCTGCCAATGCGATCAGCAAGGCAAGCAGCACGGTCAGACCCGATGCGCCGCGTCTTTGCCGCGGCTTCAAATCGGCCGGCTGTGATGTCGCCACAGAGGCCTGCTCGGCTACCGACTGGTCTGCCGCCGCCCCGCTGGCAGCTTTGCGGTCCCTGTCCTTCGTCGCGGCTTTCGCCTCGCTATTATTGCTTTCTTCGGTTACCGACTCGGTGTTGCCGGTCTGCTCATCAGTGCCTTTTTTGCTCATGAGATATCCGTTTAGATCAAGACCGTTTAGATCAAGACCGTTTCGATCAAAGCGATTCAGATCAAGTCAGTTGAGATCAGTTCGATGAACCCTGCAAACCGCAAAACCATGTCGCCAGGCCTTCCGCGAGACCTTTGTCCCCACCCCTGGTGACAAATATTACTTTCACTGCCTGCGAGAATCCGCGAACCGCGACATGAGGGTGGTTAACGAACAACGGCGTGTCGCGCAGCAAGCCGCCATGCTCACCCGCCAGAAGAAACAGATTGTCCAGTATCTCCCCGCTGGTTGCCATCCATGCCGCAATGCGTCCGCCGCGCAACAACGGCTCGACGCTACTGAACGCCGTTTGTGGCAAGCGGCGCCGGTAGCATTCAAGAAAGGAAACACGGGCTCCGCGCGATTTCAGGATCGACTCCAGGACATCGCTTCCACCCTCGCCTCTGACCACCAGCACTGACCAATCCGCCACCTGCCTAAGCGCTGCCAAATCGACAAGCGCTTCAGAGCCGCTCGCCTCGCTCGGGATCATGATTTCACTCCATCCGCAGTCCTTCAAAGCCGCGGCAGTGCTCGGCCCGACTGCCGCGACGCGTAGCTGATCGACAGATCCATACTTTTCAATGAGCAATGGCACACCGAGGCGCACCGCCGTCGGGCTGACGAAAACCAATAAATCGATCTCAGCCCGGCGGCTCGGCAGCGAACTTCCAGCCGTAGCAGTCAACGGCTCGATTTCCACGCCCGGGAAAACCGTCGGCACGCCTCCCAGTTGCCGAATGGCGCCCGCAAGTGATTGCGCCTGTTCAGCTGGGCGAGTCACCAACACGCCAACACCAGCCAGACCTGAGCCACTCACCCTGTGCTGTCCAGTGAAGCAAGGATTTCCCCGGCGCCACGCTGCGTCAGCCGCCGCGCGAGTTCCTTGCCAATCTTGTCTGGCACGGAATCCGTGTAAGGCAATGTCAACTCTTCCTCAATCAACCTTGATCCGTCCGGCGTTGCCACAAAGCCGCGCAACTGCATCTGTTCGCCGACAAGTTGCGCGTACCCACCGAGCGGCAACGTACAACTACCGGAAAGCGCTCGCGACAGGGCCCGTTCAGCCTCGACGCAACAACGCGTGCTGGCATCATCGAGTGGCGCCAGCAGTTCGCGAAGTTCTCTCCTGTCGTTGCGGCATTCTATGCCCAAGGCGCCCTGACCCACCGCCGGCAGACTCTCTTCGGGCTCCAACAGATGTGTAATTCGGTGCTGCAGCTCAAGACGGGTCAATCCCGCAGCAGCGAGAATGATTGCTGTGAACTCACCTTCGTCAAGTTTGCGCAAGCGTGTCTGGACATTGCCGCGCAGGGGCTTTACCTGGATTTGCGGATGATGGGCCTTGATCTGGCTTTGCCGACGTAAGCTGGAGGTGCCAACAATGCTTCCCGGGCCGAGAGACTGCAAACTTGCAAACTGGTTCGATACAAACGCATCGCGCGGCTCTTCCCGCGCCAGGATCGCCCCGATACGGAACCCGTCCGGCAGGTGCATCGGAACATCCTTCATCGAATGGACCGCGATATCGGCCCGTCCGTCAGCCAGGGCCCGTTCCAGTTCTTTGACGAACAGCCCCTTTCCACCGATTTTGGCAAGTGAGCTTTCCAGACGGCGATCGCCTTCGGTGGTCAGGCCCAGCAACGACACCTGCAGGCCTGGATAATGATGCTGTAACAGCGAACTGACGTAACGCGCCTGCCATAGCGCAAGCGCGCTTTGACGGGTGGCTATGACGATGGAGTTGAGCGTGTCTGACAAAGTTACCGGTGCAAGTTGAAACTGTGCAAGCTGAAACGAAGAATCGACGATCGGCGGCCAACCAGTCGCATCGAGCGCATTGGCCACAGTGCTAGTCTAACTATTTTCTAATAGCGTGCCGGACTGTTCCCGGAGTGCACCGGATCGCTGACAAACAAAGGCCCGTCACAAATCTCGTGCGCCGCGAAATCGCACGCTTTCGCGCTCGGCCTGCAGCGCCGCGAACTCGACTTCGTCCATAACCCACAAACCACTAGTGGCAACGCGCTCGAAGTATTGCTCGACAAACCAGACTCGACCATTCAGCTTCCAAACGTAATAACGATTCTGGAACACGCCCCCCATACTGGCTTTGAGGCCCTCGCTGCCGCTCTCCGGTGTCCCGAGCTGCTCAGTCAGTCGCCCGACAAGTTCTTCGAAATGCTGTTCTGTGAAAGTGAAGACAGAGCGAACCAGCACCCCATCACGATAGAACAGCACGATCGTTCTGACCGACTCTTCAGCTATCCGGTCAGCCGCCAGGCCCTCACGGCGGCAGTCTGCGAGACTCTCAATCGTACGACACTTGAACGAGCTTTTGTCCAGATCACCAAGCCGGCTGCCGGCTTCGGGCACTTGCGGCAGCGTTGCCGCTGTCGCCGACCAGCATGCCAGCAAGGCGATGATGGCTGCGAATCGATTCATGCAGTTTTCTTCCCCAGTTGCCTTATGGCGGGCTGCTGACGCCGACTAACTGGCAGGGCTTCGTCGACACCGCGCACACGAACCACCCAACGCGCCTCAGCACCACCTGCCTGTGATTCCTTCTCGAACGACTCAATGTAGTCTTTCGCGACCAGACAGTTACGGTGGATGCGCACAAAGCGGTCGCGGAACTCCTCTTCGAGGCGTGACAGGGACTCCTCGAGCACCAGCTCACGCTCCGCCGTGCGAATCGTAACGTACTTGAGTTCGGCGCGCAGATAAAGAATATCGGCCACTGGTACCAGCTGGACCTTGCCACGCTCATGGACCGACAAGTGCGTTCGTGCGCTGTCAGCGACCTCGTTCAAGACGTCGAGCGAAATCCGCGTGATTGATCGCGTCCGCGCCAGCGCGTCATGCAAGCGTCGCAGCCTGATCGGTTTGACCAGATAGTCGATCGCATGCAGTTCGAACGCGCTGATTGCGTAATCATCGTAGGCGGTCGTAAAAATTACATGGGGCGGATCGTCGAGTTTTTGCAGGTGACGTGCCGATTCCAGACCATCCATTTCCGGCATCCTGATATCGAGCAAAACCACGTCCGCCGGACGTTGCTCAAGAAGCTCGAGTAGCCTCTGCCCATTCTCCGCCTCGCCGACCACTTCGATCGGGATCATTTCGGCGATGTCTTCGAGCAGGCTCTTGAGTCGATTTCGGGCCGGCGCCTCGTCATCGGTAATCGCGATTCTCAGCTTGGCAGCGCTCATGACCCCGCCTCTACGAGTTCAGCCCTGGCCATCACACCGCCTTCACGCAGGGAAGGATGATGCGCACCTCAAAGCGCGCGCCATCCGATTTGGTGCTCAACGTGGCCTCTGCATCGAAGTGCAATTGAAGCCGCTCCCTGATGTTCGCCAACGCCATTTTGTTGCCTGACTGTTGCCGGGAAGACTGCGGTACCGGATTGCTCAGCACCATCTCCAGGCGATCACCCTTGCGATGAACATCAATCGTGATCGTGCCTGGTTGTGCCGACGGCTCGATTCCGTGATACACCGCATTCTCCAGCAGGGGCTGCAGGATAAGCGGTGGCACCATGGCATCTTCCGGCAGCTCATCGATGCGCCATTCAACATTGAGCCGATCCTCCAGTCGCAGCGACTCGATTTCCAGATATTGGCGACACAGTTCCAACTCACGTTGAAGTGGTATCAACTTGCGATTGTCCGCCATGAGGACGCGGAACAACTCCGAAAGGTCTTCCAGCGCCGTCTCGGCGCGGCGCGGCTCGGCACGCATCAGGCTCAGTACCGCGTTGAGGCTGTTGAACAGGAAATGGGGCCGAATGCGCGCCTGAAGGGCCTGCAGTCTGGCCTCCGTCAGGGCCGGAGACAACGCCCGGTTGCGCAAGTCAAAGTAGGCAATCAAAGCCAGAGTGAGGGTCGCTGTGAAAAGCCAATAGCGCAAAAGCATGCTGAAGCCATTAGCCTCTGGAAGCAACAACCATACAAACTGCACAAGTGCCGTGACCACCAGCAACTCGACAATGACGACACATAGCACTGCCAGACGAAAATCAATGCGGCGCAACCAGGCAGTGCCTATGCCAAGAATAAGCAGCGAAATGATGAGAACTGGCAACACAAAAGCGATAGCCGCAGCGGACGCGCCAAGCCAGGCCGCCAGCGAATCGTGGCGCAGCGCTTCGGCAATCATGGTGGCTGTCGTTACGAAGACGAAAATCGACAGCATGACGCCAAGATTTCGGAAATCCGGCAACGTATTGGCCGGAGGGTTCTGATTTATACTTGCCATCACGTGAAAAAACGGATGCAAGCATTGGACCCGGAACGGCATATTCGCGAGTCCGCAGACCTCGCGAACCCCAACCAAGCCGAAGGGCGTGCCGCCCTCGTAACCTAGGGAACCTCTGATTAATTCTCACGCACTAACTACATGACAATTAGTCAGAGGTTCCCCAGATCCAGAGTCTGATTTAGCGTCGCACACGATGCAACCCGACAAGCCCCAACGCGCTACTCACAACGCAACCAGTGACAATAAGACCTGGTCAGGCAGATTCAGCGAACCGGTCGCGGATTTGGTGAAGCACTACTCTGCGTCGGTCGGATTCGACCAGCGCCTTGCTGAGTTCGACATCCAGGGCTCACTTGCGCACGCTAGGATGTTGCATGCTTGCGGTGTGCTCTCGGCTGAAGACCTTGCCGACATCGAGCGCGGCCTCGGGCAAATCTCCGAGGAAATCGCTGGCGGCGTGTTCCAGTGGTCCGTCGAACAAGAGGACGTGCACCTGAACATCGAGCATCGTTTGACCGAATTGGTGGGGGACGCTGGCAAACGCCTGCATACCGGCCGCTCGCGCAACGACCAGGTAGCAACCGATATCCGGCTCTATTTGCGCCACGCGATTGACGAGATACTGCGCTTGTTGCGCTCGTTTCAGACCAACCTGCTCGATCTTGCGGAACAGCATGTCGACACGCTGATGCCGGGATTCACCCATCTGCAGGTCGCGCAACCGGTCTCGTTCGCGCATCACCTGATGGCCTACTACGAGATGACATTGCGCGACGCGCAGCGCTTCATCGAGTGCCGCGCAAGAGTCAACCTGTTGCCGCTGGGTGCCGCGGCACTCGCCGGAACCACATTTCCTATCGACCGCGAGGCAGTTGCTCGCGAGCTCGGCTTTGACGGCGTGTGTCAGAACTCGCTCGACGCGGTATCCGATCGTGATTTCGCAATTGAGTTCTGCGCCGACGCCGCCTTGTTGATGACGCACCTGTCGCGTCTGTCAGAGGAGCTGATACTGTGGATGAATCCGCGCTTTGGGTTCGTGCGTCTGGCCGACCGTTTTTGCACGGGTTCGTCGATCATGCCGCAAAAGAAGAATCCCGACGTCCCCGAATTGGTACGTGGCAAGACCGGGCGCGTTAACGGCAACCTGGTTTCATTGCTGACGCTGATGAAAGCCCAGCCGCTTGCCTACAACAAGGACAATCAGGAAGACAAGGAACCGTTGTTCGATAGCGTCGACACGGTTGTCACCTCGCTGCGCATTTACGCCGACTTGTTGAACGGAATCGAGGTTGATCGCGATGCCATGCGTGCCGCCGCCGAGGAAGGCTTTGCCACGGCAACCGATCTTGCCGATTACCTGGTCAGGAAAGGTTTGCCGTTTCGGGAAGCGCACGAGGCCGTTGCCCGTGCGGTGCGATTGGCCGCCGACAAAGGCGTCGAGCTCGCCGACTTGTCGGTCGAGGAATTACGGGAGTTCTCATCATTGATCGACGAAGATGCTCCCGCCCAGCTATCGCTCGACGGGGCTCTTGCCGCGCGCAGCCACGTCGGCGGTACGGCTGCGCAACAGGTGAAACGCGCAATAAAGGCGGCGCGCGAATCGCTTTCCGGTTGAGTTCAGCGATAGTGCGCGCAACCTACGCGCGGGACTGATGCCAACTGCTACACACTACCACCATGCCCGTTCCCGGTCGAAGCGAACCTGTCTGGCAAATAATCAGCGCCGCGCTCAGCGCCCGCACCAATCAACCCTTTTCCGTTGACTACATCCGCCCGGTTTCGGGCGGATGCATCAACAGCGCCGTTATAGTCAGTGACGGCGAGAGCAGCTACTTCGTCAAACTGAATTCCGCGAGGTACGCGGAAATGTTCGCCGCCGAGGCCGATGGATTGCGCGAGCTGTGCGGCGCGGATGCGCTGCGGGTGCCGATGCCGTTATGTTGCGGCAACAACGATGATTACGCCTGGCTCGTGCTTGAGGACCTTGTACTTGAGAAGGCCGGCGATCTAAGGCCAAAAGCAAGCGGAGACTGGAGCCAACTCGGTCGCGGCCTGGCATTGATGCATCGCCGTCAACAAGATCAGTATGGCTGGCATCGCGACAACACCATCGGATCCACGCCACAATGCAACGACTACTCCGACGACTGGATTGAGTTCGTGCGTGATCGGCGCATTGGATATCAACTTGATCTGGCGGCCCGCAATGGCTCCGACAAACGCTTGCAGTCAAGTGGGCACCAGTTGCTCGATAGCTTGCCACGTTTTTTCGTCGGCCGCGTCCCGGCGGCCTCCTTGCTGCACGGCGATCTATGGTCCGGGAACGTCGCATTCTTCGGCGACGGTCAACCGGTTGTCTTTGATCCGGCGGTCTATTACGGCGACCGCGAGGCCGATATCGCGATGACCGAGTTGTTCGGCGGTTTTGCGCCCGAGTTCTATAGCGCATACGAAGCACAATGGCCGCTCGATAAGGGTTATCCGTTACGCAAACATCTGTACAACCTCTATCACTTGCTAAATCACCTCAACTTGTTCGGCGCAGGGTATCTGCCTCAATGCCAGGCAACCATCGACGCACTCCTGACGCAGGTCAACTGAGCGCGAATCACTGATCACGTGTTGCTGATTGATAGACGGACTGATACATTCGCGGTCCACTACACCCCACCACCGGCGCCCGCTGTAGTGCAGACAGGCGCCAGACCAACAACGCTCACCTGTCCAAAGTTGGCGGAGGAGAACAAACCGGAATGAACACGGTATTACGTGCCTTACGGCCGCTGACAACAGGTCTGTTCAGTATCGCGGCAATTATCGCAGTCGTGATGCTCGCCGCCCCGTCGGCGCAGGCATCTGACAAACCGATCCGCATCGGTCTGGTTACTTTTCTATCCGGTCCCGCGGCAGGCCCGTTCGGCGTTCCGGCCCGCATCGCTGCGGAAGCGATCGTCGAGTCGCTCAATGCCGGAGAAGTCCCGGCTCCATACGGTTCGATTGGATTGTCCGGTCTGCCGATCGAATTGGTGATTATCGACGAAGCGGGCGGCGCGACCAAGCAGGTCGCGGAATTCCGTAATCTGGTCGAGCGGCAGAAGGTTGATTTCGTGATCGGCTATATCTCCAGTGGCGACTGCCTCGCCATTCCGCCCGTCGCTGAAGAACTCAAGAAGCTCACCGTGCTATTCGACTGCGGTACACCCCGCGTGTTCGAAGAAGCATCCTACAAGTACGTTTTTCGCACACGCCCGCACGCCACCATGGATGCCGTTGCGGGGGCGCGCTACCTGCTCGAGACCCGTCCCGACCTGAAGTCTTATGCCGGCATCAACCAGAACTATGCGTGGGGCCAGGACTCCTGGAAAGACTGGACCGCGGTGCTGGAAGTCCTACGCCCAAAGGCAAAAGTCACCACCTCGCAGATGCCGAAGTTCGGCGCCGGCCAGTACGGCGCCGAGATTTCGGCGCTGATGCGAAGCCGTCCTGAAGTCATTCATTCAAGCCTTTGGGGTGGCGATCTCGAGGCGTTCATGCTGCAGTCGACGCCACGCGGCCTGTTCCGGCGCAGCGATTTGCTATTAATTGCCGGGGAGCCGAATCTGCATCGTCTGGTAGGAAACATCCCGGATGGCACCATCGTTGGCGCCCGCGGACCACATGGTGTGTTCGCGCCGAAAGGCAAGCTGAACGACTGGCTGCGCCGTATCTACAAGGCCAAGACCGGCCGCGAGCCGAATTACCCTGCATATAGTGCTGCCCAGGCATTTCTCGGCCTTAAAGCGGCCTACGAGCGAGCCCGTCTGGAGAAAGTCAAAAGCGCCATACCGATGGCGGCGGTAGAGGGTGTCAAGGAAGGCATGGAGCAGGCCTATCAGATGCCCAACACCGAAGAGGTGATTGCCGCGTTCGAAAATCTGACGTTTGAATCACCGAGCGGCAAGGTGATGATGAAACTCGGTAAAGGTCATCAAGCGGTGCAGGGAACGGCCTACGGAACAACGCGCACCGTCGGCGGCAAGATCATCATTGAAAACATCAAGTACTATCCGGTCGAACAGGTTCAGCCGCCAGAAGGTATCAGCAGCATCGACTGGATAAAAGGCGGTTTGAAGCCGGGCAGGTGGTAATCACGGCCTGGCCGTCACGAGCAAGTTGAAACAAAGATGACAACACTGGTCGCCGTCCTGGTCGACGGACTGATTTATTCATCGTGGCTGTTCATCATGGCCATCGGCCTGACGCTGATCTATGGCGTGATGAAGATCCTCAACATCGCGCACGGCAGTCTGTTCGCCCTGGGTGCCTATACAGCCGCATCGCTGGCCGGCCACTGGTTCGAACAGGGTTATCTCCCGATGGGCTCCTACGCAATCATGCTGCTGGCGGCGATTCTGGTGGGCATCGTCGCTGGTCCGTTGCTCGAACGTGGTTTGTTGCGCTTCATGTATGGCCGGGATGAGATCGTGCTGGTGCTTGTGACCTATGCAACGTTTCTCATTCTCGAGGACTTCATCAAGTTGGTGTGGGGTGTCGACCCTTATTTTCTGTACCAGCCTTATGGCTTGTTGGGCAGTTTCGATATCGGCGAACTGACTTACCCCAATTACAATCTTTTGCTGCTCGCCATGTCGGTTGCCATTGGCGGAATACTGGCCTGGACGCTGACACGAACGCGCTACGGCAAGATACTCATTGCAGTGATTCACGACCGCGAGATGGCGGCGTCGCAGGGCGTCAACGTCAGTCTCGTCTACTTCGTCACGTTCACGCTTGGTGCCATGCTCGGCGCCCTCGGCGGTGCGTTGACGGCACCGATGATTTCAGTGCAGCCGGGTATCGGCGCCGAGACAATCGTGCTGGCGTTCGCGGTTGTTGTCATCGGTGGTCTTGGCAGCCTGCCAGGGGCAGCACTGGCCGCGCTGCTGGTCGGTATCGTGCGCGCGGCAACGATTCATTTCCGCCCGGAGCTCGACCTGTTCAGTATCTACTTCGTGATGGCTGCCGTACTGATTGCGCGCCCTAAAGGGCTGTTTAGTGCCCAGGAGGCGCGCAAGATATGAGAATCGACAGGACCATCATCGTGCTGACCGCAGCGATGGCAGCCCTGTTAGCGTTTACCCCGTTCCTGCCCAATTGGGCGATGTTCTTGTTCACGGTTTCGCTTTGCTACGGCGTCGTTGTGCTTGGCATGATGCTGTTGGTGCGCACCGGGCTGGTTTCATTCGGTCACGGCTTGTACTACTGCCTTGGCGCCTACGCTGCGGGTACGCTTGAACCTTTGTTCGGTATTACCGAACTGGCCGTCATGATTGGTTCAGCGGTCGCGGTCACCGCGATCGTGTCCGCCATACTGGCGTTGCTGCTGCGCAAGTATCGCGACATTTTCTTCGCCATGTTGTCGCTGGCGTTTTCCATGATTCTTTACGGATTGCTGGTCAAGACATCTTCGTTGGGCAGCACCGACGGATTCAATGTCACCGTCAAGACTCTGTTCGGTTTGCACATTGCGGATACCGCCTATGAGCGCTACCTGATCTTTGCGCTGACTGTATTGATCTGCTGGACCTGCGCCGTGCTCATGCACTTCTACCTAAAGTCGCACCGCGGGCGGCTCGCTGAAGCGATTCGCGACAACGAACTGCGTGTCGAGTATATGGGCGCGTCAGTCGCCAACACCATCCACTTGCATTACGTAATGTCAGCCGTGCTTGCCGGTCTGGGCGGTGCGCTGATGGCAGTCAGCGTCGGACACATCGATCCGGAAATGGCCTACTGGACAACATCCGGAGAGTTCGTATTCATCACTATTCTGTCGGGCACTGGAAGCGTGCTGGCGCCATTCCTTGGTGCCACCATTTTCGAAAGCATCCGCAGTTTCGCTTACGAGTATTCACCCAATACCTGGCAGATGGCGCTCGGCATTACCATGCTGATGGTGATCATGTTCCTGCCCGGCGGCCTCTGGTCGCTATTTAAACGCGCCAGCCGGAGGGTGGCGTGAGCGTCATTCTCGAGGCAAGAGACCTGCAGAAGAGTTTCGGCGCCGTCACCGCCGCCGCCGACATCAACGTCAGCGTCGAGTCAGATACGGTGGTCGGTCTGATCGGCAGTAATGGTGCCGGAAAAACGACTTTTCTGAACATCGTCACGGGTTATCTCAAACCCACCAGCGGATCGATCTATTTCGACGGCCGCGACATCACCTCGCTCGGACCGCGTCAGATTACCCGGCTCGGAATTTGCCGTTCGTTTCAGATACCACAGTTGTTTGACACGCTATCGGTACGCGACAACTTGTTGGTCGGCGTAGGCATCGTCGCATCGGCAGGGGGCAGCTGGAGACACGCTGCCAACACCGATAGCGAGCCTGCCAAAGCCGTCGAGACCATGCTAGCGCGCTTTGACCTGCAGTCCTATCGCGACATGTCGGCTGGAACGCTTCCCGAAGGTATACGCAAGCTGTTGGACATCGCGATGGCTATGGTGGCTCAACCAAGAATCCTGCTGCTGGACGAACCGACATCGGGTGTGTCGGCGGAGGAGAAATTCGCTCTGATGGACCTTGTCATGGAGGCCGTGCGAAACCAGAAGGTGACTGTGCTGTTCGTCGAGCACGACATGGAAATTATCAATCGCTATACGCATCGTGTGCTGGCCTTCTCGGAGGGCCGCATCATTGCCGACGATGAACCCGAGGTTGCGCTGAACGATCCCGAAGTTCGAAAATACATCATCGGCGAAACACTCCACGTAAAACGGCGAGACAGTCATGCTACAGCTTGAAGGCGTGGACGTCTCAATAGGCGCAGTCGGTATCCTGCGTGGCGTGGATATGGAAGTTCCAGGCGGAAAATTCACCGGTCTGATCGGCCGCAACGGTGCAGGCAAAACGACACTGATGCGCACCGTGATGGGTTTGCTCGAACCGAGCGCCGGCTCGGTCAAGTTCAATGGAACAACACTCGCCAAGACACCGACTCATGCGCGTGCCCGCAATGGAATTGGCTATATGCCCGAAGACCGCCGGCTGGTACCGGATCTGACTGTCGAAGAGAACGTGTTGATTCCCGCCTGGTCAGTCGGGCTCAAAGACGCCACGGCACGGCTGGGCAGAATTTATGCCTTGATCCCTGAGGTCCGCGAGTTTGCCCATCGCAAGGCTTTGCTGTTATCCGGCGGCCAGCAGAAACTGGTGGCTTTGGCTCGCGCTCTCATGTGCGGCACCAAGCTGCTATTGCTCGACGAGCCTTTCGAGGGTGTTGCACCGGTGCTGGCGGTTCGCTTGGCAGAAGTGATTGGCGGCCTGCGTGAGGAAGGCGTGGCTATCGTACTGACTGAATCGGGCTTGACCCATTCACGTGAACTGCTCGATCGCGTCTACACCGTCGATCGCGGGGAAGTCAGTCTGGCGCAGGAATGACACTTCTCAGATTCCAAGCAACCATTGAACAAGCCGACGATCAATCAACAGTGGCCGTTCAACACCGAGCGACGGTGCGGGTCGTGACGATGTCGATACTTAACAATCCCTGGGAACATTCTGATGAAAATTGAACGACGTTGGGTTCATGCAGGAATATTCGTGGCATGCGCCGGGCTCATCGCATACGCAATGGTTCTGCAGCACGTCATGGACCTCGAACCTTGCCCGATGTGCATTCTGCAACGTTATGCATTCATCGGTGTCGGCCTGCTTGCATTGGCGGCGGCAATTCAGCATCCGCGCGGCTGGGGGCGATGGGTCTACTCCGGGCTCATCATCCTGGTGTCCGGCCTCGGTGCCGGGGTGGCAGCACGGCATTCCTGGCTGGAACACAACCCGCCGCAGATATATGACTGCGGCGCCGACCTCGGTTTCATGATCGACACTTTCCCGTTAGCCGAAGCGCTGCCGATGATTTTTCGCGGCACTGGCGACTGTACTGAGGTGTTGTGGCGTTTCCTCGGCCTGTCTATCGCCGAGTGGGCACTGGTCTGGTTCCTGATTTTTGTTGTTGTTGAAGTTTTCTTCGCGACGCGAAAACCACCTGCGACTTAACCTGCATCGGTATTACCGGTTCAGGAGATATCGGTTCAGTAGGTACAGGTTCAGTAGATAACGGATTAGAAGGAACTGGTTCAAGAAGAATTAGTCACGGCGGAAAGCTCGCGCCAAAATTCCAATGCAGTCTGGGTGCGCCATTCGACATGGCGGCGCAAGGCACGAGCAATGACCGGCGCGTAGGGCGAAGCGTGATCCTGCGCTACTTGTTGCGGGATTCCTTCAACGATCTCGTCACTGGTGAAGTACGGGATTTCCTTGAGCAGCAGCGACAGCAGCAACAGACCCGCCTGATAGATGTCAATCTGCCGACCGCTGGCGCCGAATGTACGAGGGTCGATAATTTCGGGCGGACGCATCCATTCCGCCAACCTCGTCTGAAAAGCCCGAACATCGGTTTCGAGTCTGGTCAAGCCCAGATCACCTATTTTGAACGAGCGCACAATGCGGTGTATGAACGCCGCCTGCTGCCGTGATTCCACCACAAAGACATTTCCTGGATGCAGATCCTTGTGAATGTAGCCATGCGCATGAATGTAATCGAGCGCCTGCAACACATCGCGAGCGACGTACGGCAGCCAACGTTCGGCGTCCAGACCGATACTGGTGATGACCTGCATCAAGGGAAAATTACAGCGCTCGATGATCAGGTAAAACGTGTCCTGGTGCTCGAACGCATCACGCACAAAGGTAATATTCGGGTGTCGCAGGTCCATGAGCTTGCCGGCTTCCTGCAGCCAGCTCTCACGTACTTCTGCATAGGGTCGATCGTGTGGCAGGATCACTTTGGCGACCAGCGCGTTGCCCCATTCATCGCTGCATTCGTAGACGACGCCAAAGCCACCGCGACCCAGCTTTTCGCCGATTCGGTAATTGCGATCGCCATGCGAGATGGTTTCACCCTTCTCGGGCAAGCGGAAACGGCGCGGCTGACGCACCGTGATGGTCCGCTTGAGAACCGATACGCCTTTTTGTAAAGCGTCCTGCGAGATCATCGGCAGAAGTTGACCGTCAAGTGCGCGAAGATCGGATGACAAAAGCCCACCTCCATTGATCAGCGGCAATGGCCGCCGTAAAACCCGGAACTCTGTAGCCTCGATCCGGATGCAGGCTCTTGGTCACGCCAACTTTCTTCGGCACATCGCTGAATCTGAGTTTCGTCGACACCATGATCTGCAATTAGAATGCCAACCTGGCTCGATGCCCTGAGCCGCATCGACGCGATCAGGCGCCGTCAACATCCCCTCGACAAGGCGATTCCAAGCCTCTGATGGTAAGAATCGATGGCTTACATGTGCTGACAACGGTCATTTACTGACAGTCTTCAGGGAAGCTGCCAGGGATGCTCTGGGAAGGGCGACCGACGCCCGGAGAACGCCGCCGAAAGGCTCAGGGTTGGCAGGCCATCGCCACGCCAATCATGGCGTCCCTGGTGACCAGCTCGGCCAGCTGCGCCTCGCTCCAGCCGTCAGTGCCCGCGGGGCGCTTCGGCACCACCAGATAGCGCATATCGGCGTTCGAATCGTGGACACGGACGACGACGTCGTCGGCAACCGTCGTCCCAAACTCACGCAGTACTTCACGCGGGCTGTTGACCATACGAGAACGGTAGTTGCGGCTCTTGTACCAGTCGGGGGGCAGGCCAAGCAGGAAGCGTGGATAACACGAACACAGCGTACAAACCACAACGTTGTGCACCTTGTCGGTGTTTTCCACGGCTATTAACTTGTACAGACCACGTTCGAAGCCGAGTGCTTCACAGGCAGCGTTGCCATCCGATAGCAGCAGTTCGCGAAACTGCGGATCAGTCCAGGCACGCGCAACGACCTGCGCACCATGCGCCGGCGAGCGATTATCCATTGCCTCGACTTCACGTCGCACTTCGTCAGCGGTGGTAATCTGTTTCTCTATCAACAATTGACGCAATGCGATTTCCATCGCCCGCCAATAGGTCAAAGTGTCATCCTGATCCGGACGCAACGGATGCCGATGCGGGACACCTTCCTGATGATGTTCGCTCATGCTCAGAACCTATCTCATGATTGTTTGCGTGTGCGATGGCGACGATTTTGGCTCTTGGCTAGGCACGCGCGACGCCGTTTGGTAGGCCCAAACAAGGAGCAAGTAACAACGCCCAGGGCGAAAATTAGCGCCCCGGACTCGGACTCTCGAAGAGTGGAGCGGGCAGGGGCGCACCGGCTGCGCAAACGGCTTGGTGCCGGGGCTTCACGCGTCTGCTCCCGCACCAGCGCTTCGCGTACCGAGTCGCAGCCGCAGCCCGCAGGGTTACGCTCACTACCTGCTCGTCCGAATCGTTTCGGCATTTCCCGACATTCACCACACTGTTTTTGGAGCGGCCAGACATCCATCTTTTCAGCGTAACGCATCGCGTGAACGATCATGAGATAGGTTCTAACCAGTGTTGATAAATCTCGAGATCTACGGTGTCGCTGTCCTTACCCGCGTAATCCCGCCAGATGTCGGCTTGCCGAAAACGCACCCGGTATAGCGGCTGTTTCGGCAGCCCGGGACGCGCGTAGGCAAGTTCCTCAGGATTGGCATAGGCGCCACAGAAACGTTCGATCACGCCTGACTTGCCGCGAACGTAATAGGGCGTGCGGACATGGCCGATCGGGTAAGCCTCGCGAACCGTCACCCGGTCTCCCGCCCGGAATCGCGGCTTAATCGGTTCAGTTCTCGTCATCGCTTCTTGCCTGAACGGCGGCGATGTGCCGGCCCAGTTCATCGATGCTGATGACGCCGCGCTGGATTAGGGTCTGCGTGATCGCATAGATCCAGCGCTCGTAGTAACTCATCTTGTCATAGGCGTCAGCGCCAAGGCTTTCGATGTTGCGGCGCAGTTCATCGACTGTCATCAGGCCTTTTTTCGACAGCAGCACCATCATGGCGTCGACACGTTTCTCCCACAGCGCGTAGTCATGCTCTGCAGGCACAACTTCGCCGGCCGGCAAACCACCGATGTCATGCACGCCACGATAGTTGGTCATTGCTAGTGCGTTGGCTTGCGGAGGAAAACAAGGGCCAGCTCGTGCCGGCCTATCCGCGGAAGTTGTCCTATTTCTGGAACAGCTTGTGAAGTTCGCCGGACTGATACATCTCACGCATGATGTCAGCGCCACCGATGAATTCGCCGTTCACATACAGCTGCGGAATGGTCGGCCACTGCGAAAATTCCTTGATGCCCTGACGGATGTCGTTGTCGGCCAGAACGTTCACCGTCGCGACATTGTCGGCACCACAAGCTTCAAGTATCTGCACCGCCGCGGCAGAGAATCCACACATCGGCGCGTCCGGCGTACCCTTCATGTAAAGCACAACCGGATTGTCGGTTACCTGTTTTCTGATGACTTCCTGAGTGTCCATAACTGCTTCCTTGAGTTTGATTAGCACGGGTTCATACCCGCCAAGTACAAAGACCGATCGCAGGCGATCGCCAGGTCGCCCTGTCCATTGGCCTAATTATCCGGTGCCCACACTGCGCGTCAACCGGCGCCCGCCGCTGACCCGTAATACGCCTGCCAGATCACGCTCGGAGACAACATCACACAAACCCGCCCCTATCAGCATCTGCTTGACCGCTTCGGCCTGGTCGTAGCCATGCTCACAAAGCAGCCAACCGCCTGCCGCCAGATGGCGCGGCGCCACCCTGGTGATTCGCTCCAATGCATCCAGTCCCCCGGGGCCGCCGAGGAGAGCTTGCCTCGGCTCAAAGCGAATATCCCCTTTCGAAAGATGGGTATCACCTTCAGCCACGTATGGCGGGTTAGAGACGATCATGTCGAATGTCGTTCCCGCGAGCGCATCAAACCAGTCGCTATGCACTAGGCTTAGCCGGTCGCTATTTCCCAGTAAGCGCTCACAGTTCAGCTTAGCGACACGTAGACTGGCCGCCGACGCATCGAGCCCAACAACACGAACATGGGGCCGCTGCAAAGCGATTGTAATCGCTATCGCGCCACTGCCAGTGCCAAGATCGAGCACCGTCATATCCGCGTCAGGCGGGATGCGCTCGAGCGCCATATCGACCAGCAACTCGGTTTCCGGCCTTGGTATCAATACATCAGGCGTAACCGTGAACACGTGCCCGTAGAACTCGCGCGCGGAGAGGATGTAAGCGATCGGTTCCCCGGCAAGGCGTCGCTTCAACCATTGGCCATAGGTAGCATTTGTCTTTGCTTCGGCGGCGAGTCCCGGTTCAGCAATGAGTCGCGCGCGCGTAATGTTGAGCGCGCGCACCAAGAGCAGTTCGGCTTCACTGCGTGCCTCGCGGTTGGACAAGCCCAGGGTGTCACGCAAGCGCAGCGCATCGTGCATCAGCGCCGCGCCCGGGGGGGCCAGCTTGGTGGTCATGAAAGTGCTGCTTCTTCCGCCAGCGAGGCAAGCTGCTCTGCCTGATGCTCACCAACCAGTGCCTCGATCAGTTCATCGAGATCGCCTTCCATGACCTGTGGCAGCTTGTACAGCGTCAAGTTGATGCGATGGTCAGTGACCCGGCCTTGTGGGAAGTTGTAGGTGCGGATGCGCTCGGACCGGTCGCCGCTACCAATCATCGTTTTTCTGGTCGCCGCTTCCTCAGCCTGTTGCTCTCGGATCTGACGGTCCTTGATACGTGCCGCCAGTATCGACAGAGCTTGCGCTTTGTTTTTATGCTGCGAGCGATCGTCCTGACACTCCACGACAATACCGCTCGGCAAGTGCGTAACGCGCACCGCCGAGTCGGTCTTGTTGACATGCTGACCACCGGCCCCGGACGCGCGAAACGTATCGATGCGCAAGTCTGCGGGATTAAGCTCGACATCCTCGACAGCGTCTGCTTCCGGCATGATCGCCACCGTACAGGCGCTGGTATGTATGCGGCCCTGTGCTTCGGTTTCCGGCACCCGTTGCACACGGTGGCCACCGGATTCGAACTTCAGTTTCGAATAGGCGCCGCTGCCGGTGATCTTGGCGATGATCTCCTTGTATCCGCCCAGCTCCGACAGGCTCTGTGAAACGACATCAACATCCCATCGCTGACGCTCGGCGAAACGGCTGTACATTCTGAACAGGTCACCGGCAAACAATGCTGACTCGTCTCCTCCGGTACCGGCACGAATCTCCAGGAAGATGTTCTTCTCGTCGTTTGGATCCTTCGGCAGCAAGTGCCTCTGCAACTGTGTTTCCAGTTCCTGTAAGTTTTCACGGCCGACAGCAATCTCTGCTTCGGCCAGTTCCTTCATTTCGGGATCGCCTGCCAGTTCGAGCGCCGACTCGATGTCTTGCTCGCACTTCAGGTACTGCTGGTAAAGTTCAACCACCGGTGTAATGTCGGCGTGCTCTTTGGTCAGCTGACGATAACTGTCCATGTCGCGAGTGGCGTCCTCGGAGCTCAGCAACGCATTGAGTTCTTCAAGCCTGGCCGACAACTGAGCCAGCTTGGACTCAATCGACGGTTTCATTCCTCGGTGTCGAGGCCGTGCAGGCGCGCCAGTGCGTTAAGCAACTGCGTTCGTTCGTTCGCATCGACCTGCTTGAGTGTGCTGGTTGGCGCATGCAGGAACTTATTTGTCAGAGCACGCGAGAGCTTCTCCAGGACCTGCTTAGGATCATCACCGCGCTCGACTGCGGCAATGGCACGCTCGATTTCGTGGCGGCGTGTGCGCTCGGTCTGCTCCCTTAGCGCGCGTATCGTCGGGACAACCTCCCTTGATTCCAGCCAATGCATGAAGGTACTGACACCGGCAAGAATTATCGCCTCCGCCTGCTCGACAGCCGCGACGCGCGCATCCATGCCTTCCTGCACGATCTTGCCAAGATCATCGACGGTATACAGAAACACATCGTCGAGATCGGCAGCCTCGGCCTCAATGTCGCGCGGCACGGCGAGATCGATCATCAACACCGGGCGGTGCCGACGCATCTTCACGCTACGCTCAATCATGCCTTTGCCCAGAATCGGCAGCGGACTCGCGGTACAGGAAATAACGATATCAAATAACGGCAGCTGATCGGGCATGTCGTTGAGCGCGATGGTTTCGGCGCCGAAATGTTCCGCCAGTTCTGCCGCCCGTTCTGTAGTGCGATTGGCAAAACTGATGGCGCGCGGGTCCTTCGCGGCAAAGTGCGTGGCACATAGTTCGATCATTTCGCCAGCGCCAATAAACAGCACCTTCTGATTGCCGATCGACGGAAAGATCCGCTCGGCCAGTCGTACTGCCGCCGCGGCCATTGAGATTGAGTTCGAACCGATGTCGGTTCGGGTGCGCACATCCTTGGCAACCGAGAAACTGGACTGAAACAGCTTGTGCAGAACACTGCCGAGCGTGCCCGCTTTCTCGGCACTGCGAACCGCGTCCTTCATCTGGCCGAGAATTTGCGGTTCTCCCAGCACCATGGAGTCCAGGCCGCTGGCAACACGGAAAGCGTGATCGACGGCACGCGACTCAGGAAGGCGGTAGATAAACGGTTCGAGCTTGTCCGCGTCGAGATGATGAAAGCGCGCCAGCCAGTCTATCGCGCGACGCGGCTCACTGGTGCTGCAGTAGATCTCGGTACGGTTGCAGGTAGAAACGATAGCCGCTTCACGAACCGGTTCATGGTTGACCAGGTCGCGTAGCGCCTCGTCGAGGCGGGCAGGTTCAAACGACACCTGCTCACGCACGTCGAGCGGCGCCGTGTTGTGGTTGATCCCGAAGGCAAAAAGCTGCGCTATCGACAAGGGACTAGAAAATGCGGTGGCTGTATGCAAGTACGTAATTATAGGTCAGAAATCGCCGTAAAACGGGCCCGCGCGAGGAGCCAAAATAGCATCTGACAAGGCCGCCACAAAGCCAAGCCGACTGGCAGGTTTCGTAATCGCGACCGAAAGCCGTTTTCGCAGCAGTGGGCAGCTGTTTATCGCCCGCGAGGAAACTAGGCGTTGAGTGATTTTGCATACCGATCGATAATCTCGTTCGTGGCACACAAGTCAGTGGACAGCGTCGGTTTACGTTACCAGCAGGTCGGCACAGGGTATTGGCCTGAGCCGGATAACACCCCGACCGAAACCGGGTTGCCAAGGGTCAACACGGCAATCAACAGCGCGGAGTTGGCCTACCCCGCATCGGCTGCTTACCGGGTTTATCCTGCCCCTCACGCGGCGATGCAGAGGGCGCTTGCGCGGCGCGATCCCTATAACGCCAAACACGTGGTTGCTGGTAAAGTGACCAACATTGGCAACGCCCTGGAAAACAATTGGTCGTCTTGAAGCGAGGCAACACGATACGGCCGGTTGCGCGTTTAGAGGGCCGAGCCGGCAAAGGGGAGCCCTGATGGACAGGCTGGCACTGGAAGATACCACCCGCATTGCCTTCATTGACCTACAGGCTCAGCGTCGCAGGCTCGGAAGCCGAATCGACGAGGCCATATCGCGGGTCATGGCGCACGGCCAGTTCATTATGGGGCCAGAAGTCGCAGAATGCGAGAAACGCCTCGCATCGTTCTGCGGCGCTCGACACGTCGTCACTTGCGGCAGCGGAACCCAGGCCCTGTTTATGGCACTGAGGGCATTTGGGGTGACCGCGGGTGACGCGGTGTTTGTACCCTCTTTCAGCTTTGTTGCCCCCGCTGAGGCTTGTGCCCTTCTCGGAGCCACGCCGGTGTTCGTGGACATACAGGAGGGCACCTTCAACATAGACCCCAACTGCCTCGAGGAAGCGATCGATACCGCCAATCGGCATGGGCTCCGCCCTGCCGGGATCATTTCCGTCGACCTGTTCGGCCAGCCGGCCGATTACCCGGCGGTTCGGGACGTTGCCACCCGCTTTGGTCTGTTCATTCTGGCCGATGCGGCGCAAAGCTTCGGCGCCAGCCTCAACGGCAAGCGCGTCGGCACCCTAGGCGACATTACCGCCACCAGCTTCTTTCCGGCCAAGCCACTGGGAGTATACGGTGATGGAGGCGCCCTGTTCACCGACGACGATGACATGGCTTCGGTTCTGCGGTCGATTCGAATGCACGGCGCCGGGGAACACCGTTATGATCATGTACGAACCGGCCTGAACGGGCGAATGGACACGATCCAGGCTGCAGTGCTGATAGAGAAGCTATCGATATTCGACGAAGAGATACGACTCCGACAGCGCGTCTCGGAGCGGTACTGCGCGGAACTCGGGGATCTGGTATCTGTGCCGCACTTGGCTGATCAGGTGACATCGGTTTGGGCACAGTACACGCTGGTTATGCGCGATCACGACCGGGATACCATTGCTGAACGGCTGAAAGAGGCGGGTGTGCCAACAGCTGTCTATTACCGCATACCGATCCATAGGCAAGAGGCTTACCGCGCCTTTCCGGTGTCCACCAAAGGCCTGCCGGTCACCGAGGCGATGGCCGGTCAGGTTCTCAGCTTGCCCATGCATCCATACTTGAGTGAGGAAACCCAGGATGTGATCGTCAAGGCATTCCGCATCGCAGCGAGAGGTGCGAAATGAGTGCTGCCATACGGGTCGCAGTGGTCGGTGCCGGCTCCATGGGCCAGAACCACCTTCGTATCTACGCCATGCTGAAGAACGTTGAGCTTGTCGGACTTGTGGAACCGGTCGAGGAAAGGGCAAAGGCGGCGGCCGAGAAATACCGTTGCAGAGTCTTCGCCGGGATAGAAGACCTCGTCGGCATTGTTGATGCCGTCAGCGTGGCTGCGCCGTCGTGCGTGCATGCCGAGATTGCAGCTTTCCTGCTCGACAACGGCATCCACTGTCTCGTCGAAAAGCCTCTGGCCACCACCGAGGCGGATTGCCTTGCCCTGATCTCCACCGCCGAGAAATCGGGAGCGAGACTGCTGGTCGGGCATGTAGAACGTTTCAATCCGGCGGTCAGGCGACTGTCCGAAATCATGAACGGGGGCCACAGAATCTACGCAATGGACGTCCGCCGCATGAGCTGGGCAAGCGCGCGGATCAACGACATGGACGTCGTGACCGACCTCATGGTCCATGATCTCGACGTTGTCCTGAGCCTCGTTGCGAATCCGGTAAGCGATGTTTCCGCTCATGGGATCAACATCCTCGGCTCGGAAGGCACGGATCACGTTGTAGCGACCCTATCTTTCTGCAATGGCATTCTGGCCACCTTGACGGCTAGCCGTATCACCCAGAACCGTATCCGCGAGCTAACAGCAACGACGGACATCGGCCACATCCACCTCGATTACGGCCGCCAGGAGTTAGCGATCTATCGGGGTCCCGATCTTGCCCCGCCGCGCTTACTGAGTCCGGAGCCCGGAGGTACCGTTTTCGACTACGCGATGGAACGCGTTTTGGTACGCAGCACCGAGCCCCTCATGGCTGAGCTGCAGCACTTCGTCGACGTCGTAAAAGGAGAACAGGAGCTCCTGGTCACCGGCTGGGACGCGCTGCAAGCATTGCGCGTGGCATGGCGCATCAATGAAGCTACCAGTGAACAAATGCCACAGGCAACCGACGTTGCCTCCGTAACGCTCCCGTGATCGTACGCCACACCAGCCTATCTCTCTTCGGGACTACGTCTGGTTAACAGCCAGGCATCCCTGCGGTGAGTCGGAGCGCTCAACTAGTTGGCACAGCCGATTAGTTGCTGCATCGATTACGGGTCGCCAACCCCGCGGAGAATTCCGGAAGGTGGTGGCCAAGGGCGGAATCGAACCACCGACACAAGGATTTTCAGTCCTCTGCTCTACCAACTGAGCTACTTGGCCACTGCTTGAACCACTACAACCTTGAGGCGAGGATTTTGCCTCCGGCCGGGCTAAAGCCCTTAACCTGCTTCGCAGGTTAGCCTACGCCGCAACAAGCCACCGAACGGCTTGTGGCTTCGACCTGACTTTCCGCTCCACGAAAAGTGAGTCTCCGCCGCAACAAGCCACTCCCGTGGCGTGTTGTCAGTCCTCTGCTCTACCAACTGAGCTACTTGGCCCCTTGTACTACTTTGCTCCGATCCGGGAATCGGATTTTAGCTCCAGCCGGAGCTAACGCTCCTTAACCTGACCTGCTGGCGCAGGTTAGCTTTCACTGAAATACGCCATTCACATGGCGTATTTTGACTTCGGCACAAGATGACCGTTCGTCGCAAAGCGGCGAATTATACGTAGAAAAGCCGTGCCCACCAAACGTCCGATGCTTGCATGATTTTCCTCGCCTACTGCTGTTCGAGGAAGCGCTTCAACGGCAGCTTGGATTCGAGATTGGCATTTGCGACAAAGGCACAAAACAACTCAGCGGTTGCCAACGCATCCGTGAGTGCGTTGTGCGCGGTGTAGCGTGGCAGCCCGTAGCGCGCCCTCAGCGCATGCAAACGAAGTTCGCGACCGGCAAGCGGCTGGTCGCGCCGCTCCAACCAGCGCCGTATCAGGGTCTCAGTGTCAGCCACCGGAACCAGGAAGCCGGTGCCGTAAAGCTGTCGGCAAGCGGCGTTGAGAAACCGGCGCTCGATTTCCGCGTGATGAACAAGCATCACCCGCCCGCAGAGACGGGCAAGTACTCGCGGCATGACGTTGGCAAGCGCGTCGCCATGCGCAGCCGCATCGTCGGTAATTCGGTGAATAACAGCAGAGCCCTCGGGAATTGCGTGCTCCGGCTTGACTAAGAGATGCTGCGCAGTGGACAGGTCGATCCGCCGCGAAATCAGCGAGACCATTCCGACACTCAAGATCGAATGGTGAGCGGGGTCAAGCCCGGTCGTTTCGAGATCCAGTGCAACAAACTCGATATCCCGGTAGTCCGCACCGCGGTCGGCAAACGGTGTCGCCAGATAATCGCGTAACGGCCCGGCCGGAGCGCCGCGCAGCAACTTCCGGCGGCGATAGTCAAGCGGGAGAATCCGTCGCCACATGCGCAACAACTAACGCAGCCTGCTCGACTGATAACGCTGCTCAATGGCTTGTTGCATGGTCGCGATCATTCGGAAAGCATCCTTCAAATGGCGTCGCTCCAGCCCCGAGATTTCGCTGGACGCAATAAAGTTATCGGCTTTCTCACCGGCACGCAGTTGGCGCGCCTGATGCTGGACACGAAGTGTCGCGATGAAGTCGTAGGCGTCCTCCAGGTTACGAGCGCCCTCGGCACTCAGCGCTTTGGTTCCCGCCGCAGCGCGCAACCTGTCCAGTGTGTTGACCTCCTCCAGGCCTTCGGCAAGGCTGTAAACACGCGCGAGATCGACCACTGGCACAACGCCGCGCAGCTTGATATCGAACGTCTTGTCATGCTCACCGCCATGGATGAGCACGATGTTCCGGAAGAAGCCAAGGGGCGGGCGATGCGTGAGCGCGTTAGCCACCATGTAGGCAAGGAAGATCCCGTTGGCACGGGTTTTCTCCAGATTTTCTTGCTGCAAGCTCTCCAGCAACGACGCGTCGCCGTGTACCACGCGCAGGTCAAAGAACACGCTCGACAGCATAAGCGCCATCGGTTCCGGCTCGTTGATCCAGGTATCAAAATAGCGCCGCCAGGCCGCTCGCGGCTGACGCCACTGCGAGTTGCTGGCCATCACGTCGCCGGGACAGTAGACGAAACCGCAGGCGTTGAGACCATCGTTGACAAAGCGCGCCAGCGACTCGAAGTAACTCTCATGCTCGGTCGTGAAATCGTCGGAGATGATCAGCGCATTGTCCTGATCAGAATGTGATGTCTGTTCGCGGCGCGCATGCGAGCCGCCAGTGACCCAGGCATATGCGACGGGTGGTGCGCCGAGCTGCGCCTCAGCCAGACGCAGCAGGCGTTGGGTGATGGCGTCGTTGACGGTCGATACCGCGTCGCCAACGTGGCGCGCACTGGCACCGGCCAGCGCAAGCTGGATCTGCATTTCCGGTAGCTGGCGACTGATTTCGACCAACACCTCCACCGAGTCGGCTTTGCTGACATCACCAGCGAGGTAGACGGCGTTGGCACTTTCGTGACGGATCAGATCCGTGGTCGACACCATTCCGGCCACGCGCCGTCCATCGACGACCGGCAAATGATGCACATTGAGTCGGGTCATCTGCATCAACGCTTCGAAGCCGGCCAACTCGGAACTGATGGTATAAACCTGCGTTGTCATGATCTCGGTAACTGGTCGGCTGATAGCAACGTCGGCCGCAATACAGCGGTTGCGCAGATCGCGATCTGTGACCATTCCCAGCAGTTCGTCGCCCTGCATCACCAGCAGCGACGAGACGCGCTCATTGCTCATGCGCTGTGCCGCCTCACGGATGCTCGCTTGCGGGCCGACGAATACTGCAGGCCGTTTAACCAGGCTACCGACAGCGACGGTCAGCAATCCTGAACCGCGCTGCGGCATTTGCTGTAATACCTCGATGGCCTTCTCGAGGCGCTCAGTCAGTGTCGCGTCGAAGTGCCTGGCGAAATCGGGATAAGCGCTGCGCAATCCGTCGAGTTGTTCACAGGGCAGAAGATAGACCAGGGTGTCCTCAACCGTGACACTGGTCATCGCCGCGTCGTCGCGACTGCGGGTGCATGCGGCCGTTAGCACATCACCTTCGCCAAGTTTATCGATCAGCTCTCCGCGCTGGTCACGCGTCTCAACCGCGCCTTGACGAACAATGTACAGATCGCGACTACCGGCATCCGCTGGCGGCACCGAAGTACCGCGCCGCAAATAGCGCACCGTAAGCTTCTTTGGCAAGCGATCAAGGACATCAGCCGGCAGCGCATCAAATGGATGATGCGCGGCGAGAAACTCCCTGATCTCGATCAACTCGATTTCCATTCTTGATGAAACGCGATTTGGTTTTCAGCCTCGCAGCCTACTGGTTCGCTCGGCTGGTCGTTTCGACAATTGGCAGGCTAGCGCATTTGATGATGCGGCGTCTTGCCACCTAAATGAAAAACCTGCCAAAGAAAAACCCCGCCGCAGAGGCCGTGTAAAAACTGAGAGGCCATCTCATTTGAGGTGGCCTCGTTATCGTTGGGCTCAAGCTGCCAGTGCCTGGCAGAGTTGCCTCGTTCCCAGCACGTTGATAGCACGGGTCAGGTTGTAGGCGGTCACCGCCAATGCCATCTCGGCTTTGACCTTTTGCAAGCCTCGTAGCAGGAAGCGCCCACCGTCCATTCGTCGTTTCAGCGTGCCGAAGGGATGCTCCACCATGCCCTTGCGCCGTTGCATCATCAGTGGATTGGCCGCGGTGCGATCAGCCACCGCATCGAGCACGTCTTCCTCGAAGTGGCGCGTGACCCAGCGTTGCCCCGCCGTGGTGCAGTGCTCTCGCACGTGGCAGTCTTGGCAAGCAGCGTTGGTGTACAAGTACAGGCGTTTGGCCGTGGACTTGGTCTTCTTCGCTAGTCGCTGCCCGGCCGGGCATTGGTAATAGTCCCCCTCGGCGTGGTAGGTGAACGCGGACTTGTCAAACAGCTTGCCATCTCCCTGATTGTTGATCGCGCGGTTCACCGGTACGTACGCAATCAGTCCGTGCGCCTGGCAGCGCTTTAGCAACTGACCATTGGAGTAGCCCGCATCGGCCAGCACCGTGATGCGCTGCTCTTGCAATTGGCGCTGGGTGCGCCGTGCCATGCGGTACAACTGCTCTTGGTCATTGGCGTTTTGCACCACGTCCACATCCACGATCAGACAATGCTTGCCGTCCACCGTGCTTTGCACGTTGTAGCCAACCTGGCCATGGCGCATTACCCGAGCCTCGGGGTCGGTGTCCGGTTGGGCATTCACACCGGCTTCATCCATCGCCTCGATGCGCTCGGTGAGCGTGGCACGCTCGGCCTTCAGGGCCTGTAGCGCCGCACGCGTGTTGCCACCGCCCGAGGGTGGCTCGTCATCGTCGTCATTGTCGGCTAGCTCGTCCAACCAGCTTGAGATCTGGGTATCGAGCCGCTGCAGCTGCTGTTTGAGCTCTTGCCTGCGCGTGACTTTGCCGCGGTTGTTGTCCGCACCGAACTTGCTGCCGTCGATCGCGATGGTCTCACCGCCATACAGCGACTGTGAGCGGCAAAACTGCACGAACGCCCGGCACACGCGCGTGAGCGCTACCCGGTTGTCCACCCGGAAGTTGGCGATCGTCTTGTGATCGGGCGCCAGTCGGTTGAGCAGCCACAGCACCTCCAGGTTCGTGTGGCACTCACGTTCCAGAGCCCGGCAGCTGCGTATGCGGTGCATATACCCATACACGTAGAGCTTGAGCAAATCACCGGGGTGGTATGGCGGCCGGCCCGTTGCATTAGCCTCAATACGCGCAAAGCCCAGTGCCTTGAGTTGCAGCGAGTCCACGAACGCATCGATTACCCGTACAGGGTTGTCCTCGCCAATCAGTTCGTCCAGCCGCTCTGGAAACAGCGTTGCCTGATACCGGTCTTGCCCTTGAACGTGCATGAAAAAATACCCGCAGTGAACTGCGGGTATTCTCTCAAAGGCCCCGGACTATTTACACAGTCTCTGCGGCGGGGTTTTTC
>CP070643.1:3834438-3922511 GCA_020354125.1 Betaproteobacteria bacterium | reverse complement strand
TGCGCGTGCAGGTGAGCTACACCGATGCACAGGGCACGAGCGAAGGACCGCTCAGTTCGGCGCAGACCGCGACCATTGGCAACGTCAACGATGCACCCTCGGGCGGGGTAAGCATAGACAACAGCACGCCGGTACTGGGCGATACGCTCACTGCGGGCAATAACCTGGCGGATAGCGACGGTGTAGGTACGGTTAGCTACCAATGGCAGCGCAATGGTGCAAACATCACCGGGGCGACAGGTGCGAGTTACTTCACGACGCAGGCGGACGTCGGTGCGGTAATCAGTGTAGTAGCGAGTTACACCGACGGAGGAGGAACGTTTGAAAGCGTTAGCTCTTCGAGTACGGCAGCGGTAGCGCCCTCTTTTGCGCCGATTGCGGGGAATACTACCGGGGGCGGAGGTACCATCTTTGGTGCCCGTGTCTCGGGACCGGGCGATCTCGGCGGCGACGCAGGAGCTGGCAATGAAACCTCGACTAGGCTCGAAGAAAGCCCTGATGGTGTGTCGGGGGATCAGTCAGCGGTCGATGTGATCGCGGACGAGTCAGTCGAACAGGATTTAGGGCTTGTCTCTGCCGCTGCGACATTGCTGCCGGCTGGTTCGGGGCGGATCGTCACCGAGCCCGTCTTTGCGGCTGCAAGTGACGCAAACACAAACGATCGGTCCGGTAGCGGCGAAGTTGACTACGTGCTCAATGACACGTCTTCCATGCTCCGCGAGGCTGACCCGCTCACGTGGTTGACACCCGAGTGGCTGCTCCCAGAAACGCCGCAAATTGATCAGAGCGTTAGCTTCGTTGCGGGTCCCGTGTCGGTGGTGGATCTGGCCAAGGGTGGTGTACTTGATGAAATCGCCGGGTCTGGCGATGGCACGGAAACGATTACGCTCGCGGAGGGTGTGCAGTTTGCAAGTATCGCGTTGACCGCGGGTGCCGTCACGTGGGCAATCCAGGCTGGTGGCTTACTGACCAGTCTGCTCGTCAGCATGCCGGTGTGGCGAGAGTTTGACCCACTCCCCGTCGTCACTGAGGACGAGAACAAAGACCGTGATGACGAAGAGCAGGACGACGAGGCTTCTGGTGAAGAGGCGGTCGCTGCGAGCGTGTTTGCCGCAGGGCGAACCTGAAAGGGTAGATGAGTGCAGTTGACACACAACCGTGTTTTTCGATTACCACGGCTTGGACCCGCAGAGCGTGTCGGGCTCGGCCTGGCGGCGATCATTGTGTCTTGTATTCTGATCCTCGATTTCGCGTTCAACATATTTCCGGATAAGACTGATGGCGTGCGCGAGCAGCGCGCCCGCGTCAGCGAACAACTGGCCACACAGGCGAGTGTGCTCCTGGAGACTACTGCTTCCGACGCGCTGAACGTTGCGATGTCACGTTGGATATTGAATGAAGACGACGTCCTTTCAGTGGCTGTCCGCGGAGAAGACGGAAGAATCGTGGCTCAGGCCGGTGCACACCAGCAGCATTGGCGCCCGACAAAAGGGGGCGCTTCAACTTTGCAGCACGTTAATGTTCCGTTGATGCAAGGCGATCGCCGGTGGGGGTGGTTTGAAGTCAGCTTCAGCCCCGCCGGGCCGACTTCGATCGGGCAGTGGTTAACCCAGCCCTGGTTTATTGTCGTATTGACATTAGGGTTAGGCGGATTCGTACTTTTCTCGCTCTACCTACGCCGTGTTTTTGATTATCTTGACCCGCAGGCCGTACTCCCTGACCGTATACGAGCTGCGTTTGATGCATTCAGTGAAGGCGTAATGGTGATTGACCCCTCCGGTCGCGTCATCCTTGCCAACGCCACCATACGCGAGTGGTTCAACAAGGATGGTGCCAACATTGTTGGAAGACCGGTTCGAAAAATTGAATTGCTCAATTCGGCTCTGCCTGCACGCACGGAGGATCATCCCTGGATGCGTGCAATCAACCAACGGTCGCCGGTCAGGGGGGAATATATTGAGCTCGAGGAAATGGATGGGACCTTGCGCAAGTTGACAGTCAACTGCTCACCGGTGATGGATCCAGACGGCGGCGCCCGAGGTTGTATCACCACATTCAGCGATATCACCGAGATCGAGAGCCTGAATCGTCAGCTGGTCGACGCGCTCGAAGAATTGAAAGCAGCGCGCGAAGAGACCGAGGCGCGCAACAAGGCACTTCGCGATATGGCAATGCATGACGTATTGACAGGCGGACTGAACCGGCGCGCCTTTTTCGAAGCCGTCGAGCCGGCATTCCAGGCCGCGCGCCATGGAGGCCAGCGACTCACCTGCATCATGGTCGACGTCGATCACTTCAAGTCTTTCAATGATCGATTTGGTCACGCGGTCGGTGATCAGGTGCTCAAGGTTGTCGCACAGATTCTGCATGGAGGGGTGCGCAGCGGTGACGTCCTGTGCCGGTATGGTGGCGAAGAGTTTTGTATGTTGATGCCACAATCGGGAATGGACGAGGCAGAACGCGTTGCCGAGCGGCTCCGCGCCGCGATCGAGTCAACCGCAGGCAAGAGTGTTCGTGGCGCTCAAGGTGTGCAGGTCACAGCCAGTTTCGGGATAGCCGAGTTCGACAAGCATGAAAATTACGAAGATCTCATCAAGGATGCCGACCGGGCACTTTACGTGGCCAAGGACGAAGGCAGAAACCGAGTCAAGCGCTACGACAGCAGCATGGATGCAGTAACCGCTTGACCCAACGTCGGCGGCTGAGTTTTTGCTGAGCAACGAGCTGCGCCCACGTTTAGTTCAAACGTCGCCAGCGAGGAAAGTCAGTCTCCTTCCGGGCAGGGGTATGCTTCTCGTAGCGCACTCTCTAGAAGTAGACCGGCATTCCAGTCCAGGTTGTCGCGATGGTTTTCGAGGTAGCGAACAAAGACGGCGACCAGCGCGGTCCGGTTGGCATCGGTCGGCACACATAGTTGGCCATAGATATTCTCGATACTCTCGTCACGGTGGTGAAACGCGTGCCACAATTCGGCGGCATGGTGACCTGCCGCAAACCCGTCGATAAATCCGGTACAGATCCCGCGCTCAAAGTCGCGCACTGAATCGTCACTTGCAACCTTGCAGTACCGCAACATTTCCGCGCCGGTGAAATTTCCCTTCAGATATGCTTCACCAGCTGCGATGCTATGCAAACCGGATAAGAGCAAAATCAGGCCACAGGCATTGCTTGCAAGGCATGAGAGTAGTTTCATGCCACACCCGATCCAGTCAGTAGCCTGAAAAGCGAAAAAGCGCCAGAGTACATAGTGCGTGCTGTATCTGTTCAGTCAGTTTGGCTTGCTGGGATCAAATGACACATCGTCGAACATGTCGCCAATGTTCATTCACAATGCGTCCTCGACATCGTCTTGCACGGGTGCCCGGTCGCGTCTGGCGATAAAGCGCGCACCACCGAGCCTACCCTCGCGATAGCGGCTGACAAAGAACTCATAGGCATCGTCCCACTCGCGGGCGCGCTCGGCGCCAAAGCTCCGCTCCGTTTCTTCGGCCAGGCTGCGATACATAGCCAGCCGACCTTCCAGCACTTTCGTCCATACCTTGCTGAGATCGTCGTGCTCCAGCAAGGTACATCCGTTTGACTCGAGCAGTCGAGCGTAGCCATTGATCGTCTCCAGATCCGGAAACGTCATTTCACTGCGAAGTCGCCGCATGTCGCCACTGCTCAGTTTGTCGGTGCAGAGGATGTCGGTAAACGCGATGACTCCACCCGGTTTGACAACGCGCGCGCACTCGGCAATCAGGCGCGGTTTGTCCGGTACGTGGCACCAGGCTTCCTGGGCGATGACAACGTCGAAACTGTTGTCCTCGAATGGCATGTCCAGCGCGTTACCGTGGACGAAATCGACCAATGTATCGAGGCCGACCATCTCGGTCAGTTTGATTGCGCTGAGATAACGGCTTTCGGTGAAATCAATTCCCGTCACGCGGCAGCCGATGCGATGGGCAATGTATCGTGCCGGTCCGCCCATGCCGCTGCACACGTCAAGCACATGGTGTTCTTTCTTGATGCCCGCCTTGGAGGCCAGCACATCGGTCGCTTGCAAGCCCCCGAAGTGATCCTGATCGTGTTCCTTCAGCACTTCCTCAGTCAGGTTATCGAGGTCAACGCCCCGAGCCTGCAGCGAATGCATGATCTGTTGCTCGTTGATCGGATGTGTGTCGTAGTAGGTAACGACGCTTGCAAGATGATCTTGATGCTCCGCCATTACGGTCTTAGTCTCCGAAACCGTTCGCTACGCGGACGTCGATGAGATTTGGTTGCCCGCTTGCAATCGCTTCTCGCAATACTTCGGCAAAGTCCTGCGGTGCTTCGACATGGCGCGATTTAACTCCCATCGACTTGGCAAGACCGACAAAATCGATAGTGGGATCTGCGATGTCCATTCCGACAAAGCGGTCGGTGTTGCGGAAAGAAACCAGTCTTTCCTTGAGAATACGGTAACCACGGTTATTCGGGATGACATAGGTAATCGGCAGTTTCATGTTCGCTGCCGTCCACAGTGCCTGAACGCTGTACATTGCGCTGCCATCCCCGACAATAGCGACAACTGGCCTGTCTGGCAGTGCGATCGAAATGCCGATTGCGCCGGACATCGCGAAGCCAATGCCACCCGAGGCAAGTCCGAAGTAAGATTGGTGATCGGTCAGCGGCAAGTAACTTAGCAGCTTCAAAGTCGATGTAAGTCCTTCGTCGACGACGACCGCGTCATCGGGTATGGCATCGGCGATGCACATTGACATGAACTGCGGGTCGATCGGGTGGGTGTCGGCGAGCTTGAGCGCTTGCTCGACCATTTGCGAGCGACGAGTCGCCCAATTGTTCTTTTCGATTTCGGCAAGCCGCGCATCGGCACGGCTGCGCTGCTCAGTCGACATGCGCGCTTTCAGCAACGCGTTCAACGCCGTCAGTGTTTCTCGCACATTTGCCTTGACGGCGAGTTCGGTCGGGTAGTTCTTGCCCAGTTCCCAGTCTCGCTCTGCAATCTGCACAATCGGCATGCCGGCTGGAAGAGCGTCGGTCGGACTGTAAACCGACATGCGAAGCACATCGGCACCGAGGCAGATCAGCAAATCATGCGGTTCGAGTCTTGCGCGTACCTGATTTTGATTACGGTTGAGTGCGCCCACAAATGCGCGATGTCTGCTTGGAAAATGCGCGCCGTAGGGGACGGTTTGTTGCAACACTGCAGCGCCCAGCAATTCCGCGAACTCGCCCGCTACGTCCAGCGCATTGTGAGTTGCCAGTTCGTGACCGGCAATGATCACGGGGTTCTGCGCGGCGAACAAGCGGCTCGCCAGTTTTTCGAGGACGTGGTCTGCCGGGCGTACATCGAAATCGACGCGCGTCGGTTGACCGAACTCGAGCGTTGCCGTCGCATCGAGCACATCACCGGGAAGGCTCAGGAATACCGGGCCGGTCGGTGGTGCCAGTGCGACTTTCGCCGCGCGCCTGATGATGCGTGGCAGGTCCTCGACCCGAGTGCATTCGACCGCCCATTTAACCAGTGGCTGAGCGATTGGCACCAACGAGTCGTAGAGCAACGGTTCGGTCAGGCCATGACCTTGTTCCTGCTGTCCCGCCGTGAGCAAAACTGGCGAACCAGAGAACTTCGCGCTGTACAGAGAGCCCATGGCGTTTCCGAGGCCCGGTGCGACATGCACGTTGGCGGCTGCCAAACGCCCAGATGCGCGAGCATAACCGTCGGCCATGCCGACGACGATGCCTTCCTGCAGCCCGAGAACATAACGGATAGCTGATTGCGCACCGACCGCCTGCATGATGGCGAGTTCCGTTGTGCCCGGATTTCCGAAAAGATACTCGACGCCTTCGGAAGCAAGTAGTGAGAGAAACGCGTCGTAACCGGTGGTGGCAGGAGCTGATAGTGGCTGATCCATTCTCATATTCGTCCGGATTGATTCTGGTTGGTCCGCGGCAGACTCGCGCGTGGGCCGCAGGTAGGCGTCTGTAGGTACCTGAGTGGCTACACGTTGTCAAATCGTGTCCGTGAATCCAAGCTAAATTCTACTAAACTGTGAGCACACACTATCGCGTTATCGGTCTACAAACAGGAGGTTAGGCGCGTGTTGGGGATCCACGGGAGATGAAATCAGGGTATTGCCGAGTCAGCTGCTGAAGACAGTGATATGCGCGCTTTACTGAGCTTCCGGGAAACGCAGTTCAACCATGGTGCCGCCGAGCGCACTCTTACTTATGCTCGCATCGCCGCCATACGCCTCGACGATCTCGCGCACGACCGCCAGACCGATGCCATGGCCGGGCACCGTTTCATCGGTGCGCGCTCCGCGCATGAACACCCGTGCAGCGTCCGCGTCCTGGATGCCCGGGCCGTCGTCTTCAACGCGAATCTGCAAACGCTCCTGATCGCTGCTTGCAGAAATGCGCACCGTTTCGCGACACCATTTGCAGGCGTTGTCCAACAGGTTTCCCAGCATCTCGGTCAGATCACCTTCGTCGCCGCGAAAGCGCATTTCGCTGTCGACGTCGACAATGATCTGGAACTCCTTGTCCGAATATACCTTCTTCAACGCAGCGACAATGCGTTGCACCCTCGGGGCTAGCTCGACAGGTGTGGCGAGGGTACTGCGCCCCGAGGCTGCGGCCCGTTGCAGGTGGTAGCCAATAATGCGATCCATCTGGTCGACCTGCTGCTCGATCGATTGCGCATCTAGTAGTTGAGCATCGCGTGCCGTGCCGCGCACCAAGGCCAGAGGTGTTTTCAAGCTGTGCGCCAGGTCGGCCAGTGCATTGCGGTAACGTTGCTGCTGTTTGCGCTCGTGAGAAAGAACCGCGTTGAGATTGTCAGCCAAGCGCTGGACTTCGCTCGGATAGCGGCCGCTGATTCTGTGTTGTTCGCCGGCTTCGAGACGGTTGAGTTCATTGGAAACGTGGCGCAACGGCGCCAGTCCCCAGCGCAAGGCGGCCCATTGAGAAATAAGAAGCAATGCTGCCATCGCGCTGAGCCAGGTCCACAGGCTGCGTCGATAGACATTGAGTTGTTCGTCAAAGGGGCTGGAATCTTCGATGACGCTGAAGGTGAATGGATACGAACCATTATCGGTAGTCCAATTGATGCCGTAGGCTTTGGCCAGATAACGCTCACCACCATGAGTCGTCTGCGTGAATGTTTGTCTTCCTGCGGCGAGCGTCGGCGTCGGCGGCAGTTCAAGTACCAACCCGGATCTGGATTGCCAAACGGTCTCGCCGTTGCCATCGACAATGAAGGCGTACAGACCCGAATCAGGCAGGCCGAGTCTTGGTTCCGCGGATCTGTTGGCGACGCGCAGTGTTCCGTCAACATCGACTTCGGCTGCTGCCATGAGCAGATAGATCTGTGCCAGCAGACGTTCTTCGCGTGCGTTGCGGGCGCTGTCGCGGAAAGCTTTTTCCAGTGCCAGCGCCGACAGTGCGACAAAGATAGCGAGCACAATTGCGGCACTGACAGTAATCCGAGCGTTAAGGGAGCGCATGTTGTACCGCTCCGGTCACTCGAACCGCGTTGTTGAAGGCCAGTTTTGCATTTCAGGTCACGCCTTCACTCTTCGCCAAGCCTGAAACGGTAACCGCGGCCACGCAATGTTTCAATCGGTCGGAGCGTACCGCGCGGATCCAGCTTCTTGCGCAAGCGTGCCACCAGAACTTCAATTACGTTGCTGTCGCTTTCTTCATCGTGTGGATAAAGGTGTGTAGCGAGCTCATCCTTCGACAGAACGCGATGTCGCTCTCGTATGAGGTGTTCGAGTAACTTGTACTCATAACCCGTCAAATCCAGTCGGTTGCCATCCAGGTTGACTTGTTGGCCTGAGAGATCCAACTCGATCGGTCCGCAACGCAGCCGTTCACTGGTTGCGCCGGAAGCGCGCCGTAGTAACGCTTTCAGCCTTGCTGAGAGTTCTTCCATGCGAAACGGCTTGGTCAGATAGTCATCGCCGCCTGTCTCCAGACCGCTGACTTTATCCTGCCAGCTCGTGCGCGCGGTCAGAATGAGAATGGGTAGCCGGCTGCCATCGCTGCGCAGTTTGCTAATCACGTCAAGACCGGACAGACCGGGAAGTCCGAGATCGACAATGGCCGCGTCAAACGAATACTCAGAGGCAAGGTAATAGGCCTCCTGGCCGTCTGCCGTGGCATCGACGGCGTAGCCGAGTTGCTTCAGTTCGTTACAGATCTGCTGTTGCAGGGAAGGTTCGTCTTCTACTACGAGTATTCGCATGGCATGTGTAAGTCAAAACGGTCAGCGAATCGCACCGGTTTGGGCGTCGACCCGAAAGATGCGAACTTCGCCTTGCGGTGTCAGCACCTTGATGCGGTAGTGAGTCCCGCGGTCTTGTGCGTCCAGTACGCGCCCGCCGGTCTGTTGGCGCACGCGGCTGACTGCATCGCGCATCGAGACAGCCCGCTCGGCGACCTTGACGAACGAAGCCGCTGGATAGACGGCCCTTCTCGTATGGCGCGCATCGACATCGAACGAAGCGAATGTACACACCAGAAGCAAGACCAGCATCGGGAGAGATCGTCTCGGTAGCATTTTCGATCCTTGTGCCATCGAGACTGATCATCTCCGATGCTGGTACGGGCTGCAAGTTGGGACTGCGGGCAGGCGCATAGCAGCTCAGTGATCCCACCTGTCACTGATATCCTGCGTCTGACCCACCGGCTCGATTGCAACGCGCACTCGCAGCCTGCGCCCTGGATCGTAAGGCAGGATCGCTGTCTGGACGTGTCCACGATAGCGGTAAACGACGCCGTATCCGGCGAGCCGGGTCTCCCAGTGATCGACCAGTTCGCAGCGTCTGACTTCGCGCTCGTAGTATTCGTCGTGACCACGTTGCGACAGGCGATCGCCGACAATGGCGCCGATTGCGGCGCCGGCGGCCGAGGAAGCAACACGACCGTTGCCTGAGCCGACTTGAGCCCCGAGCACGCCACCGGCAATGCCACCGATTATTGGCCCTGCCAACGAACCGCGGCGGTGCTGGCGTTCCGGAACGTACTCGCTCGTACACTCCTTGCGTGGCACGTTCACCTCTTCGTACTGCGGTGTCACCTCGATTACGCGAGCGTAATCCTCAAAGAAGTGTTCAGCCTGTGCCAGCGGCGCTGCACATGCAAATGCGACTAGTGTTGCGATTGATGTCGGGGTTTTCATGATCTTTCTCCTTGATCCAAAAAAAGGGGGCAGCTGGGCACAATCCGCATAACGTTCGCGGTGCGCATGGTGGATGTGTGCAAAGGCTGCCCCCTGACTCGCTCAGAGGTGACCACGAAAAATGATGGTCACGCTGTCGCGCGGCCCGTGGCGGCCGTAATGCCCGCCGTGACCGTGATAACGTCGGTACGGTGCGGGTCGATCTGCGTGATGCCGATAGTACGGACGCTTCTCCCAGTGCCGCCCATGACGATGGCCTTTTTTCCAGTGTCGGCCATGGTGACGTCCCTTGCCCCAGTGACGACCATGGCGGTGGCCCTTGGCCCAATACGGGTCGCGCCGATGTCCGCGTTCGTAGCGGTCGGATCGGGCGTAAACCCGGTCTTTGCGGCGATGATCGCCGGACCAGTCACGCTGGTGTCGCTGTTCGGCTCGTGGCCCGTCGTGCCGGCCGCCTCTCTCGCGCTCGGCCAGTGCGGCGGTGCTGCTGCCTACCAGTGCGGCGCCCAGAATAAACACAAGCAACTTCGTTTTCATGATGTTTCTCCTTTCGCACAAATAGCCAGGACCTTCCTGGTTGTGTGCAGACTACGCGCCGCATGCTGAACCCAGCCTGAACGAGATTCTCTATTTAAATCAACAGGGTATTTCACCTTTCGCGGCGCAATCCAGACGCCTGCGGCAGCACGTCAGTAACGCGCGCGTGGGCAAGTGGACGGGAGCGAAGACGGCATGTCGCCATTGGTGGCTATCTGAATGGCACTGATTCAAATGGCACCGATTCGATGCACGATGTATCTTTGCTGACTCAGTCGGCGGTGCCTGTTGATGAATTTTTCGAGCACTGGCATCGCATGAGCAGCACGTCAAGGATCGATCAGCCATGAACAACCGTCAGGTCAGACTCAAGGGTCGTCCGCAGGGCATTCCGCAGGCCGAGCATTTCGAAATCGTCGAAGCAGCCGTTCCGGAACCCGGCGAAGGTCAGGTACTGGTCCGCAATATCTATTTGTCAGTGGACCCGGCAATGCGGGGTTGGATCGTCGACAAAGTTGGGTACTCGGCACCGGTCGCGATTGGCGAAGTGATGCGATCGTTTGCCAGCGGGCGCGTTGAGCTTTCGCACCATCCCGATTTCGCAGTCGGCGATCTGGTTACCGGTATGTTTGGCTGGCAAGACTATGCGGTCGTCGATGGTAAGGCGATCCAGCGCAAGATCAGCGAGCTCGATCTGCCATTATCGACCTCGCTCGGCGTGCTTGGACTCAACGGCATTACCGCCTATTTCGGATTGCTCGAAATCGGCCAGCCGAAGTCAGGAGAAACGCTGGTGGTGTCGACGGCGGCGGGAGCGGTGGGCTCTTGTGTCGGACAAATCGGCAAGACTCTCGGTTGCCGCACCGTTGGCATAGCTGGCGGCGTTAACAAGAAACGCCTGTGTCTGGACGAGTTCGGCTTTGACGCTGCAATCGATTACAAATCCGAGGAGGTGGATGCGGCACTAGCGAAGGCGTGCCCGGACGGTGTCGACGTGTATTTCGACAATACCGCCGGACCGATTAGCGACGCCGTATTGAAACATCTGCGTCTGGGCGCGCGCGTGGCGATCTGCGGTACTGCGTCGATAGCAAGCTGGGATCCGATTCCACAGGGGCCGCGTGTCGAGCGCCACCTGCTTGTCAAACGCGCCCGGATGCAGGGCTTTGTGGTGTTCGACTTTGCGCAACGCTACGACGAAGCGCGGACCAAACTGGCCGAGTGGCTTCGCAACGGCACCATCAAGTATCGTGAAGAGATTCTCGAGGGCATCGAAACCGCACCGGATGCGATCGCCGGTCTTTACCGCGGTGAGAATCTGGGTAAGCGGCTAATTCAGCTGGCGTCGGCAGACGCCTGATCGCTATTTTTTCTGCTTTTTCCAGCTATCCCGCAGCGTCACGGTGCGGTTGAACACGGGCTTGCCGGGTTTGCTGCTAATTTTGTCAGCAGTGAAGTAGCCGTGCCGTTCGAACTGGAAGCAGTCGGCGGCGGATGCCGCTGCCAGCGCCGGCTCGACTTGGGCGGCGATGGTGTTCTTTGACGCCGGATTGAGGTCGCGTTCAAACTCGCGCTCGTTGCCCGGTTGCTCGACTCTAAACAGCCGGTCATAAAGATGCACTGGTGTTGCGATCGCACTGTTGGCACACAACCAGTGGATGTTGCCTTTGACCTTGTAGTTGTTCGCCCCGGCTGTGCCTGATTTGGAGTCGGGGAAGTACTCGCAGTGCACGGCAGTGACGTTGCCGTCGGCGTCCTTGTCGCAGCCGGTGCACTTGACGACGTAGCCGTAGCGCAGCCGCACGGTGTTGCCGGGAAACAGCCGGAAGTAACCCTTGGGCGGTGTTTCCATAAAGTCACTACGCTCGATCCACAGTTCGCCGGAAAAAGGTATCTGGCGCGTACCCCAGTCAGGCTTTTGCGGATGATTGGGCGCTTCGCAGGTTTCACGCTGACTGGCCGGATAGTTGTCGATGATCAGCTTCAGCGGATCGAGCACGGCGATGCGGCGCGGTGCCGATTCGTTGAGGACTTCGCGCATGGCGTCTTCCAGTATCGAGTAATCGATCCACGAGTCGGCCTTGGACACGCCAATGCGCTCAGCAAACAACCTGAAACCCTCGGGCGGGTAACCGCGACGGCGTGCGCCGACCAGCGTCGGCATGCGCGGGTCGTCCCAGCCGTCGACGTATTTTTCCGCGACCAGTTGAATCAGCCGGCGTTTCGACAACACCACGTAACTGAGATTGAGCCGCGAGAACTCGTACTGGTGCGGCAACGGTTTCTTGAGCATGCCGAACTCGGCCAGCCGCTCGAGAATCCAGTCATACAGCGGCCGGTGGTCTTCGAATTCGAGCGTGCAAATGGAATGGGTGATGTTTTCCAGGGCGTCGGAGATGCAGTGCGAATAGTCGTACATCGGATAGATGCACCATTTGTCGCCGCTGCGATGATGGTGGGCATGACGGATGCGGTAGATGACCGGATCGCGCATGTTGATGTTCGGTGATGCCATGTCGATCTTCAGCCGCAGCGACAGGCTGCCGTCCGGGTGTTTGCCCTCGCGCATTTCGCGGAACAGTTTCAAACTGTCTTTCGGCGGGCGATCGCGGTCGGGACTGGGCCGGCCAGGTGCGATTAACGTGCCGCGATATTCGCGAATCTGCTCGGGGGTCAGCGAATCGACATAGGCAAGGCCGTGTTCGATGAACGCTTCGGCGAAACGGTACAGCTCGTCGAAATAGTCTGACGCGTAATACAGATGTTCCTGCCAGTCGAATCCCAGCCACTTGACGGTGTCGATAATGGAATCGACGTATTCGGTATCCTCGGTCACCGGGTTGGTGTCGTCGAAGCGCAGATGACAGATGCCTTCGTAATCGAGCGCCAGACCGAAGTTCAGGCAGATCGACTTGGCGTGACCAAAGTGCAAGTAGCCGTTGGGCTCGGGCGGAAAGCGGGTGCGGATCTTCGCGGGATCCGCCGGGGCGCCTTCATGTGCGCTGGCTGGCCCGGGTTTGCCGCCCCAGGTCCGTGACGTATAAGTGCCCGCAGCGAGATCTGACTCGATAATGGTTCGGAGGAAGTTGCTAGTGGAGGCCGGCTGTTTTTCTTTGCTGGTCACGGTCGGTCGGATGTGGTCAGTGTTTCTCTTGACAGGTACAGTGCAGTCACTTCAGTGACAAATGGCAGCAAGGAAGGCGTGGCTGCCATAAAAAAGCGCTAGTAAAACTACGTCAATAAACAGTTGAAAAGGTGCGATGCGGACCGCGGTCCGACAATTCTACTCCGCCGCGCCGCCGTGCCGGAAGAACGCGCAAGCTATCAGCAACGCGCCGCTACTTTTTTCTTTGCAGGAACTTCTGCATCGCCGCCTGCGGCTCGCCGCTGGTATAGGCTTGCTTCTGCGTTTCAATAGCGACAGGTAGTGCTGACTCGAACGCGTCGTCGGTCAAAGCGCGGAAGCGCTGCTTGGTCAGACGCATTGCCGTTGGCCCGCGCTTGGCCAACTCGCCGGCCAGACCGACAGCGGTGTCGAGTACCAATTCTCTTGGCACCATCCGGTTGAGTAGACCGATTTGGTAAGCGCGCTCGCCGCTGATCAGATCGCCGCTCAGGGAAAGTTCAGTGTTGTGGCCAATGCCGATGTGCATTGTCATCAGCGTAGTGCCGACGATCGAGGCGAGCCCGGCCTTGATTTCTGGCTGACCGATTTTCATCTCCGGGTAGCCGACGCGCATGTCGCAACACAATCCGATCTGAAAGCCGGCGCCTGCGGCAACACCGTTAAAAGCTGCTACCGCGGGTTTGTCCAGTGCCCGTACGCCGCGATACATGGCGTGCGCGGCGGTGAGCCAGGTTTCCACATCATCGATCCCGTAACGCGACGTTTCCTCGAGATCCTGCCCCGAGCAAAACGCTTTGTCACCAGCACCGGTGATGACGATGGCACGTACGCTATCGTCCGCGTTGGCCTGCCCTAGCGTTTCGATCAGGGCCGATCGCAATTCGGTGTTTATCGCATTGAACGATTTCGGACGGTTCAGCGTGATCAGAAACGTGCTGTCGCGGAGCTCGGTATTCAGGGTTGAGGACATAGTTTTTTCCGTTGCAGACGGTGGTCTTGGATTGTCCGGAAAAGCCGGGTATGTTGGAAATTGAGCTTGAGGATCTCGATGCAGGAGTACAAGTCATGTCTGACTTGAGGAATGTATTGTACGTGCTGGCGACGATTATTTTGGCAATGGCAATGATGCCAGCCAGCGCAGCGGCCGATTTTCCGGTTCCGCCGGCCGATATGTTGGCAGTTACCGCGGGCGGCCTGCAACAGCTCGATATGGGCGCGCTCAGGAAGGCGTTTTCCGGCACGCATGTCGAGCAGGACGCACGCGGCAAGATCTACCGGGTGCAATACGGTGCAGATGGCAGCGTTATTCTCAGCAATAGCTCAGGATTGATTGATCGTGGCACCTTTACCGTTGTACGCCAGCATGGCGGCGGTGTGTGCCTGCGTCTGGAGCACCAGATGAACCAGCGTATGTGTGCTATCTGGTTCTTTGCCCAGGACGGAGTGCATCTGTTCGGTTACAACCCGACTGACGGTACGCTACGCGCCGTTTCACGACGCGATTCGGAATGAATCGTGCCGAATGTTTTAACCGTTAGCAAGAGTAGCCCGCAAGGAGCGCGATGCGTTCCGTGGACTTCCCCGTTACTCACCGAAACGTCGGTCTAGATCGGCGCCCGCTCAGCTTCTGAAAAGCAAATCTTTTGCGACATAGCGATGAAAGCTTTAGTGGGGCCAGTCAACTACGTTTGTAACGTGTCCATGCTTGGCCGGGGGTAGCCCGGCGGCTACCTACCTTTAGTTCCGACATAACCTGGCTTAAGCCAGGTGAGTCTGCACTGAAACTGCGTTTTCTTGACGGCCAAGAAAGGTAGGCCAAAGAAGGCCGCCCCACTGAACCGCCCCTTCGGGGTGCCCTGCGTGACTCGAAGCGACAGGCGACTGCGGAACTCGCCCGCGCGAAAAACACGCGCGGGCTCAAACAGTCCTCGTCGACTTCCCCGGTCGCTTCTGTGTTACTCGGCGGTTCAAAAGGGGGAGAGCAAGCGTCGCCTGCAAGGAGCGCAGCGAGCGTAACCCGGAATTCCCAATGCGCCTTCCGACCTACGCTGACCGCGTCAAACGTAGGCCGGGCCCTCGATAACCGGATGCGCCGCGAGGAATTGCTCATCAACTTCCAGGCCGATGCCGGGTGCTTCGAGCGGTCGGGTGGAGCCATCGCTGTCGACATGGTACGGCGCCTGGTTAACCAGTTGATCGCGGAATAGATTGTTGCGTGACACGTCGGCCTCGAAATAGCCGGCATTCTCAATCGCTGCAAGAAAATGCACTGACGCAGCCATATTGATGGCTGTCATCGAGGTGTGCGGGTGAATCGGCAACTTCCAGGTCGAAGCCAGTGCGGCGACGCGCAGCGCTTCGGTAATTCCGCCGGTTTTGGAAAGATCCGGCTGCAGAATTGTGATGACGCCGTCCTCGATGACGCGATCGAACTCGAAGCGTGTGTAGTGATTCTCGCCCGCTGCCAGGGGCAGCCGACCATAGTTGCGCGCTTCACGGTAGCTGCGATAGTCATGAGCCGGAAACGGTTCCTCGAGCCAGCCTACACCGTGGGAATCGAGCACCGGCATGGCGGCGCGCGCGTCGCTCAAGGTATATGCCGTGTTTGCGTCAGTGAGTATGTCCAGATCATCGCCGAATTCTTTTCTCACTGCGGCAACTCGCACCAAGTCATTTTCGACCGTATCACCAATGCGCAGTTTGACAGCGCGGTAACCGGACTCGACGTGCACACGCGCTTCATCGACCAGGGACTTTGGCTCCTGGTAACCGAGCGATACGCCGCCGGCGTAAGCAGGAACAGGCTTCGATGTGCCGCCCAATAAGCGATACAGCGGTATGCCAAGCGCTTTGGCGCGGATATCCCACAATGCCATATCGATGCCGGAAACCGCGAGGCAGGCTCCGGCTCCCATACCGTGACTGGCGAGTTGCCTCTGATACATCCGGTTCCAGATACCGGTTACGTCGTGCGCATCGCAGCCGATGACCAAGGTTTTCAGCGTCGTGTTGACGATGTGCGCCACTGCGCCCGGGCAGCGCCCGTGATGAGCCTCACCCCAGCCGGTAATACCGTCTTCGGTTACCACCTTGACAATGACCGCGTCGCGTTTGATGGTGCGCCCGACGCCGAGCGTGACGCTGTCTTTCGGATCGACCGGAAACGAAGTCGCTATCGCTTGCACCTGTCTTATTGGCAGAGGCTCGGTTTGGGTGTGTGTCATCTTTTCACCTGTATCGAGAGGCATTTCAAGACGGGCTGGTCGGCTCGACTGCCGGAAGGAAATCGAGACACACTACTCGGTAGGCGGGCTTATATGCTTTGCGGAACGCCGCCGAGTGCCGAACGATGGGATAGCCGTCGTGGGCAATCTTGGCGAAATACTGAGCTACTTCGGACTGGTCAAAACTGATCCCGTCGGCCGCGGCGAGGTCGGCGACACAGCCACAGAACTTGACCAATTTATCGGGTGCGGGGGGGTATTCCCGTGCCGTTTGCACGAAGGCATCGAACAACGAATCGGCAGCGTGCCCGGCTTCGAGATAGGCGCGCAGGTGAATCCGCGCCAGCCGCCCGTCGGGAGAAATCGCGTCGGCGACCGGTTCTTCGGGTCCGCTGCCCATCGACGCGATCTCGGTTTCAAAAGTCTCGCGCAACTTCATAACGTCGTCCAATGCGTGCCCGGCGCCGAGCGCGGATTGCTGCAAAAGTTTGTAAATGTCATCGAGCTGCATCAGTGGGTAACGCTGTAGATGATGTCCCAGCAACTGACCGACAAATTTCATGACGACCTCCTGACGACTATCAGGTTTGACGATAGCGCGTGGTGCGGCGGGGCGCAAATGGCAACGCTGATGTTGCTGTTGCGTCGGGCCGGTGTGGCGCGCAGAATAGGCTCTCGGGAGCTTGGGTGGTGCTGCACGCGCCCGCATGAATCGCATGCCCGATGAGGCACCCTGAATAATGAACAACCACCGGGTGCACCGTCTGACCGGCGAGCGTGCGCTGCAACAAGGCCCGGCGTAGGAGCGACCCGCGTCGTCTGGTGCGTGCCGTATGGTGTGTCAGTTGCTGCGCCGGTCTCGTCAATCGCGAAGTTCCTGTTTCAAGAAAGTCGCACTGCATCGCTATTCGGTTTCGCTGTTCGGCAGATGTCAGTGCGTCACGAACAAACGACTGGCCATGAAGTCAGACTAAAAATGTAACGGAGGAAACAATGGCACGCATTCAGGAGCACAAGTTTGTCGACTTGTCCAAGCCGACGCAGAGAAAACATGACGAAGAAACGAGGCGCAATTTCCTGCGCAAAGTCAGTGGTATCGCCGCGCTGACCGCGATGGCCCCCCAGGCGTTTGCCCGCAATTTCATCGACAAATATGATGCCGATGGACCGATTGCGCGCTATCCGAATCCGGATGTCATCGTTCTCGACAAGCGGTTCAAGTACAAGCTCGGCAATACGCCGATTTTGCGGCTGTATCGCGGCACGATGTGGGCGGAGGGACCGGCCTGGAACGGCGTTGGCCGTTATCTGATCTGGAGCGACATCCCTGCCAATGAACAGTTGCGCTGGATCGAGGAAGACGGGCACGTTTCACGCCAGTTCCGCTACCCGTCAGGCAACTCGAACGGCAACACGTTTGATTACTATGGCCGGCAGATTTCATTCGAGCATGGCAACCGTCGCGTCGTGCGCTACGAGTACGATGGTTCTGTTACGGTCATGGCCGACAAGGCCGACAACGGCAAAGGTTTCAACGCGCCCAATGACGGCATGTGCCACCCGGATGGCTGGATGTACTTCACCGATCCGGGTTACGGCGGTCTGATGAATTACGAAGGCGTGCGGCTGAACACTGGATCGCCACAGCCGGTCCAGAAGGAAGCGGTCTATCGGATCGACGAGGCGGGCAAGGCGATCAAGGTGGCTGATGAACCGTTCAAGCCCAACGGTCTGTGCTTCTCGCCGGACTTTAAGAAGGTATACGTTGCCGACACTGGGCTGTCTCATTACAAGAACGCCAAGAGCGTCATCTGGGTCTATGACGTCGACAGCAACCGCCGCCTTCGCAATCCACGTGTGTTTGCCAGCATGGAAATGAATGGCCATGTTGGTTTCGCAGACGGTATCCGCTGCGACGAGGATGGCAATGTCTGGGCCGGCATGGGTTGGGTTGGTGACGGCTACGACGGTGTGCACATATTTGCCCCTGACGGCACGCGTATCGGCCAGATTCGCATGCCGGAAATCGTGTCCAACGTGTGTTTCGGTGGTACCAAGCGCAACCGCTTGTTCATGACCGGTTCGACATCACTCTACGCAGTATTTGTCGAAACGCGTGGCGGTACGCTGACCTGACCGGAACTCGTAGTTAGTAGTAGAAGAAAAACCGCGCGGTTTCGACCGCGCGGTTTTTTGTTGCCAGATCGAATCGCTTAGAAGTTGAAGATGTAACCGATTGTGAGGTAATCGGTGCGTGGATTGATCTGTGTATATTCGACATCGATCACACCATTGCCTGCGCGAAAACCCAGACCAATGCCCGCGGTGAGGTTGATATCGTCGTCAAAGTCGTCATCCCAGTACGAGACGCCGAGTTTGGCCTTCAGATGAATGTCGCCGCTGGTGCGATAAACACCGTAGCCGGCAATCGAGTTGATGTTCCAGTCTTTGTTCGAACCGACTTCACCGTCGACGATGCCGAGGCTGAGTTCCGCCTCCCAATAAACATTGTCCTGGATTCGCTTGCCCATTACGCCGGCGATATTGAAGCCCGAGTCATTGCTCGAGCCATGTGGCTTGGCAAGTCCGCCCTTTAGACCGAACATCAACTGGTCGGTGGATTGTGCCCAGGCACTTCCTGAAATCAGCGTCGCGCCGATTGCCACCAGCAATAGCAGTTTTTTCATTGTGCGCTCCTGTCCCCAAAATACCTAGTCTGCATATTCTTGATGCGACGATTGCCGCAATGAAATGATAGACGCCGAGTATCCGATTGGGAACGCGCGCACAGAAAAAAATTCAAAAAAATCCGTAAGTTGTCGCCGATCGACGACACTTTTGACGGTGCTTTCGGGAACCCCGGGGATTCCAGGCCGATAGGGCCTATTTCCTTGTTCTCTTCTTCGCCTTGTGAACGAGCACCGGGATTGGCGAATGAGACAGCACTTTCGCGGCCTGGCTTCCCAGCACCATTCCCTGGATGCCGGTCCGGCCATGCGATGCCATGAAGATGAGATCACACTTTTTCCGTTTTGCAGCGTCGACGATTGCCTGCCACGGCGCGATACTTTCCTTGTAGTAACCTTCATAGCGAAGGTTCGCGGCTTTTGCGGCCTTTTCAATTGGCGCCAGATATTTTTCGGCGGTCTGCTTGCTGCGCTTGGTCCACTCCCCTCTCGAGATGAGATTGGGCGGAAAGTACTCACCATAGGCAAGCACCTCGTATTGCTCGGGAGAATAGAACCCGGTGACCCGCGCACCAAGTTGCTTTGCGAGTGCGATACCTTCTCGTATCGCCGTTCGTGACTCTGGTGAACCATCGGTGGGTATCAGAATGTGCTTGTACATGTTCGACTCCTCCATCGAGTTATTCGGACAACATATTTGGTCGGTGTCCGTGCCGGCTCATTGACCTAGGGAACCTCTGACTAATTGTCATGTACTCAACGCGCACGTACAAGGTCTGTGGCAAGGCGCGTCTTGCAGGGAATGTAGGTTCCCTAGATCAACATGCGGGCACAAACCAGCTCGGGTATAGTCTGCGGCGAATCGGTCGCGTTGTTCAAGACATGACAGTACCTGTTTTTCCATTCTTGCGTTTTCTCTCGGATGGGCGTTCACACGCCTTCGATGAAATCAGACAACAACTGGGTCTTTCCCAGGCATGTGTGTCTGAAGTGCTCGACAGTCTGGCAAGTGCCGGATTGGAAATAGAGATCAATGAACAGACCGGTTGCAGACTGCTGACACCGTTTTGCGCGCTCAACGTAGCACAGGTCGAGCGTTTTCTCGGCGACAAGGCGCACCTGTTCTCGATTGAGGTGGTCGACCAGACTGGTTCAACCAACGAAGATCTGATGCTACGGGCAAGGCAGGGTGCGGCCGGCGGGCTGGTACGCGTCGCCGAAGAACAGAGTGCCGGACGCGGACGGCGCCGCCGGCGCTGGGTCTCCGCCCTCGGTGGCACGTTGACGTTTTCGCTGTTATGGAATTTCGATGAAGCTGCCAGCGCACTATCCAGTCTGTCTCTGGCGGTCGGGGTTTCACTCGTTCGCAGCCTGCAGACAATGGGATTGCAGGGCGTGCAACTCAAGTGGCCAAATGACCTGCTATGGCAGCAGCGTAAGCTCGGCGGCATACTGATCGAGAGCATTGCTCGTCCTGCAGGTGGTATCAGTGCCGTCATTGGTATCGGTATCAACCTGCGTCTGTTAAAGCCCGTCACTGATCTGATCGATCAACCCACTGCCGACCTCGGGTCTGCCGGCGTGCACGTTGACCGCAACAGATTGCTGGCACGCGTGCTGTCCGATCTGAGCGATGTGCTTGGCACGTATTCTCGCAACGGATTTGGTGCGCTGCGGGCCGAGTGGCAACGAGCCCATGCTTACCAAGATAAAATGGTAGCGATTGAAATGAGCGGCGAGATCCAACTGGATGGAAGGGCGCTCGGAGTGGATGAAACTGGTGCGTTGCTTGTGCAGACCGCGGAAGGAACGCGTACCGTTCACTCGGGTGAATTGTCTCTACGACTTAAGGCAGGCTAGCAAGGTGAGATATCGTTTACTGCTCAGCTTGTTCCTCGATGCCGTGTTGACGGGATCGCAATCTGTGCGCTTCGGCTACCATGTTGCGGCGCTCTGCGGATACTGACGTTTGTCACGATCAACTCGAATACTGGCCGTCGATGCGGGAAACAGCCGCGTGAAGTGGGCGTTGTACGAAAATGCCGCTTTCGCCAAGCAGGGCTGGGTCGCCACAAATGAACCACAACGGCTCGATGCTGAGTGGAAATCATTGGCCGCTCCCGAAGCGGTGGTGATTGCCAACGTTGCGGGCCACGCCGTCGGTACCTACTTGAAATTCGCGTGTGTGCGCTGGGGGCTGTCGCCGACATGGGTCAAAGGGCAGGTCCAGCAGTGCGGGGTGAGCAACGCGTATGACGATCCGGAGCAGCTTGGCCCGGACCGTTGGGCGGCGTTGATCGGAGCCCATGTTTCTGTGCCGGGTAACTGCGTTGTCGTGTGCATGGGAACTGCGACAACGATCGACGCATTGACCGACAACGGAGTGTTTCTCGGTGGCATGATTTTGCCAGGCCTCGACATGATGCACAGCTCCCTCGCGAGCAAGACTGCGCGGCTTGGATCGAAGCGGGGCGAGGTGGTGCCGTTTCCGCGCTCGACACCCGATGCAATCACAACCGGCGCGGCGCGCGCTACGTGTGGTGCGATCGAGCATATGCTTGGCGAGATGCAGCAAGCCGGACACGACGACGTGAGTGTCATTGCCACAGGTGGTGCCGCGCCTCTGCTTGCGGCTGTCTCTGGCTTTCCCATCGTGATGAACGACACACTGGTATTGCAAGGGCTGGTGCGCATCGGCGAAGAGACAATGACACGGCGCGGTTCGTCATGAGGCACGCCTAGCAAACTCAACCGAGGACGAAAAGAGTTGGCCCGATGAGGTGGTTGTTCTTTTTTCTGCTGCTGGTCAATGTCGCGCTGGCTGGCTACGGCTACCTTCACTATACGCGCCCGAACCCCGACGCCAAGATCGTCGATTTTCAGATGAATGCGGACAAGATCCGGATTGTGCCCGAGCCGGTCATTCCGGCCGCGCAGCGTGCAGCTCGGCAACCTACAGCGTGTCTGGAATGGGGAAGCTTCGGCGATCTGGAACTGAGGCGGGTCAGCGAAGCGCTGGCGCCGATGGTACTCGACGAACGGATCACGGCGCGCAAGCAGGAAGTGACAACGGATTGGTGGGTCTTCATGCCGCCGCAGGGCTCGCGGGCACGCATGGATCGCAAGGCGGACGAACTGGTCGATCTTGGCATCACTGACTTCGTCAAGATATCGGAGGCCGGGCGTTGGCGTTATGCAATATCGCTCGGCACGTTCCAGAAAGAAGACGGCGCGCGCGCCTATTTAACCGAACTGAGGGGCAAAGGAATTCGCACCGGAGAGGTTGGGCGGCGCGAGCAGCGCACGCTGCAAACGACCCTGGTTATCCGTGCGCCGAGCCCCGAGGAGTCGACGCAGCTGGTTGAATTGGCGAGGCGTTTTCCCGGAAGCGACATGCGCGCAACCGAGTGCTGAGTGTTTTTCAGGCGCTGGCCGCGGCCTCGTCTGTCAACTCTATGTCGAAGGCGGCGGAAATGAGTGCGCGGGTATAGGATTCGCGCGGGTTGTCGAAAATCTGCTTGGCTGTGCCATGCTCGACCAGTTGACCATCGCGCATCACGATCACTTCATCGCTCAGTGCGCGGACCACACTCAGATCGTGACTGATGAACAGATACGCCAGGCGGTGACGTTGCTGAAGTTCGCGCAACAGGTCGACAATTTGCGCTTGCACTGACATATCCAGTGCGGAAGTCGGTTCGTCGAGCACGACAAAGCGCGGTTTCAGCACCATGGCGCGCGCGATTGCGATGCGTTGCCGTTGTCCGCCGGAAAATTCATGCGGGTAGCGATGACGGCTTTCAGGATCGAGACCGACTTCCTTGAGCGCGTCGACGATCAGCTGCTCGCGCTCAGACGGTGAATCGGCCAGTTGGTGAACTTCGAGCCCTTCTCCGACAATCTGTCCTACCGACAAACGCGGACTCAGACTGCCAAACGGGTCTTGAAAGACTATCTGCATTTCGCGGCGCAATGGACGCAGGGGTTTCGCCCGCAGTGTCTGGATCTCGCGGCCGAGGAATTCGATCCCGCCCTGGCTTTGCTCGAGGCGGAGCAAGGCGAGGCCCAATGTCGTCTTGCCTGATCCGCTTTCGCCGACCACACCAAGGGTCTGGCCTTCGTGGACACGCAGACTAATACCATCAACGGCCTTGATGTGACCGACCGTCCGACGCAGCACGCCGCGCTGGATCGGAAACCAGACTTTGACATTGTCGCCTTGCATCACCACCGGTGCATCCGGCGCCACTGGTGTCGGGTTGCCGCCCGGCTGCGCAGCCAGCAAGCGCTGCGTGTAAGGATGCTGCGGCTCGTCGAAGACACGTTCCACCGGTCCGGTTTCGACGATTTCACCGGCATACATGACATAAACCCGGTCGGCCATCTTGCGCACCACCCGCAGGTCGTGCGTGATGAGAAGCATCGACATGCGCAAGCGGTCGCGCAAATCGTCGAGTAGCTGCAACAGTTGCGCCTGCACCGTTACGTCGACCGCTGTGGTCGGTTCATCAGCAATGAGCAGATCAGGTTCGTTGGCCAGAGCCATGGCGATCATGACGCGCTGGCGCTGCCCACCAGACAGCTGGTGCGGGTAGGACTTGAGCCGCTGCTCCGGCTGCGGAATCCGCACCAGTTCCAGCAACTCCAGGCAGCGAGCTCGTGCTGCCTGCTGTGACATACCTTTATGCACCATCAGCACTTCACTGATCTGCTTTTCAACCACGTGCAGTGGGTTGAGCGACGTCATCGGCTCCTGGAAGATCATCGAGATCCGATCGCCTCTAACCTGTTGCAACTCCCGCTGGCTGGCACCGACCAGTTGCTTACCCTGGAAAGTGATCGAACTGCCTTTGGTGTGCACGGCAGCCGGATAGGGTAGAAGCTGCAGTACGGACAATGCGGTGACCGATTTCCCCGAGCCGCTCTCACCGACCAGTGCCACCGTTTCACCTTCGCCGACATGCAGCGATGCATCTTTCACTGCGTTGACGACATTTCCGGCCTGACGGAATTGCACGCCAAGATTTTCTATTTGCAGCAGCTTGTCGCTCATAGCTTGCCTGGTTAACTCTGCGCCGCGGACGGTGCCGCGTCGCCCTCGGTCTGTGCAGCCACAGCAGATGGCTCGGGCGCTTTGCCACCAGCGAACAGCTTGCGCGGATCAAAGGCATCACGCACCGCTTCGCCGATAAAGATCAGCAAACTCAGCATCAAGGCGATGACGAAGAACCCGGTCAGTCCAAGCCAGGGCGCCTGTAAATTCGCCTTGCCTTGTGCCAGCAACTCGCCCAGCGAGGCCGATCCAGGTGGCAAGCCGATACCGAGGAAGTCGAGTGAGGTGAGCACGGTTACCGAGCCGGCAAGCGTAAATGGCATGAAAGTGAGGGTCGCGACCATAGCGTTCGGCAACACGTGGCGGAATATGATCATGCGGTCGCTCAACCCGAGTGCGCGCGCGGCACGCACATAGTCGAAGTTTCGTGCGCGCAGGAACTCGGCGCGTACCACTCCGACAAACCCCATCCAGCTAAACAGCAGCAACAAACCAAGTAGCCACCAGAAGTTGGGTTCGACGATGCTGGCGAGGATGATGAGCAAGTACAACGTTGGCATGCCAGCCCAGATTTCCATGAAGCGCTGCGCCAACAAGTCGACCCAGCCGCCGAAGTAACCTTGTACCGCACCGGCGGCAACGCCGATGACGGCGCTGATGACGGTGAGTATGAAGCCGAACAGAACCGAAATGCGAAAACCGTAGATCACTCTTGCCACCACGTCGCGCGCCTGATCGTCTGTGCCCAACCAGTGCACGGCGTCCGGCGGCGACGGTGCCGGCACTGGCAAATCCCAGGCGACAGTGCGGTAGCTATAGGGAACCAATGGCCAGACCATCCAACCGCCTTCATCGATCCTGTTAGCTACATACGGATCGCGATAATCGGCTTCGGTCTCGAACTCACCGCCGAAAGTGGTTTCCGGATGGGCGCGAAAAATGGGCATGTAGAAACTGCCCTGGTAGTACACCATGATGGGCTTGTCATTGGCGATGAACTCGGCTGGCAACGTTGCAGCCAGCAATGCGAGAAATATCCACAGCGACCAGAAGCCGCGTCGATTGGCACGGAAATTTTGTAATCGGCGTCGCGTGATCGGCGACAACCGGGACTGTTTGCTCATAGCCGAGTGCTCCTGTTGCCCCATCAGTTCACCTGTCCCGGCTTTCGAAGTCGATTCGAGGATCGACAACGGTGTACATCAAGTCACCGATCAGGCCCATCAGCAGACCAAGCAAGGAGAAAAAGAACAGTGTGCCAAACATCAATGGATAATCGCGGTTGAACGCGGCCTCGAATCCGAGCAAGCCCAGTCCATCCAAGGAAAAGATTATTTCGATCAGTAGCGAACCAGTAAACAGAATACCGATGAACGCAGAGGGAAATCCGGCAATAACAATCAACATGGCATTACGAAAAACATGACCGTAGAGCACCCGTGGCTGCGACAGCCCCTTTGCGCGCGCGGTCAGTACGTATTGCTGATGCAGTTGATCCATGAACGAGTTCTTGGTCAACATGGCCAGTGTGGCGAAGCCGCCGATAACCATTGCCAAAACCGGCAAGGCGATGTGCCAGAAATAGTCCCCAATACATGCGGCACTGGCGATACAGCCAGTGAATCCAAGGCCGAGGTACTGCTCGGACTGCAGCCCCCTAAGCGGAAACCAGTCAAGGTAACTGCCGCCGGCAAACACGACCAGCAAGAACACCGCAAACAGGAAACTGGGAATGGCGGTTCCGATCACCAGCGCGAAGCTGGTCCCAACATCGAAGCGGCTGCCATCGCGCACCGCTTTGGCGATGCCGAGCGGTATCGACACCAGATACACAATCAAAGTCGTCCAGACGCCGAGCGAGATCGAAACCGGCATCTTGTCGAGTACCAGATCGACAACTTTTCGATCACGAAAAAAGCTCTCGCCGAAATCGAAGGTGAGGTAATCACCCATCATTTTGAAAAAGCGCTCATGCATCGGCCTGTCGAAACCGAAGCGCTGTTCGAGTTCTTTGATGAACTCCGGATCAAGCCCCTGTGCGCCACGATAGCGGCTGGTGCCGTCGCTTGTCGGCGCAGTTGACGTCAACGTTTCACCGGTTCCGGCACGCGTTACCCGCTCGGTAATCGCGGAGCCTTGGCCGGTCAATTGTGCGATCGCCTGTTCAACCGGGCCGCCCGGTGCAGCCTGCACCACGATGAAATTGATCAGCATGATGCCAAACAGGGTCGGAATCATCAGTAACAGGCGCCTGACAATGTATGCGCTCATTTATCTCTGCGCCTTTGCCGATCGGTCCTGCCCCACAATTTTGCGCCGAGCCCTTCTGTGTCGAACCATGACGATGACGATCGCACCGAGCACGATGATGATGCCCAGGGCCGTATCCAGACTAACTGCGCTGTTACTTTCGTCGTCGGCATTTTGCGGCCGTTCGTTTCGGGCTTTATCCAGTCGCGCGGCCTTGGCCTCGTCGAACCACCAGTAGTCGATCGATGTGCCAGTGCGTGGCGTCACCTCCGGCCGGGAGAATTTGTCCCAGTACAACACGCGTTGCATGCGCAGGTGCCACTGCGGAATCACGTAGTAACCAAACAATAACACCCGATCCAACGCGCGGGCGCGCGCTACCAGACTGACGCGATCGGGCGCGTTAATGAGCAACTCCACCAGTTCGTCGATGACAGGATCGCTCACACCAGCGTAATTGCTTGCTGCGGGCGAGCTGGCCGCAGCGCTGGTCCAGTAACTGCGCTGTTCATTACCGGGCGACTCCGATGCGCCCCAGCCCGACACAATCATATCGAAATCAAAACTGCGAATGCGGTTGATGTATTGCGACTGATCAACAAGGCGCACGCGGGCATTAATACCAAGGCGCTTAAGGTTACGCGCGAAGGGCAACACGATTCGTTCAAAGGCCGGACTGACAAGGAGAATCTCGAATGAGAACGTCTGGCCCGTTTCTTCGTTTACCAGCTGCATATCGCGAACTACCCAGCCTGCCTCCGCGAGCAGCGCGAAAGCGCGGGCCAGGTTCTCGCGCGGCCAGCCGCTGCCATCTGTGGACGGCGCCTGATAGGGTCGGTGGAACAGTTCGACGGGGACACGTTCGCGAAAACGGTCCAGGATGTTGAGTTCGCGCCCCTCGGGCAAGCCGGCCGCTGCCAGCTCCGAATTGGAAAAGTAACTTTCGGTTCGCGCATACTGTCCGAAGAACAGATTCCTGTTGGTCCACTCGAAATCGAAGGCATAGGCGAGTGCTTCGCGCACCTTTCGGTCACTGAATATCTCTCGGCGCGTGTTGTAAACGAATGCCTGCATGCCGGTCGGGCTGAAGTGGCGTATTTCCTCCTTGTTGAGCCAGCCCCGTTGTACCGCTGGTACGTCATAGTCGAGCGCCCAGGCTTTGGCCTGATTCTCCATCCGGAAATCGATTTCCCCTGCCTTCAGCGCCTGGCGAATGACGGTGTCGTCGCGATAGTAGTCGTAACGAATCCGGTCAAAATTGTTTTGTCCGACGTTGACCGGCAAGTCCTCGCCCCAGTAATCGGTGACGCGTTCGGTAACGACGTAGCGCCCCGGCTCGAAGTCGGTGACGCGGTAGGGCCCGCTACCCAGCGGTGGCTCCAGCGTGGTGCTTTCGAAGTCGCGCGATTCCCAATAGTGTTTCGGCAGTATCGGCAGCTGGCCAACGATAAGGGGTAACTCGCGGTTGCCGAGGTCGGAAAAACTGAACTTGACTTGTCGCGGGCCAACTTGTTCGGCGCTCGCTACACCACCGTAGTAAAAGCGAAAGAACGGCTGGCCCTTCGTCTTCAGTGTCTCCAATGACCAGATCACATCGTCTACCGTGATCGGCTTGCCATCATGCCAGCGCGCTTGCGGACGCAGAGTGAAAATCGCCCACGACCGGTCGGGCGGTACCTCGATGCTTTCAGCGATCAGTCCATATTGCGTAAACGGTTCATCGGCACTGCCAGTGAGCAAGGATTCATAGGAGCTACCTGCGCCGGCATTGCCTTTCGGAATGAACGGGTTGAAGCTGTCGAATGTCCCCTGCACTGCCACGCGCAATGTGCCGCCCTTGGGGGCCTCGGGGTTAACGTAATCGAAGTGTGGAAAACCGGGCGGGTACTTGGGTGTGCCATGCATGGCAATGGCGTGGGCCGGGCGCGTGCGTTCAGTGGCGGCTGCAGTCATAGGAGAGTTCAGCGCCAAACATACGGCGGGCGCGAGTAGCAGGCTGCGCGCGAACGATCGTGTGGAGATTCGAAAACACGTACAACGCCAATTCGCCATTCTCGTGCGCTACCCGTTGCGAATACGCGAAAGCGTTTCAGTTGTCGACCGCTCGAACTCGAACGGAATTGAATGAACAGTTCCGCCCCAGCCAAGGACTTCCGTGCCGCCGACGATTTTCTCCGCCGGCCAGTCACCACCTTTGACCAGCACATCCGGCTTGCAACTTAATATTGCTTTTATTGGCGTGTCGTCGTCAAACCAGGTAACCAGGTCGACCATGCCAAGTGCTGCGATCAGCGCCATGCGATCTTCCAGAGTATTGATTGGTCGGTCCGGCCCCTTGCCGAGACGGCGAACCGAAGCATCGGAATTGAGCGCGACGACCAGACTTGCGCCCAATTGCTTTGCCTGAGAAAGGTAGGTTGCGTGGCCGCGATGCAGGATGTCGAACACGCCATTGGTAAAAACCAACGGGCGCGTGAGCAGTGCGGCGTGCGATTCAAGTGAATCGGGGCTGCAGATCTTGTTTTCGAAGTTTGGTTGCATGGTCGCACTGAATCGGTCAGCCGCCATCATACAGTTGCAGCACGGTCGTTGCCGCTGCGGATCGCTCAGGCCGCCGCGGCAGCGAGCTGTTTGCGGAACCGGTTGAGGTCCTGTGCCGAAGTAATCGTCTGTCCGAGCAAGCCGGAAAGGTTGTGCAGGATCATTCTGACGACGCGCGCTTCCCAGTCGCGGTCGAACTTGATCTGTTGATCGAGCCAGTGTTCCAGCCATTGCGGGTCCGGCAGTCGGCTCTGGACCGTATCGTTCGGGAACAGCCCCTTGTTGACATGCAGGTTGGTTGGATGCAACGGCTTGCGGTTGCGGGCGCTGGACGCCATTAGCACGCCAACCTTGGCAAATGCCGCGCGGGCGACGTCACCGGCTTGCTCGATCGCTTGCTTCATGTAACGCAGGTAGGCACCACCGTGGCGCGCCTCATCCTTCGAAATGGTCTCGTAGATGTGCCGTATGACTGGTTCGGTATGCCACTTGGCGGCGCACCGATACCAGTGGTTGAGACGGATCTCACCGCAAAAATGCAGCATCAACGTCTCGAGGCGCGGGGCGGGATCGAACTCGAACCTCACTGCGTGCAGTTCTTGTTCGGTTGGCAGCAGATCGGGTCGAAAGCGTCGCAGGTACTCCATTAATACTAACGAGTGTTTCTGCTCTTCATAGAACCAGACTGACATAAATGCGCAAAAATCGCTGTCGTCGCGATTGTCTCGCAGGAACATTTCGGTCGCCGGCAGCGCTGCCCACTCAGTGATGGCATTCATCTTGATGGTGAGCGCCTGCTCGTCCGTTAGCTTGTCGCGGTCGAACTCGGACCAGGGGATATCGGTCTCGAGATTCCACCGCAGGGCTTCAAACTGTTTGAACAATTCCGGATATAGCATGGTAGTTGAACTGCGCCTGGCGACAGGGGCGTATATTAGCGAGGTTTTAGCTTTGTCAGCCGCGCCTCACGACAAGTTCACCGCTGGGCCGTACGAGACGCGCCGCCCTGCTCGGATTCGCGCAGACTACCTTTGCTTTCAGTAGCTTGAATGCTCAGCGCGCCATTGTCTGACAAGTTCGCACATCTTCTCAAGCTCGATAATCAGCTGAATACCATCGAGGCGGCGACGTATACGAGCAATGCCTGCGCCGCCAGCGCAAAGCAGTGTTGAGTCTGGCAGCAACGAGCGCAGTTCCCGCAACGCGTCGATCGCCTTGCTTTCCGGGTAGGCACTGCTAAAAGACAAAGCGACCATATCTACTCTGTGCGCTTGGGCGGCCTGAGCAATTTCGGTTACCGGTGTTTCAGTACCGAGTGGAATACATAGTGCGTTTTCGACTGTGAGCATGGCTTCGACCATCAACAAGCCGAGGTTGTGCGGTTCATTCGGCAGCGAGGTCAGCAATACGCGCGGCGCATTCCCCTGTGGTTGCAGGGCTGTGATGGCGTTGCGAAGCAAGCCCTCCATCAACTCAGTGTAGAGGTGCTCCTCGAAAACGGCGATCTCGCCGCGCATCCAGGCTTCACCGACCGCACGGGTAAGGGGCGCCACCGTGTCGACAACGAATTTCTGCAGTCCTTGGCGGGCCATCGCCTGGGACAGGTGGCGCCGTAACTCGAGCGCCTGATGGGACCTGACCAGGCGTATGTAGACCGCGATGTCCTGTCTCGGCGGCTGATCTCCGGCTGGCTCCGTGACCAGCCTTTCCAAATGCTCGTCGTCCAGCCCGATGATCTTGCCCGGCCGATGCCCTTGATCCAATAAACGCTTGATTAAACGTAGCTTTGCGATCTGACCAGTGGTGTATGCGCGATCGCCATTGTCGTCGCGAACCGGGTGAGGAAAGTCGTAGCGACGTTCCCAGACGCGCAGAGTGTCCTTGGAAAGACCTGTCTCGCGTTCTACCGCGCTGATATTGAACAGGATTGTCGCTGCGCCGTCTTTCGTGTCGTGAGCCATGCCCGAGTTGTCCTAGACAAATAGTTGACTAATTCCAATTTAGTCGCTAATTTACCACCTCCACGCCGTTTTGACTAGGACAAAGCATGAACATTTTGATGATTCTGTTTCTCCCGCTGGTTGTACATGGAACCATGTCGTGCCCACAACATGTGACGACTAGCATGGAAATTCAGATGGTTGCAGCTAATCGTCACGCTTCTATCGGAAATGGTTCTTTCGGTAGTGATGATGGCCTGATCGAAACGGGTGTTCGTGGAACAGACAAGCCGGAGCGGGACCTTTATTCCGAGACCGCCGCTCCAGCCGATTCCGACCTGCTGTTCTATTTCTCTTCCCATGCCCAGGCAGTGGGCGATACCACAGGGCCGACGATGACCCCTTGGCTCGAGCTGCGTCCGATTGGCGATGTTGAGCAGGGGGTGTTGAGCGGAACCAGCGAGCCCGCGCCCGTCGGTAGCGACCCGGCATGTTCACGCACGGCGGCTCACGTCCCGGCGCGGTTGTCTGGCGAGATCTGAGGTCGACACGTCGTCCAGATCCGTTCATTGATGACTATATATATAGAGCGTTGACCAGCATGAAGCCGGAACGAATCGCCGTAATCGGCGCTGGCATCGCCGGCTTGTCTGCCGCGTGGTTGTTGTCGCGTCGTTATCAGGTCACCTTGTTTGAGGCCAACACCTATCTGGGCGGCCACACAAATACTGTTGACGTGACGCTAGACGGCTTCACCGCGCCGGTCGACACCGGTTTTCTGGTTTTCAACGACCGCACTTACCCCAATCTTGTTGCGCTGTTCGAGCATCTGGGTGTGCCGCATGCGCTCAGCAACATGTCGTTCAGCGTCCGGGTCGACGAGGAGAAACTCGAATGGGCCGGCAGTAATCTGGCGACGATCTTTGCCCAGAAGCGCAACCTCATCAAGCCTGAGTTCTGGCGAATGCTCAAGGAAATACTGCGTTTCAACCGTGAAAGCACCCAGGCGCTGATGAGTGGTCGCGGCTGCCAAGGCTCACTAGGCGATTTTCTTGACCGGCGCGGATTCGGGCGAGCATTTCGTGATTGGTACCTGCTACCAATGAGCGGGGCAATCTGGTCGTGCCCGACTTTACGCATGCTCGATTACCCGGTCGAGACTTTTTTCCGTTTTTGCCACAACCACGGCCTGCTGGGCATATCGAACCGCCCGGTTTGGAAGACCGTGCGTGGTGGTGGACGCGAATATGTACGGAAACTTGCAGCGGGCATCAACGATGTGCGCGTGGCAACGCCTGTTTCATCCGTGGCGCGTACTGCCCAGGGTGTGTGCATCAAGACTGTCGGCGGCGCAACGGAAACGTTCTCTCAAGTCGTATTTGCCTGCCACAGTGATCAGGCCTTAAGCATTCTCGAAGATCTGTCTCCAGCCGAACGGCGTGTGCTGTCGCGGGTTGGATATCAAATGAATCACGCCGTGTTGCATACCGACGTTTCCTTGCTACCCAGCATGCGCGACGCGTGGGCTGCCTGGAATTACATCGCCGGCAGTACCGGACCTGAAGGCCGCCCAGTCAGTGTCAGCTACCTGATCAACCGCCTGCAACCGCTTCCCTTCGAAAGGCAGGTTCTGGTGACATTGAATCCGACCCACGAGCCAGACGCGGATTCGGTCATTGATCGCTTCGAATACGCCCACCCGATTTTCGATCGCGCCGCTATCGAGGCGCAGCGCGAGCTGCCTTCGATACAGGGCAGGAACAACACCTGGTTCTGTGGTGCCTGGACCGGCTACGGTTTTCACGAAGACGGGCTGCGCTCCGCCCTGGAGGTAGTCAACGGTCTGGGGGTTGCAGCGCCGTGGCAGCAGCACCGTGCAGCCGAGGTGGAAATCAGGGGCGTGGCGTGAAGCCGACCATCTACTATGGCAATGTCATGCATGCGCGGTTGCGCCCGCGTCGGAACACGTTTCGTTATCGCGTGTTCTTTTTACGCTTGCCACTGTCGAAGCTGAACGACGTCAGCAACCCTCTGTTTTCAGTCAACCGCTGGAATCTGTTCTCGTTTCAGTTTCGCGACCACGGTGCTCGCGACGGGACGGCTCCCGAGCCCTGGATTCGCCAGCTTTTGCTGCGCGAAGGAATCCACACTGCCGACGGCGATGTGGTGCTGCAAACATTTCCGCGGGTTCTGGGCTACGTATTCAATCCGGTCAGTTTCTGGTTGTGCCACGACCGGGATGGCGGACTGCGAGCCATCCTGTGCGAAGTCAATAATACCTTTGGCGAACATCACAACTATTTGTTGGCCCATCCCGACGGAAGCCTGATCGAGCCTGACGACGTATTACAGGCGCGTAAGGTGTTTCACGTATCCCCGTTTTGTCAGATCGAAGGAAAGTACGTCTTCCGTTTCCGCTCCGAGTACCCCTCCTGTCACGTCAACATCGACTACGAGGACTCGCAAGGGCGTTTGCTGCTCACGGCGATCTGGGGCAAGGCTTCGGCTTTCAACATCGCAGGCTTGCTCCGGGCATTCTTTCTCTACCCGTGGATGACGTTGGGCGTGATGGCGCGCATCCACTTGCAGGCGCTGAAGCTGTGGCTGCGGGGCGTACGTTACGTTCCGAAGCCGCTTCCGCCGCAACAGGAGACAACCAGATGAAACCGGTAGAGATTACTTTGCGCGAGACATTGCCAGCAGTGCCGCGGGCGGCGCGCGTGTTGCTGTCTCTGTTATCGCGGCTGCGCCACGGCCGTCTCGAGTTTGTTACTCCAGACGGCAACCGCTTCATGTTCGAGGGCGACATAGTAGGCCAGGATGCAACGCTGCATGTGCGTGACTGGAGTGTTTGTGCCGATGTTCTCAAGTCGGGGGATATCGGTTTTGCAGAAGCCTATATGGCATCCAAATGGGACACGCCGGATCTAGCAGCGCTGCTTGAACTGGCGTTGCAAAACCGCGGCGTTCTCGAAGCAGCGATGCGCGGCAAGTGGTGGGGAAAGATGCTCTATCGTTTGCGCCATTTGATGCGACGTAATACACGGGGTAATGCGCGGCGTAATATTCACGCTCATTACGACCTTGGCAACGATTTCTATCGCGCTTGGCTCGACCAGACGATGACGTATTCGTCAGCCTTGTTTGGAGCAGAAGCAAGCCTCAGTCTCGAGGACGCCCAGCTCGCCAAGTATCGCAGAATCCTGGATTGCCTCGCTGTGCAACAGGGTGATCGGGTCCTGGAAATTGGTTGTGGTTGGGGTGGATTTGCCGAAGTCGCGGCGCGTGAGCGTGGCGCTAGCGTGCATGGAATCACGCTGTCCGAAGAGCAGTGGTCGTTTTGTTCGCGACGCATGCGTCAAGCTGGCCTGGATCGCCAAGTGCAAACGGAAATCTGCGATTACCGTGATGTCGAGGGGCAGTTCGACTTTGTTGTTTCGATCGAAATGTTCGAGGCGGTCGGTGAGGCTTTCTGGCCCGGTTATTTCGCAGCCGTGAAAAAGCGCCTCAGTCGCGGCGGTCGAGCACTGATACAGACCATTGTGATCGCCGATGAGCTGTTCGAAAACTACCGGCGCAGCACCGACTTCATTCAGCAGTACGTGTTTCCTGGCGGCATGTTGCCTTCACCTTCGGCATTCGCGCAACAAGCCGAGCGCGCTGGGCTGGAGTTGGGAGAGTGTCATTTCTTTGGTCTCGATTACGCGGAAACGCTAGCGCGCTGGCGCGCGAGTTATAACGCAGCCGCGCCCTCTTTACGAAAGTATGGCTTCGATGCGCGCTTCGAGCGCCTGTGGAACTTCTACCTTACCTATTGCGAAGCAGGATTCAGGGCGGGGAGTATCAATGTCGCACAGATGGAGTTGATCAATGCTTAACAGGATGTTGAAAAACTACTGCGCGGGCCTGATCCGGGCTTACAGCCGTTTTAATTCAGAAACGGTGCTCGCCCGCCTGAAGCCCGTTCGTAACGTTTCTCAACACCCTGCCAGACTGCTATTGCTGTTGATTCTGTTCATTCCTTTTGCGGGCCAGGCAATGGCGCCGTTGCCAGCTTCGGTTAGTGGCGCAATGCCGGATCTTCGTCCGGCAGGCGAGGGTCGCTTGCGCTGGCTCGGACTACACATTTATGACGCTGCGCTGTGGACGCGTTCGGATGCGGTTACTGTGCAAAGTGAATTCGCGCTCGACATCCGTTACGCGCGCAACATTCCGGCCAAGCGGCTGGTCAACACCAGCGTCAAGGAAATGCGTCGCCTCGGCTTTGGCGATCGCGAAATTCTTCGTCAATGGGCGGCTGAGATGGCGCGGGTATTCCCGGATATCCGCAAGGGAGACCGACTCACTGGCGTGAATCTTCCTGGCGTCGGCGCGCAGTTCTATCACAATGGTCGTCTGGTCGGCACAGTCGCCGACGATCAATTCGCGCTTGCGTTCTTTTCCATTTGGCTCGATCCGCGTACCCGTGAACCCGGATTACGCGAATCCCTCATCGGCCAAAGCTGAAGCGAGGTTAGTGCTGGATCATGACGCTGTCGCGTGGTGCGCTCCTCGGTTACTCGGTGCTTGCGTTACCGCTGGCTATGGCGGCGTTGCCGATCTACGTCCACGTCCCGAAGTATTACGCGACAACGCTGGGTGCCCCTCTAGCCTGGATCGGTCTGATTCTTTTTGCCGCAAGGCTGCTCGACGCCATCCAGGATCCGCTGCTCGGTTACCTGAGTGATCGCGCGGCCGGCACGCGCTGGAGTCGATTCATCATTGTGCTCCTCGGTGTGCCTTTACTGGCGGTGGGTTTTGTTGCTTTGTTCCAACCGCCGGTTTCAAGCGCCACCGCGTTGTTGTGGTGGCTTGCAGGATCGTTGATTGTTGTCTATGTCGGCTTTAGCGCCGCGTCAATCAGCTACCTTGCTATCGGTGCCGAGCTGTCATCGGATTATCACGAGCGCACGCGCATAACTGCTGCTCGCGCTGCGCTTGGGATACTGGGGGTGATGCTTGCGGCCACATTGCCCGAGGTTCTGACGCAGCGTTCGGGCGAGGCTGCCGGTGTAGTGCAGTTCAGTTTGATGTTTGTGCCGGTCCTTCTGGTGTGCACCTTGTTGACGTGGCGACTGACACCCCGTGTGCCGGTGGTCGCGCAGCCACGCCGTTCGTGGCGCGCGATGTTTACGCCATTTCGCCACCGCGAGTTCCGCTGGTTGCTCGCGGTGATCATACCCAGCGGGGTGGCCGGCGCCATTCCTGCGACCTTGATTCTGTTCTTTGTCGAGGACGTGCTGCAGACGCCGCGCTTGTCCGGCGTGTTTCTGGTTGCCTACTTCATTGCGGGGGCACTCAGCATGCCGGCGTGGGTCGCCGTGTCACGTCGTACTGGCAAGAAGAACGCATGGCTACTCGGTATGGTGATGGCGGTGGCGGCCTTCGTCTGGGCTTTTGCGCTCGGCGCGGGTGATGTGGTCGCTTTCGCCATCGTCTGCGTGATGTCGGGTGTGGCCTACGGTGCAGAACTCGCGCTGCCGCCGTCAATCCTGGCCGATCTTGTCGATCGTGGAGAGAGTGAACACAAGGCTAATGGTGCGTACTTTGGACTGTGGCAAATGATAGAAAAGCTCAACCTGGCTGCGGCGGCGGGCGTCGCACTACCGCTGCTGGCCTTCCTCGGCTACCAGCCTGGCTCGAGTGCTGATGAAACGCTTGCGCTTTCTGCGACCTACGCCTTGCTGCCGTGTGCAATCAAGCTATTCGGTGCCGCCATTTTGTGGGTGGCACCGGTTGACGCGCGGCATAACCGTTCGGCTGAACTCGTAACCGAGGGAGGCATGTAGTGAAATTTCTTCCGATCGCGTTTCTCGCCGCCGCTGCAACACTGATCGCCGGTTGCGCGGCTCCGCGCGTTGACTCGTATCGTGACGAACGCCCGGTGCTCGATCTGCGCCAGTATTTTGATGGGGAGATCGAGGCACACGGCATGTTTCAGAACCGCTCCGGAGAAGTGGTTAAACGCTTCAATGTTGCGATCAAAGGCAGCTGGGAAGGCAATGTCGGCACGCTGGAAGAGGATTTTGTTTATTCTGATGGCACCACCGACCGGCGGGTCTGGACCATTACCAGGATCGATGAACACAACTACACCGGAACAGCAGACGACGTCATCGGAGAGGCAACGGGCACGGCGTACGGCAACACGCTGCACTGGCGTTATGTTCTCGCGCTCGATGTCGACGGTAAGACCTACAACGTCGACTTCGACGACTGGATGTACCTAATCGACGAAAAGGTTATGTTAAACCGGTCGGAGATGCGCAAGTTCGGCTTTCGTCTTGGCGAGGTGACGCTGTCTTTGCGCAAGAAAGGATGATGTAGTGTGGCGCTGAACACCCGCATCAGTGACTGGCGAGGCAAGCGCGTCTGGGTGATTGGTGCCAGCAGTGGCATCGGCCACGCGTTTGCCGAAGCTTTGCTCGAGCGTGGCGCACGGGTGGCGCTCAGCGCACGCGGGGCAGATGCGCTTGAGGCGTTGGCGCGGAAATTTCCGCCGGAACAGAGCATGGTGTTACCGGTGGACGTAACCGATAGTTCTGACATTGATGAGTCGTATTCGCGGTTAAGAGACTTGTGGTCGGGGATTGATCTGTTGGTCCTTCTTGCTGGCACGCATTTGCCGGTAAGAGCATGGGAGCTGAACGCTGGCACCGCGGAGCACTTGTTCATGATCAACGTGTTCGGCGTTATGCGAACACTGGAATTGGTCGTTCCCGATCTGGTGGCCCGAGGTGATGGAGGAATTGCCGTGGTTTCCAGTGTTGCCGGATATCGCGGACTGCCAACCAGCCTTGTTTACGGCGCAAGCAAGGCGGCACTGATCAATTTTGCAGAAACGTTGTATCTTGACCTGAGGCCAAAAGGTGTAAACGTGTATCTGGTCAATCCCGGATTCGTCAAGACGCCGTTGACTGATCGTAACGAGTTCGAGATGCCGGCGTTGATCTCGCCACAGGAAGCAGCTGAGCAAATGCTGCGCGGACTCAGCCGCGGGCAGTTCGAAATCGATTTTCCGAAGCGTTTTACCCGCTTGATGAAACTGTTGCGGCTGCTGCCATACCGTCTGTTCTTTCCCCTGGTTCATCGCATCACCGGTTTGTGAACATGCGCGCCGCCCACATCGACAGACTGATTTCGTTCTACGAGACGATGTCGCCCGAGACGGTTGCGAACCTGACCGACGTGTACACGGCAGACGCCTATTTCAAGGATCCGTTCAATGAATTCAATGGCGTCGACAAGATTGAGGAGATCTTCCGGCACATGTACCGGAGGATGCAGGATCCCAGGTTTGTCATTCAAGGATGGTTGGGGACGGATCATGACGGGTTTGTTGTCTGGGACATGCACTTTCGTAGCCGCTTTATGCGCGGTGATGGCGAACAGACCATACACGGCGTTAGCCATATACGTTTCGACGCGTCCGGGAAGGTCAGTTATCACCGGGATTACTGGGATACCGGCGAGGAACTATATGCCAAGCTTCCACTGCTCGGCTGGTTGATCCGGCGGCTGCGCCGGGCAATGGCATGAATCAGCTTGAAATGGACGGTGAATCCGAAGCGGTTAGAAATGCGTAATGGCCTTTGTAAGTCGCGATTTACTTCAGCGCGGGCCAGCATGCAGTTCCGTCGCTTCAAGCCGGGCCTCTCCCATCCCCAACCCGGATTGAACGAAGTCGTAGCTGGCACACAAGGACCGTCATGGCTCCGGCCCGGGCTGATCTTTTTTCATCCCTTTCTGTGCGCGCCAAGCCCGATATGGGCCAACGATCTGGCCAGCCAATTGTGATCTGATGGCCTGATGAAGCTCTATGATCGCGCGCTGGTGTGGTTCCGGCGCGACCTGCGCACCGACGACAACGCTGCCTTGAGCCGAGCGCTAGACGAAGCAGGCGCCGTTTATTGCGTGTTTGTATTTGATACCGAAATACTTGACGCGCTTCCCGGCAAGTGCGACAGACGCGTTGAATTCATCTGGCACAGCCTTGTCGAGCTCAAGTCAACGCTGAGAGCACTCGGTGGCGATCTGCATGTTCTGCATGGCCGGGCCCGCGACGAGGTCCCGGCCTTCGTCGTCAAGCACCGCATTCAAGCCGTTTACGCCAACCACGATTACGAACCGGTCGCAGTTGACCGTGACCGCGACGTCGCCGCCCGCCTCGAGGCGCTGCCGTGTTCCTGGCATACCTGCAAAGATCAGGTGATCTTCGAAAAATCGGAGATTCTCAACGCCGAACAGCGTCCCTATGTGGTCTTTACGCCGTACAAGAAGGCGTGGCTTGCGAAGCTTGGCCAATGCGACACTGATCCTTACCCGGTCGCTGAGCGCGCCGGATCGCTGGCCGCAGCAGACGCAGGACCGATGCCTGAGTTGGAGAGCATCGGTTTCAAACGCACCAATCTCTTGCGGCTCGGTATCGCAGTTGGCGCCACCGGTGCAGACAGCTTGTTCGGCGACTTCCTTGGCCGTATCGGCGGGTACGCTCAGTGCCGTGATTTCCCGGCTATGGCAGGACCTTCACGATTGTCGGTTCATTTGCGGTTCGGAACCATTTCGATACGCCGGTTAGTCGGATCGGCCATGGAACTGGATGCCGACGCTGACACCCGGGACGGCGCCAGTACCTGGCTCTCGGAGCTGATCTGGCGCGAGTTCTACTTCTCAATTCTTCATCATTTCCCGCATGTGGTCGATGGCGCTTTCCGCCGTGAATATGATGATCTCGAGTTTGAAAACAACGAATCGCATTTCCGCCGCTGGTGCAATGCCGAGACCGGCTATCCGTTGATCGATGCCGCCATGCGGCAAATCAATTGCACCGGTTATATGCACAACCGCCTGCGCATGGTCAGCGCTTCATTCCTGGTCAAGGATCTGCAGATCGACTGGAGGTGGGGCGAACGCTACTTTGCGCAACACCTGAACGATTTCGATTTGTCGGCAAACAATGGCGGCTGGCAGTGGTGTGCCTCGACCGGCTGCGATGCGCAACCTTACTTCCGTATCTTCAATCCAGTGACGCAGTCGAAAAAGTTCGATCCAGAAGGTGTGTTCATCCGATCACAGTTACCCGAACTGTCGGATGTGCCTGACAAGTATTTGCACGAGCCGTGGAAGATGCCACCGGAAGTGCAACGCGCCAGCGGTTGCTTGCTAGGGCAAACCTATCCCGGGCCGATTGTTGATCATGCGGCTGCGCGCAAAAAGACGTTGGCTATTTATTCAGCCGTACGTGACTTGAAAGCTTGAGCCGCACGCAGACGACTACAGCAGTTGCAACTTTGTCCGATCAGTTTGTTGGACAAAGCGTAGCGAGCGGCCCGAGTACAAGGAGCCGCTCAGCGAGGTACGAGAAAACGAGCGAAGCGAGTTTCAGTGAAGGCTCACGTGAGCGTGGCGAACGTTACGCCGCAACTACATACTCAACTGACTTGCGCGAGGACTGAGCGAACATGCGACGCGGCAATCGGCCCAAGCAGACAAACTAGCTCAGCAGCTTTTTCAACAGCTGCTAATCCAGGTACTCGAACACTTTCACCACGCGCTGCACGCCACTGGTGGTTGCGGCAGTTTTGGTCGCAGCATCCGCTTCGGCGCGTGTCACCAGGCCCATCAGGTAGACCGTATCGTTATTGGTCACCACCTTGACGTGATTGGCGCCGACATCGTCATTGTTCAATAGCCTGCTTTTCACTTTGCTGGTCAACAAGGCGTCGCCGCTGCGTGAGACAAAGGAACTTGCACCCGCGACAGCGATCTCGTTTTGCACAGTCCGGACGTTCTCCGTGCCAAGTGCCAGCAGGCCAATTTCTTCCTTGATCTCTTCGCTTGGCACCTGGCCGACCAACAACACAACCCGGTTGTAGCTAATCACGTTGACGCTCACCTGGTCTTCATAAGACTGGGAGATTAGGTTGGAAACGTTGCGTTCGATGACCTGATCTTCGAGCATGGTGCCACTGGATCTGCGGTCTTCAGCAATCATCACGCCGGCGCCGACGCCGGCACCGACTACCACAGGGGCACATCCTTGAAGCGAGATTATCGTTGCCGCTGCCAGAATTGCCGACCAAGAAAAAAGTTTCATTCTTCAACTCCAAGTAAGAGACAGTCAATGGCGTCGCAGATGCAATGCAGACAAATCAAGTGCACTTCCTGTATGCGCGCCGTGCTATCCGATGGCACACAAAGATTGATATCGCCATCGCGCAGCAAAGCAGTCATCTTTCCACCCTTCTTGCCGGTGAGGGCGACAACTTTCATGCCCCGCTCGTGCGCCGCCTCGATTGCGCGCAGCACGTTTGGCGAATTACCGCTGGTGGAAATCGCGAGCAGCACATCGCCTTCACGCCCAAGGCCGGTGACCTGTTTGGAAAAAACCTCGTCGTAGTGATAGTCGTTCGCGATCGAAGTCAGCGTCGACGAGTCTGTCGTGAGCGCGACGGCTGCGAGTGGTGCGCGCTCCATCTCGAACCGGTTGAGCAACTCGGCGGAAAAATGCTGTGCATCGCCGGCTGAACCGCCGTTACCGCAAGCGAGAATCTTTCCTCCGTTCTTGAGGCTGTTGGCCATTAACTGGCCCGTTTCGGACAGGGGGCCGGCGAGCACCTCAATGGCTTTCAGTTTTACCTCGGCGCTGTCGGTGAAATGCTGATTAATTCTCTTGAGCAGATCCATTTATAGAGAACAATACGACTGCCGGCGCAAATTATTGCACAAAGACGCGTGTCAAACGCATAGAAATTCATTCTCCGAACGCATTTTGTATCCACTCGATACAAGTGTCGCCATTCAGCAACACTGCATCGAAGCGGCATTCCGGCATTCTGCCGGTTGAGCTGATGTAATGCCGGGCTGCGGAGAGCAGTTTGCGTTGCTTGCGTGCATCGATGCTCGCTTGCGCGCCGCCAAACGCAGCTGAGCTGCGCATGCGAACTTCGACAAACACTAGTGTCGGGCCATCGCGCATGATGAGGTCTATTTCTCCGAAGCGGCAGCGATAGTTCCGCTCGACCTCGCTTAGACCGTGGCGGCGCAGGTGATCGAGAGCCAGTTGTTCTGCTTCCCGGCCGCGCTGAATCATTGCTCCGTGCCAGGCTCCTCGGTAAACAGGCGAGCCGTGCCGTAGGAAAAGAACGCCGGCGTGAGTTGGTGCGTGAAACGTTGTCGCTCGTCGAGCGTAATCATCCCGGTCACACCATCGATTGGCGGTACCTCAGCAGTGCTTTCCAGCAAGGACTGGGCGATACGATAGGCGTCGATGCCGAGCGCGTAGAAACGCTCTTCATCGAGTGCGCTCGATTCCAACGGCGCGCGCAGGTAGGTCATCACTGCGGGATGATCCTCCTGCAATAGCCACGGCATATCCATGAAGCGTACTCCGTCCAGATCATATAGCTCGAGCTTGTCCGCGCTCGACGCGTATACCAGCGAGGTTGCATAGATCGGGAACTGCGTACCCAAGTAAGCGCGAATAAACCTGGCGCGAGGTGCGTTCACTGCCAGGAACGCCACGTCGGCGGCAGTTGTATCAAGCAGTTCGCGCAAACCAGCCAAAGCCAACGCCTCAGTTGAGTAGATGAACTCGTCTGCGATATCCCCTTTGAGCACCTTCCATTGCCGCGTGAACGCGCGGGCAATACGCTGGCTCAGCGCCGACTGACTGACCACCAGCAAGGCTTTGCGCCCACCATGTCTGAATGCCAGTCTGGCAACCTGCTCTGCTTCGGTTTCGATCTGTAGGCCAAACACGTACATTTGTCGCGGCAGCGTGACGCTCGCGTCAGGCACGTTCAGGGCGACGGTGGGGACCGCCACGATGGTACTTTCGGCCACCGCCGAAACACCGTTACGCGTCAACGGCCCGATAATGACCCGTGCTCCGTCCTGTACTGCGCGTTCATAGGCCTGCACGATGCCTCGCGTGTCGCCGCTGGTTGAGTAGACCTTCACCGGCAGCGCGTTGTATGAGGCCATGTTCGACGCAGTCAGTATTCCCAGCCTGACTTGCTCGGCGAGGCGTCCGTAGGCGCTGGACTGAAGCGGCAGAATCACCCCGATGCGTGCCTGGGTGAAGAGCGACCGTTCCTCAATCGGGGCGGGTTCGGTCCTTGGTTCCTCGGGTTCCTGGGTGAGCGGCGGGCGCTGATTCTGCGGCCATTGCCAGCCCTGTGCCAAAACGTTGCGAGTAGCGACGGCGCTGAGCGCAAAGTATAGTAGCGCCGTTAGCAGTACCCACAGGACACGATGACGTTGCATACCGTGGTAGAAGAAGCAAAAGATTCCGTATTATATGTGGTGGCAACGCCGATCGGAAATCTTCGCGATATCACGCTGCGGGCACTCGACATCCTGAAAAGCGTCGATGTAGTGGCCGCCGAGGATACGCGGGTATGCGGCAAGCTTTTGAGGCACTTCGGTATTGACGCACGCGTAATTGCCTCGCACGAGCACAATGAACGCCGCTCGGCTGCCGGCATTGTGAAACTGCTGGCGGAAGGCAAGTCAGTAGCATTGACCACCGATGCCGGTACGCCGGCCATTAGTGATCCGGGCTCGGAAGTCGTTGCGCGGGCCCGTGAAGAAGGTTTCGCGGTGGTGCCGATCCCCGGGGCAAGCGCCTTGACGGCCGCCTTATCGATCTGCGGTCAGCGACTGTCACGTGTGATGTTCTGCGGTTTTTTGCCCGCCAAAGAAGGTGACAGAAGAAAAGTGCTTCAGGAGTTGGCGGGCGCTTCAGCGACGCTGGTTTTCTATGAGGCGCCACACCGGATTCTAAAAACCCTTGAAGACATGGCGCAGATTCTCGGCGCAGATACACGCGTTGCGCTCTGTCGGGAATTGACCAAGCTGCACGAAGAGACTCACGTTTGTGCGTTGGCTGAGGCTAGAGCATGGTTGGAGAGCATGCCCGAGCGGGTACGTGGTGAATTCGTGGTGGTGGTACAGCGCGGCGAGACGGTCAAGGAAGTCGATATGCAGGAAGGAGAAAGGCTGCTTGCTTTGCTGATGCCGGAACTACCGCTGAAGAAGGCCGTTACTTTGGCCGCCGAGATTAGTGGCGGGCGCAAGAACGCGCTGTACCGACGAGCGCTGGAACTTGCCGGAAATGGCGATGCGCAGTAACGTGCAGCGAATTACGCTCTTCTTTTATCTTCTGCTTCAGTATCACGCCGTACGGCACGAGTCGTAACCGGTTTCTGCAAACAAGAGTGGTTTATGGATCGAATCACGATTATTACGCCTGATGACTGGCATCTGCATGTGCGCGATGGAGATGCATTGGCGACTGTCGTGCCGCATAGCGCAGCACAGTTTGCCCGGGCCATCATCATGCCCAACCTCCAGCCGCCAATCGTGAATACGGAACTGGCGCAGAATTATCGCGACCGCATCCTTGCCGCATTGCCTGGGCACAGTGCGTTCGAACCGCTGATGACGTTGTATCTGACCGACAATACGCCGGCGCAGGAAATACAACGCGCGATGTCGAGCGGCATCGTGTACGCCGTGAAGTACTACCCCGCGGGAGCCACCACCAACTCCGATTCTGGTGTTACCGACATACACAAATGCTTCGATACTCTTGAGGCGATGAGTGAAGCAGGCCTGCCGCTACTGATACATGGCGAGGTGACCGATCCGTCGGTCGATGTTTTCGACCGTGAGCAAACCTTCATTGAGCGCGAGTTGGTCGAGCTGGTAGCGCGTTTTCCGAAATTGAAGATCGTGATGGAGCACATCACGACTTCGAACGCGGTCGCGTTCGTGCGCAATGCCCCGGCCAATGTCGCGGCCACTATCACCGCACATCATCTGTTGCTGAACCGAAATGCGATTTTTCAGGGTGGCATCCGGCCGCACCATTATTGTCTGCCGGTACTCAAGCGCGAAGAGCATCGCCGCGCGCTGGTGACTGCGGCGGCCTCCGGAAATCCGAAGTTTTTTCTCGGTACTGACAGTGCCCCGCATGAACGCGGCACCAAGGAGAACGACTGCGGCTGCGCTGGCGTCTATACGGCACATGCGGCCCTTGCGCTCTACGCCGAAGTCTTCGACGCCGCTGGCGCACTGGACAAACTCGAGGGGTTCGCATGCCATCACGGTGCCGACTTCTACGGCCTGCCACGTAACAAGGAGAGTATTACGCTGGAGAGATCCCGGACCCCGGTGCCAGCGAGCTTCCCCTATGGTAAAGGCACACTGGTGCCATTGCGCGCCGGAGCGTCGGTGGCATGGCGGCTATCGGGAAACCTGATCTGATTGGGTCGAGTTGTTCGCTAGAGTGTGTTCGTGGCTGCCGCTGCCGGCGTTGGCGTCGCCCGCGAACGGATAAAGATTCTGTTCGAACTGTTTGATTGATGTCGACCAGGAGAATCGCTCAGCGTAGCCACGGGCGTGGCTACGATCGATCTCGAGTGCGCTCAGGCAGGCTTGGCGCAAATCTTCGTGCAACGCGCCGGCACCACTGTCTCCGATGACGTCGATCGGGCCGTGCACCGGAAAGGCGGCGACCGGAGTACCGCAGGCGAGGGCTTCGAGCATGACCAGTCCGAATGTGTCGGTCAGGCTCGGAAACACCGAGACATCGGCCGCGCGATAATAGCTTGCCAGCTCATTCGGTGTCTTGATGCCTTCGAAACGCACACCAGTGTATTTGCGCTCCAGTTTGGCACGGCTTGGTCCTTCTCCAACAACCCACTTTGAGCCGGGCAGATCAAGATCCAGAAATGCTTCGATATTCTTCTCTACTGCGACCCGGCCGACGTACAAGAAGATCGGGCGGTCGTTGCCCAAAGCGCTGCGTTCGCCGGGCGAGAAGGTCTCGGTATCCACGCCGCGCGTCCAATGTACGGTGTTGGTAAAGCCACGGGCTTCAAGCTCGCGCCGAACTGCGGGCGTCGGTACCATCACCGCGCGCGAGGGTGCGTGAAAGCGGCGCAACCAACCATAGCTGATATCGATCGGGATGCGAAAGCGCGCGTGAACGTAGTCGGCGAATCGGGTGTGGAAGGCGGTAGTGAAAGGAAGCTGATTGTCGACACAGTAGCGCCGGGCCGCCATACCAAGTGGGCCCTCGGTGGCGATGTGAATCGCCTCAGGCGAGAAGTCCTCGATCGCTCTTCTCATGCCCGACGATGGAAACAGGCTGAGTCGGATTTCGGGATAGGTCGGGCAGGGCAGCGATCGGAATTCCTGCGGCGTGATGAAACGCACCTCGTGACCGATTGCCTGAAGGCCCGCGCCGGTTTTTCCGAGGGTAGTGACGACGCCATTGACCTGTGGGGCCCAGGCGTCGGTGACGATCATTATTCTCACGCGGTTCTTGCTATTTCTTCTGTCGCCGCTGTGTTTGCCGGCGGGTCGCGGAGCCACTCGATGATCTTTAGCTCGCCTTCGTAGGTTTCAACCAGGGCAGAAAGGCTTTCAACCCAGTCGCCGTCGTTGCAGTAGGTAACGCCGTCGATTTGCTTGATTTGCGGCTTGTGGATATGGCCGCAGATGACTCCCTGGAAACCGCGCTCACGCGCTTCGCGGGCAACAGCCTCTTCGAACTTGGTCATGAAGTTGACCGCGTTCTTGGTTTTGTGCTTCAGATAGTTGGAAAGCGACCAATAACGAAAACCAAGTTTGGCGCGGATGTGGTTAAACCAGCGATTGAGCTTGAGGATGAAGGTGTACAGGTGATCGCCGATGATTGCCAGCCACTTCGCGTACAGCACGACGGCGTCATACAAGTCGCCATGTATGACCAGGAACTTGCGCCCGTCAGCCATGGTGTGCACCGCTTCGTCTTGAATCTCGATGCCGCCGAACGCCAGGCCGAGGAATTGCCGGGCGGCTTCGTCGTGGTTGCCGGCAATGTAGGTCACACGGGTGCCCTTGCGTACTTTGCGCAAAACCTTTTGAACAACATCATTGTGCGCCTGGGTCCAGTACCAGCGGCGTTTCAGCTGCCAGCCGTCGATGATGTCACCTACGAGGTAGAGGCGATCGCTATCGTGGTGTCTGAGGAAATCGAGGAGTCGTTCCGCCTGACAGCCAGGCGTACCCAGGTGGATGTCCGAAATCCAGATAGTCCGGTACCTGGTCGTCCAGGCTTCCGGAGCGTCGTTCAGATTCAGAATGCACTTCCGGTTATCAACTTGGCGCACATGAGACTACGTCAAGGTGACACCGATATTGCGAAATGGCGACACTTTTGTGACAGCGGTTGGCAGCTGTCCAGGCACCTCCGGGAAGTGCCCGTTAGCTCGTCTGCTTGCGCCAGTTAACTTGAGGAACGGGCGCGGCGACAAATTGTCTGGCGCCACGGTGGATCACCGGCTGTCCTCCCGAGGGTGGTGACAGACGCGGTCGATTGGCACGTGATCTGCTCGACCAGAAGGCAGCCATCGTCAACTTTCACATCCTGCGATGGTTTTCTGGAATGGTGCCTGACAGCAAGCGCCTGCTGCTGATCATATGGCCTTTTCTTGCAATCGTAATACTGCTCGTCGCCCTAGCCGCGTTGGCGGTTGACGTGCTTTCAGCCGGTCGCGCCTATGTCGGCGGCGAGGGGCTGTGGTCGAAGGGGCAGAAGGACGCAGTTTACTACCTGATGCACTACACGCAGGACAAGTCCGAAGATAACTATCGCAGTTTCCAGCAGGCGATCGCGGTGCCATTGGGCGGCCGTTTGGCGCGAATCGAAATGGAGAAGCGCTCGCCCGATCTCGATGTCGTCCGTGCCGGTTTGATTGCCGGGCGCACTCACGAGGATGACATCAAGGGCGTCATTCGCTTGTACCGCACGATGCGCGATATAAGCTACATGGAAAGAGTCATCGATCTGTGGGAAGCAGGCGATGATCACGTGCTCGAACTGCAGCGCCTCGGTGAAGAAATGCACGCACAAATCGCTTCCGGAAGATCATCGATCAGAAGCCTGGCGCCGCTGGTAGAGCAGGTGCACGAGATCAACGCGCGAATCACTCCGCTGTCAGATGAGTTTTCGTTCACGCTTGGCGAAGCCAACCGGGCGTTGCGTCGACAGCTCACGATGGCAATTATGATTGCAGCGATCGTGCTGATTCCTGTCGGGGTCGCTCTATCACGTCGTATGCTCAGACGCAGCGAAGCATTCGAGAAAGCCCTGCGGGTCAGCGAGGAACGTTTCAAACTCGCGGTAAGTGGCACCAACGACGGCATTTGGGACTGGAATATCGTCACCGGCGATGTTTACTACTCGCCGCGGTTCCGGCAACTGTTGGGACTGACTGACGACAACTCCCTTGGTGGCTTCGAACTGGTGTCGCGCATGCACCATGAAGATCAGCCGAAACTACAGGCGGCATTGCAGGCCCACATCGAGGATCGCGAGGCGTTTGACGTCGAGCTCAGAATGGTTTGCCACTCAGGTGAACAAAAGTGGTTCCGCGTGCGTGGTCAGGCGGTCAGGGATAATAGTGGCACTGCCGTGCGGATGGCGGGGTCCCTCTCGGATATCAACGAACAGAAGCTGGCGGATGCGCAGTTGCATGCCGAAAAGGAACGTGCGGTTTTAACACTGGCGTCTATCGGCGACGCAGTTATCACTACCGACGAATCCGGCAAGGTCGAATTTCTGAATCCGATTGCGGAGGCGCTTACCGGTTGGCAAAGCCCCGATGCCAAGGGCATGCATTTAGGTGGTCTGCTCAAGATCACCGACGAAAGCGAGAGAGAAGAGGCTGCCGATCTGGTTGACGTGGTTCTGCGCAGTGGCCAGGGCGTGACAATGTCAACCGATGTCTTGCTGGTGCAGCGCGACGGCACCGAAATATCGGTCAATGTTTCGGCCGCTCCGATACGCAACCGTTCGAGCGAGATCGTCGGTATCGTCGTTGTGTTCCATGACGTCAGTCATGAGAGACATTTTGCGGCGCGACTTTCTTACCAAGCCAGCCACGACGCGCTGACTGGACTTTTCAACCGCAATGAATTCGAGCGCCGGCTCGATCTGGCGCTGAGAAACTCGTCAAAGTATGACCAGAAACACTCGCTGCTCTACCTGGACCTTGATCAGTTCAAGATCGTCAACGATACCGGCGGGCACGCCGCGGGTGACGAACTGATCCGTCAAATCAGCAAGCTATTGCGGGGCCGGTTACGAGAGCGCGATACGCTGGCCCGGCTGGGTGGCAACGAGTTCGGGATCCTGCTCGAGAACTGTCCACCGGAGCGAGGAATGCGAACCGCAGAGGAGATACGACAGTCTATAAAAGACTTCCGTTTCACGTGGCCGAGAATGCCGTTTACGGTTGGCTGCAGCATCGGCCTGGTCGCGATCACTGAAGGCGATCATACACTGGCCGAAGTGTTACGCGCTGTGGATACCGCCTGCTACGTGGCAAAAGAAAAGGGGCGCAATCGGGTCCACGTCTATAGCACGGATGACGCCGAGGTGTCGTTCAAGCAGGGCGAGATGGAATGGGTGACGCGCATACAGAAAGCGCTGGAAGAAAACCGCTTACGGCTGTATGCGCAGGAAATTGCAAACTTGCATCCGACCATCGGCGCGGGCACGCACTATGAGCTTTTGCTTCGTATGCTCGACGCAGAAGGCAACCTGATCATGCCCGGCAGGTTCATTGGCGCTGCCGAACGTTATGGGCTTATGCAGGCAATCGATCGCTGGGTAGTGACCACAGCTTTCGAGACCTACGCAGAACTGTCGAACAAAAAGCACGGTCGCTCGATCGAGACTTGCAGCATTAATTTGTCTGGTGCGTCGGTTGGCGATGATAGCTTCCTTGAGTTTCTGCAAACGCAAGCTGCAATCGCCGGTGTGCCCTGCAACGCTTTCCGTTTCGAAATCACTGAGACGGTGGCGGTCGCAGACTTGAAAAAAAGCGGCGGACTTCATTCGGCGGCTTGGCATGCTTGGCTGCCGTTTCTCGTTGGACGATTTCGGCTCGGGCATGTCTTCGTTCGGTTACTTGAAGCACTTACCCGTCGATTACGTGAAAATCGACGGTGGCTTCGTCAAGGACATGCTCGAAGATCCGATAGACCGGGCAATGGTCGAGTCGATCAACCACATCGGCCATGTAATGGGCAAGAAGACCATCGCTGAGTTCGTCGAGAACGTTCAGACACTCGAGGCCTTGCGCGCTATTGGTGTCGACTACGCATAGGGCTTGGTCATTGCCAGACCGGTTCCGTTCGGCACGGTCGACATCGCCAAGGTCCGCATCGCCGCAGGCCCCTTTACCCGAACCTGAGCTGGCCGCCCGCGGTCATTCATTCGTCCCGACAGGCATGTGCCGCCCAGGAACCCTGCGAATTGCGCGATACTCTAATGTGAAAGCTGGCCGGGCAATCGCTACATGACCGCGGTTTTGTAGAGGAAAGTCCGGGCTCCGCAGAGCAGGATGCCGGCTAACAGCCGGACGTCGTGAGGCGATGGAAAGTGCAACAGAAAGCATACCGCCAGCGGCCTGCCCAGGCAGGTGCGGGTAAGGGTGAAATGGTGAGGTAAGAGCTCACCGCGGACGTGGCAACACGGACGGCACGGTAAACCCCATCCGGAGCAAGACCAAATAGGGGGGCAAAAGCGTGGCTCGCGCTGCTCCCGGGTAGGTCGCTCGAGCCGCCAGGTAACTGTCGGCCCAGATGAATGATTGCCTCGAAGTCCGCAAGGTCTTCGGACAGAACCCGGCTTACAGGCCAGCTTTCTATCCTTTGTTTTCGTCTTTTCTGGGTCTTTTGCCAGCTTGTGTCATCGGCGCAACGCTCGATGACGGCGGCATTATCTCTAAATAACATTAAAAGAAAAAGATAACTAATTGTTCTTAAATCATTAATAGACTGTCGTCAACTGGCGACTGAAGATTAGTCGATAAGTCCTTGTCCTGTCTAAAGAAACAGCGTTTTTTACGCTTGACCTGCCTATTTTTTTGACCTAAAGTGGGGAAAAGTAGGAAAAAGTGGGAACCACTTTAAAAACGGATACTTCCGGATCAGGGAGCCATGTTTCAGGGAGCGACAGGTCTCAACCTCGACGCCAAGGGACGACTCGCCGTGCCGACCAGGCACAGAGAGCCTTTGCAGGAAGGGCCCGGCGGAAAGTTAGTGCTCACTGCGCATCCGCACAAGTGCCTCTTGCTGTACCCGGCGCTGGCATGGGAACCGATCCGTGCCCGAATCATGACGTTTTCCAGCTTTGATCCGCAACTCAGTTTGTGGAAGCGGCTACTGGTGGGTTTCGCCGAAGAACTCGAGCTTGATGGAGCTGGCCGCTTGCTGATTTCACCAGTGTTACGCAAATTCGCCGGCCTGGAGAAGCAGGTGATGTTGGTTGGCCAGGGCAGCCACTTTGAAATGTGGAGCCAGGAGGCCTGGGACCAGCAGATCGAGGGGATTGAGACCGAAACGGAGAAGTTGCCTCCCGGCATGGAGAACTTCGCATTGTGAGTTTGGGCTCACACGAGAGTGTGTCGTGAGCCATGACTTACACAAGACGGTACTGCTGAAGGAAGCTGTCGATGCGTTGGATATCAAAGCAGACGGGATTTATGTGGATGGAACCTTCGGTCGCGGCGGACACAGCCGCGAGATGTTGTTACGGCTCGGCACGAGAGGCCGAGTGATCGCACTCGATCGCGATCCGCAAGCAGTTGCTGCGGCCGAACGTCTCGGCGATGCGCGGCTTACCGTGCGCCGCGCGCGCTTCAGCGCGCTGCCTGATGTGTTGCGCGAACTTGCAGTGAAGGGTGTCGACGGCGTGTTGCTCGACTTGGGTGTGTCATCGCCGCAACTGGATGAAGCAGGTCGTGGTTTCAGTTTCAAGCAGGACGGGCCTCTCGATATGCGGATGGACCGGGAAGACGGACTCAGCGCAGCGCAGTGGCTGATGCAGGCATCGGAAAAAGAAATCGGGGAGGTTATCAAAACCTATGGCGAAGAACGGTTTGCTAAACAGATTGCAAGAGCGATTGTTGCGGCTCGATCGCAGCGCCCTGTCGAGCGTACGCGGGAACTTGCCGAGATCGTGGCAAAAGCCGTTCCCACGCGTGAGCCACGGCAAGATCCGGCGACGCGTACCTTCCAGGCTTTACGGATTTTCATCAATCAGGAGCTTGAAGAGCTGGAGATGACGCTGCCGCAATGCGTGGCATGTCTGAAGCCAGGCGGGCGCCTGGTGGTCATCAGCTTTCACTCGCTGGAAGACCGCATCGTCAAGCGCTTCATGACCCGGCTGGCGAAGCCCGAAGTGCCAAAGCGATTGCCGTTGCGCGACAGTGAGATGCCGAGAGGCGAGTTGCGTTTGATTGGCAAGCCGGTGCGACCGGATCAGAGCGAAGTGCAAGGTAATCCGCGCGCGCGCAGCGCCATCATGCGCGTCGCCGAAAGGCTCGCCGCATGACTCGACTGAACGTCATGTTGTTTGCCGCGTTGCTGGTGTGTGCCTTGGCATTGGTGACCTCACAGCATCAGGCGAGGCGGCTGTTCGTGCAGTTGCAGGATGAACAGCAGCGTGGCCGCGATCTGGAAATTGAGTTTGGTCAGCTGCAGCTGGAACAAAGTACCTGGGCGATGCAGTCGCGCATCGAACAGGTTGCATCGATGAAATTGGGTATGCGTGTGCCCGAGGTGGCGCGCGTGCGAGTGGTTCCTCCCCCTCCCGCGTCGTCCAACCCATGAGATCCCGCACGCATTCAGCCCGGAACGTCCGCCTTCCTGTCTGGCGGGCTCGAGTTCTGGTCCTTCTGGTATGCGCGGGATTCATGACGTTGGCGGCGCGGGCTCTTTATTTGCAGGGCCTGAACAAGGATTTTTTGCAGGCCCGTGGCGAGTCGCGTTATGCAAGAACAATTGACGCAGTCGCCAATCGCGGCACGATCACCGATCGTAACGGTGATCCGCTGGCTATCAGCACACCGGTTGAGTCGGTCTGGGCATCGCCACAAGATGCCAGGCTGAGCTCGGCGCAACGCGCAAAACTGGCGCGCGTGCTTGACATGCCCGTCAGGTCGCTTGCACGTCGCCTGGCGGATGGCGAACGAGAGTTTGTTTATCTTAAGCGCCAGTTACCGCCCGAAGTTGCGGCCAAAGTGGTGGCTCTGAATCTACCCGGTATCTTCTTGCAGCGTGAATATCGCCGCTATTACCCGGCCGCTGAGGTTGCCGCACATGTAATTGGCTTTACCAGTGTCGACGATCGCGGCCAGGAGGGTATCGAACTCGCGTACCAGGACTGGCTCGCTGGCAAACCGGGTAGCCGTCGTGTCATCAAGGACCGTCTCGGTCGCATTGTCGAAGATGTTGAGCGCATGAGCGCACCGCGAGATGGTCGCTCTCTGGCGCTGTCAATCGACCGCAACGTGCAGTATCTCGCCTACCGCGAACTGAGAAACGCCGCCATCGCGCACCATGCGAAAGCTGCCAGCATCGTTGTGCTCGATGTTCACAGTGGCGAAGTGCTGGCGTTGGCTAACTGGCCGAGTTACAACCCCAACAACCGCGACACTTTCCACACCAAGCGCACGCGAAATCGTGCGGTGGTCGATCTGTTCGAGCCGGGCTCCACGCTCAAGCCGTTTACTGCCGCTGCCGCAATGGATGCCGGCCTGCTTGACCCTGGCACAGTTATCGATGTCGAATCCGGCCGCTTGCGCGTTGGCAACCGCACCATTCGCGACGTACACAGTGACGGCGACTTTCTCACCGTGGCGCAGGTCATTCAGAAGTCATCCAATGTCGGATCGGCGAAGATTGCGTTGTCCATGGATCCGCAGGATCTTTGGCAGGTTCTGACGACTGCCGGATTCGGCGCCACACCGCGGTCGGGTTTCCCGGGAGAGGCCTCGGGGCGGTTGCGTGACTTTGATCACTGGAAGCCGATCGAGCAGGCGACTGTATCGTATGGTCACGGCATTTCGGTAAGTTTGTTGCAGTTGGCGCGAGCCTATACCGTGTTCGCCACCGACGGCATTCTGGCGCCACTGACTTTTGTGCGCCGTGACGCAAGCGTGCCGGGCCAACGCGTTATTTCCGCGCGCACCGCGCGGCTCGTACGGACCATGCTGGAAAGTGTCACTGAACCCGGCGGCACGGCGTTGCAGGCGCGCGTCACCGGTTACCGCGTGGCCGGCAAGACAGGCACGGTTCACAAGCTCGTCAACGGTGCGTATGCGCCGGATCGGTACATCTCTTCTTTTGTCGGTCTTGCGCCGACGTCGCGTCCAAGGCTGGTTGTTGCGGTCATGATCGACGAGCCGGAAGGCGAGAAATACTACGGTGGAGAAGTGGCAGCACCGGTGTTTCGCGAAGTCACCGCGGGCGCGTTGCGGGTTCTCGGTGTGCCGCCTGACAACATCGAGGACATTCGGCGGCCACTTGACGACGAGTTGCCGCGGGAGGAAGTGTGAGTCGTTCCGGCAGGAGCACACGCAAGGCCGGGCGCGGGCTTCTCGAGCGTGACCCGGTCTTTGAGCGAGCGCTGCAAGCCCAGGCTGCAATCGATGCACTCGGTGTGCGCTACAGTGGTGTGGCCATCGATAGCCGGAAGGTCAAACCAGGCGACCTGTTCCTCGCTTACCCGGGCGACAACGCGGACGGCAGAAATTTTATTGCCCAGGCACTCGCTGCCGGCGCCATTGCGGTCGTTTGGGAGGCCTCGGGATTCGAATGGAACCCGGATTGGAATATTCCGAACTTGCCAGTGAACGGCTTACGTCACTGCGTGGGGCTGATTGCTGAAGCATTTTTCAGGAACCCTTCACGCGACCTGTGGGTTACTGGTATTACCGGCACCAATGGCAAAACGTCGTGTTCGCACTGGATTGCGCAGTCGTTGACACGGCTGGACAAACAATGCGCCGTCATCGGAACGCTCGGAAGCGGTCTGATCGGCGATGGCGATGACGAGGACTACCCGCTCAACACCACACCCGACCCGGTTTCGCTGCACGCCTTTCTGGGGAAAGTTCGTGCCAAAGGTGCGAAGGCGGTTGCAATGGAAGTTTCATCGCACGGCGTAGAACAAGGCCGCGTCAACGGTGTTGCCTTTGACGTTGCGATGTTTACCAATCTGTCGCGTGATCATCTCGATTATCACGGCGACATGGTTGCGTACGGTGAGGCCAAGGCGCGCCTGTTCGCCTGGCCGCACCTGAAACACGCTGTGGTCAACCTCGATGATGCGTTCGGTGCCGAACTTGCGTCGCGCATTGATCGTCGCCATGTCAACGTCATCGGCTATGGTTTCGGGAAGGGCGAAATAGCTGGTCACAAACTTGATCTCTCGACCAAAGGCCTGAAGCTCGAAATCACCACGCCGTGGGGCGATGCAAAAGTGCGCAGCGGTGTACTCGGTGCATTCAATGCGCTCAATATATTGGGTGTGCTGGGCGTACTGGTGTGTGCGGATATTGCGCTCGATGATGCCGTGGCGGCCGTGGCCGAACTCGAGCCAGTGCCGGGACGCATGCAGATTATCCGCGAAGACGGTTTTCCGCTGGTCGTCGTCGACTACTCTCATACGCCCGATGCGCTACAGAAGGCACTCGAGACTTTGCGCGATCTGCTCAACCCTGGCGCGCGCTTGCACTGTGTGTTTGGTGCCGGTGGCGATCGCGATCCGGGTAAACGTCCGTTAATGGGTGAGGTCGCGACCAGACTGGCCGATCAGAGCATCGTCACCAGTGACAATCCGCGTTCGGAGGATCCACGCTCAATCATCAATGACATTGTCACCGGCGCGCATCCCAGTTACCGCATCGAGCCGGATCGCGCCGCGGCGATTGGCGAAGCAATCGTCTCTGCAGGTGCTGACGATATTGTTTTGATCGCCGGAAAAGGCCACGAAAGCTATCAGGAAATCCGCGGTGAGCGTTTACCGTTCAGCGATGTCGAAGTGGCGCGCGCCGCAATGGTGAAGGCAAAAGCCCCCACGGGCGGGGCCATATCCAAACCAGGCAGTCGCGGACGCAGCAAAAGGGCTGGCAAGGGGGGCGCGCGTGTTTAAGTTGTCGGCGGCAGCGCGCGCAGTGGGCGCAAATTTACACGGCGAAGACGCGCAGATCATGCGTGTCACAACCGATAGCCGCGATGTTCGTCCCGGAGATCTGTTCGTTGCTATCAAGGGTCCGCGTTTCGATGGCCACGATTACGTCGACGAGGCACTTGCTAAAGGTGCTGTTGCCGCTATGATCAGTGACCCCAAGATTGCGGCGTGTGGGAACATGTCAGCAATCATTGTCGACGACGTTCGGCTTGGCTACGGACGGTTGGCTGCATGGTGGCGATCGCTGTTCAACATACCGCTGGTCGCAATTACCGGCAGCAACGGCAAGACGACGGTCAAGGAAATGCTTGCGGCAATTCTGCGCGAACATGCCGGAGAGGACGCCGTCTTGGCAACGCGGGGGAACCTCAACAACGACATCGGTGTGCCAACCATGTTGTTGGAACTAGAGCCGCGCCACCGTTTTGCGGTGATCGAACTGGGTATGAACCATCTCGGCGAGATTGCCTATCTAACCCGCATCGCACGCCCCAGCGTCGCATTGATCAATAATGCAGGAACTGCACATATCGGCGAGGTAGGCTCGGTGGAGGCGATTGCCCGGGCCAAGGGCGAGATTTTCGGCGGGCTCGAATCATCTGGTGTGGCAATAATCAATGCAGATGATGCGTTTGCCGACTACTGGCGCTCGGTCGTCGGGGACAAACAGATTGTCGACTTCGGTCTTACTCGCCATGCGATTGTCTCGGCGCGCTACGAACTATCCGGCGCAGGAAGCCTGATCACGTTGCGTACACCGGATGGCGAGTTCCCGGCGACGTTGCGGGTGCCCGGCCTGCATAACGTCAAGAATGCACTGGCAGCTGCGACGGCCGCCTTTGTGCTGGGCGTTCCGTCGGAGAAGATAGCCGCGGGACTACACATATATATAGGTGTCGCCGGCCGCCTCAACTGCAGGCCGTTGGACAGTGGCGACGTTGTCATCGACGACAGCTACAACGCCAATCCGGAGTCGGCCCAGGCGGCACTGTCCGTTCTCGGTGCGAGCCAGGGCCAAAAGATCATGGTGCTGGGCGATATGGGAGAGCTTGGCGATACCGCAGCCAGCTTGCATGCGGAACTGGGCGGGTTTGCACGTCGCGCCGGCGTCGATCGATTGCTCGGTCTGGGCAAGCTGTCCGCCGAAGCGGTGCGTGCCTTCGGCGCGGGTGGCGCGCATTTCGACGACGTAGCGGACCTGCTGCAAACGCTGCGTTCGACTCTCGATGGTTCGACTACGGTATTGGTAAAAGGATCGCGTTTCATGCGCATGGAGCGCGTTGTCAATGCACTCATCGGTGAACCGGTCTCGGCATCCGATGATGGAGAGTCATGATGCTTCTGTTTCTGACGCAATGGCTCGCCGAGGAAGTACGCGCGTTCAACGTGTTCAACTACATTACGCTGCGTGCCGTGCTGGCAACCCTGACGGCGTTGGTGATTTCTTTCATTGTCGGACCGACAATGATTCGCAAACTGACCGCTTACAAGATCGGTCAGTCGGTGCGAGACGACGGGCCAGAAACGCATCTTTCAAAAGCCGGCACGCCGACGATGGGCGGCGCACTGGTGCTGGTTTCCGTGGCAGTCACGACGCTCTTGTGGGCGGACCTGACCAACCGCTTCGTGTGGGTTGTACTCGCGGTGACGATTGGATTCGGCGCGATCGGCTGGATAGATGACTATCGCAAAGTCGTGCACCGCAATCCCAAGGGCTTATCGGCGCGCGCAAAATTCTTCTGGCAGTCAATGATCGGTGTGGCGGCGGCAATTTACCTTGCTTGGAGTGCCGATCTCCCCGCTCAAACCGAACTGATTGTTCCCTTTTTCAAGCAAGTCGCCTATCCGCTCGGCCTGTTCGGCTTTGTGGTGCTGACCTATTTCGTCATTGTCGGAACCAGCAACGCGGTGAACCTGACTGATGGCCTCGACGGGCTAGCCATCATGCCGACGGTCATGATTGGAAGTGCGTTGGCCGTGTTTGCATACGTCGCCGGACACGCGGTGTTCTCACGCTACCTCGGTTTCCCGCACATTCCGGGGGCCGGTGAGCTGACCATTCTGTGCGCGGCGTTGGCCGGCGCCGGACTGGCGTTCCTATGGTTCAACGCCTATCCGGCGGAAGTCTTCATGGGTGACGTCGGTGCTCTCGCGCTCGGCGCGGCGCTGGGAACCATTGCTGTCATCGTGCGACAGGAAATCGTATTGCTGGTGATGGGTGGTGTGTTTGTGGTGGAGACGCTGTCAGTGATTCTTCAGGTTGCGTCTTTCAAGCTGACTGGAAAGCGCGTATTCCGCATGGCGCCATTGCACCACCACTATGAGTTGAAGGGATGGAAAGAGAATCAGGTCGTGGTTCGCTTCTGGATTATCACCATGATGTTGGTGCTGGTCGGACTATCGACACTGAAACTGCGATAGAGAAACACATACTTGGATCTGAAAGGTAAGACAGTTCTCGTGCTTGGGCTGGGTATAAGCGGCAGGTCAATGGTCCGGTGGTTAACTAACCGGGGTGCCACGGTGCGTGCTGCCGACACACGCACGCAACCGCCATTTGCCGGGCAATTGCGCGTGCAATTCCCGGATGTGGAAGTGAATCTCGGCGGTTTTGACGACAAAGCGCTGGTCAGTGCCGACGTTGTGGCGATCAGTCCGGGCGTGCCGCTCGCCGAACCGTTGGTCAGACGCGCCCGCGATCAGGGCGTACCCATCCTCGGTGACATCGAGTTGTTTGCCCAAGTGCGCAAGGAATATCTTCATAGTAAAGTCATCGCCATCACGGGTTCCAACGGCAAGAGCACAGTCACCGAGATGGTCGGTGCAATGTGCAAGGCTGCCGGCGTTCGCACCCAGGTCGCAGGCAATATCGGACTGCCTATTCTCGATGTGTTGAGCGACATCGATGCCGGAAAGCGTCGCGCTCCCGATATTTTTGTACTCGAATTGTCAAGTTTCCAGTTGGAAACGACGGCATCGTTGAATGCAGAGGCCGCTGTCGTTCTCAATCTCAGCGAAGACCACCTTGATCGTTACGCGGATGTGGAGAATTACGCTGAGGCGAAATCACGCATTTTTCGCGGTGACGGGGTGCAGGTACTCAACAGGCAAGACAAGTTGTCGCGTGAAATGGCCATTGCCGGGCGCTGTGCGTTCACCTTTGGCTCGGATCTCCCGCAGAACAGCCGTGAGTGGGGCCTAAGAATGGTTGATAAAGAACTTTGGCTTGCCCAAGGTTCAGAGAATTTGATCAAGGCATCTGAGCTGCAGGTCACCGGTATGCATAACCTGACGAACGCCTTGGCTGCGCTGGCACTGTGCCGTGGCATACGCCTGCCTTATGAACGCCTACTGAACGGGCTCAGGAAGTTTCCCGGTCTGCCGCATCGCGCGCAGAAAATAGCGGAGATCGACGGCATACGGTTCTACGATGATTCCAAGGCGACCAACGTCGGTGCAACCATCGCAGCACTAGACGGCATTGGTGAATCATGCGTCGTCATTCTCGGCGGTGAAGGCAAGGGGCAGGATTTTAGACCGCTGATGCCTGCGATTGCGGGCAAGGCGCGCGCGGTGATACTGATTGGAAAAGACAGCGATGAAATCGAGCGCGCTATTGCAGATGCCGGCGTCAGGATCGAGCACGCCGACAGTATGCAGGACGCGGTATTTCGTGCTCATGCGTTGGCGCACTCAGGTGACGCGGTATTGCTTTCGCCGGCGTGCGCAAGCTTTGACATGTTTCGCGATTATCAGCATCGCGCTGAAGTTTTCGCAGGATCCGTAGCACAACTGGAGAGTTTGCAATGAACGCCGTGGCCGGAAGCCGGCATGTAGGGCGGCCCGAAATCGAGCCGGATTTCGACCCGACCGTGATATGGCTTGCCGCGGCCTTGTTGGGACTCGGCGCGGTCATGGTTTACTCGGCATCGATTGCCATAGCCGAAGCGGCGAGTTTTTCAGACGGACAACCGCACTACTACCTGGTGCGCCATCTGATTTCGTTGGGCGTTGGCTTGGCGGCGGCGATTGCGGTGCTACTGGTGCCGATGCGCTGCTGGCAGATCGCCGCACCTTTCCTGTTCATGGCCTGCGTTGTGTTGCTCGTTGTTGTGCTCATTCCCGGAGTCGGGCGGGAAGTCAACGGCAGCCAGCGATGGCTCGGCTATGGCGCCATGAGTTTGCAACCATCTGAGTTGGCCAAATTGTTCGTTGTGTTGTACGCCGCCGACTACACCGTTCGCAAAGCTTCGCACATGGCGAGCTTACGCCGGGGCTTCCTTCCGATGTTTTCGGTGATGCTGCTCACCGGTGCTCTGTTACTGCAGGAACCGGACTTTGGCGCATTTGCCGTGATCACGGCCGTTGCGATGGGCGTGCTATTTCTCGGCGGTATGAACTGGAAGCTGTTCGCCATTCTGGCAGTGCTTCTGGTGTCCGGTTTCGTGATCCTGATCTGGTCCTCGCCGTATCGCATGGAACGCGTGCTTGGATTCATGGACCCGTGGGCCGACCCGTTCGGCAGAGGTTATCAACTGTCGCACGCCTTGATTGCGTTTGGTCGTGGCGAGTGGTTTGGCGTTGGCCTCGGTGCCAGCGTTGAAAAGCTTTTTTATTTGCCGGAGGCACACACCGATTTTCTGCTCGCAGTTATTGCTGAAGAGCTTGGTTTTGCCGGCGTCGTTGCAACGATCGGTGCTTTTGCCTGGTTGTCGCTGCGAGCCATTTCAATCGGCAATCAGGCGGCGCGGCTGGAACGTCACTTTTCCGCGCTCGTTGCGCAGGGTGTCGGTTTGTGGATTGCAGTGCAGACCATGATCAACATGGGGGTGAACATGGGACTGCTGCCAACCAAAGGTTTGACGTTGCCGTTGCTGTCCTATGGCGGAAGCAGTCTCGTCGCCAGTTGCATGGCGCTCGGCCTGTTGATGCGCGTCGACTACGAAAACCGCCAGCTGATGAAGGGTTACACGTTGTGAGCAGAACCATCCTGATCATGGCGGGAGGAACCGGTGGGCATATCTTTAGTTCCGACGTAACGCGTGCTGCGCACGCATTAGTCTGCACTGAAAATTTGTCGGGTAGCGATCGGGGTGCGCGGCCGTGAGCAGAACCATACTCATCATGGCCGGTGGCACGGGCGGGCACATTTTTCCCGCTCTGGCGGTTGCGGATGAACTCAAGTCACGCGGCTGGCGGGTCGTCTGGCTCGGTTCGCGTTCGCGCATGGAGGCACAGATCGTCCCGGAACACGGATACGAAATGCAGTGGCTACGATTCGGCGGCTTGCGTGGCAAAGGCCCGGTGCGCATGGCACTGCTGCCGCTGAACTTGCTGATTGCATTCTGGCAGAGTGCTGCGGTGATTTTCCGCATTCGACCTGACGTCGTGCTCGGCATGGGCGGCTACGTCAGTTTTCCCGGCGGCATGATGGCAGCCCTGTTCCTTCGCCCGCTGGTCGTTCATGAACAGAATGCGGTTGCGGGGCTCGCCAACAAAGTCTTGGCAATGGTTGCCGATCGTATCCTGACCGGATTTCCCGATGTGCTTGCGCGCGCTGTTTGCACGGGCAATCCTGTGCGCAGGGAAATCTGCGCCATCGAGGCACCTGATAAACGCCTTGCCGGTCGCTCTGGCGCACTGCGCCTGCTTGTCGTTGGCGGCAGTCTCGGCGCAAGGCCGCTTAACGAAACGGTGCCTGCAGCTCTTGCCATCATGCCCGAAGGCTCGCGTCCGGAGGTCACGCACCAGTCGGGACGACAGCATATTGAGACGTTGACAAGTCTTTACCGGGAAAAGGACGTCGAAGCCAATGTGGTCGCCTTTATCGACGACATGGCAGATGCCTACCGGGAGGCGGATTTGGTGCTGTGTCGTGCCGGGGCGATTACTGTCTCTGAGCTTGCCGCAGCTGGGGTCGCTAGCGTTCTCGTGCCACTGCCCCATGCGGTAGACGATCACCAAACGGCGAACGCGCGTTTTCTCGCCGATGGTGAAGCCGCCGTATTGATACCGCAGCGCGAACTCACGCCGCGCCGTCTGGCCGACGTGATCGCCGGGTTTACGCGTGAAGGCTTGTCTCGCATGGCAAGCAAGGCGAGAGCGCTTGGAAAGGCACGAGCCACCGAAGAAGTGGCAGATCACTGCGTGGCGATGGCGGGATGAGGCACAAAGTAAAACATGTGCATTTTGTCGGAATCGGTGGCTCTGGAATGAGCGGAATCGCCGAAGTGATGCTCAACCTTGACTTCGAGGTCACCGGCTCGGACTTGAGTGACAACGCGGTTATTGAGCGCCTGCGCTCATTGGGCGCACAGGTGAACATCGGCCATGACCGTCAAAACATTTCCGGCGCTGACGTCGTCGTGACATCCACCGCGGTCAAGGCCGACAACCCGGAAGTGGCTGCAGCGCGATCCAGGCGAATCCCGGTGGTACCTCGCGCGATGATGCTCGCCGAGTTGATGCGGCTCAAGCAGGGCATCGCTGTTGCGGGGACGCACGGCAAGACAACAACCACCAGCCTGATCGCAAGCGTGCTGGCCGAGGCGGGGATGGATCCGACCTTTGTAATTGGTGGGCGTCTCGAGGCCGCAGGATCGCATGCAAAGTTGGGTAGCGGGGAGTTCATCGTCGCCGAGGCGGATGAATCGGATGCGTCATTTCTTTATCTGCAACCGGTCGTTGCCGTCGTGACCAACATCGATGCAGATCACATGGACACGTATGGTCATGACTTCGGGCGTTTGCGTCAGGCCTTCCTTGAATTCGTCGAACACTTGCCTTTCTATGGCACAGCGGTGCTGTGTGTAGACGACGAAAATGTTCGAAGTCTGCTGCCGATTATCACCAAAACAGTAAGCACCTATGGCCTGAGAGAAGCGGCGCATATCCGCGGGATCGATATTGTTCACTCCGGCGGAAAGATGCAGTTCCGGGTCACGCGCAGGGTGCAAGCCGACGAAGCGGCACTTCCGGATCTTGCGATCACACTCAACATTCCGGGTGAACACAACGTGCGCAATGCTCTGGCAACGATCGCTGTTGCCATGGAAGTTGGCGTTCCGGACGAGGCAATCGTTCGCGCTCTGGCCGGTTTTCGCGGTGTCGGAAGGCGCTTCCAGAGTTACGGTGAGATTGCTTTGGGTAAAGGCAAGTCGTTCACTTTGATCGACGACTACGGTCATCACCCGGCGGAGATCGCGCCGACCATTGAGGCGGCGCGCGGTGCCTTCCCGAAACGGCGGCTGGTACTGGCTTTTCAGCCACATCGCTATACGCGCACGCGTGATTGTTTTGAAGACTTCGTTCGCGTGCTCTCATCGGTTGACGTGTTGTTGCTGACCGAAGTCTACGCCGCGGGAGAAAGCCCGATTGTCGCTGCCGATGGTCGTGCCCTGGTACGCGCGATCCGTGTTGCCGGCAAAGTCGAACCAATTTTCGTCGAGGAGGTTGCCGAACTGCCCGCTGCGATACGGGAGATTGTGCGCGCAGGGGATGTGGTGGTGACGATGGGAGCGGGCTCGATCGGATCCGTTCCGGCTGCTTTGGCCGGAGCTGAGCGGGTAACGCACTGATATGTACATGGCCGAAATCAGACAAATTGATCCAGCCAGCCTGCGTGGAGAGTTGCGCATTGACGAGCCGATGCACCGCCACACGAGCTGGCGTGTCGGCGGAGCAGTCGACCAGTGCTACAAGCCAGCAGACGTTGAAGATCTGGCGGTGTTCCTGCGACAGCTAGCAAGCGCACAGCCAGTCATCTTTGTTGGCCTGGGCAGTAACTTGTTGGTGCGCGACGGCGGCTGGCACGGCACGGTTGTATTCACTCACTCTGCACTCAGTCACCTCGAGCTTATCGAGAGCGGTGGCTCCGACCACATCTATGCCGAAGCGGGCGTGGCAGGACCCAAAGTGGCGCGCTTTGCTGCGATGCACGGATTCGAAGGTGGTGAGTTTCTGGCCGGAATTCCGGGCACTATCGGTGGCGCGCTGGCAATGAATGCCGGTTGCTATGGAAGCGAGACCTGGGACGTCGTAACACGGGTACGCACTATTGACCGGCAGGGGCACACACGCGAACGCGATCCTGCTGACTTCGATATTGGTTATCGCGTTGTCATACCCCGGTTCGAGGCAGAGGAGTTCTTCATCGGCGGATGGTTTCGGCTTCGGCCCGGCGATGGAAATCGCTCGCGGGAGAAAATAAAGACGTTGCTGCAGAGGCGTATTGACTCACAACCGCTACAAGTCCCGAATGCAGGATCGGTTTTCCGTAATCCTGCAGACGATCATGCTGCGCGGCTCATTGAATCGTGCGGCTTGAAGGGCCTGCGCCGCGGCGGTGCGATGGTTTCCCCGAAGCATGCCAACTTCATCGTCAATCCGGGAAGCGCGAGCGCGGCAGACATTGAATGGCTGATTGAGCACGTTCATGCAACCGTGAAGCAAGAATACGGTGTCGATTTGCAGCGTGAAGTGCGCATCATTGGCGAGGCACTGCAATGAAGGCGCGGGATTTTGGCAAGGTGGCCGTGTTGCTCGGCGGAAAATCTTCCGAACGGGAAATTTCGCTGATGTCGGGCACTGCCGTTCTCGAAGCGCTGCAACGCCAAGGTGTCGATGCGCACGCTTTTGATACTGGACAGCGTGATCTATCTGACTTCGCTGCTGAAAAGTTTGATCGTGCATTTGTGATCCTGCACGGACGCTATGGCGAAGACGGAACGATCCAGGGTGCGCTTGATTTGATGGGCGTGCCCTATACCGGCAGTGGTGTCATGGCCTGCGCGTTGGCACTGGACAAGTGGCGTACCAAGCTCGTCTGGCAGGCATGCGATATTCCCACTCCGCGCTTCGAGATGTTGCACGCAAGTTCCAACTTTATATCGACTGCCCGCGAACTCGGTGTGCCCATGATCATAAAGCCCGCACGTGAAGGCTCGACCATTGGCCTGAGTAAAGTAAACGATGCAAACGAATTCGAGGCGGCGTACCGCGAGGCTGCCAAATACGACCCGCTCGTGATGGCCGAACAGTACATCGATGGGCCGGAGTTGACTGCCGCGATTTTGGAAGACGAGTCGTTACCGTTGGTCCGTATCGAGGCGCCGGGACATAACTACGACTACAACGCCAAGTATTTCTCCGACGAAACGAAATACTTCTGTCCATCGGGGATTGCGCCTGATCTGGAGGACAGAATCAAGCGCTTGTGCGCCGACGCCTATCGGATTATTGGGTGCAGCGGCTGGGGTCGGGTCGACGTGATGCTTGATGGCGACGACCAGCCATGGATTCTCGAGGTCAACACTGTTCCCGGCATGACGGGTCACAGCCTGGTGCCGATGGCGGCCAAGGCGACCGGTCTTTCGTTCGATCAACTGGTGATGCGAATTCTGGAGGGTGCACGTGTGGAATAACGCGCTGGCGTTGACACGAATTGCGAACGCGGCGTTGTTGCTCGCGATCGCGGTGTTGCTGGCGGCACTCGTTTGGCGCATTGCCAACATCGAAGTATTTGCAGTCAGGGGAATCGACGTTGTCGGCAACGTAGCGCATGTGACCCGCGAGCAGGTCAGAACAATCGCCGTTAACGAGTTGAAGGGAACCTTTTTCACCGTCGATCTGCGCGGTGCGCAGGCCGCTTTCGAAAAACTGCCGTGGGTGCGACGCGTCGATGTGCGGCGCCGTTGGCCTAACCGGCTGGAGGTCGTCGTCGAGGAGCACCAGGAATTGGCGAGATGGGGCAACAGCGCGATGGTGAATCATCACGGCGAGTTGTTCGAAGGCGCGAGCAACAAGCGTTTGCCCGTGTTCGAGGGACCGGATGGAAGTCAGTTTGAGATTAGGCGCAACTACCGGCGGTTCAACCAGTCGTTGGCGCTTATCGGCCGTCACATCAAACGCGTGCAGGTCTCCGAGCGGCGCGCCTGGCGTCTGGGTTTGGATGACGGCACTGTGATCGAACTTGGGCGCGATGGCGTCGTAGAGCGTCTGAGGGGTTTTGTCACGGCATACGCGCGCAGCGTCGGCGAACTGGGCGGCAAGACCGACTACGTCGACTTGCGTTACAGCAACGGATTCGCAGTGCGTGTGAGAGAAGAAAAGTGGAGTGAGGCACGAGCATGAAACCTGTCGAATGGAATCGCGGAGTACCGCGCTCTAAAGGTCGAGAAAACAAGAATCTGATCGTCGCGCTTGATATCGGCACGTCGAAGATCGCCGCGATCGTCGCCGAACTGCGTTCCGAAGGTGGTTACGAAGTGATCGGCATGGGCAGTTCGCCGTCGCGAGGGCTCAAGAAAGGTGTGGTGATCAATATCGAATCCACCGTCAACGCGATTCAGCGCGCGCTCGAAGAAGCCGAGTTGATGGCCGATTGCAAGATTCGCGAAGTGTGGACCGGGATTGCCGGAAGCCATATCCGCAGTTTCAACTCACACGGCATGGTTGCCATCAAGGACCTTGAAGTGGGTCAAAGCGATGTCGATCGTGTAGTGGAAACTGCGCGCGCCATCCCGATACCCACCGATCAGCAAATTCTCCATGTGCTCAACCAGGAGTTTGTGATCGATGGACAGGAAGATGTACGAGAACCGGTAGGAATGTCTGGTGTGCGCCTCGAGGTCAAAGTGCACATTGTTACTGGCGCAGTATCGGCCGCACAAAACATCATGAAATGTATTCGTCGTTGCGGTCTGGAAGTGAACGATCTGATTTTGCAGCCACTTGCCTCTTCTACGGCTGTCCTTTCAGAGGACGAGAAGGACCTGGGTGTTTGCCTTCTCGACATTGGCGGTGGCACCAGCGATCTGGCCATTTTTACCCAGGGTGCGATTCGCCATACCGCCGTCATCCCGATTGCCGGTGATCAAATCACCAACGATATCGCCATGGCATTGCGCACACCTACCAAGGATGCCGAGGAGATCAAACGTCATCATGGATGTGCTTTGCGGGAGCTGGCTGACCCACAGGAGATGATCGAAGTGCCGGGTGTCGGTGATCGGCCTTCGAGAAAACTCTCCAGGCAGACACTGGCGGAAGTAATCGAGCCGCGTGTCGAAGAGTTGTATTCGCTGGTACAGGCTGAGTTGCGTCGCAGCGGATTCGAGGAGTTGCTTTCCTCTGGCGTTGTCATCACCGGAGGTAGTGGCGCTATGCAAGGCATGGTCGAGCTTGGAGAGGAGGTCTTCCATATGCCGGTGCGGCTCGGCTTGCCGTCGTATTCCGAAGGACTGTCCGAAGTGATCCGCAACCCGAGGTACTCCACCGGTGTGGGGCTACTGATGGCAGGCGTTACGCAGCACGAACGGCAGCAGATAGAAAAGTTGCAGAACGGTTCGTTCAAGCATGTGCTTGAACGGATGCGAAAGTGGTTCGAGACAAATTTTTAGTGAATGCGCGGGCGGTGCAGCCGGCTTAGAGGTTGAAGTATTTGCAAACTATCGGTGTTAACGCAGAGGAGGTTGGAGATGTTTGAAATTGTCGACACACAGGCACAGGAAGCTGTCATCAAGGTGTTCGGTGTTGGTGGTTGCGGCGGCAACGCGGTTGACCACATGATTGGAGAGGGCGTCGAAGGCGTCGAGTTCATTTGCGCCAATACTGATGCTCAGGCGCTAAAGCGAACCAGGTCGAAAACGCTTCTGCAACTTGGCGCTAACGTCACCAAGGGTCTGGGCGCGGGAGCCAATCCAGAGATCGGCCGCGAATCTGCGGTGGAGGATCGTGAACGGATCATCGAGCTGATTGAGGGTGCCGATATGTTGTTTCTGACTGCCGGCATGGGTGGGGGTACCGGCACCGGCGCCGCTCCGATCGTTGCGCAGGCGGCACGCGAGCTTGGCATATTGACAGTGGCGGTCGTTACCAAGCCGTTTGCGTTTGAAGGCAAGCGGCAGAAGATTGCGACTTCCGGTCTCGAGGAACTGTCTGGACACGTTGATTCGCTCATCGTGATTCCCAACGACAAGCTGATGGAAGTGCTCGGTGACGACGTTTCCATGCTCGACGCGTTCAAGGCGGCCAACTCTGTTCTGCACGGAGCAGTGGCGGGGATTGCTGAAGTCATCAAATGCCCGGGGCTGGTGAATGTTGACTTTGCTGACGTGCGCACCGTAATGTCGGAGATGGGCATGGCGATGATGGGTTCTTCGTCGTCAAGTGGCGACACTCGGGCGCGAACGGCAGCCGAACAGGCGGTGGCAAGCCCCTTGCTTGACGATGTCGACTTAAGCGGAGCGCGTGGCGTGCTGGTTAACATCACTGCCAGCACCAGCTTGAAGATGCGTGAAGTTCACGAGGTCATGCACACCATCAAGGAGTTCACTGCCGAAGATGCAACTGTCATCGTCGGTACCGTGATTGATGAAAATCTCGAGGATCGACTGCGGGTGACGATGGTGGCGACTGGCCTTGGCGGGCCGAGCGGTCGTCCGCAGAACAAGCCGCTCGCGGTTGTTAGAACCGGAACCGATGAAGCGCCACTTAATGTGAATTACGGTGAACTCGATGCACCTGCCGTGATCCGCAGGCGCGGCAGAGACGCTGCTGTGCAGGCAATGAAACAATCCGGCGTAGATATGCTTGATATACCAGCATTTCTGCGCAAGCAGGCCGACTGATGGCTTATGCGCTGCAGCAGAGATTTGGTTTGAATTTGTGACTCTGATAGAATTATCAGAGACTTATAGAATGTTGTGGCGCAGCACGTATGCGATGCGGTGGAGCCGTCGAAATGATGATCAAGCAGCGAACACTTAAGAACATTGTCCGGGCAACCGGCGTCGGGCTTCATACAGGCAAGAAGGTTTATATGACGCTGCGCCCGGCGGCACCGAATACCGGCATTGTGTTCCGTCGTGTTGACCTTGATCGCGTTGTCGAGATCAAGGCTGATCCGTACGCCGTCAAAGACACGCGCTTGTCTTCCTGCCTTGAAAAGGATGGCGCCCGAATTCAGACCGTCGAGCATCTGATGTCGGCTCTGGCCGGGCTCGGCGTGGACAATGTGTATGTCGACCTGAGTGCCGGTGAAGTGCCGATCATGGACGGATCGGCGTCGCCGTTTGTGTTCCTGATTCAGTCTGCCGGGATCGAGGAACAGGCCGCCGCAAAGAAATTTATCCGCATTCTGAAGTCGGTTGAAATCAGATCGGACGACAAGTGGGTCAAGTTCGAGCCTTACGCAGGCTTTCGGATCGACTTCAGCATCGATTTCAAGCATCCGGTGTTTGCCGAAACCAACCGGCGTGTAGTGGTGGATTTCGAGGAAATGTCTTTCGTCAAGGAGGTCAGCCGCGCCAGAACGTTCGGCTTCATGCAGGACGTAGAAACGCTGCGCTCCCAGGGTCTCGCTTTGGGGGGGAGCCTGGACAATGCGATTGTCATGGACGAATACCGCGTGCTCAATGCGGACGGTTTGCGCTATGAGGATGAATTCGTCAAGCACAAGGCGCTGGACGCGATCGGCGATCTGTATCTGTTAGGGCATCCGTTGATCGGTGCCTTTACGGCGTTCAAGTCGGGGCACGCACTAAACAATCAGCTATTGCGCCGCCTGGTCGAGCAGAAAGACGCCTGGGAGCAGGTCAGTTTTCAGTCGGGTCAGGAAGTACCGCAGTTCCTGCGCATTCAGAGCCAGGCTGCCTGATCGGTTATTACCATATAATCAAATAGTTAACATTGATCGCTGGCGATGCTCTTAGCGCGCTTGGTGGGCACGCTGCTGCTCATCACGCTCGGCCCGATGCTGGTCATGTTTGCCATAACCAAAGATCGGAAATGGTTGCGCATTTTCGGTCGGACGTTAGGTGTTGGTCTTGCTATCACTTTGATTTTTATTGGAATCTATTTCTTCGAGCGTTTCTTGCTTGCAATTTAGTGGTGCGTTTCGTCTGGCCAGCTGAACCACGGCGGCACGCAATGATGGCGAATCGAGACGTGACGACAGTGTAAGAAGCGCGTTTCTCGCCGTAGGACCAAGAGAAATTCGTTTTGTCGGCAAAGGGTTAGGGTTAGTGCCTACTTGCACAACAATCTTTATTGAGTTAAGTTCGCGCTCGTCACGCCGTAATTGTTTTAGCAGCCGGGGTTTGAGTTGACGGAGTTTCGCTGCTGCGGCGCCGCTCGCGCTGGTGAGCGTCAAGGTTCCTGAGTCGAAGCAGCCGACTGAGACTTGGGAAGCCATGCCGTCAGGGAGCATTGCTCTCACAACTTGTTGAATATGCAGCAAATGCCTGGATTGTTCGGTGAGCGGCCTGAGTTCGGGTGCATTATCAAGAATAGCTTTGATGGCTTTCGCTGACACTGTCGTTAATGAAAGTCTGAAATGGAAGGTGAGAAAGACATCCTAAGGGGCACAGATGGACATTATTCTCGTTTCCAACCGATTTGACCAAGCGCGCAGCTTCCGGCTGAGCAAGCCGCAGATCTTCTTTCTGTGCCTGCTTTTCCTGCTGCTGGTCGTTTCGCTGTCGGTTCTGCTGAACTACTTCTCGCTGCGTTACGCGGTCACGCACAAGAGCCCCTACTTGCAGTCACTGCTCGCCGAGGTGCAAGAAGAGCAGACCAAGCGTACCCAGTCCTATCTGCGTGAAAGCCTCAACACGATGGCGGCGCGCGTTGGCGAAATGCAAGCCAAGCTGTTGCGTCTGGATACCCTGGGAGAACGTCTTAGCAAACTGGCAGGTCTGGACCCGAAAGAGTTCATGTTTGAGCAGAGCCCGGCTCGTGGCGGGCCATCGCCGGATATCGAAGCAAAGCCGCTTTCATTTACTGAGTTGACTAAGCAGCTCGACATGCTTGCCGGCGACCTGGATGACCGGGCGGACAAGCTTGGCGCACTCGAATCACGGCTGTTCCTGGACTATGCGAAACAGCAGTTCGTTCCGACATCGCTTCCGGTCGAGACCAACTGGTTTTCGTCAAACTTTGGCTGGCGTATAGACCCGTTTACCGGCTTCAGCACTTTTCACGAAGGGATTGATTTCATGTCGCCGACCGGCCGTCCGATTCGTGCCGCCGGTGCTGGCGTGGTGGTCTATTCGGGAAATCATCCGCAGTATGGGAAGATGGTCGAAGTCGACCATGGCAACGGACTGGTGACCCGATATGCGCATGCGTCGCAACTCGATGTCAAAGTTGGAGATGTTGTCGTGATTGGCCAGAAAATTGCCGAAGTAGGCAGCACCGGCCGTTCGACCGGTCCACATCTGCATTTTGAAGTGCGCGTGCGCGGAGCCGCTGTCAATCCCTACAAGTATTTGCAAAAGAATTCGCGTACGCCTCGCCTGGTGTCGCGTTAGACGCAAACACCCGCCTATTCCTGGCGTTCACTTTCTCTTACGTTAGCAGGTCCATGGGCTGTCGCGAGAGTTGTTTTGCTCGCGCAGTGCGGTCGCAGCGCCCGAGTTTGCATCAATCAACACGCTGATTCGACCCGTAATGACACTTGATTCACACCGGGATGTTACGGTGCGCGAGGACACTACAGAGAGCGGTGCTGCCGCTGATTCAGAGTTTCTCCTGATGCGATTTGTTCTTCTTGCAACATTCGTTTGTCTGACGTTCAGCGCCCATGCTTATGCCATGGAATGTGGTGCCAGTCCCTCGTTTTCCGAGTCCAGGGAGACTTTCACCATCAAGGCGGTTGGCGACATGGTTCTCGGCACGACTTGGCCGGAGGATCGTATACCGCCCGACGTGGAACATCGCTTCTTTGATGGCGTTGCGCAGACCCTGGCGGGCAGCGATATTGTTTTCGGGAATCTTGAAGGTACGCTGACTGATTCGGAAGAAACCACCAAAGACCCAAGTAGAGGAACGCAATACGCTTTCCGAATGCCACCGCGCTTCGCCGCTGTGCTTCGTGATGCCGGCTTCAACGTGCTCAGTCTGGCGAACAACCATAGCTCGGATTTCGGGCCGACCGGATTGGAAGATACGGTCAACGCGCTGCAGGCGCATAGCATTCTCGCGGTGGGGCTGCAGAACGAGATCGTCTACCAGGAAATCAGGGGCGCACGCATCGCCTGGATCGGCTTCAGTTATCTTGGCTTGCACAACAACATTTTTGATATGGATGAGGTTGCGCGCCTGGTCAGCGAAGCAGACCGAAATGCGACGTTGGTGATTGTCACCTTTCACGGCGGCGCCGAGGGTTCCGACGCACTGCGCGTGATCGAGGGTGAAGAGAAATACCTCGGTGAAAACAGGGGCGATCTGGTGCGTTTTGCGCGCACCGCCGTCGAGTCAGGGGCGGATCTGGTGCTTGGGCACGGGCCGCATGTATTGCGAGGGGTGGAGTGCTACTGGCAGAAACTGATCGTTTATTCACTAGGCAACTTCGTGGGTTACCAGGCGTTCTCCACCAAGCGCGCGGCCGCAATTTCGGTCATTCTCGATGTGACGCTCGATGAGGACGGATGGTTGCGCAGGGTGGAGTTCCACCCGGTGCGCTTCACCGGCGAACATTTGCCGACCATCGACTCGCGACGCCGGGCGCTCTACCTGCTCAACGACTTGTCGCAAAAGCCGCCGCTGGAGATTGAAGGAAGGATTCTCCCTGATTCGGCGAAGGATGACGCCAGCTACAGGGCGTATCGCCGTTGGTTGCGCGCAGCGGATCTCGAGGCGCAACTGGCCGATTGAACGCGCCTGCCTGATCCCTGTCACAAGGTGGGCCGGACAGGGCATTCCAGTCTGGGCAACGTGTTAGACTTCCGCGCTTATTCAAACTGTGATAGATGCAGACCGCGGTAAATGATTCCCAACATTCTGAAAAAGGTCTTTGGCAGTCGTAACGACCGCCTGTTGCGCAAGTACTCACAGGACGTACGCGCGACCAACGACCTTGAGCCTGCGATGCAGGCACTGAGCGACGCCGAACTTCGCTCCAAGACCGACACCTTCCGCCAGCGTGTGCAAGATGGCGAAGCACTCGATAGCCTGCTGCCGGAGGCGTTCGCCGTTGTCAGAGAAGCCGGCCGGCGGGTTCTCAATATGCGGCATTTCGACGTTCAGCTGCTTGGCGGAATCGCCTTGCATAACGGCAAGATCTCGGAGATGCGCACCGGTGAGGGCAAGACGCTGGTCGCCACGTTGCCTGCCTATCTCAATGCGCTTACCGGAAAAGGCGTTCACATCGTCACCGTGAACGATTACCTGGCACGCCGCGACGCCGAATGGATGGGCCGTGCCTATTCGTTTCTGGGGCTGAAAGTCGGCGTCAACCTGTCGCAGATGAACCATGCCGCCAAACAGGAAGCTTATGGCGCGGATATTACCTACGGCACCAACAACGAGTTTGGCTTCGACTACTTGCGCGACAACATGGTGTTCCAGTTGTCTGAGAAGGTCCAGCGCGGACACGCTTATGCCATCGTTGACGAGGTTGACTCGATTCTGATTGATGAGGCGCGCACGCCGCTGATTATCTCCGGGCAGGCTGACGATAGCACTGACCTTTACTACCGGATGAACGACGTCGCTCCGCAGCTGGAGCGTTCGGCCGGCGAAAACGAGCCGGGCGATTACATCGTCGATGAAAAAGCGCATCAGGTATTGCTGACCGAACAGGGTCACGAACGCGCCGAAGAGTTACTTGTGAAGGCGGGCTTGCTGCCCGAGCACGGCAGTCTCTACGATGCGTCCAATATCGGACTCATGCATCACCTGTATGCCGCGTTGCGGGCACACAATCTGTTCTCGCGTGATCAGCATTATGTTGTTCAGAACGATGAAATCGTCATCGTCGACGAATTCACCGGCCGCCTAATGGCCGGTCGCCGTTGGTCCGACGGGTTGCATCAGGCCGTCGAAGCCAAGGAAGGGGTCAAGATCCAGCGCGAAAACCAGACCCTGGCCTCGATCACGTTCCAGAACTATTTTCGTATCTACAACAAACTGGCGGGAATGACCGGCACCGCCGACACCGAGGCCTACGAGTTTCAGCAAATCTATGGTCTCGAGACGGTGATCATCCCGACGCACCGCAAGATGATCCGTGAGGATCGAATGGACCAGGTCTACAAGACCAGCAAGGAACGCTACCGTGCAGTGCTCGATGACATCCAGGATTGCTACGAGCGCGAGCAACCGGTGCTGGTGGGAACGACATCGATTGAAAACTCCGAGCTGATTTCGCAAATGCTGACCAAAGCAAAGCTTCCGCACCAGGTGCTCAACGCGAAACAGCACGCCCGAGAAGCGGAAATCGTAGCCCAGGCGGGTCGGCCGAAGATGATCACCATTGCCACCAATATGGCGGGACGGGGAACCGACATCGTGCTCGGTGGAAATCCCGAGCCGGAGGTCGAGCGCGTGCGCAGCGACGAAAAACTCTCCGACGAACAAAAAGAAGGCCGCGAGAACACCATTCGCGCTGAATGGGAAAAGCTGCACAACCAGGTGGTCGAGGCCGGCGGTTTGCACATTGTCGGTACCGAGCGGCACGAGTCACGGCGCGTCGACAATCAGCTTCGTGGTCGTGCGGGCCGGCAGGGTGATCCGGGCTCGACGCGCTTTTACCTGTCTCTGGAAGATCCGTTGTTGCGAATTTTCGCCTCCGACAGGGTGGCTGCAATCATGGACCGGCTGAAGTTGCCGGAGGGCGAGGCGATAGAACACCCGTGGGTGACCAGAGCGATAGAGAATGCACAACGCAAAGTCGAGGCGCGTAACTTTGATATCCGAAAGCAGCTGCTTGAGTACGACGACGTCTCCAACGACCAGCGCAAGGTGATATACGAGCAACGCAACGAGTTGCTTGAAACGGAAGATGTCCAGGAAACGGTGCGCTCCATGCGCGAAGGTTCTGTCGAAGCACTCATCGGCGAATATGTTCCGCCGGAGAGTGTCGAAGAGCAATGGGATGTTCCGGGCCTCGAGCAAGCGCTTGCGTCGGAGTTTTCGCTTGAATTGAAGCCGAGCGAGTGGCTCGAGCAGGATGAGCAGCTGGACGAGTCATTGTTGCGTCATCGCATCGTCGAAGCGGCCAATCTGCACTACGACCAGAAAATTCAGAACGTGCCTGAAGAGGCGATGCGCCATTACGAGCATGCGATCATGTTGCAAAGCCTCGATAATCACTGGCGCGAGCATCTAGCTGCTCTGGACCATCTGCGACAGGGCATACATCTGCGTGGATACGCACAGAAGAACCCCAAGCAGGAGTACAAGCGCGAAGCCTTCGAGCTTTTCTCCCTCATGCTCGAAGCGATTCGTAATGAGGTCACTCGCGTTCTGAGCACGGTTCGTATTCGCAGCGCGGAAGAGGCGGACGAAGCTGCCGAGGAGCGCACGGAGATGACCAATGTGCGCTACCAGCACGCCGATTATGACGCCGCGTTGCAGAACGATCAGGCGGCTCAAGCGGCGCAAGCGGCCCGAGGTGGAGACACCGCCGTGGCGGAAAAACCAAAACCATTTGTGCGCCCTGGTGGCAAGATCGGGCGCAATGATCCGTGTCCGTGTGGCTCCGGTAAGAAGTACAAACATTGTCATGGCCGCCTGAGCTAGGCGGTGTTGTTCCGCCGATGCCGGTCAATCTTCCGTTCCCAGACGCAGCATCACTCGCTTCCGTCGCCGGCGTTCGTCTCGCTGCTGCATGCGCCGGTATCAAGGGGCCCGACCTCAAAGACTTGATGGTCATCGCGCTATCACGGGACTCGACGGTTGCCGGTGTGTTTACCCGCAATCGATTCAGTGCTGCACCGGTAACCGTTGCCAAGGCCCATCTTTCACAGACTTCTTCACGGGCATTGGTTGTCAATAGCGGCTGTGCCAATGCGGGTACCGGGGAGCAGGGTGTGGCGCGCGCCATGCAAGTTTGCGAGGCACTCGGTGAACTCCTCGAATGTGATGCTTCGGCCGTGCTGCCATTCTCGACCGGTGTCATCATGGAGGACTTGCCCAGCGAACGGATTATTGCCGCGTTGCCTACATGCGTTGAGGGGCTTTGCGAATCAAACTGGCTCGACGCGGCAGAGGCGATCATGACGACCGATACGGTTCCCAAAGCGGCATCGCGGGTGCTCGAAATCGGGGAACACAAGGTGACAGTAACGGGGATTGCCAAAGGCTCCGGCATGATTCGCCCTGACATGGCGACAATGCTTGCCTTCGTTGCGACTGACGCGTCCGTGGCCGCCGATTCGTTGCAGGCGATGATCGAGCACGCCAGCCAACGCAGTTTCAATTGCATTACCGTGGACGGCGATACCTCGACCAATGACAGCCTGATGCTGATTGCGTCGGGAAGCTCGTCATGTCCGGAAATTTCCGCAGCGAATGGCGATGACTACGCTGCTTTGCGCGACGCCGTCACCGACGTGTGCGCGGAGCTTGCCCAGATGGTCGTACGTGACGGTGAGGGTGCGACGAAGTTCATTACCGTGCGGGTTGAGTCTGGGCGCGACGAGCGCGAATGCCGCATGGTCGCCTATGCCATTGCACATTCGCCGCTGGTCAAAACGGCTTTTTATGCCTCCGACCCGAACCTCGGCCGCATTCTCGCGGCCATCGGTTATGCTGGCATTGATGACCTCGATGTAACCGCGCTGGAAGTGTATCTCGGTGATGTGCTCGTTGCGGCCGGCGGTGGCCGCGCACCCGGTTACAGGGAAGAAAATGCGCAGGCCGTTATGGACCAAAAGGAAATCACTCTGCGCGTAAGGCTCAATCGCGGTCGCGCAGCGATGACGGTTTGGACCTGCGATCTGTCGCATGAGTATGTCAGCATCAATTCGGAGTACCGGAGCTAGGCGTGGCTGACTGGGAACCCGTCTTCCGCAAACTGGAACAACTGCTGGACCGGGCCGAGCGGTTAATGCCGCAGCAACCCGTGGCACCGGATTGGAAGGCGTCAACGGCTTACCGGTGGCGGCGGCGGGCCAACGCTGGCTATCTGCAACCGGTCACGCATCTGCACAAGATACGACTGAGCGACTTGCAAGGTATATCCGAACAAAAGCAGTTAGTTGACCAGAACACGCGGCAGTTCGTTGAGGGCTTCACCGCCAACAATGTGCTGTTGACCGGTGCCAAGGGCACCGGTAAATCGTCCCTGATTAAAGCGGTTCTGAATAAGTTCGCGAGCAAGGGCTTGCGCCTGATCGAGGTCGAAAAGCACGATCTGCATGACCTTCCCGATATCGTCGACATGGTTGCGCAGGCGCCCTATCGTTTCATCATCTTCTGCGACGATTTGTCGTTCGATGCCGAAGAACCGGGCTACAAGGCGTTGAAGGTTGTGCTCGATGGTTCGATATCGGCGACATCGGACAACGTACTGATCTACGCCACGTCAAATCGTCGGCACCTGATGCCTGAGTACATGCAGGAAAATCTTGAAACGAAGTACCTCGGCGAAGAAATACACCCGGGCGAGAGCATCGAGGAGAAGATCTCGCTTTCTGAGCGGTTTGGACTTTGGATTGCGTTCTATCCCTTTGATCAGGACGAATACCTTGCAATCGTCGACCACTGGGTCGGCAAGCTGGGCGCGGTGCCCGAGGTGACAGACGGCATACGACAGGAAGCCCTGCAGTGGGCGTTGCTGCGTGGCTCGCGCAGCGGTCGCGTCGCCTGGCAGTTTGCGCGCGACTGGGCCGGCCGCCAGCAACTGAAGTCGACTCGAAAACGCAAGTAGACGGGGCATTGGCTGACAGCATCGTTGACGTAGCCGCTGCAGTCGTGCAGCGACCGGACGGAGCGTTCCTGCTCGCGCAGCGCCCTGCCGGCAAAGTCTACGAGGGGTACTGGGAGTTTCCCGGTGGCAAGATTGAGCCGGGCGAAACGCCGGCGGCAGCGCTGAAGCGCGAACTCGAAGAAGAACTCGGCATGACTGCTCTGTCTATCTACCCCTGGCTGACGCGTGTTTACGAATACTCGCACGCGAAAGTGAGGTTGCACTTCCAGCGGGTTGTGCATTGGCACGGTGAGCCGCAGTCGAAAGAGGCGCAGGCCTTCGCCTGGCAGAGCCCCGGCAAGCTCGATGTCGAGCCGATGCTGCCGGCAAATGCCGTGGTGCTCAAGGCGCTCGAACTGCCGGTGCAATATGCGATCACCAATGCGACCGCGCTAGGCGAACAAGCAGCCCTGGAACGACTTGAATCAGCCTTGCGCAGCGGTTTGAAACTGGTTCAGGTCAGGGAGAAGCATTTCGACCCATCCCGGCTCGAGCGCTTTGCGCGTGAAGTCGTGTCACGCTGCCATCAGTTCGGTGCCATCGTCCTGGTGAACGGTGATGCGGCACTCGCCGATGCCACTGGCGCGGACGGCGTGCATCTGACGGCCAAGCGGCTAATGGAAGCGACCAGCCGTCCGGACTTGCCGTGGTGTGCCGCATCCTGCCACGATCGGCAAGAAATCGAGCACGCCGAGTCGCTCGAACTGGACTTTGTTGTCCTTGGGCCAGTCAAGGTAACCGCCAGCCATCCTGACGCACGACCCCTTGGCTGGCAGCGTTTCCAGAGCCTGGCCGCTGATGTTTCTATTCCTGTTTACGCGCTCGGCGGCATGCGCAGCACCGATCTTGAGGCCGCGTGGCGAAATGGCGCGCACGGCGTGGCGATGCTAAGCGGTGCGTGGTTGGATGAACCGAAACCAGATCAAGTGCCGCTATCGTCCGAAGAAGACGACTGATTGACGCCGGTCGGAATGCGATACGTTTCCGATGCCCACTGGCCCAAGTCGATCATTTTGCAACGCTCGGAACAGAACGGGCGAGACGCATTGGCGGTGTCCCAAGCCAGGGGCTTGCCACACTGCGGGCAGTTGACCACTTGGCCGGACGGTTTTGAACTGGGTTTGATCACAGATTGCAGAACGTTAACGCAAAGTCGATATCTTCTTCGCTGGTCTTGCGCTGCGATTCACCAAATGTTGCGAAGCGGATGTTAATTGCATACTTGTTGGCACTGACTTCCGGTACGTGAGCGTAGCTGTCGTCAAGACTCAGCCTTAGCATCTGGGCCAGTCTACCAGCGAGCATTTGCTGAAACTTGCCTTTCTCGGCGCGTTGTTGTGTTGTTTTTCCGCTTTCTCTGAGCAAACGCAGGATCAGCTCAACGCCATTGCGCATCGGCTCAAACGGCGACAGCCATTGGTCGAGATCGCGTTTGCGTATTTCTGGTGACAAATGCATCCAGTGGTGATACGAGGGCAAATCAAACTCGCATACGCCGCCCGGGATCGCGGTTCGCTGTCGGATCGCCATCAGCCACTCGTTCTCTCTGAGTTCCTGGCCCGTCTTTCCCGATGTGGCTAGCAAGCCGGCAATTGCTTGCTCGGTTTCGCCAATAATTTCAGCCAGTTTGCTTTGCTCGACCGACGGATTATCTTTCAGCGAATCAAGTTGGGTTTTCTTGCGCTCGAGTTCTTGCATGATCTCGGATTTGAGATCGGCCCGTCCCGCCACATCAAGGATCTCGAACAACGACAGTATCGCGACATGATGCTCCTGTGACCCGTCCTTGGACTTGAAGTAGCGGGTACGCTGGTAAAGATTCTCGATCCTCAGCAGTGTGCGAACCCGTTCGTTAAGGGGGAACTCGTAGACGATCACGTCGATGAAGTGTCTGTCGGGGCGACTTTCGAAGGTTCTATGTGGAGCAGCGCACTAGTATTGCCGATTCGATCCGAAAAGAAAAGGTCCATCGCCGGCCCATTCGGCAAGGTCACGCTGACTCGGCAAGGGTCAGGTAGTGGCGATGCAACTTCTCAACTTGCGAGCGCAGAGCTGCGATTTTGCCGTCGTTATTGATCACATCATCTGCGGCGGCGAGACGCTCGTTTCGACTTGCCTGGCTGACCATAATTGCCTTGGCTTGATCGCGTGACAGCCCACTGCGCTGCATGACGCGTTCAATTTGCCGTTCTTCGCTGCAATCGACAACCAGCACACGATCGGCGAAGTCATAGCCGCGCGACTCAACCAGCAACGGCACCACTACCAGCGCATAAAGCTTGCCGCTTGCAGCGAGCCTGCGCTGCACCTCGGCCCGAATCAAAGGATGCAGTATCTGCTGCAGTTTTTCTCTTGCATCGGGATCGGAAAAGACGAGTTCGCGCATGCGGTCTCTGTCCAGAGACCCGTCGCTTGCAATCACATCGGGTCCGAACTGCTCTTCAATCTGCCGCATCGCTGGTTGTCCTTTGCGCGACAGTTCTCTGGCGATTTCATCGGTGTCGATAACATCGACGCCGAGTTCAGCAAAAAGATCAGAGATCGTAGTTTTGCCGGAACCGATGCCACCAGTCAGTCCGACTGCAAAAGCCATTTGGTTTGCGAACCGAGCATAGATTACGAATCGAGTGCGCTTGGCAAATCGGGCTCAACGAAACAGGCCGAGATAGACGCTGTTGATATCTCCACCCCACAGCATCGCGATCAGGCCGGCGGCCGCCAGGTAAGGGCCGAAGGGAATAGGCACGTTTCGCCCATGTCTCTGCGACACGATCAACACGATTCCAACTGCAGCTCCGACAAAAGAAGACAACAGTATCACGAGCGGCAAGAGCTTCCACCCCAGCCAGGCGCCGATCGCCGCGAGCAGTTTGAAATCACCGAAGCCCATGCCTTCCTTGCCGGTGGCGAGCTTGAACGCCCAATAGACGGACCACAGCGAAAGATAACCGGCCACCGCACCGATAATCGCAGAGGACAAAGGCGCGAATGTACCCGGGATATTGAACAGCAGGCCGATCCATAACAGGGGCAATGTAATGCTGTCGGGCAACAACTGCGTGTCGATGTCGATGACGGTAAGCGCGATCAGCGACCAGGCGAATAACATCGCTGCGACTGCGGCCATGCCAAAACCGAAGTGCCAGGCAATGTAACCTGCAAACAGACCGCTGATCGCTTCAATGATCGGATAGCGCGCACTGATCGGGTTGTCGCAATTGGCGCATTTGCCGCGAAGAACCAGATAACTGATCACAGGAATATTCTGCACGGCGCTGATGCTCTGACCGCATTTCGGACAGGCAGAGCGCGGCACGACCAGATTGTAATTCGACGGCGTCTCGCTCACGCCGCGCAGCGTTGTCGCGCAGTCCGTCAACTTTGCGTCTTCCAGAAGCATGGCTGCTTGTTCGTTCCAGTCGCGCTGCATCATTCGGGGCAGTCGGTAAATCACGACGTTGAGAAAACTACCTACCATTAATCCGACGATGGTAGCCGTGGTCGTGAACGCGAAAGGGCTGCTTTGCAGCAAATTGAACAGATCAGTCATTGCACGGGCGCAGTAAAAAGTTTGTGGCGCACCTGTTGGTGCATCCTGCAAGATTCAAAAAAAACGCCCGAGTTGTCCCGGGCGTTTTGGCGTGCGGGGTTTGGGCTCAGACTGCCTGACCCATCTTGAAGATCGGCAGGTACATCGCGATCACCATACCACCGATGAGAACACCGAGTACGACCATTATCATCGGTTCCATCAGGCTCGACAATGCGTCGACGGCGTCGTCGACTTCCCGTTCGAAAAAGTCCGCTACCTTGCCGAGCATGGCGTCCAGAGAGCCCGATTCTTCACCAATCGCCACCATCTGAATCACCATGTTGGGAAATACCTCACTGTTTTGCATTGCGACAGTAAGGCTGGTACCGGTGCTGACTTCACCCTGAATAACCTTCGTTGCCTGGTAATAGACGAAATTGCCGGAAGCACCGGCAACCGAGTCCAGTGCTTCGACCAGCGGAACACCGGCAGCAAACATGGTCGACAGTGTTCGAGTCCAGCGCGCAATCGTGGCCTTGCGAATGAGTTCACCGAATACAGGGATCTTGAGGAACAGCCGGTCGAGCACCTGTTGCATCCTGACCGAGCGTCTCCACGTGTAGAAGAAAAACCATAATCCGAATCCGACGCCTCCGAATATGGCCCACCAGTAGGCGACGAAGAAATCCGAAATCCCCATCACCAGAAGTGTCGGAGCCGGCAGGTCTGCGCCGAAGTTGGTGAACAGTTCCTTAAACGCCGGGATCACGAACAGCATGATGATCGCGGTAATCACAAAGGCGACGACAATGATCGAAATCGGGTAGAACAGCGCCGATTTGATCTTGCTCTTGATGGCGAGGATCTTCTCCTTGTACGTCGCAAGGCGATCCAGGAGGCTGTCGAGAATACCTGCGGCTTCACCAGCGCCTACAAGGTTGCAATACAGGGCGTCAAAGTACAGAGGGTATTTGCGGAATGCGGCGCTCAGGCTGGTACCTGTTTCAACGTCGCTCTTGATGTCCATCAGCAATCTTGCAACGGCAGGATTTGCGTGTCCCTTACCGACGATATCGAATGCCTGCAGCAGCGGCACCCCGGATTTCATCATGGTTGCCAACTGACGCGTGAAGAACGTGATGTCCTTATCCGTGACTTTGCCACCGGCCCCGCCGCGCTGGCGCTTGACCTTGGCGCGGGTAATTCCCTGACGCCGCAAGGTCGATAGTACGACGTGTTCGCCGCCGGCACGCATGTCGCCCTTGACCAGCTTGCCGGTCCGGTCGCGACCTTCCCAGACGTAGGTGTGTTCCTTTACCTGTTGTTGTCCACGTCGCGCTGCCGCGGTTGCTGTTGCCATTCCGTTCCCTCTGATTGTTCCTGGCCAAGTCGTTGTCTGGCGACACGCCGCGACAAATCACGCGGCGAATCAGAATCGCCCTCAATCCGACAGGGTGCTCTGGCCCTCTGGCGTCCCTGTATTCAATACCGGCACGTGCCTTGTGAACCCGATATGGCCGGGCGAAAAGACGAGTTCACTCCTCTCGGGGGTATAAGCAAGCTTCGTGCGAATTGACAGCAAGGCCTACTGACTCAGGGCCTGACTTGGCACCCATGCAAAGATCGGGCGAGCGAAATAAGTATTTGTTTTATTACGCTTTTGTTTCGGGTGGTGGGAGTCGAACAGACTTGATCGAGCGGTGCTGAACGTGAAGAATCTCGACCGGGCAGCCGGCCAGCTTCAATGACGTGCCGGGTTCGGGAATTTCCTGCAGATGTTCCAGTAATAGGCCGTTAAGGGTCTTTGGCCCGTCGACCGGGAACTGATAGCCGAGTTGGCGGTTGAGGTCCCTCAGTGAGGCTGCGCCGTCGACGACGACGCTGCCGTCCTCGAGCCGCTTCCAATCGGCCGCTTGCAAAGGCGACTGGGTCGTAAATTCGCCGATGATCTCCTCGAGTATGTCCTCGATCGTCACCAGACCCATCAAATCGCCATATTCATCGACGATCAGAGCGAAACGATCCTGCTGGTCCTGGAAATTTTGCAGTTGCGCGAGCAAGCCGGTTTCGATGGGTACGAAATACGGCTCCTTCATGATTTCCGTTATGGTCTGCGCATCGATCTCGGTGCTGTCCGAAAGATTCAGGACCTTGCGGATATGCACCACGCCGACAATGTCGTCGAGCCGCCCGCGGTACACGGGAAGCCGTGTGTGATTGCAGGTGGCGATCTCGCGCCGAATTTCTTCTGCCGTTGCATCCAGATCAATGCCCTCGATCTTGCTGCGCGGAGTCATTACGTCCTCAACCGTAATTGACTGCAGATCAAAAAGGTTCAGGAGCATGTTCTGATGCTTCTTTGGAAGAAAATGTCCACCCTCCAACACCAGGGTGCGCAACTCTTCTGAGCTGAGTGTCTGTGCCTCCGACCCGGCGGGCTTGAGCTTGAAGACCAGCAGCAAGCCGTTGACGAACAGATTTGCTACGACAACGATGGGATGCACCAGCGTCATTAGTGGTTTGAGCACGAGACTAGCTGGAAACGCGATTTTCTCCGGGTAACTGGCGCCGATAATCTTCGGTGTGATTTCACTGAAGACCAGAAAGACAGCAGTCACAGTTATCGTCGCGATGGTCAGCGAGAGTTCGCTTTGCCCGAGCAGTCGGAACGCGATGACGGTGCCCAGCGCGGCGGCGGCCGTGTTGACCAGGTTGTTGCCGAGAAGTATCGAACCGAGCAGACGATCGGTACGGTCGAGCAAGTAAACGGTGCGTTTGGCTGCCCGGTTTCCTTTTTTAGCGAGGTGGCGCAGCCGGTAGCGGTTGAGCGCCATCATGCTTGTCTCGGAACTTGAGAAAAACCCGGAAATGATGACCAGGGCAACGAATACGATCAACAGCGTACTTAGAGGAATTTCGGTCACGGCTTCAGAACCTCGAAGGTCGAAGTGGACCAGCTCGGTGGCCCGTTATCGGTTAGCAAGGGCACGGTGCGTGCGTATATGGTGCGGATCAATGTTGCAGGATGATTTCAACCACGAAACTGCTGCCGATATATGCCAGCACCAGCGCCATGAATCCTGCGAGTGTCCATCGCACCGCAACTCGTCCGCGCCATCCATAGAATGCCCGGCCAAGGAGCAGTGCTCCGAATATGAACCAGGACATGAAGCCAAAAACAGTTTTATGCGTAAACGTGAGTGGCTTGCCGAAAATTTCTTCCGAGAAAATCACGCCGGTTGCCAGTGTCAACGTAAGGAAGACGAAGCCGGCGCCGATGATCTTGAACAATACCGATTCCATCGTCAGCAGTGGCGGCAGTGCCTGAATGAATGACGCAACGTTGTGCGAATGCAGGCGTCTTTCCTGCAGCGCCATCAGAAGAACGTGCAAGGAAGCAATTGTGAACAGGCTGTAGGCGAGCATGGCGATTAACAGGTGTGCCCTGAACACCAGTAGTTCAGTGTTCTCCAGCGGTCGTGTTGCCGGGAGAACGAGTGGCAGCCATGAAAGAATGGCGGCGGCGGGCAACACCATCGCGTTGAGTGCTTCGAGGCGGTGAAAGAAGCTGGCAACCCAGTAGATCAGCACGGCAAGCGCCATGATCAGCGAGATGGCATTGCCGACGCCAAGGTACAAACCATCGGCGCGCACCATCGAGTGTGACAGCAATCCGGCGTGAATCAACAGAGGAACTGCCACCAGCGCATGCGCCACCCGCGCGCGTTGTTTCACGGGTGCGTTCGGGCCGCGCTGCAAATCCTTCCAGAGAAAGAAGGCAAGTGCCAGGTAAGCGAGGCTCGCGATCAGATGAAGTAGAATCGGGCTCATTTGCGGCTGAAGCTCAGGCGCAGTCTACATCATCTTTCCGCCCCATCCGTTGCTTAACCCATGCTGGAAACACTCACAGGCCGATTCTCGGGCATCGTAAAAACACTTCGTGGTCAGGCGCGCCTGACCGATGCCAACGTCAAGGATACCCTGCGCGAGGTACGTGTCGCGTTGCTCGAAGCCGACGTTGCGCTGCCGGTGGTCAAGGGCTTCATCGAACGTGTCAGGGAAAAGGCGATCGGTGAGGAGGTGCTCGGCAGTCTGACGCCTGGCCAGGCGTTGGTCGGTGTCGTTCAGCACGAGCTCACCACATTGATGGGCGAGCACAACGATGCGCTCGACCTTGCAGTTCGTCCGCCCGCGGTGATCCTCATGGCCGGATTGCAGGGTTCGGGCAAAACCACTACCAGCGGAAAACTCGCGCGTCTGCTTGCCGCGCAAAAGAAAAAGGTGCTTCTGGTTAGCTGCGATGTGTACCGGCCGGCGGCGATGGAGCAGCTCAGCACGTTGGCCAGGCAGATTCAGGTCGACAGTTTTCCGGCCGACGCCACGGCCAAGCCGAAATCGATTGCGCTGGCGGCTCTCGATCATGCAAAACGGCATTTCCACGATGTGGTCATTGTCGACACCGCAGGCCGGCTGGCGGTCGACGAGGAAATGATGCGCGAGATACGCGAACTGCACGAAGCGCTCTCGCCGAGCGAAACGCTGTTCGTTGTCGACGCCATGCAGGGCCAGGACGCGGTCAATGTCGCCAAGGCATTTGGCGATGCTTTACCCTTGACCGGCGTGGTACTCACGAAAATGGACGGTGATGCTCGCGGCGGGGCGGCGCTATCGGTGCGAGAGGTCACCGGCAAACCAATCAAGTTTGTCGGCACCGGGGAGAAGCTGGACGGGCTCGAGCCGTTCTTCCCCGATCGTGTCGCGGCACGCATTCTCGGTATGGGCGATGTTCTGTCGCTGGTTGACGAGGCAAAGCGCACTGTCGACGCTGCCGAGGCGCAGAAACTTGCCAGGAAAGTCAAATCCGGTAAGGGCTTTGATCTCGAGGACTTTCGCTCGCAGATGCTGCAAATGAAGAAGATGGGCGGGGTCGGCGCCATTATTGACAAGTTGCCGGCGCAGTTCGCACAGGCGGCGCAAGGCGCTTCAATGGATGAGCGTGTTATCAACCGGACCATCGGCATCATCGATTCGATGACGCAACGCGAACGTACCAAACCGGAAATCATCAAGGCATCGCGCAAGCGGCGCATCGCCAGCGGTTCGGGTGTCAGCGTGCAGGAGGTGAACCGGCTGCTTTCGCAGTTTGCCCAGATGCAGAAGATGATGAAAATGATGGGTAAAGGCGGTTTGCAGAAAATGATGCGGGGGGCGCGTGGTATGTTCCCCGGCCTCGGTTAACAGAGTGTCGCAAAACTACTGCGCGACCTTGATCCGGGCTAGCGGCCGTTTCTGATCGTTACGGTGCTCGAGGAACGCTCAATCTCGACTCTGGTCTTAGTTAAGATGTATGCGGTATCGGGCCGAAACAATGCTGTGGAGTGAAAGTACGATGATCAAACGCCTGGTTTCCATTTGTCTGCCGCTATCGGTTCTATCGATACTGACGATGTCGTGGCTGGTGTCAACTGCGCTTGCCATCGATCTCGACTATGAGCGGGAGAATCGCTGGGCGGAACAGGTGTTGCCCTCCATCCTGGTTGGCGACCCGGTCTGGATCGAGCAGGCCAACGGACACAAATTTCTCGCCATCTACACCGAAGCCGACAATCCGCGCGGCGCGATTATTGTCGGTCATGGGCGCGGCTGGAATCCGGATTGGGAGCTCTACAGCGTGCTGCGTATGAAGCTCGCCGACCAGGGCTACAACACGCTTGCTATCCAGCTGCCGGTGCTGGGCTCGGGCGCCAAGGTCGGTGACTACATACCGACCTACGAAGATGCCGGTGAGCGCTATGAATTGGCCGCCAGATTTCTTCAGGAAAAAGGCTTCGAGGATATCGCCATCGTGTCCCACAGCCTGGGCGCCACCATGGCCAACGAATACCTCATCAAGGCTGATGAAACACCTATCAAGGCGTGGGTGTTTATCAGTATTATCAATGGCTTGCAAGAAATGTTCCGGATCAAGATCCCGGTCATGGACGTCTACGGCACCAAGGACTGGGTAATCACCCAGGTCGGCGGCTACGAGCGCAAAAAGCAGATCATGAAAGTGCCCGGATCGAGGCAAGTGGTGTTGCAAGATGCCCCGCACTTCTTCGAGGGCAAGGAAGACGAACTGACCATGGTGATCGTGGAGTTTCTTGATAGCGTTTTCCACGGCGACGGGCAGTCGGCCGAAAACAGCGCGCAATAGCTGCATCCGGCGCGCGTTCGCCCTTGCGCGGGGCGGAAAAACAAGCGTAAAATCGCGCGCTTGGCTTTTTCGAGGGGTACCGGCCTCGGACCTCTCGCATACAGGGTGAAATCAATGGTTGTCATACGACTGGCGCGCGGCGGCGCCAAAAAACGGCCTTTTTACAACATGGTGGTGACTGACTCCCGCAACCCGCGTGACGGTCGCTTCATCGAGCGCGTCGGTTTTTACGATCCCAATGCGCCGGAGGGACGCGAGGGGCTGCGAGTCGACTTGGAGCGGCTGGACTATTGGCGGGGCAAGGGAGCGAAGCTCTCGGATACGGCGGCTCGTCTAGTCAAACAGTTTGGTAGCAAAGCCGCCTGACGAAATGATTGTGATGGGGCGCGTCAGTGCCCCGTTCGGTGTCAAAGGTTGGGTCAAGGTCCAGCCGTTTACCGAGGAAACTGACAGTCTGTTCCGGTATTCGCCGTGGTGGCTTTGCGAGGCTGGCGAATGGCGTAGCCGAACGATCGAGGAGAAAGCGGTGCACGGTACTTCGTTGCTGGTGCGCTTTGCCGGGATTGACGATCGTGACCGGGCAGCAGCGTTGAAGGGGCAGGATATCGCCATTGCGCGTGAGCAGTTGCCCGCCCCTGACGAAGGTGAGTATTACTGGGCCGACCTGGTCGGCCTCGAGGTTGAGAATACTGCAGGTCAGTCGCTCGGTCATGTTGAGCGGTTGTTTGAATCGGGTGCGGACCCGGTGCTGGTGGTGGTTGACGAGAAAGAACGTCTGCTGCCGTTTGTCGATGCGGTGGTCAAGCGGGTCGATCTGGAGGCGGGAAAGCTTCTGGTCGATTGGGAGCTCGATTACTAGGGATGCGCGGGCGATGAAGCGCTTCGATGTAGTGACGCTGTTTCCGGGCATGTTCGACGCGTTGACCGAATTCGGCATTACGCAACGGGCGCATGAGCGTGGCCACTTCGAGCTGGTGCTGTGGAATCCGCGCGATTATGCGACCAACGCTTATCGTAGTGTCGATGACCGGCCCTACGGGGGCGG
>CP070643.1:3818481-3834338 GCA_020354125.1 Betaproteobacteria bacterium | reverse complement strand
AGCCGAAGGGGAAGGCTTTTTTATTGGATCCTCGATGGGTGTCCTACTTGAGGAACGACAACACGCGCGCATCGAAAGGTGGATGAGAAGGCACCCGATGTCAGGGCGTATCAAGGCGCATGGGCAGCCGCGCGCTTGTTGTAGTGAGCCCGACCCGGTGTGTCGCGAAGCGCCACGCAACCACTCTGTTCTCTGTCCTCTGACTTCTGTCATCTGACATGCAGACGGCCGGAAACAAAGTAGGACACTAAGTCGACAGCGGAGGAAAGAGGGTTTTCTTTGCTATTCGAACAACCACGTTCAACGCTCTGTACCTCTCTACTCGCCAGCTTGAATTCCATACGGAACGCCCTCATCTTCAGTCGGAACATAGAAAGTCGCGCGCCGAAGCCATGGTGAGTGGCACGGCTGACCAAAGGCACCACCGAGCAGGATGGTCAAAGCCGAAAAGCCCTTTAACGACTTTAATTTAGGGCATGCCTTTGGTAGAATTCGGTTCCAGAAAAGCAATAACGGGCCGAGGGCCCGTTTTTTCGATGGGCCAAGGGCCCATTTTTTATTTGTACTGCTAGCTGAAGATGGACCTTATTGAGTTACTCGAGCGGACGCTGCCCGGACTCGGATACGAGTTGGTGGATGTCGAGCGCTCCAACCACGGAAAATTGCTCCGTGTGTTCATCGACAAACCGGAAGGTATCAGCGTGGATGATTGTGCTCTGGTCAGCAATCATCTTTCCCACCTGTTCCAGGTGGAGGGCGTTGATTACGACCGGCTGGAGGTATCGTCCCCCGGCCTCGACCGTCCATTGCGCCGGGTGAAAGATTTTCAGCGCTTCGAGGGCGAAATGGCTTCGGTGCGCACGAACATGGCCCATGACGGGCAGAGGAATTTTGTTGGCATCCTCAGGGGTGCTGATGCGGAAACATTGAAACTGGAGATCGACGGAGCCACGGTATCGCTGGAAATTGCTGATATCCGCAAGGCTCGGTTGGTACCGGAACTTTAGATTGGAGATAAGCGAATGCGCCGCGAGTTGTTGATGCTGGTAGACGCACTAGCGCGGGAAAAGAACGTGGCCAAAGATATCGTCTTTGCCTCGCTGGAGCTGGCTCTTGCCTCCGCGACAAAGAAACGATTCAAGGAAGACGCTGATGCCCGTGTGGCCATCGATCGTGAGACTGGCGACTACGACAGTTTCCGGCGCTGGCATGTCGTGCCCGACGAGGAACTCGAGGAACCGGCCCGGCAGATGACGTTGGAGCAAGCACGCGAGCACGATCCGAATATTGAACTCGATGGTTACATTGAAGAAGAGTTGGAGCCAATCGAGTTCGGGCGCATTGGCGCCCAGGCAGCCAAGCAGGTCATTCTGCAAAAGATCCGCGACGCTGAGCGTGAGCAGATTCTGAATGATTTTCTGGAGCGCGATGAATTCATCGTGACTGGCAGCATCAAGCGCATGGAGCGCGGCAACGCCATTATCGAATCGGGCCGCATCGAAGCGATTCTGCCGCGTGATCAGATGATTCCGAAAGAGAATCTTCGTGTCGGCGACCGCGTGCGTGCGTATCTGCTGAAAGTTGACCGTGCCGCGCGCGGACAGCAACTGATTCTGTCCCGGACAGTCCCCGAGTTCCTGGCGAAGTTGTTCGAGCTCGAAGTGCCGGAGATCGAGGAAGGTTTGTTGGAAATCAAAGCGGCAGCACGTGATCCCGGCTCGCGCGCAAAGATCGCAGTGCGGTCGAACGATCAGCGCATCGACCCGATTGGGACTTGTGTCGGAATGCGCGGCTCGCGGGTGCAGGCGGTGACAGGTGAACTGGCCGGCGAACGGGTCGATATCGTTTTGTGGTCACCGGAAGCGGCGCAATTCGTGATCAATGCGCTTGCACCGGCGGAAGTCAGCCGGATTACGGTGGACGAAGAAAAGCACAGCATGGATATCGTCGTCGACGAGGACAACCTGGCGCAGGCTATTGGCCGGGGCGGCCAGAACGTGCGACTTGCCAGCGAGCTCAGCGGTTGGGAACTGAACATCATGACCGAGGAAGAGTCGCAGCAAAAAAGCGAAGAAGAGTTCTCGGAGCTGCGGACCCTGTTCATGGAGAAGCTCGATGTGGACGAGGAGTTGGCTGACGTCCTGGTGCAAGAGGGATTCTCGACACTGGAAGAGGTTGCCTATGTCCCGGTGAGCGAAATGATGGAGATCGAAGCCTTCGATGAAGAAACGGTCGAAGAACTGCGAAGCCGCGCGAGAAACTCGCTGCTGGTGCAGGAGATTGCCAGTGAGGAGCAGATGGAGAACGTCGCGAGCGATCTTCTGAATCTCGAGGGCATGGACGGAGAGACGGCTCGCCAGCTCGCAGCAAAAGGCATTACGACCCAGGAGGACCTTGCCGATCTTGCGGCAGATGATCTGGTTGAATTGGTAGAAATGGACGTCGAGCGGGCCAAGGAATTGATCATGACCGCTCGGGCGCCATGGTTTGCGGAAAGTTAAGGAGCGAGGGACGCTAGATGGCCAAAGTAAACGTCGCACAGTTTGCCACTGAGTTGAAGCTGCCAGTCGAGAAGCTGGTGGAACAGCTCAAGGCGGCTGGCGTCAAGAAGGCGTTGAGCGAAGAAACCGCTCTCACTGAGGGCGACAAGACCAAGCTCCTTGAGTATCTGCGTAAATCGCACGGGGCTGGTGAGGGCAAGAAACGCATTACGTTAACCCGGCGCCAGACTTCGGAGATTCGCAAAACGGATGGCCGCGGGCCGGCGCGAACGATTCAGGTGGAAGTCCGCAAGAAGCGGGTGCTGGTCAAACGTGATGCGGTTGCTGAGAAAGAAGCCCAGGCGGCTGAGCCGGAAGCAGTGCAACCGGCGTTGGATGCCGAGCAGGAAGCCGCGCGCAGCGAGGAAGCTCGCAAACAGGCGGAGTTGATCGCCAGACAGGCGGCGGATCTGGCGGCCAAGGAAGAGGAACGCAAGCGCAAGGCGGAGCGCAAGGCCGAAGAGGTGGCTGCCAAGCCGGCCGAAGCGGAAAAGGAGGCTGCCAAAACCAAGGAAGAGGCAGCGGCAAAGGAGAAAAAACCGGAAGTGGTGGCGAAGAAGGCCACCACCGAAGGGACTTTGCACAAGCCTGCCGGGCGGCCTTCGACGAAGAAACCCGCGAAGCGTGTGCCAACGCCCTGGAGGGAAGATCAAGGCCGGCGTCGTACCATGAAAACCCGTGGTGCTGTGTCGGTCGGCGGCGAAGGCTGGCACACGCGCGGTCGCCACCACAAGGCGAAGACCGAACAAGCAACGCAAGAACCGGCTGCGCCCGTTGAACCGATCGTTCGCGAGGTATTGGTCCCTGAGACGATCACTGTCGCTGAACTTGCGCACAAGATGTCGGTCAAGGCCGCTGAAGTCATCAAGACGCTGATGAAACTGGGCCAGATGGTGACAATCAATCAAGTGCTCGATCAGGAAACGGCGATGATTGTCGTCGACGAGATGGGGCACATATCCAAGAAGGCCAGGACGGTCGACCCGGAGGCGTTTCTCGAAGAGAAAGGCGGCCAGGAGGACCTTCCTGCGGAGCCGCGTGCGCCAGTGGTTACCGTGATGGGCCACGTCGACCACGGCAAGACTTCCTTGCTCGACTATATCCGTCGTTCCCGTGTGGCGAGCGGCGAAGCCGGTGGCATCACTCAGCACATCGGCGCCTATCACGTTGATACGCCAGGCGGTATGGTGACGTTCCTCGATACGCCTGGTCACGAAGCGTTTACGGCGATGCGGGCGCGCGGTGCCAAGGTGACTGATCTGGTTATTCTGGTTGTCGCTGCCGATGATGGCGTTATGCCGCAAACGATTGAGGCAATCCATCACTCGAAGGCGGGCGATACGCCAGTGGTCGTGGCCGTCAACAAAATCGACAAACCCGAAGCGAACCCGGAGCGCATCAAGCAGGAACTCGCGCAACGGGAGGTCGTGCCTGAAGACTGGGGTGGAGACACGATGTTCGTCGAAGTTTCCGCGAAAACAGGACAAGGCATTGATCAACTACTGGAAGCGGTGTTGTTGCAGGCGGAAGTACTCGATCTGAAAGCGCCGAAAGACGCACCGGCGCGGGGTGTGGTCATCGAATCGCGCCTGGACAAGGGACGTGGTCCGGTGGCAACGGTGCTGGTGCAAGCGGGCACACTGAAGCGCGGCGACATTGTCTTGGCCGGCGCCGTTTTCGGGCGGGTCCGCGCGATGCTTGATGAAAACGCGAAGCAAATTCAGGAAGCCGGCCCGTCGATACCGGTGGAAATTCAAGGACTGTCTGACGTACCTACGGCCGGAGAAGAGGTCATCGTTCTCGGTGACGAGCGCAAGGCGCGCGAGATTGCTTTGTTCCGCCAAGGCAAGTTCCGCGAAGTCAAGCTCGCCAAACAGCAGGCGGCGAAGCTCGACAACATGTTCGACCAGATGAAAGCAGGTGAGACCAAGACCCTTGCCTTGATCATCAAGGCCGACGTGCAAGGTTCGAGCGAAGCGCTGGCACACGCATTGGGCAGGCTTTCGACGGACGAGGTCAAGGTCAATATTGTCCACTCTGGCGTGGGCGGCATTACCGAGTCAGACGTGAATCTGGCTCTGGCGTCAAATGCGGTGGTAATTGGCTTTAACACGCGCGCCGACGCAATGGCACGCAAGTTGATCGCGGCGCATGGCATCGACGTTCACTACTACAACGTGATTTACGACGCGGTAGATGAAGTGAAGGCCGCTCTCGGAGGATTGCTTGCGCCGGAGAAGAAGGAAACCGTGCTGGGCCTGGTGGAAGTGCGACAGGTGTTCCGGATTTCGAAAGTCGGTACTGTCGCCGGGTGTTTCGTACAGGAAGGCGTTGTCAGGCGTGGCGCCTCGGTGCGTGTTCTTCGAGACAACGTTGTAATCCACGATGGCGAACTCGATTCGCTCAAGCGCTTCAAGGAAGATGTTCGCGAAGTGAAATCGGGCTTCGAGTGTGGACTCTCGATCAAGAGTTTCTCAGACATCAAGGAAGGTGATCAGCTCGAGGTCTACGAAGTCGTCGAGGTGGCACGCACGCTCTGACAAGAGTTGAGCGGCCAAACGCGGGGGTAGGTTCTTTTGGCGAAAAGCGCTTCGCGTAGCGGACGTCTGGCCGACCAGATACAGCGTGACCTGGCGGAGCTGATCCGCGGCGAGCTGAAAGACCCGCGGGTCGACCTGGTGACGATTACCGGCGTCGAGGTCAGCGCCGATTATTCGCACGCGCGCGTTTTTTTCACCACATTACATGGCGAAGATGCCGTGGGTCCTGCGCTGGAGGGTCTGCACAGTGCCAGCGGATTCCTGCGCTCCCGGCTGGCCAAAGCATTGCGAATACGTACGGTACCCGAGCTGCATTTCGAGTACGACGAATCGATTCAGCGCGGCGCAAGGCTGTCGCGGTTGATCGACGAAGCCGTTGGAAAACCTGCTAACGAAGACTGACGGTTTGTCCGGCACAGGCGAAGCGGCGTCCAACAACGGCCACCCCGCTCTCGATGGCGTACTTCTGCTGGATAAACCGTCAGGAATGACGTCCAACGCTGCCGTGCAAAGAGTCCGGCGACTGTACTCAAAGGCGAAAGCGGGGCATACCGGGACACTCGACCCACTTGCTTCCGGTTTGCTGCCGATCTGTCTTGGGCAAGCCACCAAGTTCTCGCATCCGCTGCTTGAGGCGAGGAAATCCTATCTGGCTACGTTGCGTCTGGGGTGGCGCAGCAGCACGGGCGATGCCGAGGGCGAACTCAGTGAGGTTGCGACGCCCAACTTCGATGAGCAGGCACTGAATAATGCCGTCGACGCTCTCACCGGACCAATCGAGCAGGTGCCACCGATGTACAGCGCTCTCAAGGTCAAAGGCCGACCGCTGTACTCGCTTGCCAGAAAGGGTGTCAATGTCGAAAGGGCTGCGCGCCGCGTCCACATATACCAGCTCGAAGTGGTGGGCCGGTCTGAAGACGCGCTGGAGATTTTCGTCACGTGCAGCAAAGGCACCTACGTTCGCGTCCTGGCCGAGGACCTGGGAGAACGCCTTGGCTGTGGTGCCTACCTGACGGGCCTGCGTCGCGTGGCGATCGGCGCGCTGCAAGTATCCGATGCGGTCGGTTTCGAAGCGCTCGAAACGGCGACCATGGACGAGAGGTTGGCATTGCTCAAGCCGTTGGACTCGCTTCTGGAGGACTTGCCCCCGCTGCGTCTGAACGAGGATCTGAGCCGCCGGCTGTGCCATGGCTTGGCGATTCCGGGCTACGCTGACATTGCCCCGCTGGAGAAGGCACGGATCTATAACGAGGACGGCCGTTTTCTGGGTTTGGGGGTGGTCGACGAGGCGGGCGTGCTGAAGCCGAAACGGCTTGTTTCAAAGGCTTTTTAATCGTTCGTAAGTGCGCAAAATCGCTTGGAAAAGCGCAATCCGGCGGGTATAATCGCCGCCTTTCTTGCGGAGACAGACTGTAATGGCAATAACGACGGCCCAGAAGGCTGAATTGGTGACCAGCTACCAGAGAGGCAAAAGCGACACCGGCTCTCCAGAGGTGCAGATCGCACTGCTCACAGCGCGCATCAATGACCTGACCGGCCATTTCAAGTCTCACGTCAAGGATCACCATTCCCGCCGTGGCTTGCTCAGAATGGTAAGCCGGCGCCGGAAGCTGCTCGATTATCTGCGTGGGTCGGACGTTGACCGCTATCGCAAAATCATCGAAAGCCTCGGGCTGCGCAAATAACAGGGCCGTGTCCCTTTACGCAGCGACAGCTCACACTCCACACTTTATTTACCGGACAACTCATTGTCCGGTTGTCTATGGCGCGGGTAACGGTTCCGCGCCAGTTTTATTTTTGGGGACAGGATTTTGAACGCTATTCGTAAGAGTATTGAGTACGGGAATCACCAACTCACGATTGAAACTGGTGAGATTGCCCGTCAGGCCAGCGGCGCGGTAATGGTTAGCCTGGACGATACGGTTGTGCTGGTCACAGTGGTGGGCAAGAAAGAGGTCAGGCCAGGACAGGATTTCTTTCCGCTCACAGTTGATTATCAGGAAAAAACCTATGCTGCCGGCAAGATTCCCGGTGGTTTCTTCAAGCGAGAGGGACGTCCTTCGGAGAAAGAAACGCTTACCTGTCGACTAATTGACCGGCCGATCCGTCCGCTGTTTCCTGACGGATTCATGAACGAAGTGCAGGTGATTGCGACGGTCGTCTCCTCGGACAGTGAGATCGACTCGGATATTCCGGCGATGATCGGAGCGTCGGCGGCGCTGGCGATCTCTGGCATCCCGTTCGATGGTCCTATCGGGGCGGCCCGGGTCGGCTACATCGATGGCCAGTATGTGCTCAACCCGACACTCAGCCAACTGAAGGAAACGCAACTCAACCTGGTGGTTGCCGGTACCAAGCAGGCGGTACTGATGGTCGAGTCGGAGGCGATGGAGCTGTCAGAGGATGTCATGCTTGGCTCGGTGGTGTACGGCCACGAACAAATGCAAGCTGTCATCAACATGATCAACGAGCTGGCCGACGAGACGGGCAAGCCGCTGTGGGACTGGGTACCGCCCGAGAAAGACGGGGAACTGGCAGACCGGGTGCGCCAGGTAGCTGAGCAACCACTGCGCGAGGCCTACCAGATCAAACAGAAACAGGCGCGCACTAACCGAATCGATGAGATTTACGACGCAGCGGCCGCAGAGCTGATCCCGGAAGACGCTGATTCTTCAACATCGGGTGCGGTTGACGACGTCATCAAGAGCCTTGAAAAAGAGATCGTGCGCGGACAGATCCTCAGCGGAGAGCCGCGCATTGACGGCCGGGACACGCGCACGGTGCGCCCGATTAATATCAGAACCGGTTTGTTGCCGCGTGCACATGGCTCTGCTTTATTCACGCGCGGCGAAACGCAGGCAATGGTGGTGGCCACCCTGGGCACAGCACGCGACGAGCAGATCATCGATGCGCTTCAGGGTGAGTACAAAGAGCCGTTTATGCTCCACTACAACATGCCGCCGTATGCGACCGGAGAAACCGGCCGGGTCGGAACACCGAAGCGGCGCGAGGTCGGACACGGACGGCTGGCGAAGCGCGCACTGCTTGCCGTGTTACCGTCACCGGAGGAATTCGGATATTCGCTGCGCGTTGTCTCCGAGATCACCGAATCCAATGGCTCGAGCTCGATGGCCTCGGTGTGTGGCGGCTGTTTGGCGTTGATGGATGCCGGCGTTCCACTCAAGGCGCATGTTGCGGGAATCGCCATGGGGTTGATCAAGGAAGGGAATCGTTTTGCGGTTCTCACCGATATTCTGGGCGACGAAGATCATCTCGGCGACATGGACTTCAAGGTTGCCGGAACCGATTCCGGAATTACCGCCCTGCAGATGGATATCAAGATCCAGGGCATCACCAAGGAAATCATGCATGTGGCCCTGCAGCAGGCTCGCGAAGCGCGCATGCACATTCTCGAGCGTATGAAATCTGCTCTTGGAACTTCACGAAGCGAGTTGTCGGCTTATGCGCCGAGAATGATTCAAATGAAGATCAAGCCGGAGAGAATTCGTGACGTGATTGGCAAGGGCGGCGCAGTCATCCGCTCAATCACCGAGGAAACCGGAACCACGATCGATATTCAGGATGACGGCTCGGTAACAATTGCCTGCATCTCCTCGGCGGGCGGCGAAGCGGCCAAGAAGCGCATTGAAGAACTGACAGCGGAGGTCGAAGTCGGCCACATATATGAGGGCGTAGTGCTGAAGCTGCTCGATTTTGGTGCTATCGTCAGCGTGCTGCCGGGCAAGGATGGTCTGTTGCACATCTCGCAGATTGCCGAGGAGCGCGTCAAGGCCGTGTCTGATCACCTCAAGGAGGGTCAGCAAATTCGGGTCAAAGTGCTCGAAGCCGACGAGAAAGGCCGACTGCGCCTGAGTATGAAAGCGGTTCTTGCGGAAGACAGCGCGGTGAATGTAAGCAACTGACTAGTCCCGCAGTTATGTTAGAAAGCCCGCCTGCACGGCGGGCTTTTTTGTTTTGGCTCTCGTGAACGTCTCACGAGTGCCGGCGCGGTGGAGAAATTGCGTTGGGTATAATCGCAACGCCTAACAGCCAGGAAGAACAATGACGCAAAACGGATCAGTACCAAACGGATCGATGCGAAGCGGTGGTCGAGTTCTAGTCGACCAACTCAGTATTCACGGCGTTGACACTGCGTTCTGTGTGCCGGGGGAGAGTTATCTCGACGTCATCGACGCGCTGTATGACTACCGCGACTCGATTCGGTTGATTGTATGCCGACAGGATGGCGGCGCGTCGTTCATGGCTGAGGCCTACGGAAAGTGCACCGGTAAGCCCGGCATTTGCCTGGTCACTCGTGGGCCTGGTGCGACCAATGCGAGTATCGGTGTGCATACGGCTTTCCAGGACTCGACACCGATGATTCTGCTGATCGGACAGGTCGGCGGCGACGTCGTTGAACGTGAAGCGTTTCAGGAAGTCGATTACCGTCGCATGTTCGGCCAAATGGCGAAATGGGTGGCACAGATCGACCGTGCTGAACGGATTCCCGAATATCTGAGTCATGCGTTTCATCTTGCCGTATCGGGTCGTCCGGGCCCGGTCGTGCTGGCATTACCGGAAGACATGTTGATAACCGAGGTCGACGTGCCCGATGCGCGACCTTACACCGCGGTCAAGCCGGCGCCCTCGGTGGCGGCGATGGAGCGATTGCGCGAAATGCTGGAAGTGGCCAAACAGCCGCTGGTGCTTTTGGGTGGCGGAGGTTGGTCGCGGCAATCGTGCGAAGATATTCGCGGGTTCATTGAAGCCAACAATTTGCCAGTCGGTTGTACATTCCGACGGCAAGACCTCATCGATAACCGGCATCCGAATTACTGTGGTGATGTCGGTATCGGCATCAATCCGGCACTGGCTAAACGCGTTCGTGATGCTGATCTGATTCTTGCGATTGGCCCGCGTCTGGGTGAAATGACGACCAGCACATACACACTGTTCGATATTCCTTGCCCGGCGCAGAAAATGATTCACGTGCACTCGGGCATCGACGAGCTTGGTCGCGTCTATGAAGCAGACCTGATGATCAACGCCGACATGGGTGAGTTCGCTCATCTGGCTGCCGTCATGCCACCGGTCGACTCGGCGCCATGGCGTGACTGGACACACCAGGCACGCAAGGATTACGAGGCCAACATCGAACCGCAAGCATCCCCGGGGCCGGTCGATATGGCGCAGGTGATGGTTGAGTTGCGCAAGCAGCTGCCGCCGGACGCGGTCATTACCAATGGCGCGGGCAACTATAGCGGTTGGGTGCAACGCTATTGGCAATACGGCGGAATCCGCAGCCAGCTCGGGCCGACCAATGGCGCCATGGGTTACGGCGTACCTGCAGCAGTCGCAGCGAAACTGGCGTTTCCTGATCGCGTTGTCGCGAGTTTTTCAGGCGACGGCTGTTTCATGATGAATGGGCAGGAAATGGCGACAGCCGTGCAGTACGGACTGAAAATACTTTTCGTTGTAATCAACAACGAAATGTACGGCACGATACGCATGCATCAGGAACGGGATTATCCAACGCGCGTAATTGGCACGGAACTGCGCAATCCCGACTTTGCCGCCCTCGCGAGAGCCTTTGGTATGCACGGTGCGGTTGTGGAGCGTACTGACCAGTTTGCGGGGGCACTTTCCGAGGCGTTGTCGCAAGACACGTCGTCACTGCTCGAACTGCGTGTCGACCCGGAGGCGATCACCACGCGCGCGCGACTCAGCGCGATCCGGGAAAAGGCGTTGGAGCGAAACAAAGGCAAGTGAACCGCAGAGCGCGAATCATTCGCCAAGGTGGGCGCCGGCACGGCGCGAACACCTCCGTCACGGGGCGGATTCAGAATCCGACTGCTTGACCATCTCGCCGCGGTTCCGATGCCGCCGCGTAGCCGAACGGCAGCTTGCGGATCAGTTGCGCAGCGCCAAACTCCGGGCTCCCATAGGGCATCGCAACAACCTTGTGGCCGAGATCGGCGAGTGCCTTGATCACATCCTCGCCGTAGGTTTCCTCGATCAGGAGTGACTGGTCTGCAGCCACTTTCCAGCGCGGTCCGTCGGCCGCAGTTTGAGGGCTTTGCGTGAAGTCCGCGGTGCGCACCATCATTTGTAGATGCCCCTGTGCTTGCATGTCGCCGCCCATTACACCGAAGCTCATGAGCGGTTGCTCGCCATGTGTCACGAATCCCGGAATGATCGTGTGGAACGGGCGCTTGCCGCCAGCGACGCAATTCGGGTGATCGGGTTGCAGCCGGAACGACGCGCCCCGGTTTTGCAGACTGATTCCGGTTCCCGGCACGACGACGCCCGAGCCGAAGCCCATGTAATTGGACTGAATAAACGACACCATCATTCCCGAGGCGTCGGCCGCGGTGAGATAAACGGTTTCAGACTGGCCGGGATGTCCATGAGGAAATGGCTTTGCCCGGCGGCGATCAATCAGTCCAGCGCGCTTGCGCAGATAGGCGGGATCACACAGATCGGAAACGGACGTTTGCATCGCCGCCGGATCGGTCACGTAACGGTAAGCGTCGGCCAGTGCCAGTTTCATCGCTTCGACCTGTAAATGAACGGCCTGCGGCGATTCCGGTTGCGTTTCCGCAAAGTCGAAATGGTTGAGAATCCCGCACGCCATCAAGGTGGCAATGCCCTGACCGTTGGGTGGCAACTCATGCAAGGTCAGGGCGCGATAATGGCTGCTGATCGGGCTGACCCATTCTGCACTGTGCGACGCGAGATCCCCGGTCGTCATCGCGCCGCCGTGGCGGGCGCTGTCGGCGGCTATTTTGTCTGCCAGTTCGCCGCGGTAGAACGCTTCGCCGTGCGAAGCTGCGATCTGTTGCAATGTCTTTGCATGCTCAGGGAAACGCACCTGTTCGCCTGCAGTGGGCACACGACCGCCCGGCAGAAAAGTCTCGGCAAAGCCGGGCTGCTCCTGCAGGCGCGGCGCCTGTCTTGCCCATTGTGCGGCGATAACAGGGGACAGCGCGTAGCCGTTTTCGGCGTATTCGACTGCTGGTTCGAACAACTGGCTAAACGCCAGCTTGCCGAATTTTTCTGACAGGCTTGCCCACGCCGAAACGACGCCTGGAACCGTAACGCAGTCCCAACCCTCGGTTGGCATGTGGGTGCGGCCGGCAAAGCGCGCTGTATTCCATTCCTTGGGAGAACGGCCTGATGCGTTCAACCCATGCAGCTCGATTCCGTCGTAAACAATTGCGAACGCGTCCGAGCCAATGCCGTTCATGGTGGGCTCGACCACTGTCAGGGCGATGGCAGTTGCCAATGCTGCGTCCACGGCGTTGCCGCCAGCCAGCAACATGCGCAAACCCGCTTGCGCGGCGAGAGGCTGCGTGGTGGCGACCGTGTTCCGAGCCAGGACGGGGCTGCGCCGCGACCTATAAGGGGTGTGCCAGTCGATTGGAAGTTCACTCATAGTCGGACAATCGTGGACGTTCGCAGAGCCTGCTCCGTTGCCGGGGCCTGGCGAACTGAAAGTTTGACGCAGTTTACCGTTTCTGCAACCGAGGCGACGGCGAAGAGGTAATCAGGACGAACCAGTTTTGCCGAATTAACGTGTTCTGGGTGTCGAAGTCAGACTAGTGGGGAGCACGCTGGCACAGCGCCACAGCCATTGCCTGCATCGTGCGTCCGGAATCGGGGTCTTCGGCAAACACAGCCAACCCAAGAGAAGAGTCGTCTCGATAGGGTGCCAGGTCGAGTTGCACCACGTTTCGCCGTGATTCCTCGGATTCGATGGCGAAGGGTCCTTTGAGTTCACGCACCACAAACTCATGGTAGAGCTTCTTGCCGGCGTTCTCTCCGGCCTTGACCTCGCTATGCAGCCGGTTCTGATACAGGGCGACAAAAAGATGGGTGGTGCGCATATCTCGATTGCGGCCATGGACCAAAATCTTGAGACCGTCTTTCTCGCGTTGTTGCTCTACCGTAATGGAAACCTTTGCCGGACTGCCATTGATTGATTCGAGTTGTTTGCCGAGGTCGCTCCGCCGCCATGGTTGCCGATAGTCCTTGCCATCCAGGACGAACTGCGGCGTGTAAATGAATGAAGCCCGGTTGCGATCCGCAATGAGGCGCTGTCGTTGCGAAAACATGGGTTGTGCGAAGCGATCTTTCCAGCCGATGTAGTCCCAGTAGTCGACATGGAACGCAAGCGCAATCGCCTGCTGCGCACTTATTCCACGGTCTCGGAGTCCGTTTAACCAGCGATCGGCAGGAGGGCAGCTGTTGCAGCCTTCAGAGGTGTACAACTCTAGCAAGGCGACGCGCTGTTCGCTGCTTTTTGCCGTACATTCAGTCGCCTGCGACGAGAAAGGCAGTGTAGCAATTGTTAACGGCAGACAAACCGCGAGGTGTCGCAACTTGTTTGTCATGTAACGGAGCATTCCCTGGATTTTGCTATGATGTGATTTTCACACGCGGGTTGGTACACGTTGTATCCACATTTCGAAGGGAGGAGCGCCTCTGGCAGCAATGCCGAGGGCGATTCTCGCTATCTGTCAGTACGCGTTGCGCCATCGCCCGGATGCGTTGCAAGTACCGCCTCTTTCCGCGCCGCACTCCAAAAGCCCCGTGGGGCTGACATGGCCCAGTATCTCAGAATTCACCCCGGTAATCCGCAGCAGCGCCTTGTCAGGCAAGCCGTAGAAGTGCTGCGTTCCGGCGGGCTGATCGTCTATCCGACCGACTCGTGTTACGCACTCGGATGCCAGATTGGAAACAAGGACGCCCTGGACCGGCTGCGAAACGTGCGCGAAGTCGACGAACAGCATCATTTCACCCTGGTCTGTAGTGGCCTGTCGGAAATTTCGCGCTATGCCCGAGTGGACAATGTGCAATATCGGTTGCTTCGCACGGTAACGCCAGGCAGTTACACATTTATTTTGCGTGCCGGGCGGGATGTACCCAAACGGTTGTTGAATGCGCGCCGCAAGACCATCGGTCTGCGGGTACCGGATCATCCAGTGGTGTCGGCGCTGCTGGAAGAACTTGGCGAACCGATACTGAGTTCAACCTTGATTCTTCCAGGTGAAGAGCTGCCGCCTTCGGATATCGAAGAAGTCCGTAGCGACCTCGAACGCAAGGTCGATATGATTCTGGATTCGGGTTCGTGCGGTCTGGATATGACTACGGTTGTCGATTTGACCAGCGATGTGCCGAAGTTGGTCCGTGCCGGCAAAGGTCCGTTGAAACCATTCGGGTTTGACGACACGGACTAACTGATGGACGTAGCAAATCTAGTCCAGCTGATCGCTCTGTACGCGATTCCCGCCATCTTTGCGATCACTCTGCACGAAGCCGCGCATGGTTATGCAGCGCGCTATTTTGGCGACCCGACCGCTTACGAGAAGGGGCGCATCAGCCTCAATCCGATCCGCCATATCGATCCAATCGGCACATTGTTGATACCCGCCGTGGTGTTGTTTGCAAGCGGCGGCAAGTTCGCGTTTGGCTGGGCAAAACCGGTGCCGGTGAACTTTGGCATGTTGCGAAATCCGAAGCGCGACATGCTGTGGGTGGCTGCTGCGGGGCCGGGTGCGAATTTGTTCATGGCGGTGCTGTGGGCATTACTTTTCAAATTCATTGCGGTCATGCCGGTCAACTATTTTTCGGAGCCGGCGCTACGCATGGCCGAGGGCGGGATCATTATCAATCTGGTGTTGATGGTGCTCAATCTCTTTCCGATGCCGCCACTTGATGGCGGTCGGATTGCGGTGAGCCTGTTACCGCATCGATTGGCTTACCAGTTTGCGAGGGTCGAGCCGTACGGGATGATCATTCTGATGGTGCTGTTGTTCACCGGCGTGCTCGGGGCGGTCATGCTGCCGATTATCGGCGTCGCCTGGTACGTTCTGAGAACCATTTTCGGAATATGATGGAGATTACAGTCCATGTTTGATGACCGGGTACTGTCCGGGATGCGTCCAACGGGTGCCCTGCATCTGGGGCACTACCACGGTGTGCTGAAGAACTGGGTGAGTCTTCAGCACGAGTATCAGTGCCTGTTCTTTGTCGCCGACTGGCACGCTTTGACGACCCACTACGACACGCCGGAAGTAGTCGAAGCGAATGTCTGGGATATGTTGATTGACTGGCTTGCCGCGGGCGTTGATCCGGCGCTGGCGACGCTGTTCATCCAGTCGCGGGTACCGGAACATGCCGAACTGCATCTGCTCATGTCGATGATTACGCCGCTGGGCTGGCTCGAGCGGGTGCCGACTTACAAGGACCAGCAGGAGAAGCTCGCCGAGAAGGATCTTTCCACCTACGGCTTTCTTGGTTATCCGCTACTGCAAAGCGCCGATATCCTGATCTATCGTGCCAATCTCGTTCCGGTTGGCGAAGACCAGGTGCCGCACATCGAATTTACGCGCGAGATTGCGCGCCGTTTCAATCATGTCTATGGGCGCGAACCGGGATTCGAGCAAAAGGCTGAGGCCGCTATCAAGAAACTGGGATCCAAGCGCGGCAAACTGTATCGCGAACTGCGTACCCGATATCAGGAACAGGGCGATGATGACGCCCTCGAGGCAGGTCATGCCTTGCTTGATGAAGCGGCAAGCTTGTCGATGGGAGATCGGGAACGCCTGTTCGGCTACCTCGAGGGCGGCGGCAAAATGATCTTGTCCGAGCCCCAGGCATTGCTTACCGAGGCATCGCGCATGCCCGGCCTGGACGGACATAAGATGTCGAAGTCCTATAACAACACGATATCGCTGCGGGAAGATGCGAAAAGTGTCGAGAAGAAAGTGCGCAC
>CP070643.1:3814290-3818381 GCA_020354125.1 Betaproteobacteria bacterium | reverse complement strand
CCCGAGATCGAGACGCTTGGTTTTGACGAAGACTACTGGTGGGAAGTGGGTGGCGAGATCGAGAAGCAGGGTGAGACCATGCCAAAGCTTTTCAAGTATCTCCCGCATTGTGCCTTTCTGATGGTGGTGCTGCTGATCTGGCAGTTCAACTCTTTCCGGCGGCCTTTCATCATCTTTTTTACCCTGCCGCTCGCTTTTGTCGGCGCCTTCGTCGGACTGCTGACCTTCAGAGCACCATTCGACTTCTTCGGGATGCTCGGTCTTCTGAGCCTCGCTGGTATCATCATTAACAACGGCATCGTCCTGATCGACCGAATTGACCAGGAGCGAACCGCCGGCCGCGACGCTTACAACGCGGTCATCGAAGGGACGGTGTCGCGCTTCCGGCCAATCTGGATGACGACGATAACCACCATCCTTGGCGTCATGCCGTTGATTCTCAGTCATGACCCGGTGTTCTATTCACTGGCCTTGATCATTGCCACGGGACTCGCTTTCGCGACGGTACTGACGCTGGGCGTGGTGCCGGTGCTTTACGCCGTCCTGTTTCGCGTCAAGGCGCCCGACGCTCAATAAACCGGAAAAGCGATTGGCCCGGCGTGCAAGGAGGTCCACTCAGGCGCCGCGGTCGTGGGCGCGCTTAGGTAACATGCCGGCTTGCTTGATGTTCTTTCGGGCAATGCCGTTGGTATCGCGGTCGGCAGACAAACGGTTTGACTTCGGCGATACTGTTGTTATGGACAGTGGTTTACAAACTGCCGCTTACAGAAGTGCCCCGATGGGTAAGCCGTTTCCGGGCTTTTCGGCTTCGAGGCAGTCAAACAGCAAGCGGCCAACCGCTTCGAAAAAGGATTGGCATAGATGGATCTGACGATCCCCTCGGCGCTGAAATCGCTTTCAACCGCCGGGTCAGCGACAAAGTATCTGACGTCTTGGTGGAGGAAAGCCAAGGGCGACTCGCGCTCATTGATCGGCGAGCTCAAGGACAATCTGACTTATCTCGACATCGTTGCCGAAGACGGGGTAGAGCTTGGCGATGTGATCGAGAAAATATCGGTGACGGAGTACAAGCGGCTTGCCAAGGAAGGCTTCAACTTCAACACGCTCAAGAAGGGCAAGATTGCGGCGTTACCATCGCTTGAAGGAACCGACCTGGCTTCGTGGGCCGGCAAGGAAACGGAGGAATTGATCGAGTCGATTTATGACAAAATCAACGACTTGAAAATTCGATATCCGTACGTGCAGAAAAACAACAAATACAGATGGAGTGTTCGGGTTCACAACATTCGCAAGCGAATTTGGCTGCTGCTGATGCATGTACGCGGCTGATCGGCCGCGTGGTCGCCCGTGTCTCGCTCTCACTGTTGCCTCGCTGCGCTTATCGTAGTTGCATTGTGATCAATTAGACAGCGTCGGATGCCGTCGAGTACAACAACAAGCAAACCGTCATCATTCTTGATTGTGGGCTCGGCCTGCTGCCTTATTTGCTTACTGCTTGTGACTGACCTTTCCCTGGTGTTTGCGGAGGAGCATGACGATGAAAGATTCAGGTTTTTTGGTGACACACGGCTGCGTATCGAACAGGATTGGGATTCGCTGCAGGGAGACGGCACCAAACGTGATGATCGCCTCCGCATGCGTATTCGCTTGAGGGGCGGTGTCGATGTGCGAATCAACGACAAATGGTCGGCCCTGGTGCAAGCGCGCACGGGTCCACACCTGTCGCAGCAATCGCCGCATATCACGATCTATGATTTTGACGGTGGGCCGACTGGTCCCGGCGAATTCAACTTCGATCACTGGTATCTGAACTACGAATCGGACGGCTTGAGTGCCTGGGCGGGTCGCAATGAACTCTCAGCCTGGCATCAAGATGACATGTTCGTTTTCGACAACGTGACTTATGCTGGTGCGGGCGGAACTTACCGTCATGGATTGGGTGCGGGCGACCTGAGTTGGCACTTCAACTATGTCGCGCTGCCCGTCGGCATGCGCGACGTTTCCGGCGCCGGTACGTTTGCGCAGGTCGCCTACGAACGTAATTACGACATTTCGGGTTTCACGGTCGCCGGCGGTTTCTTTGGAACCAACGCCGATCCGGATGACCCGGCTGGCGAAATTCTTCTGACCGAAAACAACACCCGTGACTACCGGATCTTTGATCTGCAGCTGCAATATCGATCGCAGGCCCGTAATACACCCTACGAGATTCAATTCGACTATAGCCGAAACGTGAAAAACTACGATGACGCGGCGGCTGGTAGCTTTAGCGAGTTCCACAAAGACGACGTCGATGGCTATGTGTTCGGCTTGCTAGTGGGTAAACAGGGCGGTCCCGGCGACTGGCAATTTGGTTACTACTACGCCTACCTCGAAGCGCTTACTGTGCACAGTTCCTATATCCAGGACGATTGGGTGCGTTGGGGCAATGCCAATCAGGTGCGCGCTACAAACCTGAAAGGCAGCGAGTTTCGCGTCATTTACACGATACGCTCCGGCATGAATATCTTCGCCCGATTGTTTTTTGTTGATGCTATTGACTTGCTCGAACCCGGCGACACAACCAAGGAAACCGGTAATCGGCTTCGTGTCGACTGGAATGTCGCGTTCTAGTGTTTCTGAAAGTACCGAAGACGCTTCAGTGGCATCAGCCGTTAAGGGATGTGATTCTATGAAGGGCGCGAAGCTCGTTCGGTGGTGCAGCTGGGTCGGGTTAGTATTAGGTCCGTGAAGAATAAAATCGCTGACAAATGAAGTTGATCGACAAGGGTACCCGGACCGGCTTGTTCTTTGGGACTACCTCCGGCGTGATCACCACCCTGGGCTTGATGGTCGGGCTGCAAGCCGGAACGCGTTCTGTAGCGGCCGTGTTCGGTGGCGTGATCGTGATCGCGATCTCCGATGCCATGTCCGATGCGATGGGAATTCACCTGTCTGAAGAGGCAGATCCGGATTCGACGCGCGCACACATTTGGGCAGCAACGTTCTCGACGTTTTTTTCCAAGTTCGTTGTCGCGGTCTCCTTTGCGTTGCCGTTGTTGTGGTTGCCCCTCGACCAGGCAGTTGCGGTGGGGGTGGCATGGGGGCTGCTCATTATTACCGTGATGAGCTATCTTCTGGCACGCTTGCAACAGGCGTCGGCATGGCGCGCCATCGTCGAGCACTTGGCGATCGCCCTGGTAGTGGTCGCGATATCGCATTATGTCGGTGTCTGGACGCGCACGGTTTTCGTTTGAGCCAAACGTTCCTGGTTATTTTTCCTTTTATTGGTGAGTTGAACCACATGTTGAAATTGCTCTTCAGAACGATAAATGCCAACCGATTGACGGCGACCGTGCTGCTTGCGGCGTGCCTGATGGCGGCGACACCGGCCGCTGCGCAGACCGAGAGTGAAACCGAAGAGGAGCAGCGTTACAAACGCGAGGCAGTGGAACGCATCGTCGACAGTCACGACAACGTGCTCATTCTGAAAGGCGGAGAACTGATGGTGCGACAACAGGCGGTGCGCGCCGCAGAGAAATTGCTTTCCAAATGGGGACGTGAACAGAATCTCGGAATGTTGTGGTGGGAGGATCGGCCGGAGTGGCAGGCAGCCAAGAGTGAGATGCTTGCCGCCGCAGATGAAGTACTCGAGAAACGGTTCATTCAGGAGGCCTGGCTCAAGGGCATCTGGACAAAATATACGATGGAGAATTTCTCCGGCGAGCAGGCGTCAGTAATTGCGAATCATTTCGAAACAGAGGGCGGCATCGCGCAACGCCGGCTGATGGACTGGTATCTGGGTGAGACGACTTTGTTCTATTACACGTTTACCGATCGATTCGATTACGAGACAAAAGAAACGCAAGCGCAGCTGAAGTCGTTGCAGAGATCGGCGCTCAGCCGCATCCCGGTCGAGGATGTTCATTTCTCCAAACGCCATCCCGAGGCATTCGCGTTTATTGCTTGTAGTCCGGACAGCGAGTATTGTCCCGGCTTGCATTACTGGAAGATGCTGACCATTCCCATGATGGGCGCGGTGTTTCGACACTTCGAACAGGTCACACGCGAGATGGAAGCACGGATGATCAGCATGCGACCTCAACTGCAAC
>CP070643.1:3798145-3814190 GCA_020354125.1 Betaproteobacteria bacterium | reverse complement strand
TTTTCGAAAGTGAGATCATCGAGATCAATGTCACCGCTCTGGTGAGCCATGGAGCTGACAGTAACAATGCGGCCGGCCGGCGCCTTCGACACCAATGGCCCGACCAATCGCGTCAACAGGTAGGGCGCAAAATGATTGACCGCCATGGTTGATTCGAATCCGTCCTCGGTAATGATGCGACGCTGGGCATAGATGCCGGCGTTGTTGATCAGGACATCGAGCACCGGTGCGACGACGCGCACTTGTTCGGCCAAGGCGGCGACTTCGCGCATCCGCGAAAGGTCGCCCCAGACTGGTGTCGTATTAGCACCGGCGACGTGACTCGTTAGCGCCTTGGCCTGACGCGTCGCCTTTACTTCGCTGCGTCCGTGCACCAGCACATGCATGCCCATTGCAAGCAACTGGCGGGCGGTCTCGAAGCCAATGCCGTCCGTAGAACCAGTAATAAGAACCTTTCTCATCATCGATCACGCGTGCGATGGAAACGATTTTCGCTCACGGTTAGGCGCGAACGACGCCGTTTGGCCAGTCCAAACAAGGAGCGAGCAACAACGCCGAGGGCGAAAACTCGTTCCATCCCGAAGGGTTACGCCCAGAACACGCCTCCGCTGCGTTTTTCGGCTTGTCAATACGATCAGTATTGACTGCGCCTCACGCCTTGCGGCCATCGTGTTCTGGAAGTAACGCATCGTGCGATCGATGATGAGAAAGGTTCTGTACCGTCTTCATTCGTTGACGGCTCTCATCCCGTCTTCCGTTCGCGCAGATTGCGCGTGGTCATCAGTTGGCTTACTACGGTTGCCGCAATCAGCGCAAAGCCGATGATGTCGGTGGTCAGGCCCGGTTTGATCAATACCAGTGCGGATACCATCAGAACCACCCTTTGCCAGTTGGCGGTGCGATGCAGCAGGTAACCGGACAGACCGGCCGCCAGGCAAACAACGCCGACTATGGCAGTAAAGGCGGTCTGAATTACTTCCGTAACAGTACCGATGAACAGCAGCGACGGACCGAACACGAACATAAAGGGAATGATGTAGCCGGTTGCACCGAGACGTAGCGCGGCGATGCTCGAGTCCCAGAGATTAGCGCGCGAAATGCCATTCGCGGCGTAGACGGCCAACGCCACTGGCGGCGTGATTGCCGACAGGATGGCGAAATAGAACACAAACATGTGTGCGGCTTCCTGCAACACTCCGAGTTTGACCAATGCAGGAACGAGCAATGCTGTTTGCATGATGTAAGCCGGCGCAGTCGGCATGCCCATGCCGAGCAGAATGCCGGCAATCATGGTGAGGATCAGCGCGATCAGCATATGATTGCCGGCTGCTGTCAGCACCAGATCGGTGAATTCCAGTCCCAGCCCGGTCAGGAAGATCACGCCGATTACGATGCCGGCGCAAGCGCAGGACAGTGCGACAGTGACGGTATTTCTGGCGCCGACTTCGAGCGCGGTGACGATGTTCTCGAGGTGTACGTACTGGCGTGTCGATTTGCGCAGCAGGGCAGTGGGGATCACGCTGGCGATACCGCACAGCGCGGCAAACGGCGCACTGCGGCCGGAAAGCAGTACAGCAACGATGATGATCAGCGGCAGGAACAGGTGTCCGCGCTCTTTCAGCACCTTGCCCAATGAAGGCAGTTCACTGCGCGGCAGGCCATGCATACCGGTGCGTTTCGCTTCGAAATGCACGGTCATAAATACAGCGACGTAGTAGAGCACGGCGGGAAGCAGCGCAAAGGCGGCTACTTTCAGATAACTGACGCCGAGAAACTCGGCCATGATGAATGCCGTCGCGCCCATGATCGGCGGCATGATCTGGCCGCCGGTCGATGCTACTGCTTCGACCGCTCCAGCAAAGGCCGGCTTGTAGCCGATGCGTTTCATCAATGGAATTGAAAAGGTGCCGGTGGTCATGACGTTGGCTACCGCGCTGCCCGATACGGTGCCGAACATGCCGCTGGTGATGCAGGAAACCTTGGCTGGACCACCGGCCGTGTGGCCGGTCAGGCTCATCGCGAAGTCCATGAACAATTGCCCGGTGCCGGTACGCTCAACCAGCGCGCCGAACAGGATGAACAGCATTACATAAGTCGCAGAGACGTAAAGGGGAATGCCGAAGATGCCTTCAACGCCGAGATACATTTGCTCGGTAAGCTGGCGTAGATCAGCACCGCCTATGGTCAACCCGTACAAGAGAAACACCACCGCTGTGAGTGGCAGTGTCCAGCCGACGGCGCGCCGCGTCGCTTCGATAACCAATAGCACCGTGGTGATCGAAAATACCCAGTCGATTGGCCGCAGCGCATCGACGTAGACCATGCGACTGACAACGTAATCCTGCTCGACAACGAGGTAGCCGCACACCACCACGCTGACGGCGATCAACAGGAACTCGGGCAGACCCGGGCTGTCGGCCTGGCCACGGCGCGTCAGCGGCAGCATCAGGAAGGCGAGTACCAGCGCAAATCCCAGGTGTACAGCGCGCAGCGTCAGCGCATCAGGCGGCCCGAACCAGGCGATGTACAGGTGAAAAGCGGACATCGACAATCCGACGACCGTGATTGTCCAACCGATTGCGCTTTTGTTTCTGAACATTGGGCCGGTTCAAATCAGTATTCGGTTCAATTCAGTGTCTGGCTCAGTCCACTTTGTTTTTCATGCGTCGGGGCTGAGGCAGACCTGCGCTAGCTGATGCCTTTTTCCTGATACCAGCGCGCGGCGCCGGGGTGCATCGGCACGCCGATGTCCTTGCCCATTGTTTCCGCGGTCGTGTTCTCGATAGCCTTGGCAATGGCGGCGAGATCAGCGAGGCCACTGTGAATACTGTCCAGCATGTCGTAGACGAACTGATCCTCAAGTTCGCAGCGTACGATGAAATGGGTCGCGTATTCGACAGTGGGTACGTCCTGCGTTTGTTTCGGATAAGTACCCTTTGGGATAATCCCGCGCCGGTAACCGGGATTGAACTCCTGCATTCTTTTCAGACCTTCGTTCGGTATCGGCATCAGCTTGATGGTGCGAGCGCTCGCCAGGTCCATTACCGCGCCGGCCGGGATGGTGGTGCCAAGCGTAAAAACTTCAGCATTGCCGTCTTTCATCAGCGTCACTGAATCGGTATAGGAGCCGTAGCTCACGCGTGACAGATCGTCAAACCCCAGCCCATACGCTTGCAGCATATGATCGGTGATGGCTTCCCCGGTGTTGCCTTTTTGCTGTCCGGCAAGCGCCTTGCCTTTGAGATCGCCAGGATCGCGAATGCCCGCCTCCGGAAGTGTGACGACTTGAAAGAACTGCGGGTACAGCGTGGCCACATTACATACGTTGGTGACCTTTTCTGTGAATGGCGGCCTGCCATTGATGCCGTCGACAGTCGAAACCGAGTTAGCCAACGCAATCTGAGCCTGCCCGGATTCGACCGCCTTGACGTTGGCGATGCCGGCACCGGGAAGATTCTGGACCCTGGTGCCTTCGACGTTGTTCTCGATCAGGTTCTTGATGGCGCCACCCAACGGATACCACGATCCGCCCTGAGGACCGGTGGCGAATTTGACGCGTTCGCTTCCGGAGTCCGAGCAGCCGTAGATAGTCGAGCAGACGAGGATTGCCGCAATAACAACCGGCAGGGATCGGGGAGTCATTTGTTTCATGAGCATTGCTTTCCTTGGATCTGCATCAGGCAGGTGTAACGCGGTAGCCGAGACGCGGGAAATGGATGCACACGGTTCCGACCCGGTCATTGCTGTGGAGTAACGCAACGGTATCGCGGTCAACAAAGCGAACCGGTCCGATCACCGGTTCCTCGCCACCATCGACGTCTGCCACTATCGATGCCGTCATTCCCGGCTTCAGATCTTGTGCGTCGCGCGGATCCGCCTTCTCCGGTGTGTTGGCTTCCGTTGCTTTTGCGACTTCCAGTGCCTCGGCTGCGCTCATGTCTGTCGGCTTGCCATGTCCGATCGCCGCGACACGCTTCTCCCATGCTTCGAGCGCGGGGAACTCAGCGAGTAGTTCGGCGCCGCCGTCCCAACGTCCCCGGGTAAACCAGACCAGGTAATAGGTAACTGCGTCAGGCAGTCCTGGCTGATCGCCAAGCATGAACTTTCGCCCAGTGGCCAGGCGTTCCTCGAGCCAGCCCAGTTGCGCGCGTAACTGGGTTATGTAGTGCGGCACTTCGGCCTTGATCTTCTTGAAGTCGTAATCGGGACCGAAGTAAAGGCGGCCGCGGTCTTTGGCAAACGCTTCCGGAAGTTGGTCTGCGCCGGCACCCAATGCCACTCGCGCTGCTGCATCAAATACGAAGTCAGTCCAGCGATTGACCGCCCACGGCATACCGTCTGCACCGCCGGGATAAAAGGTGGGTTCGGGAAAGCGGCGCTGCAATTCGCGAAGAATGCACTGCGTGTCGCAGTAGATGTCGGCGCCGATCTGCATAACCGGCGTGCGCCGGTAGCCGCCGGTCAGAGGCATCAAGTCGGGCTTGGGCGGCAGCCGCGGGATTTCAACTGAGCGCCAGGCGATATTCTTGATTCCCATCGCGACGCGCACCTTTTCGGAAAAGGGCGACGGCGGGTAGTGGTGAAAGATGACTTCGCTCACGTTGACTCCTCCTGCGTACCCGTCATTGCGGATACGTGTTTGCTATTTGCGTGTGTGGACGCGGCGCTTTTTTTGACGGACCGGATCCGCGCGGAATGCACCGCGTCGCGCTGTTACTCGCTCAACCTACGATTGTGACACCACCGTCTGCAACGATTGTCTGGCCGGTGATGAAAGCACCTGCAGGCGAAGCGAGGAACACGGCGATACCACCGATGTCGTCTGGCTCCCCGAGCCGCCTGAGAGGTGTCTGCGTTTCATAGCGTTGGCGTAGTTCGGGGTTTTCCCACAGCGCACGCGCAAAGTCGGTCTTGATCAATCCGGGAGCGATGCAATTGACACGCACGTTGTGCGGTCCCCACTCAATTGCCAGGTTGCGGGCAAGCTGCATGTCGGCCGCTTTGGAAATCGCGTAAGCGCCCAGCACGCTGGTACCTTTCAGGCCACCGATTGACGAGACAATAATCACGGCGCCGTCTTTTCGTTCAGCCATTTCCGGCAACACCATATTCGCCAGCCAATGATTGCTGACAATGTTGTTTTGCAGGATCTTGTCGAATGCTTCGTCCGGCATATCGGCCATCGGGCCGTAATAGGGGTTGGACGCTGCGTTGCAGACCAGTATGTCGACTCGACCCCATTTCTTGTGCGTCGCGGAAACGAGATTTTCCAGCTGTGCCTTGTCCGAGATACTGGCGGGCACCGAGATGGCTTCGCCACCACTGTTGTTGATGGACTCGGTCACTTTCTCGCAGGCGTCGGCTTTACGGCTGGATATAACGACTTTTGCGCCGGCGGCGGCGAGGTGTTCGGCAATCGATCGTCCAATGCCTCGGCTCGACCCGGTAATAACGGCGACTTTTCCTTTCAGACTCAGGGTTTTCATGTGATGGTCCCAACTGAAAATGGCAAGCGTTTGCAGATGGTCGCACGAAACCGCGCCAAAGCGTAGCGCTGAGTCGAGATCAAGGTTTCCTTCGCAGTGAAACCTGTAGTTATTCAGGCAGTTCGCCTGGCAGGTTGAAGCGCTGGCGGGTGGTACAGTAACGGGTGCCGTAAAGGCGACCAACCGGCCAGTAGTCATCTTCGGAAACACGCTTGGTTGTGGGATCAATTAATCCGTCGCGGGCGTGCACGTGAACTACTTCGCCGAGAATGATGTCGCGCATGTGCCCGACCTCGACACGTTTGTAGAGTTTGCACTCGAAACTCACCGGCGCTTCGGCAATGCGCGGATGCTTGACGACAGTACACGGCGCTTCACTGAAGCCGGCGATTTCGAATTCGCTCACAGTTTCCGGAACCTCTTCGCTGGAAATGTGCATGCTATTGGCGATATCTTCATCGACCAGGTTCACCACGAACTCCTCGGTTCTCAGGATGTTGATCAGCGAATGCTTCAGTTTGCTGTCCTTACGCGCTCCGAAACTGACAATGACCAAAGGCGGATCTTCGCAAATAGCGTTGAACCAGGAATAGGGCGCGCAGTTGGCGACACCGTTTTCGCTGCGTGTCGACACCAGGGCGATGGGTCGCGGGAAAACAAGGCCGGTAAGGATCTTGTAGCGCTCGAGCGTGGTCAATTTGTTTGGGCTTAGTTCCATGACTGGATATCTCCGTTGCTCAAGGCGCGACGCGGTTGAAGAATCTGCGTTCGCGGTCGGCAAGTAGCGGCACCGCATTTTCGAAGTACTTCTTGAAGTGTGCGGTCTCCTGGTGGGTTTCGAATGCCTGCTTGTTGTCGTAGACCTCGTAGAAGGCGATCTTGGTACGATCTTCGGGGTCCACCAATACGTCGAAGCGCTGACAACCGGGCTCGGTCGAGCGCGACGCCGCGGCATTTTCCAGTGCCATTTCCATGAACCGGTCGACTTCGTCAGGCTTGGCCTGCAGATGGACTATCAGCGTGAATGCGCTCATTTTGCTGTTCTCCTCCGTTGAGGCGTATTCGGGAATTACCCGTCAAGCGTAGCAAGAAACTCGAGCAGTACGGCGTTGACCTCCCGGGGTCGTTCTTGCTGGATCCAGTGACCAGCGCCTTCGATGATCTTGCAAAAACGCAGGTCATCGACCCAGCGCTTCATGTACTCGACCCGATCGACGCCAGGAACAAAGCGCAGCACCGCATCACGGCTGCCGGCGATAAAACAGGCAGGCCTGGTGATGCGAGCGTTGGTCAGGCCGGTCAGATTCTCCCAGTCGCGGTCCTGATTACGATAGCGATTGAGCGGTCCACGAAAGCCGCTCTTCTCGAATTGTGCCGTGTAGTAATCGAGATCCTCTTCGGTGAGCCAGGCTGGCAGTACTTCGGGACTTGGAATGTCATCGAGCATGCGCGCGTTGGTTGGTTTGTCTGCGCTGAAGATGCCCTTGCGCGCATCTCCCGAACCTGAGAAATAGAGTTTTCGCAGGGCGGTGCGAACATCGGCTTCGAATTCTGCCTCGGCAACGCCTGGTTCCTGAAAATACAACTGGTAGAAAAAACGATTCGGATACAGTTGCTTCCAGAGTTGCATCGCCGAAATCTTGCCGCGCGGTGCGTAGGGGACGCTCATGGCGACAATGGCACGCACCCGTTCGGGATGCAACGCTGTCGTGTTCCAGACGATCGGCGCACCCCAGTCGTGGCCAATCAGCACCGCCTGTTTCTCCCCAAAGTGGTCAATCAATCCGAGCACGTCGCTGATCAAGTTCTCCATGTCGTAGGCTTCGATTGGCTCGGGTGCATCGCTGTCGCCGTAGCCGCGAACTTCGGGAACGACGACGCGATAACCCGCATCGCGCACAGGGTCGATCTGATGTCGCCACGAGTACCATGACTCTGGCCAGCCATGCACCATGATGGCCAGTGGCCCCTCGCCTTCCACGACGCAGCGCAGGCGAACGCCATTGGTCGCAATTTTTTCAAAATGCCTGCTCATCGTTTGTATTTGACCCAACCGTTTTTCAAAAGATGTGGATTTGTCAGAAAGAAGCGTTGCGAGCGCACGACGCGACGTCGCTTGCGCAGTAGCTTTTTGGACAAGTTGTTAGCGCCAGACGACTTCGCATTCCCTAGCCGCCGCCCGTTCGAGCAGCTCGATCAAGGGGAAAGCGCGCTGTTTGAGCGAAACCGGGAGCTCACCCTCTTCCAGGTCACTGCGCTTTGCGGCTGCCGGATCCGGCGCGTCGGGGTGCGTGGCTACCGCGGCCTTGAGTTTGGCCAAGGCCGCCGGAATGTCCTCGGGCATGATGGCGCTCGGCACCGTGCCGCTATGGCCCATCAGCTTCAGCAGCGGCACCGCGACGTCATCGAACATGGTCATGGTGCCGACTTCACTTTGAAATTTGATCAGCATTGTGCAAGCGTAACGCAGATTGAAATGGATTGCTGCTGGTATGCTCTATCCAAATCCTACAGCACTGGTTCTTTCGGGGTGGTTACGATGGACAAAATCAAGATTCAGCATTTTTCCGATTTGCTGTGTGTGTGGGCCTACGTGTCCCAGATACGCGTCGACGAGCTCAAGCATGAGTTCGGTGATCAGATCGAAATGGAATACCACTTTGTGCAGGTCTTTGGCCATGCCCATCAGAAACTGGAAGCGCAATGGGCGCACCGCGGCGGCGCGCAGGCTTATGGTAGACATGTCAGGGAGGTGGTAGGCAGGTTCGGACACGTTCCGCTGCATGACGATATCTGGGTTCGCAATACGCCGCGATCGTCGTTACCGGCGCATTTGTTCCTCAGCGCGCTGAAGTTGATCGAACCGGGGCAGGTGGATGCCAAGGGAAACACGGCGTTCGAACGGGCGGCATGGGCATTGCGCGAAGCCTTCTTCCGTGACCTGGTGGACATTTCGCAGCGCCGCGAGCTGCTGCAGATAGCCGAGAAACTCGAGCTGCCGATCTCGGAGATCGAGACCAATCTCGACAACGGTGTGGCGCATGCGCTGTTATCCGAGGATATCGCAATGGCGCGTGACCAGTCGGTACGCGCCAGCCCGACGATGTTGTTCAACGAAGGGCGCCAGGTGCTGACCGGTAACGTCGGCTACCGCGTCATCGAAGCCAACGTGCGTGAACTGCTGCGAACGCCGGCAGATCAGTCGTCATGGTGTTAAGCCGGCGGGCTGTCGCTTCGAGCTACTTGCGTGCCCAGACCTGAATGGAACGGCGAAGTGCGACCAGCGTGGAATCGTCCTGATTGACTTGACGCGTCTCGCTGACTCTCTGTTTTACCTCAGCATCAGTTTCTAACCCGAGGCTGACTAACGTTTTTGCACTTTCCGCGGCCTAATACTGCCAGAAGCGCGATTCATCGCCAGTGAGGTAGGCCCGCCGCCGAGCGAGCGCAGCGAGTAAGGCAGTCCGTGTTGAATGATTTGTTAGGCGAGGCCTGTTTTCAAGAGGACGCTCGAACTCTCTCAAGGTTTTGAGGCAGATATGAGTTGATAGTATCCAAAGGTTGGGGTGCTATTGAAATCTATGAAACCTGCTTCCATGAGTATCTTCTCCAACTCGCTAAGCGAGTATTGCTTTCCCTTTTCGTGTAACAACATTGCCACAGAGAAGTACGCAGCGAGTGGTGGACCATCTTTGGTCTCCTTGATAGGAACTTCGTGCAGAAGGATGCAGCCTCCAGATTCAAGAGCCTGAAAAGAACGAGTTGCCAGACGCGCGCACGACTCAGCATCCCAATCGTGGAAAATGTTGCCAAACAAAATTGCATCGTGTCCCTTTGGCCAGGGATCTTCAAACATGTTGGCGACAATTACCTCCACACGGGCCTCGAGTCCGAATGCTTCAACGTTTTCTCGGGCGATGGCGCAAACAGGGTCAAGGTCCATGGCAGTACATCGGATTCCCGGGTTCTTCTTGGCAATCGCGCATGCCAGCGCGCCGGAGCCAGCGCCCACATCGAGGACTGTCCCGATGCGACGGAATATCTCTTGCTCGGCAAGCGCACTCGCTGCGGGCAACGACCTAGCATGCATCCTACTCAAGAATCCTCGGACCTCTTCGGGGGAGAGCGAGCTCATCTCCACAGCAAATGGCTGCACGGGGCCATCACCATCACGAACAGACCGCCGCAGCTGATCAAGTGAGGGGTCGTCGGATGAGAGGATCGGTCCATAGTAGAAGGGGCTTTCCGGTAAAAGGTATGTCCGTGAGAGTGCAGTCGTTCGAAAGCACCCATCAGCACCGCGCTCAAGGAAACCAAGAGAGGCACCGACCGCCACCAGCGCCTCTGCGGCACGTGGTGCGACCCTGAGGGTCTCGGCGATTTCATCTAGGTCTCGTGGTTGATCGCTGAGATTCTCAAAGAGACGCATTTCCTGAGCAAGAGCGACTACAGGAAGCGCATGGCGTCCAAAAATCAAATCGTATAGGACACGATCCTCCGACGAGGGGACGGGTAGGTCGTCGAGATACTTTGTCATTGTCTGCTCCGTTTGTGCTGAAACATCGACAGCGGGGCTTTGCCGCTGCCTCTCTCTTGTTCAGGAATTACTCTTGATTGATCCGTCAAGAAGAGTGACGCGTCGACGAAATGACGTGGCAGTTCACGGTGGCCGCTTGGAGGCGTACTACCTCATCCCGAGGCCATCCGTGAATCATTCAATTGCAGATTTCAATCGACCCGGAGCCATCTTGATCCATTAAATCGTTGAAGATGGACTTGTTCAATCGGGAAGTAGTCATTTGAGCTTGTGTTGAGCGTTATCCCGGGGAGCAACATCGGAAGCGCGATTTCATTAAGACTGGTGGCTTGCTGCATGATGTGTTCGCGCGTCAGATTGTCACCGCAACGCTGGATTACCGTTGCCATTGCCATCGCAGCGTTATAGCCCAGTACTGCGTTTGGGTCGCTTGCATCACCCTCTGGATAGTACGTCCTCATGAGGTCCAGATATTCGTTAACTGCCGGGTCGTTTCTCCACTGAGGATCAGTCGGGTCCTTTTCGGACGTTGCACTCAAGATACCCATTGACTTGTCGAGACCTGCCACCTTTAAGGTGCTGGAGATGGCGTTGGCCGGGCGAGCAACAAACTGCAGAGGCCGCCAACCGATGTCATAGGCTTTGCGAATTGCTTGTGCGCCAGCCTTCGGAGTCGAAAAATTCATGAAAACATCGGCACCTGACTGTTTGAGTGTGATGATTTGCTGGCTCACTGTGGGATCTGTGACCTCGTATGTGACTTCAGCGACGATCATTGTTTCTGCCTTGTCGCCAAGTGATTTCTTCAGGCCATCGAGCAGATCTCTTCCATAATCGTCGTTCTGATAAAGGATGCCAATTTTTGCGGTTGGCCGATTGTTCAGGATGTAGTCCGCGTAGGCAGCAGCCTCAGTCTCAAAGTTTGCGATGAATCCCATAGTCCACGGGTAGGTTTCCGGGTCACCGAACTTTGTGACCCCCGTAGTGATAAAAATCTGGGGTACGCGTTTGGCGTTCAAGTACTTTTGCGTTGCCAGGTTGGTGGGGGTACCCAATGAACCAAAAATCAGAAGGACGTCTTCGCCTTCGACTAAGCGCCGCGTGTGCTCGACCGTCTTCGGCGGGCTATATCCATCGTCGAGGCTAATCAACCGTATCTTTCGGCCATTAATACCTCCGTCGTCGTTGACCTTCTGAAAGAAGGCCAACATGGTTTTGCCCGTGGGGCTATTGAGTGATACCGGGCCGCTGTACGGCATAGTCTGTCCGATCTTGACTTCCTCGTCTGTTACTCCGGGGCCGTAGCGGCTCTCGGCATAGCCTGTGTTGCCGCCCAGGCATGCAAGTGCACTCGTGACCAGCAGGAAATCTCGCAGCAACGTCTTCTTCATAACGCCTCCTTTTTATCGTAAGCGGTGAGAAAGTTCTCTTGCTCAAAATTACGATATACAGAAACAAGTTACTCAAAGTGTAATTATGTTATGGATAAATGTCAAGCGCATTACATAATTTGCTACAATTCAGTTAAACATTGGTTCTTCAGGAAATTCACTTTTGAAAACAAAGTATTGGAAAGCCACCGTTATTAATCGAGTCTTGTGGATCAAGATCTCGCAGTTCTTTTTCTTCGTGCTTCCTTGGGAACATCGGTAATGGACCGTGCTCAGCAGGGCGTTCAATCCGTTGAAGTTGCCGGGCGCTTATTGCGCGTATTGGTTGATCATGGCCAGTCAATGATGCTTCGAGACCTTGCAAATGCTGCGGGGATGGCGGCGGCAAAGGTTCATCGCTATCTCGTCAGCCTGCAGCGTCTTGGATTGGTGGCACAGGACCCTCGCAGCGGGCGCTACGATCTGGCCAATTTCGCGCTCGAGTTGGGGCTAGCACGGCAGGCAAGGGTTGATGTCATCGCTGCTGCTACTGAAGAGTTAGAGCGTTTACGCGATGCAACTCAGGAAACCGTCCAACTGGCGGTATGGGGCGAGAAGGGTGCCACCGTGGTGCGCGTGCTTGAAGCGCACGGTATGAACTTTTTCGTTACGCGTGTTGGCGCAGTGATGCCTTTGACATCGTCGGCAACCGGACTGGTTTTTGCCGCGTTTCTGCCGCATACGATGACAAACGGCCTAATCGCGCAAGACCTTGAGGAGAATCGACGCTCGAGTGCAGGGCGCGGACCCAAGACAAAGAAAGATCTCGATGCTGTGCTCGGTCAAATCATCAAACACGGCCTTGCCCGCGTTCAGGGCACTGTAACCCGTGGTATCAATGCGTTAAGTGCTCCCATTTTCGATCACGAATCGAAGCTCGTTGCAGCGATCACGGTCCTTGGTCCCGAACGAAGACTCGATGTCGCGTGGGAAGAGGCGGCAGCTGCTGCTGTGTCTAAAGCGGCGAGCAATGTGTCTTTGGCACTCGGCTACCTGGGATCGCGGCAGAACTGATCACGCCCCCGGAACGAGAAATGAGAAGCGTCTGAGAGCGTACGTATTGGGCATGCAAAGTAAAAACGAAGATAAAACAATGCTCGCTGTGGTTTTCAATTGCTTCGTCGATGCTTCGTGCGTTGAATCTTGTCGTGTACTGCGCGCGCTGGCCGATCAGTCGTCATGGTGTTGATAAGTAATGGTGTTGACAGCGGGTCACGACTAACATGATCAGGCCATGAGCATCAAAGTTGAGTGTTACGCAGGTTATCGCGGCGAGCAGGAGCCGCGCTCATTCTGGCTTGGTGAACGTCAGCTGGAGGTATGCGAGATCGTCGATCGTTGGATGGGTCCGACCGAACGCTATTTCAGGTGCCGGACAGAGGACGGTTCGCTGTATGTCCTTCGCCATGATGAATCAAGCGGAGAGTGGGACCTCGCTGCCTTTACGCATTCGAAGCGGACCGGCTAATGGCGGTGAAACGTTCCCCGGCCGTGGAATTGCGGGGAAACGACTGCCTGGAAGCCGCGCTGGCATATCTTGGTCGCGGTTGGTCGGTAATCCCGATTGAAGCGCGCGGCAAAAGGCCGCTGGTTCCCTGGCTCGAATTCCAGCAACGTTGCGCCGACGCGGACGAAGTCCGGCAGTGGTTTGAGACGCGCAAGAAGGCCAACGTCGCGATTGTCACCGGTGTCGTATCGGATCTGGTGGTGCTTGATATCGACATCGCCCATGGTGGCAAGGAAAGTCTGCGGCGACTCGAGCATGAACACGGTGCCTTGGCGGAAACGGTCGAGGCGGTAACGGGTAGTGGTGGCCGGCATTTCTACTTTGCGCACCCTGGCGGCGTGGTGCGCAATCGTGCCGGTTTGACGCCTGGTATCGATTTGCGCGGCGACGGAGGATGTGTGGTCGCTCCACCTTCGGTGCATCGCAACGGCAAGCGCTATAGATGGAAGCGCGGGCATGCGCCCGGCGAGTCAGACCTTTCCCCGATGCCGGCATGGCTGCTTGGAATGGTGCGCGGTGACAAGGCGCGTTGTGGTCATCCACTGTCGTACTGGCGCAGTCTGGTGCGCGAAGGTGTCGACGAAGGCCAGCGCAACTCGACTATCGCCTCGCTCGCCGGCCATCTGTTTCATCGAGGCATCGATGAACAGGTGGTGCTCGAGTTATTGCTGACCTGGAATCGGGCGCGATGCCGGCCCCCGTTGTCTGATCATGAAGTTGCGCGAGTCGTGGAGAGCATTTCACGGCTTCATGAACGCGAGGCATCGCGCGAAGATGCTCCGCAAGACTAGCTCTCCGGCCGCTCCTGAATTGCGCAACGCGTTGCGTGTGCTCGGATGACACAACTGCAAATCGACGGTGCTCACGGCGAAGGCGGAGGACAACTGGTGCGCACCGCCGTCGCGCTGGCGGCGCTGACGGGAAAAAGTATCCGCATTGAGAACATTCGTGCCCGGCGCGACAAACCGGGATTGGCGGCGCAGCATCTCACTGCGGTGCGCGCGGTTGCAACGTTGTGTGATGCTGATGTTTCGGGACTCGAGTTGCGCTCGCAGCAGATCGAATTCAGACCGCAGGCGTTGCGTGGCGGCGAATTTTGCTTCGATGTTGGCACCGCCGGCAGTATCACACTGGTGCTGCAAGCGGTGTTGCCGGCGCTGATTGCAGGACGCGAACCAGCGCATGTTGTAGTGACTGGCGGTACCGACGTGCGTTGGTCGCCGCCAGTCGACTACCTGCGCGAAGTCATGTTGCCGCTGATCGAGCGCATGGGACCCGAGGTCAGACTCGAGGTCACGCGGCGTGGATACTATCCACGTGGCGGCGGAGAAGTCGCGGTTTCTATTTCCCCCGAACTACTGCAGCCGCTACAGATGGCAGATAGCGGTGCGCTACAGTCGCTGCACGCGCGGGTACATGTGTCGAATCTGCCACTGCATATCGCCGAGCGCATGCGTGATTCAATGACCGCCAGGCTGGAATCCGTCGTAGAACAAGCAGTAGAGGTAGAGATGTTGTCGTTTGATCGCGAAGCCGCTGTCGGACCTGGCGGGGCAGTCGTGGCCTGGGCCCGCACAGAGCACACGGTGTTGGGTGCGGGGCGGGTTGCCGAGCGCGGCATTCGTGCCGAAACACTTGGCGATGCGGTCGGCCGCGGTCTGGCTACCGATTTGGCCGCCGGGGTCACGCTGGACCTGCACGCTTCCGATCAATTGCTGGTCTATTTTGCTTTGGCACGTGGGCCTTCAGTTTTCACCACGCACCGCCTTTCAAGCCATGCACAGACTGCAATGTGGCTCATCGAGCAATTCCTGCCGGTGCAGTTTGAAGTGAGGGACACTGACGAACTGGTAACTGTGACGGTGCAGCGGCAATGATGCCAATTCAGGATCTCCTGAACCGTATACGCTGGGACGAACAGTTTGGGCGCGGAAAGTTTGTTATCGGTTATTACGATCGTGTTGCGGACAATATCGTCAAGGTGCCATTTGAGCGAATCCAATTCCGCGAGGGCGAGCACTTCGCGTTTGAGGCAATAGAGGCTGATGGGAGTGTGCACAACGTGCCATTTCATCGCGTGCGTGAAGTGTGGCGAGATAATGAGCTGATCTGGCACCGCGACGAGCCGCCCGGTTCGTAAGCGCCATGCGGCCAATTGGCTGCGCTGCGCTCCGGTCTTATAAGATACGGTCGTTATAAGATAAGACGCCGGTCAGAGTTTTTGTCGATGAATATCACTCAGTTAATCGCTCGCGCTGCGAGCGTCTTTCCAAACAACCCTGCGGTATCGCAGGGTGAGCAGGTGTGGGCAGACTATGCACAGCTTATGCGCAGGGTTGCCGCCATGGCGACGGCGTTTCGCGAACAACTTGGCTTGGTTCCCGGCGACCGCGTTGCGCTGGCAATGGCTAATTGCCCTCAGTACCTGGAGGTGCGCTACGCCGCCTGGTTTGCGGGGCTGGTTGCGGTGCCGATGAATGCCAAACTGCATGCCCGTGAAATCGCTTACATGCTGTCAGACTCGGGCGCGCGGCTGTGCTTTGTCACACCGGAGCTGACTGAGACAGTTGCACCGCTGACCGACGAGCTTGCCGACCTGGAGCGGGTTATTGAGGTCGGATCGGCGGAGTATCGCGCGCTGCAATCGGCCGAGGCAACGATTGGCATGTATCCCAGTGCGCCCGAGGATGTCGCCTGGCTGTTTTATACCAGTGGCACGACCGGACAACCCAAGGGGGTAATGATCAGCCATCGCAACCTAATGTGTGCGACACAAACCTACTTCACCGACGTTGACCAGATCGACGCGGCGGATTGCATCGTACATGCGGCACCGATGTCGCATGGATCGGGTATCTACGATATGCCGCACGCGTTCAAGGCGGCCAATCAGGTGATACCCGAAAGCGGGCATTTCAATCCGGCCGAAGTGTTTTCGCTGTGTTCGCGATGGCCGGGCGTGACGATGTTCCTGGCGCCAACGATGGTACATCGGCTGGTTTCGCATGCGCGCGAGCACGCACCGGATCTGACCGGGCTCAAGACCATCGTTTATGGCGGTGGGCCAATGTATGTGGCTGACATT
>CP070643.1:3789321-3798045 GCA_020354125.1 Betaproteobacteria bacterium | reverse complement strand
GCGGTATCCGACCCGAAGATGTGATTCCGGCACTTAGGCGGGCACTCGCCGCCAATGATTCCGGGCGACCCGCCTACATTGAGTTCATCTGCAGCCAGTTTCCGGTGTATGGCGGCTGGGTTGCCCGCGGATAGCAAGGACAACCAGCATGTGCCAGGGCGAGGGAAGGTATCGCATAAAGGGCTCTGGCTTCCTTTATCTTCGATGCTAGACCCCTTCGGTCTCCGACGTTGCGGGGCCTTGCGTGGATTAACCGTGCACGCTTATGCAAACTCAGGTGAGAGACTTTGCGTTACACGGGGCGAGCGGCCTTTTTTGGCGGCGCTGGAGCATGCTAAAGAAGTCTCATCGGCTGGCCGAACTCCGTGCTTCGCTCCTTGTGATCGCTGTGTTTCATTCTCGTGCCACCCGATGACTACTCCATCTGATGCTTGGAGTGGTCCATTTGATGCTCCATCGTCGTGGTGCCAATAGCGCGGACGGTGACCTGAGTTTCTATCGCACCGAGTTTCTCCAACGTGAGGGTCATTTGGAATTGATCGCCTTCGGTGAGCGGTCCTTTGAGGCCCGTCAGCATGACATGATTGCGGCCCGGTTCGAAGCCGACCGGCGCATCACCGCTCACCTCAACCGACTCGATCTGACGCATCTTCATCATTCCGCCTTCCATGACGTTGGTATGGAACTCGGCCTTCGCCGCAACCGGTGAAGATACGCCGATCAGTCGGTCGCTGTGCCCGCCGTGGGCGGTGATAACGAAATAGACGGCGCCCATCGTAGCGCCCGGCGGCGTCGCCCGTGCCCAGGCGTGCTCAACGTGAACGCCTTTTTGGGCGAGCACGGTGGACGTACCGGCCGAAAGGGCCCAGGTCAGAAATGCGCACCGGACGATTCGTCCGAGCGCCGTCTTCATGTGGTTTTGTCCGTTTCTTCCTCCGGACCCAGATAACCCCTGATCGCTTCAGTCATGTCCTCGGCATTAATACCGTTCGGAAATGTCTTCAGAATATTTCCGTCGGGCCCCACGAGATAGGTGTATCCCGTGTGGAAGACCGAATATTCCCCGCGAACTTCAGCGATCATGTAAATGACACCGTACGACGTGGCGGCTTGATGGATTTGTTCCGGTGTGCCGGTCAGGCCCACCAAGCGAGGGTGGAACGCGCCGACAAAGCGCGCTAGGACGTCCACAGTGTCGCGCCGCCCATCGACGCTGATGAATATCGGTCGTACCTGCGCGCCGTCATTGCCGAGTTGGCGAATCGCCTCGATCATCATGGCCAACCCCGTTGGACAGAAGTCTGGACAATGCGTGTAGCCAAAAAGCACTAGCATGTACTCACCGCGGAAGTTCTTGTCCGTAGTGGGTTGTCCCGTGTGATCGACGAGCGAAAACGGCCTTGCGCCCGGGGTCGATGGAAACTTCGCGGCGGACTCGCTCTGCTCACCCTGCGTCTGCGCAAAGCCGGGCGCCACCAGGAGAAGAGCGATGGAAAAAACCAGGATTGGGCTGCGAAGCCCGGCAAAGAATTGATCCATGACTGGTTTGTTGGTTGTCTTTAGTGTGCTTCGACAGCACATTGCAGCTATCCGCGGAGCCGGAGCCGCGGTCTCTGAAAACACAAGGATGTTTCAATCCTTGACGATGACCTGGCCCTTCATGGGAGGATGCGGTCCGCAGAAGTACGGATAGACTCCTGGCTTCATGAACGCGATGATGGCATCGGCCCCGTTCTGCAGCATTCCAACGCGGAAGGACCGGTCCACGGCAACCACGCTGTGCGCGTCGAAAGCGACATTGATCCATCGGATGCAGTCGCCTACCTCAATCCCCACCGCCGCGGGCTTAAAGCCGGTAGCATCCTCGAAGGTTATCTGAACCTCGTGAACCCTGGCGCATTCCTCCGCCTTTGCCGGGCCGACCAGAGCTAGTAGAGCGAATCCCAGGAACAGTACCAGACCAAACAAGCCTTTAACATTATTCTCCTCTTGGACCTTCATGATGATCACCCTCCTTTTCTATCAGGAATCCGGGCGGCTCCCTAAAGCAATAGATTGCTCCCCCAGCAGGATTCTCGGCATTGATCTAGATCAATGCCGATAGATTTTGCCGGGAAGCAAGCTCGACTGGCGTGTTTTGGCCGGCAGGCGACCCACCATCAATGGTCGGTTGCCGAACTAAAACGATCGTTCGCTGATTTTGATTTGCTTTGATCAGCAGTGGCAATTGCTCTTTTCTGGCTACAGTCATTTACAACAATCAGGTTATAAATTTCATAAACCTTCGCCATGAACTCTCTTCACCGTGATCTCTGGAGGAATATCCACCAAAAGCGCGCCCTTTGGTGTTACTTGGCATCGATTCTGGTCTTGGTTTTCGGATCGTTTATGGCGGCACGAGACTTTCCCGGTGGGTTCGACTGGCGCTATAGGGTTGCCTCCGCGTTGGCTTCGCAAAAACACAATCCAATCGGTAGCGCCTGGTTTGCCAGTGCCTTGAGTCTGTCGATGATTTTGCTGTGGCCATACGTATCGGCTCTAAAGAAAGGCTTGTGTCCATCACTTCCTGCAGCAGCAAAATTCGCGATCGGTGCCTTGCGAATAGGGATGGTCTGCGGATTTCTGATAGGCGTGGAGAGACTTCTTATTCGCGATTTATCGGCCTGGATCCACAATGCCCACGAAATTCTCGCGCTAATAACATTGTTTGGTGTGTATTTCGGGGTACTCGGCTTGCTGTTCCTGCTAATGCTTCGCCAAAGAATCTATGTCTTCTCTTTTGTCCTGTTAGCGAGTCCCATGGTGGCCATGGGGTCTATCCTGTTCTTTCTTTACCTCGCCCAGCGCGGTGTCGGATGGATGGATGCCAATTGGAAAGAGGCAGGAATACCGATTTGGTTTAGCCTCGCCTTTTGGCAATGGTTAGTGATAGGTCTTCTAGTGGCTGGTCTGGGTTTATTGTCTTTTTCCGGTAATGAGACAAACAAGTCAGACTCTTGAGTTGGCCTTAAAGGGCATCGTTGTGCCTGGGTTTCGAGAATGGCGAAGTTCGCTTTTCGTGGTCCTTGCGGCGACTTGCGCCTGCACGTACACGGCACGACATGTGGGCGCACAGGAACGCGTAGACGACCAGGCGAGTGTCACGGTGCTGAGGGGCGCAACAGTAATTGATGGAACAGGACTACCCGCTCTCGCGGGCGCAACAATTGTTGTCGAAGGCACGCGCATCACGTGCATCGGAACAGCGGACGAGTGTCCCGCTCCGGAAAACGCCACATGGTATGAGCTTTCCGGTAAATGGATCACACCGGGATTAGTCGACACGCATGTTCATTTCTCGCAAACGGGTTGGCTCGACGGCCGGCCTGACGGCGTGGATGCGACGCAGATTTTTCCATACGAAGCCGTAACGGCCGACTTAAAAGCCAATCCGTCGCGTTTTCATCGCTCCTATCTTTGTTCCGGCATCACCGCTGTTTATGATGTCGGCGGACACCAATGGACGTTGGCGCTTGGCGAGCAAGCCGAAGACGATCCACACGCTGCGCATGTCCGCGCCGCGGGACCATTGGTTACCCATGCGGGTCTCGATATCTTGCATGCGGACGAATACGACACGTTCCTGCCGATGAGCAACGCCGAGCAAGGCCGCGAAAGCGTGCGCAAGCTCAAGAATTGGGGATCGACTGCCGTCAAGGTTTGGTTTCTTGCGCCGGGCGAAGCGCGCCGCGCGACCCTTGACGCCGCGATCATGGCAGTCGGCGATGAAGCGCGCACCCAAGGCCTGCCGCTTATCGTTCACGCCACGAGCTTGCGAGAAGCGAAGGTTGCCATACGCGCCGGCGCGACCATGTTGGTGCACAGCATCTTTTCTGAGGATGTCGACGATGAGTTTATTCAACTCGTGGTCGACAATGACGTTATCTATACGCCGACGATTGTTGTCATGCCGAATTGGATACGTGCGGTAACAAGCGTAGCGTTAGGCACGCCTAATCAAGCAGACGATCCCAATGGTTGCGTTGATCCAGGCACGCGTGAAAAGATTGCCGACGTTGCCGCGGTCGCACCTTATTTGTCCGAAGCGCAAGCTAATGAAGACTACGCGCGCGGTGCGCTGAGCAGCATTCCAGCCCGGCTCGACCAGACCAAGCGCAATCTCAAGCGGATGTATGACGCCGGTGCGACAATCGCGACTGGCACGGATGCAGGCAACCCCCTCACCTTGCACGGTCCTTCCATCTATAGCGAGATGGAGGCTATGCAGGACGCCGGCGTGCCGGCGGCCGACGTCATCATCATGTCCACTCAAAATAGCGCGCGTGCCATGGGCCGGCTCGATGATTTTGGAACATTAGAGCCGGACAAGATCGCCGATTTGCTGGTGCTCGGCGGCGATCCATCAGCAGACGTTAAGAATTTTCGCCAAATCGAATGGGTGATGCGCGCAGGCATCATGCACGACGTGTCCGATCTGTCTTATGACAGCGCTAAATGACGTCGCACCTGCAATATCAGCCGGACTCGCGCATCGCCTGAGTAGAGTAAATTGACGATACTGTAGTATTGCTAGCCCTTGCTCTGTCCTGAGGAGATCCGGAATGCCTTCACGCTTCGCCCTGCTCGCTCTGCTGGTCTTGATCAGCACATCTTTGCTCGCTCAAGAGCGGGAATATTACGTTGCGTCACCGCATCGCAATCTACCCTTTAGCAGCGGCGTCCTGGTCGGCGATACACTGTACATTGCCGGGCACCTCGGTCTCGACCCCCAGACCGGCAAGCCTCCGTCCGATGCAGAAGTGGAAGCCAGGCTGGTGATGGATGCGATCAAGAAGGTCGTGGAGAAGTTTGACATGACGATGGACGACATCGTCATGATCGAGGTTCACTGCACAGACCTCGACCTTTACGGCACCTTCAACAAGGTCTACCGGACTTACTTCCAGGGCGCATTCCCTGCGCGCGCCTTTCTCGGTTCAGCCATGCTCTTGCGCGACGCACGTTTCGAAGTGCTCGGCATCGCCGTGAAGAAAAAATTGCCGTGAAGAAAAAATTGCCGTGAAGAAGAAATAGGCGAAGCGGCTGCCCCGTCCTACAAACCAAACACGACCTCTGGAAGCCAGAGCGCAAGGGCGGGAAACATCGCGACCAGCGCGAGAACCACGATCTCCAGTGCGATAAATGGCACCACACCCTTGTACATGTGGGCGAGCTTGATTTCCGGCGGACTGATGCCGCGAAGGTAAAAGATTGCCGGCGCCATCGGCGGGGTGAGATAACTGGTCTGAATAACAATCAAAAACATAATGCAGAACCAGACAACATCGATGCCCATGGGCCGTAACAGCTCGACAGCGATCGGAATGATGATCAATACGATCGATATCAAGTCGAGAACGAATCCGGCGACGAAGGCTAGCGCAAGCATGCTCAACATGATCGTCCATGGAGAAAGGTCGGTGCCGCCCAGCATGTCTTGCACCGCGCTGATACCACCAAGCGCGACAAACGTGCCAGAAAACATGGTTCCGCCGAGCAAGATGAACAGGATCATGGCGGTCACCTGCAAGGTCTTGACCATCGCCTGGTGCAGCACCCTGATCGAAAATCTGCCGTACGACATTGTCATCAGCACCGTGCCGAAGGCGCCGACGGCTGCCGCCTCGGTCGGAGTCGCCCAGCCGAGCATGATCGTGCCGAGAACTGCGAATATCAGAATCAGTGGCGGTACCAGCGCCGTCGCCGTGAGCCACAGCTTCCTTCTCAACGGCGGTTCGCTATCGTCGTGCGGAATTCGCGGGCCGTCCTGTGGCCGAATGGCGCAACGGATAAGTATGTAAATAATGAACAGCCCCGCCAGCAACAGGCCCGGAAACAGCATGCCGACGAACAAGTCACCGACCGAAACGTCTGCCACCGGCGCCAGGATGATGACGACTACCGACGGCGGGATGATGGTACCGAGGGAGCCACCGGCGCAGATCGTGCCGGAGATCAGGCCCTTGTCGTAGGCATATTTCAGCATCACCGGTATGGCCAGAAGTCCGACCACGGACTCGGTCGCGCCGACGACACCGCTGGCGGCAGCGAACACGACGCAGAGCACGACCGTGCCAACGGCGAGGCCACCCGGCAGGCGTCGAGTCCACAAATGAATGGCCTCGAACAATCTCTCCGCAATACCGGATCGCTCCAGCATCGAGCCCATGAAGATAAACAACGGCACGGCGGCAAGCACGTAATAGGAAGCGACGTCATCGACTTTGGCCACGAGTTGATGCACCAGTGCATCGCCGAAGCGTAGATAGCCGAATATGACGGCGACGCCCATAAGCGAAAACGCCACCGGAAAGCCCATAAAAATGGCGATCATCAAAGCCGGAAACATCAACAGTCCGATCTCGATGCTCATGTCTTCATACCATCGGTCTTGGTCCCGGCGCCGTTCGGTGACTTGCCCATCAGGATCAACACGCACTTCAGCACTTCGGCGACGACTTGCAGAGTAAAGACGAAGAATCCAATCACCCAGACTGAACGGAACGGCCACACCACGGGATTCCAGGCCGATTCACCGGAAACCTCGCCATACTCATATGCTTCGACAGCGTAGTCATAGAGCCCGATGTCGAGCCATAGCAAGCCGGGCAGCAGCAGTACCAGGTATCCAACAAGATCGATGACTGCTCGCTTTTTTTGCGAAAGCTGACCGTAAATGAAATCGACCCGGATATGAGCGCCCTGTTTCAGGCAATACGCAATACCGAACATGTAGCTCGAACCGGCCAGCATGTATCCCAGTTCATAGGCCCAGAAAGTTGGCGCACCGAAAATGTGTCGCGCCACCACTTCGTAGACCATGGACAGAACGAGCGGCACTATGACCCAGGCGCCGACGTTGCCCACAATGGTAGTGAGCCATTCGACCGCCCTGATCAGAATTTTCATTGGATCAATCAGTCAGCAAACGTGATTGCGTTAGCGCTTCCGATGGGCGGCAGCGCAACGCTAATTCACAACGCCAGCACATCAGCCCTAGCGATACCGGGAGGCGTTGGCAAACTGCTTGGCGTATGCCTGCTGATGCTTCCAGACTCTGGCAAACCATTCGTTCTTCGCTGCCTGCTTGGCGGTCCATTCATCGGTCGCCTTTTTCGCCGCTTCGACGAACTCCGGGTCCAGATCGACAACGGTATTGCTCTTGATAAATTCCTCGAACACGGGCGCGTCGTTGTGATTGAGGGTCAGCATGGCATCGAGTGCGGTCGCCGTACCAGCATCGATCATGATTCTCTGTTCGCGAGGCGAGAGTTTGTTCCAGACTTTCTTGTTGACGACGCATTCCTGGAACGCAGCCGGCTGGTGTATGCCGGGCACGATGATGTATTTTGCGGCCTTGTAAAAACCACCGGACTTGTTCATCCACGGTGTACCCCACTCGATCGCGTCAACGACCTTGCGCTCGAGGGCCGGATAGACCTCCGAGCCGGCCAGGATGACGGTCGAGGCGCCGAGTGACTGGGCGATCTCGGCCCAGGCGCCGGAAGTCCGGATCTTCATGCCCTTGAAGTCGTCCAGGGTCTGCACCTTTTTGTGACTGTGCATGAATATCTCACGGGTCACCGAGCCGCAGATAAAGCTTGCCACGCCGAACTTTTCCATTCGCCACTGCATCAGCAGTTCGCTGCCGCCGCCCTTGGTGTACCAGAGCATGAATACATCAAGTGGCGGGCTGCCAGCGTATCCGCCGAACAACACAGCCGTGCGATCAATGCCCCAATCATAGCCTGCCCAGTTATGGCCGACATCTGCCACGCCCTTGCGCACGGCATTGCTGACCTTAAGCGCCTTGCCGAGTGTACCGCCCGGAAAAACCTCGATCTTGAGAGCGCCATTTGAATTGAATTCGACCCGCTCAGCCCAGCCCTTGGCCACGATCTCCAAAAGCGGGCCGCCACCCCACGCGGTCGCCATGGTCAATTTCTTCTCATCCGGCGCCGGTTGCGACTCCAGTGGCAGGCTGGCAATCATTGCGGCACCACCGAGTAACGCTATGAATTGCTTTTTCATGTTTCGTCCCCCGTTATGCGGCCTACTTCGGACCTCGTTGTGTTGCCGAGTTTGTAATTATGCTCGCCACTATACCGGGTAACATCTCTGCTTGGCCATGTCTTTAAACGGCGGTGGCAGTTGTCAATAACGTGTGCACGGTGACAAGTGACTTGTGACGAGTGACTTGTGAACAGTGACAAAGTGACCAGTGACAAGGGCCTGGCGATGGGTGAGGCGAAGGGCGTAAGGATTCAGGTTTGAGGAGGTAGTTGATTTGGAAATAAGTACCTGGTTCGTCGTTGTCTTTATTCTTATGTGGATTGCCGGTCCTGGTACGCAATTACTGCAGCTTGTGGCGCCGAAGCTGCATCACAAGCTCGGATTGACGGAAGCCGACGCATTCAAACCAGAGTTCAAGTGGTTTCTGCTGGAGCAGAAAGCGATCGCGTTCGCTGATATGACCTACCTGGTTTCGGGAATAGCATTTATTTGGCTTGCGCTGTTGGGGAATAAGACAGCTTTGATTTTCGGTTTGTATAGCTGCGCCTGCTACGTTTACTTTGCTGCAACCTTTATTCCGAGCACACTCTTGCTCACCAAAAACAACCTGAGCCCTGTGTCCGGAAAGCAGCTGGGCTGGTACCTATTCTATGCGGTCCTGTTCCTCGTATT
>CP070643.1:3781031-3789221 GCA_020354125.1 Betaproteobacteria bacterium | reverse complement strand
GGCCTCGGCCGAGGCCTCCGGTGATGAACAGGTGGCTTGACAGAAATATGGGCTAACCATAGAATTCTGCGTCTTTTTTGCCCCCCACCGCGGCAGTAATCCCGCGGTGGCTGGCACCACTTGCAGAAACACAATGATCAGGGACGGCGGAAACGCCGTCCCCGATTTTTTAGGGACCCGAAAAAATGCCCACGATCAATCAGTTAGTGCGCAAGGGGCGCTATGTGCCGGAAGTCAAAAGCAAGGTTCCGGCGCTTGCCGGATCACCGGCCAAACGCGGCGTTTGCACACGTGTATATACCACCACGCCGAAGAAGCCGAACTCGGCGCTGCGGAAAGTTGCCAAAGTACGGCTGACCAACGGTTTCGAAGTGATCAGCTACATCGGCGGCGAAGGTCACAACCTGCAGGAACACTCGGTTGTGCTGATCCGCGGTGGCCGCGTCAAGGACCTTCCGGGCGTGCGCTATCACATCGTTCGCGGCAGTCTGGACACCCAAGGCGTGAACGACCGCAAGAAGGCGCGCTCCAAGTACGGCGCCAAGCGCGGCAAGGCGGCTGGATAGCCCGACTAATCGAAAGACCGACGAGGACATATGCCAAGACGTAGGGAAGTTCCGAAGCGCGAGACGCTGCCGGACCCGAAGTTTCATAATGAGGAAGTCGCCAAGTTCATGAACGTGATCATGACACGCGGCAAGAAATCGGTTGCCGAGCGTATTGTCTATGGCGCTTTCGACCACATTGCCAAGAAAGGCGGCGGCGATCCGGTCGAGGTCTTTACCAATGCGCTGCAAAACGTGCGTCCAATGGTGGAGGTGAAGTCGCGGCGGGTTGGCGGCGCCAATTATCAGGTACCGGTCGAGGTTCGACCGGCGCGGCGTAATGCGCTGGCAATGCGCTGGTTGCGCGAAGCGGCGCGCAAGCGAGGCGAAAAATCAATGGCGGCGCGGCTTGGCAACGAACTCCAGGAAGCTTCGGAAGGTCGTGGTGGCGCGGTCAAGAAACGCGAAGAAACGCATCGGATGGCTGAGGCCAACAAGGCATTTTCTCACTACCGGTTCTAAGTCATCCGGCAACGAAACTTCAAAGCAGATTAATACATGGCTCGAACGACTCCAATCGAACGCTACCGGAACATCGGCATCAGTGCGCATATTGATGCGGGCAAGACGACGACGACGGAGCGTATCCTTTTCTACACCGGCGTTTCGCACAAGATTGGCGAGGTGCACGACGGCGCTGCGGTGATGGACTGGATGGCACAGGAGCGCGAGCGCGGCATTACCATTACGTCGGCTGCCACGACCTGTTTCTGGAGTGGCATGGACGGCCATTACCCCGAGCATCGAATCAACATTATCGATACCCCGGGGCACGTTGATTTCACCATCGAGGTGGAGCGTTCCATGCGCGTGCTGGACGGTGCGTGTATGGTCTACTGCGCGGTGGGCGGCGTGCAGCCGCAATCGGAAACCGTTTGGCGCCAGGCTAACAAGTACAAGGTGCCGCGGCTGGCGTTCGTCAACAAGATGGATCGTCAGGGTGCGGACTTCTTCAAGGTTCACGACCAGATGCGCGCCCGCCTCAAGGCCAATCCGGTCCCAATCCAGATCCCGATCGGCGCCGAGGAGAACTTCACCGGCGTGGTTGATCTGATCAAGATGAAGGCGATCCTGTGGGACGACGAAACGCAGGGTATGCGCTTCGAGCAGACTGACATTCCGGCCGAGCTGAAAGATACAGCACAGGAATGGCGCGAGAAAATGGTTGAGTCCGCGGCCGAGGCCGACGAGGAACTGATGAACAAATACCTCGAGGAAGGTGACCTGTCTGAAGAGGATATTCGCAAGGGCATTCGCGCGCGCACCATCGCTGTGGAAATCGTGCCGATGATGTGTGGCTCGGCTTTCAAGAACAAGGGCGTGCAGGCGATGCTCGATGGCGTTATCGAGTTCTTGCCTTCGCCGAGTGACGTTCCTCCGGTCAAGGGCACGCTCGAAGACGGTGAAGAGGCTGAGCGTGCCGCCGATGATAACGAGCCGTTCTCCGGGCTGGCGTTCAAGATCATGACCGACCCCTATGTCGGGCAGCTGATCTTCTTCCGCGTTTATTCAGGCGTGGTGAATTCGGGCGATACGATCTACAACCCGCTCAAGCGCAAGAAGGAGCGAGTTGGCCGTATTCTGCAAATGCACGCCAACAATCGCGAGGAGTTGAAGGAAGTCCGCGCCGGCGATATTGCGGCGGCGGTTGGCCTCAAGGAAGCGACCACCGGCGACACTTTATGTGATCCGGACAAGGTCGTCATCCTCGAGAAAATGGAGTTCCCGGAGCCGGTCATCTCGCAGGCGGTGGAACCCAAGACCAAGGCCGATCAGGAAAAGATGGGCATTGCGCTGGGTCGCCTGGCGCAGGAGGACCCGTCTTTCCGTGTCCGTACCGACGATGAATCAGGCCAGACCATCATCTCCGGCATGGGTGAACTGCACCTCGAGATCCTGGTCGACCGCATGAAACGCGAATTCAGCGTCGATGCCAATATCGGCAAGCCGCAGGTCGCCTATCGCGAGGCAATCAAGAAGCCGATCGAAAGTGAAGCCAAGTTCGTCAAGCAAAGTGGCGGCAAGGGGCAGTATGGTCACGTCTGGCTCAAGATGGAGCCGGCCGAGCAGGGCAAAGGCTTTGAGTTTGTCGATGCTATCAAGGGTGGCGTGGTTCCACGTGAATACATCCCGGCGGTGAACAAGGGCATTAACGAGGCCATGTCCAGCGGCGTACTGGCCGGCTATCCAGTGGTCGACGTAAAGGTTACCCTGTTCGATGGTTCGTACCACGAGGTCGACTCGTCGGAGAATTCATTCAAGATGGCCGGCATCATGGCGTTCAAGGACGGCATGCGCAAAGCCACGCCGGTGTTGCTCGAGCCGATCATGGCGGTCGAGGTCGAGACCCCGGAGGAGAAGATGGGCGACGTGATGGGCGATTTGTCGTCGCGGCGCGGCACTATCCAGGGTATGGATGACATCGTCGGGGGTGGCAAGGCCATCCGCGCCGAGGTACCGCTGGCGGAGATGTTCGGATATTCCACAACGTTACGCTCCTTGACCCAGGGGCGTGCGACGTACACGATGGAATTCAAGCATTACGCCGAGGCACCGAAGAGCGTCGCCGAGGGCATCATCAACAAAGACACGGCAAAGTAACGTATTGGCCAAGTAACGGTTTGATTGAATCGTATCAGGCAAGGTAACGAAAGAAAGCGAACGAGAGGTCATCAATGGCAAAGGGAAAGTTTGAGCGGACCAAGCCGCACGTAAATGTAGGCACGATCGGCCACGTGGACCATGGCAAGACGACGCTAACGGCGGCGATCACGCTGGTTTTGTCGGACAAGTTCGGTGGTGAGACCAAGGGCTATGACCAGATTGACAATGCGCCCGAGGAGAAGGCGCGTGGTATCACCATTAATACGGCGCATGTGGAGTATGAGACGGAGAACCGTCACTATGCGCACGTGGACTGTCCGGGCCATGCTGACTATGTAAAGAACATGATCACCGGTGCAGCGCAGATGGACGGAGCGATTTTGGTGGTCTCTGCTGCTGATGGTCCGATGCCGCAAACGCGCGAGCACATTCTGCTGGCGCGCCAGGTCGGTGTGCCCTATATCGTGGTGTACCTGAACAAGGCGGACATGGTTGACGATGCTGAGCTGCTCGACTTAGTTGAGATGGAAGTGCGCGAGCTGCTGTCCAAGTACGAATTTCCGGGCGATGACACGCCGATCATTGTTGGCTCGGCGTTAAAGGCGCTCGAAGGCGACAAGGGCGAGCACGGCGAAGAGTCGATCATGAAGTTGGCTGAAGCGCTCGATAGCTACATTCCGGAGCCGCAGCGCACGCTGGACATGCCGTTTTTGATGCCCGTTGAAGACGTGTTCTCCATCTCCGGACGCGGCACCGTGGTCACCGGCCGTGTTGAGCGTGGTGTGATCAAGGTTGGTGAAGAGATCGAGATTGTTGGGCTCAAAGAGACGGTGAAGACCGTTTGCACTGGTGTGGAGATGTTTCGCAAGCTGCTCGATCAGGGTCAGGCTGGGGACAACGTGGGTATCTTGCTGCGTGGTACCAAGCGCGAAGACGTTGAGCGTGGCCAGGTGCTGGCCAAGCCGGGCAGCATTACGCCGCACACCAAGTTTGACGCTGAGGTGTATGTGCTGAGTAAGGAAGAAGGTGGCCGTCACACGCCGTTTTTTAATGGTTACCGGCCGCAGTTTTACTTCCGCACCACGGACGTGACGGGATCGATTGAGTTGCCCAAGGGCACGGAGATGGTGATGCCGGGTGACAACACGCTGATGACGGTGAGTCTGATTCAACCGATTGCGATGGAAGAGGGCTTGCGCTTTGCCATTCGCGAGGGTGGACGCACTGTTGGTGCTGGTGTCGTGGCCAAAGTCATTGAGTAAGAACGTCGATCGAGTCCTAAATCATTCGATCTGAATTGCGAGAATTTCCTAGGCCAGTAGCTCAATTGGCAGAGCGTCGGTCTCCAAAACCGAAGGTTGGGGGTTCGAGACCCTCCTGGCCTGCCAAATCGCGCCCGCGCAATCCTGCAGGCGGGTGTAGTGGGGCGCGAGCGCCTGTAAGTGAAGTACGGCGAAACACGGGATGCTAGACAAAATCAAATTGTTCCTCGCGGTGCTGATTATTGCGGTCGGCATCTCGGGTTTTTACATGCTGGCAGAGATGCCGATGGTGGTGAAGGTTGGCGCCTTTATTGGTTCGCTGATCGCAGCCGCCCTGGTTGCGTATACCAGCACCCAAGGTCAGCGCTTTGCCGTTTACGTGCGCGAATCAGTTATCGAGGTCAGGAAAGTGGTCTGGCCGACGCGCAAAGAGACAGTGCAGAGCACAGCGATGGTGCTGGCTTTCGTATTTGTGATGGCGGTTTTTCTCTGGGGCGTTGATTGGATTCTGGCGTCTTTGGTCCGGATGCTGATGGGCATGGAGGCGTGATGTCAAAGAAATGGTATGTGGTGCACGCCTACTCCGGCTTTGAGAAAAGCGTCAAGCGCGCGCTGCTCGAGCGAATCGAGCGTGCCGGCATGGAGGACAAGTTTGGTCAGATCCTGGTGCCCGTCGAAGAGGTCGTTGAGATGAAGGCCGGTCAGAAGGCCATCAGCGAACGCAAGTTTTTCCCTGGCTATGTGCTGGTGGAAATGGATATGACGGACGACAGTTGGCATTTGGTGAAGAACACACCGAAAGTCACGGGTTTCGTTGGCGGCACGGCGCATCGGCCGACTCCGATCAGCGAGCGCGAAGTAAAAAACATACTGAACCAGATTCAAGAGGGGGTGGAGAAGCCCAAGCCGAAGATTCTGTTCGAAGTCGGCGAGGGGGTGCGTGTCAAGGAAGGTCCGTTTACCGATTTCCATGGCAACGTTGAGGAAGTGAATTACGAGAAAAGCAAGCTGCGGGTGTCGGTATCGATTTTCGGCCGGTCTACGCCCGTGGAGCTGGAATTCAGTCAGGTAGAAAAAGCCTGACAGGTATCAGTTTCGGGCCGGGTAGCGGGTCCGGTTTGTCACCATTGAAGGTGGCCAACGAGCGCTTTATTGGTGCAGCTACCACTAAGGGGAGCACGTCATGGGGGCGTGCGCTGGGACCCACTCTAAAACAGGAGTTGGAACGTGGCAAAGAAAGTTGCTGGTTATATCAAGCTGCAAGTGCCTGCGGGCAAAGCCAACCCGAGTCCGCCTATCGGACCGGCGCTTGGTCAACGTGGTTTGAACATCATGGAGTTTTGCAAGGCGTTTAATGCCAAGACCCAGAGTTACGAACCGGGTCTTCCGTTGCCGGTGGTGATTACCGCCTTCGCCGACAAAAGCTTCACCTTCATCATCAAGACGCCGCCTGCCTCGGTGCTGATCAAGAAGGCCGCCAAGCTTGATAAAGGCAGCGCACGTCCGCATATGGACAAGGTTGGCAAGATCACGCGTGCTCAGGTCGAGGAAATCGCCAAAACAAAAATGCCGGACCTGAATGCGGGAAGCGTGGAAGCGGCAATGAGAATTGTTGCCGGCAGTGCCCGCAGCATGGGCGTTGAAGTTGAGGGTATGTGATATGGCCAGGCATTCGAAACGGGTTAACGATATTCGTTCTGCTGTGGATCGCAGCAAGGTCTATGCACTGACCGAGGCACTGACGATTGCCAAGCAGAACGCCAACGCCAAATTTGACGAATCAATCGATGTGTCGGTCAATCTCGGCGTGGATGCAAAGAAATCGGATCAACTGGTGCGTGGCTCGGTGGTGCTGCCCCAGGGAACCGGCAAGAGTGTGCGTGTTGCGGTTTTTGCCCAGGCCGACAAGGCCCAGGAGGCGAAGGACGCTGGCGCCGATGTTGTAGGACTGGAGGATCTGGCTGAGCAGATCAAGGGTGGCAATATTGACTTTGAAGTCGCTATTGCCACGCCGGACACGATGCGTGTCGTTGGCCAGTTGGGGCAGATCCTTGGACCGCGCGGTTTGATGCCGAATCCGAAAGTCGGCACTGTGACGCCGAACGTGGCCGAGGCGGTCAAGAATGCCAAGGCGGGGCAAGTGCAATACCGTACTGACAAGGCCGGCATTATTCATTGTTCCATTGGGCGCGCGTCCTTTACCGAGGACGCGCTGGCGGAGAATCTCAAGGCGTTGATTGACGCGTTGAACAAAGCCAAGCCAGCCTCGTCTAAAGGTGTTTACCTCAGGAAAATATCGGTTTCCAGCACGATGGGACCCGGCCTGAGGGTCGACCAGGCGAGCGTGGCCGCATAGGTGTTTCAACATCAGTTGGATGTCAACACAGCGGGTTCGAAACGCATTTTGATTTTGGTGACAGAACTTTGGGGTCTGGCCAGCTGCAGTTAATGGGTTGGACAGAGCTGTCAAAGACCGTAGGAGCTCTTTGCAAGGGCTTAAATGTCGTCGCGTTTTGGGTGACGTCCTACGCAGATAGCGTAACCAAGGAACAGGTTTTCATGAGTGTGGGGTTGCGTCGGCAGTATGGCGCGGCACCGGCAGTTCCTGGATCTAAGGCCGCTATGTATGGGTGGGTTTCGTGATTTTCGTGAGACCCGTGTCGGAACTTTAGGAGGGTAGACCTTGAGTCTCAATCTAGAGGAAAAGAAAGCGGTCGTGGCAGAGCTGAGCGACAAACTCGCTCAGGCTCAAACTGTTGTGCTTGCCGAGTACCGTGGTCTTACGGTGGAGGATATGACGCAGCTGCGGGTGAATGCTCGCGAGAGCGGCGTCTACCTTCGCGTTCTCAAGAACACCCTGGCTCGCCGTGCGGTAAACGGCACTCCGTTTGAGCAATTGGGTGACCAGATGGTTGGTCCCCTTGCATATGGCATTTCGGAGGATCCGGTTGCAGCCGCGAAAGTACTCAGCGAGTTTGCCAAGAGCAATGAGAAATTCATCGTCAAGGTAGGCGCAATGCCAAATCAGGTGATGTCCAGCGAGGACGTCGCCCAGTTGGCCACCATGCCGAGCCGAGAGGAGCTGCTGGCGAAACTGCTGGGAACAATGCAAGCGCCGGTCGCGAAGTTTGTTCAGACGCTCAATGAAGTGCCGAGCAAATTCGTGCGAACGCTTGCTGCTGTCAGGGACCAACAAGAAAAGCAGGCGGCATAGTGGTGTTACCACGCAGCTAAATGGTGCTTTTCTGACGCAACTAATTTGACATTCAGGAGATTTGAAAATGGCTGTTGCCAAAGCTGACATTCTGGACGCGATCGGAAGCATGAGCGTCCTCGAGCTCTCTGAGCTCATCAAGGAGATGGAAGAGAAGTTTGGTGTTTCAGCTGCTGCTGCCGCTGTCGCGGTTGCGGCGCCGGCGGCGGGCGGAGGTGCTGCTGCCGGGGCTGAGGAGCAAACCGAGTTCGACGTCGTGCTTGCGACTTTCGGTGAGAACAAGGTCAGTGTCATCAAGGCAGTGCGCGCAATTACCGCACTCGGCCTGAAAGAAGCCAAGGACCTGGTCGACGGCGCACCGAAGCCGGTCAAGGAAGGTGTATCGAAGCAGGAAGCCGAAGACATCAAGAAGCAGCTTGAAGAGGCTGGCGCTACGGTTGAAGTGAAGTAACGCAGCAGGTTTTTGTGGGTGGCTGACGATAACTTCGTCAGCCATTCCACAAAC
>CP070643.1:3744310-3780931 GCA_020354125.1 Betaproteobacteria bacterium | reverse complement strand
GAACGCGGCAGCTGTGCCAGGCACTGGCAGCCTGAGCCCCCAACGAAAAGAGGCCACCTCAGAAATGAGATGGCCTCCTGCGTTTTTACACGGCCTCCGCTGGCCGCCCTTTCTGATCGACGTGAGGTTACCGCCGGATGCGCTTACTGAATTGACAGGGTTGTCGCCGACGTTGCCGCTTTCTTCGGCAGAGTCAGCTCCAGCACGCCGTCAACGTACTTCGCTTCGGCGCCGGCCTCATCAACTTCCTGAGCCAGGGTGAACGCACGGTAGGCTTTGCCGTAGCTGCGCTCGGAACGGAGCACTTTTTCGCCTTCTTTCTGTTCGCGCTGGTACTTTGCCTCGGCGCTGATGGCGACCTGGTTGCCGTCGATGGTAACGTGGATGTCTTCTTTCTTCACGCCAGGCACATCGGCGTGAACGACATACGCCTTGTCATTCTCGGTGACGTCCATACGGATGTTCACCTTCGGTTGAGTCTTTTCGTCGAACGCCACGGGACGAACAAAAAAGCCTTTAAAAAGATCATCGAACGCCTCATCAAAGGGGCTGTAACGGGTCAAATTTGCCATGATTTCTCTCCTTTATATCTGCTGGCCTGTTGGCCTTCCTGACCCTATATGGGTGTCGCCCGGACCGTTTCAAGGCCCGGCCCTTGGCCAGCCCCGGCCTGCCCTGAGCACCAATACAGGGCCACGGACGGCGCATCCGGCACCGCTAATTTCACGTATATTGGAGTCGGAACCAGACGACAGCATCAGGGACAGCGCTGATAATTCTCGCTCCTGACGCGTGCTGGCACCGAAACCAAGACCTTAACTCGCGTAACAAAGGAGATTTGTATCATGGCATCCAAGAAAACGGCTCTTTCCCTGGCAATCGGCTCCGCTTTTGTCGCGTCGATCGCTGCTGCTCCGATCGCAGGTGCGGCCGACAATCCTTTCCACATGGACTCGCTGAAGAGCGGCTACCAGATCGCCGGCGTTGCCAAGGGTGAAGAAGAAGCCAAGTGTGGCGAAGGCAAATGCGGCGGCGCCGAGTCCGATAAAGGCACCGAAGGCAAGTGCGGCGAAGGCAAGTGCGGAGGCGACAGCTAAGAGCTTTCGAGCTTTGCCAGTGAAGCACGATTCGGCGCTACGCGGTGCCGGTCTCGGTTTGCGCAGGGAACTGATCCCAGCGCTCACCCGAGGCAAGCCCGACGTAATCAGTTTCTACGAGGTAGCGCCGGAAAACTGGATGGACATGGGGGGTGCCAAAGGCAAGGCCTTTCGAGCCTTGACCGAACGCACCCCCTTGGTCTGTCACGGCCTTTCACTTTCGCTTGGCGGACCGACACCGCTGGACGAGGTTTTTCTGCGCAAGCTGAGAAGCTTCCTCGAGCTACATCGTGTTCCCCTGTATACGGAACATCTTTCTTACTGCAGTGACGACGGACATCTGTACGACCTGATGCCGATCCCTTTCACTGCCGAGGCAGTGCGCTATGTTGCACAGCGTATTCGTCAAACCCAGGACATCCTGGGCCGGCGTATTGCTATAGAAAACGCATCCTTCTACACCAAATCGCCGGTCGATGAGATGAGCGAACTCGCGTTCGTCAGGGCAGTGGTTGAGGAAGCCGACTGCTGGTTGCATCTCGACGTCAATAACGTCTACGTCAACAGCGTCAACCATCGCTACGACCCGCGCGAATTTCTCCGTGGTGTTCCTGCGGATCGGGTCGTTTACATGCATATGGCTGGTCATTACCACGAAAGTGATGACTTGCTGGTGGATACGCACGGCGCTGCAGTGATCGATCCCGTCTGGGACTTGCTCGATTTCACCTATCGAGAGATCGGTGTGCACCCGACGCTGCTCGAGCGCGATTTCAATATCCCACCACTCGAAGAGCTGGTCCCCGAGGTAGCCCGCATCGCGTCGCTGCAGCAGCGCTACTTGCCAGGCAGCGCCAAGACCCATGTCAGCACAGCAGCCAACTCCTGAATTCCAGGATTACCAGCTAGCGTTCACGCGCCATATTCGCGACCCGAAGCAGCATCCGCGACCTGCCGGCGTAGCGGCTCGCCGCATGAAGGTCTACAACGAGCTGCTGTTCAATAACGTATTCAATCTGATCTCGTCGTGCTTTCCGGTGGCACGTAACATTCTCGGAAAACGCAAATGGCAACAACTGGTGCGGGAATTTTTTGCAACACATCGCTGCCGCAGTCCTTATTTTCGCCAGTTACCAGAAGAATTCCTGCAATACATGCAGGAACGTGATTCCGATGGGCGCGAGCCTGATTTCCTGATCTACCTGCTGCACTACGAGTGGGTGGAACTGGCAGTGGATGTTTCCACCAAGGAAGTCGACCTGGATGCTATCGATCCGGCCGGCGAGCTTGGCACAGGTCGACCGGTTCTGGCGCCCTCGCACATGCTGCTGAGCTACCCCTATGCGGTACACCGCATCGGCAAACGCTACCAACCGACACCGGAACAGCAAGAGCAAACCTATCTGCTTGTTTTTCGTGACAGTAACGACAAGGTCCGCTTCGTCGTACTGAACCCGGTCAGCGCCCGCCTGCTGGCATTGATCGAACCGGGCAGCCTGACTGGTGATGAGGCGCTGGCACAGGTGGTAGAGGAACTGCAGCACCCTGACCCGGCCGTTGCGCTCGCCGGCGGCCGAGCCATGCTCGAAGAGCTTTTAAGACAGGGCGCTATTCTCGGTACTCATTAGGTCGACACTGATGAGGCCGACACGAATTCGGCTGCATAAAAGCCAGACATCCAACTACCGCACCGCCCCGTATCAAATCTGTGCACAATCGCACAGATTTTCTGATGGCACGCGCCTCCTGGCACGGGCTTTCGGAGACTTTCGAAAAACGAGTTGGAGGAGAAAACAATGATGTCCAAATCGAGCAAACTGGCTGGAATGGCAATCGCTGCGAGTGCCGCGGCGCTGTTTATCAGCGGATGCGAATCCACCACTGGCGGCCAGAGCGCCCAAACAGAAGCGAAGATCGTTTGTGAAGGTGCCAACGCCTGTAAGGGCATGAGCGACTGCAAGACGGCAAACAGTGCCTGTGCCGGACAGAACGAGTGCAAGGGTCAAGGTTTCGTCAAGCTTACCGAAGCTGAGTGCGCGAAGGCGACCGGCGGGTAACCAGATTCACGCAATCAATGATGTTGGTTAGGCGGGCAAATCGAACTTCGATTGCCCGCCGCTAATCCGATGCACTTTCAGAATCTCGGTTTTGGACTCGGGCTCCGGACGACTCACTACGAGGAGATACTCGCGTCCCGCCCGTGCGTCGACTGGTTCGAGGCGTTGTCCGAAAACTACATGGTGCGAGGTGGAAAGCCGCTGCACTATCTGGAGCGAATACGTGCCGACTACCCGGTGGTGCTGCACGGCGTATCGCTGTCAATCGGCAGCACCGATCCGCTCGATCTCGAATACCTCAAGGCGCTCAAAGCCCTGGCTGATCGGATCCAGCCTGCCTGGGTTTCAGACCACCTTTGCTGGACCGGTGTAGCGAGACAGAATATCCACGACTTGCTGCCTTTGCCTTATACCCCCGAGGCTGTTGATCATGTCGCCTCGCGTATTGTGCAGGTACAGGAGTTCCTGCGCCGGCCGATCCTGATTGAGAACGTTTCCAGTTACGTCAATTTCAGTCAATCGGAAATGACCGAGTGGGAATTCATCAACGAGGTTGCCAAGCGCGCCGATTGTCTGTTGCTGCTCGACGTCAACAACGTTTACGTCAGCGGTTTCAACCACGGGTTTGATCCGCACGAGTTCATCGATGCTCTTCCAGCCGAGCGTATCCAGCAGATCCATCTTGCCGGACACAGCAACTGCGGCAGCCACATTATCGATACCCACGATGCGCCAGTTATCGACAAAGTTTGGAAGCTCTACAGTTACACGATTGAAGCACTCGGGCCGGTGGCGACCATGATTGAACGCGATGATCATATTCCGGACTTGGCGACGCTGGTCAGCGAGCTCGACCAGGCTCGTAAAGTTGCAAGAAATGCGACACGTATTGCCGCCTCGGCATGAGACGCTCATGACTTCTCTCGCCGAACTGCAAGCCCGCTTTCAGCGACACATCGTTCACGACGACCAAGCAGTAACCAGCGATATTTCCGGCCCGGATGACGCCTACCGGCAGGAGCGCCTGCTCATCTATTACCGCGCTTACCGGTTACGACTGATCGCGGCGCTGGCGGTCGATTATCCCGTGCTGAAAGCCTTCGTCGATGAGCAGCGATTCGAGGAACTGGCGACAGCCTATATCGAAGCGCGACCGTCCATGGTGAGGAATCTGCGCTGGTTCGGTGATTCCATGTCCAGCTTTCTGCATTATGACCCGCGTTTCAGCGACGAGCCGATCCTCGCCGAGCTGGCCGAATTCGAATGGGCACAGGGGCTCGCCTTCGACGCAAGCGACGCCGCGCAACTGGGCTTCGATGAACTCGCTTCGGTGCCGGCGGAACATTGGCCACAACTGCACTTCGTTGCGCATCCGTCGCTGCAATTGGTGACATTGCAGTGGAACGTCATCGCCATCTGGCACGCACACCGGGATAACAAAACCTTGCCGCCTGCGACACTGCAGGAACCCGATGGAACGATTGCCGTGTGGCGCAAGGATTACAAGACTTATTTCAGGACGCTGGATCGTGACGAAGCCTGGCTCTGGCGCACCCTTGCCGCGGGAACCGCCTTCAGCGAAGCATGCTCCCGGTTTGCGACAAAGATGGGCATGGACGAAGCCGGCGCCGCACAGCGCGCTGCGCAGTTGCTACACACCTGGGTGGAAGAGGGCTGGATTCAGGGCTTTGAAATCCTGAGCGACGACTGAGCGCGGCGGCCAGTCAGTGATGCTGGTGCACCTTGCTGCCGTCCAGGTTGCGCACCTGCACTGTCACCGCCACTTCCGATTGTTGGCCGTTGGCGTCTTCGACTATCAGTTCGAGCGAAATCCGCTCGCCCGCTTGCAGCTGCCGAGGTAGGTCAAACAACATGACATGGTAACCACCCGGTTTGAAGCTCACAGTTTGGCTCGCCGGAAGGTCCACTGCCGACACGGATCGCATTTGCATGACGCCGTCCCCCATGCGCATTAGATGGATCTCGGCAGCTTCCGTCAAATCGGTGTGGACACCGACCAGTCTCGCATCAGCGCTCGATTCGATGTCGAAGTAAACACCAGCAACTTTCTGAGCCGGCACGGTGGCGCGCGTCCACGCCTCACTAACAGTCACGTCACCGGCGAACGCGAGTCCGATAAATACACCAAGAGAAACACCCAAAGTGACTGCAATTCTGTTCATGATTGATTTGTCACTGAAGCAATTCACCGTCTATGCGACAAGTAACGAACAAAGTGGCCATGACGACCTGCGAGGGAGGCATTGTTCCAAACCGTGGCGCGGCTGACAATGCTGCATCGCGTTCATGACAGGTATAATCCGCGCGGTAGAACATGCTGCTGCGCGCCCTGATACTGTTTCTCGCCGCTAGCCTGCCGGCTCACGCCCAGGTCTTCGACGAATATAGCTCGCCACCGAGTTTGTACTCGCGCGCATTCCTGCTCGTTGACTTGCAAAGCGGCGCCATTCTGGCGGAAAAGAATGCCGACGAGCGCATCGAGCCGGCCTCGCTTACCAAGTTGATGACCGCCTACCTGGTGTTTGAAGCGCTTTATCAGAAGCGGCTCACACTGCAACAGAAAGTGGTTGTTTCAGAAAAGGCCTGGCGCGCGCCCGGTTCACGTATGTTCCTCGAACCAGACAGCGAAGTCAGCGTCGAAGAACTGCTCAAAGGCCTGATTGTGCAATCTGGCAACGATGCTGCGATCGTGCTGGCCGAGGCAGTCGGCGGCAGCGAGCAACAGTTCGTCGACATGATGAACCGGGAAGCACAACGCTTGCGTTTGACCGATACAAAATTCGCCAATGCGACCGGTCTGCCGGAACCGCAGCATTACTCGACCACACGTGACCTGGTCAGACTGGCGAGCCTCATCATTGCGCGCTTCCCCGAACGTTTTGCCTTGTACAGTCTGCGCGAGTACACCTATAACGGCATCGCCCAGTACAACCGTAACAAGCTGCTGGGAAGAGATCCACATGTCGACGGCATGAAAACCGGCTTTACCGAGAGTGCTGGTTTCTGCCTTCTGGCCACGGCACGACGCGACGGTCGCCGGCTGATGTCGGTCGTGATTGACGCCGGATCCGACGATGGCCGTACCTCGGAGAGCCAGAAGTTGCTCAATTTCGGTTTCGAGCAATTCGAGACTCGCAGGCTTTACAGCAAGGGCGAGGTGGTGCACGAACTACCAGTGTGGAAAGGTAGTGCCGATCACCTACCTGCGGGTTTCTCGCAAGACTTCTACGTCACCGTGCCGATAGGTCGCTGGCAGCAGCTGCAGGCGAAACTGGAAAGCATGCAGCCTTTGCTAGCTCCGGTCAGGGCCGGGCAAAGTATCGGCATGCTCAGGCTCACCTTCGACGGCGAGCGCTACGGAGAGTATCCCCTGGTGGCGCTCGAGTCGGTGGGCGTCGCAAACGTTATGGTGCGCGCCTGGCACAGCCTGATGCTTCTACTCAACTGAAACTCAGATGCTGATTTTGATCGCACCGATATTGATCACGGCGATACTGAAAAGGTCTTTATGATTTATCTAAACGGCGAATTCATGCCGATCGAAAAGGCGGTCATTCCGGTGCTCGACCGGGGGTTCATCTTCGGTGACGGCGTCTACGAGGTGATTCCGGTCTACGCGCGCCGGCCTTTTCGTCTCGGCGGACACCTTGCGCGATTGCAGGCAAGCCTCGATAGCATCCGTCTGAAAAACCCGCACCATGATAGTCAGTGGCAGAAACTGATCGAGCGCCTGATCGAACTCAATGAAAGCGACGACCAGTCGTTATATTTGCAAGTAACACGAGGTGTTGCCAAACGCGACCACGCCTTCCCTGAGACAGTCACACCGACTGTATTCATCATGAGCAACCCACTGATGCCAGCTACAGCCGATCAGATCGAAAACGGCGTTGGCGCAATCACCGCCCCCGATAACCGTTGGCTGAGATGCGATGTGAAAAGCACCGCCTTACTGCCAAATGTACTGTTGCGCCAACTCGCCGCCGACGCCGGCTGCGCGGAGACCCTGCTGCTGCGCGACGGCATGCTGACGGAAGGTTCGGCCAGCAACGCGTTCGTGGTCAGTGAAGGCGTTGTGCTGGCGCCGCCGAAATCGAACCTGATGCTGCCGGGCATTACCTATGATGTGGTGCTGGAACTGGCCCAGGCAAACGATGTCCCACTTGAAGTGCGTAACGTCAGCGAATCCGAGCTGCGAGGCGGCGAAGAAATCTGGATCACGTCGTCAAGCAAAGAGGTCCTGCCAGTGACGACATTGGACGGGAAAGCCGTTGGCAAAGGCCGTCCGGGCCCAGCATTTCGGCGCATGCACGGACTTTTCCAAGACCACAAGGCGCAGCTCAGGCGCACCGCCAACGGGTGATTCTCAACCGGGGTAATCCGCAACCAATGAATCAGGAGCCACCAAAACCGGAAACTGCCGCCAAACTGGGTGAAATTGCCTATCCAGTAGATTTCCCGATCAAGATCATGGGGCGGCGCGAACCGGGTTTTGCCCGCGCCGTAGTCGATATCGTGCGTAAGCACGCGCCCGACTTCGATGAGGCGACGGTCGAGATGCGCCCCAGCAAGAAGAATACGTACTTGAGTGTTACGTGCACCATTGTTGCTAAGTCACGTGAACAGCTCGATGCGCTGTACCAGGAGCTGAATGACAATCCCGCCGTCGTAATGGTGTTATGAGAAATGGTGCTATGGGTGTAGACGTGACCGAGCACGCGACCAAAAGCCCCTTGAGTAAAGTGGCGCATGTGCGTACCGGCACAACCTCGCCGCAGGTGTTGGTTCGCAGGCTGGGCGCTGTCAATTATGCGACCAGCTGGAAAGAAATGAAGCGTTACACCGCCGAGCGAACGGGGAGCGACGCGGACCAGCTTTGGTTGCTGCAGCATCCACCGGTTTACACGCTTGGCCTGGCTGCACGTGCGGCGCATTTGCCTCGCTCTGATACCCAGATTCCGGTCGTCAAGACCGATCGCGGCGGGCAGATCACCTACCACGGGCCGGGCCAGATCGTGGCATATACCCTGGTCGACTTAAGACGGTTGGGCATCGGTGTGCGACAGTTGGTCCGGCGGCTGGAACAATCGGTCATCGACCTGCTGCATCCGTACGGCATCGAGGCTCACGGCCGCGAGAGAGCGCCGGGCGTATACGTTGGCGAGGCCAAGATCGCAGCACTTGGCCTGCGCATCCGCAATGGCTGCAGTTATCATGGGCTATCGTTGAATGTCGACATGGATCTGGGCCCGTTCACCGACATCGATCCGTGCGGTTATCCGGGTTTGCGAGTGAGCCAGTTGCGAGATCTAGGTATCAGCGACGACATTGCTACCATCGGCGACAAACTACTCGCCGCATTACAGTCCAATTTGTGGCCCACGAGCACGGGCATAGAAATCCAATGAGCACGGACAATCTTCGCCAGACCGGCAAGGACAAGACAGCGCGTAACCCGGTCAAGATCGTTCCGATCGAACCGCTCAAGAAGCCGAGCTGGATTCGGGTTAAATCGCCTTCGAGCCGCACCTTCTACGACGTCAAACAGATCCTGCGCGAGCATTCGCTGCATACCGTTTGTGAAGAGGCTTCATGCCCCAATATCGGTGAGTGTTTTGGCAAAGGCACCGCAACGTTCATGATTCTCGGTGACATGTGCACGCGGCGTTGCCCGTTCTGCGACGTCGCCCACGGACGTCCCAAACCACCTGACGTTGAGGAACCGGGCAACCTGGCGCGCACAATCGCTGCGATGAAGCTGAAGTATGTCGTGATTACCAGTGTCGATCGCGATGACCTTCGCGACGGGGGTGCCCGCCATTTCGCCGACTGCATCGCAGCAATCCGGCTTCATTCACCAGCCACACGCATCGAGATACTCACACCTGACTTCCGCGGGCGTCTCGAAGTCGCTCTGGACAAACTATCGCTCAGTCCGCCAGACGTGATGAATCACAACCTGGAGACCGTACCGCGCCTGTACAAACAGGCCCGGCCCGGTGCTGACTACGCGCATTCGCTCAAGCTGTTGCGGGACTTCAAGTCTCGCTTTCCGACGATTCCGACCAAATCAGGTCTGATGGTCGGCCTTGGGGAGACCGACGACGAAATCCTCGAAGTCATGCGTGATCTGCGTGAACACGACGTCGACATGCTCACGCTAGGGCAGTATCTGCAGCCAACCAAAGGGCATTTACCGGTACTGCGCTACGTCGAACCCGAGCGGTTCGAGGCGTTCGAGCGCGAAGCGATGGACATGGGGTTCAAACATGCGGCTTGCGGTCCGCTGGTTCGTTCTTCCTACCACGCCGACCAGCAGGCCAGCGACGCCGGGGTGAGCTGATCAGCCGGCGCTCAACGCGCTCTGAATCCGCGCCTCCAGATCGGCGAAGTCTGGCTCACCGAGATATTTGCGGATGATGTTGCCGTGCGTGTCCACCAGAAAACTGGTCGGCGTGCCCGGCACATCGCCGAAAGCACGCAATACCGTGCCATCCGCGTCAAGGGCCACATCAAATGGCAACGGATACCGTTTCACATAGTTGTGTACCCGGTTCGGCGGATCATAAGGCATCGCTACTGCCACGGTCCGATAGCCTCGCGACCGATACTTTTCGAATAACTCGGCAAGCTTCGGCATTTCCCGGAGACACACGGCACAGGTCGTCGCCCAGAAATTCACCAGCACAACGTTACCCTTCAGTCCGCCGAGACGAACCTGCTCTCCCTTGATGGTGGTGACAGCCACCGATGGTACCGGTCGCGGGCTAAAAAGCCCGTGTCGAACCGCAACAATTGCGACAACAACCACGACTCCGACCAGAACCGTCGAAAATAGCCACTTGCGCAAAGATGTTTCCTCCCTGTTCGGTATTCTGGGTCCAGGAGGCGCGCCGCGCAAGCAAGCAAGCAAGCAAGCCAATCAGACTTTCATAGACATCACAGGTCGTCGACACTCACCCGCGTGAAGTCAGAGATCAAGCAATCGAGTCAGTGGTGTCCAGGTCTCCCGATTCCTTGCCCAGGCAGCTTCCAGAGCCGAAGTTCTGAACCCGGCATAGCTGCCGAGGATTGCTTTTGCGGCATCAAGCAAGCTCTCTGCAGTTACGGATTCCAGAGCGATACCCGCTTTCGGACTCTCGATCTGCGCCGCCATCCAGGTGCCTGCCGTCGTAATAACAGGACAGCCTCGAGCAAGCGCATCCAGCGTGACACCACTCACCCGATCACGGAAATCAGCGCGATCGTAAGGCTGCAGACAAATGCTGCCCGAAAAAAGTGCCGCATATTCCTCCGGCGCAAGCGTTCGGTTGAGTAACTCGAGATGCGCGTAACCGATGCCGCGCAGGCGTTTGATGTCTTCGATCGTGCCCATGTCGTACTTGCCGAAGTGTTCGGGCGACACCTGCACCGCTATCGGGATGCGTTCACCTCGGTCCGCCAACAGTGCCACCAGATCGACCACTTGCCGAAAGCCCTTATCCCGTCGCGCGGCCCCTGCATACAGCAAGCGACGGAACGCGACATCGCCGTCGCGTTCCGCAGCAGGGGGCGCAGGGTACGGCAACAAATCCACGTACCGGAATCCTGCTCGCTGGAACAGATCTACGACACTGGCAGTCGTACCAAATATGACCAGGTTCGGCTGGTGCGCCGCGATCTTCTGCAAGAAGCGAAATCGTTTAGGCGACTCGCGAAACCAGTGAAAGTATAGAAACACCCGGTTTTGCAACAACCGGCCAGGCGCTATCAGGTTCAGCAGAATAAGATCACTGCGGCGAGCAGTCGTAATGACGATCGGATCATCTTCTCGTATCAGACGGCGATACAGGCCAAGCTGCTGAAACAGACGAACGCGTCGGCGAAAAAACGGATGCACGAGACACTCTGCTCGGAAATCGAACGATTCCGCGCCTCTGGCGGCCCAGATATCCATAGCTACATCGGTGGCACGGCACAAACTCGCCACCAGGCTGTAACAGTGCCCGGCGAAATTCTCGAGGGTTGGCTCGACAACTTGAACGCGTCGTGTCATGCGGCGCTCGCCGGCGGCCTCTCGGCCAAGGCAACAAGCTTTCTGATCGACTGCATTACCGTGTCGGCGGCGAGCATCTGAAGACACACGCTCTTGCTGCTCTCGTCGCGTGCGCAACCTTCCTCCAGGCAGGGCACGCAGGCACCGAAACCCTGCACGAGCGCCACATTGCCGACGCGCTGCGTCCCTCGCATCGACCAGGGCGATTCCTGCGCAGTACATTCACACGGCCACGGGCCCCACTTCACCGGATTGGACGGCCCAAACAGCGCAACCGTTGGAGCGCCGACAGCAGCGGCAAGATGCGTTGTCACCGTATCCGGGCCGACGTACAAAGCTGCCTTGGAGAGCAATAAGGCCAACTGACGAAACTCCAGCTTGCCGGCAACATTTAGGGGCGAATGTGACATGCTTGCCGCCAGACGCGCAACGCAATCGAGTTCGTGCGGTTCCTTGCTTCCAGACAGAACAATACGGAATCCCTGGCGCGACAACTCGTCTGCAAGCGCACACCATTGCTCTGGCGCCCACATCTTGTAAGCGAACTTCGGGTATACGTGCAAGACCGCGTACCTGGTGGCCGCGTATTCCGGTAGCACCGCTTCGATGGCTGAGTCATCCTCGGGCGACCAGGTAAACGTCATCTCGAAGCGGCGTGGCAACCCCAGCAAGTCGGCAAGCCAAAGATTCTGTATCACCGTGTGAACGCTGCGGTTCTCAAACGGAACCGTCGCATTCATCAGAATGCGCTTCCAGACATGTTTGGCGCCGGCCGCCATCACACCGATACGACGCCGCCCGGCGAGCCAGGCGTAAATGGTCGGGCGATCACTAGGTGAAGTCGAAAGCGCCAAATCGTACTGACGACTCAACGGCGAGACCTGTTTCCACGCTTCTCGCAGCGACTGCCGTGGTGGTACCGCGATGACTTTGCCAATGTCAGGATTGCCCGCGAGCACCCCTTCAGTCCCGCGAAACACCAGCACGTCCACGTTCGCACTTGGCCACGCCTGCTTCAACGAACGGATTAATGGTGTGGTGAGAAGCACATCACCGATACGCCGCGTGACAATAACCAGGATTGTCGCCGGTGCGCGCGGCAAGGCAAACCTTGCCGTCACAGCGGTTTCTTGCGGCCGGTTGCTGTGAACACGCTCACTGCCGTCTTTCCAGTAACAGAGCCTTCGCGTAACGGTAGTAGGTTCCTTCGGCAGTCGATACGGCGAGCATGAAACCTTCCCGTCCATCAAGGAATCCCCGGCGCAGCACGTAGGTTCGAAAAAACGCCCACAAACTCTTGCACACAGCACGCGTCAGGCTGGCTCGCTTGCCGCCGTCGCGCATCTTCCTAGCCGAGAGGGTCGAATAGGAATTCATCTTGTCCAGCAGATCCTCGAGATCCTGAAACGTCTCGTGGCGTATCGGTTTGTTCAGTGTCCCGACCTTCCCATCGACGATCACCCGCTCATGCACAATATCGTCACTAAAGCGGGCGAGACCACGCCGAAACAACCGAACTACGTAGTCGGGCCACCATCCAGAGTGCCGCATATCTCGGCCGCAGAAGCTCGAGAGCCTGGGAACGCGGAATCCTGCCTGCTCGACCGCGGTCGCTACTGCGCTTTGGATTTCCTCACGCAATTCTGGCGTGACCCATTCGTCGGCGTCGAGCGAAAAAACCCAATCGCCGGTTGCCAGATCGAGCGCGCGGTTTTTCTGCGGCCCGAATCCCGGCCAGTCTGTCTCGTATACGTGTTGCGTATATCTTCGGCAGATGGCAACTGTGTCGTCAGTACTTCCAGAATCGAGAACGATCAACTCATCTGCCCACGATACCGACTCCAGGCAGCGGGCAATGACCGCTTCTTCGTTCTTCACAATGACAATGGCAGAAATCGCCATGGCCTACACCTCGAGCATACGGGAATATCTCTTCCCCACAAAATCCTCATCGGCCCCATTCTGTGCGCTTAGACGGATGCTCAATCAGTTGCACTCCTCAGCAATGCCAGCTTGTCTAGTTGTCCAGCGGCCGCGCTGCCGAACTTAGCCAGCACAACGCATCCCGACCGCGCACCAGTCTCCTGCGTAGATGATAGTACCGGGAAGTACGCGGTTAGGCCCAATTCTCGAAATGCCTTTCCAAAGCAACTCATGCTTAGCGAACGCCGAAAACCATAATCGTCAAATCCATAACCGTCGTCGCCAGGCACCTCGAAATCGTCAACCATTACAACGAAATTGTTCCAATGACTAACGATAATCCTCAATTCCTCGAACAAGGGGAGACTTTCGTACCAATGTGCATCAAGATAGAAGAAGGCTTGTAGATTTGAAACAGGCGAAGCTGCGAGCTTGCGGAGAGCGTCCACCGAATCACCATGCACCAAATGGATATCTTTGTAGCCGGCCAGACGCCGTTTGGCTAGGAGATGAAAGTGGCGGTTGATTTCCGACGTGTAGACAGGTAGCCCACTCACTTTGTGCATCCACCCCGTCGTATCCCCCAAGTAGGTACCCGTCTCAACGATCGTCTCGATTCCAGAATCTCTCACTATCTGCGCAAAAATATGCTGACGACCTTGCTGACCATTGAGGGCTCGCGTGGAGTCAGGCGCATATTGCTCTTCCTCAAGAAGCTTCTCGACCACGTTCTCGAGGGCCCCAACGCGACGCCTAAGCGAACGAAGCGCCGGGATCGATATCCAGCGCGTCATGTTGCGCCCAATACGTGACAATAGACGTCTGTTCATTTTGGATTTATGCCGGGTTTTCGATTTCCCCTCAATAACGGAAGATCAGACTACTCAAACTTGTTGTGAACCCAGCAAACCTGGGCCCATAAAATCTAGGTTTGACTTATACGATTAACGACTGATAAGCACGCGACCCGGACACAAACCTTGGGATTTAGCGATTAAGCGATACAACTAAATATTGTCCAGCGGCTGACAATGGCTGCGCGATGCTCACTATACCGACGCGCCAACGGGAGCGTCGATGAGAATCACAAGTTAATCACGGGCACTCAATTCTCTTTTCGTCTTTGATCGCGTTCCAATGATACTTAATAGCCCTTGATGGCACGCTTGATGCGGCGGCGCAGTTTGCTAAATCTGAAACGCTTCATGAGGTCGAGGTCCTTGTCCCAGTTTAATTGCCGGCAGATGCCAAGATAATGCCTGGCGAGCAGCTCGGCGGAACGCCGAATCATCGGATTCTCGTCGAATCAAGATGACGGCTTCCGCGCCACGAGAAGCAACGCATATCCTAAGTATGCCCCAAGAATACTGGTTGTCTCCTGAGCAATTCGATTAGGGTCGAAACGTCTGTTCTTCAGTACCCGCTTTTCAATTGAACGTTTCCAGCGAGCAAACGGAAAAACAAAGTGGAGAGATGCGACAAATGACGAACCAGTAATGTTGCACTCGGTAGCACCCAGAGACTGACATATCGAAAGGAGCTCACTTCGACTGAACGGAACTTCCAGACCAAAATGCCATTTACCGAAAAATTCGCGGCGCGCTTTCCACATACGATAAGGAAAGCAGTAGCGGTTCGGTACTGTCAGAACGACCAAACCTCCGGGACGACACAGGTCAAAGTGCGCTTTGATGATACTGGCCCGATCGTCACCCTCGAAATGTTCTGCCAAACCGAAAGACATGGCCACGTCAAATTGCCCCATGAGTGACGACGGAAGCCTTAGCGCGTCCGAGATAATTGATTCTTGCTTTAAGCCCAGACTCTCGAACAGCGCCGTATTTACGTTGAGTGCCTCTTCAGAATAGTCCAGCACCGTAACTTGCGCTCCGTGCTTGGCGAATACCGCGCCAACGGTACCGGATCCCGCGCCGATTTCAATGACACTAAGGGAAGGAATCTTTTCTCCCTCGAGAGCATTCGTTATAGAAGACCATACCAGGCTCTTCTCTGCTTTCGCCACACCGAACTTGAGCTCCTCGAGGCGACATGACGCATTACTCCACAGACGGTTCCACTGCTCTGCCGTATTGCTTCCGCTCATAGGTTGTTATCTATACTGGAATTCACATAATGCTGGGCGCTTGTCCACAAAATATCAATCGAGCGCGACATTCACCATTTTCGCCGTGCCCTCATGATTCCCTTGACGGACAAACAGTGTTCACTCCGAATTCTTTACTCCTCATTCATACCGACGTTAGTAGCCTCTAATTGCACGCCTGACCCGTCGCCGCAACTTGCTGAACCTGAAACGCTTCACCAGATCGAGGTCTTTGTCCCAGTTCGACTGCCTGCAGATGCCAAGGTAATTCTTGGCAATGACCTCCTCGGTTTCCCCCATGCGCTTCCAGAAATAGTATTGTTCTTCATAGTGGTAACAACGAAATAACGGCTCGATCGGCACGATCGGAATGCTGCCATAGGCGAGCAAAGCTTCACCATACCAGCGAAGCTCCCCGGGGTGCGCCTCGATTGCGCCCATGATGGTCATGTTGCGAGGACGAAGATATTTCTCGCTCAGGTCGTTCCATACACGACCGCTCCACACTACCGGCACGGGACCAAAATCCCAGCAGCGTCCCTGCCTTGAAAACAGTCCCTTGATCTCGCCACATTCGCGGTCGCGATCCTGAACTATTCGCTGCATCCTGGAAAGCTCTGCAAAATGCAGCAGATCCTTGGCCTCGTGCATAACTGTATAAGGCGTCCCTCCCGGCGAAATGAAATCTCCTGTGCGAAAGTCCTTAAGGAAATAGCAGTCGCTGTCCAGACACACGTAGGTGTCTCCAATCCCCAAGCGCCAGAATTCCGCCTTGACGATTTGCTGCGAGATACCACCCGGTAGTGCCGCAAACGCTGCCGCGTCAAGATGATCGTTGGCCGCTACGACTTGCTCATCCGTCAACAAGGAAAATTCGAGCCCCTTGCACTTTTCCCCGAACAGACTTGCATCCGCTTCAGGCACCGAAACAAAAAGTGGCAAATGGTCTGTGTTATGGCGGGTCACACTCTCTATCAGCCGCCGCGCCCGCAGCACATCCTCGCTATATGATTTGCAGAACAAGACTATCTTTGTGCTCATATATTCTTCATGCCCGCCTGGCCTGATCCAGCGGCAACAGCGGCTGTTGTAGATTCTCTAGTGTCTCGATGGCTCCCCCAAGGAGACAGGACTCCCACGCAACCTTCGTCGAACGGGCAGACACTCTCGTACGCTCTTCTAAAGGATGGGTATGGCCGTCCATAGCCGCTGGCTACAATCATGCGGATTCTTGGCTGAATAACATGTGCCAACCACGCGATTCAACAATGCGGGACGCCGCAGGACCAACGAGTCGCGCCACAGCAACAATTCGCTCGATCGCCTTTCGGTTTTGCTCATACCAGAGCGTGTTTGCCAGAATTACGTCGCGCTGCACATCTCCGAAGCCGCGTGCGATCTGCACGAAACCCATGCTCGAGGCAAGCTTGAGAACATCATCTTCAAGCTTTTGTCCCGGCCAGATTTCCTCTGTCTCAACCTCGACGTGAATCAACTTGATCGCATCGGCGATGTTTCCCATACTCTTTAGAACACCGTACGAATATCCTTCCACATCCACCCACGCCGCGACTTTGGATGCGGAGGGATAATCGCTCACTACATACTCGTCGATCCGGACCGCATCGAGAACAACCTCTTCCGGTTGCGCACCCACAACCGATCTCTGAAGCGTGGAACTCGTTCCTCTGTTGAAATTCGCCGCGTTGCCTAAGGGCTTCTGCACGAAAAAGCGCGTTCTCCCTGGCACATCGCTGACAAGCAAGTTCTCCACACGAATGCGAGAACGCTCTAACATTGCATCGGCGCACATCGCCGTGTAGTTATAAGGGTTTGCCTCGAACGCGATGATTCGGGCTTCGGGAACGAGCCGGGCAAACCGCTTTGAGTCCGCCCCATCCATACTTCCAATATCCAGGATCAGTTGTGGTTTAAGGAAAGACGCAAGTAGGTGAAACGCATACTTGGTCTTCAACACAATCGGCCGCACTCAGCGCTCCCCAATAGCATGATGTGCAATCGCACCATTTGCCCAGCCGATTAGCTGTTTCACGGCGGATTCGGTCGTGTACACAGAGGGCTTGCCCGAATCCTTTAGCTGGTCCGTCTCCCACCTTACGACAAGCTCCCGCAGCGCAGCGCCAATGCCGTCTATGTCGTTCGACGGCACCGCCCAGTGACTGCCCTCCCTGAGGATCCGGTCAAGATGGGGGTTGTGCCACGTAAGACCCAGAATCGGACGCTGCGTCCACAGATATTCGTAGAGCTTGGAGGGAATGTACTCCTCGCAAAACCGGTGCATGCCGTGTAATAGCAGAAGGGCGTCGACGGTTTGCATTCTTTTCAGTACCCGGTCCCGCCCGCTTTCACCGGTCACCGGATCGGTTTCCAAACGACCGAGCCGTCGCACCACCTCGGGCGGGAGTTTGGCAAGCGCTCGCTCCGATAGTGCATCAGCCCCGCTTCCGTAGATCTCGAGGCGGATAATGTCTTTCAACTCAGATCGCTCAGCTAACAGCTTGCTAAGAGCCTGAGCAAACGTCTCGAGGTTCCTGGTTGGCGACAAGGAGCCGAAATGCCCGATGACCAACTCTGAACCTCGTTGATAAGCGATCTTGCCGAACGCCGGTGCGTCCGCGCCCGGGATCATCACCTTGCCACGGTCACGAAGCACCGGATGCCGGGCACGGGCGCGCTCGAGGGTCGGCTCAACGAACCAGATTGCGACGTCGGCATGCTCACAGATCTTTCTCTCGAGCCAGCCCGCGAAGCGATACGCCATTTTCCTGCGCTCCCAGTTCTCATAGACCATGGGATCATGGATTTCGGCAACCCAGGGCAATGAATAACGCTTCGCAAGTAGATAGCCGGCGAGGTGTGCTGAGTTGGCACCGCCGGTCGAATAGATGACGGCCGGCTTTCGAGTGCGAATAATCTTGGCTCCCGCAAAATAAGCCGGAATGAACCACGACCACTGCGGCTCGAGGCGAATGAAGAGCTTTTCGAGGATGTAGAACGGCAGCAGCAACAAAGTCATCAACCCGACCGCGATCTTGTAGCCGACTTTGCTGGATATATTCCTTCGAAAGACAAATCGCAAGTCGAAACGCAGCCCGACCGGCGAGACTGGCAGCAACTGATAGTGCTCAACTACTTCATCCTTTCTGCCAGTGACTGCACTAAGGACGATGGGCTTTATGCCGTGAGCGAGCAAGTGCGGGATCTTGTCAGTAATAGTCTGGCTCGCCGCACGCCCGTCCATGTTGAAGGCATGAGAAAGAATCAGCCAAGTGGACTCATCTGACGCCAAGAGTTTCCCTTTGTTGTCTTGATGATGCGCACGCTACCATCAACATGCCGACACAGAACATAAACTGCTCCAGCATGTGATCGCGCAGTATGCTGTCGATCATCATCCTCGCCGAAAACGCCACGACGAGAAAGAATAGACACATTCCAACCGCGTCATCGCAATGTCGTGTCACCGACCAACCTAGCCAAGCCAGTGCTGCAAGGAATATCAACCAGAGCACAATTCCAGGAATCCCGACGTTCAACCCAAAGTCGATCAAGCCGATATGAGAATGGGAACCGAACTTGACATCGTATTTCTCCGAAATCAAACGCGCAAAGGTGTATTTATGAATTTCCGTTCCCCACGGGTGTTCGCTCAACAGCTTGGCGCCCTCCTTTGCCCAGGCTACGCGCGTGTAAGTCGACGGATCGACAGGCTCTCCGTTAGCGCGCACCGGCCAGTCGCGCATCTCGAAGTCATTAAGCCAGTTGCGATGACCTTCTGTATCCCAACCGATCGCAACACTTTCCTGGAAACCTTCGTATCTCGGGTCATTGCCAACCGCCAGGACGCCCAGGATGACGAATATGACGGCCGATGCGCCCATCGCCATGGTGATCCTTTTCGAGGACTTGCGGCGAGCTGTCCGCACGCCAAGCCAAATGGCAACAATGAAGATCGTCACCACAAGGAACAGCGACACAATCCAGCCGTTGGTCGTTGAGGCCGTGATCAGCGCGAATAGTCCGAGAGCTGCCGCAACACCTCCCCACAACGTGCCGCCTGGAAGAAGAGCACGGCCGAACGCGTAGCGCGAGCAAACATCAGCGCCGATTGCTGACAGCATCATTGCGAGTACGAACGTCACGTTCGCGCGGTGATCGGTAATTCCGGAGAAACGCCTGGGGAAACGACCAGTCTCGATCCAGCTTACCAAAACGGCTAGGTCGTGACCGATCATGTGCAGCAATCCGACAAAGAAAATCAGGCTCACAATCAGCATCGAAAGCTTGTCCGGTTGCTTATCGCGAACCGCCAGCGCAACGCCTGCACCAACCATCAACACCACTAGAGCCCGCGCCCATTCACCGAGGAATGATCGCAATGATGCGGCTGGATCCGGCGCGACAAAAACGCTGACATAGAGCATCCATACCATCAGCATGGACAAGGCAATCAAGGCTGTTCGCACGTCTACCTGCGTCGATATTCTGCGCAAGCCCCACAGCCGACTTGCGACGAGCAGCAGAAGCACCAGCAAAAGGACATTGCGCAGCGCCATTGCATGCGGCAACGAGAATACGAACAAGAGCGCGGTGGCAAGCCAAAACGCCCATCCGGATTGTTTTACCGTTTCCAGGCGAAACCATTTCGCCGCAGAGTTTGTCGGGAAAGCTTCAGACATATTCTCAACCGCGGACGATGCGATGACAACAGCCGTTGCCGTGACAGTCGGGAGGGAAGATCAATGGCTCTCCGTCGCCACCAACCGGCAAGGCCAACAGCCGATAGGCGTTAGCTGGTCAACCGACACTGTACTCGGGCACCCGGGCACGCAAGATCTCGCGAACTGCTTCGTCAGACTTGTCATCGGGACTGTCCAACCAAGCATCCAATTGACCATCGCATTCTGAAGAAACCGGCCTTGACTTGGCGATTCGCAACTTTGGATGTGGTGTCGCCATGGTCGTTTCTCCGTCGCACAACAACTCCTCAAAGAGCTTCTCGCCGGCACGCAGACCGACAAACTCAATATCAATGTCCTCCTCCGTTAATCCCGACAGCCGAACCATGTCCCGGGCAAGATCGATGATGCGAACGGGCTCGCCCATGTCGAGTACAAATATCTCCCCGCCCTGCCCCATCAGTCCCGCCTGCAGAACCAGTTGCGCCGCCTCCGGAATGGACATGAAATATCGCGTCACGTCGGGATGGGTAACGGTGATCGGGCCACCCGCTTCGATTTGTTTTCGGAATTTCGGAATCACACTGCCAGTGCTGCCAAGCACGTTACCGAACCGCACCACCACGAAGCGGGTTGATCCACTGCCCTGCATGCGTTGGCAAACGATTTCCGCCAACCGCTTGCTTGCGCCCATTACGTTAGTCGGGTTCACCGCCTTGTCGGTCGATACCATGACAAACTTGTCCGCTCCGTAGCGCACTGCCGCTGATGCCACTACTCGCGTACCGAGTACATTGTTGCGCACAGTCTCCCAGGCATTGCCAGATTCCATCAACGGCACGTGCTTGTATGCAGCAGCGTGAAATACCAATTCAGGTCGAAAGCGCTTGAACACCGCATCGACACGTTCCTGGTTCTTCACATCACCCATGATGAAGGTAACTGGAACACCGGGGTAAACCTCGTGGAATTCCTGTTCCATCTGGTACAGATTGAACTCGGACTGCTCGAACAACACCAGGCGGCTCGGCGCAAACTTCGCAATTTGCCTGCACAGTTCCGAGCCTATCGATCCGCCGGCACCGGTGACGAGGACCGTACGATCATCAAAAAAACGATGCAAGCCAGCATTATCCAGTTTGACCGGGTCGCGGCCCAACAGATCGTCAAGTTCGACTTGGCGAATCTGCGACACAGCCACTTTGCCGCCCATGAGATCCTCGAATGACGGCACCGTCAATGGCCTGACATCAGCGGCCTGGCACAGTTCGACCAACCGCTTTCGAACCTGATGGGAGGTCGAAGGCATGGCGATGATGGCATTACTAACGCCGAAGCGATGCGCCATCTCTTCCAGTGCGTCGGTCCTGCCGAGCACCACAGCGCCGAGTATCTGGCGGCCTGCCTTTGCGGGATCGTCATCCAGCAATCCGACGACACGCCATTCGGTACTGCGGGCAAGCTCCCTGAGCAGCATTATCGCCGCATCGCCCGCGCCCAAAATCAATACCGGTTTTCCATCGAACGCGCCGATCCTCCCGATATTGCGATCTTTCCACCCCCGGTAAGCGAGGCGACTCCCCCCCATAATCGCCGCCAGCAATAGCGGGTGCAGAACGTAAACCGATCGCGGAACAATAATACCGGGGTAGATCAGCACCATTGCGGTCGGGATCGCCAGCGCCACGAAGCCTACAGCCGCCAACAGGTTCCTGAGATCATGAAGACTGGCGTAGCGCCACAGTCCACGATACAACCTGAACGACAAGAAAGTTGCACCATCAATCAGCACGACCCAACCCACCGTCATATAGAACGTGCTTTGGAAATCCGCGGGCATCTCGAAATTGAATCTAAGCAGGAATGCCACGCCCCAGGCGACGAACGCCGCCACCAGATCGTGAATGAAAGCGAGTATGGATCTTGTACTTGGCTTCCCGATTCTTGGGATCATGTGTTGGATTCGCTTACCGCAGACAACTCCCGATCGCGGGCGCCGCTTCGCTCCGCGATCCACGCGGCACTTGGAGGCCGACTTGCTGGCGACGATTATCGGGGGCCATCTGCAACTGTCCTAAGCCTCCAGCGCCGATCGATCTGAACCATCAACCTAATATAAATCATCAGCCACACAATGACGCTCAAAATTTGCAGCCCCGGGCCAAGATTGAGGGTCACCAACGCCGAGACGCCCACGCAAAGCATCAACATATATTCGGCCAATGCCAGACGACGGTGGGTCCATCCCATTTGCACGACTCTCTGGTAGTAGTGATCACGGTGCGGCTTCCAGAAGCGGGCACCGGAGAACACTCGCCGGAACAAGGTTATCGTCGCATCGACGATAAAGGGAGAGAAAACCATAAACGGAAACCATACCGGCCACGCCCCATCGATCCAACCTTTGCTGCCAATCGCCGCCGCAAGAAACCCAAGAGGCACGGAGCCGGCATCCCCCATGAAACAGCGTGCCGGCGGAAAATTGAAAATCAGGAAGGCAGCGGACGCGGCGCTTGCAGCAACCGCCATTAGCGCAAGGTTCGGATCGCCCGCCTGCCAGGCGGCAAAGGCGAAGATCCCAAATCCGGACACGGCCATACCGCCGGCGAGCCCATCGGTGCCATCCATAAAGTTATAAAGGTTGATGGTCCATGCGATCACCAGAACGACAGGGACCAGGGTCCAGTTGAGAACGTAGTCCGTTCCGTAAAGCAACCACGATAGAGCCGCAATCACGTGTACGACCAGACGACCGGCGATTGGCAAACTGTGGCGATCATCGACGAAAGACACCACTGCAAGCATGGCGACGATCGCTACGGGTACAGCGTAGAGTGTAAGGTCCAGTAACAGCAGGGCCACCAGAATGCCGGCGACCACTGCAATGCCGCCGACGCGCGGCACCGGACTCGCGTGTAATGAGCGATCGTTTGGCACGTCGATCGCGAGTCGGCCAGCAAGCCCGGTTCGTAACAACAGCACCATGGTCGCGAAGGAAGTCGCAAAGGCTATCGTCGCAGAACCTAGCAGCGTCGTTACGTTTTCGCTCATCTGAAAATGGCGGCGAGCACAGGCGCGCCATAGACGAGAATTATACGTTGCCCGACTCGCCAGATCGATTTGCGCTTCTGTACCAAGTCGCTGTCGCCGCCAACCCCGCTTGCAAGGAACAGGGTGGCCGCCAGTTGAGTTCGTCGCGTATTCTTGAGATGTCGATCGCCAGAGAACTCACCAGCCGCTCAACGGCCTCACGACGCCCCAGCGCGGTTCCCATCGCGCGCAGCGTCCAGGGCAGGCCCGGTAGTAGCCGCGCGGGCCTTCCGAGCGCGGCAGCAATTTGCCGAATCAACTCCGGAGTAGACACATCCTCGTCATCGCTGACAAAGTAGGTGCGCCCGGCCGCCCGAGGTTGAAACAGGCAAGCACATATAGCATCAACGAGATTGCCAACGTAAATGAGACTGCGGCGGTTCCTGATACTGGCCAGCGGTAATGGCAACCCACGATCGATCCAGCGAAGCAGACTGAGGAAATTTGCGCCAACACCTGGACCGTAGACCAGCGGCGGCCGTATTACGACGTGCTCGATGCCGGTTCCGGCGGCAAGTTGGGCAAGGCGATCCTCCGCTACCGACTTGGAAACGCCATAGGCATCCTCAGGGGTTTTCCGATCAGTCTCGCGCATTGGCCGGTCAACCGAAACTTCTCCACACGCTTTGACAGAACTCATGAACACGAACCGTCGGACACCGGCGTCGGCAGCGGACTGCGCGATCCGGAGCGTCGCATCGACATTGACTCGCATAAACTCGGCCGCCGTTCGGTCCCGATGACCACGCGGCAAATGCGCCAGCCCGGCCAGGTGCAGTACGGCATCGACACCAGTCAGAAGCTCGTGCAGTTGGCCAGCCGAACCAGCGTCGCTCATCGCGACCCAACGAACTCCGGCTTTTTCCACGGCGGGGCGACGATGGTAGGAGGCCAGAATTTCGTGGCCCTCGGCAGCAATCCTTTCCAGCGCATGCGTTCCGACGAAGCCGGTCGCGCCGGTCACGAGCACCTTCACTCGTTCATCGCCTCCCGGTAAATTCCGAGAGTTTCTCCGATCACGCGTTCCAGACTGAAATTCTCTTCAAACAACTGACGCCCTCGCTGGCCCATCATCCGTCGCTTCGACGCGTCCGCAACCAGCTCCTCCAATGCCTTCACTAGCGAAGCGTGATCCGATGGTGGCACAAGGTACCCGCTTTCACCATTTCTAACGACCTCGCGGCAGCCCGGGATATCCGAGGCGACGATGGGCCGCCCGGTCGCCGCGGCTTCGATCAGTACTTTCGGAATGCCTTCCCCGTAAGTCGAAGGCAGGCAGACGATGTGACTGGCGCTCAAGATCTCTGCCATATCCGAACGATGGCCCATCCACTCAATGAGGCCCTCGCTCGCCCACGCCCTGAGCTGGCCTTGAGAAACCGACGCAGGATTGCCAAGATCCGGCCTGCCAACCAACACGAATCGGACTGACGAATTGCGCCTCTTGATGTCCTTAGCAGCGTCTACGAACGCTTGTATGCCTTTTGCCCAGATCATCCGGCTCGCCAACGTGACGGTGACAGGTCCGGTCGATTCCTCCTGAAACGGAAATTCATTCGGATCGACGCCGGCACCAAGGATCAGTGAAACGCGGTTCGGATCCACGCCGATATTTACCAGTGCCTGGTAATCATCCGGGTTCTGAGTAATGACTCGGCTGCCTTTTCGATTCACGAGACGGGGCATGGCACTACTGATCAGGAATCTCAGCACCCTCGCGGAGCCCGTCGACGACGTAAAAGCGTAACCGAGGCCGGAGACCGCGTTGATCGTTACTGGAATGCGCGCGACACGCGCAGCAATCGATCCATAGACCACGGGTTTCAATGCGACATGATGGACAATGTCAGGCTGGTACTCTTTGTAGAGACGTGCAAGGCGTAGAATCGTCAAAGCCTCTGCAACCGGATTGAACCCCCGGCGTGTCATCTCGAAGGGGATGACTCCGACACCCGTGCTCTTGATTCGCTCGCCATGCTCCACCACGCGCGTGGCCACAGCCACCTGGTAGCCTGCCCGAGAAGCAGCCGCTGCGTGAGCGAGACGGTGGGAGCAGAAGTACCAGTCTTCGGTGACAACGAAAAGCAATCGCGCTGGTGTTCCCGGAACGATTTGCGTCCGATTCGTATGGTTCTTACCAGTATTCCGGGAATGCGAGTCCGACCGCGACCCGCTTTTGTTAACGAAAGCGTCAGGCACTTGCCCACCCCGCTCCTGAACCGGACGGTTTCAGAACAGCACTGAAAACCGAGACGAGCAAGTCATCATCAGTCATTTCACGAAAAGCTGGCGCCAGTTTCGGTCGGGCTATAGGTTGAATATCCCAGCGATTTTCTTCAATGATCGCGACATCGAAACCCTCACAGCTCAACAGCTCTAGCATTTCTCGACACCGGATGCGGTTGGCGTAGAAGCCGGATTTCTCTAACAACGCCTGTCCTCATTTCAGGGAGAAGGTTAACCGGAGTAATACCCAGCCGCTACCCCGAAAGTTTTAGTCGGACGTGCTCGCCACCGATCGAAGTAGACTTTCTAATCGGGGTGTCATTACTTCAAGGGAGTATTCTTCTTCGACCCTGGCGCGGCCAGCAGCCCCGAAACGCTCCCGAAGCAGGGGCTCGTCACAAAGTTTGATGAGGTCAGCTGTCCACGCAGCCACGCTTCGTGGCAAGAATCCGTCCACGCCGTCCCGGACAATAACAGTGTTCTCCCCCACGGGCGAAGCGACTACTGGCTTACCACAAGCCATATACTGGATAAGCTTGTAGCCACACTTCCCGCGCTCAAACGGTTCATCAGGTAACGGCATGATGCCGATATCGAAATCCTGGATTTCGGATACCTCGGTCTGCTCAGACCAACGCCTCGTTTCAATAGGTAATTCCCTCAAGTATTCAGCATCCGCACCTACCGCGACTACTCGGACATTTCGTGTCGCGACGATTTCGTTGATTGCCCTGGATATGAGCAGCAGATACTTACAAGTCAGCGGGGACCCGATCCAGCCGATTGTCACGTGACCTTTAGGGCGCACGGCGACTGGCACATACTTGGCGACACTTACCACTGTAGGTAGGGTCTCCACACGCATAGCACGAGCCCGTTGTGCTCGATCTTTGAGATATTGATTGCCTGCGACTACCAAGTTAGCGCGACGCATGACAGAATCGATTTTCTTTCCTAGCAACGCTCGAATCCAGAATGATCTATGGTGGTCATATCGATGAAAAATAGCGTCGTCATAGTCCACTACGATAGGAATACGGCGGGGATACAGGGCCCGTTCAATGGGAAACGGCAGCCAAGGGAACAGCTCCTTTTCCACCCACAATACGTCGAATTTGTTCGCTCGACGCAGGAGTGACAACCGACTCAAGTAATAGCGCAGTACCTGAATTATTGATACGGAGCCCCTGTAAAGCCTGTCGACATATTCGTCACGCAACAAAGGCGCTGCAAGGACTTGGATTCCTCGTTCTTCAAGATGGGGCACGTACTGGTAGGTGCGCAATCGGCTGCTTGCTCCCAAGCGCCCATATTTCGTTAGCAGCAGGACCCGCATTGCTGAGTTATCAAGCAAATGAAAGCCAGAGCTAGCGCCCCACTTCCCCGCAGGAGTGCCGTCGCCTGCCCCGGAACGAGCACACTATCTCGATCCGAATGGCTATTCAACAATCGCCTACATTTCGAAAGCACGTGGCAATGAGTGCATTGCCCCTCGAAGAGCAAAGGATGATGAGGGTGATGTCAATCATCGGTTGAATCGTTTCGCCCGGAAAATACCAGGAATCCCGCGCCACAGCATCAAATATGCCCTACAGGTGTCTCGAATTTCCTCAAACGAGAGACGAAACGCTCCCCGAAACACGCGCGCTAGCGGCTCGAATCCCATCGTCACGACAAACACCGACCAAGCAGCGGTTGGAGAAAAGTGTTTGAATCCGTACAAGACTCGACTTCTTAGCGAGTAAAACAGCCGTTGCGCTTTTACTTGCTCAGATGTGCCTCCTCCTCTGTGGTAGGCAGTGGCATCTACCGTATACCAGGTACGCCAACCAGCCCGTTTGGCCCGAAAACAAAAATCCAATTCTTCCATGTAAACAAAAAAACGTTCATCGAACCAGCCTATATCGTCAGACACCTTACGGCGAACAAAAAAACATGCGCCCGACACTTGATCCACTTCCCTGCTGGTCTCATGATCAAACTCAATCATGAAATGCGGCGGAAACCGCTGCGGAAAAAGCCGGCTCAATCCTGATACTTTTCCGAAGTACGTTCTCCAGGAAGGAAATCGTGCGCAATGACGGTGCGTTCTACCTTCTGAATCGACGAGACGAATGCCACAAATCCCTATTTCTGCAGCTTCTGGGCTCTCCATGAATTGCAGAACCGCGCCGATACTTCCCTCATAGAGTCTGGCATCTGGGTTGAGGAACAGGCAGTAGGCGCTGTGTCCTTGCCGAGCCGCCAAGTTGCACGCCTTGGCGAATCCGAGGTTTTCCTGTGCCTGAATCAGGCAAACGCCTGGCGTTGCTTGCGCACACTCTTGAGATCCGTCAGAGGACGCATTGTCAACTACGAAGATCTTGCCGACAATCTCGCTGTCAAAATCAGATACTGATTGGAGGCACTCGGACAACTGACGCCCAGAGTTCCAGTTGACGATGACGATATCAAGCATATTCGGTTCAGGCACTTCTTAGACGTCGAGTCAATATCGCTTCGCTGACTCGAGTCGATGCGTGTTCATTGCCACCAGACAAACATCGCATACGGCCGGTTAATTGAAAAGCACCTTCGGCCAGCATCGGCTTCACGTGTCAAGCGCCAGCCAGCGGCACGCCAATCGTCACTGCGCACGATGACACAAACGCCAAATTCTCTGTGCATCACACCCCGCGTGTGCGTCCTCACCGTTGCAAACCTCATTTGTATCGGGCCCCATGTCCGATCTCAAAAGCAAGCATAGCTCGCAAAGCTTCTGAAGCCGTTCGAGTACTTGCCGTATCTACGCCGCAGAAGTTCCTGGACTCCGTCGCTAAATCCGCCCCTGAGCATTTCTCTGAGCTTTCTCCTGGTCTTAGTGTAAGTGATCTTTTTCTCCAGGGATGACCGGATCTCGCTCGCCGTGCTCCATCAGGGGCGTAGCGACGCCCACCTCGTAACCCGCCCGTGCAGCAGCGGCTGTGTGAGCGAGTCGATGCGAACAAAAGTACCGACCTTCAGTATCGACGAAAGGCAATCGAACTGCAGTTCCGGGAGCGATTTTCGTCCGACTTGTTAGTTCTTTCCAGCGTTCTGCAGATGCAAGCCCGACCGTGAACTTATTAACGGACGAAGGTGCCAAGCATTGGTTCACCGCCCTATCTGCCTGGAACGCTTCAGAACGGTGCCAAAGCTCGAGGCGAGCAAGCCATCATCAATCATTTCGCGTCAGATGCAAGACTCGCATCAACTAAAGGTGCCGCAAATGCTTCGCCCCCGTATAGCGAGAAATGATCTTCTCGTCAGGCACGTGTCCCTCGATTTTTTTTCCGAAAAAGTACGTACAAGAAGCGCCATCCATTGCCGCAGCTCGCTTAGCCAATAAATAATCAAAATACTTGAGCCAAAAGAAACATAGCCGGCTGGAAGCCTTGGCGATCCTCGTGAGTCGACGGCCAGAAAAGAACGCCTGTACAAAACCCTCGATTGACCAGACCAAAGCGGTTCCCGGCCCTGCCACCATGCCGGCTTCAATCTCCTCGAAACCATTAAACAACCGGCGATGGCCGGACAGCGTGTAGCGCGTGAAGTCGTATGCTCCTTCATGCACCTGCTGCATAAAGGGCATTTCGGAGTAGAGAAGACCACCGACCTTCAGCACGCGATTGATTTCGGAAGCAACCTGTTCGGGGTAGAGTACATGCTCAAGCACGGCAGTGGTAACCACAGCATCAAACGATGCATCGACAAATGGTAACTCGTGGCCGTCACAGAATAGGTCAACGTCTGCGGCAACGTCGATGTCAGAATAAATGATTTTGCGCTTAATACCCCCCTTCAGTAGCGCGTCCAACCAATCGCGCTGCCTCCCAGCACCAACGACCAGTATGGACGAGAACTGTCGTTGATCGAGTGATGAACGCATGCGGCCAAGAACGCGAGTTTCAGCCAGATTTACGGAAGGGGATGGCAAAAATCTCGACCACGCTTGCCCCTGTGCCTCCCGAACGACAGAAACGTACTTATCGGCGTCGAACACCGAATTGTCGTGTCGAATCAAAACTGGGCGTCCTGCTGATACAGGAAACACCGCCGAACAACTGGAACATGTCAGTGAGGCCGACGATCCAGAGAGCCCGGCGTGCCGGCAATCGGGACAACGAAGTATTTCGGAATCCAGACTGATCACCGGTCAGTCTGTGCAGTTTTCAGCTTATTGGTCACTTCGTGCCAAGGTATCTTGTACGCCCAGAATGTGTCCACTATTTCTCGAGGTGAAAGGCGAAGAACGCCCAATAAAGATCGCTAAACTGGCTCGATTCCTGTCGCCACAGAAAGCATTGTCCATGCTGCGGCCGATGAACAATACTTAAATCCGTACAAGTTTCCACTCCTGAGCGACTCAAACGCTGATGTGCTTTTACTTGCTTAGATGCGCCTGCGGCCTTGTGGTAGGCAGTAGCATCGGCCGCATCCTAGGCACACTCGCCAGCCCGCTCGGCCCGAAGGCAACGGCCCAAGTCTTCACGTAAGCGACATTCCTCGCTGACCGCTCGTCGCCTTTCTGGCGCGTCGGAACTAAACTCGAGCCCGCAAGTTGTCTAACGCGAACCTGCTCGGAACCTTAGCACCTGATTCGTGGTGGATGTTTCGTCTTTTAGAGGTGACGACGACCACGCCCCTACGAAAGTTCTCCGTGCGCCCTGACTGTTCACGGGATCACCGAGCGAATAAACGATTCCAGCTTCGGCGCGTGAGGATACCCGGTTCTTAGCGCATGCCAGCGCCCATCTAACGTTAGGGGCGCCCACTCGGCATTCCCTCTGCCCGGCACCTCATGTCCGCTCGAGCACCACCCTGGATTTCGTAACAAGGCAGGAGATAACACAACATATCCTTGAATAGTTCCATCGTGCATACGTTTAGATTTACCAGAAACTCGACCGTCTTCTTCCACGGGTGGCGCAAGCTTCTCGCTCGATAGGACGTGGACACCAGTTTCAGGTCCCGGATTTCGAACGCCATTTTCGCGTATTGCGAAAGGCTTCTCTTGAAAAACGGCGCATGAACGAAGTACGCCAATGTATAGAGCCCGAAGTGGGTTTCGCGAGTCGAATCGGGGTAGAAAAAGAGATTGGAGAAATGGGGCACCGTAATGTACAGCTGCCACTCTTTCTCACCGTGCCGGAAAGCTGTCGGAACAGACCTCGATGTCCTCACTTCAGGCAGTAATTGGAGTAAATCCGGTCAATAGAGCCGTCAGGGAATGCTTCCAGCACGTCGCCCACAAAGTTGTCGCCCTACCGGGCCTGGAGATCAATTGCAATCGATCCTGCAAACCTCTTGCGGTCGCCGCAGTTCGACCACGACGTTTTCACGTCTCTGCAATAACGCCTCGATGTCCGCTTTGTGAGTCACGCTTGCAAAGCCAACCTCGGCACGCTCTTAGCTGTCAAACTAAGCCACGCAAATGGGCGAAGCGGTGATAAAGGTTCGACACAAAAATTCGGGGATAGAACAGCCGTTTGCCCCGGGAATCGTAGAATCTCCACGTCCTATGAGGCCGGTAGGAAAGTCCCGGAGCCCTTTCGATAGAACGGTCGAAAGTCGTATAAGCAAGTTCCATTTCCCATGACGCAAACACAAAAGAAATCTGGTCTCTCGAGCACTGCTGGTCGGTTTCCTCGAGCCACTTTTCCTGAAACCTGACAACCTCCTCACTCTGATGCCGTCTTAGCAGCACCGAGCTGTTAATAAGGCCCGCACTCTCCGGCAACCCGAGTGCCCGATAGCGCTCAACCTGTCGCCTTATGACGACAATATCGTCCTTTCCGTGCTTGATGCACGCAGCAGCCTCCTCGTATACGTTCCTTCTTCTCGGATGCCTGAAACAGGCAAATGAGCACTCTTTATATCGCTTGAGATACTCGAAAAACTCCCGTTTAGTAAGCAAATTTGCATCGAGCCAGACGCTCGAACGGGCGCGGGGAAACAGCATTTGCGGCGCCAGCTTGAACAATCGCGCCGTTCTCCTCGGATCCCGATAGATGAAGTCCACCTCGATGACTGTCCAGCCGGGTGCGCAAACACGGGCCGAATCGGTAAAGCAGTAGAACTCCGTATCAGGCAGGCCTTCGGGGCACGGGCCAAGAGCATCGTAGTCACCGAACACGGCCGTATAGCAAATTAACGGCTTGGACGTACTCTGCTGGCAGCGCTCCTTGATCAGATCTTGCGCCTGCGATAGGTCGTTTACTGTGAGTCGATTCATACCAAAGTCACTTGACCAGAAGGTCCCGAAACGCGCTTTCCAGGCCGCCGAATTGGCGATACTTCCCTTGCCAATACAGTCGAATTACCGATCCCAAACGTCCGACTCCAGCCTTTTCCAGACAAAGCGCTCTACTCTGTATCGCATCCTCCAGCGCCTTCAAGCGCTCGAGGAATACTTCGAACTTCTCTGGCCCCAGATCAGCCAATGCGCCACTGTCACGCATTGCCGTTGGTGGTAAGGTTGAAGCAAGATTCGTTCCGTCTATGCCCTCTAACTGTGCGTCCAGCCCGCGTTTCCTGGCGACCGATACGGCCACCGGGTCGGGATCGATGCCGGATACCTGCCATCCGGCCGCACTCGAAACCTCGCGAATCAATCCGCTGTCGCTCATCTCCAACACGCGCTGCCGCATGGCCCGTGTTTCCGCAAGTCGCGCTGCCAGATCGACGCTATCGTCTCGCGAGAACGAATCGCTCACCCGATTCAGCAAATACGCGAGCCTGCCAACCCTGACCGTTTGGTTCGCCACGAATTGAGAGACATTTCCGCCATGTCTCCGATATAGCTGAAGTGACTCCCGCACGATACGTCGGACGCCCAGTCCTTCGGCAATCTGGATAATCCAGCTATCGTGTCCGCGGTACGCCTCGGGCACGGGAAGCACTTGCTTCAAGAATGCACCGCGGATTGCAGCGGTGCACCCCATGACGTATTTTCTCTCTGAAATCCCCGCACTATGTAGCTGACCCAGCTTCGTCAATCCCGTCCTTTGCAAGCTGTCGGTGACGATTTCAGCATCGTTCATGAAAACATGATTGGTCGGATCCGAACGCGCCAGTGACGACAGGGTGGAGATCTTTTGCTCCAGCCAGACATCGTCCTGATCGCTCAGGAACACCAGATCGCCGCTGCACAGCGACAATGCCTGATTGAAATTCGCGGTGGACTGCAAGGGACGGATATTCCGAACGAGCCTGACTTCGAATGGCGCCTGGTTCGCAAAGTGCTCGATGATTTGACAGGTCTCGTCCGTGGAGCTGTCGTCACACACGACCAGTTCATGTGGCAGCAGTTCTTGTCTCAGGATGCTATCCAGCTGCTCCGGGAGATACTGGGCCCCGTTGAAGGTCGCCATTGCAACCGAGATTTTCACGGCTGGCCGCATCCTTCTGCCGGCTTACTGGCAACCAGTGTGATCATTTCTGTCAGGCAAGGATTGATATTTGCGATCGGTCGCAACAACGACTCAATTAAACGTAAAGAATCCGATCATTCAGCGCCTCGTGGAGGATTTGGCCGCGGCGCGATCCGCACATCGAGCACCCCGAAAACATGTCCAGTCCTGCTGACGCCCAATCACGCAACTACTCGTTTACGCCGTTGGCAAGCATCATCGATATCTCTGGTCGCGCAGTCCGGATTTGGGGCGACGTCGGGAAAAGCGACGAAAATTCTGGCCTACATTGTAGATAAGCCGGCACCACCACCATTCGTTCCGACGTAATCGAACAATTTGCCTCAGACCCTGCACTCCCCCACGCCGATGCTCGTATCGGGAAAAATAAGGATTGGGCGCGGAGGCATTCTCCTCAATCAATCGGTAAGGCAGCCCGGTTTTCCACAGAACATAAGGCAGACTAATCTGGTCTCGCCGGGTGAATCGCAGCAGCTCGTCCCACCACAGAGACATCGCGGCGTCGAGGCCTTCCGCACGATGATTCCGAAGAATCAGATAATTTTCGGATAGCGGCGCATCCGATGGCATGCCATCATCCGCGTACGTAGCCAACTGCTTGTCAATCACCGCTGTGTCGTTTGAATTGAATTTCCCCAAGTATTCGCAAAACCTGGCTTCGTCAATCACGTCCGATCGTTCCGGATGCCGTGGGCACGCCATTGCAACGTTTGAAGCAATGAACTGATCCAGAAGTGGACCAAGATCGCCCTCGATTCTCAGGTTGCCATCCACGTAAATCGACAAATCCGCATCCGGTAGAACACGATGCGAAAAAAACTTGTGATAACGATTGACCAGCGCGGGATCGTGGATCTCTGACGGTTGTGCCAGTGGCTGCATTTCCCAGCCTTTTACACGCTTTTTGGGTGCGTCTGTAAAGCAAACGAAGCTCACGCCCTTTGGCAGAATCCGCGGCGGCATTAGCCGGTCGTAGTTGTTGACCACGCACGAGTAAACGACAACGTTCACGTCTGCTTCCTATGCGTAACCTTTCCGCGCCCCCTGGCGCCCGCCTTGATCGGGCCGGACATCAGTGATTGACCGGACGTAGACGCAGCACTTTAGCGCCTCTCGCCCCCAGACTGCGGCAGACCTTCACAGCAGCGGGAAGCGATACGCAGCGCCAGCGCCGCCATGACAAAATGAGTCCGGGCGACCAGCGGGACCGCAGAGTGTCCTGCAATTGCTTAAGCCCCATTCCTTGCAACGACTTGATCGAGTTCTCATATTCCCAACTAACTGTCTTGGATTCGAGTTGACGCTCGGCATTGGAGAACACCTCCTCGGCTGCCCACAAGGCCGCACCGCGCCGCAAATCCTCTGAGGCGAGAAACATCTCCCAGACGCTGCAGAGCAGTCCCAGTTGAAAGTCCGCCTGCCCAACATTCTTGAACCACCGCCCCCTTTGCACGATCTTTAGTGCTCTGTGCCGGCCGAACAAAAAAGCCTCTTCCAAAGTCGGCTCAGGCGCATGCTCCGCCACCGCCTCGTCGTCTGAAAAAACGCACCGCGTCCCCGGTACTGCGGGACTCGGATCGACGAACACCCGGTCGTCTCGCTCGGACCATCGCGCCCTCCCCGTGAACACGTGCACTCCCATGATGTCACGGCCCGAATACCAGTCGTGCACCGGGAACACCGCATGGTCAAGCCCGGGATCTTCGACGAACCGGCCGACCATTTCCTCGAGTGCGGACACGTGGGACAGCACCATGTCGGCGTCGAGCTTGACGAACAGGTCGAACTCCCCGGCGCGTCGCATGATTTCGCGATAGAGCCGACGATGTGCCTCGACGTTCGGCAAAAACCGGAATATTTTCTGTTCCCAGTTAGAGTATGACTGCTCTTGCAACGCCGAGGTACATTCATCGAGCTGCTTTTCTCCGGAATAGAGGGTCAGCACCAGAACCTTGATATTTTCAAGTGGTTCGCTCATTCAATTGGCGACTTAGTGCACCAAATCTCTACGCACGAACCCGTGCCGAGTCGCCGCCATAGCCCTCAGGGCGACTCGCCGACGCAGCGCATTGCATGCCACTTTGCTTCGAAATGTCATCGCCCGATTAAACATTCTGCCGCGACAGTATCAAATCGATCATTCCGCGCTCTTGCATAAGCTCAATCAGATCGTCCACCGTTTCCGGAGTCCACTCTCGGTAATTCCCACTAATCGCCCGACGATAAAAAGTCAGATCGTAACGGTTCTCCACGACACGGAACGCAAATCCCGCCTGCCTGAACCTCGACATGATCGTTTCAATGCTTCCCGCTGCGGGGCGGTCTTTCTCGTCTTCGCGAATCTCGACAAGAATAGTGAGCGCCGGGTCGAAGACCTCGAGATTCTCCAGTACGCTCTTCAGAACCTCGGTTTCCAAACCTTCGACATCGATCTTGATGAACTTCGCGTTCCGCAGGTCGTCGCTGAAAAACTCCAGCGGCCTCACGTTGATCTCAAATTTGGCGCTGTCAGAACTTTGCTTGACAGGAGGACCGGCGACGCTACTCCTGCCGCGGTTGAGCGTTGGTCCTTCGTATATCATGGCTGTCCGGCATTCAGCGCCGATCGCGTACGGCTTGATCCCGGAAACATCGATGCCGTTGAGCTCGAAGTTCTGTCTCAACTGCTTTAGAACGGACGGCAACGGTTCAAATGCGATAGGCTTTGCCCCCAGCGAAGCCGCCAATACGCTGTAGTAACCGATGTTGGCCCCGATGTCGATGAACTTGTCCCCGCTCCGAACGTTTCGCAACAGGTAATTTGTCAGACCGGGCTCCCAGGTTCCGAATCGCCAGATAAATGCATTCGTCGTCTCGTAATTGTTGACGCGTAACAGGCCTCCACCCTGAATTTGCTTCGACCTGTAGCGAGGCCGCCTGGAATTGATCTGTCTTAGGCGGAAGAACGCTCTGTTTTGAACAGTAGAAAGCATCGAACCTCGAGAGCCGCTTGACGGTAGATAGAGCAGTGGAAGAGACAACACTTCAACGAGCCATCTCAACCCGAAGACGCCTTTCAGAACCAAGCGCGGAATAGGCATCAAACGATTGTACGAGTCAAGCTGGCAGCCACATGAGATGGGCGTCCAACATGTCAGCCTTTCAACCGCGAGGCATCATCTGCCGCTGGGCGAGTTGAGCTGGCCAGCTCTCGGAACAAGGTGTTTCTTTCCATCTATACCTACTCGCAGATCGATCGTATGTTCATTTACAAACCTGCTGAAACTCAGAGGCAGTGGAAAACCACTGTTGATTACTGTCCCGAAAGAACAATGTCTGAGCCAGACCTCAAAGCGCTAGTTGGAACCATGCGCCCTCATCCACTGAACTCCGTCGACACGAGGAAATGCCATCGCCCCGCTCCCAAAAGAGCTTGTAGTGAATGCAAATTTGAACCCGGCAGCGCGTGCCATCGCACGGATCACCCGGTTATGACCTCCGTACGGGTAGGCAAAACAGCGCACTTGTATATCTAACGAATCTTCCAAAGCTCGCCTGCCTTGACGAATTTCACGCCAAGCTTCCGAGTAGCGAATCGACGGCAAATACGGATGACTCACCGTATGTGCGCCCACTTCGACAAGGGAATGCCGCGCCAGCTCTGCGACGTCATTCCAACCGAGCATCGCCGGGGTCTCTAGAGCAGTACGATCTATGCCGTTTACCTGAAAAATCGCACAGAGTCTTGCCTCTCTCTCTGCAGGCCCCATATTCTTCATTTCTCCGATCAAGCGTCTATAACAATTCCACTTCTCACCTGGTGTCACACACGCCAGGGGCCGGGTTTCGATTCCAGAAAGCGGATTACAACGCTCAACCAATCTCCCAACAAGATACTCATACGGGGTAGCGCGTCCATCCGCAAATGCAGTCGTAAT
>CP070643.1:3714987-3744210 GCA_020354125.1 Betaproteobacteria bacterium | reverse complement strand
CGCTCGCTGGCAGTGGCAATCGCGTAGGTCTGCATAATGCCGCGCGCACTCTCAATGTTGGGAACCAGCTCGATTTCGCCAATCGGCAAACCGTGTTGCCGTTCGAGTCGCTCCACTTCCTGTGCCAGTCGCGTGACCTGCACCGGTTCCGATACTTTCGACATCAACACGATGTCCGGTTGCGCCGGAATCGACGCGGCAAGATCAGCCAGCCCGTCTGTCTCCAGTGGATTGATGCGCACCGCTGCAAGTATTCGGGCGTTTTTCCATTTGGCGTATGAAGTCGCCGCGAGCGAACGTGCCTTCGGACGTTGCTCTGGTGGCGTGGAATCTTCTAGTTCCTGAATGACGACGTCCGCTCCGAGTTCGCATGCAGCTGCATGCGCCGGTTCATCGTCGCCACCGACGAAAAGCCATGATCTTCGCAGTGCAGGAGGCCGGCGGGATGAGCTCACAGTGACACCATTATGTGCATATATATACGTCGGCTCTTGCGCAACGTATCCGGTTCGGAATAGGCCGTGCGGTCAGCGAGCGCGGGGGTGAATGTGCGAGCGGCAAGCGGCGATTTGTCAATTGCTGCCGCGTCGGGCAGTGTCGTCCCGGCAAGGCAGATAATTGCTACGACCCGGGTTCGCATCCAATAAGTGAAGGCTAGTTCGTTTGATTGCCCAAGACACACACGGCGTGAACTGTAACTGACGACATTCGATTTTCTAGACACCCTGAATTCTGCCTGACCAAGCAATACTACGTGAAAGTTATTTGCGTCTCGCGAAGGCGAAAGGGAGATGATGATCAGACCACAGATTTATTTCGATGAGAGCGCGCACTCAGTCACTCGAGCGATTTTGGCTCGGTACGGAACGAGTCCCGCATGGAGGGACTCTTACTGCGACGTCAGTAGAGCGATGGATCACGCGGATTTGCCGACCCTGTGATCCGACTCTCTGGCTCTCCTCCATCCTTGTGCCGCTTTTTTGTTCTGGTCTTCCTGGTCGCGCTGGTGACGAGTACTCGTGGTAGCCGTTGAACGGGGCGAACTTCCCGCAGGCGGGTCGCTGTCAGTGCCACACCGGCAAGCCCGGCTTGCGTCAGGAAAAGACGCCTTGAATCAGATGAGAGTTTCGACATGTAACCGCTCCTTTTCGAAAAGCTGTGTGCTTCGAAATATCAGCGAGCTGTTCACTCACTTCGAGAAGCAGCTTACGTGCCATTTCTTAAGTTTCGATGTATTTGTATTGACGTCTGCGTGTCGAATACGTGGCAGAAAGATGAAATGTCACCGCGTAGACAAGATTAAGGCGTGGGGGACAGGACCTGGGCTTTTGGTCTTTGGACAGTCCACAGCAATTCTTTTCGCCAGGATTACAGGTCCAGCAACCAGGCGATAATCTGCTTGGCAACAAAACCGATCATGCCGAAAGCAAGCACGAAGAACAGCACGAAGGTGCCGAGCCTGCCGGCTTTGGATTGTTTGGCCAGGTCCCAGATGATGAACAGCATGAACAGCATGAACCCGCCCAGCCCAAAGGTCAGGCCGAACTCGGCGATCTGTTCTTCTGTTAATCCGAACATGCGGTTGAATCTGAAACAGGTAACACTATCGACGACTCAGGCACGCGGCGGCAGGGCGGAAGAATCGACCACATCTTTATAGGCATACCAGGTGCCGTGCCCGATCACGGGAATCACCAGCACAAAGCCAAGCATCAGGGTCAGCATCGCAAAGCCCGTAGCGACCATGATGATGCTCGCCCACACCACCATCGCGATCGGGTTCTCTCCAACAGCGCGAATACTGGTCATCAATGCGGTGACCATGTCGACATCGCGGTCGAGCAGCATCGGCGCTGATACAACCGTGGCGGCGAACACGATTGCTGCACCAAAGCCACCGAGCGTGATCCATACCGGGAACAGGAACGATCCTTCCGACAGTACGATGTAGCGCAGCACGCCCTCCAGTCCGGTGATCGGTGCCTGCACGAACAGTCCGAACAGCACCGCTGAAACCAATACCCATCCGGTGCCCGCGATCACCAACATAAGCCCGAGCCAAACCAGTGGTCGTGTGCCGCGTTGCCACGCCGCAACAACTTCACGCATTCCGGGTCGTTCGCCTTGCTCGAGGTGCCGGCTCAGTTCGTAAAGACCGGTGGCAAGAATGGGCCCCACCAGCAGAAATCCGGAGAATGCACCAGGCAGCAGATACCAGAAGCGCAAGGTAATCGCCAGGATGATCCAGCCGCCAATCGTGACGACTACACCGTGAAACAGGCTGGCTAGTGGTGCGCGGGTAACGTCGCGCCAGCCGAGCGCAAGCCAGCGAAACGCGTGGCTGACCGGTACTTCGCGCACCGGGACCAGGGGAGGACTAGTGGGGTTCTCTGAAGATGCATGCATGACGGTCTGCGGTGCCTACCAACGAAATTGCATGGTGACAGATTCCTGCTATTTTTGTTTCGGGTGCTGCGTATTGGTAAACGTCGCGGACGTTCTTGCTGAATCAATCCTGACGGGATTGTTCTACGGGCAGTGTCACCTCGAAGCGCGTTCCGCCACCGGGGCGTGACAGACACCGAACATCACCTCCGTGGCGTTGCGCAATTTGTCTGACTAATGCCAGGCCGAGTCCGAACCCTTCACCGGTTTCGCGTGTTCCTTCGACGCGGTAGAACGGCTCGAAGATGCGCTCTCTTTCCTGTTCCGGGATACCCGGCCCGCGGTCCTCGACGCGCAGCACGTTTGTTGCGTCGTCGATTGATTCGACCGACGCTTTGACTTCACTACCGCCGGAATGACGCTGCGCGTTGTCCAGCAGATTGCGAATCATTCTCCGCAACAGTCGTGCGTCACCGTGCACGGTCGCCGCGTCGCCGCTGACAGTGGCGCCAAAGCGCGACGCTTCTTCGACAAGCAGGGCAAGTAGATCAACCGGCGCGCTGCGTTCCAACTCTTCAATTGCCTGCAGTCGTGTGGCGAGCAAAATTTCGCCAACCAGGTCATCGAGCTCGGCAATATCCTTCTTTAGTTGATCGCGCAATTCCGGGCGGTTCTCGCGTTCCAGTAATTCGAGCGCCATGCGCATGCGCGTCAATGGCGAGCGCAGTTCGTGCGAGGCGGTTGCCAGCATCTGTCGTTGTGAGTTGACCAGCTTTTCGATTCGCTCCGCGGCGCGATTGAAACTACTGGCCAGATTGGCAACTTCGTCCTTGCCTTCGACGCGAACGCGCGCATCGAGCGCCCCGGCACCGAGCGCGTCAACACTCGTTTGCAGGTTCTCGAGCCGGCGAGTAATGCGCCTGACAACCGGGTATGCGCCGACAGCGATAGTGAAAGCCAGTAAGAGAATCGCAAACAGCAAACCACCTCTGCGGTGTTGATGGTCACGTGTGGCCACGATCCAACGTCCGTCGGGTAGCCGCAACGTGGCAACAGGGCCTGTGCCGCGAAGATGGCGTACACCACTGCCTTGCCAATCCGGCGGCGGTGCCGGCAGCGCTTCGCCAGCATGGGACAGCAGCGTGCCGTCTTGAGCGCGCAGGGTGATGCGAGCCGAAAACATCTCTGACAACCTGTTGATCGACGCATCGATTTCGCCAGGCGATGCCGTTTGTGCCGGCACGACTTCGGACACCAGCAGTGCCAGACCGTCGAGGGCGATTCGGTCGTCGCGGTCACGCAGCAGCCACCACGCCATCGACATCAGAAACAGAAAGACGATCAGGATCGCAACCAACGCGACGTAGATTTGTAAATAGAGGTGTCGCATGTATTAATTCAAGTGACTCAGCGTTCGCCCTGATCGCGCGCAAACACGTAACCGGCGCCGCGTACCGTGACAATGCGGCGCGGGTGTTTCGGATCGTCCTCAATGGCAGCACGGATGCGGGAGATATGTACATCGATGCTGCGGTCAAATGCGTCGAGTTCTTCGCCACGCACCTGATCCATCAGTGCTTCGCGTGACATGACGCGCCCAGCATGATCTGCCAGGGCGACCAGCAGGTCGAACTGGTAGCCGGTCAGTGCGCGTTCCTCACCGTCTATACGCAGCGAACGGGCATCGCGGTCGATTTCGAGATTGCCGAATCGGAGCACCCGCTCGCCAGGCACATGAGCGGGTTGCCGGCGGCGCAAAATAGCGCGCAGCCGGGCCACCAGTTCGCGGGGATTGAACGGTTTCGGTAGATAATCGTCCGCCCCCAGTTCAAGGCCGACAATGCGATCGGTATCCTCGCCGCGTGCTGTGAGCATCAGGATCGGAATGTCCAAGGTTGACCGGACTTCGCGACACATGTCGAAGCCGTCGCCATCGGGCAGCATCACGTCGAGTAACAGCGCGTCGAACTCGTTGGTAGTGAGCTGCTCGCGCCCTTTACTGATGGTTGGCGCAATGGTGATCTGCATGCCGAACCCGGACAGATAATCAGCGACCATCTGCGACAGACTGGCGTCGTCTTCGATCATCAGAATGCGATCGTCCATCGTGGTGGGTGTGTGGGTAATGAGTTATATGAATTCTAACGGCTGGCAACTACGCCCAGCCAAAACAACGAGCCGTGCGGCCGGGCATCGGCCGCACGGGATTGCGGTTCACAGCTCGTGACGACGACCGCGCCAGCGGTTAGCCATCTCGGCCAGTTGTGCCCGTTGCTCGGGGGTCAGCGCATCAGCCGAATCAGCCAGCGCGGTCACGATACGGCGCGAGGCACGATCTGCCAGCGACATCTCTGCATTGCGGATGCGATCCAGCTCGGCGCGATCCACTTCCGGTTCGATCAGCGCGGCGATCATCGCCTTGCGATTGTCCTGATGCTCTTCGCGAAGCTGCAGCAGGTCATCGATCGCAGCCTTGACGACGGACTTTACCTGGGTGCGCTGCTCGTCGGTTGCATCGATGCGGCTCAGTGTCCACTCCACCATGAAGTCGGCGCGTTCCTTCATGACGCCAGGATCACGCATGGCATGGCGGTGACTGCAGCCAGCCTTGAAGAAGTGGCCGGGCCCGTCGTGTTGTGCGAAAGCGCCAACACCGCCGGCGATCAATGTGCCGACCAGACCGCCGGTCAGAATGCCTTTGAGGAATGGACGGCGTTTTGGATCGATTTTGTCAGAACCGGTTTTATCAGAACCGGTGGTGCGGGGTTCTTCGGGGTTCGAGGTAGTCATGTGTTGCTCCTTGTCAGTGTGTGAATGTAATGCCGCCGCAACGTTGCGACGGACATTGACATTCTCGGAGCGCCCCGTTTCTGCTCTTTTTGTCGAATGTAAAGTTTTGTAAAGACCTGTTGACGGGCAGATTCCAGGCGAGGCCTGCCCGGGACATCTTGCCGCAATCTCCCGCCGTTAACCTTGGTTTGAGTGCGGTCTTTGTTTGCGGGCGAACGGCTCTCGGGTTTGGAGATTGCATGACCTGGCCGTCTCCGGGTGGCGCCCGTCGCCAACTGAGGGTTGAAGCGCGGAACAACTAGCCACGGCGTTGGTCAGATGTCACTGCGATGGGACCAGAGACCGGTAACTCACTACGCAAGAACGCCAACAGCTTTCATTTTCTTTTTCACAAGACAGGTAAAAATGGCACAACACGAACTTCCACCACTTCCTTACGAAAAGAACGCACTGGAGCCGCATATCTCGGCTGAAACCCTGGAGTATCACTACGGTAAGCACCATGCGACTTATGTCACCAACCTGAATAAACTGATCGGCGGCACTGAATTCGAATCGGCGTCTCTGCAAGACATCATCATGAAGGCCTCGGGCGGGATCTTCAATAATGCCGCCCAGGTGTGGAATCACACCTTCTACTGGAATGGCCTCAGCCCGGACGGTGGCGGTGCACCGCAAGGCGCACTGGCCGACGCCATCAACAAGGCATTTGGCAGTTTCGCTGATTTCAAGGAAAAGTTCTCTGCATCTGCAGCAGGTAACTTCGGTTCCGGCTGGACCTGGTTGGTCAAGAACGCGAATGGCGATGTGGAAATCGCCAACACAAGCAACGCCGGTAACCCGATGACCAACAAGCTCACGCCGTTGCTGACATGTGATGTTTGGGAACATGCCTACTATATTGACTATCGCAATGCGCGCCCAAAGTACGTGGAGGCTTTCTGGAATCTCGTCAACTGGGATTTCGCAGCAAAGAATTTTGGTTAACCGTTGATCTGGCGCAGCATGCGACCCGGCGAGGCTCTGCTTCGCTGGGTCGAAAGCCTTCAGCTAACAACGCCATAGGCGCCACGTTCGCCGGCGCTTTCTCATACCTATCTCCTTTTTGTTCGTCAATAAACGTCATGCTTCTTGCTTCAGCAGCCAGCGTCAGGTCCGGCATTACGCTGCCTGCGGGCCAGCGCAGATCGCCGCTGAAACAGGAGAAGCAGCATGCATGTCGTTATCGGGTTACTCACCGCCGTAGCCGGACTCATCTGGGCATTGGTCGCGCTGGAGCGGGCAGGCTTCAGGCTGAGCAGCCCGTTCGCCCTGTTCCGACGCTATCAGTGGAGCAAGAAATACAGCCGCAAGCCGCTGCACTCGCTGACCGAGCCGATGGATGTTGTAGCGGTACTCCTGCTCGGCGTCGCGAAGTGTGAGGGTGAGATCAGCGCCGACCAGAAAAGGCAGCTGCTGAACATCTTTGAGCAGGAGTTTCAAATCAGTGCCGATGAAGCATCCGATCTTTTGCTCGCTAGTTCGCACCTGATCCGCAATGAGATTTATCTGTCGGATCAGATCGACAAGATTCTCGAGCCGAGTCTGTCACGCTTTACCGATTCGCACATCCAAACGGTGGATTCGATGTTGAGGCAGGTCGCGTCGCTGGAAAGTCCGCCAAATGACGAGCAACAAAAACTGATCGAGGGGGTGCGGCGTAACTTCGGGTCTACTGCAGGTGCTCAAGGAAAGTGGAAGTAGATCCTGACAAGGAACGAGTAGTCTCGGCGGAGACTCATAGGCAAGAGATTGTGCGGCTAATTATGGCGACGCACAGCACGGCGGCGATGCCGCCGGTGGACTCCGGCTCTTGAGGTCGGGCTCATTGGAACCCCTACCGGGTCAACGAAAACCGCAACAGCACCGCCGCTCGCTGGGAGTTCGCCGTCGATTACCGTAACCTCAAAATCAAAAGTTCCGCCGTCGGCTTTCGGCGGACTCTTCAAAGTCACCACTACGTCAGACACGCTCCCGTCATCTCCAAAAATTGAGATGGCGGCGTTCGGTGGATTCTCGATAAAGCTGTTCTCAGCCTCGTTCATGATATCTCGAAGCGCCTCGATTGACAGATGACCAGCGGTGCGTACCGGGCGGTCACAGAAGTAGGTAATATTCGGGTCCGTCCCACGCAAGACCATGTGTGTTCCGTCAAACGATAATGCCTGTGCGCGAATCACGAACAACGCGTCGCATGCTTCGTCGTCTGCCGCGATGGCCTGCTGGATGAATGCTTTCGAGGCGACGGTCGGAACCAGCGCGGCCGAAGCGCCCGTCAAAAGAAATGCGCGTCGTGATATCTTGTTTTTCACTGCCCGTCTCCGCTGATCTGTCTATGTGTGGTCGTTTCGCGGCCACGGGCTCGCACCATCCCCGCGACCGCAACAACGTTGGCAATTTCGAGCGGCTCAGGCGGGTCGAAGCTCACGCGCCCGCTATTTTTTGCTGTCCTTCAAGTTGTACTTCTTCTTGAACGCCTTGATCATGTCGCCCTGTACCGCGTCGATATCATTCCAGCGGTGTTCGAGTGACCACTTGGTCAGTTGATCCGGCACCGTCCGGTCTGGCTTCGGCGGTTTGCGCGGGCCTTGGACCGACCATGCTTCGTCGTCGGGCACGGAGGTTCGGACCCTGATGTCATCCTTCGTGATATTCCACACAAGATTATCTTCTGCCATTGTTAACGGACCGTCGTAGGTTTCCCGAATTGCCGCGGTCATGGTTGGCAGGGTATCGGCTTCGTTAAAGAAGTGGTATGCGATCGCGTGCCTGGGCTTGATCGTGCTCATCACTTTTCCGAAGGCTTGCGGAGATGTATGCACGTAGGTGCCGACGCCGATCGCCGTTTCCGGGGCCTGGTTGTAGAGTTTGACGAGCAGCTCTGGTGTCATGAATGCTTCGTGGATCGCAATGTCGGCATCCATGGCATATTTGATGTACCAGGTGTTCGGCATCGTGTCACCGCCGATGACGATCTTCATTCCCTTCCAGTAAAGCGCAAAGCTGACTGACCCGTCGCCGGCGTGGATCGCTGGCCATGAACGAATCGTAACTCCGTTTTCCTGATAGACGATCTTGTTCTCGGCCTTGTAGTCGAATTCGTGCACTATGATCTTACCGGGCTTGGAATTCAGGTTTGCCAGCCTCGTCTGCAAGTCCCAGTTGTATGCTTTCAGAAAATGTTCGACTGCGTACTTGGTGCCCATGTCTTCGCGCGCGCCGCTCGGTCCCCAGATTTCCAGTGGAACGGTGCGCCCCGCCGTCCATCCTCCAGCCCATAGGCTGGCGAGATCGCCCCAGTGGTCGGTATGCAAATGGGTGAGGAAGATCTTGGTGACAAAGTCGAACGGGATCATCTGCGCCGTGAAGTTGGCCATTGCGCCGGTGCCGATGTCGAACAGAAACTTGTCGCCATTGCCAAGCTCGATCAACCAGCAGGTGGCGGCCTGGCTTCTCCTGGCGAGCGGCATCCCCGTGCCTAGTGCGACAAGGCGAATTTCATCCGCGCCAAGCGGTTCGGTGCCGGGGTAATAGCGAAGACGATTCGGTGCTACGCCGGTGCGGCTCTTGACCACACCTGCGGGCTCCAGCCCGTCCTGAGCCAACGCAGCCGGCATTCCTCCCCCCATCGACAAGTCAACTGCAGGAATGACAACTGCCAACGCACCAGCGGCCAGCAGCAGGATTGCAACGGAAAAGATCTTGGTGCGTACCATTGTTAGTCCCTTCTCCTTCCTTTCTTGTGTGCACTCCCCGGGAGAGCGCGGAATCGGCAGTTCCCCATCCCGAGACTATATTACGCCAAACACATGATTCACAGGTGACAATCACGGTAACCTGCAATGGACGAATCAGTGCTTGATCTCGATCAATGTTGGCAAAGTGTTTCGAGAACGCCTTCGAGGCATGGCGGGAATCTTCAGACGTAATGACCTGACGCGCGGGCCAAGCGTTGCTTATGGCTTGAGACCGTAAGCAGAGAAGACGGCGTCACGGATAGCGGCGTCACTTTTGCCGGCAACGCGCGCGTCACCGATTATGGTCACCGGAACCGATTTTGGCAGCAAGCGAATGATTGATTTCGCGGTAGGTTTGCGTGCTCTTTCATAAAACCACTTTCGCACGCGTGGGTGTTTGGCGAGCTTTCGCAGTAATGGTGCGCGAAACAGCCCGGCCCGCAGCATTCCGGTAACAACTGCACTCATGCCAGCACGATAGGTGGCGCCTGTCGCGATGACAATGCGATCGAAGTGCGCCAGGTCGGCTGCGAGCTGTTGCACGTCCCAATTGAACTCGAACCTCACGCCAGCTTCTTCACATTCGCTGACAAGTGAATCGATATATCGCTGCAAGCTTTGCGATTTGGCCTCGACATTCTGGAACTTCGGCGCAAGCCCAGCGTAACGAAAGGCGCCGCCGGCAACCGTGTTTTTCTCGAAGACTGTAACTTCATTGAACGGTGCGACGCTTGCTGCGTACGTGAGTCCTGCCGGCCCGGCGCCGAGCACTGCAATGCGTTTGTTCTGCAGTTGCGGCAGCCGGCTGGCAAACTTTTGCTCGCGTCCCGCTAACGGGTTAACCAGGCAATGCAGTGGATTGCCCTCGCGCATTCCGTCAACACAGGTGTTACACGCAAGACAAAGCCGCACCGGTTTGCCGCTTTCGGCTTTTTGGGCCCAGTCAGGATCAGCCAGCAACGGTCTGCCCAGCGCGACGAAATCAGCATAGCCAATTTCTATGGCATTGATTGCTTGTTCAGGGCGGCCCATGCGTCCGACCGTGATCACTGGTACGTTGACGGCTTTGCGAACCTCACTGGCGTAATGCAGAAACGGCGTTTCGGGCGTCGCCATCGGCGGAATCATGATTGCCGCTGACGGTTTCGAACGGTAATGGCCGCCCGACATGTGTATCGCATGGGCACCGCCTTCGGCAGCCCAGACAGCTACTCGCTTCGCTTCTTCGAAAGTCATGCCGTCGCCGAAAAAGTCGTCGCCGTTGAGCCGGAAAATGACGGCGAGTTGCGGTACCGCTGCTTTGACCTCTTTCAGTATTTCCAGACCGAAACGCGCCCGGTTTTCCAGCGGTCCACCGTATTGGTCGGTACGCTGGTTCTCCATCGGCGTCAGAAACTGCGAGATCAGATAGCCGTGCGCGGCGTGAATTTCGACCATGTCAAAACCTGCCTGCTGGGCACGTACGGCGGCATCAGCAAACGCGCGAACCGTTTGCGCGATGCGCGCAACAGTCATTTCCTCAGGAACGACGGTTTCAGTGTGGCCTTCTTGCACTACGTGCGGAATCGCTGATGGTGCGATTGGCGCTTCGCCACTCACGTCCACACGCGTGTGTCCGCCACCGTGCCCGAGTTGTATTCCCGCTTTGGCGCCAGCGTCGTGGATGCCATCGACCAGTTTGCGCAGGCCCGGGACAAATTTGTCGTCGCTGATACCGAGTTCGAAATGACGGTGTTTGCCGGCGCGCTCCGGCGCCGCCATCTCTACGGTGATCAGTCCGACGCCGCCTTTGGCGCGTGCCGTGTAATAGGCAATTCCATCGTCAGTGACGAAGCCCGCTTTATCAGCAGTGCGTGTCGTCATCGACGCCATGATGACGCGGTTTTTCAGCGTCAGCGGGCCGATGCTCCCGGGCGTGAACAAAGATGGTTTCTCAACTAAAAACGCCCCGGTTTTGGCCGGGGCGTTCTGTACGGTGGTCACAACGTCAGGCGGCAGAAGCGAATGCCCACTCGCGAGTGATGCCCGCTTGTTTCAGCGCTTGTGCAAGCCGGTCGATCTCTACTTGCGACAGCTTCATCAGCGGCGGGCGCACGTGCGCTTCGTCGACGCGGCCGAGCAGCACCAGAGCTTCTTTCATGCGGTTGTGCATGTCGAGGAAAGGCGGTGCGTAAAACACCTGCACTAACGGATAGATGCGATCGTTGATCGCCTGCGCTGTTTTCAGGTCTTGCGCCTTGATGGCGCGGAACAGCGCCACCTGCAAATCGACGATGACACTGCCCGCGCCGGACAGCAGTCCGTTGGCGCCCATCGACAGCGATGCCATCAGCCAGCCACTGTGTGTGGTGAGCACATTGACTGGCCGCGGCAGAGTCTGGAACGTGCGAATGTGCTTCTCGTGCAGCATTGCATCGTTACACCAGTCCTTAATGGCACGGATGGTTGGCACCTTGTCGAACAACTGCAGCATGGTGTCGAACGGGTAACCGAGGCCAGTGGCCATCGGATAGTTAAAACAGATCAATGGCAGGTCGGTCGCATCGGCAATACGCTGGAAGTGTGCAATCGCCATTTCCGGTCGAAGTTGGCCGCCCATGGACATGCTGTTCGGTGGGAACACCAGCAATGCGGAGGCACCATTGCGGTCTGCCATTGCCGCGATACGCGCAGCTTCGATGCTGCCGTCAGCGTAGACGCCATTAATCACCGGCACTTTGTCACCGACTTCTTCCATCGACGTGACGAGGATGCGTTCTTGCTCCTCGAAGGTGCAGGCGTGCACCTCGGAGGCGTGGCCGTTAACCGTGACGGCGGTTACGCCCGGCACCAGCGCGCAATCGGCGGTGTGCTTGCGGGTGGCTTTCTCGTTAATCGAAAGATCGGAATTGAGAACCAGCAGCGTTGCCGGTATGACGCCTTCGGGTGTGAAGTCCTTGAATCTGGGCATGACTGTCAATCCTGTTGGCAGTAGGTGGAGTGGGTATGAGAGCCCAGAATGGACTCATCAAGAATTCGATTATACGCCCCGGAGAATGCAAACGGGCCGGAATATCCGGCCCGCCTGTTCATACACTTGCGCGCTTTGGCAGCACGCGAGTTGTGGTACGAGTTACTGTGTATTCGTTCCTAATCCTCTAGCGGTTCCAGGTCGAGTATCCGGTGGTCGTGCCGTCAGCCCAGTTGACCTGAATTATTCCTGCGAACCTGTTTCTGCCTGAGATTCCGCTGTACTTCCCGGTGCCACCTGTGTACGTGAACGTGCCTGGCCCGGGTGATCCCGGCTGTGTCGACGGGTTAGTGTTCTTCCATGTGACATAAGCCTGATCGCCATCGATATCGGTGATGATGCAATAACCTGCCGCTTGCGCCCTGTCGTTGTTCAAGTCGAGATCATAGTAGGCGGGGCATCTGACGCCGGCCAGGTGAAACAGACCGCCTGCACCTTCGTCGCTGAAAAAGGTCCCGCTGAACTCGCCTAACCAATAGAAATGGCCTTCTTCGATCTGGTGTGCCTTACCCACGCCGAACCAGCCGAAGTGGCCCTTTGGTTTCCAGTTTTGCGCATACGCGGAAGTGGAAAGGGCAAGAAGAACTGACGCTACGAGTGAAATAAGACCAAGTCTTGAATAGACGCTTTTGAGTTGATTGTTCATTTTTGCAGATCTCCTAATTATTATGAATGCGATCAAACAAGGTAACGGGATGTCGCCCGACACAACCACGATCGAGCCATGAGCAAGGCTCTCCCGTTGATATTATGCCCGTTGGGGTCAATTACAAACCAGTGTTACTTACAGATGACTTACCGATAGGAAGTGCGGCTTGTCGTATCAAGGAAATCATGGGCACATGTTGCTGCGACGCAGCATGCCATTCAGCCGACGAGAAGGGGAAACAGACGCGCCCGTTTACTTTCTTTCAAGCAGAGAATTCGCGATTCAGGTTTGCGGGTTCGCGGTGCGCACGGACTCGCCGGGCCGATGAAAGTGTTACCAACCGATCAACCTATGCTGAAGCACTCGGTCGCGCAGAAACGCTGTCATGCCAGCGTTGCACGTTCTTCTTGTCTTGAGGAATTCGCTCTTTAATAACTTTGGCAAAGTCAATTGCGCAAAGCGACGTAATATCTGCGACCGAAAAATTCGCGCCGGCAACAAACTCGTTGGATGACAGTTGCTCGTCCAGCAAATCCAGGAATTTCGCAAACCGCCACTTGCCACGTGCAGCAAGATCGGGAACCTGCGGCACGACATCATCGTAAACGGGAAGGCCGCGATCCTTGAACGCCGGATTGGTGTTGCGCAGAACTTCGGCGACGCCAGTCAGAGCCAGTTCGTATGCTCGCCGTTCCCACATCTCGACGAGACCCCGTTCCCGTGATGACGAACCGAAAAGCGGAGGTTCGGGTTGTTCGCTTTCGAAGTAACGGCAAATCGCCATGGCCTCGCCAATCTGTGTGCCATCGTCGAGTTCCAGCATTGGAACCGTCGACATCGGATAGCTCTTGTAGTAGTCCGCCGCCAAGGTCGGCCCGTCGCCGACATCCTCCATTGGCACCTTGATTCCTTTCTCTGCGAGATAGATTCGGACACGGCGTGGATTCGGTGCTCTTCCCCAGTGATACAGCTTCATTTATTCTCCGGTCTCTTCGGTGATAACAACAACTTTCAGAAACAGACGCGCTGACATGACGCGAACCAAACTCGTCATGCCGTGAACTCGCGAATCAGGTTTCCGGGCCTGCCGCAGTCAGCAACGCGGCCATTTTCATTGACGACACGTTTTCCGTTTACCCAGACACCTGCCACGCCGGTGGCCGGCATATCAACGCGAGTCGCGCCAGCGGGCAGGTCTGATACGTGATGTTTCTCGCCTCGACCGACTGTCGTCGGATCGAACATCATCATGTCGGCGTGCGCCCCGGCCACAAGACGGCCTCGATCAGGTATGCGGTAAGCGTCAGCAAGGCGGCTAGTCAACATCTGTACCGCCCGTTCCAGCGTCAGGTCGCCGCGTTCGCGCACCCAGTGACCAAGCAGATGCAAACCGAAACCGGCGTCACACAGAAATGACAGATGCGCTCCGGCATCCCCCAGTCCGAGTGCGGCGTTGGGATTCACCAGCAACCTGTGGACGTGATCTTCGTCAATGTTGAACAGCTTGCAATCGAACATGGTATCCATGCCGCCGTCGAGCGCGTGATCGAACCACCAATCGAACGGATCTTTCCCGGCATCCTTCGCGAGATCGATTACCAATTTGCCGACCAGGTCGGCGAACTTCGGGTCTGCTACTTCCTGCACGCGCATCAGCTTGAACGAGTGATAAGAGAATCGCACTGGCACGCTGGTTGTGCGCGCTTCAGCTTTGACCGCTTCGCGAAACGATTTGTCGGCGAAGAATTCCAGGTAGCGAGGTGTACCGACGGCTTCCATCGCGGGGCGCCACGCAAGCAACGCGTGCAGCGGGTATGGCAATGCCAGGGAGAATTCCATTCCAAGGGGATAGCTTGCCACCTGTCCCCACAATTCGTGACCCCGCTTGCGCGCTTCCGCGATCTCGTCAAATTCGCGATCCACTCGTTGCGGGTCGTTGGGGTCGCTGAACATTGCGCAGATCATCACCGGACGCCCGGTGTGCTCCGAGATCTGTTCCAGCCATGGCACGCTACTGGTCATGCCTTTGGTGAGCATGAACACACCTTTGCCTTTCTCGCCAAGTGCGCCGGTCAGTTCCATCATCTCGTGCTCATCGGCAAAACGAGACGGCATTGGAATGCCGTCGATACCGTTGTGTTGTTCCAGCGTTGACGTGCCGAATCCAATGGCGCCGGCATCCAGCGCTTCGAGCACGATCTTCTTCATTTGACCGACTTCACCTGGCGTCGCCGCGCGCTTCATTGCGTCTTCACCCATGACGTTGACGCGAACCGATGAATGACCGCAGAACGAGGCTACATTCGGCACCATTCCCTTGCGCTCCAGGCAGTCGAGATATTCTGGGTAGGACTCAAAGTCCCAGTCGATGCCTGCTTTCAGCGCTTCCAGTGGCATGCCCTCGACGACCGCGAGATTGCGTGCGTTGAGATCACGGTGTTCCGGTTTGCTCGGCGCGATGGTGAAGCCGCAGTTCCCGATCACCACGGTGGTAACGCCGTTGGTTGGGGAGGGTGTTGCGAACGCATCCCAGGTGAGTTGCGCGTCGTAGTGCGTGTGCAAATCGATGATGCCCGGCGCAATGACCAGTCCCTGCGCATCGACGCGTTCGCGCGCCGGACCGAGGTCCTCGCCAACAGCGGCGATGCGTCCCTCCTTGACGGCTACGCCACCGTCCTGCGCCGGACCGCCGAGGCCATCAATGACTTGCGCATTCTCGATTACGAGATCGTGCATCTCTCTCCTCCTTCTTTTTACTGCGCGCCCGCCTGTTTGGGCGGGTGACTCTTGTCTCCCAATTTATAGCCGGCTAAAGGATTAGTCCAGCCGGGGTGGGCGTTACTTTGTTATGATTTGCCAGTTGCAGAGCGCACCCCGGATTTTGTATTCATAGACCCGGATGGCGCCGAAACCCCTCAAAATCAGGTTGCTGGAGGATGACTATGACAACCGATAGCAGCGTACTTGAGATTAGCAGGCCTGGCAGCGACACGCCGATCCGGATAACTCCATTGAGCGACGCGTTAGGAGCCGAGATCACCGGGCTCGATCTCACCGGTCCGGTGACAGGCAACGACCTTGAACTCATCCGGTCGGCGTTTCTTGAATATCACTTGCTTTGTTTCCGCAGTCAGCCACTGACGGCTGCTGACTTTTCGCGTGTCGCACGATATTTCGGTGAACCGCAATTTCAGTTGTTGCGTCATCAGCGCGTCGATGAAGTACCGGAAGTGTCGATCCTTGAAAGCACCTACACGTCGGCTGAGGACAAGCCTGATGATCTGCAGCTGGTGCGTCTGTCGGGTTGGCATACCGATGATTCGTATTTCGAGATCCCGGCCAAGGCGACCGTGCTGCAGATCCTTGCGCGGCCCTCGAGTGGCGGTGAAACGCGTTTTTGCAACACGGGCAAGGCGTATGAGGATCTCAGTGACGAGATGAAGCAACGCTTGAGCGCATTGAAGGCGGTGCACGGTTACGACACCATGCGAGCGCCGGCACGTGCCCAGGCACGCAATGAAGTCGAGACACAGGAAACGCCCGACGTGGTGCATCCGTTGATCCGTACCCATGAAGACACCGGCAAGAAGGCGATTTACTTCAATCCCAATCGCACTGACCACATCGTGGGGATAGATCGAAAAGACAGCGATGAGTTGCTGGACTGGTTATACGCACACTTTACCCAGCCGAAATATCGTTATGATCATCAATGGCAAACGGGCGACATTTTGTTGTGGGACAACCGTTGCCTGATCCACTCGGTGAACACCGATTTCCCGGTCGGTGAGCCGCGCATACATCAGCGAATCCTGCTCAAGGGCACCCGGCCTGTTTAAGGCCGGACTGGCTCGTATGTCATGATGGGCGTTGTTCGCACACGCCCGATATTCCAGTCGCGGTTGTGCAGCGTCAGCGATCCCACCGCTTCGCACGAACGCAAGTCACAACTCGATGAAGAGCCCCGATACGCCAGCTGAAGTCCCGCGCAGCTTCGTGCAATACCTGCGCTCGATGGGGCCGGGTATCGTAGTTGCGCTGACCTGGTTAGGCGCCGGTGATATGGTCGACTCGGCTGTCGCCGGTGGACATTATGGCTACAGCCTGATGTGGGCGATGGTCATTGCCCTGTTCGTTCGCTTTGCTTTTGTTTCCATTATCGCCAAGTATCAGCTGTGCAATCAGCATGGCGAAAGCGTCATGGCCGGCTTGCGGCGCCTTCACCCCTGGCTGCCGTGGTTTGTCGGACTGATCGGGCTCGTCTTCGTTCACTTCTATGGCTCCTACATGGTGAAGGGAACCGGAGAAGCGTCGGCCCGCTTGCTTGGTTTCATGCCGGCGGGGGCATGGTCAGTCTTCTGGGTCTGCATGGCGGCGGTGTTTCTATATCGCGGCGCGTATCGGCATGTCGAGATGGTCTTCTACGCGTTTCTCGTCATGCTGAGTGTTTCGCTGCTCGGCGTTGCCGTGTGGAGCGGCCCCGATCCCGTCGCCGCGGTAAAAGGCGCGCTGTTGTTCGACCTGCCCGAACAAACTGGACAGTTCAGCGCATTGCTGGTGATTCTTTCGCTCATTGGCGCAGTCGGAGGGTCGATTTCCAATTTGCTGTATCCGTATTTCATGCAGCAGAAAGGCTGGCACGGTCCAAAGTTCAGGCGGTTGCAGACTTACGATCTGGCGTTTGGCACCCTTATTCTGGTGGTTCTGAATCTCTCGGTGTGGACAATTGGTGCCGAAGTGCTCAATCCGCGCGGCATCACGCTGAAAGACATCGATGATCTGGCGAATTTGCTCACTATCGCGTTGGGCGCACTTGGTGGGCCGATCTTTTATCTCGGTGTATTCGCTGCACTCTACAGTTCGGTAATCGGTAGTGCCACCGGCTACGGTCTGTTGTGCGTGGACGTGGTCAGCGTATCGCGTCCGTCGAATCCATTGCCGGCGCGCCGTGGCCTCGTCAGCCAGTTGTCCATATACCGCCTCGTCGTTGCCTGGGGTTTGTTCTCTCCGTTGATATGGAGTCTGCCCGGCATGCCGGGTTTCGTCTTCTTGACTGTCGTTGCCAACGCCGGAACAGTAATCGTTCTTCCGGTTTTGTCCGGCAGCCTTTGGTATATCACCGCACGCAAACGCTACATTGGTGAGACCTGGCGCAACAAGGCGTGGGAGAACGGCCTGATGGGTGGCTTGTTCGTGTTGTCGTTGTGGGGCGCCTATCAGTCTGCGATCGCAATTTGGGCAGCGATCAGCGGCTAGAATTCCGCCGTGCAGAGTTGATGACCTCGCGTTGCTCGGTTTTGGCCGCTGGCGCGCTTCAAGCGCGTGCGGTCGGGCGCGATGTAACGCCGGCGAACCAATTCGCCAGGTGTTCGTGCTCTTCCGGAATCTTCACCTGGCATGCTTTGCCGACGATCAGTGCACATTGCAGGATGATGTCGGCAATGGTGTAGCGCCCCGCCACGATAAACTGGCGGTCTTCGGGCGCGCGGTTTCCGAGTTCTTCATTGAGCCAGGCCATACGCTGTAACAGTTTGTTGCGCGACAGTTCACCGAACTCCTGTACCTGTTTGATGCGCCCAACCCAGAACGGGTGCAGGTTCGCGAACACGTTCATGACCTGAATGCCGATTTCCAGTTCAGCACGCCGTGCCCACATTTCGATTTGCGCTGTTTCCAATGGGTTGGTACCGAACATGTTTGGTTCGGGGTGCTGAGACTCGATGTAGCGGCAAATGGCAATCGATTCGGTGAGAATGGTGCCGTCGTCCAATTCGAGCACTGGCAGCTTTCCCATCGGGTTGATCGCGAGAAACTCGGGCGTCTGGTTCTCGTTCTTCGCCACATCGACTTCGTGCAATGGGACGCTCACACCCTTCTCCGCCAGAAAGATGCGAACCCGTCGTGGGTTCATCCCGGCACTGAGGTTGTACAGTTTCATCTTGTCTCCTTATCAGTTTGTTGAAAAAGCTACGAGAACCTATCTCACCATCGCTCACGCGTGCGATGGCAACGATTTTCGCTTCCGGCTAGGCGCGAGCGACGCCGTTTGGCCGCTCCAAACAAGGAGTGAGCAACAACGCCGGGGGCGAAAAGTCGTGCCATCCCTCCGGGTTACGCCCAGAACACGCCTCCGCCGCGTTGCTCGGCTTGTCAATACGACCGGTATTGACTGCGCCTCTCGCCTTGCGGCCATCGTGTTCTGGAAGTAACGCATCGTGCGATCGATGGTGAGATAGGTTCTGAACTCGATTGCGGCGTCGCGTGCTCGCTTAGTCCTCGCCTATCTACTTGATATGTCTTGTCCTGCGCTGCGCGGCTCCTTGCACTCGGGCTGCTCGCTACGCTTTTTTCAACAAACTGTTTAAGCATGCTTCTGTGTCGTCAGTCTAGGCTGGATCAGGTGCCACGCGAACCATACGCTTGCCGCGATTCTCGCCGGCGAGAAGTCCGATCAGTGCGCGCGGCGCGTTTTCCAGCCCATCAACGACGTCGTCGACGACTTTGATTTTGCCTTCTTCGAGCCAGGTGGAAAGATTCTGCTCAGCTTTGTCGTCCTGTTTTGCAAAATCGAAATAAATAAAACCCTCCATGCGTAGCCGCTTGACCACGAGTATGCCCGGCAGATTACGTGGGCCGGTTGCGTCTTCCGTGTCGTACTGACTGGCGGCGCCACAACACACGATGCGCCCTTTCATATTCATCTGGAACAGCGCCGTTTCCAGAACCGGGCCACCGACGTTGTCGAAATAGATGTCGATGCCATCAGGGCAGGCAGCCTTTAAATCACGGAACAGATTGTCGCTGCGATGGCTGACGCAGGCGTCGAAGCCAAGCTCACCCGTGACCCAGTCACATTTCTCTGCACTGCCGGCGATACCGACCGCCCGGCAGCCGAGTACTTTGGCAATCTGTCCGACGTACATGCCGACCGACCCGGCGGCTGCCGAGACCACTACAGTGTTGCCCGCCCTTGGCTGGCCGATGCCAACCAGACCGTGGTACGCGGTCTTGCCGGCGATGCCAAGCACGGAGAGCAGATGCGACAGTGGCCGGATGTCAGGCAGTTTTTGAACATCGCTCGCCGCCACCGCCGAAAAATCGGCCCAGCCCGCTTCCGCAGCAACGATGTCGCCGGATTTGAAACCGCCATCATTGCTTTCCACGACCTCACCGATGCAGTAGGCGTGCATGACATCGCCTTCCTTGACTGCCTTACGGTAGGTCGGGCCCTTCATCCAGGCGCGATTGGCAGCGTCGATGGATAGCAGAATCGTGCGCACCAGAACCTCTTTGTCACCGATCGACGGAATGTTGGCTTCGTGGATCTCGAAATGCTCCTCACCAAGTTCGGCCTTCGGTAGTTCACGAACAACGATCTGCCGGTTACGGCTCATTACGTTTTCCTTTTTGCGCAGATTTCGATATCTGTCGCGTTGGGTTTGTCTGTGGTGGCGGAGATTCGGCTGTTTCTGTTGGCGAATCCCACGGCCTTCTGAATCAGGCCTTCTGACCTAGGCACTGGCTTTGGTCTTTTCCAGGTAAGGCAACACGTCGGGTGCGAATGCTTCGTGCTGGCAAAGCCTTTCAAAAAACGCTGTGACGCGCGGATGGATCCCGTCGGTCTCGGCTCCGGTTATGCACTCGCGGCCGATTTCACCCAGTTTCTCTGCGAAATTGCGCTCTCGTGAAAACAATGCGATCTCGGCGACCACACAGATGTCGGCAATGCTCAAGCCGTCACCAACAAGGTACTGGCGATCCGGCGACAGAGCTTGCTCGAGACCGCGCGCGTAAGTGTGGAACGCGTCGTGGGCGCGCTGGTGGATCTCCTCGGTAACCTTGCCGCGCGTTAAAGACAACAGGTAAATCTGCGAATCGCGCGCGAAAACCAGGCTGGCATCGAGAAAACTGTCGATTCGCGATGCCGAATAGGGGTCCTTACCATACAGCGGTGCGCGGTCGGCACCGAGGCGCGCAACGGTGCGCATGATGCTGTTGGATTCGAAAATACCGACCGTTCCGTCCGGGCTGAACGCCGCAGGAACTGTCCCGAAAGGATTCGCTTTCAGGAAAGCGTCTGTCTTGTAGAGCTTGCCACCAAAACCGGTGCGCGCTTCGCGAGCGAGGCTGCTGTCATTGCGCTCAGCCTCTGTCAGCGGGTGTGCATCAAAATCCCATAACCAATCTGGAAGCTCGGGAGGGGCTGCACCGCGAATGTCGATATCAACACCACACAAACGCGCCGTGATGGTCGCCTTCCAGATTCGCGGATTCGGCAGATAGGAAAATATGCGTATGTCCATGTCAATTCCAATTCTTGTGGCGCCAATGCGTTGACGGTGCGAATGGGTAACGCAAGCGTGAGTAAGTCATCGATGAAGCTGAGCGGGCCCGTCTCCCTTCCCAACAAAAACGAATCAGGCGGGAAACACCAGTGGGTTGGCTTTCACCGATGGTCGATCGGCGTAACGCGCCAAAATTGATTCCAATTTGTTACGACCACGCCACGGCATGATATTGCGTTCATCGATCCATTGCAGTGCGCAAACAATGTTCAAGTCGGCGATCGAGAAAACGCCGGGCACGAAACCTTCAGGCGTGGCGCGCTCTTCCAGCCAGTCCATGCACGACTGACACCGTGCCTGTTCGCGCCGCAGGTATGGCACCTCGTCGGCCTTAACACCGAAACGGCCCAGAAAAGCCAGGTTGATTGCGCTGTTGAGCAAGGTTTCTATGCTGGCCAGCACCATGTTGTCCTGCCACTGGTGGGACGCGCGCACCATGGCTGTCGCCAGCGGCGGTGGACCCTTGTTTGGGCCCTGCAGAGGATAGTTCTGCAACAAGTAGGCGAGGATGAAATTCGACTCGAATACAACCTGGTCACCGTCCTTGATACTCGGCACCCGCATGTTCGGCACCATATGTTCGTATTCCTCGCCAAACAGGCTGCCATGTTCCATCGACCCTGGCTGCAGTTCTACAGGCGTGTGCGGCGTATCGAGCTCATCGAGCAGTATGCGTACCTTGCGCGCGTAGGGCGATCGCAAGGTGTAATAGAAACTCAGCATGCTGTCTCCCTGGTAACTTCAGGCGTGTCGTGAGTGACTTCTCGCCATTTTGCTTATTTCACGTGCGCAACGATTCCGCGGTAGGGCTTGGTGCCGTAGATCTCGAAGCTGAGCAGACCGAGCTTGGCCAGCGGCAACTCGCCAACGAGGCGTTTCGCGTGGTCTTCGTCGTCAGCTTCCAGCACAAGAATGGCGCCTTTGCCATCCGTGCGGTTGTAGATCTCTCGTACAAATTCATCGCGGTACATCCGAAGCGCGGTGTTGGCTTCCTCTTCCAGATGCGGTGCGAATTCCTCGGGCTTGGCGTCTTCCTTGCGCGTCGCGACTATAACGACTTTCACAACTCACTCTCCTTCTGTGTTGAGATTAAGGCCAGCTACCTGCGTCATCGGCAGTCGATCACCACGATTCGTGATAAGGCCGCACGTCGACGTTGAAGGTCCATGCCGACGGGTCCTGGTGGGCGACGTGATAAATGGTGTCCGCAATCGCCGATGGCTTGGCGAAAAAATCGTCGGGCTTGTTCGGATAGATGCGCGGCCGGGTCCACGGCGTATCGACCGCAGCATCGATGGTGATGTAGGCAACATGTATCCCTTTTGGACCGAGATCGCGTGCGATGGCCTCGGCAAGGATACGCTGCGCAGCCTTGGTAGGTGCAAACATGCAAAAGCGCGGCTTGCCGCGCCACGCCGACGTATTGCCCGTCACCATGATTGCACCCTTGCCCGCGTCGAGCATGTCGGGCGCAACGCACTGCGTGAGCACCATCAGTGCCGTGGTATTGATGCGGAACAACTCTTCGAAGCGGACCGGGTCGGCTTCGAGAATGGTTTTGAATGCGCCCTGGGCAGCGTTGTGCACGGCGACCGAGATTGGTCCAAGCTCTTCGCGCGCTTTGGTCACGGTTGTCCGCAGTAGGTCCAGGTCACTGATGTCGCACACGTACCCGCGCGAGCCGGGCATTTCCTTCTCGAGGCGCTTGAGGCGTTCTTCGGTGCGCGCCAGCATCGCGATGCGATATCCCTCGGATGCAAATCGGCGCGCGGTCGCCGCGCCGATTCCGTCACCGGCGCCCGTGATGAGACATACTGGATCAGCCATATCCTTCCCCCGTTGGTGGCGGGTGTTGCTTCCACCCCTTGTTTGTTTCGTAGAATTATATGATGATCATCATCTAAAATGCCAACTTCAGAACTAACTGGTTAGCTGATGCGCAAATCGAGAGAAGCAGCAGCCAAAACGCGTGAACGGATTGTGTCAGGCGCGAGCGCAATGTTTCGCGAACGTGGGCTGGACAACGTCAGTGTGGCGGAATTGATGGCCCAGGCAGGCCTTACGCATGGGGGCTTCTATGCCCATTTCGGTTCACGAGACGAACTGGTGGCAGAAGCAGTGCGATATGCCTTGTTGCAGTCGGCGCACCGTATCTATCTGAGTGCACTCAAAACGGGGGAAACACCCGGTTATGCAAGATTGATCAAGCGTTATCTCACTACTGAGCACAGGGATAATCCGGATAGTGGCTGCGTACTGGCATCGCTTGGTGCCGAGATCGGGCGCGACAAGAGTGACGCCAAAGCCGTTTTCTCGGAAGGATTCGATGAACTGGTGACGTTATTGGCGCAGCTATCTCCAGAGCGCACACGTAACGCACGCCGGGCCCACATCCTTTCAGTCATCAGCTCGTTGTCAGGTGCGCTGATTCTGGCACGGGCGGTCAACGGTAACCATGGTTCGGAAGAAATTCTTGCATCGGTCCGCACGACGTTGCTGGCCGATGAGAAACGACGCCAGCTCGAACATGCGGTCGCCTGAAAGGAAAGTGGTTCAGGCTGGCGTCATCACAAGCGATACAGATCGATGCAAACATTCAGAAATAGTGGAGGGATAGAATGAGCAAGCAGGTAGAGTTTTTGTTTGATTTCGGCAGCCCGACTGCTTATCTGGCGTACACACAACTACCGAGGATAGCGGCCGAACACGGCGCAGAAATCATTTGGACACCGATATTGTTGGGCGGAGTCCATAAGGCGAGCGGTAACCAGAGTCCGGCTTTTGTTCCGGCGAAAGGGCGCTGGATGTTTGGCGATATCAGCAAATGGGCAAAACGCTATGGCGTTCCATTTGAAATGAATCCGAACTTCCCGGTCAATACGATTGCACTGATGCGCGGTGCGGTTGCCATGCAAATGAAAATGCTGGATCAGTTCCTCGCCTACGTCGATGCGATGTACAAGGCAATGTGGGAGAAGCCGCGTAATCTCGGTGATCCGGCCGAAGTCGCAGCGGTGCTGAAAGAAGCGGGCCTTGATCCGGAGAAGATCTTTGCCATGGTCGGGGAGCAGGACGTCAAGGACAAGCTCAAGGCCAATTCGGATGACGCGGTCGAGCGCGGCGTGTTCGGCGCGCCGACGTTCTTTATTGGTGATGAAATGTTCTTTGGTCAGGACCGGTTGGACTTTGTCGCCGAAGCGCTCGAAGCGCAAGCGGCCTGAATCAACAAGAATCAATTGGAGAGGAGCAAGCAGATGGCTTATGAAGCAATGGGCTATGAGGTCCGGGACAACGTGGCATGGATCACCTTTAACCGGCCCGATGCGTTGAACGCGATCAATGCGCAAGCCACGCGCGAGTTTTACCAGATCGTCAATCGCGTCAGTGGCGACCGCTCAGTGCGGGCCGTCGTGCTCACGGGTTCCGGCGATCGCGCATTTTGTGCCGGTGGCGACGTTGCCGAGTTCGCCGAGCAAGGTGACAACGTTGACGCGCTGGTCCGCGAGATGACCGGCGAGTTGCACGTTGGTATTTCCCGGCTGGCCTGGTTGCCGGCGCCGGTGATCGCCGCGGTAAATGGCGTCGCCGCGGGTGCCGGGCTTAGCTTTGCTGCCTGTTGTGATCTGGCGATCGCCGCTGACACTGCCAAATTCACCAGTGCCTACACCAGGATTGGCCTTACTCCCGACGGCAGTTCGACGTTTTTTCTGAATCGAATATTGGGCCGGCGCAGAGTCATGGAGTTGTACATGACTAACCGTGTGCTCTCGGCTCAGGAAGCGCTCGACTGGGGCCTGGTCAATCGTGTTGTGCCGGCTGCCGATTTGATGGACGAGGTCACCAAACTGGCAACCGAATTGGCCAGCGGCCCAACGCGCGCGTATGGCGGAATCAAGAAGCTGGTCATGATGTCGCCGAACGATACGCTCGAGTCGCAGATGGAGCGCGAAACACGGGTTATTGCCGAGATGGCTGGAACCAGGGACGCGCGCGAGGGCATATCCGCTTTCGTCGCCAAGCGAAAAGCCGCGTTTACTGGCGAATAAAGTCAACGAAATTGAATCAGGACGGGAGCGACATGCCGATTTCCGCGAAACCGTACAAAGAGAAGAAGTTTGCCGAGATCAACGGCAAGCGTATGGCGTACATTGACGAAGGCGAGGGCGATGCGATCGTGTTTCAGCACGGCAACCCGACCTCGTCTTATCTGTGGCGAAACGTCATGCCGTATTGCGAGGGCCTCGGCCGTTTAGTTGCCTGCGACCTCATCGGAATGGGCGATTCCGACAAACTCGACAACTCCGGCCGTGATCGATACAGCTACGCCGAGCAGCGCGAGTACTTGTACGCGCTTTGGGACAAACTCGATCTTGGCGACAAGGTGATGCTCGTGATCCACGATTGGGGCTCGGCACTGGGTTTCGAATGGGCCAACCGCAACCGCGATCGCGTACAGGGCATTGCCTACATGGAAGGTATGGTCACGCCGCTCACCTGGGCCGACTGGCCGGAGAACGCCACGCGCGTATTCCAGGGTTTTCGCTCCGAAGCGGGCGAAGAAATGGTGTTGACCAAGAATGTGTTTGTCGAAGGTGTGTTGCCAAGTGCGGTGATGCGTGGCCTCACCGAAGAAGAAATGGCGGTCTACCGAAAGCCGTTCGCCAAACCGGGGGAAGACCGGCGGCCGACACTGTCATGGCCACGCCAGATCCCCATCGAAGGCCAGCCGGCTGATGTGGTCAAGGTGGTTGAGGAGTACTCGCGCTGGTTGGCGCAAAGCGACTTGCCGAAACTGTTCGTCAACGCCGATCCGGGGTCGATACTGGTAGGGCGCCAACGTGAAATTTGCCGCGCCTGGCCCAATCAGACCGAGGTCAGCGTAAAAGGCACACACTTCATTCAGGAAGACAGTCCGGATGAAATCGGCAAGGCGGTCGCCGATTTCGTGCGACGCATTCGTGGCTGAAGTCTGCTCAGCCGGTTATGCGCTAGAACGGTAACCAGTGAGCGCAACAGATGGGCAGATCAATCGATGTAATGCTCGTCGGTGCCACCGGCGTGGTCGGTCGCGAGGTGCTTTCTGCGGTGCTGGATGATTCACGATTCTCACGTGTCGTTGCACTAACACGCCGGCCTCTGGATGAGCACGCCAAGCTGTTGAATCCGGTGGTGGATTTCTCGCGGCTCGCGGAGGACGCGCCCTGGTGGCGGGTTGATGCGGTCATTTGTACTCTCGGTACCACCATCAAGGTCGCTGGATCGCAGGCTGCGTTCGCAGCCGTTGACCGGGAACTACCGATTCGTATTGCGCGACTTGCGCGGCAGGCCGGCGCAACCCGCTTCGCGCTGAACTCGGCCCTCGGCGCGAGTCACAGCGGAAACTTCTATCTGCGTACCAAGGCTGAAGCCGAAAACGGTATTCGCGCTGTCGGTTTCCCTTACTACACAATTGTCCGTCCGTCGCTGATCGACGCGAAACGCGAGCAGTCGAGACCTGGGGAGTTCGTCGGAATCATCGTTGCTCGCATACTCAAGCCTTTGATACCGCGGCGTTACCGTGCAGTGACGCCGGATCGCATCGCACATGCGCTAATTGCGGGCGTGCTGGCGAAAACACCCGGTGAGTGCATCATAGAGTCGGAGCAGTTGCAGAGCTGAGAAGCAGGCAATCAACGCGCTCATCGAATAACCGATTCAACTACAAGAAGTTTTTTTCGCTGGCGATACGATTCTTTATTTGGTTGCAGAAATTTCTTGACTTTGTAGTGCGAGAAGCGCCAACTATTACTGTTCCCGCGCACTGGATCGGGGTGGATTCTCAAGCCAAAGCATGATGATCCGGTTGTTGCCCAGGAAACTCGCTGTTGTGCGCGCCAGTCTGTTCTGGTGTGCCTGATGCGAACGGACAGCGACCACCTTATCCCCGTGGCTTGAGAGCTATCTCACCCGGAGCGCCGGGACCAATCAGAAAGGGCGTAACGGTAGTCACGCCCTTTTTGTTCGCCTCTATCTTTACGAGCGCGCCGGTAGTCAGAACTCGTAGCTGATCCCCACGGTAAAGCGGTAGTCGTCCTGATCGGGGGTGCTGCCATCGGCCGCTTGCGCCGGCTTCTGGGTTCGGTCCCACACCCAGGTCAGATCGAGATCGAGTTCGCCGACGATATCCGATGAAAGCGTCGTTACGAGGTTGTGGATGTACTGGCCATTCGCTTCATCGACCACGCGCCCGACGTATCTGATGTAGTAATCCAGCCGCTTCGTCAGTTCAGTATCAAACGTGGTGCCGAATGTGATCGCGGGCGAAGTGTTGCCCGCGTCCTCGCCTTCCTCGACGGAGACAGCTTGCTTGTACAACGCGCCAAGTCCGCCGAAGACGTCCCACTCCGTTTTCGAGTTGCGAATGATGTCGTAGCCGGCGCCGGTACCAATTGTGAACTGGTTCTCAACGTTCTGAAACTTGTCGCGAAAATATTCAGCGAAGACAACCCGCCAGTACCAGCGTCTCGTCCTGAATTGATCGAAGAATGTGTTAACGCGATGGTTGTTCTGTGTCTCGACGTCACGTGTACTGCTGAAGCTGGCTCGGTAATCAGCGAAAAAACGCGAGATTGCCCTGCGTCGCTGGACAAGGAAATAAATGCTCGAGTCCGTCACTTCCGTGTTGCCCGAACGAACATTTGCGCCGATCGTCAGTTCGCCTGACCAGAAATCTCTTTCCTTTTGCGTGCCCTTGGCAATGGAGACTATTTGACGGCGGTTAATCGTTATCGCATCGGGGCCTGAACCAATGGTGGCTGTATCATTGATCAGCGTGAGTTGTCCGCGTGTGACCAGCGGCTCGGGGCTATTTTCGACATCGACATACCTGACAGCCTGTAGCCCGGCGGAGCGAATGACACTGACGTCGTCCCAGTCAAAAGTCAGCGTATCGAGTTCGTCGCTTTCAAATTCGACTTGGAAGTTGTACACGCTTTTCAGCTCACCTTTGAGCCACTCACCGGAGGTAAGCCTTAACCAGTCGAACTGGGAATCAGGCGGCGGGAAGAATTGTTTCCACGGATCGATCCGCTCGGCAATCTCTTCGACTTCGGCGGGCTGGGTCTCCTCATCATCATCTTCATAAGGGTCGGCGAGCCCGGACTCCGATGTTTCGCCCGCAGCCTGCCCTGTATCAACCGGCTCCTCAGTTCCTTGGGCGTGAACAGTATTGCCCCGCATTCCGACCGTGATGCAGATCAGCAGCACCACACAGGTCCATGCATGTCGCCACCAGAAAATATTTTTTTGTTTATTTTTCAATTGTTTTTGTTCGATGAAGCCAGCAGTCTTACGCCTGATGCAACGCCAGAGAACGGATTCAAATGGCGTCTCGACAGGGTGCCCAGTGATTGATCGATTCGGGCGATTGTAAACCGGACTGGCGGGTTCACTGCAATGGATGCAAGCGAGGCGTCAGACCTGGATCATATTCATCGGCCCTATCTGAAACGGGATTATCTGAAATCGGGGCTATCTGAACTGCTTCGGCCCCTGCCCGAAGATCAGGATGCGGTCGGTTGGAGGCGGGCAGTGCGGCCGTTACTGCGTCGAATCGTCCACTTGTGTATCTCGACGGCAACAAAAACAATGCTCGACGCGACCAGGCACACCGCCAGCTCAAATGGCGGCAGCGGCGTGGTCCTGAAAATCGGGTTCAGTTGTGGCACGTAGATGGTCGCCATCTGCAAGACGATGGTCAGAACCACGGCAGTGAGCAGCGGTTTGTTGCTGAACAGGCCAAGCGAGAACAGCGACTGATCTTCCGAACGCACCGCCAGTACGTGGCCGATCTGCGATAACGTGAGCACGGTAAACACCATGGTTTGCCAGTGCTCAGAGCCGGCATAAAGTGCCCACGCCTGTATCGACAGGCACACGCCCGCCATCAATAACCCGACCCAGACCATGTGCTGCCAATTGCCGCGTGCAAAGACACCTTCGTCCGGTGGCCGCGGCGGCCGGTGCATCACGTTTTTCTCGGCCGGTTCACTGGCTAGTGCCAGACCCGGCAAACCATCGGTGACGAGATTGATCCACAGAATGTGAATCGGCAGTAGCGGAATCGGCAAGCCCAGGAAGGGCGCCAGTACGATAGTCAGGATTTCTCCTGAGTTACTTGTCATCGTGTAGCGGATGAACTTGCGAATGTTGTCGTAGATACGCCGTCCGGCGCGCACTGCCGACACGATGGTCGCGAAGTTGTCATCCAGCAGCACCAGACTGGAAGCC
>CP070643.1:3681133-3714887 GCA_020354125.1 Betaproteobacteria bacterium | reverse complement strand
TCCGCCGCCAGGATGGCTGCCAATTTGCGCTTGGCCTCGGCCATGCCCTCCTTCTCCCGCTTTTGAAGCGGTATGGTACGGTCCATTCAGCTTGCCCTCAAGGTAAGGGCGGCAGAGGTGCCGTACAACGTCCGGCGAGACAAGGGCGCAAATTCAATTACCTTTTCGCCATTTCAGCGCGAAGTCGGTTAGCAAGCAGCTTGTTACAATCGATGCGTCGCCGATGGGGAAGGGCATGACACGACTGTTGCTGCTTGGATTCATTTTATGGAGCGCGTGCGGCTGGGCCGCGGGTCCGGATGATCTGCTTGCTGGCTACGCCGAGCAGGCGCGCGCAGTCGACCCCGGGTTCGGCGGTTTCTCAGCCGAGCGCGGCCGGGATTTCTACTTTGCGCAGCATCGCATCGAGGACGGTTCGCAGCTCTCGTGCGCCTCGTGCCATCACGATGACCCGCGCAAGGAGACGTTCGCCCACCACGACGAGATTCCGTGCCAGGCGTGTCATGGCGGCTTCGACCGCTGGCCGAACGGCGTGCCGAGAATGCACCGGCAGATCCTCGCCTTTGCACCCTCCGAGAATCCTGAGCGGTTCACCGATGAGCGGAAGGTGGAAAAATGGTTCGGATTCAACTGCACGTACCTTCTCGGCCGCGATTGCACGCCGCAGGAGAAGGGGGACCTCATCACCTGGCTGTTGCAGTATGGGAAGTAAAAATGGAATTCTGATTCCATTAGCAGCCCAGCCCCCCTGCGAAGAATGCGCCGGCGCCACCGGCAATTTTGACCTCCCCAAGCACAGCCAGTATCGTGTGCCTATCGTGTCTGAGTTAACGGAGAAACATCCGATGTCCCGGCCGCAAGCGAAAGACATCCTCGTCGGTGAAAGCAGCCCGGTTTTTGTGCCGCCGCTCGAACTCACTGAAGGCCAGCCACCGCCGGTGGCGGCGAATGGTGGCCTGTCTTACATGTCCTTTGACGTCGATGGTGACGCGGGCACAGCAGCGGCAATCGAAGCCGCAATCCAGCAAATCGACAGTGGCGAAGGTCAGCGCCTGCTGGCTGAGATCGAAAATGCACCGCCTGGACCGATAGAAACCAAGTGGGGCTTGGGCTTTCGATCGTACAAGGAATGCATGGAGCACATTCGGGCGACGGGGATGCAAGCGCCGGAAGGCGGTGTGGTATTGCCGCTGAAATATACGATCGACGAAAGACCAGTTTATACCGTCGTCAAATCGAACGCGCTGTGGCAAGACACGTCACGGGCGGCGATCGCCGAGAAGCTGCGCCGGGAAGATGATGAGATCGAAAGACGTCGGCTGTATTACCCACAGGTGATGCGAGATGCGCGCCGAATCGAGGAATACTACCCAGGCCTTTCTCCCTACACTGCCGAATGCATGGATAAACTCGGCGTGTCGTTAGCGCATCTTGAATCGAAGTGCACCGACTTCTACAACGCCCACGAAGTCGAACGTGTTTACTATCCGGAAATAGAACAACTCCTACTCGACTTTTTCCCGGGCGCGACGGACGCCTTGGTCTACAACCACGACGTGTTCGACAAGAACTATCAAGGTGACGTGGTCGAAGATCAGGACAATAAGGATCCCGGTGTCAACAAGTTTTACGCCAACGTCGTTCACAACGATCTCAATGACAACAGCGGCCGCGTGCGCTGCCGTGAATTACTCACCAGGAATTTGAGAAACTTCGGTCGCCGACAAAACTATACGGAAGCCGAAGCAGACGCGAAGATGTCGAAGCGGTTCATGTCAATTAACCTGGCTAAACCGATGGAAACCGTGCAGCAGAATCCATTTGTGCTTTGCGCTTGGCCGTCATTCGCGGATCAACCTTATATCACGGCGTACCGCATTTACGATGATCGAGTCGGCGAAACAACACGTTTCACCTATCGCCGCGACCATGAGTGGTACTGGATCCCGCAACAGCAGCCGAACGAAGTGTCGATGCTCAAATGCTACGACTCCATAACGGATGGGTCGGTGTCGCGCTGGTCGTTCCACAGCGCCGCGGTTGATCCAACGGCGCCAAGAGATGCGCCCAACCGTCGGAACTTGGTCGTCCGTTCCTTCGTGTTCTTCTAAACGAGAACGCGACTCACGGCACGTACACTGTCACGAAAACACCGGGCCTATGGTGGGGGCATGAGACGTCGCACATTCATCACGTTACTGGCAGCAGTTCCGGCAGCAGCATGCGTTCGGCCGGTTCACACAACGATTAGCGGCCTTACCATGGGCACGAGATACGCCGTGCAGTTGGCGGCGCCGATCGACGATGGTTTGCGCGCGGAGCTCGCGGAGCTGATTGAACTTGAACTGGCGGCGATCAATCGGGCGATGTCGACCTACGACCCTCGGTCGGAGCTGTCGGAATTCAATAGGCGACAAGATCTCGGTTGGGTGCCTGCGTCACGGGGCCTGCTCGAGGTGCTCGATAGCGCAACGCGGATCAGCGCCTCGAGTGAGGGTGCGTTTGATGTAACCGTCGGACCGTTGGTCGATCTCTGGGGATTCGGTCCGCAGTACCGTACCCGCCGGGTTCCGGATGACGCGGCCATCGAGCAGGTTCGAAACAGCGTCGGCTATCAGCACGTGCAAACCGACTCGTCCGCCGGTGCGATCCGAAAGACACTCAGGCACACCCAAGTCGACTTGAGCGCCATTGCGAAGGGGTACGGTGTCGATCGCGTGGCCATGATCCTGGATCGTCTGGGTGTTGACGGCTATCTGGTGGAAATCGGTGGCGAGTTCCGGGCCAGGGGCACCACGGCGGCGGGACGACCCTGGCGGGTCGCCATCGCGCAGCCGGTCGAGGGTCGACGCAGCCACGGAAAAACCGTTGGCGAAACCGTCGTTCTCGAGAATCGGGCGATTGCCACCTCTGGCACCACCATAGATTTCTTCGAGCAGGATGGACGGCACTATTCACACAGTATCGATCCCAGGACGGGGCGGCCGGTCGAACATCCGCCTATGGCAGTGAGCGTGGTCGCTGATACAGCCATGGAAGCCGACGGATGGGCGACGGCGCTGCTCGTCCTCGGACCGGAGCGGGGCTACTCGCTGGCGCAGGCACGCGGTCTCGCCGCCTTGCTCGTGACGGCCTCCGGACCCGAATTCGATGTCCGTGTCACCGACGGACTCCGTGCTCACCTCATTGGCTAGCACGATGTTGAAAAACTACTACGCAGCCCTGATTCGCGCTTGCGCGCTGCTCGGAATTTTGATGTGTGTGGCACTTCTCGGTGTTCCGGGAATTTCGCATGCGCAGGCGCAACCGGATTGGTTGAGCGACGAGACGCTCAAACGCCTGTTTCCGGAAGCGATTTACACCGATCCACCGGCAGGAGAACCACCGCTCATTGACGTTCACGGCGCAGGTAGCCACATCGGCTATGTGTTCTCTACCGAAGAATTAACTGATGTCGTTGGTTTCTCCGGCGCGCCGTTTAACTTCGCAGTCGGACTTGATTTGCACGGGGAGATCGTTGGTGTCGTTCTGGTAGAGCACGCCGAGCCGATTATCGACTACAGCTCCATGGGGGAGCAGCTCACGCGTTTCATTGATCAGTACGCCGGTCTCGATGTGAGCGGTTCAATTTCAATCTCGGGCCAGGGAACGAAGGGCGATATCGACGGCATCAGTTCGGCGACTGTGAGTGCACGGGCGTTTCATCACGCCATCGTGCAGAGTACTCGCATCGTGGCCCGCTCGCATGGACTCATGGGTGGCGCGGAGTCGACAGCCATGGCCGATATCTGGAAGTTCGAACCCTTGCCCTGGTCGGAACTCGTCGCGGCTGGCGCAATAGAGCAAATTCAGCTTGCCGATGCCGGCAACGCGGGAGAAGACAGAGAGTCCAACACACTCGATCTCTATGCAGCCGTGGTTAATCCCGCCTCGATTGGCCGCAATCTTCTCGGCAACATGCGCTACGGCGAGAACGTGGCGACACATAGCCCGCAAGATCTCATCGTTCTGATCATGGGAAAGGGCAGCTATTCGTTTGTCGGCACCAAGGTGTTCGATACAGGGACGTTTGACCGGATCCGGATCGAACAGGGCGAACGCACATTCGCGCTGCAACGCAAGCTCCATCACTACAAGTATCTGCCGTTCGTGTCGGCCGAAGGGGCGCCGAAATTCGACGAGGTTGGCCTGTTCCGGATACCAGTTGAGAGTGGGGTCGATGTTCTTGCGCCGTGGAAGCTGGTGTTAACGGTGGACGGTAACGACGCAAGTGCGCAAGCACGTGAGGTCGAGCTCAGTTACAGCTTGCCGTCGCGATTCATACTGCCACCGGCCGAGCCGTCTGCAGTGGAGTCGCTCGAGGCGCCGTGGCGAGAGAGTTGGCGCGCGCAGGCGAACAACATCGTCTTGCTCAGCGTCGGTCTGCTGGTGCTCACAGTGCTGCTTGTCGGCATGCACAGACTGACGCGCCACGCGCGTGTCTATCATGCGTTGCGCATTGGCTTTCTTCTCTTCACGCTGCTGTGGATAGGCTGGATCGCGGGCGGGCAACTCAGCATCATCAACGTGTTCGCTTGGTTGCAAGGGTTCATCAGTGGCAACGGCCTGGTCGTGCTCCTCGCTGATCCGTTACTGCTCGTGTTGCTGGCGTTCGTGGTCGTAAGCTTTGTTGTCTGGGGACGTGGTGTGTACTGCGGTTGGCTGTGTCCGTTCGGTGCACTGCAAGAGCTCCTGGCCAGGCTCGCGCGCCTTGCTTCGGTGCCCCAGTGGTCGCTGTCGCACCGGGCTCACCGTATGTTGTGGCCCTTGAAGTACGTGTCGCTCGCGGTGGTTGCCGTCGCTTCCTTGTGGGGGCTGCAGGCCATGGCGGTGGCGTCTGAAATCGAGCCGTTCAAAACCGTCATCACGCTGCGAATGGAGCGAGCCTGGCCGTTCGTGGTTTACGCCTTGGTGCTAATCGTTGCCGGTTTGTTCGTCGAACGGGCTTTTTGCCGGTTTCTCTGTCCGCTTGGCGCGGTGATGGCGATTGGCGGCAAGCTGCGCCTGCGCTGGTTCAAGCCGTTGAAGCGCCGCCCGGAATGCGGCAGCCCCTGCCAGCTGTGCGCAAGGCGCTGTCCGATACAGGCCATCGAGCCGAGCGGGGCAATCAACATGGACGAATGCTTCTATTGCCTGGACTGCCAGATCATCCACAACGATGCGACTGTGTGCCCGCCGCTGGTGAACGAGGCAAGGCGCAACCGCAAGCTCGCCATTGCAGCATCGACTCCGGCCGCCGCAGCCGAGTGAGAATGGCCGCCTCGACGGTCTCGTAAACGAAGCGTCACCCCGGGCCGGGCCCAATCCTGCCGGGTGCGCCAATCATGTCTAAGGCTTGCGGCTATGCAAGCCTTTTTCATTTCTGTTCTTTGTGTTCGCCGGAGAATTCTACGGCGCTAAAAACGAAGGTATTGCTTTCGTCTTACCGAATTTCGAGAGCCAACCGTTGAGTGGCCGGAGTCAGACCTGTGCCGCGGGCTGGCGAATCGAGTTCGGTCTCGATTTCATTCCAAAGCGCGTGATAGGCGTAATCGATTGGAGTGCGGGCCGCGAAGACCGGAAGCGGGGCGCGTTGTACGCCCATTTGTTCAACTACGCTGGCGTACGGGATACGTGTCTTGAGAAAGCGTGCCCCTTTGACAGGTGGCGCAGCGCAAATGTTTTTGTGCAGCGATTTGCGTGAATCGACCATGGAGAAGAAAGGGAACACGCGCAACGATCGCGGCCCGTTGCGTTCAAGATGCTCGATAAGCAGATCAAGGCAGCGCAGCGACAAGGTCGTGGGGATGGTGGGTACGAGCAGCGCATCAGAGGCGAAGAAAATGCTTTCCGAAACCAGGTTGATACCCGGCGGGCAGTCGAAAATCAGGCAGTCGTAGTCCGATGCCAGGGGCTGTATTAGCTGGGCAAACCGTTTGAGTGGTTTCTTGGTCGCGGCAAGAGTTTGGTCGAGATTACGATAGGAAAACGAGGCGCGCAGCAAATCGAGCATCTCGAAGTCGGTGCCGCGGATCAGAGAGTCGAGGTCCTGCTTGCCGCGGATATGACGCTTGCCGCCGCCGCGTCTTTCCGGAATGCGGAAGTAGAATGTCGCCGCGCCCTGGGGGTCCAGATCCCAGACCAGCGTTCTGGCGCCGTAATAGGCGGACAAATAGGCCAGATTGACAGCCGTTGTCGTTTTGCCGGTACCGCCTTTTATGTTGTACGCAGCGAGGACTCTCAATGCACTTCCTTGGCAGACGGCTTGAACAAACGGCGGTAGCGCTTACGGTTTTCCGGCATGGCAAAGGAATCAAACCGGGCCTGAAAACGCCGACGCTGGTCGAGCTGTTCATCTGACAGATGCTCCATCAGCCGACCCATCGCCAAGAAAGTGTCCGCTGATGCGAGGCCATGTTGATGCATCTCGTTGGCAATGCGGCGCAGCGCCAGCCTTTGGACTTCACAATCGTTGAAATTGCCGAGGTTGGTCTGCAGCTGCTTGAGCGTTTGTATGAGCAGGCCGACCTCTTCGGGCGGGTAGAGCGAGTTGAAGAATTCCAGCAGGTATCGCAGTTTTTTGCATTCGACGCGCAGTGCGTGCAGCGCTTCTGCCGGCGTGTCCTGTTCGATGGTTCGTGCTCGCTTTCGTACACGCCGGTAAGTGCGCCAGATCCGATCGGATGCCAGATCGATGACCGGCAGTGCCGCCCCCTGACAAGCCCCGGCTGTAACCGGCGCAGAATTGCCCAGGAACACGGACCAATCATCCATTAGTGCGCGGTAGCGCTTTGATCCGAGCGTGCTCAGGAGCTGGCGATGCTCCTTGTCATGATGCACATGCAGGTACTTTTCCAGGGGCCAGAGGTGTTCGCGCATGTCGTTCGGTAGCTCCGCCCGGAATTCGTCCATCTTGAGCAGATAGACGTCCAGATCGCGTACCGGACCGGTAGCCGCGCCCAACCATTTGAACTCATTTGAGAAGTGCTGTACCTCGCTATCGGGAAACACGTCCTTGATCTGTCTGAGCGCCGAACGCGTGGCGCGGATCGCGACGCGGTACTCGTGCAGAAACTCAGGATCCAGATTGCGACGAACGCCGTCTGCGTTCACAAGAATGGTGTTCAGCAGCGATCGGTGGATGGCCCGCACTGCGTCGCCACCGCGCATCCGCGACCGCAGTGCGATGGTCAACTTGGGTATGTAGCCGCCCGGGGTCAAGCCGGCCGATTTCATGGCGCTGGCAAAGGCGCATTCCGGGGTGGAGGACAGTCCCAACTTGTTTTTCAGCAATGCCACGAGCGTTTGGTGTTCACGGATGTAGCCTTTGACCGGGACCACACGCACGACAGCCGCCAGTGTCGTCGTGTCGCCCTCCTTACCGGATTTGGATAGAGCCCGTGTTTGGAGCGCCAACCTGACCACTGTCTTTTCATCGGTGTTCAAGATACGAACAATCGTTTCGTGAATCTTCAGGCGGGCGCGCGCAAGCAGCCGGCGCGGTTCGATTGTGCCGGCGATCGCGTGACGGAACCGGCCGGGCGGCAGATTGCGGGCAAATGCCGGCGGGGCCGCGCCAGCGATACTTTGCAGAATTTCGCCTGCGCGAGTCGCCAGAACGAGTTTCCGGTTCGATTTGTTGCGCACCGCGGAAAGAGTCCGGCCTGTCCGGTAAAGACGCCAATCAAAGGTATCGAGATAATGCAGAGTGTAATTGGAGCCCGGTTCCACGACGATGCGGCAGTGCTGCTCGACGATTCGCTGCACCTTGTCGAGCAGCTCGTTCGAGTCCAGGAGAAACTCCGCTGGCTGAGGGGTGACCGACGCCTTACGAGCAATCTTGTTGGAACGTTTCACGTTACGACGTACAAAAAAGTCTGATGCAAAGGAGATTTAAACACCTTTTTCCCGGATGTTGAATGAAATGCGCATTACACGCTCATTACGGGGGAACGGCTCGACGTTCATTCGGTTTCAAACCCGTTCACTCGGTTTCAAACCTCTGTGCACGCCATTTGAGAGCAGCCTGCAAGCCGTCTGCGCGCGCAATGTCCATGAATTGAACCTTGTCCGGTGATCCGTGCGATTCGATCGAGTGGTCGATATCCAATCCGGCCGCCAGCGCTGCCTCCAAGCCCTGGATTTCGTAGGTGCGCTGAAGGGCCTTTTTGGTTTGCTGAACCAGAACGGGGTCCATCCTCGCAATATTGCGCGCGACGCGCATGGCCTGAGTGAGATGCTCGCCAACTGGTACGACTTCGCTGACCAGTCCCATCTGCATGGCAAGGGCTGCAGAAACGTTGTCTTGACCGCTCAGAATGATGCGCTTTGCACGCTTTGGCGACGTTATCCACGGCAGCAGCATGGTTACGATTCCAGCACCAAACCGGAGCTCCGGTTCACCGAAGACTGCATCCTCGGAGGCAACGGTGATGTCACATGCAAGTGCCATTTCAAATGCGCCTGCCACGCAAGGTCCATGCACCGCCGCAATGGTCGGCTTGGGGCTATGCCAAAAGCGCATGGTCGTCGTGAAGTCGAGATCGAGGATTTCCTTCCACACTTTCGGGCCCTTCGGATTGCGCTGCATTTGATCTTTCAGGTCGAAGCCGGAAGAGAACCCTTTACCGGCGCCGCTTAGCACGATGACTTTGACGTCTTGGTCCTGTTCAAACGTATCCATGGCATCGGCGATGTCCAGGAGCATTTCTTTGGACAGGGCGTTAAGCCGCTCTGGCCGATGCAACTCAATTTGGCCAACGCCGTCGCTGACATACGTCTTTATGTATTCAAAATTGATCGTTTCCATTTCGGCCTTTCAATAACCAGTCATGCATTGTTCTGCTCGTCTAGCTTGACGCCAATCCGGCGACTCCGACCATTGATTCGTGTCAAGTCAGAGCGCTGCTCCCGGCTGTTATCATGCTGCCTCCCATGACGAGGTCCAGACTTGCAGGGCACGAGAACGCCCGGTAGTAGTATCGATTCATATAGTTGTATTTATTTGTATTGAAGTCAGAAATTGTTGAGATGTTAAGTGAACAAGAGATTGAGAAATATCATCGTGACGGCTACGTAACGCCGGATTTTCGCCTGCCGGATACGGTGCTCGAGGACATCAAGGCGGCTCACGGTCGACTGGTGGAGCGTCATCCGGAGTTCGCTGATTATTGTTCGGCGTTGTTGGCTTTTGATCCCTGGTTTTTGAATGTTGCCAGAATGCCCGAGATTCTCGACATGGTGGAGCAAATTCTCGGGAAGGATGTTGCGCTGTGGAACTCGAGCTTCTTCGCCAAGCCTGCCCGCGTCGGCACAAAGACGCCCTGGCACCAGGATGGCGAGTACTGGCCGATTCGTCCACTGGCAACGTGTACCGTCTGGATCGCAATTGACGCGTCAACACCGGAAAATGGTTGCCTGCGCGTGATTCCCGGATCGCATCGGGCAAAGAGACTTGCCTCCCATCATCAAAACGACGCGGAAGGATTGGCGTTGAACCTGGAACTCGACAAAGGCGAGTTTGATGATTCCGAAGCAGTTGACATCGTGTTGCAGCCTGGCCAGGTCTCGTTGCACGACGTGTACTTGTATCACGGCTCTGAAGCCAACAAGTCGGGCATGGCGCGGCGAGGTATGACCTTACGATACATGCCGACCACGTCTGTCTACCGGCATGAGCTGAAGACGAAGAACAACCGAGGAGGCGTGCTGGATATGTCGCAACGCACGGTCTATCTGATGCGCGGCAACGATCGAAGCGGCGAGAACGACTTTCGAATTCGCCATTGATCCGGCCGCACTTGAGGTAACTGGTAGCCGTCGATTGTCAAGCAGGCCCGGGGGGGCAATTCCGATGCGCTGTTTGTGAAGCGGACGAAACCGGCGCCAGGAAATGCTGTTTTGAGAGTTGAAGGCGGCTCGAATAACAAAGAGTACTCAAGAATGAGTTAACGATTCAGGAAAAGGACAAACAGAGATGGATGTAAAAGGTAAGAAAGCAGTCATTTTTGGTGGGACCTCGGGCATCGGCCTTGCCGCTGCAAAGCAGCTTGTCGCACTGGGTGCGGAGGTGATCGCGGTGAGCCGTAATCCCGAAAAAGCAGGGGAGGTGCCTGCCGGCATAACCTTGAAGCAATGCGACGTGGTGGATCGCGATGCCGTTCAGGCATTACTCAAAGAGTGTGCGCCCTATGACATTCTGGTCGGTGCGGCAACAGGCGGTGCACGCGCCTTGGGACCATTTTTGGAAATGGATATGGATGGCTACAAGGCGTCGTTTAACAAGCTTTGGGGCTATGCCAACGTCGTGCGCTATGGCGCGCAATATTTGCCCGATGACGGCGCCATCGTTTTGGTCAGCGGCGCGCCGGCACGTAAAACCAGGCCGGGGCAAGTGGCGCTCGGTTCGGTGGGTGGTGCGGTTGAAGCCTTTGCACGTGCCATCGCGCGGGAACTTGCGCCAAGGCGCATCAATGTCGTTTCACCGGGTGTGATCGATACGCCAATGATCACTCTCACTGGTGAAGAACGTGCCGCGTTTTATGCGAAAGTGACTGGCGGAAACATCATTCCCCGAACAGGTACTCCTGACGAAGTCGCGCAAGGAATTCTTTTTGTAATCCAGAATGACTTTGTCACCGGCACGACCGTCGATGTTGACGGCGGTGCGTTGCTGTCATAGCAGAGACAGAAGCAACTCGGCCGTGAGGGCCAAACACAAAGGGCTTGCAGCAACGCAAGCCTTTTTTTGTTTGAAAGTCATGCGGAGAAGGTGTGGACCCGATCTGCCCAAGGCCCTGGTGCTGATTTCCTTGTTGCAGCATCATTTATATGAATCAATCTGTTGTGGCCATCGGCCCGGTCCGCAAGCTGATTGCCTGGTTGACAACTTCGATCTCATGTGATGGATTGCTGATATATTACAAGGAGGGCCTTCATCAATGATGACCGAACGACAGAAAGCCTATCGGCAGGAATACCGTAGCCGTTTGTCCAATTGGTACAACGGCCCCATACACGTCATCGTCATTTACACCATCGGGCTGACCGCCTTGTGGATCTATGCCCAGCATCTTGACAATGTCCAGTGGTGGGAATGGTTGTCAGTGCCGATTTTCTGGCTGGCCTGCAATATTTTTGAGTGGTATCTGCATCTTTACGTGATGCATCGGCCGCAGAAGTCGAAAGCGCTGCGCGCCATCTATAACCGTCACACCCTGCAGCATCACCAGTTCTTTACTGATAAGGAGATGCGTTTTCGTGACCAGAAGGACTGGCGGGTTACTTTCTTCCCGCCCTACGCGCTCGTCGTGTTTACGCTGATCTCGATCCCCGGTGCAGCGTTGTTCTATTTTCTTGTTAGCCCGAACGTCGGCTGGCTATTCATTTCCACCACCACCAGCATCTACCTGATATACGAGTTCATGCACTTCTGTTGTCATGTCGAGGAAAACTGGTTCGTTCGCTATATGGCGTTTGTCAACACGATACGGCGCCATCATACGGCTCACCACAATTCCCGGCTGATGATGGAAAAGAATATGAATCTGACGTTTCCAGTGGCTGATTGGTTGTTCGGTACTTCAGATCTGGACCGCGGTCTGCTGGGTCACCTGTTCAACGGGTACAGCGACAAATACCTGAAGAGCAACTTGCGCGGCCGGCCGATTAGACCTGACGTGGCCGCTGCCGAGCCCCTGGGTTCAGAAGCCTGAGCAGATTTCACGAGAGGTAACGACTTATGCCTACGCACATCAAAATCATCGTGTCTCTGCTTACCCTCTTGGCCGGGGCAATTTTCTACTATTTCGAAGCACAGTACGGCCGGGCCAACGTAGCGACGGTTGGTGCAGCTCTGAGTGTGTTTATGGTCCTTGCCATGTGGATATTTCCTGAAGCGGGCGACCGGGCCAAGAGGAAATAGGTCACGTCTTGGATGCATTTTCCGGGCTCGTCCCGGGATTGTTTGCACGAGAGTGAATGAGCATAGTTACGGATGGGTACGCGCGAGAGCCTCGCCGACAAAGCCTATAAGCAACTGGAGGAGATGATCGTTACTCTCCAGCTCGAGCCGGGTGCTGTTTTGGCCGAGTTGGAGTTGGGAGAGCGCCTTCAAATAGGGCGTACGCCGATACGCGAAGCATTACATCGTCTCGCTCGCGAGGGCTTGGTCATGATTCTGCCGCGCAAGGGTATCCTGGTAATCGAAATCAATCCCAGCAAACAATTGCTGCTGCTCGAAGTCCGGCGCGAATTGGAGCGACTAATGGCGCGGACCGCTGCGGTACGAAGCACGGATGCGGAACGCAAGGAATTCCGTCGCATCGCAAAGGGTATGCAACAGGCAGCTGGCAAAAATGATGACGTGAAATTCATGCGCCACGATAGTGAATTGAATATCTTGATTGCGCAGGCTTCGCACAATGAATATGCGGCCAGGGCGATCCAGGCGATACAGGGATTGTCACGCAGGTTCTGGTATGTCCATTACAAGCAAGCGGCGGATATGCCGCTGTGCGCACGTCTGCATGCTGAACTTGCGCAACGGATTGCAGATGGCGATGCCACTGGCGCCGCCAAGGCTAGCGATCGGCTGGTGGACTATGTCGAAGACTTCACCCGCCTTGCTTTCAACCCTCGTATCGCTGCTTGATTGGCCTTGCTGCCCTAGTGCGCAAACCGGGTCTTCGACAAGGCTTCTGTTTTTGATCGCAACTGTATGAGTTCGAGGTAAATGGAATGAAGCGATACAGCGGGAAGCGAACCATTGACGGTATCTTCGTTACTGTTGACGGCGCCCCTCTGAACGAACGATTTGATATCCATGTCTTCGATGAAAAGGGTTTTGAGTGGAGTTATGAAGGGAGTGCGCCGCGTCAGCTGGCACTAGCAATCCTGGTGGATCATCTTGGCGATCCCGACGTGGCAAGCAGTAAGGTTGAGTCGTTCATGCAGTCGGTTATCGCTAATCTCGACAACGATTGGGAGTTAACCAGCAGCGATATCGATGCGGCATTAGCCTGATTCGTACAATCTCCCGGGCAAGGAGCAAGCATCAGGTGCTAATACCTATGGACTCCAGAAACTGATCAGGAACGTCTGCTACTTTTCTGCCGGCAATGGCGAAGTAAAACAACGGTTTTCCATCGATAGACAATCGGTGCCGGTAACGCTCAATGTGATAAACATCAAGGTACTCGGAGAAAATGAGTTCCCGGATCATCTTTGAGAATCCCGAATCGTCGTTGTGATCAAAGAACGTTTCCTTGATGTTGAACGCGACCCATGCCTCGCTCTTGATGATGTTGAAGGCTGCCAAAAACGCTTTGCCCGGAATATCACCGAACCCAAGGGCCGCCACTGTCACCATGCAGTCGCACTGCCATGATGCGATCTCTTCGGTTTTCTCTTTATCAAGATTGCTAAAGTCCTCGACGTAGTAGGCATCGTACGTTCCGGGCCGGTCACGAATGGCTGCCTCATACGCTTCGGGAATGATATCCACGCCGATTAAACGTGATACGCCATGCTTCTTGAGTTCCTCCCCCATGATGCCGTTGCCGGCACCGAGGTCGAGAACGCGCAGTTCGCTGAAGTTGTCACGGGATTGCTTTACGGCAGATTCGAGTATCGAGGCGACTTTGCTCGGTGAAACACACTTGAGGCGGTCATAGAACACTTGTTCATACAGGCCCGGTACCTGATAGATTTCGTCGTAATCGTGAAAGCGGATCTTGCGTTGCCCGCCCGATTGTTGAAGATAGAAATAGGCCTCATCTTGCGCCAAGTGCGTCGATTCGGCTTGGGGAAACTGTATACGGTGTCGTTTCTGCATTAGTGGCGTTCTGGTACGAGGTTATACGAAAAAATACGGCATGCGGGCACAGACTATGTGCACCTCAAAATCTGGTATCGGACAAACTGCTTGGTTCGTCCGCGGTGTCGACTTGAAAATTACGGCTGCAGGTCGGAAGTTAAATCGTCATCGTCAGTTGATTGAATTGCGGCATCTGCGTCCGGTTCCTCGGCACGCTGCGCTTTCTGGCGACGTTTTTCCTGCTTTTTTTGTTTCTTGGCGAGTTCTCTCTGGCGTTTGGCGTACGAATAGTTAGGCTTCGGCAATTTGGGTCCTGTTTGCGTGGGTAGGAGTAGCTAACCTCTAAGCATACCCTTTTTAGCGGTTATTCGTTCTAAGCGATGCGGCGGATTGGCGTGTCTATCGGGCGCGAATTACTTGTGTCGGACCGCAGAGGTTCGGAAAACGACGTTTAGTCGATCGAAGCGGCGTCAGCCCGGCGTCCACATTGGTTCTGCCTGGCGCGCCAGAACGCAAAAGGGCTCGCATGAATGCAAGCCCTTTGTTGTCTGGACGCGACTCTCGAGGTGTGCCCTTCAATTATGGCGCAAGCACGCCAACTGGGAATAGCGCGCTATGCTGTGTGCGCGACCTTGGAAGGCTTCTTTGTCAATCCAAGATCATCCAGAAACGCACCTGCCTGGCTTTCGCCGTCGGCGATGAGCGTATCGATCAGCTTGCGGTCGCGGCTGAGCTTGGTCCAATAGTTGAGCGAGTCGCTAAGCTGCTTGCTCATCTGCAACACCCGGATTTTGACCGGTTTCAGTTTTTTGCTGAGCTCAGCCTTGAAATAACCCTTCTCAATCCATTCATTCACGCTGTTGATGAAATGTAGCTCCTGGTACAAGGAGATGTTGCCAGCAAGCTCGTTTCTGCGGTCGGCAATGGCGCCGGGCGTTTTGGGTTCTTCATCCGAGGTCACAGGATTGATCAGAATGACCCAGATTTCGTCGGGCCGCTTTCTGAAGTCTGCCTTGATCAGCTGTGCGACTGGCGGATTTTGTGAGAACAGACCATCCCAGTAGACCCCGTCTCCAATGTGTACCGCTTCAAAGATATTCGGGACCGCTGCCGATGCGAGCACAGCGTCGACACTGATCTCGCCGGGAACCCACGAATCGAAGGCCTTGAACTCGCCAGTCAGTATATTGGCCGCGCCGAGCAGGAGACGTGGACTGTCCTGGTCGATGAGCCCGCGCAATTCTTCAAAGTCGATATGGGCTTCGAGCAATGCCCGAAAGTCGAGAAACTCACGCCTCTCAAACAGGGGCATGGCTGCTTCCAGCGCAGGGGTTGTCCGATACGGATTGGCCGGAAAGGTCGGCACCCGCCCGCTTTCCGCAAGGCGCAGAAACGCGTCGGTCGTCTTGGCAAAAAATGTCTCTGCCGGAGACTGCGGTGTGTTGGCATACCAGAAATCGACCAGTGTCTTGTACGCCGTCTCGTTGCTTCCATTGGCAGCTTTGAGTAACCCGTACAGGGTTGCCGTGGCGCAGACGGCACCACCGGATGTGCCGGTCAGACCGACGATCTGGTACTTGGACTGAATATCGTTATCGAGCAGATGCTTCAACACGCCCGCTGTAAACGCGGTATGGGTGCCGCCACCCTGGCAGGCGATAGCGATTTTGGTCTTGGTCATCGATGATCTCCGTGGCAAATTCGAGGCACTCGGTCAAAGCGGTTGAAGAACTGGACATCCGCGGGCGTTAGCAGTGTTTTCCGCGTTAACTGTAGCCTGGTTAAGGGTATCCGACCATTTGCAAGTTCCGCCTTGGAGAATCCGGAACCTTGGCCAACCCGTCCAAAAAAGGCTGCGAGTTTAACACTTCAAGTTTAAGGACGTGCTGTTACGCCGGTGCTACAAACACGCCGCAGCGATAGATCGTCGAACGGCATCACGGTCGCGGAAATCCTGCCGGCTGGTTCGCTAAGTGTGCGGGGCAGGGGATGCGTCGCCCGACAGGGAGGAATGCTTGAATTTTCGATAAACTGTTGCGCGAATTTGGGTAAGCCGATCGATCAGCTTACCGATACTGGACTCGCCGCCATGGCGACGTCGCTCAAACAAGCATAAGGACACAAACGCTATGAATACTGCGATCGCGAAAAGAACAGACGAGACAGTCACCGCACCGCTACAGTTCACGGTAAATGACGGCAAGCCGCTCATCGCCAAGGTTTTTCGGGAAGGCGAGGGCCTGGACGAACGCAGCGGCACCTTTGAGTGGCGTGACGTAGAGATCCACGATGGGCGCGCCATTGCCGATCAACTTGACCTCGATCGCGAAGGGTTCCAGTTGATTCGCCACCAGAGCGCGGTCAGTAACTGGTTCGACGCGGAAGAAGTACGCCGGGTCGGTTACCCGGAAACGGAGATGCTGCTCAAGGCGATTACCGGTTGCTCCAAGGTGGTGGTTTTCGACCACACACCGCGCATTGACGACGAGGCGTTGCAGATGGAACGCGCGTTGAGGCCACCGGCCAAGATCGTTCACAACGATTTCATTCCGGAGTCTGCTGAACAACGAGTGCGCGACCTGCTGCCCGCCGACGAAGCGGAAGCACTGCTGAAGAAACGCTTTGGCTCGATTAATGTATGGCGGCCGATCAAAGGTCCGGTCGAAACTGCGCCCCTGGTGATTTGCGGTTATGGCGACATGCGCGACGAGGACCTGATTATTTCCGAGCGTCATTATCCTGATGGGCGTATCGGGCGCATCTACAACGTCGCCTATAATCCGGCGCAGCGCTGGACCTATTTCCCGCACATGATGCCGGACGAGGCGGTGCTGCTGAAATGCTACGACTCGTTGACCGACGGGACTGCCCGCTGGACTGCGCACGGCTCGTTCCAACCGCCAAACAAACCGGCGGACGCGGCGCCGCGTGAAAGTGTCGAGCTACGCACCATGATTTTTTGGGAATAGGCCTTTTGGGATCAGGGCGTTCCGGGATTAAGCGTCGATAGACGGACGCGCCCGCCGAGCCTGCACTGCGAGGCCCCGAACCTGATTCGGGACCCATTATTCGGGACTTATTGCGGAGCCGGACCCGGTCACGCAGACGTGTTCAAGGGTTTGCAGTGGTTCGAGCCAGGCCGGTTTCTGATGCGCGATGAACGCCTTCGACGCGGTAAGGTTGGTCAGATCACCTCCTCGAAAGCGTCGGGCGGTTCAGCTGCCCGATGCGATTTCACGCTTTTGCAGTACTACGGTTGCCAAATGTTTGCTCGGGCGGGCCATGTCAGGCGCCTCTTCAATATCATTCTCCTTGCCGCATGCGTCGTAGTAACTGGCGTTCAGCGCGTCGCGGCATAGATTACTCGGCTCCCATGCCGGACAGTATGGTGATCCCCGCAGTTGTTAAATTCTTGAAATAACAAGTGGTTAGTGCCGTTCAGGCCGAGGTATGCTTGTCCGCCGACGGCCCAGCAAGGCTGCCATCATGGCTCGCCCTGGCGCGCCATGTTGCCGGCTGCGGTTGGCACGGTACTCGCATGAAGCCTTAGACATTTTCTTTTCTCCTAGGTCGCGGAACCGGACCCAATTCTAGTAATGCCCCAGGCAGTTTCCTTCGACAGTATTCTGGAGCAGTGTCGTGACCTGGTTACTGAACGCGTCTCGGATGCACTCACCAAAATGCTTGACGAGGCGGACGAAGCTCTCACCGCATTAGGCAGCCAATCGCGCGACCCTGAGACAAGCGAGCTCTACGAGGTCACGCGGAACAAAGTCGTTTCGCAGCGCGAAGCGATCGTCGCGCAATTCCGGATGCGTTTTCATCGCGAATTCCAGGAGCGTAGCAACCGGGTCAAGAAAATTGGCGACAAGTTTGCCGAGGTCGATCTGTCCTCGCTCGAGCCGATCGCCGAAGACGATCCAAACGAGTCGCTGAAGTTCAACGCCATGGCGTCCCGGCTGCGTCAATACTGCGATCAGGAACTCCTCGCGCTCAACCAGCGCGTCGGTGTTCTGCTCGGTGATGCCGATTTACAGTCAGAGGACAATCCGTTTACGCCCCAAGCCATCGTTGACGCTTACAAGTACACCTGCCGCCAGATCGATTCGAATGTCGATGTGCAGATGGTCCTTCTCAAGCTGTTCGACGACTACGTGCTTGACGAGATTCGGGGCGTGTACAAGGCCGTCAACGCACTGCTGATCGAGAATTCGATCCTGCCCAAAATCCGGATTTCGGACGCGCGCGGCAAGGAAGGCGCGAAGGCGCAATCTGGCGAACAAAAGCCCGTCAGGCAGGCGCCCAGCAAGGAACAAGACCTCGTCTCACAGCTGCAGCAGCTGCTTGCCGGCAAGTCTCAGGCAATCGCGCAACCGGGCGGCGATGCCAGCGGAATAACTGGCGGAAGTGTGCCGCCGACAGAGGTGAGCGGGGCTCCGGTACCCGCCAACATTTTGCAAGAACTGAAGAACAACAATCTGGGCAGTAGCATGAACAAGATGGATGCCATGACGCTGGATATTATGGCGATGTCGTTCGATAAACTGTTCGGCGATCCCAAGATTCCCACCACCGTCAAAGGGCTCATCGGCCGGCTGCAAATGCCGATGCTCAGGCTGGCGATCGCCGACAAGTCGTTTGTTAGCAAGACGACCCATCCCGCCCGGCAGATGCTCGACAAGCTGGGCGAGCTTTCGGCAGGCCTGCCCGCCGACATCAATGAATCCGATCCGATCTACGGAAAGCTGGAGTCCGTACTCCAGGAGCTCATCGATGGCTTTGAGGGCGACATCAAGATTTTCGACGAAATGCGCCAGCAGCTCGACACGCTAATCGGTGAAATGAACGAGCGTGCCCAGGAAGAAACGCAGCCCATCGCCAGGCAGGTTGATCTGGAAGAAAAGCTTGCTCTCGCCAAGACTGTCGCGCAAGAAGAAATCAAGGTGCGCGTGCGTGCCAGCGGCGCGCCGCAGCTGATCGTCAAGTTTCTGGTGCAGCAATGGTTCAAGGTACTGGTTGTGATGCACGTCAAGGAAGGAGAGGAAAGCGAGGCCTGGAAGGCCGCGCTTGAGACTGTGGATGTGCTGCTCTGGAGCGGCGAAACCAAAGAGACGAGCGAAGAGCGCCAGAAGTTGGTCGGGGCCGTGCCGGGCTTACTCAAACGTGTTGCTGTGGGGCTAAGTTATGCTGGCATTGATAACGAAATCCGAGTTCAATTCTTCGCCGACCTGCGGAAGTTGCACGCAGCGAATATCGACCGGCCGGCGCAGGCGAGCGTCGAAGCGCTCAGCGAAGAGTCAGTGATTGAGGGCGGGTCCGAGGAAGCCGGGACGAATGTTGCCTCCGCAAAGCCCGATGCTGTCCAAGGAGCCGAGGCCAACGACGCAATCCCCGACTCCGAAGCGGCAGCGACGATTGCTGAACCGGACGCCGCTGAGACCAGCGACACGGCCGAGGCCGGCACTAGCCAGGAAACGCAGCTAGAGGCCGCACCCGCCGAGGGCGAAACGGCCGAAATTTCCGAACTACCAAATAAGGCCACGGCGAAGACTTCGACTCTCGACGATAAGTCGGCGCTCCCGGATTCGCTGCCAGCGAGCTTGGAGCTGGAAGCGGTGGCAGAGAAACCAGCCGCGCAGGACGCGCTGCCTGATCATGCCGCGCCGAGTGCGGATTCGCCAGCAATGACTCTGGAGTTCGAATCGGGACTTTCGAAACCCGGCGAGCAGGACGCCGCGCCTGATGACGCTGCGGCGAGTACGGATTCGACGCCAATGACCCTGGAATTCGAAACAGGGCCGGAGGGAACAGGCGAGCAGGGCGCCGCGTCTGCTGACGCCGCTACGGGTGAACAGTCAGCGCCGCCGAATCTGGGACTGCCAGTGGCGCCAAAGCCTACTGAGAGTACAACTTCGACGCCCGGAGAGCCTTCCGCACAATTACTCGCTGAGATGGATAATGCAATGGAGGCCACACGCACGCTGTTTTCCGATGTCGACCGTTTTCTCATCCTCGGTAAAGTCCAGAGCGCCATCAGTCTGCTCGACTTTCGAATCACCCGTGAGCCGACCGATCGCGATTCGTGGATCAAGCTGATGGCGGTATACCGAGAAGAAGGTATGGAAGATGATTTTGGCCGCACCTTTGCTGCCTTCCGCGAGCAGTTCGGCGAAAGCCAAGGCTCCTGAATCAGTGTCACGTCGGGTTAGCAAGTCTGCGAAGTGCGTATGCTATCGCTGAAAGGTCTGCATTAACTTGCTTATCGGCCCGTTACGCTGATTGCCGATGATCACCTCGGCCCTGCCTTTGTCAGTCGGATCGGGGCCGCGGACTTTGCCGCGGTAGATGATCAGGATCCGGTCGGCATTTTGCTCGATGGCACCGGATTCGCGTTTTGGCCAGAGCGCTCAAGTTTGCGGATGGCCCGTCGATATGCATTTTGATGGAATCGGCAAACCAAAGCGCATCTGCCCGCATCGGCCGCTATGAGCTGATCCGTTCCCTCGGGCGTGGTTCCCAGGGCGCGGTATACCTCGGGCGCGATCCAACGCTCGACAGATTGGTTGCCATCAAAGTTCTCGCCGGGGCAGAGGCGGCTTTGCACAACACCGCCGCTGACGGCGCGCCGATGGAGGCACGAATCACCGGCAAGCTGAGGCATCCCAATATCGTCGCGATTCACGATGTAGGGGAGTGCGAACTCGGGCCTTATCTGATATTCGAGTATGTCGAGGGCCGGACGCTTGCCGAGGTCGTCAAGGAAAAAGGCCCTTTTTCAATAACGGATGCGGCGTCCTTGTTTGCATCGATACTGGATGCGCTCGCCACTGCGCATGCCATTGGCATTGCGCATCTCGACCTCAGCCCGAGGAACGTGCTGCTCGACTCGGCGAATACGACGCGGGTGATGGATTTCGGGTTGTCACAGTTCACCGACGTTAAACGCGCTCCGGACGCTGAGGTAACGGGTACCGTGCGTTACATGGCGCCCGAGCACTTCAATAACGAAGAACTCGGGCCGGCGGCCGACGTATTCGCGCTGGGCAGCACGTTCTACGAGCTGGTCACCGGCACGCACGCCATGCAGGGACAGTCGCTTGAGGAGATCAGAACCAGCATTGTGAATGCGTCGGCGGACATGAAGAAGCTGAGCGCTGTTCCACATGGCGAAGCCTTCTGCCGATTCCTTGCCGGCGCGCTCGAGCCGAACCGCGACGGCCGCTATACGGATTGCTCTGCCATGAAAGAGGCGTTCAATTTGTTTCTCGCCGAGAGCGGCTTGGCGGCCAGCGCCGAGCAACAAAATGCAGGGCACAGTACGGTCGAATTCCTGTTGCGTCGCATGCAGCGCAAGAAAGACTTTCCGGCGGTCTCGAATACGCTTGCCGAAATCAACCGTCTGACCAGCGGCGAGTCGAAAGCCTCGACTGAAAGGCTCCTCAATGTGATCCTGCCGGACCAGGCCCTAACCAACAAACTGTTAAAACTGGTCAACTCCGCCTATTACGGTGCCAGGGTTACCGAGGTCACGAGCATCTCGGAGGCTGTGGTCTTTCTCGGTCTGGAGAAGGTGCAAATGACCGCCAATAGTCTGACGTTGTTCAGGCACCTGAAGGGTGACTCCGCGCAACTGAAAGACTCGATGACGAAATCTTTCCTGTGTGGATTGATTGCCCGGCACCTCGCGCAGCGCGACCGTTTGTCGCGTGCGGAAGAGGCGTTCATCTGCGGCATCTCGCAGAATCTCGGGGAGAACCTGGTGATTTACTATTTCGCCTCCGAGTTCGATGAGATCGATGCACTGCGGCAGGCGAAGGGCCTTGATAAGGCAGCGGCATCCAGAGGCGTGCTCGGCGTTAGCTACTGCGAGCTTGGCGTCGCGGTTGCACAGGTTTGGAACCTGCCAGAGACGATTGTCGCTGCGATCAAGGGTGTCGGGCCGGGTGTTGTTGAAGAACCCACGAATGACGCCGAGAAACTTCGTGGCTATGCGGTGTTCGCCAACGAGCTGTGCGACCTGTTTCAGAATCATCCAACCAGTGATGTCGCAGAAGCCATGTCAGCACTCACAAAGCGCTTCGCGGCAGTCGTCACGCTCGATGACGAGTACACATTCAAGCTGCTGAACGCGGCTTACGAGAAACTGAACGAATTCTCCAGAATATTCGAGATCGACATGCGGGCCAGCAACTACTGTCGCTCAATTGAGCAGTGGTTGAACTACGCGGAGGAAGAAGGAGAACCGGAATGGTCGCCCGGCACGGTGGCCTGAACGCTGATACTGTGGTCCGATCGCTGAGAGCGACGAACTGTTTTTAAGCGGAATCGGCGCGCTTGAATGCCGGGCGGGCTTCCAGCCGGTTGGCATAGGCAGACAGGTTCGGAAGGATACTGAAATCTGCGCCAAGGCGGCGCGATATGATCACCGCGTGACCGGTGATCGTGTCGGCAATGTTGAAGTTGCCGGAGATGAATTCGCGCCCATCCATATGCGTCTCTGCTGCGCCGAGTACCTTGTTCAGTAGTTTGAGCGCGCGGTTGGCCATCTGCTCGTTGCGGCGCTCTGGCGGCAACAAAATGGTCTCCACCACATAGTTGTTGACTGGCGGCATGATCATGCCTTCGGCGTAGTGCAGCCACTGCAGATAGGTTGCAAAGTTGGGGTCATCGGGCCTTGGCGCGAGCTCGGGCGCGTACTTTGCAGCCAGGTACACGGCGATCGCGGTGCTTTCGGTAATCGTGATGTCACCGTCGATCAGCGTCGGCACGCGACCGTTCGGATTGATCTTGGTGTACTCCGGCCCCCGCATTTCTTTTTGGCCGAGCGTGAAACGCTCGAGTTCATAGGGCAGACCAATTTCCTCCAGCAGCCATACCGTGCGGACGGCGCGTGAGTTGGGGGCAAAATACACTTTCATTTTTTCTCCGTAGTGCCTGACTAACCAAATCAGTTGGGGATTGACGCAGATTGCACGATTTGTTGTCTCGCGTCCACGATGCGTTCAAGAAACCAATACCTTGTCAGCTCACTACGTCGACGCTCTCGGTCATGGTGCTGCGCTATTGTCCAGTCCAGGGGCTGGGCAATAGAAGCTTTCTGAGGTGTACGGTACTCCACTGTCGCAGCGTCGCGGAGAGTCGCCGCCACAGGCGCGGGCAGTGGGCGAAGCAAATTAACACACAGATGCAGGATGCTGCGTAGGGGCTGGGCAATTGATGCTGCCAGGCCCAATTAGATCAGGCTGCTTCTGCCCCCGCGGCACCGAACGAGGCGACTCGATTTCTGCCCGATTGTTTCGCCTGGTACAGTGCTTTGTCCGCAAGCTCCAGAAGGCTCTTGGGTGGATGATCGGCTTGAGGTATGGCGTACGCGACGCCAATGCTGATCGTCACGTGGACTGGCGGGCTTTCGGGCGCTACCTCGATCGGTAGATTCTCGATCGCCGTGCGACAGGATTCCGCGACGATGCTGCCGCCATCAGCAGTATTCGGAAGGATTATGCAGAATTCCTCACCACCATACCTGCTGAGCAAGTCACCCGCGCGCTTCAATTGTTGCTCCAGGGTTATCGCGACCGCCTTGAGGCAAACGTCGCCGGCCATATGACCATGTTGATCGTTGAACTGCTTGAAGTGATCGACATCAATCATTAACAAGGCCATCGGCTGCTGGTGCCTGGCTCCCCGTTTCCACTCATCATCCAAGACGCGGTCGAAGTTGCGTCTGTTAGAGACACCGGTGAGAGGGTCGTAATGACTCAGTTTGGACAACTCCAGGTTGGCTGTAATCAATTGCATCTTGTGTTCGTGGTCACTGATCAGCGATTTGTTGTACGCCGTCACGAGGATGCCCAGTTCGTCGTTGCTTTCCACAGGGCAGAGTCGAGGTAGGCTGTCGTCGCTGTCTTCCTCTATGACGTTGACAATTCTCTCGATTCTTTTTAACAGCGTGAGTTTGAGGATGAGATAAAAAATGAACAGCGCGCCCAGAAACGCCAGTGTCGAAAACAAAATGGCGGCATCTGTGAACTCGTCAAGAAACGTACTGATTGTTGCCGGCGTCAGTAGCATCAGAATTACGATTGAAACTGTGCTTGTTTTGTCTTCCGAGAGAATTCTTGCTCGATAGGCGTAAACGTAGTTGTCTCCATCAGCTCGGTTAAACAAGCTGCCACCGTACCTCAGGACCTGCTCCCAACCGGTGCTTCGGTAAAATTCGGGCAGCTTGCTGACGGGAGCACCCACGTACCTGTTCTGGTTCGCGGCGATTATTCGCTGGCTTTGTTCTTCGATGATGAAAATCTCCTCGATACCCTGATAAGTGCCCAGGGAATTGGTCGTGCGAATGATGCTGGAGCGACTGCTATTGACTTCCGTTGCTATCAGGAATGATTCGGAGAACTCGATTGCCTGTTGTCTGACGTGCTGTTCCCTGGTGATCCCGGACTGGAGGTGGGTAACGATAAATATCAATGTGATGGTGCCGGCACCGCACAGCACCAGCGGTATTAGTAACTTGAGGGATAGACTGTTCAGGGAGGGCACATTCATCCGGGTCGCCGGGGATCAAAGTGACGCGTGGGCCTTGCTGTGAATATGCATGCAATCGAACTTGGTATCACCCGCGCGATTGAGTGTTTCGCAAACTTGCTCGAGATTGGCTTTCAGTTTGCCGGAGCCGAGAATGGCGGATTGATCTTGTTTGCTGAGGAGTTTCATCCCTGTTAATGCGTCTGCAAATTCGGCGGGTGTTATGCCTTCGCGGGCCGCCATGATGCGATATGCTTCCTCAGGGTTTTCGTCAGCAAAGTCCAATGCGCGCTGCCAGGCATTGTGAAATTTCTCCTGCCATATTGTCGGATTCGCAATTGCATCGGCCCGTATCGACACGGTGTCTATGACTTCCTCGGGGATCTGGGCAGTGGAGAAGATCTTGCTCATGCCCTTGTGCTTCAGGATCGAAGTCGAGAAGGGCGGATAGGTGACCATCGCGTCAACCTCTCCGGACATGAGCGCCTCCTCCGCCGAAAGTTGCTCCACGTTGATCTGGATTACGTCGTCCGCAGACAACCCGGCGCTCTGCATAGCTCGGGAGAGGATGTAGGTGCCTAGCAGACCGATCTCAACGCCGACCTTTTTGCCTTTGAGCTCGGACAATATGCTGATCGGGTCGCGCGCGACGATGACATCGCCACCGTTGGAGTAATCGGGCACCAGCACGATGGCGATATCCCGCTCCGAAGTGGTTGCGACCTGGACGACTTCAATGGCGGTGCTTGCCATCGCGTCGGCCCTTCCCTGTTCGAAAACGCGCTTGACGTCCGCCAACGAGGCTAGCTCGAGCAGCTCGACATCCAGGCCTTCGGCCTTGAAAAACCCCTTTTGATCGGCTAGATAGAGAAACTCGTAGCCTGGCCAGGGATTGATGGCAATTCTCACTGATTCTGACGAATCCTGTCGAGCACATGAGCTGAGCAGACAAATGGCAAGAACAATTGCTAGTGGGAGACTTATACGCTTCACGCTACCTCCAAACGAAGTACTTGTTCCTTTACCTTGGTTGACACACAAGGCGACTGTTTGCTGAATCCGAAGTTGGATGAAGACAGAACCCCGCCAAAGCCGGGTGAACAAGCCCATTCTTGGCGTCTCGTTTGAGGGGAGCGTATGGCGCTGTCCGGGTGGTCTGGCAGGGTTGCGTCCATGTCCTTATCGGCAATTTCGTGCTGTTCTTTAAAGGGATAGGCGTGCGTGACTCCTGTTGCGCGTGGCCATGAGTATGGGCGTCGAACTCGAGAAGCAGTTCTGCTCGTCAAGACTGGATTTGGGGAACTTCTGGTTGATAGGCCACCGCTTGGCATCCAGGTAACCACACAAGCACGGATCGCGCCTTCGCTCGGGCACTTTTTTGACGAGGCCGGCATTTCTGTAGGCGTTTCTAATTCGCGCATAGCAATGATTGCTACCGACGCGAAGCGGTCATTCAGAGCAAGTGCGAGATACTCAGATGAGATTTAGCCCGGCACAAGCGAAGGCCAGATATGGCACTATTTGTGCGCTAGCCATATTGGTTACCTGATTCAAATCCAGATTGCTTATGAAAACCGAAAGGTCGCTGCGCGTCTGCGCTGTTGTTGCGCTCACTGTGATATTGCAGTCCTGTGCTTCGGTTGCGCCGCGCAATGCCGTGCCAGAAGAACTGGTGGAGGAGGCGTCAGTTCCGCCCGGGATGCAAGCACGTATGTGGGGAGACGCGGCGCCCGAAAACTTCGACGAACTAGTAGAAATATTCCGGCAACAATTGGTCCGCGATGGTGGCGAGGAGGCCCTTGCGATACCGCGCAGTATGTTGTTGATCTCCGGCGGTGGTGCGAACGGCGCCTTTGGGGCCGGCTTGCTGAAGGGCTGGACCGAGTCTGGCACGCGTCCGGAAATGACGATTGTGACCGGCATCAGCACCGGTGCGTTGATTGCACCATACGCGTTTCTCGGCAGCGACTATGACGACGAGTTGGAAACGCTCTATACGACGTTGTACACGAAAGACATCGTCAAGCAGCGCCCGCTATTATCCGGATTGAGAGGTGACGCGTTGGCCGATACGCAACCGTTGCGAGAATTGCTTCAGACGTATGTGGACAATCAAATGATCGCGAGGATCGCTCAGGAGCACGAGCGGGGGCGGCGACTACTGATCGGCACGACCAACCTTGACGCCAAGCGACCAGTGATCTGGAATATCGGAGCCATCGCCGCGGAAGGCACAAAAGAGTCCGCGCAGTTGATCCGTGATGTCATGCTGGCGTCAGCTTCAATCCCCGGTCTTTTTCCCCCGGTGAGGATCAACGTCCGAGTTGGTGACCGCGTGTATGATGAATTGCACGTGGATGGCGGGGTGGCAAGTCAGGTGTTTCTGTACCCGGCGCAGGTTGACTTGAGGGAATCTGCCCGAACGGTCGGGGCCGAGGGAAGAATCACTATGTACGTCATACGCAACAGCATCCTTGCGCCACGCTGGTCCGAAGTCAAACCCAAACTCGGACCGGTGGCACTCACGTCGATCTCGACTTTGATTCGCACCCAGGGTATGGGTGATCTGTATCGGCTTTACCTTGGTGCGAAGCGTGACAGAATCAGCTTCCGGCTGGCTTACATTCCCGAAACGTTCAATCTGGAGCCCGAAGAAGAATTCGACCCTGTGTATATGCGAGGGCTGTTCGATCTGGGCTACAACATGGCGCGGGATGGTTATGAGTGGGAAAGGTCTCCACCCGGCGTTGCTTTGCCGTAAGTGAGAAAATCAATGATTCGCAGCCTTTCAGGCTTCTTTCTCGGGCCCGTTATCGCGGCGTCCCTGATGTGGCCGGTTCCTGTGTCGACTGCCTCGATCCCGGAAGTGGTACCGGACAAAGGCCTGGTGGTCTTCTACCGTCCTCGAAGGATGGCGGGTGCTGCCATCACGTTCAGTGTCGATCACGCGCAGGGTCCGCTGGGGATAATGACGAACGGCGGTGTGCTCTACAAGTACTTCGAGCCCGGGCATCACACCTTTTATTCCCAGGTGCTCTCGGGTGATACGGTGATCATCAATGTTGAGGCGGGGAAAATCTACTTCGTGCAGACCCTCACGAAAATGGGTGTCGTTGTCGGGCGTCCCAGCTTTAAGCAGGTAGACGAGGCGACGGGCAGGACGGCTGTCGCGGGGCTTTAGCAGCCTGTTAGACCCTTGAGTTGAACAACAAGCCGTGCGCAGTTGGTCAAACGACGCGGTGCTCCAGATCCTTCCCGTGCATGATTGCCAGACTGTTCCTCACTGCAACGTCGACGCAGCGTGACAGCGTTTCATTGGTCAGCCATGCCACGTGAGGAGTAACCACGACATTGTCGAGCGCTAGCAAGGGATTCTGCGGCGAAACCGGCTCCTGAGCGAAGACATCCAGTCCCGCGGCATTCAAATGACCACTTTTCAGGGCTTCATGCAGTGCTTCTTCGTCTACCAGTTCGCCGCGGGCCGTGTTGATCAGGATGGCACCGGGTTTCATCTTTGCCAGCCGCGGTCGGGAGATCAAACCATTCGTCTCGGGTGTCGCAGGGACGTGCAATGTGACGATATCTGATTGCTCGAGCAGCGATTCGAGTGAAGCAAATTCATACGGAACGGTTTTCGACTGCTGTGCGAAATAGATCACGCGCGCGCCCATTGTCTGCAGGATAGGCGCAAGTATCTTGGGAATCGCTCCGAAGCCGACGAAGCCAACAGTGCGTCCACTGATCTCGCCGAGGGTATCCTTGGTTGCGGCATCGAGATACCAGGTTCCGTTACGACAGGCGCGATCCAGGCGGGTGCCTTGGCGCAGTGCGCCAAGCATCAGATACAGGGTCATTTCGGCGACAGCCTGGCTGTTGGTTCCAGGCATGTTGCACACGGCGATGTCGCGCGCCTTCGCCGCTTCAAGGTCAATTGTATTGACGCCAACTCCGAGTTTCTGAATCAACTTCAGCTTTGGCGCGCGACGGATGACGTCTGCCGTAACGGGCTGCAGTACGTGCCAGAGAACCTGGGCGTCTTGGATTTCCTCTTCGAAGGGCGTATCTGCCCCCTCAGGGCAGCAGACTACGTCCAGGCCTTGTTTGCTCAGTTGTTCGACGTCGCTACGTAGAGATTGGCCGGCAGCGTAGTGAAACAGTACTTTCAGGTGATCAATCATGTTATCTCACTGATTTAGTATCTGATATATCAATTGACAGCCACATATATGTTACATACAATGGGCCGTGTATCCAAGCCGTTTCCGTGAACTGACTATAGATGGATCGCATGTCTACGAATCCTATATCGCTTCAGCAATCGATCGAGTCGAAATCGGAGCAAGCCTACCGGATGCTGGAAGAGATGATCGTAACCATGGATCTCCAGCCCGGGGCGCTGCTATCCGAGGCACGGCTGGTGGAATTGCTCGGCCTTGGCCGCACACCGATTCGCGAGGCTCTGCAGCGCCTGGCGAGCGAGGGTCTCGTCGAAATCATGGCTCGTCGCGGCATTCGCGTAACCGACATCAACATCCGGCAACAGTTACGTCTGCTCGAAGTCAGGCGTGCACTCGAACATCTGAACATCCGCTTGTCGGCGCGTCGCGCCAACCATGCGATCAAACAGGAGTTCGCCCGTATCGCTGACGGCATGAGCGCTGCCGCGCGTGACAACGACTACAAGTCGTTTCTTCACCTGGACAGGGACCTCAACGAGCTGATCGCAGTCGCCGCAGACAACGAATATTCGGCTCAGATGTTGCAGAAAATCCACGGCCTGTCACGGCGGTTCTGGCACAAGCACTATCTACAGGTGGATGATCTCGCCGAGGTTGCCGGATTGCATGCCGCAATCGCCAAGGCAATCGCCGATGGTGATGAAGAAGCTGCGGTGGCGGCATCGGTGGCGCACATGGATTACATCCAGTCTTTCACCTTATCGACTCTGGACCTGTAAGCAATGAGCCACACGCCTTTTATCGGAAAACGCGTCGAGCTGGTCTCGATGGATCCGCACTTTCACGACATCTCGATTGGATTGTACGAGCAGCAACATCAAGGCAAGCCGGCGTACCTGGTACACACCTACAGCCACAAAGAAGGGGCCGACAAGCGAATCAGTTCCGTGGTTGAAACGATGAAAATATTCGGCGGGCTCGAATCCGGAGACGATGGTCTGTTGCGTTTCCCATGCGGTGACGAACACGCGTTGGCAATAAAGCGTGTTTTCCTCGATTCATGCAAAGTCGCTCCGAGAAGTGATGTCACGACGCATCCGTTGCGCATTCACGACAAGAAATCCGGATGTGATGTAACCGCGGATTCTGTCGGTAATGGTGAGTACCGCTTGAAGATTGAAGGCAACCCTGATGATGGCCCACGCCGCATTGCCGCCATTGCCCGCGGGCTCGCCAGGCTCGGCGAGATGGAAACTTACGATGATCAAATTGACAGGGTGACTTTTGCCTGCGGGCAGTCACACGACGCTTTGATTGGTCTGTTGCTGATCCGTGCGCCCAATGTCCGGGCCGCCATGCGGGAGGCAGAGATGATGGCCGCACGAGGCGTGCTTGCGGCGCCTAGTGCTCAGTAATGAGCGAAAAGGAACAAGCGCTCAGCAATGAGCGGAAAGAAACAAGCGCAGCAATAGGTACGTAGGAACAAGACAGACATCACCCGTAAACCGGGACGAAGAGATAGGAAAGGAGACTGGATATGTCCACTCAAAACATCGCACCCATGACGAGCCGCGAACGAGTGCTTGCAGCCCTGAAACGCGAGCCGGTCGATCGTACGCCAGTATGTAACCCGACCTCGGTGGCGACAGTCGAACTGATGGACCTTGTTGACGCTCCATTCCCGGATGCGAATCGCAAGGCCGATTTGATGGCGCGGCTGGCGGCCACAAGTTACACGGAGCTGGGTTTCGATACGGTAATGCCGGTGTTCACCATCATTCAGGAATCGTCGGCGCTGGGCTGCAAGATCCAGTGGGAAAAGAAAGACAACTGGCCGACGGTGAGAATGACCGAGCCAATCTGGTCAAAGCCGGAAGACATCAAGATCCCGGCCGATTTCATGAGCCACCCGGATACGCGCTGCGTCATCGACGCGATAAAAATTCTCCGTAAAGAACTGGGCGACGAGGTCGCCATCATCGGCAAGACGATGGGCCCATGGTCCCAGGGCTATCACTGTTTCGGAGTCGAGCGTTTCCTGCTGATGTCACGCGACGATCCGGACAAGACCAAGCGCTGCCTGGACAAGCTGAAGGACCTTACTGTCGCTTACGGTATTGCCCAGTTCGAAGCTGGTGCGGACGCCGTGACCCTGCCGGACCACGCGACCGGTGACCTGGTCAGCGGCCAGTACTACGATCGCTACCTGTTGGATCTGCATACCGAGTTTGCCGAGCGCATTCCGGGACCGATCATCCTGCACATTTGCGGACGGACAGTCGATCGAATGGACTCGATCGCTCGTACCGGTATGTCGGCGTTCCACTATGACTCGAAAAACGGGGCGCAGGAGTCAATGGATGTCGTCAAGGACCGCATCGCTCTGGTCGGAAACATCAATAATCCGCAGACCCTGTTCGCACGCGGGCCAGAGGAAGTCCGGAAAGAGGTCTACGAGAACCTGGACGCTGGTATTCACATGGTTGGTCCCGAGTGCGCTATTCCTCTGCAGACGTCGATCGAGAACCTGAAAGAGATCCCGTTGGCGGTGAAGGACTGGCACAAAGAGCACACGGCTGCACACTGAACGACAAGATACGCAACAAAAGGACTGGTCATGGCGCAACTGGCAGACGTCACCAACGAATTCATTCGCGAGGAAATTGAAGAGTACATCCAGCGTCCCGATGAGATCGAGCGCATCGTGGAATTGTTCGCCCGGGTCAGCCCGAAGATGCAGGACATCGCAGCCGCAATCATCGAAGGTGAGGACGATGTCGCTGACGAACTGACCCAACAAGCCCTCGCCGACGGCGTCGACGCACTGGAAATCATGGACGATGGTCTGATTGCCGGCATGAGTATCGTCGGCATCAAGTTCCGCGAAGCGTTCATATTCGTGCCGGAAGTACTGGCGTGCGCCCGGGCGATGAAGGCGGGTATGGGGCACATCGAGCCGATACTTTCGGCCGCCGGCGTCGAATCACAGGGGACCGTGATCATGGGTACAGTCAAAGGCGATCTGCACGACATCGGCAAGAATCTTTGCATCATGATGCTGCGCGGCGCCGGCTTTACGGTGCATGACCTTGGCGTTGATGTTGGTGAAGATACGTTTATCGACGCCGTCGAGGAGCATGGTGCACCGATCCTCGGAATGTCAGCCCTGCTCACCACCACCATGCCCAACATGGGCAAGACCATCGAAGCATTCATCGATGCGGATCTGCGCGAAGACGTGAAGATCATGGTCGGGGGCGCACCGGTGACCCAGGAATTCGCTGATGACATGGGCGCGGACGGTTATGGCAAGGACGCGCTTTCCTGCGTCTCGCTGGCCAAGTCGCTGATGCAAGAGGTCAAGGCAGAAAGCGCCTGAACGCAAGTATTCTCAATTCCAGCATCATGTCCAAGTCCCGTCAGGCAGAGTTTCAAAAGCGGCTCGACCGGCTGAACGAGATCTTTACCGATATCGTCACTCAGGCGGACATACAGTCGCAGACTCGCTGTCCCTACAAGAATGCACAGGACGAGTGCACAGCGCAGTTCGGTTGCCAGAACAAGCGAAAGAAAATCATCGACGGTGAGAAAAGACTCATCTGTGTCGGTGACGGCAAGCTGGATTATCGAAGCGCCTGGGAAACCGAGCCTGATGCCAGACAAACAGTAAAGGACGCTCTGACTTCAAATCGCAGAGCGAATAGAAGCGCTCGCGACGCTCGAAAGACACTTTTTGATTACGCAGACGAACTGTCCCGTCAGGTTCCGACCTCGTGCGGGCGCAGCGGTATCTGTCACGAGTGTGTTGTTGAAGTGCGCCACGGCATGGAGGCATTGGCACCGCGAACCGATGCGGAGTCCTTTCTGCAAGGTGAATACCGGCTGGCATGTCAGGCAGTCATCGAAGACCCGGAGACCGACATCGATTTCGCACCGCTGCGGCGCGTGCCGAGGATTCTCAAAGAGGGTCGCCGCCGAGACATTGCGCTCGATCCGATGGTGACCCGTAGTGGAGACAAGGTCTGTTACGCCGGCAAGCCGATCGACAATTATCGCGGCCACGTCTATGGCCTTGCGGTTGATCTGGGCACGACGACAGTGGTCATGGAGCTCATTGACTTGGAGAGCGGCGAAACGATCCAGATTAGCGCTTTTGAGAATCCGCAACGCTTTGGCGGAAGCGATGTCATGAATCGCATCTCCTATGACGCTCGCAACAAGAATGAACTGTGGAGAGCGATCGCCAATATGATCAACTACGAAATCCAACGCCTCGGTGATCAGTTCGGCTTCTCGCACCGGGAAATCTACGAAATCGTCGTGGTCGGCAACTCGACGATGCGCGACATTTTCTTCCGCGTCGATGTTCAGAGTATCGGCCAGAAGCCCTATAAGTCTCTGACTGAATACGAAGTTGAACAAGGCAAGCGTGAGACGACGGCGCTACTGGCAACGAGCCGGCGGCTGGGTCTCGAGGCCAACCGCAGCGCCAGGGTCTACAGCCCGCCTTTGATTGCCAGTCACGTCGGGTCCGACGTGACGGCGGGTCTTGGTGCCGTCGATTTCGACAGAGACGAGCGTACAGTGATGTTTGTCGACGTCGGCACCAACACCGAAGTCGTCATCCGGCATGGCGAGCGCATGTTGACGGCGTCGTGTCCCGCCGGGCCCGCGTTCGAAGGCGGACTGGTGCGCTACGGCATGCCAGGCTACGAGGGTGCAATCGACAGTATCCGTTTCACCGGCGAGGGTTTCGATTACACGACAATCGGTAGCATCGAGCCGCAAGGACTGTGCGGCTCCGGGCTGATTGATCTGCTTGCTGAATTGCGGCGTCACGACCAGATGTCACCGAAAGGGGTGTTCGCCAACAAACGACAGCGCGAAATGACCGTGCTGCCGGAACACAACATCACGTTCTCGCGCGAGGACGCCAGCAATCTGGCTCAGGCCAAGGCGGCCAATTACTGTGGTCAGTTCATTGTCATGCGGCATCTTGGTCTGGCCCCCGCGGATATCGACAAGCTGTACCTGGCCGGTGCCTTTGCCACCTATGTTGACCTCAGGAACGCGATGGACATTGGCTTTCTGCCCAACGTCGCCGACGAGCGCGTCGAAAAAATTGGTAACGCGGCGATTCAGGGCGCGAGGGAGATATTGTTGTCTCGGGCGAATCGCGATCGTGCCGAGAAACTCGTCAGGAATGTTGAAC
>CP070643.1:3675868-3681033 GCA_020354125.1 Betaproteobacteria bacterium | reverse complement strand
ATCTTCACACATGGCTGATCCTCCTTGTATTGACGGTGATTTCAGACACCACCATCTTAACCATGTGAGGCTCTCAGCCACCCCCAATTTCCTTACAGCCTAAGCACTTTACCGCTTAAGGTAGTGCCATGAGGGTCAGGCTTGTATTTCTGTGTATCGCACGAACACGAGACTTTGACTTGCGACTTACATCTAAACACAGATCACACATAAACGAAAACGCAAGCCTGCCCGCGTCCGCGTTGTGCGGATCAATCGAGTCTGACCCCACGTTTATTAACCGCTCTACGCATTCGTAAATGGCTCCGGCGTTTTCTACGGACGCATAGCTCACGCCCGCGCGTACGTGCCGAGAAAACGCTTCACATTTTCGAAACTGCCGACGATCACCATCGTTGCATCGGCCGATAGCGGCGCGGTCAGATCCGGATTCATATCCATGTGTTCGCCAACCCCCAGCGCGACCAGATGGCACCCGACCTCCGTGAGCGGATTCTGTTTTGCCAGTACCTCGCCGACCAGTTTCTTTGGCACGCGCACTTTGGAGACATTCAGTCCTTCGGCGAGTATCAGCACGTCGCTGCGTTCCAGATAGTTGAATATCGTCCCGGCGCCCATGCTGGCGTAAGACATGACGAAGTCCGCGCCTGCACGGTGCATCGTCGAAACATTCCGCTCGAACGTTGCGCGGCTGATGATCTCGATTTCCGGCCGCAAGCGTCGCAAGTAGATCGTAAGGAAGGTATTGACGTCATCGTCGTGAGTTGTGACCGCGACCGCCGGCGCCGTGTCGATGCCGGCGCGAGCCAACACATTGCGATCGGTACCATTGCCGACAACGCTATGTTCGGCACCGGCCATCCGTTCCGGAACCTTGTCGATCAGACAACACTCCACTCCGCGCGCCGCCAATGCCCGGGCGGTGGCACGGCCGACGCGTCCCGACCCGATGATCACCACGCGGCCATGGGCAACGTGATAGATGCAGAACATGGCGTCGTAGCGTTGCACTTGTTCCATGTTGCCCGCGAGCACCAGTACTGCGGCCTCTTCTATAACCGTATCTGGCGAGGCAACCGAAAAACTTCCGCGCTCCCAGACGCCGATGACCTGTATCCCGACCAATTCCTCCAGGCGACATTGGGCCAGCGTCTTGCCTACCAAAGGAGTTCCTGCGACGGCCGCCTCGGCGATGATCAGATCCCCGAATTCACCGATGACGTGTGCCTGGGCATCCCCGGAAATGATCCGCCGCGCAAGGGCGTTGCCCAGCATCTCGCCGAGTTTCAGCACCATGTTGCTGCCGGCAAGCGTGAGGACCTCCTCCGCCTCCTGGTCGCGCGCTGTTGTGACAATCCGCACGTTGGGATTGAGGCCCCGAACCGTGAAGGCAGCATTAGTATTGGCCATATCCTCGCCGGTTGCCACCACCAGCGCTGCCTGGTCGATGCGCGCATTACGGTAAGTCTCCGGATCATCCTGCATGCCGACGAGTACATTGACACCAGTCCCCGCAATCTCGAGCGCCGCTTCCGGACTGTTAACAAGCACAACGTACGGATAACCATAGTCCTGCAGCATGTCGATAAGCGACCTGGTAACGGGATCAAGGTCTGTAATGATGACGTGCCCGCTGACTCGGTCCGACAAATAACGTGGAGCCCGCGCGCGGTTTTGCGCCCTCAGAAAAGGGTCGTAAAAGAATTCGATGAAGACGAATGGCAGCACCACCAGTAACGAGACAATGCCACTCAGCAGCACCAGAACAGAGAAGGCACGGCCGAGATCGCTATCGAACGTGATGTCACCGAAGCCGAGTGTCGACATCGTGGTCAATGTCCAATAGAGCCCGGTCAACCATGAATGGCTCCGGCCCTCCAGCGTCATCAACACATGAAACAACACGCTGTAAACCAAAACGAGCACCAACAGGAAGCCGAGATACATGAACACAATCCGAAGATTCTGCTGGCTGCCCCACCCTTCCCGGCTTCTCGTTAAGATTGAACCCAAACTTTTCATGACGGTCTACAGATACTGGACTAGCGATGCCGCTGGTATCATAAGCGATCAAGTCAGCGGTCTACCACCCGAAACAACTCTCCCCCACTCACGAATCCGACCATCATTATGATGTTGCATGAACTGATCACCGAGCCGGAGCAGATCGTGGCCGATCTGCAAGCCGCTGATCGATGGGCCACTATTGACGAATTAATGGCGGTGTTTGTGAAGACAGGACGTATCACGGATGGCGACGCGGAGGCGGTTGCTGCGGCCGTGCGCAAGCGCGAGCAATCCATGAGTACCGGCATCGGCAACGGCATCGGAATTCCGCATGCACCAAGCGAGCATGTCGACCGCGTCCAGGCCTTGCTTGCCATCGCCCAACACGACGTCGACTTTGAGGCATTGGACGGCCAGCCAGTCCGAATTGTCGTGTTATTCGTCGTGCCGCAGAACAAGTTTCAGGAACATTTGAATACGCTTGCGAACATCGCGCGCGTGCTCGGTGACGAGGAGACACGGCGCCGGCTCCGCGAAGCCACCACGCCCGAGGAGGTACTCGCCATTGTTCGTGCCAGCGCTCCTTGAATGAGGCTGGATGAACATAAAAGCTTCGTCCTTTAATGACAATGCTTGGTCTGTCCCCTATTACCTGCTTTGACGCTTGCGCATGTCATTTGACTCCCGGCTCGAACAGGCTGAAGGCGATAACTGCGTTACCTGGCGGGAGGTTGAATAGTTTGTTCCCGCCGGCCGCAACGATGACGTATTGCTTTCCATCGATGGCGTAGGTTACCGGCGGAGCATTGACGCCCGCTCCCGTTTGGAAACGCCACAACATTTCCCCGGTGAGCGTGTCACGCGCCGTGAAGTGTCCGTCCGATTCGCCCATGAACAATAGTCCACCGGCCGTGGTGGTAATCCCGCCACTAAATGGTTTACTCATGCGGTCCTGCCACATGATCTTTCCCGAGGCCGGATCGATCGCACTCACCGTGCCAAAGGTGTCCACGCCCTTTGGAAAGGCCAGGACGTTGACATCGTTGCCTTTCGCATCTCGTTCCAGGGCGTAGACACTCGGAAAATGACTGCCGGCAACGTACACCCACCCTGTTTCGGGGCTGTACGAAACAGGGGGCCAGTTTGCACCACCTCCTCCACCGGGCGCCACCACCACGCCCGTTGCATCCCTGGCGCGTTTGAACAAATTTGACTGCGGTACAAACGGTTCGGAGCGGCGAATCACTTCGCCGGTACTACGGTCAAAAAAATACATCCAGCCGGATTTGGTTGCCTGCGCAATACCGGGCACCTGCTTTCCGTTTACCGGCACGTCGATTAACACCGGTGGCGTCGCCAGATCGTAGCCCCAGATATCGTGCGGCGTGATCTGGTGATACCAGCGCAGTTCGCCAGTGTTGATATCCAGAGCAATGAGCGACGCGGTGTACAAATTGTCACCCGGCCGGTACAGATCCGCATAAGGCGCGGCGTTGCCGGTGCCAAAAAACAACAGCCCACGCTCAACATCCAGCGCCGGTGACGAATAGATCGAACCACCGCCACGTTTCCACGCATCGCGATATTTCCGTGCGTTGGCCTTTTCGGTCGCGATGTCGCGTTCCATGACGTCACCCATCGACGTTGTTGTGACGTAATTGCCTTCCCAACCCTGCTTCTTCGTCGAGTACCAGCGCCATATCAAACGGCCCGAGTCGGCTTCGTAAGCGGAGATAAAGGCGCGCAATCCACGCCGAGTGCCCCCACGGCCAATGCGGGCACCCAGGTCCTCCTCGTCATCACCGAAAACACTTGTGTATCCGGCACCCGTGGTACCGACGATCACCATGCCCTCGTAGACCAGCGGCGCCATGTTGCCCATGAAGCTGGTCCAGTTCGCGATCTCTTGTTCCGGTAGCGTGCGCATGTTGCGCACTTTTTGCGCGGCATCACTTTTTCCCGTGGCCGGGTCCAGCACCGGCACGTCCCACACGACTTTGCCGGTATCACGATTAACCGCAATAAGACGCGCGTCGGCAGTGATTTGATAAAGACGCCCATAACCGATTGCCAGGCCACGGTTGTGCGTTCCGCAGCATGGTTTTTCCGTTTGCATATCGTGCGTATATTTCCAACGCACGGCGCCCGTCTCGCCATCGAGTGCCACGATGTGATTGCGCGGTGTGGTTAGGTATACGACGCCGTCAAGCACGATCGGGCTTGTCTGAAAAGTGCCATCCACTCCGGTCTGGTAGATCCACTTCGGAACCAGTCGTGCGACGTTTCCACGATTAATCGTCGCCAATCCGGAGTGACGCTGATTTGCGTAACCGTGGCTATAAGTAAGCCAATCGGCATCATTAATGGCCGCGCGACGCAGCTCGTAATCCGTGTCGGCCAATACAGCAAGCGGCGTAGCCGAAATGACGACGACACACAGCGACAACCGTGAGACAAACCTCACGGCAGGAACTAGAAAGGACGGGATTTTTCTGAACACGAGGCTTTTTGCTCCTTACAGTGCTTGTTTCGACGCCAAAAACGATAGTCTAAGGCTCTTTTGACAATCAATTTAACGCCTGCATCATTTCAGTTGACAATGTTGCGTTGGTCCCACCCCGTATCGGTGGGTTGCTTCATAATGACGGCTTCGCGAAGTTTTCCAACCGCACATGAAAATCGAAAAAGACAGAGTAGTCACAATGCGCTTCAAAGCCTCTGAATTGGGCGGCAAGGTGCTGGAGGACGGCAAAACGTCAATGGCGTATTTGCACGGTGGCTATAGCAACGTTCTACCCAAGATTGAAGAAGCCCTGGAAGGACAATCGGCCGGCTTCGAGGTGACGCTTGAATTGCAGCCCAAGGATGCATTTGGCGAGCGTGATGAGAAACTGGTGCAGACCATTTCCAAATCCCAGTTTCCGCCAGGAGTGAAAGTAGGTGGTCAGTTAAGGGGACGGGACATGGAAGGAAACGAGCGGGTGTTCACGGTCAAGAAAATAAAAGGACAGGAAGTGTTTCTCGACGGCAACCACCCGTTGGCCGGTGTGGCACTACGCTTCGAGGTGACAGTAGACAGCGTCCGTGCAGCGACAGAAGAAGAAATTGCGCACGGTCATGCTCACGGGGAGGACGGACACAACCACTGATACGGTAGC
>CP070643.1:3655495-3675768 GCA_020354125.1 Betaproteobacteria bacterium | reverse complement strand
TCGCGAACTGACAGGAGGCTTGGCTTATGCAACATCCCGACACGGTTCTGTTTTCGGCGCAAAAGCCATTGCCGGCCCTGCCGGCGTGCGAACATATCGCCGGTAACGAGAAATTCATTCGCAAGGCGTTTGCACTGCAGGCTGAATATGGTGCCGTTTTCGACATCACCTGCGACTGCGAGGATGGTGCGCCTACCGGCGAGGAACGCGATCACGCGCAAATGGTTGCCCGGTTGTTGAACGATCCCGATAACGCCTCGAAGCGCTCGGGCGTGCGCATACACGACCCTTCTCACGCGGCCTGGAAACAAGACGTCGACATTCTGCTTGGCGAAAGTGGTGAGAATGTCCGATATCTGACAGTTCCGAAACCACTGTCATATGACGAAGCGGCAAAAGCCGTCGACTATATCCACAGCTGTTCCAATGGCGCCGGTATAACACCGCCCGCCGTACATATATTGGTAGAGACACAGAGCGCGCTGGCCGACGTGTTTCGCATCGCGACCATTCCCGGGCTGCAGGGACTGGTATTCGGCCTGCTCGATTTCGTCAGCGATCACCAGGGTGCGGTTCCGGAATCAGCGATGCGATCCCCGGGGCAGTTCCAACATCACCTGATTGGGCGAGCCAAAGCCGAGGTTGCCGCAGCAGCACTGGCCAACGGGCTGGTGCCAACCCACAACCCGTGCCTGAACTTCAATGATCCGTCAGCGGCTGGCGAAGATGCTCGCATTGCGCGTGAGGAGTTCGGCTACCTGCGCATGTACAGCATCCACCCGGCACAGATCAAGCCGATCGTCGAAGCGATGCAGCCACGCGCCGAGGACATTGCGCGTGCTGCCTCCATCTTGTTGGCCGCGCAAGCCGCCAACTGGGGACCCATATCGCATGACGGCGACATGCATGATCGCGCGAGCTACCGCTACTTCTGGGATCTTCTGAAGCGCGCTCGTGCAACCGGAGCCGAAATGCCGCGCGCTGCCGAAGAGAGTTTCTTCCCCAGAGATTTCCCGGCACTGGGCAAATCATCGGCCATGAAACTTTGAGTCACGGCCAATCCAGACATTCGAGGACAACACTGTATGACAACCATCCAATCCCAAGGCCAGAAGTTCCGCGACGCCGTTGCCGCAGAGAATCCACTGCAGGTGATTGGCGCCATCAACGCCTATCACGCGCGGCTTGCCGAGCAGACCGGTTACAAGGCTATCTACCTGTCTGGCGGCGGTGTTGCCGCCGGCTCGCTCGGCGTTCCCGACCTCGGAATATCTGCGCTCGATGACGTGCTAACCGATGTGCGGCGCATCACTGACGTGTGCTCGCTGCCCTTGCTGGTCGACGTCGACACCGGTTTCGGCGGCGCCTTCAACATTGCGCGTACCGTCAAGTCGCTGATCAAATTCGGTGCCGGTGCCATGCACATCGAGGATCAGGTGCAAAGCAAGCGTTGTGGGCATCGTCCGGGCAAGGAAATCGTGTCACAGGAAGAGTTCGTCGATCGCATCAAGGCAGCCGCCGACGCGCGTATCGATCCCGGCTTCGTCATCATGGCGCGCACTGACGCGCTCGCCGTGGAGGGACTGGATGCCGCCATCGAACGTGCCGTCGCATGTGTTGAAGCAGGTGCGGACATGATTTTCCCGGAAGCGATGACCGAGTTGTCGATGTACAAGAAGTTCGCCGATGCGGTTAAAGTACCGATCCTCGCGAACATTACCGAGTTCGGTCATACGCCGTTGTTTACCGTTGAAGAACTGCGTTCGGTGAATGTATCGCTGGTGCTGTATCCGCTCTCCGCGTTCCGCGCCATGAACAAGGCGGCGCTCAACGTCTACCAAACGGTGCGCAAGGAAGGCACCCAGAAAAACGTCGTCGACACGATGGAGACGCGCGCCGAGCTTTACGAGCACCTGGATTATCACAAGTTCGAGTGCAAGCTCGACGAACTCTTCGCAAAGGAAAAGCAATCATGACAACTGCTGCCGAAGTAAAACCGAAACCGAAGAAGTCGGTCGCACTGTCCGGTGTGCCAGCTGGTAACACCGCTTTGTGTACCGTGGGTCGTACCGGAAATGACCTGCATTATCGCGGTTACGACATTCTCGATTTCGCCGAGGACGCCGAATTCGAAGAGATCGCCTATCTCCTGATCCACGAAAAGCTGCCAACGCGTGCCGAGTTACTGAATTACAAGCGCAAGCTCAAGGCGCTGCGCGGTCTCCCGACCAACGTCAAGGCGGTACTGGAGTGGGTCCCGGCCTCGGCACACCCGATGGATGTGTTGCGCACCGGTTGCTCGGCGCTCGGCACCGTGCTGCCGGAAAAAGACGATCACAACGTCCAGGGCGCCCGCGATATCGCTGACCGCTTGATCGCCTCGCTGGGCCCCATGCTGTTGTACTGGTACCACTGGAGCCACAATGGCCGGCGCATCGAAACCGAAACCGATGATGATTCAATTGGCGGGCATTTCCTGCACATGCTGCACGGCGAAGAACCGTCGGAACTGTGGGAGCGCGCCATGCATACCTCCCTCATTCTCTACGCCGAACACGAATTCAACGCTTCGACCTTTACTGGCCGTGTAATCGCCGGCACTGCCTCCGACATGTACTCGTCGATCACCGGCGCAATTGGCGCCTTACGGGGCCCAAAACACGGTGGTGCCAACGAGGTTGCCTACGAAATCCAGCAGCGCTATCACACCCCCGATGAAGCCGAGCAAGACATCAAGGCGCGCGTGGCCAACAAGGAAATCGTCATCGGCTTCGGCCACCCGGTGTACACCATCAGCGATCCGCGTAACGAAGTCATCAAGGAAGTATCGCGGCGCTTGTGCGCCGATACCGGCAACATGAACCTGTTCGACATCGCCGAACGCATCGAAACCGTCATGTGGGATCAGAAAAAAATGTTCCCGAACCTCGATTGGTTCTCGGCCGTCAGTTATAGCCAGATGGGCATCCCGACCGCGATGTTCACGCCCATTTTTGTGATTTCACGGACCTCGGGCTGGGCAGCACATGTCATCGAACAACGCCAGGACGGAAAAATCATTCGCCCGAGCGCCAACTACACCGGCCCCGAGAACCTCAAGTGGCAGCCGATTGAAAAGAGGAAATAGTAATTGGTGATTAAGTGACCGAGTGATTGAGTGATGTGCCACCGATAACTGTTTACTTAATCACCAATTACTTAATCACTTTGCTATCGACGTTTATAGCCCGCTAAAGGCAGGGCCGTTGAATCATTAACCGCAGCACCAACAGGAACCAATAATGTCCGCACGCATCTCCAACGTCCGTCCGAAACCCGACAAGGTTCTGGTGGATATCGCCAACTATGTCTCAAATAAACAGATCACCAGCAAGGAGGCGTACGAAACCGCGCGTTACTGCCTGATGGATACCCTCGGGTGCGGACTGGAAGCACTCGAATACCCCGCGTGCACCAAGCTGCTCGGACCGATCGTGCCGGGAACCGTCGTACCAAATGGCGCCAAGGTACCCGGCACACAGTTTCAGCTCGATCCGGTTCAGACCGCGTTCAACATCGGAGCCATGATTCGCTGGCTCGACTTCAACGACACCTGGCTGGCCGCTGAATGGGGACACCCGTCCGACAACCTCGGTGGAATTCTCGCCACTGCCGACTGGTTGTCGCGCAATGCGGTGGCCGCCGGCAAGAAGCCGCTGACCATGAAAGACGTGCTCACCGGCATGATCAAGGCACACGAGATCCAGGGTGTCATCGCGCTGGAGAACAGTTTCAACAAGGTCGGGCTGGATCACGTGGTGCTGGTGAAAGTGGCTTCGACAGCAGTCGTTGCCAACATGCTCGGTTTGACGAAAGACGAAATCATCGACGCAGTCTCGCTCGCCTGGGTTGACGGGCAGTCGCTGCGCACCTACCGGCATGCACCCAACACCGGCTCGCGCAAGAGCTGGGCAGCGGGCGATGCGACCAGCCGCGCGGTACGCCTCGCCTTGATAACAAAAACCGGTGAAATGGGTTATCCATCAGTCTTGAGCGCGAAGACCTGGGGTTTCTACGACGTCTTGTTCAACAGCAAGCCGTTCAAGTTCCAGCGTCCCTACGGCAGCTACGTCATGGAAAATGTGTTGTTCAAGATCTCCTTCCCCGCCGAGTTTCACTCGCAAACGGCAGTGGAATGCGCCATGGACATCCATGAGCAGCTCCAGAAAGCCGGCCGTAAGCCTGAGGACATCAAGAAGATCACCATTCGCACCCATGAAGCGTGCATCCGCATCATCGACAAGAAGGGCCCGCTCAATAACCCGGCCGATCGTGATCACTGCATCCAGTACATGGTCGCGGTTCCGATCATATTTGGCCGCCTCACCGCTGCTGACTACGAAGACGATGTCGCTTCCGATCCGCGTATCGACAAACTGCGCGACAAGATCGTCTGTGTCGAGGACAAGCAGTTCACCAAGGACTACCACGATCCCGAAAAGCGCTCGATTGCCAACGCGCTGCGGGTCGAGTTCAAGGACGGCACGCAGCTCGGAGAGTTTGTTTGTGAATACCCGATCGGGCACAAGCGTCGCCGCAAGGAAGGCATGCCGGTGCTGGTTGAAAAGTTCAAGACCAACCTGGCGCGCAGCTTCCCCGCCAAACAGCAAAAGGCAATCCTTGACCTGTGCATGGCTCCGACCAAACTGGCCGCCACACCGGTGAACGAATTCGTCGACATGTTTGTCATCTAGCTGACCTATTCTCGGGGAGTGAAACCAATGCAACAGTTACTTCGTCTGACCACCATGCTAATTCTGCTCACGGCCCCCGCCTTGTCCGCTGCCGGTGACGGCGCGCGCAAATCAGGTGAGTGGGAGATCGCGGTCACGGTTAAGGGCCAGAGCACCTTTACCTCCAAGGTCTGCATCGATTCGGCCAGCGATGACATCGCTGCCGCAGCCGGTGGCGGCGCTGCGCAAAGCGGCTGCGAGGAAAGCAGCACGGAAACCGGCGCGCAAGGCATCACCATCCGCTCCGTTTGCAAGCAGGGCAACTCCACCGTCACGTCTACCGGAACGCTCAGCGGCGATCTCGAAACTGCTTACCAGGGAGTCGTGGTCAAGAACTACTCGCCGCCGCTGTACGGCCGAACCGAAGTCGAATCGACCGTCGAAGGCCGTTATCTCGGCGGCTGTTCCTGAAATGCACGTTTTCAGTACGCGCTCAACACAGGCCAGGTGCCGCATCTGATCACCAAGGACACAATTAAATGAGTCATAACCTGTTCAATACACTTCAGAGCTTCTCCCCCAAAGCCGGCAAGAAGGGCAAGTTGTACTCGCTGCCGGCGCTCGAGAAAGCCGGTATCGGCAAGATCTCGAAACTGCCGGTCTCCATTCGCATCGTGCTCGAATCCGTGCTGCGCAATTGCGATGGCAAGAAGATCACCGAAGAACACGTCAAACAGCTGGCGAGCTGGAAGCCGGTTGCCAAACGCACCGAAGAAATTCCTTTTGTCGTGTCGCGTATCGTTCTGCAGGACTTCACCGGCGTGCCGCTGCTGGCCGACCTTGCTGCCATGCGCAGCGTCGCCGAGGTGATGTTCAAGGACCCGAAGGTGATTGAACCGTTGGTGCCGGTCGATCTGGTCGTCGACCACTCGGTGCAGATCGATAACTATGGCTCGAAAGACGCGCTCGACCTGAACATGAAACTCGAGTTTCATCGCAACAAGGAACGCTACCAGTTCATGAAGTGGGGCATGCAGGCGTTTGACACATTCAAGGTCGTGCCACCCGGAATCGGCATCGTGCATCAAGTCAATCTGGAATACCTGGCGCGCGGCCTGCACAAGAAGGATGGCGTCTATTACCCCGACACCCTGGTTGGCACCGATTCGCACACCACCATGATCAACGGCATCGGCGTGGTTGGCTGGGGTGTCGGCGGCATTGAGGCGGAAGCCGGCATGCTCGGTCAGCCGGTTTATTTCCTTACACCGGACGTGGTCGGCGTCAATCTCAAGGGCCGGTTGCGCTGGGGCGTAACGGCGACCGACCTAGTGCTGACCATCACCGAAATGCTGCGCGAGGCGAAAGTCGTCGGCAAATTTGTCGAGTTTTTCGGTGAAGGCACGGCTCAGCTGCCGGTCACTGACCGCGCCACCATCGCCAACATGGCACCGGAGTATGGCGCCACCATGGGCTTCTTCCCGATCGACGACAAAACCGTCGAGTTCATGCGCTACACCGGGCGCAGCGACGACGAAGTTGCCGCGCTGGAGGCCTACTTCAAGGCGCAAGGGATGTTCGGCGTGCCGCGCTCCGGCGATGTCGAGTACAGCGAGGTGCTCGAGCTCGACCTGTCCAAAGTCGAACCGTCGCTGGCCGGACCGAAGCGGCCGCAGGACCGCATCCAGATCGGCAAGGTCAAGTCAAGGTTCGCCGAGTTGTTCACGGCTCCAGTGGCAGACGGCGGTTTCGCCAAGGGCAGTGTCGACCTTCCGCAACGCTTCAACACCAGTGACGGCATCGACATTGGCTCCGGCGATGTATTGATCGCCGCAATTACCTCGTGCACCAACACCTCGAACCCCGGAGTGCTGATCGCTGCCGGCCTGCTGGCAAAAAAGGCTGTCGAAAAAGGCCTCACCGTCAAGAAACACATCAAGACCTCGTTGGCACCCGGCTCGCGCGTTGTTACCGATTACCTGAAGAAAGCCGGCTTGCTGCCCTATCTGGAAAAGCTAGGTTTCTATCTGGCCGGATACGGCTGCACGACTTGTATTGGCAATGCCGGACCACTGGCCGCACCGATCGAGGAAGCGATCACCAGCAACGATCTGGTCTGTGCCGCGGTACTGTCCGGCAATCGCAACTTCGAAGCACGCATTCATCCCAATATTCGCGCCAATTTCCTGGCAAGCCCGCCACTGGTTGTCGCCTACGCCATCGCCGGAACAGTATGCAAGGACTTCATGAGCGAGCCGCTCGGTACCGGCAAGGACGGCAAACCGGTTTACATCGGCGACGTCTGGCCGCAGCCCGATGAGGTGGCCAAGGCTTTGAAATTCGCCACCGACGCCAAGACGTTCCGCAAGCTCTACAAGGACCTGGCAGATGCCACTCCGTTATGGCAAGACGTGCCGTCGTCTTCCGGTGAAGTGTACAACTGGCCGACCTCGACTTACATCGCTGAGCCGCCGTTTTTCGCGGGCTTCGGTATGCGACCGAGTCCGGTTGCAGATATACAAGGGGCGCGTGCGCTTGGCATCTTCGGCGACTCGGTTACCACCGATCACATCTCACCGGCTGGTTCGATCAAGGACACCTCGCCTGCCGGCCAGTATCTGATCGGCAACGGCGTAACCAAAGTCGATTTCAACAGCTACGGTGCGCGCCGCGGCAACCACGAAGTGATGATGCGCGGCACGTTCGCCAACGTGCGGATCAAGAACCTGATGCTGCCGCCCAATGCTGACGGCAACCGTGTTGAAGGCGGCTGGACGCTGCATCAACCAGATGGCGAGCAAATGCCCATCTACGACGCGGCAATGCGCTACATTGATGATGAAATCCCCACCGTCGTTTTCGGCGGTGAAGAGTATGGCACCGGCTCGTCGCGCGACTGGGCGGCCAAAGGCACCCAGCTGCTCGGCGTCAAGGCCGTTATCGCCCGAAGTTTTGAGCGCATTCACCGCTCCAATCTGGTTGGCATGGGTGTGCTGCCGCTGCAGTTCAAGGCTAATGACTCCGTCGCGTCACTCGGGATCAAGGGCGACGAGACGTTTGACATCGTCGGTCTCGATGACCTCGAACCTCAGCAGGACATCAAGATGATCATTAACCGCGCCGACGGTTCACAACAGGAAGTCACCCTGCTCTCGCGTATCGACACGACAGTCGAAGTCGATTACTTCCTGCACGGCGGCATCCTGCCTTACGTGTTGCGCGAGTTGCTGGAAGCCGCCTGAGCGTGTCGGCAGTATCGGCAAGCGGGTCTGATGCGGGACGCCCGGCCGGCGCCGGCACAGAGACGCCCGCTGCCGAAACACGCGTTCGCGTCTCCAAGCTGATGTCCGAGCGCGGCATGTGCTCGCGTCGCGAAGCCGACGAATACATATCGCGCGGCTGGGTCTACGTCGACGGCCAGAGAGTCGAGGAACTCGGCACCCGTGCCGCGCCGACGGCGAAGATCACGCTCGACAAGCGTACGGCTGCGATTCACAAGGTCACCATTCTGGTGAACAAACCGATCGGTTACGTTTCCGGTCAGGCCGAAAGCGGATACCGGCCAGCAATCGCACTTGTCACGCCGGAAAACCATTACCCGCAAGATCCATCAAAGACGCGCTTCGTGCGTCAGCACTTGAAGGGTCTGGCGCCCGCCGGCCGGCTCGATATCGACTCAACCGGCCTGCTGGTGCTGACTCAGGACGGCCGGATCGCCAAGCGCCTGATCGGTCAGGACTCCAATATTGAAAAAGAGTACCTGGTACGCGTTCAGGGAAAGCTTAGCGACAAGGGCCTGAAGCTGCTCAATCACGGTCTGCAGCTCGACGGCAAACCGCTCAAACCGGCAAAAGTGTCGTGGCTCAACGAAGATCAGCTGCGCTTCGTACTGCGCGAAGGGCGCAAGCGTCAGATTCGCCGCATGTGTGAACTGGTCGGGCTGAAAGTCACCGGGCTGAAGCGCGTTCGCATCGGCAGCGTGAAGCTCGGAAAACTGTCGGCCGGCCAGTGGCGCTATCTGGGCGAGCGGGAAGCTTTCTGAACGCGGTTTTTGAACCGAATGCTGCGCCAGACAAGTTCACTGTAGTAGGCTTGTCCATCGCACTCTTTCTAGCTGAATCGTTTTCGCGCTGTTAGCGTTGCAGCCATGCCGTCGGACCCCACCGAAAAATCGCCGCTAAATCGCTCGATGATCGAGCGAACGCTCGCGTCCGTATGGCATCCGTGCACCCAGATGAAGACGCACGAAACGTTTCCGCCTTTGCCGGTCGCGCGCGGCGAAGGCGCATGGCTAATTGATGCCGACGGTCATCGCTATCTCGACGGCATCAGTTCCTGGTGGGTGAATCTGTTCGGCCATTGCAACCCCACCATTAATGGCGCGCTGCGTGATCAGGTGGACCGGCTCGAGCATGTCATCCTCGCCGGATTTACCCATGAACCTGTGGTGGCTTTGTCTGAGCGGCTCGCTGCGCTCACCGACAATTCACTGGGCCATTGTTTCTTCGCCTCCGATGGTTCATCGGCGGTCGAGATTGCGCTGAAAATGAGCATGCACTATTGGCGCAACTGCGGGCAGCCGGACAAGACGCGCTTTGTCACCGTCAGTGGCGGCTACCATGGAGAGACACTCGGCGCCCTCTCGGTATCTGATGTGGCTCTGTTTCGCGATGCCTACGCGCCGCTGCTCACGGAAAGCAGCACCGTGCCGAGCCCTGACTGGCGCGAGGCTAACCAGGGCGAGACCGCCGCTGATTGCGCCGCTCGCGCCGCCCGCGCCTTGGAACAACACCTCGACGCACACGCCGCGCAAACCGCGGCGGTCATTGTCGAACCACTGGTTCAGTGCGCCAATAGAATGGCCATGCATGACGCCGAGTATCTGCGCCTGGTGCGCGCAGCGTGCGATCGTCATCAGGTGCATATGATCGCCGATGAGATCGCGGTCGGATTCGGACGCACCGGCACTTTCTTTGCGCATCAAGGCGCTGGCATCACGCCTGACCTGATGACGCTGTCCAAGGGAATCACTGGCGGCTATCTGCCGTTATCTGTGGTGCTGTGCCGCGACCATATCTATGAAGCCTTTTACGCCGATGAACTCACGCGCGGCTTCCTGCACTCGCACTCGTACACTGGCAACGCGCTGGCATGCAGCGCGGCACTTGCGGTGCTGGAAATCTTCGAACAGGACAATGTATTGACCGCGAATCGCAAACGGGCACGGAAAATCCTTGAAGCCGCACAGGTCTTTAACGATCACCCGCAAGTGTGCCACCTCCGTCAGACCGGCATGATCACCGCGTTTGACGTTGACATCGACGATCCGTCATTCTCGCGCCGTTACCACTTTGCCGCGCTCGAACAAGGTGTGCTGCTGCGCCCGATCGGCAACACCGTTTATTTCATGCCGCCCTACGTCCTGTCGGATCACGAAATCGATCACCTGGTAACCGGCGCGCAGCGTGCTTTGCTCAACACCGTCGCCTGACATGAGCAGCCTCGATTTCGAACACGAACTCGACTTGCTGCGCGAACAATCGCTGCTGCGACGTCGCAAAGTCGCAGACTCTGCCTGCGGGCCAGAAGTGATTGTCGACGGCAGGCCGGTGCTGGCGTTTTGCAGCAACGATTATCTGGGGCTAGCCGCCGCTCCGGAGATTGCCGAAGCACTGTCTACTGCCGCCCGAGAGCATGGCGTTGGCTCTGGCGCGTCACATCTGATCAGCGGCCATCACCGTTTGCACCAACAACTTGAAACACGGCTCGCAGAATTCTCCGGCCTGGCACGCACCCTAACTTTCTCCACCGGCTACATGGCCAACATGGCGGTGATTGCCACGCTTGCCGGCCGAGGCGATGCCGTGTTCTCCGATACCCTCAATCACGCATCGTTGATTGATGCCTGCCGATTGTCGCGCGCCGAGACCCACATATATCCCCATTGCGATGTAACAGCACTCGCGAATCAACTGGAGCAAAGCAATTCGCCGCGCAAGCTGGTCGTGACCGACGCCGTATTCAGCATGGATGGCGACCTGGCGCCCTTACCCGAATTGATCGATTTGTGCGAACGCCACGATGCGCTGCTGGTTGTTGACGACGCACACGGTTTCGGTGTTCTGGGTACAGGTGGTCGGGGAGCCCTGTCGCACTTTGGTATCGAGTCACCACGCATTGTCTACATGGGCACACTCGGCAAGTCGGCTGGCGTGGCAGGCGCGTTCGTCGGCGGCTCGTCGAATCTGGTCGAATGGCTGCTGCAAAAAGGGCGCACCTATATCTTCACCACCGCCGCGCCACCGCCAATTGCCGCGGCGCTGATCAAGGCTATCGACCTCGTTGAACATGGCAACCAGCGGCGCACCCACTTGCAGCACATCATAGAACGTTTCCGCACGCGACTGCAAACGAGTCGATGGAAACTGCTCGATTCGCAAACGGCTATCCAGCCGCTCGTGATCGGCAGCAACGATGAAACGCTACGTGTAGCCGAGACACTCATGAACGAAGGCCTGTGGGCGCCGGCTATCCGACCGCCAACGGTACCAGCCGGCTCGTCGCGATTACGTATTTCCTTCTCTGCCGCGCACACTGAAGCGCATGTCGATCGCCTCATCGATGCGCTACATCGCGCAGAAAGCGCAGCACACTAACGACACATATGGCACGCGGCTGTTTCGTCACCGGCACCGACACCGAAATTGGCAAAACCCTCATCAGCGCGGGTTTGCTGCATGCCTTTCGCGACCAGGGATTGTCCGCCGTTGGCATGAAGCCAGTTGCCGCGGGCGCAATCGAGGTCAATGGGCAACAGACCAATGAAGACGTCGAAGCGCTGATAGCTGAATCGAGCATCGCAGCTGACCGGGCGCTGGTCAATCCCTATCTTTTTTCGCCGCCGATTGCGCCGCACATTGCCGCCGAAGAGACGAATACACGCATTGATGCAGACCGCATTGTTGATTGTTTTCGACAGCTCTCGGCCATGGCCGATATCGTCGTCGTCGAGGGCGTCGGCGGCTTTCGCGTGCCATTGTCCGACGACCTCGATACCACCGACCTTGCCAGCAACCTCGGACTTCCGGTAGTGCTGGTCGTCGGTCTGCGTCTCGGCTGCATAAATCACGCCCTGCTCACCGCCGAAGCCATCCGCGCGCGCGGGCTGACATGCATCGGCTGGGTTGCAAACCAGATCGACCCGCAAATGGAACGGCTCAAGCAAAACATCGCCGCGCTCGATTCACTGCTCGAAATGCCACGTCTCGCCTACCTGGAACATCTAGACGATCCGAATCCTGAGACGGTTGCTTCACGTCTTCGCCTTCCCGAAGAACTGGTTGTGTGACGGCGCGATGCGACTGGTGCTTGACTCCAACGTCTGGCTCGACTGGCTGCACTTTGACGACCCGGGCATCGCACCACTGAAACAGGCGAAACACAATGGCGCCATTGAAATCGTGATCGACGCAGCTTGCCGCGATGAGTTGCAACGCGTACTCGGTTACGAACGCTTCGGTCTGAACGAAGCAGCGCAGCACGCCCTGCTCGGCGAGGCCGATCGTCTCAGCACATTTCTTGATGACTTGCGCTACGCACCCGCCGAACGGCTTCCGTGGTGCTCCGATCCGGATGACATCAAGTTTCTGGCGCTGGCAGATGCCTGTGCAGCCGACTGGCTGATCACCAAGGACAACGCGTTGCTGACCAAACGCCGCCGCAACAATTCAGGAAAAACCAGCTACCGCGTTGCAACGCCCGAGCAGTGGTCACTGTTCGAGGGCATAAACGGCGATTGAAGCGCAACGATTCCTGACAATGCACATTCTCGACCAGGACATTCCACTCAAAGCCAATCTGCTCAAGTCGCTCAAGAAGCACTGGATTCTGTGGTCGGTGCTGGTGGTGACTGCTGTTTTCGACTTCGTGACGACGTACATGTTCATGACAAACATTGGCATTTCGGTCGAAAGAAACGTGGTCGTGCGCTGGCTGGCATTTAACTTGGGTGTCATCCCCGGTGTATTAGTTGGCAAGTCATTGCAGGTCTTCGCCGCCGCCGCGTTCTCGGCGCTGTCGCTGAAGTATTCGCGTGCAATCCTGCTGTTGATCGTCGGTGTGAATCTGCTCGCGATCCTGTTCAACCTGACCTTGGTACCGAGAACCCCGGCGCCGTAGCAGGCTGTTGAAAAACTGCTAGATCTTCCGGCTAGATTTCGCCGTTGACAATTCGACTTACGACGGGGAAGTACTGCTCTCCTACCCCCGCCTTTACGGCCTTTTCGAACAGATCGAGGACGTTACGCGCGCCTGCAGCATCAACATCACCATCTTTCGCCAGCTCCAGAGCATAGCCGAGATCCTTCATTGCGTATTCGACCGGAAAGGCACGTCCCGGAAACTTCCGTGGAATGATTGCCTTCATGCCGTGATTACGTAAAGCAAAGCTGTCCGCCGAGCCTTTGGACAGTGCATCAAAAAGCATTGCCGGATCGACGCCTGCTCCTTGCGAAATAGCATGCGCTTCCGATAAAGCCACCACTGTCTGGAACAGCACCATGTTGTTGAGAATCTTTGTCACCTGACCGCTGCCTACATCCCCACAATGGGTAATGTCCGAAGCAAAACACTGCATTAATGGCTGTACCCTCTCCAGTACTTCAGCATCACCGCCAACCATTACCGCCAGCGTGCCACTTTCGGCAGCCTGACGGGTGCGCGCCACCGGTGCATCGAGATAAGCGACACCTTTTGCGCCGAATGTGACTGCCAGGTCCCGCGTCAATGCAACCGGCGACGTACCGAGGTCAATCATGACTTGTCCGCTTCGAGCATGTTCCAACAAACCATCCTTGCCACGTGCCAGAGCTTCCAGTTCCTTGCCTGACGGCAGCGAAACGAACACAACCTCGCTCTCGCTGACAACCTGCGCTGCACTCCCTGCAGTCGCAACGCCGTGTTCGTTGAGCCGCCTCAGTGGTTCCGGATTGATATCAAAGGCCAGCACCCGATTGCCACTGCGTGTTCCAAGGTTGCGGCACATCGGTTCACCCATCACGCCGAGACCAATAAAACCGACGGTTTGTTGTTTCATGATCCTTCCCGATTGATGTTTCGGCGCGAAGCCAGTCGCTTACGCCACACTGACCGAGCCAAAACGGCAAGCCTAACACCTCGCCTTCGCAACGCATAAAATACCGAATTGATCTTTAGCCGGACAGCAGACCATGACACCAGCACAGCAACAGACACAACTACTCAACGACGCCGGAAAATACCTCGCCGGTGGCGGTACCGGACTATTCGTATTGCCTGCCGAACTGAATCTCATTGTCGCCCGCGGCGAAGGCAGCCGGGTATGGGATGTCGCCGGCCGCGAATACATTGATTACCACCTCAGTTCCGGTCCTGCCCTGCTGGGCCACGGGCATCCGGCGATCACCAAGTCAGTGACCGAGCAACTGCCGAAAGGCACGACTTTTTTCTTCCTCAATGAACACGAAATCGAACTTGGAAAGAAGCTGGTCGAGGCAATTCCCTGCGGCGAGGTGGTGCACTACACCGGTTCCGGCACTGAGGCCACTTTCTATGCGCTGCGCATCGCGCGGGCGTGGACCAAACGCAACAAGGTGCTCAAGTTTGAAGGCGCCTGGCATGGCATGCACGACTACGGCCTTTGGGGCACGGTGCCTTCCAACCCGTCGGACTATCCCCACGCCAACCCTGATTCGGTCGGCGTGCCGAGCGAGACCGGCGAGACCGTATTGGTAACGCCATTCAATGAAACCGAGCAAGCGGTAGCCATGATCGAGCAAAACGCCAAGGATCTGGCAGCAGTGATCGTCGAACCGCTGCAACGCGTCCTGCTGCCCGAGCCCGGTTTCCTCGAAGCCATTCGCGAAGTGACTCGCAAGCACAAGATCGTTTTGATCTTCGACGAAATCGTCACCGGTTTTCGCATAGCCTGGGGTGGCGCGCAGGAAAAGTATGGCGTTGTTCCCGACATTGCCTGTTACGGCAAGTCGATGAGTGGTGGCTTTCCGCTCGCCGCCATTGTCGGCAATGGCGAAATCATGTCGGTGCTCGACGCACGCAGCCGGCCAAAAGCCGAAGTCGTATGGGCAACCAACACGCTCAATGGCAACCCGATCTGTGCCGCTGCCGGACTGGCTGCCATCGATGCACTGTCACAACCCGGCGTCTACGAGCACTTCCATCACATCGGTTCACGGCTACGCAAGGGCATGGTCGAGGCCGGCGAGAAGTATGGTTTTGCCGTGCAGGCGCCGGGCGACGACGCCGTTTGGGGCGTGCGCTTCACCGATCGCAAGCCGTTGCGCACCTGGATGGACCTGACCACCGCAGATAAGAAGCTTGGCTGGCGCTGGGCCATCGAACTCATGAAACGCGGCCTGCTGGTCAACCCGAACGAGAAGTTCTATATCTCGACCGCCCACACCGACGCGGATGTCGACCAGACGCTGAACATCGTCGATGACGCGTTTGCCGCCATGCGCAAGGGATGACGCGGTGCTGCGCGTAACAAGACAGAATCAAGCTCGGGTGTTGGTTTAGACGCCAGGCCTCCGACACCTGAACGCACTACGGACCTGCAGTGGAACTTGAACCCCGCCAGACTCTAATCGTTGCCATTCTGGTCCTGTTCCTCGGCAAGTACCTCACCCGCAAGATCGCGTTCTTGCGCGAGTACAACCTGCCGGAGCCGGTTTCGGGCGGGCTGATTGCATCGATCCTGTTCACTGCGATCTACCGTGTCTTTGACGTCGAGGTCGACTTCTCGCTTGATCTTCGCGACACGCTGCTGGTCGTGTTTTTCACAACCATTGGCCTGTCTTCGAAATTCTCAACGCTCAAGCAAGGCGGCAAGCCGTTGGTGATTCTTCTCGTCATCGCAGTCGCTTATTTGTTTCTGCAGAACTTTGTGGGACTTGCAATCGCCAAGCTTCTCGGGCAACCACTCGAGGTCGGTTTAATCGGCGGCTCGGTGTCACTCAGTGGCGGTCACGGCACAACAATCGCCTGGGCACCGCGGTTCGTATCTGAGTACGGCATCTCCAACGCCATGGAGATTGGCATTGCCAGCGCCACCTTTGGTCTGATTCTGGGTGGTTTGATCGGCGGACCACTAGCGAAATTTCTGATCACACGCAACAAGCTCGAGCCGAGCAACGATCCGAACCTGACTGTCGGTACGCCACACGAACGTGATGAAGCGCCCATCGACTACCAGCACATGCTCAACGTCACACTCGTCATCGCACTGAGCATCGGTCTCGGCGAGGCAATCAATGAAACGCTGGAAACGTACGGCTTTAACTTGCCAAACTTCGTTACCTGTCTGTTTGCCGGCATTCTGGTGACCAATATCGGGCCGCTGCTATTGCGGAGATACCCTTGGCCGCAGAAGAGCCGCTCGATGGCATTGATTTCCGACCTCAGTCTCGGCTTGTTCCTGGCGATGTCGCTGATGAGTCTTCAGCTTTGGACACTTGCTGGCATGGGCGGCCCAATACTCACAATTCTGATCGCACAGGTGTTGGTCGTTTGCGTTTTTGTCATTCTGGTCGTGTTCCGACTCATGGGGGCTGACTACGACGCCGCGGTGATGTCAGCAGGGTACGCCGGGCTTGCGCTGGGAGCCACACCCACGGCAATTGCCAACATGACAGCAGTAACCGAGAAATTCGGAGCATCACCAAAAGCGTTTCTCGTGGTTCCGCTGGTCGGCGCCTTCTTCATCGACATTTCCAACGCGCTGATCATCCAGTTTCTGCTTGACCGGATCTGATGCCGCGTTGCCAAGCACGTAATGAAACAGACCACCCTTCGAGGAGACCGTAGTGATCTATAAGGGAAGTTGTCATTGCCAGGCCGTGACATTCGAAGTTGAAGCACCAGAGAACATTGAAGCTGATCACTGCAATTGCTCGATCTGCACCAAATCAGGTTTTCTTCACCTGATTGTTCCTGTCAGCAAATTCAAACTGTTGACCGGCGACGATTCGCTTTCGACCTATACGTTCAATACCGGCGTTGCCAAACACACCTTCTGCAAAACCTGCGGAGTCAAACCGTTTTACACACCTCGGTCGAACCCGGACGGTGTTAGCGTCAACGTTAACTGCCTCGATACCAAGCCAGTATCGATGAAGGTCGTTGAGTTTGACGGCCAGAACTGGGAGCAGAGTGCGCAAAGCGTCGCCCACAAAAGCAAAGATGCCTGATAAGCCGCCTGCGCTCGGTCATAGTGCTGTTGTCGGACAGTCACTTAACATCCGAGCCTCCAGCCGCGATAATGTTAGGTCATACGCCGCTGGTGCAGCGGAAGGTATCTCGAGGACATCAAAGGCAAGACGATGAATGAGGCGATAGACGACACCGTTCTCTCTGCTGCCGAGCATGCAGAGGCGATGAAAGAATACTTCGCCAAGGGTATCGAGCGGGCGCGCGAATTGGGTAACCGCGGCCCGATTCGCTTGGGTCGGGATGGCAAGCTCCACCCCGATATCCTTGATGCTTATTGGGAACTCGGGTTTTACGTATTCGAGGGTGTCGTCGGCCCGGAAGAACTCGCCGAACTCCGTGCCGACGTTCAGAGAATGCTCGACCATGCTCCGGTGTCGCCCGACGCGACCGTCGACGCAAAAGGCCGCCCGGCGTTCGGCCGCGAGTTTACCCGTCCGCCCTACCGCTTTGCCAAACCGCTGAGTGATCCATTGGGTGGCACAAGCCAAAACAAGGGGCGTCATCCCGTCAAGATGCACGAAGCGGCACCGCCCGAGGGCGCGCCAGCCTTAACGGTCGAACTTTTGCACGGCAACCTGCACCTGATGGATTCGGCGTTACGGCTGTACGGGCATCCTGGATTAATGGCGGTGGCAGAAGCCGTGCTGGGCCCGGACTTTGTGCCGTATAACGAGGTCACCTTCATCAAGCAACCGGGACTCGGCCCCTCGGTTGCCTGGCATCGTGATGGCACGACTCACTGGGACGCGCCGGATTGGGATCATGGCGCACACGGATTCAATTTCATGACCCAGCTCTATCCCTCCACTGCGGGTAACTGTGTATGGATTCTGCCCGGCAGCCACAAGATTCGCCGGCTCGACATCAAGCAGATGGTGCTTGATGCCGGCTCGGAACGCGTACCCGGCACCATACCCTTGCTCGGCGATTCAGGTGACACCTTCATGCTCAATCGGCAGATGGTGCATGGCTCGTTCGCCAACACCTCACCCGATCTGCGCGTCACACTGAACATGGGCTTCTTTCCGCGGGCCCGCGTGCAGGATGTGACTGCCACCCATCTGGACGGCCGGGTCGTCACGTTTGACAGTGAACTGATCCACGAGCGGACCAGGATGATCGCGATCGGTGTCGATGCACGCCGTCAGCGCTTCCCGAATGAAACGCCCTATTGCTACCAGCCGCTCGCCGGTGAGGAAGACGAAAATCGCTGGAACGAAGAAACCCGCCTGCACGTGGTCAAGGACTACAACCTACGAGATATGTACATCTAGAAGTTGATTGGAGGAGTTTTGTCACAATGACCATTACCGTTACGCCCATTAATGCCACCCTCGGTGCCGTAATCACCAATGTCGATCTGGCAAACCTCACTGATGATGAATGGAGCGACATTCGTGCGGCGTTTCTGAAGTACGCCTTGCTGGTCTTTCCGGGCCAGGAACTCGATGAGCAAGCCCAAGGGGCATTTGCTGTGCGTTTTGGCAACATCGAACAACTCACCCCGGAGCAAAAGGGCGGGACCATTGAGTTCACCAACAAAAGAGAAGATGGCTCAATGGCGTCGGCCAACGACGAACGCTACAAGCTGATGAAAGGCAATGAGGGCTGGCACACGGACAGCACCTACATGCCGGTCGCATCAAAGGCAGCAATGCTCTATGCGCTGGTCGTCCCTCCGGAAGGTGGGGAAACGGAGTACGCTGATATGCGTGCCGCATGGGATGCACTCGACGAACGTACGCAAGCCAAACTCGAGAATCTGTCGGCCTACCACTCGCTCTATTACTCGCAGGAACAGGCCGGATTCAAGCACAAGATGGATCACCAATACGGCTTCCATGACAAGGGCAGCCCGCTGCGCCCGGTCGTCAAAACCCATCCCGAAACCGGACGCAAGTCGATCTACACCGGCCGCCATGCCCACAATATTCCCGGTATGAGCAAGGAAGAATCGAAAGCCTTCCTCGACAAACTCATGGCAGATGCCTGCCAACCACCGCGTGTTTACAAACACGCATGGAAAGTTGGCGACCTGATCGTGTGGGACAACCGCTGCCTCATGCACCGCGCCTGCCCGTTTGACATGAGCCTACCGCGCGTACTCCGTGCTAGCCGGATCTCCGGAGATCCGGAAAGCGAACTGGCTCCTACCGTGGCCGATCCGCGCGCAGACGACTATCACGAGACAACCTCGAACAAGTCGGCTCTGGTTTCTTAAGACTATTGACCGATCTAACCCTTCGGGAAAGCTCGCTCCCTTCGCTCGCTGGGATGCGCCGAAAGCGGTGCGTCTCTCATCGCAAACGTTAGACATGAGATTCACGCGCCTCGGCGTTGCCATCTTCGCGGCTGCCGTCGTGGCGGGGCCGCTGTACACCGTGCCTGGCTACTCCCCGGTGGCCAATTTGATCAGCGAGCTTGGCGCACAGAATACGCCGCGCAACTACATCATGGTCGTCGCGTTCGCCGCGCTCGGTGCCGGTATCGTCGCTGATGGCGTTCGCACATTTCACCGCGCGCTGGTTCCATTCGTTGCGTTCGGCTTTTTCATGGCACTTGTCGGTCTTTTTGGCCACAAGCCCATCCACCCAGACATCCCGTATGTGACCTGGGCTCACACGGCGCACGTTGGGCTGGCGACCGCTGCCGGTATCTCCGTTACCGTGGGCTTCGCTTGGCAGGCTTTCAGGCAACCAGGCGCTGGCATGCGGACCGCAGCTGCGTTGCTGGCGGTCGTGTCATTGGCGATGCCCTTGGCTATGCTGGCCTTCCCTGCGTATCAGGGGGCCATTCAGCGGGTCATGTACTTCTTGGTTTTCCTATGGCTCTGGGTCTGCTACCCACAGCGCACTCATGCCTAACCCTTCGCTCAAGTGGACGCACCACAAGCGGCGCGCCTCTTACCTCAAACGTTAGGCTATTACCGAATCTACCCACACCCGTAAGAAGATTTTTAACAATGGACATCCCAAGAATATTCAACATAACCGAAAGTGCTCACCGCATCCATAATCCGTTCACACCCGAAAACTTCGCCACTCTCGGCGCGGCGCTGCGTCTGGAACCGGGGACGCGAGTGCTTGACCTCGGCAGTGGTTCTGGGGAGATGCTGTGCACCTGGGCACGCGATCACGGTGCCATCGGCACAGGCATAGACATGAGCCAGTTGTTCACAGAGCAAGCGAAAATACGCGCTGAAGAACTCGGCGTCGCCCATCAAGTCAAATTCATCCATGGTGATGCTGCGGGCTACGTCTCTGAGGAGAAAATTGATGTAGCAGCCTGTGTCGG
>CP070643.1:3586514-3655395 GCA_020354125.1 Betaproteobacteria bacterium | reverse complement strand
AGGCCAATCGATATGCTGGATCTGTTGCTGCACGGTGCGCCTGCCATCGTTCTGGTTGTGAAATTGGTCCGCGTTGCCAGGGCGCGCCCGGCTAGGGGGACGGGCAGGTAAACTAACAATATTGGCAACACTTCGGAAAAACCATGATCTCAATACAACACGAAGGTAAACTTACCGTCGCCACGGTTATGGGCGAATTCAAGATCGCGGACTATCGGCAGTTCGAAGACGAGATCGGTGCCCAGCTCAAACGCGTCGGCAAGATCAATTTACTGATCGATCTGCGGGGAATGCTTGATTACACACTTGACGTCGCGCTGGAGGACATCAGGTTTGCCCGCAAGCATGCCCACGACATGGGCCGCATTGCCATAATCAGTGAGCAGGAAATGGTCGCCTGGATCGCGCTACTCACCGATCTTTTCGTCGACACCGAGATACAGGTTTTCGATGATGAAGCCATGGCGCGGGAATGGCTCGACGAAAAGGCCGCCTGACCGCGGCCAGCGAGCCTGCTGCCGGTGGTGCAATGTCAGGCGCCGGAGTTGATCTGAGCGCTGCCGCGGTAGATGTATCCGGCAAAGCGCGGTGTGCGGGGCAGATAGGCGCACTGCAGTTCGGCACAACGAAAACTCGCGGCACTCAATAACTCTGGAACGTTGCGTGACAGGTGGCAGCCGCCGGCGATTTTGCCCCACAGTGGGTCAAGGCGTTGCTGCCAGCGCTGTACCGAAGCGTCGGGCGCGAGACCGTGCTCGCAGAACAGCAAACGGCCATCGGGTTTTAGTACCCGGCGCATCTCTGCCAGCGCAGTTGCTACATCGGGAATGGTGCAGAGCGAAAAGGTGACAACGATGGTATCGACACTGGCGTTGGTCACCGGCAGTGATTCTGCGCTTTCATTTATCAGGTTAACCGGAAAGGCAACACGATTTATGCGTTTTTCAGCGTATGCGAGCAGTTGTTGCGAAGGGTCGACCCCGGTGAGGCTGCTGACACTGTCTGCATCGTAGAAGTCAAGGTTGAGCGCCGATCCGATGCCGATTTCCAGTACCTGACCCCGTGCAGCGGGAATCAAAGCGGCGCGATGCCGGGCCAGCAGACCGGTGCCGCACGCGCAGTGCGTTAATGGCGGCAAGACATAGCGGTCATAGAAATTCATGCTTGCTATTCGCCTTAGCTTTCTTTGAGCGAAGTTGCCTGTCTCCCGCCCCGTTTGCGCCTTTGTCCGGCCGCGAGGAGACTGGCGCTGTCGTTGAGTCCAAGGCCTCTGGACGGTACAATACACCCATCGCGAGGTTGCGGTCAGTGCCCCTTACCGGGATCCACCGGTAAGGGGTTTTTGTTTTAAGGCTGTCCACCAGTGCGTGGGCGGTATGGTTACAAGGAGCACAAATGCCAAGAAAGCTTTCTCCGGAAGAAGCCGCTGTCATGATCATTCGACGGCGCCTCCAGCAGATGGAAGAGGATAAAATGGCGCAGAGCGAGCAGACATCCGATCCGCTCGAGGAACTCGAGCAGGAGGAGCCGGCCGCGGCGCAGCAGCGCCGCGACAAGAGGAAGGCAGGAGGCTGACATTCAGGCTCGCAGCTATTTAAGTCAGTTTTGACAAACAGGGCATGTCCAGACTGTTTGCGTGACCGGCCCCAGTCTGAGTAGTGTTCGCGCCGGTACCTGCAAGACGCGGCAAACGAAAGCGTGTTCAACAACAGAAAGAGTGGTAACTGAATGGCGAAGGAAGAACTTATAGAAATGGAAGGTACAGTGCAGGAAGTACTGCCGAATACAACCTTCCGAGTCGAACTCGAGAACGGCGTCGAAGTGATCGCCTACGCGTCGGGCAAGATGCGCAAACACCGAATTCGCATCACCGCCGGCGACCGGGTTACCGTTGAGATGTCACCCTACGATCTAACCAAGGCACGAATCAACTTCCGTCATCGTGACGAGCGTGCGGTACCAGGCGGTGGCCGTCGACCGACATATCGCAGATGATCGGCCGCGTGTTTGCGGCGCACCGATGCTAAATCCGCTCGCCGGTTAACGGCTTAATCTGTTCCTTCCGGCATCCTTGGCGCGATAGAGCGCTTCGTCGGCTGCTCGAAGGACTCTTGCCGGCGTATGCAGCCGCCGGTTCCTTTCAGCAACTCCGATACTGACTGTCACAGAGAGTGACTCCGCGTTACCCCCTAGCGCCGACCCGACACCGTGGGGCTGTGCCATACCATCGCCTGTTTTCCTGCGTCGGTCTTCATCGTCGCGTAGCGAATGCCGTCGCTCCCGCTTGCGCGGCGCTAAGGCGTAGTTGGCGATGCTGATTCGCAAGTTCTCCAGATAGGGCAGGGCCTGCTCCAGGGTCTTGTCGGCAAACAGAATCGAGAACTCTTCGCCTCCGTAACGAAACGCGCGGCCGCCACCACCGACCTCGGCGAGACGTGCCCCAACCATGCGCAGTACCTGATCGCCGACGTCATGTCCGTGGCTATCGTTGAATCGCTTGAAATGGTCGACATCGACCATGGCGATGGTAAATTGCGGACCCATCCCGAGTAGCTGCTCTTCGAGCATGCGGCGTCCGGGAAGTCCGGTGAGTTCGTCGCGAAACGCCATTCGGTGTGATTCCTGTAGCACCGACATGAGCAGAATCAGACCGGCTGCCGCGACGAAGACCGGAAAACTCGCTGGCGAATTGCTCCAGCTGCAGGCGGCGAAGAATGTGAGTAAGGCGCTGCCCAGACCAATTTCGACGGCTGCGAGGTGTTCGTAGACGCGACCGGTGGCCAATGCGACGCCGGCGGCGAAGAGTACCTTACCGACGAACGGCGTCGGGCTTGGGTACAGCAGCCAGTGATCGAGTATCGTCTTCCAAGCGGTGCCGGACAGCGGGCTGTGGCCTGCGCTGGCGATCCAGGCGACAAGCAGGCATTCGACGACGATCAGCAGTAGCCAGCGGTAACTACGAAAATGGAATACGCCGCGTTCCGGCAAGAACAGGATCAGCGCCACATTGAGCGGGACAAAAATGGCGATTCCGCTCAGTACTGCCCGCCGGGCAAATGGTTCCGCACCGTAGTAGGAGGCCAGCACATAGCCGGCATAGGCACAGAATAAGGAGACCAGCGCAAGAAATGCACGTCCGCGATTGAACCAAAGACTCAGGGCAATGCCGATTGGTAGAACGATTGCCGGGAGGAGATGTATTGCCGCTGACGCCTGCGCCGATAGGAATGTGACCGCCGCAGTCGCAATCAACAATACGACGGCAGGCGCGATAAATGGCTTGGCAATGCGTAACGACAGAGAGTTCAACGACGTCAGGGCCCTGACGGGCCGGCGGGCGCGTTTGCTACGGTCGTCAAATCCCGACAGTAATTCGAGCCGTATGCGGCGTAATTGGTCTGTGCGGCCGGGTGCATGGCAACAAACGCAAGTTGCGTAAACACACTTTCAGGCAAGCGAGATATATGCCGAAGCCTGAGTCGGGTTGGTCAGCTGGGTTACACTTGCTGACGAACGTGACTTCTTAACTTGCCTTTTCGACGTCTAAACTAACTATGGCCGGGCCACTTGCAGGCGTAAAAATACTGGACCTCACCAGTGTCGTAATGGGACCGTTCGCGACCCAGATTCTCGCTGAACTCGGTGCCGATGTAATCAAGATCGAATCGCATCATGGAGACAACATGCGTGATGTTGGGCCCATGCAATCGGCGGCGATGGGGCATCTTCATATGCACCTTAATCGCGGCAAGCGTTGTATCTCGCTCAACCTCAAAGATCCGGCCGGACGCGAGGTCGTCAAGCGTTTGTTGCCTGAAATGGACGTGCTGGTCTACAACGTGCGCCCGCAAGCCATGGCAAGACTCGGTCTGTCCTATGACGACGTTCGCTCAGTCAACCCGCGTTTGATCTACGTCGGCACGTATGGCTATTCCGAGCGCGGTGAGCGCGCGGGCAGGGCAGCGTACGACGATCTCATCCAGGGCAGTGCCGGCGTGCCGTGGTTGATGTCGCGCGATGGCGCTGAGCGCCCACGCTACGTTCCGCTTAACTTTGCTGACCGTGTGACTGGCCTGCATGCGGTGTACACCGTTACCGCAGCGCTCTATCACCGCGAAAAAACCGGTCAGGGACAATCGGTCGAAGTACCGATGTTCGAAACGGTATCCCATTTTGTGTTGGGGGATCATCTCGCCGGGCTCAGTTACCGTCCGCCGAAAGGCCGTTCAGGATACGAGCGCTTGCGTCATCGCCGGGTGTACCACACGAAAGATGGTTATCTTTGTGTACTGGTTTATAACGAGGCGCAATGGAGAAGGTTTTTCGATGCCATTGGACGGTCCGAAATGATGGACGATCCACGCTTTGCGACGCACGCAATGCGGGCTAACCACATCGGTGAAATCTATGACTTGCTCGCCGAGATCCTGGAACAGCGCAGCTCAGCTGAATGGATGGCGTTGCTTGAGAAGGCCGACATTCCGGTGGCGCGGATGAACAAGGTGGATGATCTGCTATCCGATACGCATCTGAAAAGCAGCGGCTTTTTCGTTGAGGAGGAGCACCCCACCGAAGGACCGATGTATGCGATGCGAACACCGACGTCGTGGTCGGAATCGGCGCCCGAGCCGACAACACCAGCAGCGCGCCTGGGAGAGCACTCGGTGGAAGTGCTGTCTGAGCTCGGTTATTCACCGGACGAAATCGCCCGGCTGAAAGAGAGGGGCGTAGTCAAAACCGCTTGAAGCGGTTTCTTTGAAACCCCGGCGCTCATCGCTTGGTTACATTCTCGTTACATTGTGCTGCAACCTTTGTAAGGGAGGTAATGTCAATGCGATTGAATGCTTGAGATGTCAACGCAGTTGACGGTTCGATCATGTGCGGCGGACCATATTGTTTTCTTGCCCTTGAAGCCGAGGGTACCTGGTACGGAGATTGTGCGATGACTGACAGGCGCGAGTTTCTTCGAATGGGAACGGGCGCAGCGCTCGCTGTCGCAGGCGCTGGCGTTGCTACCGGTGACAGTCGCGCTGCCAACCAACCGGCGGCCAGCATTCAACGCTATGTTCGCCTCGGGCGAACCGAGCTGCAGGTATCCGATATATCTCTCGGTTCTTCCAGTAATTCGAACCCGGATGTTGTTGCGCACGCTTTCGACAGGGGCGTGAACTTTTTTGACAGTGCCGAGAGCTATCGTTGGGGTGGCGCCGAGGAGGCTATTGGCAAGGCACTCAAGGGCCGGCGAGACAAAGTCATTCTAACCAGCAAGACCAAAGCCGGATCGTCCGAATCACGCGAAGAGATCATGAAGTCGCTGGAAAACAGCTTGCGTCGTTTGCAGACTGATTACGTAGATATTTACTTTAACCACTCCGTGAATAACGTTGACCGCCTGCGTAACCAGGAATGGCTTGAATTCACTGAACTGGCGAAACGGCAGGGCAAGATCCGTTTCAGCGGGGTATCCGGCCATGGCAGCCGGCTCGCCGAGTGTATTGATTACACCATCGACAATGACATCGCAGATGTCATTCTGGTGGCGTACAACTTTGCGCAGGATCCTGATTTCTACGACAAGTTGCGCCATACGTTTCACTGGTCGGCGATTCAGCCGGAGTTGCCGCGGCTACTCGAGAAAGCGAAGAAAAAAGACGTCGGTGTGGTGGCGATGAAGACGCTGATGGGGGCCAAGCTCAATGACATGCGGCCCTATGAGCGCTCGAGCGGGACGTTTTCTCAGGCCGCTTTCGGCTGGGTATTGTCGGATCCGAATGTCGATGCCTTGGTGATTTCGATGTCCAGCACGACTGAGGTCGACGAATTCGTTGCCGCTTCGGGAACCAGCACGACGAACGCCTACCACCGTCAGCTGCTGGAGCGCTATGCCTTCATGCGCGCCGGTCAGTACTGTCAGCCAGGGTGCAGCGCGTGTGCGACTTCATGTCCACAGAAGGTCGAGATCGCTGAAGTATTGCGTACCCGGATGTATGACGTTGATTATGGCGACCGGAGCCTGGCGAAAGCCGAATATGCTGCGCTCGGTGGTGGTGCAGCGGCCTGCATCGATTGCACGACCCAGCAATGTCTTGGCGTGTGCCCGATAGGCGTGCCGATTGCACAGTTCACGCGCGAAACCGCGCTCCGGTTGGCCTGAATCGGCGGCGGTCAGCGTTTACTGCAAGGCCGGAGATAAACCCATGAATCGATTCTTTGCTTATTTTCTGTTCATACTCGCGGCGTGGACCATCGTCATCAAGTACCTGTTTCCGATCGCTTATGCGATCGACAATGATCTGCCGCTAGGCACCTACGTGTATCTGGATTTCTGGCCGGTGGTGCACGTGGCACTCGGTTGGTCGCTGCTGCACTGGCCGCGCTATACGTTTGAATTTGCTGTTGCCGTTTCGATCGCCGAGATCGTCATCATCATCAGCAAGTTCGTGATGTTTCTGGCGGCGCCGGAATGGACTATCTGGCGCACCAATTGGTTTATCAACAAGATTTTCGTACTCGGTTGCTTCGTCATGTTGTTGACCTGGCTGTTGCTCAACGCCAGCAGCGTGAAAGCCATGCAATCTTCATCGAGCACGGCAAAAGGCACCGCTGGCTGATTGTCGTTTTGCAGGTTGTGCCGATCGGCGCAGCCTTCACCGTTCAGGGCATTTTGATTTTGCCGCCGCCGGGTGCACTACCGCCGGCCAGTCCCGGAGGAACACCTTCAGGAATCACGATTGAGGATGCCGCTTCGCGTCGCAGCTGCTGCAATTCGGTCATCGCTCGTTCAACTGCTGCTTGTGCGCCTTCGGCGAATTTCTCGACCGCATCCGACAAGGTTTCACCATCGAGCTGAAACGCTAGTGGAACGGCGCCCATCGGTGTCATGATCTGGGTCTCGCCGACATAGACGCGTTGCCTGCTCTCATCGGCTGTGCCGTCCGATTTGATCGGATGCAGAATGCGGATCGTGCCGACCTTGCGATCGGTGATAATCTCTTCGCGGAAGAGAGTGTCTGCATTCATCTTCAGTTCTTCAGCGGATTTGTCCAAGGCCATAACGGTCATTCCTGTGAGTGATTACGAGGTCAGCGATGATTATCCCACGTCCTCGCACGTCTTGGCTCGGCATGTGCTTGGCAAGCAGGTGCTCGGCAAGCAGGTGCTCGGCAACCCTGTACTTTGCAAGCTGGTACTTGGCGATCAGTTACGTGGCAATCCGGTTCTTGGCGAGGCTGTACGTGGCAATCAGCGAGGACGCACCGGGGCGAATCCGCGTCTGACGAACGAAGATATACCGATTTCTCAACATTTGCCGCAGGTAGTGGTAAAGTTGCGGCTTGAAAGTGGGCGTTCGGCTGGCCAGGCGGTGTGGCCGGAGCCAAGAACAGCAGCGGTCGACCGATGAGTGCGAACTGGTTGCCGCGTTTGGACGCGATGTGGATATTTTGTGGTTGTAGTTTCGCGTCAGAGTGAGCCGCGGCGTTGCTGGAGGCGGAGAATCCTTGATACGCCCAGCAGGCGCCCCGCAGAGCCCGGGAAGGGCGACCGCCAAAACAACGACTGCTAATACAGAAGCCTTGCAACGGTCCGGGAAGGACAATTGGAACTGTTGGCGTTTCCGGCAACGGATGGCATGGCATTACTCGTGTGAAGCCAGGAAGACTTGGTAGGTGGCGATCTGCGCAGGACGTCGAGGGCGCCTCGCGGCATGTGTATTGCACATGAAGGGACACCAACTCGTCGGTTACAACAGTATCAGCCGGCACGCAAGAAGAAGAGACAGAACATCCTGACGTAGCCGTCGATTTGACTGTTTAACCAGTTTGACTGTTTAGCTAGTTTGATTGTTTAAACAGGCGCAAGAACAATTTCACGACCTGAAGGAGGTTGCAGTGAAGGCAGCACACAAAATCGAAGTAAGAGGAAAACATTAGGTGGCCAGAAATCGCAGAGGCTCGCGCTCGAAAGGCCATGGGCAGTCACCCGAGCAGCGGCGCGAGGGAGATTCGCGGCGAAACAAGGTCAAGGTTATTACTGGCGGACAAACCGGCGTTGACCGGGGCGCACTCGACGCTGCTCTGGAACTGAACATCGAGTGTGGCGGCTGGTGCCCGGAGGGCCGCCTGGCCGAGGACGGACCGATACCCGAACAATACCCGGTGCAAGAGCTCGCCGGTGGTGACTATCGTGACCGTACCCGAAAGAATGTTGTCGACAGCGACGGTTCTGCCATTATCTACTTCGGCGAGATAGAAGGCGGAACGGAGAGCACGCTCGACGATTGTGTTCAACTCGCCAAACCCTATCAATTGATTAACGGTTCCGGGACGCAGCCTGGACAGGCAGCCAAACAAATTGCCGAATTTGTGCGAGAGCGTGGGGTGCGCACGCTCAACATTGCCGGCCCGCGGGCCAGCAAGATTGAAAAAGGCCACAAGTATGCGTTTGACACCGTGCGTATGCTGGTAGATTTATTGAGTCAGAAGCGCTCGTCAGGCAAACGATCAAGTAGCAAGAGCGGCAAGCAGAAAGGCAACGGCCAGGCACAACCAGGTGCAGGCAACGGTGCTGAGCGAAAGTCCAAAGGCCGCAATCCCCAGTTCAACGCGCAAAGACGCAAGGGCCTTGGACAGCATTACCGTGCCAAGCACGGCGTGAAGCAATCTGGTTGAGCGGGACGAGGTAATGGCTCGCGCCGCTCAGAATCCAATCGTCCGGTAGAACTGGATTTGATAGGAAGGAACGTCGCCTTCCGGGTCGATCGGGAAGGCAATATCCAGGCGCCATACCGTTCCAAAGGCGGAACGCACACTGAATACACGCAGGCCGACTCCGACACTGGCGAGCCAGTCAGGATCCCCGTTGGTTGTATCGTCGCCGCCCCAGGCGCGGCCGACATCGAGAAAAGCTCCGCCGCCGACCCGAAACAGTTGGAATGGATACCAGTCGGAGTAAAGTCGTTGTTCAAGATTGAACAAGACCCGCGTGTCGCCAGTCTGGTAGTTAGCAGGATAGCCAGCCAGCCCGTTCTCGCCGCCGATTGATAGCTGATTGGTTTGGGTTATATCACTTGCTGAATCACCCCTGATGGCGACATAGGTCTGGGCGCGATTGCTCTGCGGAACATAGTACTCAACAGAGCCGGTGAACAACCGGTCCTCTTCGTCGCCGTCGGCATAAAGTCCTGCAGCGGCGGCTTGAGCAACCAGGATGCGATCTCGGGACAGATCCCAACCCTGATTCAGGGTTGCTGAATAGTTCCAGGCAGAGCGGGTTGATCCCAACGCCGTCGAGGCATATCCCAGTTTGATGTTGGTCGAGAAGCCGAGCAGGAAGTATTCGGGTCGTGCGACCTGATCGCGGTTGGTAGTTCTCAGGAACCTGTCCTGAATGACTTCGAATCGCACGAACGGTGAAACGCGTGTCTCGTCGATCGGCAACTGATTCGGTGGCGGCACTCCACCAACCGGTTCATTCTTTTCTTCCAGGTAGTCGAGGCCGAGCGAATAGCGCCGCACCCAGCCGTTAACCAGGCCTCTCGACAAGCCGGCGGAAACGCTGGTGGTATTGCGTTGTAGTCGGTATTGCGAGATCAGAACGTTGTTGTTGTAGGTCGACACCAATTGGTCGCTGGTGGAACCGGATATGCCGGCCGACCAGCGTGAGTCCAATGCAAAAAACGGTCGCACCAGCGAAATGAACTGACTGGTCCCGGTATAGCCGTCGAAATACGTATAGTTGAATCTCGATCTGGTACCCAGAACCAGGTCGTTATTGAACTGGTACGCGTCCGTTCTGCCTCGCTCGGTTTCCTCGCGCTGCCATTCGATGGCGGCGCCAGTCCCGATCAGGTTGAGTTCCTTGAGCCCGTACTTTGATGTGTTTTCTCCCCCCCGGCGCGAGACACCGAGGCCCGGATCCAGTGTCCAAGTATCTCTGGTGACCACTTCGATGTCGACCACGCCGTTGTTGTAGGCGATCGGACGAATTAATACTTCGTAGATGTAGGCGGTGTTTTGCAAAAGTCGCTCGCTTTCCTCGAAGCGCTGCGCGACGACAGGATCGCCTGGCTTGAACAGCAGGATGCGGCGAATCACGCCGGCGCGCGTGCGTATATGTAATGTGTTGGCGAGCCGATACAGCCAGTTGTTTTCTTTCGGGTCGTCGAGGTCGAAGATATTCTGGTTGTCTACCAGGACCTGACCAATAATTGCACCCTCTGCCTCGAGTCGCTCGAAGGTCGGCATCGGCGTGGCTTCCTGAGCAAGCGCGGGCGAACTCAGGCACAGACTGGCGATCAGGGTGGCAGCGAACTGCCGCGCGAGCACGCGGAGTACTACCGTTCGGCACATGCGGCAAGCACCATTCATCTGCAGGAATCGAGCGAATCGTAGGCCAGACCAGCTAACCATTTGTGGGGCTGGCGTCGCCGCACCGATGTCGTTGAGATATGCTTCACCGATGGATAGCGAAGACAGTCTGAGCAAGTTGAGGGTGGCGCTTGCAGAATTTGTCGAGGAACGCGACTGGGACCAGTTCCACAATCCAAAGAATCTGGCCATGGCACTTGCAGCCGAAGCCGGCGAACTTCTCGAGCATTTTCAATGGCTCAGTGAGGCTGATGCGGGTTCGCTCGGGGCCACTCAACGCCACGAAGTCGCCATGGAGATGGCTGATATCCTGATGTTTCTGTTGCGCTTGGCCGATAGACTGCAAGTGGATCTGCTCAAAGCGGCGGACGAAAAGCTGGAATTGAATCGACGCCGATATCCGGTCGAAAAGGCCCGTGGGCGGGCGACTAAGTATGACAAATTGTAGGAATGTAATGACGAATTTGTTCTTGCACCTGATTGGCAGACCGCGATCCGGTACGTTGCACTGCAATATAGCGGTCCGTTCTTTGCTAGTTTATGCGTAACAGACGATGTCGTGTTAGGGCCTGAGCGGCGGGAACGACGCCCGGGTGATGAAGGAGAGCCATAATGGACTCTGTTGCTTTAGCTGCATTGTTAACGAAATTATTCGTTGCAATTCATGAGATTGGTGGATACCCGGTACCCGAGGTTTACCCCGAGGTTCATCAGCTTGCACCGGCAGAACTGCAACAGAAGTTCTGCAAGGGACCATGTGGTGTCAAAGCATTCTATGCACCAAATGAGGGCGTCTTCATCGATGCAAGCCTCGATTTGGAGAACGACGTGCACGCGCGTTCGATTCTGCTGCACGAGCTGGTGCACCACGTTCAAGCGGTAAGCGGCCGTTTCGAATCAATGCGCAATGCCTGTATGCGCAGCAACAACGCCGAACGGGAAGCCTACCGGATCCAGAATCGTTACCTGATCAGCATTCACTCTACGCACCGCGTCGCGATGACCGGTTGGTCGGCGCGTTGCCGCCGCAACGAGGTGCCCACACCGACGATACGCTGAGGACACCCGCTGCTTTGCAGCGGGTGTACAGGCGTGGCGATTCGCGCCGCGCTTCCGGTGTAAGCTGATAATCTGCAACCGCGGCGAAAACAGCTGCGTGTCAATCGCGCAGCCACTTTTTAATCCCTGGCGGCCTCACCGTGCGTCGAATCCGATTGTGCTTGCCTATCGTCACCTGTTCCACGCGGGTAATTTCGCAGATGTATTCAAGCACGCTGTAATTGTGCAGCTGGCGGTGCTGATCGGGCGCAAGGAAAAGCCTTTCTTGTATCTTGATACGCACGCTGGTTGCGGCCGCTATGATCTTGCGCACGCCTGGGCACAAAAGAACAGGGAATTCGAAAACGGTATTGCGCGAATCTTCGAGCGGAACGATTGTCCGGCGCCGATACGCCCTTACCTCGATGCGGTACACGAGAACAATCCCGACGGGAAACTGCGGTTCTATCCAGGTTCACCTTTGTTGGTTTGCCGATCGCTGCGTGCCAGTGATCGGATGGCATTGACTGAACTGAACCGTGACGATTGCGCGCGCCTTCAGAGCCATTTTCAATCGCGACGCCGGGTTCAGATCCGCAATATGGACGGCTATCAGGCATTGAAGGCGTTCTTGCCACCGAAGGAGCGGCGCGGACTGATACTGATTGATTCATCGTTCGATCGCGCCCACGAGTTTCGCCGCCTTGCCGAGGCCGTCATCGCTGCGCACAAGCGATTCGCGACCGGCGTATATGCTGTCTGGTATCCACTAGTGGAGCCGCAGGCGGTTCGCGATTTCGAACAATTGATCGTCGAATCCGACCTGCGTAAAGTGCTGAAGCTGGAACTTTCAGTTCATCGTGGGGACTGGCAGCAGAGTTTGCGCGGCAGCGCCATGCTGGTGATCAATCCGCCATATGGATTTGATACATCCGCCGCACCGATGCTGCATTGGCTGTGGCAGGCGCTTTCGGCTGACGCCGAAGGCCGCTATAGCATCAAGTGGTTGGTGGGTGAATAGCGGCGGCTATCGATACTTTCGAGTGGCTATGTGCGAAGCGACTATTTGCCAAGTGACTTCTAGGTAAATGACTGGCGAAAATAACGCATCCCGTACCAACGCACCTGGTACCAACGAACCTGGCGCTAACGAACCGATGTCCAAGCAGTGCGAAGCTGGCTTTTGCGAATCGCGGCGTGAACCGCTAGCCGACTACCTGGCCAATCGCGACTTCGTGTCCAGTACGCAGCTGCGGCGCTTCGACAAGTCGGGGTTGACCGCATCTCAGCTGGCTGACGGCGGATTGGTTACCGGCACCGTTATGGGAGAAGCTTTGCATGCGCTGGTGTTGGAGCCAGAGGTGTTCTCACAGCAGTACCTGGTCCTCGCCGACGCCGATCACGATCGACGAGCTCCCTCCGAAGCCGAGTTAATGCGACGTATCTGGTTGGATGCCTGGCAGTGGAGTGCGTTGTCTTATGCCCGCGATGCGTTGCTGGCATGCAGCCAGGCTCCGGTAGCGGATTGGTTGTCAGCGGGAAACAAAGAGTTGTCAATTTACTGGATTGACGAGGTCGGGGCGCGCTGGAAGGCACGCCCTGATTGTTTCACGCGCGGTATTGTGCTCGACCTGAAGACAACCAGCGATTGCCGACCCGACGCGTTCAAACGCACGCGCGAACATTTTGGCTACGATTTGCAGGCTGCCCACTACGTTGAGGCAGTTACGCGCTTGACCGGATCCACACCGCAGTTTGCTTTTCTGTCGGTTGAGTTGAGCGCACCGTATTCGGTCTGGGTTCACGAACTCGAGGCCGGTGAAATTCGTGCTGCGCGTCTGCTTCTAGATCAACTGAAACATGCTTATATTGCGGCCAGCAAAACCGCTGGCGATGCGGCTGGCAGCGCCTGATCACAAGCTGAACCATGACGCTGCTTGAGCACGTCGTTTTCTGGTCGCCATTGATCGAATCCAGCGTTCTCTCTTCGTGTAGTCTGGCAGCGGCGTTCAAACAACCAGCTGCGCGCGAAAAAATGCCACGTTCGTGACCAGGCCAGGCAGCAACCACTGGAACAGCTGCGTTACTTGCAGTATTTCATCGGGCGAGCCGTCGTTTCGCGCTGCCTCTTGCAGCGCATCGGGCGTCAGTGCAGCGGGATTGGGAAGCAGATCGCCGACCAGTTCATCTGCGTACGCATGCACCGCCTCGCAGATGCCAGCGTGCTCGCTGCTTGTCACGAGCGGTTTCAAATCGCGCCACGCCAGCGCGAAGTAGCTTGGCCATCGCGCCAGCGCGCGGTAATCGGTATTGACGAATGGCAGACCGAGGGTGGCCTTGATTTCCTCGTACAGCGCGCGGGTGTCCTGGTCGGCGTGATGCATTTCCATCAGGACAAACGGGGCATCGACTTGCGGCGCGTGGCGCCCGCTATATCTGGGTGCGCTTCTCGAGCTGCCTAAGTCGAGTCCTTCCAACAGGCGGCGCGCGGCGGTCGCAGTAAGAAGATAGGGGAAGTTTCCGTGCGAAAACACTTCGATGCTGGCACGTATCTGGTCGATTTCGCGTGGCGCGTAGCCAATTGTCTCGAGCCGCCGGACCAGTGGGCCAGGTCCCAGCGCAGCGACGCGCGCTTCGGTTCGCGAGCGTAAACTCGTGCAGGCGTCGACAAAGGGCTTGCTCTGTGCAAGTGGCTTCAGTCCTTGCCACAGGACTTCAAAGAAGTAGGGATAGTGAGCAAATGCCATGGTGACGACACCCATCCAGGGCACCTGAAAGACCTGTTTCATGTCTGCATACCACTGCGCGCGCTGGCCAGAGACGCGGTACTCTGGTTCCGGATGGATCGGCGGCAGCGGCCGTGGCATTTTTCTCTCGAGTGCCGGCATGGTGGCCAAACAATGGTGATAGGTTACGGGCGGACCAGAAAAGCTTTGTAGGCTGCGCAGCATAAGCAAACCCGGCGGCTTTCAGTACCCAAGCCGGTTGTGATACGGTTACTGGCTCAGTTCAGGATTGACCCAGGTCCGATTGCGCCCAGCTGCAATCGAACCAGGTCTAATTGAATCAATATGTCCAGACAGGTTTTCGACAACATTCTTGGCACCATCGGCAATACGCCGTTGGTCCGCCTCAACAGTATCGCGAGCGAGCTCGAAGCGACGGTCTATGCCAAGGTCGAGACCTTTAACCCCGGCCACAGCATCAAGGACCGCATGGCCTTGAAAATGATCGAGGACGCCGAGAAGGCCGGATTGCTCAAGCCCGGGGGCACCATTATTGAGGGCACCAGTGGCAACACCGGGATGGGGCTGGCGATTGCCGCCATCGTCAAGGGTTACAAGTGCATTTTCACTACGACTGACAAGCAGTCGCAGGAGAAGATCGACGCACTGCGTGCCTTCGGTGCAGAGGTTTTGGTTTGCCCAACCGATGTCGACCCGGAAGATCCGAGATCGTATTACTCGGTATCGGCAAGACTGGAAAAGGAAACGCCCAATGCCTGGAAGGCCAACCAGTACGATAACTTGAGTAATTCACAGGCACATTACGAAAGCACCGGACCCGAAATTTGGGAACAGACCGATGGCAAGGTAGATCATTTACTTGTCGGCGTTGGCACCGGCGGCACCATCACCGGCACTGGACGCTATCTGAAGGAAAAGAATCCTGCCATCAAGGTCTGGGGTATCGACACCTACGGATCGATTTTCAAGAAATACAAGGAAACCGGCGTTTTCGACAAGCAGGAAATCTACCCTTATGTTACCGAAGGCATCGGCGAGGATTTTCTTCCGCAGAACGTCGACTTTTCGGTGGTGGATCATTTCGAAAAGGTCACCGACCGCGACGCCGCCATCTTCACGCGTGAGATCGTTCGTCAGGAGGGGATCTGGGTCGGCAACTCAGCGGGTGCCGCCATTGCCGGGCTGTTACAGCTCAAGGATCGGTTCAAGAAGGGCGAGACCGTTATCGTGATTTTCCACGATCACGGCACGCGATATGTCGGCAAGATGTTCAACCCCGAGTGGATGAAAAAGATGGGGTACGAAACAGTGCCCGGTCCGACGGCGCGAGAGCTGATTCGCAACAAAGAGGTGGTCGATGTCGTCGACGTGATGGTAGACGACACCATCGGGCAAGCCGTAACGGTGATGCGTGAGAACGATTTCTCACAGATTCCGGTACGCCAGAACGACCGGATTGTTGGCTCTTTGAGCGAGACGCATATTTACTCGTGCATTATTCGCGATCCAGACATCCGCAGCCAACCGGTCCAGTCGATCATGCAGACAGCGTTTCCCTATGTCGATATCGAAACGCCGGTAACCTTGCTCGCATCGATGATCACGCCGGAGGAGCCGGCGGTGCTGGTGCGTGATTTCCAGGCTGACAAGGTTTACATCGTTACCGGCTATGACGTACTGAACGCCATTTGAAGTGCGTTCGATATCGACTATCGCATTCTGTAATGTGTCTTTGTGACACAGCTTCAACCTCGTCGAGACCGCGGGGAATACTTAAGGCCCAATAAAAACGGGAGGAGTAGTAAACATGAGCGTCACACTATTGCTGGACCTGAAAGCCGCGCCGGGGTCGATCAACGACCTGAAGCAACTATTCGTGGAAGTACTGCCTGACACGCGTGCCTATGACGGCTGCGAAGGTCTCGAGGTGCACATTAACCAGGATGATGGCGACAACCTCATCCTCCTGGAGCGCTGGCAGTCGCGACCGCACTACGAAAAATACTTTGCCTGGCGCCAGGAAACCGGCCTCATCGACCGGCTGGGACCGCTGCTCGGCGCACCGCCAAATATTCGCTATCTCGACGAGACCGGAATCTGACAGTATTGAGTACCGCCGAGCCGATCGGCGGCTACTGCTGGTGCCTGAAATGATCACTGGCCAAGGTGCCTGAGATGAAAACTGCACAGCTCATAGCGTCTCTTCTCGATAGTTACCAGCGTGGCGATTACTGCCCGGAATCGTTGCGAGGCAAACTGGATATTGACGATGCATACCGCGCGCAACTCGGCTTGCTCGAGACCAGGCTGGCGGGTGGCGAGCAACAGGCAGGCTGGAAAGTTGGGCTCACCGCTGATGCCATGCGTGAAATGTTTGGCAGTAGCGAGCCGGCCTTTGGCTACCTGTTGCAGCGCGGCAGCATGACGAGCGGCGTTGTTTTGCCATTCGCCGATCTGCGCACGCCGCTGGTGGAAAACGAGATCCTGGTCACCCTCGATCGTGATCTGGCCGGCCCCGGTGTTTCACCCGAGGGTGCGCGTGGCGCGATACGAACCATCGCGCCGGCGCTTGAGATCGTCGAAATGCGAGGCTCGGACATGCGCATTGACGTGCCTTTGGGGATCGCAGACAACCTGTCCCAATATGCCTTTGTACATGGCGATCCCATTGCGCTGCCTGCCAATCTCGATTTCGGTGACATCCAGGCCGAAGTGCGTGTCAATGGAGAACTGAGCGAGTCGGTTCGCGGCGGTGATGTGATGGACAATCAGTTGCAAACCATCGCCTGGCTGGCAAATGCGCTGCACCGGTTTGACCGGCGCTTGCTGGCGGGACAGCAAATCATGACTGGTTCTTTTACCAAGCCTGTTCCAGTCGCCGCGGGTGACGTGATCGAGACGCAATTCAGTTTAATCGGTACGGTCAGCGTCAAGTTTCAGTGAGCATCTGTTAGTGCATGGCCATTCTCTGCTCGCGCATGCCGCCGTTAGCCGGGTTATCTTCGCCGGGCAACTCAATCTGATTTAACGCGCGGGCGGCGCAATAACAGCTTCTTCTGCGGCACTCTTTCTGATCGCCAATACCGATCAACCTCAAGGTTTTCCAAACCGTACTTATAGCGATACCGCGATTGTGATACGCGTTCGTCTACCTATGTGACACGTGAAGTGTCGCATCATGCGACTTTGCGAAGAAACGCATTCGCCGTTCGAGTTTTTTCGCAAATTGCCAGTGTCATATGAAATACTCGGCACCGTCATCTCGCAGCAGTGAAGAAATAATGACATCGGGATGGATGCGGCAGCGTGCAAGCGCTGAAAAAATAGCGGCATTGGTGTCGAATATCTGGTTGGAGCCCGAATCAGGTGGCCGGCGAAAGGTGAGACCGAAGCGGCTATCGCATCAATACATTCTCACGCCATGAGCATGACGTTCATCGAGGTTGTAGTTGATTGACATTAACTGATTGACACTAAATGGAGGAACTCTCATGACGTTCGAAAACACTCAGGCTATTCGATTCCGCTCGCTTTCGTCCAAGGTGTTGGCTTCAGCCCTGGTTACGTTTGCACTAACAGCAACACCAGTGACATCCTGGTCACAAGATGAGACACAGGTTGTGAAGATGAGTCAGAGCGGTGTTTGCCACGACACGTCGAGTCGGCATTACGCACGCGTGAAGAACTTCAAACCGTACGATTCGATCCGGGCGTGCCTGGACGATGGCGGCCGCACGCCGAAGAAGTAGCACGCAGTCATGGGCCACCGTCTGTTCCGTGGAGCAGACGGCGGCTCAGTTTTGGCGGAACCGATCGGTGAGAGAAACCGGCAGTGCCGGTGGTGGCGCTGAACGCGTGACTGTGCCAGCCCGAGCCGGGCACCAGCAGTTCGTCCGGCAATCTCCCGGCGGACCAGGGCCTCGCGGATCATGTTAGTGGGCGCTTCCAGGCAAAGGGCTTGGCTGAGAGCTCGCTGGCGAGATGCCTTCTTAGGCCTCGGTGTCGATCCGGGTCCCAGACGATAGTTTGATCCGGACCTTCTGCCGACTTGGTCACCCTCGCCGCTCACCACAGCTGGCGTTGAAGCGCTCTCCGCGCGAACCACGATCGCTAACGCGTCGATCCACTCAATGATCGGAGCAGCGGGACCTCGGTCTGCTCTGCGACGGGGCATCTAACGCGTTGAAGTGGCTGTGAAAAAACATGACGGTCGCGGCGCGTAGTGGGACTATCGCACGGCAGTAGTTTCCTCAGACTGGCAAGGGGCTTGCTTCTCAAGGAGCGGGTATTAGTTTTGTACTGCACCAGGGCAAACCCGTCGAAAGGCGGGGACGCAAAGTCACCGGTCTAATGGAACGTTTTGTTCCGAGGACAGCGGGACCGCCAGTCCAACGAAACAGGAATTACCTGTATCGCACCTAGCGCGGCCCCTTCTGCCTCAACCCGAGTACAGCGTTCTCAAACCTGCCGATGGGTGCACATGCAAACCGGACGAGGTCATGAACGCGATATTTATCGCGGCTACAGAAAATAGCTCAAGACAAGGCGCAAGCCGCCGATTCTGGAGTTCAAAGCCGTCACGTCGAGATGTTTTCGCGCCTCCGCGCCGAGTTGTTCTGGCGCGTTCGCGTGGTGGCCAAACCAATTACGTAAACCGGTTGCAGTGCCCAGGAACAAGGGGGGGCTTCCAATGAACGATTCGGGTGTTCTCGATGTTCGTGCTCTGCAACAACGCGAACAGCAGGCGGCATCCGCTGCGTCTATCAGCGAGTCGGATGACACGAGTTCTCCGATAAACATGACAGACCCGACCGGCGACCTGGCAGGCCTCGCCGGCGTCAAGGTATTGGTAGTAGATGATTCGAACACCATCCGGCGCAGCGCGGACGTGTTTCTCAAGCATGCGCGGTGCGAAGTCATTCTCGCGCAAGACGGATTCGAAGCGCTGGCCAAAGTTGCGCAACATCGTCCCGACGTCATTTTCTGCGACGTGATGATGCCTCGCCTGGATGGATATCAGACCTGCGAGCTGCTCAAGAAGAGCCCTGCATTTGGTGACATCCCTGTCGTCATGCTTTCTTCCAAGGATAGTTTGTTCGATCGGGCGCGCGGCAACATCGTCGGTTCCAGTGAATACCTGACCAAGCCGTTTAGCCGCGAAAGCCTGCTCCAGGCAGTGCGAGACAACACGCGAGGCGGCGCGACATGATGCCCACCAGTGGTAACCGATGACGAACGTCAATAGACAGTCAAGGAGATAACGATGGCAATCAAAACGATTCTATTGGTAGAAGACTCCGCTACTGACCAGCAATTCCTGCGCGAACTGCTGGTGCCCCAGGGCTACGAGGTGATATCGGCATCCGGGGGTCAAGAAGGAATCAGCAAAGCCAAGTCGCTCAAGCCCGATTTGATCCTGATGGACGTTGTGATGCCGGGGCTGAATGGTTTTCAGGCGACCCGCCAGCTCGCCGAAGATGAAGCAACGCGGGACATTCCGGTGATCATCTGCACTTCAAAGAGCCAGGAAACTGATCGTATATGGGGTTTGAAGCAGGGCGCGAAGGACTTTGTCGTCAAACCGATCGACAGCGCAGAGCTGTTGACAAAGATCGCCGCGCAGGGTTGAGCGATGAGAAAGAACGGTCGGATACGGGCAGGCCGTGCAGGCCGCGGTGCGAGTCTGCAAGAATTCCAGGAGGCGTTGTCCAAACGTATCGGCGCCGCAGCGTCCGTGGTGCAGAAAGATCTGCGGCTCGGCATCCGTGTCGGCAGTCACGATTGGCTACTGGCTCTGCCAGATGCCGGTGAGGTGATACCTGTGCCGGCGATCACACCTGTGCCGCGGACCAAGCCATGGATGCTGGGTCTGGCCAATGTGCGCGGGCGCTTACATGCGGTTGCCGATCTTGCTGCCTTCTTTGGCGAGACACCAACAGCGATTGATCCGCGTGCTCGACTGCTGCTCGTCGGACAGCGCCACGGAAGTAATGCAGCGATCCTGGTCGACCGCGTGCTGGGTCTGAAAAGTATCGCTGAATTGTCGCTGCTGCCGTCTGCTGAAGACGGCTGGGTCGTCAAGCAGTACTCAGACGCGCAAGGAAAGTCTTGGCGCGAACTTGCCTTATCCCGATTGCTGTCCGCGGAAGCATTCTGTGCGGCGGCCGCTTGAGGGCGCTGCACACCCAGCATTGTCGGAGATCGATTTAACTGAAGCGAGGTTCAAATGGAACTCACCGATACCATTAATTCCGTAACCGCCAAGACGGCTTCTGGCCAGGCAAATCGACGCAAGGGTGGAGAAAGGCGTAAAACGCCGGGCGTTTCGAAGTTGTTGGCAGTCCTTTGTCTCATCTTTCTGTTGCCTATCGTGACGCTTGGAATAGTTGCGACAATGGGACAAAGCTCGTCGCTGGCAAACGGGCGCGCCGAGATGCGAGAGCAGGCTTATGCGGCTGACGTTGCGCGCCTGGTCAACGCGGCGATGGCGCACCAAAACGCCACAGCACGTTGGTTGTCGGGGGACCTTGCGGCAGGCGAAGCGCTGCAGCGCAGTACCGCGGAGGTAAACAAAACCCTTAACGCCGTCGAGGCAGCCCATCGCACGGTCGGCAACGAACTGCACACCGCGGCGCAATGGCAACAAGTGAAGAATCAATGGAAGCAGTTGTCATTTCTTGATGGCGAGAACATGTTGCGCGCCCCCGAACTGCACCGCTTACTCGGCCAGGCTCTTGGCAAGCTCAGTACGACGATCGCGGCACGACGCAGTGAACTTCAGGCAATGCGTGTCCGCGATATGCAGGGTCTGGTAAAGCAAGCGAGGGTGTTTGGCGGAGCATCAGTCGCGATCGCGTTGGTAGCTCTCGTCTTGTTGGGTGGCAAGGTATTTGGCTCGATCAAACAGCGGCGAACAGAATCGGACGACGTGGTCGAGAAGAACAAGCGTAACGAGGCGGCCATTCTACGCCTGATGGATGAATTGTCGGTCATCGCCAGCGGCGATCTCACCGCGCAGGCAGAGGTCACCGAAGAAATCACTGGCGCAATTGCCGACTCGGTGAACGTTACGGTGAGCCAGCTGCGCAAGGTCGTGCGCGACATTAACGTCGCGGCGGACCAAGTCTCTACGTCAACCGATCGTGCCCAGGAAACGTCGCGGCGCCTGATCGCCGACGCAGCCCGGCAGGCAGAAGACATTGAAGCGGCCGATGTTTCGGTCGAAATGATGACGCAGTCGATGACGGAGGTTTCACAGAGCGCTAACGAATCGGCGGATGTTGCTCTCAAATCACTTCAGACGACCGAGCGTGGCTCGCAGGCGGTGCAGAACTCGATCGGCGGCATGAACGAGATCCGCCAGCAGATACAGGAAACAGCCAAACGCATGAAGCGTCTGGGTGAAAGCTCACAGGAAATCGGCGAGATCGTGGACGTGATCACTGATATTGCTGAACAGACCAACGTTCTGGCGCTGAATGCAGCGATCCAGGCGGCGGCGGCTGGAGAAGCCGGGCGCGCGTTTGCTGTCGTAGCCGAGGAAGTGCAGTTGCTCGCGGAGCGCTCCGGTGAAGCGACAACGCAGATTGCCGGACTGGTGCGGACCATTCAAAGCGATGCGCAGGAGGCGGCGGCAGCCATGGAAAGCAGTATCCAGGGTGTGGTGGACGGAGCGCGGCTGTCCGATACGGCGGGCCGCTCGCTGCAGGAAATCCAAACGGTTACGCGCGATCTGGCCGAGATGATTCAGCGCATCGCCGTCAATACCGAGACGCAGGTCGTCGTCGCAGAAGAAGTGCGCAAGATCATGCGTGATGTGCTGGACGTGACATCGGCCACAACGGAGGGCACGCAGCTCGCTACCACGTCCGTAACAGAGGTTGCCGGTCAGGCACAGTCGCTCAAATCCTCCGTGGCGCAGTTCAAGGTCGCATGAACCAGTGAGTGAATCGTCATGCAAAACGATGTGACGCTAAGCATGATCGCCGACGAGGTCAAGCGCAGCTTGGCCGAGGCGAAGACCATGCTCCAGTCCGAAGGGGCGGCTGATGACGCCAATACGCTTGAGCGCGCACGTAGTGTCATAGAGCAAGTGCGTGGTGCATTAAGGGTTGCAGAAGTGGCCGGTGCGACAAGGGTGCTGCTCGAAATCGAGCAGCTCTTGGGCGAGGCCATTGACGCCGAGGAAGTAACGCTGGCCGATTCGCGACTGGCGGAGATACGCACCATTAGTGCGCGTGGACTCGAATCGGTCCAGGACTACGTCCATGGACTGGTCGATGGCATGGCGCCAGACCCGTTGGCGTTTGCCGAAATTATGGGTGAGCTCCTTGGGGCACGCGGTTCCGATCGGTTGGCCGAGTTGGAGCTTTTTGAAACGAACCTGACACGCTCGGTACCAGACGGCGTGAGGGCACCGGAAAGTGCCGATAGCCTGGACTTCAGTCCCGGTTCGTTACGCGAACTGCGAGCCAGGTTCCAGAAAGCATTACTCGACTGGTTGCGAGGTGACACAGACAGTCTTAGCGCGATGCGAGATATTGTTGGCCAGATACATGCCGAGGCGCCGGATCCTGTGCCGTGGTGGATCGCCCGCGCTTTCATGGAGCATCTGGACAGTGGCAACATACCGACCAGCGTGCACGTCAAACGTGTCTTTGCGCGGATGGACAAGTATCTTGCGCGACTTTGCGCGGACCAAATCGAGCCGCCTGAAGCGTTGCTGCGAGAAATGCTCTATTTCCTCGCTCAGGGCGTGGCCGGAAGTGCATTGGTTGGTGAGGTGCGCGAGCACTATGAACTCGAGGCCAGTCAGCCTGAGTCGACCACCGTACCACCAGTAAACGAAAAAGAAATCAAGTCGCTTGTGCAGGGGCTGCCGGATTTGTGGGAGGCTGCCGCCGCCGATGGCGGCCCTGCCAGCGTGCAGGCCTTCACCACCCGTGTCAGAGAAATTGCGCGTGAGTTGCCGGACGAGCTGGTGCCGTTGCTGGAAACAGTGCGTGCCGCGGCAGATGCGAAAAGCGCGTCCGAGGCTTCACGTGTCGGTACTGAACGCACCGATAGTAATCGAACCGATAGAAAGCGAACCGATATCGACCTTGAAGTGGCGATGGCATTAATCGTTGTCGCGGATGCGCTCAGCGATACGGACGACCCCGACCGAACACCACGTCTCGATGCGATGAACAGTCGCTTGCAAAGTTTGTTGCAACAAGGCGACGCAGCTTCTTTGAATACTCCAGAGCTTCCCTGGAAGTCCCGAGAGCGCGCCCTGCTGCGTGCATTTGGTGGCGAACTGGTCAGCCTGTTCAATATCGCCGAGCAGAAGTTATCCGAGTACTTCGCCGATCCGGATGCTACCGATGCCATAGATGCCGTGAAGCATGCGCTTGAACAGGCGCGAGGTGCCTTGCAGGTCACTGGTGATCACAACGCGGTGTCGGCAGTTCAGTATTGCATCGACCAGACGAACAGCCTGGCCGGTTCGACGCTGGAAGACCAACAGCGGGCGAGGGGAGACCTCGCCGCAGTCATATCGGCGCTGTCTTTTTATGCCGATCGCCTTGAACAGGATGAAGCGGATCTGGCCGAAATTCTGCAAAAGGCTGGCGCGCCGGACAACGTCATATCAGCACAGCCGGCTGAGAATGCGATAACGGCGGAGCCGCCAGCGCCTGCACGCGACGATCAAGCGGAAACCGTTGAGTCAAGCGAGGAGTCTCGAATAGACGAATCTGCAAAACCTGACCAGCCCGTTTCATTGCAGGAGCAAGAAGGCGACAGCAAATCAGAAGCATCCATTGTCACTGCGTCTTCCGACAAGCCGATAGCGCACGCAGAACTGTCTGCTGGCACTGCGCACGACGCAGATTCGGAGCATCGTATTGCGACGTTGCCGTCGGCTGAGAATGGTGACGTCGAAGGTGTCGATGTGCCAACCGACCTTGAATTGTTGTCGGTATTCGTGGACGAAGCGAACGCCGTGTTGTGGGAAATTGGTGAAACGCTCGAGCGATTGCGCGCTAACTGGCCTGACGCACAAGCACTGTTCACCTTGCGGCGAGGCTTTCACACGCTGAAAGGCAGCGGCCGCATGGTTGGTCTGTCGCGCTTCGCGGAGGCTGCCTACGTATTGGAAAAACTACTCGATGCTTCCGTCCAAGCAGAGGTCAGCAATTCCGAAGAGCTACTGCTGCTGCTTGATACCGCACTGATCCGCATACGGTCGTGGGTCGGAGCCCTGGCAAGCGACAAGCGCGTGCGCATCGAAAGCGGCGAACTGACGCAGTGGGCGGAGCGCGTTGGTCACGGTACCGTCTCTCGAGATCCGGCTCAACGAGAATCGACCGGACAAGAATCTGTACAGAGTAAGACTATGGGGCGCGCCGTCGACGAGACGCCCAGTGTCGTCGTCGGTGATGTGCGGCTGTCAAGAACCTTGTTTGATGTCTTTGTCGGCGAGGCCGGGCGAGCGACCAATGCGCTTGTCGACGAGTTTGTCACACCAGTAGCGTCCGTCGATAAGGCCAAAGCACACGAGCGCTTCGGTCTGGCGCATACGCTGCGTGGTATTGCCGGAACAGCGGGTTTTCCCGAGTTGCGCGGACTCGCTGGCGCGCTCGAGATCGTGCTGCGTGGCGCTGATGAGCACGGTGTGCAGCTGAGCGCAGTAGAGCTCGACGTATGTGCATCGGTTGCAACGGCCTTGCGCGAGATGCTTGACAGCATCAGGGCGCTGAAGGCGCCGACAGCTCGCCCTGATCTGGAAGCGCAGTTGCGCGAAATTGCGCAGCAGCAGCAAAGCGGGATGGCCGGTATCCAGCTGGAACTGGTCGATGCCCCGAGTCGGGATGGCGACGGACAAGCTGAACCGATCGGATTCGATCCGTTCGGTGACACTGGTGCGCTCAATACTGGCAAGCTTGATTCATTGGTCAACACCGGCATTCTCAATTCCTTTGGCGACACCGGTGTTCTCGATACTGGTGTTGTCGATACTGGTGTTCTTGATTCATTGGGCGACATCGGTGTTCTCGATGCCGGCGTGCTCAATTCAGTGGCCGACACTGGTTTGCTCGACGTTCAAGCCGGGGTGTTTGGCGAGCGGCGTAGCCAACAGCGCATGCGGGACGACATTGACCCTACGTTGCTGCCTCATTTTCTGGAGGAAGCGGCCGAACTTGTTCCGCAGATCAGCGAGGCGCTGCGGAGTTGGCGTGCCGATCCGCAGCAGCCAGGCAGCCATGAGGCGCTGACGCGTTTGCTGCACACGTTCAAGGGTGGCGCGCGCATGGCCGGTGCGATGGCTCTGGGCGAGTTGACGCACAGTATGGAGGCACGAGTCGTAACCGCAGCCGAGTTGCCGATTGTCCCCGGCACACTGTTCGATGCTCTGGAAGTCTCATTTGACCGGATGGGCGTTCTGCTTGAGCGCTTGTCGAAACCTGAATCTGCCGCTGCCGAAGCAGAGGCCTTGCCGGCGCAACCAAGTTTGCGGGTTCGAGTCGATCTGCTGGAACGATTGGCGACCGAGGCGGGGGAACTTGTCACTTCGCGCTCCAGCGTCGAGGGACAGGTGCGCGCCATTCGGGGACAAATGCGTGAGATGGGATCGACTGTCGAACAGTTGCGCCTGAAGCTTCGAGAGCTTGAGATGCAGGCCGAAACGCAGATCCAGTCACGCCAGGTGCGTGCCGACGAATCAGAAGGTTCTCTCGACCCGCTGGAGCTGGACCGCTTCACGCGCTTGCAGGAACTTACCCGGCTGATCGAAGAGAACGCAAATGACGTGACGTCGATAACGCAGACAATTGTCCGTCAAATCGATGGTTGCGATGGGGCACTCGCTGCGCAGGAGCGCATGACGCGAGTTTTGCAGGACAGTCTGGTGAACGTACGCATGGTGCCGTTCTCAACTCTCAACGAGCGGCTTTATCGCGTGGTTCGCTTGACGGCTCGTGATGCTGGCCGCCGGGCAAGTCTGGATATCCGTGGCAGCGGAGCCAACCTGGATCGAGGCGTCGTGGACCGCATCGCAGCGCCACTCGAACACCTTTTGCGCAATGCAGTTGTTCACGGCATCGAAACCCCAGAGGAGCGCGCCGCCGCTGGCAAACCAGAGGCCGGTGAGATCGTTGTCGATGTCAGCCAGGAGGGCAACGAAGTGGTGCTTGTGTTGCAGGACGATGGTCGCGGCCTCGACCTCGAGCGCTTGCGCACGCGTGCCGTCGAGGCAGGACGGGTTGCAGCCGATGCCCCTTTGTCACCCGAACAACTTGCACAGTTGGCGTTTGAGCCGGGCGTGAGCACCGCTTCCGAGGTCAGCGCTTCAGCCGGGCGCGGCGTCGGGCTCGATGTGGTGCGCAATGAGGTCGCGGCGGTTGGGGGGCGCATCGATGTCGCATTCGAACCGCAACAAGGGACCGTGTTTACGGTGCGCTTGCCGCTGAGCATGACGGTGATGCAAGTACTGGTCATGCGCTGCGGCGGCCAGTTTTTTGCCGTGCCGGCTATGATGGTGGAACAGGTGCGCACGCTAAAGCCGCAAGCGCTCGAAACTGTTTGCCAGGCCGGTTTGGTGGATTGGCAGTCGCATCGCTATCCGCTGCACAACCTGCGTGAGCTGCTGGGTTTCGCAGAAGCTTCTCATGAGGCGCAGGCCTTCACACCAGTCGTTCTGTTGCGTGGCGGGGCACAGCGTATCGCAATCCGCATCGATGAACTGGTGACACACGAAGAAGTCGTTATCAAGGAGATCGGCTCTCAGCTAGTGAGTGTCAGTGGGATGCTCGGCGCTGCGGTGCGCGGCGGAGGCGAGATTGTATTGATCCTCAATCCCATTAGGCTGGCACAGGAAGAACCGGTTCCGATGCCATTGCGCCGGCGGGAATCGGTTGCCACAGTTGATAAGGCGCCTGCCATCGCGACCGTTCTCGTCGTCGATGATTCGTTGACGGTGCGCAAGATCACCAACCGTGTTCTGTCGAGGAACGGCTACCGTGTGCTCGAAGCTCGTGATGGGGTGGAAGCGCTCGAAAGCCTTGAAAACGACCGCCCGCAGATTGTATTACTCGACGCAGAGATGCCGCGTATGGACGGCTTTGAGGTGCTGCGTCGCATGCGAAGCGATCCAAATTGGCGGGAACTTCCGGTCATGATGATCACTTCGCGAACTGCGGAGAAACATCGTAATCACGCAATGCAGCTCGGAGCCAGCGCTTTTCTCGGCAAGCCGTTCGAGGAACAGCAGTTGCTGGCGCGCGTCGCAGAGTTGATTGAACAGGCGGCCGCCTAACATGATGGGACTGCCGGGACTGAAACAAGTGGCTGCAGAACCGACAGTATTGATTGCGGACCCCTCCGAGGAGACGCGCATGCTGCTGATGCAGTACGTCGCCATAGAGTGGCCGAATGCGCGAATCATCGAAGCCGCGGATTCCGGCGCGACGATTGCTGCGCAAGGCACCCAGATCGAAGAATGCGACATGGTGGTGGTCGGTGTGCGTCAAAACGAAGAGATTGATGCCAGCTGGGTCGAGAGTCTGCGTACACGCGAGAACAAGCCGGCAGTCGTTGCTTTGGTCGAAGGTGATCCTAGCAGTGCGCAGGCGTTGCTGGAGAACGGCGTGTATTGCCAGTACCGCAATTTGATGACGACTGACGATATGCGCAGGGCACTTCGAACGGCGCTTCGCGAGCGCAACGGCGTCGGCGACATACCGGATAGCACGGTAATGATCGATACGGGTATTCATGGTAGTGAAGATTCCACCCGGCCGAGCGCTCCACCGCCGAAAAGCCGCGTTCAGGTGCGCGGCTATCGTTTGTTGAAGAAACTCGGCAAGGGCGGCATGTCCGAGGTGTTTCTCGCCAGGAACATGCGTACCCGTGTCGCATGTGCGTTGAAAGTGCTCAGTGCTGAAGGTGCCAGCAACTCGGTGCTCAATCTGTTCATCGAGGAATGCGGCGTCATTTCCAACCTTGACAGCCCCTATGTGGTGAAGATCTATGAGCACGGCGTAACGGATGACTACCTTTTTGTGGCGATGGAGTACTTGCCGTACGGAGATCTAAGACAACGCATCAAGCTTGGCATCAAGCCGCTCGAAGCGCTCGGCATTCTCCTGCAGCTCGCGCGGGCGCTTGACACCGTTCATCGCGCCGGCTTGGTCCATGGTGATATCAAGCCGCAGAACGTCATGTTCCGTGACGAGCATTCGCTGGTACTGGTCGATTTTGGAATTGCGCGTGTGCTGGGAACGAGCAGCGCGTTACGACCAGGCCAGATCATCGGTACGCCGGGTTACATCAGTCCCGAGCATGTGCTCGACAAGCCACTCGACGGTCGCAGCGACCTGTACAGCACCGGGGTGTTGTTCTACGAGCTGCTGACAGGCAAGAAACCGTTTATGTCAAGAAACGTTGACGAGTTGTTGGACATGCATGTGAGTGCGCCGCCGCCGAGGCTTTCGGGCCCGCTTGGCGATTATCAGGAAATTGTTGACCGGATGCTGGCAAAGCGTCCGGACGAACGGTTCAAAAGCGCTGCGGAACTGATCGCATTCCTCGATGCGGAAGCACGCGACACGCTGTCAAGCGCAACAGCAATTTGATTCCGAAAAGGAGATTCCCATGGCATACACGCAAAAGTTCAGAGCCCAACACGGCGAACTGTTGAATGTCGTCAAGTCAATCGCGCAGCTACTGGACGCAAACGGCTTGCGCAACGACGCCAAAGAAGTCAGACATTTGCTGTCGGTACTGCACGGCAAGCTTAGTGTGCACCTGGCGATGGAGGACAAGAGTCTCTACCCGCGACTGTTGCGTCACCACGACAGCGATATCCGCGCCACGACGCAGCGCTATATTGATGAAATGGGTTCGCTTGCCGGTGCTTTTACTGCGTACATCGGTCGCTGGCCGACGCCGTCGGCAATCCAGTCCGATCCGGAAACTTTCATCACCGAAACCGGTGGCGTGTTCGAAGCGCTTGGCAAACGTGTCGATCAGGAGAACAATGAGCTTTATGTGCTGGCCGACCAGCAGGCCGCATGACGATGCTGCATCGACCCCCGTATCGCAGCATTCACTGACTGGCCGACTCGCGTTGTGTGATGCGGCGGCGGCGCGTCGCATCGCGAAGCACTGATTGAATTCGACTGGTAAGGCGATCGAGCCACCAATTTACGATCTCTTCGTTCCCTTCAAGACCAAGCGCATATTGTTTTCGGAAACGAGCAGCAAACGGCAGCAAGGTGGTGACAAACCGTGCTGCGATGCTGCACTGCGGCTTCGTGTGCGACAACGCGAAACTTATCGCTTTGTCAGATTTTGGTCGGACGTTCGATAAATTGCGTCCGGAGTTCCGCCTATACAAGGGACACCAGCGACGCTTACAATGAAAAAGCTTATGCGCAGCTAACCGATAACAGCAAAGGAGAGCCGCCATGCAATCGTTTGCCCTCACGTTAAGCCTTGTGTTGATGGCCGCCATCGTGCTGATTTTCGGCTGGGTGGTGTTGAGTGCCTCGACGCGGGAAGTGCCACCTGCGAAACCATTTCGATGGCGCAGTCCTATCTTCTGGATCCTTATCGTGGCGGGAGTCATCATCAGCGTTGCAACGCTCTCGCCATGGCCAATGAGCGGTCATACTGCCTCGGCCAGCGAACCCGACCAAGTGATTCAGGTAACGGGGCAGCAGTGGCGCTGGGAATTGTCTTCCGATACGGTTGAAAGCGGTAAGGAAGTCGAGTTCCAGGTCACGAGCAACGACGTCAATCACGGCTTCGCAATCTATCGTGACAAGACAAAGCTCATCACGCAAACTCAGGCAATGCCTGGGTTCGTCAACAAACTTCGCGTCATCTTCGACGAACCCGGGGAATACGAAGTGATGTGCCTTGAATATTGCGGTCTGTCGCATCATGCAATGAGTGCGACGATTTTCGTACGTTAACGGAGGCGATGATGAGCGAACAAACAGTCAAAGGTGCGCCGGCACGTCTCGCGTTTCAGTTGTACGTTGGTATCGGTGTTGCGGTCTTCCTGCTCATGATGGTTGCCGGGGCGGTCCTGCGAATGGCGCAGGGCGCCTGGATCGACATTCCGGCAAACTATTTCTATCAAATTATGACGCTGCACGGTGCGGGAATGGTAGGGACCTCAGGTCTCGCCGCCGCTGCTGTGATGTGGTACTTCCTGCGCCGTCACGTTGATCTTTCTACTGGCGCTTTCCTTACTATGCTCGGCCTGTCGCTGGTTGGCGTTGTCATGATTCTGGCCTCCATCGGAATTGGTGGCTTTGCCGCAGCCTGGACTTTTCTCTATCCGTTGCCAGCCAAGAGCGCCGGTCTATGGGGGCCGCACGCCGCTGCGGGGTATGTCGGCGGCCTGATATTCATTGGCGTCGGATTCCTTGTGTTCTACGTCGATTGCGCCATTGCAATCATCAAGCGCTATGGTGGCCTTTTGCGCGGGCTGGGAATCGATCAGTTGTTAAGCGGCAAGATCGACACCGATCATCCGCCGACGGTGGTTGCGAGTTCGATGGTGATCATTATCAATGTCATCGGTATCGCCGTCGGTGCTGTTGTTCTTGTTATGACATTGGTCAATCTCTACGTGCCGAGCATAGCGATCGATGCACTGCTCGCGAAAAACATGATCTTTTTCTTCGGTCATGTATTCATCAACGCAACGATTTACATGGCGGTGACCGGTGTCTATGAAATTCTCCCCGCCTATACCGGACGGCCGTGGAAAATAAGCCGGCCGTTCCTCGCTGCCTGGGCGGCAGTTACGCTGGTGGTGATGGCCGTATATCCGCACCACACGCTGATGGACTTTGTTCAGCCCAAATGGGCACTGGTTCTGGGCCAGGTTCTGTCCTATTTGAGTGGCATTCCGGTCCTTCTGGTCACGATCTGGGGCGCACTTGCTAATTTGCATCGTTCCGGTGTGCGGTGGGAGTTGCCGTTGCGTTTGATTGTTTTCGGGCTGCTCGGATGGTCTATCGGGATCATTCCGGCCATCATTGACGGCACCATTCGTGTCAACTATGTGATGCACAACACGCTGTGGGTGCCGGGTCACTTCCATCTCTACCTGTTACTCGGATTGCTGCCGATGTTGCTCGGGATTATGTATTTCGCAGCGACGCGGGCGAACTGGCAGGAAAGTGTTGCTGACCGGCTAATGTTCTGGATCTATGGTGTCGCCGGCCTGGTATTTTGCCTGTTCCTTCTGCTGGGCGGTTCGAGCAGCGTTCCGCGGCGCTTCGCGGTGCACGCGCAGGAGTGGCTCATGCTCACCCAGATCGGTGCGGTAGCAGCCGTATTGGTGTTACTTGCATCGCTGTATCTCGGAATCAAGTTGCTTCGCCGGTTGCCGCATCTGCAAGTTGGCGGAGCCTGACGAGCGCCTATCCGTTGTGCGCCGGTCCGATACGCTGATTACGCTGCTGGCCGCGCTGGTCGTTCTGAGCGGTGGCCTGGTGGCGGGTTATCGATTCACTGATGGTTTCCAGGCGTTTACTCTCGAGTCGGCACGTCGTCTGCAGGCGATGAACTCGCCCCGCCTGCTTGGGGAACTGCCCCTTGAACTTGCAGAAGGGGAGAAACGCACGCTTGCTGATTGGCAGGGACGCTACGTCCTGGTTGATTTCATCTTCACCCGCTGCACGACGTTGTGCACGGCGATGGGCTCTGGTTACGCTCGTTTGCAGCATGTCCTCGCGAGCGAGATCGAATCGGACCGCGTGCGCTTGCTCACAGTATCGATCGATCCGCGCCGCGACCGGCTAACCGATCTTGCCGAGTATCGACTTCGTTACACCAAGGATATAAGCGGCTGGGATATCGGCCGGCCGAAGGATGAACAAGTGCTCGCGGCATGGCTCACGTCGTTTGGAGTCGTTGCAATTCCGGAACCGCTGACGGGAATCGCCCACAACGCAGCAATTCACGTGGTAGCACCGAATGGCCGGCTGGTGGCGATCTATGACCTTGGCGATTTCGACTCGGCGGCCGGTTACGTGCGCAGCAAATTGGATAATCCGGCATGACAGTGACGATATCTGCCAGACAGGCAGCGACCGCTTCGGTGCTGCTGTGGGTCTTTCTGATTACACCGCCACTTCGCACAGCGCTCGAATCGTCGATGCTGCTGCACATGCTGGTGCAGTTGCCGACGCTGTTTCTGATCGGATTCGCGTTGGGGTGGGCATGGCGTCAGGTGCCGCCCCAAAGCATTACGGGACGCGCTCTCAGCACCTTGATACGCGCCAATCGATGGGGCATGACGGGCCTCATCGCTGCCGCGTTCACCATGACGCTGTGGATGCTGCCACGATTGCTTGACAGTGCGCGACTTGATTTCGGTTTCGATGTCGCGAAGTTCCTCACGGTTAGCCTGTTGGGAGGACTCGCTGTTTCGGTCTCTTGGCGTGCCACGCCGGCTATTTTGCGGGCGGTGATCCACCTGGAAGTTGTCGCGACGTTGTTGCGTTTCGGCTGGGGTTATCTTGCTTCTGAAGAACGACTCTGCCTGGTCTACCTGGTCGGCGATCAGCAACGAACCGGCGGCGCGCTGTTGGTGCTTGGAGCGATCTACGCGCTGATTGTCGTCTGGCGGCCGCTGTTTGGCGGGCTTGGTATCAAGTCCGCTGGCAATTCCCGACCTGCTGTCTAGCAGCCCGGATCACCAGGTGCCGTAGCAAACCTGCAGTTTGCCTGTTCACCTGGTTACTGATCAGTGAGTCGTTCTTTCTGCCCGTCAACTGCTGGTCGAACAATGTGAAACATCAGCTGTTATTGCTTCTGATATACACCATCCGGATAACAAGCTTTGGCCATTAGTTCGCATCCTTCGTGCTCGACGAGCATGATCTGGCCAAGGCGCGAGAAGATGAGTGAACAGCCCGCCTTCGGATTGTCATATACCAGCGTAGCGCCGCGTTCCTCGGTGATGAATTGCGTCCATGATCGACACATGTGGCTTTGGTGATTGACGTGAAACTTCAGCGCGCCGTTCTCGGCTGGTTCGAGGAGAACGCTTTTGCCTGGCGTCGTATACAGGGTGAGGCCGACACGCAGTTCAGGTAGTGTGCTTAGGTCGGCATCAAACGCGCCTGCCTTGTGCGCACCTTGTATGTACTTGGCCGGTGCGTTCTCGCCTTCCGAATAAACGATCAACTGATTATCCTGTTCACTTAAATAAGTCGTAAAGGTAATCGGAGCGACGATATCGTTTGCTTCGACCTCGACTTTGGTGTCGCGGAGCACCAGCTTTTGAAACGCCCGGTAGTCATTCAAAGCGGCGATTTCGGTGGGTAGAGTAACGCGCAGCGCTGCACCGCAGGTGTGCTTATCGATACTCTTGTTGTAGTCGGTAGCGGTGACATCTGTAAGGGTGATGCTCACTCGCGACATTATTTGTTCGACCCGAAGTTCAGGGTCGCTTCTCAGCAGGGCATCGGTAATTGTTTGCTCGGCATTTCCCCTCACGGCGGCGGTCACAGTCTCGTCATCGCACGGCGGTGTCTTGCCGCCGCATCCGGCAACAATAAGTATTACTGCGACGAACAGGCCCAAGCGCATGGACTGAACGATATTCAGGGTAGCGGCTTTGTCCAAATAACGTGGGCTGTACAAGTATCTGACCTATTCGGCCGGGAGCCTATTGGTGTGCTGACGACCCGAATCGAGCCAAGTAGAGCAGCGACCGGCCAGGCTGGTGAAATTCACCGCGAGGTCGCCGCAAGAATCCTGCCTACCTGGTGACCGTGATTCGTGGCGACTCAACTTTCCAGCTGCCGCGCGCCGCCTCGCCACCAGCAGCAATGCTCACCCACGAGTAGCGTCCAAAATGCCTAAGGCGCTGTCCCAGGCTTGACCAGTCATGATCGTCTTCGGTGCCGGCCTCGATGGCAACTACCACAACCTTTCGTGTGGTATCCGGAATGATCCACACCTCAAGTACACCTGGGTTGATCTGTTCGCGGCGCGACGCAAAAGAAGAGCCCTGCAGAAAGGCGGCGATGGCGCTCTTGCTGCCAGCGATAATCAGTGGTTTGTCAGGGTCAGAAGCTTCAACCGACTCAACAAGTCTGACACTGCCTTCGCTGAAACCATTTGCCATGACGTTCACGGCGTCCCTCATCGACTCTTGCAGCGCTGCAGCTTGAATCGATTCGGCAGCGATGACATCTCGCAAGATCGGCGGTGCTTCTTCGGGCGAAAGCTTGCGCCAAACTTCGAACCCCGGGTCAACCAATGCTGCGGTCGCAATCGCTGTGGTAGGTATGCGCACTTTCTGCGTGGCTTCGGACATTTGTACACGCGCGTCAATCGGCCCTTCGTCCGAGAGCAAACGCAATGGCACCGATAGATCGAATGGTTCTGAATCCTGCGTCTGGGAAAGCACGAGTTCGACTTCGTTTTTGCTGCCGTCCGCCATGCGCGCCTGTGTTACCTGGAGGATCGGTGCACCAGTTCGATCAAGCCATTGGTTGAAAAAATCGACAAGCGGCAACCCGCTTGCTTGTTCGAAAGCCTCACGCAGATCGTCGAAGCTGGCCCTGGCATGTTGGTGCTTGTCCCAGAAAGTGCGTATGCCCTTGGCAAAAATGTCGTTCCCGAGGCGAGCGCGCAGGTCATAGAACATTGTCGCTGCTTTGCCGTAGCCGATTGTCGCAGAAGCGGTGTGGTGTCGGGTGCGGAACGCTGACAAAGGCTGTTCACCACGCGGCGGCAATGCCGCGTAGTCGCGTAACCAACCGTGACGCATCCGCGCCGCGGCTCGCGCACTCTCGTCCTCGCGGTATGCGTAATCGGCCATAAAGGTCGTGAGTCCCTCCGCCCAGTTGCCGCGCACGGGATCGATGCGAACGCCATTGCCCCACCAGTTGTGAAGAACCTCGTGGCCGAGAGAAATGTCCCGAATGAACGGGTAGCCAAGGACCTGTCTCCCCAGATAGGTCAGGGTGGGCATTCCGAATCCAGTTGGAATCGGGCTCGATACGACACTGAATACGGTGTAGGGATACGGTCCGATCTCTGTCGAATAGCGTCTGATGAAACGTTCAACCGCATCAAGATAACCCTCTGCCAGGCCTAATTCCGTTTCGCCAAAATAAGTGCGAATACGGATACGCGCGTCGCCCACGTTGATCCCGTGCTCGCGGATCGACCATTTGCCCACCATTAAATCAATACTGTTGACCGGCCATCCCATGGTGAAACTGGCACGCCGAACAGCGTCGTCTACTGATTCGTCGGAAGGCGCGCCGGGAGCGACTGCTATTTGACCATCTGGAACCTCCGTATTGAGACGGTAAGTGAATGCCGTCTCGAGCATTGGGTGCCAGCTGCTACTGCCCGGCAGGAAGCTGCCTTGCTCCGAGGACATGGCCGGTAGCGCAGCCAATGTCGAGTCGTGTGTCATCGAAGTGTCAAGCGGTTGCAGCTCGCCGCGGTACAGTACGGTTACGGTGTGCGGTTGCTCGGCGTCGGGAAGCTTTACGCGGAATCGCTGCAATCCGTCCAGACTACTGCGGTCAGTCGGAATAGTGGCTCCGTCGAGCTCGACCGATTGCACCACAAACTGGTCTGCCAGATAGAAAGTGAGGTCTGATGTCTCGGCGGTGATTGACGCGCTGGCGCTTAGCGAACGTGCGGCCGGATCAAGGCGGACATCAAGGTCCAGATGCGGGGCGCACCATGCCGAGCCGGTCGCAACCAGCGCCGCGAACAGGCCAAGGCGTGCGACACGTCGAACCAGTTTCATGAAGACTTATTGGGCGGCAGCCGGAACCTGCGCCGGAAATTTAGCGACGACGTCGATTGTTTCTCCATTGCGCGCGACTGTCATCGGCAGCCATGTGCCCGGCGACTGGCGACGTACCAGTGCGATGACATCGTCGCTCGCGCGCACCTCGATGCCGGCAGCGGACATGATTCGGTCACCCGAAGCCAGCCCGGCCTCGTCTGCCACGCTGCCGGGCAGAACTTCGCGAATTGTCGTTCCGCCCTCGTCGTCTCGTAAAAAGACGCCCAGCCTTAGTGGTGGTGGGGGGCGCTCGCTGTCTTCGACCAGAAATACTGCGTCAGCAATATTGGCGAGTTCGTCGCAAGGCCGGGAAGCGGGACCGGGGAGCCATACGGCCACATTGTCATGCCCGAGTGATTGCAGTTGATGTGGAACGCCATGTCCATACTGAAGGTGGCCGCTGCCAATGATTCCGACCACTAGAGCCGACGGGTGCGTCGTATGCGCCTCGGACAATGCTTGGGCGAACGCACGATCCCAAACCAGTTGTCCTTCAACAAAATTCTCGAAGCTCGCTTCGTAGCTCATGTCATGCTTTTCGAACCATGATCTCAATATCCGGCGATAGTCGTCAGAAGCGGGTTCCGGATCGGAGACGCCTTCACGCCGTGCCTGTTCGATTGCACTCAGCCCGCTTTTGCCAATGTCGGAGATAAGTTGGCGTTCCACGTTGAGCGCTATCACAGGAATACGGTTAAGACGGGCGAACCGCAGTATCGGAAGATAAAGCGCTGGATCGAAGCGCCATACGCGTTCCCATTCCGATTGCTTCAGGAGTTCGGATTCTGTCAGTTCGCCGGCAACCCACCGGTCGAGCGCCGGTTGAACACGCCGTGGAAACATCTCCATACCGATGACCAGACCATTACGCGAACCGAGCAGCATGCCAAGCGTTTGTAGTTGCCACAGGTGGTGATCCGGGTTGTCGTGGGCCTCGCCGAGCAGCACGAAATCGGCGTTACGTGCGCGCGCCAGGACGCGGCTCGTTGAAGCCGGGCGTGCGCCTTGATCAGCTGGTATTGCCCATTGTCCATTGGTTAGGCACTGCTGGGCTTCGTCTGCCGCTTGCCCGGCGGGCGCGTACAGCGCTGACACCAAACAAAGGCACGGGATAAGATTCTTTTGCATATGGCCAGTGAATTAGGATGGGGAACTACGGTTGGAGATAAAAGCCTATTTTAGCGTTAACTCATCAATACCATGTTCTGACCTTCCCGGGGTCCGCGAGTTTCCGGGGGACGAGTCCCCCTTGGCGACTGTGCCTCGTTAGCGGAGCAGGAAACAGGTAGGCTTGCACTCTCCTGAACGGGGCACGACGATGTGCCCGCCATGCTAACCAGTGAATCACGAAGCAGAGCGAACACACATCAGGTGCGTCACATGAGCATCACAGTTAACCGTTTTACCGGGAAGGCGGCTGAACCGTTCATCCACGAACTTGCGAGACTGCGCATCGAGGTTTTCCGTGAATTTCCTTATCTCTACGACGGCAGTGCCGACTACGAGCAAAGCTATCTCCGGACTTATCTGAACGTGCCCGAGAGCGTGATTGCGATCGCGTTTGACCGTGACCGTGTCATCGGCGCTTCGACCGGCGTACCGATGTCAGTAGAAACCGACGAGGTGAAACGCCCGTTCATTGAGAGCGGTTACGATCCTGAACGGGTCTTCTATTTTGGTGAATCGGTGCTCGAGCGCGACTATCGCGGCCGGGGCCTGGGGGTGCGCTTCTTCGTCGAGCGTGAAGCCCACGCACGATCCCTCAGTCGGTTCAGGCTGACAACATTCTGCGCGGTCCAGCGGCTGGGGGATCATCCACGCCGGCCGCGCGATTACCGGCCGCTTGATGAATTCTGGGTCAAGCGCGGATATGAGAAGCATCCCGAGCTGAATACGACGTTCACATGGCGAGACCATGACGAGTCATCGCAGTCGCCAAAACCAATGGTGTTCTGGATCAAGCACATCGTCTGAGCGAGTTGCGGGCAGGGAATCGACCTCACAGCTTTTCGGCTTGTTATGGCTCGACTGCCGCAATGCGGCGTTGTGGGTGTTCAGCGATCCAGCAAGGCGTACGCAATCGGCATCAAGATACCGAGCATGATGAAGGCTACCGCCGCGTTGCGCCATGAAGATGCGAGCATTAATAGAGGTGCCAAATAGAAGATTGCCGCAGGCAGCCATGGCACTGATGGAAACGGTCCAAGATCCAGGTTTAGCTTGGTGCGAATCCAGGTAGTGATTGCGCCGCGTGGTGCTTTATGGCGGGGCGCGAGAGCGCGCTCCATTGAACGTCCCTCGATCCATGACAAGAAAACGTAAACCTGGACAAAAAGGCTGCCGGCCAGCACGATCGGCAACAGCAGTAGCATCGGAAGCACGAACACCCAGTGCATGTCAGGCAGCAACGTGACGATGCCCATGACACAGCCGAGGCTGATAAAGAACATGATCAGCATCGCAATCAGGACCACTGGCATGCGCTCATGCACGTAGGCGTTAAACGAGTCGACTTCCTGAAAACGCTGCAACAGAGCGCGTGCGTCGTCGAGCGTGTCGGTAATTAGGAGCCGTACGACTGGATGTTGCAGTAATTCGATGCGGGATTCAGTGGTCACGGTGTCAGCTCTGGTACATGAAATCGCCGAGAAGGAGATCGATATTGTTCGAGTGTTCTGTGTGACATTTCAGGGACATCTGGACCAGCCACGCAGAGTCCCGGAGTTGTCGCTCGCTGGCGACGGTGCGAGGATTCTGTGGCGCTGTCCGAAGGGAAAAAAACGCAAGAAGTTGGCCAGCCGCGCGGCCTCGACAAGTCCTTGAGTCAACGCCGGGTATCGAGACCGAGGCAAGAAAATGGTGACGAACTCGGGTAGCTTAACTGCCGTTGTTGGGACCGTTATTCGCGCCCCCCCGGGTCCTTGGCAAACATTGTAGAGATCGCGATCAGGTTCCAGCCCTGTATAGGTGTGGGGCTTCTGGCGATGGTGAAGGCGTGGACATCGCATTGCGGGCCGACCGCGAATAGCGGGATGGCTATCAGGCCTGCGCTAAGCCGGAATACGATCGCTGGAAGTTTCAACCGCCAGTCGAGCCATCGGCAGTGAATAGCCAGGATGCCGATGCCGGCAATCTGGGCCGCTATTCAGTAACTCATCGAAACCTGGCCGTTGTGCGGTGATTTATCTAACCCGATTTTCCGCGCGCGCGGTGTTTCGCCGAGATGAACTCGCGGTGCGGAACATACAGCAGGTCAGCTATTTTTCGCACCAGATGATCCTCATACATGTCGACTTCCCGGTCGGCATGTGCGACGCGCCACATGTATTCCACCAGACGACGCTTTTCGTCGGCACTGAAGTACTCGTTGATGACCTTGCACAGAGGGTGGTAGGACGTAGGCCGGTGGCGAAGCTGTGCCGCGTGCATCAGCAGGGCGCGTGCCTGTTCTGCAGACATCGCAAACAGTTCGCGCAGGCAGTCTTCGGCAACGCGCAGGTCCTCGTCCTTGACTTCGTGATCGACACGAGCCGTCTCATAGAGCAGCGTCGCAACCGATTGTTGGACTTGCTGCGTCTCTCTGGAGACACGCTCTTCGGGCGTCTCGCCGTTAGCCATCTTTTGCAGGCCATTGCTGAGTGCGTCAACCAGCTTTCGAAAGGGATTCGCCATAGCCGATGGTGTTTAGCGGTCAGTACTGTCCGCTGCTGCCTGGTTGATGGATATCATGTTCATTCTGCAAGCCACTATTTAATCGCTGTAATCGCCTATCGGCACAGCTTTCGATCAGTCCTCGTGTGCCGGTTTAGTCAGTGGCGTACGCCAGTTTTTTCAATCGGCATGCGCCAGTTTGATCAGCCGGCATACGCCATGCCGCGCTGGACTGACGGGCGTGAAGCCATATTGTCTGCCCATCTGTGTAAGTTTGAGTAGGCCTCATCATCCTCGACCAGCGAGCGACGCAGTGCAAAAGACGGGTAGAGCATCAGATCGGCAACGGAAAGCTCGCCGACAAGGTATTCGTTGCCTTGCAGTGCCTGTTCACAAACCAGAAAGGCATCCTTGAGCCGTTTCTTGAAGTAGTCGACATTTGCCGTCGATTTCTCCGGGGCAGTCACTTCGAGCCGGAAGATCGTCATGCTGGCGCCGGAAATGTCGCTTGCTGCCTGCACGAAGTACTGCATGGCCAGCGCGCGAGTAGCGGCGTCGGCGGGGATGAAGCGGCCTGATTTCTCTGCGCAGTACAATACGATGGCTCCCGACTGGTTCAGTATCAGCGGTTTGCCGCCCGGGCCATCCGGATCAACAATGACCGGGATCAATCCGGCCGGGTTGATCTTGAGGAACCCGGGGCTGTGTTGCTCGCCCTTGTACAAATCGAGTCTGTGAATCTGGTATGGCAGGCCGGCTTCCTCCAGCGCCACTGTTGCACGCAAACCGTTGCCGGTTGGTGCGAAATACAAATCGATCATCGCGTTGTCTCCTGCCGGCCATTTCCCGGATCATCACAGTCTAGCAAAAGGATTGCCGTAGAATCTGCATCGCACCGGCACGCGGTATTTTCTGGAAGTTCAGGCAAAAGACGAGGCCGGTTGGGGGAGAGGACATGAACTCACAGCAAGTCGGACTGCGTCGCGCGTTGTCGCTGCCGCTGGTCACTTTTTACGGGCTTGGCACAATCCTCGGCGCCGGAATCTATGTTCTGGTCGGCGAAGTTGCTGGCGCAGCCGGCATGTACGCGCCGCTCGCGTTCCTGGTTGCCGCTCTTGTCGCCTCGTTTACGGCGTTCACCTATGCCGAGTTGTCCGCCCGTCATCCCCTTTCCGGTGCCGAGGCAGTCTACGTGCAGGAAGGTCTGGGGCGTCGCGAGCTTTCGACGCTGGTGGGATTGCTTATTGTGTTCTCGGGCCTGGTGTCATCAGCCACCCTGGCCAACGGCTTTGTCGGTTATCTCGGGGTCTTTTTCGAACTTCCTGAAATCCTGGTGATCTGCGTCGTGGTTCTCGTTCTGGGGGTATTGGCGTTCTGGGGAATACTCGAGTCGGTGTCGGTAGCCGCTGTGGCAACCATCATCGAAATCGCCGGGCTGATACTGATCATTGCCGTTTCGGGGAGCAGTTTTGCTGACTTGCCTGAGCGGCTCCCGGAACTGATTCCTCCGTTGAAGTCTAACGCCTGGTGGGGCATTGCGATGGGAGCGTTTCTCGCCTTCTATGCTTTTATTGGGTTTGAAGACATGGTCAACGTGTCTGAGGAGGTCAAGGACCCGCAACGCACCATGCCGCGAGCCATCATCCTGGCACTGGTCGCTTCGACCGTGCTGTACTTTCTGGTTGTCACCGTGGCGGTGCTGGCGTTGCCGGTTTCGGCCCTGTTGCAAAGCGACGCACCGCTTGCGCTGCTGTTTGAGCATGCCACGGGAACACGGCCGACGGTCATCGCCCTGATCAGTCTGTTTGCCGTCATCAACGGTGCCTTGATTCAGATGATCATGGCCTCACGTATGTTGTACGGAATGGGGCGTGCAGGCTGGCTATTCAGGTCATTGGGAAAAGTCAGTGAGCGCACCCGCACACCGGTAGTCGCGACTGTAACAATCACGATCGGTGTTTTGTTGTTCGCGCTCTGGCTGCCATTGGTCACACTGGCAAAGCTGACGAGTTTCGCCATCCTGTTGGTTTTTGTGCTGGTCAATCTTTCATTGATCCGAATCAAGCAAATTCAGCAGGCGCCGGCAGGCATTCGTGTCTATCCGCTATGGGTGCCCTATGGTGGGATGCTGCTCGCTGTCTTGCTGCTCGTTTTTCAGACGCTTAGCACGTTTGGTGTTTCCGCATAATGTGTTGCGGACGCAGCGACGAGGCCGGCTTTTCCCGATTGGCAGCTCGGTGATTGGCTGGTGCGGAAAATCAACCGTGTGGAACTTGGTTAGGAACCTATTTCAGAAGAATCGATGAAGAACAATACGAAAACAGCGATCCGCATCCGCGGCGCGCGCCAGAACAGTCTGAAGAACCTCGATATCGATCTTCCACTCGGTGAATTGCTGGTCGTGACGGGCGTTTCCGGGTCGGGCAAGTCATCGTTGGTGTTCGATACTCTGTATGCCGAAGGGCAACGGCGCTATGTCGAGACTTTTTCGCCTTATGCGCGACAGTTTCTCGATCGCATGGACCGGCCGCAGGTCGACCGCATCGAAGGAGTGCCACCGGCGATCGCCATTGATCAGACCAATCCGGTGCGCACGTCTCGTTCAACGGTGGGCACCATGACCGAACTGGCAGACCACCTCAAGCTGTTGTTTGCCAGAGTGTCACACTTGTACTGCCAGCAGTGCTCGAGGCCGGTACGCCGGGATAGACCCGACTCGATATATCACGAGTTGAAGCTGCGCGCCGAACAGAACGATGATCCGCGCCTGATCATGACTTTCTCTGTAGACGTCCCGAAGAATTTCTCGGAAGAAGAAGTGCTGCAACTCTTGGAGGCGCAGGGTTATACCCGCATTTTCACGAAGACGAAAAGCACGCTTGAAGTCGTTCAGGACCGCTTCCGCTTCTCTTCCGCCGAGCGTGAGCGCGTCATCGAGGCGCTCGAATCCGCACTCAACGTCGGACATGGGCGGATTCAGGTGCATGCTGTTGACGAGCAAGGCGAGCCGGCGCGCACCTGGAAGTTCAGCGACGACCTGCATTGTGCCGACTGCGACATCCATTACCGCGAACCGAGTCAGGGAATGTTCTCCTTCAACTCGCCGGTCGGTGCTTGCGAAACCTGTCGCGGCTTTGGACGTGTCATCGGCATCGACTTCGGACTGATTGTGCCGGATGAATCGAGGACCTTGCGCGAGGGCGCCGTCAAACCGTGGCAGACCAAGAGTTTTCGCGAGTGCCAGGACGATCTGGAAAACTACGCCGGCAAGCGCGGCATTCCTCTCGACACATCTTGGCGCGAACTGACTGAAGCACAACGCCAATGGGTTCTGGAAGGCGAGCCGGAATGGGTCAGTTGGCGCAAATCCTGGCCCGGCACCTGGTATGGCGTGCGGCATTTCTTCGCCTGGTTGGAAAGCAAAGCCTACAAGATGCATATCCGGGTGTTGCTGTCCAAGTACCGCGCTTATACGCCGTGCACCGTGTGCGAGGGTTCGCGTCTCAAGCATGAGGCGTTGTTGTGGCGAGTAGGTGACAAAGCGACTGCTGACGCGGTACTCGAGCCGCAGTTGCGGTACAAGCCGCCTGGGGTCGGGTGGTCGCAGCAGCAACTCCGCGAAGCCAACGGTTTGACTCTGCACGATCTGATGCTGTTGCCAATCGACCGCTGTAAGTCGTTTTTTGACGCGTTTCATGGCGCAGTACTGGAATCGCACGCCGGTGCTGCAGCGGACGAAGCGACAGATTTGCTGCTGCGCGAAATCCGTTCTCGGTTGAACTATTTGCAACAAGTCGGGCTCGGCTATCTCACGCTGGACCGGCAATCACGCACCTTGTCGGGTGGCGAGGTACAGCGAATCAATCTCACCACAGCGCTGGGTACTTCGTTGACCGATACGCTGTTCGTGCTCGACGAGCCGTCGATCGGGTTGCATCCACGTGACATGGGTCGTGTCATCGACGTAATGTGCAGTCTGCGCAATGCCGGCAATTCATTGGTTGTTGTCGAACACGATCCGCAGATCATGTTTGCTGCCGACCGCCTGATCGACATGGGGCCCGGGCCCGGGGAAGATGGCGGACGAATCGTGTTCTTCGATCGGCCGGCACGACTCGTTGATGCAACGTCGCTGACTGGAGATTATCTGTACGGCCGGCGCAAGACGGACGCTGAGCTTTCGCGACTACCGGTTGATGCATCGCTAGCAACGCTGCAGATCGAGGGCGCTTCGCAGAACAACCTCAAAAGTGTCGACGTCGCAATTCCGCTCAACCGCCTGGTGTGTGTCACTGGCGTGTCGGGCTCGGGCAAGTCGACATTGGTTCAGGATGTCTTGTACGCGGCGATGCTCAAACACAAAGGCAAGCCGACCGAGACGCCCGGTCTTCACACGGCGCTGCGCGGACACGAGTTGATATCCGATGTGGTGATGGTCGATCAGACGCCGATCGGGCGTACTACCCGCTCTAACCCTGCCAGCTATGTCGGCGCCTTCGATGCGATTCGCGATCTTTTCTCCAAGACGCCGATTGCACGCGAGCGCGGCTACAAACCCGGCATGTTCAGCTTTAACTCAGGCGACGGACGCTGCCCGACATGTGGCGGCAATGGTTTCGAGCATGTCGAAATGCAATTTTTGTCCGACGTGTATCTGCGCTGTCCCGACTGTGACGGCAAGCGTTTTCGTCCCGAAGTACTGGAAGTGACCATCGCACCCGATGGCAAAGCTGAGCGCAACATCGCGGAAGTCCTTGAGATGACGGTATCGGAGGCCACCAAGTATTTTTCGGAATCAACGGAAGTAGTGCGGCATTTGCAGCCGCTGGCCGACGTTGGGCTTGATTATTTGCGGCTGGGACAACCGGTTCCGACCCTTTCCGGTGGCGAGGCGCAACGGCTCAAGCTGGCCGGGCATCTGGCGCGGGTGCACGGTGTCGCAAAGACCGGCACCTTGTTTCTGTTCGATGAGCCCACCACCGGTTTGCATTTCGACGATATTGCCAAGCTGCTTCGTTCGTTGCGCAAACTGGTTGAAGCCGGCCATTCACTGGTCATCATCGAGCACAATCTCGATGTCATGGCTGCGGCCGACTGGATCATCGACCTCGGCCCTGAAGGTGGCGAGGCCGGCGGTGCCGTGGTGTGTGTCGGGACTCCGGATGCAGTCAAACAACATGTTGCATCACATACCGGGCGGGCGTTGATCGAGTATGAGCGCCAGCTCGAAGAACTGACGCAGTCGTCAACCCAGGTAAACCAGGATCGGGCGCCGCTGCCCTTGGACGAGTTCATACGCATCCGCAACGCACGCGAGCACAATTTGCAGAACCTGGATGTGGCTTTGCCGCGCAAGCAGTTCACCGTAATCACCGGAGTCTCGGGAAGCGGCAAGTCGACGCTTGCATTCGACATTGTGTTCGGCGAGGGGCAGCGCCGTTACCTCGAATCATTGAATGCATACGCGCGGCAGTTTGTACAAGTGGCGTCACGTCCTGATGTCGACGCGATCCACGGCATCCCGCCGACAGTGGCGATCGAGCAACGTACCAGCCGCGGCGGCAGAAAGAGTACCGTAGGGACGCTGACTGAAATTCACCACTTTCTGCGCTTGTTATTTGTCAAGCTGGGGACGCAATATTGCCCGGATTGCGAAGTTGCGATTGAACCACAGAGCGAAGAGGCAATAGCGGCGCGCATTCTGCGCGACTACCGGGGTCAGCACATCGGTTTTCTTGCGCCTCTGGTTACCAACCGTAAGGGTGTCTACACTGATCTTGCGCGTTGGGCCCAAAAGCGGGGATTTGAGTTTCTTCGTGTCGATGGCGAATACTTGCCAACGCGGCCATTCCCGCGCATTGACCGGTTTCGCGAACACATGATTGAACTGCCGGTTGCCGACGTTCGCGTCAGCGCTGCTGACGAGGCCACGCTGCGAGCGGCGTTACGCAGTGCGCTGGACTATGGCAAAGGTGTTGTGCACGTCATTGCGCCGCTCGAGCAATTGATGTCGGGCGGGCCGATGACGCAGAAGGTGTACTCGACAAAGCGTGCCTGTCCTTCCTGTGGTAACAGCTTCCCGGAACTCGATCCACGATTGTTCTCTTATAACTCGCGGCATGGCTGGTGTCCGGCCTGTTATGGCACGGGACTCAGGATCGCCGATATCGATTGGGATGAACAGCGCGCCAACAGCGGTACTGAGGATCACGTGCTCGATTCATGGATTGACTGGCTTGAAGTCGATGAAACCTGCGCTGAATGTCACGGCAGCAGACTGAATGCGACAGCACTGGCGGTGAGATGGTCCGGAGAAAGTATTTCCGAGTACGGTGCGCAGCCGGTGGCTGATCTGATGCGGCTGTTTGAGCAGGTGCGGCTACACGGACGTGAGCAGGACATAGCGCGCGATCTGGTTGCCGAGTTGCGAAGCCGGCTGGGTTTTTTGTGCGAAGTCGGTTTGGGTTACCTGACACTGGATCGCTCGGCACCAAGTCTGTCCGGCGGCGAAGCGCAGCGAATCCGGCTTGCTGCGCAGCTCGGATCGAACCTGCGCGGCGTTTGCTACATACTCGATGAGCCGACTATCGGACTGCATCCGCGTGACAACCACGTGTTGCTGAACACGCTGCGAAAACTCGAGCGCAAGGGTAATACTTTGTTGGTCGTCGAGCATGACGAAGACACCATCCGCAGCGCCGACCACCTGGTTGATCTCGGGCCGGGGGCGGGGCATCTTGGTGGCCGGCTCATTGCCGAAGGCAGCCCCGGCCAGCTGATGGCATGCGCCGATTCGGTCACGGGTCGCTTCCTGCGCCAGCCCCTGATGCACCCGCTGCAACAGCGGCGCGAGGTCACGGCGTCGACCCCATCATTGCGAGTACGCAAAGCGAGACTGCACAATTTGCGTGGCGTCAACGCGCGTTTTCCGCTGGGCAGGTTGGCTGTGGTCACCGGCGTATCCGGCAGCGGCAAGTCAACTCTTGCACGCGATGTGCTGCACGACAATATGGCGAAGCTGGTTGGCGATCGGCGCACTCGCAAGCGTGGCGTGGAACTGGCCGGTTGCGATGAGCTTGCCGGATGGGAAGCGGTGACACGCGTTCTTGAAGTCGACCAGACACCGATTGGCAAGACCCCACGTTCTTGCCCGGCCACCTATGTCGGGTTCTGGGATGCGATTCGCAAGCTGTTTGCCGGCACTCAGGATTCGCGCATACGCGGTTTTGACCCGGCGCGTTTTTCATTCAATACGCCTAAAGGACGCTGCTCGGGCTGTGACGGCCAGGGAGTTCGCAAAATCGAGATGAGTTTTCTGCCTGATGTCAAAGTGACTTGCGAGGTTTGTAATGGCGCGCGCTTCGATCAGGAAACGCTGTCTGTGAAATACAAGGGTAAGTCAATTGGAGAAGTGCTGGCAATGTCAGTGGATGAAGCGACCGGTTTTTTTGCCGCTCACAACAGCATCCATCATGCGTTACAGTTGCTGCAGGATGTTGGCCTCGGTTATCTGACTCTGGGACAGCAAAGTCCGACGTTATCGGGCGGCGAGGCGCAGCGCATCAAACTGGTTACCGAGCTTGCAAAAGTCAGGCCGACGGACCAGGCGCGCCGCGTATCGAGGTCGGGCAAGGTTGCCGACTCCCAGCACACCTTGTACGTCCTCGACGAACCGACGGTCGGATTGCATATGGCCGACGTGGAAAAACTGATCCGTGTCCTGCACCGCCTGGTCGATGCCAACAATACGGCGGTCGTCATTGAGCACAATCTTGACGTGATGGCGAACGCGGACTGGATCGTCGACCTCGGGCCGGAGGGCGGCGCCGGTGGCGGCAGTGTCGTCGTGCAGGGTAGCCCGGCAGAGGTTGCCGCCAGCGGCGATTCCCATACCGGACGGGTTTTGAAAGAGTTTCTCGCACACAGAACGCGCGCCGCGGGCAGGCCCACCGTTGTGGCCGAGACCAGTGCGCACGTCGTGTAAGAGGAGTAAGATAAACGGATTTAATGCTTGTCCTTGATGGCCAAGACACAAAACTGTGTCGTGGTCACTTGTGGAGTCGATATGAAGCCCGATGACACCCGGCTTTCCATGCCGTTACAGCAGGTCTCCCTGGATGTTCTCGAGGAAAAATATGCTAAGGGCGATGAACGCAGCATTGACGACGTGCGGCGCCGCGTGGCGAAGGCGCTCGCCGCTGTCGAAAAAGACCCGGCGAAGTGGCAACCGGTCTTTCTCGAAGCGTTGGAGAACGGATTCATCCCCGGCGGACGGATTAACTCGGCTGCCGGAACCGGCCTGGCAGCGACTCTGATCAACTGCTTTGTTCAGCCGGTGGGCGACTCGGTGTCCGAAACGGTGGACGGCAAGCCGGGGATCTATGTTGCCCTGATGGAAGCCGCGGAGACCATGCGTCGCGGCGGCGGTGTCGGCTACGATTTCTCCGCGATTCGACCAAAGGGGGCGCTGGTGCGGGGTACCCGCAGCACAGCGAGCGGGCCGGTGTCGTATATGCGGGTATTCGATCAAAGCTGCGAAACGGTCGAATCGGCGGGTGCGCGGCGCGGTGCGCAGATGGGCATCCTGCGCTGCGATCATCCTGACATCGAGGAATTCGTTCACGGCAAGGATCAGGGAGCGCTGCGCAACTTCAACACAAGCGTGGCGATTACTGACGCTTTCATGCGCGCCGTTGAATCCGGCGCTGACTGGGAGTTGGTGCACAAGATGCCGCCGCGCCAGGAGGGAGACGAACCGCCAAGGCAGCGTGAGGACGGCACCTGGGTCTATCGTACGGTCAAAGCGCGTGAGCTGTGGAAGCAGATCATGGACTCGACCTATGATCATGCTGAACCCGGCGTGGTTTTCATCGATCGCGTCAACGCCGATAACAACCTTTCCTATTGCGAATCGATTGGCGCAACCAACCCCTGCGGCGAGCAGCCGCTGCCGGCATATGGCTGCTGTTGTCTGGGCAGCATCAATCTCACGCTGTTCGTGAGCGAACCGTATACGCCGAATGCGCGCTTTGATTTCGAAGCGCTAACACGCGTTGTTCGTCCGGCAGTGAGAATGCTCGACAACGTGCTGGATGCCACGGTATGGCCATTGCCGCAGCAGGCCGAGGAAGCGCGCAACAAGCGCCGCATCGGTTTGGGATTCACCGGGCTCGGCGACGTGTCAATCATGCTCGGCTTGCGTTACGACACGCCGGAAGCACGGCGTATGGCAACGAGGATTGCCGAACATATGCGTGACCAATGCTACGCAACGTCGGTCGAGCTGGCGAAGGAGAAGGGCTGCTTTCCGTTGTTCGATTCCGAACACTACCTGGCTGCACCGCATTTTGCCTCGCGACTTCCTGCGAGTTTGCAAGAGAAGATCCGTGCCCACGGTTTGCGAAACAGTCACTTGCTGTCGGTGGCGCCGACCGGAACCATATCATTGGCGTTTGCTGACAATGCTGCCAACGGCATTGAGCCGCCCTATGCCTGGACCTATCAGCGCAGAAAACGCGAAGCCGATGGCTCGCACAAGGTTTACGATGTAGAAGACCATGCCTGGCGTTTGTATCGTCACCTCGGCGGTGACGTGGACTCGCTGCCGTTGCAGTTCGTCACGGCGCTGGAGATTTCGGCGCTCGATCATATGCGCATGGTTGCTGCCGTGTCTCCCTATATCGACTCAGCAATCAGCAAGACAGTCAATGTCCCTGAAGACTATCCGTTCGAGGATTTCAAGGACCTCTACCTGGAAGCATGGCGGGCGGGGCTGAAAGGTATCACCACCTACCGGCCGAACAGTGTTCTGGGCAGCGTCTTGTCAGTCGCAGACGGTGAGCAGCAGCCGAATGATCTTGATACCAGCGATGCCGACCGGCGCATTCGCATTGATGTAACTCCACGGCCGGCACTGTCGAGCCTGCGCTGGCCGGGACGTCCGGATCTGCCGGCCGGTAATCCGGCGTGGACCTACATGCTCGAATTGCCGTTTGGCAAGTTCGCAATATTCGTCGGCCATATTGAAGACGACTTTGTGCACGCCTTTGAGGTTTGGGTGAATGGCAACGAGCAACCGCGGGGGCTCGGTGCGGTCGCCAAGACATTGTCCATGGACATGCGCGCCAAGGACGCAGTGTGGCTGCGTACCAAGCTCGACATCCTGGCGCGAACCGCTGGCGATGACGCGTTTGACTGCGCCATGCCGCCCGATGGCAGGCCGGAGCGTTGTCCCAGTGTAGTCGCGGCGTTTGCCCGCATCGTGCGCTGGCGTATCGATCAGCTCGGCGTGCTGGACAGGAGTTCGGATGTTTCCCCCGTATTCGACGCACTTTTTGCCAAGAAAGAACCGAAGACGGGTACCGACGGCACCATGTCGTGGACCGCGGATGTATTCAATGCAAGCTCTGGCGACGACTTCGTGCTCATGTTGAAGGAACTCGTTCTGCCGGGCGGGCAACGGCGCCCGTATTCGATTTGGTTGGCTGGTACCTATCCGCGTGCGCTGGACGGGCTGTGCAAGCTTTTGTCGCTCGACATGCGCGTTATCGATCCGGCCTGGATCGGTATGAAATTGCGCAAGCTGCTTACCTACGAAGAGCCACTGGGTGATTTCATGGCGCGGGTGCCAGGCGAGGATCGACAGCGTAATTATCCGAGCACGGTGGCGTATATCGCACGGTTGGTCATCCACCGCTATGCCATGCTCGGCGTCCTCGATGAACGAGGTTTCCCGATCAGTGACATGGGTGTTTTGGAAATCCCGGAGGATTCAGAACAAGACAAGTCGCACGGTTATCATGTGACGAGCGGCAAGGTGTGCGACGAGTGTGGCAATTCTTCTGTCATTTACAAAGACGGTTGCGAGTTCTGCACCGCTTGTGGCGCGGTAGGCAGTTGCGGTTGATGTGATCGATCAGGTTCGCGTCGTTACGTGACGGCGATCACATGTACTTGATTCGGTCCAGGCTTTGACCGTGTCGACTTCAATTCGACGTCAGGCCAGTTTCCGCCGAGCGGATTCGCGTCAGGCCAGCTCAGGTCAAGCCATGACGCCGTTGACCACCATGACTGCCACCACCACGGCGAGCACCAGCGCCAGTCTGAAATTGAATTTTGCCCGCGCCCTAAGGTAAGTCACCGCTTCAGTCAGTTGTTCGTTGCTGTTAGCCAGTTTGTCGATGACGTCCAGCATCTCTTGCTGGCGTAGCTCGACGATACGCAAGCGCTGCGCAAGCGAGGCGGGGTCGGCCGAGGACTCGTCCACCAACTCGGCGCCCGCCGTGCGGCGATCAAGCAGCTTGCGGGCACCTTCGACTATGGTCGGCGCATTTGCAATGATGGTGCCCCAGGGCACTGCCTTCAGCCATAACCAGGACATTGAGTCACCCCTCGGGTCGTTGCATTGCGAAAAATAGTATCAGTGCCAAGCAAGCATTTGGCCATTTTTTGAGCGGCGTTGCTAGTGATGTACACTGAATCAATGCGGATCTGGAAACCATGTTATGTGACTTTCGCGCTAGCCATTGGTTTCGCGCCACCGGCAGTGTACCCGGCGGAGAGTGATGCTGAAGCAGCCGCGCGCCTGCGCCAGGAAATCGCCGAAATCATAAGTGACGCAAGCTGGTGCAGGAATATTGTCAATTGTCGAGTCATCGGCCTCGGCGCGCGGCCGTGTGGCGGGCCAGACGAATACGTCGCGTTCTCGATATGGAACAACACCGGCGACGAGCTCCGTAATCTGGTCACGGAATACAATCTGCTCAAGGAAGAGTTGATGCTCGACAGTGACGAAGTTGGCACTTGCGAGGTTTTGCCGAAACCGAATGCAGACTGCGTCCAATCGCGCTGTGTAACCGTACCTTGAGCAAATCGATCAAGTTGATGCGCGAGTCAGTACATGCGTGAGTTGCTATGCGGTGAGTCAGTAATTGTGAAGCGCTATCTGCAACACGCCCGCGCAGTGCAGGCAGCGGCGTCGGGCTAGGCGATGCCCCGCGGCAATCCGATTTCGTAAACGTGGAATTCGACATCGTTTCATTCGGCGAACCGATGTACGAGTTCAGCCAGATTCCCGGAAAGGCGCGCGAATATCTGCAGGGATTCGGTGGCGACACCATGAACTGCGCCATCGCGGCGGCCCGTCAGGGCGCGCGCGTGGCATATGTCACCGCCTTGGGCGACGATGAATTCGGGCGTCAGATGTTTGAGCTATGGCAACGGGAAGGTATCGACGCCTCGGCAGTCAAAGTTGATCGGGATTCGCACACCGCGGTTTATTTCATCAGTCACACGGAGTCAGGGCACAGGTTCAGTTACTTGCGCAAGGACTCGGCTGCCAGCCGATTCGGCGTAGACGATCTGCCAGTCAGTCTGCTGAAGAGCACAAAATTCTTCTTTACTTCAGGTATTACCGAGGCGATCAGCAAAAGCGCGTGCGAGGCGGTGTTCGCAGCCATTGAAATGGCGCGAAGTGCAGGCGCGCGTATCGTTTTTGATGCCAATATACGTCCGGCATTGTGGGGCGCTGAGCAGGCCCGTGACGTCATCGCTAAGACTCTTCCTTTGACAGACTATTTTCTGTTGTCAGTCGAAGATGCCGAGACGCTAACTGGTTGCGTTGAACCCGATTTGGTACTCGACTGGTGCAAGCAGGCCGGTGCCGGCGTGGTTGTGCTCAAACTTGGCGCCGACGGCGCGATTTACAGCGAGGCTGGTGTTACACAGAAAGTCGAGGGATTCCGTGTCCACGCAGTCGATGCTACTGGTGCTGGTGATTGTTTCGCCGGTTCGTTAATGGCGCGCCTGAGTCTAGGTGACATACTGGCCACGGCAGTCAATTACGCCTGTGCTGCGGCTGCTCTGACTTGCACCGGTTATGGTGCAGTAGACCCGTTGCCGCGGTCTGAACATGTGTTTGACTTGATAGGAAAGCGCAGCGACCCTGCCACTGCGAATAGCGGGGGATGACTTGCTCGACTGAATCAGCCGGTTTTGGTCCTGTTTCTGACGATAATCAGAATCACGAGCAGAACAACGCCGCCGATCAGAAATGCGTCTAGAAACGACATCGTAAGTTAAGCGTCCCTTTGAGAAAGTTTCCCTTCTGGCTCACGCTGCAGACCCAAGCAAATTCCATGCATTTGCTTCTTTCCCATTGATTTTTAGTAACTTTCGGACTTTTTCGATGGATCTGCCAAGGATTTTGGCAATTTTTCTTGGATTGTGGCTTTGGTCGGTATCAGCGATGGCAGGAGACGGCCTGGCGCGCGAGGACGGCGTCCGCCTGTTAGATACCTGTCGTCTGGCGAAAGACGTGATAAATGGCGCCGATATGGATCCCGCCGCGCGGGCAGATGCTGCCTTGTGTATTGGGTTCGTCGAGGGTTTTTTGTGGGGGCATGGATGGAAAGCATGGCGCACCGGCGAAGATATGTACTTCTGCCCGCCGGAGGGATTTGGCTACAGCCAGGCGGTGCCGGCGCTCGTGTCCTATCTCGAGGCACACCCCGACAGGCTCATCCAGCGGGCACACCTTCTGCTGTTCAGCGCACTGTCCAGCAAGTTTCCATGTGCCAACTGAAGTCCTGACGCCCAAATGTTTTGGCGGCATGCGGGCGCTTCAGTTTCTTTTAATCGTAACCGTTATGAACTGCTGGTGAACGGTGCATTTTTGGAGTCTCAGGCATTAATGAGGGGGGAGTAGTCGAATGAAGTACCTCGGCAGGATATTTCTCACCGGCGTGTTGACCGTCTTGCCTGTACTGGCGACGGTATACCTGTTGTATTGGTTGTTTGCTGCGGCCGAATCCTTTCTCGGCAAACCCTTGCAGTGGCTGATTCCGGAAGACGTTTATCGCGTTGGCATGGGGCTGACGGTTGGAGTGATAGTGATATTCGCCGTCGGCGTGCTGATGCGCGCTTACATCGTGCGCCGCTTGTTCGGGCTGACCGAAAAGTTGCTGCTGCAGGTGCCACTCATCAAGACGATCTATGCTGCGATACGCGATTTTTTCGGTTTGTTTGCCGGCGACGATGACCAGGTGGCATTGCAGGTCGTCACGGTACAACTGCCGGGCAGTGACATGCGCTTGATGGGATTCATCACGCGTGATCATTTCTCCGATCTGCCGGAGGGTGTAGCGAGCGAAGGTGACGTCGCGGTGTATCTTCCGATGAGTTATCAGCTCGGCGGTTACACCGTTTTCATGCCGCGCAGCCAGATCACGCCAATCCCGATGTCACGTGAGGATGCAATGCGATTGGTGTTGACTGCCGGATTGAAAGCCAAGCCCAACGGCGACTGACGAAACGGCATATGAGCAAAAAACGGCGCCACAATAGAAAGGGCGAAATAAGAATAACAGCGATAAAAAAACGGCCCGATACGGGGCCGTTTTTTTCGTAGTTGCAGTGCGCATTCAGAGCAACGGCACCGGTTCTATAGAAGCGGCTTCTATAGAAGAGGTACTAGCAACAATGCGACGATGTTGATGATCTTGATCAGCGGATTCACGGCCGGTCCGGCGGTGTCCTTATAGGGATCACCAACCGTATCGCCGGTGACGGCGGCTTTGTGTGCTTCCGAACCCTTGCCGCCGAAATTGCCGTCTTCAATATATTTCTTGGCGTTGTCCCAGGCACCGCCGCCGGTGGTCATCGAGATGGCAACGAAGATTCCGGTGACGATGGTGCCGATCAGCAGGCCGCCCAGTGCTTTGACGCCGGCACCCGGACCCATCAACCAGTTCATGCCGAAGGCGACAATGATGGGAACCAGGACAGGCAACAAGGACGGAATCATCATTTCCTTGATCGCAGCCTTGGTCAGCATGTCCACCGCGCGTGAGTAATCGGGCTTGCCGGTACCTTCCATGATCCCGGGAATTTCGCGGAACTGGCGCCGCACTTCGTTGACCACCGAACCAGCCGCCCGGCCGACCGCTTCCATTGCCATGGATCCGAACAGATACGGAACCAGGCCACCGATGAACAGGCCGATGATGACGGCCGGGTCGGACAGCGCGAAGGTCTCGAGTTTGCCAAGCGCCTCCAGGTTGTGCGTGTAGTCCGCAAACAGCACCAGTGCAGCAAGACCGGCCGAGCCAATCGCGTAGCCCTTGGTTACTGCCTTGGTAGTGTTGCCTACCGCATCGAGTGGGTCGGTGATATCGCGAATTTTTGACGGAAGCTCGGCCATTTCTGCTATGCCGCCGGCGTTATCAGTAATCGGTCCGTAGGCATCGAGTGCCACGACCATGCCGGTCATTGACAACATCGCGGTTGCGGCGATGGCGATGCCGTAAAGGCCGGCCAGTTCGTATGATGCCCAGATCGCGGCACAGACGGACAGCACCGGCAGTGCCGTGGCTTTCATCGAAATGCCCAGACCGGCAATGATATTGGTGGCGTGTCCGGTTTGCGAAGCCGCAGCGACGTGCTGCACCGGCTTGTATTCGGTCGCCGTGTAGTACTCGGTGATCACCACCAACAAAGCTGTCAGCACCAGTCCGACCAGCGATGCATAGAACAGCGGCATTGCCTGGTCACCCATCATTTGTTTGCTGATAAAGAAGAATGCAATGGCCGCGATGACGCCGGAGATGATCACGCCCTTGTACAGGGCGTTCATGATCTTTGCGCCGCTGGTACGGACAAAGAAAGTGCCAATGATCGAGGCGATGATCGATGCACCGCCCAGCACCAGCGGATAGATGATCGCCGCCATACCTGCGTCCTGCATCATCAACCCGCCAAGCAGCATGGTGGCAATGATGGTCACCGCGTATGTTTCGAACAGGTCGGCTGCCATACCGGCGCAGTCGCCGACGTTGTCGCCTACGTTATCTGCGATAACCGCGGGGTTGCGAGGGTCGTCTTCCGGAATTCCGGCCTCGACTTTGCCGACCAGGTCGGCACCGACGTCGGCACCTTTGGTGAAGATGCCACCACCGAGTCGGGCAAAGATCGAGATCAATGATCCACCGAAGGCAAGTCCGACTAGCGCATGCAGAGCACCGTCACTGTCGGTGAACTGCGTCGCTATCGCGTAGTAGCCGGCGACGCCAAGCAGCCCAAGTCCGACCACCAGCATACCGGTGATCGCGCCGCCGCGGAAAGCGACGTTGAGGGCGGCGTTAATCCCGCTGTCAGCGGCTTCGGCGGTGCGCACATTGGCGCGCACCGAAATGAACATGCCGATGTAACCGGCAGCACCGGAGAACGCGGCGCCGATGAGGAAGCCGATCGCCGTCAACCAGTCCAGCGCAATGCCGAGCACCAGAAACAACACCACACCGACGATCGAGATTGTCGAGTACTGCCGATTCAGATAAGCCTGGGCACCTTGTTGAATTGCCGCCGCGATTTCCTGCATGCGCGCATTGCCGGCGGGCCTGCCGAGAATCCACTGAATAGAAACCGCCCCATAGACGAGCGCGATGATCGCGCAAACCAGCGCGAAAATCAGACCTGAAGACATGAAGTCCCCCCTAAGTTATTGAAAGACCGAGATGGGCCGACCCTTGGCCCGAACTCCGAAATTCCGCCGGCATGCCCGGGCAGGAGGGCGCGGCGGCGAGACAGCGCGCGATTGTACCCGAATTTTGCTCAAAAATTTAGACGCTTAAATGTTCGCTTTCAAATTGCGAAACTGTCGCGCAGCTTTTTTGGTACCGCCACGTTTTTCAGCGTCACATATTGTGGCAGGCCATTGCGGTAGGGCGGGTAAGACTCGCCTTTGATCAGCGGCGTCAAATACTGTCGGCATCGGGCGGTAATGCCAAAGCCATCACGGCTGATGTAGCTTGCCGGCATTTTCTTCTCGACGTTGGCGACCTTGCGCAAATCAGCCATGCCGATCGACCAGCGGTATGGCTTGTCTGACTTTCGCTCAATACTCGCCATCACGGCGTTGTGTCCCTTCAACGCCATCTGGACAGCGGCTTTGCCTACGGCATAAGCGTGGTCCACATCGGTCTTGGATGCGATGTGGCGCGCTGCACGCTGCAAGTAATCGGCAACGCTCCAGTGGTATTTGAGATTCAGTTCTTGCTTGACGATGCTGGCGACAACCGGTGCCACGCCACCGAGTTGCGCATGACCAAAAGCGTCTCGCAGCCCCTGATCCGACAGAAATTTCCCGTCAGGCCCCTTCACGCCTTCCGAAACGACGACTGAGCAGTAGCCGAACTTCTTGACCATGGCTGCAACCCGGTCGGTGAATTTCTTCCGGTCGAATACCACCTCCGGAAACAGAATGACGATTGGCAGAGTGCCATCTTGCTCCGCGGCCAGGCCGCCTGCCGCGGCGATCCATCCGGCATGACGTCCCATGACTTCGAGCACGAACACCTTTGTTGAGGTTTTCGCCATCGATGCCACGTCGAGACTGGCTTCGCGCGTGGAGACGGCAACGTATTTCGCCACCGACCCGAACCCCGGGCAACAATCGGTGATGGGCAAGTCATTGTCGACCGTCTTGGGAACATGAATCGCCTGTATCGGGAAGCCCAATGATTCGGATATCTGCGATACCTTGAGACAGGTATCAGCGGAGTCGCCGCCGCCGTTATAGAAGAAGTAACCGATGTTATGCGCACGGAATACTTCTATGAGCCGCTCGTACTGGGCGCGATCTTCCTCCAGGCTCTTGAGCTTGTAACGACACGAACCGAACGCTCCGGCCGGCGTGTGTTTGAGGGCGGCGATTGCAGATGCCGATTCCTTGCTGGTATTGATCAGATCCTCGGTGAGTGCACCGATAATGCCGTTGCGTCCCGCGTAAACATTTGCGATCTTGCTCTTGTTCTTGCGCGCCGTTTCGATTACACCTGCGGCAGAGGCATTGATGACGGCTGTCACGCCACCTGACTGGGCGTAGAACGCGTTCTTTGCTGGCATTACTCCTCCTGAATAAGTTGTTCTATTGAAGCACGTGTCTCGAACCGCATCTAATCAGAACCGGTTTAAATGGAACTGTTACTCCATCAATCAGGACTGCAGTGCTTCAAGAATCCGGTCGCGAATCGATTCCAATGAGCCAGTCCCCGCGATGCAGGCGTATTTGGGCGCACCCGGCGCCTCGCTTTTTGCCCAATTGGAATAATAGTCAACGAGTTGACTTGTCTGCTTGTGATAGACGTCAAGACGCTTGCGAATCGTTTCTTCCTTGTCGTCGTCACGCTGGACCAGCGGCTCACCGGTGGCGTCGTCGGTTCCTTCAGTCTTCGGCGGATTGAATACGACGTGATAAGTGCGGCCCGAGGCCGGATGAACGCGACGCCCGGACAGGCGTTTGACGATCTCGGCGTCATCAACGTCAATCTCGACCACGTAATCAAGATTGACCGCTGCATTCTTCATCGCTTCGGCCTGCGGAATGGTGCGCGGAAAGCCATCGAACAGGAAACCGTTGGCGCAATCCGATTGTTTGATCCGCTCCTGCACCAGGCCGATGATGACTTCATCCGGTACCAACGCGCCGGCATCCATGAACTTCTTTGCTTCCAGGCCGAGTTCGCTGCCGGCTTTGACCGCAGCACGCAGCATATCGCCGGTCGAGATCTGAGGAATACCGTACTTCTCAGTGATGAACGCGGCCTGGGTGCCCTTACCAGCGCCTGGCGGGCCGAGCAATATCAATTTCATGTCGTTGTCTTCCTCCCTGTTCCTGCCCATTCATGGGTCTTGTTGGGTGATCGCTCAGTGGCTCAATCACCAAATTATATCTTCGCAATTTGCTCTCGCGCGCGCTCCAGATCCTCGGGTGTATCGATTCCCGGTGGTGGCGCCTGAGCCGCAACGCTTACCGCGATCCGATAGCCGTTTGCCAGCGCTCGCAACTGCTCGAGGGATTCAAATCTTTCCAATACTGCCGGCGCAAGCTCGGCGTAAGTGCGCAGGAAAGAACAGCGATAAGCGTAAATGCCAACATGGCGATATGCCGGGAATTCAGGCGGCAGCTTTGATTTGCCGGCTGCAAAAGCATCGCGTGGCCACGGTATCGGTGCGCGCGAAAAATAAAGTGCATAGCCACTCTGGTCGAACACCACCTTCACGGCGTTGGTATCCATGAATTCCGCTACTTCGCTGATCGGGTGACATGCGGTTGCAATTGCCGCGTCCGGAGATTCGGCCAGCTTGCTTGCCACGGCGCTGATCATTTCCGGCGGCATCAGTGGTTCGTCACCTTGAGCGTTGACGACGATCGTGCCATCGTTCCAGCCACGTTGTTTGACGACCTCGGCGATACGGTCAGTACCTGTGGAGTGATCGGCGCGGGTCATCGCGACCGCACATCCGCTAGCCGAGACGGCACTAGCGATTCGTTTGTCATCGGTGGCGACGATAACTTCGTCGGCGCCCGATTCGCGCGCGCGATCGACCACGTGCGCTACCATCGGCTTGCCATCCAGTTCGGCCAGTGGCTTGCCGGGGAAGCGCGTCGAAGCGTAGCGAGCGGGAATAACGACCACGAAAGATGTCATTTAATCTGGTGACCGCCTGTCAGATTTGTTGGCAGACGCGCTGCGCTTCGCGACGCCGATAGCGTCACACTTCCTCTTCGGCAGCCAGCTTGCGCGCTTCTTCTTCCAGCATCACTGGAATGTCATCGCGAATTGGGTAAGCCAGCCGGCACGGACTGCAGATAAGTTCCGCCTGGCTTTTTCGGTAAACAAGCGGGCCCTTGCACAGCGGGCAGACCAGAACGTCCAGTAACTTAGTGTCCAATGTCAGAGCCAATCTTGCGGATGACCAGATCGGTGAGCGCGTCGTCGATACGGGCCTCGACCGGCAGCGCCCACCAGTTTTTACATGCGAAGCGTGCGCATTTTATCGCATCCTTCTGCGTCATGAGCACTGCATCGGCATCTGAAAAGTCGAGATCCTGCAGGCGAAAAGCGTGGTGATCGGGGAACGGATGCGCTGTGAATGACAAACCCAGCCGGCGCAGATGGCTGAAGAAGCGCTCCGGATCACCGATACCCGCAACCGCATGCAGGCGCAACCCTTCGAAGTCGCTCGGCGACGCGGTCCTTGCCGGATCGACGAGATTGCAGAACGCGTCGCCCTCCAGTCGCATGTCGAAGGTTTCGTTAGGCAGATCAGGCATGCTGGCGCCGTTGACAATAACCGCGTCAACCGTACGCAGCCTGCTCACCGGTTCACGCAATGGTCCGGCCGGCAACAGCAGCCGGTTACCGAATCGCTGCCGCGCGTTGATCACCACCAGCTCGCAATCACGCTGCAGCCGGTAATGTTGCAGACCGTCGTCGGATACGATTACATTCACATCCGGATTTGCGGCGATCAACTGCAGCGCTGCCGCGCTACGATCGCGCCCGACCCATACTGGACATTGTGCACGCCTGGCGATTAGAACGGCTTCGTCACCGCCAATCTCCGGAGAGGTGTCGGCTGCGACGGCGGTCACCTCTTCAGCTCCGCGGTAACCGCGGCTGACCACGCCTGGTCTGAATCCGCGCCTGCGCAGTGCGTCTACCAGCCAGACGACGACCGGCGTCTTGCCGGTGCCACCGACGCTCAGGTTGCCAACAACGACGACCGGCAACGGCAAGCGCACGCGGCGAAGCAGACCGCTGGCATAGGCTGTCCGGCGTAGCCAGGATAGAACTGCGAAAAGAACTGAGAGCGGCAGCAAGGCAATCGTTACCAGCGTGATGCGCTGCCAGTGTTTTTCCAATAGATGCACGTCTAGGACCGAACCGATACACACAGGTAGCTTAACAGGGTGCCTGACGGCAACGGGCATACACGCCAGCGAGGTGGCACCAAGACTTGCGGGCCCGTTTGAATTGTTTGCGTTACTGCGTTTGCTGGGTGGTGAAGGTGATACGCCCGAAGCCAGCCATGCGCGCTGCTTCCATTACGCTGATCACGGACTGATGGCTTGCGTTGGCATCGGCACTGATGACGATTACCGGATCCGGGTTACCGCCGCTGGCCGCCTGCAGTTCGGCGGCGAAGGCAGTGTTCGTGGTAAACACAATGCGGTTTCGGTTGATCATGTACTGACCGTCACTGGACACGGCCACATCGATCTGATCCGGCAGTTGCTCGGCCTGATTAGCGTCCGCTGTCGGAAGATTGATTTTCAGCTCGGCATACTTGGAGTAAGTGGTAGTGACCGCAAGAAAAATAACAATGACGATCAGGATGTCGATGAACGGGACCAGATTGATCTCCGGTTCTTCACGAAATGAGCCACGTCGGAAGTTCATCTGACCATCACCTCAGGCAGTACGCTCCCCGTGAATGATCTCGACCATCTTTACCGCTTGCAGCTCCATTTCCACTACAAGAGAATCGGCGCGTGCCCTGAAATGCCGATAAAACACCAAGCTTGGTACTGCGACAATGATGCCGAATGCGGCGTTGTACAGGGCGATCGAAATGCCGTGGGCCAGCTGTGCGGGGTCGGTAATACCAGTCGGTGTCGATGCGCCGAAGATTTCGATCATGCCGATGATGGTTCCGAGAAGTCCCAGCAGCGGCGACATCGTTGCGATCGTGCCAAGCGTGGTGAGGAATCGGTCCAACTCATGCGCCGCGGCGCGTCCGGCTTCCTCGATGGACTCCTTGACGATTTCACGCGAACTCTTGATGTTCTTCAGGCCCGCTGCCAGCACCTTGCCGAGCAGCGAGGTGCCGGCAACACGCGACAGCATGTCGGCGCTGACGCCGGACTTGCGGTATTCCTGAATAACGCGTGGTAACAGGTCGCGCGGTGCGACCAGATCCTGGCGCAGGGAGTAAAAACGCTCGCCGATGATGGCGATTGCAATGATCGAACACAAGATAATCGGCCAGATTGGCCATCCGGCAGCTTGAATGATATCGATCACGCGATGTCCTAAGCCCGTTTTGCGAAACCGCGCACTTTAAACTGCTCGATCCTGAGCGGCAAGGGAAATTCTTCCTGCAAAACAAGTGTTGACACACTTGAGTAATGCCGTTCAAAAGGTGGAATTGTTTCCACAGATGTTGTGGATAACTTTGTGGGTAGTTTGTAAAGTTGAAACCTAAGTTGTCATTTCGACACGTTTTTTGTCGGGAGACGCTTTTTTAATCAGCGTAATATTGTTTTTAAAACAGATAGATAATTATGACCCCCAGTGTTTATGCGGGTTTGCGGGTAGTTATGTTGCAGCGAAGTGACGGTTGTGGATCGTTTGAGCAATAATTCGATGCGTTTGTCAAGACTAGAATTTGTCGATTGCACAAAATATTTTCTCGTTTTTTGTCAGATGCTTCGCATCAATGTCTGATTGGCTAACCTGAATTGCAGTCGGTGAACGAAATTTCTCGTCAGTCACCGGTTATCACTGTGAGCGAACTCAACCGTCGAACGCGGGAGATCGTAGAGGGTAGCCTGCCTCTACTTTGGGTGTCAGGCGAAGTATCCAATTTCACGCGAGCGGCATCCGGTCACTGTTATTTCTCGCTGAAGGACGAACGCGCCCAGGTTCGCTGTGTGTTGTTTCGCCACAAAGCCGCGCGCCTGGAATTCGCGCCAGAAAACGGTGCGCAGGTGGAGGTCTGTGCGTTGCCGACGATCTACGAGGCGCGCGGCGAATTCCAGCTAGGTGTCGAGACCATGCGGCGTGCCGGGCTCGGAGCCTTGTACGAAGCGTTCGAGCGCCTGCGGCGGAAGCTCGCCGCAGAAGGTTTGTTCGATGAGGAGCGAAAACGCGAGCTGCCCGTCTTCCCCAGCGTAGTTGGCATCGTCACCTCGCCGGCAGCCGCTGCCTTGCGCGACGTATTGACGACGCTGCGCCGGCGCATGCCGTCAATACCCGTGGTGCTCTACCCGGCGCCGGTGCAGGGCGAGGGTGCCGGCGAAAAACTGGCGGAAGCGGTTCGCACCGCATCGTCCCGTGCTGAAGTCGATGTTCTCATTGTCTGTCGCGGCGGCGGCAGCATGGAAGACCTGTGGGAATTCAACTCGGAGGCGCTGGTACGTGCCGTGGCGCAATGTTCGATGCCGGTGGTGTGTGGCGTCGGACACGACACCGACTATACGTTGATCGATTTTGTTGCCGACGTGCGTGCGCCGACCCCAACAGCAGCTGCCGCCATGGCGACACCGGATCGTGAAGAGTTGTTGGCGCAACTGTCGGATACTGCGGATGCGCTGGCGCTGGCTGGGCGCAGACTGATCGAGGATCAGATGCAGCGTGTCGACTATCTGGGCAAGCGCCTGGTGCATCCCGGGCAGCGCATCGAGGCGCGTCTCGATCAACTGTCGCATCTTGCTGCAAGGTTGCTACATGCACAACGAAGCCAGCAGACTAGCTTGCTGCTGCGACTGGACGCGCTACGTTCAGAACTGCGCTCACAGCGGCCGGATCTTGCGCGATGGCGTGGGCATTGTGAGGATCTCGCACTACGACTGAGAAACGGCGGACGTCGTCTGTTGGACAACAAGCGTCGCGTGCTCGAGGCGCTCACGGCACATCTGGATCACCTCAATCCCGAGGCGGTCCTGTCGCGCGGCTACAGCATTGTGACGCGGGAAGACGGGCTGATCGTGCGAGATTCAGCCGAACTCGAAATCGGCGCGACGGTTGATCTGAGATTAGCGCGTGGCCGGGCAGGCGCAAGGATAGAAAACAAGGACTGAAGCTATTTTCCGCTGCGGCCGGCAAGTTGCGCCGCGAGGCTATCGTGCACCCGTTGCGGCAAGTCTTCGAGCAGGCAGTCGAACTCCAGGACATCGTCCATACTGCGCAGCCAGGTCAACTGTCGTTTAGCAAGTTGGCGCGTCGCGGCGATCGCTTTCTGGCGTAGTGCTGCCAGGCTGAGTTCGCCTTCCAGATACTGCCAGACCTGCCGATAGCCCACGCAACGCATTGAGGGCATCTCTGCTGATAGGTCAAACTTCTCGCGCAACTCGCGAACCTCGGATAGCAAGCCGAGTTCGAGCATTTCCTCGAAACGCGTGGCGATGTGCTCGTGCAATCTGGTGCGCTCAGATGGAAGCAAGGCAATTTCAATCACCCGGTAGGGCAGGCCCTGTTGCGGGCTTTCGGCAATCAGCTCGGACATGGTTTTGCCGGTCAGGTAGTGCACTTCGAGTGCGCGCTGAATGCGTTGCACGTCGTTGACATCGATTCGTTCAGCCGCTTGCGGATCGATACGTTCGAGTTCGGCGTGCAGTGCCGGCCAGCCCGCCTCCTGCGCCATCATTTCGATGACGTTGCGCATGGCTTCATCGGCCGATGGGAGATCACTAAGTCCTTCGCGCAAGGCCTTGAAATAGAGCATGGTGCCGCCGACCAGCAGCGGAATGCGCCCGCGCTCGGCGATATCGGCCATGAGTTGTAGAGCGTCGTCGCGAAACTGCGCTGCTGAATAGGATTCGGTAGGGTCGATGATATCGATCAGGTGATGTGGATGACGCAGCCGAGTCGATTGATCCGGCTTCGCTGTGCCGATATTCATGTGCCGATACACCTGCGCCGAATCGACGCTGATGATCTCCACCGGCAAGTGCTCTGCGAGCTCGAGCGCTACTGCGGTTTTGCCGCTGGCCGTTGGGCCCATCAGAAAAATTGCCGGCGGCAATTGCGCGTCGTCCGTTGCGCCGGACCTCACTTGCTTCGCCATGATTTTTCTTCAGCCAGACTCAGTGCCGCTTGTCTCTCGCACCGTAACAGCCTGTTGAAAAACGTCGCGAGCGGGCTTCAGTCGGGTGCGCACCGTATTGATCGAACTAGTGCGCAGGAACCGGAGTGCACAGAGGTAGTACCTGAGGGCGAGAGCGAAACAGGTGCGGCACAGCCGCGCCCGCTCGCAGCGCCCGGCGACTATGATCGCCGGGCCGGACCGCCGAAGGCGGCCGAGCACCGTTTCTAATCGAATCGCGCGAGCCCGAATCAAGTCCGCGCAGTAGTTTTTCATCTATTGTCCGCGCATGAACATGCGGTCAAGCTCCGCGAGCGTGACTTGAAACCAGGTTGGGCGACCATGGTTGCATTGCCCTGAGCGCTCGGTCGCTTCCATGTCGCGCAGCAAGGCGTTCATCTCCGCGATCGTCAGCTGGCGGTTTGCCCTGACGGCTGCGTGGCAAGCCATGGTTGCCAGCATTTCGTTGCGCCGTTCTGTCAGCACACGGCCTGCGCCATATTCGGCGATCTCGCGCAGTGTTTCATGCGCAAGATGTGCGGCGTCGGCATTGCGCAGCAAAGTAGGAATAGAGCGTATGGCTATGGCATTAGGCGCAATCACCGCCAGCTCGAAGCCCAGCGTGTTGAGCAGTTCGCGATTTTCCTCGACCGTTGCCACTTCAAGTTCGCTGGCCGTCATGGTGGTTGGAATGAGCAATGCCTGAGTCGGTATCCGATCCGAATCCATTGCTGCTTTCAGTGACTCATAGACGATGCGCTCATGTGCGGCGTGCATGTCGACAACAATGAGGCCGGCGCGGTTCTGCGCCAGGATATAGATGCCGGCCAGTTGTGCCAGTGCAAATCCGAGTGGTTGGTCGTCATCGTCAGGCAACGCCTGATGGGGCTGTCCGGCCGGCTGCGAAGTTTGCGGCTCAGCGAATAGCACTGAGTAGAACTTCTCAGCTTCGGCGGCACGCATTGGCATGGCGGGCTGACCGGGCCTGAAGGAAATGCCCGATTGCACCGTGCCGCTTGAAATAGACCCGCTTGAAATAGACCCGCTTGAAAAAGGTGTCGATGCAGGCGGTGTGCCTGCAAGCGTCGGCAGTGGTGTTGAACTCGACCTGTCTGACGTCGCTGCAACCGATGCCGGCAATCCTGTGCCGTTGCTCGCCGGCATGCCGGGCCTGGTTGCCGAAAGTGCTTTCTCCAGGGCGTGGAACACGAATTGGTGAATCGCGCGTGCTTCGCGAAAGCGGACCTCCACTTTGCTCGGGTGCACGTTGACGTCAACCAGTCCCGGCTCGAGTTCGAGAAACAGCACATACGCGGCATGCCGGTCGTGATGCAATACGTCGTGGTAAGCCTCGCGAATCGCGTGCGCCAGCACCCTGTCGCGCACAAACCGGCCATTCACAAACGTATATTGCGCATCGCGCGACGCGCGCGAATGCGCCGGCTGGGCGATTAGTCCATGCAGCCGGAATGGTCCGGCGCCGGTATCGACTTCGATGGCGCTTTCGCCGAAACTCTCGCCGAGCAGTTCGCGGATGCGGCCGGTCTCGGTGGACGTTTGCAACCGCCATTTGACACGTCCGTTATGCGCCAGCGTCAGGCATACATCGGGGCGTGACAGAGCAATGCGCTTGAACGCTGCTTCGGCATGTCCGAACTCAGTCGCCGGAGTGCGCAAAAACTTGCGGCGTGCCGGCGTGTTGAAGTAGATATTGCGCACTTCAACCACGGTTCCCTGTGCGATTGGTGCGGGCTCGGCACTGGAAACACGTCCTCCTTCTGATTCCACTTTCCAGCCGTGTTCGGCGCCGACCGATCGGCTAATCAAAGACAGATGCGATACTGAGGCAATCGAAGCCAGCGCTTCACCCCTGAAACCGAGGCTGGCGACCGATTCCAGATCCTGCAAGCTGTCAATCTTGCTGGTAGCGTGGCGTTGCAGGGCCAGCTTCAGTTCGTCGTGCCCGATTCCACTGCCATTGTCGGCAACACGAATCTGTTTGATGCCGCCATCATGAAGTTGAATGGAAATTTCGTCGGCGCCGGCGTCCAGGCTGTTTTCCAGCAACTCTTTCAATGCCGATGCCGGACGCTCGACCACCTCGCCAGCCGCAATTTGGCTGATCAGGAGATCGGAAAGGATGTGGATCTGTGACATTGTGTAGCTTGAATTATATAAGGGCCTTCAGTCCGGTCATCAGGTGGTGCAGCGCTGCGTTTTTCCGTCATCTGGCCGTATAATCCGGCCTCGCTTGTAGCTCCCGACGTTCGCATTGCGGCGCACCAGCGTCTGACTTTGATAGCGCCGCTGTCCGACTCTGATACCAAAACTAAATCAAGGAAAGTGATGCCACAAATAATAGGTGTGCCGAAGGAACAGGTGGCCGGCGAGAAACGCGTCGCTACGGTGCCTGAAGTTGTTGAAAAGCTGATCAAGCTTGGTTTTGTCGTAAAGGTACAGTCCGGCGCCGGAGATGCCGCTAGCGCTAGCGACGACGCCTATCGTGCAGCCGGAGCCGAGGTTGTTGTCGACGCTGCGGCCCTGTGGGGCGGAGCCGACATCGTGTTCAAGGTGCAGCCGCCGAGTGACGCGGAAGTGGCGCTAATGCGCGAGGGTGGCACGCTGATCGGCTTTATCTGGCCCGCGCAAAACCCCCAACTTATGGAGCAGCTGGCGGTCAAGAAGGCCACTGTGCTCGCCATCGACTGCCTACCTCGCCAGTTGTCGCGCGCGCAGAAAATGGATGCACTCACCTCCATGGCCGGCGTCAGTGGTTACCGCGCTGTGATCGAGGCAGCCAATGCCTTTGGTCGTTTCTTCAATGGCCAGATCACGGCGGCGGGCAAAGTGCCACCGGCAAAGCAGGGTATTCATCGCTGGCGCCGGTGTCGCCGGGCTGTCGGCAATCGGCACGGCCGCCAATCTGGGTGCCATCGTGCGCGCCAACGACACACGCGGCGAGGTCGCCGACCAGGTCGTGTCGCTCGGTGGCGAATTCGTCAAGGTCGACTACGAGGAAGAAGGTTCCGGTGGCGGCGGCTATGCCAAGGTGATGAGCGAGGGCTTCCAGCAGGCCCAGCGCGAAATGTACGCCAAGGAAGCCAAGCAAGCTGACATCATCATTACCACCGCGCTGATTCCGGGCAAACCAGCACCAAAGCTCATCACCGCAGAGATGGTCCGTTCGATGAAACCCGGCAGCGTGATCGTCGACATGGCCGCAGAGCAGGGTGGCAATTGCGAACTGACCGAACCCGGCGAGGCGGTGGTCAAGCACGGTGTGACTATCATCGGCTACACTGATCTTGCCAGCCGCTTGGCCAAGCAGTCCTCGACGCTGTACTCGAACAATTTGCTGCGCCTGACCGAAGAGCTGTGCAAGACCAAGGACGGCGTTATCAACATCAATATGGAGGACGACGCAATCCGTGGTCTTACCGTCATCAAGGACGGCGAGGTTACCTGGCCGGCGCCGCCGATCAAGCTGCCTGCACCACCGCCCAAGCCGGCTGCGGCGGCCGTTGTGGCACCGGCCGCAAAAGCGCACGGCGAGGGCGGCGGGCCGATGTCCGCCAAGGGGCTGGCGATTGTTTTCGGTCTCGGCGCGCTGGCTTTTCTGCTCGTTGGCCTGTACGCGCCCGCCTCGTTCCTGTCGCACTTTACCGTGTTCGTGCTCGCCTGCTTTGTCGGCTACATGGTGATCTGGAACGTGACGCCGTCGCTGCACACGCCGCTGATGAGCGTCACCAACGCGATCAGCAGCATCATCGCGGTGGGCGCGCTCGTGCAGGTGGCCCCGCCCGTGGGTGAGGTCGCGGGGCGGCCGGAGGCGTGGATCGTGGGCCTGGCGATCGTCTCGATCGCGCTCGTTGCCATCAACATGTTCGGCGGCTTCGCGGTGACGCGGCGCATGCTGGAAATGTTCCGCAAGTAGGGGAGACGAACCATGTCTGCAACTCTCGTTACCGTCTCCTACGTCGGCGCCGCCATCCTCTTCATCCTTAGCCTCGGGGGGCTCTCGCACCCCGAGACCTCGCGGCGCGGCAACGTCTACGGCATCATCGGCATGATCATCGCGGTGGTGGCGACGATCGCCGGCCCCAACGTCACCGCGGCGGGCTATCCCTGGATCGTTATCGCGCTGCTCTTCGGTGCGACCGTCGGGCTGTACGTGGCGCGCATGGTCAAGATGACCCAGATGCCAGAGCTGGTGGCGCTGATGCACAGCCTGGTGGGTCTTGCGGCGGTGCTGGTCGGGTTCGCGAACTACATCGACCCGGCTGCTGCCGGGAAGTACGAGGGCGTCGAGAAGACGATCCACGAGATCGAGATCTACATCGGCGTGCTCATCGGCGCGGTGACCTTCTCGGGCTCGCTCATCGCGTTCGGCAAGCTCTCCGCCAGGATTAGCGGCAAGCCGATGCTGCTGCCGGCGCGCCACTGGCTGAACCTCGCCGGGCTGCTGGTGGTGATCTGGTTCGCGGCCGATTTCGTCGGTGCGAAGTCGGTCTCCGAGGGCATGCTGCCGCTCATCGTGATGACCGTGATCGCACTGCTGTTCGGCGTGCACATGGTGATGGCGATTGGCGGCGCCGACATGC
>CP070643.1:3448019-3586414 GCA_020354125.1 Betaproteobacteria bacterium | reverse complement strand
ACACTCATACATTTACTCCCAAACATTTATGTTCTTGTGACCATCACTTACTGCGGAGGCCCCGCGCCCGCTCCCGCCACAATGGACAACACGCATCATACCGATGAAGATCGGATTGTGTGTTTCGCCCATGATAATGCCTTACCAGAGCACCACTGAGCGGACCAACCAGCTACTTCGCGAAAGCTCAGAGGCGGCGCAGGCCGCAGTGCGTAGGAGTACAGCGCGTGATCAGTCGGAGGCCTCCGGCCGGTGCCAGAGCCCTACGACGTACGCCAGGACAAACGGTGCGACGAGCAGTAACAGCAAGTCAACAACACCAGTCGGCTGCTCTGTCAAGAATACCACCAGTGAGACAGCGCTCATGAAGCCGAACGCCAGCAAACTAAGCGTGACAGCAACTCGTTTCGCCTTACGCTTCCCGCCAGTAGCGCCCGTCCTGCCGCTTATCTTTTCTGTTTTGAGACGTTGTAACGGCGGAGGGAAAATGGCGATTGCGGCAGGAACGTACATTAGTGCAAGCAAACCGACAACAGTCCGGAATGCCAGCAACGTCACCTCACTTAGCACTGTGATCGCATCGATCAGCAAGAATGCGACTGCGATCGCGATGAAGTGTGATGGGTCCTTGTGAGTATATTTTTTCTGAACGACCAGCGTAACCGCGATCAAGGCCTGAATAATCAGTACACCTGATATTCCAAGAGCAATAGAACCGACCAGCAACGCGATGAATTCAGATGCATGTCCCTCGCCTGGCAATACGGCGAGCGCCATCGTGGCAAGGATCGCCAAGCTTCTCGGTGGCCGCATCCCCAAACGGATTAGTACATTTGTTTCAAAACCCCGCGGGCATGTATATGCGGCCGATGATTCCAGCAACGCAAATTTATTGGGTGCGCTTAACATAAATGGTCAAACATCTGTCATCGCTGTGTGACCGCCGTTTCCCCTCGCGCATTTTCATACGCCAGCCAGATTGCAGGCGAATTTCGCCTCTGCACTGTATTCCTGTCTTTAGATTGGGTCCTTGTTTTAAGTCAGCCTCTCATTTTATTCAAGCCTACTAATCGTATTTCTCTATTACTTCAGTGGTAGCGATCATGCGCTCACAACGGCGTCAGCATCCGTTTTCCGTTACTTGATTAGCCGCCCGGAATCCCAGGCAACCACGATTGGTACGGATTCGCGGGCGTCTAACTCGAAGCATCCGGACGACATATTGACTGGCGGCCGCGCAGGTTGGGCCACGCTTTCGAGCAAGGAGCAAGCATTTCTGGCGGCGTCTGCCTAGGCGGTGATCTCTAGTCTGTTGCCTTCAGTGTCAAGAATCACACTTTCGTAGTATCCGTCACCCGTTACTCTAGGTCCATCGACGACCCGAACACCGTCCGCCTTCAGCCTTTTGGTCAGTTTGTCAACCTGGCTTTTCGAACCGACCGATATGGCGAAATGTGCCAATCCCGTATGGGGCATCAAGGGGTCGTTCGTGTTGCGGGAAACACTCTCCATCCGCATGATCTCCAATCTTGCGCCGGAGTCGAAGTGCAAGAAGTACGACTCGAAACCTTTCTCCGCATTTTGATATTTTCTGCCGACACTGGCCTCGAAATACCGCACGTAGAATTCTTTCAGGCTTTCTATGTCTTGCGCCCAGATTGCAATGTGTTCTATCTTCATGGCGCTCGTCCATGGGCATCACGACTGTCTTCAGGAGCCTCGGTACGCTCACGCAACCCATAGTCTCGCACCACGGTTGCCACTCGCAGGCGATAGTCCGCAAATACGCCGCCACGCCCGCTCGACTGTGCTTTCCTGTGCTGGTCCAGATTGCGCCAGGCGCGAATCGCCTCTTCGTCGCGCCAAAAGGATAACGACAAGTATTTCCCTTTGGTGGTCAGACTCTCGAAGCGCTCGACCGATATGAAGCCATCGATCTTTTCCAGATCGCTCCGCAGGGATGCTGCCAGGTCAAAGTATTGTGACGCCTTACCCTCCGCGGGCCAGACCTCAAAAATCACTGCTATCACGGCGAGCTCCTGTCAATAACACTATGATTAGCGGCCGGACTGGCCATCCATCAACGACGCCGCTCGCTTCCGAGCCTCCCGCATCGTCAAATGCCGCGCCGGGCGCGATGCTAGCCAGGAATGATACTCATGCCGAGCACAATCGGCGTCAACACCGTTACCAGCACATTCATCGCCAGGTACGGCATCAATTGACCCACTGATGTCGCATGTTTCAGAGCGCCGAAGAACACCACGAGCGCAAGCGTCATCGGAACAAGAGCAAGATAGCTTGCCTCGGGCAGTATCTGAGTTGACGCACCTGTCACGATGGTCGCGCACGTCGCCACCACAAACGCACCATAAACAAGCGTGCTCGTGGTTACTCCGAAAGCGATCGGAAAGTGTCGCCGTCCGACACGCTTGTCGGGCGCAATATCCGGATACTGATTGAGCAGTAGAAGATTATTCGCCAGAAAGAACGGCACTAGCGAGGCTACGAACGCTTGAATCGAGTAACCGCCGGTTAGTACGACATGGGTACCGACCACCATCAACGGTCCGAAACCAAGGCCCGGCGCCACCAAACACAAGAATGGGTAGCGGTTCAACCATTGCGTGTAGGTCAATATGATCAGCACACCTGCTATACCGAGCGGAACAATCAAGATCCCTGACGTAAAGACAAAGTAGAATCCAACGATAATGGTTATGCTCAAGCTCGCTATGGCGAGCCAAAGCACCCTGTCAACCGCTTCGGGATGGTCCAATAACGCACCGCTCCCGCCGCTAAACGGCGTTTTCAGCGTCGTGGCGTCCAGCCCGCTCCGGAAGTCAAAGTACTCGTTGAAAGTATTGACACTGATGTGAGCGAACACGGCGCCTAACAACACAAGAAACAGATCGAAAAATGCAATCTGCCCGGCCGATACAAAGGACGTACAAACGCCCAGGAAAATACTGACGGGGGTAAGCATAAGAAACGGTATGCGGGCCGATCGTACGAGCGCTGTTAGTTGATGTTGTTCCATTTCTTGCGTGGCCACTATCACACCGCACAGGGTGCAATCGGTTCCATCTTGTTATGGCCGCAAGTCTGTCACTGCTTGGCCAGATACCGTACGACGACTGTCACGACGCCGCCAATGATGAGGTTTGCAACCACGACAAAAATTAACTCTGCTTCGGCACCAAACTCCCGCGCTACCAGCGACTCTCCTACTGTTGGCGCCTGACCGAGCACCCGCTGTGCGACGCTATAGGCATTCAGAAACTCCGCCCTCGCACCAAGAAGCAAGTCGACAGCCATCATCACGACCATGCTGGCAGCGGAAAGGCCCAAAAACAGGTACAAGATGCTGAGATTCTTCGCGACGCCGCTCACCCCAATGTTGACCTTACCCAATGCCGCAAATCGAGTCCTTCAATAGTCAATATGCGATGGCGTCGACGATTATGCACTGCACCGAATATCCGAACTCAAATCTTCTTCGGTCATCGATCGAGTTACCCGCGATATAGCTGGTGCCCTCACACTGCGACTTGGCAACTGCAATCGCCTCACTGGTGAATGTCGCCGGCCCTACAGGAAACGGGTACAAAAATCTGGTTTGGCCACTTTCGCCCCTTACCGGACCCATAGGCTTCATGGACTTGCCGACGCTGTCATCAACATAGCTAATCGCAACATATGAGCCATGAAGGGAAGTCGTGCACCCCGTGCACAGCAACGCCATCGACAAAGCAAGTCCTATTAGCTCACGAGTCCGCATGTTGTTCCAAACCAGGCGATGACTTGAGCCGTGATGACCCAGGCACGAAAGAGATCAAGCCTGTTTATTGGCTGATACTCCCAACGCCCCCACAGGGACGGCTGATCGCGCGACATCGGCACATGCTGCACACGTAAGCAGACTGTGCCTCAACACCGTAACGACAAACGGTCTTCACCCGTTAGCCGCTCGCAACGACCATCTGCAACGGCGCGACTCCAAACAGCCAACGATGAAGCCACAACGCGAACACAGTCCACGCAACAAGGCCGCCAATGACGGCGATCACGTCGCGCCTGGGCGGACCGATCGGGAAGATTGTTCCGGCTTTGCGGTCCCGCCGCCGCGCGCTGGCGTAGTCCGCAATTGACCAGATCAGAAATACGCCAAACAGCAGAACATCAGCCAACATCCCGTTGGCAATCAGATGTGCCAACGCCCAGACCGTGACTCCCAACACGAAAGGGTGGCCGACCTTGTTGCGAATACGCGTTCCCGATACGAAAGATGCGGCCATCAGAATGAACGCCGGAATGGTCAGAACGGTGGCGACATAAACCAGCCATAGCGGTGGATACCATACGAGTTGTGGTGCCCCACGCGCGGCGCCGTAACCGGCAACGATGAGCACAAGGCCAACGATGGAGACTGCGGCATACATGCCACGCCAGGTGTTGAGGCCCACCTTTTCAATCTGGCGCGTTCTGAAATCATCGGAGATGATGCGAACAGAGTGCATGCCGATGAAGATCACCAAACCCAGCACCAACGCCGTCATCGCTGAAACCTTTCTTATTTCATTTGTCGCGAGCCTGGTTATGTATATAACCGGACCTCACGGGGCTAGCCCTTCGTTCTTGATCGCTTCAAACAACCTGTGAAAACTGCTCTCGACATTCGGTCCAAACACCGGGTCCGCCATGGTTCCGACATGCGATGGTTTCTCGCTCAAATCCAGCTCGGTCTTGAGGCTGTCGATAAGCGGGAACAACTTCTCGTCTTCCCATCGCATGTGGTCGCGCTGGCGCGTCAGATAACGGCGCGCGTCCTCCACAACGTCAAATCGGCGCATGACGGTACCCGACTCGATCGCCTTGATATCGCTGAGCAATTTGTTGCCGAGGTTGGATATTTCGGCATGATCGTGCTCGATGCGTGTCAAATCGCGTTGCATGCTGCTACGTACCGCCGCCATGCGTGCGTAGACCCAGTCTTCTTTTTTGTGATGAACCGCGTCCGGATAGCCGGTCATGTAAGTCATGATGTCATGCAGCAGGTCGTAATCCGGGTCTTCCTGGGACTTGAGCCGCGCAATTTCCCGGTCCAGCATGCCGAGCAGAACAGTCAGATTGCGGTGGTCTTCGCGCAGCTCATCAAGTACTTGAGATACGTGTTTTGTCATTGTCCATGTTGCCATCATTACTACTGAATTGATTATCCGCGCACTTGCCGATTTCGCAAGTGTGCTACGGGGAAAAAACGCGCATTCATCACAAATAACAGGCACTTGCGCGACTGAAGGCAAAGCAAACAAACTTCACTACGGTATCGGCCGACGCCGTGGAATCAGTTCAAACTATGGGATCGGCCGTTGCTGAACCCACGGCCGATCCAACTCAAACGCGCGTGACGCCTGCAGTACCTGTAAGTCGCGATTGCGGCCCGCCACTATTTGTATGCCAACCGGCAACCCGTCATCGGATAAGCCACACGGGCAGGTTGCCGCGGGAAGCCAGGTCAGGTTGAACGGATAGCTGAATCCTGCCCAACGTAACCAGTCCCATTCGTGTTGTTCCCAGTGCTCCGGGATCAAGCGGTCAGCGGGAAATGCTGCAACTGACAGCGACGGCGTCAGTAACAAATCGTAACGCTCGAAGAAGCTACGCACCTTGTCGTAATACAGCAGCCTTTCGCCAGCGGCTCGCGTGTAGTCGGTTGCACTGAATCGCCGGCCATGACGAATGATCCCTACCAGTCCGCGATCCATCTTATCGCCCCATTCTTTTTCGAAACCGCCCCACATCATGGCGATGGTCACGGAGAATAGGCAGTGTTCCATATCGGTTGGATCACCCCAGCCCGGATCGACTTCCTCAACCCTGCACCCTGCCTCTTCGAACGCATTCACCGCTTCGCGAACCCGTACCGCGACTTCGTCGTCCACCTGCAAATAGCCAAGATCGGGACTGTAAGCCACTTTGAGTCCGCTGATACCATCATCCAGGCGAGCGACATAGTCCTCCGGTGCCGCGTCAATACTCGTCATGTCGCGATCGTCAGGTCCAGCAATGGCCTGAAGCATCAGAGCCGAATCCGCAACGGTGCGGCTGATTGGACCGACATGTGAAATCAGACCGTTTTGCGGCATCGGATAATACGGAACTCTTCCATGAGAGGGCTTGAGGCCATAGACGCCGCAGAATGCGGCCGGCATCCGAATCGAACCAGCGCCGTCCGAGCCCTGATGCACTGGGCCAATCCCGGCGGCAGCACACACCGCCGCACCGGCGCTGGATGCGCCCGCATTCATTCCATGCTTCCACGGATTATGAGTGATGCCAGTGAGCGGACTGTTACTCACTCCCGACCAACCGAACTCCGACGTGGTGGTTTTGCCAATCGAAATCATTCCAGCGGCACGCATGCGTTCGACGTGAGCATGGTCGATTTCCGGAATACGTTGGGCGAAAACGTGCGAGCCGGCCATGGAGCGAACACCGCGCGTCAGTGACAAATCCTTGATAGTGGTCGGAATGCCGTGCAGCGGTGGCAACGTCTCGCCACGCATCACTATGGCTTCGGCTGCCCTCGCCTGATCGATCGCCGCATCGAAGGTCGTTGTGCATATCGCGTTGAGCCGCGGATTGAGTTCCTCAGCACGCGCAATTGTCGCATTCATCAACTCGACCGGTGACAAGGATTTTTCGCGAATGAGACCGACCAGTTCGGTGGCCGGCATATAGTGCAAACTGCTGTCAGTCATGAATCGCTACCTGAGATCATTCGAGAAACACGCTCACCGCAGAGGACGCCATGGGCGCAGAGTAAAGCCAAAATCGAAGTTCAATTACAACGGCGCCCAGCACGCCGAATAAACATGTTGGGCGTCACTCACACGCCGAGTTTGCTACCTGCCAGACAGAAGCTGAATTGCTGCTCCTTCTCTGCGGACTCCACGGTAGAAGTGGTTTGCTTGACGTGGCGGTGTTGCGCTCAGCCAAGGTCACCTGATTCGTACAATCTTGCAACGAACTCGGTCACGACCTGGTCTTCGGCTGGCTTTAGACCGCTCACACCAATCGCGCCAGCGACAGTACCATTCTTGTCCTTCAGCAGGTTGCCGCCGGGCAGCGCTGTCATCAGCGGATCACAAAAATATCGGATGTCGATGTTGTCTGTGCGCAGACGCTCCAGAAATGCGTCCGTTGACATGCCCATGCGTGTCGCCGTATGCGCCTTTTGCTGCGAAATCGCAATACTTCTGATCGGTGCGCCGTCCATCCTGGAAAACGCAACCAGGAATCCGTAGGGATCACACACAGCGACGCCAATGGGCCGTTTGAATTCTGAGGCTGCCTTTGCAACCGCATGCTCGAGACACTTGTTCGCTACCGCCAGCGTCAGACCTTGCATATCTCCTCCTCGTTTGTCGTTTTATCTTAGGCCGAATCATGGATCATCAAATAACCCCTGACCGCTGTTCGCCTGCTACGCGTTAACCGCCACCGGCAGTTGTCGCTGCTTGCTGACGCGCAATCTCGTTGCGCTTCATCGCCAGATAAGCATCCCGATCCATTTCATACAACTGACGCGAAAAGCGCTGTGAGGATGTAAACCAATCCTGCAATCTCGCCTCGATCTGCTCTTGCCGCGGCCGGGACAAAGAGCGCAGATAGCTTTCTACGGCAAGACAATAGCGCATCGCGTTGCGCTCCACCGCGCCTCGCATACCTCGAATGTAACGCGGCTGCCCGTCGGAATCCTCGCCCTCAATGGTGAATCCGACCTTGTTGCGTCCAAGCGTGCCCAGATAAGCCTCCATAGCCAGTTTGGCAACCATCCCATAGTCGTACGCGTAAGACAATTGGACAACGAACTTATCGGCGTCCACCGGGGATGCCAGAACGACTATGCGGTAATTGCGCGTGCTCAGTGGGCCGTCTTCCGAAACCAGCTGCACATGAAGCAAATCGTTGCTACGCTGCACAACACTGAAGACAAAACTAACGCGATATACCTTGCCCACCGGTTGCTCGTACTTGCGGCCAATTCCGACATCAAGCACCGTCTCCCCGTCCGGCTGTCGAGCGACTGCACACGATTTAACATTGAAATGCAGAATCAAAATGTCACACCAGTTTGCCGGCTCGCTCAGCTGCTCGCTCGCCGACTCGAACGGGAAATCAAGCACCGCCTCGATTGTGCCCGTTGCAGCGCCATCGGCCGACTTGGATTCCAACCACAAAGCTCGACCAAAGCGATTGTTGGGATCGCCGCCCTGGTTTGAGAATTCTTCCGCCTTTTGCAACGTAGCGGCGATCGCCTCGTTACCCGCCGCGTATGCGGGCGCGGCGGTGGCGCCTAGCACGGTAGCCAAAAACAATGTCGCCCAGCGCGCTGCAGTCTGCATCAATCCTGCCATCCTGTCTGAAATCTTGACCATTTAGTCTGCTCGCTGCGACCTCACCATTAACCAGTCAACCCATCGGCACCGTAACTGCCCGCCGGCCCGGCGCCGTCGGGACCCAGCCGCCCATCCTTCCCGAAATGTCCTTTGCCGGGCACGAAATTCACCTCGACACGTATCCCGTCTGGATCCTCGAACAGCAGCGAATAATAACCCGGAGCAAAATGATCACCCGCCTCTGGAGGATGAACAACGTGGGCGTCGAGTGCTGCCGTCACAAACTCGTAAATCACATCGACGTCTTCACGTCTTCGTGCACGGAAGCAAAAATGATGCAGTCCGCAACGATCCTGATCGAATAACTGATTGCGCTTGTCGAGCGGCGCAAGCCGAACCAGTATTCCGGTTCGACTGCCGATACAGTAGCGCACGTCTTCACTTCTTATGAGCGTCTTCATCTCCAGAAACTGGCAAAGCTGCTCCCAGAATTCAAGGCTGTCCGGTTTGTTGACCGTCAGCTGTATGTGAGCAATACCATTGACTTCGACGCTCATCGGATTCTACCTCGGTTCAAGTATGAAGTTCTCGGTTCAACGCATGACACTCGTTTGAAAAGACCGCTTGGCTACCCAGTCTCGCACAAACTGGACGCTGTTTCCCGACAGCAAGGCCGTTCGCTCCCTCGTGCGAAACGGACCACCGAAGGGATCGGTCGAGCATGTTGCAACCAGCGATTACTTGATGGATTATGGGACCATTTTTCGCATAACAAGAATAAGGCGCGAAAAGCTTGTCCAGACACCCAGGCATACGTCCAGAAGAAGGCTAACAAATGATTTTCAAGAGTCCGCACCCGGACGTAACGGCACCCGATGTCAGCGTCCCCGAGTTTGTTTTACGTCACTGTGAACGGTTGAATGACAAGCCGGCCATCATTGATGCGGCTTCCGGCCGCAGTCTCACTTATGGGCAACTTGCCCGCTCGGTCGACCAGCTTGCCGCCGGCCTGGCAGGGCGCGGTTTCAGCAAGGGCGATGTACTGGCGATCTATTCACCGAACGTCCCCGAATATGCTGTGGTTTTTTTGGCCGCAGGCAAACTCGGCGGTATATCGACCACCGCCAACCCGCTGTATACGGCTGGTGAACTCGCCAAGCAGCTCAAAGATTCGAAAGCGCGCTTTCTCGTAACTGTTCCTCCTTTCCTTGAAAAGGCCAAAGAAGGTGCCACCAGCTCGAGCGTAGAAGAAATCTTTGTCCTGGGTGAAGCAGAAGGTGCGACGCCACTCTCAGAGCTGATGCAAGCTTCAGATGATCCTCCGAACATTGCGATCAGTCCGAGCGAAGATCTGGCGGTATTACCGTATTCGAGCGGGACCACCGGAATGCCAAAAGGCGTGATGCTCACGCACCACCATTTAGTCATGAACATGTGTCAGTGCCTCGGGATGGAAAGCTTCGAGGGCATTGAGGAGTCTGACGTCGTTCTTGGTGTGCTACCCTTTTTCCATATCTACGGGATGGTGGTCGTCATGTTATTGACGCTTGCGCGAGGGGGCACCCTTATCACCATGTCACGCTTCGACATGGAAGACTTTCTCGGCGCAGTGCAGAAATACAGAATCACCTCAGCACCCCTGGTTCCTCCCATAGTCCTCGGCCTGGCGAAGCACCCGGTCGTCAACAACTACAACTTGTCGAGCCTGCGCATCATCATGTCGGGTGCAGCGCCACTGGGCGAAGCCCTGGCTAAAGATGCAGCAGAACGCATCGGCTGCAAGGTCGCTCAGGGTTATGGCATGACTGAAGCCAGCCCTGTCACGCATCTTTCCCCGACACGTAATCCAGGCTACAAACTCGGCTCACTCGGCATGCCGGTACCGAATACCGAAGTGATGATCGTCGACACTGAGTCAGGAAAACCGGTAACGCGCGGCAAAATTGGTGAAATCTGGATACGCGGCCCGCAGATCATGAAAGGCTACCTCGGTCGTCCCGCCGCAACCGCAGAAAGCATCGATGCGCAAGGCTGGTACCACAGTGGAGACATAGGCTACGTCGACGAAGGCGGTTATTTCTTCGCCGTTGACCGGATGAAAGAACTGATCAAGTACAAGGGCATGCAGGTCGCGCCAGCGGAGCTTGAAGCGCTACTGGTCACACACCCGGCAATCGGCGATGCTGCAGTAATCCCGGTTCCCGATGAAGAGGCCGGCGAACTACCAAAGGCCTACATCGTGGTTCGTGCCGGACAGGAACTGGATGCAGAAACAGTAATGAACTTCGTCGCTGAACAGGTCGCGCCGCATAAGCGCATTCGCCAAGTCGAGTTTATCGAACAGATACCGAAGTCGGCATCAGGCAAGATTCTTCGCCGCGTGCTCATCGATGAGGAACGGACCCGATTGACAGACTAATCTAATTAATTGACCGGCCAACGCGGTGAACTGAAGAAAGCGTTGATCTGCGTCATCCGTGTTTGAGTGAATCGAACGGCATTGGACACATATAGTATCCAGTGCCGTTTTCCATGGGACTTTTCGCTTCAGGCGACCCGTTTCGGCTCAGGAAAGAAACCGACCGGTGTCATTAGTTTGTTTTCCTGGCTTTCCAGCGCGCCGAGTTTGGCGCTTTCCTGCGTAAAAGCGATCCACTCCGGGTCGGCTTGCATTGCAGCGCGTCGCTTCTCGCGGTCTCCGGCATTTTCATAAATCCAGATGTGAACATACTCATTGGGGTTGCCGGATTCACCCGCCATGTATGCCATCGGCTGACCCAGATGTTTGGTTTGCGGACCCTTTCCCATTTTTTCGTAAAGGGCGAGATGCTTCTTTATCGTGCCTGGACGGCATCTGTAGGTACGGACGTCGATCAGCATACATTTCCTCCTCTGGTGTTGTCGCGTCATCCAGGCGCGGCGCAAAAAGACATTGTTCGCGTCGCGCCGTCATGCGTTATCGGTTCTATTAGTTATCGGTTCTATTAGTTATCGGTCCGATTAGTTATCGGTCCGATTAATCATCGGCCCGATGAGTATCAAGTTCAATTCGTCTCTGGTTCCGATCAGATTGGCAACAGAGTCTTACCGCGCGGCACACTGTGCACAGGCCATGGAAACCTGTGTCAATCGCATCAACCCGCAATCTCGAGTAACTCGACTTCGAATATCAGTGTCGCACCAGGCTTGATGTTTGGTGGCGCACCACGATTACCGTACGCCACATCCGCCGGACACACCAGGCGCGCCTTGCCGCCAACCTTGATCTCCTGCACACCCTCGGTCCAACACTTAATGACGTTGGACAAAGGGAACGTCGCCGGCACGCCACGATCGACCGAGCTATCGAATACCGTACCATCGGTCAGTGTGCCGTGGTAATGCACTTTCACCGTGTCTTCAGCTTTTGGATTGGGCCCCGTACCTTCCGTGATGGGAATGACGATGGCACCCGATTTGGTCGTCACTGCGCCCGGTTCGCCAGCTGCTTTTTCGAGCAACGCCTTGGATTCTTCGGCCTGCCGTTCGACGACAACTGCGACACGTTGCTGGGCGAGCTCGTTGATCTTCGGTCCGTACGTCTGCATGTCGACTTTGTGTGGCTGCTTAAGAACGCCGTCGGCAATTCCGGCATTTATGAATGCGAGTTCTTCCTCGGTGAGAGCAAAGGCTGCCAATTGCTGACTGAGCGCTACTCCGATTGCATATAAAGTCTTCTGTTCGTCAGTCTCGAGTTCGACTGCGGCCGGCACCGCCGGACGTGAGCAGGCAACACTGAGCAATACCAAAAGGCCAATGACTGGATATCTCATGGGGGAGTCCTTCCCGGGCAAAAGGTGAGATGGTATCGCAGTTAGCGCCCGCTGCCCCGGAAGTCGACCAGATAGCAATGGCGCAAGACCGCAGGCGTGCCGTCGGATGGCAATCTATGCCGGTTGGCGGGTTACCCCCAACGATTCGGCAACGCGCAGCACTTCGCCGCGTTGGTCGTCATCCAACCGTATTACAGGCGGTATCGAGCGACCGCAATCGACCCCGAGTCTTGCAGAGAGCACCGTCTTGCATACATCGGCATGCGCGAAATACATCCACACCAAATCTACGTATTTGCGTGTTTCATCCTGCAATTGCTTCGCACGTGCCGCGTCGCCCGATGCCCACGCCTTGTAGAGGGCCACGAAATGCCAAGGCGCGACTGACAGAGGTGCGTCGATGGTCCCGACCGCACCCATGTCCAGTGCCGGCAGCGGGAAGGCAGCGTTGCCCGAAAAACAGATCAACCCCATATCGGCAAATTCGCGGATGTGCTTGAAGTTATGTGCCGAGTGCTTCAAACCTTTCAAGGTGGGAATTTCGCGCATGAGTTTTTCCATCAACGCCGGGACAGTCTCGACCTGCGTCAACTGTGGCAGGTTATAGACAAAGAAAGGAAGGTCTCCGGCGGCATCGGCCACGGCTTTGTAGTAATCAGTGATCGAGCGCTGATTGCTGGGGAAAAACAGCGGGGGCAGGCAACAAACAGCAGCACAACCCGCCTCGCACGCCGTTTTCGCCGCCCTGACTGCACTTGCTTCGCTCATTGCACCAACATGCATGATCACCAATGCCTTGTCCTTACATTGGTCGGCAGATATTTCCGCAACGGCATCGCGCTGTTGTTCGGAAAGGATCGGCCCCTCACCTGTGCTTCCCGCCATCCAGAAGCCGCCACAGCCGTGTGACATGTTGTCATCGAGGAGCAGGCGTAACGCCTTTTCGTTGATGCGACCGTCATCTGTCACCGGCGTTGGCGGTGCCGGAAAAACACCTTTGAATTCCAGAGTCATTGTTGCGCCACCATTTTTTGGTCACTAAGGATTCGCGCTGGTCGCCAGCCAGCTGCAATGCGCATCATACGTCGAAAGATCGAATCGATCTTTGCCAGCGAATCTGGCGACAGGCTACCAGGTTATTTGCCCGGTGAGCCTCTTTCGCGCCAGCATCACCGTGATGCCAATGATATTCAACGATGCGGCTGCGGCGTCATTCAACACGGCTTTGACCTGTGTCAACCATGTTAATCTTGTTCTCGACAACCATGCGAGCGCAATTCTGCGTGCAAAACATATGTCTCGTTCCAACCCCACCAGACACGAACCGGAAGCGAAGCCGATTACAGAAATGTAATCGTCTTGATGATACGTGAGAGTACGTACCGAAAGTAGAAGATCTTTTCCCGTGAAGCGCTTGACTGTAGTATTGCTGTTCACCTGCGCCGCAATTCGAGAATTGTCCTTGACGGCGCGCGATCAATAGGAGACAGAGATGAGAGGATTATTATTGACGGCACTCGTCGCGCTGCTCTGTGCGATGCCACTGGCACAGGCTCACATGCCGAGCGAAGAAGAATGGACGCGAAATATCGAGCAGTGGCAGGCGCGCATGAAAACGATGCACGAGCAAATGGCGAAAATTGCCGAGGCGGAAGATCCGCAGGAGCGCCAGCGGCTACTGTCCGAACATTGGCAACTGATGGGCGAGCAGATGAACGATATGAACATGATGGGCGGCTACATGATGGGCGGTCCCATGATGGGTGGCCACATGATGGGTGGTCACATGATGGGCGGTCCCATGATGGGTGGCCACATGATGGGCGGTCCCATGATGGGGCCATGCATGGGTGGCGGTATGATGGGCTACGGATCGGGCCCTGCGATGATGCAGGAAATGATGCGTCACCATATGATGACGATGCATGGCGCCAAGTCGGACGCGACGCACGGCGGAACGCGCGGACACATGCGGGGCGGAATGCATGGTGGCATGCACCGAGACATGCACGGCGAAGAATAGAATAAAGCCGCTAACAAACAAAAACCGCGCCTCTCGGCGCGGTTTCTATCAGGGCACTACCAAATCTCGCTTACCCGCGAGTGAGCCAAGCCGAACCTGATCAGGCCGCTTGCTCTTCGCCGCGAGTCGAGAGTTGTCCTGGATCCATATCCATGGCGCAGCGAACGGCGTCTGCGACATTGTCCAGGAAAACGAACTCCAGATGCTCGCGTGCGGCGGCAGGAACGTCTTCCAGATCCTTCTCGTTGCGTCTTGGCAGCATCACGGTTTTGATACCGGCGCGCAGGGCGGCCAGCACTTTTTCCTTGACGCCACCGATCGGCAGTACCAATCCGCGCAGTGAAATCTCGCCGGTCATCGCGACGTCGCCGCGCACCGGCTTGCCGGACAACAGCGACACCAACGCCAGGAACATCGCGGTGCCGGCACTCGGGCCGTCTTTCGGCGTCGCACCTGCCGGTACGTGAACATGCAAGTCAACCTTGTCCAGCGACTCATCGAAGTAACTCTTTGCCAACGTCAATGCAGCCTGCGCTGACTCTTTCATGACGTCGCCGAGCTGTCCGGTGAGAATCAGTTTGCCCGAGCCCGGCACTTTCGAGACCTCGACGAACAAAATATCACCGCCGACTGGCGTCCACGCCAGTCCAGTCGCCACACCCGGTACCGCACTGCGCTGCGCAAGCTCGTTTTCGAACTTGCGTGGGCCGAGAATGGCGTGCAGATCATCAATGTCTACCGTGACAGAGTCTGCTTTTCCTTCGGCGATCTGCATTGCTACCGAGCGGAATACCGACCCGATTTCGCGCTCCAGATTGCGTACACCTGCTTCGCGCGTGTAACCGCTGATAATCGCGCGAATTGCTGCGTCGGTGAGTGACGCTTGCTCCGCTTGCAGCCCGTTGGTTTCAAGCTGGCGCTTGATCAGATAGCGCCTGGCAATCTCCAGCTTCTCTTCCTCCGTGTAACCCTGCAGTTGGATCACTTCCATCCGATCGCGCAGTGGTCCCGGAATCGTGTCGAGTACATTTGCCGTGGCGATGAACATCACCTTCGACAAGTCATAATCGACACCAAGGTAGTTGTCACGGAATCTGGCGTTTTGTTCCGGATCCAGCACTTCCAACAAGGCACTCGACGGATCGCCATGGAAGCCACCCGCACCGAGCTTGTCGATTTCGTCCAGCATCAGCACACCGGCGCGCGACTTGGCCCGGCGGATCGCCTGAATGATGTTGCCAGGCAAGGCGCCAATATAGGTGCGGCGATGGCCGCGTATTTCAGCCTCGTCGTGTGTGCCACCGAGTGCGACGCGCTGAAACTGTCGTCCTGTTGCCCGCGCAATCGACTGACCCAAAGAGGTCTTGCCGACTCCCGGCGGGCCAACGAAACACAGAATCGGGCTCTTGCCTTGCGGATTGAGCTTTCTGACGGCGAGGTACTCAAGAATGCGCCGCTTGATCTTTTCAAGACCATAGTGGTCTTCGTCGAGTATGCGCCGTGCTTCGGCAAGGTCGATGGCCTTCTGCGGTTCGTCTTTCCAGGGAAGTTCGGTCAACCATTCGAGGTAGGTACGCAGCATCGAGTACTCACCTCCAGCGTCGCTCATTCTTTCGAGACGCTTCAATTCCTTGCGTGCGTGCTTGAGAGTTTCTTCCGGCATGCCCGCTTCTTCGATGGACTTTTTCAGTTCTTCGACTTCCGCGGCCGAGCCTTCATCCTCGCCAAGCTCTTTCTGAATCTGGCGCATTTGTTCGCGCAACACGTGCTCGCGCTGCCGCTCGTCGAATTCCTTGCGTGTCTTGTCACTGATCTCGCGCGACAGGCGCAAGACCTCGACGCGCTGACCGAGCATATTCAGCACCAGATCCAGGCGCTGCTTGATATCGAAGCTTTCGAGGACAGTTTGCTTTTCTTCGGCGCTCACGTCCATGAGGTTGGCAACCATATCGGCAAGCAGCACGGGCGTATTGATCTGCTGCACAGCGCCAGCCAGTTCCTCGTTGACATTCGGCAGTAACTGAATCGCTTCAGCTGCCCGCTCTTTGAGCTGCAGAAAGCGCGCCTCTATCTCCGGCGTCATGGTCTCCGGCGAATCGACCGCCGCCACACGTCCCACCAGGAATGGCCAGCCGTCGAGAAACTCCAGCACACGCACGCGTGATTGACCCTGAATGATCAGGTGGTGCGCACCATCCGGTGCTGTAACGTAGCGCACAACTTGCCCTGCGGTGCCGACCCAGTGAACATCATCGGGAGCGACTTCGTTTTTCTCGGCGTCGTGCTGCAAGAGAAAGCAGATCGGTTGTTCGCTTCGCGCTGCCTCTTGAGCTGCCGCCACCGAGCTAGCGCGTCCGACTGATAGCGGCGACATCACGCCGGGAAACAACACCGTGTTTCGCAGCGGAATGATGATCATCGCGTCTTTCGGTAGCGGCTTGAGCGTTGCACCTTGTTCTTCAGGCCCGCTGGCCGAGACGGGGCCGCCGCCTTCATCGCTGATGAGTGCTTGTTTTAACCCACGCCAGATGCTCATGATGTTTCCTTCATGTTTCCTTCTTGCTGAAAATGAGTGTGAGGCAACCGTTGTGCAGTCGTTGCTCCACCAAAGAAAATTCGTGCGTCGACAATGCGATACGTCGCTCGAAGCGCCCATGCGGGATCTCCAGAGCGTGCACCCGCGCGCCTGTTTCGCTTTCGGAGGCAGCAACAGGAAACGCCCGGCGCGCCGAAACGATGATGGCATCAGGTTCTTGCGACAGCGAAATTGTCTCGGCCGCAACACCCGGCAGCGCCAACGTGACGCGCAAGTGGTTTGCGGTTTCGACTACGTCCACCGGCGGTTCCCAGGTCGGCACGCGTGCTGCAGCCGGTCGAAAGAACTGCCGGTGCAGCCGATCAGCCTGATCGAGCAAGGAAAGGGCTTCACTCCACATGAAGCGCGACAGGTCTCTGGAGTTCATTCGTGCTTCTCCGTCATGCCCCACTAGATGGCGCCTTTCTGCGATTAATCAAGTGGCTGGCGTTGGCAAGCAGGCATAATATGTAACTATCTGTTTCAAAGACATTATTTTCAGGGTCACAGACAGTCGACGCTGCACGCTGGAAGGCAGCGGGTTAGACTTGCGTCGAAAAGGCGCCGCTAAAGTTCCGATTGTGCGCAACAGGCGCTGACACCGACGCAGCTTGATCGATCCGAAAACCATCCTGGAGGAGAACCAAATGCTCAAGATCTATCACGCACCGAGAACGCGCGGCTTTCGGGTAGTCTGGCTCTGCGAGGAACTCGGCACACCGTATCAGATTGTGCCGGTCGACATGTCGCCCAAGTACCGGGCGAGCGCCGAGTGGCGCAAGTTGAATCCAGTCGGCAAGGTGCCGGTCATGTCCGACGGCGATTTAACAATGTTCGAGTCAGGCGCAATGGTGCAATACGTGCTCGACAAATACGGCGCCGGGCGGCTGCAACCGCAGCCCGGAACGAACGATCACGGACTGTTCTTGCAGTGGGTGTGGTTCGCCGAGGCGACGTTCTCCAGACCGTTGGGTGAAATCGTTAACCATAACCGCGAGTTCGCGGATAACCCGCTGGCACACATACTCGACGAGATGAAAGCCCGGTGTCGCTTGTGTGTAAAGGCTCTCGATGCCGCTCTGGCCGGAAAAAGCTGGATTCTTGGCGAGAATTTTTCTGCGGCAGACATCATGCTGGGCCTGTCTTTGCGCGGTTACTTACGACTCGTTGACAAGGAGTTTCCGGGCAACGTGGCACCCTACTGGGTGCGCCTGACAGAAAGGCCAGCGTACCAACGGGCTATCGCTGCCGAAACCGAGTCCGCGGGCTAGGGGACCACGAATTCAAAGCGCCAGAAAGCGAGGGCGCAATACAGAATAGTCGTGGTACTCAAGGCGTCGAGGGCTGGACATTCACCCGTGAGCCTTCGCCTGCAATGTGTCATTTGGCTGGCAATGATTGCGGGCCGCTTTCACGCCGCCCCCGTTGAGGCAGCAGCGGCAACTGCTGAACTTCGAATCAACGCCACACCATAAACCGGACTACGGCTCAATCTTGCCACTGCACAATCATGGGCAGCGCCGCACGTAATGCCGCTTACTTCATGGTGTTCCAGCTTGCCGTGATCGGTCTTCTGTATATCGCCCCCGAATCGGTATCGACTTGGTCGGAAGAAGACAAGGAAAACCGCAACTGGGAAAAGTGACAAGAAAATGTAAGCAACCCTCAACGCGATACGGACGATTTCTTTATTAACTACGGCCTGCGCCCCTATTGGGGCGCGACCCATTACATCCGCGGTCGTGAGCGCGACTTCAGCCGACCGCGTTCTTTTTCTCTTTCGGGCTGTCCTTCCTGTTCGAGCACGAATTCGAGGCGATGTTCGAGAATCCTTCGTATCAGGATCTATGGACCACGCCGCTGCTCGGCTCGCTTGTCGGCAAATTCTGGTTCAGCGGTGTGCGCGATCGCATTAAGGCCAAACCAGGCGAACTGAACTGAAAAGACAAACCGGTCTTGTTTCTGACTGATCCGCTCGGCGTGTCGAACTCGCCAACTGATTGGTTGCTCGCAATTGACAGCAATGTCACGGTAAAGACTTTTGACACGGCAGGGCCGTTACGCGTCGCCGGCAGATATACGAGTACCAATTCGATGTCGCACTCTTTTTTATTGCCAGTGCGCACGCAACCAGCATTGGGGCTGGAGTTACAACTCAAGTGGTAACTGCTTGCGACTAGTCCCGAGGCACGGATAGCTACCTTGCACAGCCACATCGGGCGACCGCATGCGTCGCAGTAATGCAATCACCTCACGAGTTCATACTGGCCTGGCGGTGCCGTCGCGCGGGGCCTCTTTTAGGCACAGACGTTGCTGCATCTCGTATATTCTTCCTCCCGCCAATGAGCACTCCATGCCCACCTATATATTAGAGCGCGCAGGCCACATCGTAAGTATCGTTTGTCTGGGCAGTATGCTCATCGCAGGGTGTGCGTCGGCACCCAACCAACACGCCGCGGGAACATCGGCACCACTTTCACAAACGGTTTACTCCGACGACGGCGTATCGGAACTGTCGACGCCCGGTACCTGGACTGTCCGCCCCGATTTCGGTCCCGACGCCTCGATCCGCGTCGCCGAAAGCAGAGGAACTGCATTTCTCATCGTCAATAGTTACTTTCCCGGCGAAATTGAAACCACTCCTATTTCCGAATTCTCCAAGAGCTATGCTGAAGGATTGACAGAAAGCCTTGGCAATTCGAAGCTCAGCGAGGGAGAGATGCTGAGTGTCAACGGCGCGCCTGCACATCGTTACGTTGTCACTGGTAGTGTTGGCGATGTGCGGTTGACTTATGTCAGCACGGTGGTGAATGGCGCGTCGGCGATGCACCATCTGATCGGCTGGGTGGCGGCACCGGACTACTCGGGGGATGGCGACATCCTCAACCGTGTGATCGCCACCTTTCGCGAGTCGCCGAATCCACGACCGGCCAGGCAGCGCGTTTCGCTCAATTTCGCCTGGCCTGACTCTTTGCGATCAGCCGTTAACTTCCAGCAGAAATCAATCAAGCGCGGAAAGGAGTCGGAACTCAAGGCCACCTACCTGACCACAGTCCGTCCGGGGCCAAGCAGTCCTGATGAACTCGTCGTCAGCACGCGGGTGATGCGCCAGCATCTTTCGGGTCCCGACAATAAACAAGAGCAGGACTACCTCAGCGCCCTACTAAAACAGGCTTCCTCGGAGGTCCCTGACTATATCGTGAGCCGCGAAGGCGAATTCTTGCGCGTTGACAATTTGTCTGCCTATCAACAACGCATCGAAAGCACTGTGATGTCGAACTTGCCTCCGCAACTGGAGGATCAAAAGGACAAAATACTGGCCATGGTCAAACCTGCCATGTCCGAGCGGTTTCTGGCAGCGACCGCGACCGACGAATGGAACAAGACGGTCGGTGGGTGGATTAGCAGCTCATACGTGGTGGGACAAACCTATCGGTTCAGTGAAGAATATTACGCCCCGGCGTTGGGAAATACGCCGTTCGCCATGACCGTTTCGCGCCGCATTGCCGGTTTCGCGCCCTGCACCGGCACTGAAACGAAATGTGTGAAACTGGTGCTGATCGCAACGGTTTCCGGCGAGGACTTCCGTTCGGCGATGACTGACTTTCTGGAGAAGACGGTCGGTGAGCCGGTCAACGTCAAACACATTTCGGTGGTGAAGAAGATGGAAATCATCGCCGAACCGAGTACGCTGATTCCGCACCGCACCCGGTCGAGCGAAGAAACAACTGTCACTATAGAGGACAGCAAGGGCAACGCGCGCACCTCGCGCGATACGAAAGACACCCGCATTACCTATAGCTACGAGAGCTATCGCGCCGCCCGGTAGTACCGTAGCGCCTGGGCGACGGCTCAACGCGCGCGAGAAAAAGACGCGCGCGCTCCGCCAATTCCAATGACATGCAGATACCGTTCACTGCAACAGATACTTGTCACGTAGGTAGCTGATCAAGTAATCGGGATTGACCTCATGTCCGCTTGCCCGCTCCACCAGCTCCCCGCCTGTAAACCGGGCGCCCTGGCCATGAATGTTGCGCCCCAGCCACGAAAAAAGCGGCTCGAAATCACCGGCTTCGATTCTGCTCATGATATCCGGCACCGCGCATCGCACGGCTGCGAATAGCTGCGCGGCAATAACACTGCCCATCAGGTAAGTTGGAAAGTAACCGAAGTACCCCATTGGCCAATGCGAGTCCTGCAGGCAGCCCGACTTGGCATCTTGCGGAACAACCTGGAGGTAGCTGCGCATCTTTTCGTTCCAGGCCCCCGGCAAATCCTTCACTCTCAGTGTGCCACGGAACAGATCTTGTTCCAGCTCCCAGCGCAGCACGACGTGCATTGGATAGGTCACTTCGTCAGCATGTATGCGTATAAGGCTGCGTTTCACGCGCGTTGCCAAGCCGTAGAGATTTTCTGATGTCCACGCCGCGCCACTGACCCCGAAAATCCTGGCAACAAGTGGCGCGCAAAAATTCATGAACGCCCGGCTGCGCCCGATCACCATCTCGAGAAACAGTGCCTGACTTTCGTGGATGGCCATGCCCCGGTCGCGACCGACGGGCTGCGTTGCCCACTTAGCAGGTAATCCAAAGTCGTACATCGCGTGACCGACTTCGTGCAGCACACCCATCAAGCCGGTGAAGAAGTTGTCCGGGTCAAATCGGGAGGTAATCCGAATGTCCTCAGCAGTGCCTTCGGTAAACGGATGGAGGCTCTCATCGAGACGGCCTTTTTCGAAGGGAAAGCCAATGCCCTTCATGATTCGTTTGCACAGGTCCTTCTGCCGTGCAACTGCGACCGGTACTGCAAGCTCGACGGTCGGGCGGCTAGACTGCCGATCCATAATTGCAGGGATCAACGGTGTCAGGCCGCATCTTATCCTGGCGAAGATGCCGTCGAGTTCGGTCGCGCGCCGTCCGGGGTCGTGTTCGTCGAGCAGCGCATCATAAGGTGAGCAGCGAAGGGCATCGCCAAGCACCTGGGCCCTCTCGTGCACCACTGCAATGACTCTCTCAAGAGGCACTTCGAGCATGCCAAAGTCATTCTGCTCGACCGCCGTGCGCCACTGCATTTCTGCGTTCGTAGTGGCGCGATGGAAAGCATTGACCAGCCGGTTCGGGATTGCATTGGCATGCTGCCACAATCGCCGCATTTCACGCAGGTTGGCCTGCTCCCAGTCATCCAGAGACTGTCGGCTGGTCTCGGCGCTGTCGAGCAAACGGCCAGTCTGGCTGGCGCGAAGAATGGAATTGGATTCCGTTTCCAGCAGCGAGAGCTGTTCGGCGCGAATACCGATGCTGGCCGGCGGCATCATGACTTCGCCGTCCCAGCGCAAAAGATGCCCGATACTCTTCAGCAGGTGGATACGGGCGAAGCGTTTTTCCAGCTTCTGATAGGCACTAAGCTTTACCACAGCACGCCCATTCCGCCAGAGCGGCCGTCATTCGCCAGCCGGCCGCTTACAGGCCGATTCGTTCCCTGGCCGCGTTGAGGATCATTTCCAGCAATTGCGCGTACTCGATCCCCGCAAAACCTGCCATCAGATTGAGCTTGCCATCCCAACACCAACCAGGGTTGGGATTGACCTCGAGCAGTTTGATTGTGCCCTCGCTGTCAGCACGAAAATCGAAGCGCGCGTAGTCGCGGCACTCGAGACGCTCGAACAAACGGCTGGAAAAATGTATCAGCTTGCGGTAAGTCTCCTCGTCGAGCCGGGCTTCCCTGTACTTGATGTCAGTCCAATAAGGTGAGGCAGGGTCCCACTTGGATTCATAGGACAGAATTTTCGGCAGTTCGGCCGGTAGCCCACTGTAGTCAACTTCGAGCGGCGGCAAGACTTCGAATTTATCCGGGTTTCCGATCAACCCAATGCTGTACTCGTCGCCCTGCAAGTATTCCTGAATCAGCAGCGGCACACCGGTCATCTCTTCCCGCAGACGTTCAATGTAGGCCATTAACTCAACGGCGTTGTTGACGACCGCCTGCTGGGTAATGCCGACAGAGCTGTCACCGCAGTTGGGTTTGATCAGCGCCGGGAAATACGACGGCAGGTTGGCGGCCTGGTCGTCAGGATCGAAATAGGTTTCCATCGGCACGTCGACATCCAGCGCCGAGGCGATTGCGCGCACGTTAGCCTTGTTGTAGCACAGTGAAAGGCAGCCCGGACCCGCGCCTGTATAAGGAATGTCGAGAGTGTCGAGCAAGGCCGGAACGTGCAACTCCATGATCGCCTTGTTGCCGTAGCCTTCGTCACACAGGTTCAATACCAGCATTGGCGGGTCGTTGATGAGGCGCTTGATCATCGACCGGTGATCGTCAACGTACTCGTAATCGAACTGCGGCAACTTGCCGAGGTTTGTTTTGAGAATGTTGATGGTTTCCAGATCCTCGGCGTTGAAGCGCCCGCCCATCTTGACCGCGTCGGGGATGCGTGGGTCACCCATCAGCACGACGACACGGGTGACATCTTTCTTGGCCGGCGCTTTGGGCGCTGCCTTTTCCGGCCCGATGGCAGTGATGAACATCCGGTGCGCCATCATGCCGAGATCCTGGTTGCGGGTCGAATCGGAGATCACCGTACCATGCAAAACGATATCGGCGAAACCAAGTTGCGTCAGCAGGCGGCGCATTTCCTCGAACGTGTACAGCCGCTCGGCATAGAACTGGTCGGCCAGCACACCCATATCCGAGTTGGTGATCACCTCCCGCGAGATGATGCGCTTGCCGTCCGATGAAAGCGAGCGCTCGCGGTTGACGAAGTGACTCTGGTCGATCCACTCCCAGGAGCGCGGCTCGAAGTTCTTTGCCATCCACTCGCCGTCTACGAGATCGAGCACTAGCTTGCCGCGCGATTTGAGCACTTTCTTGATTGCCTCTAGGACCTTGACGTCGTCATCCTCGCGCTCGAAATAGCCGAAGGAGTTGCCCATCACCATCACGCAGTCTTTCGAGCTTTCCGGCACGCGAAAACGGCGCGCGTCGCCTTCGGAGAACGTCACGCTCAAGCCGCGGGCGCGAGCCCGCTTGCGGGCAAGCCTGATCAAATAACGCGAGCGGTCCACGCCAGTGACGTTGCGAAAACCCCGCGCCGCCAGCTCAAACGAATGCCTGCCCTGTCCGCAGCACAGATCCAGAACCTGATCGTTGGGTTGGATCGCGGCGGCCTTGACGACCAGGTCGATATCCCTGACGGTGTTCTGGTCGTTCTCGACAACGTCACCGTCGGTCTTCAGGTACAGAGAGTTGAACAGATCACGCCACCACTCCTGCGGAAGGTGGCGTTCGAGATCGGAGACCGGTCCGAGCGTGCGCGACAGCGCATTTTTGCCCCTCTTTGACGACGAGGGCCGGCCGGCGGCCGCTTTGGCCGGCGGCTTCAAAGAAACGGAATTCATGGCGGTGTCCCTTTCCAGCTGGGCAGACAGAATCAAAAACGGTGCGTATTAGATGCGAAATAGAAGAAAACTTCATCAACTATTTCGCATCGCGCGCACCGCTGCCTGCGGGCCCCGAGGGTGTAAGACCGCTGCGGCCACCGGGCGCGCCGCGGCGGCGGCGCTCAGGCCGCTTCCATGCTCCGCTCGTACGAACCGTCACGAGCCAGGCCATTGAACTTGCTGCGTCTGTAGAACGCTTTCTGTGCCGCGGCGTAATTCGCCTCCTCACCCTTCCAGGTGGCTAGAACCGGCGCCTGCAAGGCTCTACCATAGGAGAAACTGACCTGCCATGGGTGTGAGCCCATCGCGTTCATGGCATTGAGATGGTCGGTTGCGTCTTCGGCGCTTTGCCCGCCGGAGAGAAAGACGATCCCGGGAACCGCTGCCGGAACGTAACGCGTCAGGCAACGAATAGTGGCTTCAGCGACCTCCTGCACGCCCGCCTGCTTCGGGCACTTCTTTCCGGGAATCACCATGTTCGGCTTGAGCAGCATGCCATCGAAGACGACCCGGTGCGCATCGAGTTGCGTGAATACTTCTTCCAGTACGTTGGAGGTCACCACCTCACAGCGCTCAATGTCATGTGCACCGTCCATCAATACCTCGGGTTCGACGATCGGCACGATGTCCGCCTCCTGACAAAGCGCCGCATAGCGTGCCAGTGCGTGAGCGTTGGCGTGGATACCGAAGGCCGATGGAATGTCGTGCTCATCGATATCGATGACCGCCCGCCACTTGGCGAACTTCGCGCCAAGCTCGCGATACTCGGCAAGCCGATCACGCAAGCCGTCAAGACCCTCGGTTACACGCTCTCCCGGGAATTGCGCAAGTGGTTTGGCGCCCTTGTCGACCTTGATGCCCGGAACAACGCCGCGGCTGGTCAACAGTGCTGCGAACGGAGTGCCATCGCTGGTCGCCTGGCGCAGCGTCTCATCAAACAGGATGACGCCACCAATATATTGCTCCATCCTTCGGTGGTGAAGAGTAGTTCACGGTAACGCCTTCTGTGCTCTTCGGTTGATTCGAGCTTGATGGAATCAAATCGCTTCTTGATCGTCGGGCTACTCTCGTCCGCTGCCAGCACACCTTTCTGCGGGGCAACGATCTCGTCAGCCACCGATTTGAGCCGCTCGGTATTCATTGACTGCCTCCTTACTCATAACGCTGCGCATCGACTACGATTGAGCGCACCGCTGTTTTCTCGATTTGGTTACTGCACGGCGCAGATTCGATGCTTGTCGGGGCCGCTAACCGACCTTAGTGGTTACCCCGGAGCGTAGCTCAATGACTAACGGTTTCAGCCGGTTGCCCGGACGGCCAAGGCGAATGTTCCTGTTGCCGCAGCCCATCCCTTCGATTGAATATGTATCGAACTTATAACAAGTTGATTGCGCTAGCGCAAAGGCAAGCGAGATGGTCGCTGCTTAAGCCGCCTCGGCCGCGGTCGATGCCAACACGCGCCGAGTCTCGGTCACCCGGCGCCGTGCCCAGCCGCCCGAGCGGGTTGGCTCAATGCCTTGGGCCTGCAGGGCCTGGCGCAAGTCTTCAAGGACGTCTTGTTTGCGCCACAGAAAGCTGGTTGCGAAACAGCGCCAGAAGACCCAGCCCGTGCGTTCCAGCGCCCGCTGCCGACGGATTGACTGCATCCACTGGTCGGCACCCTCGTATCTGTCTCCGTCACACTCGATCGCCAGGCGCGTATCGTGTTCACCCTCAACCACCAGGTCCACTTTGTAAGCACCTACTCTCACCTGTGGCATGACCCGATAGCCATTGGCGTTGAGCCAATCGTAAACACCTCGTTCAATATCCGATTCGCACAACTCCCGGGCGACCGCAACCCGCACCGGCTGCTCGCCAAAAGGCTGAGCAAAGTGCCGGATCAAACCGCGACGCAGACGATCTGCCTCGGACAGGTGTTCGAGATCGACTGAGCGCACCAGAATCATCTGGTCACGTGCTCTCGAAGCTGCGACATTAAAGCGCTGCGCGAAACTGTCGCGGCCAAGCGGAGCACCAACGTCATTCGGCGCCGCCACCATTGACAGGTACATGATGTCGCGTTCTCGGCCCTGAAACATGCGGGCATCTCCGCAGGTAATGTCATGGCGCCGAATCAACTCGGGACCGAGCGCGTCGAGCAAGCGGTCCCAGATACGCAGCGCTTGCTCTTCGCCCAGCAGCGAAACGACGCCGATACTGCGATGCTCGAGACGCGGCTCCTGCGTACGGCGCACAATGTCACGAGCAATGAATTCGACCTCCTGCTCGTTGACATCCTTGTCGCGCCGCCCGTTAGTTATAAACACGTCCTGCAATGGCGGATCGATGCGCTCCGACGCGCGCGGCAGCCGCAACGGATAGATCTCATTGTTGTAGAACTCACGGCGCGCGTACTCAATGATCGGCGCGACACAGCGGAAATGTTCTCGCAGCATGACACTGCTGTCTGCAAAGACAACCCGAGCGAGATCGTAAAGTGACCGGTCAGGCGACAACTGTGCCCGATACAACGGCACCTGTTCTGCCAGATGACGCTGCATGAGCGAATGTATACGTTCCTCCTGAGTGCCGATCGCCTGCGGCGAAACCTGTCGATCATCGCCTACGACCAGGAGCTTCCTTGCGCGCAACAGAATCGGCAACGCTGACAGATCTGATTGCGACGACTCATCGATGACCACCAGATCGAAGCTACCCAGTTGTGCTGGCAGCGACTCCGAGACGCGATGGTGCGGCATGATCCAGCAGGGGATCGCAGCGTACGCCTCGTTCGCCGCATAGCGGGCGTCCTGACGGTAGCGTGATGCGCGCTTGCCAGTTCCCTTGCCGATACGCTGGATGGCATTGAGATATCCCTGCAAGGCAGCGCGCACGCTCGGTGTGACTCGCTCGGCAAGCTTGAACCATGTGCGTCGAACCACCAGTTCCTCATACAGACGAGCCAGGTCGCGTTCGATGCTGGTACGCATTTCGTTGAGCTTCTTCGATTCGGCTTGCGAATCGATCATGGCGATGTGAGTCGCCAGCCGACGTAGCCGCCAATCGCGCATGAAACTGTCTGGCAGCAAGTTCCGTCCAGCCGAATCATCCGCTGCAGCGAGCAGGGTCGCGAGCTTGACACCTCCGGAACGGAAAATTCGACGCGTCACGTCTTCCACCGTCTTGAGCGGCTCAGCGAGTGTATGCACGCGCTTGAGTTCGTCGATCAACTCGCCCCAACCGGTCATGAGCGCGGTTTCGTCAAATGCCGGCTTGCCCAGGCGATGCGTGACAAATGAGCGCATCGCGTTGACCAACCGGCCCTCGCCACCCTCGAGTTTCTGCCGTACGCTTTCCACAAAATCTGAGACTTGACTCAAGCTAGTGCGTGTCAGGTGAAACTGCAGTGCGTTGGCAAGCGAATGCAGCGCGTCCGTATTGTCGGCAATCTCCGCCGCGCGCGACCAGCCGGGAAACAGCTTGGCCACTTTGTCGGCAAGCGCTTTTTGCTGGTGTGCGAGGCGCCGCAAATCCTGGTACAGGGCAAATTGGGCGCGCACCGACAAACCGCCCTGCGCATCAACGGACAACACAGACTTGAAACCGACTTCCGGTGCAAGCGCGTTCCAGCGCGCAGTCAATTCACGCCGTTTACGCTGCATCGCTACGTAGCCCGCAACATGCTGCCAGTCCTTTTCACCAGACGGAGGCAAGCCGTTTACCTGCACAGCCTGAATCATCCTACGTGCTTTCGCCTTGCCAAAAGCGGTGATCGCAAAAGCACGCCTGCCGTGCGCAAGATTGTCCAACGCCCGCAGAAAGACCGCATCACTCAATGCAGCCTCCGGTACGTTCACCGGATGCGACAGAAAATAAGCCTGCTGCTGCGCCGCCTCGTCAATATCGCCAGCCAACATGTCAATTGCGTCAAAAACCGTGGCTGGCTCGCGTCGCCGGATGCGGTCAATCGTTTCCCTGCTCCATGGCAGCTTAATGGCGGAAAGCTTCTTGTATTGCGTTCTGATCTCCTGGAGCATTTGCGCCAGATCGCGCACCATCAACAGTGTCTCGGCATCGGCATCGTCCGGCCATGGCAAGTCGTCACGACGCGACTGCTCGTTGAGGCGGGCGAAGCGCAGCAATTGATCATGCGCCTTGACCAACTCTATTGCGCTCGGCAACTCGGTCGGTGACGGCAGACGACATCCAACGTATTCGATGTCAGGGCCAAGTTGGGCGCGCGCCTGTCGCAATCGATCGATATCCTGTTCATCAAACTGCGGTGCGTACTGCGGCCCGACTCCGAGGGCATCCGGAATCCATTCAAAGCGCCCGACGTTGAACACGACTTCGCGAGCGGCGTCCTGCGGATCGATGCTCTGTCCCTGCAGATCAATTCTTGAAAGATTTAGCTTTGCCCAGCGTGTAAGGTCGCGATCCAGACGCGCCAGTTTGCCCTGCATCGCGTCAATGGTCGTTTCCAGGCGCTCGATCTCCTGTGCCAGCACATCGCGATTGAGATCCTGCACTTCATTCGCAATCTTCTCGATGGAGCGTTCGAACTGCTGAGCGCCCTCCCGCTCGGAAGCAAGCAGCGAGATCACCAGTGGCCGTATCGCCTCGGGGAGCTGGTCGTGCAGTACCGCAAGTGCCGGATCGCGCATCGAGGTCACCAATACGCGGCGGCCGTTAGCAAGCCAATGGCAAATGATGTTGGCGATGGTGTGGCTTTTGCCGGTCCCCGGCGGCCCTTGTACGACAACACCGTCCGAAACTTCCAGTTGCTGTGCGACACGAGCCTGTTCGTCATTGAAAGGCTTGGGAAAGAACAGGTCTTCGGCTGCAACGCTGGTTAAATTCTCGCGATAGGTGGCGCTGTAACCGCGGAACGCTGGAAGCTCGGGCTTTGCCGTCTCTTTTTCGGGATCGGTTACCAGTGCCGCCACGGCACCAGGCAAGGGACGATCGCCAAGCTCCACCACCAAACGCCGCATGCGCTCAATATCGTGACCGGCCAGATTGCTACTGCGCGGCCGGACAAACAAAACCCAACCGTTGGCCACGTCGAGTCGCATATGCGGATGCTTGCCGATCGCTTCTCGCGCAATATCGACCAACGGTGCATAGCTTTCCGGTTCAAACGGCGTCACCGTTTCATCGGTCTCGGCGAGATAACGCATCGCCGCTTTCTCGGCATGAGCGACCGTAGGTTCATCAGGCGAAACAAACGGTTCAAGCTCGAGCCGGGGATCGACGTTACGCGGGAGTATGCGCCCGGAACCGGTCTCCTCGTCAAATGCGATGTCCACCACGCGCGTAACGAGAGGATAGAATTTGATCGGCTCGTCTTTGCGCTCACCGCGTCTGCTCTTGAGCGTCGCGATACCCATACCCCACACCAGCTCGAGCTGATTCTCAGTGAGCGCGCCTGAAAGTTGCTGTCGCAAGCTAAACAGGCTGGAATACAAATGTGACAGGCGGCGCCGACGTTTTTCGCTCTCAACCCAGGGTTTCCATTCCGATTGCAGGTAAAGCGCGTACTGTCTCTCGACCTCCTCGCGAAACTGGTAGTCGCGCAGGCGCACACGCGCATTGGCAGCGACTACGGGGTCGGCCGCGGACGCCAGATCCGCCGCAGGCTTGGCCGGATCGCGGTGTGTGCCGGCAGCAATGAGGGCAGCGCCATCAATTGCGTCGGCAAGGCCAGGAATCGATTGAACCGCGGCGCCGATACTCAACCAGGGAACGAGCCATTGGTTGTCGGGTTCCGGTGGCACGTGCGGGCTGAGCGGATGCGCAACCGTCATCCAGCTCTGTTCATCAGCGTCGCCACCCGCGGACTGAATGCGCACGCCGCCAAATGCTTCAACCTGATGATCGAACAGCAGAAAACCGCCGTGTTCCCGCACGTTGGACACGACCCGCGAACGAGTTCGCATTGTTTCCTGCGCAAAGTCGAGCAGCGCAAGTAAACGCCGAGCTTGCAAATTCACAACAGAATTGGTTTGTTGCCAGACAGCGAATACAAATTTTTGTTTATGTTGTTATCGTAACGCATTGCACACCATTCAAACCACCACAAAAAGCTGTTACGTCGCTTCTGATCGAAAAAAACACAAATTTGATGGGCAAAGGCAAAGCATTGCCATGCAAACACAGCACAACGTCATAGCAAGTATTGCCGACGGATGTCAGCAGACATTCTGAGTTGTTCCCTGAATCTGCTTTTGGAATAGTTCTGGCAAGTCGAGGCCCGAACCATCACTGCCGGTCACAAGCCAAAATTGGTCGCATAGACCTGGTTAAGCTTGTCGAGAGCCGTCAGAGGTAGCGGTCCCATATCGGCCGCAGCGAGCGCTTCGTGCAAGTGCGAGAATTCGGCCAGCCCGAATACCGCGCATGAAATGTCCGGATTGGAAAGTACGAAACGCAGCGCGGTCTGCGCTCTGCTGCCATATTCATTGCCCAACGCGGCAAACACCGCCGCGGCACGACGTGATTCGGTATCGAGATCAGCATCGCGGGTGATGACGACCTCGCGCCCGTGGCGCTCGTCGCTAGCGAGTACGCCCGCTGCGAACACGCGGATCACCATAGTCGCCATGTTCTGGCGTTTGCAGGCCGCTACCAAGTTGCCGAAATCCTGCCCGGCCCAGCTTTCGGGCATTGCGCGCGCAGCACTGGGATTGAGCATGTTGTAATACACTTGCGCGCTGTCGAAGCGGTCACTATCAATGAGGCGTCGGCAACTGGCCGCGTCACCGAGTGCTGTGAAGCCGGTATACCTGGTCAGGCCCTGCTCACGCATGCGATCAAGTGCATCCGCAACACCGTTCTTAGCTAGCACATGTTCTGCGGTAATCGCATTCCCGCTTGCGTTCGGGTCAACTGCCTCCGTACCAAGCGGGTTATGCAACTGCAGCAGATCGACTGAATCGAGCCTCATTCGGCTGAGACTCTCGTGCGTACTACGCTCTACCTGGCCCGCAACGTCATGAAGATTCGCGGTATCCAGCATCACTTTGGTAGACACGTAGGGACGCTGGCTCAATTCCGGGAGCAGCCAACCCAACGCCTGTTCCGATTTTCCATCGCCATACTTCGTGGCGGTGTCGATCCAATTGACACCAGAATCGATGGCGTGGCGCAGAACCTTGAGCTTGGTATCGTCGTCCTGGTGAATGAGCACGCCACCGACCCAACCTCCACCAAAAACCAGTTCCGATACCTCCAGACCAGTACGTCCGAACGTGCGGTAGCGCATCTTAATTCCTCTGCCGGTACTCGAACCTTCTTTATTCAGTCATTCTCCGCCGTCTTCAACCGCGTAGCCGGCCGCTCGCCAGCGCAGCATACCTCCCGCCAGATTGGCAACTTCGGAAAAACCGTCCTTCTGCAATAACACGACCGCCTGTGCCGACCGGGCGCCGGAACGGCACACGGTCACAACGGGCTGTTCACGATCGATTTCACCGGAGCGCTTGCTCAGCTCGGCGAGCGGGATAAGTCTAGCGCCTTTTATGTGGCCAAGCGGACCGGAAAACTCGCGCGGCTCACGCACGTCAATCAGCTGCACCTTGTTGGCCACTTCCTCGTAAGCCTGCGGTGCAATTTCCCAGATTCCGGCAAAGGTGTAGCTCAAACGTGCCCACTTTTTCGCATCGAGCACCTCTATTTCACCCTCAGGTTTACCGCAGCGCATGTTTGCCGGCACCGCTCTGTCAATTTGCTTCGGGTGCGGTAGGTTGAGGTTCTCCATGTAACCCGCGAAATCATCCTCGCCGATCTGCCCCCCCAGACGCGGATTGAAGCTGCGCTCCTCAGCGACACTGGTCACCGTCAATCCGTGATAGTCATGCCCCGGATACAGCAGGCAGCTGTCAGGCAAGGTAAATATTTGGGTGTGGATCGATCGATACATCTCATGCGCGTCGCCCTGCTGAAAGTCGGTGCGGCCACTGCCGCGAATAAGCAGACAATCGCCGGTAAATCCCATGCTCTCATCGTCGAGCACGTAGGTCAGGCAACCGTCGGTGTGGCCGGGTGTGGCGCGAACCTGCAGGTAACGGCCACCGAAACGCACCTCATCACCGTGACTGAGGTAACGGTCGGCACCCTGCGCACAACTCGCCTTGGCCACAAGAATTTCGCTGCCGAATTGGTGCTTCAGCACCCAGGCTGCAGTGACATGGTCGGCATGGACGTGCGTTTCGAGCGTTGCAACGAGCTTCAGGTCCAGTTCTTTTATAAGGGCTGCTTCGCGCATTGCCTGCTCAAACACGGTATCGATCAGAACCGCTTCCCCGCTCTTCTGATCGGCAAGCAAATAGGTGTAAGTAGATGACTGCGGATCAACCAACTGTCTAAATATCAGCATGTGAAACCCTGTTCAGAAAGTCATCGAGAAGAGCGCGGCAAACAGTATACGATTGCAAAGCAAGATGGGCGAACGACCTGTGAAATCATTCTTGTCGCCGGGCATATCCGGCTGCAATCAGTTCCAGTTGCAGTTTGGCTCCGGAACATAACGGGTCCCCGCGGCGAAACCGCGCCGGTTGGCCCAGCCATTCTGATGAGCCAGCAGACGCTGTCCCGCCCATTGGTTCTCCCAGCGACCCGCGGAACAACCCAGCAACACGTGCGTGCCGCCGTTTCTGCGGACGAACATGGCACAGTCGTCAACGCTCGTATCAGCGGGCACCAGGCGAGTTACGTCGCGCATGTCCGGCTCACCATTGTTATGGATGAAATGGCAAACCTTGCCGGGAAACTCAAAACCATCAGTGGTTTCCCGCCATTGCTGTATGCCCACGTTCAGATGCTCCAACCGAAACGCCTGATAAATTTGGCGTTGCCGCGAGAAAACCGCTTTGGATAACTCGCCCCGCGCATACTCGCCACAGGATAGATAGAAAGCCGCATCCAGATATTGGTGCGCTGGCAGATCACCGATACTGGCGACGATTTCCTCAGGCGGCGCCGATGCCAAAAAAAGTGAGCGTACCTGTAGCGTCGCAGGCGCGTCGACTATATCGGCAAATCCAGACGGCGCTGCACATCGGCTGCCATCGTTGATACGATAAACGGGCAGCTCATCGCCTGCGGGCTTGACTGCCTGCGAACCGCACGCGCTCAGGCCAGCGCCTAACAGCGCCGCAAAGAGAACCTTGCAGATCTTCATCGAAGGCTATCCGGAGCGTTAAACGCGGACTCGGCTCGGCGGCTCGGCATAACGTCCCTACTTCACCAGAAGAACCGGCACTTCGGACAGGTGCACCACTTTGTTTGCAACTGACCCAACAGCAATCGTACGAATAGCGCCGATGCCTCGCGTTCCCATTACGATCATTTCGCAATGATACTTCTTTGCAAATTCCGCGATTGTCGGGGCGGGATGCCCGATCTCGACATGCGCGTCATGTGAGATATTCGCGTCCTTGAGCCTGGCTGCCGCGGTCTCGACGATGTTGCGCCCGGCAGCCGTGTGCTCATCTTCCAGCTGACGCATATCAGTCAGCGTATCCTTGAACAGCACCTCATTGACGTGAATAGGTTCGCAGACGGATAACAGGTGAATATGCATCGCATCCGTCGCAAACAGCTTCAGAACTTCATCAAGCGCGCGCCGCGAATGCTCCGATCCATCCAGCGCGACAAGTATTGTCTTCATTCCCGATTCAACCTCATTAATGCGTCAACCAATCATCGCCTAGCAGGCCGCAGCCCGGTTGATTAATGTCAAGCGAGTGCACAATCGACCGCCGCTTCGTCGCGCAATATTCGTCGCTACAAGTTTCCTATCGCCACAGGCAATGCGCCGGCGGGATAAACAAGGTTAGCAGAATCACCGGCACGTCCATCAAAACCTGACTGGCACAGTCCGGTGGACCGCATAGCACGGTCGCCTGGCCGGCGCCGCACAGGCCGTTCTTCACGACATCGCCGTCTGCAGAATACAGGCCTGCCGCCGCGGTCCGGCGTAGGGCCGACCGCCAGGCGTGTGGCGAAGGACGAAGAATTGCTTATAGTGTGACTGTTATCCTGCCCGGAGAGCGACACAGCGAGTAATTCACTGTCGATGAAAGCAACTTGCGGGCAGTGAGCTGATTGAGTTTCCAGGAGAAGCCTTGTGGGCAAGGAGATCGAGCAAACCACTTTTAGCGCTGAACAGACTACGGAGTTCGTCGAGCGCCTCAAGCTGGAAACCGAAACCCTCGATCGTTGGCACACAGAAGGCGGCCTTTCCGAGACCGGCTACGTTGGCGGCTTCGAGTTGGAGGCCTGGTTGCTCGATCACAATTTCTTTCCGCTGCCACGCAACGAAGAGTATTTGAAGCGCCTCGACTATCCGCTGGTGGTGCCGGAACTGTCGCGATTCAATGTTGAACTGAACGGCACGCCCCAGACCCTCAAAGGGGGTGCGCTGCGGCGCCTGGAAGAGGAACTCAACGAAACCTGGCGCCACTGTCTAGCAGTGGCAAAAGAGTTCGAGGCGACCATGATGATGATCGGCATCCTGCCGACAGTGCGCGAGCAGGACTTGTCGCTGAGAAATATCTCCAGCCGAAATCGCTATCACGTGCTGAATCGGGAAGTCCTGAAGATGCGCGGCGGCAAGCCCCTCGAACTGAACATCCAGGGCGAGGAGTCTGTGTCGCTCACCCACAACGACGTGATGCTGGAAGCCGCGACAACTTCGTTTCAGATCCATCTGCAGCCCCCTGCGTCAGAAATTTCACGTCACATGAACGCGTCGATGATTCTTTCCGGGCCGATGGTCGCGCTGGCCGCCAATTCACCATTTCTGTTCGGTAAATCGCTGTGGGCAGAGACCCGCATTCCCCTGTTCGAGCAATCCGTTGCAACCGGTGACGCCGATCATCCGGAACGCGCGCGCGTGACTTTCGGCAGCGGCTATCTGACCAATAATCCGGTCGATTTCTTCCGCGAGAATGCCGATCGCCACGCTCCCATGTTGCCGACGTTGTTCGACAACAGCGACGAACTGCTGCATCTGCGACTGCAAAACGGGACGATCTGGCGATGGAACCGGTTGCTGGTCGGATTCGACGAGTTGAAGATCCCCCATCTGCGCATCGAGCATCGTCCTGTTCCAGCGGGTCCAACCATTGCCGATATGCTGGCCAATGCAGCCGTTTACTATGGCGCGGTACATTTTCTCGCGCGGCTGCGCGAACCACCCGAGGCAGACCTTCCTTTTGCAATAGCCAAGGAGAATTTCTATCGTGCCGCGCGTGACGGACTCGACACAAAACTTACCTGGCTCGACGGACGTGAAATTGATGTCAGAACGTTGCTCGGTGACGAAATACTGCACATGGCGCGAGAAGGGCTGGTGTTGCTTGAAATCGACGAGGAGGATATCGAACGCTACATCGGAATCGCGCGTGCACGGACTGAGAGTGGCCAGAATGGCGCCGCCTGGCAGCGTGCACATGCCGAAACATGCGGACGTGACTTCTATCGCCTCACCGCGGACTATCTCGCTCTGCAACGAAGCGGCGCGCCCGTTCATGAATGGCCGCTCTGAACAGGCCGCTCGCCACGTCTGCTAAAGTCGACATCAAACATCAATAACGCGACTTTATTTCATGCTTACAACGCTCGATCATATTCCGGCCGGCTTCCTCGAAGCTTCCTCAGGTGGCCTGCATCAGGTTATTCCGGGCCCGACGCTCATCCACCTGGCGGGGCGCAAACCGGATCCGCTGTTCGTCTCCGTACTGCTGCACGGAAACGAGTACACCGGTCTCAAGGCGATACAGAACGTGCTTGGCCGTTACGCAACCGGCGAGTTGCCCCGCGCCCTGTCGCTCTTTGTCGGAAACGTACAAGCCGCTGCATTCGGGTTGCGCCGGCTCGATGGACAGCCCGATTACAACCGCATATGGCCCGGCGCGGAGGAGACTGCCGACATCGCCGCGAGCCCCGAGTACCAGATGATGGGACAGGTAGTCGACGCGATGCACCAGCGTGGCGTGTTTGCAAGCATCGATGTGCACAACAATACCGGGCTGAATCCACATTATGGTTGCGTGAATGACCTGCGACCTGAGTTCCTACACCTCGCAACCTTGTTTTCGCATACGGTTGTGTACTTCCTTCGGCCGGTCGGCGTGCAATCTGCCGCCTTCGCGAAAATTTGTCCGGCAGTCACGCTCGAGTGCGGCAAACCGGGCGACGCCGCGGCGGAAGAACACGCCACACGATTCATCGAAGCGGTATTGCATCTGGACCACTTCCCGGAGAAGCCACTCGCAACCGGTGACTTCAACCTGTTTCATACCGTCGCGACGGTCAAAGTCGACGACGAGCGCTCCTTCAGCTTTGGCGAAGTCGAGGCGGACCTGCAACTCGACCCGCAAATCGATCACATGAACTTCCGTGAGCTCGACGTGGGCACGTGTTTCGGCACAGTCGCCGACGGTTCTCCGATGCCGCTGGTCGCGCTCGCTGAAGACGGCAGCGATGTCACCACCGATTACTTCGAAGTGCGCGACAGTAAGTTACTACTTTCGCGTGGCGCGATGCCATCGATGCTAACACTGGACGAACGCATCATTCGTCAGGACTGCCTATGTTACCTCATGGAGCGATACGCCCTGCCCTAGTTGGAGCATTACCAGCGCAACCTCTCACCGCCGAGGACGCGGAGGACGCAGAGGAGAACCAAGAATCAAGAACTTCTCACTCTACAAATCAGGAAGCCTGTATAAAACAAAACGGCTGTTGACTTGAAGAAAGAAGCGACGGCTTGATTGCATTTGAGCTGCTAAGCAGCCAGTCACGTTCTAGTTTAGTTTGGGTTTACTCCGCGTCCTTCGCGTCCTCCGCGGTGAGCGTGTTTTCCCATCCTCGGGGACGGCAGACTTTCTGATTTATTCTGCGGCGCTTTGTTCTCTCGATTCTCCTCTGTGTCTTCCGCGGTGAGAGTTTTAAGAGCTCATTGCCGTGCCAGTGCCGCGTCGACGAAACGGTTGGTATATGTCTGCTCAAGCTTAATCGGCCGTTTCGAAATCGGCTCGTGAAACCCTGCCAGCGCTTCCAGCATCGCGCGTACGGCTTCTGGCGGGATACGTCCGTCTTTCGAATAACTTGGCCGTTGCCGTTTGAGCGCCGCGAGATACAAGGACCGGTCACCGAGCAGATAATGGCGCGGAACGCGGTCAGCAACCTGTTGGTCGCTTGCAGCGGCGAGCCATTGCAACGCGCGCACCATGGCGTCTGTTAGCGCCTGCACCGTATGCGGGTTGTCGCGAATGAAATCGCGCTTGGTATAGAGGCTTCCGGATGGCAATGCAGCGCCATACAGTTGGCGCGCCCCCTGCACGCTGATCGTCTCGATTGTTTCCACCGCCTTGCCACCGCGTACCAGCATGCTGATCGCCGGTTCGATATTGGCCAGTGCATCCAGGTGCCCGGCCTGCATTGCCGCCACCGCACTCTGGCCGGTGCCAACACCAATGATAGACACGTCATCATGCTCGAGTCCGCCGCGTGCCAGCAAAGCATTGACGAACATGTTGGTGCTCGACCCCGGCGCGGTAACGCCGATCTTCATTCCTTTCAGATCCTGCGGTCCACGCCAGGTTTCTGCCCTGTCTTTTGCAACCACCAGAGAAATGGCCGGTGTCGCTCCCTGCAACACAAAAGCGCTCAGTTTCTGACCGCGCGCCTGCATCACGATCGTATGATCAAAGCCGCCCGAGACAACATCCGCGCTGCCCCCCATCATCGCCTGCAGCGCTTTGGCGCCGCCAGGGAAATCGAGAATCTCGACATCCAGTCCGGCATCACGGAAATATCCCAGTTGCTCAGCAAGGGTCAGCGGCAGGTAATACAAAGCGGCTTTGCCACCGACAGCGATGGTAACGCGTTTCTTCTCCGGCTCGGCAGCGACGCCAGTGGAAACGATCAGGCAAAGAGAAACAAGTGCTACGACGAGAAAACGCATTCGCGATACCTGGCGACGAAAATATGCGGGGCGATAAGTTTAGACCAAAGACGGCAACGTCTCTGGATCACCGTCCCACGTGACAAGCGACCAAACAGGTCCGCGATGTAATTTCCATTACGCAATAACCACATCTCTATCAGGGCTTCGCAGAGCTTAGTGACGAAGGCAATGTCGCGTCGGGAAAACTTCCCGGCAAGCTGGTCTATTCCGGATAAGATGCATATTGCGCATCGCACCATAGGCGCGCGTCGCAATTGGCTTCCCTATGGCACCATCCTGATATATAAAGACACCTCTGTCGCGTCGGCCAGTTCGCACCGGACTGAGCCGTCGGTGCCATGAAACCAAGAGACCGCAGGGTCCAACCAAAGAATCAAACAGGAGGAGGATAAACATGAAAGTCTGGATGCTTGCCATTCTGGCAGCGATCTTTACTTTGCCCGGCCTGGCACTGGCTGATAGCCATGGCGACAAAGCGAGGCTTGAGCGCGCGGGGACCTGCAGCGATGCCAAACAGCAGATGGAGTACTTCTGCAAAGAGGGTAGCGCCGAAGATGACAGCATGATTAGCTTTGGTACTGCCTGCAACAATGCAAAAAACAATGTAAAGATGGCCTGTGAAGGCATCGACACGCCCGACGCCGAATACACGTTTGACAAATAAGTTTTCTGCGCCAACGGCGCAGGACGGCGTCACGAATTTTTTATGGAGTTTTGAAAGAGTCGTAGTGCAGTCACGCGACATGCGTTAACACAACACCTAACGTTAGGGGGAGCAAATGACGATTCAGAGGCACATTGGCGTTCATATGAGCGACGAGGAGTACAAGCAGGTCGATCCTGCTGACGAAGTCGCTTTCCGTTCGCCAGTTCCGACACAGATTGTGTCGAACGGAGAGTACAACCCGTTGCCCCAGACCGAAGATCAGGCAAAAGTAGAAGGCCTGATCAAGGAAATGGGCGACTATCAGGCCAAGCGCCACGGCATGGACCGCCGCAGCTTCCTGGCCACCAGCGCCGGTATGGCTACCGCGTTCCTGGCCATGAACAAGGTCTTTGGTCCGGTCTTCGATGTATCCGAAGCCGAAGCCGGCGATATGGAAATGTCCGCCTACCGTGCGGCCCAGCTTTCCAACCAGTTCATCTTCGATGACCAGACCCACTTCATTCGTGACGACTTCAAGCAGGAAGGTTTGCTCGGTCTGACCAAGTGGGCCGTTGGCGCCAAGGTCAATCCGGATATCAATTCCGCGCCGATGACCCTGGCCCGCTACAAGATGGACAACTACCTGAAGGAGATCTTCCTCGATTCCGATACCAAGATCTCGCTGCTCTCCGGAGCGCCGTTCGATGATCCTTCCTGGTGGCTGATTTCCAATGACGCGATCCAGAACGCATGCCGGGCTGTCAACAAGATGGCGGGTAGCACTCGCATGCTGGGTCATACGGTTATCACACCGAAGTACCCGAACTGGATGGATGAAGTTGATCGCGCTATCGAAACCCTGCATCCGGTTTCCTGGAAATCGTACACCATCGGCGATCCGTTCGGTCCGTCGAAGTATGCATGGCAGCTCGACGACGAGAAGCTGATGTATCCCTTCTACGAGAAAGCCCAGAAGGCCGGTATCAACACCATCTGTATACACAAGGGCTTGATGCCGCGTGACTACGAGAAGGCCTTCGCAGGTACGTGGCAGAACGCGACTGTCAATGACCTCGGGCAAGCCGCCAAGGATTGGCCGGGAATGAACTTCGTCATCTATCACTCGGCACTGCGTCCGTGGCTGGCTGACGAGCCGAAGAAGGAAATGGCCCAGTTCATGAAGGATGGCTACCTCGAGTGGTCAACCGACCTGGCCCGTATTCCCGACAAGTACGGTGTCAACAACGTGTATGCGGAACTGGGCACGACGTTCGCCAGTACCGCAGTCACCAACCCGCGTTTCTGTGCCGCCTTCCTCGGCCAGCTCGTGAACCTGATGGGCCCCGAGCGCGTTGTTTGGGGTTCGGACTCGGTGTGGTACGGCAGCCCGCAGTGGCAGATCGAAGCCCTGCGTCGTCTGGAAATTCCGGAAGACATCATGAAGGGCCAGGGTTGGAAGATCCCGCTCGGCGGACCGAACAGTGAAGTCAAGCAGAAGATCTTCGGCCTCAACTCGGCGCATCTGTACAATCTGGACATCAAGATCACGAACGAAAAGCCGTTCACTCACGACCAGATTGCCCAGATCAAGGCCGACTACCTGGCGATGGGCGGCGAGCGCAGCAACACCGCTTACGGTTACGTAGCAAAGAAAAAGACTGCTTAATTCTTTCCGGGTTACCGGAAGTTCAAAAGCCGGCGCAGTGCGCCGGCTTTTTTTTCTAACAGCACGCAGCAAAACTACTGCACAGCCTTGATCCGGGCTTGCGCCGGTTCTAATAGCCACGGCGCTCGAAATCCTCATGTATTTCCTAGAACCTATCTCATGATTGCTTGCGCGTGCGATGGCGGCGATTTTCGTTTTCGGCTAGGCGCGAGCGATGCCGTTTGGCCGGCCCAAACAAGGAGCGAGCAACAACGCCGGAAGCGAAAACTCGTCCCATCCCGGAGGGTTACGCCTAGAACACACTCCCGTTGCACCTTTTGCCTCGCAGTCGTCACGCTCTCGGCGTAACGCGTCGTGTGATCAATCATGAGATAGGTTCTGGATACACTCCGGTTCCTGCGCTCCTGACGCGCCCGGCTGAAGGCTGCTCGTGACGTTTTTCAACGCCCTGCTCAGTTTCATGAAGTGAATTAGCAGAACCGCAATTCCGCGGTGTTATGTGTTCGGCACAACGCAACTTGTCTTAAGAATTCTTTTTTGGTTCTTTTCTGACGGTCCGCTGTGCCTTCAGCGGTGAGCGCTTTTGCTCGTTGACGGCAGTCAGGCTGCAATCCCGAGCTAGATCGACTCGACGAATTTCACCAACGCTTCACGATCTGCTTTCGGCATGTTGCGAAATGCCTCGCGTGACTGTTCTGCCTCACCGCCATGCCAGAGAATCGCCTCCGTTACATTGCGCGCCCTGCCGTCATGCAGCAACGCAGTGCTGCCGTTGACGGTTTCCGACAGCCCCAGGCCCCACAATGGCGTGGTGCGCCAGTCCCGTCCGCTGGCGAGGTAGTCAGGCCGGCCATCGGCGAGACCTTTGCCCATGTCGTGCAGTAGCAGATCGGTGTAAGCGCGGAAAGTACGATTGGCAAGTTTAGGGAATGCCGGATATTCCGGCGCTGTTGTTAGCTCCGGAACGTGACAGACATCGCAGCCCGCCTGTTTGAACAATTTCTTTCCCTGTTTCACCTGTGGATTGTCCACATCGCGCGGAGCAGGCACCGCCAGGGTGCGTAACCACAGTTCGAAATCGTCCATGTCCGCGTCGATGATTTCCGGATCGTTGGCCGGATCCTGGTTCAGACAGGCGATCTGAACCGGTGGACAATTGTTTTTACGAAAGACCCACGAGGTCACGCCCAGATCGCCAAGGAAAGCCCCCGCCGTTTGCTGCATCAAGCTCGGTGTGTTCGCCTTCCAGCCAAATCGACCGAGTGCCGGCTGCTTATCGATCGCATCCCAGACATAGTTGGGCCGGCCATTCACGCCATGTTCCGCCTGCGATTGCGCGATCTCGAGCACTGTTTCTTCGGAGACCGCTTCGAGAAGACCAAGACCAATTAATGGCGGCGTGTTGCGAAGTGAGAACATCGCCCCCTCACCAAGCGGCCCGAAAGCAAGATCTTCAATCCGCAATAGTGGCTTTCTCAACGTCACCTGCTCGCCATCAGCAAATGAAACCGAATGCTCTTCCCAGTCGAGATACAACTTGGCCTCGGCGGGAACGAACATACGCGCATAGCGCAGGTCGACCTCCTGGGCCTGCAGCGCGTTGTTCTGAAACTGATCGCCATAGTTCGGGTCCGGTTGCGGGCCGCCGTGTTCGTCACTGCCTGGCAAACTCAAACGCACCAGCATGGTTGACAGTTGTTCATCGGAGCTCGCTGGCGGCGTCCCGCGCCCGTTATTGATATGGCACTCGCTGCAACGGGTCTGAATGAATGTCGGGCCCAGACCCCATTCGCCATTGAACGTAATGGGCGCGATCCAACGACGCTTGAAGTGGCTGCGGCCGAGCATGAATATCTTGCTCTCCTGGTAGGAGAGTATCGGTGCGGGTTGTTTGTAGGCCTCCTTGTCGGCAAGTGCGACAGTAAATCCATTGTCCAGATTTGACTCACTGTCCAGAGTACTCTCCCCAACCTGCGCCAGCGACACGCCTGTCAGAGCAACAATCAGCGTCGCCACCACCGCACGCGCTGCCGCCCGATAACGGCGGACCAGAACGATCCAGGGTTCCATCAAAACACGCACACTCGCCCGCATCATCGCAGTCGCTCAATTAATTGTTGGCTATATGGTTGATCGCCGGCACAGGCGCCATTTTGCCGCGAAATCTCCTCCAAATACAGGCTAACCGGTAGTCTGCCCCGTGAAGATCGCCGGATTATTGCGCGGAGTCTCCAGCCTCAGCGCTGGAAGCGCCGGCCGTGGGCTGGACTGACCAGCCACCGCCCAGCGCCTTGTACAAATCGACGATCGCTACCAGCCGGGCTCGCTCGACAGCGACAACGGCATTTTCCGCCTGAAAGAGCGAGTCGTTGGCGATCAACACTTCCAGATAGCTGGTCACACCCCCGTCATAGCGCGCCTTTGACAAAAACGCCGCGCTCCGCGCTGCCTCCCTTTGAGCCCGGCGCGCGGCAAGCTCGCTACGCAACGTGCGCACACCTGCTAACGCATCTTCTACTTCGCGCAGCGCCTGCAGTACTGTGAATTCATATTCGCTGATAAGCTGCTCGGTGCGGGCAATCTCGATCTCGACCCGCCGTTTGTTCTGTCCGGCGTTGTAAAGTGGTGCGAAGAAGTTAGCACCAATATTCCAGATATTCGCGTTACTGTCAGCCAAGTCATTCAATTCGTTGCTCGCAACGCCGGCGTCGGCGGTGAGAGCCAGCGACGGAAATCGCAACGCTTCGGCAATCCCGATCCGTTCAGTCTGTGCCGCCAACTGCCGCTCTGCCGTGCGGATGTCGGGACGGCGCTCCAATAATTCGGAAGGCAAACCGGTCGGAACCCTCGGCGGAATGAGCTGACTTCCGATGGCCTCACCGCGTGCAATTTTCCCGGGGTTACGTCCGAGCAGGACATTGAGCAGATTCTCGGTTTCAATGACCTGACGTTCCAAACGCGCTAGCGCGGCTGCTGCATCAGCTTCCTGGATTTCCGCCTGATTGACGTCGATTTTGGGAATCGTGCCTTTGTTGAATCGCTCGCGGACGATGCGCGTCGACTCTCGTCTCGAAGCGAGAGTGCGCGCCGCGATATCACGCCTTTGGTCGAGATCACGTAACAGAAAATAGGTACTCGCCACATCGGAAATCAGCGCAGTCAGCACGGTGCGGCGCGCCTCCTCGCTGGCAAGCAGTTCCTGTCGAGCTGATTCTGTTTGCCGGCGAAGCTTGCCAAACAAGTCAACCTCGAAAGTGAGCTGCGCACTCACCAAGTAGCTATTCTGAACGCCAGCGTCCGGTATGAACTGCTCTGCCGTGTTACCGCGGTTGATGTCCAGGACCCCGTCTACCCGCGGAAACTGATCAGCCCGCACGAAACCCAGTCTGGCACGCGTTTCTTCGACCCGGGCAGTGGCAATTGCCAGATCCTTGTTCTGCTCCAACGCAACCACAATCAGGCGCTGAAGCTCCTGGTCGCGAAACAGTTCCCACCACTTTAGATTGGCAATCGAGGCGCCTTCGGAGACACGCTGCTGAAACTGCTCCGGCGTTTCGATTTCCGGACGCTGATAATCCGGTCCAAGCATGCAACCGGAAAGCGACGCGACAAACAGAATCAGACTACGGGACTGGATCATCTATACCGCCTTGTCCGCCGGTTTGGATGACTTGCTGCGGCCACTGATCTTCTCTACGAAAACAAATAACGCGGGTACCAGAAGAACACCTATGACGGTCGCCGCCGCCATTCCGGCAAACACCGTCATGCCCATTACCTTACGCGCTTCGGCGCCGGCGCCGCTGGCAATCAACAGCGGTATGACGCCCAGAATAAACGAGAACGCGGTCATCAATATCGGTCTGAACCGGTCGCGGGCTGCCGAAATCGCGGCTTCCACCGCACTCATGCCTTCCTCGGCTTTCAGTTTGGCAAATTCGACAATGAGAATCGCGTTCTTGGCGGCCATACCAATCAGCATGACCAAACCAATCTGCGCAAACACATTGTTCTCGTAGCCAGGAAGAAACAGACCTGCGAACCATAGTCCCAGCATGGCACCGAATACTGCGATCGGCGTACCGAGTAGAACACTAAATGGCGTGGACCAACTCTCGTACTGGGCCGCCAGAATCAGAAACACGAAAATGAGCGCAAGCACGAAGACCTGGCCACCGGCACCCGCCGCGGCACGCTCCTGATAGCTCATCGCGTTCCACGCGTAGGACATGTCCGTCGGCAACACCTGCCCGGCAACCTCTTCAAGCGCGTCGAGCGCCTGGTCAGAACTGTATCCCGGAGCCGGAGACCCGGTAATCTCTGCCGCCCTGAAAAGATTGAACCGGTTGGTGTATTCCGGACCTTGCGTTGCTGATACACCGACCAGCGAACTCAGTGGAACCATCTCACCCTGCTTGTCCCGGACGTAGAAATAGCGTACGTCCGAGGCTTTGGCCCGGTACTCCGGCTCGGCCTGCACATAGACCTTGAACAACCGGCCAAATCGATTGAAGTCGTTTACGTAAGCGCCGCCGAGGAACGAACCAAGCGTGGTGTTCACGTCAGCCGGCGAGACACCGAGCTTCAACACCTGGTTCTGATTTATGTCGGCAAAGATCTGCGGAACGTTGGCGCGATAAGTCGTGATCATGCCGCCGATTTCCGGACGTTCACTCGCTTGCTCAATGAAACGCACTGCTTGTTCGCCCAGATAGGATGGACTGTTACCGCCACGATCCTGCAACATCATGCTGAATCCGGAACCGGTGCCAAGGCCCGGGATCGCCGGTGGCCCGAAGGCAAATGCGATCGCTTCAGGAATGCCGAAAGCCAGTTTCTTGTTCAGTTCCTCTATGATCGCCTTGACATGCAACTCCGGCGCACCTCTTTCCGCCCATGGTTGCAACGACACAAAGAAGAAAGCGTTATTCGGTGACAGCGATGATGTAAGGAGACTGTATCCCGCAACCGCAGTCACCGAGTCAATCCCCTGCATCCCTTCCAGAATGGACTCGACTTTTGCGCTGACCTGGTCGGTACGTTCCAGCGAAGAGGCATCGGGTAACTGAACATTGATCAGAAAGTAACCCTGATCTTCTTCTGGAACGAAGCCGCCGGGTACAAGGCCAAACAGGCCCGTCATCAGCGCCGTCACCATGCCAAGAATGGCGAGACTCAACAGCGTTTTTCTGGTCAGAAACGTGGTTACGCCGACGTAGCGTTCCGTTCCGACACGAAACAACGCGTTGAACCGATCGTAGAACGGTTTCAACCAGCTCGCTTTCTGCTGCGATGGCGGCTTCAACAGCATGGCACTCAACGCCGGACTAAGCGTCAAGGCATTCAGTGAAGAGATCGCAACCGAGATCGCGATGGTGATGGCGAATTGCTGGTAAAGGCGTCCGGTGATGCCGCCCATTGCTGCGACCGGTACAAAGACCGCGATCAGCGACAGCGAAGTGGCGATGATCGGGCCGGTCACCTCCTTCATGGCGGCGATGGTCGCTTCCTTTGACGCCATACCCTGTTCCATCTTGGCGGTAACGGCTTCGACGACCACGATGGCATCGTCGACGACGATACCGATCGCCAACACCAGGCCAAGTAACGACAGCGTATTGATGGAAAAACCGAGAAACGGAAACACTATGAAAGTCCCGATCAATGAGACCGGAACTGCCAACGACGGGATCAATGTCGCACGCACGTTCTGCAGAAATATGAACACGACGAGAATGACCAGTGCCACCGCCTGGAACAGTGTCACGATAATCTCGCGGATCCCCTCTTCGATTGCCAAGGTGGTGTCAAGCGACACCAGATAATCGAGATCGTCGGGGAAGTCCTGCGCCATGCGCAACATCGCGGCTTTCACTTGCTCGGCGACCTCAATGCCGTTGGCACCCGGCAACTGATATATCGCCAGAATAGAACTCGGCCCGCTATTCAAACGGGTCACCGCGTTATACGTCTGCGTGCCCAGTTCGACGCGGGCAACATCCGCAACGCGTACCTGAGAACCGTCGGGGTTGGAGCGGACGATGACCTCGCCAAACTCGTCGGCCGTGGACAAGCGGCCTTTGGTACGAACAGTGTAGGTGAATTCCGTGCCGGGAAGCGCAGGCGGACCGCCAATCTGCCCGGCCGGCGTAATGACGTTTTGCTCTTGAATAGCCCGGGTGATATCTGGAACGGTCAGCCCCAGCTTGGCCAACTGATCTGGCTTGATCCACACACGCATGGCGTACTCGCTGCCGCCCAACACATTCACCTGGCCGACACCGCGAATCCTCGCGATCTCATCGAGTACGTTGATCGTCAGGTAGTTGCTGAGAAAGTTCTGGTCATAGCTGCCGTTAGGCGAGTACACGGAGACCAGCATCAACGGAAACGCCAGCTGCTTCTTAACGGTAATGCCAAGACGTTTGACATCCTCGGGAATGCTGGCTTGCGCCTCGGAAACGCGATTCTGGGTCAGCACGTTCGACATATCGAGATCTGAACCGACTTCGAAGGAAATCGTCAGTCTCATCGTGCCGTCGTTTGCATTGACCGACTTCATGTACAGCATGTTCTCGACGCCGTTGACTTTCTGCTCCAACGGCGTCGCAACAGACTGCTCGACCACTTCCGCATTCGCGCCGGTATAGGTCGCGCTAACCTGCACTTCCGGCGGGTTAATCTCCGGGTATTGCGCGACGGGCAGTCTGCCCATTGACGTTAAGCCGACGAGCACGATGATGATTGCGATGACCATCGCAACGATTGGCCGACGAACAAAAAACTCTGCCATTGAGCTCTATGCTGTCGGCTCAGCTGCCGGTTTCGCTGCAGGTTTTACCGGCGATGGAGCGACGACCATCCCCGAGCGCACTTTCTGCAGACCTTCAACGACAACTGTTTCACTTCCGCCGAGGCCGGCTTCAATGACAATCATGTTGTCGGTTATTGGACCCGGCTGGACGTCGCGCACCTCTATTTTGTTGTCGCTACCAACGACGTATACGCGGTAAAGCCCCTGGATCTCCGACACGGCGCGCCGTGGCACCACGACCGCTCCGCGCAGTGTGCTATATGGCGCGCGCACGCGGGCAAACTGGCCGGGCAGGAGAAGACCCTTTGGATTCGGAAATGCCGCCTCTACAGCGTAGGTTCCCGTTTCCGGATCGATCGCCTGGGCCGAGGCGACGACGCGGCCTTTGTGCTCATGCTCGCTGCCGTCGGCAAGAAGCAGAACCAGTCCTATTTCGTCGCGGGCTTCCACATCCTTGCGGTCCAGGCCCGAACCCTGAATATAGTTGCGGGCAAGGAACAGGTACTCACGCTCGGAAATGGAAAAGCGCACCCGGATCGGGTCGATGTCAGACAGCGTATTCAGAACAACCGGATTCGGATCGCGGCCAACGAACTCGCCCGGCTTGGCTTTGGACAAACCGATCATGCCATCTATCGGTGCCCTGAGCTTCGTGTAGCTGAGTTCGATACGGGCAAGCTCCACTGCTGCTTCAGCAGCCTGAACCGACGATCGTGCCGCAGCTTCCTGCGCCACTGAACTATCGAGGTCCTGCTGGCTCACTGCATCGATCTCGGCAAGTGGTTTGATGCGGGCCAGATCACTTTGCGCCTTGACCAAATTGGTTTTAGCCGTCGCCAGCCTGCTCTGCGCTTCGACCAGTTTGGCCTGAAACGGTTGCGGATCGATGGTGTAGAGCAAATCACCCTTGTTGACGAATCCGCCCTCGCGAAAATTCATCGTCTCGAGAAATCCCTCGACGCGCGCGCGAATCGGTACGTCCTGTGCACCGCGCGTCGTACCCACCAACTCGACAGACAAAGGCACGTCACGGCGTTCCGCATTGACCACGCCTACCGGCAGCGGTGGTGGCGCCGCCGGCTCCGGCTTCGACCAATCACAGCCCGTCAGCAACTGACTGCAGGCGACCAGTGCCAGCAGAAAAGTCATCAGGCGAGCGGCCATGCTTTCTCCTTGTTCGTTATGTGCATTTCGCTGACCGCGGGAGGTGTCCCGAGGAAAGACACGATTCTACCGCGCATGCGTGGTACAAGAGGCATCCCGGTCGAAGCGACCGAGGCAGCAGGCCAACGGCAACGCGCTTTCAAATTAAACTGCAACAGTTGCTAGCAGCTGGCGAGCCGCTTCTCCGGGTGAGCAGTTTGGAATATTATTCCGATGATGCAAAGCAACACAGCCGCCGCCACACCCCCCAACGTTGCCTACAACGAGATGCAGGATGGGCGCGGCCAGACCAGGCAGCACTACCGCCAACTGCAGGACTGGCTAAGCGAGATGCCGAACGAGCGTCTCACGCAAAAACGCGATGACGCGGACACGCTGTTCCGGCGGATGGGTATTACCTTTGCCGTATACGGAGAAAACGCCGGTGCCGAGCGCCTCATCCCGTTCGATATCGTGCCGCGCATCATTACCGCGGTGGAATGGCGCCGACTTTCGCGCGGTCTTACGCAACGCGTGAATGCGCTTAACTCGTTTCTGAGCGACATCTATCATGAGCAGGAAATCCTCAAGGCCGGCCGTATTCCCGCCGAGCACGTGCTGTGCAACGTGCAGTACCGACCCGAGATGCAGGACATCGAGGTACCCGGTGACGTTTACGCCCACATAGCCGGAGTTGACGTGGTGCGCGCCGACGAAGGCGAGTTCTTTGTGCTCGAGGACAATCTGCGCGTGCCTTCCGGTGTGTCTTACATGCTGGAAGATCGCAACGTCATGATGCGCCTGTTTCCCGAGTTATTCGCGCGCTACGCCGTTGAGCCGATCGAGCATTATCCCGACATCCTGCTCGATAATTTGCGCAGTGTTGCACCCGCCGAAGTCCTTGAGCCGACCGTCGTGCTGCTCACCCCCGGCGCCTACAACAGTGCCTATTTCGAGCATGCTTTTCTCGCTCAGCAAATGGGCATCGAACTGGTTGAGGGCAAGGACCTGATGGTACGTGACGGCTTCGTGTTCATGCTGACCACGCGTGGCCCGCAACCGGTGCATGTGATCTACCGCCGTATCGACGACGATTTTCTCGATCCACTGGCGTTTCGTCAGGATTCAGCCCTCGGCGTGCCGGGCCTGCTCGCCGCATATCGCGCCGGCCACGTCACCATCGCCAATGCTATTGGCACCGGTGTCGCTGACGACAAATCGATCTACCCCTACGTGCCGGAAATGATCCGCTTCTATCTCGATGAGGAGCCGATCCTCAATAATGTTCCAACCCGCATTCTGCGCAACCCGGACGACCTGGCGTACACACTCGAGCATCTGAGCGAACTGGTCGTCAAAGAGGTTCACGGCGCCGGTGGTTACGGCATGCTGATCGGGCCGAAGGCCAGCAAGGAGCAGCTCGAGCGCTTTCGCGAGCAGATTAAGGCGAATCCCGGCCGATACATCGCGCAGCCGACGCTGGCACTGTCAACCTGCCCGACATTCGTCGATGAAGGCATCGCACCGCGCCATGTCGATCTGCGGCCGTTCGTTCTGTCCGGCAGCGATGTGCACATCGTGCCTGGCGGACTGACGCGCGTCGCACTACGTGAAGGTTCACTGGTGGTCAACTCATCGCAAGGCGGCGGCACCAAAGACACCTGGGTGCTGGAGACGTGATGGCCGGGACAACGTGATGCTGAGCCGCACTGCTGATCACCTTTACTGGATGTCACGTTACACGGAACGCGCCGAGAATCTGGCGCGCATGCTGCAGGTCGATACCCATTGGGCATTGCTGCCGCGCGAGGTCGGCGAACTCGACCGCTCCTGGGAAGCAACTCTATCGATGGTCGGTCAGCTCGACACCTATCGAGAAAGGTATGGTGAGATATCTGCCGATCAGGTGATCCGCTTTCTCGCCTTTGACGAGGACAATCCGGCCAGCATCGTCAGCAACCTGAACATGGCACGGGAGAACGCGCGCGCCGTGCGCGGGACACTGACATTCGACCAGTGGGAGATCATCAATTCGACCTGGCTCGAACTCAAGCTGCGTAGCTTCGACCATTTGCAAGGTGATGCTTTGACCGGTTTCTTCGAATGGGTCAAGCTGCGTTCGCATCTTTCAAGGGGCGCGACCATCGGGACCATGATGCGTGACGAAGGATTCGACTTTAAACGCATCGGAACGTTCCTCGAGCGCGCCGACAACACGGCACGCATCCTTGATGTCCAGTTCAGAATGCTTGCGCCTGATGGGGTGACGTCAAGTAACGAGGCAGATTACTACCGGTATCGGGCACTACTCGAATCAGTATCGGCCTACGAGATCTACCGTAAGGTCTACCGCGACCGTATTACGCCGGCACGCATTGCCGAACTGATGATCTTGCGCGCCGACATGCCACGCTCGTTGCATCGCTGTGCCGAAGGCCTGGTGCAGCATCTGCAGGCGGTGGCCAACGACCAATCGGGAGAGACGCTTCGTCAGGTTGGCGAACTGCATGCGTCGATGCACTACACGAGAATCGATCTGATTCTGGAGGATGGACTACATGCTTTCCTGCGCGACTTTCTTGACCGTATCAATGGCTTGGGTCGCCGCATTGCCCAGGACTTTCTTGTGTCCGTGACTGCCTGAGTAAGCAATTTTCGATCGAGCCATTTTCAACCGAACCGATTTCAACCGAACCGATTTCAACCGAACCGATTTCAATCGAACCGATTTCAATCGAACCGATTTCAACTGAACCGATTTCAACTGACACATGCTGCTGTTCATTCAACACGAGACAATCTATCGCTACACTCACCGGCTGGATCGCTCCGTGCAGGTTGCCAGGCTCACCCCGCGTATCGACGCCGGCCAGCGCACCATTCGCTGGAACCTGAAGTCACCCGGCCGCCAACTCGAGCAAGTCGACGCATTCGGCAACATCACCCACTTGATTACCGTCGACGAACCGTTGGACGAAATCCATGTCCTTGCCGACGGTGTCATCGAGACGCGTGACGCCAACGGCTGGGTTGCCACCGAGGACGGTGGCCTCTCGCCGCTCGCCTATTTGGCAACCACGGACCTGAGCGCACCGGACCAGGCCATCACCAAGTTTGCATCGAGCTGGACGCCGCAGAGTATTGCCAATCCACAAGCGCTACTCGAACTCGGTCAGGCAATACGCGAAGCGGTCATCTGGGAACAGGGCTCGACAACAGTCGAGCACGATGCGGCCCAGGCGCTGGCGCAAGGTCGCGGCGTATGTCAGGATCACGCCCACCTGTTTGTCGCCGTGTGCCGCCTGTTGTCGTTACCGGCACGCTACGTCAGCGGCTACTTCCATACCGGCGAGGCCAGCCCGGCAAGTCACGCTTGGGCCGAGGCCTGGTTGGGACAGGAACGCGGCTGGTTCAGCGTTGACATCACGCATGGCACGGCGGCCGGCGAACGCCACTGCCGCCTCGCGGTGGGTCGCGACTATCTGGACGCCGGCCCGGTCAGGGGCGTGCGTCACGGCGGTGGCGATGAAGCGCTGCACGTAGCGGTGAGTGTCTCGCGGTCGCGCGGGCCACGCAGCAAGCGCAAGCGGCGAGACTGGCAACAGCAACAGTAGATATCGCATCTCAACATAAACTGCGCCTCGACAAATATCGCACCTCGACATAAATTGCACCTCGACATAAATTGCACCTCGACATAAATTGCACCTTGAGTTCGAGCGCCACGATGCCGTGGGCGTGGTAGTCTCGCAATCCTTGAGCACTGAAACAGGCCTATGACTTACTGTGTCGGCATGCTGGTCGATGCGGGGATCGTAATGCTCTCCGATACACGCACCAATGCTGGTGTGGACAACATCGCCACCTTTCACAAAATGTCCATCTTCGAGACACCCGGTGAACGTGCCATCGCGCTGATGGTCGCGGGTAACCTGTCGATCACACAGTCGATCCTCGGCCTGCTCAGGGAACAGCTGCGCGAGCACGACAAGAAACACCTTCTCAATGTCGACACCATGCTTGATGCGGCACGCTGCGTCGGTGACGCTGTGCGCGAAATCCATGCTCGCGACGGCAAGGCACTGGAGGATTTCAAGATTGAATTCAACGCTTCGATGATTCTTGGCGGCCAGATCAAGGGCGAGGCGCCACGGCTTTTTAACATCTACCCGGCTGGCAATTTCATCGAAGCCAGCGACGATACGTGCTACTTCCAGATTGGCGAAACAAAATACGGCAAGCCGATCATCGATCGCGTCATTAATCGAAAGACGCACCTCGAACGCGCCGTGAAATGCGGCCTGATATCGATGGACTCGACCATTCGTTCGAACCTCACGGTGAGTCCGCCGATCGACGTCGTGGTCATTCGCACCGACGAATTGCGCATCGGCAGCCACCAGGTCATCGAGGACGAAAACCCCTACTTTCATCACATCCGCACCCGATGGGGTGACTCGCTCGGACAAGCATTTCTCGACCTGCCCGACCCTGACTGGGTTCAGAAAGCGGGCTAACCCGCCACATGGCGCGATCGCATTTACGCGGTTAGCTCACAAGCGTTTCCGCTCTGCATCACACCGTTACAGCTTGATACCGAACTGCGGAAGAAACGTGATCGCCAGCCAATAACAGAAGACGGTGGCGGCGACGCCGATCGCCATGCTCAAGTAGAAGTTGACACCAGCCTTGAGCAGCACGGGAAGGACGATGAACAAGGCGAGTGAAGGCAGAACCAACCAGAAGATACTTCCCGACAGTGCTGCCACCCTTGTCGTGTCCCTGGTATCGACGTAGAGCCAGATCATCGCCAACACGGAAACCAGCGGCACCGACGCGAGCAGCGCACCATACAATGTGCTGCGCTTGGCCACCTCCGATACCAGCACGACCAGTAAGACTGTTATCAACAACTTGACGATGTAGTAGACCACTGTGATGCCTTTCGCTCCTGCGCTTTCGATCTGTTAATTTCAGGCTGGCTCGTCGCTCTCGCCAGCCGCAGCGATTTCGTTCAGTACCGGCAGCAACTCGTTGATGAAAGCTTGCGGATTCTCGCTCATCGGAAAGTGGCCAAGCCCTGGCATGATGCGCACACGCGCACCGGGAATCTGTGCCGCTGTATCCCGTGTGTCCTGCGGGCTGCATGAATAATCGTATTCTCCAGTCAGCAGGTAAAGCGGCGTGATCCGCGTATCGATGGCTTTTACACGCCGGCGGAAATCGCCTTCCACTTGGTAGAAGTACAAGTCGCCAGCGAATACACCAGGACCGCCCTGCATATAGTGCCAAAGCGTTTCCCATCGCTCTGATTCGGGACTGTCCGGGCACATCAAGCCCATGACCGTGGCCGCCCCCGCAACCGGGCCGTTGACCTCGGGATGCGTCAGCCACGCCGGATCATAGTAACGCGGCGTACTGGCCGCCGATTGCAAGCCAATAATGGCACGGAACTGTGTTGCGTGATCGAGCGCCAGATTGAGACAAACACGGCCGCCAATTGAGCACCCCATGACAATCGGTTTGTGCAACTCGAGCGCCCGCATGAAAGACAGAATCAGTGCGCAGTAACTTGCACTGGTCAGACGCCAGTTCTCACTCTGCCAACCCGCCGGTGGCGAACTTTTCCCATGCCACGGCAAGTCAAAAGCGATAACACGAAATTGGTCGGTAATCGCCGGCGCATTGAGCAACCCACGGAACTGTCGTGTGTCGGCGCCTGCCGTGTGCAGGCAGAGCAGCGGAATACCCTGCCCTGCCTCCTCGAAATAGACCCGGCAAGTGCGGCCCCCATGTTCAAGTTGAACATAATGCCCGGTAACAGGTTCCAATATCGCGTTCACGCCTGACTCCGTAAATGCAGCAACATCAGTTTGAGGAACATCAGGTGCGCATAGAACTTGCGGGTATCGCCAGTGAGCAGGATTTCCTTGCTCCGAAAGTAGGCAAAGATATCCTGCTCACCAGGAGCCGGATGCGGAGCACAAAATCGCGTCCAGGCTTCGGCACTGCCGATGAGAGCAAAGTCGCATTGCGGCATGACGAACGGGCCATCTTTCACGCTGACGACGTTGCCCGCGTACACCGTAATCAAGCGCTCCCGTTCACCGATGCCGAGCAGCACTTGAAAACTTGAATCAGCGCCACGTTGCGCAATTACCGGGTCAGCATTAACCCGTTCGATAAAATCGTCCCAGTTCATTGGTGTTGTTCCTTGCTCTTCAATGCGTCAATAAGGCCTGTCTACTCGATACTGAAATACGACTTGAACATTGGTATCCACTCAACGTCGGTGGACACGCCAAGTGAGACCACTGGTTCGCGCTCACCATCAATCATGATCAGTCCAACATCGTGTTCGAACTGTCCGCGCCGGAATATTCGGCTCTCGTCCTCCGACAGGACGACCCGAATCACCGGATTGGCAGTGTGGAAATCTTTAATTCCGTTGGCTTCGAGGAAAGGTACGACATTGTTCTGATAGAAATAGAAATCGGAGAGGATCTCGTTCATGTCTTCCTGCTCCTGCTCGCTTAAGGCGTCGTACTCCTCCTGGGCCGGTCCAAAGAACACTACAGCCTTGCCGCTGATATCAAATGAATCTTCAGCCAACACAGTCTGCGCGACCAGCACTTGTAGCACCAACAACAGCAGCGCCGAGGTACCCACCGTGCATTTCCAGGCGTAAAAAGCCACGGACTTTCCAGTCAAATGGCTAGCAACGATCCTAATCTGTCACCGGTTCTAATCGATCTTTAAAATGCGGCGGGCGCTTCTCTACAAAAGCACGCACCGCTTCGCGATGGTCGCCGGTTTGGGCGCTTCCAACCATGCGCACGGCTTCGCCATCGAGCGCGCTAAGAAAATCGCTTGCAACGGCATCGTCGAGATTGTCCTTCATGTTGCGCAAAGCGACCCGCGGACCACTTGCAAGTCTCGCGGCGAGGTCAAACGCCGCCTGACGAAGTTCGTCATCGGGCACGACATAGTTGATCAGTCCAATACGTTCACATCGAGCGGCATCGATGCGTTCCGGCAAGAACAGCAGTTCGCGTGCGCGCGCATTGCCAACCGCGCGAGTGAGCAACCAGGCGATACCGTAGTCACCGCTCAAGCCGATGCGCGCATAGGCGGTCGAAACAAACGCCGACTCGGCAGCGATGCGAATGTCACAGGCTAGTGCAATCGACAGACCAGCCCCTGCGGCGGGGCCAGGCAGCGCAGCTACGGTCGGCTTGCGCAAACCGACCAAAGCGCCGGTCAGCGCACGCTGGCGCCGCTGAAGATCGGCGATTCTTTCCTCGCGCGTGGCCTGCGCCTGGCCCGATTCGTTCTTCTGCAAGGCTCCGCCGCTTTTGTTCATGCTTTTTACGTCGCCGCCGGCGCAGAATGCAGTACCCGCTCCGGTGATCAACACTGCCCCGACTTCGGTGTCGTCACCCGCTTGTTTGATCATTCTACGCAGGGCGGGTGTAAGTTCTTCGCCCAGGGCGTTACGCGCCTCAGGACGATTCAACGTGATGGTCGCCACGCCGTCTTCGACGCTGCACAACAACGCTTGTGTTCCGGTATCTATGTTCATGATCGCCTCGTGTGGTCTGTCAGGAGAGCTTACCGTATCGGCCCCTTGCCTGGATGGCACTACAATTGAGCATAGAAGCATGATACAAAGCCCGGCACATCGATCCGACAGCAAAGGGGCTTGGCAGGGGGTCGATTTTGCCTGGCTTCCGCTCAGTACATGAAGGTCAAATCAAATGGCAAGTAATAACAAATCAGCGTCCGTACCACTTTCAGGTGTCCGCGTCGTCAACATCGGAAGCAGCTGGGCTGGGCGTGTCGCGGCGATGTTGCTGGCCGACCAGGGTGCAGACGTCGTGGAATTCGTCCGCCCCGGGCGCGCAGTGCACCCATGCGACCCACTGCTCGATCGCGGCAAGCGGCTGCTGGAAATCGATCTGAATGACAGTGCCGCAAGCAAAATGGCACACGAGCTGGTAGCCGGCAGTGACGTCGTATTCGAGAACATGCGCGCCGGCACTGCGGCCAGGCTGCAACTCGACTATGCAAGCCTCGATAATCGTGAGCGCATCGTCTACGTATCGTTACCGGGATTCGCCGAAGGTGACGACAACCACACGATGCCGGCATGGGAAGGCGTCGTCGATGCTGCGGTCGGAATCTATACCGACATCAGTCCGCTCGGGCCGCTGATCGGCGGCGACCCGGTGTATACGGCAATCCCGATGGCCTCTGCTTATGGCGGCGTTCTCGGCGCCGTAACGGCATCGATGGGGCTGTATCACAGGGAGCGCAGCGGTCAGGGGCAACGCGCCGTGGTGCCGCTGGCAGATGCAGTGTTATCGGCGATGGCACTACTGATTGCGAAAATCGACGGACAGCCTCAGCGCTACAACTTCCCATCGGTCGACCACACCATGATGCATACGGTGTTTCCGATCCTGCGTGAGCTGCGCGAACATCTGACCGACGAGCACGTTGCCCGCATCGTCGACTTTCTGAAAAGCCGCGCCATGCCGGGACTGAATTTTTACGAATGCGCCGACGGGCGCATTCTGTTCGTTTGTGCGATGGACCACGTCTATCAGACGCGCGCGTTTCTTCAAACGGTTGGCGTATACGACCGCGCTATCGCCGAGGGGATGGTTGCCGACAATCCCTATAGCGAAAATCGTGACGGCAACAACCTGAACAATGCCGGTGATCTCACGCAGCATAACCGCCAGCGCCTGCTGACGATGATCTCCGACAGTATCAAGACACGGCCGGGCAAGGAGTGGGAACAAATACTGCGCGATGCGAACGTGCCGGTTACAGTCGTACAAACCGATTCGGAATGGCTGGCCGATGCGAAATTGCTCGAAGCAGGCGTGGTGGCCGACATCGAAGACCCGAAACTCGGAACGGTGCGTATGCCCGGGCGCTTCGTCTCTATTGCGGGTGCCGCCGTACGCTCGCCGCAGCTGCGGCCACGTCAGAAAGTCACTGGCGCGGACTGGCAGCAGTCACCACTGGCGCCGGCCTCCGCCGGTGACTCGGCGTCGGGTGGATTGCTTGCGGGCGTGCGCGTTCTGGATCTGTCAAACATCATAGCCGGTCCTGCAGCCGGGCGTACGCTTGCCGAGCACGGCGCCGATGTCGTGCGTATCGATTCGCCGGCACCGCAGGCAGGTCCGCGCATTACAATGTGGTTTGGCGTTGATGTTAATCAAGGCAAGCGCGCCGTGGTGCTGGACCTGAAAACCGAAGCGGGCCGCGAAGTCATGGCGCGCCTGGTCAAGGACAGTGATGTCGTGCTGCATAACTTCCTTGATCATTCGGCGCGCTCACTGGGCATTGCCCACGATCAACTCGCCGCCATCAATCCGGACATCATCTCCTGCCAGATCAGCGCCTGGGGCGGCAGCGAAGGTGGGCCGTTCAAAGACGACCCGGCGTTCGACCCGGTGTTGCAGGCTGCCACCGGCATCATGACGCGTTACGGACGGCCGGATAAACCGATCCTCCACGCGATCGCGTCCTGCGTCGATTACATCACCGGGTACTCGGCGGCGCTGGGCATTGCGCAGGCGCTGTTCGCCAGAGAGCAAGGACATGGCGGCAGTTACGTGCGCACATCTCTCGCCATGGGCGCGCAACTGGTGCAGTTCCCGTTCATGACACGCCACGCCGAATCGGAGCAAATAATTCCTTCGGGACAGGCGGCACGTGGCGACGGTTGTGAACAACACCTTTACCAACTCGCCGACGGTTGGGCATTCGTTGGTTGCCGTGCCGGTGACGGCGCCAAACTGGCAAGCGCGGTCGGTGCTGAAACGGTGAGCACCGGTTCGGTCAGTCCTGCGGCGATCGCTGACAAACTACGTGATCTACCACTCGCCAGCCTCAGAGAAAAACTCGCAGCGCTACCGGGCGCAGCCGCAATCGCCGTACAAACGCTGGCACAGCTGCGTGACAGATACACGATCGAATGCGCGGCCAAAGGCAGCGACAGCGTTCCGGCAAACTCGTTTCGTTTGCGACTTGGGCCACACCCCTCCGGTTACCCGACGACAATCCCGCTAGCGACCTGGATTCGACCAGAACTTTCGGCCCTGACCCCCTTGCACCCGGCACCGTCACCCGGCGAGCACTCAGTTTCGGTATTGCGCGACGCTGGTTACACGGAAGAGGAAGTCGCGACGTTGGTCGACAACGGCGTTGTGCACACTCGATGGAAGTTACTTCGCCATTACCTGCCACACTGAAGACCCACCGCAAAGGCTGCCGACAAACAGTGGCAGACGACGTCAGCTATTCGATACGCGTTGCGAGGCATAACGTACGAACCAGTCGATCGATTCAGGGTTTGACATCGAATCGCGGTTGACTGAAGTTTCGACCGGCATGCCGAGCAGGATCTTTTTTATCGGCACTTCCAGTTTTTTGCCGGAGATCGTTCTCGGCACATCGGGAATCGCCACAACGTCGTCGGGCACGTAGCGTCCCGACAGTTGCGTGCGAATGGTCGAACGCAATCGGTCGCACAGTTCGGACGACACGCTGTCGCCACCACCAGCAAGGACAATGAACAAAACCATGAATGATTTGCGACCGAGGAATTCGAGGTCGACCACCAGCGAATCCATCACTTCCGGGAAAGCCTCGACCACTCGGTAGATTTCACTGGTGCCCATGCGGATGCCATGACGGTTGATGGTCGAGTCAGATCGACCATAAATCACGCCCGTCACCGACTCCTTGCGTGGAATCAGCTTCAGCCAGTCGCCGTGCTTCCACACGTTGGGCCACGTTTCAAAGTAGCTCTCAAAGTAACGCTTGCCATCATAGTCGCCCCAGAAATACAGCGGCATCGATGGTATCGGTTGCGCGCAGACGAGTTCACCAACCTCGTCATAGACTGGTTGGCCCGCATCGTTGAACGCGTAGGTAGCCACGCCCAAACCGCGGCATTGCATCTCGCCGGCATACACCGGTAGCGTCGGGCAACATGCCAGGAACGCGGTCGCCGGGTCGGTACCCCCGGCAATCGAGGCGAGCATGATGTCCGAATTGACGTGCCGGTAAACCCATTCGTACGCGTCCGCCGTCAAGGGCGAGCCAGTGGAGCCCACCGTGCGAATAGAAGACAGATCGTAATTGGCAGCCGGTTCATAACTGCTCTTCCGGCAAAGCCCTATAAACGCGGGACTGGTGCCGAAGAAACTGATGCCTTCATCCTGCGCCAGTTTCCACAATGTACTAACGTCCGGATGCCCCGGATTGCCGTCGAACTGGATGACCGTGCAGCCGCTCAACAGGCTCGAGACCAGCAGGTTCCACATGATCCAACTGGTCGAGGAGAACCAGAAGAAACGGTCGTCATCATCGATATCCAGATGCAGGCTCAGCCCCTTGAGGTTCTCGATGATGGTGCCGCCATGACCATGCACAATCGGTTTCGGCATCCCTGTCGTTCCAGACGAGTAGACAACCCATAGCGGATGGTCGAACGGTACCGGCAGAAACTCGGGCTCAGCACTGCGCGCCAGCGCTTCTGAAATGCGCACCACCTTGACGTCACGTCCGTCAATATTCTCCAATTGCAGTTCGGCGCCGGCATCTAGATAATTGACGAAGACCACTGCTTCGATCGATGGCAAGGAAGCGATGAGCTCGCGCACCGTGTCGCGACGGTCGAAATCCTTTCCGCCGTAACGGTAACCGTCAACAGCAAACAGCACCCGCGGTGCAATCTGCCTAAAGCGATCGAGCACACTTGCCGGTCCCATATCGGGTGAACAACTCGACCAGATCGCGCCACGGCTGGCACCTGCCAGCATGGCCATGATGCTCTCGGGAATATTCGGCATGTAGGAAACGACGCGGTCGCCGGCCTGCAGGCCGAGCTCACCGAGAGTGGCGGTCAGCGCGCCGACTTTCTCTGCGAGTTGTGCCCAGGAGATTTCTGTTCGGTCGCAAGCCTCCGAGCAAAATATCAGCGCCGGTCTAGTGTGCGCATCGAGGCGTGCCGCAGCCGCCAGCGCATGCTCGGCATAGTTGAGCGTCGCACCGTCGAACCATTTCGCACCAGGCATGACGCGCTTGTCGAGCACCTTGCGATAAGGCTGATGCGCGCGCACGCCGCCAAACTGCCAGACCGATTCCCAGAAATCCTCAATGTTGTCGATCGACCAGCGCCACAATGATTCGTAATCGGAAAATTCGAGTCCCCTAGTGTCGCGCAGCCAGCGCAGGTAACGAGTAATTCCAGCGCGTTCGATGCGTTCCGTTGATGGGCGCCAAATCGGAGTGTCCGACATATGTTACGTGTTCAATGTGGCGCCAATGCGGTCGTCAGCGGCTTGAGAGCTTGGTGCCCCGCTCACGTCTGCCTGCGAAATTGCGAAAAATCGGGTTTGCGCTTTTCCAGAAAAGCGCTGAACGCTTCCTTTGCCTCGTCCGAGGCGAGACGTTCGGCAAAGATCTCGGTTTCATTCTCAATCTGCGCGAGAAGCGCCGCAGGGTCGCCGCGCATCAGTCGGCGCGAAGCGGCAAGCGCGCCCGGCGGTTTCATTGCTAGCCGTGCCGCCGCTTTCATGGCGGTGGCCTCCAATTCTTCGGAAGCCACGACGCGGTTGACGAGACCCGCTTCATAAGCACGCTGGCCATCGAAAGGTTCGCCCAAGCACAACAACTCGAATGCACGCTGCTGTCCCATGCGCATCGGCGCCAGCATACTCGACCCTGCTTCCGGCACCAGTCCGAGATCGACGAACGGTGTACGCAAGCTCGCGCCCGCGCTGGCGAAAACCAGATCGCAATGAAATAACATCGTCGTCCCGATGCCCACAGCAAGCCCGTCAACCGCAGCGATCATCGGTTTACTGACCATCGGCAGCAGCCGTATAAATCCGGGTGCGCCGTGTTTATCGTCTCTTTGCTTATCGTCTCTATGGTTATTGCCGCGCGGCGCACCACCTTGATTGGCAAAGTCGCTGATGTCGTTGCCGGCGGTGAATACGCCGTTGACACCAAGAAACACGTGCGCTGCTACGTCGTCGGAAGCGTCACCGGCGATCAACGCGGCGGCCATGCGGTCATACATATCGCGTTTGAGCGCATTCTTCTTGTCTGGTCGATTGATGCGGATGACCTGAATCCCATCGTGAACTTCTACGATAACTTCGTCAGCCATGAGTTATTCCTGTTAGGTCGGTAATGTTGTATTGCAAGTGAGAAGACAGAATCTGTTGCCGATGACTTCTGGACTTCGTGGGGTCGCGTTACCAGGTCTCGCCAAACGGTCTGATCTCGACATCGAATGACCAGGCCGAGCGATCCTGATGCGCGACGTGGAACATTTCGTCAGCGATCGCGGTCGGTTTGCAGAAGAAGTCGTCGGGTTTGTCTGCGGCAAAGATCGGCCGCGTCCTCGGCGTGTCAATCGCCGCATCAATAAGGATATAGGCGACGTGCACCCCCTTGGGTCCGAGATCGCGCGCCATCGACTGCGCCAGAATCCGCTGCGCCGCCTTGGTTGGAGCAAAGTAGGCGAACCGAGCCCTGCCGCGCGTCGCCGAGGTGTTGCCGGTCACCAGAATTGCCCCGCGGCCTGCTTCGATCATCGCCGGCGCGACTTCGCGGGCCAGGTAGAGCAAGGAAGTCGTATTGACACGGAAATTGCGCTCCAGGCGCTGCGGATCGCTTTCCAGAAATGTACTGGCACCACCACCCTCGAGAACACCAGATACTGCGTTGTGAATCAGAACTTCCGGCGCACCCATTTCCGACTGGACTTTGTGCACGGTATCGACCAATTGCTCGAGATCCGACACATCGCAGACATAACCTTTGGCGTCGCCAAGTTCCGACTCCAGCTCATCCAGCCGCTCCCGATTACGCGCAAACATCGCAATGGCATAACCGCCTCGTGAAAAACGCCGCGCGCATTCCGCGCCGGTGCCAGGACCAACACCGACAATCAGACAAACCGGTTTTGACATCAGACTCTATCCTCCCGAATGATTCTTTCGCGCTGCCGGCTATTCTGATGAGTCGCGCCGGTCGACAGCGAGTTGTTCAAGTAACGAATCAGAACTTCTCTACCCATGGCCGGAAGTCTTGCTCCAACGTCCAGGCACTGCGATCCTGAATATGCAATTGCCAGTAAGCCTCGGCAATGGCATCGATCGACAGCAGACTGTCAGCGCCGCGTTCTTTCTCCGCATCAGGGAAGCGCGACAGGAAACGATCACCGGAGATTCCGCCATCGATGATCGAATGAGCGACGTGAATGCCTTTTGGACCGAATTCACGCGCCATGCTTTGCGCCACCGCGCGCAGTCCGGCCTTGGCAGCCGCGAACGCCGCGTAATACGCGCTGCCGCGCAGCGAACCCGACGCACCGGTAAACAGGATCGTGCCGCGGCCGCGCGGCACCATTCTTCGCGCGCTTTCTCGGCCGGTGAGAAAACCGGCCAGACAATGCTCACGCCAGATCTGCTCGAAGTCAGCTGTCGTCAACTCAAGGAAGGGATCGCGACGATTGCTCCCGGAATTCTGTAGCACCAATACCAGAGGACCTTCGGCTTCCGCCGTTTCGACAAAGCGGATGGCGTTCTCTTCTTTCGCTGCATCACCCGCCACTGCCTGCGCCGAACCGCCGGAGGCACGGATTTCCTCAGCCACGCGCTCGACTTTCTCTGCAGTTCGTCCGGCCACTACTACATGCAACCCTTCTCGCGCGAAGCGTCGCGCAGAAGCTGCGCCCAGACCACGGCTGGCGCCGACACCAACGATGAGAGCAGTTTCAGTGTTCGCCACTTAGCTAATCCTCCGCCTAATCGAGACGCCGATCTCAGGCGCGGTACGCAATGCCTTTTCTGTCCAACATGCGCAGGAGGGCATTCCAGCACAGATTGATCTCTGTAGTGCCCTCGTCCTGGAACTGCTGATTACCCTTGTTGGCAGTCTCCTCGCTGATCATTTGCAGCTCCGCTTTATCGCCGGCAATGGCATCAACCTGAATCTGGCAAGCCGTGTCGAGGTAGTACATGATCTCAAACGCTTCACTCACCGTCTGACCGACCGACAGCAGCCCGTGATTGCGCATGATCATCGCCTTGGAAGTCGGGCCCAGGTCGCCAGCCAACCGCTCGCGTTCATCCATGTCGAGCGCTATGCCCTCGTAGTCGTGGTAGGTCAGCATGCCGTAGGTGCGCAATGCGTGCTGACTGATCGGCAACAAGCCATGCTTCTGCGCCGCCACCGCCACACCGGCTCGGGTATGGGTGTGAATGACACAGTTCACTTCCGGTCGGGCCTCATGAATACAGCCATGAATCACGAAGCCGGCCCGATTGACGCCGAGACCGGTGACGTCCTCAATCACGTTGCAGTCCTTGTCGATTTTCACCAGACTCGAAGCGGTGATCTCGTCAAACATCATGCCGTAGGGATTGATCAGCATGTACTCGCTGCCCGGCACACGCGCAGTGAAATGCGTGAAGATCAGATCTGTCCAGCGGAAATGAGCAGCGAGTTGATAAGCCGCGGCAAGGTCGCAGCGCACCAGCCACTCATCATCGCTGATACGCGCACGTAAGCTGGTCGAATCGACAGCCGAAAGACTGGTTTTGGCGGTCATAAGAACCTCCCGTTAATCATTAATAGCGACTGCCTCGAAGCGGCAAGATTGAAAGTTTACCCCGCTTCGGTCGATTAGACCGGTCCGCCCTCGCTCTAGACGCAACCTATAGCGCCGAACAGGCGCTGGACAAATTAGCGCCGGACTGGCGCTCTACCTAACTAGCGCTAGATCCAACCCAGCGCTCCGACTACGGCTCCTGCGCCAACCAATACCAGAAGATGCAACCGCGTCTTCCACACCAGCAGCGCAGCAACCGCGGTAAGCACAAGATGGCGCCAGCCTTCGATCGAGGTGGCGAGAATCCAGCCAGTCGCCATCAGCAATCCGACCACCAGCGGTGCCATCCCCGCCTTGAACGCGCGCACGCTCAGCCAGTGGCGCCGCTCCTGCCCCCAGCGTGCCGCAATTAAAGCCAACGTTGTTGATGGCAGCATGATGGCGATCAGAATCGCAACAGCGCCGGCTATGCCGGCCGCCTGGTATCCCATCACGGCGACGAACAACACGTTCGGCCCGGGTGAAGCCTGGGCAATTGCAATTGATGCACTGAACTGCGCGTCACTGATAAGGCCCATTTGATCGACCATGACCCTGTGCATATCGGAAGCGACGGTGATCGCGCCGCCAATTGACAGCAGCGACAGCAGCAGGAAATGTCCGAACAGGATCAGCCAATCGGCGGATGACATGCCGTCAACCGTCTACTGCATCGCGCGAACGCAAGCGCATCCACGCGAACGTGCCGGCGAGCGAACCGAGCACCAACAGGACCCAAACGAGCGGCAGCCGTAGCAGTGCAACAGCAATGAATACGACTGTACCTGCCAGCCAGCACACACGCATGCCCATCGGGTTTGAGCCCAGGGCGCTTGCCAGTTTCAGTGCCGTGCCGATAATCAATCCGGCTGCCACCGCGCCCATGCCGCGGAACGCACCGGCCACCGCCGGCTCGGCGGCATATTCCGCGTACAGCGCGGCGACACCAAGCACGATCATCAATGGCAGCGCCATCATTCCACCAAGCGCCGCAAACGCACCGCGCCAGCCGAAAAAACGATCGCCCGTAATGAGAGCAACGTTGCACACGTTGGGGCCTGGCAACACTTGGGCGAGCGACAAAACTTCGATGAATTGCTCGCGCGTGAGCCACTGTTTCTGCTCGACCAGCACACGTTGCGTCACTGCGATGACGCCACCGAATCCCTGCAAAGCGAGCAGCGTAAAGGCAACGAACAGTTGCACCGGCGAAGCCGGAGAACTAACTGGCGAAGCCGGAGAACTAACTGGCGAAGCCGGCAATTTCTGCGGCGTACCGGCACCGTCTCCAGAAGCGCGACCCTCATCTTGTCGCATCTATCGCTCCAGTTCCGTGTAGCAGCGGAAGACGCCATCTTCGTTAAATGCAATGCGCCGCTCCGATGCAAGATAGGCTGCAACGTTTGCGTTTGTCGCCACTTTCTCATGCAGCGCACTGAGACGCGGGTAATTGCGCTTGCGGCGCGACATGGTTTTCGGGAACGCATAGCGCAAGCCGGAAATCAATTGAAACATCGACAGGTCAACGTAGGACAGGCTGCGACCGACAGTGTGACCCCGGCCGGTGCCATTGTTCTCGATTACGCGCTCGAAATAGCCGAGGTACTTTGGTAGGCGCGTGGTTAGAAAATGTCCCGTACGTGCCCTTGCTTCGTCTTTCTGCTCCTCGTAATACAAAGAGGATGCAATCGGGTGATGCGTATCGTGAATTTCGTGGACAAAGTCAGTCACGGTCAGCTGCAGCTGGTGCGTCCACAAGCGTGCCGCCTCGCTTTTCGGCCCGAGACCAATGCGCGGCCCAAGATACTGCAATATGTTTGCGACCTGGGCAATGATCAGCTTGCCTGCCTTGAGAAAGGGCGGCGCAAAAGGCTCGCGCTCCGCCGCGTCCATTAGCCGTAACATGGCATCGACCCCTTTGCCGCGACCCGATAGGCGGGTTACATCGATATATTCCGCACCGGCCGCCTCAAGTGCCAGCCTTACAAATTCGCCTCGGCCTTGTATTCCCGGCCAATAGTAGAGTTCATATGGCATCGTTTTCCCCCAGAAGATTGATATTCGGTGCGCGCTTCCCGAGACGGTTGATATTCCACTCGGGCCGCTTTTCTTACTCCGAGACCTTCTTACAAACCGCCGGGCGAGTGCAACCGCCCACCCGCAAAAAGACACTACAATTACACTTTGTTTACGCGTCCGGCCGGGGAGCGGCTGTCGTCCCGGAGGACGCACATGACGACCGGCGCTTCGACTATCGGCACACTATACCGGGTCGGTTGACACAGCAGATATGGGCACACGCCCTTTGCGCCAGTTTGTGCTCCCTTGCGGGAGGCATAGCGTGACCGTGGGTCGGTATCGTGAACCGATGCCGGCCACTTGGAAGTTCGGGAAATCATCATGACCAGATCAGCACGCGATACATCGAGCGCTTGCGAAGAGGGCCACGACACCAGCATTGCATGTTCGCAACGGCGCGATTTTCTGGCCCGCGGTAGTGGCCTGGTGGCAGCGGCTGCCACTGCAAGCCTGATGCCCGGCCTTGCGATGGCACAACAAGGCGGACCGGTGTTCGCGTACGTGGGCTGCTACACAACCGAGAAGCGCAACGGCCATGGCAAGGGCATCGGGGTATTTCGTGTCGATGCCGCCACTGCCATGTGGACACCGGTTCAGCTTATTGAGGGCGTAGTGAACCCGTCATTCCTGTGCTTCGATCGCGAGCAGCAGTTCTTGTACGCGGTACACGGCGATATGGACTACGTCTCGGCGTACGCTATTGACCCCGGCAATGGCACGCTGACGAAACTCAACCAGGAGTTGTGTGGTGGCACCAATCCCGTGCATATTGCGGTCGACAAATCCAATCAGTTTCTTGTCGTCTCTAACTACACTTCCGGCAGTGTCGCAGTCATGCCGATCAAGCCGGACGGTGGCGTAGGTGAGTTGACCGATCTGGTCGCCCTGTCGGGCACACCGGGACCACATCGTACCCAGCAAGCCAGTTCGCATCCGCATCACAATCCGTTTGATCGCGACGGGCGGTTTATTCTGGTTCCTGACAAGGGTCTGGATCGCATTTTCGTTTTTCGCCTCGACGCAAAGAACGGCAAGCTGATCGCCGAAGAGGAATCCTCGGTCGATACGCGCGAAGGCGCCGGTCCGCGTCATGTCGACTTTCATCCCAGGTTGCCTTACGTATACGCAATCAACGAACTGGATTCGACCATGACGACCTACCGATTTGACCGGGCCCGTGGCGTGCTGACGCCACTGCAAATTGTGACGACACTGCCAAGCGATTACACCGGGAACAATACGACCGCTGAAGTCTGGGTCCATCCGTCGGGACGTTTCGTCTATGGTTCGAATCGCGGACATAACAGTATCGTGACCTACTTCGTCGATCGCAGCACCGGCTTGCTCGCCACCGTGGGGTGGCAATCGACGCAGGGAAGCACTCCTCGCTTCTTCGGTCTCGACCCGTCCGGCACCTTACTGTGTGCCGGCAACCAGAATAGCGACACTATCGTCAACTTCCGCGTTGACCAGTCGACCGGCAGGCTCAATCCAGTTGGCGAACCCGTGCGAACCGGCAGCCCGGTAACGATTGTGTTTCGTGACAAGCCGCTTGTCAGCGGCTAGAGCAGCGGCCTCACAACGTACACGCTTCTGGACAGACGCCGCTTACCCGGTTACTGTTTTGGGCAAGGCACACATTGACGGCTAGTGAACCCATGCCCGACAAACGGCTAAGCGCACTCTCGCCCGCAGTGCTGCGCAGTCTCACGCGCGGTATTGAGAAGGAGAGTCTGCGCGTTGAATCCGATGGCATACTGGCCGAAACACCACACCCCGTCGGCCTGGGATCACCGCTAACGCATCCGCACATCACTACCGACTTCAGCGAAGCGCAACTCGAACTCATAACCGACACGCATGAAAGCATCAACGCCTGCCTGTCGGAGCTGACTTCGATCCACCAGGTGGTGTACCGCAACATCGACGACGAGTTGCTGTGGTGTGGAAGTATGCCGTGCAGACTGCCCGAGGATGATCAAATTCCCATCGGTCAGTATGGTGCATCCAATATCGGTCGTGCAAAGACCGTTTACCGTCAGGGGCTTGCGCATCGCTACGGCAAGCGCATGCAAACCATTTCCGGTATTCACTACAATTTTTCGTTGCCCGACGCGGCGTGGCCGGCGTTACAGAAGATCGACGCTTACGACGGTGATCTGCAAGACTACCGTGACCATGCCTACTTTGCGTTGATTCGCAACTTCCGGCGTCACGCCTGGCTGCTTCTGTATCTCTACGGCGCCTCACCGGCAGTGTGCAGTTGCTTCGTGGAGGGACGCGTACATCGTCTGCAAGCGCTCGAGGCCGGTACCTATTACTTGCCGTTTGCCACATCGTTGCGCATGGGACCGCTCGGCTATCAGAGTGACGCGCAGTCATCGATCGCAGTCAGCTACAACAATCTGCACAGTTACGCCAGGTCGCTCCTCACCGCTTTGACCAAGCCTTATCCGCCATACGCCGCGATCGGTATTCGTGACGGAGACGAATATCATCAACTCTCAACGTCGCTACTGCAAATCGAGAACGAGTTCTACGGCACGATCCGGCCAAAGCGGCGCATCAAGCCGAGTGAGCGTCCGCTGCACGCGTTGAAAGATCGCGGTGTCGAGTATGTCGAAGTACGCTGTGTCGACCTCAATCCTTTTTCGCCGATTGGCATAACGGAAGATACCTCCCGTTTCCTCGACGTCTTCCTGCTGCATTGCTTGCTGAAGGACAGTCCCGACGACAGCACTGATGAGATTGTTGCCAACGCACGCAACCAGCACGGTGTTGCCGAGCGCGGACGAGATCCAAGCCTGAGACTGATCCGCGGAGTTGACTATCCAGGCGTGGCTGAATGGGGCACGGAAATAGTCCGTGAATGCGAAACCATTGCTGCGGCGCTGGACAAAGCGAACGGCACAAAGGCTTACAGCCAGGCTGTTCAAAACGCGGCCCGCGCCCTGCGCGATCCGGCCGGCACGTTGTCGGCGCAGATGCTAAGCGAAATGCGCGAAGAGCATAGCAATTCTTATTTCGGTTTCGTCATGGCGCGATCACAACAATACCGGCAGCAATTGCTCGGACAACCGCTATCCGACTTGCTGACTGCCCGCTTTGCCCGCATGGCAACCGACTCGATCACCAAGCAGCGTGAAACCGAGGCGGCCGACACCATGCCGTTTGAAATATTCCGTCGCCAATACATTTCACAGGATATGACCGGCGCAATCCTGGCGCGCCGGCAGGGTTGACATCGAGTCGCAGCCAACCGAGCAATATTAGCCGAGTGGTGCGATCACATCGCTACCGCGTGTCTCAGAACGCGCTGTTGTAAAGACCGCCGTCGAGCAGCACGCTCTGAGCGGTGATGTACCCGGCATGCACGCTGCAAAGGAAGGCGCAGACCTGACCAAACTCCTCCGGAGAACCGAAACGCCTGGCCGGCACCTGCGCGGCACGCTCTGCAGCAACCTCATCCTCCGGAAGGTTGTTGGCCTTGGCCCACGCCGAAACGGCGCCGCGCAAGCGGTCGGTATCAAAATAACCGGGAAGAATGTTATTGATGGTGATGTTGTTGCCGGCAACAGTGCGCGCAACACCGGCAAGAAACGCAGTGAGTCCGGCACGTGCGCCACTGGAAAGATCCAGACCCGGCACCGGCATTTTGACACTCATCGAGGTGATGTTGACAATGCGCCCGAAACGCTGCTCGATCATGTGATCGATGACTTTCTGAATCAGTTCGATTGGCGTCACCATGTTCATCGTGACGCCCTCGAGCATTGAATTGCGATCCAGTTCGCGGAAATCCCTGAACGGTGGGCCGCCGTTGTTATTGACCAGGATATCCGGCTGCGGGCAAGCTTCAAGAACCGCCGCCTGACCTTCCGCTGTGCTGATATCGGCGATCACGGGTGTCACCGAAACGCCGGTCGCTTTGCCGATTTCTTCGGCGGTGGCATGCAGAGCCGACTCGTCACGGCCGTTCAAAACCAATGACACGCCGTTCTGGGCCAGTGCCATTGCACATCCTTTGCCCAGGCCGCGGCTCGACGCGCAAACGATGGCTTTACGCCCTTCGATACCCAGGTCCATTCTGTTTTCTCCTCCGCTTGAAGTTGTATGACGGCAGTCACAAGCTGCGCCGCGTGTGGCTACTTGCTGCTACCTACATAGAGTGTCGCTAAGACAGCGGTCGTCAGACAGACGAGCCGCCGAAAAAGAATGCGTTAAGCCATTCCTGCGCGCGCTTTTCCGCTTCGGCGACCGCCTCGGCACTCATCCGCCGGGCAATCAGATCACGCTGAAACTGCGCCTTGGGGTCAAAATTGAGAGCAGATGCAAGATTGAACCATTTGTGTGCTTCGATATCGTCGCGCACCACGCCATCACCGTCGCGGTACAGCAACCCAAGACTGTACATGGCGTAAACGTAACCGTTCTCGGCGGAGCGCCGAAACCAGTAGGCAGCGCGTTTCTTGTCCGGTTCGCCCAGGTCACCGTCACGATACAACACGCCCAAGCCGTTCTGGGCGCGAGCATGCCCTTTCTCGGCTGCTTGGTGCCACCACTTCATTGCCTCAGCGTATTCGCGCGACACGAACGCGTCGTAGCCCTGGTCGAATTCATCGTCGCCCGCAGCCGCCGAAACCTGCATGCTGGTTGTCGCAAGCAATAGCGCAAAGCCAAGCTGTAGAACAAAACTCATTTGTCGAAGCACTCTCATGCCAAAACAATACCAGACTCCGAGCCGAGCGTGGTCGGACCAGCTTCTGACCGCTTACTCGTCAAAGAGACACCCAAACATGAAGTGGCGTCCGCTCCCATCTATGGAATCCCCACCAGTTTGTGCGTCTGCAAACTCAGTCTCCAGCGGGGATGCCGCTTGCAGTACTCGATCGCCTGCTGAGTGTTGTGCTGCAACTGTGGTCCGTCCATCGGTTGCAAAAAGAAATGGTCGAACTCGAGTTGCTCGAATCGACCGGGCATGGCATCAGCCTGCGGATAGACCAGCTTGAGCTCGTTGCCATGAGTGAGCGCCAGCGGTGCCTGCGCCTTGGGGCTGATACAGATCCAGTCCAGCCCGTCGGGTGCCGGCAGAGTGCCATTGGTTTCGACAGCTACTTCGAAATGTTCGGCATGAAAAGCATCGATAAGGGCTTCATCGAGTTGCAACAAAGGTTCACCACCGGTGCAGACAACCAGCTTTGCGTCGTTCGTCTCGCTCGGCCAGTGTCCGGAAACGCTGAACGCCAGGTCGCGCGGCGTAGCGAACTTGCCGCCTCCGGGTCCATCGGTACCGACGAAGTCGGTATCGCAGAACCTGCACACGGCCTGCGCGCGGTCCTCTTCAATTCCGCTCCACAGATTGCAACCGGTGAAGCGACAAAACACTGCCGCGCGCCCGGTCTGGGCGCCTTCGCCTTGCAGTGTGTAGTAGATCTCCTTGACGCTGTATGTCATCGTCTCAGTTACAGAATGACCTCAAATAGAAAATGACATCAAACCGGCAATGCCGGCGCGTGTTCTCCCCATGAAACGATCACTCCGCAGCCTCTCGTTTGGTACAGATCGATACGATCGAGCTGCGGCAGTTGCGGGACGACTTCACCACGTATCCAGCGCGCCAGACTCAGCGCATCGTTGTCATCTATGCCTGCCAGTTCATTGAGCGGGTGATGATCGAGCCGCGCAAAGACCGGGGCAAACAACTCCTTCACGTCACCGTAATCAACCGTCCAGCCCATCAACTCATCCAGTGGCGCATGCACGTGCAGGCGCAACAGGAAAGTATGGCCATGCAATCGCCTGCGGCGATCGCCGGACGGCGCACGTCTCAATCGCACGGCACTGTCCAGCGTGAAATCTTTCCAGATGCAATAGTGTTGCCCGTCGAAATGCGCGCCGCTGGTCGCCGTTTCGTAAACCGTCACCCACGACAATTCAGGCAACTGCGGCTTCAGGCGTTGCCAGATCCAACTCGAAATCAGCTCGCTGGTCGGATTCTCAAGGCCGGGCAAATCGTTCAGACAGACGTGATCGAGTTGCTCGTGCAGTGGCGCCCAAAGCGCATCAATATGATCATAGTCGATACCGATTTCGCGCTGAGCCAGATCCATGTCGGCGTGCAAAATGACTTCGAATCCGTGACCATGCATGCGTCCGCACTTGTGCCCGGTGCGAACATTCGGTAACCGATGTGCCGATTCAAATCTGTAACGCCGCCAGATGTGCGCGTGGTCGCCCTGGTCGAGATCGACTCCTGTGTGCGGCGTGCTCTGGACGCCAACGTTATCGATACCCGGCAGGTCGAGGCGGGAACGCACCCAGCGCGCTACATTTTCATCGGTTGGCTGCGTAATTTCCCGGTTCAGTTCGTTGTAGTCGAGCGGCGCGACAACTTCGGCAAGCCGGGCATGCAACTGCTCGACCTCGGCACCCGGAAAACTCGCCCATCTTTCGGGCAACGCGCAGCGCACATCAGCCAGATATCCGTGCCCGTGCAGCCGCGCCGAGCGGTGCCCTTCGGGCAGCAGCGCGACTGTGCAAGCGGCCTCAAATCCGGCAGCCGCCGTAAACAAAATGCTCTCGTCACTCATCCCGTACTAAGTTGGTTCACCAGCTCTGTTGCTGCGCCGGCTAGGGCATCCAGGGCACCATCTCGGCCGCACCGCCCGGCGCGAAAGGAACCTCGATCAGCCATGTACCACCCGTCTGGTGCGCCCGCTTGACCGCGTCGCCGACCTGGGTGGGTTCAACACGCATGCTGCTCACGCCAAACGCCTCACCAAGTTTGACGAAATCCGGGTTGGCAAGTTCGTCCCCGATATGTCGGCTGCCGAACATGCGGTCCTGATATTTGCGAATCGCGCCGAACGCATTGTCATTGAACACCAGTGCGATCAGATCGAGATTCAGTGCCCGCGCCGTTGCCAGTTCCTGCGCGGTGAACATAAAGCCACCATCACCGGAAATTGAAACGACCGGTTGGCCAGGACACGCCAGCTTGGCACCGATAGCCGCCGGCAGCGAATAACCGAGTGTGCCGTAGGTTCCCGGATGGATCAGGGTTCGTGGCAAATAGGTTTCCATGCATAACGGCATCCAATAGCCAACCAGAGTCAAATCATCGACAAAGATGGTGTCCTCCGGCACCGACGCGCGCAGATTCTCGATCAGCGGCAGCACCGGAACGGCGTGTTCTACAAGCTTGGCACGCTTGTTCTCGCGAAAGCCATCGACATCAAACCAGCTTGCTGCTGCTTCATCCTTCCCCAGTGCCTCGACCAGCGCCCCGAGCACCAGAGCCGCATCGCCGACAATGCCGACTTCCACCGGGCGACGCTGTCCGACAATCAACGGGTCGATATCGATCTGGACTATCCGATCTGGAAAGCGCGCACCAGTACTCGCGTCCGACACCACGTCGATACGCGAGCCAACCACCAGTGCCAGGTCAGCCTGCTCTAGCAGGTCGTCATACAAATTGAGGCGGCCCCAACCGTCGCCGAGTGCCAGCGGATGCCGATCGGATATTGCGCCACGGCCGAACACACTGGTTACAACAGGCGCACCCAACGCTTCGGCCAGCCGCGCGAGCAGCGGCGCTACCGCGCCGCTGTCGGCACCACCGCCGGCATAGATAAATGGCCGTTTGGCCGATTGCAGCGCCGCAGAAGCACGGGCGATGGCGTCGGGATTCCCGACCGGCCGATCGTCCTGGACCCGTGTCTGCAACATCACGTCCGCCTCGCCTGTCTGCACATCGAGTGGCATTTCGATGTACGCCGGACGCGGGCGCTGCGAGCGAATGATGCGCATCGCCTCGCGCACCACGACAGGAACGTCCGCTGGAGTCGACACCCGTGCCGTGTAACCGCAAACCGAACCGGCGACGTTCAGCGAGTCGTTCAGTTCGTGAAAATGCGCACCCTCGCGTTCCAGTTGCGCGAGCGCATTCTGTCCACCAAACACTAGCATCGGCGCCGACTCTGAGTAAGCCATGCCCATACCGGTTAGCGCATTGGTCAAACCCGGACCCGGCACCACGAAACATGCGGCCACTTTTCCGGAGGCGCGCGCATAGCCGGCAGCCATCAGCGATGCCCCCTGTTCATGGCGAACTGTCACCATGGTAAGCGCCGGGTCCTGGTAGGTACCGTCGTACAGCGGGGTGTTATGCGTGCCGACGATACCGAAAACGTGATCGATGCCTTCGGCTTTCAATGCAGCGGCAACCGCCTGGCCGCCCGTCATACGTGTCATGGCTCCTCCCATCCCCGCAAATGTCGTGAATCTTGTAGTTTACCCACCCCGGCGGGCGAACGTTGGCGCTTTGCGCTAGCATGAATGGACTTGATGGCCACGACATGGGGAATTCGAAATGGACATGCAACTAACCGACCGCCGTGCACTGATCACCGGATCGACCTCCGGGATCGGCTACGCCATTGCTCGCGCGCTGGCGTCCGAAGGCGCTCACGTCACTTTGACCGGTCGCACCCAGCAGCGCGTTGACGAGGCGCTGGCGAAACTCAAAAAGGAGATTCCTGAAGCGAAAGCCGCGGGCGTTGCCGCCGACTGTGCTACCGCTGCCGGAGCCAAGAAGGTCTTTGACCAGGTCCCGGATACCGAAATTCTTGTCAACAACCTCGGTATCTATGAGCGCAAGCCTTTCTTCGAGATACCCGACGAAGACTGGGAGCGCATGTTCGAGGTCAATGTCATGAGCGGCGTGCGTTTCACCCGCTTCTACACGCCGAAAATGGTGGAACGCAAGTGGGGACGCGTGATATTCGTATCCAGTGAGTCAGGCTTGAGCATTCCACCTGAAATGATTCACTACGGCTTCAGCAAGACCGCCCAGTTGAGTATTTCGCGCGGGCTGGCAATGGCGCTGAGCGGTACCGGTGTGACGGTGAACTCCTTGTTACCGGGCCCGACGCGAACCGACACGACAGAAAAAATGCGTAAGGACCGTGCAGCAGAAGCCGGCATTTCGTTGCAACAGCTGGAGAGCGAGTTTTTCCAACGAGCCCGCCCCAGTTCCATTATCAAACGTTTTGCCGACGTTGGTGAAGTCGCGCCACTGGCCGTTTATCTTTGCAGCCCGCTGTCGGCGATCACGACTGGCGCTGCGCTGCGCGTCGAGGGTGGAATCGTCAATCAGATAACCTGACAGGTGGCTGCGGTTACGTGGTGCCAGCTACTGAGGGCAGTCTCCCACTCGGAACTCGAGCGCTATCGCAACACCGCCAGATGCAGGCAAAGCAGCGCTTCAACAACCAGAATGCCATAGGTCAGCAAGGTTCCCCAGAAACGGCCGAAACCGAACTGCTGCGTGAACGACAGTGCGTAGCCATGCAACAACCGCCCGGCCAGCAATGCCAGACCGAGCGCGTGCAAAACCAGTGGCGAAGTGCCGCCGAGTTCGAGAATCGCGAGCATGATCAGCGCCAGCGGCACATACTCGGCAAAGTTCGCATGTCCGCGAACGACTCGCAGCATACCCGGATCACCGCCGTCTCCAAGGGAAATACCGGCACGGCGGCGGCCGACCACGCGATAGCTCAGCACCAGGAACCATAGCGCGAGCGATCCTGCGTATAACGCTGTCACAGTCAATGGCAGTGTTTGCACTGATGGTTTCTCCTTGATTCGTTACGACCGGGCTCGTTTCTGCCCGGGCCGTTGCGCCCGGGGCGTTTTCACTCGGGTCGTTTTGTACGGCGCAAGCCGTGCGATGCCCGCCGCTTACTCACCGATGGCTTCGGGTTCTGTATCTCTTTGCCCGGCATCTTGATCGTCGACCGCCGCGGGCGCAATGCCGCGATGCGTGCGCCAGCAGCCTGATTCGATACGCTCGCCAATGATCGAACGATCGGCCACCACGTAGGTCCACGCCAGGCGCGTTGTGGAATGACCGGTGTCGACTTCGACCAGCGTACGAACGTACTCATTACCGTCACGTGCATAGCCACCAAAAGTCTCTACCTCGTCGAGCGTTTCAAGCACCGGACCGGCATCAAAGAAGCGCATGAACTCACCATGCACCACTTCGTGGACTTGATGTTCGTGCACGTCGAGCATCGGATAGTCGGCTGCCGTCGCATGTAACCGCCCACGCGCGCGACCGCGTAGCGTTTCTTCCGGGTCGTGCTGCCGGATGGCGTCGTGATTGGTTTCGCCGCGCATCAGTGTGCCGTAGACGAAAACGCCCTCGGCATCAGGCTCGGACCTTTGATTGCGCGCGGCATTTTCGTACTGCGTTGACGGCAAGCCAAACGCCTTTAAGCCGCGCGACACAATCTCCGAGTATTCGTCGGAAGGCGGTACGAATCCTTCTTGTCGCTGCGGCGTAACCTGGTAAGTCGTCACCGGCAGCGGTCGGCCACCGTGCATGATTGCCATGTGCTCGATCCGCGTGTAGCAGCCCTTTGCCACGCTCTCCTTGATATCGAGCACCTCCCAGCCGAGCTCTGTGACTTCAAACAACGCGCCGTGTACAAAATGGCCTTTGCGCTCGCGAATGTTCAAGGCGCCGCCGGCACGTAGCACCGAACGGTAATTGAACACGAGTTCGCAATCAGGCAGCCATGCGGTCCCGATGGGCTTCATGCAAGCCGGGTCGGCATCATAGCGCGCGCAAAACTCCGCCCAGTTTTGCGCGTCGAGATTGGACCCGTATGCGAAATAAATAGCCATCCCTACCTCATACCCTGATGGATCTCATGACCCGTTAAGGCAAACTCTTTGCCAACGCATATCGCTCAGTTTGAGATCACTCTACTCTGCCTCAGACAGCACGTGGATCTGACGGTCTGCGATCAGGTCTTTGACTTTTTTGGCATAGGCCGCCATGTGCGGAGCAGCGGCGTGCGCTTTCAGCGCGGCGGCGTCTTGCCACTTCTCGATCACCATAAACGTATCGGGGCCCAACGGCGTCTGGAAAGAGCCAAACTCGGCATCGACGACCGGCCCATATTCAATACAACCGTTTTCGGCGCGGACTGCCGCAAGATTGTCACGCGCGGCTTCGAGAATCTTTTCGCGTTGGCCCGGCTTGGCGGTAATGACCGCAACAACGTGAATCATATCTCCTCCATAGGAAATCGAACGGGAAACTCGTGAATGGTACCGAAATTGCCGTCAGCGCGCCCAGCGTTGCCCGGCCAAGACCGGGGAAATCAGCGCCTGACTTTGGACACAAGCTCACGAAGCCTGGACAACCACCAGGTCGACCGGTGATGCAATGCCTTCTACATTGCTGTCCGGCCGATTGCTCAGGTTTGCATCCGCCACGTAACCCTGAGCCTCAGCACGGCGAAAAGCGTTGGCACTGGCGAGCGCCGCTACTTTCTCCTGCTTGGTGTGGTTCTGAAGCTTGGCGGCACGATTGACGGTGTCGCCGACAACGGCATACTCGAGGCGCTGCTCGTCGCCGATTGGCCCACACACCACAAGTCCGACCTCGATTCCGATGCCGACCCGGATTTCGGATAAACCCGAACTCTCTCGCTCGGCACTCCAATCCGAAATGCCCTTCAGGAGGTCATGGGCACAGCGAAACGCGTCAGCAGCATAGGTATTTGAGGGCTGCACAGCGCCAAAGGTGATCATGATCCCATCGCCAAGGAAAGTGGTAATGCTGCCGCTATGAGAATGAACGATGGGAACAACCAGGTGCTGGTATCTCCCGAGTAGCGCGATTAGATCGCGCGGCGACAGCTGTGCCGCCAGCGCGGTGAAACCGCGCAAGTCGATGAACAGCACTGCAGCTTCCCTCTCGGCACCTCTGCCTATTTCGGGAACGTCCCGCCCGGTGCGCACGGATTCGGCCACGTTCGGTTCGAGGAAACGCGACAGATTGTTGGCAGCCGTGTGCTCAGCAATGGCGCTGACTAACAGTGCACGCGAACGGGCAACCGCAATTGCCAGAATGACTGTCACCACAACAATGGAAATGACTTTGTCGATCTCTGCGCCGATCAGGATCGTCGCAGAAGTCATGTACTCGATGTAATCGCGCGTAACACGCTCCGTGCCATCCGGCTCGAATACAGCGTATGCGACCAGCCCGAACCAGCCGATGGATGCCGCCAGTCCGGTGACCAAGAGGTACTTCGGAGAAAAAGACAGCGCCCGCAAAGAAATGAAAATGAAAACGTAAAGTAGCGTCGGCGCTTTCAGATAAAAGGCAGCAGGTTGGCCATACTGCACATGAAAACTCCAGACGGCGACCATGAGAATAACAATATCGGCAACTGCCGACATCACCAACACCCATGCCGGCAAAATCATTCGGTACGAAAGATAAAGACGCAGTACGGTGAACAACGTGTAGCCGCCAAGCACCCAAGGGATCGGTGCAAAGGGCGCTTGTTCCGTGAACGTTTTCGGGGCTGCGAAGTACAGAAGCGCAAACAGAGCGACGATGCCCAACTGAACCCAACCGACCAGCCTTTCCGCGCCGCGCCGTGACTCTACCAACTGCGCTTGAGTCGCGTCCGGCAAAAGGTGCTCTGGATTTGAAAGATTGATCCCGGTGAGGCGAAAAAAGAGGCTGTCGACGCCCTGCCGTCGCCCGGTCTCTTCTATTTGCTCAGCCGCCACCAGTGATCTCTCCAGAACTTCTTGCACTGTTTACATCGACGCCATTTAGGTTGGTGCGACTCATATTGACCCATTAAGGATTGACCCGATCTAGATTGATCGGGTTCAAATTGACCCGATTCGAAATGCCCGGGCGCAGGCCTGGTGAAACCAGCTTCGGCCCCTTTTTGCCGTGAAATGCCGTCAGGCGCGCCGTTAAGCGCAATACGCGGGGCGGGGCACTTTAGATGTGGCCATCGCAGGCACCGCGTACCCTGGCAAATACCCTACTTGCGTGAGTGGTCTTCCTCGGCAGCAGCCGCTTCCAGCGCGGCATAATCGATCGGCTGTTCGTGCAATAGTTGCCGGCGGCTTTTTTCCACGCCCTTCACAATGGCGACCACCGCCTCGTTGTACGGCACGGCGATACCCAGCTCATGTGCCTCACGCACCAGTGCACCGTTGATGGCATCAATTTCGGTTCGCCGCCCCTGCTCTACGTGCTGCAGCATCGACGGCTTGTTGAAGCGCAATTTCGAATGATGCAAGATCTTGCCGCGCGGATCCGACTCCGAAAGCCTCCAACCTTTGGCTGCGACGACTTGCAGGACCTCATCCATCATCTTGCTCTGTAGCGCCCTGAGCTCGGGTGTGCGGTAGACCTCGCCACTGCGTAAGCCCGTCACCGCCGCAATCGCGTTGACACCGCAATTGAGCACAAACTTTCCGTAAACGTATGACATCGGATCGTCCACCACTTCGGTCTCGATGCCGGCTTTGTTGAGCATGTCAGCCATCGCAAGAATGCGATCAGACCGCTTGCCATCGAGCTCACCGATGGTGGTCATATCAGCATTGGTGTAGACCGAGCAGCCAAGTTCCGGGTGCGCGCCACTGTTCATGGTGACACCAGCCACCACCCTCTCCTTGCCCAACTGCTCGACCAGCGCTTCGACATTGCCGATCCCGTTCTGCAGCGTCATCGCAAATCCATCGGGCTTGAGCACCGCCTTTGCCGTTGCGGCGGCTTCACGCGTCGCGTTCGAGTCAGTGAAGATGATTGCCAGGTCGCACGGCTCGAGACCCTGGTGACTCGCGTGGGCAGGAATGGTGATGACATGATCTCCGCGCACGCCCCCAACCTTAAGACCGTCACGGTTGATGATGGCCACATGATCTTCTCGCACGTCTATCAGTGACACGTCATAGCCGGCAAGCTTGAGAAGCCCGCCATAGAATCCACCCATGGCTCCAGCGCCGATCACATATATTCGCCAATCTGAGTTCATAGCGCCCTCTCGTTCGCAAAATCAACGACTCACCAATCGCCTTTCGGCGGATGCGCACGCACGGCTTCTTCATTGATCTCGGTGCCCCAGCCGGGCCTCTCGGGCAAACTCAGCATGCCGTCCTTGACGACCGGTTTGACGGTAAACAAATCGTCATGCCATGGCACCACGTCCGGGTCAGTTTCCATAATGCGCAGGTTCGGCACGACCGCGGCCAGATGCGCGCTCATCATTGTCGACAGATGCCCGTAGAAATTATGCGGCGCCACGTTCAGTTCGTAGGTATCGGCCATGGCAGCAATCTTCAGGGATTCACTGAAACCATTCCACGGCACGTCGATGATGGCAACATCCATGGACGCGTGTTCGAAATAAGGACGATAGTCGCGACGGCCGAACAGACACTCACACGAGGCGACCGGTATGGTCGTGTGCCGGCGAATGTGCGCCAACGCTTTCGGATCACGGCTGTCGATCTCCACCCACATCAGGTCGTAGGGTTCCATGGTACGCGCGACCTTGAGAAAGCCCTCCGGTTTGAAATTCCAGTTCAGGTCGACCAGGATGTCCATGTCCTTGCCGGCACCCTCGCGAAATGCGGACAGCTCGTTGCGTAGTGCTTCCAGCACGTAACGGTCCGCGTTCAGGTCCGGGTAGCCGTCGCCGCGTCCGAAGCCACCATTGCGCACTTGCGGTTCACCGTCACCCAGTAGCAGTACGTTGGTTTTCAGAGCGCTGTAGCCGCTCGCTGCGACTTCACGTCCGAGTTCAACGACATCGTCATAACTGCGAACGGCGGGAATGCCAATCTTGTCGCCCCATACCCGGTAGGTACCGCAGTGTGACCAGTAGAGCCGGATGCGCTCGCGCAACGGTCCGCCAAACAGTTCGTAAACCGGAATTCCGAGCGCGCGTGCCTTTACGTCGATCAGCGCGTTCTCAATCGCAGCAATCGCTTGCTGGGCGATACCGCCCTGCGCGGTCCGGGTGCGCGCGTACAACCAGGCAGTATGCGCTTCGAAGCTGCGCGGATCGCGGCCGATCAGCAATTCGGCGAATTCATTAATCAGCGCCGTTACGCCGCGCCCGCCAAAGCTTTCGTTGTATTCACTCCAGCCTACCACGCCGTTATCTGCGGTTACCTTCAGGAAATCGAAATTTCTCCAGGCTCCATCCGCATGCAGAACATCTATTCGCTCGATTTTCATGTTTCTTTCCTGTTTTGTCTTGACGCCCATGATGCTCAGCCCTGCTCTTCACCAACACACAGCGCAGGGGCACACCAATTCAGGACGATTGTGCCAGCGTTTGTTGGCGGCACGAAGTATTTCCGTGCCCGTGTGCCGCTCTGGGATAATTACCCCCTAACTCAGCGGTCATTCAGTCAATCAACAAGGGAGCAACTTACAGTGTCTATTCAATTGCGTCAGATCGCGCTGGTCGCACCGCAACTGGCTTCTGCGGTAGATGATCTCTCGACGATATTCGGCATAGAGGTTTGCCATGTTGACCCGGGTGTCGGTATCTGGGGACTGGAAAACTCGCTGCTGCCAGTGGGCCGGAATTTTCTTGAAGTCGTCGCACCAGTCAAGGACGGTACCGCGGCGAGCCGTTATCTGCAGCGACGCGGCGGTGCCGGCGGCTACATGGTGATCTGCCAGACCGAGACACTCGCAAACCAAAACGCCTGCCGTCAGCGGGCGGCCGCCGTCGGCGTGCGTGTCGCCTACGAAGATAATGAACGCGAAGGCTTCCGCATCATGCAGTTGCATCCGCGCGATCTGGAGGCCGCCTTTTTCGAGATCGACTGGGACGTCGAGTCCGATTTCACTGGTCGCTGGGAGCCGGCCGGTGGCAGCGGCTGGACCAGCCATGTTCGAACCGAGCGAGTCAGCGGTTTCACCGGCGTCGAGTTGCAGTGTGAAGACCCTGCGGAGCTGGCCAAGAAATGGGCGCATATCGCAGATGTGCCAGTCACCTCTGAAAACGACCATCCCGTCATAGCGTTGAACAATGCGAGGCTTCGTTTCGTGGGAATCGAAGATGGCCGCGGGCCGGGACTTGGCGGTGTCGACCTCACGGTCGATGACAGAGACACGATTCTCGCTCAGGCGAAGAAACGCAATGCCTATATCAGCGACGATCAGGTCATGGTATGCGGTACGCGTTTTTACCTGTTATGAGAGCCAGGCGCGCACGGCGAAAGCTGGTGAGTGCAGGCCGGGTTAACTTCGGTTGACCCGACGGGTTCGTCCGCATCGACGGTGTGACGGATCGCGCGACAGTGGCTAACCCCGCCTGCCAGCCTATCCCATGCAATCTCGGTGCCACACAAAACGCCTCTCTGGCGCCTCACAAAACGCCTGATTTTCACAAGCTGCGTTCTTAATCCTGAGCACTTTTTCGCACTTCGAGTTGTAGGTCGCGGTCTAGCCCTAGCCGATGACAGCAGCTGCCGCCCGCCGCGAACACGTCAGGCCTGAGTAATACCGCTGTTGTCAGATGCGAAACTCAATCAGAAACGGTCCGCGATTCGTGCAAGCTGCCTTGAACACATCGGCGAAGTCTTCGAGCGTTTCAACGCGACGCGCTTCCACGCCCATGCCGTTGGCCAGCTTGATCCAGTCGAGTTCCGGCGGCGACAGGTCGAACAGCTCTTTTGAGGCGTGCCCCGGTTGGGCGCCAACTGCGAGCAGTTCACCGTGCAGGATCTTGTAAACGCGGTTAGCGAATACCACATTGATGACGTCCAGTTTCTCACGTGCCTGGGTCCACAGCGCTTGCAAGGTATACATGCCCGCACCGTCAGCCTGCAGACACACCACTTTGCGGTCCGGACAAGCCATTGCCGCGCCGGTTGCTGCGGGAAACCCCTGCCCGATCGCACCACCGGTTATCTGAATCCAGTCGTGCGGCGCTGCATTGAAAGTCGGCGCCAGGAGTGCACGGCCCGAAGTCACCCCGTCCTCGGAAACAATGCAGTTCTCTGGAAGCAACGCTGCCAGCGTCGTGGCGAATGCAACTGGTTCGAACGCGCCTCTAAGCAGCTGCGGTTCGCTATCGGCTTGCGGAATCGCTACTTTCTCCGGTGCACCCAGTTCATCCGCCAGCGCGTTGAGTGCTGCCACCAGGTCATGCTCGGGGCGCGCCAGCACATGCGTCATCGAATCTGTGGGTGCCAGCAAACTCGGCTTGCCCGGATAGGCAAAGAATCCGGTTGGCGGTTTGGCGCCGACCAGAACCACGTGACGCACACCGGAGAGCACCTCGAGTGCCTTTTCTACAACATAGGGGATGCGGTCTACCGGGACGCGGCCACGACCGCGCGCCATGCGCGGCAACTGAGTAGGACAACGCAACTTCGCGCCGGTCACGCTTACCACGCGTTGTGCAGCCACCAGCCCTTTTTCCGATAACGCCTTTCCAGTCAGCACTAACATTGCCTGTTCACCGCTGCGAAGTGCCTGCGCCACCGAACGGATGGTCTCGGGGGCCACCAACGGCGCTTCCGGCACTGGCAACGGGTCAGCAAGTTGTCCACCGTCACTCCACGCTGTATCGGCAGGCAGTATCAGCGTAGCGATCTGTCCCGGCGAGGTCAGCGCCGCCTGCACCGCTGCGGCACCGTCAGGGCCAACGCGCTGCGATGAGGCACTGGTCCTCACCCAGTGCGAGACGGTTCGGGCCAGTCCTTCGGTATCGAAAGTCAGCGGCGAATCAAACGGGCGATGATAAGTGGCGTGATCTCCGACGATGTTCACCATCGGCGAAAACGCCCGTCGTGCGTTGTGAACGTTCGACAAACCGTTGGCCAGACCAGGTCCGCAGTGCATCAGCGTGGCAGCCGGTTTGCCGCTCAGACGCGCATAGCCATCGGCACAGCCGGTCACGACAGTTTCGGCTAAACCCAACACGCAGCGCATGCCTTCGACCTTGTCGAGTGCGGCGACGAAATGCATCTCCGACGTGCCGGGGTTGGCGAAGCAGGTATCAACGCCGCTCAACAACAGTGAGCGCACCAGACTTTCGGCTCCATTCATAAATATCGTGCTCCCAATTGCGCAAGCGTGAAACCTAACACAAACATGGAGGGTCAAAGCGACCTTCAAGAAAAAGATCATCCCGACCTTGTTTATACTCGCGTCATGACCTTTCAAATGAGATACGAAATGGACAGCCGCAGATCGGTATTGTCGCTGCTATGCGCAACTGTGACGCTTGCGCTATGCCTTGCCGCGCCGAGCGCACGGGGACAGGATAGGCAAACCCCGGGCAGCGAATTCCAGGATTGCCCCGACTGTCCGGTGATGGTGATCATTCCGCCCGGCAGGTATGGCATGCCCATGCCGCCGATTGATCAGGGACGACCTTTTACCGAGGGCGAGAATCGGCTGGTGAACATCACCGAGCCGTTCGCCGTGGGCAAGTTCGAAGTCACTTTTGACCAATGGGACGCTTGTGTGGCTGACGGAAAGTGCGCTGCCGCAGAAGACGAAGGCTGGGGCAAGGGAAAGCGGCCGGTCATCAATATTTCGTGGATCCAAGCCTATCGTTACACGCGCTGGTTATCGGAAAAAACCGGCAAGAATTACCGGTTGCCGACCGAAGCCGAGTGGGAATACTCGGCGCGGGCCGGGGCGGGGCGGGCCCGGTTCCTGGGCATCGAGCCCGAAGAGGTTTGTCGTTACGCCAACGTCTACGACATGACCGCGGAGAAGGAACTCGAATTTGGCATGGAAATGTTGCCTTGCGATGATGGCTTCGATGTGACCGCGCCGGTTGGTTCGTTCAAACCAAATGCGTTCGGTTTGCACGACATGCTCGGCAATGTCTGGGAGTGGACCGAGGATTGTCAGGCAGTCTTATGGCGCAACGCGCCGACCGACTCCAGCGCCCGGGTAGACGGCAAGTGTTCCGAGCGAGCATACCGTGGCTCGTCATGGCTGAGCCATCCGCCCCCCTACATCCAGGTTGGAGATCGTTACAGATTTCTCGGCGCGCGATATAACGATCTCGGTTTTCGTGTAGCCCGGTCGCTCGAATGACACCCAGCAAAGCGGACGTGCGCGCACGCCTGCTCGGCGCCGCGCTGTCTCTTGCCACTCTGGTATGCCAGGCACAAGAAGCGGCACAACCAGGCAGCACCTTCAGGGATTGCGACACTTGCCCGGAGATGGTTGTCATTCCGCCTGGCGACTATGGATTCGGCTCACCGCCAAACGAGTTCGGCAGCCCTTACAACGAAGGCTACATTCTCGACATCCACTTTGCGCGCCCGTTTGCTCTGGGCAAACACGAAGTCACGTTCGATCAATGGGACCAATGCGTGCGCGACGGCGCCTGCAGAGTTGTCGGCGACGACGGTCTGGGCCGTGGAAACCGGCCGGTTGTGAACACGAGTTGGCACGATGCGGTCGCTTACACCGAATGGCTATCGAGGAAGACTGGTAAGCCATATCGCCTTGCCTCGGAACAGGAGTGGGAATACACAGCACAGTCCGGCACTGAACGGGCACGTTACTTTGGAATTCCGCCCGAGCAAACGTGCCTTTACGGCAATGTCTACGATGAGACCGGAAATGAAGTCCACGGCTTTGGCTGGGCTCATCTTCCGTGCCGCGATGGTTACCCCGGCACTGCGCCGGTTGGATCATTCAGTGCGAATGCGTTCGGTGTTCATGACATGCTGGGAAATGTATGGGAATGGGTGCAGGATTGTCTGAATCCGAACTGGCGATTCAGCCGCGCTGCAACAGACGGCTCTGCGTTTGTCGAAGGTGATTGCGATCAGCGCGCCTACCGCGGCGGCTCGTGGCTTGCCAATCAGCCCTACTACTTGCGTACCGGCGAGCGCTACAAGTTCAGTGGCGCGCGATATAACGATCTCGGTTTTCGCGTGGCCCGATCACTCGATTAGCGCGTCAAGTTACTAGAACCTGCCGCCGCCCTGATCACATCAGGCAGCACACCGGGCTCGACACCAAACACCAGCAACAACGCCGAGTAAGCGACCATCGTGATCACCACGATCGCGACGAGGTTCAACAGCACGCCGGCGCGCGCCATTTGCACGATGCTGAGCTGACCCGACGCAAACACGATTGCATTCGGCGGCGTTGCAACCGGCAACATGAACGCGCAACTCGCCGCGAGAGCAGCAGGAACAACCAGCAGCAGCGGATGTTCGCCAAGAGAAATTGCCAAAGCCGCGACAATGGGCAGGAACGCTGCGGTGGTTGCCGTGTTCGACGTCAGTTCAGTCAGAAAAATCAGGATGGTGATCATCACCACCACGATCAGCACTGGCGGCAAACCGCCGACAACTGCAAGTTGGGTCCCGATCCATGCCGCCAGCCCGGTCTTGGAAATCGCTGCCGCTAGTGTCAGTCCGCCGCCGAACAGAATCAGCACCCCAAACGGAAGCCGTTGCGCCCATTCCCAATTCATCAGAAACTCGCCGCGCTTGATATCAACCGGGATGAGGAACGCCAGGACCGCCGCGGACATTGCGATCACGGTGTCGTCCAGATTAAGCGCTGGAGCAAGTTTGCTCAGCCATGGTCGTAGCACCCAGGCTGTGGCGAGTAGCGCGAACAGGAAGGCGACGCGCACCTCTCCATTGCTCATCTTGCCTTGCCGGGCGGCGCGTTCGCTGATCAATTCGTGTGCGCCTTCGATGACACGTCCCCTTAGATCGAAGATAACCCGCGTCATCAACCACCAGATAATGAACAGCATTACGATCGACAGCGGCAGTGCCATTGCCATCCACTGCGCAAAGCCGATTTCGATACCGTAGGTTTGCCGCATGAATCCAGCGAGAAAGGCATTTGGTGGTGTGCCAACCAGAGTTGCCATACCACCTGCAGTCGCGCCATAGGCGACAGACAACAACAAAGCACTGGGAAAAGCCAGTGGCCCGCTACGTTTGCTACCGGAGTCATCGTGTTCGCGCCCTTTGTACAGCGAAACTATTGACAACGCGATTGGCAGCATCATCAAGGTGGTTGCGGTATTCGACACCCACATGCTCAGCGCCGCCGTCGCCAGCATGAATCCGCCGACAAGAAAATCCATGCGTTCGCCAACTGATTTCAACACGAACAACGCAATGCGCTCATGCAAGCGCCAGCGCTCCATTGCCAGCGCCACGACGAAGCCACCCATGAACAGAAAAATGACCGGGTTGGCATAGGGCGAGGCCGTATCCTTGATCGGCGCGACACCCAATATCGGAAACAGCGGCAGTGGTATCAACGCAGTTGCCGGCAACGGTAATGCTTCAGTCACCCAGAAGACCGCCATCAACAAACCGACCGCTGCAGCACGCCAGGCCTCGACGCTAAGACTGTCCGGCGGCGGCAGCAATAACATCAGAATAAAAAGCGGGATGCCAATCGCCAACCCGGTCAGACGTCCCCGCCATGCCGTACTAAGGTATTCGGACGATTGCTCCGTCGGCTCCAGGTCGCTATTCTCGTTATCAGTCGTCATCTACGCCGTCTCAGCCCGGATATCATGACTTTATATTGTTATATTCGCCGCGCCTGGCGAAACGACAGCCCCGCGCCGAGAAGAAACAATTCCCGACGAGCGCGTTCCAAAGTACGCCTCGCCCCTGCTCCGCTTGACTAATTTCCACGCAGGAGGTCGCCGATCAACCGCCAGCCCTCGCCATCAAATTTCATCATGTACGCGTCTTGTATCGTCGCGTAATCGGTCGGACTGGTATTGATCAAAATACCGGGCATGAGCATCGGCAAGCTAACGTCCGTGAGGCTAGTCGCTTGTTTCATGATGTTCTCACGGGTCAGGTTGTCACCGGCTCGGGTAATCACCTCCGCAATCGCGTGTGCGATCATGTAACCGTAAATGCTGTAACCGTCTTCGGGCGCGCCTTCGGGATAGTACTTTGCCATGAACGCAAGGTATTCCTGAACGATCGGATCGTCTTGCGTTTCCTCTGCTACCGTCTTCAAAGCCCGCAATGACAACAAGCCTTTTGATGCTGTGAGCCCCGCCGGCTCGAGCACCGCTTTGGGGTGAACGCAACCAGAAAAAAGGAAGCGCATGGGGCGCCAGCCAAGGTTGTATACCTTGCGTATCGTCTGCGAACAGGCTTTTGGCGTGATCGCGTAAATAAACAGTGTGTCCGCTCCGCTAGCGTGCAGGGAAATGACCTGAGAATCGATCGTCGGATCAGTCACCTCGTAAGAGGCTTCCGCCACGAGCACGGTATCAACCTTGTCGCCGAGACCGGCCTTGAGGCCACTGAGCAGATCCTTTCCGCCGTCATCGTTCTGGTATATGACTGCGACGCGCGCATCGGGATTGTTGTTGAGAACATATCTGGCCTGAATGAATCCTTCACTTTGATAATTCGGGCCCCAGGTCATACTCATCGACCATGGATATTGCTCGGGATCGTTCCAGAAACTCGCCGCACTGATCAAGAATAAATGTGGCACCTGCTGCTGATTCAGGTAGTCTCTCACCGCAACATTGGTCGGCGTACCCAACGGCGCCACGATCGCGGCAACTTCCTCCTGCTCGACAAGCTTGCGCATTTGCTCGACGGTTTTGGGGGGAGTGTAGCTATCGTCCAGGCTGATGAGACGCACCTGCCTGCCATTTATGCCGCCGTTTTCATTCACCTTCTCGAAATAGGCGGAAATCGTTCTTCCAAGGGCGCCAATGGCTGAAGCTGGCCCACTATAGGGCATGGTATTGCCGAGCTTTATTTCGGTGTCCGATACGCCCGGACCATATTTGCTGGCTTCTTCCCGGCTACAAGCGTTGACGAAAGCGAGCAACATCGCGCACGACAATAGGACAAGTGATTTTTTCATGGCTCTTCTCCCCTGATTGTCCTTATAGAACTCAAAGATACGCAGTCCGGGGCACCCGATACATCGACCGCCCACAAACAACGTTGCCCCATTAGACGCTCGTGCCGCATATGCGTCAACGATATGACAAACGCGTTTGTTCAGACGTTGAATACCTCCTTACCGTGTGCGCCTTACGATGGCAAGGCGAAGCGTTTCACTCGGCCGTACTCTGGCCACACCACTTCCGGTAGCGCACCCAGTTTTCGCGAGCCGAATCAGTGCAAGGCCCTGCCGCAACCGTTCAGTTTCGTTTCGTTCAACGTGACGACGACCGTGGTCTCAAACTTCTCACCACTCATCGAGTCGGTACAACGCTTGCCCGCCAACAGGACCAGCAACTCGCGACCGTCCTTGCTGGCTTTGAATATCGTTTCTCTGGATGCTGCATCACTGTTGGTCTCGAATTCTTCAAAGTGATAACGGTCCGATCCGTAATTGGCCACAAAGACAATGCCGTAAGCTTCGCTGATTTCCATGTACCAACCCGGTTCGTTTCCGGTTGCCCTGAAGTCGGCGCCTCTCAGTTTGGCGTCCTCCCAAATAGCCATGCGACGATTGTTCTTGCACTCAGTACGGGGATGACCGGGTCGTTCCAGCATCGCCGATTCGCCTTTGCTCCAGTAAGTGGTCGTGCCGTCACTGTACTTCGCACCCGAGGCCGCTTCTACATGCGGCAAACTGATCGTGCCAGACCGGAGAAACAGCCAGGCTTTCTCTCCTTCGATCCTCGCTGTGAACACAGACTGGTCGCCGCACTCATACACGTAGGTCGCTCCAGGTCGGCCCACGGTAGTTGAAGGTTTTGACTGGCCTGAATCTTCTGCCTGCGGCGATACCCCCTCTTCAGCCGTGCAAGCCGCGAGCCACAACGTCGCCGCAATCAACATCGTCGCAATCGAAATCGCTAACCGAAGACAAGGACGTTCCATAAGTGTCGGCAAGTTACTTCTGGGGCACCAGAATCAGGGCTTCGGCATCAAACCCCAGTTCTGTCGCGCGCGCCCTGAAGCGCGCCAGCAGTTCATCGCTGACTTCCGGTGTTCGCGACAGAAGCCAGAGGTAGGACGTAGTGTTGCCCGCGACGAATGCGTACTGATAGTCTTCTTTGTCAAGTTCAAACACCACGTACGAGGCATAGAGCGGCCCGAAGAACGACACCTTGAGATGCCCCTCGTCCTCAGGGCCAACGAAGTATGCCTTTCCCTCGATCTCCGTCCATTCCCCGGCATCTGTCTTGTAGCCTTTGTTGACCACGCGAACCCCGCCATCATCACGCAGCGTGTACTCGGCACTGACCTGCTCAAGTCCCCGCTCAAAGCGATGATCCAGACGCGCAATCTCGTACCATTTGCCAAGGTATTTGTTTAGTTCGAATTCCCGGACCGGCTCAACGCCGGTTGGACGACCGGTGCAGCCGGCAAACACGACCAACGGCACAAGGAACAGATATTTGATGAAATGTTTCATCGCACGCCTTTCAGACTGCTTTTCACTACGATTCCAGTTAAACAGCTTCTTATGTCGGATTCGCCTGGGACAATTCCTGAGCAGCTAGTCGCTGATGATCACCAGGCTCAAATAAGGGACAAAGCAGAACACGATGATCACCACCTTGAAGGCGCCCATGAAGGAATACATGACTAGGTTGAAAGTTTCCCGAGAGATTGGAATCCACCTGGTTTGGACACGATGAACGAAGTCGGGCGCAAGCAGAACAAATAACACCCAGACGATATAGATGGCGACATTGATAACGGTGCACCACATGAAAAACTGCGTGACGGGTTCGATGTTCATTCCAGGCTCCTGTGGCTGATTACGAGACATGTATCGACTGGCGCAACAAACCCGCATCAGCATAGCGGCTTACTCTGCACGGCGCTACCTTCGACGGGTTGCGTCAACGACGCAGAGTATGACCGAAGCCGTAAGTCAACGGCTCGACGCTGGCGGCAACAAGTGCTCCTGAACCAGTCTGACGCGCTGTAAATGGACATCGTACATCCGGTCCATATACGGGTGCGCGAAATTCTCACCATCGTATGTCTTCGCCCCCATTGCACCGGCTTGTTCGCGAAGCTCACGTGTATCCTTCGGACCCAGAACCTGATCGCGCTTTCCTGTAATGATCAGCAGTTTGGTAGCACTTGCTTCAGATAGATGATTGACTGGGTCAATTCTGTCGGGGCAGCCATAGTTGGACAACCGGCTTGGTGCCGAGTCAATCACCGCGGCATCAAAATCAACTCCAGCCCCGATCGTGTTCATCATCACCATACCGCCGAGCGACACACCATAAAGCATCTTTCGCTGATATTTGCCGTTCAGGTCGGTAACGATCTCGCGATAATCTTCAAGGATGGCATTGATGCGGCGTTTTCCCTCGGACAGGCCATAACCCCGGTAATCGTATATGTAAGCATCATATCCCGCCCGCGCATAAGCCGATAACTCTCCAATCATCTGGTCGGCGATCATGGCATTGCCCAGTGCCATCAATACGTAGCCTTTCGGTTCCACCAGTTCGCCGGACCCGTCGTGTGCCCCGACCCTGTAACCGCTGAGTTTCTTGCCGTCACCGGTTTCAAAGCTCACCGCTTCGACATGTGCGTGCCGGGTGGCCCGCGTCGGCTTTGCGCGTGGCGCCATTCGGCTCCACAACCAAAAGACGAATGGCTCCTTGATCGCGCCGCAGATCGGTGCCTCCCTCTGCGCTGGGTCGCCATTCACGGTCACGGCGTAAACAGGTGAAAGAAACAGCACGACAAGCCAGAGTAGTAGCATGGGTCCATTCACGTCGTCATAGTTGCTCCGCGCCAGTCAACGTCGACGCACCATGAAGAAGACACCTCATTGCGGCTCCACACCCGAACACGACGACCACAGGGCTCCGAGCGAGACAAGTGCGCCGTACGAGCGATGGCGCCCAGCGACATCGCATCTCAGGGAAAATCCCAGCGCACGCCGATAGTGTAGACGTTAGGGCGTTCTCGTCCGTCCTGTGTGACGCTGGATTCCAGCCGTGCATTCACAAAAATCATCTGCCGGAAATCCTGAAAACTGTAACGTATTCCGAGAACACCGTAATCGATCTTGAATGGGCCGACCTGACTCTGCGAGGAGCGCGGCTCGAGAATGTTCCAGCCGGCGATCGCCCACCAACGACGGTGAAATCTGTACTGGCTGTACACTTCCCATCCGGTACCGTCAAAATAGATCCCCTCGGCGGTGGCTTCGTGGTTCTCCAGGCGCGAGACGACAGTGCCGGCATAGAAATCGTCTCCGTACCAACGCGCCCCGACCACGAGTGCAGTGGCATCACCATCGATGCCGACCGACCGAAGTGACTCAAGATCGGCCTCGTTAATGTTGGCATGATTGTATGCAACACCGATCGCCCAATCGGATTTGCCTTCGAAGACAGTACTCAGACCAACCGTCGTTTTGTAGTTCTTTCCGTCCACCAATGGAATCGGTTCGCCATTCTGCGCCTGTACGTTGAGAGTGAGCGGATAGCGTAGCAGTTCGCTTTGGAGGGGGCCAACGAATCCGCGCACCTGCAAGACATCGTCAGCGCGGCCGGTTCCTGTGTTACCGCCATCGGTACCGGCGTTGTAGGTACCGCTTGCACTTGCGCCCGTGCCCTGAAAACGGTCAGTGAAACTGGAAACGCGGTAGTACGTCGACCAGGCTTTACCCACCGCAAGAACGGCGTGAGGTGTTTCAGCCCCGACGTTCAACAGCCGTCGGAAGAAGGTGTCACCAAAATCCTGGTCCGGTGGCCTGTCGCCACGATTGAAGATGAAATCCACCTGATCAAGGAGATTGAAGCCCGCCTCACCGCGTGCGAAAAGCCTGATGTTGTCGCTGACCTGCCAACCTCCAGTGAGTCCAATTCGCGATCCACCATCACTCCAGACACTCTCCGAGTCAACCTGGCGGTAGCGAAGACGAACACTGCCGTACAGCTGCAGATCGAAGCGTTCAACAACCCCCTCTACACGCTTCTCCGCTGCATCGACCGCCTGTTTGACCGCTGGGTCTTCTTCAACGCCTATTTCACGCTTGCGTGCCTCTTTTTTGGCGCCTTCTTTCTCTTTCGACTCCGCATCGTCAACGGTCTGCGGTTCAGTGACGGGCGTGTCCTCGGCGCAAACCACCTGCACGGATAGCGACAGCGCGAGAAGACCCGGCAGTATCCGCGAGGCCCGTTTTTTCTCAAATATACTCATAACGCGCCGTCGCAATTGCATACAACAGCGTACACTCGCTCCGCACATCGGCACCGGTCTCGCGATGCGTAATTACATCGCCGCGCCATTTGCAGCGTCTACCCAATCGAGCGCCCGACTTTCGAGATAATCGAAAAACGGGTTGTATCTCAAACGAAAAAACCAGTCGGCGGGAATCTGCATTAGACCCCGCTCGCCATGAAGCGACACCCGACCAAGAAACAGAACATCGTCGCTTTCCGGGGCATACTGACCGTACAGCGGATCTCCGGGAGGAAACGGCAGCGCGACGTGCGACAAGGACACAACGCCTGCCGGCCAGCTGAGTCCGAGTCGCTGTGTGCCCGACACCTCGGCCGAAAATGGATTCTTGTGTTTGCTGGCAACCTCGCGCGTATTTGCATTTTCGTTCGTTACCAGCGTGACCTTTATTGGCAGTGTCGCGTCATTCATTACCCGGTCGGTTAGCGGCGCCGGGTCTTCTATCAGCAGTCTCGACGCTATCACTGCAAAACGATTCACATCGAACAACACCAATTCATGACGACCCGGCCGCAGATGTTTCAACAAGCGATCAATGACGGCATCGGTGCTCACGGTTGCATCAACGGTTGACTTGAATACCAACACCGGTGGCAAGACGTTCTCGGTATCCATACTTGCCCTGTCGGCTATACGCCGCGCGACCGACTGCGTCAGATGGTGCACCACGGCGCCGGCGTTGGTCGCAAAAGAATTGTATTTGTACGGATCAAACTCTTGCTGGATCGACAAGAAAGCAAGACCACTCAAACCCGGCAAGTTCGATAGCGCATTCTTGGTCCCTGCCAGTGCCCCTGCCGGATGCACACCAACAGCGGGCGAGATCAGAGTCAAGCTGGCAGGTACCGGCTGTGTCTTGGCTTCCAGTGCATCGAGCGCAAACTCAACCGCCAGTGCAGCACCGTTAGAGTATCCGACGATATGTACCGGTTTACCCTCGACTTGTTCGTCGAGGTGCTGCATCGCCAACCGCACGGCCACCGCCATATCGTATCGCTTGATGAATCTGAGCCCCGAGGGCGCCGTACCGTGCCCCGGCAGCCGCAATCCGAGGACGTGGTAACCACGCTCGTTGAATGCCTGCCCCAAAGCGCGCAGTGAATACGGCGAATCGGACATCCCGTGCAACAACAGCACGGCGCCGCGCGGTTGCTCTGTAGTCAGTTCAAAACTTCGATTCCAGTCCGGCGACTGCTGCCGCGGATCGGCCGCGCTACCAGCGCTGTAACGATCGATCTGGTATTCCGGTCCGGTCTCGGACCGTGAGTAAACCTTTTCGTCGAGTTGATCGAACAGCCGGTGTTCCAGTTGCAGGTAGTCATCGAAACCCCGGACTTCGTCGGCATCGTTACGCGTAAATTCCTCGTCCAGCTTTTCGGTATGCCATGGCTGCAATGGCATTCCGCCGCAACCCTGCAAGCTCAAAAGAACTGCAGCGCAGCACAGACCCATTATTCGAAAGCTGTATTGTGCGGACAAGCTTGAATTGAACACAGCCATCGCCTTGTCTCGGGCCTAGCGTCCGGGTGTTAGCACCCAGTAATTCGCGCCTTTCTCTGTTTCCAGCCGGTACAAGGGGCGCGTATTCGGTGTCTGTTCGTTGGTCAAGCGAACGAACAGGTCGTCAAAAAACTCCGGAGTCTCGAGACTGAAGTTATGGAAATTACGCGTACGGTTTACCGGCGTAACATCAACCAGAGTAACTACATCCTGACCCGGGCTCATGACTTCCGAGAACCTCGCTGCTTCATCACGCATAGCGGGGCCGAGCGTGCTTTCCCCGAGCCGAACATCACGGTTGACGATACGGCTCATTACAAGAGCCCGGTCGTTCGATGATACGTAGACGGTGAGCTCGCTTGTCAGCGCCGTCAGTTCACGTTTGAACTGCCGATCGAATTCCTTACGGCTGACATCCGGAGCGGTAAGAACGACGTCCTCCAATTCAGTCTCCGCATCAGCGAACTCTGGTGTCTGGTACAAGCGGCTGAACGCGTCGACCACCACCTGCGCACCCATGCTGTTTGCGACCAGCCAGATCTTCTCAGGGCGAATATCGCTGACAATCAACTCCAGAGTCGCTGCCAGTTCCGCACCTGATTCCGCGGCAACGGCTCGGGCACGACGGTAACCGGGCAGGGTCGAGCCCTGATCGCCTGGCCAGTCGAACAGCATCACCGGCGAATTGATATCGAGGATGGTGCCGACGAATGCAGTTTTGCGAAGTGCCGAGGGAAATCGTTCCCTGAAGCCATGAATGACGATCAACAACGAGCGCTGAGGCGACGAACTGACCAGCTGGCGTACCCGTTCAACAAACACGTCCTGTTGAAGCGCCACCACGTCATCGACACTGATTTCCTCATTCTGGAACCACTCACTCGGATTGATGAACATACCGAGGCCGACACTGGGTTCGATAGTCGTATCAAAGAACCCGAAACTGAGCTCTGGCCCTCGCGAATTACCAAACTGTTCGGCCAGCTCGTCCGAGTCTTCCGTCTGCCGACGATTGGTTACAAAAAAGTACCGTGTGCTTCCCTGCTCACCAAGTTGGTTCACCGTCATGCGCGTGAACAGGAAATTTTCGGCGCGATAGAGCACCGATGCGGTTGACCTGTAGACGGTGAAATAAAGCCATAGCCCGGCAATCAGCAGGAATACAAGCGCCGCAATCAGAATCGTTGTTCTGATTTGTTTTCTTGTCATTAGTCTGCTCTTCAAACGCCCGGCGGGAAACCTCCAAGAATCTTCTCAACCGCTTCGTTGATTTTCTGCGTGCTCTCCTCCGGGCCGCGCGATGGCGAAACCGTGTCGCTTCCCGAGCCCTCCCATATCAGCGTCTTGTCCTCGACCCTGAAAACAGCAATGACCAGGGTACCGACCGTGAAATCGTTTCGTACCGTCTGGCTCGTGCCCACCGATGCGCCGATACGCACATTGCTGGTGCGAAATCCGCTCGCGCCCCAACCACTGTGGATTGTGTGATACGTCGCCCGTTGCTCGGTTGTCACCTCATATCCGATCGCAAGATCCGCATCGTCGTAGTCATCGAGTTGGCTCAATCCCTTGGATTCGAGATCGGTGCTGATAGCGTTCCTGATTCGCTCGTCAACCAACCGGTTAATGGTTGACTCCGGATTGTCGATCAAGGCGAAGGTCTGAAACGTGGAGAAATCGACGCTCGTGTCCCAGTCGCTCTCCACAGAGATGCTGCTGCATGCGCACAGCCCGATCGCCATGAGAATGACCGCTGCGCGCCTCATGGTTCCACCCTCATTATTGTCTGGCCTCGCGATTGTCCTCATCACTCTTTTCCCTGCAAGCCGCGAATCTAGGGTGTATACCAGATCGGCGAGGTGTAGGCGCGATCCTGAATTGTTGCCGGCACATTATCCGGACGCTCGATCCCGAAAAAGGCCGCGTCGTAGGTCGTCCAGCGCGGAGTCGGAATCTCGAGTACACGCACGTAGTAAAAAGCATGCTCATTGGGATCAAAATCCGGGTCACGCCAATACGCTGCCATGAGCGCATCGCCGATCGTGTTCGTGTAAGTCGCCCTTTCCAGATCAACTGTGCTGCCGACCGGTTTCCTGGCCCGCCCGTCACGCCCGATCTTGCGACCATCTGACACGGCCACGTCATAGATCCGCTCGTGGGTCTTGCCGCCTTTGTCGAGCCAACCCTTTATGATCTGCACCCGGTCGAGATTGGCGCCATCCGGGTCGCGCAAGGCCCGAATCATGAAGGTCGGAGCTTTACCTCTGGGTGCTTTGCTGAGGTCACCACCCATCGGTACGCCGCGCTGGTAACCCTGGTCGATAAAGTCGGGCCGCGAGACTTCATCGGCTTTGAAGTCCCAGCCTGCGAACACGCGGACACGGATACGCGTCCCGGTCGTCGCATAAACCTCCTTGCGCTGCATCGCATCGAAAATATCGCGGCGCGTGTTCTCCCGCGCCCACACCGCCATGAGACCGGAGGCAACCTCTTGCGAGGTGAGAATGCGCAAACTGGGATCATCAGCCGGAATCACTTCGTGGCCGTGGCGTTTCGGCGACGGCTCGGTATGCTGGTATTTGCCGAAATAATTCTCCTCTCGCGTCGTCGCAAGCGCCGTGTGCGAATCCGAAGCACCGAACAGGCCGAACTTGAAAGGATTCACGCCGAGTTTCTCTCCGAGCTTCAATCCCAGCTTGAGCGCCGAGCGCCCGTATTCATACTGCAGCATCGACTTCTGTTTTGGAGCCGAACCTGAAATATTGCTAACGTCCCAGTTTTCGTAGTCAGCAAATTCATCCTTCGGCGACAGATACGGGTGCGCTTCACCATCCCCCTTGATTTGGGTCACCTCGTAGAGTGGTTCAAAACGCATCCGCGCTTCAGCATAGGCAGGCGTCAACGGCGCACCCTTGAAAGTTTTATCCAGGAACATAATGCCGTTGCTAAGGTTGCCGTTATGCGCTGGCGATATGGCCCGCCCGCCGGTTTTTGCTTCATAGACAGCCAGGAATTTCCAGAGATCTTCCGGATCGTCGCTATCAAATAATGAGAACGGCACGATCTGGCTGGTTTTCTCCGCGCCATCGGCAAACAGGACGACCCGGTGCAGGTTGTCGCCCTTGGGACTGGAGGTCCACTCGAAACCGGTCATCGCCGTGAAGCGGCCAGGCTCATTGTATGTATCCGCAACCTCGACGAAACGTTGCCAGATATTGCGTGCGGCCTCATCACTGCTGAACGGATTGCGGCCTTCAACCGTTGCGAGGCGGATGAGGTTCTGAAACAACTCCATCCGCCCTTCCTGACCAGCGTTGAACCGCTCATGGGCCCACTTACCCCACGGGTCCGCCAGCAGAAACGGATCGGAACTGCGCAGCATTGGCGCCAACCCTATCATCTCGGCATGATCGGTGATCGCGAGGAAATCGAGTGGCCGTATCAGTTGCACCGGCTGACCAGTGTTGGAAATGACTTTCTCCCCCCGCGCAAAGCGATAGCCGGCGTGAACGTCCAGCGTGGTACCGACCAGTCCGGCATCGAACGACAGGTCGGTATGGAAATGGGTATCGCCAAACAGGACCTGGTCGGGATAATCGCGGCCGGCATAGGGCGAATAGACGCGCTCTGGCTCGACCATATCCGGCGTCACCACCAGTTCCTGGGGAGCTGCGAGAGGCGATGCGGGACTGAGCATTACCAGCAGCGGCGCAACCGTAACCGAGAGCAAGCGACTTGGATTCATGGATCTCCTCCTGAATGACATGCAGACCTTACGTCTTTTTTGTTACCGACTATTGATCATGCGCAAAGACTACATCACAGCTTGTCCGGCGTCGACAATCAATCTGGATTGTCCGATGTCTGTCTAGTTCACCGAACAACATTTGCAGCGAACGCGCACCTGATGACGCGAAGCTGACACCGAGACGATGGATCCAGACTCAATAGCGACAAACCTGTCGCGCCATTCTTCAGTACGAAGGATGGAAAGGAAATACCAATGGCGCAACTACGAGGGTGACAAGGTAGGTCAGTACCAGCAAGGGAATTCCGAGCTTTAGAAAGTCAGTGAACTTGTATTTGCCGGGATCGACGACCAGCGTCACCACCGGTGTCGATACGGGAGTCGAATACGCGGCAGACGCCGCGATCAGAACGGCTACCGCGAACGGGTACGGCGACACACCCAGCAGCGATGCGGCATAGATAGCGATCGGGGCAACGAGGACCGCCGACGCGGTATTGGAAAGCACCAGTCCCAACCCTGCTGTCAGAAAAAACAGCACAGTGAGCATCATGTAGGGGCTTGCGTCACCGACCGCCGACATCAGCGCGTCGACCACCAGCTGCGAACCGCCGGTCTTCTGCAATGCATCCGCCAACGGCAGCATGCCGGCGACCAGCACCAGGCTACTCCAGTGAATCGCCCGATAAGCATCTTCCATCGTCAAACAACGGGTGAAAACAGCGGCGAGCGACGCCATGAGGACAGCCGCAACCAGCGGCACCACATCAAACACCGTCAGCGCAACCATCGCGGCGAGAATCCCCAGGGCAACCGGCATGCGGCGATACGATGGCACGATATCGGCAAACTCGGAAGGTAGCTCTGTTACAACGAAATCATGCGACCAGCGTTGCAGTTGCCTGATCCGGGACCAGGGGCCAACCACAAAAAGGCTGTCGGCGGGCCGAATTTTTTCGTCCGCCGGGTCAGGAAACGGTTCCTTGGCACGTCGCAAGCCAAGAACATGCAGCCCATAGGTGCTTCGAAACTCTGCCTCCCGAATCGACTTGCCGATCAGTCTCGATTCGGGATGGATCAGTACTCGCGCGCCCCCCATTTCCCATAGCCACCTTTGGCGCTCGCGGGTTGTTCGTGGCAATGAGGTCAGCAATTGCGACTCGATCAATCGCTGCACGTCCTCCGGCCTGCCAACCACAACCAGAACGTCTTGCGCCTGAAGTTCGGTCGTTGGTACCGGCACCGATATACGCTCAGCCCCGCTCGAGGCACGATTGACTCCAATGATGAGGACCCGTTCCCGCGTATGCAACTCGGTCTGCGCGATGGTCCGCCCCACCAGCGGCGAGCCTTTATTGATTCGCAACCGCGCAACATCCTCTCCGGTACGAAAATCATCCCATAAATCGAGAATCGAGCGGCTCAAGTTCTGCTCGGAGGGTTTGTGTACCTCGCTGGAAAGCAACCGCCGGCCAATCAACAGAATGTAGATGATGGCGACCGCCAAAACCACAATGCCCACAGGCATGAAACTGAAAAAGCCGAAGCCATCATAGCCCGCGCCCTTGAGTTCCTCATGCACAACGATGTTCGGCGTCGTACCGATCAGCGTCAACATGCCACTGATCAGTGCGGCGTAAGACATTGGCAACAACATGCGCGAGGCATTGAGATTTGTCTCCGCCGCTATTCGCAGAACGATGGGAATGAAGATGGCAACAACCGCTGTCGAGCTCATTGCCGAACCCAACACGCCGGCGCCGACCATGATCAGAATCAACAGGCGCGTCTCGCTTGTCCCGCCATGCTTCATGATCCAGTCACCGACGGCCCGCGCCACGCCGGTTCGGGCCAGCATCTCACCCACGATCAGCAAGCCGGCGACGAGTATGACTACCGAACTGCCGAAGCCCGCCAGTGCTTCCCTGACCGTGAGCACGCCGCTCAGCATCAAGGCCAGCACCACCAACAGCGCAATCACGTCAAAACGCACCCGGTTACTGGCCATGAGGACAGCGGCAACGACTATGACCGCGTAGACAAAGGTCGCATCACTAAACAAGGCTCTGGTTTCCTTCTATTTGCTCTCGGCAAATTGGGACAAGGTCGCAAGCATACAGCCAATTCGGGAGTCGCTTCTGATGTCAGCATCTCACGGGACACTTGAAGGTCACCGAGGCGCCGACCGGCAACGTCTACAACAAGGCGAGCAGGCTTGAAGAAATGGGGGGCATCACGAATGAGCAGTGCGCGCGCAGCATCGACTGCTTGGAGCGCGATGGCGCGTAGCGTCGTCACTTTGTGCGTCATTCTGGGACTAAAGTGTGGGCCCGTGCCCGCTCAGACGCCAGATGGGTTCACGTCTCTTTTCGACGGCAAAATGCTCAGCGGTTGGGTGATTGAGAATTCAGGCGGGTCCAACTTCTCGGTGCACGCAGGAATTCTACGTATGGAAGAACCTGAGGGGTGGCTTCGATCCGAGCGGATGTTTGGTGATTACGAACTTCGTCTTGAATTTCGACTAGTCACCGACGGCGCGGAAAGTGGCGTCTTCAACCGCGCAGCAGCGACAGACACTTTCATGCGAGGGTGGCCAAACGAAAGCTACCAGGTTCAATTGCGCGACATGCACCGGCCATCCCGGTTGATGCCGCTGGGACAAATCTACCGCCACGGCGTGCCGGACGGCGAAACACATTACGACGAGACCCTCATCTAAAACCTGTATGACGGGGTTGGGGTGTGGCATGAGTTGATTATCGTCGTGTCTGGATCAGACCTTACCGTGACGCTCGACGGCCGACAGGTCACGCACGCCGAAAACCTCACCGCCTCGACCGGATTCATCGGCTTTCAGGGCGAAACTGGTGTCGTTGAGTACCGATCAATTCGAATTCGAGAGCTACACTGAGTCACAGAGGTCATCAGGCGCGCAACCCAACGTGCATTCGCAGGCAAACAATGTCTGCGCCTTGTTCCCGAACGTCGTAAACGCGCCAGACTTCACCGCTTCTCATCGAAACGTTGTCCTGTCCATGGATCAGCGGAGTTGCTGTAACCAAGGCTTTCCCAAGATCCGGGTTCGTCTCGAGCGCTGACTTTGACAGCCTCGAGCCACTTGGCGCTTTTGTAAAAGTACCGGTCAGGAACAATCGCGCGAACAGGGGCGCCGTTCGCTCGCGGTAGCTTCTCGCCAAACAAGCTGTGCGCGAGGATCACGTCCTCTTCATGGATGTCGCTTATGGGTATGTTGCTGGTGAAACCGGCGGCGGCCTCAAAGATGACAAAACGTCCATCTGCGCGAGGTCTCGCTTCATCAATGATTGTCTTTAGGCGAACGCCACTCCAACGTGAATCCAGTAGTGACCATCCGGTGACACAGTGGATATCACAGACGATGTCCACCTGCTCCAGATCCAGGAGGTCCTGGTAGGAAAGGACGATCGGTCTTTTCACTTGACCATAAACACGCAGTTTCCAGTTCGTAACGTCGGCAGTGCCAGGCGTTCCGCCCATATTCCGAATCTTTTCGACCGCCGTCTGCCCGGGCGGGAGCCTCGGCCTGCCATCCGGTCTGGTCGAGGCTGCCAAAGCGTACTGTTCAGCGTCCGCAAGTTTGACGAAGGTCCCGGGCAAACCGATGCTCACCAGCGTGCCACCGGCGGCAGCCAGAAAAGTGCGCCTCGATATGACCCAGTCTTTATCCATCGCCATATCCTTCTTCAGTTAAAAGCTCATTCGCAGCGGGCCGCGATACGGTACTCTCACGGATGAGTCCCGTTAGCTGGAGACACTGGCATCACTAACCGAATCCAGCGAAATACACCCACTCTCCCCTCTTCACGACATAGTGACTCACCTCAGCCGGCTAACGTTCGCACGTGCCGCCCTGGAGGAGGCTCGTAGCGACGAAACGCTAGCATTGCTCACTCTCGTACTTTTAGCCAGCTTCGCCCTATCGCTCATGAGTCAAGCGTAGGCCAGGCATGTCTCCCAAAGAATGCAATTAATCACTTACGCCCACAGCGTCTGTAAAGGAGGGCAGCAATAACGACGGCAGCACAGCCCAACACGACCAGCACCCAGATCCATGTTTCGTTCTCCCAATTGAGTGAAAGGACAAAGTCTGTTTGTCTTTCCGGGAGGGACTGCAACTTAGCCATGGTTGTTTGTGAGCTCGCGCTATTTTCTCTTCCTAACGCTTCGCATCAGCCACCGTATGACTTGCGCGGGGAGTAGAACGGTCTGACTCTATACCCTTCTTATCTGCTCTATTCCGGTGCAAATTTTTCTATCACCTCCGCTTCCGTCATTTCTTTAGTTTTGTTCGCGAAGTCATAGAATGCGGGTTTTCGATCTGTGAATACCTGCAAGTCAAAATGGAAGTCCTTCTGATCATCAAATAAACCGACTGGCAACTGATGATCACTTGCTTCTTTGAGCCTGTAAAACAGGTGACTGCCGCATTTCTTGCAGAATCCTCGCTCCGCCCAGTCAGAAGAGTTGTATACAGTAATATTCTCTTCTCCTTCAAAACTAACATCTCTTCCATAGTCAACACACATTAAAGGTCCGCCGCCCCATCTCCTGCACATGCCACAATGACAAGCTTCTACGCTGTTCTTCATGTTTTTGACCGTTAACCTCACCGCGCCACAAAGGCAATGCCCTTTTCCTTCGCTCATTCCTCCTCCTTTGATTCATTCTTGTTAAACATATAACGTGATTTATGTTGCAAAAGTGCCAACTAACATGACACGGTGTCGGATAACATTCTCTGGATAACTCCCCCAATTTGTATGGCCTCAACGCCTGACACTCAAATACTGCAGATATAGGAGATATAGGCAGGCATAACGAAAATGCCAAACACGACAGATTATTTTGGTCACTTGCGCACTTCAACGTTCAAACGCCGAGCGAGATAATCACGAAAATGCCCGGCAACAGCCTCACCGTCGATGTCTTCTGCGAGTGTTACTTTCTTGCCGTATCTGTCGTGCGCGAGGACCTTGAAATGGCCCACCTTGTTCACCCCCTGACCGGTGCTGCCTGTGCTCTTGATCGTGAGATGGGACACATCCGTGACACTCAACCGGCGATAGAAAACAGGGATGAACAACAACCGCCGCAACACAGTGATCTCGTTGCGGGCAATGCGTACCCGCAGATTGTTGAGCGGCAGGTAAATGGTGGCGAGTGAGGCAACGATGGCTACCAGGACGAACGGCACACTAAACAGGCCGATGAATACGCCCATAACCCCGCCCTTGAGCACCATCAAGAACATCTGGTAACTCGCGAATCCAAAGCCACCGGCAAAAACGGCTGCAAACACCGACAACACTTTGTTGCGAAACATCGGAAACGCCATTCTGATCTCGCCGCCGTAATCACTGATCCGCATCGCGCGCGAAAGACCGGGCAAATCAAATTTGCCTTGCTCGATTGATTGCCTGGCGGCTTCCGACTTCTGCTCCTTCTTCTCTGCGACTTGCGCACTGATGTCTTCGCGGACACTGCTTGTTGTTTCAGCCCTTTTGAACACCGGTATATTGAACTGACGATCGAGGTCAACACCAGGAATGTCCGCCTTTATGCTCAGGCGCCAGAAGTGATAAGCACCGGTTTGCTCCACATCTGCTGCCGGCAGATTCTCCGGCACATTGAAATGGAAGCTCAGCCTGATACCCTGAATTGAGCTTTCGATGTGTGGCGCGCCTTCCTCCGCCCACTTGACATCTTCCCGACGAGAACGGTTCTTGCCGCTGCCGGAAATATAGGAGTACACACACTCGAGGCGAACCAATAACTTCGATGTCGAATACGTTGCGGTTCCGTAATCGAGACGAGAGACGCGAACTTGTCCACCGACATGGCCGCCAATTGAACCAGGGTAAGGGTCCATCTCGAATGTCACTACCCCGAATCGACGGTACTCGTGCAACTTGCGCAGAGCCTGGTAAAGCAAAAACAGGCCGACCAGCGGGAACGCCAGGGTAAACAAGGCCGGGTAGTTCTCCTTGGCAAGCTCTTTGGGCAAAACCAGAATGAGTGGCCAGCTGATCGCATTCCAGAAAACGGCGAACCCCCAGATCGCAATCAGCCCGCTCTTGGCTTCGGAGCGAATTGTCGATGTGCCCCATCCTTTGCGCAGGTGCCAATCGAGTTGCGGCGCCATGCTCTTTTCCTGCTCATCGAACTCCGCGGCCCGCTGCTGCGCGTATTCGAGAAAACTCATGGTGAACTGCGGATCGCTGTTCTTCTGCTTCCATTCGCGGCGCAGTGCGGAAAGCGATGGCCGCCCGGAGCCCGGCTTCTTGCCGGCTGAACGAATACCCGCATACGCGACCAGCAAACCGATCAGCACAAACACTGAACAGAAAGCGCTCATCAGGGCGAACAGACCCCAGCGCATGTTGCGATCGATTACGGCTTGTCCCGGATCCTGCGGATTGACCCATACCGGCACAGACTCACCGTTACGCTGATGCTGTCTCAGCTTGGCAAGCAAGTTCTTGTGGTAAGGACCGATGTTGTCGTTAAAGGATGAGACGTAGATTCGGTCGCCGCTGTAGCCAACCCCGTCAAACTCGTACTGGTAGCTGGCTTTCGTCTCATTCTCGCTTCCGGATACCGACCGCAGCATTGCGTATGCCGGCTGCCAGTCTCGCATGGCCCGCCAGTCCTGCCACATCGGAAGCGCCAATTGGGACAGGAAGAACAGCCCGCCGCCGGCAAACATCAGTCCGAAAATCAGGGCTGGCAGTGCTCGCAGTACGCGCATGAGGTCCCCATTTGCAGTGTGACGCGGCGTCGGGCCTCAGAATTGGGCGTGATCGTGATGGGGGTCCTAGGCGCTTGTCTTGGCCACCAGCTTGATCTCGAGCACCAGTTTGATCTCGAGCACCAGTTTGATCTCGAGCACCAGTTTGATCTCGAGCACCACCGATCAACGCCTCCATCACAAGGAGGCGGGACGGCAGTATGGGTGCAATAAATGTGCCCCGTTGATGCGATGGGAATGGATGCGCGTGCCGGTTTGCGCGTTACAGCGTTTGGCGAGCTTCAGAATGTATGGGGCGCCACGCAGAGCGCCACGCCACGTGTTGAGCAGTGGTCAGCGAGCGTCAGACCCGAACTCATCCTCGTAGTCGTCAATTGCCGCCTGAATGACGCGTTTTGCATGTTCGTAGCCATAGGCCGGGCCAATGGAGACCTTGCTTTCCTCGCCCGGCATCAGCTTGTAAGTCATGAAGTAATGCCGCAGTCGTTCAATCAATGCCGGCGCCAAATCACTGATGTCATCTACAGACGCCCAAAGAGGATCCTTTTCAAGGACAGCGATGATCTTGTCGTCCGCTTCACCGTGATCCAACATCGGAAGCCCGCCGACAACTCGTGCATTGAGCAATATCTCGGTTTTTGATATGGGCCGCTCACTCAGCACGCAAATATCCAGCGGGTCGCCATCGCCACGCTCGGCGTCCTTCATCAGTGCGCCGACCTTGTCGCCGCAGAACGTTTTCGGAATGAATCCATACAAGGTCGGATGCTGGGAGGAAGTCCTGTGCGGCCTGTCCACACGCAGGTAGCCGGTGGTTTTGTCCACCTCGTACTTGACCAGATCAAACGGGCAAATCTCGATAAACGCATGCACGATGCGCGGCGGCTCGGGCCCAAGCTCAAGACCATGCCAGGGATGCGGGCGCCATCTGTAGAACGGTTTGGGAAACGATCTTTTCATTCTCTTATTCCGTTTCTATCATGTGTCTAGGGATAACGCATATTGGAGTTTTGCGTCCCGCGTTGACATTGCCTCTGAATACTTTGAGATACACGGCTTTTTTGGCAACACACGCGAATGCGGGCGTTAGCTAATACAGGTTACTGGTTTTTCATCTTCATGATCTATTGGCAGCCTTTCTCATCAAACCTTTGGACACTGCCGATCATTCGACCGATCCCCTTGCACATAAAGACGGCAGACTCGCGCCTTTGATAGTAGCCCGTTGCCACGTCTACAACATGGTAGCCCAGCGTCTCGTAGAACCCGATAGCGCCAAGATTCGTTTTTCTGACTTGCACGAAAACGTTCGTTATACCTGCAGTCAGAGCGACTTGTTCGAGCCACAGGACGACTTGTTTTCCAACTCCCCGACGACGATAAGCGCTTTTCACGGCTAGAAGATCCAGGTTCGCATGATCATCCTGGTAAGTCATGATTCCGAAACCGGCCAGTGCGCGGTCATCGCGAGCCACCACCACGTTCTTCGATCTGTCACGAATGGATTCGCGAATACGAGATGGTTTGTACTTCCAGCCAAGGTCGTACTCAATGTGCTGTCGCGAGAGTTCGGCGATTTCGACTGCGTCTAAGTCAGTTGCAAACTCTACATTTGTGCAAACGGCTGCCACGATTGAGGTTCTTTCGCGCTATTTAATACACACCAGCTCGAGAGTCTACCTGAGCAGCTCACCAGGATTCGTTCGATGGCCGTGCGTCAACTTCGAAAGACCAGGCCGAGCGCGGCTGTGTCGTCACATAATGAGCCAATTCAGCGATATCTCCCGGATCGAGTTGCTCGCCTCGCTTGGCATTGGCAGATCCGGCCGAAGCAATTGAGCCGTCAATTACCAGGAGCGAGACGTGGATTCCGAGCGGTCCAAGGTGCTTCGCCATCGATTGAGCAAGGCTTCTCTGCGCTGCCTTTGCCGAAGCGAACCCGGTGGTCTTGGGGCGCCCTCTGAGCGACGCTGTGGCCCCGACAAAGATGATGTTTCCTGAGCCTTTCTTTTTCATCGCTGGAATCACCCGCTGCGAGGCCACCAAAGCGCCCAGTGCATTCACGCGCCAGCCCTGCTCGAAGTCCTCCGGGGAGATCTCTTCCACCGTCTGCCAGCTGCCGCCTCCCGCGTTATAGATCAGGACGTCAACCTCGCCCAATTGCTTCTCTACTTGGGCAAGTGCGGCGTTTACCGACGCCGAATCAGACGCATCGCATTGGTAAGCTCGAGCATCACTAAGTTTGCTTGCCAACTCGCCGCTGTAATCAGTGCTGCGTGACAAAAGCGCGATGCGGTACCCTGCATTATCAAATCGATGAGCGAAAGCGGCGCCATTCTTCGGCCCAATGCCGACAATCGCGCAAACTGGATTAGACATGGATAGGAGTCCTATTTTGATCGAGGTTGTTAAATAACCGCTTTGAATCGAGAGCGGTCGCGTCCGCCCGGAGAAGCCGCAACAAACACCGACGCTTGAGTTGCTTCTATGAGTACTTCATGGAAGAGGTAATGGCCGGCGCTTGGGATGAAACATCGCAAGCGAAAAGTACTTAAGATACCAGCGGCCAAAGGGATAATTAATGCTGTCGCGACGCGCGAGAATCTTGACCAGGTCGTAATGGTTAATCATTGCTGCCTGGGGCAAGTCCATGAATACCGGGACGCCCTTGATATGCGACATGATCGACCTGGCAACATGCGCATATGCCCAGGGTGTTGCCGTATTCGTTTCAAGCACTCCGGGCGCCAGCAGGAACAAATTGTCTGCGTCCATTGAACGGAATGCCGAATAACACCGTTTCGCCATGTCGTTGAGGCCCGCAGTACTCTTCAGCCCCTCGACATCCAGATAGTCCATATTCGTCCGGTACCCAGTACCCCAGAGCAGCAGATCCGAGTCGACCTTTTGACCGTTGGACACGGTAATCGTGTTTCCATTAACCGCTCTTACTTCCCCGCGGTAACGCGCAATTTGACCGAAGTTCCTGATCATTCGCCAGCGGCCGGGAATGAGTTGATCACGACTGATATCGAACTTGCCTTCGGGCATGATCTCGGCAATTCCCGATTTCTGATATCGGATACGCAGGTCCTTGTTGGCAAGCTTGTTGATCATGGCAACAGGCAGGCCGAGCATCTGGTATCTCGACAGCAATCGCATATCGATGCCATCGTACTTGCGTTGCCGGGTCGGACGCATCCACTTGGTTGAACGGTAAATCCACGAGACGCTCGATGCGTCGTGCTCGAAACACAAGTCCAGCAGATCGTATGCGGATGCCCCGCCGCCAACGACAGTGACACGCCTGCCTTTCAATTGTTCGGGATCGCGCAGCGCAGATGAGTGATATTCGACGATCGATGCATCTTCGCGCTCGACTTCCGGTATGACCGGGTCATTGTGCCCGCCGGTCGCCGCTATGAGCCACTTTGTTTCGTAAGTGGCGTCATCGGTCCTCACACGCCATCCGTTCGAATGCCGCCTGGCATCCGTAACCGTCGCATTGAGCACAATGTTGGGCACGAGATCAAAATGCTCGGCCCACGCCTCGATGTTACGAAGAATATTCGCCTGGTCTTCACCGGCTAGCGGAAGTTCGCCAAGCGCCCAGTCTTCCTTGCGAAACTGAATGTCTTGCCAGAAAGGAACGTCACGCCATAGTCCGCCGATACGCTCCTTGCTCTCAAGCAAAAGCACGTTCAGGCCTGCATCTTTTGCGTACTTAAGGCAGATGACGCCACCAATGCCGCCGCCCACGATCAGAAGATCGAGATTGGCGCCTGGTTTCATTTTGGTAACCGCATCCGGTGGCATGAAGTGCGACCAATCAGATCAGCGGCGAGCAATAAGGACACGCTCATTTTGCTGACCATACTAGAACCACCTGTCCTGCATTTCCAGGCAGGTCGCGTCGCGGCTGTGCAGCAACTCGAACCAGTGCTTCGTTCTGGGAAGCTCCCAACGAAAGAAATAACTGCAGGCCTGCAGCTTGCCCTGATAGAAGTCGCGTTCTTCAGGTGTTTCGGCGCCCAGTCGTTTAACCGCAACCAGGGCTTGGCGCAACCAGACCCAGGCTATGACAGTGTGCCCGACAAGATTCAGGTACACCGCCGAATTTGCCAGCGCGATCTCCGTTTCTCCCCTGTCAATCACACACAACAGGTCACGTGTCACGTCCATAATGCAGTCCAACGCTTCGAGCAGGGACTTGCCACATTGGCGCAACTCATCGGATTGGCATTTAGATGCTTCGCGCACGGTTGCGTGAATTTCCCGTGCCAGTAACTGGATCGCCGCGCCATCCTGCATGCCGGCCTTGCGGCCGAGCAGATCGATACTCTGTATACCGTTGGTGCCTTCGTGAATTGGATTGAGTCTGTTGTCACGGTAGAACTGCTCGACAGGAAATTCTCGCGTGTAGCCATAGCCGCCGTGTACCTGAACCGCCAGGCTATTGGCCTCGACACAGAACTCTGAAGGCCAGGCCTTGGCGATCGGTGTCATCATTTCGAGCAGCAAGGCGGCATCGCTTTGTGCATCTTTATCAGGACTGTGTTCTTCGTCGACCAGCCGCGCGCAGATCAGACATAACGCCAGAGCCCCTTCAGCAAAGGCTTTCTGCGCAAGCAGCATGCGGCGCACGTCAGCATGCTCTACGATCGGTAACTGTGGTTGCGTCGGGTCCTTGGCACCCGGCAAGCGACCTTGGGGCCGTTCGCGAGCGTAAGCAAGCGCGTGCAAATAACCCGTGTAGCCAAGTGCTGCGGCACCCATGCCGACGCCGATGCGTGCCTCGTTCATCATGTGGAACATGCACGCCAGTCCACGATTAGGATCGCCGATCAGCTCTGCCCAGGCGCCCTCGCCTTCACCGAAACTGAGCACGCAGTTTGTCGTACCGCGATAGCCCATCTTGTGGTTAAGCCCTGCCAGTGCCACTTCATTGCGTTCACCGATCGAGCCGTCATTGTTGAGACGAAACTTCGGAACGATAAATAGCGAGATGCCTTTGACACCCGGGGGCGCGCCTTCAATACGCGCCAGTACCAGATGAATGATGTTCTCCGACAGTTCGTGCTCGCCTGCCGAAATCCACATCTTGCTACCGCGCAATCGATAGCTGCCATCTTTTTGTTTCACCGCACTACAGCGAATATCGGACAGCGAGGACCCGGCTTGCGTCTCAGACAAGCACATGGTGCCGGAGAAGCGCCCCGAGCGCAGACCGGGAAGATAACGCGCCTTTTGTTGCTCGCTGCCGAATACCTCCATGAGATTGCCGTTCGCAATCGACAGGAACGGATACGCTGCGGTGGAAATATTGGCTGCATGAAACCACGCCAGACAGGCCTGGGCGACAGTCCACGGCAGCTGCATGCCATTGTCGTCGAAATCCTGCGTCGCCGAAAGGAACCCGGCATCGTTGAACGCACGCAGCGCCTCGCCGACTTCCGGAATCATGCTCACGCGCTTGCCATCAAAAGTCGGCTCGTTCAGATCCGCCTTTCGGTTGTGTGGCGCAAACTTTTCCGCGGCAATCTTGCTTGCAGTTTCCAGCGCTGCGTCGAAAGTCTCGCGACCGTGCTCGGCAAACCGCGGCCATGCGGTCACCGATTCGATGTCGAGCAGTTCATAGAGAATGAAGCTGATATCGCGTGGATTGAGAATCTTTGACTGCATATCAATCGATCAGAAATGGAGCACCTTCAACTTAAGCCAAAGTAAACCTCTCACCGCGAAGGACGCAGAGGGCGCGGAGGAAACCCTCAGAGCAAAAAACATCACAGCCAACACGCCAAGACCAGCAGAATCGTCGAGTCATCGGTGTTCGCGGTGGTACAGCACTGGCAAAGTGCACTGCAAACAACAGCCCGTCGCGCGCCGCGTTGTAATTGTCGTTGCTTTTCCTCGGCGTCCTCCGCGAACTCAGCGGTAAGCGCTTGGTAGGGAGCCGCGGTGTAACCGCGGCTCCGACGGGAAATAGACTAAACCACCTCAAACAGGCCGGCGGCACCCATGCCGCCGCCGATACACATGGTAACGACGACGTTCTTGGCGCCGCGGCGCTTGCCTTCGATTAAAGCGTGTCCGACGAGGCGGCTTCCGCTGACGCCGTAAGGGTGGCCAAGCGCGATGGCGCCACCATTAACGTTCAGCCGGTCATTCGGAATGCCGAGCTTGTCCCGGCAATAGATCACCTGCACGGCGAACGCTTCGTTGAGTTCCCACAAGTCTATGTCTTCGACCTTCATGCCAACACGTTGGAGCAGCTTCGGAACTGCATAGACCGGGCCGATGCCCATTTCGTCAGGTTCGAGGCCGGCAACGGCGAATCCGCGAAACACCCCCATTGGTGTCAAGTTCTTGCTGGCCGCCATCTTGTCACTCATCACCACCTGTGCCGAAGCACCATCGGAGAACTGGCTGGCATTGCCGGCAGCAATGACACCACCTTCAATTGCCGGTTTGATCTGCGAGACTGCTTCGTAATTGGTGCCGGGGCGAATACCTTCGTCCTTCGACACGGTCACTTCCTTGATCGATTCCTGCGCCGTTTCCTTGTCGACGATTTTCATTTTGGTGGTAATCGGAACGATCTCATCGTCGAACTTGCCTTCAGCGCGCGCCTTTTCTGCCTTGTTCTGACTATCGACGCCATAACGATCCTGCAGTTCGCGGGAGATGTCGTAGCGCTTGGCGACATTTTCCGCTGTCGCCAGCATTGGCCAATAAATTTCCGGCTTGTGGCGATGCAGCCATTCATCTTCAAGCATGTGCTTGTTCATTTCGTTCTGGACGCAGGAGATCGATTCGACACCACCAGCGACGTAAATACCTTCTTCGCCGGACATGATTCGCTGCGAAGCGAGCGCCACCGTTTGCAGGCCGGACGAGCAGAAGCGGTTGACCGTCATTCCGGAGACAGACACCGGCATCCCGGCACGAATGGCAATTTGCCGTGCAATGTTGCTACCAGTCGCGCCTTCGGGATTGGCGCAGCCCATGATCACATCCTCAATCTCACTGACATCGAGTCCGGCGCGGTGTACCGCCGCCTTGGCTGCATGCGCACCCAGTTTTGCGCCGTGAGTCATGTTCATTGCACCACGCCAGCTCTTGCACAACGGTGTGCGTGCGGTGGAAACGATTACAGCCTCAGCCATTGTTCATCCTCCCATCCATTTAAGCGCTTATTGATTAAACTTGCCGCCTTCAGCCGCAAGTTTCTCAAGCAACGGCGCAGATTTCCAGTGTACGCCCAATGGACTATCGCCGTAGCGCCGAATCGCCGCGAGCACTTTTTCCAGCCCGACAAGATCAGCATAGAACATCGGGCCGCCACGATAACGCGGGAATCCGTAGCCAAATGCATAGATAACGTCAATATCGGAGGCACGTTGAGCAATGCCCTCATCGAGTATGTTCGCGCCTTCATTCACCAGTGAATAGAGCAGCCGCTCGACAATTTCCTCGTCGCTGATATTACGCCGCTCAATACCCTTCTCACGCGAAGCCTCGACGATCAATGCTTCTATCTCCGGGTCGGGATTGGCCGCACGGCGGCCCTTTTCGTAGCGATAGTAGCCGGCACCGGTCTTCTGTCCGAAACGGCCTTTCTCGCAGATCAGATCCGCGATCTTGACATAGCGTTCATCGGCGGGGCGGGTCGCCGCCTGGCGCTTGCGAATCGCCCAGCCGATGTCGAGACCGGCGAGGTCGCTCATACGAAACGGCCCCATGGCAAAACCAAACTTTTCGATGGCACCGTCAATCTGCTGCGGCAAGGCACCCTCTTCGAGAAGGTAGCCAGCCTCTTTCAAATAGGTGTGAACCATACGGTTGCCGACAAAGCCGTCACACACGCCAACGCAAACCGGCACTTTGGCGATGGTCTTGCCCAGCTGCATGCTGGTGGCGAGCACGTCCTTACCAGTCTTGTCGCCACGCACGACTTCGAGCAGGCGCATGACGTTGGCCGGACTGAAGAAATGCAAGCCAATCACAGACTCTGGCCGTGATGTTGTCGCGGCGATTTCGTTGACGTCGAGCGTCGAAGTGTTGGTGGCGAGGATGGAACCGGCCTTGGCGAGCGCATCCATTTTCTTGAACACTTCTTTCTTGACGTCCATCTCTTCGAACACCGCTTCGATGGTAATGTCCGCCTTGCCGATCGACTTCATGTCCAGCGAGGGCTTGATCAGCGCCATGCGCTTGTCCATCGCTTCCTGCGACAAACGACCCTTGGACACCGTAGCGGCGTAATTCTTGCGGATTGTTTCCAGGCCGCGATCAAGCGCCTCTTGGCTTACTTCGACCATAGTCACAGGTATACCTGCGTTGGCGAAGTTCATCGTGATACCGCCACCCATGGTGCCAGCGCCAATGACCGCAGCTGTCTTGATCGGTATCTGCGGTGTGTCGCGCGGCACGTCAGCGATCTTCGCCGCCTGTCTCTCAGCGAAAAACAGATGGCGCAATGCTTTCGATTCATCCGATTTCACCAGTTTGGCGAACTCACTGCGTTCTACACCAATGGCCTTGTCGAATGGCAGCGTCAGCGCCGCCTTGACGCACTCGATAATTGCCAATGGTGCAGGATAACCGCGCCATCGCTTGGCAACACGCTCGCTCGCCGCGTTGATGAAGGTGTCGACATCCTGATCGAGCGATGCGGTTAACTGACTGGCACGCCGCACACCTTTGCCTTCACGAATTGCACGCTTGGCCCAGGTCAGCGCGTTCTTCAGCAAATCGCCCTTGATCACTTCGTCAACAATTCCCAACTCGGCGCCCTCGTCGGCCTTAATGGGATTGCCATCGATCATGAAGTCGAGCGCGCGTTCGGCGCCGACAATGCGCGGCAGTCGCTGCGTGCCACCACCGCCAGGCAGAATGCCGAGTTTCACCTCGGGAAGTGCCAGCAGCGTGTCCGGCGATGCCACGCGGTAGTGACAGCCCAACGCCAGTTCCAGGCCACCGCCCATGGTCGGGCCAGACAACGCTGCAAATATCGGTTTAGTCACCGTATCCATGTAGGCGAGCAAGTCTGGAAGTGTTGCCAACCCGGGCTCGCGCGGTTTGCCAAATTCGGTAATGTCGGCACCGCCCGAAAAGTTGCGTCCGCCACCGATCAACAAAAAGCCATTGACGTGCTGATCGTGTTCACCTTCCTTGATGGCATCGAGAATTCCCTGCAGCACTCCCTTGCTCACCGACAAGGCGTTGACCGGCGGGTTATTGAGCGTGATGACCCCGATGGGCCCCTGAACCTCGTAACTGACAAAATCAGACATACATTCTCCTCCGCTAGAGCAAGCGGTTACAGGGCAGCGATGCATTACTCTTCTTGATGTTTGAATCCGCTTCCGGGGTCAGACAAAAGGACCGCCACCAGCACGCGGGCACGCGCAGCAAGGCAACAAGCTCTGGCTCAATTGACCTGTGCGCAACACTCCCCGAGAGAGAAATGCCCTTGGGATTCAATGACTGCAACCGGGTTCGATTATAAACTGAGACGGGCCTGATTCGGTCAGTGCCGCAATAGGGCTAGGCGTGACGGTAGCACTGATAAAATCGCACAAACCGAACTATTCAGGAGGAGACCATCCATGCACGGTCAGATGATGGACATGCCGCTATTGATCTCGTCTTTGATCGTACACGCCGATCGCCACCACGGCGACGCGGAGATCGTCACCCAAACCGTCGAAGGCCCGATTCATCGCTACACCTATCGCGATGCCCACACGCGCAGCCGACGCCTTGCCAGCGCGCTTGAAAAGTTGGGTGTCAAACATGGAGACCGAATCGGCACGCTGGCGTGGAATACGCACCGGCACATGGAAGTGTATTACGCAGTCGCCGGTATGGGCGCGGTGTGCCATACCATCAACCCGCGTTTGTTCCCGGAGCAGATTGCCTATATCGCCAATCACGCCGAAGACAGCTACCTGTTCTTCGACCTGACTTTTGTCCCGTTGGTCGAAAAACTCCAAGAGCACCTGAAAACGGTCAAAGGTCTCGTTGTCATGACCGACAAGGCCCACATGCCAGCCTCGCTGCCTGACGCGACATGCTACGAAGAACTGCTCGATTCGGGTTCGAGCGACTATGCGTGGCCGCAGTTCGATGAGCGTACTGCCTCGTCGCTGTGCTACACCTCGGGCACGACCGGCAATCCGAAAGGTGTGCTGTACCAACACCGCTCGACAATATTGCACGCCTACGCCGAGTGCATGCCCGACGCGCTCGGATTGTCAGCGGCCGACGCCGTGCTGCCCGTGGTGCCAATGTTTCACGTCAACGCATGGGGCTTGCCATACTCGTGTGCGATGGCCGGCGCAAAACTTGTCTTTCCCGGTGCCGGCATGGATGGCGCCAGCCTGCACGAGTTAATGGAGACGGAAAAAGTCACCGTTTCGGCAGGTGTGCCGACGATCTGGATGGGCCTGTTGGCGCACCTCAAGCAAAACAATGCCAAATTCTCCACTTTGAGCCGCACCGTCATCGGCGGCTCCGCCTGCCCGCCGGCAATGATTCGCTCATTCGAGGAAGATTACGGCGTACACGTTCTGCATGCCTGGGGCATGACTGAAATGAGCCCGCTTGGTACGGTCTGCACGTTCAAGAACAAGCACCAGGACCTGGACAACGAGCAGAAGTTAGCGCTGCTGAACAAGCAAGGACGAGTGCTGTTTGGTGTCGATATGAAGATCGTCGACGCCGACGGCAAGGAACTTCCGTGGGATGGCAAGGCATTCGGCGACTTGCTGGTACGCGGACCGTGGATTCTCAGTGAGTATTATCGAAGCGAAGGCGGAAATCCGATGCGCAAAGACGAAGCCGGAAACGACTGGTTCCCGACCGGCGACGTCGCGACCATCGACCCCGACGGCTACATGCAAATCACCGACCGCTCGAAAGACGTCATCAAGTCCGGCGGAGAATGGATCAGTTCGATCGATCTGGAAAACACCGCGGTTGCGCATCCGGCCGTTGCCGAAGCCGCCGTGATATCGGCGGCACATCCGAAGTGGGACGAGCGACCACTGCTGATCGTGGTGAAGAAAGAAGGTCAGGACGTCAGTCGCGATGAACTATTGAAGTTCTACGAAGGCAAAGTCGCCAAGTGGTGGATTCCTGACGACGTGTTATTCGTCGACAAGTTGCCGCACACAGCGACGGGCAAACTGCTGAAGACTAAACTGCGCGAAGACTATGGGGATCATAAACTCCCCACAGCTTAGCTCTTGATACGTGAAAAACCGCTCACTGTGGAGGACGCAGAGGGCGCTGAGGAAATGCGAAGTTTTTGAATTCAACGCACCTGGTTAGGTCGTCCGATCGTTTTAGCACTTTCACGTCTTTAAGGTCTGTAGGCCGGGGGTAGCCCGGCGGCTACCTACCTTTCTTGCGCGGCCAAGAAAGGTAGGCCAAGGAAGGCCGCCCCACTGAATCGCCCCTTCGGGGTGCCCTGCGTTACTCGAAACGACAGGCGGCTGCGGAACTCGCCCGCGCGTGGAGCATGTGCGAGCTCAGACAGTCCTCGCCGACTTCCCCTGTCGCTTGCGCGTTACCAGGCGGTTCACAAGGGGCTAGTCGGAAGGCCAGCCCGATTGGCTCGGTTCCACAAAATGCATTCGGCCAAACGTACCGGGGGTTAGAGTCCCCTTATGCCGCGCCGAGCAGGCCGATGTGCACGCGGGGTTTCGCCGAGGACTGTTCGAAGGCCGCGCGCGTTTTTTGCGCGGACAAGTTCCGCAGGCGCCGCGTGGACATCGGGCAGCGCAGGATCAAAGCGGCATTGGGGTGCCCTTCTCTTTGGTTACTTTCTCTTGGGCAGGCAAGAGAAAGTAACTAGCCGCCGGGCTACCCCCGGCCAACCAGCGCATGCAACAGGCAGACAGGTTGATAGTGGACTGGCGAACCACAGCCGACGAAAAAACTGCTAATAACCTTTCGCCCGATCAACCACGCCAACAGGTTGCTCTCCCCGCTCCATCCGTTTGACGTTCTCGATCACCTGCGCCTCAGCCTCGGCGGCAATGGTAACCCCGGCAATGTGCGGAGTAACGATGACATTCGGATGCGACCACAGCGGGCTGGATTGCGGCAAGGGTTCTTCATTGAATACGTCGAGCATGGCGCCCGCAATCTGACCGGAATCAAGCGCAGCGACAAGCTCTTCTTCAATGAGGTGGCCGCCACGTCCGATATTCACCACGTAACTGCCGCGCGGCATGGCGTTAAACGTACGCCTGCCAAGAATTCCTATGGTATGGGGCGTCAACGGCAACACATTGATAACGACGCGGCACTTCGAAAGAAATGCCTCCAGTTCGGCCTCGCCGGCGAAACTCTCGACGCCTTGAATTGAGGTACCAGATCGGCTCCAGCCACACGCGAGATATCCCAGTGTCACCAGGTGCTCGAGAATGAGGCCGCCGATGACGCCAGTTCCCATGATGCCGACTGACCAGCTTCTTGCTGGCATCGGTGCAAGTTGATTCCATATGCGCTGCTTCTGCTGCTTCTCATAGTCGCGCATTCGCCGGTGAAAATGCAGCACGGCATAGACCGCGTACTCCGCCATTTGCGGAGCGAGGCCGGCGTCGAGCAATCGCAGCACCGGAACCTGCGGCGTCGCCGGATCGGCAAGCAACGCGTCGACACCGGCACCCAACGCCAATACGGCGCGCAGGTTAGGAAGTTTCTCCAGCAATCCGGAAGGCGGATTCCAGACCAGTGCGTAACGGACCGACTCGGTATCTTCTACATCGGGCCAAACCTGGAATGGCATCTCCGGTAGCGCTGCGGCAAACGCCTGCCGCCATGGGACAGGATCGTCGGCTTCGCTGTAGAAAAGAACACTCATCGGCAGTTTGAAAAAAGAACTACTGCGCAATCCGATTGCTGTGCCGCGTGCTCCGCGGCTCCTTGCACTCGAGCCGCACGCTACGCTTGCTCAATCAAATCGCCAGTGCCACATTTCGCTAGCTCCGTGACATCACGGGGCGACAACTTCGAGGTTATCAATCAACCTCGTCGAACCGAGCGTTGCAGCGCCGAGTATCACCAGGTCAGAGTCGTCTGGCGAAGGCCGTTTCAAGCCACGTTGAGTTCGAACGACGACGTAATCGACGTTCCAGCCGTGGCGGGAAAGCAGTGCACCGGCCGCATACTCCATAGCGACAAACTTGCGATCGCCCTCGTTGATCGCGTCTCGAATCTGCAGGATCGCCTCGCGCAATCGCGGCGCTTCTTTCCTCTCTTCTTTCGACAAATATCGATTACGCGATGCCAGAGCCAAACCGTCGTCGGCACGCACCGTCTCTGCCGGAATAATCCGAATGGGCAGTGCAAACTGGTCGACCATGTGTCGGATGATGGCGAGTTGCTGATAGTCTTTTTTACCGAAAACCGCCGACTGCGGCTGCACAGTGTTGAACAGCTTCAACACCACAGAGCAAACACCGCGGAAATGGCCTGGCCGGAATCGCCCTTCGAGCTTTTTGGCCACTTTGGGCGGATCGACGAAGAATGCTTGCGGTTCGGGGTACATCTGTTCTTCGTCAGGGTGAAATACGATCGTATTTCCAACGGCTTCTAGCTTAGCGCAGTCTTCTTCAAACGTGCGCGGATAGCGTTCGAAATCTTCACCCTGGCCGAACTGGAGTCGATTGACAAAGATTGTCGTCACCGTCACGGGCGCATTTTTCACTGCGATCTTGACCAGACTCAAATGACCGTCGTGAATATTGCCCATGGTCGGAACACAGCACACGTCCCGCTCTCCGGCAAGGCGTGCGCGCAGTTCTGCAATTGTTCTGATTACTTCCATGTCCCCCCTGCCGCAAAACGGCAATAAAGATCAGTATTCTTATTCTTCAGGCTTCACCTGTTCATCAGGTTACGCCAGTTTTTCGAGCCGCGCTTGCGTTGCGCGGGCACGGCGCAAGGCATCATTCAGAAGCAGTGTTCCGGTCCCGGGAATGTCCCGGCCTTTACCTCCTTGACGTAATTCCCCACCGCTGTAGCAATCGAGTCGGCGCCTTGCATGAAATTTTTGACAAAACGTGGCTTGCGCCCTTGATAGATATCGAGCATATCGTACAGATTGAGTATCTGCCCGCTGCAATGCGGGCCTGCACCAATACCCATGACCGGAATGTCGAGGGCTTCGGTGACTTGTTTCCCGACTTCGGCCGGCACCAGCTCCAGCACCATCAGACTTGCACCCGCCTCCTGCAATGCCTTGCCCGCATTGACCAGTCCAAGTGCCGCGTCATCGGTCTTGCCCTGGACCTTGAAGCCGCCGAGCGCGTGAACCGACTGTGGCGTCAGCCCGATATGACCACAGACCGGAATCCCGCGGCTAACGAGAAACGCGACTGTCTCGGCCATGACTTCGCCGCCTTCAAGCTTGACCATGTGTGCGCCCGCGCTCATCAAACGCGCCGAGTTTTCGAATGCCTGTTGCGGACTTTGCTGATAACTGCCGAACGGCAGGTCGCCGAGGACGAGTGCGCGCTGTGTGGTTCGAGCAACGCATCGCGTGTGATAGACCATGTCATCCATTGTCACCGGAAGCGTCGAATCGTGACCCTGCACAACCATGCCAAGCGAATCACCAATGAGAAAAATGTCTACGCCGGCCGCGTCGAGTAATGCAGCAAAGCTGGCATCGGTACAGGTCAGCATGGTGATTGCATCATTCTCCTGCCACATTTTTTGTAGCGTGCCCGTAGTAACTTTTGCCATACAGAAAATCCCGTAAATGAATGCCGGGCGAGCAAGTGTTCCGCTTCATCCTCCCCAGGGCGAATGTGCCCCCCGGCAATTGTTGCGCTATCGCAGTACGCCTGCCTAATCGCCCCTGCTGAAGAATGCGCGAGGCCCCTTCATTTCGCCGATGCGCTGCAACAATAAATCAAAATCCGCCTCATCATCAACAAAGTTCAGCCGGTCGCTATTGACGATCAACAGCGGTGCCGCATCGAACTGGTAGAAGAACCTCTGGTACTCATCCGCAAGCATGCCCAGATAACGCTCGTCGATATTTCGCTCGTAAGCTATGTTGCGACGTCTCACCCGCTCAAAAAGCTGGCGATGCGAGGCCTGCAAATAAATCACCAGATCGGGTACCGGCGCCTGTGGCGCCAGCTGGTTGTAGATCTGTTGGTACAAGTGCAACTCGTCGTCAGCAAGATTAAGCCGCGCGAACAAGGCGTCCTTGTCGAACAGGAAATCCGAAACGGTCGTGCCCGCAAACAAGTCTATCTGCTTTAGGTCGCGCAATTGCTGGATGCGTTGAAACAGAAAGAACAACTGCGTCGCCAGAGCATGACGTGTGGGCTCTTCATAGAAACGCGGCAGAAACGGATTCTCATCCGGTGCTTCCAACACTAGCTCTGCACTCAGCCGGCTTGCCAGGCGTTGGGCGAGACTGGTCTTGCCAGCCCCCATGGGGCCTTCGACAACAATGTAACGAAAACGCGCGGGCAGCAGCATTTATGTTGATATGCCTTCAGACAACACCACTGCGATGTAAGTCACCGGTACTATTTGAACCGGTATCATCAAGACGTTCTACATCTTCGGTAGACACAGCCTGCAGCAATTCGGAAGCCGTGCCGGCACCGCCGACCATCACCTCAGGGGCAATCTCAGTCAAAGGTACCAGCACAAAAGCACGCTCAGCCATGCGTGGGTGCGGCAGCGTAAGGTTCTCCGACTTCATCTGTCGATCGCCGTAAAGCAACAAGTCAAGATCAAGCGTGCGCGGCGCATTACGCCAGGTGCGCTTGCGTCCGAATTGCCTTTCAATCGAATGTAGTTGCGCAAGCAACGTGTGCGGCTCGAGCGCAGTCTCGAGTTCCACGACAGCATTGACGAAGTCCGGCTGGTCGAGATAGCCGACCGGCGCGGTTCGGTACAGTGACGAGCACTTGACGAGTTTCACGTCGGTCAGGCAACGCAACGAGTCTATGGCGCGCCGCACGCCCGATTCGGGGTCATCGAGGTTGGCGCCAATTCCGATATACGCCCGCTGCCAATGTGGCGGTTGCATCACGTTTGCACCGAGTTCATGTTTGACACCGGTTTATGTTTGAGCCAATTTTATTGTTGCCCCGGTTCTATTGTTGACCCGGTGCGACGTCATCGCTGGCTCGCGACTTTGGCTTCTTGCGACGACGGCGGCGGCGACGGCCACCGGTGCCGGGAAGCAACATGCTCCTGCGTTCCTCCTCGCCCGCGTGCTGGAATCGCTCCCACCATTCACCAATCTCCATATCCAGTTCCCCGCTCTCGCAACGCAACAGCAAGAAATCATAAGCTGCGCGGAAACGCGGATTGCCGAGCAGCGCGAAAGGACGCCGGCCGGAACGATTGAGCAACCGCGCCTGCAATATCCAGATCTCCCGCATGTCAGAGCTGAAACGGCGCGGTATGGCCAGGTTCGCGGACTGTTCTTCGATCACCCGATCAATCGCTTCGAACAAGGCGAGCATGGTGCTTTTGCCAGCAGCTTCCCCATTGCGCCAAGCGGACAATACTTCATGCCATAGCAAAGCGGCAAAAAGAAAACCCGGAGATACCGGCTTGTCATTACGCACGCGCTCGTCGGTGCGTTGTAAGGCCAGCATAACAAATCGCTGACCCAGGGGTTGCTCGAGTATGACATCGAGCATCGGCAGCAATCCATGGTGAAGACCGAGCGCACGCAGCTGTTGAACGCACTGAGCCGAGCCGCCGGATAATAGCAGCTTGAGCATTTCTTCAAATAGCCGAGAGGGTGGAACGCTCTCGAGCAAATCTGCGAGTTCGGGAATAGGCGCACGCGTACCGTGTTCAATTTCCAGGTCGAGTTTCGCGGCGAGACGAACCGCTCTGAGCATTCGTACCGGGTCTTCCCGATAACGTGCCTCGGCGTCACCAATGATGCGCAGTTTCCGATCCTTGAGATCGGCGAGGCCGCCGCAATAGTCAATGATTTCTTCGCTCGAAGGATCGTAGAACAAAGCGTTGACAGTGAAATCGCGACGCACCGCATCTTCTTCGCGGGTACCGAATACGTTGTCGCGCAAAATGCGCCCATGCTCATCGGTGGCACCGCGCTCGCTGTCAACACCTGCGTGTTTACCACGAAAGGTCGAAACCTCCACCACCTCGCGCCCGCAAAGCACGTGCACTAGTTGAAAGCGCCGGCCAATGATGCGTGACCTTCGAAACAAACCACGCACACGCTCCGGCGTCGCGTTGGTGGCAACATCAAAATCCTTGGGCTCGCGGCCAAGCAGAAGGTCACGTACCGCGCCGCCGACAACGTAGGCGTCAAATCCCTCGGCCTGCAGCGTCGATGTCACCCGCCGGGCGCATGCGCTGATGGCGTGGCGCGACACGCCATGCCGGGAATGAGAAATAACCCGGGGTGCAGACGGCCGCGAAGGGCCATTGACAAGTCGCAGCAACAACTTTCGAATCATTTGTGTCGCCGATTCGTCGCGGTCATTAGTGATGCAAACCGTTCAATGAAAAGTGGCGGATTATAACTTTGCTTCACCGCCAGGCCTTACCGGAAGAAAAACCGAGTCTTCGCCAATCATCCGCACTTGGACAGGAAATCCGTAGAGCCGGCGCAAATTCTCCTCGGTCATCATATCGTCACGACTTCCCTCGGAATAGCTTCCATCGCCGAATAACAACAGTAGACGGTCGCAATAGCGATGCGCCAACACCAGGTCGTGCAACACCATGACGCAGGCGCGACCTCGATGACGCGTTTCACTGCTTATCCACTCCAGAAAAGCAACCTGGTGCGGGAGATCGAGTTGCTGCAACGGCTCGTCACACAAATAGCACGCCGGCTGTTGTGCGAATAGTGCCGCCAGGCGGGCGCGCTGACGCTCACCTCCGGAAAGTGAGCGATAGGCGCGATTGGCGAGTGCATCCAGGTCCATCGCCACCAGCGCACCTTCCACAATCTCGCGATCACGCTGCGCAGGGCCGAACAGCCCGCGCTGATGCGGGTAGCGGCCAAGTGTTGCATAGTCATGTGCGCTGCCCCAGTAATCGCGGGTTTCCTCCTGCAGCAGAACACCGATATGGCGTGCCACCTGGCGACGGGGCATCGCGGCGACGGGCTCCCCGTTGATCAGCACCCGGCCACCATCTGCGGATCGCAAACCGGCGAGCACATGCAACAGGGTTGATTTACCGGCTCCGTTTCGTCCTAGCACCCCCCAGCGTTCACCGCTGGCAACAAGCAGGTCAAGGCCGCGGACAAGTACGCGGCCATCTATGCGAACGTCAACCGCTTCAGCGTGCAGCATCGGCCTGCCTTCCCAACAGCAACAGCAGCACCGGCACACCGACAAGCGCCGTGAGAATGCCCACGGGCAGCTGGACGGGCGCCCACGCGCTGCGCGCGACCGTATCCGCGAAGATGACCAGGCTGCCACCCGCAAGCGCCGCCAACGGCACAAGCAAGCGATGATCGTGTACACCGAACAGCCGGATCAAGTGGGGCACAACCAGCCCGACGAATCCGATGGTTCCGGCGGTGATCACCGCCGCCGCGGTCGCCGCCGCGGCACCCAGATAGAGGGTGTATTCGAGTCGACGCGTTTCTACGCCAAGGCTTGCCGCCTTGAGACGCCCGAGCGCCAAAGCGTTCATAGCCGGGCCAAACGCGATCGACAGCACAAACAGAAAACACAACAATAATCCAGCTCCGACTGGCGGTTCAGCATAAGTCAAGTCACCCATCAGCCAGAACAACATGCCTTTTACCGCGTACGATGGCGCTAGCACCAAAACCAGGCTGATCACCGCGTTCAGGCCAGCGGCGACCATCACTCCGGTAAGCAGCAGGCGGTACGGATTCCAGTCGGCAACGCGGTATGACAGCAGCGCGACTAACAGGGCTACCGCCGCCGCCCCGGCAAAACCGAGTAGATAACCGACATTCATGGTCAGTCCGAGCAGCATCGCGGCGAGCATTCCGGCAGCTGCGCCACTGGACACCCCGAATATGTAGGGATCGGCGAGCGGGTTTCGGAGCAGGGTTTGGAGGAAGCAGCCTGCTATAGAAAGCAGAGCACCGGTAACGAACGCGGCAAAAACGCGCGGCGCGCGCAACTGCCATACGATGTCCGATGCGACGCCCTCGCGCATCAAGAACGCGGACAACAATTGATCGGCGTCAAGCGATACACTTCCCGTTGCCAGTCCGGCCGCCACTGCCGCAAGCGCGAGAAGAAGGACCAGAACGAACTTGCGCGTGTTGTTCAAGTCGGTGCCTTTTCGCGGACACTCAGCGCAGACTAATGAGTTCCCAGCCCTCTTTCAGCGCATGTTCCTTCAGGGTTTCATCCGGATCGACTGCGATCGGATGACTGACCATCTCGAGCAGCGGCAGGTCATTCAGCGAGTCGCTGTAAAACCAGGTTTCGTCAAACATCTCCCACTTCAGGTCATGCTCTTCTAGCCACTCCCTGAGCCGATCCACCTTCCCTTCGCGGAATGCGGGTGTGCCATCGACACGGCCGGTGAACTCTCCGTCGACTTCCTCCGGTTCGGTTGCGATGAGGTTCTCTACGCCGAATTCTCGAGCGATCGGCCAGGTAACGAAGCTATTAGTAGCGGTCACGATGACACGGGCATCTTCAGCGTGACTATCGACCAGGTCGCGCGCCTTTTGCGAGATCATGTGCAGGATCTTTTGCTCCATGTACTCCTCATGCCATTGGTCAAGCTGCTCGCGCGGATGACGGGACAGAGGTTTTAGCTGGAAGTCGAGAAATTCGTGGATATCCAGTGTGCCTGCCTTATAGGCCTCGAAAAACTCCTGATTGCGCGCCTCGTAGACCTCGCGGTCAAGGACCCGCTTTTCAATCAGAAACTGCGCCCACTCGAAATCACTGTCGCCCGACAGCAAGGTGTTGTCCAGATCAAACAGAGTGAGTCTCACGAGCACGCCCCCAAGGACTCACTGGCGCAGCACCAACCAGCCAGACCATAACGAGGAAAAAACCGAATCGCGTCAGTCAGTATTTGCTCCAGCCAATATTCGCGCCGGTTCGTATTCAACCTGGTCAGTACCAGCCCCGATCAGTACTCGCTTCAATCGGTATTGGCCCCGATCAGTACTAGCGGCGGTCAGAAATGTCACCACTCACCGACAGCACCGAGACGATAACCGGTGACGACATCGTCCCCGGACCAGTATAGCCGAATTGCCGAATCGGCAAGGGCGCCAACGACACGAAAATTCAACCAAATAATGGTACCGGAATGCACCCCAATCAGCCCTCAGCCGGCGGCTCGGACAGCAGCTCGCGCACCAGCGGAATTGTCACGGCACGCTTGCTCTCCAGCGAATAGCGATCGAGCGCGTCCAGCATGCCAAGCAGCCCCGGGAGATCACGCGCTTGTCGTTTGAGGAGATAGTCGATTACCTCCCGATTCAGACTGAAACCTCTGGCCCGCGCATGTTCGATCATGGCCGCCATCTTTTCCTCATCCGACAGCGTATGAACCTGGTAAACAAGGCCCCAGCCAAGACGAGTCACCAGGTCATTTCTCAACTCAAGGCGCGCAGGAGGTACGGCGCCCGCCGCGATCAGAACACCACCGCCATCTCTTTGCTTGTTGTAGACGTTGAACAGTCGCTCCTGGTCCGATTCGGTCAACTGATCGACGTCGTCAGCCAATATCACTTCGCACTGCGGAATATCGACTTGCAGCTCGCCACCAGTGAACACGGCAGTCGCGACGTTGTGCTCGGCGAACGCAGCACCCATCGCTCGCAGCAGGTGCGTCTTGCCGCAACCACGCACGCCCCAGATATAGACGAAACGCTCGGCGCGCGCACCGTTTGCAAGCGCGCTCAGCAGCGACATCAACTCGGCATTGCGGCCGTGGACAAAATTGCGTAACGTCGGCGCTGGCGCCGGCGCCAGTGACAACGCCATTTGTCGCATCAGCGACCGCCCTTCGCAGCTCGTCCGACTCGCATGCAAGCCGGGTTGTTAATGAGAACCATGCGCACACCGATAAGAACCGGAACGGGGCGAATGATATTCATTTTTTTTGTAAAATTCGCGAGCGTCGAATGGCGTCCACTGGCACGGGGTTATTGCGCTGAATCGGACGCTCAATGTATCCCGAAGCGGACAAGCACTCAACTTGACTTCCGGCAAAGACAGTAAGCAGCTTTCCTATCGCGACGCCGGTGTCGATATCGATGCCGGAGAGCAACTGGTTGAGAACATCAAACCGCTGGCGCGCAGCACGAAAAGAGAGGGTGTGCTGGCCGGTGTCGGCGGTTTCGGCGCGTTGTTCGAGATTCCGAAGCGCTACCGGCGACCGGTGCTGGTCACCGGCACCGACGGGGTCGGCACCAAACTGAAGCTCGCATCGAAGATTGGTAAACACGACACGATTGGCATCGACCTGGTCGCAATGAGTGTCAATGACATTCTGGTGCAAGGCGCAGAACCGTTGTTCTTCCTCGACTATTTCTCTTGCGGCAAACTCGACGTGAAGGTCGCAACGGAGGTCGTCAGCGGCATCGCGCGCGGCTGTCAGCTTGCCAATTGCGCGCTCATCGGTGGTGAGACCGCCGAAATGCCGGGGATGTATGCAGAAGGCGACTATGATCTCGCAGGCTTCGTGGTCGGCGCGGTAGAGAAAACGGCCATCATCGACGGCTCTTCGATTCGGCCAAGTGACGTTGTACTCGGCCTGGGCAGCAGCGGACCACATTCAAATGGCTATTCGTTGATCAGACGTATCGTCGAACAAACTGGCTCGGATTTGTCATCCGCTTATGGGGACCAAACGTTAGGAGAAACACTGCTGGAACCGACACGAATTTACGTCAACGCTGTGCTGGCGGCGATGAAGGAGACAAATATCAAAGGGATGGCACACATTACCGGTGGCGGACTGTTAGACAATGTGCCGCGGGTGTTGCCCGGAGACGTGGTCGCCGAGCTGCACCATGACGCCTGGCCGCGCCCGCCGGTGTTTGACTGGCTGCAAACCAGCGGCAAAGTGGCCGCGGCGGAAATGCTGCGGGTATTCAATTGCGGTATCGGCATGGTTTTGATTGCAGCCGAGGACGACGTGGACCGTCTGACTGGCGTGCTGACCGATCAAGGCGAGAGCGTCTATCGCATCGGCACGGTACGCGAGCGCCGCGGCGACGACGCGCAAACTATCGTTTTGTGACTAAACGGTCGTGTGATTAACCGGTTGTGTGATGGAACGAGCAGCATGAAACGCGTTGTCATTCTGATATCCGGGCGAGGCAGCAACATGCGCGCATTGTTCGAAGCGGGCCTGCCTGGAAAAATCGTTGCCATCGTCAGCAACAACCCTAGTGCGGCTGGCCTGAACTACGCGCGCGAGCAAGATATCGAGACTCGCGTCATCAACCATCGGGACTTTGCCGACCGCGGCGCGTTCGACACCGCGTTGGCCAATGAGGTTGACTCGTTTGCTCCGGATCTGGTGGTGCTGGCCGGCTTCATGCGCATTCTCACCGAGGCCTTTGTATTGCGCTTCGCGGGCCGCATTGTGAACATACACCCGTCACTACTTCCCGCATTCCCCGGAGTCAATACGCACCAGCGAGCCATTGATGAGGGCGTCAGGCTGCACGGCTGCACCGTGCATTTTGTGACCACAGATCTGGATCACGGCCCGATCATCATTCAGGCCGCCGTTGCGGTGCTGCCGGAAGATGATGAAGCCACGCTTGCGGCACGAGTTCTCGAGCAGGAGCACCGCATTTTTCCGCTGGCGGTGCGATGGTTTCTCGAAGACCGGATCACGCTGCACGATAGCCAGGTGCGAATTGACAGTACACTGCACTTTCCCGAGGCGGTCATATCGCCTACTGAAACGAGTTGACATGCGCGCAAATCGCAACACATTAAAACTGGCCTGCTACCTCCTCATCTGCATCATCTTGTTGGGTGCCAGCGCGGCACAGGCGGCACCACCCGAACGGGTCGAGATCACGTTCGAGATCAGCTTTGGACAGATGAAGCTCGGTGTTGGCGAGGAGCGCCTCAAACATGACGGCAAGCAATATCAGGTCTACAGCGACACCGTTCCGAAAGGTATCGCCGCCTTGTTCATCGATACCATCCGACGCGAAAGTAAAGGCTCCATAACCGAGGATGGCTTGAGACCGGTCAGCTTCATCGAACGAGGCCGCAAGAAAGGTATACGGGCTGCGGAATTCGATTGGACCAACAACCGTTTGCAGCTGACTCATGGCGAATCGAACCAGATCGTCGACCTGCCGAAAGGCTCGATTGACATGGTCAGTCTGCCGTATGCCTTCGCCTTTGCCGGGAAAATCCCCGATAACTTCAGCATCCACGTCACTGATGGGCGCAGAATCAAGGAGTATCAGTACCGCATTATCGGCCGCGAGCGGATCAAGTCGGCATTGGGCGAAATCGAGACAATCCATGTCCAGAGACGGTTCGACCCCAGCAGCAAGCGCAGCTTCGAATTCTGGGTCGCGGTGGAGCAGCACTATCTACCAGTGCGGATGCGTTACACCGACAAGAAAGGAAGGCTGTTCGAATCGGTAGTAACCTCGATCCGCTATCCCTGATCCGGTGAGACTGTCCAGAGCGTTACTGGATTCAGCCAACAACGCCACCGCACTTGCATGCAAATTCGACCGGCCTGCTGACACCATCTTGGCCGAGTTCTTCCGGCAGAATCGTCAGTTGGGCAGCCACGATCGGCACTTCATCAGTGACACGGTATTCAGCATTCTTCGCCACAAGCGGCTGCTCGAGGCAATCGTTCCACAGCCTGATCTGCGCCGACTGGTGCTGGCAAGCCTGCTGAAATTTCAAGGTCTTCCGCTGAACGCCGTGGAAGCGGTGGGCGCCCCCTCGGACCAAGCGTGGCTGCGCGAGGTCGAACGCGTTTCGACCAGTAACTTGCCGCCGGCCGTTCGGCTGTCTTTGCCGGACTGGCTCTGGCAAAACCTGCAGTCAGATTTCGGCGAGGACAAAGCGCTTCGCCTGAGCGAGGCGCTGCTTGCTCCGGCACCGCTGGACTTACGCGTCAACACACTAATTGCAAACAGAAAAGGCGTGATCGAGGAGTTGACCCGCGGCGGCATCACGGCACGGCCAACGGCGTACTCACCGATTGGCGTACGGCTGGAAGGCAAGCCGTCACTAAATCAAAATCCGCTGTATCTGAGCGGAGCGATCGAAATACAGGACGAAGGCAGTCAGCTACTGGGCTTGCTGGTGGCACCTGCCAGGCGCCAGATGGTGGTCGACTTCTGCGCCGGAACCGGCGGCAAAACCTTGCTGCTCGGCGCCATGATGCGGGATCAGGGTCGGCTCTATGCCTTTGACGTGTCCGCGAAGCGGCTAGAAGCACTGAAGCAGAGGGTCAAACGCGCGCAGCTCGCCAATGTGCATCCGCAACTGATCGGCAGCGAGCACGATCCGCGGATCGCACGCCTGGCGGGCAAGGTTGACCGGGTGCTGGTAGATGCGCCTTGCAGCGGGCTTGGCACTCTGCGCCGCAGTCCCGACCTGAAGTGGCGACAGTCGCCCGCCTCGGTAAGCGACTGGGTTAAGGCGCAAGTAAGGGTCCTGCAGGCCAGCAGCCAGCTGGTGAAACCGGGCGGGCGTCTGGTCTATGCGACGTGCAGCCTGTTGGCCGCGGAAAACGAGGAGATCGTCGAAGCCTTTCTCGAGTCGCAGAACGGCAGGTTCTGCCTGTTGAATAGTCAGTCAGTCCTGGAGGCGCAACGCATTCAGCTGGACACCGGCCATTATTTCCGGGTTCTGCCCGACGAGCATGGCTGTGACGGCTTCTTTGCAGCCGTTCTCGAGAGAACCGAGGTGGCTTGAAATCATGTTCGTACCATTCGGCAGCGTGTTGTGATGGGAGTAGAACTTGCTCGAAATCAAGTTGAAATCAACGAAAATGCCTCAATCTAATAATTTGGGGAATCTTGATCGGAGGAGATGACAGCTCTTTCGCCGACAATTGGCGTCTTTTCGACGATTTTACTGAAAGATACACAGCCTCGGCAGGCTCATCGCTGCTCAGAATGCGAGACCGTTCCGGGTGCATGAAGAAAATTCGCAGGTGCATTGCGCATCGTTCCTGTAAAATATTATTACTCTACGAACATAAAGGAAACTAGATGAATATCAATGGGTTACCCGAGTTGCCGAGCTGGATAGGCGGTGTGCTTGGTCTACCGTGGTGGGGCTACATCATAGTCACGCTGGTGTTCACGCACATTACTATCGCCGCAGTCACCATATACCTGCATCGGCACTCAGCGCACCGTGCGCTCGACCTGCACCCGTTGGTATCGCATTTCTTCCGCTTCTGGCTGTGGCTGACTACCGGAATGGTCACCAAGGAGTGGACCGCCGTACACAGAAAGCACCACGCCAAGTGCGAGACAGAGGAAGATCCGCACAGTCCCCAGGTACTCGGACTGCGCAAAGTTTTGCTCGAAGGATCAGAGCTTTACCGCGCCGGCGCACTTGACCAGGAAACGCTCGACAAATACGGCCATGGCACGCCGGACGACTGGATGGAAAGGAACATCTATACCAAGTCCGATATGGCGGGCGTAGGCCTGATGCTGGTAATCAACACGGTGTTATTCGGCCCCATTGGCTTGACGATCTGGGCTATTCAGATGCTGTGGATCCCGATTTTTGCCGCGGGCATTATCAACGGCGTCGGACACTATCTCGGCTATCGCAACTTCCAGGTGGATGACGCAAGTACCAATATCGTGCCGTGGGGCATCATCATCGGCGGGGAGGAATTGCACAACAATCACCACGCCTACGCCTCGTCGGCGCGACTTTCGTCGAAATGGTATGAGTTCGATATTGGCTGGCTCTACATCCGGCTGATGGAAATGGCCGGTTTGGCCAAAGTCAAGAAACTGGCGCCTCAGGTGCGCGTGGGGACTGCGGCGCGCGCCTGCGACGACCAGACGCTACAGGCAATCATTACCCACCGCTGGGATGTGCTGGCGAGGTTCTCGCGCTCGGTGCGCAACACTTGCGCCGAGGAGATCCGCCGCATCGCCGAAAACAATCCGGTTTCGGCACTCGACTTCCGGCGCTGGCTGAACCAGGACGAGCGATTCATCAGTGAGCAACAACGTGCCCGGGTCGCCAACCTGGCGGAGAAGAGCCGTATCCTCAATACGGTGGTGACTATGCGGCAAGAACTGATACAGCTCTGGCAGAGGTCTTCGGCCACCAAGGAGCAGTTGGTCAAACAACTCGAAGACTGGTGCCGGCGCGCCGAGCTTTCCGGAATCGCGGCATTGCAGGACTTCTCGAGAACGCTACGCAGCTACGCCATCTGATCGCACCGTTCTGATCGCACCGTTGCAGAGGCGCCTGGTGCAATAAAAAAGCCCGCCAAGGCGGGCTTTTTTGATATCGGTAGCAGCCACTTACTTCAGCTTGGTTTCCTTGTAAATCACGTGCTTACGAGCTACCGGATCAAATTTCTTGATCTCCATTTTCTCCGGCATGGCGCGCTTGTTCTTGGTGGTGGTGTAGAAGTGGCCGGTGCCGGCACTTGATACAAGCTTGATCTTGTCACGCATTTGGTTTTCCCTCCTGATTCAGTCCGCCAAACCGACTGGCCACATTAAACTGCTTCGCGATATCAAACTGACTCGCCTCGGGCACGCATTTCGGCAAGCACAGCATCGATGCCTTTCTTGTCGATGATACGCAATCCGGCCCGCGTCAGTCGCAACCGCACCCAGCGATTTTCGCTCTCTACCCAGATTCGCTTGTAATGAAGATTGGGCAGGAAGCGACGCTTGGTCTTGTTGTTGGCATGGGAAACGTTGTTCCCCGACTGCGGCTTCTTGCCGGTCACCTGGCATACGCGGGACATGGTTTTCTTTCTCTGCAGTACGAAATTCGAAGCCGCGTTTTATACCATGAGGGAGTTATCCAAGCAAGGCGCGAGAGCCCTGCGCAGCCTCGTTTTGACGCCGCTGCGAGGGCCCTCGCCGTTGGTACAAAATGCACACTCGTGACGAGCTGGCGGCAGGCCTGTAAAAACCTGCTCTATAGGGCATTTTTCTGTTGTCCCCGCCGCCGCGTCTATAGTAATCTGGCACGTGAGTCAAAAGACTCCAGAAGAACGAACGGCCTTAAGCAGCATCGCATTTGTGAAGTACTCCCGGCCGGGACCTGATCTGTCCCGGAGCTCAAAAGGCGGACGGGCTGGTCACGACGAGCTGCGGCCAACGATAAGACCACCATATGGAGGAATGCCTAGCCATGAAGAAGTCAACCATTATTGCGGTGATACTCGGCCTTGCCTGCGCCATGGGCGCATCCGTAGGCTCCGCACACAACACCAATATCAAGGCCTATTGGGCCGCGAGCGGCATGTTCGGCCCATTTAACATTCGCGGCCTGATCCCGGCACTGCCGGAAGATCGTGCCCGCGACATCACTATTCCGGTGCCAATGTGGATTATCGATCACCCGAAAGGCATCGTCGTGTTTGACACTGGTAACAACGTCGCACTGAACACTGGCGGTTGTGCTGCACATTGGGGCGAAGGCAGCTGCGCCTTCCTCAAGCCCAGTCAGAAGCGTTCCGACGTGATCGATATGCAGCTGAAGAAACTCGGCTATTCCGTCAACGACGTTGTCGCCGTGGTCACCTCGCACTCGCACCTGGACCACATCGGCAACATCGAGATGTTCCCGAACGCGCTGCACATCGTCCAGAAGAATGAGCTGTACCAGGCGTGGTGGCCGGAGCCGTTCCAGCGTGCTTCCGGAGCCCATATCATGGCCGACTATGACAACGCCCGCGACTTCAACTATCTCACCCTCGACGGCGACTTCGACATCTTCGGTGACGGCTCTATCGTGGTACTGAACGCCCCGGGCCACACGCTGGGCAACCAGTCACTCAAGCTCAAGTTCCGCAATGGCGACACCTTCATCATTGCGCAAGATGCACTGTGGATGCGTGAAAACCTCGAAGGTTATCCCGCCGGCTTGAATTTCAGTGTCAAGACCTACTTTGAATCTGCCCAGAGACTCAAGTCGATGGCCGACCTCGAGGGCGGCACACTGTTCTTCGGTCACGACGAGCAGCAGTGGAAAGAAAAAGGTAATCGCTGGTACAAGTAAAGCTGTAAGCGGTCACAAGCCGTAAAACAGTGAAAGGCCCTCCGGAAGGGGGGCCTTTTCTATTCTGCGTTTTCCGAAGCATCCATCATCATGTCAGCAGCAATCGAATTGCAGTCCGTTTATAAACGTTACGGACCCAAGACCATCATTCACGATGTGTCTTTCAGCGTCGACAAAGGCGAGATCGTCGGCTTTCTCGGCCCTAACGGTGCCGGCAAGACGACAACCATGCGCATGATCGCCGGGTTCACAACTCCGAGCTCCGGGGCAATCAAGGTCGCCGGCTACGATATGGTCAGCGACAACGAGCAAGCCGCTGAGAAGCTCGGTTATCTACCAGAGCACCCGCCACTGTATGACACGCTCGATGTCGAGCAATACCTGCGCTTCGTCGCCAAGGTCAAAGGGGTACCAGCGCGCTCGATACCAGACAATCTCGACCGCGTCATCACTGCATGCCGCCTCGAGGCGGTGGTGAACCGGGAAATCTACAAACTGTCGAAAGGCTATCGGCAGCGAACCGGCCTGGCGCAGGCGCTGCTGGGCAACCCGGAGGTCCTGTTACTCGACGAGCCAACCGCCGGACTCGATCCCGGACAGATTCAGGAAACGCGTGAAGTCATACGTGCATTCGGCGAGAACCACGCGGTGCTGATCAGCACTCACATCCTTCCCGAGGTCACACTGATCTGCAAGCGAGTTGCCATCATCAACAACGGCAGATTGCTGGCCATTGATTCGCCAAGCGGTCTGCAACAGGCATCGGAAGATAGCAGCAGAGTCAGCCTGCATGTTTCCACGCCTGTCGATGGCTTGCGCGAGGAGCTGCTGGGAATTGACGGCGTTCAGTCCGTATCGTTTTCGAATGTGGCCGGAGAGAGTGGCATCGTTAGCGTGGATTGTCACGTGGACGCACGCGAGGGAATCGAGGCCGCGATCGCACGCGTGACGGCCGCCGGATGGAATATGCACAAACTGGAACGTCAGCAACCGACGCTTGAGAATATCTTCCTGCGCTACATAGGTGAGCAGCACCGGGAGGCGGCATGAATCGTGTCTTAGCCCTGTACGAAAAAGAGTTGTTCACATACTTTCGTTCGCCGATCGCCTATTTCGTGGTGTCAGTATTTCTGCTTGGCACGGGCTACTTCTTTATCTACGAAGTTTTCCTGACCGGCACAGCGAGTATGGACGAACCATTCAAAAGCATGGGTGTGTTGCTGCTGATCGTTTGCCCGATTATTACGATGCGCCTTTTTCCAGGCGAATACACCGGGCGAACCATGGAATTGCTCAGCACCCTGCCGTTGAAGTCATGGCAGATTGTTCTCGGTAAGTACTTCGGTGCCGTCACGATTCTCCTGCTGATGACATTTGGCACGGCGATCAATCTGATTCCGCTTTATCTTTATGGCTCGCCGGAAACATCAAACATCCTGTCCGGATACATCGGATTCCTGCTTCTCGGCATGGCATGCCTTGCGGTAGGGCAGTTCTTTTCGGCATTGACACGTAACCAGGTCATCGCCGCCTTGATCACATTCCCGATCCTTCTGGGGTTTTGGTTCGTTGGGCACCTTTACAGTTTTCAGTCGACTGTCATCCTGCAAAAGGTGTTCGGCTACCTGTCTTTTTCCCTTCACTTCGGGGATTTTGTCGCCGGCCTGATACGCAGCGAAGCAGTGGTTTTCTACCTGGTTGTCACGGCCATCGCGCTAGCGCTCAACGCCAGTTATCTGCAATGGCGCAGATAGAAATCGCGCCGATGAGTATCACACCGATTAAAACAGCGCCGTGGTGACTATGGAACATTCTTTTCGCTCATTTCTGATCCTGCTGGCCGGTCTCGCTTGCCTAGTCACCGGCATCGCACTCAACGCAATCATCCTGGAGCCCGGCATCTGGACATTACTGCTGCAGGCAGTCGGCGCGGGGCTGACCGCCTTCGGGCTATATCAATTGCGCTCAGAACTGGCGGGATTGATACGCCAACGCCGCGGCGAAATTGCCATTTTCACAGTTGGTGTGATCGGTATCCTGGTCGTCATCGCGTATTTCTCAACGCGGTACACGGTCCGCTATGATCTTTCAGAATCGAGGATGCATTCGCTCTCGGATCAAACAGTCACCATGCTGCAGAAACTGGAAAATCCAGTCGAAATTACCTTCTTTCACGATTCAGGAATGCGCGAAACGATCGAACGCTACGAATTGATCGCAGCGCAGACCGACAAGGTCACCGTCGAGTTCTTTGACCCAATGGTCAATCCAGCACAGGCGAGAATGCGCGGCGTGCAATTTGCCGGCACCGCACTGCTGAAAAGCGGCGAACGCGAAATGCAGGTGCACGGCCCGGAGGAAGCAGACATTGCCAACGCCATCCTGCGCATCTCGCTCGGCGCTCAGCAGACCGCCTGTTTTCTCGACGGGCATGGCGAAGCCGACCCGTTCAGCAAGGAAGCGCACGATCACCTCGAGGGCGCGGCTGGCCACTCGCACGGCGCCGGTTCAAAAATGGTCATCCACGAAACCCATGGCATGGCAAAGGCCAGGCATGGTCTGGAGGCACTCAATTACGTCGTAGAGAAGACCGGCCTGATGCGCGGTAACAGGTCGATGTCGCACTGCGCCGTGCTGGTGATTGCCGGACCGAAGACCAAGTTGCTGCCAGATGAAATCGAATCAATCAGTGACTATCTCGACAATGGCGGCAATGTCTTTTTCATGCTCGACCCGTTCGTCGAAACCGGTCTTGAACCCATCGTCCGGCGCTACGGCATTGTCGTTGACAATAACATCGTGCTCGATCCGTTGAGTCATTTCTGGGCCGACCCGTCGTCGCCGGCAGTCACTCGGTACGGCTACCACCAGATCACTCGCGGACTGCCACTGACCTTCTATCCAGGCGTACGATCGCTGTCTCCCACTGAGAAAATACCGGGCACCTCGGTGGTGCCGCTGGTCAATTCCTCGCAGGAGAGTTTTGGCGAAAGCAATCCGGAGAGCGTCCGCTTTGATGCGGGACAGGACGCGGCGGGCCCGCTGACGTTGATGGTAACGTCGGCCCTGAGGCCTGAACAGGCTGTCGAGGAGACTGCACTCCTGTCCACCGCTAGCGAGGGCGATCTGCCCTCACCCGTCATCGAAGGTCGGGCCAACTCGCGGATCGTGGTGATCGGTGATTCGGATTTCGCCACCAACTCGTTCTTCCATCTCCTCGGCAACGGCAATATATTTCTGAACGCAGTCAACTTTCTTGCAGAGCAGGAAAACCTAATCGGCATCGAGCCGAAAACCTATGATCCACCACGGGTGAATCTGACCAACCGTCAGATGAAAGGCGTGTTCGTCATCTCCGTGGTGCTCATTCCCGCTTTGCTCGCCATCATCGGGTTTGCTGTTTGGTGGAGACAGCGATGACGGCAACCAACCGCGGCCGCTCCAAAGTTGTCTGGAGTGTTCTGGCGGTTTTGCTGGTAATCGTTGCGACGCTGGAAATCCGTGATTGGGCATCGCGCTCCGACGCCGAGGAGGCGACAGGTCCGAGCATGCTCATGCCGGCACCGATGGAAGAAATCAGCGCAATCGAAATCGCTGTCGATGGCAATCTGCACCGTTTTTCACGTGATGAGAACAACGCATGGTTCTATCACGGTATTCATGCTGGCCCGCAAGAGGTACATGAACACGTACCCGATCCCGTGATGTCGGAGAAGATCGCAAAATTCCTGGCCGGATTGGGCCGCGCGCGTATCGAACGGCGTTTTGAACTGACTGATGACGATCCGTTTGGCGTGACCAAACCGGAAATGATCATACTGGTGTACGTGTCTGACCCGGTGAAACCCACCAAGCGCTATTCGGTCGGCGACCTGGCCCCGGACGATCTCAGCCGTTACGTGCACATTGCCGGGGGATCAGAAGTGGTGTCGATTCCGGATTATCAGATCCAGAATCTGCTCAATCTGATCGAAGCAGTGACGGCGCAACCGCCTCCGGCAGCCGCATCAGCAAGCTGAAACCTCTCGTCATTGTGCCACCGTCCCGCCGAAAAGTAGCGCGGACCCGCGGACGTTACAGCAGTCCGCGCTCGGCAAAGGACAGCATGCTGCCGTGGCCAACGACGAAGTGATCGAGTACTCGCACGTCGACCAACGCCAGGGCTTGTTTCAGTGCCTGGGTCAGGGTCTCGTCGGCGCGGCTGGGTTCGGCAACACCGGAAGGATGATTGTGGGCAAATATGACCGAAGCCGCGTTATGTCTCAGGGCGTGCTTGACCACCTCACGCGGATAGACGCTGGTCTGCGTCAATGTGCCCGAGAACAATTCCTGGGCGGCGATTAATCTGTTCTGTGCATCGAGAAACAACCCAGTGAACACTTCGACCGGACGGTGCTCCAGCAACAGGCGCAGATAACGTCTGACCGCCTCAGGAGAACTGAGATTGTCGGAGCCGCGCATTTCCTGCGTCAGCGCACGGCGCGCCAGCTCCACAGCTGCCTGCAACTGTATGTACTTTGCGTCTCCCAAGCCATCGATAGCCGTAAACTGCGACCTCTCCGCTGCGGCAATGGCGCCGAGGGAACCGAAATGGTTCAGCAGTTCTCGTCCGAGATCGACCGCGCTTTTTCCCTTGACGCCAGTGCGTAGAAATATCGCCACGAGCTCGGCATCCGCCAATGCTGCCGCCCCCTTGGCCAGTAGCCTCTCGCGCGGCCGCTCGTCCTCCGGCAAATCACGCAACGCCATCGTATCCTCCCTTATTAGAACCTATCTCATAATCGCTCGCGCGTGCGATGGCAACGATTTTCGCTTCCGGCTAGGCGCGAGCGAGGCCGTTTGGCCGGTCCAAACAAGGAGTGA
>CP070643.1:3436587-3447919 GCA_020354125.1 Betaproteobacteria bacterium | reverse complement strand
GTTGTCGGGAGAACTGTCGGCGCGTCGTTGTGAGTCACGGACGTGATGTCGGACCACTTGGCTGCCGCCGAGGCAGAATTGATCATTAAACCGGCAACGAACAGAGTGGCAAACATTGCTGCGATCATGTTTCTGGCACGAGTCATGGTGAAGCCTCCTGTAACAATGGTTGGTAGTCATCTCGCTTGCATCATCAACTATGTGAGTGAAGTTAGATCAAGATTCGGCCGTCATGGTTACTGCGAAGGTTGTCGCAACGAAACTGTGCGGTAATGCCGTTGGTCCACAGCGTGTGTACTGGAAGCCATGCTGTGGGAGTTCTGGAAATTGTTTCGACGTAAGGGGCTGATAAGGAAGTGGCTATGACACGGTTCAAGGGGAAAGTGGCACTGGTGACGGGAGCTGGCAGCGGTATCGGCCTGGCGACAATCAAACGCATCGCTGAGGAGGGTGGCACCGTCATCGCCGGTATTCTTGACGATTCGCAGCGCTCGGCAATCAGCGGGTTTGACGGCGTGGAGCTCGACGTTCGCTCCGAGAATGCCTGGAACGAAGCGCTTGATCATATTGTCAAGACGCACGGCGGGCTCGATATCCTGGTGAACAGCGCTGGTATCTCTCCGCAGGCAACCGCTGAGGAGACGACGTGGGAGATGTGGGACGCAGTCATGTCGGTCAACCTCAAGGGCACTTTCATTGGTTGCAAGAAAGCGATTCCGCTGATTCGCAAACGCGGCGGCGGTGCCATCGTCAACCTCGCGTCGATCAATGCCATTCGCGGTAACAATCGTCTGGTTGCCTACGCTGCAACCAAGGGCGGTGTGCTTGCCATGACGATGTCACTGGCGCTGGATCACGTCGGTGAGAACATCCGGGTCAATTGCGTCTGCCCGGCGACGATTGAAACTGACATGGTTCGCCAGATGCTGGCTGAGTCCGAAGACGTCGGCGCGGCAAGGAGCAACATTGTTGCCAAGCACCCAATCGGGCGCATGGCTCAGCCAGAAGAGGTTGCTTCGACGATTGCTTTTCTCGCCAGCCCGGACGCCTCATTCATGACCGGGCTGGCGATTCCAGTTGATGGTGGCCGCAGCATTCGTTAGGGTTTAGAAATTGTAGTGAACCCGCGCCGTTGGTGAATGTCTGTTTCTTTAAGGGAGAAACGTCATGATCCGTAATCGATCATCAATTTCAAAAATTATTATGCTGCTTGCGATGTCGGCAGGTCTGTGGCTGATAGCGGCGACGGTGGACGCGGCTGACATCGAGATATACCAACCGAAGAACGAAGAGACCGTTCACAATAACGACGGCAACGTCACCGTCGAAGTCATGGCGCTGCTTGACCCCGGTTACACTATCCGCTTGCTGATCGACGGTGACCGCGCTGCGCCCGACAGTCGCGACCTCACGTTCAGGTTGCGAGGCATCGAACGTGGCGAACACACGCTTCAGGCGTTGATACTCGACGAGCGCGGTTACGTCGTCACCCGGTCGCAGCCGGTCGTGTTTTTCATGTGGCAGGCGTCAAGCCAGTTCCCGAGCCGCGTCAGACCAACCCCGCAAGCGCGCTGATTGCGCGACGGGTTATCTGCCGGGCTGCGCGGTTTGTTTCATGCGCGCCTGACGTAGCCGCGATTCGAGCCATTTGAAGTGGTAGAAGTTATCGGAATCGAGATTCCAGCCATAGCGGTTGTCATGGCCCGCGTCGAGTGCCTCTTCGTACATGGCAATGGCTCGCGGCAGGTCGGCCGAAACACCGCGCTTCCCGTATTCATAGCGCATCGCAAGTTCACGGGTGGCATCGAAGTGGTGATTGGCCGCCGCCGTATGTAATTGATCAATGGCGGCGGCCTGATCGATTTCAGTGGGGAATCCGCGTTCGTAAATCTGGAACAAACGCCACGCTGCATCGGCGTGACCTTTTCGCGAAGCTTTGTTCAGCCGCTCGATTGCTTCGACGCGACGTTCCGATCCGTGGCCAGCGAGAAGCTGAACGGCGTACTGATAGTGCGACTCGGCATCGCGGCGTTGGCCCAGTTTTTCCAGCTCCTGCGCACCGAGCAGCGTGCCGCCGGCTTGCTCGGCAAGCCGGTCGATGTGGTCGAGTTCGTTGCGTAACGCCCGTACACGTGATTGCGCGGCATCGGTTTGTTGAAGCCCGTACGACTCAATCGCAGCGCGAAACCACCGCTGCGCTTCAGGGTAGTCGGTGTTGAAGCCTTCGCGACCGTTCGCGTAATTGTCTGCAAGGTGCTCCATGGCGCCGGCGTCGCCTGCTTCGGCGGCAATGATCAGCCAGCGTTTGGCGGTGGCGGGATTTCGCTCGACACCACCCGATCCGGTGCGCAGCATGAAGATGAGCGCATCACGCGCCGCGGAGTCCCCGGCTTCGGCGAGGCCCTCCAGCAGCTGTAAGCCCAGTTCGCGCACGCCAGGTCCCGGGAACCGGCTGCTCAAGTAGCGCTCCGCGAAAAGTTTTGTGATCTCAGGATCGCCTTTGCTCAGGCCGGATCTCCACGCGTCGACTTCAGCAATGCGAGCGCTGTAGTAGTTGGCATCGAGACCGAGCGTGCTTTCATATCTCGTTTGTTCATCGATTTCGACAAGTTCGCTATACAAGCTACGTGCGCGTTTCAAATCGGCCGGAAAGCCCATGCTCCCATCGATGTAATGCTGTGCCAGGCGGCGCTTCGCGTCACGGGCGTCGAGACGGGCGGCGCGCTCCAGCCATCGGTTGCGCTCCGTGAGTTTTTCCTGTGACTGCGCGCTGTGGATTGCGCGCGTCAGCTTGTCGACCAGAGCCAGTTGCGCCCGTGGGTAATCGCCTTCAGCGGATCGGTGCAGCCACATTTCAGCTTCGGCGCGGGTGTTCGGTCCGGGCGTGCGCATGAGACGTTCGTATAGCGCGAACTGAATTGCCGCGTCGCCCCGTTCAGCGCCTTTGCGCAGCCAGTAGAGTCGTTGTTCACGGCCCGGCGTGTGATCGATCACCCAGGCGATGGCATCGGCTTGGCCTTTCTCGGCCGCGCGCTCGTACCAAAGGCGCTGATTGGTTCGGGTAGATTTCGCAACACACAGTGCGGCGCGACCGCTGCCGAGTTCGGCCAACGGCCGACAGACAATCTTCGGGTAGTTGCCAACCAGAACCCCTGCAATCAGTGCGGCGGAAATGGTGGTGACGGCCGGTTTGCGCCAGCGCTCGACGAGATTGAGAACTGGATGCTTGTCGCGCAGCAAATAGCCGGCAAACAGTGCGACCAGCAACGCTTGCACTCCGATCCAGTATCCAAGTAAAGCGTGCTTGCCAGGCGTGTCGTCGAACAGCTCGATCAGATTGACACTGCGCGATGCATTGTGAGTGCCGGCGACGTAGATTGGCCAATACACGCTAGCGAGCAACGCAATTACCACGACGGCGAGCACTGTAGTGCGAATCGGCTGGCGAAGTTTCTCGAGTGCCTTGCCGCCAAGCCAGGCGATTAACCAGCCAATCGTGCAATAGACTACGGCGGGGCCGAGTACGAACAGGCCGATTGCCACGCCTTCACGTTCGAACGTGGACACGCTGGCCAGACCAAAGGCAAGCAGCGCCGCTGTGGGCGCGGTGCCCCCGGCGACTGGTGTAATCCAGATCACCGGTACCGTGTGAAGCAGGGTGAGCAGCAGCAGCGCCCGGGCGTAGCGCTCTTGCGGTCGAGGTTGTGTCATTGGTGGCACCCCATTGGGGGCAATTTCGAGCATGATCAGTGCCCGAACTGGTTACTCGTAGCGGGTCCGAAAGCAGAAAGGGTGCTGCTCAGATCACCGCCTTGGGGCGAGCTTGAACAGCACACAGACATGACGCCAACGATTCATGCGATCTGTTAAATTGGCGTCAGTAACAACCGACGCAACCAAACGTCGATTGACTGTGCGCCGCAGCCAAAAGATACTCTGGGGCGGGCACGCGGGTTTGTGAATCGGGTCCCATCGCTTCATTGACGCAATACGAGGGGTTACACATGAGCGCGTCCGCGCCGTATTTAACGATCATTGAACTTGGCCGCGCACTGCGCGCCGGCTCAATCACTCCCACCGCTCTGGCTAAGCAGTATCTGGAACGCATTGAGCAACTCAACGGCAAGTTGGGCGCGTTCAAATGCGTTACAGCGGAGCGGGCAATGGCGCAGGCTCGGGCTGCTGAAGCAGAAATGTCTGCTGGCATCGACCGCGGCCCGTTGCACGGTATCCCTTATGCAGCGAAAGACTTGTACGATGTTGCCGGAGTGCCGACTACGGCCGGATGCCCGTTGCTGGAAACGAACATCGCCGAGCATGATTGCACAGTGATTCGCAAACTCAACGATGCGGGCGCGGTGCTGCTCGGCAAGACAATCACGGTTCAGTTTGCCTATGGTGGCGCCGGCATCAACAACCAACAAGGCACGCCGCATAATCCATGGCATCCTGAACCGCGTTTACCCGGTGGGTCGAGCAGCGGATCGGCTGTCGCGGTTGCCAGCGGCATGGCGCCAATGGCGCTTGGCAGTGATACCGGTGGTTCGGTACGTATTCCGGCCGCACTGTGTGGCGTTTCCGGACTAAAGACCACAGTCGGGCAGATCAGTCGCGCCGGAGTGTTCCCGTTGAGTTGGAGTCTGGATTCGGTTGGGCCTTTGACCCGCACCGCCGAAGACGCAGCGCTGGTTTATAGCGCTCTTGCCGGGCCGGACCCTGAAGACGACAGTACTCGTGATTTTCACGATACTGACGTGCTGCTTCGTCTTGATGATGGTGTCGATGGACTGCGCCTGGCGTTTGCAGAGACGGTTTTCTTTGAGGACGCCGAGGACGAAGTCGTCGCACTGGTGCGGGCAGCTGGTAACGTATTCAGCGATCTGGGCGCACAGGTTGATTCAATTGCGTTTCCACCAGCTAAGAAAGCAGTGGAACTCAATCCACGCGGACTGGTGATTGCAGCTGAGGCCTACACGCTCAATCGTGATCTGCTCGACAATCGTTTTGACGAACTTGATCCGGTGGTCGCACATCGCATGATCAAGGGGGCGGAGACGCCTGCACACGAGTATCTCAAGACGGGCCTCGAGTTGCGCAAACTGCGTGCGAGTACCATGGGGCAACTCGCGGACGTGGACGCGCTGTTATGCCCGACGGTGATCATCGGAGCAACGCCGGTTGCTGAAGTAACGCACGACATGGAGCGCTACAGCAAACGGAATCTGCAGTGCCTGCGAAATACGTCCATTGGCAACATGCTCAACCTTTGTGCCGTGACCGTGCCGTGCGGATTCACCAAAGACGGCATGCCTGTTGGTCTGATGATTTACGGAAAGTCTTTTGATGAGGCGATGGTTTTGCGCGTCGCCCGTGCCTATCAGAGAGCAACCGAGTGGCATACGAATACGCCCAAACTGGATTGGTAGTAGTGAGATGAGGGTGTGCTCTCTCGCGAACATCTGAACAGTTTTCCTTTCGTTCGGCTTGGTCTCCTAAAGTAGCTGCTCGTGATCGTACGGCGACATTCGCGAGTCTCACGTTTTCCCCGCAAAATTCGCGACGTCAATTGACGACACACACTTTCTGCGCATGTCGTTTGATAACGACAGTGGTATGAAGTGCATGTTTTTCAGCATCTAAATATTTTTCTTGCAGTGAAAAATTTCGCTGTTCCGTGTCCATACTTTTTTCACGGTTTCGCTCTTTGCGTTTCGTTGCAGGTGCCAATGTGTCCGGTACTTTGCGAATGAAGACTTCACCCGAAAGTAAGCGAATCCGGTTGATTCAGAGACGACGCAGGAGCAGCGTATGCCAGCAGCGAGCGGTTCGGAGCACGCGGACACAGTAGAAAGATCTCTGACTCGACAATCCAAACCGATTCGATGGCGCGGAACTCTTGCCACAACGGTCACCGCGCTCGTGCTTGCGGCGTGTGGCGGTGGTGCCGAAGAGATCTCAACATCGGTAGAGCCTGAAGAGCCGTTTGTCGCGCTGACGACTGAGGAGGAAGCCTCACGTTTTCTGGCACAGGCCAGTTTCGGGTCGAATGACAGTTCGATCAGGGACGTGCAGCGCTACGACTACCACGGATGGTTGCAGCGGCAGTTTGCGATGCAACAAAGTAACGCTCACCAGGCTTACGTCAATGGCGTATCCGCCACCGGCGCGAATCCAAATCAGTCGCATGTGCTGCACACTTTCTGGAAGCAGGCTGCAACGGCTCCGGATCAATTGCGACAAAAAGTGGCGTTTGCGTTATCGCAAATCCTTGTGATCTCGATGCGAGACAGCGCGGTGGGCGGTTACGAACGCGGGGTTGCGTCGTATCTTGACATGCTCGGGCGCGAGGCATTCGGCAACTACCGTGAGCTTCTGGAACAGGTCACATTGCATCCCATGATGGGAATTTATCTTTCGCATTTGCGCAACCAAAAGCCATCCGGAAACCGCGTGCCCGACCAGAATTATGCGCGAGAGATGATGCAGCTGTTCTCGATCGGACTATACGAGCTGAACCAGGATGGAACACCAGTGATTGTCAGTGGGGCGCCGGTCGAGACTTATACCAACGACGACATCATTGGTTTGTCGCACGTGTTTACTGGCTTTAGCTGGGCTGGTCCGGACAAACAGAACGGACGATTCCACGGCTATTCGAATCCGCCGCGCGATCCGAATCGGGACGTGCTGCCGATGCAATCGTACCCGCAGTTCCATTCGACTGACGAAAAGAAATTTCTCGGCACCGTGATACCCGAGCAGAGTGTTCCTGACCCGGACGGTAGCTTGCAGATTGCACTCGACACGATCTTCAATCACCCCAACGTCGGTCCGTTTATCGGCCGGCAACTGATACAGCGGCTTGTGACCAGCAATCCCAGTCCGGATTATGTGGCTCGCGTCGCGCAGGCGTTGAACACAGGAATATACGATACGGGAAGCTGGCATACCGGCAGTGGCCAGCGTGGCGACATGCGGGCAACGATTGCAGCGGTGCTGCTGGACACGGAGGCGCGCGACATTTCCATGGTCGCACAGCCGGGGTTCGGAAAAGTCCGCGAGCCGGTGCTCCGTCTCGCTGCGTGGATGCGTGCATTCAAAGCACCTTCGGCTTCAGGCAATTATTTGCCGGGAAATACGGACAGCACAACTTCCTCACTGGGTCAATCGGCGCTGCGCTCGCCATCGGTATTCAACTTCTACCGGCCGGGATATGTGCCACCGAATACCAGCATTGCTGCGGCGAACCTGGTCGCACCCGAATTCCAGATTCTGCACGAGACATCTGTCGTCGGCTATTCGAACTTCATGCGCAGCATTGTTCGTTCAGGCGTGGGCAGTAATTCTCCCCGGGACATTCAGCCCAACTATTCGAAGGAATTGGTCATTGCTGAAGATCCGGATGCACTGATTGATCGCGTCGACCTGTTGTTGACTTATCGAACGATGAGCGACGAGACAAAAGGCCTCATTCGCGACGCGGTTGAGTCGGTTTCGATCAATCCGGTCATGCCGACAAATGGGCGCGAGAGACGTGTCCACCTTGCCGTGTTCTTTGCACTGTCGTCACCGGATTTCATCGTTCAGAAGTAGGGAGCAGATATGCCTGGATCCAGACTTTCCCGTCGTGAATTTCTAAAACGCGCTTCGGCGCTGTCATTCACGGGCACGGCCGCACCTTTTGCACTGAACCTCGCCAGCATCGGGGCGGCATCGGCACAAGTGGCTGGCGGCTATCGTGCCGTGGTGTGCCTTTTCCTGTTCGGTGGCAATGACCACACGAACACCATAATTCCTTATGATCAGACGGAATATGACGAGTATTTCAATTCACGGCCAGACATCTCGATTATGCGTGACGCGCTGGCTGCAACGGCGACCTCGCCAGTTGCCTCTCAAGGCGGCCGGTCGTTCGCTTTTCATCCGTCGCTGACCTCGCTAAAGAGCTTGTATGACAGCGCCAAGCTGGCGGTTGTCGCCAATGTCGGACCTTTGATCGAGCACACGACGAAGACGCAGTACAAGAACAAATCGGTTCCACTCCCACCAAAGCTGTTTTCGCATAATGATCAACAATCGGTTTGGCAGGCCAACACGGCGGTCGGGGAGGGCGCGCGTCTGGGTTGGGGCGGGCGCATGGGTGATCTGCTTGCCGCCCAGAACGGGCTGCCGATCTTTACTGCCGTCTCGGCCGCCGGTAATACCGTATTTCTTTCCGGCGAGAATGTGCTGCACTACCAGGTGAGCACCAGCGGCGCAATCAACATCCACGGTATTTCCGGCAGCCTGTTCGGATCTTCGAGCGCAAGTAGCCTGTGTCAGCAACTGATTACGCGCTACAGCGCCCATTTGTTTGAGGACGAGTTGGGCAACGTGACCTCACGTTCGATTGATTCCAACGCACTTCTGTCGTCTTCGCTGCCGCCGGCATCGCAGTTCATGACGCCGATTCCCAGCGGCAACCGGCTTGCGTCGCAACTGAATGTCGTCGCTCGGATGATCTTCGCGCGCGGGTCCTTGGGGACCAACCGGCAGGTGTTCTTCGTCAGCCAAGGTGGTTTCGACAACCATGATTATCTGCCCGACAGACGCGGCGGCTTGATGCAAACGCTGGATGAAGCGATTGGCGCTTTCTACAGTTGGTTGCAGGAGATGAGCATGGAGAGCAATGTCGCCTTGTTCACCGCATCGGATTTCGGTCGCACCCTGACCAGCAATGGTGACGGTTCCGATCATGGCTGGGGAGCCCATCATTTCGTGTTGGGAGGCGCAGTTCAAGGTGGCGATATCTATGGCACATTTCCGCAAGTTGCTTTCGGCACACCCGAAGACGTCCGTCAGGGGAATCTATTGCCGTCAACCTCGGTGGATCAGTATGCGGCGACATTTGCCCGCTGGCTGGGTGTCGCCGACTCCAGTGTTCCCGACGTGCTCCCGAACATCGTGAACTTCAGCCCGCGCTATCTCGATTTTCTCGTGTAGTTGTTCTACCTACCCGGCGCGAACAAACCCGATGGCGAATTTCGGGTGACACAGTCAGGTGGACTGCCATGCGTCGATTGTCAAAAACTGGCCGATACGCCGGCGCGCGCGCGAACGCCAGGATCGACAAAGCCGACGTACTGCTCGTAGCGCTCGTCGAACAGGTTGTCGACAGCGAAGGTCAGCGTAACCTGTTTGTATGTATAAGCCGCCGAGATATCTGTGCGCGAGTAACTGGGCATTTTGACGTCGCCGGTTGGTATCGATGAGTCAAAGAACTCGCCGATGTACAGTGTTGTCCAGGCGAGCTGCCATGCGTCGGTCGGAAAATAGCGCGCAGTGAACCCTACTTTGTCTTCAGGCCGGTTGCGAAGCTCTTCTGTGCTGTTGACGATGTCGCTGTTGACGTAGGTATAGTTGAAGCCAAGATCGAGATTGGCAAGTGCTAGCCATCTGAGTTCGAATTCGGCCCCGTTGATTTCCACTTCCTGCCGGTTTACGAGTGTGAACGTCGTCGTGTCAAAGTCGATCAGATTCTTGTAGTCGGTCCAGAACGCGTTCAGGATGAAACGCAGCGCACCGTCCGTCAGTACCTGCTCCAGGCCAACTTCATAACCCTTGCTGGTTTCTGATTTCAAATCGGGGTTTCCGACTACCGGGTCACCCAAAGCAAAAAAACTCGGCGGCCGGAAACCTTCCGAATAGTGCGCCTTGAGTGACGTACCGGTGCTCACGAAGTCGTAGCGGATGCCGGCGCTGGGACTGCTTTCGTCTTCCAGGTCGGACGGTGAGTCATGGCGGTAGCCGAACTGAAGGGTCAAAGATTGCACCGGTCTGCTTTTGAGTTCGGCGAACAGCGAATCGGTCTTGCGTACCAGACTAAAATCTGTGGGAATAGGGAAACCGAAATCGAGGACACCTTGGTTGACACCGTCTTCCCTCATGTATTCGTAACCGAGCACAAGGTCTGAGTCGAGCGGCAGGAACGCCGTAGCGCTGACGAGTGCGTTATCTCTGGTGAAATCGCTGCTGGTAACGGAGGGCGGGACGAAATTGAACGGGTCCGCGGGATTCGGTGGGACACCCGGTGAATTGATATCTTCGGTTCGCTCATAGCGGGAAAGCATGAACTTCAAATCCAGCGTGTCTGCCGGGCGTAGTGTAATGTCGCCGCCGTACACCGTTTCCTTTGCGTCGCGTTGCTCGAGTTCTCGGTTAACAGCGAGACGGATGCCGCCGCTGAAATCCGGAAACGAACTGCTTTCGCGTTCGTTGTGGCGCACAAACAGTCCGATGCCGTTTCCATCGGACGGACTATAAGAAAGTGATCCGGAAACGGTCTTCAGATCCAGGCTCCCGCCATCTTCGTCCTCGCCATCCTGCAGGGCAGAGGCATTTGCAGTAAACCGCGCCTTCTCCGAGCCGCCGCTGACAGTGCCTGTCGCTCTACCGTAGTCCTGCCCACCGCCCTCGATCCCAACCGAGGCCTGCGCGCCCGGCTCTTTGGCCCTGCGGGTAACGATGTTGACTACACCGCCCATCGCGTCGGCGCCATAAATTGCCGAGCCGGAGCCACGGATGACTTCGATGCGCTCGACGTCGACAAGATCGAGTGACGACAGGTCATAAGACCCGCCGCGGCTGAGCATCGGATCATTGACGCGAACCCCGTCTATCAATACCAGTGCCTGTTCCGGATCGCTGCCGCGAATGTGGATACTGGCCACCCCGCCCGGGCCGCCTACCTGATCGACATACAGACCGGGGATTTCGCGCATCAACTGGACGACGGTGGATGCATTGCGGGCTTCGATTTCTTCGCGGGTAACAACGCTAACGCCCTGTGAAGTCTCGGAAACCAGGATTGGCAGACGGTAGGCGGTGACTTCCACGTCGGGCGTGGTGACCACAGCGCCGGTATCGTTCTCCTCCTGCGCGAAACCGGTTGATGCCAGCATCATGCTGGCCGTGAAAACGCCAATTCCAACGCTTGAGGCCAACCGCAGTGACGTATTCGGATGCTTTTTCATTTTTTGCTTCCCGTGGCGGCTCAACGACAAGAATACGGCGTTGGCGGCGTCAAGCCAATGCAAACTTTACTGAAATTTTCGTCCCAGATTGCTAAGCCACTCCTAATTTGTTGATTATCTGTCTCTAACACACATCGAAGTGATTCGATTGTGCGCTGCCGCAACGTTGTTAAGGAGCGGCCGACGGCAAGGACTTGCGACGCCTGTGCCTCGGGTGGCCCGTCGTCCCCTAGCCGCTTTTTCTTGAGCCTTAACCCGGTTGGTGTTACGGTCTTTTTTCTACCCGTTGGCCGAAGTGTGCACATGAAGGTTTCGATTAC
>CP070643.1:3373557-3436487 GCA_020354125.1 Betaproteobacteria bacterium | reverse complement strand
GGCTTGCGCTTTGCCATTCGCGAGGGTGGACGCACTGTTGGTGCTGGTGTCGTGGCCAAAGTCATTGAGTGACTGAGTGACCAAGTGACTGGGTGATTGAGAAACCAGGTTATTGAGAGACGAAGGTTGATTACAGACGTGGGGCGAGAGGGAAAGGGCGCAGCCTGGCTGCTTTCTCCGGTCACCTCACTCCTCACGGGATTTTGAAATGGATAGCCAGAAGATACGAATTCGACTGAAAGCGTTTGACTATCGTCTCATCGACCAGTCAGCTGTAGAGATTGTCGAGACTGCCAAGCGCACCGGGGCGGTAGTCAAGGGCCCGGTCCCTCTGCCGACACGCATCGAGCGTTTTAACCTGTTGCGCTCGCCGCATGTCGACAAGGCGTCGCGAGAGCAACTGGAGATTCGTACTCATCTGCGGCTCATGGATATTATCGATCCGACGGACAAGACGGTCGATGCGTTGATGAAACTGGATCTGCCCGCTGGGGTTGACGTGGAAATCAAGCTGTAGCGGCAGCGGGCGGGCCATGGTCCCGCCCTGAGCCGTAAAATTTGGATAAACCGGCTGGCCAATTGAAGCCAGCACCTCCGAAGAGGAAATAACAAATGAAATTAGGACTTGTCGGTCGCAAGGTCGGCATGACCAGGCTTTTCACCGACGCCGGAGATTCTGTGCCGGTGACGGTGCTGGACGTGTCCGGAAACCGTGTGACCCAGATCAAGACTGAAGAGACCGACGGCTACTCCGCCGTGCAGGTCGCTTTCGGTACGCGCCGGCCCAATCGCATCAACAAGGCGCAGGCCGGGCATTTTGCCAAGGCAGGAGTCGAGGGCGCGCGCGGCATGCGCGAGTTTCGTGTCAGCGCGGAACAACTGTCCGGACTCGAAGTTGGTGGCCAGATAGGTGTTGGCCTGTTCGAGGTCGGCCAACTCGTTGACGTGTCTGGAACCAGCAAGGGCAAGGGCTTCACCGGCTCGATCAAGCGCCACAACTTTTCGTCACAACGGGCCAGTCACGGCAACTCCATTTCGCACAATGCGCCGGGTTCGACCGGACAGAACCAGGACCCGAGTCGCGTGTTCCCTGGCAAGCGCATGGCCGGCCAGCATGGTTCGGTGCGGCGTACCGTGCAGAACTTGCAGGTGGTGCGCATCGATGAGGAGCGCAGTCTTCTATTGATCAAGGGGCCGGTGCCGGGAGCCGATGGCGCCGATGTGGTCGTGTTGCCCGCGGTGAAGGCGAAAGGCTGAGCCATGGAACTGAAAATTATCAACGATAAAGGCAAGGCGACCTCCAGCGTCAAGGCGTCCGACGAACTGTTTGGCCGCGACTACAACGAACCGCTGGTGCATCAGATTGTGACCGCCTACATGGCCAATGCGCGCAAGGGAACGCGAGCGCAAAAGGCGCGTGGCGATACCAAACGGTCGCATCGCAAGCCATGGCGGCAAAAGGGCACCGGGCGGGCCCGGGCAGGCTTTGCCGGCAGCCCGATCTGGCGTGGCGGCGCGAAGGTTTTCCCATCCAGCCCGGATGAGAACTTCAGCCACAAGATCAACCGCAAAATGTATCGGGCCGGTATGGCGTCGATTCTGTCCCAGCTGGTTCGCGAAGGGCGGCTGGCGGTGGTTGACGGTTTCACTGTGGATGCGCCCAAAACCAGGCTCCTGGATCAGAAGGTCAAGGGCATGGGCATGAACAGTGTGTTGATTATCACCGAGGCGCCCGATCAGAACCTCTACCTGTCCTCTCGCAACCTGCCGCACGTCAATGTGGTTCAGCCGGGACAGGCGGACCCGCTCAGCCTGTTGCAGTTCGACAGCACCATCATTACCAAGGCGGCTGTTTCGAAAATCGAGGAGATGCTGTCATGACAGCGCAAACAGCCAATCAGGAGCGCTTGCTACAGGTCATTCTTTCGCCGGTGGTGTCGGAGAAAAGTACCTACGTGGCCGACAAGAATGAACAAGTCATCTTTCGCGTGGCGAAAGATGCCAGCAAGCCGGAAATCAAGGCCGCAGTAGAGTTGTTGTTCAAGGTGCAGGTCGAAAGCGTCCAGGTGTCCAACGTCAAGGGCAAGAAAAAGCGCTTTGGCGCGCACCTCGGTCGCCGGCGCCACTGGAAGAAGGCGTACATCTGTCTGAAACCGGGGCAGGAAATCAACTTCGCGGCAGGGGAGGCTTAAGTCATGGCTCTGGTAAAACTCAAACCCACTTCTGCCGGCCGCCGCGGAGTCGTCAAGGTCGTTAATCCGCATCTGCACAAAGGCCGTCCGTATCAACCGCTGGTCGAGAAGAATCCGAAGCGCGCCGGTCGCAACAGTCTCGGTCATGTGACCACCCGCCACCAGGGCGGCGGTCACAAGCGCCTCTACCGCGTCATCGATTTCCGCCGTAACAAGGATGGAATCGCCGCCCGGGTTGAGCGCCTCGAGTACGATCCGAACCGCAGCGCCAACATTGCGCTGTTGTGCTACGCCGACGGCGAGCGGCGCTACATCATTGCGCCGAAAGACGTGAAGGTGGGTGATCAGTTGCTCAATGGCAGTGAGGCACCGATCAGACCCGGCAATGCGTTGCCGCTCAGAAGCATCCCGGTTGGAACCACTGTGCATTGCATCGAGCTGCGCCCCGGCAAGGGTGCGCAACTGGCTCGCTCGGCTGGCGCTTCAGTGCAGTTGCTGGCGCGTGAAGGTGCGCATGCTCAGCTTCGCATGCGCTCGGGCGAAATCCGAAAGGTCCACGTCGATTGCCGCGCCACCATCGGTGAGGCCGGCAATTCCGAACACAACTTGAGAAGCATCGGCAAGGCGGGGGCGATGCGCTGGCGAGGCGTGCGACCCACCGTGCGCGGTGTTGCGATGAACCCGGTCGATCACCCGCATGGCGGTGGCGAGGGGCGTACCGGCACCAAACGCGACCCGGTAAGCCCTTGGGGAACCTTTACCAAGGGCTTCAGGACCCGCAAGAACAAACGTACGCAGAACATGATTGTTCGGCGCCGTTCGAAGTAAGCAAGAGGTAGAAGGATATGGCACGCTCGATCAAGAAAGGCCCCTTCGTGGATCTTCACCTGCTGCAGAAGGTGGAGGCTGCGCGCGCATCCAATGACAAACGCCCGATCAAGACCTGGTCGCGGCGCTCGACGGTGCTCCCCGATTTCGTCGGCCTGACCATTGCCGTACACAACGGGCGCCAGCATGTTCCCGTGTACGTGACGGAAAACATGGTTGGTCACAAGCTTGGCGAGTTCGCTCTGACCCGGACATTCAGGGGTCACGCGGCGGATCGCAAGGCTGCGACCGCCAAGAAATAACCGGAGCGCGAAGGAGAGAATGAAATGCAAACCTCTGCCGTATTGCGCAGTGTAAGGCTGTCGCCCCAGAAGGGCAGGCTGGTTGCCGATCAGGTACGCGGTCTTGCCGTGGACCAAGCGCTCAACATTCTGAAGTTCAGTCCGAAGAAGGGCGCGCGCATTATCCAGAAAGTCGTTGAATCGGCGATAGCCAATGCCGAGCATAACGATGGTGCGGACATCGACGAGCTCAAGATCACCAGCATCCTTGTCGAACAAGGGCCGGTGTTCAAGCGTTTCCGGCCGCGTGCCAAAGGCCGCGCCTCAAAGATCCTCAAACCGACCTGCCATATTTTTGTGACGGTCGGTGACGAGTCAAAGGAGTAATTATGGGACAGAAAATCAACCCGATCGGTTTTCGTCTTGCCGTGCAGCGCAACTGGACGTCGCGTTGGTATTCCAACAGCAAGGGCTTTTCAGACATGCTGCTGGAAGACATCGAGGTGCGCAGATTCCTGCGCAAGCGTCTCGGTCATGCCGCAGTGGCACGCGTCGTCATCGAGCGGCCGGCCAAGAACGCCAAGATCACCATTCACAGCGCGCGTCCCGGTGTTGTCATCGGCAAGAAAGGTGAAGATATCGAGAACCTGCGCGGCGAATTGCAGAAATTGATGGGCGTACCGGTTCACGTCAACATCGAGGAAGTGCGCAAGCCCGAACTCGATGCGCAGCTGATTGCAGACTCGATTGCGCAGCAGTTAGAGAAGCGCATTATGTTCCGCCGCGCCATGAAGCGCGCCATACAGAATGCAATGCGGTTGGGCGCGCAGGGTATCAAGATCATGAGTGCGGGCCGCCTCAACGGGATCGAAATCGCACGTACCGAATGGTACCGCGAGGGCCGTGTGCCTCTGCACACATTGCGCGCCGAGATTGATTACGGTGTGTCCGAGGCGAAAACCACCTACGGTGTTATCGGTATCAAGGTCTGGGTCTACAAGGGCGAGGTCATGGGTCGTGGCGACCAGCCGGCTGCGCCTGGCAGTGCGGATACGCCGGCGCAGAAGAAACCGAGAAAAGCAGGAGCAACCAGTGCTACAGCCAGCTAAAACCAAATTCCGCAAGTACCACAAGGGCCGCAATTACGGCGTGGCGACACGTGGCGCCAAAGTCTCTTTCGGCGAGTTCGGCCTGAAGGCGACCAATCGTGGCCGTTTGACAGCTCGGCAAATCGAAGCGGCTCGCCGGGCGATGACGCGCCATATCAAGCGTGGCGGCCGTATCTGGATCCGCATCTTTCCGGACAAGCCGGTTTCGCAAAAGCCGGCCGAGGTCCGCATGGGCAACGGTAAGGGCAACCCGGAGTTCTGGGTCGCCGAGATTCAGCCGGGCAAGGTTCTATACGAAATGGATGGCGTGCAGGAAGACGTGGCTCGCGAGGCGTTCCGGCTAGCGGCGGCCAAGCTGCCTCTGCGTACCGTTTTCGTGCAACGTCACTTGGGGTAAGCGATGAAAGCAAGCGAACTCAGAAACAAAAGTGAGGCCGATTTGCGCAAAGAGCTCAACGAGTTGCTCAAGGCCCAATTCTCGTTGCGCATGCAGATTGCCACGCAGCAGCTGACCAAGACCAGTGAGCTGGGCAAAGTGCGTCGAGATATTGCGCGGGTGCGCACCGTAATGACAGAAAAGGCAGGTAAAGCATGAGCGAAACGACAAAGACGCCCACTCGCCGGCGGCTTACCGGCCGTGTTGTCGGCGACAAGATGGACAAGACGGTTACGGTACGGGTAGATCGCATGGTGCGCCACCCCTTGTATGGCAAGTTTGTACGCCGTACCACCAAGTATCACGCCCACGATGAGGCTAACGAGTGCCATACAGGTGACACGGTATTGATCGAGGAAAGCCGGCCGTATTCGAAGAGCAAAACCTGGAAAGTTGCACGGCTTCTGGAGCGCGCAACCCAGGTTTGAGCCTCTTGCGGGGGTAGCTAAATAGACGTAACATTGCGCGTTTTATCCGGGGCAGGCCATGGCGGTTCTTCGACCGTCAATCCAGGCGTCCCGGCGGTCCGGGACAAGGGCCCAGATTAACTGACCCGAGCGGGTCCCAAAACTGGTTCGCTGCCTTAGGTAACTCGGCGAGCAAAGTTGGAACGAGGTTAACTATATGATTCAAATGCAATCTCGGCTGAAGGTGGCCGACAACACCGGTGCACGCTCGGTCATGTGCATTAAGGTACTCGGTGGCTCCAAGCGCCGCTATGCCGGGGTTGGCGACATCATCAAAGTCAGCGTCAAGGACGCCGCACCGCGCGGACGCGTGAAGAAGGGCGAAATCTACAACGCGGTGGTCGTTCGCACGGCAACCGGTGTGCGTCGCCAGGATGGCTCGCGAATCAAATTTGACTCCAACGCTGCCGTGCTGCTCAACGCGAAGCTTGAGCCTATTGGTACCCGCATCTTCGGGCCGGTGACTCGCGAGCTTCGGACCGAACGGTTCATGAAGATCGTGTCCCTGGCACCCGAGGTTCTTTGAGGAGTTTGGGAATGCGCAAGATTCGCAAAGGCGATCAGGTGGTGATTCGTACCGGCAAGGATCGTGGCAAACGAGGCACTGTGCTGCGCCTCGTCGGTGATGACCGGGTCGTGGTCGAGGGCGCCAACCGTGCGAAAAAACACGAGAAGCCCAATCCGATGAAGGGTACGGCGGGCGGCATCGTGGATCGGGAAATGCCGATTCACATATCCAATGTCGCGGTTTTCAACCCGGCTACGCAAAAAGGCGATCGTGTGCGTATCAAGACGCTGGACGATGGTCGCAAGGTACGAATTTTCCGGTCCAACGGCGAAATGCTGGACGCATAACAGGAAATCGGCGCAAGAGGGATTTATGGCCAAGCAGGAAGCAGCAGCAGTCAAGAAAGAGGTGCCGGTGCCGCGGCTGGCTGATCAGTACCACAAGGAAATCGTACCGGAACTGATCAAGCAGTTCGGCTACAAGAGCGTGATGGAGGTGCCTCGACTCGAGAAAATCGTCCTCAACATGGGTGTAGGTGAGGCGGTTAATGACAAGAAGATCCTCGAGAACGCAGTTGGCGACCTGACCATGATTTCAGGGCAGAAGCCGATTATCACCAAGGCGCGCAAGTCGATTGCGGGTTTCAAGATTCGCACCGGCTATCCGATCGGTTGCAAGGTGACGCTGCGCCACATACGGATGTACGAGTTCCTTGACCGATTGATCAGTGTTGCGATTCCGCGGGTACGTGACTTTCGCGGCATTTCAGCCCGTGCTTTTGATGGCAGGGGAAATTTCAACATGGGTGTGAAGGAACAGATCATTTTCCCGGAGATCGAGTACGACAAGATCGATGTCCTGCGCGGGCTCAACGTAACGATAGCAACAAGTGCGAAAACCGATGACGAAGCGCGAGCGCTTCTGTCGGCTTTTCGCTTCCCTTTCAGGAATTGAGGTAGTCATGGCAAAGAAGGCTCTTATCAATCGTGAGAATAGTCGCCGCAATACGGTGGCCAAATTCGCTGCGAAGCGTAGCGAATTGATAGCGGTCCTTAAAAGCAGCAGCGCTTCCGAAGAAGAGAAGGTGGCGGCTCGCGAAAAGCTGCAGAAACTGCCGCGCAATGCCAGTCCGGTTCGTCTGCGTAACCGCTGCGCGTTGACGGGTCGCCCGCGCGGTGTATTCAAGAAATTCGGTTTGGCGCGAAACAAGCTGCGCGAGATCGCCTTGCGCGGGGAAATCCCCGGCGTAATCAAGGCGAGTTGGTAGGAGACATTAGAACATGAGCATGAGTGACCCGATTGCGGACATGCTGACCCGCATTCGCAACGCGCAGAGTGCAGAGAAAGTGTCGGTAGGCATGCCATTGAGCAAGCTGAAGCTGGCAATTGCTCAGGTGCTGAAGGATGAAGGGTATATCGAGGATTTCAAGGTCAACGACCAAAACGCCACCAAGCCGGTGCTTGAAATCGGGTTGAAGTATTACGCGGGCAAGCCGGTCATTGAGCGCATTGAGCGCGTCAGCCGCCCGGGTTTGCGTATTTACAAGGGATCGCGCGAGATCCCGCAAGTCATGAATGGACTTGGTGTGGCCATCGTCTCGACATCGCGAGGCGTGATGACCGATCGCAAGGCCCGCTCGACCGGAGTCGGTGGCGAGGTGCTGTGCATCGTTGCTTGAATGAATTGGCCGCTTGATCTAACTAGTCGGTTGATTGCGTAGATAAAAGTACCTAGACGAAAGTATTTGGTGGAGCAGACTCATGTCACGCGTCGGTAAAAGTCCGGTGAACATTCCCTCGGGTGTTGAGGTCAACATGGGGAATGAAGAAATCACGGTGAAAGGGCCGCTTGGCGTCCTGTCGCAGCGACTCAGCAAGCTGGTCAATATCCGGCGCGACGGCGACACCCTCGTTTTTGAAACGGCAGACGATAGCGCTTCTGCCAATGCGATGTCGGGCACGTTGCGCTCGCTGGTCAACAACATGGTGACCGGTGTCAGCAGCGGTTTCGAGAAAAAGCTGACGTTGGTAGGGGTCGGCTATCGGGCCCAGGCTCAAGGCGACAAGTTGAACCTGTCATTGGGGTTTTCGCACCCGGTTGTGCACCAGATGCCGCAAGGGGTGAAAGTCGAGACGCCGCAGCAGACCGAGGTGGTGATCAAGGGCATCGACAAACAACTCGTCGGGCAGGTCGCGGCAGAGGTGCGCGGTTACCGTCCCCCCGAGCCTTACAAGGGCAAGGGTGTGCGATACGCCGATGAGCGTGTGTCGCTCAAGGAAACGAAGAAGAAGTGAGTGTGTCGAGATGATTGACAAGAAACAAGCACGAATCCGCCGGTCGCGACAAACCCGGCGCAAAATCGCCGAGCTTGGTGCCGCGCGTTTGCTGGTGCACCGTTCGAACACGCACATGTATGCGCAGGTGGTCGATGCCGAAGCAAAGGTAGTGGCATCGGCTTCGACTCTGGAACCGGAGATGCGCAAACAGGTCGGCAATGGTGGCAACGTCAAGGCTGCGGCGTTGATCGGCAAGCGGATTGCCGAGAAAGCCAAGCAGCAGGGCGTGGAAGCGGTCTCGTTTGACCGTTCCGGGTTCAAGTATCACGGGCGGGTCAAGGCGCTGGCAGACGCGGCGCGCGAGGCCGGACTGAAGTTCTGAGGATTAGATAATGGCAAGAGTGCAGCAACAAGACGACCGCGGGGACGGACTGCGTGAAAAGATGGTCTCGGTCAACCGCGTTACCAAAGTCGTAAAGGGTGGCCGCGTGCTCGGTTTTGCGGCGCTTGCTGTGGTTGGCGACGGTGACGGCGGCATCGGCATGGGCAAGGGTAAGGCGCGCGAAGTACCGGTTGCCATACAAAAGGCAATGGAAGAGGCGCGACGCAAGCTGTTCAAGGTCTCGCTGCGCGAGGGCACGCTGCAGCACGCGGTGGTCGGTGTGCACGGGGCTGCCAAGGTTTTCATGCAGCCCGCGTCAGAAGGTACCGGCATTATCGCCGGTGGCCCGATGCGCGCCATCTTCGAAGTAATGGGCGTGACAGACATTCTTGCCAAATGCATTGGTTCGACCAATCCTTATAACGTTGTCAGGGCAACGCTCAATGGTCTCGCCGAAATGAACTCGCCAAGCGAGATTGCACTCAAGCGCGGCAAGACGGTTGAGGAAATTCTGGGGTAATCAGGATGGCAGAAGCTAAGAAGGCTGCAAAGAAAACCGCGGCGAAGAAAACCGCGGCAAAAAAGACCGCAGCGAAGAAAACCGCTGCCAAGAAGACGGCGAGCGACAAACCTGCGGCCAAGGAGGCGGCCGCCGCGCCGGCTGCGAAGAAAACGGCTGCCAAGACGACAGCGGCGAAGAAAGATGCCACGAAAACTCCGGCACCAGCCAAAAAAGCCGCCAGGGCAGACAAACCGAAGCCGGAAAAGACAGTAAAAATCACGCTCGTCAAAAGCGTGATTGGAACCAAGAAGTCGCATCGGGCAACGGTGCGCGGACTTGGCTTGCGGCGCATCCGCCACAGTGTCGAATTGGAAGACACGCCGGCGGTACGCGGAATGATCAACAAGGTCAGTTACCTCCTCAGGGTGGAGGCGTAAATGCGATTGAATGAACTCAAGCCGGCCGATGGAGCGAAACGCGAGCGCGTACGCGTTGGGCGCGGTATCGGCAGTGGCAAGGGCAAGACTGGTGGACGCGGCCACAAGGGTCAGCATTCCCGATCCGGCGGGTATCACAAGGTCGGGTTTGAAGGCGGACAGATGCCGATGGCCCGGCGCCTGCCCAAGCGTGGCTTCACGTCGATGACGCGTGACGACACGCGTGAAGTGCGCCTGTCTGACCTGAACAAGCTGGAAGGCAGCGAAGTCGATCTTCTGGCGCTCAAGCAAGCGCGGCTCGTGCCGAAGAATACGGTTGCCGGCAAGATCATTCTGGCCGGGAAGCTGGAGAAGAAGAACCTCAAGATCCGCGGTCTCGGCGTCACAAAAGGTGCTCGCGCGGCGATTGAAGCGGCCGGCGGCAGCGTGGAGGGGTAAGCGTTGGCTCAGAACGGCATGGCTGGAATGGCAGGAAAGTTCGGCGACTTGAAGCGCCGGCTGTTGTTCCTGCTTGGCGCACTGGTTGTTTACCGCATCGGTGCGCATATTCCCGTGCCCGGCATCGACCCGGTAACACTCGCGGAACTGTTCCAGTCCCAGCAGGGCGGCATCCTCGGCATGTTCAACATGTTCTCCGGCGGTGCCCTGTCGCGATTTACCATCTTCGCGCTTGGCATCATGCCCTACATCTCGGCATCGATCATCATGCAGTTGATGACGGTGGTCGTTCCATCGCTCGAGCAACTGAAGAAAGAAGGCGAGGCAGGCCGGCGCAAGATCACACAGTACACGCGCTATGGAACACTTGCCTTGGCGACCTTCCAGGCAACGGGTATTGCCATCGCACTGGAATCGCAAAGCGGGCTGGTACTTGAGCCCGGTCTGGCATTTCGCTTTACAGCGGTTGTAACGCTGGTAACCGGCACCATGTTCCTGATGTGGCTCGGCGAGCAGATAACCGAGCGGGGTATCGGTAACGGCATTTCGCTGATTATTTTTGCCGGTATTGCGGCTGGCTTGCCCAGTGCCGTCGGCGGCACGCTTGAGTTGGCGCGCACCGGAACATTCTCGATCCCGTTGGTGTTGCTGCTGCTCATCGGTGCCGTGTTGGTGACCGGGTTCGTGGTATTCGTCGAACGCGGCCAGCGCAAGATTCTGGTGAACTACGCAAAGCGGCAGGTCGGCCGCAAGGTTTATGGCGGACAGAGTTCGTTCTTGCCGCTGAAGCTGAATATGGCCGGCGTAATACCGCCGATTTTCGCTTCCAGCATCATCCTGTTCCCGGCTACGCTGGCAGAGTTGCTTGGATCCAGCGAGAACGTTTACTGGCTGCGCGATATCGGTGGATTGCTACATCCGGGTCAGCCGCTGTATGTGGCGTTTTACGCGGCGGCGATTATTTTCTTCTGTTTCTTCTATACGGCATTAGTGTTCAATCCGCGTGATACCGCTGAGAATCTGAAGAAAGGTGGCGCCTTTGTTCCGGGTATTCGCCCCGGGGAGCAGACCGCGAAGTACATCGAGAAGATCATCATGCGATTGACTCTGGCCGGTTCGATTTACATCACGCTGGTCTGTCTGTTGCCGGAGTTTTTGATTGTCAAATGGAACGTGCCGTTCTATTTCGGGGGCACGAGCCTGCTGATTATCGTTGTGGTGACTATGGATTTCATGCAGCAGGTGCAAGCCTATGTCATGTCACATCAATATGAAAGCCTGCTGAAGAAGGCCAACTTCAAGGGCGGAATGTTTCCGACCCGGTAAGGAGTGTCGAAATGAAAGTTAAAGCTTCAGTCAAAAAACTGTGTCGTAACTGCAAGATCATTCGCCGCAATCGCGTGGTGCGGGTGATTTGCACCGAACCGCGTCACAAGCAGCGGCAGGGTTAAGTCGTCGCAGCGGGCATTTCTGAACGCAACGGACCAAACTAGAACGGAACACTTATGGCACGAATTGCAGGTGTAAACATTCCAAACCACAAGCACGCGTGGGTGGCTCTGACGTCAATTTACGGCATCGGCCGTACCCGTGCTTACAAGATCTGCGCCGAAGCAGGCGTGACGCCTTCGACCAAGATGAAGGACCTGAGCGATGGCGAGATGGACAAACTACGCGAGGAAGTTTCGAAAGTCGCGGTGGAAGGCGATCTGCGACGCGAAGTGTCGATGAATATCAAACGCCTGATGGATCTTGGTAGCTACCGTGGTTCGCGTCACCGCAGGGGGCTGCCGGTACGTGGTCAGCGTACCCGCACCAATGCGCGTACCCGCAAGGGTCCGAAGAAGATCCTGCGCGCGGGCAAGAAGTAACCGAACGAACACACTTTTAGAGGCAGGAATAGTCAAAGATGGCAAAAGCATCCACCCGGGTTCGCAAGAAGGTCAAAAAGAACGTGGCAGAGGGAATCGCGCACGTTCATGCGTCCTTCAACAATACGATCATCATGATCACGGATCGCCAAGGCAATGCGTTGTCCTGGGCGACCTCTGGTTCAAGCGGATTCAAGGGCTCGCGCAAGAGCACGCCGTTTGCGGCGCAGGTCGCTGCCGAACAGGCCGGTCGCTCGGCGCAGGATTGTGGTGTCAAGAACCTGGAAGTGCGCATCAAGGGGCCAGGCCCCGGCCGAGAATCGGCGGTGCGTGCGCTCAACGCCGTCGGATTCAAGATCACCAGCATTTCTGACGTAACACCGATTCCGCACAACGGGTGTCGCCCGCCCAAAAAGCGCCGCATCTAAGGAGAGCAAACGTGGCCAGAAATCTTGATCCAAAGTGCCGACAGTGCCGCCGCGAGGGGGAGAAGCTATTCCTCAAGGGCGAGAAATGTTTCACTGATAAATGCGCCATCGAGCGTCGCTCCTATGCACCTGGCCAGCACGGCCAGAAGAACGTCCGCATTTCGGACTTTGGTCGGCAGCTTCGCGAGAAGCAGAAGATCCGCCGCATTTACGGTGTGCTCGAGCGCCAGTTCCGCAAAACCTACAAGGAAGCGGCACGCAAAAAAGGCGTCACTGGTGAACAGCTGCTGCAGGACCTTGAACGCCGGCTCGATTCAGTTGTCTATCGTATGGGGTTTGGTGCCTCGCGAACCGAGGCGCGTCAGGTGGTGCGACACAACGCCATCATGGTGAATGGCAAGCGGGTCAACATCCCGTCCTACCTGGTGCGGGCCGGTGACGTTGTCGAAGTGGCTGAGAAAGCCAAGTCGCAGTTGCGTATCAAGGCCGCAGCCGAGGCTGCAGAGAGCCGAGGTTATCCGGAGTGGCTGGAAGTCGATATCAAGGCGCTCAAGGGCACCTTCAAGGCGGCGCCGCAGCGCTCTGAATTGTCTTCGACCATTAATGAATCGATGGTCGTCGAACTCTATTCCAAGTAATTGTAGAACCTCTCTCACAGTCGATCGCACGATGCGTTACTTCCAGAACACGATGGCCGCAAGGCGAGAGGTGCAGTCAATACCGGTCGTATTGACAAGCCGAACAACACAGCGGAGGCGTGTTCTGGGCGTAACCCAGAGGGATGGCACGAGTTTTCGCCCCCGGCGTTGTTGCTCACTCCTTGTTTGGACCGGCCAAACGGCATCGCTCGCGCCTAGCCGGAAGCGAAAATCGTTGCCATCGCACGCGCGAGCGACTGTGAGAGAGGTTCTTTTAATTTCCTGCCTTCGACGCCGAGTCGGCTCCGAGGGCGGAAACCTTCGAAACTTTTTAAAGGGTCGAATCTATGCAAGAAAGCTTCCTTAAGCCGCGAATTATCGATGTCCGGTCTACTGGTATTGGTCAGGCGAAAGTGACCATGGAGCCCTTCGAGCGCGGCTACGGACACACCTTGGGCAATGCATTGCGTCGCGTGCTGCTGTCCTCGATGCCTGGTTATGCGCCGACCGAGGTGAAGATATCAGGCGTGTTGCACGAATATTCCGCGATTGACGGTGTGCAGGAAGATGTCGTCGACATTCTGCTCAATCTCAAGGGCGTTGTTCTAAAACTGCACAATCGCGACGAGGCCGTCCTCAATCTCAAAAAAGAGGGCGAGGGCGAGGTGCGCGCCAGCGACATTGAAGCCACTCACGATGTGGAGATTGTCAATCCGGATCATGTGATTGCACACCTGGCGCCGGGCGGCAAGCTCGACATGCAGATCAAGGTCGAAGGCGGCCGCGGTTACGTGCCGGCCAACGTCCGCGAGAACACCCAGGAAACGCGCAGTATCGGCAGCTTGCTGCTCGATGCATCTTTCAGTCCGGTGCGGCGCGTGAGCTATGCGGTTGAAAGCGCGCGCGTTGAGCAACGCACCGACCTCGACAAACTGGTTGTCGACATCGAGACCAATGGCGTGGTCGAACCGGAAGAGGCGATTCGTTATGCGGCGCGCATTCTTATGGAACAGCTTGCCAGTTTTGCCGACCTGAAAGGCACGCCGGCACCGGTTGAAGCGCCCAAGACGCCGCAGGTTGATCCGATTCTGCTGCGCCCGGTGGACGATCTGGAGTTGACGGTGCGCTCGGCGAACTGCCTGAAGGCTGAAAACATCTACTACATTGGCGACCTGATTCAGCGAACCGAGACCGAGCTGCTGAAAACGCCCAACCTCGGCCGCAAGTCGCTCAACGAAATCAAGGAAGTCCTGGCGGCTCGTGGACTGACGCTCGGCATGAAGCTGGAAAACTGGCCGCCGTCGGGTCTGGAAAAAGCATCATAAAAGGGGAATAAAAATGCGCCACCGTCTCGGACTGCGCAAGCTCAATCGCACCAGCGCACATCGCCAGGCGATGCTGCGCAACATGACCAACTCCTTGCTGCGGCACGAAGTCATCAAGACGACGTTGCCGAAAGCCAAGGAATTGCGTCGCGTTGCCGAGCCGATTATCACGCTGGGCAAGAAGCCGTCGGTGTCCAATCGCCGGCTCGCCTTTGCGCGCCTGCGCGATCGTGACAACGTGGTCAAGCTGTTCGACGAACTGGGCCCGCGCTATGCCAATCGCAATGGTGGCTACCTGCGCATACTCAAGTTCGGTTTTCGCCAGGGCGATAATGCGCCGATGGCGTTGGTTGAATTGATGGATCGGCCGGAGGAAGCACAAGAAGAAGCCGGCAAATAATAAAAATAGCCGTAACAATATTGAAGAAGCCGGCTATGCCGGCTTTTTTCTTTTCTAGTCTCTCTCAGCGCCCTCCGCGGTGAGAGAGTTTCTTTGTCCTTGAGTCTACGGGCTCTGCGGTGGCGAGAGAGGTTTATTGCAGGCGTCCACAAGCGGCATCAAGCTGACTTCTCCATCGGTTCACTTGGTTCTGCACCCAATGCCTGGCGCAGATAGCGTCCGGTGTGGCTCGATTCGGTCTCGGCGAGTTCTTCCGGCGTGCCGGTAGCGATGATGTGGCCGCCCTCGTCGCCGCCCTCGGGGCCGAGGTCGATGACCAGGTCGGCGGTCTTGATGACGTCGAGGTTGTGTTCAATGACCACCACAGTATTGCCGTGGTCACGCAGCCGATGCAGGACTTTGAGCAGCATTTCCACGTCCTGAAAGTGCAGCCCGGTGGTCGGCTCGTCCAGGATGTACAGGGTTTTGCCGGTGTCGCGCTTGGATAATTCGAGAGCAAGTTTTACGCGTTGTGCTTCGCCACCGGACAGAGTTGGCGCGCTCTGACCCAGGCGAATGTAACCCAGGCCGACATCGAGCAGCGTGTCCAACCGGCGCACCAGCGCTGGCACCGCCGAGAAGAACTCGCGCGCCTGCTCTACCGTCATTTCAAGCACTTCGTGGATGTTCTTGCCCTTGTAGCGAATCTCCAGCGTCTCACGGTTGTAGCGTCTGCCATGACATACATCGCATGGCACGTATATGTCTGGCAGAAAATGCATCTCGACCTTGGTTACGCCGTCGCCCTGGCACGCTTCGCATCTTCCGCCTTTGACATTGAATGAGAAGCGCCCGGCACCGTAGCCGCGTTCGCGGGCTGCCGGTACGCCGGCAAACAGTTCCCGGACCGGCGTGAAAATCCCGGTGTAGGTCGCCGGGTTCGAGCGCGGAGTGCGCCCTATCGGGCTTTGGTCGACGTTGACGACCTTGTCGATCTGATCAAGGCCGTCGATGTCGGTGTACGGTGCTGGCTCGTGAGATGACTTGTAAACATGGCGCGATACCGCTCGATACAGCGTGTCATTGATGAGTGTTGACTTGCCGGAGCCGGACACACCAGTCACGCAAATGAACAAGCCGAGTGACAAACTCAGCTTTACGTCCTTGAGGTTGTTTCCACTCGCACCGGTCAGCACCAAAGTACGCTTTGGGTCGGGGCGGTGGCGCAGCGAGGGCACACTGATGCGGCGGCGGCCGGCAAGATATTGTCCGGTCAGAGAGCGCTCGGAGGTGGTAATTTGCCGAGGCGTGCCGTGCGCTACGACCTCCCCGCCGTGGTCACCCGCCCCGGGGCCGATGTCGATGACATGGTCTGCCGCAAGAATTGCCTCGAGGTCGTGTTCCACCACGATCACCGAGTTGCCGAGATCGCGCAAGTGCTTAAGCGTCGCCAGCAACCGGTTGTTGTCGCGCTGGTGCAGGCCGATTGACGGTTCGTCGAGAACGTACATGACGCCAGTGAGCCCGGAACCGATCTGCGACGCGAGGCGAATACGCTGCGTTTCACCGCCGGAAAGGGTGTCGGCGGAACGGCTCAGACTCAGATAGCCGAGACCGACGTCGTTCAGGAATCTGAGGCGGCCGCATATTTCGCGCTTTATCTTGTCGGCGATCGTCTGGCGTGCACCCTCGAGTGCCAACTCATTGAAGAAAACTTGCGACTGGCGCAGCGTGAGCATGCTGACTTGATGTATGTTTTTGCCACCGACGAGTACATGGCGCGCCTCGCGGCGCAAGCGCGAACCATTACATTCCGGGCAGACCCGCGCCGCGATGAACTTGCCGAGTTCTTCGCGCACCACGTTGGAATCGGTTTCCCGGTAGCGCCGCTCCAGGTTGGGAATAATGCCCTCGAAAGTGTGCTCGCGCTGGTAACGATTGCCACGGTCGCCGACGTAGGCGAATTTGAGCTTCTCCCGCCCGGAACCGAACAGCACCACGTCCCGCACTTTTTCCGGCAGTTGATCGAACGGCGTGTCAATGTCGAAATCGAAATGTGCTGCCAGACTCGTGAGAATCTGGAAATAGAACTGGTTGCGCCGGTCCCATCCCTTGATTGCACCGGCTGCCAGCGACAATCCGGGAAATGCGACAACGCGTTCGGGATCAAACACGGTGACATTGCCCAGCCCATCGCAGCGTGGGCATGCGCCCATCGGATTGTTGAACGAAAACAGCCGTGGTTCGAGCTCGGGGAGTGAATAGCTGCACACCGGGCAGGCGAAGCGCGCCGAAAACAGATGCTCTTTGCCACCGTCCATTTCAACTGCCAATACCCTGTTCTCGGAATGGCGCAACGCCATTTCGAATGACTCGGCCAGGCGTTGCTTCATGTCAGCGCGGATCTTGATGCGGTCTACAACGATCTCAATGGTATGTTTCTGCCGCGCACCGAGTTTCGGCGCGTGCTCCAGCTCATAGACTTTGCCGTCGACCCGCACACGCACGAAACCCTGTGCCTGAAGTTCGTCGAACAGATCGGTGTTCTCCCCCATGCGCCCGACCACAACCGGCGCAAGTATCATCAATGGCGTTTCCGGTGGCAGCTCCATGACATGATCGACCATCTGCGAAATGGTCTGCGCCGATAGCGTCACTTCGTGGTCGGGGCATTGCGGTTCGCCGACGCGTGCATACAGCAGGCGCAGGTAGTCATGAATTTCCGTTACCGTGCCGACTGTCGATCGTGGGTTGTGGCCGCCTGCTTTTTGTTCGATGGCAATCGCTGGTGACAGGCCTTCGATTAAATCGACGTCGGGTTTCTCCATAATCTCGAGGAACTGACGCGCGTACGACGAGAGCGATTCCACGTAACGGCGCTGTCCTTCCGCGTACAGGGTGTCGAAAGCAAATGACGATTTTCCCGAGCCGGACAGACCGGTGATGACCACCAGCTCGTTGCGCGGCAGGTCGACGTTGATGTTCTTCAGATTGTGGGTGCGGGCTCCGCGGATTCGGATCAGGTCCATTGGCAGTTCGCGGGCGAAGCTATTGCGCGGACCGATTGCCGTGTCGCGTGCTCGCTTACTCCTCGCCAAGTAGTTGAATATGTGGCTACAACGTAACATGGGCTTCGCCCATGTGAGTCTCCGCCGAACAAAGGACCCGTTTTGACTTTGACATCACATTTGCTTCGCCCATGTGAGTCTCCGCCGAAACTCGCTGCGCTCGTTTTCTCGTCGTGCGCACGATTCTTTCGAAACAGGCGGCTTCTTGCACTCGGCCTGCTCATAACGCTTCGTCCCACGAATTGCCCGTCCAGTTCAGGCTTCCGTTTGCGATGCCAAAATTCCGAATCAGTGTGCATGTCAGCGTATCGATCAGGGGCCGTATCGATCAGGGGCCGTATCGATTAGGGACGATGGCGAACCTGATACTATACTGGACTTCGAATTTCATTCCCAAGCGGTTATCCAGCCTGTTTGTCGATGCAGCCCCCTGATCAGATGTCGCCCCAGGAGCTGCGAGCGAGCCTGGGACTGGCCAGTGTGTTTGGCCTTCGCATGCTGGGAATGTTCATCATTCTTCCGGTTTTTGCGCTCTACGCGCGTGAGCTTCCCGGCGGTGCAAGTCAGACTCTCATCGGGATTGCGCTCGGCGTTTATGGCCTGACGCAGGCGTGTTTTCAGTTACCGCTGGGGCGCTTGTCCGATCACTGGGGGCGTAAGCGCACCATCTACCTGGGTTTGTTCATATTCGCAGTCGGCAGTCTGGTCGCGGCATTAGCGAACGATATCTACATGGTGACGATCGGGCGTGCGATTCAGGGGGCGGGTGCTATTTCGTCCGCTGTCATCGCCCTCAATGCCGATCTGACGCACGCCGACAATCGCACCAAATCGATGGCGATTATCGGCGTGGCAATTGGTGCGACCTTCATTGTTTCGATGGTGGCTGGGCCTGCTCTGGATCGTTTGATCGGCGTGCCGGGCATTTTCTTGATGACCGGTGTGCTGGCTTTGATCGCTGTTGCTGTGGTGCGCTTTGTCGTACCTGACCCGCCGGTTGCTGCGGCTACAACCTCGCACCGTGCGGCGATACCGGTCAGGGACATTCTGCGCGACCCGGACCTGATTCGACTGAACTTTGGCATATTTGCGCTGCACGGGATACTGATGGCGATGTTCGTCGCCGTACCGTTTGAGCTGACACCGCACCTGGCGCAAGCCAATCACTGGAAGATGTATCTCGGCGTAATGCTCGCAAGTGTGGCGATCATGGTGCCTGTTATGCTGGTCTCGGAGCGGCGCCGTAGGCAGAAGGCGGCGTTTATCGGCGGGGTCGTGGTGATTGCGGCGGCGCAGTCGATATTGGCGGCGGGTTCCGAGCTGTTCGTGCTCAGCATGGCCGGGCTGGTATTGTTCTTTGCTGCCTTCAATTTGCTCGAAGCATCGTTGCCTTCCCTGGTTTCGCGCGCGGCACCGCCGAGCGCAAAAGGTACCGCAATCGGTGTCTACAGCACTCTGCAATTCGTCGGCACTTTTGTCGGCGCAACTGCCGGCGGCTGGATTGCACAGTACTATGGCAACACCATGGTGTTCGCTTTTTGCGCATCGGTGGCGCTGCTTTGGCTGGTAGTGGCCGCCGGAATGCGGGTACCAGCGCGGGAGACGGGACCGGGCGGGCATCGATGACGGCTCATGCCTTGGTAGTATCGCCTTGGTAATATTGACGGCTGGCAGGCGTATCCGCTGCCAGATCCGCGCACAACAATGACGGGAGAGACAAATGGCTTCGGTTAACAAGGTAATACTGATCGGCAACCTCGGGCGCGATCCCGAAGTCCGCTATATGCCCAGTGGGGATGCCATGGCGAACATCAGCCTGGCAACCACCGACAAATGGAGAGACAAGAAAAGCGGCGAGCAGCAAGAGCGTACCGAGTGGCACCGGATTGTCATGTTCGGTAAGCAAGCTGAGATTGCCGGTGAGTATCTGAAGAAAGGCTCGCCGGCATACTTCGAGGGGCGGTTGCAAACCCGCAAGTGGACCGACAAGGAAGGTCAGGACCGCTACACGACTGAAATCGTCGCCGATCGCATGCAGATGCTTGGCTCTCGTTCTGGTGGATCGGCGCGCGCCATGCCAGACGACGAAGCGCCGGCCAGTAGCAGACCCGCCAGTACGGCTGCGCAAGGTGGCGGCATCGACGATCTCGAGGACGATATTCCGTTCTAATCGTGGCGTAGGTTTGAGTGGTAACACGCGCCGCAAAGGACGCATAAACCCCCTGATTGTGTGAGGGTTATTGGCTGGAACGGCAACCCGATTTCCGGGAGAATACGCGTTTTGAAAAGCTGCCCGCCCGCGCCGCGGCGCAGCCAAGATCAGTAAGCGAAAGGTGGTTCGACAGGATGGCTCTGCGTAACGTCACGCTAGATGACAAGTACACGGTTACCGACGGCCGCATTCTTATTACCGGCACCCAGGCACTGGTGCGGCTGCCGATCATGCAACACATGCGCGACAAGGCAGCCGGGCTGAATACAGCGTGTTACATCTCCGGATATCGTGGCAGCCCGCTGGGAGCCTACGACCAGCAGTTGTGGGCGGCTGGCAAACACCTGAAGGACCACAACATCGTCTTCCAGTCCGGCATGAATGAGGATATTGCCGCCACTGCGCTATGGGGCACGCAGCAAGTCGGTTTGCATGGCAAGCCGAAATACGACGGTGTATTCGGCGTCTGGTATGGCAAAGGCCCGGGCGTTGACCGCACCGGCGATGTCTTCCGCCATGCCAATCTCGCGGGAACGAATCCGAATGGCGGCGTACTGGTTCTGATGGGCGATGACCATACCTGCGAGTCTTCCACCACGGCTCACCAAAGCGAATATGCGCTGGTCGACGCGATGATCCCGATCCTCAATCCTGCCGGCGTGCAGGAATTGCTCGATTACGGTTTGATTGGCTGGGCGCTGTCCCGCTACTCCAGTTGCTGGGTCGGACTGAAAAGCATGAAGGACACCATCGATGCCAGTGCCACCGTCGATGTGAGCCTGGAGCGGGTGCGCATTATTACGCCGACCGACTTCGCGATGCCCGAGGGTGGCTTGAGTTGGCGTTTCCCTGACAAACCGTTGGAGCAGGAAGCACGTCTGCACAAGTTCAAAATACCGGCAGTGTTGGCGTTCGTTCGTGCCAATCAATTGAACAAGACGGTTATGGGCGGTCCGGGTGCACGCATCGGAATTGTCACCTGCGGCAAGTCCTATCTCGACGTGCGTCAGGCGTTGCAATACCTCGGCATCGATGACCGCGAAGCAAAGCGCCTTGGACTGGCTGTTTACAAAGTGGCAATGCCCTGGCCACTGGAGCCGACCGGAATTCGCGAGTTTGCTGAAGGCCTCGACAAGATCATCGTCGTTGAGGAAAAGCGCGGCCTGATGGAAGGGCAGGTCAAGGAAATCCTCTACAACGTCGAAGATTCACCGGAAGTGATTGGCAAACGCGACGAGCTGGGCAAGGAGTTGTTTCAGTCGACCGCTGCATTGGATCCGAACACCATCGCAATTGCCATCGGTCAACGCATTCTTGCGCGTGAAAAGGATGCCCATCTCGGCGAGCGTGTCGCGGAGCGCGAAGCACTCGCGCAGCGCGAGCCGGAACAGCCGGCCATGGAACGCACGCCTTATTTTTGCTCGGGTTGTCCGCACAGCACTGGTACGCGTGTGCCGGACGGTTCGGTCGCGTTGTCCGGAATTGGCTGCCATTTTATGGCGCAATGGATGGACCGCAACACCACCGGCTACACGCAGATGGGCGGCGAGGGCGCAAGCTGGATGGGCGAGGCGCCTTTTGTCGACAGGTCGCATGTTTTCCAGAACATCGGTGATGGCACCTATTACCACTCCGGCTTATTGGCGCTGCGCGCTGCTGTCGCGTCCGGTGTCAACATGACCTACAAGATTCTCTACAACGATGCGGTCGCCATGACCGGCGGTCAGCACGTCGACGGTCCGATGACCGTGCCGCAGATCACGCAGCAAGTTTCGGCCGAAGGCGCGAAGAAAGTGGTTGTCGTGACTGACGAACCGGAAAAGTACGGTGCCAGTCCCGGCTTTGCCGACGGCGTCGAGGTTTATCACCGCGACGACTACGAGAAGGTTCAGAAAGAAATCCGCGAAATTCCCGGCATCACCGTGATTGTTTATGACCAGACCTGTGGTTCGGAGAAGCGCCGACGTCGCAAGCGCAACGAGTTTCCCGATCCGAAAAAACGCGTCGTCATAAATGACCTGGTGTGCGAAGGCTGTGGTGATTGCGGGGTTGCATCGAATTGTGTCTCGGTGACACCGCTGGAAACCGAGTTTGGTCGCAAGCGCACAATTGATCAGTCGACTTGTAACAAGGACTATTCGTGTGTGAAAGGTTTTTGCCCTAGTTTCGTCACTGTTCATGGCGGTGAGTTGAAGAAGGGCAAAGGCGCGCCGGTCGGCGACAACGTCGATACGCTGTTCCCGGCCGTGCCGGAACCCGAGCTCCCGGCGCTCGATGAAGCCTATGGAATATTGGTGAATGGAATCGGTGGCACTGGTGTCGTCACCATTGGTGCCATCATCGGTATGGCGGCGCATCTTGAAGGCAAGGCATTCAATGCGCTCGACATGGCAGGCTTGGCGCAAAAAGGTGGGGCGGTATGGAGCCACTTGCAGATTGCCCGTGAGCAGTCTGATATTGGCGCGGCGCGGATCGGGCTGGGCGGCGCCAAGGTGATGATTGGTTGTGATTTTGTGACTTCGGCGAGCCAGACGTCGATGGAGATGTTGCGACACGGCCAGTCGCGCGCCTTGGTCAATCTGCATCAGCAGATGACCGGCGACTTCACGCGTAACATCAACGCGCAATTCCCGGCTGCTTCGTTGAAGGAGACCATTGCAAACGGCATTGGTGAAGGAAACGCACAATTCGTTGAAGGAACGCGCATCGCCACCGCGTTAATGGGTAACTCGATTGCAAGCAATATGTTCATGCTCGGGATGGCGTACCAGAAGGGACTGGTCCCGATCGGCAGTGAGGCGATCAACAAGGCAATCGAGCTAAATGGCGTCGCGGTGAAGATGAACCAGATGGCGTTCCTGTGGGGTCGTCGGGCGGCGGTTGATCTTGCCGCGGTTGAGCGGCTGATCACACCGACGGCGAAAGTGGCCACAGGCAGCATGCGCCTGTCGAAATCGCTCGACGAAATGATAGACCGGCGCGTGGAGTTCCTCACCGCCTACCAGGATGCTGCCTACGCGCAGCGCTACCAGTCATTGGTGGAGAGAGTGCGCGACGCCGAAGCGCGGATCAAGGGTCACAGCGGTCTTGCCGAAGCAGTCGCGCGCTATTACTTCAAGCTGCTTGCCTACAAGGACGAGTATGAAGTTGCTCGTTTGTTCACTGATGGCACTTTCAAGGAGAAGGTGGCGTCAATGTTCGAAGGTGACTACAAACTGCATTTCCATCTGGCGCCGCCCTTGTTCGCCAAGCGGCACCCCGAAACCGGTGAGCTCCTGAAGTCCGAATATCGCGGCTGGATATTTCCGCTGTTCAAACTTCTGGCGAAGATGAAGTCGCTGCGCGGCGGCGTATTTGATGTGTTTGGTTACGCACAGGAGCGGCGCACGGAGCGTGCCCTGATAACCGAATACGAGAACACGGTCGAGGAGCTTATCGCAGCACTTTCACCGGAGAATCATGCGCTGGCGGTACGTATCGCCAGTGTCCCGGACGACATACGAGGCTATGGCCATGTCAAGGAGCGCAACCTCGAGGCTGCGCAGGCGAAGCGGGCGGAACTGCTCGAGTTGTTCAGGTCGCCGCAAGTCGATCGCGCAGCCGCATAGCAGGTTGATGATTTTCGATGGCGGTCGCTGCCGACCGCGATCGGCTGTTTGATCTCGCTGTTCGTGTTCACTTTGTACCAACCGTTTGCATTGCCGCTTGAGACCAACGGCAGTTCATTCTTCATCGATCGAGTCTGCTGACATGAAACTCCAGCAATTCCAGGTTGATGCATTTGCCAACCGTACGTTCGAAGGCAATCCGGCCGCCGTGTGCCCCCTGCAGGAGTGGCTACCCGACGATGTGATGCAGTCGATTGCGGTGGAGAACAACCTTTCCGAGACGGCGTTCTTTGTGCCGTCAGAAAGGGGCTTTCATCTTCGCTGGTTCACCCCGGTGGCAGAAGTTGATTTCTGTGGCCATGCCACGCTGGGTTCGGCACACGTCCTTTTTAGTGAACTTGGCTATCAGGGGCAGGCGGTGGTGTTCGCAACGCGCAGCGGCGAAATGTCGGTCGCGCGTGATGGCGATCTGTATGCAATGAATTTTCCTGCGTTGCCGCCGCAGCCGTGTTCGCCCCCGCGGGCGCTGGTGGAAGGGCTTGGCGCGAAGCCGACAGAGGTACTTGCGGCTGAAGACTACCTCGCGGTCTATGACAGCCAGACCGTGGTGCAATCGTTGTCGCCAGACTTTGCCAGGTTGTGCGAGCTTGACTTGCGCGGCGTGATCGCCACAGCGCTGGGCGACAAGCACGATTTCGTCAGCCGCTTCTTTGGACCCAGGCTCGGAATTGATGAAGATCCGGTTACCGGATCAGCACACTGCGAACTGACGCCATATTGGTCGCGGCGGCTTGGCAAGAATGTATTGCATGCGCGTCAGATATCGCGGCGCGGTGGCGACGTGCTGTGCGAGATGGCCGGTGATCGCGTCCTGCTCAAAGGCGGCGCAGTCACTTTCATGGTTGGCGAAATCGAAGTTTGATTGCGGCGACCCTGCAAGGCAGGATCGGGCGCATCTTTAGTTTCACTGATTTCGATTCACTGGCTTTTGGCTAACGAGGAGCGATGCAATGCTGCAATTGCGGCCAACCTGCGAAAACTGCAACAAACCGCTGCCTCCCGATTCATTGGAAGCGCGTATTTGCTCGTTTGAATGCACCTTCTGTGCTCAGTGTGCAGAGGGAATCCTTGCCAATGTATGTCCCAATTGTGGTGGTGGTTTCACGCCGAGGCCGATCAGACCAGCGCGCAATTGGAAGGGTGGCAACTACCTTGGAGAAAAGCCGGCTTCTGACGAGATCCGTCATCGGCCGGTCGATCCGCAGTTGCATACTGCCTTTGCCGCCGAAATCAAGAACATTCCGCCGGAAGAACGCTAAGCTCGCGCGGTCGAATGGACGAATAGAAATATGGGTGAAATTAGAAATATGGGTGAATAGATATATCGCGAACAGATACATGGAGGAGAGATGATGCAATTTGCGAAGCCAATCAAGAGTGCACTTGCGGTGGTCGCCTTATCGGCGATGTTATTGTGGGTGAACTTCTCGCCTTTGGCTTGGGCGGCCGAGCCTGTTGTGACGCCAGAAATTCAGGCCATCGTCGATAGTCCCGACCGTAGCGCCGATGACCGCAAAACCGACCAGCGGCGCCAACCTGCGAAGATGCTGGCGTTTTTCGGAGTCCAGCCGGGCATGGCAGTGCTCGATATCGGCACGGGCCGCGGTTACACGGCGGAGTTGTTGGCGCGCTCGGTAGGTTCGAGCGGATCGGTCGTCGCGCAGAACGAGACGATCATCTCGGACAAATACCTGAAGGGCGAACCACCAGCGCGCTTTGGCATGGGTGTTATGCGAAACGTGACTTACGTAGTGCGGCCGTATGACGATCCGATACCGCCGGGTGCCGGACCGTTTGATCTGGTGACCATTATGTACGTTTATCACGATATGGAATGGCTCGAGCGTGACCGTGCACGGATGAACAGCCGGTTATTTGCAGCGCTAAAGCCAGGTGGCCATGTCGTGGTGGTGGACCATGCTGGTAATCCCGGCACCGGTGTGTCGGAATCGAGAACGATTCACCGCATTGAGGAAAGCGTTGTTCGAAGCGAATTCGCCGCCGCCGGATTCAAGTTGGCAGAAGAAGCGATGTTCCTGCGAAATCCCGAGGACCCGCGCACCGAGAGTTTTCGGCAGGCAACCAATCCAGTTGACCAGTTTGTTCTGAAATTCAGGCGGCCCTGAGCTGAGCCCGCCGCACTCCGTGTTCCTTCGACTTCGTTAGGGGATCAGGCGAAGTGCGGGCCGATCACGTCGATCTGGTCGGTTACCAATGCGTCGACGCCCATTTCAATCAGTTCGACCGCATCCAGCGGGTCATTGACGGTATAGGCTAGCACTCCGCGCCGGGTCGCCTGAATGGCCGCAACAACTTCTGCGCTAAGGTGATCAAACGCGACGTGCATGGCGACGCAATCAAGCTGGTCCAGCGAGGCCTCCCAGTCATCGGGAATTTCGTTGCATAGCAGGGCGCGCGGTAACTCCGGCGCCTGGCTACGCGCAGCCTTGAGCGCCTCAAGCGAGAACGATGACAGCAGCGGCGGCAATGCCGCGCCACTCCACAGCAGTTTTGCCATGCGCGCAACAATCCGTCCAGTTTTGTGCTCCTCTCCCGGAGACGGCTTGAGCTCGATGTTGGCCCACAGGCCCGTTTCCTTGCACAGCGCGCTGGCGGCTGCAAATGCCGGTACCGACTCACCGGCGAACTCATTGGCGAACCAGCTGCCGGCGTCTAGTTGTGTTACGACGTCAAACAGCATATCGGCCATGGCGCCACTGCCATCCGTGGTGCGCTCCAGGGTGTCGTCGTGCAACAGCACCGGCACATCGTCACCAGTGAGTTTGACGTCAAACTCGACCCCCTCAAAGCCGAGATTGCGCGCATAGCGTAATGCGGCAAGGGTATTCTCGGGGGCCAGCAGCCCGCCGCCGCGGTGGGCGACGATGCGCGGGTAGGGCCAATAGGGGCGCTCGGTCAGCATGCGAAATTCAACGGTTCAGCTTGATTATAGGGCGAGGCCCGACGATGGTGCTTGTAAGCGTCCACTGGCCCCGCCTGGTTGTTCAAATAGTGCTCCCGGTGGTCTTGGGACGGCGACTGATCGGGTATACTTACGCCCCTGTTTTTGGGGGAAAAATGCCAATCTACGAATATCGTTGCGATGCCTGTGGCCACGAGCTCGAGGTGTTGCAGAAGATGTCGGATCAGCCGATGACCGACTGTCCAGCCTGTGGCAAGGCGACGCTTTCGAAGCTGGTCAGCGCCGCCGGCTTCCAGCTCAAGGGCAGCGGCTGGTACGTAACTGACTTCCGCGACAAGAAGAAGCCGAAAGACGATGCCGGGGCGGGAGAGAGCAAGACATCGGAAGCGGGTCCTTCCGCCAAGAAAGCGGACGGTGCCGACAGCGGAGGCAAAGGCAAAAAGGACAGTAAAGCGACGGACACTGCCAAATCGAAATAGCGTTAAGTCGAAGTAACCGTTAAATCGAAGTAATGCCGGCGCTCCCGACCCGGTATCTCGGTTGCAGCCGGGATGGAGCCGGAGGTGTCATCAGGCGCTTGGTGCCCTGACAGATAGTCAATGCGCCAGCGCGCTGCTTCCCCCATCGCCTTGCGGCTGTTTCGCAACATCATCGACAAGCAGTAACCAGCACAACTGACAAAATCAACCTGACAAACCACTTGAGAACATGCGTACCGACTATTGCGGCCTGATTGACACCAAATACCTGGGCCAGACTGTAACCCTGTGCGGCTGGGTGCATCGGCGCCGTGACCACGGCGGGGTCATCTTCATTGACCTGCGCGACCGGGAAGGCTTGGTGCAGGTGGTATGTGACCCCGACACGAAAGATGCATTCGAGACGGCGGATCGCCTTCGCAGCGAGTATGTGATTGAGGTTACCGGACGGGTCCGGCGGCGGCCGGAAGGCACTGAGAACCCGAACCTGATTAGCGGCGAGATCGAGGTGCTCGTCAAGGCAATCACGCTGCTCAACGCCGCGCTCACGCCTCCGTTCACGATTGATGAAGAGCAGCCGTCAGAGAGCGTGCGGCTCGAGCACCGCGTGTTCGACCTCAGGCGCCCGGAGATGCAACACAACATGCGTCTGCGTTATCAGGTTGCCATGACGGTGCGGCGCTTTCTCGATGACAACGGCTTCATGGACGTTGAAACGCCGTTTCTCTACAAGTCGACTCCGGAAGGTGCGCGTGAGTTCCTGGTGCCGTCACGAGTGCACGATGGTCATTTTTACGCGCTGCCGCAGTCGCCGCAGTTGTTCAAACAGATGCTCATGGTCGCCGGGTTCGATCGTTACTACCAGATCGTAAAGTGTTTCCGCGACGAAGACCTGCGAGCTGATCGACAGCCCGAATTCACGCAGATCGATATCGAGCTTTCCTTTGTCGACGAACAGCAAATTCGCGACATCATGGAACAGATGATGCGCGTCGTTTTCCGTGAATGCCTCGCGATCGATTTGCCCGATCCGTTCCCTGTAATGCGCTATGACGATGTCATTCGCCTGTATGGAAGCGACAAGCCTGATTTGCGCGTCCCGCTGCAGCTCACCGAACTGACCGATTTGATGCGACATGTTGAGTTCAAGGTCTTTCGCACCGCGGCCGAGATGGACGACGGCCGGGTGGCGGCGCTGCGCGTTCCCGGTGGTGGTGAACTCACCCGAAAGCAGATCGATGATTACACGTCGTTTGTGTCGATTTACGGTGCAAAGGGCCTCGCTTACATCAAGGTCAACGAGAAAGCACGCGGTCTCGAGGGACTGCAGTCCCCCATCCTCAAGTTCCTGCCCCACGAAATAGCGCACGAGATACTTGAACGCAGCGGCGCGCATGATGGCGACTTGATTTTCTTTGGTGCTGATCGAGCCACGGTGGTTAACGACTCCCTGGGCGCATTGCGTGAGAAAATCGGACGCGAACTCGGACTTCGGGAAGAAGGATGGCGGCCTTTGTGGGTGGTGGATTTCCCGATGTTTGAGTATGACGAAGAGGCTAAGCAATGGGTGGCGCGGCACCATCCATTCACATCGCCAAAAGAAGGCCACGAGGAGTACATCGAAAACAATCCCGAGCGCGCCTACGCTAAAGCCTATGACATGGTTTTGAACGGCTGGGAAATCGGTGGTGGCTCGGTGCGGATCTACCGGCCGGAAGTGCAGGAGAAGGTGTTTCATGCCTTGCATATCACGCCGGAAGATCAGCGCGCCAAGTTCGGCTTCCTGCTCGACAGCCTGCAGTGGGGAGCTCCTCCGCACGGTGGCATCGCGTTCGGTCTGGACCGGATTGTGGCTCTCATGTGCGAGGCGGAATCGATTCGCGATGTGATTGCATTTCCGAAAACGCAGCGCGGCCAGGACGTGCTCACCGGCGCGCCAACGCGGGTCACGGAAAAACAATTGCGTGAATTGCATATCCGGTTGCGCAATCCGGCGCAGGGTGTCAAGAACAAGACGCCGGACTAGAACCTATCTCATAATCGATCGCACGCGCGAGCGATTGTGAGATAGGTTCTATAACCTTGCTCACGACACGCGGTGGTGCCGCGCAGTTACGCTGGGCGACGTACTCGGTCAGTCGGTTCCGTCGGTGCGGTTTGCCGGCGTCTCGAAGTTCAAATAGATGAAATACAAGATTCCGGTCTCGGTTCTGGTTATGGTTTACACGCCAGACCTGCGGGTGCTGCTACTGGAGCGAGCCGACCGGCCAGGATTCTGGCAGTCGGTGACCGGTAGTCAGGAGGCGGGAGAAACGCTCGAGGAAACCGCGATTCGCGAACTGGAGGAAGAAACCGGCCTCGATGCGCGGCAGTATCGGCTCGAGAACTGGCACATGAGTAATCGCTTCGAAATTTACAAACACTGGAGCGGTCGCTACGCGCCTGGTACCACCCACAATACCGAGCATGTCTTCGGTTTGCGTGTGCCCGGGACGTTGCCGATTCGGATATCACCGAGTGAGCACCTGGCATATAAATGGGTGCCAAGAGATGAGGCAATTGACAAGGTCTTCTCATGGACCAACGCTGCGGTACTGCGCGCTTTGCCGGATCATGCTGATAAGACAGAATGAAGCTAATACAGAACTCGCTAATTGATAATGAACCGATTACATCGCGCTGAAGCTGCCGCGATTGGCAAGGACTCTTATAATCGAATCTCGGAGCGCGCTCTCAGAAGTGATGGAAGGAACGCATGACACAAGCCACGGCCGCTAAATTCGATCAGTACAGCCAGTTGAATGACGATGATTGTGACGAGCGCATCTATGCGGCAAAGCAAGCCCTCAAGGGTCGCGCCATCATTCTCGGCCACCACTACCAGCGGGCCGACGTGTACAAGCATGCGGACCTGACTGGCGATTCGTTCAAGCTCTCAAAGCTGGCCGGACAGGCTGATGCCCGCTACATTGTGTTTTGTGGCGTGCACTTCATGGCCGAAGTTGCCGATATCCTGTCGCAGCCGGAGCAGGTCGCGATCCTGCCCGATATGGCTGCCGGTTGTTCGATGGCCGATATGGCCAATCTTGCCAAAGTCGAGCGTGCCTGGTCCGAATTGTCGCAAGTCCTCGATCCCGACCAGCACGTCACGCCGGTAACCTATGTCAACTCAGCGGCCGATCTGAAGGCATTCTGTGGCGAGCATGGCGGTATCGTCTGCACCTCGTCGAACGCGAACAAAATCCTCGACTGGTCGTTTGCACAACGCAGCAAGGTGTTGTTCTTCCCGGATCAGCACCTCGGTCGCTGGAGCGGACATTCGATGGGCATTGCACCGGATGAGATGCAGGTATGGGATCCGGACGAGTGGTTGGGCGGGCTGACACCCGAGCAGATTGATGCTGCGAGAATTCTGCTCTGGAAAGGCCATTGCTCGGTACATCAGATGTTTCAGCCGCAGCACGTTCTGAAGTTCCGCAACCAGCACCCCGAGGGTCTGGTGATTTCGCACCCGGAGTGTCGCTTCGAAGTGTGCAAGCTCTCCGACCATGTTGGTTCCACTGAATACATCATTGAGACCATTCGTGAGGCGCCGCCAAACACGCGCTGGCTGGTCGGAACTGAATTGAATTTGGTAAATCGCATTGCCGAAGAGCTCAGGCCGCAAGGCAAGATTGTTCAATTCATGTCGCCGCTGATATGCATGTGTTCAACGATGAACCGCATTGACCCGCAGCATCTTGCCTGGTGCCTCGAAAACCTGGTCGAAGACAATGTCGTCAATGCTATCCAGGTGCCCGATCGCGACAAGCAACTCGCAAGACAGGCTCTACAGCGCATGCTCGACGTTTCCTGATACGCCACGAGTATGTTGTCGCGCCCGGTTGCCGCCGTATGGGGGCTTTGTTGCTGTCTCGTCCTATTTGGTCTTTTCGCGTTCGCGGACGCCGATGAGCCTATCGAGACCACGGTCGAAGTATCACGAAGCGAACAGATATTCATAATCGAAGCGGTCAGTCGCATCACCGCTGGACGCGAAGAGGCGTGGGCGGTGCTAACGGACTACACGGGCTACGTGCACTTTGTGCCGGGAATGACAATGAGCCGTCGCGTAAGTGACGATCCGTTGCATATCGAACAACACGGCGAGTTCGGTATGATTTTTTTTCGTAAGGAGGTGTACGCCACGCTTGAGGTCACCGAGACGCCGCCGTCGAGGATCTATTTTCATTCTCTGGAAGGGAACTTGCGTACTCTCGAAACGCAGGTAGACATAGACGTCGATGGCGATTACGTGGTGTTGACTTACCGATCGATCATCGAACCCGATTTCTGGTTACCTCCCTTGATTGGCACTCGGATCATGCGGTCCTTTGTTCGGAAAAGACTTGAAGCTGTGGCGGAAGAAGTCATTTGGCGCGCGGAGTTTGGTACGGATCGATGAAGACGTTGCAGGTCGTTACTTACAACATGCACAAGGGTTTCTCCCAGTTTCAACGGGAGTTGTCAGTGCATGACCTGAAAGACCGTCTGCAATCGCTGTCGGCTGACGTGGTATTTCTCCAGGAGGTCGTTGGCAGCCACGTACGTCACGCGCGACGTTACGGCAACTGGCCGGTTTCGCCGCAGTACGAGTTTCTCGCCGATCAGCTATGGAATGATTACGCCTATGGCAAGAACTCGGTCTATGACGCCGGTCATCACGGCAATGCCATCTTGTCGAAGTACCCGATTGCGCGCTGGGTAAACGAAGATATTTCCATGAGCCGCATGGAACGGCGCGGTTTGCTTCATTGCGAGATCGAGATTCCCGGCTGGGACCGTCCCCTGCACTGTATCAACGTGCATCTGGGATTGTTCGGCCACTGGCGCAAGCGGCAACTCGAAGTGTTACGTCACCGCATTGAGCGACTGGTGCCGCGCTATGACCCGGTGATTATTGGCGGTGACTTCAACGACTGGCGGTTGAAAGCGAGCCGTCATCTCGCCCACGTACTGGGACTGCAGGAAGTTTTCGAGAATGTGCACGGCCGGCCGGCACGTACTTTCCCCTCCATGCTGCCGCTGCTGCACTTGGATCGGATTTACACCAGAGGGTTTCGCGTCAAGCTTGCCCATACCCACGAGGAACGTCGCTGGGCACGCCTGTCCGACCACATTGCAATCTCGGCAGTGTTGGAGCGTACTGAACATCAGTAATGCGGTTCAGATGGATGGACCGCGCTGTGGCAATTTAGTCGGCAGCCGAATGGCCACCTGGTTTCGGCCACGGGTGGTTCGCGGGTGTCAGTCGGAGTTGGCCGCAGGCAGTGGGCTATCTCTTAGGCCAGCAATGTCGCGCAACAGGTCAACCACCGTCGCTTCGATGACGACGCGCCCTTTTTTAACGTTGGCGAGGGTCGCGTCACCGTAGATTCCAGTCGGCGAGTAGACGCCGGCCGTATTGGGATCGGGGCTCAGTGGTCCGCGTCCGGGGTGATAGTCGCGTGCGGCCTTTGACATGTCGACGCGTTCGCTGGCGATATACAACATCATCGAAGTTTCGATCTCGTCGGCGTGTGTTCCACCTTCCTGTTGCTGTACCTGTTGCACGGCTTCGTTTCCAGCGCGGTCGATGCGGGTGAACTGCATCAGAATGCCTTTTGACGCGAGAGACGCGGCGGCCGGTTCCAGGGCGCGAACCGTCGATACGCCCGTGTTCAGGACATAGAACCGGCGCGGCCCGAAAGCCGCGAGGCTGGAGACGACATCAATGACCATGTCGCGAGCAGTTTCGAGGCGCAGGGTCGTTGATCCTGCATAGGCGGTGAAGGCAGGATAAAAATGATAGTTCAACGTTGGCGTAACGACGACGTCAGCTTGTTCTTCTACCCGGCCAGCCAGGTAGTCGGCAAGCACGCGATCGTTGTCCAGCCGTAAGTGCGGCCCGTGTTCTTTGGCGGCTGCACCGAGCGGTATCAATACCAGCGTATCGGTGTTGAGTTCTTGTTTGGCTTGCAGCCAGGTGAGATCGGACAGATACATAAACTTGATCCGGGCGCTAGTAGCTAATTATCGCCGAGTCCGCACAGCCTGCGGTGTAAAATCGATTCGTTTTGCGGCGGTTTGATACCGTTCCTTCCTGTTCCCTGAAGTCCGAATGCAAGTGGCTGGATTTTCCCCATCAGACAACGCGGCCAGAGGCGACTGGCGCGTTGTACGCATGCTGTTTCCCTATCTGTGGGAATTTCGCTGGCGGGTGGCGATTGCGCTGACCTTCCTGGTGGCTGCCAAGCTTGCCAATGTCGCTGTGCCGTTGGTGATGAAGGAGATCGTCGACGCGCTCGACTCTTCCAAACAGCTGCTGGTGCTTCCGCTCGCTTTTTTGTTGATGTACGGCGCGCTGAGGCTGTCAACAACGCTGTTCGCAGAACTGCGCGATGTTGTTTTCGTGCGCGTAACGAGGCGGGCGATCCGTCGCGTCGCGCTCGGCGTGTTCCGGCATTTGCATAGTCTCAGCCTGCGTTTTCACCTCGAGCGGCAAACCGGCGGCGTATCGCGCGATATCGAACGCGGCACCAAGGGAATCTCGACATTGCTTTCGTATGCACTTTTTTCCATTATCCCGGTGATACTGGAGTTCTCCCTGGTGGCGGTCGTTTTGCTCACCCGCTTCGACTGGACGTTTACCGCCGTTACTTTCGGGGCGGTGATCGTTTATCTGACGTTTACTTTCATTGTTTCCGAATGGCGCATGGGAATTCGGCGGCTCGCCAATGAGATCGATTCGCAGACCAATACCCGTGCCGTTGATAGCCTGCTCAACTATGAAACCGTGAAGTACTTCAACAACGAAGAATATGAAGCCAGAAAGTACGACGAGAACCTGCGCGACTTCGAAGCGGCGGATGTGCGTACAGAGGTTTCTCTCGGGCTGTTGAACATTGGCCAAAGTGTCATCATCGCGACGGCAGTCACCTCGCTGATGATTCTTGCCTCGCAAGGCGTGGTTGCCGGCGAACTCACGGTGGGTGATCTGGTTCTGGTCAATGGCCTGCTGATACAGCTTTACATTCCGCTGAATTTTCTCGGTATGGTCTACCGTGAAATCAAGCAGTCATTGATCGACATGGATCGCATGTTCCGGTTGCTGAATGAACAGCGCGAAGTCGAGGACAAACCCGGTGCGCCGGAGTTGGACAGTCGCAACGCGACTGTACGCTTCGAACACGTCGGATTTTCTTACGATCCGCGGCGGCAAATTTTGAACGATGTGAGTTTGGAGATTGCGGCCGGCAAAACCGTTGCGGTTGTCGGTCACAGCGGCTCCGGCAAGTCAACGCTGGCGCGATTGCTGTTTCGCTTCTACGACGTTGATGAGGGAAAGATCACGATCAATGGTGTTGATATTCGTGACGTCACACAGCATAGCGTGCGGGCGGCAATCGGCATCGTGCCGCAGGATACGGTGCTGTTTAACGACACAATCTTCTACAACATTGCCTATGGACAACCGGAGTCTAGCCATGAAGAAGTGATCGGCGCAGCCAAGGCTGCGCATATCCATGACTTCATCGTGGCGCTGCCCGACGGATACCAGACCGCGGTCGGTGAGCGTGGACTGAAATTATCTGGCGGGGAGAAACAGCGCGTTGCGATTGCGCGCGCCCTGCTGAAGAATCCACCGGTCCTGGTGTTCGATGAAGCGACGTCGGCTCTCGATTCGCGATCTGAGCGGGCGATACAGGCGGAACTGGACCGCATTGCAGCAAACCGGACGGCACTGGTAATTGCTCATCGCTTGTCCACCGTAGTGGATGCTGACGAAATACTGGTGCTCGATCACGGGCAGGTCGTGGAGCGTGGCAAGCATCGCGAGTTACTCGAGGCCGGTGGCTTGTACGAGAGCATGTGGCGATTGCAGCAGGAGCAGGCCGAACATGAGTTGCCGGCGGTTTCCGGTGGCGGGGCGCTCCCCGGACATCGGTCAACCGGTTGATTGGCTGCCGGTTTTGTACGTACTCTCGGGGCGTGGGATCGGGCGCTGAGTTGCATCGAGTTCTTGAAAAACGCGCTTAGTTGTTGAATTTTTGTTATTTAGGCCCGAAAATTGTATGTTCTGTATAGCCGGATCTGGCCATGGGGCTGAGTCCGGCAACAGATCCATCGGCAGTTTGCGGTAATTGATCGTCGGTTGCGGACGTAGCACGGGAAAAGGACGAATGATAACGCTGTTGAACGCTGCAAAGGTTTATATCGCAAGTGTGTGCACACTAACATTGTTGACTGGGACGGCTCTGGCAGACCCGACCCAAGGTTCGGTACGCCGGGTCAACCTGGGCATCAAGTCCGCCTTGGCGCTGGTCATTGATCAGGAAACCGGCGAGGTCCTCTACAGCAAGAATACTAACGAGGTCGCTCCCATTGCCTCGATTACCAAGTTGATGACCGCCATCGTGATCATCGACTCCGGGCTGCCGTTGCTCGAGTCGATCACAGTGGAGCGGGCCGACATCGATCGTTACAAGGGCTCACGTTCGAAGTTGTATGTCGGCACCAGTTTAATGCGCGCCGAAGCACTGAAACTGGCGTTGATGGCTTCGGAAAACCGGGCCGCAGCGGCGCTGGCGCGAACCTACCCGGGTGGCAAGGAAGCGTTCGTCGACGCGATGAACGCCAAGGCGTTTGAGTTGGGGATGCTCAACAGCCGATTCGTTGATGCAACCGGCCTGCGGCCAGAAAACGTCTCTACAGCGAGTGATCTGGCGATCCTGGTCGAGGCGGCGCATACCTATCCGTTGATTCGTGACTACACGACGGCGGCTTCGTTTGCCGTCGAATCCCGTACCCGGCGCGGTCCTCGTGTTTTGCGATTCGTCAATTCCAATCGGCTGGTGCGCAGTTCGCGATGGGAAATCGGATTGTCCAAGACCGGTTACATCAGTGAGGCGGGGCGCTGTCTGGTGATGCAGTCGCGCATTGCTGATCGCCCGCTGATCATCGTGCTGCTTGACTCGTGGGGCAAGCTGACGCGAATTGGCGATGCCAATCGCATCAGACGTTGGCTGGAACGGGAATTCTCGACCCTCAGCGTGCGCGGCTGAGCCTTTTTACCCTCACATACTATCCACGGCGACCGGTCACTCACGGCGCGCCCTGATCTTGCTCGCCGCAATTGACGCTCAGGCTGCGCGTGCTCCGGCACGAAAGCCGATGGCGCGCGAGATGGCTTCGGCAACTTCCTTCACGCGTGGTCCCCAACTCCTATCCAGGCGATTGGACGGCGCCGAGACCGAGAGACCAGCGGTCAGGCGGCCCTCATCGTCGTAGATGCCGGCACCGACACAGGAAACGCCTTTCTCCGCTTCTTCATTGTCAAACGCGTAGCCGACGCGGCGCACCTTCTCGAGCTCGCGGCACAATGATTCGGCGTCGCGTATCGTGTTACGCGTATACACGGCAAGGCCGTTACGCGCGACGTATTCACGCACGCCTTCTTCTCCGTCTCCGAGCAGAAAAAGTTTCCCGACAGCGGTCACGTGCAACGGAGCGCGGGCGCCAATCAGGTGAGCGACGCGCATCGCCGAGCGGTCTGAAGTCAATCGCTCGACGTACACCATTTCGTCGTCCTGGCGCACTGACAGGTTGACGGTTTCCTCCAATTCGTCGTGCAGCCGTTGCATATAGGGCAGCGCCTCCTGGCGCAGGTCGATGCGGGTTTTCGCCAGATTGCCCAGTTCGAGCAGCCTTATGCCAAGGCGGTAGGTACCCGGCTCGACCCGGTCGACCATCCTGTACTCAACCAGCACGTTCAGTATGCGGTGCGCGGTGGAAGGGTGCAGGCCAGTCATATTGGCCAGCCGCTTGAGGTTGACCGGGTCGGGGAAGCGCGCCAGCGTGTCCAGCAGATCCATCATCCGCTCAATGACCTGTATCGAGGTTTTGCCATTCGTCTCTGGCATAGCCTGGCCACCCTTTCGTTATTTATGTTGCAATGCCGCAATATTAGCTGAGGCCCGGATGGTGGACAAGATGACAGGGATGCGGCCCCAGCCTGCGGACGGGGTCGAGGAGGAGTTACGCAATATGTTAGTATCAAGTCCTTGTTGCGCCGCGTAAAACGGCTGCGCGGTGGCCCCCTCCTGGCGGCTCCCGCCGCGCCCAAATCCGTGCCGCGGCGCTTTCACAATCTGCTAGACAACCATGCGCGTAGGCCTCTTAGTTACCTGCCTGGCCGACCTGATGCGCCCCAGCATCGGCCTGGCCGCCCTCAAATTGCTCGAGCGGGCCGGTTGTGACGTGGTCGTGCCGCATACCCAGACCTGTTGCGGTCAGCCTGGTTACAACTCCGGAGACCGGCCTGCGGCCCAGGCACTGGCACAAAAGCTCATATCCGAGTTCAGCGATTGTGATTACGTTGTAGTGCCCTCTGGCTCGTGCAGCGGCATGATCAAGACGCACTACGCTGAGTTGCTTTCCGAACTACCCGAAGCCAGGGCCAAGGCTGAATGGCTGGCGGCACGCACTTGGGAACTAACTGATTTTTTGGTGAATGTTGTCAAACTCGACGCCGTCGACGTGCGCTTTGACGGCACCGTGACTTATCACGATTCGTGCGCCGGCTTGCGCGAGATGGGCGTCAAGAGCCAGCCGCGTGAATTACTGGCCAAAGTCGCCGGCCTGTCGATCCGGGAGATGCAGGACGCGGAACAGTGTTGTGGCTTTGGCGGCACCTTCGCGATTAAATATGGCGACATTTCGGCTCGCCTGGCCGACCTCAAATGTGACGAGATCGCAAAAAGCGAAGCCGACGCACTGGTTCTGGGCGATCTTGGCTGTATGCTGAATATCGAGGGGAGGCTGCGCCGGCGCGGCGACAATCGCACCAAGGTATTACACGTAGCAGAGGTACTGGCAGGGATGACTGGCGAGGAGGTCGAATGAACGGATCAACTTGGTACCCCTCTGCGCCGGTAGTTCAATTGCGAGCCTGATAATGGAAATCACGTCTGCTCAATTCAAGAAAGTCGCCAGTCAGAAACTCGCCGACAAGAAGGTGCAGGCCGCGCTTGCCCACGCCAAGGGTAAATTTGTCGTCGCACGCGCCAAAGCGATCGAGGAGCTCGACAATTTCGAGGACATACGTCGCGCAGCGGCTGACGTGCGTGATCATTGTCTGGCCAATCTCGACCAATATCTCGAGCAGTGGGAGCGCAATGCGACGGCTGCCGGAACGATCGTGCATTGGGTGGAATCGGCTGAAGAGATGAATCGCACCGTGCTGGATATTGCGACCAGTAACCATGTGCGCAAAGTCATCAAGTCGAAGTCGATGCTTGGCGAAGAGACCGGCATGAACGAGTACCTCGAGCGTGGAGGTATTGATGTGCGTGAAACCGATCTCGGTGAGTACATCATTCAACAAGCGAAGGAACACCCCTCGCATATTATTGCGCCCGCGACGCACAAATCGAAAGATGACATTGCCACCCTGTTTGCGGAAAGGCATCAGCGTCCGCGGCTGGACGATATCGAGGAGCTGACGCACGAAGCGCGTGAAATACTGCGCCCGCACTTTCTGGATGCCGACATGGGTATCACCGGCGCCAATTTCCTGGTCGCAGAGACCGGCTCGACCATGATTGTCACCAACGAAGGCAATGGTCGAATGACCACGACCATGCCGCGTATTCACGTCGCGATATCCAGCATTGAGAAATGCATCCCGACGCTGGAGGACTTGTCGCTACTCATGCGGCTGCTTGCCCGATCGGCTACCGGTCAGTCAATCAGCAACTACCTCTCGGTCACCACCGGTCCCAAGCGTGATGGCGATAGTGATGGCCCTGATGAGTTTCACGTCATTCTGGTCGATATCGGCCGTACCCGCGTGCTGGGTTCCGACCTGCGCCCGGCGCTGCGCTGCATCCGATGTGGGGCGTGCATGAATCACTGCCCGGTGTATCAGAACATTGGTGGACATGCCTATGGTTGGGTCTACCCGGGTCCGATTGGTTCGGTACTGACGCCTGCCTACGTCGGCCTGGAAAAGGCGATCGACCTGCCAAATGCGGCGACATTCTGCAACCAGTGCGGCGTGGCATGTCCGGTCAAGATTCCGTTGCCGGATCTGATGCGCAAGTTGCGCGAGAAACAGACTGAACGCAAGCTCACTCCGGCGGGTCAGCGCGTCGGAATGCGCGTCTGGGCCTGGCTTGCGTCGCGCCCTACGTTGTATGCATGGGCGACCAGAATTGTTGCCCGCCTTGGCAAGCTCGCGGGAGGCAAGCAGGGTCTGGTGCATCGCTTGCCGCTGGCTGGTGCCGAATGGACACGCGGCCGCGATCTACCGGCACCACGCGGCAAGACTTTCAGGGAAATATACGCAGCGCGCAACAGATCGTAACGAGGAGAAACGTGTCCGCTAAAGAGAACATTCTGGCCCGTATCCGCTCGGCGAATGCGATGCACGCGGCGGCCGGCGATGTTTCGTTCACGCCATCAGAGCGCCTTTCCGCGCACCCGCGTGGACCAATGCCGACCATGCAGTGGGATGCGCTGGAACGGTTCAAGGCCTGTAGTATCGCGGCGGCGTCAACCGTAGATGAACTGAGCACGCGTGCCGACATACCGGCGGCGGTGGCACGTTACCTCAAACAGAATAACTTGCCGATGTCTGGTGTGTGCTGGCCTGAGTTTGGCGATCTTGATTGGCATGGCGCCGGCCTGGAGATGCAGCCACGTCCGGCGGCCGGTGATGACAAGGTCGGTGTAACCGGCAGCTTCTGCGCGCTGGCCGAGACCGGCACGCTGGTATTGCTCTCGGGAGAGTCCCAGGCTGCTACGACCAGTTTGTTGCCGGAAACGCATATTGCTGTCATTTCGACCAGTCGCGTCGTTGTTTCCATGGAAGACGTCTGGGAATTGATGCGCGAAGAGATTGGCGAGTTGCCAAGACAGGTCAACTTTGTGTCGGGTCCGTCCCGAACAGCCGACATCGAGATGACCCTCGTTTATGGTGCGCATGGCCCGTTTCGCGTACACGTGCTGCTGCTGGACGAGTGAACGCCAGGGCACAAACGGTTATCATCAGTACAGAGGCGTATTGCGTCAGGGGAGGATGGTTTCTTGGGGACACGTTGTCGAAAAAAAGCTGTTTGCATGCACTTGCCAAATGCCCGCTAAGGGTTGAGCGGCACGTCAGGGTCGAACACGTCGCCGATGACACGCAGTAGCAAGAACGAAAAAATGATTGTGCGAAAGACGCAGACAATCATAGTGCGCGCATCATGCTGATTCATACGCGACGGCTTCGGCTGATTACCTGTGAAGAGAAGCATCTTGCGGCGATCGTTCGTGATCCGCGTTCGCTTGGAGAATTGCTCAAGGTTACGGTGGCGGAACAGTGGCCGGAACATCCGCAGGCTTACTCGCACGCGCTGTCCTTGCTCAAGGAGCAACCGCTGTTGCCGTATTCAGGTTGGTGGCTCTACCTGTTCGTGCATCCGGTACTGAGGGCGTTAGTCGGGTCCGGTGGCTTCAAGGCTGCACCGGACGCCGATGGCGTGGTCGAAATTGGTTGCGAAATAGCACCGGCATTCCGTCGCCAGGGTTTCGCTGCCGAAGGCGTGCGCGGATTGATTGGCTACGCGTTTACCCGGCCGGAGGTAGGCGCGGTCGATGCTTATTCAATGCCAATTAAGGGTCCACAGTCGGAGCTGGCGAAGGACGTGGGCATGAAACGAAATGGTGAGGCGACAGATCCCGTTGCCGGCAAGGTATGGAACTGGCGTATCACGCGGCGAGCGTATCTGAACCAGGCGCTTGGCGCGCGCGCAGCATAGTGACGGCTTTTGAGGCAACCCTTGGCAAGCCGCAGAATGATCCCGTGGGCGCCGGGTTGAAATTGCGCCGACTCTTATAAATGATCAGACAATCTAATCCGCTAACATGCAGCCACGCCGCGTGAAACAGGGATGGCGAACGCGCCTTCGCCGCATGATGCCGACCGCGGAGGCGGTGAGGAAAAACAAATGGGTCGGGTGGATCGGTCCGGCGTTACATCATCCGCGCCTGTGGCATCTCAATCGGCGCGGTGTTGCACTCGGAATGGCGATCGGCGTGTTTTTCGGCTTCTTGATTCCAGTGGCGCAGATTCCGGTTGCGGCGGTGGTGGCGGTCTGGTTGCGTGGTAACCTCGTTGCAGCGGTGGGTAGTACGCTCATTACCAACCCGTTTACTTTCGCGCCGATCTATTTGCTCGCTTACAGACTCGGATCGGCCATTATCGGCCAAGGCAAAGTGCCCGCCGAAGCGACGCTTGAGCAGGTCGCTGAACAGGCCAGCAGTATCATGGTGACCTGGTCTGACAAGTTTCTCGCTGTTGGCACCCAGCTCGTTGTCGGGCTTTCGCTGATGGCGGTGGTCGGAGCGTTTGTCGCCTATTTCGGCGTTATGGGAATCTGGCGTTTGTTCGTGGTTGCCGAGTGGCGTCGCCGCCATCGTCACACCTAGCTATCGTCAAACGAAAGTGTCGCGAAACGTCAGCGGCACTAAACGTAGTACAGCACCAGATAGCAGGCCAACAGAATCGCCACCCACATCACCATGCTGCCGGTCGGCCAGGTTCGGGCGAGTACGCCTTCCGGCCCATGATGGCGGTAGATTCTCGAAAGTGCAGCCTCGAACATGTACGTAATGCGCCGGCCGACACGGCCGAGCGGGTCGGCCACCGCGTCACGTATCCATGCCGCGATGGTCGGCAACAGCCGGCGATAAATCCAGTCGACGTCGAGTGAAATAGTCGGTGTGCGCTTTAGCCACGGCAACATGACGAAGAAAGCGAGACCCGAGAACAACAGCAGCTGCAAGTAGAACAAGACCTTGCCCGCCGTGTACGCTTGATAGTCAACTGGATACGGCAGGAAGCGATAGAAAGCCTCGGGAAACACGCCGATCACAATACACAACACAGAGAAGAACACCATTGCCGCAGCCATGTTCCAGGGAGCGTCTTTCGGCCGCAGACCGGAATCTTTCTGGAAGAAAACAAACCATGGGAATTTGATACCGGCGTGCAGGAACACACCGGCCGATGCTGCGGTAAGCAGGAAATATACTGTAACCAGTTGTTGATCTACGGCTGCCTGGGAGATCAGGGCTTTGGTGGTAAAGCCCGAAGTGAGCGGAAAGCTTGAGATCGACAGCGCACCGATGATGCCGCAGATGGTCGTCAGCGGCATGGTGCGGAACAGTCCGCCGAGGTCGGTACATTTGTTCTTACCGGTGCGGTATACGACCACGCCTGCGCTCATGAAGAGCAGCGCCTTGTAGATGATGTGTGCAAACGCGTGTGCGGCAGCGCCATTGAGGGCCATGTGCGTGCCAATACCGACGGCGCACACCATGAATCCGACCTGGTTGACAATGGAATAGGCGAGAATTCGCCGAGCGTCGTTCTCGAGCAGCGCATAGATAATGCCGTACATCACCATGTACAGCCCGACGCCGATCAGCACTGGCTCTCCAGGGAACAGAAGAATCAGTGCAATGACGGCGGTCTTGGTAGTAAACGCGGAAAGGAATACCGAGCCAGTCGGACTCGACTCCGGATATGCATCAGCCAACCAGGCGGACAGCGGTGGTGCAGCGGCGTTAATCAGGATCCCGATCAGGATCATCCAGGTATCGAAGTTGGTCGCCAGCATCGGCTGAATGTCGATCGAGCCGGTGTGCACCACGACGCCTTCAATACCGACCTTGAGAATGACGCCGCCGAGCAAGTGCAAGATCGCGTAACGAATACCTGCTCTGCGAGCCGCGGGCGTGCCGCCACACCAGACAATCACCGTCGAGAACAGGGCCATCAGTTCCCAGAACAGGAACAGGGTGATCAGATCTCCCGCGAAGCACACACCCACCGCACCGGCCGCGTAGGCGAAGGCAGCGGACAACTCGTACCAACGTGCCTGGCGGAAGGCGAACAAGCCGCCGGTGAAAGCCATGATGGCGAAAATGGTGGCGAACAGCCGCCGCAGCGCGCTGCCTTCGACTGGCTCGATCATGTAGTCGAGGAAGCGGACCGTGTCGGCGACGCCATCCGGGACCTGCCAGATGGCCCACAGGGTGGCGAGCGGCGCGACGAAAATGACGGCCGTGCGCAGGTGACCCCGCGTCAACGCGATCAGCAGCGCAGCAGCGAGAAGGATCAGCGCCGGTGATGCCAACTCAGCCATCGTAGTAGTTATCCGGCCGCTTCAGAAACACGCCAAGACCTTTGGCAACCAGCACCATCGCCGCGCAGCACAGGAAACCGTAACCGGCAGCGAAGCCGAACCAACCGTCGATGCCGAAGTAACCCTTGACCTTGATGACGAGCTGGGCCAACACGGTTGCGGCCAGCACTATGTAGAAGACCCGCCATATGCGCCGGATATTCTCCGGTTGCACGAGCCAGTGGTCGTCATGTGTTGGTTGATTCATTTCTGTCGTCCTACCAGTTGAGATTCCAGTTGCAGCGCCGTCTGGTTGAAGAAGAAAAACGCCAGAGTCAGTGCAGCGGTGATTGTCAACGCAATTACGATGGCGACCGGTGCCTCGCCATGCGGCTTGGTTGGTGCTGAGTCTTCCTTCGAGAACCAGGCCCAGTAGACGATGGGCAGGAAGTAGGCTGCGTTGAGCGCGGTACTGATGATGATGGTAAACAGCGCAACGTAGTTGTCAGCCTGGAACGCACCGGCGAGGATGTACCACTTTGAAACAAAGCCTGCGGTGGGCGGAACGCCGATCATGCTCAACGCGCCGATAGTGAACGCGGTCATGGTCCATGGCATGCGCCGCCCAATACCACGCAGCTGAGTGATCTCGGTTTTCTTCGACGCCGTGTAGATTGCGCCGGCAGCGAAGAACAAGGTTATTTTGCCAAAAGCGTGGGCCATCATGTGAATCGCTGCGCCTATTTCTGACAGAGGCTTTAGCACCGCAGAGGCCATAACGACATATGAAAGCTGGGCGATGGTCGAGTAGGCGAGCAGTCTTTTCAGATTTGTCTGGCGCAATGCCACGACGCTGGCAGCAATGATGGTGAAGGCGGAAACATAGACCAGCCACTCGGAACCCGGCTGCGCGAAAAGGAAGTCGATTCCGAAGATGTATACGATGACCTTGGTAATCGAGAATACGCCGGCTTTGACTACTGCTACTGCATGAAGTAACGCACTGACGGGCGTCGGTGCCACCATCGCCGCCGGCAGCCAGCGATGCACCGGCATCACGGCAGCCTTGCCGATGCCGAAAACATAAAGTGCCAGCAGCAGTCCGACAGCGGGTCCGGTGATGTTCCCTGCGAGTATTCCGCCGGGGGTGAAATCAGCCGTTCCGGCAACCACGTAAGTCCAGATGATTGCCGGCAGCAGCAGTGCGATCGAGGTTGACAGCAAGATCCCGATATAGACACGCGCCGAGCGCACCGTGTCACGATCGCCTTTGTGCGCAACGAGCGGGTAGGTGGAGATGGTCAATACTTCGTAGAAGAGAAACAGCGTCACCAGATTTGCGGCGAAGGCAATACCCATAGTGCTTGCCAGCGCGATCGCAAAGTAAACGTAAAAGCGTGTCTGATTTTTTTCGTTGTTGCCGCGCATGTAGCCGATGGAGTAAATCGAGTTCACGATCCACAAACCGGATGCGAGCAGGCCAAACAGCATGCCGAGCGGTTCGACTCTGAGTGCGACCGACAAGCCGGGCAACATGGTGAACAGAGTGACAGCGGGGCGCTCGCCGGACATGACTTCAGGCAGCAGTGAAGCGACCACGGCGAACAAAACGACTGCTGTTACCAAGGTCATTGCTTCGCGCAGATTCGGCCAGCGGCCGGTCAGCGCGATCAGAACCGCACCGACTGCCGGAACTGCCAACGCGATCTGCGGTTCCATCGCGCTCATTGCATTGACTCCAGCAGCGACTGCGCGGCTATCGCTGCGGTACCGACGGTGGTCGAAGTGTCGAGCCCGAAGTAGATGCAAGCGAAGACGAACACCCAGGCCGGGATCAACATCGACAATGGCGCCTCTTTAGCCTCACTCATCTTTTGTGACGGCTCGCGGAAGTAACAGACCTCGATCAAGCGCCACACGTAGACCACGGCAAGCAACGAACTGATCACCACCAGGCCTGCCAGCCACCACCAGCCTTTCTCGACAGCTGCCATCACCAGATACCACTTGCTGACAAAGCCGACCGTGCCGGGTATGCCGATCAGGCTCAGTCCACCGACGACCAGGCCGGCAGCCGTTAATGGCATGCGTTTGGCAAGCCCTGACATTTTCGATATGACCGGTTGTCCAACGCACAGCGCAACACACCCCAGTAACAGGAAGATCGCACCTTTGGCGACTGCGTGATTGAACAGATGTACGATGGCGCCAGTCAGACCGCTGGCGTTGGCGAGACCGATGCCAAGCGTCATGTAGCCGATCTGCGCCACGCTTGAATAAGCGAACATGCGTTTGACGTCGTCCTGGAAAACAGCAACGATCGAAGCGAGGAACATTGCTGCCAGCGACAGCGCAATCAGCATCTCCTCGAACGGCAGGTTATCGAAGATACCTGACTGACCGAACACCGTGTACATGAAGCGAATCAGCAGGTAGACAGCGACTTTGGTTGCAGTAGCCGCAAGAAACGCGGTCGACACCGATGGCGCATAGGCGTAGGCATTTGGTAACCACAGATGCAGAGGAAACAGTGCCAGCTTCAGTGATATGCCGACCGTCAGAAATGCCAGCGCCGCCAGCTCCGGTCGAACCAGCGGCATTTGCGCTATGCGTTGCGCCATGTCAGCCAGGTTCAAGGTGCCGGTCATCAGGTATAGGAGACCGACACCGATGACAATGAAAGTCGCGCCGATGGTGCCCATGATTAAATATTGATAAGACGCAACCAGCGCCCGGCGATCCTGTCCGTAGGCGATCAGGATGTAGGTCGCCAGGGAAGAAATCTCCAGAAAAACGAAAACATTGAAGGCGTCACCGGTAATCGTCACACCGAGCAAACCGGTCAGGCAAAGCAGATACGCCGTCCAGAACAGGTAATGTTGGCGGCTGCGGATCTCCGCCAGCAGGCTGCGTCTTGCATAGGGCACGATGAGTGCAGCAACGACGCTGACCAGCACCAGCACGAACCCATTGAGCGGATCGACCCGGTATTCGATGCCCCACGGCGGAGCCCAGCCGCCGAAAGCGTAGGAAATCGTACCGCTACTGAGTACCTTGAGCAGAATCGCGATCGAAATCGCCGCCGCTGACCAGCTTGCCGACCAGGCCACTAGCCAGGCCAGTGTGCTACGCCGCAGCAGCAGGCATAGCGGCGCAGCGATCAGCGGTAATACGACTTGCAGGGCCGGCAGATTGCTCTCAATCATGTCGCATCCTGGTCCTGCTCGTGTATTTCGTCCTCTTCGATGGTGCCGTACGCCTCATGAATGCGCACAACGAGAGCAAGGCCAAGCGCGATTGTGGCAACACCGACCACGATCGCTGTCAGAATCAGCACGTGTGGCAGCGGATTTGAATAGTCAGTGAAACCCGGCGCGCGTATTGGTGCCGTCGCGCCAATGATCTTGCTCGGAGAGATATAGATCAGGTAAACGGAAGTCTGGAAGATACTAAGCCCGACGAGCTTTTTCACCAGATTGCCGCGCGCAATGACGATATAAATCCCCGTCACCAGGAGAAACATCGCGATCCAGTAGTTGATGAAATCCGCGATGTTCATTTTTCGCTGTATTTGCTACGTGCCCGCCCGGCGAACATGTAGAAGATCATCAGCATGACACCGGCTACTGTGATGCCGACGCCAAGTTCAACCAGGAAAATGCCGCGATGCTGGCCGTGCACCGCGTCATGCAACAACACCGAGTAATCAAGAAAATTCCCGCCCAGTATCATCGCCGCCACGCCGGTCCCTGCGTACAGGAGTACGCCAACCGCGATCATTGTTTCCACGACCCATTCGGGCAGCACGCGGCGCGTATGTGGCAGGCCATAGATGAGCGCGTGAAAAATAACCGCCGCGGCAACGATGACCCCGGCCTGGAATCCACCGCCTGGTCCATAGTCGCCATGGAACTGTACATACAGGCCGAAGATCAGGATGAACGGAATCAGCAGCTTGGCAATGACTCGCAGTACCCGGAAACCGCGCATCTAGTCCTCCTCCTCGTCCTGGTCACTGCGCCAGCGACGCCGCAGCAAGGCGATCACGCCGATGCCGCCGGTGAAGATGACAATGACTTCGCCAAGCGTATCGAATCCCCGATAACTCGCCAGCACAGCGGTAACGATATTAGGGACGCCGGTTTCTATCGGGCCCTGATGGATGTAGCGTGGCGCCACGTGCTGATGAATCACGCTGTCGGGAGACCCGAACTCGGGGAGTCCGAGCGTGCCGTATACCAGCAAACCGCCGGTAACGAGCGCCACTGCGAGCGGCAGCAGCGGTTTGTGTATCGGTTTGGCTTCCTCGCTTTGGGTCAGGAACAGCGTAGCGAGGTACAAAAGAGTCGATATTCCGGCGCCCACTGCCGCCTCTGTCATCGAAACATCGACCGCATCGAGCACGAGAAAAATGGTGGCCATCAGAAAGCTGTACAAGCTCGCCAGAATGACGACAGCGAACATGTTGCGCGAGCGAGCAATTGCAATCACTGTCGCCGCCATCATCAGCAGTAGAGCCGTGTTGATGATTGTTGTGCTCATGACTGGTTCTGCCCGCCTTCAACTCGCTTGCTGCTTGCTTGCCGAGCCGCTGATTCATCTGCGAGCATTGGCTCGACTCCTCTCGCGCGCGCGGCGCGTGCCAGCGCGTGCGTTGCGGTAGGGCTGGTAAAGAACAGCAGCAGCCCGATTATGATCAGCTTGGCCGTTACCAGGCTGAACCCCGCCTGCAAGATCATGCCCAGCAGCAATAGTGCGGCGCCAAGGGTGTCGACCAGGCTTGCCGCCTGCATACGGGTAAACAGATCAGGCATACGTAGCAATCCCAGTGCACCGATCATGCAGAAAAGACTGCCGGCGACAATCAGAATCCAGCTTGCCAGATTGACCAGGTCAGCCATCACAACGGTCCCCTCTTGGCCGCTTCGGTGCCTTCTTCCGACTCGTCGCCGGGATCACCCAGGTCGCCGTGGCGGAAATACTTCAGTACTGCAATCGTGCCGATCACGTTCAACAGACCGTAGATGATGGCGATGTCAAGGAAATCGGGGCGCTTGGTGAGGAAACCGACGACAGCCAGCAACAGCATGGCGACGGTGCCGGCAGTATTGACCGCTTGGGTGCGATCGAACACCGATGGCCCCAAGATCGCTCGAGCGATGATCAGTGTCAGGGCAATCAGCAGCGATACGGAAGCGACTTCAAACATCGTGGCAAGCTCTCGCGCTACGCGCTTTCGAAGCGGGTAACGCGGCGGTCCATTTCGCCGTCGGCAAGGCTATGCGCGCCATTGCGTGTCAGCGCGTGTACCAGAATTTCATCCTCGGCCACTTCGACGGAAATGGTGCCGGGTGTCAGGGTGATCGAGTTAGCAAAAGTGGTGCGTCCTACATCCGTTTTCTGTGTCGAAGGTACCCGTACCAGAGTAGGGCTGATTGGTAGTCGGGGATGCAGAATGATTGCCGATACCTGCACGGCTGAGACGGCAATCTCTTTTAGCAGCCATGGCCAGTACACCAGCAATGCCCGTGGCGCCAGATGGACCGGGTGGCCTTCATGGTCAACGACATCCATGCGGCGGGCGAACAAAACCACGCCCAATGCGCACAAGGCGCCGGCAGTCATCAGGAACGCGGTGTAGTGGCCTGAGAGCAGCAGCCAGAAAGCAAACAGAATGAGAAATGTGCTGACGAGGCGCAAGCCTGCCCCTTCCCTGATTGGTGTTATTGGTGCGTCAACTGCGCCCGGGTACGAGATCGCCGCGCTCGACGCCCCCGGGGTACACGGCGTTGGCGGCCCGCGAATTCTATCGGCAGAGCCAGGCAGGGACAAGCCGGCGCGCGAGGTAGTCTGCCTGCACGCTAGCGTACTTTGTCGCGCGGGCAGCAACCCGGGCGTCGCTTTGCAGCGCCGTAACGATGCTCGAAGAGGGCGCCGCCAACGCCTTGCCCGGCGGAAAAAAGTGGCCTCGAGGCATGATTCCAAAATACAATCTCAGCTTGTGCCTTTGGAGGCGCGCCGTGTGGACGATGAGTCTCGTGAAGCCGTCGATCCTTGGTTTCGCCTGAATCGACCGCGTCGTCGAACCAAAAAACGAGCCTTACCGGTAATCATCGGGTCCGGGACCGGCAACAAATCATTTGAGGAGGAGTCAACCATGAGGGAAGACCAGCGCGCAGACCAGCATCCGGAAGACCGCCGGCTCAGCCGCAGAAAGTTTCTCGGATCAGCCGCCGCCGCGGGTGGCGCTGCCACGCTTGCCGCTCTTTCCGGCTGCGGCGTTGGCAGCAACAATGATCAGCAACAGGCGAGCACTGCTACCGGCGGAGGCGATACCTCATTGCCGGAGGTCAGACTGAAATTCCAGGGTGCGTTCTCGCCGAAAGACCCGATTTTCGAGATTGCCACTGAGATCTTTACCTTCGTCGAGCAGCTCTCCGGCGGGCGCATGACGGTGGAAATGTTGCCGGCGGGCGCTGTCGTCGGCGCGTTTGATCAGGCCGATGCTGTTCACAGGGGGATTCTGGACGGCAGCCAAGCGGTCCCGGCGTTCTGGTATGGCAAGAACAGCGCCTTGTCGCTGTTCGGGACCGGCCCGGCCTGGGGCCATGATGCCAACACCATGTTGGGATGGATGGAATACGGAGGCGGCCAGCAACTATACGAAGAGATCTATCGCGACTTGCTCAAGCTCGAGGTGGTGCCATTGGCATACGGACCGATGCCGACGCAACCGCTCGGTTGGTTCAACAAGGAAATCAAATCGGCCGAACAGTTCAAGGGCGTGAAGTACCGTACCGTCGGGCTGTCGATCGACGTGTTCAAGAACATGGGTGCGTCAGTGGTGGCGCTACCAGGCGGCGAGATCGTGCCGGCGCTTGAGCGCGGCGTGATTGACGCGGCTGAATACAATAATCCTGCCTCGGACATGGCGCTCGGTTTTCCAGACGTATCCAAGATCTGCATGGTACAGAGCTATCATCAGCCGGCGGAGTTCATCGAAGTCTTGATCAACCGAACAGTCTGGGAAGGATTTCCCGAGCAGTACCGCTCGATCTGGCGCGTCGCCGCCAAGGCGGCCAACAGCCAGATGTACTGGCGCACCATGGAAGTCTATTCCAAAGCATATGAAGAATTGCGGGACAACCAGGGTGTCAACTTCATCAAGACTCCGCGAGACGTGCTTGAACTGCAGCTCGATGCATGGGACAAGATTATCGAGGAAGAAGGCGCAGAGAATCCGTTCTTCACGAGGGTAGTCGAGTCGCAGAGAGAGTACATGCGGCGGGTGCTCGACTATCAGAACAAGTTCATCGTTGGCAGCCAGCAGGCTTACGATCACTTCTTTGGCTAGGCCGTGCTTGCGGTGTCGGCCAGGTTGATGTCCTGACGTTACAAGAACACAAAAAGGCGGACGGTCAGACGGCTGGTTACGCAGCCGTCTGACCGTCCCTCGCAGGAAGACTGAGGATTTACCGTGAATCGTTATTTGTTCATGATCGACCGGATCAGTGCCTGGTCCGGCAAACTGTTCGCATGGACGGTGGTCTTGCTCACCCTGCTGGTGTGCGTAGACGTGACCATGCGTTACATCCTCAACATGCCGAATCAGTGGGTGTTTGACGTCGCATACATTCTCTACGGCCTGTTGTTCATGATGGCCGGCGCATACACCCTTTCGCGCAATGGCCACGTGCGGGCGGACATGATGTATCGCACCTTGCAGCCGCGCACCCAGGCCTGGTTTGATCTCGTTCTGTATCTGGTGTTTTTCATTCCCGGTATTTCTGCGCTGGTCTATGCCGGCATCGAGTTCACCCAGATTTCATGGGCGATGAAAGAGGTCTCAAGTGTTACTTCCGCCGGCGTGCCGGTTTATCCCTACAAACTTGCTATTCCAATAGCCGGAGGGCTGTTGCTGTTGCAGGGCATTGCAGAAATTATTCGCTGCGTGCAATGCATTCGCACCGGCGAGTGGCCGCAGCGGTTGCACGACGTCGAAGAAGAGGATATCGAACAGATCAAGGAGCTGCTTACCGGAGAGGGCTCTGAGGAAGGGGCCAAGTCGTGAACTGGCTCAGATTTATCAGGTTCGAGGCACGCACCATCGGCTTCGGCATTATCGCCATCATTGCACTCGGCTATATCCTGTTCCTGCCGCCGCCGTCCCAGATTACCCACCAGCACCTTGGCATGGTGATGCTGGGCGTCATCATCGCTTCCATCCTGCTTGGTTTTCCGATTGCGTTCACGCTAATCGGGCTGGGAATTCTATTTGGAATTGTTGCGTTCCACCGGCCTGGTGTGCCGCTTTTCGAAAATCCCATTTTCGACAACATGGTGCTGCGCACTTACGGTGTCATGACGCTCGATGTCGTCATCGCCGTGCCGTTGTTTATTTTCATGGGCTACATTGTCGAGCGCTCCGGCATCATCGATAGGCTGTTCCGGAGTCTCGAGCTGTCGATGTCCCGCGTCCCGGCAGCACTTGCAGTCGCAACCATCATTACCTGCGCGGTATTCGCTGCCGCAACCGGAATCATCGGCGCCACCGTCACCTTAATGGGCTTGCTGGTGTTGCCACCGATGCTAAAAGCCGGCTATGACATCAAGCTCTCCGCCGGCTCCATCGCCGCCGGGGGCTGCCTGGGTATTCTGATTCCGCCCAGTGTGCTGCTGATTCTGTATGGCGCGACTGCCGGTGTGTCGGTCGTGCAGTTGTACATGGGCGCTCTCATTCCCGGGATCATGCTCTCCAGTATGTATGTCGGCTACGTCATCATCAGGGCGGTGATCAACCCAAAACTTGCTCCCAAGCTCAGTGACGAGGAACTCAATGTCCCGGCGGCCAAGGTCTTCAAGATGCTGGCGACGTCTTTCTTTCCGTTGGCGTTTCTCATCACGGCAGTGCTGGGCAGTATTCTTTTTGGCGTTGCCACGCCAACCGAGGCAGCGGCGGTCGGTGCGCTCGGCGCCGCGATTCTTGCAGCATCGTACAAACGTCTGTCGTTCACACGGCTCAAGGAATCGGCTTTTCTGACGGCACGCACGACTGCCATGGTGTGCTGGCTGCTGGTCGGCTCTTGGGTGTTTTCCTCAACCTTTGCCGCATTAGGCGGGCAGAATCTGCTCGAGAGTTGGGTCTACAGCATGGACCTTTCGCCGGGCGGCTTCCTGTTCCTGTCGCAGCTTCTCATCTTCCTGCTCGGCTGGCCGCTTGACTGGACGGTGATTATCATTATTTTCGTGCCGATCTTCCTGCCGATGCTGCCGAACTTCGGAATCGATCCACTTTTTTTCGGCCTGCTCACGGCAATCAATCTGCAGACCGCATTTCTGTCGCCGCCGATGGCGATGGCGGCTTACTACCTGAAAGGCGTAGCGCCGCCGCAGGTATCGCTGGCACATATTTTTCTCGGCATGGTGCCATTCATGCTCATTCAGTTGTCCGCCATGATCCTGTTGGTGCTGTTTCCGGCGATCGGCTTGTGGCTGCCGCAAGTGTTTTACGGCAATTGAGGCAGCTTGGGCTGGTGACTTGCCGGGCAATTGACGAACTACTTGAGCGTACGCGAAAGAAATAACTGGACATGAAGAAAGTCGTTGTCACCCGCGAAATGTTTGACGAGACCATCGAGTATCTCGAGCAGCATTTTTCGGTGGTATCCAACCAGACCGATCGTGCCATTGCGCGCGATGAACTGATCGGTATGTTGCGTGATGCCGACGGCATCCAGTCTTATTCCACCGATCGCATTGACAATGAACTGCTTGCCCAGTGCCCCGGTATCAAGGCAATCTGCAATACGGCAGTCGGATACAACAACATTGACGTCGGTGCCTGTACCCGCCGCGGCATCATGGTGACCAACACGCCAGGTGTGCTCGATAATAGTGTTGCCGACTACGCGATCGGACTGATGATCGCGACCTGCCGCCGCATGAGCGAAGGTGAGCGCTATCTGCGCGCGGGCGAATGGAAAAGCACCTTTTTGAAGCAAACGCTTGGCAAGGATGTACACGGTGCCACAATCGGCATCGTCGGGTTTGGGCGAATTGGCCAGGCAATCGCCAAGCGGGCGCGTGGCTTCGACATGAATATTCTGTATCACACGCGCAATCGCGTTATGCAGGACGTTGAACAAAAGTTAGGTGTCCAGTATGTGGGTAAGGAAGAGTTGCTGGGGCAATCGGATATCGTCATGCTAATTCTGCCCTACACACCGGAAACGCATCACTTCATTGGCGCACAAGAACTTGCCATGATGAAACCGTCAGCTGTGCTCATCAATATGGCGCGCGGCGGCATTGTCGACGACGCAGCGCTGGTCGAAGCGCTGCGTGCGGGAACCATCTGGTCTGCCGGACTCGACGTCTATGAAAACGAACCCAGACTCAATCCGGGCTTCATTGGTTTGGAGAACGCCGTGTTGTCGCCGCATATTGCCAGCGCTTCCGAGTCGACGCGCTACGCCATGGCGATGACTGCAGCAAAAAACCTCGTCGCCGCGCTGAGCGGCGAACAGCCGCCGAACCTGGTCAATCCTGATTACCGTAATCATCTGAAAGGTTGAAGCACAGCACTGTGAAGACGCAGCGAAACCAATGTAACAGCAACTCGCAGCGGGTCGCGTTTCTAAAGCGAGCTGTGTCCCTGCAAGAAATTGTTAATGTGCTTGAAAAAGAACAGCGATGACTGAACCGTACAAAATCGGTTTGCACGACGCGGCGAAACGAATCCGCTCCGGGAAGCTCAAGCCAAGCACCTACTTGCAGAGCCTGCTCGCGCGCATCGATTCTCTGGAACAGACGGTGAAAGCATGGCAATGGCTGGATCGGGAGCGCGCCATGGAGCTTGCGCGTACGGCAGATTCAGCGGCAACGCCGTGGAAAGCGGCCCATCCCCTGCATGGCGTGCCGGTCGGCGTCAAGGACAACTTCTATACCGCCGGCATTCCGACCGAAATGGGGTGCCGGTTGTACGCCGGATATGTTCCGGAAGAAACCGCTGAGGTGGTGGTCCGCGTCGAGCGAGCCGGTGCGCTGATGCTCGGTAAGACTGTGACCACTGAAGCGGCGTTCATGGTGGCGGCAAAGACGACTAATCCGTGGAACGCCAGGCATACGCCGGGCGGTTCTTCGAGTGGTTCGGCGGCCGCAGTAGCGGCTGGATTTGTCCCTGCTGCGATTGGTACTCAGACCAATGGCTCGGTGGTGCGGCCGGCGGCTTTCTGCGGCATCGTCGGATACAAACCGAGCCAGGGCATGCTTTCCACGCGCGGCATCATGCCGTTTTCTCCTTCGCTCGATCAACCCGGAGTATTTGCCCGTAGTGTCGCTGATGCGGCGCTGCTGGCCTGGAGTCTAACGGCGCGCCGCAGCAGCATCGCTCCGGAAGCGCCAATGTTGAAAGGGGCGCCGCGTCTGGCGGCAGTGCGCTCGCCGGTCTGGCATCTGGCACAACCGGAACAGCGGGCGCAGTTTGATGCGGACGTGGCACGTTTGCGCAAAGCCGGCGCGATGATTGACATTATCGAGATACCGGGTGAATTCGATTTGGCGCACAAGGTGCATCGCACGATCATGCTATTCGAGGGCGCGCGCGTTTCGCACAAAGTGCGAGCGCAGTATCGCGAGTCCTTCTCCGACTACCTCAATGTTGCGCTCGACGAAGGTGAGGCCATTGCCGACACCGATTACCGCGACGCATTGAAACTGCGCACACAGTTACAGCACAGCCTTGCGGCATTTCTCGATCGTGGCTACTCGGCAATCATCACGCCTCCCGCTGCGGGTGAGGCGCCAGCGTCACTGGAGGTGACCGGTGATCCCAGTTTCTGCTCTATATGGACCTTGATGGGTATGCCGGCCATCACGATTCCGACCGGCAAGGGGCCAAACGGCATGCCTCTGGGTTTGCAGCTGGTCGGCGCTGTCGAGGAAGAGAACTACTTGCTCTCAACCGCCGCCTGGTGTGAACGGCACTCACCGTTCAAGGGTCTCGTTTAGGAAGCCGGGCAACCCTGCCTAGTTGTCGCATTTTGGCTGGCGGAGTTTCACTGGCGAGAAACTTGCGTTCCGAGCCGTTGTCCGTTCTCAGGCAGCGCTTATGACAACCTTGATGTTCATCGTTGGAATCACGGCACTGACCGCGGGTGCAGAGATGCTCGTGCGGGGTGCTTCGCGCATCGCGTCGGCGCTCGGCATTTCGCCACTGATTGTCGGATTGACAGTCGTTGCTTTCGGCACCAGTTCGCCAGAGCTGGCGGTGGGGGTCGGGGCGGCATGGCTCGGTCAGGCCGACATTGTGGTGGGCAATGTGGTTGGCAGCAATATCTTCAACGTGCTGTTTATTCTCGGCCTGTCCGCCCTGATCGTGCCGCTGGCTGTCGCCCAGCAACTGGTGCGTATCGATGTGCCTTTGCTGATCGGGTGTTCCATCGTGCTGCTGCTGCTGGCGTTGGATGGACAGATCGGTCGCATAGACGGCACGCTGTTGTGCCTGGGCGTGGTCGCTTATTCGTCTTTTCTGGTGTGGCAAGCACGCAAGGAACGAGACCCGCAGATTATCTCCGAGTATGCGGAGGCTTATCCGGGCTCGGTTGCGAAGCATTGGGCGGTTAACGTCTCGCTGATTGTGCTTGGTCTGCTGTTGCTGGTACTTGGCGCGAACTGGCTGGTCGATGCGGCCGTGGTGTTTGCGCGCCAGCTCGGGGTTAGCGAGTTGGTGATCGGCCTGACCGTTGTGGCAGCGGGTACGTCGTTGCCGGAAGTCGCGGCCTCCGTAGTTGCCGCGGTCAAAGGCGAGCGTGATATCGCCGTCGGCAACGCCATCGGCAGTTCGATTTACAACATCTTGTTGGTCCTCGGCGCCACTGCGCTGGTGGCGCCGGCCGGAATCGCCGTTGCGCAGTCGGTACAGAACTTCGATTTCCCGGTGATGATCGCGGTGTCGGTGGCCTGTTTGCCGATCTTCTTCACCGGCTACCGCATCGACCGCTGGGAAGGGAGCGTTTTTCTCGGCTATTACTTCAGCTATGCGGCTTACGTCGTCATGAAGGCGACCGAGCACGATCTACTCGAGCCATTCAGCGAAACGATGATGTTCTTTGTGTTGCCGCTGACACTGTTAACTGTTGCCGTGCTGCTGGCAAGGGCGTGGCGTGCCGTACCAAGGGCGCAGGTCTGACAAGCACAAGACTAACTGCGCCGCGAATTTGCCTGCGACTGCCCGGTAGTCGTAACGGCGCATCGGGGAAGTGAGGCGTCGGTTACAATTCTCCACTTGTGACGTCCTTTCAGTATGTCTGCACCATCTTCACTGCAGCAGGTCCTGACGTCCGACGCCGACGATATTGCGGACCTCATAGCGCGTAGTCTGATTCGCGACCGCCACCGCCTGCGCCGTCGATTGAAAGACGCGGGTAACTCGAACGCGCGCTCGGCAGTACGGAGTGCGGCGCAGAAATCGGTCGAGCGAGCAGAGCGGCGCGCGCAGCGGCGTCTGCGCATCACTTATCCGGAACAGTTGCCGGTCAGCGCCAAGCGCGACGAGATCGCGCGCGCGATTGAAGACAATCAGGTTGTCATCGTCTGTGGCGAGACCGGCTCCGGCAAGACGACGCAATTACCAAAGATCTGTCTTGAACTCGGTCGCGGCGTGTTTGGCCAGATCGGCCATACGCAACCGCGGCGCATCGCCGCGCGCTCGGTCGCCAATCGCATCTCGCAGGAATTGGGTACGCCGCTGGGTGATGCAGTCGGGTTTCAGGTTCGCTTTACCGACAAGTCGAGTTCGGACAATTTGGTCAAACTGATGACTGACGGCATTCTGCTTGCCGAAACGCAGTCAGACCGCTTTCTGAACAACTACGACACGTTGATTATCGATGAGGCTCATGAGCGCAGCCTGAATGTCGATTTTCTGCTCGGCTATATCAAGCAATTGCTTCCAAAGCGTCCCGAGCTGAAGCTGATTATCACTTCTGCCACGATCGATGCAGAGAAGTTTTCCAGGCACTTCGATAAAGCGCCTGTCATCGAGGTCTCGGGGCGGTTATATCCGGTTGAAGTGATCTATCGGCCGTTCGACGAAGATGATGAGGATGCGCACGATATCGACCTGCCTGAGGCTGTGGTGAACGCGCTCGATGAAGTGGCAGCGAGCGGCGCCAGTGGCGACGTGCTGGTATTCCTGCCGGGAGAGCGCGAAATACGGGAGTGCGCCGAAGCGCTGCGCAAACACCCTTCTCACACACATCGATCGGGGCGCTGGGAGATTCTGCCGCTGTATTCGCGCTTGTCGGCGAAGGAACAGGAGCGTGTGTTTGCGACTGGCGGAGCACGGCGCGTGGTGCTGGCCACCAATGTCGCCGAAACCTCGCTTACCGTGCCGGGCATTCGCTATGTGATTGATTCGGGGCTGGCGCGCATCAATCGTTACAGTTTTCGCAACAAGGTCGAGATGTTGCAGGTTGAACGCATTTCGCGGGCTTCGGCCAATCAGCGCGCCGGGCGCTGCGGCCGGGTCATGAACGGCGTCTGTGTGCGGCTCTACAGCGAAGATGATTTCAATGCGCGCGCCGAGTTCACCGATCCGGAAATCCTGCGTTCATCACTGGCCTCGGTCATCCTGCGTATGCAAGCACTGCGGCTCGGTGAAGTAGCGGAGTTTCCGTTTGTTGATGCTCCGGCCGCCAAGGCTATTGCCGACGGTTATCAGCTTCTGCTAGAACTGGCAGCGGTCAACGAGCAGAAACGGCTGACTGCCGTCGGCAAGCAACTGGCGAGACTGCCGATCGACCCGCGCATCGCGCGCATGATCGTCTCGGCGAAGGAGTTTGGTTGCCTCAATGAAATTCTGATTATCGCTTCCGGCTTGTCGGTGCAGGATCCACGCGAGCGTCCAATTGACAAACAAGACGCCGTCACACAGGCGCACAGCGACTTTGCAGACGAACGCTCGGACTTTCTCGGTTATGTCGAAATGTGGAACTGGTTCGCTGAAGCCATCCGCCACAAGCAGTCCAACCGCAAGCTGGTTCAGGAGTGCCATGCGCGTTTCCTGTCTTATCTGCGTTTGCGCGAGTGGCGCGAACTACACGGACAGCTGGCTGCGATGGTCGCCGACATGGGATGGCGGTCGAACGAGAAGCCGGCGCGCTATGAAGAGATTCATCGCGCCTTGCTCTCCGGATTGCTCGGCAACATCGGCTTCAAGTCCGATGATGCCGGTGTCTATCTAGGTGCACGCGGCATCAAGTTCGTTGTGCATCCCGGTTCCGGTCTCAAGAAACGCAAACCGAAGTGGCTGGTTGGTGCGGAACTGACGGAGACGACACGCTTGTTTGCGCGATGCGTGGCACAGGTGGATGCGCAGTGGATCGAGAAACTGGGTGCTCACGTGGCCAAGAGCAATTATCGTGATCCGCGCTGGTCGCGTGACGCCGGTAACGTCCTGGCGACTGAGCAGGTGACGGTATACGGATTGATTGTGGTGCCGCGCCGCCAGGTGTTGTATGGCCCTGTCGATCCGGTCGTGGCCCGTGAATTCTTCATTCGTGGAGCACTGGTGGCCGGGGATGTCAATTCGCGCGCGCCATTCCTCAAGCACAATCGCCGCCTGATTGAACAGGTCAGCGAGCTGGAACACAAGTCGCGCCGCCACGATGTGCTGGTCGATGAGTCGGCAATGTTCGATTTCTTTGACGAGCGTGTGCCGCAGGACATCTGGTCTTGGGTCGATTTCGAAAAGTGGCGGCGTGACGCAGAGCGCGGCAATCCGGAGCTGTTGTTTCTGAAACGCGCTGACCTGATGCGTCATTCGGCCGAACAGGTCACCGTCGACCTGTATCCCGACAGCATTGAACTGGCGGGATATCAGTTGCCGCTTTCCTACCGCTTCGAGCCAGGCCATGTAATGGACGGTGTCACCATGACGGTGCCACTGGCCGCGCTCAACCAGATCGATGAACGTCGCTGCGAGTGGCTGGTGCCCGGCTTGTTGCGAGACAAGATCACCGAATTGATTCGTGGCCTGCCAAAGGGTGTGCGCAAACACTTCGTGCCCGTGCCGCAAGTCGTGACCAAAGTGCTGGGTTCCATCAAGCCGGACTCGCGGCCGCTGGTCCAGGCACTGGTGCAAGCGCTGCACAGCAAGACCGGCGTTGAGGTGTCGACTGAAATGCTCGAGGCCGTTGAGTTGCCGAATTATCTGCGCATGAATTTCCGGGTCATCGATGATCGAGGCGAAGAGATTGCCATGGGGCGCGATCTGGTGAGTTTGCGTAAGGAACTCGGCGTGAAGGCAATGCGCAGTTTTACCGAAACGGCGGCATCGGAGTTCGAGCGCAAGGGTTTGCGGCGCTGGGATTTTGACGAGTTGCCGGAGATGATGGAGGTCGAACGCGCGGGCGGCAAAGTGGTGGGTTTCCCGGCAATAGTCGATAACGGCGATTCGGTCGCACTGACACTGGTTGACACCGAAGTCGAGGCGCAACGGGCAACCCGCGCTGGATTGCGTCGTCTGCTACGCCTTTCGCTGCCCGAGCAGTTCAAGTACCTGTCGCGCAATCTGCCGGGATTAACCGAAATGTCTTTGCGTTATGCGCTGTTGCTCGAAGACCAGGGTTCGCGCGGCGACAAGGCCTCGGTGAGCGATCGTTTGCGCGACGAACTGATCGAAGCAACTTGTGATCGCGCCTTCTTCGTCGACACTGGTGCTGACGATGCAGGGCCGGTGCGTGACCGCAAAGCGTTTGAGGCGCGCGTAGCCAAAGCGAAGGTCAGGCTGGTCGAGGTTGCGAATGAGATATGCCGCCTGACAGCGGACATCCTCGCTCAGTATGCTGTCCTGCGATCGCGTTTGGATGACGAGCGTGTTGCAGCATGGCCGCGTGCCATTGCCGACATTCGCAACCAGCTTGCTTTGTTGCTGGCACCGAGATTTGTCGTCACCACGCCGTTTGAGCGGTTACGCCATTTTCCGCGCTATCTGCAGGCGATCGGCATACGGCTCGACAAGCTCCCATCGAATTCGGACCGTGACGCCAACTGGCATCAGCAACTGGCGCGCTTTTGGCAGATGTACACAACGCGAGTGGAGCAGGATCGCCTGCGCGGTGTCAGCGATCCGAAAGTGGAGGACTTTCGCTGGATGCTCGAAGAACTGCGCGTGTCGCTATGGGCGCAGCAGCTGAAGACACCCTATCCAGTTTCGTTCAAACGGTTGGAGAAATACTGGGCGCAACTCTAAGTCGGCGCTGCAACCCATTCGTCGCTGGCCGCAGCACGCTCGCCCGCTTTAAATACGTACGATCGCACGGGAACTTGATCCTGGTCAAAGAAAGCGGAACCATTCGGCGATTAGATGCAAAAAAATAGGGAAGAGGCGAAACATGCTGGCTGTGAAAACGCGCAAAGTGACCACCATGGCGTTGGTGGCACTGATGGCGTTTGCTCAGGCCGTATACGCATGGGACGCGTGCGTCGACCCTGCCGCAAGTGCAGCAGCCGCAGTTGCGGGATCGACGATGCAGGACTGCGAAAGCATGAACAACGAATCGAGCTGTCTGGCGCAATGCACCTTGGGTAGCCAGAGCAGCGCTTATGCTGATTTTGTGGTCCCCGCGATGCCGGCCGAGGCCGTGCTGACCCTGCCGCACGTGCACGCACGTCTTTCGATCGCCGATGCCGGTTTCGGCGACCCACCCAGTTGGTCCGTACCAGAGCCGTCCCTAGAATTCTGCAGGTTCCTGCTATAGGCCCCGGAAGATAACAGTCCTCCGCAGCATAGCTGCGGCTGCACGATATCGTCTTTCGGAGGTTACATGTTTCACGACTCGTCATATCAATTCAGGCAGGTTTGGTGTATTACCGCGGGCTTCATGTTCGCATTCGTCATGGCCGCAGGGCCCAGGGCGCAGGAGCTCACACTAGAGGAAGCGCAGCGCCTCGCTGAGACGGCTCAGCCGCAGCTGAACGCACGCCGCAGCGCCATCGAAGCGGCGGGCGAAGCCGCGGCGGCGGCGCGGGAACTGCCCGATCCGAAGCTAAAGCTAGGCTTTCTCAATGTCCCTATCGAAGGCGATGAGGCTTTCTCGCTCGATGCCGAGCCGATGACGATGGCAATGATCGGCGTCGTACAGGCATTCCCTCGACAGTCCAAACGTATGCTGCGCGGTGAGGTGTACAGCCTCGTTGGTGAACGCGGTGCCAGCGAGCTGGCGGCATCGCGCTTGCGGCTGCGGCGCGATGCCGCGCTAGGCTGGCTTCAAGCCTGGCTCGCCGAGCGTGCGCTCGAGCTGATTGCCCGCCAGCAGGCCGAGGCGCGGATTGAAATCGAATCCCTGGTTATTGCGCTTCGCAATAATCGCGCGAATGCGGCCGAGGTGTCTGCCGCGCGCGTTGAACTGGAGTTGCTGCGCGACCGCGAACAGGCGCAACTCGGAATGAAGCATGCCGCGCGGGCGCGGCTGGCCCGATGGGTCGGTGAGCGCGCAGCCGCCCCGCTTCCTGTCGCATTACCGGAGAAACCGCAGCCCGCGAATACTGATTCGCTAGCACGTGACGTAGCGACACACCCGCGGCTCGAGGCAGCGCAAGTGCAAGCACGCATCGCGGAAACCGAAGCGCGACTTGCCAACCTCTCGACTCGTCCCGACTGGAGGATGGAAGTCGCTTACGGTCACAGGGCGCCAAAGTTCGGAAGCATGATTTCGCTGCAATTCCAGATTGACATGCCGATCCTGCAGGACAGGCGCCAGAATCGTTCCATTGCAGCAAGGCTCGCCGAGGCACGGCAGGCACGCGAGCTGCGCGAGGACGAGTTGCGTCAAATGCGCGCTGCCGCGTTGCAACTGCACGCCCAGTGGGAAAGTGCCGACGCGCGTTCCCGGCTGTTCGAGCAGCGCGTTCTGCCCGAGGCTAGAAAGAGGCTTCGGGCCGCAACGGCTTCCTATCGCAGTGGCAAGAGCGAACTTGGCGACGTGCTGGAGGCGCGGCGCGCGTTGCTCGATCTCGAATTGGAATCATTGATGCGGCGCGGCGAAGTGGTGCGATTGCTTGTCGAACTCGAATATTTCGAGGCGACAGGAGAATGACCATGCCCGTTAAGAGATTCGGGGCTCTTGTTGCTGCAGCCGCGGCAGTGTTGGCGGCCGCCTATGGCGGATATCGGTTGGGTGGACAGAACGGCGGCGAGCCAAACGCGACGCCCGTGCCGGCGTCGGCGTCGTCGGCGCAGGAAACAACCGCTGAGCGAACCATCCTTTATTGGCATGACCCGATGTATCCGCAGCAGAAGTTCGATAAACCGGGGAAGTCACCCTTCATGGACATGGACCTCGTGCCTGTCTACGCTGACGACGGTGCGAGTGGAGATGCCATAAGAATAGATCCGGTTCTGACGCAGAGTCTCGGGGTGCGCACGGCAGTTGCAAGGACCGGGACGTTCTGGAGAAAGGTCGATACCGTCGGAACGGTTCAGGCTGACGAGAGGCGTATCAGTGTGTTGCAAAGCCGTGCCGCCGGTTGGTTGGAAAAGTTGCACTTGAGGGCGGTGGAGGACCCGGTTCGCCGTGGCATGGCGGTGGCCGAGATTTATGCGCCTGAACTGCTCGCCGCGCAGGAAGAGTACCTGTTGTTGCTGTCACAGCCGACTGCCGGTGAAGAACTGGTGGCGGCCGCTCGTCAGAGGTTGTCCCTGCTCGGTCTTGGTGAGCGGCAAATAGAGGCGCTAGATCAATCCGGGATTGCACGCAGGCGGGTCGTACTGCATGCGCCGTCCTCTGGTGTTGTGACCGAAATCGGTGCTCGCGAAGGCGCTGCGGTTTCTCCTGGCATGCCGCTCGTCAGCATCGTTGATCTGTCACGAGTCTGGATTGTCGCGG
>CP070643.1:3291693-3373457 GCA_020354125.1 Betaproteobacteria bacterium | reverse complement strand
CAGGGAGATATCGGCCTGATACGCTCATAGAAGATACGCCAATCCAGTGGTCACATGCTACCGCAACGCGCCTGGTGTTGCGCACCACCGGGCGCCCTCTGACGGAAACATGCGATTCGCGCCGGCCGAACCATGGGTGCCGCGTGACGTGTTTCCCAAGGATCAGGCAGTCACGGCCGCGTTTGGTTCATAAGCAAGATTTGAAGCCAGCCAGCGCTCAACTTCCTCGACCTCCACGCCACGGCGCTTGGCGTAGTCTTCGACCTGGTCGCGATCAATGCGAGCAACGGCAAAATAACGCGCTTCCGGGTGAGAGAAGTAAAAGCCACTCACCGCGGCCGCCGGCAGCATGGCGTAAGACTCGGTAAGACTGATGCCCGCGTTGTTTGTGGCGTCGAGCAATTCGAACAGCGGGCCTTTTTCGGTGTGATCCGGGCAAGCCGGGTAGCCAGGCGCGGGGCGGATGCCACGATAGTTCTCAGCGATGATTTCACCGTCGGTCAGTTTCTCGTCGGTCGCATAACCCCACCATTCGGAACGCACGCGCTGATGCATGAGTTCAGCAAGTCCTTCAGCAAGACGGTCGGCCAGCGCCTTGAGCATGATCGCGTTGTAGTCATCGTGGTGTGCCTCGTATTCGGCAACACGCTCATCAATGCCGATACCGGCAGTGACGGCAAACGCGCCAAGATAATCGGCCACGCCGGTATCTTTTGGTGCCACGTAATCAGCCAGACAGTGATTGAAACGGTCGGCCGGTTTGACCATCTGTTGGCGCAGAAAATGGAAGCGCTTTATTACCTTGCCACGCGACTCATCGGCGTAAACCTCAACATCGTCACCGACACTGTTCGCCGGGAACAGTCCAACCACAGCATTGGCGCGCAGCCAGTGCTCGCCAATGATTCTGGCCAGCATTTTTTGCGCATCTTCGAACAAGTCGCGCGCTGCCTTTCCAACCACCTCGTCTTGCAGGATCTTCGGATATCGGCCGGCCAGCTCCCACGTCTGAAAGAACGGTGTCCAGTCGATGTACTTGGCGACGCCAGTCAGCGGATAATCATGCAGCACTTGCAAGCCCAAGCTGGCAGGCACCGGCGGGATCACTTTTTCCCAGTCGGTCTTCACGCCATGTTCGCGTGCCGCGGCGATGGAATGGTGCGGACCCTGTCCTTTCTTGCCCTGATGCAGCGCCCGAGTCCTGGCCGCCTCGTCACGAACCTTTTGCACATACACTTCACGCAAGTCCGACGAAATCAAACTGGTACAAACACCGACAGAACGCGATGCATCCGGCACCCATACGGTCGGCCCGGCAGAATAGTTGGGTTCGATCTTGACCGCGGTGTGCACGCGCGACGTAGTTGCGCCACCGATCAACAGCGGCGCGGAAAAACCCTGTCGCTGCATTTCACCGGCCACGTGCGCCATTTCTTCGAGTGAAGGCGTGATCAAGCCAGACAAACCGATGATGTCCGCGTTGACCTCGCGCGCCGTTTGCAAAATTCGCTCGGCGGGCACCATCACGCCTAGATTAACCACCTCGAAGTTGTTGCATTGGAGAACCACCGCGACGATGTTCTTGCCGATGTCATGCACGTCGCCCTTGACGGTGGCGAGAAGGATTCGACCCTTTGGCTGTCCGGCGTCACCGGACTTTGCTTTCTCTTCCTCGATGAACGGCACAAGGTGCGCGACCGCTTCTTTCATGACGCGCGCCGACTTCACCACCTGCGGCAAAAACATCTTGCCGGCACCGAACAGATCTCCGACCACATTCATGCCGTCCATCAACGGACCTTCGATAACCTCGATCGGACGCTCTACTGCCTGCCGCGCCTCTTCCGTGTCTTCGACGATGTAGGTATTGATGCCCTTCACCAGTGCGTGTGTCAGCCGCTCACTGACACTGCCTTCGCGCCACGACAAGTCCTCCCGCGTGACCTTCTTTTCGGCAGAGTAACTTTCGGCGAACTCCACCAATCGCTCGGTCGCGTCACCACGGCGGTTGAACAACACGTCCTCAACGCGTTCGAGCAGCTCCTTGTCGATATCCTCGTAGACGCCAAGTTGCCCGGCGTTGACGATGCCCATCGTCATGCCAGCCTTTATCGCGTGGTAGAGGAATACCGTATGGATTGCCTCACGGATACCGTCGTTGCCACGGAACGAGAACGAAATATTGGAAACACCACCTGACACGCTCGCGTACGGCAGATGTTCCTTGATATAGCGAGTCGCTTCGATGAAATCGATGCCGTAGTTGGCGTGCTCCTCGATGCCGGTGGCCACTGCGAAAATATTCGGATCGAAAATGATGTCTTGCGCCGGAAAGCCGACTTTTTCGACCAGCAAGTTATAAGCGCGGGTACAAATTTCGATACGCCGCTCCAGTGTGTCAGCCTGGCCTTTCTCGTCAAAGGCCATGACGATGGCCGCAGCACCGTAGCGGCGCGCCAGTTGCGCCTGACGGATGAATTCTTCTTCGCCTTCCTTGAGGCTGATCGAGTTCACCACTGCCTTGCCCTGCACGCACTTTAGTCCAGCTTCGATGACTTGCCACTTTGACGAGTCGAGCATCGCCGGCACCCGCGAGATATCCGGCTCGGAAGCGATCAAGTTCATGAAGCGAGTCATGGTGGCCTCGGAATCGAGCATCGCCTCATCCATGTTCACGTCAATGATCTGGGCGCCGTTCTCGACCTGCTGGCGTGCCACGGACAGCGCCTGCGGATAATCTTCCGCGACGATCAGGCGCGCGAATGCGCGCGATCCGGTCACGTTGGTGCGTTCACCAACGTTCACGAAAAGCGAGTCCTTGCCGATGTTCAGTGGTTCGAGTCCGGAAAGACGTAGTTTTTTCTCGATCTGTGGCGGTGTGCGCGGCACGAGTTTGTCGAGCCGGTTGGAAATTTCCCGAATATGGGCTGGCGTCGTACCGCAGCAACCGCCAGCGATATTCAGAAATCCAGCATTGGCAAACTCTTCGAGAAACGAGGCCGTGTATTCTGGCGTCTCGTCGTATTCACCAAATGCATTTGGCAGCCCGGCGTTGGGATGCAAGCTGGTGTGTACGCCCGCCACGCGCGAAAGCTCCTCGATATGCGGACGCAAGTCTTTCGCGCCCAGCGCACAGTTGAGTCCGACACTGAATGGCCGGGCGTGCGACACCGAATTCCAGAACGCTTCGGGCGTCTGACCACTGAGGGTGCGGCCGCTGGCATCGGTAATCGTCGCCGACAGCATCACCGGCCGCTTGACGCCGTGTTTCTCAAAAAAGTCGTCAATGGCAAACAGTGCCGCCTTGCAGTTGAGCGTATCAAAAACGGTTTCAACCAGCAGCAGATCGGCGCCACCTTCGACAAGGCCGGCGACGCATTCGCTATAACAGGTAACCAGTTCGTCGAAACTGATGTTGCGATAGCCCGGATCGTTAACGTCAGGCGATATCGACGCCGTGGCGTTGGTTGGGCCCATCACGCCAGCAACGAAACGCGGTTTGCCCGGCGTCTTCTTGCTCCAGGCATCGGCGCGCTCGCGAGCCAGCCGCGCAGCAGTACGATTGAGCTCGCCTACCTTGTCGGTCAACCCGTAATCGGCCATCGAAACCGAGTTGGCATTGAAAGTATTGGTCTCAATGATGTCGGAACCGGCCTCCAGATAGGCGTCGTGGATACCGCCAATGATCTTCGGCTGAGTTAACGTCAGCAGGTCGTTATTGCCGGTCTGGTCGCACTGATGGTCTTGGAACTGCTCGCCGTGATAATGCTCACGCGACAGTTTGTGGCCCTGGATCATGGTGCCCATGGCACCGTCGAGGATGAGAATGCGCTCGGAGAGCCTCTCGAAGAAGATTTCGCTATTGCTCGACGACGTCAAATATCTATCCCCTAAAATGCAAAAAACCCGGCCGCCAAAGCAGTCGGGTTCTGATTCCCCCGCTTTAGCCAAATTTATTACGCGCCCGCAAGCTGAGAATCAAATCGGCGCAACAGACTGAAATTTAACGTTTTGCGACACGACTGTCAATTGCCCGTGCTGCCGAATCGTGACGGTGACCGGATTGGTCGTTGTTAACTCAGATCCTGAACGCCCGGGCCAACATACGCACCAGATGATGAACGCCTGCATAACACTGTCATTCTCAATGCGCCAGCTGTCCCTCCGCTGCTTGGAGAGCTGCGGTGACTGCGTCAGACTGCCGTGAAGCATTGGTCAACAATCTTCTTCGGTTTCGTATTCGCGACTCTGGTTGGCCTCTATCAATGGCTTGACCCGGAAACAAAAACGCTGGACGAAGCCGAGCGCGAGCAATTGGGCGGCAGTTACATCGAACTATCGAACGGTGTAACGCACTACCAGTTGATTGGGTCGGCAACCGGGAGGGTAGTTGTACTCATACACGGCGGCACAGTACCGATGTGGATCTGGGAAAAGCAGGCCGATGCCTTAGTCGGTGCCGGCTACCGGGTTCTCAAGTATGACCAGTTTGGCCGCGGATTCTCTGACCGGCCTGATGTCGCTTACGACCGGGCGCTGTACCTGCGCCAGCTCAATGAACTGGTCGACAAACTGGGGCTGCCCGATACGTTCGACCTCATCGGTGTTTCTTTCGGTGGCGCGACCGCGGTTAGTTTCACTGCAGAGTTCCCTGACCGGGTTCGCACGCTGACCTTGATTTCGCCTCTCGTCAGCAACTTCAAGGTGCCAACCATGTTTCGCATACCTGTTCTGGGTGAATTTGCAGCACGAACGGTCGGCATCGACATGATTGTGAGACGGCTCGTCGTTTTACTGAATGGCGTTCCGGATGCGGCACGCTACGAAAAGCTTTTCGTCGAACAGACAGCCTACGCCGGCTTTCAGCGCTCGCTGCTGTCCATGATAAGAACCGATGCCCTCGGCGATTATGGTGAGGAGTACCGGACGGTCGGGCGCCAGAATCGAAAGGCCCTGCTGATCTGGGGCACGGCAGACGGGGAGATCAGTCGAGACATGATCGACAAAGCCCGGTCTTATATTCCGAACCTTCAGTTCGAGGCCGTCGAAGAGGCCGGGCACGGCATCATATTGCAGAGGCCGGAGGTCGTGAACGGATTGATTCTTGGATTCTTGGGTGACACCGCGGCTCGAGAAATGCCGGCGCGATGAGACCTGCATTTTGACTACCACACTAAAGCGATGGGACAGCGACCAATGAAGCCAAGAATAAGCATGATCACACTTGGAGTGCGCGATCTGCCAGCAGCCGTTCAGTTCTACGAGCAGGGGCTGGGTTTTCCGCGAATGGAATCACCTTCTGAGGTTGCTTTCTTCACACTCAACGGAACGTGGCTCGGTCTGTACGGCCGGGAAGCATTGGCCGAAGATGCAACAGTGCCGTCCCAAGGTGAGGGTTTCGAAGGCTTCGCAATCGCCCACAACGTCCAGTCGGAAAAAGAAGTCGACCAGGTGATGGCGCAAGCCTTGCAAGCCGGCGCAACGTTGGTAAAGAAACCGCAGAAGGTTTTCTGGGGTGGGTATAGCGGCTACTTCAAGGATCCCGGCGGTCACCTGTGGGAGGTGGCTCACAATCCGTTCTTCTGGATAGGGCCGAGCGATGAGGAGCCGTAGGACATCAGGATGAAGTCTCTCGCCAAAGAAGTCGGAGCCGCCGTTGATGCTGCGTTTGCCGATTCATCCCTGTCGGACTTCGCACCGGTCGCAGATGTTCATGGCGACATCCTGCGCCGCTACTACCGCGGCGACGAAACCGCCGAGTTCGAGGTTTGTGTCTATCGGGACAAATGGTGGACCAAGGCAGGTGGAACAGTGCATGCCGACCTGTATTGCCTGGTAAGTAAAGTGCAGCAAGCCCTCGGCGGCTTTAGCCAGTCCTGGCTGAAACCGGATTATGGCCTACCACTGGAACACTTTCAGTACGGCCTTGGCAAGTCGGCAAAAGATCTGTCACAGGAAATCCGTTCGGACGAAGACGCTACGCGGTTCGCAGAAAAGTTGTCGCAATTCCTACTTGAGACGGGATTGGCGTGGTTTGGCCAGTTCTATTCGCGCGAAGGGACAGCCAATTATCTGCTCGGTGAGGAGAATTTTCATGGACTCGCCCGCTACCGCGCACACCTTGGTGATCACGACGGCTCCTGGACAGCACTCAAACAGTATCTGGAGGGCTTGCCGCGGCAGAATGAACAGGAAAACTCGAGGCGCTCACTTCTATCGGTTTGCTCGTGGAGGAAGACTGCCGCTTGCTCGCATCGGCCGCGCTACACGAGCAAACAGAGTATGAGAAGCGAGTACGCGAGTGGCTGGCATCAAAAGGTAATGGCGACAAATAATCTGGTCGCTATTCAAACTCGTTTTAGAGGTTCCTGATTGTGTGACACCACCCGTGACTTTGCGATACGACAAACGAGAATCCAATGCTTAGGCTGGGTATCGACCTTGGAGGAACGAAGACCGAGATCATCGCGCTGGATGATGTTGGTCGCGAGCTGCTGCGCAAGCGCGTTACCACAGAGCGCGGCGATTACGACGTCACACTGCAGACCATCGTGTCGCTGGTTGACGATACCGAACGCGAGTTAGGCGATCGCGGCTCAGTAGGCATCGGCACGCCCGGCGCTCTTTCTCCGGCCACCGGGTTGATGCGCAACTGCAACTCGACCTGGCTCAACGGACAAGCCCTGCGCGACGACTTGATCCAGCGACTCGATCGCGACGTTCTCATCGAGAACGATGCCAACTGCTTCGCGCTGTCCGAGGCGACCGACGGCGCCGGTGCCGGCCACCGTGTGGTATTCGGCGTCATTCTTGGTACGGGTGTCGGTGGTGGCGTCGTGGTGGATGGCAAACTACTGACCGGACCCAATCGCATCGCCGGCGAGTGGGGACACAATCCATTGCCGTGGCCACGCGACGAGGAGCGACCGGGACCGGCTTGCTACTGCGGAAAAAACGGTTGCATTGAGACCTTTCTGTGCGGACCTGCGCTCAGCCGTGATCATGCTCAGCACAACGGCATGGAGATTTCCACCCACGAGATCGTCAGCGCGGCTGCGCAGGGCGAGGCGTGCAGCCTGGCAAGCCTGGAGCGCTACGAGGATCGACTGGCGCGGGCGCTGGCAAACGTGATCAATATTCTCGATCCCGATGTCATCGTGCTCGGGGGCGGCATGTCCAATATTCCTCGTTGGCACCAGCGCGTTCCTGAGCTATGGACGCAATGGGTGTTTTCGGATCGTGTCGATACGCCGCTATTGCGCAACCGCCACGGAGATTCAAGTGGCGTGCGGGGAGCGGCATGGTTGGGTAGTTGAACCTCAGAAGACTCCGTGCCGTCGCACCGTCACTCTTCCAGGTCACTAAGGTAGGTCGGGCTGACATCGACCACCTTGCCGTTTCTGAACGTCACGGTGGCCTCCGGGTGGACGATGAACACGTCGTCGGAACGATATTCCCAGACCTCCTTGCCATACTCGAGATTCAGTCCCAGCGATTCCGAATTATCGATTTCAGACGGCCAGCCCCAACACGCCTGTACCTGCTCGCGTGACATCCCGGGAATCACCTTGCCCTGACGAATTGCTTTTGCCACTTCGGGCTCGAGTCCCTCATGCGCTTCAAGGTATGCGATGCGCTCTCCTTCCGGCTTTACCAGCGACACCACACAGCCAGACAATACGACGGCAATCAACAACGTCGCCGCACACCGCTGAAGAACGGAAATTGACCTCATGTCGCGACAGTCTACCTCGGAAACAACGAAACCTTCGCCAGCTTTTCATGTCGCTGTTTCGTCCTTCTTGATGTCATCGCCAGTTTGTGTCACCCGATGCGCAGCAACGAACAAGTGCGGTAGACTCCGCCCTTTGCCGGTCGCCCGGAGCAGGAATAAACCGTAGTCACGGTCTTGCCGGTTTGCGGAAGGCCGCTTCGGCGACAGGCGTTTTCCAACCTCTAAAAAGCAAACAAAGATATTCTCCGACATGACCAGCCTGACCGATCCCCTGAAATTTGGCCACAACGGACCGAGCATGAAGAACCGCTTCATGTTGGCCCCCCTGACAAACCAGCAAAGCCATGAGGATGGCCGCATTTCGGACGAAGAGTTCCGCTGGCTCACCATGCGCGCCGAAGGCGGTTTCGGGTTGACGATGACCTGTGCCTCACACGTGCAGGCGATAGGAAAAGGGTTTCCTGGCCAGCTTGGGATCTGGTCCGACGAGCATATTCCGGGACTAACGCGGCTGGTGAATACGATTCATTCGCACGAGAGCATCGCGATTTCGCAATTGCATCATGCCGGCATGCGCTCACCCAAGGAGGTGATTGGTGAAGCTCCGGTGTGTCCGTCCGATAATGAAAAGACCGGCGCGCGCGGACTCACGCACCCGGAGGTGAAGCAACTGATTGAGGACTTCATTGCCGCCGCAGTTCGCGCAGAGAAGATCGGCTTCGATGGCGTGGAGCTGCACGGCGCCCACAGCTACATTCTTTGTCAATTCTTCAGTGCCGACGTCAATCACCGCGACGATGAGTACGGTGGCAGCCTGGAAAACCGCTACCGCATACTGTTCGAGCTTATTGATGGTGTCCGCGCCAGCTGTCGTAAGGATTTCATTCTCGGAGTTCGACTTTCGCCCGAGCGCTTCGGAATGAAACTGGGCGAAGTCACCCAGATGGCACAGCGGCTCATGAGCGAGGACAAAATCGACTTTCTCGACATGTCACTGTGGGACGTCTTCAAGGAACCGGAGGAAGAGCAGTACCAGGGCCGCACCTTGATGAGCTACTTCACCGAACTCGACCGCCACAACGTGCGTCTTGGCGTTGCCGGCAAGATACGCACACCGCAGGAAGCCGAGTCCACTCTGGCAAACGGGGCCGACTTCGTTATGCTCGGGCGCGCCGCCATGCTGCAGCACGATTTTCCCAACCGGTACATAGCGGACCCGTCGTTCACACCGGTCGATATGCCGGTCACGCGTCAATACCTCAGGGACGAAGGCGTCTCCAACAAGTTTCAGGCCTACATCGAGGGCAGGTGGCCGGAGTTTTTTGCTGACTAACGCTGTCCGCACAAGGCAACGAGCGGCGCGCCATGTCACGCGCGTTCGGTCGTCAGGCTAATCAGTTGCGCCCGGGTTACACCGGGTCAACCTGAAACAATTTGCGGTGATGATGTGTCGCTGCACAGATTGTGCAAAGACTGTCCGCTTGCGAGTTCGGTGCATGGAACTGCACGCCACAGGCACGGCAACGCTGCGACAACAGCGCAAGCATCTGTTGGGATGACGTTGTCCAGCGACGCACCGAGACCGCATTCGGCTGGCACACATCCGTGCACATCCGGCAACCCGTGCAAAGCGAAGCATCAACGCGGTAATAGAGTTGACCGTCACCGCGTAATGCAAGGGCTCCGGTCGGACACACGCGTGTACATGCGTCACATCCATCGCAGCGTTGAGGATTGATGGCCGGAACGGCGGGGAAGACGCTGCTCTGCGAATCAGAGCTGCCGAGCAGTACCTGCACAGTGGCGGGCGCTTCGGCTTCACGTTGTTCGTAATCTGGATTGACGAAGCGGCGCAAGAAGGCGCGACGTTGCGGTGAGGCTGTCGTCACCGCCGGCACGTCGTGGATTTCCTCTTGCCATTGCGTATTCGTCAGGTAGCGCAGCTCCAGCTCCTCCAGGCCGCGACTGGCCAACAGCTCATTGACGTGCATGAGCGTGCGGTCGAGCCGCGTCGCGCGCGGATTGCAACTGCGACAATCCCCCAGTGCCACGGAAATCTGTCGAACGCCCACCGAGTACACGCGCAGCGCGTCGCGCCAGCCCAAAGCATGTATACACGGAATCGATCGACGAGACTTGACCCCGGAGTTTGCGCACGTCAGGTATGCAGTCGTGCCTTGTCGCAGGAGCACGTTGTCAATTTCATGCCAACCGGGGTCGATCGCCTCCTGCGGGCAAGCCGCCGCACACAGCATGCACCCGTTGCAAGTGTCGAGCCGCAGTTCCAAAGCCTCCTCGCGAAGTGCGAGCGCATCGACCGGGCAAGCATCGGCACATGCCTGGCAACTCGCTCCTGCTGCACGATCGTGCACGCACCGAGCCTCATTGAATTCGGGACGCACATTCTCCAGGTGTTGAGGAACCGATGCCGATGTCATCGTTAGAAACTCTCTGCTGATTCCGCTACGCTATCACCAGGAAGGCTTCAAACCGGGATGGAATGTGATCGGAACAGGTTTGGCCTCGGTCTTGGGCTTCATGCGCTGTTCGATCTCCTCAGCCGTGGGTCTGGGCTCACCGGTGATTTCGACGATCAGGTCACGCAAGGCTTCGCAAGAGGAAGCAGTCAATAACGCTGTCCCGGCGTAGAAGCGGGTCGCACAGCGGTCGGCCACCCGCGCCGCGAAATTCGGCAGCCAGCGCAACAGGTGTTCATCCATGAATCGCCCGATCTCGCCAATATCTACTTCGTCGATGCGGCGAAGCAGAGTTTCCAGAAAGTGCAGTTGTGCCACCAGATGGTCGTCGGAACGGGTGCGCCAGTTCTCGACCGCGAGGCCGAACCGTTGATACCAGGATCGAATCTGGAAAGTCGCCTCCTGCAGCGCCAGCCCTTCGGAGTCCAGCCATACCGATTCGCATGGTGACGTACGGTATTGGTGATTCAAGTAAATCGCAGCGTAGTCGGCAGCGAGCTCATCGAATACCCACGCCTCGGGGGTGGCGCCAATGCTGGCGAGCGATTCGCTCAGCATTGCTGCGCTATCACGCACCTGCCGGGAGACGTCAGACAGACTCATTGCGGCGGGAAAATGAGTTTCGCGCAGATAGGCGAGCAGCTCCGGGGCGAGCTCGCGATCGTGAAGTGCCGCCAGAACGCGAAGATCATCGGCTACCGCATTGCGTACCCGTCGCAATAGTGCCGCGTCGTGATCGACGTCCGGTGCGTGCGGCGTCACCTGTTCAGTCGTTTCATCCATTGTCTTCATCCACCCTGCCCTTGCTATGCGGCACGAACGCAATCGACGGCCTGGTCAGTTGCGGATCGGCGAAATTCTTCACTGCCTTGACCGGTTTCTCTCCCGGCGCCATTGCCTTGGTCGAAAACTCGCCACTCCACAACTGCTCGATCGGTCCGATATCCAGTACCCGCATCATGCAAGCGGCAACGCAGTACGGTTTGCGCCCGGCATCAATCTCGTCGACGCACATGTTGCATTTTTTGACGATTCGATCTTCGGGATCGAATTGCGGCGCGCCGTACGGGCATACCGCCTCGCAGCGACGGCAACCAATGCACAGCGTCGAGTCGATGTCGACGATGCCGTCCTCCTTGCGTTTCCAGATTGCGCCGGTCGGACAAGCCGGCAGACAAGCGGGCTCGGCGCAATGGTTGCATGACATGTTGACCTTATAGGCATAGACCTCGGGGTAGGTACCGCCCTCGATATACTGCACACGGCGAAAACGAGGCCCCGGCGGCAAGCCATTTTTGTCCTTGCAGGCGATCTCACAAGCGCGGCAGCCGATGCAGTCGACGTTGTGGTGGATAAAGCCGAGCTGCATTTCGGGCTTGACCGGCACGTAGGTCTCGCGCTTGCGCCTGCGTACCGCTGCTTTGACCTTTTCCTTGTCTACCTGATTCGCCATGACTTGGCTCCGTGAATGCGGCTAAGCGGGCTACATATCGCGCCTGAAGACATGCGACCTCGAAGTCGCCAACCTGTCCCAGCCGGGCTTGTGCTGCAGCGTGGTCTTCTTGATATTGACCAGTATCGTGTTGTAGGCAAAGGCGCCTGCCGGACTCGGTTCATCGAGCGTCAGGAAATCAGCGTTACCGGCGCGGTCGACTCCGTTCTCGTCCAGATCCATCCAGGCCCCTTCGTGCAACACCGCAACATGCGGCATGCAGCGCTCGGTCGCATAGACCGGCACCACAACACGCCCCCGGTCATTCCATATCTCGACCACATCACCGGTCTTCAAGCCGAGCTCCTTTGCGTCGGCCGCGTTGATGGTCACCTCCTGCTCATAAGTCTCGCGCAGCCAGGAATTGTTGTTGAAGATCGAATGCGTGCGCCAACGCGGGTGCGGCGTGACCAGGTGAAACGGAAATTGTTTGGCCTTGTCGCTGTTCAGGGATTCAAACGGCTCGATCCATTTCGGAATCGCGGGTATCTCGTATCCAAACTGCGTCTTGGTCCAGTCTTTAACCCGGGCAATCCGGCCGGAGAAGATCTCGATCTTCCCGGACTTGGTGCGAAACTTCTTGCCCTTCTCAATCTGGTCCTGGAAAGCCACAAACGGCCGCGACAGCTTGAACTTGTAAATGCCTTGCTGCTTGAATTCCTCCCACGACATCTTCACGCGCTGCTTGCCCATCACCCGCTTCTCCCACCACTCGCGCAGGTAGGCTTCGTCGGTTTCGTCGTTGTTCTCGAAATAGTCGCTGGTAGCCTTCGGGTTGTAGCGTGCTCCGAAGCCGAGCCAATTGGCGAGCTCGGTGTAAATCTGGAAGTCGGTCTTGCTCTCACCGAGCGGCTCGATCACCTTGGGCCGATGAATGTAGTAGTGCCCCTTGTACCAGGGCAGTGCCACATCATGACGCTCGAAATGCGTCGCAATCGGCAGCAACACGTCAGCCCAGAGCGCTGACGGTGTGATGGTCGAATCCATGCAAACCACCAGATCGAGTTTCTGGATCGCCCGGATTTCCTTGTTTATGTTGGTCAGTTGGTTGAACCAGTCGGACCCCTGCCAGAAAATGCCGCGGATATTGGGGATGGTGCCGTCGAATTTGTCGGGACGCGGCCACAGGCCAATTTCTTCGCGGCGCACGTTCGGATAGTTCAGAACACAATGTGCCCAACGATCCGATTTGATCGCGGCAAACCAGATGTTGGCGTTCTTGTCGTAGGGATAGGCAATCGACTGGGCGTTCCACGCTTTGCCGACGCCCTCGGCGCTGCCGCCGAGAACACCGACATTACCGGTCATTGACTGCAAAGCAGCCGCCATGCGGCTGTATTGCTCGCCATAGGCGGCGCGGCCCGGCGCCCACGATGCCTTGAGTGCTGCTGGCTTGGTTGTCGCGTACATGCGAGCCAGCTTTTTTATGTCGCCCGCTTTGACGCCGCAGATTGGCTCAGCCCATTCGGGTGTTTTGGGCACGCCGTCGGAGACACCAAGAATGTAATCCTTGAAGTTCTCCTGGTCCTTTGCCCAGTCGGGCATGGTGCCGGCATCCATGCCCTGGCAAAACCGGTCGATAAAAGACTGATCCTGAAGATTGTTGACGAAGATGTAATGCGCCATGCCCGCCATCATCGCGGCATCGGTGTTCGGCTTGATCGGAATCCACCAGGCGTCATAGGCAGCGGCAGAATCGGTGTACTGCGGGTCGACCAGCACGAACTTGCAGCCGCGCTGCTTGGCAAGCCGCATGAAATAGAACGTGTTGCCGCCATGAAAAGTGTAGGCTGGATTCCAACCCCACATGATGATTAACTTGCTGTGGCCGAAGGCATCATCCTCGTTGCCGTCCTGAATCGTGCCGAACGTCATGCGCGAACTGAACGTCGTGCCCTGGTAAGAGGGCACTGACCAGGAATTGGTGCGACAACCGAACATGCCGAGGAAACGCGCCTGCAGGCCTTCGATCTGGTCCGATTTGTGAAGTACGCCCCACGTCGCACCGGCATAGCTTTGATCAAGTATCGAGGTCGGACCATACTGGGTCTTCAGCTCGATCATCTTGTCGGTGACAAAACTCAGAGCGTCCTCCCACGACACGCGCTTGAACTTGCCTTCGCCGCGTTTGCCGACGCGCATCATCGGATAAAGCAGGCGTTCGGCCGAATAGATCCGCTGCCGGTAGGAACGCCCGCGCAAGCAGGCGCGTAGCTGCGGTTCTTGTTCGGTATCTTTGCCGTAGAAACCACCTAGCTGGTAACGCCCGTCGTCCGAGGACAAGCGGACAATGACGTCTCCTTTCTTATGTGCCACCAGCGCGTGGCGGGAGCCGCAGTTGTGCGCGCAACTCGTAACCACCGTTTGCAGATCATCGTCGCGCGGATAAGGCGCGTAGGGAAATGCCTGCGCCTCGCCTGTGGTGCCAATATCGAGCAAACCGTTGATGGCCAGCGCCCCGGCGCCGGCTGCGCTGGACTTGATGAAAGTTCTTCGTGACTGGTCGATACGTTCGACGAGGAACCTGAGGTCTCGAGGTTTGTTCATCTTGTTAACCCGTATATTTCTGACGAAGAGTTACGACTGATGGCGCGGTGATTACTCGATCAGGAAGCGCGGTTGCGATTCGGTGGGCCGCTGCTTCGCCCAACCCGGTGTCTGTTCCGGCATCCCCGGCCACGCATGACGCGGATAGGGAAACGCGATGCGATACCACGAACGCCCTCCATGGCAGCCATAGCAGACGTCGCTGTTTTCCATTCCTGCCTTTTCAATCTCCGCCGCGTTCAGAAAGTTCACCTGATGCCGCTTGGTCCGTACCGCGGCATGGCACAGCATGCAATTGTTACCAAACATGTCGCTCGAGGAATGCCAGTCAGACGGCAAGCCCATGAGCTCATATGCAAACTGGCCATGGCACATGAGACAGGTATTCGGATTTACCTGCTTGCGAAGTGTGAATGACTCTTTGGTCGAGTCCGGCGGGATCGGTGCCTCCTCTCGGGGGTCGTGCCCCTGATGGCAGGTGTTGCAACGCATGTTCATCAGGCGTTGCGCCAACGGCGTGACCAAGTGCCGTCGATGGAAGCTTTCCTGCTCGCCTTGGTAAGTACTTAAAGTTTGATACCACGCCAACGATTCGTCTGCCTTGACCCCCGCCGGCGATTGCGCGAGCGGCTTGTCGTCCAGCACCTCCTGGTGACAGGCAAGACACTGCTCATTGGTGGCCTGTTGTATCTCGGGCTGGAAGTGAATCGGGTGCCAAAGCGCCCCCAGATAATCGGCGGACTCTTCCGCAGATGCTGATACCAGACCCACGCCAAAGATGAGCATGACAACCTGCAGCAGAAGCTTGGGTTTCAGCATCGGGTGACTTTTGACAAAAAGCCCGGGAGGCCTTCCTCGCCCCCCGGTACTCACACGTAATAGCTCTTGGGGCTCTGCTAGTAGCGGCTACTCACACGTACCGCCCATGCCCGACATTCCGGACATTCCGGGACCGCAATCCATACCACCGGCCATACCTTCCATCGGCTCGTCCACACGACGCGCAGGAGCGGTAGACGGGGGATTGCCTTTGCAGGTACCACCCATTCCGGCCATGCCCGACATTCCAGGACCGCAATCCATTCCGGACATTTCCCCTTCCGGTTCGTACTCTCCGGACATACTGCCCATGCCGCCCATGCCACCCATGCCTTCCTCGCTGCCCATGCCGGACACGCCTGCCATGCCAGACATGCCAGACATGTCTTCTTCCATGCGCACGTCCGGATCGTAGTCCCCGCCAGCCATGCTGCCCATACCGCCCATTCCGCCCATGCCTTGCTGGCTGCCCATGCCCGACACGCCCTCCATTCCCGACATGCCGGACATATCGGTCGGCAGGTTCTCGGGAGCATTGGGGTCGTAGCGGCCCGACATGCCACCCATGCCGCTCATGGACGACATTCCGGCTTCCATGCCCTCGGGCTGCGCATAGGCTGCTCCCCCGCCAATGGCCAACACTGCACCGAGACTGAGGGCCAACGCGGTCATTGATTTCTGTTTCATCTTTGTCTCCTTTGGTTATACGGCCTGGTTCGGCAAACCACCGTGCATCCCGTAACGTATACACGATGACCCGCTGAAAGCGATGAACCGAGCGATCCAGAATCAACGCCTCACGCCGTTGGTTGTCCGGAGGCCATGAAAAAAATTAAACCTCCATAAAAATAGAATAGCCAACCACTCCGGGCACTATTTGACGTGTGTCAATCTGCGGGCAGCAAAACCGCTATCATCTGCCGCGCAGCGCCGCTTGAATATGAATGACGCGGTGCAACGCGCAGAGCAATTGTTGCCATATCGGTGAGCCAAACGAGAAAATCCGTGGTCGCGTCCAGTCGCAAGCGCGAATCTTATTGCCCCGAGCCTCCCCGACTCGCCGGCTGATGCCAGCCGCGGATATCGTAGGACCCGGTCATTCCCGGGCGGTTGAATGGTGTATGCCAGTTACCCTGATCATCGAGAAAGCGCAGGGTGGCTGGATAAGGCCGGGTGATGCCAGTTAAGGCGTGGCGAAACCACTCGGAATCATGATCAACACTTTTGATTACCGGCGCACCGGCAGGGCGCTGCCATGGAGTCAAGCCGGCGACAAACTCGTCGGCGACAGCACCACTGATTGAGCACAGAAACGCATGAAGTCCAACTGAGTAGCACAAGCATTTACGCAACATCGATGTTGTCCCGATACCCAAATCCGCAATTGTCAGAACTACAGAGTCCACACTGAGGCAATTCACAAACCGTAGACGAGCTTACCATCCGGAAAACGCACGTCGACCAACTTTCAGCCCATTTATTGACAAAGCTCAAATTGCGGCCAGCCGTCATTTGACGAATCAACCAGTCATGACTCGCAGCTAAGCTTGTCCATTTTTATGGGGCTGCTGCACCATACACTAGCAACCATTCACGAAACTGGTTCCTAGCGATCAAGCGAGCGCCACACCGAGCATGCGACCGATCAGGAACGTCAACGTCCCGGCGGCGGCACCGATCGCTAACATACGCAGGCCACCGAAAATGGCCCGGCGACCAATGAACAGGCTCAACACTGCGCCAACCGAGAACAACGCGATGCCGGTGAACAGGATTGACACCGGCAACGCGCCATCATGTCCAAGTACCAGAAAAGGCAACAACGGAATCAGCGCACCGGCAGCAAAGGAAAGAAAAGACCAAGTAGCGGCACCTGACGGCGAGCCCAGTTCATCCGGATTAAGGCCAAGTTCTTCGCGCGCCAACGCATCAAGCGCACGGTCCGGATCGGCAATGATGTCGTTTGCCATTTGCCGCGCGGTCTCACGCGGGATGCCTCGCGCTTCGTAGATCAGGGCCAATTCGCCGGCTTCTTCTTCCGGGTAATGTTCGAGTTCGTCGGCTTCGAGGCCGATCTGGTACTCGTACATTTCGCGCTGCGAACGCACCGACACGTATTCGCCGGCGGCCATTGAAAATGCACCGGCCAGCAAGCCGGCAATTCCTGAAAGCACAATGACGCTGGCATCGGCTGCCGCGCCGGCAACGCCCAGTATCAGGCTGGCATTGGACACCAGACCGTCGTTAACGCCGAACACGCCGGCTCGCAGGTTACCGCCCCCGGATAAGCCGCGGTGGCGTCCTTCCGGCCCGGAGGCGCCAGGAACAAAATGCCGCGGGTCAGACACTGCATACAACGACATGCCACGGACTTTCATTGCGGTGAGCAGACTGCGTGTCGAACGCGGCCCAAAGCGGCGCGTTACAGCCGCTACGATGCGACTGCGCATGTCCGGCAGGTAAGCTGCCGGCGGCGTCGCACCTTCTTTGCGCATATGATCAACCCAAATCTGTGCTTGGCCCTCGGCTTCAATCGCAAGCTGTTTGAACAGTCCTTCTCGAGCAGTGCCGGCTTCACACTCGGCAACCACGCGATAAAGGTAAGCCGAGCGCATTTCCTCTTTCCAGCTTTCAAGGGCGTCCATTCATTCTGCCTTTTGTCTTGTTATGTCAATTGCCGAGACGTATCGATGATGTAATAGGAGTCTTGTTATCCGCGTTGCTGAACGCAGATTAGTCGATCGAGAGACGCCGGTACTGTATCGCTTCACCAAGATGTTGCGCAGTGACAGGTTCGCTTCCGGCGAGATCAGCAATGGTACGTCCCAGTCTGAGCACACGATGATAGGCCCGCGCCGACAAACCAAGCCGGGTTAGTGCGGAGCGAACCAACTTCTCTGCTTCGGAATCGGTCCCGCAGTAGTTTTCCGTTTCCTTTACGCTCAACCTTGCGTTGGGCTTTCCCTGGCGTGCGACCTGTATCTCTCGCGCACGAGTCGTACGCTCGCGCACCTTTGCACTTGACTCTCTGGCTTGTTTGTCGGTGATTTCACTTTCCGCCACTGCCGGTACCTCGATCTGGATATCGATCCGATCCATCAACGGTCCCGAGATGCGATTGCGGTAGCGTGAAACCTGTTCCGGTGTACATCTGCACTTGCCCGAATAGTGGCCAAGATAACCACACGGGCAAGGATTCATTGCGGCAACGAGTTGAAACCGCGCCGGGAATTCCGCCTGCCTTGCCGCACGCGACACGACGATACGGCCCGACTCCAGTGGTTCACGCAGCACCTCCAGCACACTGCGCGCGAACTCGGGTAACTCATCGAGAAACAGCACGCCGTGCATCGCCATTGAAATTTCACCCGGGCGCGGCTGACTACCGCCGCCCACCAGCGCCACCGCCGACGCGGTGTGATGCGGCGCCCGGTACGGACGCTGATTCCATTTGGCAACGTCAAAACCCTGCGATCCGAGCGACTGTATTGCAGCCGACTCCAGCGCTTCGGCCTCGGTCATCGGCGGAAGAATACCGGCCAGACGTTCGGCGAGCATCGTCTTGCCGCTGCCCGGTGGACCCGCCATCAGAATGCTGTGCCCCCCGGCCGCTGCAATCTCAAGCGCACGCTTTGCTTCGAGCTGCCCTTTCACTTCGGCGATATCGGCAGCAGCAATAGCAGTTTCTGTATGCGAACGCTGGTGTCGCGCCAGCAGCTCTCGATCAGCAAGGTGTGCAACAACTTCCAGCAAGCTCCGGGCACCGTACACCTCGGCGTCAGCAACCAGGGCGGCTTCGTCGGCACTCGCCACCGGCAGAATAAAGGCGCGCCCCGAGCCGTAGGCGCGCCAGGTCATGGCAAGCGCACCACGGATAGGCCGCAACTCGCCGGTCAAAGCCAGTTCGCCGGCGAACTCGTGGCTATCGAGTTGATCCTTGGGCAGCTGACCGGAGGCGGCCAGGATGCCAAGCGCGATCGGCAAATCAAAACGGCCGCTTTCCTTGGGCAGATCGGCCGGAGCGAGATTGACGGTGATGCGTCGTGCCGGAAACTCAAACCGGCAATTAATCAACGCTGAGCGCACCCGGTCGCGCGCTTCCTTGACCTCGGCTTCGGGTAAACCAACGATGGTGAAACTTGGCAGCCCCGCCGCTAGATGGACTTCGGTCGTCACCAGCGGCGCATCCATGCCCGAGAGCGCCCGGCTATAGAGGACCGCGAGAGACATCGGCTTTCGTTCAGTCAGCTTTCGCTGCTATCACCGAGCAAACGCTCCAACTCGGCAACGCGTGCTTCCATTTGCGACAACTTCTCTCGGGTGCGCTGCAAGACGGCCTGCTGAACATCGAATTCTTCGCGCGTGACCAGATCGAGCCGCGCGAACCAGGATGAGAGCAACGCACGGAGATTTTTTTGCACATCTTCAACCGGCGTATTGGCCATCAGTTCGTCTACCCGGCGACTGATGTCATCAAGGGTTTTATTGTCCAAGTCGCTTGTCTCCTCCCCGCCGAGTGTAACCAAAGCGCGAAAGGCTCGCCGCTCCAAGTCAGTGCATGTTGAGAACAATTCGCATCATGGTGGTGCGGCGCTGCAGCATTTCTTTTGTACTAAATTTATTAACCTATTGAATACGTTACGTCACAGCTCCTGGCATGCCTTATGCGCAGTGCAGCATCGCTTTTTCGCATTGTCATCAAACCTAAACAGGAGAACTAAATGTCCACGCACAAAAAAGCTGCTCTGGTCGCAGCCGCTGCGCTCGCCCTGCCTGGCGTCGCATTAGCAGAGGATCCGCAGATTCCGATCAGCGCGAACCTGACGTTCACTACCGACTACGTATTCCGCGGGCTTTCCCAGACTAACGAAAAGTTCGCTGTCCAAGGTGGCTTCGATTGGGAGAGCGCCGATTACGGTATCTACATCGGTACCTGGGCTTCGAACGTCAGCTGGACAAGCGATCTTCTCGCAGAGTCGTCATCCGTAGAAATCGACGCCTACATCGGCTGGAAGAAGAACTGGGGCGACTGGGGCGTGGACCTTGGCTATATCCACTTCAACTATCCCGGCGCCAGCATTGCCAACAGTGACGAAATCTACGCCGTTGGCTCGTGGAAATGGTTCTACCTCGGCTACTACTCCATTATCAGTGAGGGATATTTCTCCATTCAGGACGCTCGGGGTTCAGGCTATACACTGGTCGGCGCTGACTACACCTTCTCGAATGGCATCACTATTGGAGGCAGCTATGGGGCGACGAGGTTAAGCGGCAACGACCCCTCAATCGCCGGTGAGAATAGCCAAGCCGACTACGACGACTACAAGGTCTATGTCGGCTATAGCGACGCCATCTATACCGGGCTGGATTATGAGCTGGCCTGGACTGACACCGATATCGAGGGCGCGACCACGATTGCAGATAGCAGAGTCTACTTCTCGATCACCAAAAATTTCTAACAACCGTGAATCTCTAGCAGCGGGCAAGCCGGGCCACGCGATTGTGGCCCGCGCCAAGCGGACCAAGGGCTCGATCGGTCCGATCAGGTTGCGCAGCGCGGCCCCTGGTTGGCGACAAACCAGTAGTCCGCCGGCCCACAAGACGACAACGGGAGCCAATCGGTAAGACGCCCCAGCATGGTGCGAGACGTGAGGGCGCCGCACCAAACTTGTGCACAGATTCCGGCGAGCAAGGCCAAAAATTCTATAACTACATGAATAATATGGTAATTCCTTACTGGCACGCAAACTGCAAACTGCTGTCGGCGCTGGTTCACCGCAATTGGTGCCCTTCAGAAACAGGAGAAGGGCGCTCGTATTCAAGTCCGGCCACAGCCCGGATCCAACATCAAAGCACGGAGACAACATGAAACTCGTGAGTGCAGTTATCAAGCCGTTCAAGCTTGACGAGGTCCGTGAAGCATTGTCCGCCATTGGCGTGCAGGGCATCACCGTAACCGAGGTCAAGGGATTCGGCCGGCAAAAAGGCCACACGGAGCTTTATCGTGGTGCCGAGTACGTCGTCGATTTCCTGCCGAAGGTAAAAATCGAGGCGGCCATCAAAGACGACGTCCTTGATCAGGCCATCGAGGCGATCGAAAAGTCCGCCAATACCGGAAAGATCGGCGACGGCAAGATTTTCGTTTTCGACCTGCAACAGGTCATTCGCATCCGCACCGGCGAGACCGGCGCCGACGCGCTGTAAGGGAGAATAATAATGCTTAGAAAGTTTCTTTCATTGTCGATGCTGGCGGGCCTGTTCACCGCTTCGACGCCGGCTTTGGCCGAGGACGTACTGAATTCAGGCGACACGGCCTGGATGATCGTCGCCACGGTACTGGTCATCATGATGACGATCCCTGGCCTCGCGCTGTTTTATGGCGGATTGGTACGCGCCAAGAACATGCTGTCGGTGTTAATGCAGGTTTTCGCCGTCTTCGCGCTGATGTCAATTCTGTGGGCGCTGTTCGGTTACAGCCTAGCCTTCACTGAGGGACCGTTCAACTCGATCTACGGTGGCTTCAGCAAGTCGTTCCTGTCCGGCATCACGCCCGACACGCTGAGCGGCACCATTCCCGAGTATGTATTCGTTACCTTCCAGCTCACCTTTGCCTGCATCACACCGGCACTGATCGTCGGCGCATTCGCCGAACGCATCAAGTTCTCGGCGGTACTCTGGTTCATGGTGTTCTGGCTGTTCCTTTGCTACATCCCGATCGCGCACATGGTATGGGGCGGCGGTTTCCTCGCCGACATGGGCGCGATGGATTTCGCCGGTGGAACCGTGGTTCACATCAATGCCGGTATCGCGGCACTGGTTGGCTGCATCGTAATTGGCAAGCGGATTGGCTACGGCAAGGAAGCGATGCCGCCGCATAACCTGACCTTCACCATGGTCGGCGCAGCGCTGCTGTGGGTCGGCTGGTACGGCTTCAACGTCGGCAGTGAGCTCGCGGCTGACGGCACTGCCGGCCTGGTGCTGATCAACACACAGCTTTGCACGGCTGCGGCAGTGCTGGGCTGGCTGTTCATTGAATGGATCGCGCGCGGAAAACCAACCATGCTGGGTGCAGCTTCCGGTGCAGTCGCCGGTCTGGTGGCGATCACGCCCGCTTGTGCCTTCGTCGGTCCGATGGGCGCAATCGTCCTCGGCATCGTCGCCGGTGTCGTGTGCTTCTGGGCGGTCACTGGCCTGAAGTCGATGTTCGGTTATGACGACTCGCTCGATGTGTTTGGGGTGCACGGTGTCGGCGGCATCATCGGCGCCATCGGCACTGGCTTCCTCGCCTCGACTGCCTTCGGTGGCGGTGGCTACGGCGAGGGCGTGTCCATGGGTGGCCAGGTCTGGGTGCAGATCGTCAGCGTGCTGGTCACCATCGTCTGGACAGGCATCATCAGCTTCATCCTGTTCAAGATCATCGATGTTGTGATTGGACTCCGCGTGCCGGAAGACGAGGAACGTGAAGGCCTCGACTCGACCCAGCACGGCGAGGTCGCTTACCACCTGTAATACCTGCAATAACTCTCCTCCCCTTACGGGCGCCTCTCGGGGCGCCCGTTTTTTTACCAAGTCCCATCAAACGAAACGCCACACGGATTGGTACCGTGCGCCGCGTCGCCGGGGTAATTGCCGTCGTTCGTCTGTCAGGCCCGGCTTGCCTATTGGGCCAGTACCATAAGGTCGCTGATAAAATCCGTTCTCCGAGGCAACCCGCGTAGCGAGGCGACAGAGGGAGTCGCTTACGCAAACAGGCGAACGTCCCGATGACGGGACCTGTCTATGCGCCGCAAGGCAGGAGGAGCTATGAATCAGAAGAACATGAAAACGCTGACCGAATCACAGCGGGAGCAATGGGCTGTAGATGGATATCTTCAACTGGAAGGCGTACTCGACCCTGATGAGGTCAGCTTCTTCAGTAATGAGATCGACCGTATACGCAATCTGCCAGGATATGAGCCGTTATTCGACAAGATGCCACTTGGTCACTACGCATGGGTTGAACACGCCGACCCGGATCCCGAGGCGTTCATGGACCGGCGCGATCTGTTGCCATATCACCAGGCGTTCATTGATCTCATTGACCGCCCCGGCATTTTCGACCTGGTGCTCGATATCATGGGGCCGTATATCCAGTTCTCAATGTCGCAGGCAATCGTGCGTGCCTCTGGCGACGGATTCCCGGGTTACACCCACACCGATGGTGGAGAGGCTCAGCGACACATCCGGGTAACGGAAACGAGTTGGCCAATCGCGATCAAGGCGATGTACCTGCTGACCGACGTGACCGAAAAAGACAGCGGCAACTTTACGGTGTTTCCCGGCAGTCATATGCGCCCGTTTCCGGAGTCCAGGGGACGAGTGCCGAATCCACACGCGCCGGGCGCTGTGCAGCTGAAAGGCAAAGCTGGCGACTGTTACCTGTTCTCGCATGCCCTGTGGCATGGCCCGGCACCCAATAACTCAGGCTCGGCACGCAAGACCTTGCTCTACAACTATTGCCAGATGTTCGTTCGCTGGTACGACTTTGCGGCACCACGCAAAGACGTCATGGACCGCTGTACGCCGCGGCAGCGCCGTCTTCTTGGTGACCTTGGTTACGAGTTCCGGCCGGGTTCCTACTTCTATGTTCCCGAGGACCAGGAAGCGGTGATGCGACAGGCCGCCGTCACATAACGCATTTCGCTTTAGCTGTCCGGGAACACAATTCTGAAGCGACCTGAAATTCGCCTCTGCTACAATCCGCGCAGACCCAGGCAGCTCACCAGACCCGATTTCCTCGCCCCTTCAGGTAGCGTTTATCGCCACCAGACGGCAAGACAGCAAAACCCGCATGAGAATTCTTTTCGTACTCGACCCGCTCGACAGCATCAAGACGTACAAGGACACGTCTTACACGATGATGCGCGAAGCGGTTGCCCGCGGCCACCACCTCGCAGCCATGCGGCAAGAAGATCTGGTGTGGCAAAGCGGACAGGTGATTTGCTTCGCCCAGGATCTCGAACTAACCGGCGATGAAAAAGACTGGTATCGGGCCAGCGAACGGAGCGCTCAGTCGCCTCTCGATTTCGATTGCATCATCATGCGCAAGGATCCTCCGTTTAACATGGAGTATGTCTACAGCACTTACCTGTTGGAAATGGCCGAGAAGCTCGGCACCCCTGTTTTCAATCGGCCGGCAGCGATACGCGATTTCAACGAGAAGCTGTCGATTGCGCGCTTCGCACAGTTCACAGTCCCGACGCTCGTCACCCGGCATGAATCGCTGATTCGCGATTTTGCCGACGAGCATGCCGATGTCATCCTCAAGCCGCTGGATGGCATGGGAGGCGCCTCGATTTTCCGGTCCGGCGCCGATGACCCCAATCTGGGCGTCATCATTGAAACCCTGACTTTGATGGGAAGCCGAACGATCATGGTACAGCGCTACATTCCGGAAATCAGCGAAGGCGACAAGCGCGTACTGGTAATCGATGGTGAACCGGTGCCGTACACGCTGGCACGCATCCCGAAGCCACGCGAGCACCGCGGCAACCTGGCGGTCGGTGGACGGGGTGTAGCGATGCCCATCACCGAGCGCGAACGCGAAATTGCCGAAACGCTCGGTCCTGAGCTAAAGGCGTGCGGACTTCTGTTGGTCGGTCTCGACGTGATCGGCGACTTCCTCACGGAAGTCAATGTAACGAGCCCGACATGCATGCGTGAGATACACGACCAGACCGGCTGCAACGTCGCCGGCATATTCATCGACGCCCTGGAACGTAACCTTGCCCGACAGACGACGGGCGCTGCGGTGCGCTAACCGCCATCAGGTGAGCATGGTCATTGCGTGACCCCGGAGTACAATCACCAAATAGCCGATTCGGCATCTGCACGGACAATGGTTGGAATATTGCTGATTACTCATGGCACTCTCGGCGAGAGTCTGATTCATTCCGCAAGCCACGTGATGGGCGGACGGCCGCCCTACGTCATGCAGATCGGCGTCACGCCGCAGGAAGATCCTGACCAGATTCTGCCGCAGGCAATCAAATTGTTGCGCACGCTCGATCAGGGCGACGGCGTGCTGGTGTTTTCCGACATCTACGGTGCCACACCCTGCAACATCGCGAGCCGGCTTCTCACGCCCGGTAAGGTTGAAGGCGTGGCCGGCGTCAATCTTCCAATGCTAATCCGCGCCCTGACCTACCGCACAGAGCCGTTGCGCACGGTCGTTGACAAAGCGCTTTCGGGAGGTGCGGAAGGCGTAATGCAAATACCGTTCTCCCAGTTGCGCAATGCTGCGTCAGCAAATCGAAATCGTTAACCGGCTGGGTCTGCATGCACGGGCTTCAGCGAAGCTGACCCAGCTTGCCGGCAGTTTCCAGTGTGAAGTGTGGATGACCCGGGACGGACGGCGTGTCAATGCCAAGAGCATCATGGGGGTGATGATGCTCGCCGCCGGCAAAGGCAGCAGCGTTGAACTCGAAACGGAAGGGCCCGACGAACAGGCTGCAATGGATGCTCTCGTTGCATTGATCGAGGACAAGTTCGGAGAGGGAGAATGAAACATTCTCAACTTCGACTAGCGACTGAGCGTTTCGCTTATCTCAAACTGAAATGCAGCACATGAGTTTTACCATTCATGGCGTAGGGGTCTCGGGTGGCATCGCCATCGGCAGGGCGCAGCTGGTATCTCACGCACAGCTCGAGGTGGCGCACTATGACATACCGGAATCACAGGTAGCGACCGAGAAAGCCCGTTTTGACGCAGCTATCGCACAGGTTCGCGAAGACCTCAGCGAACTTGCAGATCACATACCACCCGGAGTACCAGCGGCGGAGTTCGAGGCGTTTCTCAACTTGCATCGAATGATTCTCGAGGACTCGACGCTCTCGGAGGTCCCCAAGCAACTGATCGAGTCGATGCATTGCAACGCGGAATGGGCGTTGAAACTGCAGATGGAAGCGTTGGTCGAGCAATTCGACCGCATCGAAGACATATATCTGCGAGAGCGCAAAGCCGACATTCAACAAGTCGTGGAGCGCGTTCTCAAGGCTCTGTTGGGACAGCCCGGCTATACAGTGCGCAACATCCCGGAAGAAAATGCGATTCTGGTAGCGCATGATCTTTCGCCGGCCGATGTTATCGTTTTCAAGCAACACCATTTCGCCAGTTTCATAACCGATCTTGGCGGCGCCACGTCACATACCGCCATCGTTGCGCGCAGTCTCAACATCCCGTCGGTGGTAGCACTGCATCAGGCGCGCACGCTGATTCGCGAGAACGAGACGCTGATCGTCGACGGAAACCACGGCGTGGTAATCGTCAATCCCGATGATGCCGTTCTGACCGAGTACAAGCTGCGACAGGAGCAATGGCAACTCGAGCGCGAGAAACTCAAGCGCATCACGCGCACCAAGGCTGCCACGCTTGACAGCATTGAGGTCGACCTGCACGCCAACATCGAATTACCCGAAGACGTGGCCGTCGCAAGAGACAACGGCGCAACCGGTATCGGACTGTTCCGCACCGAGTTCCTGTTCCTCAATCGCGGTGACCTACCGAGTGAAGATGAGCAGTTTGAAGCTTATCGCCGCGTTGCGGTCGAAATGGAGGGTAATCCGGTCACCGTCCGCACTTTCGATCTTGGTGCCGACAAACAAGTAGCCGATGCAAGCCGTGTCGCACCGAACCCGGCGCTCGGTTTGCGCGCCATTCGTTTGTGTTTGGCCGAACCGCGACTGTTTCATCACCAGTTACGCGCGATTCTGCGCGCGTCGCACTACGGCAAAATCCGGATACTGATCCCGATGCTGTCGTCGATGCACGAGATCGAACAGGCGTTGCACCTGATTGCCGAGGCCAAGGAATCGTTGGATGAGGACAACATTCCGTATGACAACAACGTCGAAGTCGGCGGCATGATCGAAGTTCCGGCCGCCGCGCTGTCGGTCAACATGTTTATGCGTAAGCTCGATTTCGTGTCAATTGGCACCAACGACCTGATTCAGTACACGCTGGCGATTGACCGCAGCGACGACACCGTTGCGCACCTGTACGACCCTTTGCACCCGGCGGTACTGGAGCTGGTTTCACACATCATCCGCAGCGCCAATCGGGTCGGCAAGCCAGTCGCTGTCTGCGGCGAAATGGCGGGCGACACCCGTCTGACGCGATTGCTGCTTGGCTTCGGTCTGCGCCAGTTCTCGATGCACCCGGCTTATCTCTTGGCGGTAAAGCAGGTTGTGCTCAAGACAGGGGTGTCAGACCTGGTCGGAACGACACAGAGAATTCTCCGCAGCCATGTTTCCGATCGAATTGAGAACCTGCTGCAGAAGATGAACGTATGAACCCGTCTCATCGTCGCATGTGTGACCAGACATGAGGTAGGCTCCGGTGTATGCGTTTCGACACTGATCAGCTTGCGCAGCGGCTCGAGCGTGAACTGGCGCCGCTGTACGTCGTATTCGGCGAAGAACTGTTACTCGCGTTGGAAGCAGCCGACCGCATCCGCACAGCCGCGCTGGCAGCCGGTTTCGAAGAGCGCAAGATTCTGATCGCAGACGCCGGATTTGATTGGGGAGCTTTGCGAGAGGCGGGTCACAGCCTTTCGCTTTTTGCCAGCAAGCGCATTGTTGACCTGCGAGTTCCCAGTGGCAAACCTGGCAAGAACGGCGCCGACGCCCTGGTGGGCTATTGTGACACCCTGCCGGACGACGCCGTCACAGTGGTGAGCCTGCCGGCGCTGGATCGTCACGCATTGGCCTCCAAGTGGTTCGGTGCGCTGGAAAGGGCCGGTGAAACGGTGCACGCGAAGAGCGTTGCGCGTGAACGTCTGCCGGCGTGGATTTCGCAGCGACTTGCGCAGCAAGAACAAAAGGCATCGCGAGAAACGGTGGCCTTCATTGCTGAGCGCGTCGAAGGTAATTTGATGGCGGCTTATCAGGAAGTACAAAAGCTGGCCTTGTTGTTCCCGCCTGGAGAGCTGGCTTTTAACGACGTCAAGAGTGCTGTGCTCGACGTTGCCCGTTTCGACGTCTTCGAGCTGGGGGCCACGCTGCTGCGCGGCGACCGCAACCATTTCCTGCGCATGCTTGATGGGCTGCGCGGTGAAGGTGCTGCGATACCCCTGGTGTTGTGGGCCGTCGCCGAAGAAGCACGGGCACTGAGCCGCGTCAGGACTCTGGTTGATAACGGAGTTTCACTAAACCAAGCAATGCAGCAGGCCCGTGTCTGGGGCGCGCGTCAGAAATTGCTGCCGCAGGCACTGCGCAGGCTCGACCGCCAGCAGCTACTCTCCGCGCTGAGAAACGCAGCCCGCGTGGATCGCATGGCCAAAGGGCTGGCCAAGGGTGATGTGTGGGACGCTCTACTAGAGCTGGGCATGTCACTCATGCCCCAACAGTGATCCTTCCGCTGTCGGAATAGCGGTAAAATCGCCTCTCACTTTCGGGGCCGATTCAAATGGATATTCAGTCTTACATGTACTCGGTAGGGCGTGCGGCGCGCGTTGCTGCGCGTGAACTGGCGCGTGCCGAGACCCGCGCCAAGGATCTGGCACTGGAGACCATTGCTGATGCCGTCGAGCGCAATGCCAGCACCCTGGTGCAGGCCAATGCCAGGGACCTGGAATCTGCCAAGACCCGGGAACTGGAAGCCGCCCTGGTTGACCGGTTGACGCTCAACGACAGTCGAATTGCGGCGATGGCGGACGGGTTGCGCCAGATTGCACAGTTGCCCGACCCGGTAGGTGAAATCAGCGATGTGCGGTACCGACCAACAGGCATTCAGGTCGGGCACATGCGCGTGCCGCTGGGGGTGATCGGCATCATCTACGAGTCGCGTCCAAACGTCACTGCAGACGCAGCGGGATTGTGTTTGAAAGCCGGCAACGCGGCGATTCTTCGTGGTGGTTCCGAAGCGATTCACTCGAACAAGGCAATCGGCGCCTGCGTGCACGAGGGTTTGCGCGCCGCAGGCCTGCCAGAGCATGCAGTGCAAGTAGTCGAGACGACCGATCGGGCTGCGGTTGGTGAACTGATCACGTTGCGGGATTACGTTGACATCATCGTGCCGCGCGGGGGCAAAGGTCTGATCGAACGCGTAAGCAACGAGGCTCGTATACCAGTGCTGAAGCATTTGCACGGCGTGTGTCACGTCTACATCGATGATCGCGCCGACACCGATAAAGCGTTGCGCATCGCCGACAACGCCAAAACCCAGCGTTACGGGACTTGCAACACGATGGAAACGCTGCTGGTGCACAAAGACGTCGCGACAAAGATCCTTCCACCGCTGGCGAAGATATACACCGACAAGGGTGTGGAATTGCGCGGCGACGCAGCGGCGAGCGCAATTGTTGGGGGCATGAACGCAGCAACCGAGGAAGACTGGTACGAGGAGTATCTGGCGCCGATTCTGGCAATTCGCGTGGTCGACGGAATCGATCAGGCGATGGATCACATCGCGCAGTATGGCTCGCAACATACCGATACGATCGTCACGGAAGACTGGAGCAGGGCGCGGCGCTTTCTTCGGGAAGTCGATTCCAGTTCGGTTATGGTCAACGCTTCAACGCGATTTGCCGACGGCTACGAGTATGGCCTTGGGGCGGAAATCGGCATTGCAACCGACAAGCTACATGCGCGTGGTCCAGTCGGCCTCGAAGGTCTGACGTCACTGAAGTGGATCGTATTGGGCGACGGTCATATCCGGTCCTGACGCTCAATCGGTCCTGCTGTCGGAACAAATAAAGTAACAAGCGCCGCCGCAAAGCGCGGCATGGTTGCACTCCGTGCGCCTTATCCATTAGGACCCACTGCAACCGACCAACTGCGGGTACACTGCTAAGCTCGCAAGCATGTAGCCTGGTGCGAACTTTCTTTGTAACTGATTTTTGATTAACTAGCGCTAGAAGAAAACACGATATGCCACTGATTGAGGTGAAAGTCCCGGACATTGGCGATTTCAAAGACGTTCCTGTCATCGAAATCCTTGTTCAGCCGGGCGATCGCGTTGAAAAAGAAGACTCGCTGGTCACGCTCGAATCGGACAAAGCGACCATGGACGTGCCCTCACCCGAAGCGGGCACTGTCAAAGAGCTGAAAGTCAAAGTCGACGAAACAGTATCGGAAGGCAGTCTGATCCTGACGCTGGATGCCGCCGCCGGCGAGGCGGCTGAGGCCAAACCGGCGCCCGAAACAAAGGCTGCACAACCGGCTCCCGCGGCGGCAACTGCGAAAGAGGCGGCGTCGGCTGCCGAGTCAAAACAAGCAGAGCCGAAACAGGCAACGCCCCCGCAGCCGGCTGCGGTCGCGCCGCTGGCTGCGGCGGACAAGGGAGATATCCATGGTCAGGTGGTGGTGCTCGGTTCCGGACCCGGCGGCTATACCGCTGCTTTCCGCGCCGCCGACCTCGGATTAAACGTTGTGCTTATCGAACGCTACGACACACTCGGCGGAGTGTGCCTGAATGTCGGTTGCATTCCGTCCAAAGCCTTGCTGCACGCCGCGCGGGTCATATCCGAAGCGGAGGAGATGAGTGAGTTTGGCGTTGCGTTCTCCAAGCCAAAGATCGAAGTCGACAAACTGCGCAACTGGAAGAACGGCGTCGTCGAGCGCCTGACGCGCGGGCTTGCGGGACTCGCCAAACAGCGCAAAGTGCAAGTCGTGAACGGCACAGGCAAGTTTGTCTCGCCCCGAATGATCGAAGTTCAGACGCGCGATGGCATCAAGAAAATTTCGTTCGACTCGGCGATCATTGCTGCCGGCTCGGAGGTAGCCCGCATTCCCGATTTGCCCTACGACGATTCGCGTTTGATGGATTCGACCGATGCGCTGAAGCTCACCGAACTGCCCAAGAGCATGCTCGTCATTGGCGGCGGCATCATCGGTCTGGAAATGGCCACGGTGTATGACGCACTCGGCACCAAGATATCAGTGGTGGAGCTCGCTGACGGTCTTATCCCCGGCGCTGACCGCGATCTGATCCGGCCACTGCAAAAGCGTCTCGAAAAGCGCTATGAAGGCATTTACGTCAAAACCAAAGTAGCCTCGCTCACGGCACAGAAGAGCGGACTCAAAGCCACCTTTGAAGGTGACAACGCGCCCGATCCGCAGGTTTACGATCGCGTACTGCTTGCCGTAGGTCGGCGGCCGAACGGAAAGCATATCGGTGCCGAGTTTGCCGGCGTGAACGTCGATGACCGCGGTTTCATTCCGATTGATAAGCAGATGCGCACCAACGTTTCGCACATCTACGCCATTGGCGACATCGTCGGCGAGCCAATGCTGGCACACAAGGCAACCCATGAAGGCAAGCTCGCCGCAGAAGTGATCGCCGGCCATAAAGCTGCGTTTGACGCGCGCACGATTCCGTCGGTCGCCTACACCGATCCGGAAATTGCCTGGATGGGTCTGACTGAAACTCAGGCGAAAGCACAGGGAATCGCCGTCGAGAAAGCGACGTTTCCGTGGGCGGCGAGCGGACGCGCGCTGGCAACCGCGCGAGACGAGGGCATGACCAAATTGCTATTCGACAAAAACAATAAGCGATTGCTCGGAGCTGGCATGGTTGGACCCAATGCTGGTGAGCTGATCGCCGAAACGGTACTGGCGCTCGAGATGGACGCCGATGCTGAGGACATCGGCCTAACCATTCATCCACACCCGACTCTGTCTGAAACAGTCTTCTTTGCGGCGGAAATCGCAGAAGGTTCGATTACTGATCTGTATATGCCCAAAAAGAAGAAAGGCTAACTCGATGCGAGCCGGAGGCTCTGGACACTGTCCACCGGTCGTGACCGTCGCCGCCGAACGCGATACGCACAGTTACTTGTTGTCCAAGCAGCCATGATGATTCTGTCCGCACCGAAGGGATTCGTCGCGTCATACACGGCGCCGGAAAAAGTGGATGAGCCAGCGCTGTGGTTCATCTATCTTGGCAACCAGATTCTGGTTGCGCGCGACGACACCGGCGCACAAATTCCTGCCGTGCGTGATCCCCGCCAGCTGGGCCTCACAACGTTGCGCGAGCAATACCTCGGCAAGCTGAGCGGACAACACTGTTTTGCCGCGGAAGTCGAGGACTCGACTCCGGCTCCGAAGGGTATGGAATGGTCGGGTTTGCGCGCCGTGTATGGTGCGCTCGACGACATGCTCTTCGCATTGGCGGGACGGGCGTTTCAAATCGTCGACTGGGACCGGTCTCACCAATTCTGCGGGCGTTGCGGAAGCCGCACGGTGCTGAAAGAAGGCGAACGCTCGAGAGTGTGCCCTTCCTGCGCGCAATTACACTATCCTCGCATCGCGCCGGCGGTGATGGTATTGGTACGCCGCGGGCCGGAGTTCCTGCTGGCACGATCACCACATTTTCCGCCGGGTATGTATTCAGCGCTGGCCGGCTTTACTGAGCCCGGAGAAACTTTGGAACAGACAATCGTTCGCGAGGTGCACGAAGAGGTCGGGCTCGAAATAAACAACATCCGCTATTTCGCAAGCCAACCGTGGCCATTTCCACACTCGCTGATGATTGCATTTCATGCCGACTACGCGAAAGGTGAGATCACACCCGATCCCAGTGAAATCGAGGCCGCAGAATGGTTCAGTCTCGAGCGACTGCCCGAGAGACTGCCCGGCACCATCAGCATATCGCGCCGGCTCATCGAAGACGCGCTCGAAGAACTGAAAAGCGTGCACTAGGGACACACGATGTTGAAAATATGGGGGCGCGACAATTCGGTCAATGTCGGTAAGGTGCTGTGGACCTGCGAAGAACTTGGCATTGCCTATGAGCGAATCGATGCCGGTGGCGAGTTCGGCATTGTCGACACGCCGGAGTATCGTGCGCTGAATCCGAATGGGTTGGTGCCAACGGTCGAAGTTGATGGTCTGGTGTTATGGGAATCCAATTCGGTGGTTCGTTATCTCACCGCCAGGGACAGCGCTGGCGAGCTATGGCCGGAAGACCTTGCGGTGCGCGCCGTTGCCGATCGCTGGATGGACTGGATGAACACCGTGTTCTGGCCTGCGTTCAAAGACTTGTTCTGGAACCTGGTGCGAACACCTCCCGAGCAGCGCGATCAGCCTGCAATCGAACGCTCACACGCACGAAGTGCAGAAGTTCTTGGTTATCTCGACGTACATCTGTCGGATCGTGACTACATTGCCGGAAGTCGATTCACCATGGGCGACATTCCGATGGGCTGCGCCGTGTGGCGCTGGATGTCGCTGCCGATCGAGCGTCCGCAACACACCGCGCTGAAGAGCTGGTTCGACAGATTGTGTCAGCGACCCTGTTATCAAAAAGTGGTTATGAAGCCGCTCAGCTGACATCGAATGACGGGGAACCTGCGCGGTCGGGCACCATCCAAACAGGCCGTAACCCAACAACAACATTCTCGCTATAGAAGACTACGGGAGATCAATCCAATGAAGCTTGTTTCGCGCTTGTGCTGCACCGTGCTGGCAGCCGCCTTTTTCGCTGCCTCCACTGTTAGGGCAGACACGATTGTGATCGGACACGTCAATTTGTCCTTCTATGAGGCTACCGCCGCCTTATTCAAGCATGCGCTGGAACGCTCCGGCTACAACGTCGTGTTGAAGAAAGGTCCGCACAGCGTGATGTATCCGTTCCTCGCCGACGGTGAATTCGATTTGTTTGTAGCGGCGTGGCTGCCGAACACACATCAGAAGTACTGGGAAGAGTACGGAGAGAATCTGTCCCTGGTAACACCGCTGTACTCGGACGCGAAGTTGTTCTGGGCGGTGCCCGAATATGTCCCGGCATCCGCCGTCAAGAGCGTCGCCGATCTGGCGAAGCCCGAGGTAGCAGCCAAGATGCAGAAAACCATTCGCGGCCCCGGTGCCGATTCCGGACTGATGATGCGGTCAAAGACACTGATGGAAGAATACGCACTGTCTCAGGCAGGCTACGATCTCGCGCCCGGGAAGGCACAGGACTGGATTGCATATTTCAATCAGAACATCGAAGCGCAGAACTGGTTCGTCATGCCATTGTGGCAACCGCAATACCTGAACAAGGTGGCAAAGTTGCGCATTCTCGAAGAGCCGCAGAATATTCTCGGCGAAGCGGATACGGCCTGGCTGGTTGCGCACAAATCGGCGAAGAGGAAGATTGCAAAGCACATCTATGAAATCCTGGAACGGATGGAGCTGACGGTGAAATGGGTCACTGAACTCGACTACATGATCAGCGTAGAGAAATTGCCCCCGGATGTTGCTGCCCGTGTATGGATGGCGCAGCATCCGTATACCGTGGAATACTGGATCGACGCGGAATAGAGTCAGAAAGTTACTGCGCCAGTACGCTGCGACCGATGGATTGCTGTGTCGCGTGCTCGGGCCGCTTGTGGCGATTTTTCTAGGATCTTTGCGATGGGTGTAATGACATGAGCAGCCCGCCTGACGTCAAAGTAGTAGAAGCAGACTGGCGCGCACGTGGCTTCAGTTGTCAAGTATGGACCGACTCGCCCGGACAGGTGTGGGCTGACTTCGTCCATGATGTCGATGAAGTGGTCATGGTCATCGATGGGGATGTCGAATTCGAGTTCGGTGGCAAGACCTACCGTCCCAAGCCGGGCGAGGAATTGATTATCCCGGCACATGCCTCACACACGGTGCGTAACGTCGGTTCAGTAACGAGTCACTGGTTGTTCGGTTATCGCCACCGCTAGGCTGGCGCATGGAAAAAAACCGGCTACGCCACCTAAAAGCGGATAGGCATCAGCCTACTTGTTTCTTTGCGCCGGTATAGTACTCGGGATGCCGTTTCAGGACGACGATGCTGTCCGGGGCATATGCATGACACGAACCGATGAGTACCGGCTTTTGTTTTCTGCCCTTCCGCTGATCGCGTTCAACCCGGTCGCCATGGATCGTTTGAAAGGCGGTCGTCGCAATCGGTCCAAGCAGTTCCACCAGATGCGTGCAGCCCTCGGTGCCACCGACTAACGCGCGGGTTTTCTGGGTCCAGCCGCGCTGGATCGTCAGTCCTTTGAGACGCTTGAAGTTTGGCGTGATGTCGCCGCAAATGGTGTAGGGCCCCCACACGTTTCTCGCTTCAACGTCGATCACGTTGAAATCAATGTCGACTGTAAGCCTGATCCACATTTCGTGAATCGGCTCGCCGGGCTTCACGTGACCACGATCCATGTTGTGGAAATCCATACTCTTGACATCGATCAGCGTGCCTTCAATGTCGTATAGACCGTCCTCACGCCGATAGCCTTGGCACTTTACTTTGCGCGTGTGCAGTGGCTCCCGCGGAGCCGGAGTTGGCAACGGGCTCTCACTCACGCTGCCGCCTTTCTGCGTTCTTCAAGCTGGTTCAACACTTGTCGCTTTTCCTCATTTGTCATCTCGAGCCAGTCGGCAATTTCATCAATCGTGCGCATACAGCCAATGCAATAACCGGTCTCCGGATTAAGCTGGCATATGTTCACGCATGGCGATGCGACTTGCTCTGTCATTCGTCCCATACTGTTGTTTCTGAATTTGCTCCCAAAGCGAATGCAGTTTTAGTGTCCGTCAGTTGGTGGAGGCCACGTTTCGTGGCTAAGCTGCCTTGCGGCGCTTCAATGCCAGAGCACGTCCAGCGCGCGATACTGTCGGACGATCCAGATGCGTGCAGATAAACTCGGCGGCATCGAGGAGAGCATCCATATCGACGCCGGTCTCGATACCCATTCCGTCGAGCATGTAGAGCACATCTTCGGTGGCGACGTTCCCTGTTGCGCCCGGTGAGTATGGACAGCCTCCCAGCCCCGCAACCGAGCTGTCGAATGTCGCCATACCCATTTCCATCGACGCCAGGATATTTGCGATCGCCTGGCCATAGGTATCGTGAAAATGCCCGCCTAGTTTCTCGACCGGCACATGCGCGCACACTGCCTCGATCATGCGCTGCGTCTTCGCCGGCGTTCCCATACCAACCGTATCGCCGAGAGAGATCTCGTAACAGCCCATCTCCCACAGGCGCCTCACCACGTCGGCAACCTGATCAGGCTTGACTTCCCCTTCGTAAGGGCACCCAAGAACGACCGAGATGTAGCCGCGCACGCGCAAGCCGGCATCAAGCGCCGCCCGACACACGTTTTCCTGACGTTGCAGCGATTCAGCGATTGAGCAGTTGGTGTTCTTCTGTGAAAACGTTTCGGTCGCTGCGGCAAAACCGGCGACCTCAGTCATGCCGGCTGCAATCGCCGCTTCAAGACCTTTCATGTTTGGCACCAACACCGGGTACGACACGCCGTCGCGGCGATGAATCCGGCTCATCACCTCACCAGTGTCGGCCATTTGGGGCACCCACTTGGGAGAAACAAAACTGCCGGCCTCAACCACCGGCAAACCGGCTGCAGCAAGCCGATCAATCAGTTCGACCTTGATCTCGGTGGGCACGGTTTTCTTCTCATTCTGCAAACCATCGCGGGGACCCACTTCGACCATCTTGACCTGACCGGGATATTTCATGCCTCTTCCTCCATTGCCAGCAGTTGCGCGCCTTCGGCAACCTGCTCACCGGCAGAATAATAAATCTGCGCGACCCGGCCGCCATGTGGGGCCGCGATGGTGTGTTCCATCTTCATCGCCTCAACAATCATCAAAGCCTGCCCCTTATCAACGGTCTGACCTTCTTCGACCAGCACCTGAGCCACGCTGCCCGGTAGCGGCGACACCAGTAGTCTGCCCGGTTCCTCGTCTTCGACAGTGGCAAGTCGCTCCCGTTCGAGGCGATGGCACGCACCAAACACGAATACCGTTAGTGCGTCTGCCTCATGAACGACAGTTGCGGTAACGCGCACCCCATCAAGGTCGGCAACCAAGTGATTGTCGCCCTCGTCCTCTCCACGCACCAGCATCTCGCCATCCGGCAACTCGAGCAAAAAACCGCCCGCCCGATAGTGCGCGGTAACGGTAACTTGGCGTCCATTGTCGAGAAACACGAACGTATGGTGATTGTCCTCGTTCAGCCTCCAACCATCACTAAGATGCCAGGGTGAGTACGGATCGGTACTGGCGTTGGCAAGATTTCTGGCTCGTTCGCGTTCGCGCAACACTTCAGACAGAACTGCCAGCGCCAGCACCGTGTTGGAGGCGGGTTGCGCCTCCGGAAACAAATCGTTGCTATGACGTTCGATTAGCCCGGTATCGAGCAACGACGGCTCCGCATCGGCACCCTCAAAAGCGCCAAGCGCGGTCAGGTTGAGCAAGAATGCAATGTTGTTTTTCACGCCCGCCAATTGGTATTCGGCAAGTGCGCTACGCAGCCTGCGCAAGGCCGAGGCACGGTCGACGTCCCAAGCAATGACTTTGGCGATCATCGGATCATAATTGGTACCAATCTCGTCTCCGGCGCGCACACCGGTATCAATACGAACATGTTCAGACTCGCCCGGTTGGCGCAGGTGACTGATGGTGCCCGCAGCCGGTAGAAAACCGTTCTCCGGGTCTTCAGCGTAAACACGCGCTTCGAACGCGTGGCCGTGATGTTCCAGCGCCGGCTGCATGAGCGGCAGGTTTTGTCCCGCCGCCACACAGAATTGCCATTCGACAAGATCGATGCCGGTAATCATTTCGGTGACCGGGTGCTCAACCTGCAAGCGTGTATTCATTTCCATGAAATAGAACTGACCGCTCGCGTCGACGATGAACTCAACCGTGCCTGCGCCCACATAACCGACCGCTCGTGCCGCCTTTAGCGCCACCTCCCCCATTTGCTGTCGGCGCGCTTCGGCGATACCTGGCGCCGGCGCCTCTTCGATGACTTTCTGGTAGCGGCGCTGCAAGGAACAATCGCGCTCGAACAGATGGACGGCATTACCATTGTGATCAGCAAAAACCTGGATCTCGATATGACGTGGCCGCTCCAGGTATTTTTCGATCAGCACGCGATCGTCACCGAAACTTGACTTGGCTTCGCGCCTGGCGCCGTCGAGCGAATCACGGAACGCCTTGCGCTGTTCGACAATTCGCATTCCCTTGCCGCCACCACCGGCAACTGCTTTGATCAGTATTGGGTAGCCGATACGATCAGCTTCAAGTTCAAGCAGCGCATCGTCCTGATTCTCGCCGTGATAACCCGGCACCAACGGCACGCCGGCTTGCTCCATCAGCTTCTTCGCCGCACTCTTTGAACCCATCGCCTCCATCGCCGACGCCTGCGGGCCGATAAACACGATGCCAGCCTCATCACAGGCCCGGGCAAATGCGGCATTCTCCGAGAGAAATCCGTAACCCGGGTGGATCGCTTGCGCACCGGTCTTTCGCGCGACCTGGATAATGCGTTCGCCGTGCAGGTAAGAGTCTCGTGCCGCTGCACCACCAATCAAATAAGCTTCGTCACAAACTTCGGTATGCATGGCGCCGGCGTCAGCTTCGGAATAAACAGCGACAGAACGGATACCGAGGCGCCGCGCGGTGCGGGCAACGCGCACCGCGATTTCACCGCGATTAGCTATGAGGATCTTTTCAAACATATCCGCGACCTGGTCCTGGTATAGACGATCTAGCGCCCCGAGCGCCAAGTATCATCGACCGACTCGGGTGGCTGAGGCGGTGCCCCGGCGGCAGAAATGCTGCTCACTTTCTGATGCACTTGCCAGCCCAGTACCAGGCAGATAGCGAAGAACAAAATACCCGCGACGGAGCCGGTTACAAGCGCGTGCACAGCAACTGTCGTCATGCCGGCGCGCTTCGATTCACATGCCGACCAGTTCTCGAAAGTTGATCTGGCCAGCTCCGGAATCTGCGCCTGATCTGTATAACGCAGTTGACTGACGAACCGGTCATAGGTCGGCACTTCGAGGGTACTAGCGCCAGCATGAGACCACAGGCCGATCCCGGCCAACAGATTGAGAACGAAACCGGCCAGGCCAAGCGCACTGAAGAACACCAGCAGCTTGGTTTTTTGCCGGTCCAGAGCGGTGAGTTCTGACAAGCTAGTCTCCCGGTACCCAGTTCGGCTTGCGTTTATCGAGAAACGAGCGAATGCCTTCCTTGCCCTCTTCCGAGGCGCGCACTTGCGCGATGCGTTGTGCCGTCTCTTCCATCAACGTCTGACCCAGCGTCGAGCGCGCAATCAGATCGATCAAAGATTTTGTTTTTGCGTGCGCGGCACTTCCGCCAACCACCAGATGGATCAACAACTCGTCGATCTTCTCGTCGATCTTGTCCAGTGGTGCGATCTCGTGAACGAGCCCAACGCGGTATGCCTCGGAAGCGGCAAACCGTTCGCCGGTCACCATGTAACGGCGACAGGCGCGCGAGCCCATCGCTGCCACGACATAAGGTCCGATAGTCGCCGGAATCAAGCCGATTTTCACCTCGGACAAGCAAAATTCAGCTTCGAATGCTGCAACCGCCATATCGCAAGCCGACACCAGACCCATGCCGCCGGCAAAGGCGTGGCCGTGAACGCGGGCAATCGTCGGTTTGGTCATCGAATACAAGGTGTGCAGCATGCTGGCCAGTCCGAGTGCGTCCTCGTAGTTCTGCTCGGCGCTGTAGCCGGACATCTTTTTCATCCAGTTCAGATCCGCACCAGCGCAAAACGACTTGCCGCGTCCTGCCAGAACCACAGCCTTGACTTCATCATCTGCATCCAATGAGCGAAATGCGGCAGACAACTCGGCAATCATGGTTTCATTGAATGCATTGCGCACATCCGGCCGGTTCATCCAGATCACCGCTACGTCGCGATGCGTTTCAAGTTCAAGTGTCTGATAGTTACTCATCTGTCTCGCTCAATATCGCGTTAATTGAGAATAGCTGCGATCAGAAATGGCATCAGTCGAAATAAAACCGCTTTGCGACTTCTTCGAGCATCACTTCAGTGGCACCACCACCGATCGCGAGCACGCGCGCGTCCCTGACCAGACGCTCGATCGGCGTTTCGCGCATGTAGCCCATGCCGCCATGAAACTGCTGGCAGGAATACATCACTTCGTTTACCAGCTCACCGGTCAGCGCCTTGAGCATCGACACTTCGCGAACACACTCGCGCTGCTGCGAGACAAGCCATGCGCAGTGATACAGAAACGCCCGCGCCGCCTGTGTCTTGGCGTCCAGCATCGCCAGCCGCTGGCGGATCACCTGCTTGTCGAACAGCACACCGCCAAATGCCTTACGTTGTTTGACCCACTGTGCCGTTAACCGCAACGCGGTACGCGCGTGTCCTATGGCCATGGCGCCGAGCGCGATGCGTTCAATCTGAAAGTTCTTCATCACCGCGTAGAAACCCTGGTTTTCCTCGCCCAGCAGGTTCTCGGCGGGCACCCGACAGCCATCAAAGACAAGCTCAGCCGTGTCCGACGAATTCCAACCCTGTTTCTTCAACGCGCGTCCAACACGAAAACCCGGCATGTCTTTTTCGACAATGAACATCGACATGCCGCGTGATCCCTTCGCGTCCGGATCAGTTCTGGCCGCAACGAAGTACAGGTCGGCATGCACGCCGTTGGTAATGAACATCTTGTTGCCATCAATCACCCAATCGTCGCCATCGCGGCGGGCACGGGTGCGAATACCGGCGACATCAGATCCGGCGTCCGGCTCCGATATGGCAACCGCGGTAATTGCTTCACCGGCGGTGATTGATGGCAGGTACTTCTCGATCTGCGCTTTGCTGCCCGCGTTGACCAGGTGTGGTGATGCCATGTCGGTGTGCACCAACACCGTGACTACGAAGCCAGCGAAGGTCGACAATGACAGCGCTTCCTGAAACACCACCGACGTCATAATGTCGGCCTCGGCGCCGCCATACTCGGACGGATACATCATCCCGAGCCAGCCGAGCCGGCCCATCTCGCGCAGCACTTCACGCGGCGTGAAACCCTGCTCTTCCCATTGCTCACCAACCGGCTCGACTTCGCGCTCGAGAAAGCGTGCCACCTGTTCGCGTAACGCTTCGTGTTCCTCTGTGGTGTATGCGGTATCTTGCATTCAAGCTATCTCACATCCGAAATACGCCGAAGCGTGTTTCACGAATTGGCGCGTTGACGGCGGCGGAAATGCCCAGTCCGAGCACCATGCGTGTCTCAGCTGGATCGATTACACCATCGTCCCACAGCCGTGCCGAGGCATAGTAGGGATGGCCTTGTGTCTCGTATTGCTCCAGTAACGGCGCCTTGAAAGCTGCCTCTTCTTTCGCGCTCCACTTTTTGCCAGCTTTCTCCATACCGTCGCGCTTGACGGTGGCAAGCACGCTCGCCGCTTGTTCGCCGCCCATGATCGAGATACGCGCGTTCGGCCACATCCACAAGAAGCGAGGCGAATAGGCGCGCCCGCACATGCCATAATTACCTGCACCAAAGCTGCCGCCAATGATGACAGTGAACTTCGGCACTTGGGCACAGGCAACCGCCGTGACCATCTTCGCGCCATCCTTGGCGATGCCGCCCGACTCGTACTTCTCGCCGACCATGAAGCCGGTGATGTTCTGCAGGAACAACAACGGAATGCCACGTTGCGCGCACAACTCGATGAAGTGCGCGCCTTTGAGCGCAGACTCCGAAAACAGAATGCCATTGTTCGCGACAATACCGACCGGGTAGCCAAAGATGTGCGCGAACCCGGTCACAAGAGTGGTTCCGTAGAGCGGTTTGAATTCATCCAGCTCGCTGCCGTCGACAATGCGTGCAATCACTTCTCTGACGTCGTACGGTTTGCGGCTGTCGGTGGGAATGACGCCGTGCATTTCTTCGGTTGCGTACAACGGTTCGCGAGGCGTCTGTACGTCAAGCGAGACCACTTTGCGCAGATTGAGATGCGCGACAATACGGCGCACCATTTCCAGCGCATGCTGGTCGTTCAGTGCGTAATGGTCGACCACGCCTGAGGTGCGTGCATGCACGTCTGCGCCACCGAGCTGTTCAGCGCTCACCACTTCGCCGATCGCCGCCTTGACCAGCGGCGGGCCGCCAAGAAAAATGGTTCCCTGATTCTTGACGATCACAGCCTCGTCCGACATCGCCGGCACGTAAGCGCCACCGGCTGTACACGAACCCATCACACAGGCGATCTGCGGAATTCCGGCCGCGGACATATTGGCCTGATTGAAGAATATGCGGCCGAAGTGTTCGCGATCGGCAAAGATATCGTCCTGATTCGGCAAGTTGCCGCCGCCGGAATCAACCAGATAGATACAGGGCAAGCGGTTTTGCCAGGCAATCTCCTGCGCCCGCAAGTGTTTCTTCACAGTGGTCGGATAATAGGTACCGCCTTTGACGGTCGCATCGTTGGCGATGATGACGCACTCGCGCCCTGAGACACGGCCAATGCCGGTGATAATCCCCGCCGAAGGTACGGCGTTGTCATACATGTTCCAGGCAGCAAGCTGTGACAACTCGAGAAACGGCGATCCAATGTCGAGCAACTTGCGCACACGCTCACGCGGCAACAATTTGCCGCGTGCCTCGTGCTTGGCGCGCGCTGCTTCATGTCCGCCCTGACTGACAATCGCGAACTTGTCGCGCAAGTCGGCGACCAGACCACTCATGCTGTCGCGGTTAGTTTTGAATTCCGCTGAACGAGTGTTGAGTTTGGTTTGAATAACCGGCATCTCGTGAAGACTGCTTACTTGGCGGAGGCTTTCTCCGGTTTCTCCCCTACAGGTCCACCGGCTTTCTTCCATCCACTGAACCCGCCCTCGATATGAGCAACAGGCTCAAGGCCCATTTCCTGAACAGCCAGCGTGGCCAGTGCCGATCGCCACGCCGAAGCGCAGTAGAAATAGAACTCCTTGCCACTGCCGAATATGTCCTTGTAGTAGGGGCTTTCGGGATCGACCCAGAACTCGAGCATTCCGCGCGGCGCGTGTACTGCACCAGGAATCATGCCTTCGCGTTGCAACTCGCGCACATCACGTATATCCACAAAAACCACGTCGGGATTCCCATGTCGCTTCATCGCTTCCTGCAAGGGAATAGTGCGAATCTTCTCGTTAGCCTCGGCAACCAGTTGCTTGCAGCCTTTCTTCAGTACCATTTCAGTCCTCTCAAAATCCGCCGGTTTCAAGCCACTCTTCAACCTGCGCCAGCCTGTCAGCGCCCCAGAATGGTTCGCCATCGACAATGATGAATGGTGAACCGAACACACCTTTCTTTATCGCTGCATCGCACTCTTGCCTGAGCCGCTCTTTCATCTCCGGCGCCTGTGTCGCAGCCAGAAGCTCGTCCTGATTCAGATGCAGCGATGCGACGACGTCAGCAGCAATCTCCGGCGTGGAGATATCACGGTCCTCAACGAAGTAGGCGTGAAAAAGTGCAAGTACAGCGCCCTCCTGCTTGTCCGGATGGTGCTCCTGTAACCAGTAGACAATACGGCTCGGCGCTTGTCCGCCAACCGGGAACCTGGAAGGCTCTTTATACGGAATCCGCCATAGCCGTGACACACGTTCCATATCGCGCTTTTGATACTCCCCCTTGAGCGGGATGCTCGGCACCGGAGCACCGCCGGTGACTTTGAAAACGGCACCCAGCAGATACGGTTTCCACAGTACCTCACGGCCGTGCTCCCTCGCTATTGCGCCGATACGCGTCGCCGCGAAGTAGCCGTACGGCGAAGAGAAGTCGAAATAGAACTCGATCGGTTCTTTCCTGACCGGTTTTTCTGTACTCGGTTCTGTTGAAACTGGCTCAGCCATTGCTCGCTCGGTAATGTATCTCAGCGCGTGACCGCAAATTCGCAGTTTGTTGGAGAAAGAGTGGCGAGCAGCCCGAGTGCAAGGAGCCGCCAGTTTCGAAAGAACCCTGCGAAGGACGCATACCAAAATTGGCAGGCGAGGACTAAGCGAGCACGCGACATAGCAATCGGCCCAAGAAGAAGAATCGGCGCAGTAGCTTTTTCGACAAACTGTCAGGCCATTTCGATTGCCATAGCCGTAGCCTCACCCCCTCCAATACAAAGCGACGCGACGCCACGCCGGCCACCACTCGCCCGCAAAGCACCGATTAGCGTCACCAGGATGCGGGCACCGGAAGCCCCGATCGGATGTCCGAGCGCGCAGGCGCCGCCGTGGATGTTGACCTTTTCATGCGCAATTGCGTGTTCTTTCATAGCTGCCATCGTCACAACTGCAAAGGCTTCGTTGACCTCGAACAGGTCGACCGTGTCCGTGCTCAAACCCGTCTTGTCGAACAGCTTGCGAATCGCTCCTACCGGCGCCGTGGTAAACAAACCCGGCTCCTGGGCGTGGGTGGCATGCCCGATCACGGTCGCCAGCGATTTCGCACCAAGCTGCCCGGCCGTGGATTGGCGCATCATGACCAGTGCCGCTGCCCCATCGGAGATCGAACTCGAATTGGCTGCAGTCACGGTACCGTCCTTACGAAATGCCGGCTTCAACAAAGGAATCTTTTCGAAGTTGGCCTTGAACGGCTGTTCGTCCCGCTCGACGAACCGTTCTTCCTTGCCGGCCTTGATGGCAATGGGAATAGTCTCCCAGGCAAAACTGCCGTTCTCGTTTGCCTTCTGCGCGCGCTGTAACGATGAGATTGCAAACTCGTCCTGTTGATTGCGTGCAAAGCCGTATTTCTCTGCGCAGTCCTCGGCAAAAGTACCCATCAGCCGACCCTTGTCGTAGGCGTCCTCCAGACCGTCGTAGAACATGTGATCGAGTACTTGCTGGTGCCCCATGCGGTAGCCGGTGCGCGCTTTTGGTAACAGGTACGGCGCATTGCTCATGCTTTCCATGCCGCCGGCAACCATGATGTCATTGGTGCCGGCAACCAACAGGTCATGTGCCAACATCGCCGCTTTCATTCCGGAACCACACATCTTGTTAATGGTTGTACAACCGGTGGACATAGGCAGACCGCCGCCGAGCGAGGCCTGGCGCGCCGGTGCTTGCCCCTGACCGGCCGGCAGGACGCAACCCATAATGACTTCGTCGATCTTTTCCGGCTTCAGTGAAGCACGTTCGACCGCCGCCCTGATCGCATTGGCGCCAAGCTCTGGCGCCGCGAAGCCTTTGAGTACACCCTGCAATCCACCCATTGGCGTGCGTACTGCAGAGACGATAACGACCGGATCTTTTGCCATGGTTTACCCCTGTTCTCGATTTTCCTGATGACGAAGTTGTTCTGAATAATTGGTATCGCGGATCGGTCTGTTACGAAAACGCTGTGCCTCCGGATACGGAAATACGTCCTCCACGTGCCCCGCAAGAATGCGTGACTTGGCCTGGTTCCAAAACTGCGGGCCGAGCAAGTCGGCATGATGCTTGTTAAAACTTGCGCGTACTTTTTCATTGTTTAGAAGAAAAGTCCCGAACTCTTCCGGGAAAACGTCACCCGGGCCAATCGGGTACCAGGGTTCGGCCGACATTTCCTGTTCCGGAGTACGCGGCTCCGGAATGCGGCGGAAATCGCACTCGGTCATATAAGCGATTTCGTCATAGTCATAGAAAACCACGCGGCCGTGGCGAGTGACGCCGAAATTCTTGAACAGCATGTCTCCGGGAAAAATATTCGCCGCCGCGAGTTGTTTGATGGCCAACCCGTAATCGTCGACGGCGCGTTCGAGCTCCGCCGGCAATGCTTGGTCCAGGTAAATGTTCAGCGGTGTCATCCTGCGCTCGACATAGAGATGATGAATGAGCAGCGTATCGCCGTCTTCGTCAATCACAGTCGGCGCAAGTGCGCGCAGTTCTTCAATCAATTCCGGCGCGAAGCGCTCAATCGGCAACGCCACGTCGGTGTACTCGAGGGTGTCCGCCATGCGCCCGACACGGTCATGGCGTTTGACCAGCAAGTACTTATCCTTGACCTGTTTCCGGGTGATCTCCTTCGGCGGTGAGATCTCATCCTTGATCACCTTGAACACGTACGGATATGACGGCAAGGTAAAGACCAGCATGACCAATCCGCGAATACCGGGAGCAACCCCGAACTGGTCGCTCGAATGGCGCAGATGATGCAGGAAATCGCGGTAGAAGAGTGTCTTTCCGTGCTTCTGTAAACCTAGCATCGTGTATAGCTCGGCGGCCGGCTTGCGCGGCAACAGGCTGCTGAGAAAAGACACGTAGCCCGACGGCACTTCCATATCCACCAGAAAATAGGCGCGCGAGAATCCGAACAGGATTTCAAGCTCTGCTGTGCTTAGCAGCACGCTATCGACATAAACCGATCCGTCGTCATTGCGCAGAATCGGAATGGCAAAAGGGTACTCGGCGTCACCGTTAATCACCTTGCCAATGATGTAAGCACCCTTGTTACGAAAGAAAAGCGACGACAACAACTGGATCTGGTGATTAGCCTCCAGCTGAAATGGCCGCGGCAGCCGCGTGCGCAGCGCGCTCAGCAGCGAGCGCAAATCACGGTTGAGATTCCGAAACGGGTTGCGCAAACCGAAGTCGCTCAGGATCTGGTTGATCGAGGTGCGCAATCCAAACTTCGCCGGGTAGTAGCTGCGGTAGACGGGCGGGTCCGATCCAATGTGCTCGGTCGAGAGCGTCGGGCGGACGAATATGAAGTCGTTGTGGTAATAGCTGCGATGGAGCATGCGGCAGCTCACCGAGTTGAAGAACGTCTCGGCCAGTTCCGGTTGCTTGTGACTGGCGAGCAACCCGATGTAATGCAGCTTGACCTGCTGCCAGATCGCGTCATCAAGCGAATCCGTATCGTAACGACGACGCAGGTATTCCTCGCATTCGATGACGCGCTTATCGTAAAAGGCGATGCGCTCGCGCGAGATGCGTTGCAGCTCGTGCCAATCACCTTTCTCAAACAGCGTCTTTCCATGCCGGCTTATTTCGCGAAACAGCCGATAGTGGCGATTGAAACCATCGAGCATTCCCTGGGCAATCAGGAATGCAAGGTCGTTATGAGTTTGCGCAGCTGTTGTTGTCATCGCAACTACAAACTCTCTAACCGCCGAGTACACCGAGGGCGCAGAGGAATAACCGATTCGAATTGAAGTCCATCGACCATCGTGTCAGAGGCGGCCGCGCTCACTGTACCTGCATGATTTTCGACCCCAGTAAGGCGCATTCTTTTCATTGCCCTGCGCGTCCTTCGCGTGCTCCGCGGTGAGATCCTGAGATCACTTGGTTTCGGAGAAGAGCTCGCGGCCAATCAACCAGCGGCGAATCTCGGACGTTCCTGCCCCGATCTCGTACAGTTTGGAGTCGCGCCAAAGACGGCCGGTTGGTGTTTCATTAATGTATCCCATACCTCCGAGCGCCTGGATCGCCTCTCCGGCCATCCAAGTCGATTTTTCGGCTGCATAAAGAACTGCGCCAGCGGCGTCCTTGCGCGTCGTTTCCCCACGGTCGCAAGCGCGGCCAACAGCGTAGACGTACGCTTTGCAGGCATTCATGGTGGTGTACATATCAGCCAGTTTGCCCTGCATGAGCTGAAACTCGCCAATCGGCTGACCGAACTGCACCCGGTCGTGCACGTATGGAAGGACTACATCCATGCAAGCTTGCATCAAGCCCAGCGGCCCACCGGCAAGCACTGCGCGCTCGTAATCGAGTCCGCTCATCAGCACGTGCACACCTTTATTCACTTCGCCGAGGACGTTCTGTTCGGGGATTTCGCAGTCCTGGAACACCAGCTCGCAGGTATTCGAACCGCGCATTCCGAGCTTGTCGAGCTTCTGCGCCGTGGAAAACCCTTTGAACCCCTTTTCGACAATGAACGCGGTAATGCCACGGGGCCCGGCGTCAATATCGGTCTTGGCGTAGATGACCAGCACGTCCGCGTCGGGTCCGTTGGTGATCCACATCTTGTTGCCGTTGAGTACGTAGCGGTCACCCCGCTTGTCGGCACGCAATTTCATGCTGACCACATCAGATCCGGCATTGGGTTCGCTCATGGCGAGCGCACCGACGTGCAAGCCGGAAATGAGCTTCGGTAGATACCTGGTCTTCTGCGCAGGCGAGCCGTTGCGACGGATCTGGTTGACGCAAAGGTTGGAATGCGCGCCGTAAGACAGACCTACCGCGGCCGATGCGCGGGAGATCTCTTCCACCGCGACGACGTGGGCCAGATAACCCATGTTGCTACCGCCGTACTCTTCTTCCACCGTGATTCCGAGCAGACCCAGATCGCCGAACTGGCGCCACAAGTCCATCGGAAACTCGTTCGAGCGGTCGATCTGCGCTGCCCGCGGCGCGATCTGTTCGGAGGCAAAGGCCTTGACGGCTTCGCGCAACATGTCGATGTCCTCTCCCAAGCCGAAATTCAGGGAGGGGAACTCTTTGAGGAAAGAATCACCTGGTTTCATGTCTCAAGCTCCGGTTGTCTCTGGCATGCCCGGCACCCGCCAAAGCCGTGCACATAGCTGAGCGAAAAGCGACTCTATTTGACGTTTACGTAAACGTCAACAAAGTTTGGTCGCCATACAAATTATTTCTTTTAATCATACTGTTGCTTCAGAATCTCTGTTACCGGTCTGCTTTTTCGCCGAGGCCTCGCGCTTCTTTTGCAGCAGTTCATGGCACTGCTTCTCGAAACTCAAGATTTCGCCGAGCACCGCCTCGATATCCTCGCGCTGCTGTTCCAGCGCGCTACGCCGCTTTTGCAGCACTTCAAGGAACCGCTCGAGTTGTCCCCGGCCACCTTTGGCAGCGTCGTACATATCGAGCAGTTCACGGATCTCCGACAGCGACAGTCCAAGCCTCTTGCCGCGCAGCGTCAGTTTCAGGCGCACTCTATCCCGGTTGGCATAGACACGGCTTCTACCAACCCGCTGCGGGTGCAGCAGGCCCTGGTCCTCGTAAAAACGGATAGCACGGGTGGTCAGGCCAAATTCGCGGGCCAGATCCGTGATCGTAAAGGTAATATCAGCCATTGAGGAACAGTTTACGTAAACGTCAAGTAGAATCCGAATTATGCCCTTCTGGGCGCAATCTGACTAAACATTTGACACGACAAAATGCCTGAATCCGCTGCCGCGCAGGCGGCCGACGCGCCCGCAGCGCTTAACTTCCCGTTTCCCCAAGTGCCCGAGGCGGGCACCGTACGTGAGGTCGCCAACGGCGTGTTCTGGCTACGCATGCACCTGCCATTCGCGCTTGATCACATCAATTTGTGGCTGCTGCGCGACGGCGAGCAGTGGACCGCGGTCGACACCGGATTGTCAAACGACGAAACGAGACAGAACTGGGATCGCGTCCTCTCAGCTCCGGAGATCGCCGGTTCTTTGAAGCGGATCATCGTCACTCACTATCATCCCGACCACATGGGCAACGCCGGTTGGCTAACCCGGCGATTCAATGTACCGATGTGGACCAGCGAGTCGGAGTACCTGTCCGCCCATACCAATTACAACGACAAGGCCGGCAACACGGCGCGCGCGGTCGCCGACCTGTTCCGCGAACACGGTCTCGATACGGAACGCAGCGCGGCAATCGATGGACGCGGCAACGGCTATCGCCGCATCATCTCCGAGCCGCCCTATCAGTACATCCGGCTGCTCGACGGCGACGAAATCGACATCGGTGGCAATACCTGGCGCGTTATGACCGGTTACGGACATGCGCCGGAGCACTCGGCACTGTACTGCGCATCGTTGGGCGTGCTTATCTCGGGAGACATGTTACTGCCGAAGATCAGCACCAATGTCAGCGTCTGGCCGTTTGAACCCCTCGGTGACCCACTGAAACTGTTTTTGCGATCCATTGACCGCTTCACCGAACTTCCCGCCGACACCCTGGTGCTGCCTTCCCATGGGCTGCCGTTCATAGGCGCGCATACCAGAGTCGACATGCTGCACCAGCATCACGCAGAACGGCTGGCGGATGTTCGCGCTGCCTGCGAATCGCCAACTTGCGCGGCTGACTTGCTTCCGATCCTGTTTCGCCGCAAGCTCGACACCCATCAGCTTTTTTTCGCCATGGGCGAATCGATCGCGCATCTACACAACCTCTGGTATCAGTCCGAACTCGAGTTCCTAGGCCGAAGCGACGATGGTGTGCGCCGATTCGTGCTCGCCCAATAGCGCAGCATGAAGAACCAATGAAAGTCGGCGACGTCAGCTATCGAAGCGTCTGGCGCGACGGCGACAGCGTCGGCATTATCGACCAGACTAGCCTGCCTTACGAGTTTCGCACCTTGACTTTGCGCACCTGCGAAGAAGTGGCACATGCGATCAAGACAATGCAGGTTCGCGGTGCGCCACTGATCGGCGCGGTCGCCGCGTACGGAGTCGCTTTGGCGTTGCACAAGGATGCCAGCGACAACGCTCTTGCCGCTGCGATCGACACTCTCGCTGACACGCGCCCAACAGCGGTAAACCTGCGATGGTCTCTGGACCGCATGCTCAGGCAACTCGGCTCATTGGATCCAGCGGCGAGGGTAGATGTCGCCTGGAGCGAAGCAGGGCGCATAGCCGACGAAGACACCGAGCTGAATCGTTCAATCGGCGATCATGGCTTACCTTTGATTCGTGAAGTCGCCAAACATCGCGATGTCGTGAACATATTGACCCATTGCAACGCCGGCTGGCTTGCGACGGTCGATTACGGAACGGCACTTGCGCCGATCTACCTGGCGCATGACGAGGGCATACAGGTTCACGTCTGGGTCGACGAAACGCGGCCTCGAAGCCAGGGATTTCTCACCGCCTGGGAATTGTCCGCCCACGGCGTGCCATACACGTTGATTACCGACAATGCCGGTGGACACCTGACGCAAAGAGGTCAGGTCGATCTGGTAATCGTCGGTGCCGATCGCGTCACCCGCGACGGTCACGTCTGCAACAAAATCGGCACCTATCTCAAGGCGCTGGCAGCAAAGCAGTCCGCGGTTCCGTTCTATGCAGCGGTACCTAGCCCGACGATCGACTGGAGCATTGATGATGCATTCAGTGAAATACCCATCGAGGAGCGCAGTGGCGACGAGATACGCTTTGTGCAAGGCCTCGACAGCGATGGGCAAATAGCCCGGGTCACCATTGGAACCGATGACATGCAGGTGGCAAATCCGGGCTTCGACGTCACACCCGCCGAGCTGATTACCGGCATCATCACTGAACTCGGCGTGATACCGGCAACCCGCGACGGACTTGCTTCCATCGCCGGCAAGTAATCGTGACTGAGCAGCAGCTGCGCAAGGACATCATCCGCACGGCACTGGCGATGAATTCGCTCGGCATCAATCGCGGAACTTCCGGTAACGTCAGCGCGCGCTGGAAAACCGGCTTTCTCATCACGCCATCCGGGCGTCGCTATGAGAACACCCGGCCGGCGGACATCGTCTTCGTCAACGCGGCGGGAAAGCCAAGCGGAAAGTGGGCGCCTTCTTCAGAGTGGCGCTTTCACCACGATATTTACCACAACCGTAGCGACGTTGGAGCAGTGGTTCACACCCACTCGAGCTTTGCCACAACGATCGCTTGCCTGTGCAAAGACGTCCCAGCTTTTCACTACATGATTGCTGTGGCCGGCGGTAACAACATCCGATGCGCCCCCTACGCCACCTTCGGAACACAGAAGTTGTCGAATAACGCACTCAAAGCACTGGCGGATCGCAAGGCCTGTCTGCTTGCCAATCATGGAATGATCGCCACTGGCGCCGAACTGGAGAAAGCGCTGTCACTGGCAATCGAAGTCGAGGCGCTGTGCGAACAATACTGGCGCGCCCTGCAGATCGGAAAGCCGAAGATTCTCTCTGTGCGGGAGATGAATACGGTCCTCAGGAAATTCCGAAGTTACGGAACACCCAGCCGAACAAGCGACAAATAGGCGGCAGCGGATATCACGCTTCTGAAACCTGTCTGTGACAAGCTAATTCGTTCAGCATCCCCGAGCACCATCGGGGAGCTTGCCAATCAAATATTGGAATAGAATAGACAGACCGAGCCAAGGCCTGCAGCCGAAGCTCAATGTTCACACGATCCCGACAGCTCACCCGGCACAGGAGGACGTGCCGATCACACCCGGAGCTGGCGCTTAGTATGCCGACTCAACAACGTGGCGAAGACGAATATGGCAGACCAACCAACAAAATCCAGCGATGCTGCAGATAAAGGAGCAGCAACCGAGCCCAACGAGGTGGCGCGGACACTTGCCGAAATTGCTTTACGCAGCGACCGCATCGTCAAAACTCATCTTGCCCACCAGGCCAGGAAACTGCACGAGGAGCACCCCGACGAGATTGGCGTGAGCAAGGCATTTGCGGATTTGGCGACACGCATGATGTCAGATCCGTACAAACTTGCCGAGGCAGGCATGAAGATGTGGCAAAGCCAGTTCGATCTTTGGCAATCGTGGGTAAAGCAGGTGACCGGCGCCGAGACGACTTCCCTGGCGCCACAGCAAAAATCGGATCCGCGCTTCCGCAGCGACTTGTGGAATAACTGGATGTTCGACTACATCCGGCAGGCCTACCTCGTCGCAGCTGAGGACGTACAGAACACTGTTGCCGAAGTCGAAGGGCTCGACCAACAGACCGCCCGCAAAGTCCAGTTCTTCACCAAGCAGTATGTCGACGCTTTGGCGCCCAGCAACTTTGTGCTGACCAACCCGGACGTGCTGAAAGCCACCATCGAAACCGGTGGCAAGAACTTGCTCGACGGCCTGAACAACCTGCTCAACGACATTGATCGCGGCCAGGGCAAACTGGCCATCAAAATGGTCGATAACAAGGCGTTCAAGATGGGCGAGAACGTTGCGACCACGCCTGGCAAAGTTGTGTTCCAGACGGAACTGATGCAACTGATCCAATATGAACCGACCACTCCCGATGTCTACAGCACGCCACTGCTGATAGTGCCGCCGTGGATCAACAAGTACTACATACTCGACTTACGCCAAAGCAACTCGTTCATCAAATGGGCCGTCGACCAAGGCATTACCGTGTTCGTCATTTCCTGGGTCAATCCCGACGAGAAGCTGGCGGAAAAGACCTTCGACGACTACCTGATCGAAGGGCCTTTGGCAGCAATGGACGCCGTCAAGAAAGCAACCGGCGAAGAATCGATCAACCTGATCGGTTACTGCCTCGGTGGCACTCTGGCCGCAACCGCACTGGGTTGGTTGAGGTCACGCGGCCAAGCTGACCGCGTCAAGAGTGCGACCTTCTTCACGACCATGATTGATTTCGAAGAACCCGGGGAACTGGGTGTATTCGTTGATGAGGGCGTGCTTGCCAACCTCGAGAAGAAAATGCAGCAACGCGGTTTCCTCGAAGGTTCGGAAATGGCGTCGACTTTCAATTTGCTGCGCGCCAATGACCTGGTCTGGTCGTTCGTGGTTAACAATTATTTGCTTGGCCGTGAACCGATGCCGTTCGACTTGCTGTACTGGAATTCGGATGCCACCCGCATGCCGGCGCGCATGCATACGTTCTATCTGCGTCACATGTACATCCGCAACGAGTTGCGCGAACCCGGAGGCATTTCGCTGGCGGGTGAGGCGATTGACTTGTCGCAGGTGGAAACGCCAAGCTACTTCATCTCTACGTTGGAGGACCACATCGCGCCGTGGAAGTCGACTTACGCAGGCGCCAAGTTATTCAAGGGACCCGTCAAGTTCGTACTCGGGGGGTCCGGGCATATCGCCGGCATTGTGAACCCGCCAAAATCGAACAAGTACTGGTATTGGACCAATCCGTCTCTCGCCGATGACGCTGACGGCTGGCTGGAAGCCGCCGAGAAAAACCCGGGTTCCTGGTGGAACGACTGGCTTGACTGGATTGCCGAGTTTGGCGGCAAGAAGGTACCAGCGCGCAAACCGGGTGATGCCGGGCTGAAAGCGCTGGAAGACGCGCCGGGAAGCTATGCCAGTTTCAGGCTGGACACCCACACAGAAACCACTGCCGGCGCAACTCCGAAAGTCGAGGAACCGTCCACCGAAAAGCCGGCGGCGCGAAAGCGAACCGCAGCGAAACCTGAGAGAGCGGCCAAACCCAAGAAGAACGCGAAAAGCAGCGCCGGTTAACGGCATATTCGAGAACGCTCCCCAGCTTCAGTAACCTGCGCGCGCTTGTTGCGCGCAGGTAGTACGAACCTGTGTTCTCCTTCGTGGCTGCGAGCATCTGAAACGAAGAAGAATCGGCAATAACGCGAAATCGCGACGCCAAGGTCAGCAAAGCGACGCAGTCCAGGACGCTTACTGATCGGATTCTTGGATCAAAATGACAAAAATAACTCGTTGGATTGATTAATGGTGGTTCAGGATAATTCATTTCATCAGGCTTGAATTTGCCTTATCCACCCATCAAACAGGAGATTAAACATGTCGTTACCCAATAGTGAAGGCCGTCCAATACCTGAGGTGTCGTTTCGCATTCGCGAAGATGATGAATGGAAGACCGTGACCAGCAAAGAGATTTTTGCCAGCAAAACTGTCGTGGTGTTTTCGCTGCCCGGCGCGTTTACACCGACTTGCTCTTCGACCCACCTGCCGCGCTACAACGAGTTGGCGCCGGCGTTTTTTGCTAACGGTGTCGATGAGATCGTCTGTGTCTCGGTCAACGACACCTTTGTCATGAATGAGTGGGCCAAGGACCAGGAGTCGCAGAACGTGCGACTGATCCCCGATGGCAACGGCGAATTCACCGAACAGATCGGCATGCTGGTCGACAAGTCCGACCTCGGTTTCGGCAAGCGCTCGTGGCGTTACTCGATGCTGGTCAAGGACGGCATCATCGTCAAACAGTTCATCGAGCCAGAGAAAGAGGGCGACCCGTTCGAAGTGTCTGACGCCGACACCATGCTCGATTTCATCAACCCGCAGGCGAAAAAGCCCGATCAGGTCGCCATCTTCACGCGCGAAGGTTGCGGCTTCTGCGCCAGGGCGAAGGCGAAGTTGACTGAATTGGGTTATGAATACGTCGAGATCCCCCTCACACACCAGATTCGAAGCAAGGTCATTGGTGCGGTGACCGGTCAGCAGACTGTGCCGCAGGTGTTCATCAACGGGCAGCACATCGGCGACGCCGAAACACTCGATCAGTGGGCGCGCAAAGCAGCGTGAGCTGTTTATCGGCTTGAGGCACACACTGTGTGCGATGCCCGGCCTGATGGCCGGGCATCGGCACCTTTTAATTATCGCTCCCCAATAAAGTGTCCGCGAGACCCGGGTTGGCTTTGACTACCCGCACTCGATGCCTCTGTTTATGGTGTTTCAATACAAGAACCGCGGTTAAACCGATCAATCCTCGACTCATCTAGTGCAACCACTCGTCGACCAAAACTTCCGCCTGACCGCCCTCAAATTTAACTTCGATCTTTGTTTCCTGGTCATCAGCATCTTTGCCAAAGAACTCATAGATAACTACGCCATCCCCCTGATCACTTTCAATGATTCGATCAGGGCTCCAGCCGGGGACCTTGCCATGGAGCGCGTTGGCAACTGACTCGGGCGTTGCCTCGATTTCAATATCGCGCTGCGTTTCCACAACAGTCCAGACACCGTCGATTCTCGTGATGTCGAGTTCTAACTCGCTACCGTCCGGCATTGTGCCCCCGACATCGTAGTATTCGTTGCCGTCCCGCGTTTCGTATTCCGCTTCGCTCAAATCCAGTTCGGGCTGCGATGCCATTGCCGCTGCAAGGACCTCCGCCGGCACGGCATCGAGATCTATGTCTTCCTTGCCGGACGCATCGACTTTACGGCCCTTCTCCGCGTCCGGTGTGACGCAGGCGGCAAGACCCAAAACAAGTATCGATATCAGTGCAATTCTGCTTGTACTCTTCATCACTACATTCCCTAAAACACCCATAGCTTTCGTCAAGTTGCAGACCATATCAGACCAAATCGCTATTGGCATGCGGACCGCGCCGAGCGGCCCAACAACCTGCCTACCGTTTGTGAAAAAGTGCGGCGCGACCGAGATTTTTCAGGCACGCAAAGCCGCGCCAAGTTCCAGCGAACTGTCTATGATCACGGCGCCATCATCTTCACAACACTACAGGAAACACGGCGGCGCAAGCAGCGTCCGGCCGGTCGGCAGCCGTGATGCTCGAGGATCACCAAGATCACGACCAGGTCTTCCAGGCACGCGCAATGATGCGCATCACCACCGCTCCGAAACGAGAAAGTTCTATAGAATCGTGCGTCCAGACGGAAAACAATTGTCACCATCCAAAAGCGCATGAGGTAGGAAAACATGAATTTCCGCAGATTATTCCCCATTGTTCTTGCTGTTTGCTTTGGCTTTGGAGCACAAACCAGTTCAAGCGCAGAAACCATTGCAGTGATTGGGACAGGCTCGGTCGGTAGCGCTTTGGGGCCTCGCTTTGCGGAAATCGGCTACACGGTTGTTTACGGCTCGCGCACACCCGGGCGCGAGGACGTGCGGGCGCTGGTCGCCGCAACATCGAATGACGCCACCGCAACCACGCCATCCAAAGCGGCCCAAATGGCGAACATCGTTCTTTTGGCAGTGCCCTGGACAGCTGCGGAAGATGTGCTGATCAATCTGGGCGACCTGTCCGGCAAGATCATTATCGATCCGGTTAATCCGCGTGTAATTACCGAGGAGGGCTTGGCAGACTATCCCACCCACGTTTCCAACGCCGAACGTATGCAGGCCCTCGCGCCCCGGTCCAAGGTCGTAAAAGCCTTTAGTACTTTCAGCGCCGACACCATGGCCGACCCTGGCTTGGTGAACCACCCTATTACTGTTCCCATTGCCGGGAACGACCCTGACGCCAAGTCACTTGTGGCTGATATTTGCCATCGGCTGGGTTTTGAGACTATCGATTTCGGACCAGTTCGTTACGCCCATATCATCGAAGGGTTTTACCTGTTGCGTATTAATGCACGGCGGGACGACATCTACTTTGAGTGGAATTACCCGAGAAGCAAGCGGGTCAAATAGTTGCCTCAGACTCGTTCCAGCTACAGCGCACAGGGCGCGCTCAACCAATTCCGCAGGCATTCATCAGCGGGCGCAAAAGACGCCGGCGACGCCGACGCACTGGAGCAATGGGCACGTAAGACAGCGTGAGGTGCAGTCTGAGGTACTGGCGCCCGACAGAAGTCAAATAATCGGCCCCGCCAATTGGCAGGGCCGATTATTTTCTGCGAGCCCGTTCTCGCGATACTGCATCAAGCGGGGTTCTTGCAAAGACGCGCTAGTTGATGAATGGCGCGATTGGTAGCACCGGCGCATTAACAAAGTGCTCGGGCATTTCGCCGGTCAACGTATCCAGAAAAGCGACGATGTCCGAAACATCGGCGTCACTGAGGTCGCGGCCCAACTGCAGCTTCGCCATGATGCGCACCGCTTCGGGCAGCGTCTCGACCGAACCATCGTGGAAGTAAGGCGGCGTTACCGCGACATTGCGCAATTGCTGAACTTTGAACATGAAGGCGTCGGTCTCGTCTTTCGTGTCGTGGAATCGGCCTTTGTCCCTCCCTTTCAACAGCTCCTTTTCAGTGCTGCCGGTCAGCTCCCAGTAGTTCTGGGTAATGCCGAATTTCTGAAACATCTGTCCACCAAGTACGACACCGCTGTGGCAGCCCGAGCATCCATAGCTCATGAACTTGTCGAGTCCGCGTTTCGCTTTTCTGCTAATTGCTGAGCTGTTGCCTTTGAGGTAGTTGTCGAACGGCGCTGGTGTCAGCAAGGTGCGCTCATAAGCACCGATCGCCAACCCCCAGTTCTCTGCGGTGACCGGCTCCGACTGACCCGGGAACGCTTTCTCGAACATGGCACGGTAGCCGGGAATAGCACGTAGCTTCTGTTCTGCGCTGGCCAGATCGGCATTGCCGTACGCCAGGCCGGACGGTAGCGCTTTGACCGCCTGCTCTTCAACGTCAACACGGTTGCCACCGTAGTGCTGGGCGAACTGCAGGGCGGTGTTCAGCACCGAAGGAACGTTACGAGGGATACGCTTGCCTTGATTACCGACCGATTCGGCGAGTGCGTCGGTGCCGTAAAACATCGGTTGGTGGCACTGTGCGCAACTTTGTTTGCCGTCAGTGGACACGCGTGTCTCAAAAAACAATGCCCGTCCCAACTCGACGCGCGCCTGGGTGACAGGTCGTTCGGACGTTTCCGCCGTCTTGGGTAATGGCTTGAATACCGACTGCGCTCGCGCCAGCAAATCGACTTCGCCATTATCGGCGGACACAAATGAAGAGACCGAGACTGCCGATACGCCCAAAACGAGGAAACCGGCAAACATGACGCTATTTTTTCGGAACATAAATACCTCTCGAGTTTTACTTCTTCAGATTGTTAGTGGTCTCACCTTTCTTGCAGTTTCGAAAAGCGTAGCAAGCACACGACACAGCAATCGGGTTGCGCAGTAGCTTTTCCAAAAAGGGAGACTGTTAATCGTTTACCTAACTCGCCTTCTCACGCCATTGGCGCTCGGCCTCGTCCCACGCCGCCAGCGGCTGCAAATCGGGCACCCAGGCAAGGCCGGTCTTGGCATCCGATGAACGCACTTCCGGCGAGACGACAACATCGAGCAGTGCTGGCCTGTTTGCCATCGCCCGATCGATCGCCCCCGCCAGATCTTCGTGCTTTTCTACCCGCTCTGCGTGCATACCGAAGGCACGTGCCATAGCTGCGTAATCGGAGAACTGCAACCGCGTGCCTACCACCTTGCCGTGGGTATCGGTCTGATCGTGCACCTCGATTTGCCAGGCGCCATTGTTGGCTACAACAACCAGTACCGGAGCGTTATGACGTACAGCGGTGTCAATCTCCATCGCATTGAAGCCAAACGCACCGTCACCGGTTGCCACGACTACCTGCTTGTCCGGCCGTGCCAGGCTGGCGGCAATACCGAAGGCCGTACCGATACCAATACAACCGAGCGAACCGGGATCGAGATAGGTCGACGAACTCAGTCCGATGCGAGCAAAGCTGAGAAAATCGCCGCCGTCTGCAACGACCACCGCGTCCGGCTTCAATTGCGCTTGCAGTTCCGCCAGCACCCGGTTCGGATGAATGCGCCCCTCGGAGTCCGACGGCGCCGTTTTCATTGTTTCTTGCAGCTTGCGCGCACGCTCTTCATGCTTTTGGCGCAAGCCGTCGGCCCAAGCACGATCAACGGCAGGCTTGCGGCCACCTGCGGCACGCACAATTGCTGCGAGTGCAGCCGCCGGCTCAGCAAACAACTCCACAGTGCCACGCCGGTTGTCACGCATTTCCGAAGGCACGTCACCAATGCGCACGAACTTCGCCTCACCGAATACCGCCGGCGAGCCGTAGGCAAGCTGGAAGTCGAGACGCCGCCCGACTGTTAGCACAACATCCGCCTCAGTCATGACCTTGCCACGCATGGCCGCGACCACGCTCGGGTGATCGTCGGAGATGACGCCCTTGCTCTCGCCAGTGTCGAGATAAACCGCACCGAGCGCATCGAGAAAAGCGCCCAGTTCGGAAGCGGCGCCGCGTGCGCCGCGGCCGCTGATCACGAGTGGCTTTTTTGCTGACCAAAGCAAGTCCACGGCAGCCGCTACATCATCATCGTCAGGTAGCAATGGTCTCCGCGCTTTCGCTTCGAAGTGCTCTTGCATCTGCAGCGCCTTGGGCACTTCGGCGCGCAACGTGTCGGTTGGGAAATCCAGATAAACCGGACCTGGCTCACCGCCTTGACCAAACGCGCGCGACACTGCCTCATCGAGTTCCTGAAGCACAAGTGATGCTTCACGCACGGTGCGCGCGTAGCGGGTAATCGAGCTCACCAGATCAGTGTGGTCAATGTCTTGCAAGGCGCCGCGGTTTTCCTGCGGTCGCGGCGGCAATCCCGACAGAACCAGCACCGGTGCGCGCGCAACGTGTGCGTTGGCGATACCGGTCATCGCATTGGTGACGCCCGGTCCCGCTGTCACCAGCGCCACGCCGAGTTGTCCGGTCAATTCACTGTGTGCGTGTGCCATGTATACCGCGGCCCGCTCGTCACGCACGTCGATGATGCGGATGCCTTCCGCATCAGCACGCATCCACATTGGCATGATGTGACCGCCGCACAGCGCGAAAATACGATCAACGCCGCGGGCTTTGAGGAAGCGGGCGATGACACCTGCCGCGGTATCCGGGGTTAGTGGAGATGGAGCCATGGGCAAGGTTCCTTGTTCAGTCAATGGGTAGCGGTTTGCTTTTGCTTCTTACGCTTGCGCAGATCGATCGCGCCAGGCTGTTGTCGCGGATCCGTTCCCGCCGGGAATATGTGGATCTTCTGCACCTTTGCCGATGTACCCATCGGCAGGCTATCGACAAACAGTATCCAACCCGGCGCCTTGAAATAGGCCATGCGTTCATAGCACCAGTCGAACAACTCGCCGGCGAGCGCTTCGCGCTCCGTTGCATCGGTCACGTCGTCAGGTGACTTGGCGATCACGCAGGCCATGACCTCTTCCTCGCGCACTTCGTCGGGCGCGGCAATCACCGCAACCTGCTTCACCTTGTCATGTGAAGTAATGCAGGCTTCAATTTCGGCCGCTGCGATATTTTCGCCAGAACGGCGAATGATGTTCTTCTTCCGATCAACAAAATAGAACATCCCTGACTCATCGCGAACTACAGCGTCGCCAGTGTGAAACCAGCCGTTACGCCAGGCTTCTTCGGTCGCCTGCTCGTTCTTCAAGTAGCCGGAGAAAAAACCCTTGCGTGGTGTCGCCTCGCTATGGCGAATAATCAGTTGACCCGGGACATTGGCCGGAACGTCGCGATCCGATTCGTCCACAGCACGTGCTTCGATCCAGGGGTTCGGGCGACCGAAGGCCCGCGTATGGATGGAACGAGGTTCGTGATTGTCGCTGATCAGGCGACCGGTTTCGGTCATCGCCCACATTTCGACGACCGGAAATCCGAAGCGCTTTTCGAACACTTCGTGCTGACTTGGCTCAACCCCGGCGCACAAGGCGAAGCGCACCTGGTGCTCACGCTCTTGAGCACAGACCGGCAGCTTGAGCAAGATATTGGGGATGATCCCCTGAAATTGCACCGCAGTTGCACGCGTAGCGACCAGATCCTGCCACCAGGTACTGGCGTGGAAACGATCTGGAAATATCAAACACCCCCCGTTCAGCAACATAGCCGGCACCGATATCGACAGGCAATTGGCATGATGCAATGGCAACGGATTGTAGAGCCGCTCCCGGCCCTCGCGAAAATCGAGCCGCCCACCGAGCGACAGATAACAGGCACCGAATGTGTGGAAGTACTCGTTGGTCAGGATGCAGCCCTTTGGGCGTCCGGTAGTGCCGGAGGTATAGAGCAGCGCCGCCTCGGTTTCCGGGCCAGGCGTTCCGGATTGTGCCGGCGTTTTTGGCGACGGCAACACAGCGGGGAAATTGTCAAAAGAAACCACCGGTAGGCCGTTTCCGATCTGTTCGGCAACGACGTTCATTTCGTTCAAGCGATGATCGACACAAAGGGCGAGGCTCGCTTCCGAGTGCTCGACGACGTAGCGGATTTCGTCGACACGGTAATCAGGATTGATCGGGACAATGCCGACACCAAGCGAATTGAGCGCGTAATAGTGAAAAAAGAACTCCGGGCGCTGTTCGAACAAGATCGCAACCCGGTGCCCGAGCCCGTAACCCGCTTGCGCATAAATGCGTTTCTTCTCTTCAACAGCGGCCAAGGTCTCAGCCCAGCTGACTTGCCAGCCGTCGGGATGATAGGTGCGACCCGCCAACGGCGGCACGACGTAGGCCGGCCGATCGCCGAATTTCTCCGCAGTCCGTTGCAGGGATTGGTACAAGGTTCCGTATTTCGAGGCGTCCATAGTCAATGTCTTCTTATCAAGCCAGTGATTTAGTAGATGCGCTAGCGCCCTTTCTTGCGCGACGCGACTTCGAGATCGCGATTGATTCAGAACCCGTATCGTCCGGCAGACGTGCGGTGAGGGTTTCTGATGCCCGGGCAATGTGGTCACGAGCCAGTCGCTCCGCGTCCTGCGGATCGCCGGCAATTACCGCATTCAGTATCGCTTCATGCTGGTCCCAGATCTCCGCAGGTGTTTCGCCATGCAACAGAACTTCGCCCATGACGCGGCGCAGATAGCTCCAGTGCGGCAAGCTCGTTTCAGCGATCATCGGGTTGTGCGACAGCGCGTACAGAAAGAAGTGAAAATCCATGTCGGCGCCGATCATTTTCGAGATTGATCCACTCGCCACTGCTGCGCGGCCGCGCGCAATGAGAGATGGCCCGTCTTTCTCCGCGATTTCGCGGCCACGCTCGGCCGCCTTGCCGCTGGCAAGTCCGTCAAGTACGGCACGCACTTCGTAGAGATTGCGAACGAACTCGGCCTCTAGCGGTGCAACCATCAATCCACGTCCCGGCGCGTCGCGCAAGATGCCGTGGTTACGTAACAGCAATAGGGCCTGCTGTACCGGTTGCCGCGACACACCAAGCGATTCGGCCAGATCCTCCTGGATCAGGCGAGCATCGTGGCCAAACTTGCCGGCAGTGATGTCAGAAAGTATTGCCTCATAGACCTGGTCGGCCAGGGTTGGCTGCGGTTGGAGTCGTCGCATCGCGCTGGGGACCTGCAGATTTCAGGAGTCGCGAGTTTATGTATTCTGAATTCAGAATGCAACCTTGCTGGAAACGAGGCTAGCCGGAATTTTCAAGACTGCAGTGCCACGGAAACGGCGGTTTAATCTAATGCCCTAGTTTTATGCGCATTAGCTGAAAGTGCGCACACACTTGACCGCGGCGCTGGACGTTGGTGAGGCAGATCAAAACCGCAATCGGATCAAGCTTGCGTAACTCCATCGCCGCGCAATTGCGCCAGATACCGCATCCCGGCAATCGCCCGGCTGCCATACCAGGAGGTCATTTCGGCGTCAATCAGGGACACTTCTGGCCCGCTCGTTCCACCGGCCATCGCCTCAAGCTCGGAAACGTCGCGCGGCCTGAAAGCGTACGGCTCGCTGGACAGCAGCACACGGTCAACCGTGTTCAACAAGGACTGAATTTCAATCTCTGGATAGCGCGCTGGGCTATCGACTTCCGCCTGCTCCCAGCCAATCGCCGCCAGCGTTCGAGCAATATATGTGTCACGCGAAATGGTCATCCAGGGTTTCTTCCAGATGATGTAGAGCACGCGCTCACGCGGGAGACTGCACGTCACATCGACCGCCTCCTGATAGGCCGCTTCGAACCACGTCGTTAATTCTTGCGCTTCCCTCTCGCGCCGGAAGACTGCGCCCAAAAGTTGATACAAGGCAATATTGTCGAGCGGTCCCATCGGATGAGTGACAATCACATCCGGCACAAACTGTCCCGCCGCTTCAACCAACTCACGCGGATTCTCGTCGACGTTGACGATCAAGTGAGTCGGTTCGAGGGCACGAATTTTCTCCAGATCAAAGTCCTTGGTGCCGCCTACCTTGGCGACTTGTTTGACCTTCGCTTTGGGGTGAAAACAGAAACCGGTCCGCCCGACGACCTCGTTACCGAGGCCAAGGTCAAACAGCAGCTCGGTGATGCTGGGAACCACGCTAATGATGCGCGCCCGCCCGACGACCTTCTGGTGACGGATTCCGATCGCATCGACGATATCGGCAGGCGCGGATGTCATTGGCGTGTCTTCCCGTTCCATATATTAGGTAGCAATCGAGGCGACACACCAACGCATCAGCTCTTTGATTTGTTTCGTTCTTTAGCTGGCGGCGACTCCGGCAACGGAATCTCACTTTCTTTCAGTGTGCGCAACACGAACGCAGACTTACTGTGCTGGATGCCCGGAATACGGTAAAGGCTCTCACGCAGCAACCGCTCATAATCGCGGGTATCTTTCACCGCGATGCGGATGTAATAGTCGTAGTCGCCCGATACCAGGTAAGCCTCGAGCACTTCGGGTATCTGTTCGAGTTGCTTTCCGAAATCAAACAGCGTTTCTTCGGTGTGGCTATCCAGAGTGACTTGCACAATCACCGTTTCAGTGAAACCGATGGCGCTGGGATCAACACGCACGGTATATCCCTGAATGACCCCTTCCGCTTCCATTTTCTTGATGCGGTTCCAGCACGGCGTCGTCGATAGCCCGACCCGCGAGCTGATTTCCTGCAGGCTAGCACGCGCATCTTCACGCAGGACGGCAAGAATAGCCAGATCATGCTTACTCAGATTCATTCTCTTCCTTCGCCAAAAACCAGAAAATTTTTCTTCATCAAGCTCAGATTACCAGAAAATAAGGGAGCCTTTTCCGCTGCATTACCAATAAGATGTGCCCATGGACACTTGTTGCCCTTCTTCCACGGTAGCTGCTTCCGCCGACACGGCCGAGAGCGTGTTGGCGCCTGGCGCAAAGATCATGGTCGATGCGCTGGTAGAGCTCGGTGTCGAGGTGATATTCGGCTATCCGGGCGGCGCCGTACTGCCGCTATACGATGCATTGTTCGCCGATGCCCGCTTGCGCCACGTATTGGTCCGCCACGAGCAAGCAGCAGTACATGCCGCTGAAGGTTATGCGCGGACGACCGGAAAGCCGGGCGTGGTGCTGGTGACATCCGGCCCGGGAATGAGCAACACCACCACTGGGTTACTCGACGCGCTTTGCGACTCGATTCCCGTTGTCTGTATTAGCGGCCAGGTGTCGACGTCACTGATCGGCACCAATGCCTTCCAGGAGTGCGATGCACTCGCGATTTCGCGGCCTGTCACCAAATGGAATGCGCAGATTCGCAACAGTGGCGAGATCAACAACGTGTTGCGCGATGCATTTCACATGGCAACTTCCGGTCGGCCCGGACCGGTTCTGATCGACTTTCCGAAGGATCTCCAAGCAGCACCGACGAAACGAGAGCGTCGACCGAAAGCATCGCCGGTCTCCGCGCCTGCGCCGCTTCCGCCAGTGTCCGCGCTACGTCAGGCGGCATCACTGATCGCCGAGTCAAAGCGGCCTGTGTTCTATGGCGGTGGCGGGTTGATCAATTCCGGACCAGATGCGTGCGAAGCATTCACCAGACTAGTACGACTTACCGGCGCACCCTGCACCCTGACGTTAATGGGTTTGGGCGCTTTCCCCGGCTCAGACCCGCAGTTCCTTGGCATGCTTGGAATGCACGGTACGCTTGAAGCGAACCTGGCAATGCACGACGCCGATTTGATCATTTGCGTTGGCGCGCGATTTGACGATCGTGTGACGGGAGAGCTTTCCGGCTTTGCGCCGCGTGCAAAGAAGATTCATATCGACATTGACCCAACCAGCATCAACAAATTGGTCAAAGTCGATGTCGCTCTGGCCGGTGACAGTGAGAAGGTGCTCCAAGCACTCATTCCCGAGGTTGAAAAAGTTGACCCGCCCGCTGGTGCACTCAACGAATGGTGGTCTGCAATCGAGAAATGGCGCAGTGAGGATTCCCTGTCATTTTCCTCACGCGACGATTACATTGTGCCGCAGCAACTCATGCGTTCCCTGCGCAACGCACTCAGTGAAACTGATGCCATCGTGTCAACCGATGTTGGACAACATCAAATGTGGGCCGCCCAGCATTTGTGTTTCGATCGCCCCAACCGCTGGCTGACATCCGGTGGCGCCGGCACCATGGGCTACGGACTTCCGGCGGCAATTGGCGCACAAATCGCGCACCCCGAGAAAACCGTCGTCTGCGTTAGCGGCGACGCGTCGGTGTTGATGAATATTCAGGAGTTGTCGACTGCGACACAGCACGGTACGCCGGTCAAAGTCGTTCTATCAAATAACGGTTACATGGGCATGGTCAGGCAGTGGCAGGAATTCGATCACGGCGCACGATACAGCCATAGCTACACGGCAGCGTTGCCCGATTTCGTGGCCATCGCCAGCGGATTTGGCTGGGGCGCCGAACGCGTAACTGACCCGCAGGAGCTCGATGCTGCAATTGCGCGCTGTCTTGCACATGACGGTCCCTGCTTCCTCGACGTGGCAGTACAACCACAGGAAAACTGTTTCCCGATGATGCCACCAGGTTGCTCGCACGATCGAATCTTGCTTGAAAAAGATCGTTTCTACGAAAACTAGGGGCGGTTATTACACTCTAATAAAAGTACACAGCCACTGGGCTTACCGGCCCGCAGGCTTCGACCCGTTAAAAGCGGTCCGATCGAATCCCAAAAGGAGTCGAATATGCTCGACGTCACACTTGACGACAAATACGTGTCCACCGACGGGCACGTCTACCTGACCGGCATTCAGGCTTTGGTGCGCCTGATGCTCGTGCAGCGCCAGCGCGATGCGCTTGCCGGTCTCAACACCGCAGGCTTTGTTTCCGGATACCGCGGCTCACCGCTCGGCGGCCTCGACAAAACCTTGTGGAAAGCCCGCTCTCTCCTCGAATCCAATCACATCAAGTTCCAGCCCGGCGTCAACGAGGAACTGGCCGCAACCGCCGTTTGGGGGACGCAACAGCTGCACATCACCGGCGATTCCGACTATGACGGCGTGTTTGCCATGTGGTACGGCAAAGGACCCGGTGTTGATCGTTGTGGTGATGTATTCAAGCACATGAATTTTGCCGGTACCGCCAGGCACGGCGGTGTACTACTTATCGCAGGCGACGATCACGGCGCCTACTCATCCAGCTTGCCGCATCAGAGTGACCACCTTTTTTCCGCTTCAATGATCCCGGTGCTGTATCCATGCAATGTCAGCGAATACATGGAACTGGGGCTGCACGGCATCGCCATGTCGCGCTTTTCTGGTTGTGCAGTCGGATTCAAGGCGCTTGCCGACACCGTCGAATCGTCTGCCACCATTGATGCCAGCATCGGCAAGCCGGAAATCCTGCTTCCCGAAGACTTTGACATGCCGGAAGGAGGTCTGAATTGCCAATGGTCCAGCGACGGGCTGCGCGTTCAGGCACGCAAGCAGGAAGCGTTGATGCAGGATTACAAGATCTACGCCGCGCTCGCCTATTCGCGCGCCAACCGGCTCAACCGCACTACCATCGATTCTCCCAACGCCCGGCTCGGTATCGTCGCGTCAGGTAAATCGTACATGGATGTGCTCGAAGCACTGGAAGAGCTCGGTATCGCCGAGTCACAGGCCGCCACAATTGGTATTCGCTTGTTCAAGGTATCGATGCCGTGGCCGCTTGAACCCGACGGCATTCGTGAGTTTTCACGCGGTCTCGACGAGATTCTGGTGGTCGAGGAAAAGCGCCAACTGGTCGAGTACCAGCTCAAGGAGCAGCTGTACAACTGGGACCCGGATGTTCGGCCACGCATCATCGGCAAGTTTGACGACAAAGGCGAATGGGTTCCCCCGCGTGGCGAGTGGCTGTTGCCAGCAAAATCGGATTTCTCTATCGCGCAGATTGCGCGCGTAATTGCCTCGCGCATTGCACGTTTTCATCAAAGTGATTTGATCAAGGCACGTCTGACCTTTCTCGATGCCAAGGAAGCGGCGCTACAAAAGACGGTCGACACACCGCCGCGTCCGGCATGGTATTGCTCGGGCTGCCCTCACAACACCTCGACCAAAGTGCCCCAGGGCAGCTTGGCATTGGGTGGAATCGGCTGCCATATCATGGCTACCGCGATCTACCCCAATAGCACCAAGACGTTTTGTCATATGGGCGGCGAAGGTGCGAGCTGGATCGGACAAGCACCGTTCTCGAAGCGCAATCATGTGTTCGCCAATCTCGGTGACGGCACCTACTTCCACTCTGGATTGTTGGCAATTCGCGCCGCGCAGGCCGCAAACGTCAATATCACATACAAACTGCTTTACAACGACGCCGTCGCCATGACAGGCGGCCAGCCGATTGACGGCACACTCACCGTACCAATGATCGCCCAGCAGCTGGCCGGCGAAGGTATTAAGCGCATTGTCGTCGTCAGCGAAGATGTGTCGCGCTATTCCAGTGAGTCTGGGTTGCCGTCCACGGTACCGGTATACGATCGCAGCGGCCTCGATCAAGTGCAAAAGGAATTGCGCGAGGTGCCCGGCGTTTCAGTATTGATCTATGACCAGACCTGTGCTGCCGAAAAACGCCGTCGCCGCAAAAAAGGCGAACTCGAGACACCAACAAAACGGCTGTTCATTAATGAAGCTGTCTGCGAGGGATGTGGTGACTGTGGTGTGCAGTCCAACTGTGTATCACTTCTGCCACTGGAGACTGAGTTCGGACGCAAGCGAATGATCGATCAGTCCGCATGCAATCAGGACTATTCTTGCGTCAAAGGCTTTTGCCCGAGCTTCGTCACCGTCAATGGCGGAAAGCCCAGAAAGCAAAAAAAATCCAACAATGCGGACCAAACCGCGTTTCCCCCCCTGCCGCAACCTGAGTTGCCGCAACTCACATCGTCGACATACAACATTCTCATTAACGGTATCGGCGGCACTGGCGTCATCACGGTCGGCGCATTGCTCGGCATGGCCACTCATCTCGAGGGCAAAGGCGCCTCCGCTCTCGACATGACCGGAATGTCACAGAAGAACGCAGCAGTCACCTCGCATGTGCGCATTGCACGAGCCCCAGAAGACATCCGCGCACAGCGTATTGCCGCTGGAGAGGCTGACCTCATCCTCGGCTGCGATATGCTCACCGCAGGTGCCTGGGAAGCACTTGCCAAAACGCGCGCCGGGCGCACCGTGGCAATCATCAATTCACACGAGCAACCAACCGGACATTTCGCGCAAAACGCAGATTGGACCTTCCCGACGGACCGCGTGCGTGACCAGCTGGAAGAGGCAGTCGATGGCAAGGTTCATTTTGTCGATGCCACACGCATCGCCACGGCGCTGATGGGTGATTCCATCGCCACCAATCTGTTCATGCTTGGCTTCGCGTTCCAGAAAGGTCTCATCCCGCTGACCGAAGACTCGCTGATACGCGCAATCGAGTTGAACGGTGTCGCGGTCGACGCGAACAAACATTCATTCTTGTGGGGCCGTCGCGCCGCGTTTGATTTGAAGGCCGTTGAAAGAGTCGTCGCCCCCGCTCAACCGGTGATCGTGACGATGCCAGAGACGCTGGACAAGCTGGTTGAGCGCCGCGCCGAGTTTCTCACTGCGTATCAAAACGCCGCGTATGCCCGGCGCTATCGCGACATCGTCGAGAAAGTGCGAGCCAGCTCCGACAAAGCCGGTCTGGATGATTCGTTCGCCAAGATGGTGGCGAAGAACCTGTTCAAGCTGATGGCATACAAGGACGAATATGAGGTTGCACGACTGTATTCCGACCGACAATTCGAGAAGCGTTTGCGCGCTGCTTTCGAGGGCAACTTCAGTATCAAATACAACCTGGCACCGCCATTCCTCGCCAAGCGTGACAGCAACGGCCAGCCCGTCAAAGCAGAGTACGGCGCCTGGATGAAACCGGTTTTTGCCTTGCTCGCCCGACTCAAATGGCTGCGCCAAACCGCCTTCGACCCGTTTGGCCATACTGAAGAGCGCAAAGCAGAACGGCAGCTGATCCGCGACTACGAGTCAACCATTGACCATTGCCTGCAGGTGCTGTCAGCCGACAACGGCGAGATCGCTCTGAAGCTCGCGTCACTACCTGAACACGTTCGCGGCTTTGGTCACGTCAAGGCCGACAATGTCGAAGCTTTCTATCGCGATCGTGAAGCCTTGCTTTGCCAGCTCAACGTCTCCACACTGGTACGAGCAGCCTGAGAAAAACGTCCGACCGGGATTTACGTTGACGTAAACGTCAATCATAATGCGCTTTTGCGCGCAAAGGCTCCGTCAATGCGGAGCCTACCCTACTGAAAACAAAACGCTTTCTCCACGCCAATGACCGATCTAAGCCTCAAGCCCGCCGCCGCCAAACACGGTGCGACCCAAAGAATCCGTTTCGTGACGGCTGCCAGCCTGTTTGACGGACACGACGCATCGATCAATATCATCCGCCGCATGCTGCAGGCCAGTGGCGCCGAGGTCATCCATCTCGGCCACAACCGTTCGGTGGAGGAAATCGTCACCGCGGCCCTACAAGAGGATGTGCATGGCATTGCCGTCAGCTCCTACCAGGGCGGACACATCGAGTACTTCAAATATGTCATCGACCTGCTGCGCGAGCGCGGCGCTGACAATATCCGCGTCTTCGGTGGCGGGGGCGGCGTGATTGTTCCGGCAGAAGTAAAAGAGTTGCATGACTATGGTGTAGCCCGCGTCTATTCGCCGGAGGATGGTGCGACCATGGGGCTGCAAGGCATGATCGATGACATGCTGGCGCGTGCCAACCAGGATCTTTGCGCCGAACTGCCAACTACGCTCGACAATCTCTCTACCGAGACTCATCGCGACCTTGCCCGGATGATTACCGCGATCGAAGGTTCGGCGCTACCCGAAAAACTGCACAAGGCGTTGCTGGCAAAAGCTGAACAGCTCGCCAAGGTACCCGTGCTGGGAATCACCGGCACCGGGGGCGCAGGCAAATCCTCGCTCACTGACGAGTTGATCCGCCGCTTCCGCCTCGATCAGTCCGACCGACTCAACATCGCCGTCATCGCTGTCGATCCGTCACGGCGCAAGACCGGCGGCGCGCTGCTCGGTGACCGGATCCGGATGAATGCCTTGTCTGGCGAGCGCATCTATATGCGCTCGCTCGCCACCCGCGGCGGTGGCAGCGAGATCGCTGCCTGTCTGCCCGACGCGATTGCGTCGTGCAAATGTGCTGGTTTTGATCTGATCATTGTCGAGACCTCGGGAATTGGACAGGGCGACGCAGCGATCGTGCCGTACGTCGATACTTCGCTCTATGTGATGACGCCGGAGTACGGCGCTGCCAGTCAACTCGAGAAAATCGACATGCTCGATTTCGCTGACTTCGTTGCCATCAACAAGTTTGATCGCCGTGGTGCCGAAGATGCACTGCGCGACGTATCCAAACAGTATCAACGTAATCACCAACTGTTCTCGCAGGCTCCCGACACGATGCCGGTGTTCGGCACCATTGCTTCAAGGTTCAACGACGATGGCGTGACGGCCTTGTATCAGGCCATCGTCGAAGCCCTCAAGCCGAACGGCCTGAAACTGAAGAAGGGGCGCCTGGAGAAAGTTTCGCTGCGCGCTTCGAGCAAAGTGTCCAGTGTGGTGCCGCCAGAGCGGGCGCGCTATCTTGCCGACATCGCATCAACAGTGCGCGGCTATAAACAGCACGCGCTCGAACAGGCGCACATCGCGCGTGAACGCCAACAGTTGCGCGCGGCCAAGGCGATGCTGTCCGCCGAGTGCGGTGAAGAGGTCGGTAACCTGAGCGTGCTCGCCGATGCACGCGACAGCAAACTCGATGCTGGCGCGAAGAAACTGCTTGCCATGTGGCCGGACATGCAGAAGGCCTACGCCGGCGACGAATACGTGGTGAGAATCCGCGACAAGGAGATTCGCACCAAGCTCACCTACAAATCCTTGTCGGGTACCGACATCCCGCGCGTTGCGCTGCCGCGCTTTGAGGATCACGGCGAGCTACTGAAGTGGATGATGCTGGAAAACGTGCCGGGGTCGTTCCCGTTCACTGGCGGGGTGTTCGCCTTCAAACGGGAGAATGAAGACCCGACGCGGATGTTTGCGGGAGAAGGTGATGCCTTCCGAACCAACAAACGGTTCCATCTGCTCTCGAAGGACATGCCGGCGAAGCGGCTGTCAACCGCTTTTGATTCGGTAACGCTATATGGTTTCGACCCGGATCTGCGCCCGGACATTTATGGCAAGGTTGGCAATTCCGGGGTGTCGATCGCCACGCTCGACGACATGAAGGTGCTTTACTCGGGGTTTGATCTGTGCGCACCCAATAACAGCGTATCAATGACCATCAACGGTCCGGCACCGACCATCCTGGCGATGTTCATGAACACGACGATCGACCAGCAGCTCGACAAGTTCCGCGAAGACAACGGCCGCGAACCGACCGAAGACGAAGCAGAGAAAATCAAGGAATGGACGCTTGAGACCGTGCGCGGCACCGTTCAGGCAGACATTCTCAAGGAAGATCAGGGCCAGAACACCTGCATCTTCTCGACCGAATTCAGCCTCAAGGTGATGGGAGACATTCAGGAGCACTTCACCCATCACAACGTGAAGAATTTCTACTCGGTGTCAATTTCCGGTTATCACATCGCCGAAGCGGGTGCCAATCCCATCTCGCAGTTGGCGTTCACGCTGAGTAACGGCTTCACTTTTGTCGAAGCTTATCTGGCGCGCGGCATGCACATCGACGATTTCGCGCCAAACCTGAGCTTTTTCTTCAGTAACGGCATGGACCCCGAGTACACGGTAATCGGCCGCGTTGCGCGGCGCATCTGGGCGGTCGCAATGAAAAACCGTTACGGTGCCAATGAACGCTCGCAGAAACTAAAGTATCACTGCCAGACTTCAGGCCGTTCGTTGCACGCGCAGGAAATCGCATTCAACGACATTCGCACCACGCTGCAGGCACTGATCGCAACCTATGACAATGCCAACTCGCTGCATACCAACGCTTACGATGAAGCGATTACGACACCGACTGAGGAAAGCGTGCGGCGTGCAATGGCAATCCAGCTCATCATCAATCGCGAATGGGGACTAGCGAAGAACGAGAACCCCAATCAGGGCAGCTTCATTGTCGAGGAACTGACTGATCTGGTCGAAGAAGCAGTACTGAAAGAATTCGAATCGATATCCGAACGCGGCGGTGTACTCGGCGCCATGGAGCTGGGCTACCAGCGCGGCAAGATTCAGGAAGAGTCGATGTACTACGAGCACAAGAAACACGACGGCTCGCACCCCATCATCGGCGTCAATACCTTCCGCAATCCGCATGGCGATTCGATACCGGAGACAGTTGATCTGATCCGCTCGTCGGAAGAAGAGAAGCAGTCACAGCTCAAGCGGCTATCGGAATTCCACGAAGCGCACAAGGCCGAGAGCGGTCCGATGCTCGATCGGCTCAAGCAGACCGTCATCGACGATGGCAATGTGTTCGAGGTGCTGATGGATGCAGTGCGCGTTTGCTCACTGGGCCAGATTACTCACGCTTTGTTCGAAGTCGGCGGAAAGTATCGCAGAAACATGTAACTTCGATGCTCCAGGAAGAGCGCAATAAAAAGATCCAATCGGAGGAGTAACAATGACACAAACACTAACACTGGAAAGCGTCCAGGTCCGCGCCGTATCGATACCTTTGAAGCGCCCGATTGTGGCAGCGGTCGGCACGTTCAAGGAGTGGGCACTGGTACTGGTCGACGTTCGCACCAAGGAAGGCATCGTCGGGAGTGCCTATCTCGAGCCGTACCGCCCTCGTTCCATTGCCGCGATCAAACACTCGATTGAAGACCTTGGAGATCTATTCAAGGGTCAGCAGCTCGCCCCGCTGGACATCTACGATGCGAGCATGCGCTCGCTACACACTGTCGGGCGCGAGGGCATCACGCTAATCGCCATGGCGGGATTGGACATGGCGATCTGGGATGCCTTGGCAAAAGCTGCGAACATGCCGCTCGCAACGCTGCTCGGAGGAAGCCCGGGCCCATTACGCGCCTACAACACCAATGGCCTGTGGCGAATTCCGCTGGAGAAACTGGGCGATGAAGCCGCTGCTTTGGTCGCCGAGGGCGACTACGCTGGTGTCAAGCTTCGGCTCGGGCGGCCATCGATCAAGGACGATATTCAGGCGATCGCCAATGTGCGCGAAGCGGTCGGTGAAGACGTGCACATCATGACGGACTTCAACCAATGTCTGCCGTTCGGTGAAGCGCTGTTGCGCTTGCACGGACTCGACGATCAGGGCCTTTACTGGTTTGAAGAGCCGATCGTTTACGACAACATCGAAGCATGCGCGCAACTCGCGCGCGAAGTAAAAACACCGATACAGATCGGCGAGAACATCTATGGTCCGCGCGAGTTTTACAAGGCAGTTGTTGCCCATGCGGCCGACATGTATATGCCTGACTTGATGCGCATCGGCGGTGTTACCGGATGGATGCGCTCGGCCGCGATTGCCGGCGCCGCCGGTTTGCCGTTATCGAGCCATCTTTATCCCGAGGTATCCGCACACCTGTTGCGCGCCAACGAAACGGCCGACTGGATCGAATCACGCGACTGGGGTAACCCAATCCTTGCTGAGCCCTTCGAAATCAAGGACAGCAAGATTATCGTTCCCGATCGTCCTGGAAACGGTATCGCATGGGACGAAGCGGCGGTGAAGAAGTACGCCATTTAGGAAGCATCTCCAACTTCAACGCTTTGGCAGGCGGAGCAAGAGCTTCGCCTTTCATCCTCACCTCCGCAGCTTGTATAAGAGCTGTTTGCCTGCATCCCTTCAACACAGCACGCGCGTATATACCGCGTCTTCGCAGCCAATACCTTGCTGAACCATCGCCTGGTTAGCATGTCTACCCGTATCGGTGGCGGCTAGTCAGAAGAATCGGAAAGCAGATTGCACCTGAATTAATGTGGCCGCCATCTTAGTGTCATAGCAGAGCATGTGCTCGAGTTGATTCGCGTCAATAGCTGTCGTTGATGACTGAGCGATGATGTTTTTTGGAATCCGTTTTAGAGGTGAATGCATGTTGCGATTCATTTTTCTTCTTGCCGCTCTCTCGCTCGCATCCGTCGCAACTGCTGCTCGACTGAACGCCGACAGCTCGTGGGATGAAATCAGGGCAGCGCGAGATATTGATGTAAGAATTCCCGAGATTGCCTTTCAATCAGGCGAGCGCACCTATTCGATTCCCGTCACTGATGTCTGCCTGGCCGACGAGAACACTTTTCGCACCAAGGAAAAAGTCGCCCTTCGCAGCCGTCCCACGTCGGGGCGGGTGGACAATAGTGTTTCGATGGGCAACGATTTTCTGTTCACTGACCGGACTTTTACCCAGCGGCGATGCGTAGCGGATGGTCGCAATTGCACCTGGAAGACCGAAACCGTCGAGACTGGGCTGGAGTACAACATCCCGGTAAAGGAAAAATCGTCTCGCGGCGTTGGAAGGACACTGTTCAGAAAGCCGTACACCATCACCGCCTGCAGTTAGCGCGCCGGGCCCGCCAATCAGCTTTTCCGATAGCACAACGAGGCCGCCTTTCAGCAAACCGGCGCTAACCACCCTTGGGCTGCACACTGCTCAGGCCGGCGGCGTTCTCGACGGCCTCCCGTCCTTGTCAGTGAACGGAAATAGTCCCGCCTTGAAACTGCCCGCCATGTGGTGAGCAACACGGATCGCTTCCTTGGCATCCTTTGGGGCCAGCTCATCACTTGCCGCACTTTGAAACACTGCGAGCCAATCGTCGAAGGCTTCGGCTTCGAATTTCAATTTAATGTGCGGCGCGTAGGCATTGCCCTGGTAGCGTCCAGTGCCATGAACCACACCAGACCAGAAGTCGCTGACCGTTTTTATGTGGGGCTCCCAGTCATGGATCGCGTCGCGAAAAATTGGCCCCAGTGTCTCGTTCGCCAGCGCCCTTTCGTAAAAAACGCGCACCATGCGCTCAATCGCCGCTTCCTGCTCTTTGCTCGCATCCATAGCCATATTGTCCATCATGCGCGGGCACTGGACCGCAGGTATGCAGGGCTTGATGCCGAACCGCAAGTTTTGTATTCTGTATACAAAGCCTTGCTTCGAACGGCCCACTGCGCGCAAAGGCACGCAAATCCCTGATTCCAGCCATGGTCGCCAATGGCACATCACAAAGCCACGGTTAAGCCATGAACTCCATCTGGCGTCGCTTCACAGCGAAGCAAAGACTTACATACAGACAACAGAAGTTCGATCATAGGAGCACAACATGAGCTCACCTATCCGCGTGCTACTCGCCAAAGTCGGGTTGGACGGCCACGATCGTGGCGTCAAAGTCGTCGCACGCACATTGCGCGACGCCGGCATGGACGTCATCTACACAGGGCTGCATCGCACCCCGGAAGAAGTGGTGCACTCTGCAGTCCAGGAAGATGTCGATGTTCTCGGCATCAGCCTGTTGTCCGGCGCGCACATGACCATTTGTCCGAAGATCATGAAGCTACTCAAGGAGCAGGACGCCGAAGACACCATCGTTGTAGTCGGCGGCGTTGTGCCTGACGAGGACGTCGCGCCTTTGAAAGAAATGGGCGTAAAGGAACTGCTGTTGCAGGACACGCCTCCGAAGCAAATCGTCGAGACACTCGAGCGTCTCGTCGAGGAGCGCGGTCCCCGCTAACGGGAGATCGGATCTATGGAAATGGAAGACTGGACGTTTCCACCACGTTACGACCGCAGCTATCGCCCTGATCCATCCAGCCGCTACTGGTTTCCGGTGCGTGAGACGATGCCAGCTGGTGACCGGGACGCAGCGATCGTAAAGCGCTTGCAGGAAGTATGCACTTACGCCTACAAGCACGCGCCGTTCTACAAACGCAATTGGGACGAGGCCGGTTTCCATCCGGATCAGCTGAAATCACTGGAGGACTTCGAGGAGAAAGTACCGGTTATCAAGAAGCCCGACCTACGCGCGTCGCAGGCGGACAACCCACCTTTCGGGGACTACCTGTGTATCCCCAGGGAAGACGTGTATCACGTGCACGGCACGTCGGGCACAACCGGTCGTCCAACCGCGTTCGCCATCGGCCGCAATGACTGGGACGCGATCGCCAACGCACAGGCGCGAGTCATGTGGGGCATGGGGGTCCGTCCCGGCGACACTGTATTCCTGGCAGCCATTTTCAGTCTTTATCTTGGTAGCTGGGGCGCTCTGGCCGGTACCGAGCGGCTCGGCGCAACATCATTTCCGTTCGGCGCGGGCGCCAGTGGTATGAGTGCCCGGGCCGTGAGTTGGATGTCACAGGTAAGACCGACTGCGTTCTATGGCACGCCCACTTACGCACTGCATCTCGCTGAAACTGCAATCAAGGAAGGACTCGAAGCGCGTGACTTCGGATTGAGACAATTGATTTTTTCCGGCGAGCCAGGCGCCTCGATTCCGTCCGTGATCGAGAAGCTTGAGGCAGCATTTGGCGCAAAGGTGTTTGATGCTGGATCAATGGCCGAAATGACGCCGTGGATGAATGCCGCCGGCACACTGGAATCGTCACCAGGCATGTTGCTCTGGCAAGACATGGTCTATACCGAAGTCTGCGACCCGGCGACTTTCCGCCGCGTGCCATATGGTTCGCGCGGAACGCCCGTTTACACGCATCTGGAAAGAACTTCGCAACCGATGATCCGGCTGGTTTCGGGTGACCTGACCATTTGGGAGAATGAGCCAAATCCATGCGGGCGCACCTACCCGCGCTTGCCGCTCGGCGTATTCGGGCGGATCGATGACATGTTCACGATTCGAGGCGAAAACGTCTATCCGAGCGAGATCGACTCAGTGTTGAATGAAATTCCCGACTACGGCGGCGAACACCGCATCCACATCACGCGCGACGGTGCGATGGACGAGCTGTTGCTGCGCGTCGAGCCTAGTCCCGATGCGCATGCCGACGCCACACGCGCGCAGAAGTTTAAGGACGAGGTCGGCCGGCGGATACTGAAAACGCTGGCCCTGCGAACCGCCATCGAACTGGTCGAGCCACGATCGATTCCGCGCACTGACTTCAAGGCGCGCCGCGTGGTGGACGATCGCGAAGTTTTCCGCGAACTGAATCAGAAACTGCACAGCGGGTAGTCACGGTGCCAGTACCATCCATGGAGTTGTTCGAGCGTCTGATCAAGGGCGACCTGCGCGCTGCCGGGCGCCTGATGTCGCGCGCTGAGGCCGGCTCCGGCGAAGTGCGGTCCGCACTCGGCGAAATCTACAAGGCCGCAGGCAAGGCACACATTGTTGGCTTGACCGGCGTGCCGGGTAGTGGCAAATCGACCCTGGTTAGCAAACTGGTGGCAGCGATCCGAGAAGACGGTCGCAGAGTCGGCGTTATTGCGATTGATCCGTCGAGCCCATTCTCTGGTGGTTCGATACTGGGCGATCGAATCCGCATGACTAACCTGGCTATGGACGACGGCGTCTATATTCGTAGCATGGCCACGCGTGGCTCCACCGGCGGGCTGGCGCGCTCTGCGTTGGCAGCGGTCGACATCCTCGATGCAGCTGGTTTTGATCTGATCATTATTGAAACCGTCGGTGTCGGGCAAGACGAGGTTGAGATTGCTCGCGCATCCCACAGCGTACTGGTCGTCTCCGCACCGGGACTGGGTGACGACGTACAGGCAATCAAAGCCGGGATCCTGGAAATCGCCGATATACACGTTGTGAGCAAGTGTGACCGTTCGGATGCCAATCGTACGATTACCGATCTCAAGACCATGCTGGCGATGGGTATCAATGTTTCGATCAAGAACAAGGACGACAAACCGCTGTGGCAAGTGCCCGTGGTCGGAACCAGCTCGGAGACAGGTGAAGGCATTGGCAAATTGCTCGAGACGATTGACCGCCACCGTGACGCTCACCGCTCCACCGCACTCGGGCCGGAACGGCTGCGCCGGATCGCCGAGTACCGCACTTTCAAGACTGCGGAAGACCTGCTGCGCGGACGCTTCTTTACCTCGACCAGTGAGCGTGTGACGGCCATGGTCGAACGCATTTCGAGGCGCGAGCTCGATCCTTTCGCGGCCTCTGATGAATTGATGAGCAATATTGCTTTGTAGGGGTGAACATGAACGCACCAACTGATCCGAAACAAGTCGCAGCGTTACAGGAACAACTGGAGCTGTGGGAAAAGAACGAGGTTGATAGCTTCCTGAGAAGGCAGCCGGAGCGCGAGGAACAATTCGAGACGCTCGGTGGTTTTCCGGTCAAGCGCACTTACACAGCGCTCGATATCGCCGATACACCACTTGAAGACATCGGTCTGCCGGGTCAATACCCGTTCACCCGTGGCCCCTACCCAACCATGTACCGCAGCCGCTTCTGGACCATGCGTCAGATTGCCGGCTTCGGCACAGGTGAAGACACCAACAACCGCTTCAAATACCTTATCTCGCAAGGCCAGACTGGTCTGTCGACCGACTTCGACATGCCGACCCTGATGGGCTATGACTCAGATCATGCGATGAGCGAAGGCGAGGTCGGTCGCGAAGGTGTGGCAGTCGACACGCTGGCCGACATGGAAGCACTGTTCGACGGCATCGATCTGGAGAATATCTCGGTATCGCTGACCATTAATCCCACCGCGTGGATTCTGCTGGCGATGTACGTCGCGCTGGCCCAACAACGCGGCAATGACCTGAACAAGCTCTCGGGCACCATCCAGGCTGACATTCTCAAGGAGTACATGGCGCAAAAAGAATACATTTATCCGATTGCGCCATCGGTTCGTATCGTCCGCGACTGCATCACCTACTGCGCCGAGAACATGAAGCGCTACAACCCGATCAACATCTCCGGGTATCACATCAGCGAAGCGGGTGCCTCACCCATTCATGAAGTTGCCTTCACCATGGCCAACGCCGTGACCTACGTCGAGGAAGTGCTGAAAACCGGCATGGATGTCGATATCTTTGCGCCGCGGCTGGCGTTTTACTTTGTCTGCCAGTCGGACTTTTTCGAGGAGATCGCCAAGTTCCGCGCTGCTCGCCGGGTATGGGCCAAGATCATGAAACAACGCTTCGGTGCGAAGAAACCGGAATCGATGCGCTTGCGCTTCCACTGCCAAACCGCAGCGGCATCGCTGACCAAACCACAATACAAGGTCAACGTCATGCGCACTACGCTGCAAGCACTGGCTGCCGTGCTCGGCGGCGCCCAGAGCTTGCACACGAACGGCATGGACGAGGCGTTCGCCATCCCGACCGAAGAAGCGATGAAGATTGCGCTGCGTACCCAGCAGGTCATCGCCGATGAAACCGGGATTGCCAGCGTGATCGATCCACTCGGTGGTTCTTATTACCTCGAAAGTCTGACCACAGAATACGAGAATAAGATCTTTGAGATTCTTGACGAAGTGAAAGAACGCGGCGGTACCATAATGCTGATCGAGGAAGGCTGGTTCCAGAAGCACATTTCCGACTTCGCCTACGAAACAGCATTGCGCAAGCAAAGCGGACAAAAACCCGTGATTGGCGTGAACAAGTACGTCGAGACGGACGAGGAAGTCGATATCGAAACCCACCCCTACGATCCGACTACGGCCGAGCGCCAGATCGAGCGGCTCAAACAGGTGCGCAAAACACGCGACGAGGCAAAAGTACAAGCGCTACTGGAGGAATTGGTTACAGTAGCGAAAGACGAGACCCGCAACATCATGCCGGTGACCATCGAACTGGTTCGGGCAGGCGCGTCGATGGGTGATATCGTCGAGAAACTGAAGACGGTCTGGGGGACTTACCGCGAAAATCCGGTGTTCTAATCGGGCCGTGTTACGAGATACAAGGAGCTGAATGAACGTCATACCCTATCTGGAGTTTGAACCGCAGATCGGATCCAACGTCACGGCGGAGGATTGGGTCACAATCATCGGCCGTGCCGAGATCGGTGCCGGCTGTTACTTCGGCAAACTCGCCACGCTGCGCGCTGATGGCGAGCACATTCGCATCGGTTCGGAGTGCTGGTTCGGCGACGCGACGACGGTGCATATTGCCGACAGCGTTTACGGCACACGCGTTGGCACCCACGTCTCGGTCGGTCGCTATGCATTGGTGCACGCCTGTACGATCGAAGACCATTGCGTACTCGGCGAACACGCCGTGGTCATGGATGGCTCAGTGGTTGGCCCCGGTGCAGCCATTGCTGCGGAGAGCGTAGTACCGCCTGGCAAAACACTTGAAGGCGGCTGGTTGTATGCCGGCGTGCCGGCAAAACCGGTAGAAGAGATCTCGCCTGCAAGGCTGGCCGAATTGCATGAGTCAGTCCGTAATCGGGCGCCCATCGACAATGCCGAGTTTCTTCGCGCCCGAACACCAATTGGTGAGTTTCACCGCGACCCCGGTACCAACGTAAACGCCATTCAAACCGATGAAACATACATTGCGCCCACGGCCTCAATTGCCGCGAATCTGAAAATGGCGCCTTATTCGAGTATCTGGTTTTCCGTCGAGATCGACGCTGAAGGCGCAAATGTCGAAGTTGACGAAGCGAGCAATATTCAGGACGGTTCGCGAATTCACCTCGATAGAGGGGAAACAATGCGCATCGGGCGCCGCGTGACCGTGGGACACAATGTTCGTATGCATGCCTGCGAGATCGAGGACGAAGCCATCATTGGCATGGGCTCCATCGTCGGCAAAGGAACCATCGTGCGCAAAGGCGGCGTCGTTGCCGCCGGAGCCGTCACCGCACCGGGCACCGAGGTGGCTGCAGGCACCATCTGGGCCGGCAACCCGGCGCGCCGGTCTCGACCCCTGTCAGAAGAAAACGCACGCTTTTTCTCGATTGGCGTTGACGTTTACAAGGGCTACACCGCCAACTATCGCGCCGCCCAGAAGGCCGGCATAGGTTAAGTAACGTTCGAGTCAGGTTCGAATACTTTCGGCTGTTCAGGCGTCAAAAATCTCTCACCGCGGAGCAACTGCGTTGAACGTCAAGTTGTTTGAGGGCAACGCCACGGCGTATTTGACCGGACCATAGCGTTGAGGATGACCAGTATCTTGCGCATGCACGCGGTAATGGCCACGTAGTGATTCTTTCCAGCACTGATCAGTCGTTCATACAAGGCACGAATGACCGGGTTGCAGCGCCTGGCGGTAATGGCTGGCATGTACAACGCGGCTCTGACCACACTGCGCCCGCCACGGATATGGCGCGCACCGCGCTTCTTGCCCGAGTCGCTGGCAAACGGGGCAAGACCGGCCAGGGCGCTGATCTGCTTGTTGTTAAGCCGGCCCAGTTCAGGCAGGGCGATGAGCAGGCTCTTTGCACTTTTGTCACCGATGCCAGTGAAGCTCTTGAGCAGATCGAATCGGGACTGATCAATCGGGGTGGACTTGAGCCACTGGTCCAGTTCCTTGTCCAGCGC
>CP070643.1:3259494-3291593 GCA_020354125.1 Betaproteobacteria bacterium | reverse complement strand
AGACCTCCTCGGTTTCTACAGCGGCGCCAAAGCCAGTTTCCGCACCAGCGGCCTGGCCGTTCCCGGTGGCAGGTAACCGGCCGAACTAAGCGCCAATGAAATGCTCGCGGGCCAGTCTGCGTCCGTGATGGATACCAGTCACTGAGCCGCGAGCATTGTTCCCTTCCATATCTCGTCCGGGTCTGATCAGATCCTGATCGTCTCGCTGGCCAAAAGACGCTCTCAGCGCACTTGCTATTAGCTGCCAGCTCATAGTGGTACCAATTCACTGCTGTTGGCCTGCATTGCTTAGCCGAGCGCATGCAGAGGTGCGTTGCAAACTTGTGGCGCTCTCTGGTCGCGCTGTTGCTGGCAGACTATTTCTGTGTAACGCTTGTCTCGCACCAGCTTTGAGAGCGCCTTGTTTGTTGCATAGCCATGTTTAGAACGCTGATAGCAGCCATTATCGGATTGTTAGCCATTGCGCAGGAAGTGTCCGCCGACGGGGCGGTGGTCGTTCGTGCCATAGAGGGTAGCTTCGAGGAGATACGCGAGCGCGTCGTATTTGCGGTGGAAGGCCAGGGATTGGTTGTCGACCACACTGCAAGAGTTGGAACAATGCTGAAGCGGACCGCAAAGGACCTTGGCGAGACCACAGAAGTTTTCGGTGAAGCAGAGGTTCTTCATTTCTGCAGCGCGTTGGTCTCGCGCCGGATGGTTGAGGCCGACCCGGGGCTGCTTGCTTTTTGCCCCTACGGTATCGCTGTCTATACTTTGCCCGAGGATCCAAACACAACCTTTGTTTCCTACCGGCGTATGCCTGCAACACTGGCCACGCCGAGCCAAAGACCAGTGCTTGAACGGGTTGAATCGCTGCTCGAGACCATCGTCGAAGAAGCATCAATGTAGGCGGGCTCGTCGGCAGCGCTGCTGATGCATTGCCAACCTGTGCGTTACAAAGCCATGTGCTGCAAACACGTGCGCCAGAATGTCCCCGGAACAGGCGGGCACTTTCTCATGCCGGTCTCGGCTACGTTTTATGGAGGAGTCTGAGATGGAACGACGCAAAGTGAATTCAAACAAGATCCGCTCGGTCGGCTACGATGAGCGGGCACGCATTCTCGAAGTGGAACACAATGATGGTTCCATATTTCAATACAGCGGAGTGTCACACGAAGTGTATCGACGAATGATGGCCGCTCCGACCATAGCCAGTTTCTACCAGGATCGGGTAGAGGAAGACTTCAGCCGCAAGAGGGTGCGCTGAGTCCTGTCACGCTGTTAAGAAACGACTGCGCAACCTTGATCCGGGCTTGCAGACGGTTCTAATCGATACGGTGCTCGCCCACTTTCAGTGGTCCGGCCCGGCGATCAGAGTCGCCGGGCGCTGCGGCTGATTCTAGTCGAACCGGTGCGTGGCAGCGCCACGCCAGTTTCGCTCTCGCCCTCATGTACTCCCTATGTACACTCCGGTTGCTGCGCTCCTGGCGCACCCGGCTGAAGGCCGCTCGCGACGTTTCTCAACAGCCTGCTCATATGGCCGCAATAGTCAATAGTGCTGCGTTGTTTTCGTCGAGTTCGATCCAGCGATGCGACCACAAGCGTATAGCATCGACGATGAATCATGCTCATATCCGTGGGTTGGTTACCACCGTTCATCGATTCGTCGTGGAAGCTGCCTCGCTCTAAGGTCGCAGGTCGATTCATGATCGCCGCTCTAGCAGGCCCGAGGGCTCTTCCGATCGTGGCTCGGATCGCATCGCGGCATCGAACTCGACTGCATCGTTCACCTGTGCGCCTGGGCGCTTGTGGTCTTGGCAATCGCCCAGACGAATCCAGCCAACTCGCGTGCCACCGCCACGCACACCTTGTTGATCTGCACACCGCGGCCTCGCAACTTGGCAAAGCGCGCACTCAGACGCACTTGCGCCTTCCACGCCGTGTTACGAATGGGCTCAGACAAACCCTCCTGGCGGCGCTGGGCGCGATAACCAATGCGTGGGCTGAACCGGTAATTCCATGCCGCCTCGGTGAGCAAGCGCCTTGCATGAGCGTTCCCCGTCTTGGTGATGACGCCGCGGCGAACGCGCTCGCCACTGGAGTGCTCCGAAGGCACCAGGCCCAGATAACCCATGAGTTGGCGTGGGTGAGCGAATCGGTCAATGTCGCCGATCTCGGCAACCAGTCCAATCGCGCTCAGTACATCGATGCCACGCAATGCCTGCAGCGCGTCAACCACCGCCTCAAAGCGCCAGCCCTTGATCGCCTCTTGCACCGCCCGAGTCAAGCGCAGCAAGCGTTCATCGGCGCTTTCAACGGCAAGGCGGTATTCGACAAAGGCGGTGTGCGCCGCAGCGGCCTCAAAGTCCAGTGTGCCCAGCCAACGGTAGAAGCGCTGCGTCCAGGCGCTCTTGCCCGGGTAGCGCTGGGCGTGGCGCAGCAAAAACGCTTTCAGCTGGTGGCGCGCCTGGGTGCGCGCTTTGAGCGCATCTTCCCTGGCACGCACCAGATCCCGGATCGCTTCGTCACCGGCATCGGGAATGTACACCGCAGTCAACTCGCCGGCGCGCGCAAGCTCGGCCAAACGCAGCGCATCGCGCCGATCGGTCTTGACCCGTTCACCCGCGCGCCTGGGGATCAGCGATGGCGCGATGACTTCGCAAGCATAGCCCCGGCGTGTGAGTTCTCGTTGCAACCCGTAGCCAGTAGGGCCAGCTTCATACACAACGTGCACTTCAACTACCTTGCCAAAGCGCGCAAGCACCTTGCAAAGCTTGGCCACGTCATGCCCAATCGTGCCGACCAACCGAGCCGGCAACCGCCCTTGCTCGGCCACCGCCACTGCAATACTGTCTTTGTGCACGTCCAGTCCTGCGAAAACCTTGATACCCTTGTCCATGGCCCGTCTCCTTCGCTTTCACTGTTGACACCATCTTCAGTGTGTAGCTCGGCACGGCTCGCCGTGCAACCTACGTCACCGGAGACGGGTCGCCCGCGTCTTCGGACGCGGCCATGATGTCTAAGTCACGAATTGTCCTTCGGCATATCCTGCACCACCTTGTTGCGGCCCTGTGCTTTGGCGCGGTAAAGCGCCCGATCCGCAGCCAGCAGCAGCTCGCGGGTGTTTTGCCGCTCAGGTATGGCCGCAACACCCGCGCTGAACGTCACGTGGAACGAATCAAGGTCGGCCTCCGTTTCGAGAGCACCGAATTCTTCGCGCAGTTCCGGGGTCTCGGTTAGCGTCAGCTTCGCAGTTCGGGACGATTGCGGAAGTGTTCAAGTGCTTCCGGATTGGCCAGCGCTTCGAGGTTCTTGACCGGCGCGCCGTGTACCACATTGCGCACGGCAAGTTCGACGATCTTGCCGCTCTTGGTGCGGGGTATGTCGACAACCTGCAGCACCTTGGCTGGAACGTGTCGCGGGGTTGCGTTGCGGCGAATTGCTGTGCGGATTTTGTCAACCAGTTGCTCGTCAAGTTCCACGCCGTCCCGCAGCCGCACGAACAAGACGACTCGCACGTCGTTGTCCCATTCCTGACCGATGACCAGACCTTCGATGACTTCATCGAGTTGTTCGACTTGCCGGTAGATCTCCGCGGTGCCTATACGCACGCCACCCGGGTTGAGTGTGGCATCCGATCGCCCGTAAATAATGGCGGTACCACGTTCGGTCAATTCCATGAAGTCGCCGTGACACCACACGCCAGGAAAGCGCGAGAAATAGGCGGCACGATATTTGGCGCCATCGTCATCGTTCCAGAAATAGATCGGCATTGAGGGGAACGGTCCTGTGCAAACCAGTTCGCCTTTCTCGCCAATGACCGCCTGTCCTTCGTCATTGAATACCTGCACTTGCATACCAAAGCCGCGACGCTGGATTTCGCCCCGGTAAACCGGCAACGTTGGGTCGCCGAGTACGAAACACGACACGATATCGGTGCCGCCGGAGATAGATGCAAGCAGCAGATCTTTCTTGATGTTGCCGTAAACGTAGTCGAAACCCTCCGGCACCAGTGGCGATCCGGTGGAGGTCATGGTCTTGAGTGACTCAAGGCGATGTGTTGCGGCAGGTCTGACTCCGGCTTTATTGAGTGCGTCAATGTACTTGGCCGAGGTACCGAATATAGTCATATCTTCCTCGTCGGCCAGGTCGAACAGCACGGACGGGCTCGGGTAGGTTGGCGCGCCGTCATAGAGCAGCAGGGTCGCGCCGCTGGCGAGCCCGCTCACCAGCCAGTTCCACATCATCCAGCCACAGGTGGTGAAGTAAAACAACCGGTCGCCGCGTTTAAGATCGGTGTGCAGTTGGTGTTCCTTGAGGTGCTGCAGCAAGGTGCCACCGGCACCATGCACGATGCACTTCGGCACGCCGGTTGTCCCCGAGGAATACAGAATGAACAGCGGATGGTTGAACGGTACTTGCTCGAAGGCAATTTCTGCTTTTTGCCCCTGATCACCCGCGAACCGTGCAACGAAGTGCTCAAGATGCTGCGCTGCTCTGATGCCGGATATGCCCGGCTTGTCCCGTGTATAGGAAACGATAACGACCTTCTTGACGGACGGCAGGCCGGACGCAATTTCGGCGAGTCGTGGCAGGGTATCGTGCACCTTACCGTTGTAGTAATAGCCTTCCACTGCAAACAGCAATACCGGCTCGATTTGCCCGAACCGGTCGAGCACGCCTCGTGTACCAAAATCCGGTGAGCACGAGGACCAGACTGCGCCGATACTGGTCACGGCGAGCATGAAAATTATCGTGTCGGGCGTATTGGGCATGAACGCCGCAACACGGTCGCCCTTGCCAACGCCTTGTGCCTTGAGCGCGGCGACCGTCATCGCGACGGCATCGTAGAGCTGCGCAAACGTCAGCCGCCAACGTATCTTGTCTTCGCCCCAGAATACGATTGCCGTCTCGTCGTCGCGACGGCGCAGCAGATTCTGCGCGTAATTCAGGCGCGCATCCGGAAACCACTTGGCACCGGGCATCTTGTCGCCATCGATCAGCGTGCGTGTGCCACGCGCCTCGGCTACTACGCCAGCAAAGTCCCACAGCCCGTTCCAGAATTGTTCCGGCTCGCGCACCGACCACTTGTACAAATCCACCGAGTTCCGCAGCTTTACACCGTCGATACGAGCTTCGTAGCGCTGGTTGGCCAGCTCGATAAAGCGGCCGATGTTCGAATCGCTAATTCGGTCTTTGGACGGTTGCCAGAGAACCGGTGGCGCTGCGCTCATGACTCGGAACGAAGCTGCGGAAACAGAATCACGTCACGTATCGATGGGCTGTCGGTGAGCAGCATAACCAGCCGGTCGACGCCGATACCTTCACCGGCGGTCGGCGGTAGACCGTATTCCAGCGCGCGCACATAGTCCGCGTCGTAATACATTGCTTCTGCGTCTCCAGCCGCTTTGGCCTCGGCCTGTTTGCGGAATCGTTGCGCCTGATCTTCCGGATCGTTCAGCTCGGAGAAGCCATTGGCGATCTCACGTCCGGCAATGAATAGCTCGAAGCGTTCGGTCAGTTCGGGATTGGCATCGCTGCTGCGTGCCAGCGGTGACACGTCGGCCGGGTGAGCGATGATAAAAGTGGGTTGGATAAGCTTGTCTTCAGTGGTCTGTTCGAACAGCTTGAGCTGCAGCATGCCCACTCCGTCGCTGGGAAACACTTCGATGTCAAACGGTGCCAAAGCGACTTTGAGATATTGCACGTTTTCCAGCTCGTGTAGCGGATAACGGTCGTTGTACTTGGCGATGGCTTGCGCCATGGTCAATCGATCGAATGGCTTGCCAAAGTCAATCGTCTCGCCCTGATAGGTGAGGGTGCCCGAACCAAGCACCGCCTCAGTTACCTCGCGCATCATTGTTTCAGTGAGGTTCATTAGATAGTTGTAATCCTGATAGGCCTCATAAAACTCGAGCATCGTGAACTCGGGGTTGTGCTTGGTGGAGATGCCTTCGTTGCGAAAATTGCGGTTGATCTCAAACACTTTCTCGAACCCGCCAACGACAAGCCGCTTCAGATACAGCTCCGGTGCAATGCGCAAAAACAACTCCATATCGAGCGCATTGTGATGGGTGACGAAGGGACGGGCAGTGGCCCCACCCGGAATCGCCTGCATCATCGGCGTCTCCACCTCGAGGTAGCCGCGTTCGACGAGAAAACTGCGCAGCGCCTGGATGGTGTTGGATCGGATCTGAAACGTGCGTCGCGATTCCGGCGTGACGATCAAGTCGACATAGCGCTGACGGTAGCGCTGTTCCTGATCCGCCAGGCCATGGAACTTCTCGGGAAGCGGGCGTAATGATTTGCAAAGCAGGCGAATCGCAGTGACTTTGACTGTCAGCTCGCCGGTGCGGGTCTTGAACAGCGTGCCTTCGGCGCCGAGGATGTCGCCAAGATCCCAGTGCTTGAAAGCCGCGTGCTCCTGCTGACCCGTCGCGTCGTTCGTCACATAGATCTGAATTCGCCCCGACATATCCTGCAAGCTGGCAAAGCTCGCCTTGCCCATGACGCGCTTGAGCAGCATACGTCCGGCAACCACAACCGTAATTGGCGTTGCGTCGAGTTCTTCCTTGGTCTTGGCGCCAAACTCGCGCTGCAAATCATCGGCGAAATGATGGCGCCGAAAGTCGTTGGGAAACGCGTTTCCGTTTTCGCGCAGCGTGGCGAGCTTGGCCCGCCGTTCTTCGATGATCTTGTTGGTGTCTTCCGGTGCGCCTTCCGCACCGCTCGCTTTGTCTGAATTTGTGGGTTTCATCTTGTCCCGCTATATAGCGTCGCTATGCGTGCGGGCTCCTATAAGTCCAGGTTTCTATACACCGTGCTTGAGACTGGCCTCAATGAACTGGTCCAGGTCGCCGTCCAGAACGGCCTGGGTATTGCCGCTCTCCACGTTGGTACGCAGATCCTTGATGCGCGATTGATCGAGCACGTAGGAGCGGATCTGGTGGCCCCATCCGATATCTGATTTCGAGTCTTCGAGTTTTTGCTGCTCGGCCTGGCGCTTGCGCAGTTCGAGTTCGTAGAGGCGCGACTTGAGCATGGCCATCGCCTCGGCCCGGTTCTTGTGTTGGGAGCGATCATTCTGGCACTGCACGACGACACCGCTCGGAACATGCGTGATGCGCACCGCCGAGTCGGTGCGGTTGACGTGTTGTCCGCCGGCGCCGCTGGCGCGGTAGGTATCGATACGTAAGTCAGCCGGATTGATGTCAACCTCGATCGATTCGTCGACCTCCGGATAGACGAAGACGCTGGCAAACGAAGTATGGCGGCGCGCATTGGAATCGAACGGCGATTTTCGAACCAGACGGTGGATCCCGGTCTCGGTCCGCAGTGTGCCGTAGGCATAATCGCCAGAGACCTTCAGTACCGCGCTCTTGATGCCGGCGACTTCGCCGGGAGACTCCTCGAGCACCTCGATCGAAAAATCCTTGCGCTCGCAGTAGCGCACATACATGCGCTCGAGCATGGCTGCCCAGTCCTGCGATTCGGTTCCGCCCGCGCCCGACTGAATATCGAGGAAGCAACCGTTCGGGTCCATCGGGTTGGAGAACATGCGACGGAACTCGAGTCGCTCGACCGGCGGTTCTATGCCCTTCAGGTCAGATTCAACAGCCAGCACGGTGCTCTCGTCACCCTCTGCGCGGGCAATGTCGAACAGTTCCTGCGCATCTCGCAGACCGTTAGCGACGCTGCGCAAAGTCTCGACGATTGCTTCCAGCGATTTCTTTTCCTTGCCCAGTTCCTGGGCCCGGGACGGATCGTCCCAGATGTTCGGGTCTTCGATTAGACGGTCGACTTCTGCCAGCCGGTCTTGCTTGCCGTCGAAGTCAAAGATACCTCCGAAGTTCCTGGCTGCGACGGTTCAGGTCTTCAATCCGTGCCTCGATTTCGTTGATGCGCTCAGCTTCCATAACACTTGCCCGGGTTAAAGCAGCGAATTCTACCCGATGAGTCGGCTTTTTCGTCGATCAGATCAGCGCTGCACCGATGATCAGGCCGGTGGCTACCGCGCCGATGGCAATTGCGCAGCGCTGAAACAGGCTGTTGCCGCCAACAACCAACACCATCGCCAGTTTGAAAGCCATGTTTGACAGCACTGCAAGCACAATCGCAATAGCGACCGTATGCGCGCCTTGTTGCTCGAGGTTGAACAACCGCAGTGCCGACAGGGCGATCGCATCAACATCGGTCAGACCGGAAATCAACGCCAACCCGTAAAGTCCTTTGTCACCCGCTATGTCCGACAGCCAGGCCGAGAGAAATACCACGACGGCGTACACCACGGCGAAGCTGAACGCCGTCTTCAACTCGGTCGGATTCTTGATGTCGGGCACCGGCGCGTCGTCAACTTTGCTGGTACGGCCCCAAAGATAGAGCAGGGCCAGCCCGCCAGCTAGAAATCCGGCCGACAGGATCGGTAACAATGTCGCCATCATGGCGGGCGAAACGATGAGGCACAGCACGGCAAGCCGAATCAAAACGACAATATTTGCGATGACGATGACAAACACCGACAGAGTCTGTAAGTCTTCGTGGCCGCGCGCGTGGCGCGCGTAGACCAGCGTTGTCGCAGTACTCGAGACCAGGCCGCCGAGAAATCCGAGTAGCGGCGCGCCGTAACGCTGGCCGACCAAGCGCAGAGCGACATAACCAGCGAGGCTGATGCCGGAGATCAGCACCACGATTAACCAGATCTGGTATGGGTTGAGTACGCCGTAGCGGCCGTAGCTCTGGTCGGGCAGGAGTGGCAATATGACCAGGGTGAGCACGGCGAATTGCAGCATCGATATCAGATCACGCCGCGTCAGGCGCCGTGTCATGCCACGCAGTTCCGTCTTGAAGTAAAGCAGTATCACGGTGACCACCGCCAGCATGACCGCAATCCGTACCTGGCCGTACCAGACCATCGCCGACAGTCCGAAACAAACCAGCAACGCTATCACCGTGGTCGTGCCGGGCTCGCTATAGGCTTCGCCGCGCGCATGGGCGCTGATGATCATGCCGCCGACCAACACTAGTCCGACGATGAGCATCCAGGGTGTTGCCAGCGCGTCGCCAAGAAACGCCAGCACCGCCGCCAGTAGAGCGACCAGCGCGAAGGTACGCAATCCAGCCTTGGCGCCGGGGTGGCGTTCGCGCTCCAATCCGATCAGGAGTCCGATCGCCAGGCTTGCGGCAAATGCCGGGAGGTGCGCGATATCGGTACCTTCAAGCCAGGTCAGTTCCATAGATGGTGGCCGTCACGCCGGTCTGCAGTGTTCGATGACCAGCTGCGGCGTGCGTTTGCCATTGAACTCGTTGACATTCAAACGATAGACGCACTCGACCCGTTGAGGCAAGGCGGCATCGTCATCGAAGCGGATTGCATCCATCGTTTGTTCGGAACTTGTTTGCTCGGCGCCCGTTTGATTAGAACCGGTTTGATTAGAATCGCTTCTATCAGAACTGGCCCGGCTCAGGCGCAGCTTGCGATGGCGGCCGCCGACCACACGCTGGTCAACGACCTGAAACGTGTCGCAGAAAGTGGGCGCGACAAAGCCTTGCCCCCAGATCTGCCGGTCTAGCAGTTCGGCGACCTCGAGTGAACATTCGGTTGCTGCCAGCGAACCGTCTACCTCGATATCCTGGTTCAGGTCGCCGGGAGCCAACATGGAACGAACAATCTCGTCAAACGCGAGCGCGAAGGCATCAACATTGGCTTGCCGAATCGTCAGACCGGCCGCCATCGCATGTCCGCCGAACCGGAGGATCAGACCGGGGAAGCGCTTGCTCAGCAAATCCAATGCATCACGCAAGTGCAGCCCCGGTATCGAGCGACCCGAACCCTTTACCTCGCCGCCGGCTGCAGGCGCCAGCGCGATGACCGGTCTGTGAAAGCGTTCACGCAGTCGTGAGGCGAGAATTCCAACAACACCGTGATGCCAGCCGGGATCGAACAGCGCCAGCCCAAAGCGATCGTCGACTTCAATACTCTCCATCAACTCGATCGCGCTGGCTTGCATCTGCGCTTCGACTTCGCGCCGTTCCCGGTTCAAAGCGTCGAGCTGGCTGGCCAGCTCCCGAGCCCTTTGCCCGTCGGTTGTTAACAGACATTCGATGCCCAGCGTCATGTCAGTCAAACGGCCGGCGGCGTTCAGCCGCGGACCCAGCACGAAGCCCAGATCATAGGTCGACGCCCGGCGCGGATCGCGCCCTGCAACGTCGAATAAGGCGTGAATGCCGGGGCGGGAGCGCCCGGAGCGTATTCTCTTGAGTCCCTGCGTTACCAGGGTACGGTTGTTTTTGTCGAGGCGAACGACATCAGCAACCGTGCCCAAGGCAACCAGGTCGAGTTGGTCGGCGAGGTTGGGTACAGCACGATCTGCGAACCAGCCGCGCCGCTTCAGCTCGGCGCGCAGCGCCAGTAACACGTAGAACATGACACCAACACCCGCCAGGTTCTTGCTCGGAAAAACATCTCCGGGCTGATTCGGATTGACGATGCAGGTCGCTTGCGGCAATGCATCGCCAGCCAGATGGTGATCTGTGACGAGCACCCGGATTCCAAGCTGATTGGCCCGGGCAACGCCGTCGACGCTGGCAATGCCATTGTCAACCGTGATGATCAGTTGTGGTGACTGCGAGGCGGCGATATCAACGATCTCCGGCGTCAGGCCGTAACCATGTTCAAAGCGATTCGGCACCAGATAGGCGACCTCTGCGCCAAGTTGCCGCAGCACGCTGAGTCCGAGCGCACAGGCGGTTGCACCATCTGCGTCGTAATCAGCCACAATCAGAACCCGCTGCTTGTCGATGATCGCGTCAGCCAATAAAGCAGCTGCTTCGCTGCAGTTACGCAGCGTGTCGGTCGGCAGCAATGATCCGAGGCTGGTGTCGAGATCGTCATTGCTGTCGATTCCGCGGGCCGCGTAGATTCTTGCCAACACCGGATGCACGTGTTGGCCGATGAGCCGCGCGCATGCCTGCTCGTCAACTTCTCGTGTGACAATCGTCGGGTCAGAGGCGGGAACGGACAAACTCAAGTGTTCATCCGCGACAGAGTGAGAAATCGGGGAAAAGCTTGCGATAAGGCTCGCCGTCGTTTCCAGAACCTTCGCCGCGCCTTGCGGTCGCAATGGCAGACGATGACGGTATTTGGCTGCGGCAGTACGACGGTGAGTTGGTCCAAACGACCATTAGCTAGCGCCTGCCATGCCGGCGCGAACCAATCCGACTCGAGCGCCTCCAGCTGTGCATCGGGCGCGTCGTGCGCCGCCATTGTGATTTCGACCAGAGCATGTTCACTTTCAGCGATAACATCGAGGGCATTATTCGGCATTTCGATCAGCCGCGCTTGCGACACCGACGCGGCACCGCGCAACAATGGGTCGGCAACACACATTGTATCGAAGCGCTTGTGAACGGCGGGCGCGGTGCCGCCCGCCCACAACCACAGGCTGTTAATCGGCAAGTCGCCGCGTTCCTCACGTGCCAGGTTGACGGGATGCTCGTGCAGGCTCATCTGTGCTTCGATTAGCAACCGCTGCCACCAAGCGGCGTCGTTGCCGGACGGTTGCAAACCGTCCACGCTGCGACCTTCGGCCAACTCGATATCGGTCGTTTCCAGATGCTGAGCGCGTTTTGAACCGACGCACCAAAGTCCGGTGTCGACGTGCTTCATCTCGAGCTCATGCTCGGCAAAATGCGGTTCGAGCAATGAAAACAGCGTTCGACTTTCCCGTTCAGACAGCCTTAGCTGTGAGCGCGGCTGTAGAATCAGATCGTCTCGGTCTATTGCCAGGTGAACCGGTGCGGCGCAGACCCAGAATGTCGCCGTGTCAGGCTCGCCGCGTGCTTGCGCCAGGATGGCGCCGGCCGGCCAATCGTACTGCCGCTCGATACCGAAACTGGCGCACACCCAAGCAGTGGTACTGCCGGCTGACTCGCTGGATTGCAGGCAACGAGCGAAAAACGCCTCGAGAGTCGGGTATCGCTGGTTGTCGTCCGCAAACTGGAGCGCGTCGAGGTTACGGTCGAGGTTACGGATGAGAAGCGTCAGTGCGTTCACAGCAAGGTGGCGTACAAAGTAAAAAAAGTCTATCACGATGAAAACGGACAACTGCCGGCTCGAATGTGGCAGACTTCGCGTCGGCATGCCTTATATTCTGGTCAAAGAATGCTGAGCCCTTACGAGTTGTTTGTCGGACTGCGCTACACGCGGGCCAAGCGCAAGAACCACTTCATTTCGTTTATCTCGATCATTTCCATGCTTGGAATTGGTCTCGGTGTCGCGGCATTGATTGTCGTGTTGTCAGTAATGAACGGGTTTCAGAAGGAATTGCGCGCCACCATCCTAGGGGTCGTTTCGCATATTCAGATCGCCGGAATGGGCGGCCGGCTCGCCGATTGGCCGGCGGTCAACGAACAGGCGCGCTCTAATCCCGAAGTCATCGCCTCGGCGCCATACGTCATGGCCGAGGGTCTCTTGTCGCGCGGCCGTCCGGTACAGGGAACGATCGTGCGCGGCATTATTCCCGAGTTGGAGGCAACCGTCGCGGAAATTGGCGAACACATGCGCCAGGGGAGTCTCGATACGCTGGTACCGGGCAAATACCGGATTGCTCTCGGCATTGATTTGGCGCGGTCGCTCGGCGCCGCTGTCGGGGACCGCATTGTGCTGATCGCGCCACAGGGACAGGTCACGCCGGCCGGTATTCTGCCGCGATTGCGTCAGTTCACCGTAACCGGCGTGTTCGAGCTCAAGAACTACCAATATGACTCGGGTCTCGCTCTGGTTCATATTGAAGACGCCAAGAAGCTGTTTCGCTTTGGCGACGCGGTATCGGGCATCCGTCTAAAGGTCGCGGACCTGTTCGCGGCGCCGCGTATCGCACGAGAGCTGGCCAACACCTTGCCTTCAAATGTATACGTCGCGGACTGGACGCGTAGTCACGCTAATTTCTTTCGCGCGGTACAGATCGAGAAACGGGCGATGTTCATTATTCTGCTGCTGATCGTCGCCGTGGCGGCATTTAACATTGTGTCAACACTGGTCATGGCGGTAACCGATAAGCGCGCCGACATCGCAATCCTGCGGACCCTGGGTGCGGCACCCGGCGACATCATGAAAATATTCATCATCCAGGGAGCGCTGATCGGGGTGATAGGCACCTTGACCGGATTGCTTTTAGGTGTGGTCGTGGCCATCAACATCGACGTTATCGTGCCTGCCATCGAGAACGCCCTCGGCTTCAAGTTTCTGGCAAAAGACGTTTACTACATCGACGATTTGCCCTCGGAGTTGCTGGCAGGGGATGTCACCGTAATCGGGGTCACCGCTTTCGTGCTGACTCTGCTCGCCACCCTGTATCCGAGCTTCAGGGCAGCCAGAACCAACCCGGCGGAAGCGCTGCGCTATGAGTGAGGCAGTGCACAATAGCTGGTATAGCGCGCGATGAATGAAGCCGGAACACAAGTCATGGAGGCCGTAGATAAGCAGCCGCAGCCGCAGGAGGTGGTGCTTGCTTGCCACGCGCTGCGCAAGATTTATCAGCAGGGCTCGAACGACGTGCCGGTCCTGCTGAGCGTTGATCTCGAAGTTCGCAAAGGAGAGACGGTAGCCATCGTCGGCGCTTCCGGATCGGGAAAAAGCACGCTGCTGCACTTGCTCGGTGGACTCGATGATGCCAGCGGCGGTCAGGTTACCGTACTCGGCCGCGAGTTGAGCAGCGTCTCCGAGAGCGAGCGCGGCCGCCTTCGCAATCGCGGTCTGGGTTTCGTTTACCAGTTCCACCATCTACTGCCCGAGTTCACTGCCCTGGAGAACGTCGCCATGCCGTTGCTGGTGCGGCGGCTGTCGGTGGCGAAGGCTTCAGAAAAGGCGCAAGCCATGCTCGAAACGGTGGGGCTCGGGCACAGACTGACGCACACACCTGGTGAGCTGTCAGGTGGCGAGCGCCAGCGCGCGGCGCTGGCCAGAGCGCTGGTGACCGAGCCGGCATGCGTATTGGCTGACGAGCCGACCGGCAATCTGGACCGCCGCACCGCTGAGGGCGTGCTCGAGTTGATGATGCAGCTCAACCGTGATCTGGGTACCAGTTTTGTCGTCGTCACGCATGACCCCGGTATCGCTGAGCGCATGGACCGTATCCTAATGCTCGAAGACGGACGCCTGAAAGTTTGTTGAAAAAGCTACTACGCAGCCCGATTGCGGTGTCGCGTGCTCGCTTAGTCCTCGCCTATCTACTTGATATGTCTCCTCCGGCGCACGATTCTTTCACACCAGACGGCTCCTTGCACTCGAGCTGCTCGCTATGCTTTTTCTAAAAAACTGTAAAGAGCCCCCTGACCGCGGTCCCTATGCCGTTGGCTGAGCATCAAGTGAGCGCCACATGAACCATGTGGCCACAGTGCACCAGGGTTCCCACTGGCGCGTGATACGCCGGATTTTCAGTTTCGATAATGGCTTGCCGTTGTTGTAGTGCACGCGCATCGCGCGCTGCAGGCCAACGTCACCGAGTGGCAGAACATTTGGACGCAGCAAACAGAAAATAAGAAACATATCTGCCGTCCAGCGGCCGACGCCCCGCACTGCGGTCAGTTCCTTGATGACTTCTTCATCTTCGCACTGATGCCATTTTGCGGCGTCAAGTGAGCCATCGAGAAATCGTTCGGCCAGTTCAATCAAATAGGCTGCCTTGTTCGCCGACAGACCCTGGCCTCGCAGTTGATCTACATCAGTATTCACGATCGCGCCTGGTTCGATGGTGCCGACATTGTCATGCAGCCGCTGCCAAATGCTCTGCGCCGCCTTGACTGACAATTGCTGGCCGATGATGGACCGCGCCAGGGTGACGAAGGCATCCCCGCGTGGCTGCAGTGTTCTCGAACGGTGTTGGCGGATCAGCGTCTCTAGCACGGTATCCCGCTCGGAGAGTGCTGTTAGCGCTTGAGACCAGTATGCTGGTGACATTTGGCTGAACCTGCGGCAAAGCTGGCTGTTTATTATGTATGAATCGGGTCAGAAGGTAGTTGGTTAGACCTCATTGAATTAAACCGAATTGAACTAGACCGTACTGAATTAAACGATGCGCTTGCTTCTGTTGGCATTGGCGGCGGCGCTTGGCGCCGGCTGGTTGCAGCATCAGGCGCAATTGCCGCCGCTGGTGTATGGACTGATGGTGATGGTGCCGGCACTGGCCGGCTGGTCGCTTGGCAGGCAACAGTTGCCAGTCGCGCGCCATCTATCGTTTGCCTGCTGGTTGCTGGCATGCTTTGTCGGCGGACTCTTCTGGGCTGCCAGCCAGGCATATCTGGCGCTGGCTTCAGAACTTGACGAACGCTGGTCCGGGCGCGACGTTCGTATCGAAGGCGTTATTGCGCAGCTGACTCAGCCGGGGCAGCGGGGGACACGCTTTGTAATGAATATCGAGCGCGTTCTGACCGTTGGTGCGCAATTACCACGGCGCACCGCCATCACCTGGTATGCGGGTTGGAGCGGAGACAACGACAACGTCCCGAAGCTGCTGGCCGGGCAGCGCTGGCAGTTGACGGCGCGGTTGCGGCCACCGCACGGCAACTACAATCCGCATGGATTTGACATTGAGGCGCGGATGCTGGAGCGCGGTATCAGGGCAACCGGGTATGTACGTGACGAATCCTCGGCGCAATTGATCACGCCTTTGGTCTGGCGACCTGACTATGTTGTGCAACGGCTGCGCGAGAGCGTCAGGCAGAACCTGTTCGCAATATTGGGTGAACGGCAGTACGCCGGCATTCTGTTCGCGCTCGCGGTTGGCGACAAGCGTGCCATTACGCAGGAGCAGTGGCTGGTCTTGACGCGTACCGGCACCAACCATTTGATGAGTATCTCCGGATTGCACATCACCCTGGTAGCCGGACTGGTGTTTGGCATCGTCCTGAGAATCTGGCGGCGCTCGGTGTGGCTGTCGACACGCGTATCACCGCTGCGGGGTGCGACGCTATGCGGGTTTGTCGCCGCAGTGATTTACGCAGCGTTAGCCGGTTTCGCGATTCCGACACAGCGGGCAATCTGCATGCTTGCAGTCGTTGCGGCTTCGGTGTGGAGTGGCTGGCGCTGGCCCGCTTCGGCAATGCTGGGGGCAGCGCTGTTTTTCGTGGTGGCGCTGGACCCGATGGCAGTCACTTCCGCCGGCTTCTGGCTTTCGTTCGGGGCAGTGGCGGCAATTCTCTCAGTAGCCCGTAGCCACGGCAGGAACGACGGCGTGGTGCGGATGTGGGCACGAGTGCAGTGGTCGATCACGATTGTCCTGATCCCCTTGCTCCTGGTGTTGTTCCAGCAGGTATCGGTGGTTTCGCCAATTGCCAACGCCGTAGCGATTCCGCTTGTCAGCCTGTGCGTCGCCCCGTTGGCGCTTTTATTGATCGTGGTTCCACTGGGACTGATCGCGACCCTGGCGCACGAGGCCGTCCGGCTGTGTTTTGCTGTGCTCGAGTGGCTGGCCGCTTTGCCGGGTGCTGTCTGGCAGCAACATGCGCCCGTCGTTTGGACGATACCGTTTGCCGTGGCGGGGGTCGCATTGATCATGCTGCCGCGTGGATTTCCCGGGCGCATCCTCGGGGTCATCCTGCTACTGCCGATATTCGTTATTCGACCTGCCACTCCTGGGATAGGAGAACTGTGGCTCACCGTGCTTGATGTCGGGCAGGGTTTGTCCGCTGTGGCACGCACCGCCAATCACGCCGTATTGTTCGATACCGGACCCGATTATCACGGTTGGAGCGACGCCGGTCGCAGTATTGTTGTTCCCTATCTGCGTGGTGAGGGCATCTCGCAGCTCGACCTCGTAATCGTCAGCCATGACGACATCGATCATGCCGGTGGCACCGCCTCTGTGCTCTCCGCTTTTGCCGCCGGGCAAGTCGTTTCCTCGGCCGTCGCCGACTCTGACCTGGAGGGCTGGCGCCCCTCGACGCGCTGTCAGGCAGGACAAGCGTGGACCTTCGACCAAGTGCGGTTTGAGATTCTCCACCCGGATGCGGCAAGCTATGCACGCGACGATATCGGTGACAATGATCGTAGTTGCGTGATGCGTATCGAATCGGCATCCGGGGCTGTATTATTGACCGCGGACATCGAACGCCGCTCCGAGCGGCGTTTGCTCCAGGCTGACACGTCGCGCCTGACTGCAGATGTGCTGGTCGCACCACATCACGGCAGTGCCACTTCATCCAGCGAACAGTTTATCGCCGCCGTCAGACCGAAACTGGTGCTGTTTCCGGTCGGGTATGCTAACCGTTACGGTCACCCGCATCCGGAGGTGCAGGCGCGTTATCGGTCTGTTGGCGCAAGGCTGATTCGAACTGATCAATCCGGAGCTGTTATCGTCAGGTTCGATCAGATCGGAACCGAAACAGCGACATGGCGCGAACGCAAGCGTCGTTACTGGCACAAAAAGTGAAAAGCAACATCGAACAGGCAGCCGTTCAGGACCATGGGCAGCAGTGGCTGGAAGCATTGCTGGCACGGTTTGACACGCAATCCAGGTCAAAGGTGGAAATCGCCTACCAGCAGGCCATGCACCGGCACGGCGAGGATCGGCACTGGTGCGGCGAGAGCTTGCTCGATCACGCCTGTGGTGTGGCCTGGATCGTTGCCGATCTCGGGCTTGACGCCGAGGCGGTCGCCGCCGCGTTTCTGATCGATTTGAAACCCGTAGCCGCGACAAAGGGCGCGGCTGATCAGCCGGGCGTCAACCAAGGTGTTGCGTCGCTGGCCGCCGGCGTCAGGCGACTGGCGTCGATACAGGTGCTCGGTGTGCGCGGTTCAGACTTGCGCAAATCGTCCGAAAAGGCAGCGCAGCTCGAAGCGATCCGCAAGTTGCTGCTGGCCATGGTCGAAGACATCAGGGTTGTTCTGCTCAAACTCGCCGACCAGCTTCAGACACTGCGTTACGTGGCATCGCAAGGCGACGATGCGACCAGACGCAAGGCCGCACAGGACACCCTCGACCTGTTGGCACCGCTGGCCAATCGCCTCGGCGTCTGGCAGCTGAAATGGGAACTCGAGGATCTGGCATTTCGCTGCCTCGATCCGGAAACTTACAAAGCGGTTGCCAGCGAACTCGACGAGAAGCGTCCTGACCGCGAACGCTATCTGGAGAAAGTCGTAGCGGAGTTGCGAGCGGTTTTGCAAGCGGCGCATATCGACGCCGAGATCAGTGGACGTGCCAAGCACATCTACAGCATCTGGAAGAAGATGCAGCGCAAGGGCGTGCGTTTCGAGCAGTTGTCCGATGTGCGCGCCGTGCGCGTGTTGGTCGAGGAAGTCTCGGACTGCTATTCGGTGCTCGGGCTGGTGCATCAACGTTGGACGCCGATACCGGGCGAGTTTGACGACTATATCGCCAAACCGAAATCGAACGATTATCGGTCACTGCACACCGCGGTCGCCGGGCCGGAAGACAAGATCATAGAAATCCAGATTCGTACTCGGGAAATGCACGAACACGCCGAACTCGGCGTTGCCGCGCACTGGCGCTACAAGGAGGCCAGCCGTGGCGATGCCGCGTACGACCGCAAAGTGGCCTGGCTCAGGCAGTTGCTCGACTGGCGTGACGATGTGGCGGACGCGGCGCAGCTTGCCGAGACATTTCGCGGCGAGCTGCGCGATGACACGGTTTATGCACTGACGCCACAGGGACGCGTGATTGACCTGCCGGCCGGTTCCACTCCGGTCGATTTTGCCTACCACGTACACACAGAACTGGGTCACCGTTGCCGGGGTGCCAAGGTCGACGGTCGTCTGGTTCCGCTGAACCAGGCACTGGCCAATGGACAGATGGTCGAGATCGTTGCCGCCAAGAGTGGCGGCCCGTCGCGCGACTGGATGAATCCGGCGCTTGGATACATCGTCAGTAATCGCGCACGCGCCAAACTGCGCCATTGGTTCAACAGCCAAGCGAGGGAAGAGGCGTGCGCCGATGGTAAAGCCGAATTGGAGAAAGGGCTGCAACGCCTGGGCCACGGCTGGCGCAATCCGGACGAACTAGCTGACGCGCTGGGGTATTCGCGGACCGACGACCTGTATCTGGCGTTTCACCGCGGAGACGTCACCGAGCGCGAGCTGAGGAACGCGATTGAAGGTGATACGACAGAGGTAGCGGAGCCCATCGCGGCACCGCGCGCCAAGTCCCAATCTGCATCGGGTGCGATTTTGGTTGTCGGACTCGATCGATTGTTGACATCGCTGGCGCGCTGCTGCAAACCGATCCCGCCGGACCCGATCGTCGGTTTCGTGAGCAAGGGGCGGGGCATTAGCGTGCATCGTGCCGGCTGTCGCAACCTCACCAACCTCGAGCCCGAACGGTTGATCGAGGCGCAGTGGGCAAACCGGGCAGGCAACCAGTATTTCGAAGCCGATCTGGAAATCACAGCCGATCGCCAGTCGGCGCCGATTCGCACGGTGCTCGAGGTGCTGGCCGGCGAAAAAGTGCGTGTCATCGGCACCAACACCCAATCGGGCGGCAGACGCTTGCGTATCGTGGTGACGGTTGAAACGCAGACGTTGGAAGATTTGGATCGCCCGCTTGCCTTGTTGGCGAACATCGATGGGGTGATCGCGGCGCACCGCGTTTAACTAGAATCGACGTCTAACTAGAACCGGCGCCTGATTAGAACCGGCGTCTGATCAGAACCGGCGCTGAATATAGTGGAAGTCTTTGACGGCGCCGGGTTTTCGGCTAGAATTCGGCGCTCATTAGGCGCGTAGCTCAGTTGGTTAGAGCATCACCTTGACATGGTGGGGGTCGTTGGTTCGAATCCAATCGCGCCTACCACCAACACCTGGCAGGAAGAACAGATGGTTTATTTTCGAACTGGTACGACGTCCGGCCGAAACATCCATTGAGCCCGATTTTTTGCCAGTCGAGTAGAAAGTGCGGGTTTACCGCACTTTTTTTTTGATTTGAAGCGTACATGCCCGACGTCCGATTACCCGACGGAACGATAAAGTCCTTCGACCAAGCGTTATCGGTAGCCGAGTTGGCTCAGTCCATCGGTTCCGGGTTGGCGCGCGCTGCGATCGCCGGCCGGGTCGACGGCAAACTGGTCGATACCAGTCATTTCATTGATCGCGATGCGGACGTAGCAATCGTCACCGCCGCCGATGCTGACGGGTTAGACGTGATCCGGCACTCAACGGCGCATTTGCTGGCACAGGCCGTCAAAGAACTGCATCCGGACGCGCAAGTTACCATCGGACCCGTCATCGAGGATGGCTTTTACTACGATTTTTCCTATAAGCGGCCGTTCACGCCAGAGGACCTTGCGGCAATCGAGAAACGCATGCAGCAGATCGCCAAACGCGATCTACCGGTTACGCGTCGGGTGATGGAGCGTACCGATGCGATCAATTTTTTCAAGGACCAGGGCGAACATTACAAAGCCCAGATCATCGAGTCATTGCCCGATGACGAGGAGATATCGCTGTACGGGCAAGGTGACTTCGTCGATCTGTGTCGTGGCCCGCACGTACCGTCGACCGGCAAGCTGAAAGTATTCAAGCTGCTCAAGGTCGCCGGCGCCTATTGGCGCGGCGATTCGCATAATGAAATGCTGCAGCGTGTCTATGGCACCGCATGGGCCAAGAAAGAGGACTTGCAGGCCTATCTGTTCCGGCTCGAGGAAGCGGAGAAACGCGACCATCGCAAACTCGGCAGACAACTTGACCTGTTTCACAGCCAGGACGAGGCACCGGGCATGGTGTTCTGGAGACCCAAAGGCTGGCGCCTCTGGCAACAGGTCGAGCAATACATGCGCAGCGTCTATCAAAACAACGGCTATCAAGAGGTGCGTTGCCCGGCGATCCTCGATGTGAGCCTGTGGAAGAAGTCGGGCCACTGGGATAACTTCCGCGAGAACATGTTCTTCACTGCCTCGGAGAACCGTGAATACGCGATCAAGCCGATGAACTGTCCGGGCCACGTGCAGATTTTCAACAGCGGGCTGCGCAGCTACCGCGACCTGCCGCTGCGCTACGGCGAATTCGGCGCCTGCCATCGCGATGAACCGTCTGGCGCGCTGCATGGGTTGATGCGGGTACGCGCATTCACCCAGGACGACGGTCATATCTTCTGCATCCCGGAACAGATCGAACCCGAGGTGGTGAATTTCCACAAACAGGCGCTCAAGGTCTATGAGGACTTTGGCTTTACCGATGTCACGGTCAAACTGGCGCTGCGCCCCGAAAAGCGGCTCGGTGGCGACCAAGTGTGGGACCATGCCGAAGCCGCGTTGCGTCAGGCGCTACGCGAATGCAACGTGCAGTGGGATGAGCTGCCGGGCGAGGGCGCGTTCTACGGCCCGAAGATCGAATACCACCTGAAAGACAGCATTGGCCGCGCCTGGCAGATCGGGACCATCCAGGTCGATTTCATGATGCCGCAGCGCCTCGGTGCCGAATATGTTGCCGAGGACAACACGCGCAAGGTCCCGGTAATGCTGCACCGGGCGATTGTCGGATCCATGGAGCGCTTCATTGGCATCCTCATCGAGCATTACGCCGGTGCCTTGCCGCTGTGGCTGGCACCGCTACAGGTTGCCGTGCTGAACATTTCCGAACATCAGTCCGAATATGCCGAATCGGTGGCGGAACAGCTGGTCGGGGCCGGATTTCGCGCCTCGGCTGACTTGAGAAACGAAAAAATAACCTATAAAATCCGCGAACATAGTATGCAGAAGCTGCCGTATCAGGTCATCGTCGGTGACAAAGAAGTGGCAGCAAACATGATCGCCGTGCGGGCACGTGGAGGGGGTGATCTCGGACAAATGAGCCTCGACTCGTTTGTCGAGCGTCTGAGATCTGAACTTCCGGCTGGCACGGCGTGATTTTCTTGTGCGTGGGAGTCACGCATTTTTGTTTAGGAGAACAAGTCTATAGCCCAGGATAAAGAGGTCCGCATCAACGAGATGGTTACAGCCCCGCAAGTCAGGCTGATCGGCGAAGACGGTGAACCAATGGGCATCGTCGACATCGAGAAAGCGCTCGCAATTGCGGAGGAACAGGACATCGATCTCGTCGAGATTGCGCCGACCGCCAAACCGCCCGTATGCCGATTGATGGATTACGGCAAGTACAAGTACAACGAGCAGAAAAAGCGACACGAGGCGAAACTCAAGCAGAAACAGATTCAGGTCAAGGAAATCAAATTCAGACCGGGCACGGATGAAGGCGACTACCAGATCAAATTACGTAATCTGATTCGATTTCTGAGCGACGGGGATAAAGCGAAGGTCACCCTCAGGTTTCGCGGTCGGGAAATGGCACACCAGGAGTTTGGCGCCAGGTTACTCGAAAGGGTGAAAGCCGACCTCGAGGAATACGGGGTCGTCGAACAGTTTCCGAAGATGGAAGGCCGGCAAATGGTGATGGTAATCGCGCCGCTCAAGAAGACCGACAAGCCGAAGCAGGCGACCAAGCCGGCCAAGAAGAAGGCCAAAGCGGCATCGGCCAGCTAGAGAAAGATCAAGCAACAGCTTTTCCGCAGGTAAATGGCAGCGCCGGCGGGAACGAACAACGAGCTGCCGAAAACAAGTGATATCCAGGTCGTGAAGTGCTTGTTTGAGCAAGCCACCTGGTGTCAGGCTAAACAGGAGTTCATGCAATGCCAAAGCTCAAGACCAACAGGGGCGCGGCGAAGCGTTTCAAGATCAATAGTAACGGTCGAATCAAACGCGCCCAGGCGAATCGTCGCCACATCCTGACCAAGAAACCGACCAAGCGGAAGCGCCACTTGCGCAGCCCGACCAGTGTTGCCGCCGGTGATCAGAACGCCGTTCGCAGAATGCTTCCCTACGCTTAACGGAGATACGCCATGCCTAGAGTAAAACGTGGTGTAACCGCACGAGCACGTCACAAGAAAGTCCTGGAACAGGCCAAGGGTTACCGCGGCCGGCGCAAGAACGTTTACCGCGTCGCCAAACAGGCGGTCATGAAAGCGGGGCAATATGCCTATCGTGACAGGCGCGCCAAGAAACGCGAGTTCCGGGCCCTGTGGATCGTCCGCATTAATGCAGCTGCGCGCGAATTCGGTATGACCTATAGCACCCTGATCAACGGATTGAAGAAGTCGGCAATCGAGGTCGACCGTAAGGTACTTGCCGATCTGGCCGTGCACGACAAAGCCGCGTTCGGACAGATCGCCGAGCAGGCGAAGGCCGGCCTCTCTGCCTAGGTCACAACGTATCAAGGGCAAGGAGGCTTTCGGGCCTCCTTTTTTGTTGTCAGATTGAGAAATGGACAAGCTCGAGAACCTCGTATCTGAAGCTCGCGTCGCGTTTGACAATGTCACCGAGCTGACACAACTGGACCAGGTTAAAGCACGCTTTCTCGGCAAGAGCGGTGTGCTGACTGAATTGCGCAAGGGACTTGCGCAGCTGAGTCCGGAGGAACGCCCCAAAGCCGGCGCCCGTTTCAACGAGGTCAAGGACGCGATCGAGCAGCTCCTGTCCGACCGGCGTGAAGCGATCCAGGCCGAGGCGCTGGCGCGCAGGCTTGAGCGCGAACGGCTCGATGTCACGTTGCCCGGCCGGGATATTTCCGGTGGCGGACTGCATCCTGTGACACGTACGCTCGAGCGTGTAACCAGTCTGTGTCAATCGATGGGCTTCGACGTGGCCGACGGACCGGAGATCGAAACAGACTATTACAATTTTTCGGCGCTCAACCAGCCGGAGGACCACCCGGCGCGTTCGATGCACGATACGTTTTATATCGAGGGCCTGAAACACCTGCTGCGAACGCATACCTCGCCGATTCAGATTCATTACATGGAGCAGCATCGACCACCGATCAGGGTCATATCCCCCGGGCGCGTCTACCGGGTTGATTCCGATGCCACGCATTCGCCGATGTTCCATCAGCTCGAAGGTTTGTGGGTCGACGAAACATCGACGTTTTCCGATCTGAAAGGTGTGGTGCGAGAGTTCTTGCGCAACTTCTTCGAGATGGAGGACCTGGAGGTGCGCTTCCGGCCGTCCTATTTTCCGTTCACCGAGCCCTCCGCCGAGATCGACATGTCGTTCAGGGACGGCTGGCTGGAGATTGGCGGCTGCGGCATGGTACATCCGCAGGTGTTGCGAAACGTCGATATCGACCCCGACCGATACCAGGGCTTTGCTTTCGGAATGGGACTCGACCGCCTCGCCATGCTGCGCTACGGCGTGAACGACCTGCGCCTGTTCTTCGAGGGCGATCTGCGTTTTCTTCGCCAGTTCGCCTGAGCATATGACCTACGGCATTCAACAATGAGGTTTTCCGAACACTGGTTGCGCTCTTTCTGCAATCCGCCGCTCTCGACCCAGGAGCTGGCGCAGGCGCTGACCATGGCGGGGCTCGAGGTCGAAGAAGTCGTGCCGGCTGCGCCACCATGCGACGGTGTGGTGGTTGGTGAGGTTATGGCGGTGGAACCGCATCCGAATGCAGAAAAGCTCACGGTCTGCACGGTCGACGTCGGCGGTGCCGACAAGCTGAATATTGTCTGTGGCGCACCAAACGCGCAGTCCGGTATCAAGGTGCCGTGCGCGACCATCGGTGCCCAATTGCCGGGCCTGAAAATCAAGCAGGCGAAGCTGCGCGGCGTCAGTTCCGAGGGCATGCTGTGCTCGGCTGCCGAACTTGGTACCTCTGATGACCACTCCGGCTTGATGATTCTTGATCCGGCGTCGACAGTCGGCGAGGACATCAGACAGGCGCTCGATCTCGACGACAAGGTTTTTGCGCTTACGTTGACGGCGAATCGTGGTGACTGCCTGTCATTGCTCGGAATCGCCCGCGAGGTAGCCGCAATTACCGGTAGTGAACTGTGTTTCAGCCCGGTCGCCGCAGTCGACAGCGGGTTGCCGGACACAATGGATATCACCCTGTCGGCCCAGGAAGCGTGCCCGCGCTATACCGGTCTGATCATTCGTGGCGTGGATCCGTCGGCGCGCACACCGGATTACATAGTCAGACGTCTCGAACGCAGCGGTGTGCGCTCCATCAGTGCCATTGTCGATCTGACCAACTACGTGATGCTGGAATTGGGCCAGCCGATGCATGCGTTTGACCATGCCAAGCTCAGCGGCGCGATTGATGTCCGTTTTGCCCGCAAAGGCGAGAAGCTTGAACTGCTCAACGGTCAGATGCTCGAGCCCGACCCGGACATGCTGATGATCTGCGACGCGAGTGGGCCGGTCGCGCTAGCCGGCATCATGGGTGGCGCGTCAACCGCAGTGTCGGCTGAGACGACGGATCTGTTTCTGGAAAGTGCCTTTTTCAGTCCCAAGGCCGTGGCCGGAAAGTGGCGCCGTCTCGGCTTTACCACCGATGCCTCTCACCGCTATGAACGCGGCGTCGACTACGAGGGCAGCAGGCGCGGTATCGAGCGCTTGGCTGGATTGATACTCGAGGTATGCGGCGGCAAGCCGGGTGCGATCAATGACGTCGTCGCCACATTGCCCAAGCGTCCCGAAGTCCAGCTACGTTTGCCGCGCGTGCAACGCGTCCTCGGCATGGAAATCGATGAGCAACGAAGCCGCGAGATTCTGGCGCGATTGAACATGTCGCCGCGCCAATCGGGCGATATATTGTCGGTCACGCCGCCAAGCTATCGGTTCGACATCGCGATCGAAGAGGATTTGATCGAGGAAATCGTTCGAATCGAAGGTTACGACAAATTGCCTGCGACGCTGCCCGCGGCGACCGCCGGCATGCTTTCCATTCCCGAAGAGAGGCTGGACCTGGCGCGTCTGCGACAGATCATGGTCACGCGCGATTATCAGGAGGTCGTGACCTACAGCTTTGTCGATGAATCATGGGAGAAGGACTTCGCCGGTAATGATTCGCCGGTGCGGCTTGCCAACCCGATCGCTGAACAGCTCAGCGTCATGCGCTCGAGCCTGTTGGGAAGTCTGGTCGACTGCATGAGATTCAACGCCAATCGGAAACAGTCGCGCATCAGACTGTTTGAGATCAGCCGGGTCTTTGTCAGTCAGGACGACGGCTTTGACCAGAGAATGCAGCTCGCTGCGCTCGCCTCCGGTTACGCGCAACCCGAGCAATGGGCTTCGGAGAAGCGCCCGGTGGATTTCTTTGATCTGCGCGGCGATCTGGAAAGCCTGTTTGCACCGCGCACTGTCGACTTCCAGCCGGTGCCGCATCTGGCGCTGCATCCGGGGAAATCGGCCTCTGTTATCGTAGACGGTAGACGGGTGGGTTGGATCGGTGAGCTGCATCCCGGCCTGCTGCAGCGATATGACATTCAGGAAGCGGTCGTCGCATTCGAGGTCGACGTCGAAGCTGTTGCCACCAGGACGTTGCCGTCATATCAGGAGTATCCAAAGTACCCGCTGGTGCGGCGGGACATTGCGATCGAGATTGCAGAGGAAGTTCCGGCCCAAACCCTGCTTGAAGCCATGAAAAAAGGCGCAAGCGCCATCGTTGGAGATATCGAAGTGTTCGACCTATATCGCGGAAAAGGCATCGAAAAAGGCAAAAAAGGTCTTGCTTTCCGAGTGTTATTGCAAGATACTCAAAAAACTCTCACCGAGGCAGAGGTCGATAAAGCGGTCGAGGGTCTACGCGAGATCCTGGAAAGAGAACACGGAGCCAAGCTCAGGTAACAAGGGGAAACCATGACGCTGACAAAAGCTGACCTGGCGGATCTTTTGTTCGAAAAAGTCGGCCTTAATAAACGCGAAGCCAAGGACATGGTTGAGTCCTTCTTTGAGGAAGTCCGGCGATCGCTCGAAAGCGGAGAGGGTGTCAAACTTTCCGGATTCGGAAATTTTCAGCTCCGGGACAAGCCGCAACGCCCGGGGCGCAATCCAAAGACCGGCGAAGAGATTCCGATCACTGCCCGCCGTGTTGTCACGTTTCACGCCAGCCAGAAACTGAAGGCGATGGTGGAGAAGAACTACGGTGGAGAGCAGCAACGACCAGAGCAGCAGCAAACGTAAGACCCAGCTGCCGCCGATACCCGCAAAACGCTACTTCACGATTGGTGAAGTAAGTGAACTGTGTGGCGTCAAGCCGCACGTTCTGCGTTACTGGGAGCAGGAATTCACTCAGCTCAAGCCGGTCAAGCGGCGCGGCAACCGCCGCTATTATCAGCACCATGAGGTGCTGTTGATCAGACGCATTCGCGAACTGCTCTACGAGCAAGGCTTCACGATCAGCGGCGCGCGCGCCCGTCTCGATCAGTCTGCCAGTGCCGACCAATCGGTGTCGAGCGAGTTTGCCGTGACCATGCGCCGCGAGATCCAACAAGTACTCGATATCCTGCGCGCCTGATTCCTTTTGCAAGGTTTTCGCTAACCTTGCTCTGATATAATCCGCAGCATTTCCCGGGGCGTAGCGCAGCCTGGTAGCGTACCTGCATGGGGTGCAGGTGGTCGTGAGTTCGAATCTCACCGCCCCGACCAAGACCCTGAGAAACGCACGGCATGTACGCTCAAGTCCTGTTGGCAGACCAAACCAAACAGATTTGCTGTCTTTGCATGGGTCGCTACGCCTTGTGACCGTTCCTCATCGCCAGCCCGTCACTGAGAACAGATGCGCATCCTGTTGAGTAATGACGACGGGTATTTCGCTCCGGGTTTGATCGCGCTTGCCGAGGAACTGAAAAAAATTGCTGAAGTTGTTGTCGTCGCCCCGGAGCGTGATCGTAGCGGCGCGAGTAATTCGCTCACGCTTGACCGGCCACTAATCGTCAAGCGCTCGCACAGCGGCTTTCTAAACGTCAACGGCACGCCCACCGACTGCGTTCATCTGGCGGTAACCGGTTTGCTCGATTACACGCCTGACATGGTCATTTCGGGGATCAACCATGGCACCAACATGGGCGATGACACTGTTTACTCCGGCACGGTCGCGGCGGCCATGGAGGGTTTTCTTCTCGGCATTCCGTCGATCGCTATGTCGCTTGCCAGCAAACAAGGCGGACACTACGCGGATGCCGCAAGAGTCGCCCGCTACCTTGTTGAGAGGCATCGCGACGAGCCATTCGGGCACCCCGTTTTGCTCAACGTCAACGTACCAGATATTCCCTACGATCAGCTCCAGGGTATTGAAATCACCCGGCTGGGTCGTCGGCACAAGGCTGAGGGCGTAGTCAAGGCAACCAATCCCAGAGGGCAGTCGGTCTTTTGGATTGGTGCCGCGGGAGATGCGCAAGATGCCGGGGAGGGCACCGACTTCTACTCGGTTGCGTCTAACCGGGTGTCGATTACGCCACTGCAGATTGATTTGACGCACTACCGCAACATCGATGGCGTACGTCAGTGGCTCGGCGAAACCCTGGCCAGCGAAGCGTCCGGTTTGAAGTAGGAATTGGGCATGAACCTGCGTCATAGCGGCATCGGCATGACCTCGAAGCGAACCCGGCAACGCATGGTGGAACGTCTGCGCACGGCGGGCATAAAAGACGAGACGGTGCTGAGTGCAATGCTTGAAGTGCCACGCCATCTTTTTGTTGATGAGGCGCTTGCCTCCCGCGCTTACGAGGACGTGTCACTGCCGATCGGATTCGGCCAAACCATATCGCATCCGTATGCCGTGGCTCGGCTGTGCGAGATTGCGCGTGACGGCCGAACGCTTGAACGTGTCCTGGAGATCGGTACTGGCTGTGGCTATCAGGCGGCAGTGCTGTCACGCATTGCCAAAGAGGTCTATTCTGTCGAACGAGTCGCACCGCTGCTGTCGCGGGCACGCGTGCGGTTGCGCGAGCTGCGCTACCGTAACGTCAGGGTCAAACATGCCGATGGGCAGTATGGTCTCGAGTCGGTGGCACCGTTTGATGCCATTGTCATGGCGGCGGCTAGCGCTCAGGTGCCGGATGCGCTGACCGGCCAACTCGCACCCGGCGGACGTTTGATACTGCCGATCGGCGTCGATCAACAACGCTTGCTGGCAGTTACACGCACCGAAGCCGGATTGGTGGAGGAATCGCTTGACGAAGTGAAGTTCGTACCGATGCTCGCCGGGACAACCACATGAGTACCGGTTCGATTAATTCTGCTTCTTTTTGTACTTCGGCTTTAAGACACGGTCTGCACTTCGCCGTGCTCGCATCACTGATAGTGGCGGGCTGCGGTTCGACAAGCGGTTCGGCGCCGGTAGACGATCGCACACCCCCTCCCAAGGTGGGTAGCGCGAAGGAATCGCGCAATGAAAGCGCGCGCCAGCAACCGGTGAAGACCAAGCCACCGGCAACGAGCACAACTGCTTCAACAGAAACTGCTACTCCTGCCGACGCGGCAAGTTCGTCGACAGCGCCGAAGCCCGCAGCAAGTACCCAGAGTAGCGCAACTCGCTCGATGCCCAGAAGCGAGGCCAGCGCGGTTCGCACCGGTGATTGGCGGCCCGACTACTACACCGTGCGCAAGGGTGACACGCTCTACAGTATCGCGCTCGATTTCGGTCACGACTATCGCGATCTGGCTGCCTGGAACAACCTTGCGGATGCCTCTTACATTCAGGTCGGACAGCGGCTTCGCCTGTTGCCACCGGCCGGGCAGAGCGCGACATCGACAGTTGCGCTGCCGGCCGCAACGCTGCCTGGTGCGGGCAACAGACAGTCAGCCAGCGTCAGCGCGCCAACCTTTGCAGATCCCAAAGCGTATCGCTCGGCCTACAGCGAGCAGGCCATGAACGATATGCGTCGGGTCCTCGCCGGCGAGGTCGAGACCGCCGTTCTCGCGGCAGCGCCGGCAAAACCGAAGCCGGCCCCGGCTCCGGCGGCATCGACAACCCCAGCAAAGCCATCGCCGGCACCAACGAAACCGACCACAACAGCTCGCCCTTCGGCAGCCGATGAAGCACTTAAATGGGAGTGGCCGGCGCCGGGGGAACTGTTATATGGCTTTTCCAAGGGCCCGATCAAGAAGGGTGTTGGCATCAAGGGTCAGCCAGGGCAGTCAGTTGTTTCCAGCGCGCCGGGTAAGGTTGTTTACAGTGGCAGCGGCCTGCGCGGCTATGGCAATCTGATCATCGTCAAGCACAACGCCACCTATCTGAGCGTCTACGCGCACAACAAGCATTTGCTCGTAAGTGAGGGACAAATGGTCGCGCAAGGTCAGAAGATCGCTGTAATGGGCGAAATCTCCTCGGGGCGGACAGGCTTGCACTTCGAGATCCGGCGGCTCGGCCAGCCGATGGATCCGCTCAAATATCTTCCTGACCATCGTTCCTGAGCCGCATCTCGCATTGCTGTATTTCACATCGCTGTATTTCGAGTGGCAATGAAATGAAACCTGACCTAGCTGTCACGGTAAGAACAGCTAACTGGGAACGCGATCAGCATGTTCTACGATCGATTCGCGAAGCCGTATTCGTGCACGAGCAAAAGGTGCCGGCCGAGCTGGAATGGGATGGTCTCGATCCTGATTGCGCTCATGTCATCGCTTATGCGGATTCCGACAAAGCGGTTGCCACCGGGCGTTTGTTGCCCGACGGGCATATCGGCCGCATCGCTGTGCTGAAGTCGTGGCGGCGCCGGGGTGTCGGCTCGCGCGTGCTGCAGGCACTAATCGAAATCGCCAGAGCCAAGGGCATGGCGAACTGCGCACTAAACGCCCAGACTCACGCGTTGTCATTCTATGAACGCTATGGTTTTATCGCTGAAGGTGAGGAGTTCGACGAGGCTGGCATTCCTCATCAGCACATGGTGCTGAAACGCTGACAACGGCTCAGCGCTGGATGTCATCGCATGTAAATACTAGCGGCGCTTGAAGTTCACGCTGCGACGCTCGAGTTCGACGCCGCCTGCACCGAAACTGCGCTCGTGCACGCTGACAGCACCGTCCAGGCCCATCAATACGACCGTTGACGCTCGTGTTCCGTAGCTATCCGATACGATGAATGGCGGCGACAGTACCCGTTCCCATTCAACCGGGACGCCGGTAGAAGGCAACTCTTCGTCTTGCGCCGGTGTCCGGTCAGCAAGCAGTCCGAACAACTCATCCTCGTGCAGTTCGCTGCCGTTATCAATTAGCTGTTGCATCTTTCGCTTGGCGCGCTGCACTTTTGGCCAGGGTGTATCGAGCGAATGATTACTCAGGCCGTGCACCCCCGACACGACAGACTCGGCCGCGGCACGCCGCTCGCCCTGGAAGCGGTTCGAGACAAAAAACAAAGATTGGCTGTCGCCCACCAGTAAGTTGCAACCGGGATACTCGGCCAGCGGCTGCGTGATATGCCGAGCGTAATCCTGGGCCTGATCACCGGAGGCGACGTAGTTCGAAACGAGGTGGCCGCGCGACAGACCGGGAGGTGATGACGCCGTACCGCCGTCGCGGTAGTTGGTCACCGCCGCCCATCTGCCGTCGACATGGGTGGCAAACCAGCTGCCGCCTTTTTCCAGGTCGCGACCGCCGAGCACGCTCGGCAAGTCTTCCCAATAATCGAGCTGCCGGGTGGGACGGTCAAGGAATTCGTCGCGGTTGGCAGCGAGCACCAATGGATAGGAAGGGTGTGACTTCCAGGCAAATACGATCAGACACATCAGGGCGTCTCGTCGGTGAATGCCGCTGTCTGAAAGATTTCCGTATGGCGCTGACGTTCACCCTCGAGCCAACGGGCAAGGTTGGTTTGTGCAACGCATTCGCGCATGGCCGACAGGAAGGTCGTCTCATCTTCGATGTCGTCGTAAACCTCCATCCACAGCAAAGGTTCATTGACTTTGGTCATCAGTTGACCATCGATGCCGGTTTGAATCCGCATTTGCTCAAGCGTTCGACGCGCTGCCCTCGAGGCTTCCGCCACATGATCCGGCGCGACGCGGTAATACACGAAACAGGAAACCGTCACTCGCCACTCCGGTTGAATACATCTGTCACGGCAGTGACCACACTAAGTTCATCGCCGCCGGCCGTGCACAATTGGGAACCGGTTTTGACTGAATCGCGCTGCAGCACAGCAAGAAAGTCGTAACCATTATTCTCGTTGGCTGCTGCATTGACTACCGTACCGACGGTCTTGCCATCGCTGGCATCAACTACCTGATCTCCGGCGACCAGCGACTGCTTGCCGCGCCCGTAGTACAGACGTCGCTTCAGGTCTCCCAGATAGTGCATGCGGGCGACGATCTCCTGGCCGGGGTAGCAACCTTTTTCGAAAC
>CP070643.1:3238322-3259394 GCA_020354125.1 Betaproteobacteria bacterium | reverse complement strand
GGTTTCATCACACTTTGGCAAGCTTGCCAGACTTCTCACGGCGTATTGCATCGCATAACCGAAGTAACATCGAACTTGTCTGGGCCGCTCCGATCAAACCGCTGCTTTGACAAGGTCCGGCTGAATTGAACACGGTGCCAGGCCTTGACACGGAACCGGCTACGCCATCCGCAGCATCGCCCAGCCGACTTCTTTCAAGAGGAGCAAATATGCACATCAAAGGACTGCACCATCACGCCGTACGTTGCCGCGATTCTGAAGAGACGCGCAAGTTCTACGAAGATTTTCTCGGTTTGCCCCTGGTCGGCGCACTCGACATCAGCGAAACGAAGAGCGGGCGCAAAACCAGTACGCTACATACCTTTTACCGCATGGCGGACGGATCTCATCTTGCCTTCTTTGAAGCACCCGACATGCCGTTCGACTTCAAGCAACAACACGATTTTGATTTGCATACCGCGCTCGAGGTCGACGAAGCAACGATGCGAGACATGTTCAAAAAGGGCAAAGAAGCCGGTATCGAGACACGCGGCGTGAGCGACCATGGGTTCATCCATTCGATCTATTTTCGCGATCCCAATGGCTACGTGGTGGAGCTCTCCTGCAAGCAACCGGGACACGACGAAGCAATGAATCCGGAAACCAACGACGCGCGCAACATTCTCGATCGCTGGCAGGCAGCGAAAGACTAGTTCCCGGTCCGCGGCAACGACCCAACGCCAAGCGAGCGCTGCGGGTCACCGTTCTTATCCAATCAGGTCTTATCGAATCAGGCGCTGTACTTCTTGGACTCCACCAGCGGTTTGACATGCTCGGGAAATTCCAGCCGTTTGCGATCTGCCTCAATCTGTGACAGCGGGGCCACTTCACGCATGGTGGTCGCACTGCGCACGGTGAGCTGCTGATAGGTCTGCGTGCCCTCGACCTTCCACCGCATTTCCTGCTCGCTGAGGTCGCGACGGACTTTGGCCGGCACACCGGCAACCAACACCCCACTCGGCACTTCCATCCCCGCCTTGACGAACGCACAGGCGGCGATAATCGATGATTCACCGATCGTCGCGTTGTCCATCACCACTGCGTTCATGCCGACCAGTACGTTACGCCCGATGCGACAACCGTGCAGCACGGCACCATGTCCAACGCTGACGTTCTCGCCAACAACGGTATCGGCACCGGGAAAACCGTGCATGACACAGGTATCCTGTACATTCGCGCCAGCTTCCACGACCAGTCGACCGAAATCGCCGCGCAAGCTGCAAACCGGGCCGATGTAACAGCCAGCGCCGATGATTACGTCACCGATCAGCACTGCAGTCGGATGCACGAAGGCGGTCTTGTCGATTACGGGGCGAATTCCGTCAATTTCGTAGCAAGGCATTTCGAGTATTTGTCCTTTATCAGTTCGCGCTGAACCACCATCCATCTGAATCGGTGGGCGCAAAACCTGCATTCATGGCCAACGTGCGCTGTCGATAACACCATGCGCCGTCGCGGCAATACGTGGTGATTGTACTTGTTGAATCCAGGTCGGCGAACGCAAATTCTCATGTTCGCTACCGCGTGTCACCGGGTTCATCAACTTTCAACTCGACAGGGCAATGTCTGGCATTTGACGCCTCGTGTTATTGGGCAAAACCAGTGTCTCAAGAGCTGTCGGGAGGCAGGCGCCCACCTCTCGGCAATGCCATACCGCTCTCCAGGCAGCCGCCAATTCTCTTGCTCGACGGACCATTCGGCACTCGGGAAGCGCTCACAAGAGTGCATCTACGGGAATGGTTGATGGAGATCAAAGCATAGCCAAATAACACCGTCATGATGGTTATTCATGAACTAAACAAAGCGGTGGTGTCGTCTGACCAAACTGCAATGTTCGGCAATGGTCCGGAAGCAGCCATTGGCGAAATCCTGTCAGTCGAACTGCAGAGGTAGAGGGTGTCTAGCGCTCGCGAAAAGCCCATAGAAAATGGTATGCCGCTTGTCCGTCCTCCGATTGCGCTAAGAAAAACCGTTCAAAGGCGCAGCGCTGATAGATAACCCGGGAGACGGAAAAGCCAGGAAGCCACGTCATCCAGTCAGAGCTACCAATAGTGATCGAACAACCAACACTCGAAGGACGAAAGATGAAACTTACAGTCCAAGCAGTATCGAAATTCACATTGTTGTTCGCGGCCATCGTATTAACCTCGGGAGCCTACGCGGATGGTGACGAAGCCGACCTGCGCGTCGGAAAAGGCTACATTGACTTTCGTTTGCGATACGAAGGCGTGTCGCAAGACAATGCCAGACAAGATGCGAACGCACTGACATTGCGGACCCTGCTCGGCTATCAAACCAAGGTTTACTCAGGGTGGTCAGGAACGCTGGAACTCGAGGACGTTCGAATCATTGGGGGCGTCGATGAATACAGCGTTCCCCCGCCAGTCAATTTCAATCCGGGCATCTACTCCATCGTTCTGGACCCCGAGACGACCGAAGTCGATCAGGCATTCGTCAAGTACGCACACGACAAAATCTGGGGCAAGCTCGGACGTCAGGTGATCACACACGACAAGTGGCGTTTCGTCGGCGATGTAAGGTGGCGACAGGATCGTCAGACTTTTGATGCTCTGAGATTCTTTTACACCCCGTCCAAGTCGATCTCTCTGGACTACAGTTACGTAACCAAGAGAAATCGCGTTCTGGCAGAAGCCGCTGACCAAAGATCCAAGGACCATCTCCTGAAGGGCGATTGGAAAACGTCCCCGGGTACGCTCGGTGCATACGCCTACCTCCTGGAACGCGATGACGACACCGACAATAGCCTCGATACCTATGGCCTGAGGTTCGCTGGCGAGACCGAACTGACCTCGGTCAAGCTTCTGTACACACTCGAGTACGCTACCCAGGATTTCAAACTCAACACGGTGAAAAACAGCGCGGACTATTCATTCGTCGAAGGTGGTGCCGGATTCAAGGGAATCACGGCCAAACTCGGATACGAGGTGCTCGGATCGGATAATGGCAATTATGGATTCTCGACGCCGCTCGCCACGCTGCACGCTTTCAATGGTTGGGCAGACCAGTTTGTCATTACACCAATCGTGGGGCTTGAAGACGTGTATATAGCCGTTGGCGGAAAATTGATAGGCGGAAAATGGCTGATCGTCTATCACGACTTCTCGGCTGACAAGCCTAGCGCCACTGTCAACGACCTAGGTAGCGAACTCGACCTGCGCTACGTCTACCCCTTCATGAAGCGTTACACGGTCGGGATCAAGTACGCGGCCTACTCCGCCGGTGACGCCGCGGCAGGCAGGGTCAACACTGACAAACTGTGGGTCTGGATGACAGCGAAGTTCTGATTCCATGGCTGAGGTGCACAATCCCATCGCCGCAGCGCAAATCGACTTCCCTGATGGCCGTTGGTTTGGAAGTCAACTTTGGTAGCGATCAGTGCTGGGATTGCGAAGAAGATGCTGGAACCATCAGAATCTCACCGGACCATCAGCAGCGTGAACACGTCCACGCTTGATCGACCGCTGTTCGACCGGACTGTTGCCGTCCCGGAAACGCGACAACTCGACATACTGGCTAACCTTCTGATCAAGCGAGGTGCGCGTGTCATGCGCTGCCCGCTCGTTTCCATCTGTGACTCGCCCGATGTTGACGGCGTTACGAACTGGCTCAAGCGATTCATTGCCGAGCCCTCTGCTCTATTCATCCTGTAATTGGCGAGGGCCTGACACGGTTGCTCCACTTTGTCGAAGCTGGCGGCCTGCCCCGCGATGAGTTCGTCAGCGCTCTGGAGCAAACAATTATTGTTGCACGTGGCCCCAAGCCGGGCCGCGCCCTTCGATCACTCAAGCTCGCCGTTGACCATCAGACAAGAATCCCCACAACCGCGGGTATTATCGAGCTGTTGTCCGCAATAACCTGGCCGGGCGGTCGCGTGTGCGTACAACTTTACGGAGACGATCCCAACCAGCCGCTGATGGACTTTCTTGACCAGCGTGGGGCATCTGTAGATGCTGTCGCCCCTTATCGCTACGCCGATAATGCGTCGACTGACAGGGTGGTCGAATTTATCCGTCAGATTGTCGACAGGAAAATTGATGCTGTCGTTTTCACCAGCAAGGCGCAGGTAAAAAGATTCTTTGCCGTCGCAAAGAATACAAACATGGCCGACCTGCTTCCAGAAATCATGTCGAGTATCACCGTTGCGTCCGTGGGACCTGTAGTGGTCGACGAACTCCGGCAACATGGAGTCCAATCCGACGTGATGCCGCATGAGCGTTTTTTCATGAAACCGCTGGTCACCGCGCTCTGTCAGGCTCTCTCGCACGAATAGGCATTTCTTACGGCGACATGTTCGCTCGCCTACCCTGGCACCGGCAAGGCGGTGCAACACACCGCCACTCGAATTGCTGTCATTGACCATTCGGTCGATAATATGCGGCCGGTGACGCTGCGACGAGTTCCTGTCATGGCACCAAAGCGCGTGCCGCATGAAACCTGAATTTGAACAGTTCCGACTGCATGCCCAAGGCCGCGACAGCCGCTATCGAGGGTCGCCTTTGCTCAGGCGCTTGCGGCCCCCAGGCGGTGAATCCAATGGCGAACGATAAAGCGATTTCTCACGCGCAATCTATTGCCGAAGATGTAGGTGCAAAACTCCGCATGCAGGACGCTGCAGTGCAGTTGCTAGGCATTACCCTCGATTCGATCGGTCCCGGCTCTGCACGGCTGGTCATGAAGGTTCGCGCCGACATGATCAACGGTGCTGGTATTTGCCACGGCGGACTGATTACCACGCTGGCCGACTCGGCATTCGCATTTGCTTGCAACAGTTACAACAAACTGACATTGGCCGCCGGCATTAGCGTCGACTTCATCACTCCGGCACACCAGGCTGACGTACTGACGGCCACTGCCAGCGAAGTCTCGCGCGGGGCGCGCAGCGGTGTTTACGATGTCACCGTGACCAATCAGCGCGGCGACATAGTCGCAGTGCTTCGCGGTCGATGCCATCAGGTGCGAGGTCGAACCGCGGTCTAGTAGGTGCGCGTCACATCGCCTGAGCACGACAATCCAAGCAATTCATGCCGACAGGAGCCCTTGCCGACCAGCCGGACCCGTGACCTCCGCAGGAAACCAAACCCTGCATTACCGGTCACAACTTGCGCCCAGTTCGCTGCTGCCTCAGACTTCGCCCTTTTCTCAGACCTGTTATTCAAATAACACCAACCACCAATGCGATACCGTTACTTCACTGCCTTGCTCGCCTTCGCCTTGGCAGCCTCCCCCGCTCACGCCAAGCTCACCCGCCTTGAAATTGAAAAGCGCGAAGTTGTCGCCGACGGCCAATCCTTTGGCAATGTTGGTGCCTACGAGAAACTGACCGGCCGTGCCTGGTTCGAAGTTGATCCGGCGCACAAGCGCAACAAAACCATTTCCGACCTCAATCGGGCGCCTGTCAATGACAGCGGCAAGGTGGAGTTCTCCGCTGACATGGTCATCCTCAAACCGGTGAACATGGAGAACGGCAGCCGCATGCTTTTTCTCGAAGTCAACAATCGCGGCAACAAGCTGACATTCTCAAAAATGCATGATACGCCTGCGCGTGCCAACCGAAACAATCCGGCCACAGTCGAAGACTTTGGCAACGGCTTTCTGATGCGCCGCGGTCATGTGCTGGCCTGGATCGGCTGGGGTGCGGACATTCAGCCCGGCAATGATCGTCTTACGGTCGAATTTCCATTAGCGATGCATGAGGGCAAGCCCGGTACGGGATTCATCCTGACCACGTTCTCCGATCGCAACTTCGGCGGTGGTAATCCCACCTCCTTACCGCTGTCAGGCAACAGCCGCATCAAACCCTATCCGGCAGTCTCAAGCGACAAGAAAGAAGCAAAGGCGCAGCTCTATATGGTCGCCAGCGACTCCCCGGTCCCAAGCGGTCCCGAGATACCGCGGGGTGCGCCGGTACCGGACGAGGACTGGGCGTTTGCCAACTGCCCCGATGGATGGCCCGGCACACCGTCGGCCAGCCACATTTGCGTAAAGAACGGTTTTCTCAACAACCGTAACTATCACCTGCTCTACGTCGCCGCCAAACCGCCGGTCATGGCGTTGGGCTATGCCACCACGCGCGACTTCATCTCTTTTCTGCGTCATGAAATCGAAGATGATTCCGGGAATGCGAATCCGGTTGCAGGTGTCACACATACGCTGTGTCAGGGCATCTCATCCAGCGCGATGTATCTGCGCGACTTCACCTATCAGGGTTTCAACGTCGACGAAGACAACCGCAAAGTGTGCGATGGCATGCACATCCACGGCGCCGGCGTGCACAAGCTTTATCTGAACTACCGTTTTGCGCAACCCAACGCATATTCAACCCAGCACCGCGAGCGTTTCGTTCCGGACACCAACTTCCCGCGGCAGTATTCTGTAAGGGTCAATCCGTTTCTTCGTTTTCCCGACGGCATCCTCAAGCGCCCGGTATTCGATCCCAAGATCATCCACACCGACACCTCAAGCGAGTACTGGCAGTTTCGCGCATCACTCACCGGTGCCAGCGAAGGCGCAACGATGGACTTCAGCGAGTCGCGCAAGATACGGCGTTATCTCTTATCGAGCCTGCAGCATGGCGGCCACAAGGGCGACTCGCCGCATCGAGGCATTGGTACTCGCCAATGCGTCTATCTATCCAATCCGGTACACCCTGGCCCGATCCTGCGCGCATTGGTGGTCGCGCTCGAACAGTGGGTGAAAGACGATGTCGCGCCGCCGGCAATGCGCGTACCGAAGATCGGCGATCAGACGCTCGTCGACCCGGAAGCGCTGTTGCTGCCGAGCATTCCGGGCCTCGAATACAACGCACGGCATAATGGTTCCGGTGATCGCAACTTTGGCCCGCGTGTTCGTTTCAACCGTGGTGTCGTCGATTTACTGTTGCCTGAAGTGATTGCTCCGCACAAGGTGTTAGTGCCACAGGTCGATGAAATTGGCAACGAAATCGCCGGTATCAGGCACCCGTTTGTCGAAGCACCAACTGCCACCCTGCTCGGATGGAATACGCGAACACGCGAATTCGGCGGTCCGGATCTGTGTGACATGCTTGGTTCGATGATTCCATTGCCGAAAACGAGAGCCGAAGCTGATGCTAATAGTGACCCTCGCCCCTCTCTCGAGGAACTGTATGGCGACCACGACGGTTACGTCGCCAAAGTGACCGAAGCCGCCATGAAATTGGAGCAAGAACGATTGCTTCTACCGGAAGACGTTGATCGCATCGTTGCCGAAGCGGAAGCGTCGGACGTTCTTAGGTGAGCTGCCGTCACAGACTGTGCGCACCTTGGATTACCGGTTCACGCCGTCCACTTCAATAGGCTAGCTCCAAATCCCGGAGATGTACGCCACCTCGTCGCGGCTGCCGCCATGGACGTGGCGCATCGCTGGTCGCACCGCCTCTGACAAGCGTGGTTTTTCCTTCTGCAAGGTTTGACCAAGTGACCAATCAACCATTTGCGCGTCCCTTTGTAATCTAACGACAACTATTCTTTTATACAGTAAATGTGAGCATCATGATTTTGCAAGAGAAATAAGACGAAGGAAGGCTCGGGTGGAAGGTTAGATGGTTTTTACGCACACTGTTTAACGTTAGCAAACAAACGGAGTCAGCATTCAATGTCGCCTGAAGTGTTCCCGATTGTTCCCGCATCCGCCAAACCGATATGGATTCTCGGCGCGGTCTGCATCATTCTGGTGATTATCTTTGCAGCCCTCGCTTATACGGCCTACTCAGCTCGAAACTCGCGACTGGAGGTCGGCGAGAATCAACTTCGCCTGGAGGGCGATTTCTGGGGCCGTTCCATTGATTTCACTTCATTGCAGCTCGACAACGCAGCCATAATCGATCTTGATTCGTCCTCCAACTATGCCCCGCGCCGCCGCACGTTTGGCACTGCAGTGCCCGGGTATGCATCCGGCTGGTTTCGCCTGCGTAACGGCGAGAAAGCTTTGGCCTATCTGACAGCTCGCAAAGCCGTGGTCTACATCCCGACAACATTGGGCTATTCACTGTTGCTTAGCACGGATCGTCCGCAACAATTCCTCGACGCTTTGCGGTCAAGGACAGCAGGCTAGATACGCATCGCGGCGGTCGACAGTCGAGGCCATGTGCGGCCAGGCCCTTGTGGGTAACAATGACCGTGCAGCAGCGTTAATTGACGCCGCGTTGCAAACTCGTTCGGCCTGCGAACGTTGTATAGTTGCACATGCTCACACTGAGCCCATTCAAGGCCTGTTCGCGAGCGAAATGCAGACCGCTTCGGAATTCGCGAGGTAGATCACTGCACTTCGTTACAAATCCGTTTCAAGCCTTAGTCGGAACAGTGGTTTTCACGGTTCACCGACGGTCGAATAAACACAGACAACTATCATGAAAGAGATTTCGGGAATCAATCACGTTGGCATTCGAGTAACGGATCTCGATAAAGCGAGACAATTTTACGAGCAGCTTGGGTTCAAGTTCATCGTCGGGCCTATCGGCCCGGAACCGGTGGCAATCATGAAGCACCCGTCGGGCGTCAACATTAACTTGATCCTGAATGCAAATTCCGGGATTGACGAGAACATATTGATGGATGTACCAGAGAAACACCCTGGCTATACCCACATGTCGCTCGATGTGAATGACATCGGTGCGGTCGAGGCGTCCCTAAGAAAGTTGGGAATCGAGATAACCGAAGGACCAATTACTTTCCCGAATGGGGGCGCGATGTTGTTTGTCCGCGATCAAGACAAGAACGTAATTGAGTTTCACCAAGACGCTTCCGCTTGAACGTCAACTCGGATCGCCATGCAGATAAGTGGCAGGGCAGCGAAATCAACCTATTGTTACACGAATGAAACTCTACATTACGGACACTTCGCCCTACGCGCGAATCGCGCGAATCGTCGTTCTCGAGAAAGGGCTCGAGAGGCAAGTGGAGATGATTCATGCCCAAACGCGAACACCGGGCAGCCCCTATTACAAGATCAACCCCTCGGGCCGCGTACCGTATCTTGTCCGTGATGATGGAGTTGCAATGGAGGACTCCGCAGTCATCTGCCGGTATCTCGATCACCTCACCGGCCCAAGGCTGTTTGACCTTCCATCGGGTGAGGACGAATGGGAGGCACTGCGTTTGCAAGCATTGGCGGGAAGTCTGTTGGAAGGTGTGTCCGTGTGGGTCCGCGAATTGAAGCGCCCTGCCGACGAACAGGCACCGTCAATACTGGCGCATGAGCTAAATCGCAGCGAACGAATGATCGATTTGTGGGAGGATCAAATCAGTCATCCACTTATGCGCGGCAAACTCACAATGGGGCAGATTGCGTTGATCACGGCTCTGCAGCTCGAGTTACAACTCCCCGGCTTCAACTGGCGGCCCGGCCATCCGAAGCTCAACGATTGGGCTAACTGGATTGGCGAACGCCCGTCGATCAAGGCCACTTTGCCCTCCAAACATTAAACACTCGCACCGCTCAATAATTCAGATCCGTGAAATTGATCATCTTGTGCTGCGCGTCATAGATCTTGAGCGCATGCTTCGTTTTTACTGTGATGTTCTCGGTTGCACCGTCGAGCGTCGTAAGAACGCGATCGGTCTCCTGCAGCTCCGTGCAGGACGCTCGCTCATTGACCTGGTGCCAGCGGACAGTCAGTTGGGAAAAGCGGGCGGCGCGCCACCGGGCAAAGAGGGTCGCAATCTCGATCACTTCTGTTTACGTATCGAGCCATTCGATGAGACTTCGATTCGCCAGCATCTTGACGCCAATGGCGTACAAGCCGGAGAACTCGCGAGCCGCTATGGCTCGGAGGGCGAAGGGCCATCGATCTACATTTCAGACCCCGAAGGTAACGTTGTAGAGCTCAAGGGGCCATCACGTGGCTGAACCTCGAAGAACAAAAAGCCGGAAACATGACATTTTCGTTTTGAACAAACCAGCTCGCCTGCCTGTTGCGGCAGTGAGAAACGCCGTGGATAATGGCGAGCCTTTCACACCGTCGATCTATTGCAGTTGATGCACTGCTTGAGGAATTGTTAATGCCATATCTACACCTGAATTTACCCGGCACCTATCCAGTTGAAATCAAACGCGAGCTGGCGACGCGACTTTGCAACCTCTACGCGGACGTGATGCAAACGCAGTTGTGGCGACCGAATGTCGGTATCGCAGAACTCGGCAAGGACAATCTTTTTCATTTGGGTGATGAGGGCCTGGAACCGGTCACAATGGTGCTTGTTGAATATCGGCGTGGTCGGTCGAAAGATCAACGGCTTGAATTAGGCAGAGCCATCGTCGACATCTGCGTTGAATTGCTTGACGTGCCTCGTCGCACGGTTTTGGTTGAATTCACGCCACATAGCGGAGACGAAATGTTGCGCGATGATAATTGGGTCGCCGAATGGACACCCGAGGAAGCCAGCGACGAATCAAGCGCACAAACCTCACTGGCGTAACCAATCGAGGAAGAAACTTATCAGGAAGTGGTATTAGAAGTCATATGGCGATCGCCTGCCGTGATGTGTAACGAGCGTGCATGAGGGTGGCGTTTCATCGGAACGAGCGAACATGAGCGAAGATTTCTCCTACGACCCTGTTACCGCCGTGGATGAGGCCACGGCCACGGGTGCAACGGCCAAGATCTTTGCCGATATCCGCGAGACCATGGGACTTCCGATCCTTACATCGATCTGGCGGGGGCTAGCCAGCATGGACGATAGCCTCGGCGCCGTGTGGTCTGCTGCGAAACCGATCTATCTGAGCGGACACCCGGAGACGGCGCTGGCCCGTGTTGTAGAACAGTCCGATTTGCCGGTGCCGGAACTGCTGCCACCCACTCTATTGGCCTGCGCCGGCATCGACATTTCCCAACTGGAAGCCATCCGCACCATTGTTGATGCGTATAACCGCTCTAACGGTATGAATTTGGTAGCGCTTGCGGCCGTGGTATCACCGCAGGCGGACGCGCGGGAGGAGGCCTGCCCTGTGACCACACCAAAGTGGGGCGCGTTCCCGGCGCTCATGGCTCGAGATGCAATCGACGACGACACCTGGGAATTGATACGTCACGTCAACGCGTTCGGTGCACCAAGTATCGACGCCCATGTCGCAACGTTATGGCGTCACCTGGGACACTGGCCAAACCTGCTTGCCCTTATCTATTGCGCATTCGCACCACTACATGCCGACGGATCAATTTCGGCCGCGACAGACCGGATGATCAAACTGACACGACAGGAAGGCGCGCGCATGGCCCACTGGCGCAACGAGGATGTCGTGTTATCCGAGCAAGCGCGCAACACCTTGATCGGTTATGTCTCCACCCCCACTCAGGTGGCCCGGATGGTGACGATTGGTCATGCTATAGCGCGTTGGCTGCCGCGCCGGTAAGTGTTGCGCGTTGGCTGCCGCGCCGGTAAGTGTTGCGCGTTGGCTTCCTCGGCGGCAAAAGCTTGGCGCAATTTTCTGCGCTGCAAAGTATGACAAACGACTGCTGCGCCACCTGTCCCTACCGTCGTTCCATTAGGTATGATTTCTTTTTGCATTGCGCGAGAATCCGTCTCGCGATACATTCCGTCGACACGGTATAAACGCAGCCCAGTATGACTAACCTGCTCGGAATTCGGCAATGAAGGCACAATACAATTGCATCGTTCAGGAGCGACACCTCCCAGAACAATTGCGTCCCGAGCTTATTGCCGGACTCAAGCAGGCGACTTCAGATGTCCTCGCTATACCGACCAACGAGGTGGAAGTCGCGTTCCGGGATATACCGCACGGGGATGGTTGGCGCGGAGGCGAGTTGTCCACCACCTCACTGGTTCGCGGTACGATTCCGCCCGGCTGCGAACAACCGGTTCGGGAACAGCTTCTGCGAACAATATGCGCCATGTGGTCCAGAATTACCGGCTGTGACGAAGACGAGGTTGTCGTATCCGCAGTCGACAGTGACTACGTTTCGAAGGTTTACTAGTTCCAAAGACACTAAAACGAGAAGGAGTCATGATGCCCGTCTACAATTGTATTTCCCCGGTTGGCGCTGTTTCGATGGAAGCGCGCGAGAAAGTTGCCACGGCCATCACCGATGTTCACTGCGAAAGCACCGGAGCACCACGTAATTTCGTGCACGTATTCTTTCGCGAGACACCTGAATCAGGCCCTGGGGCTTACGACTTTGACAAGCCCTACTACATTGACGGATTCAACCGTGCGGGTCGCCCGGCCGACGTCGTTCTGAAACTGAAGGCCGATCTACGGAAAGCCTATAGTGATAACGCGGGTGTGCCTCTCGATCAGATCGGCGCGCGCATCTCAGAAACGCCCGCCTCCTGGGTGATGGAAGGCGGTGACATTCTTCCCGAACCGGGGCAAGAAGGCGAGAAGTGGTACGCGACCGAGAAGGCCTAGAAGACGTTCGCTCAATATCCGTTTAAGCAGCGGTTCGGATAACGGTCGCACTCTGGAACTAGAGGGTCAGCTCCTGCTGGCCCTTTACTTTTTTTGTCGCGTCAGTTTCCGAATACGGCCCACACTTCAGGCGGACCCGGAATCATCACGATGGCAACCATCAGGTGCCAGGAGCCAATCTCATAACAAGGAAGCTAATCCTTGCAGTCGTTGCCGCTTCTATTGCCTGTTCATTTCTGGACTTTATGATGCACGGTGTCATGCTGCAGAGGATGTATGAGGCGACAGCCGAACTCTGGCGCCCCATCGACGAGATGAACATGGGTTTGATGAACCTGGTGACACTTGTGGGCGCGACATGCTTCGCCGCAGTCTATGCCTTGTTTATTCGACCGAAGACAACGACGACAGGTCTCATCTACGGCCTGGTATTCGGTATTGGCGTTGGCTTTTCAATGGGCTTTGGTACTTATTCGGTGATGCCGGTTCCGGTGATGCTCGGGCTGGCCTGGTTCGTTGGGCTCGTAGTCGAATCGGTCATCGGAGGACTGCCGCTTGCGGCAATCATCAGGGAGCCGATTGCCGGCGCGCCATGATTGTTGGAACATAACAACCATAAACAAGGAGACACGAATGCCTCGGTATTTGATCACTTACGTCGGCGGCAACAAGCCCGCAAGCCCGGAAGAAGGCAAGCAACACTTCGCGAAATACCAGGAATGGCTGTCCTCCTTGGGCAAATCGGCGGTCAGTCCCGCTAATCCACTCAAGTATACGAGTACGGTAAATCCGGATCGCAGCGTGTCCGCTGGCAGCGCTACAGCGATGTCCGGGTTTACGATCATTGAAGTCGCAACGATGGATACGGCACTGTTGATCGCAAAGCAATGCCCGTTTCTTGATATTGGCGGCTCACTCGAGGTTTCCGAGCTGATACAGATGCCAACGCAGAAATAGCCCGAAAGGCCGGCTGGCTCGAGCTTCTCCAATCACCGCACATCTCTGCACGGGATTCGGCGTTTCTCAGATTTGGTCGATTGTTTTCACAGCACGCAAACGCACGCGGGTCAGACGCGTACGGTGTAGCTCCTGCCGAGTTGGCGGAAATGCCGTCACGCGTCATGTGAGCGCGAAGCGTTGTTGATTCTCGACACCATCCCGAAAGGACAATCGATCAGACCACCTATCCCGACCTTTTTCCGTCTCTTCTACGTCCTAACCAGCGCGAGCGTTTCTTACACACAAATATCGATCATCGCTCATTCTCAATGGTCATCCTGCGAAGCGGCCCGAACAGCGGTGTGAACGAGTTTTTCTTTCGTTCTTTGTTTTCGCATCTCGCCGAAACAAAACATTGCAGCCCTAACTGAACGCACACCGGGATCGCCAAGACCTGTTGTTCGTCTGGGGCATGGTTCCTGCATTTGTGTCTCCCCTGACCAACCCGAGGACTGCAAACTCCGGCCATGGTCAGTAAGCTCACGGGGAAGAAAATATGAAGTGTCCTGGAGGAGGTCTGATCGCATTGGCGGCACTGGCTTTGCTGCTTGGATGCAGTGAAAAACCGCCAGTCGATTCCCAAGGCAAGACGCCCCAACAAGTCTTGGTCGAAACGTACAGACTCATCCTGGACGGCCAGTATGCGCGTGCCCAAGAGAATTTCAGTCCGAAATTCATAGAAACGCTGATTACCAACAACAACTCAACGTTTATTGACTACTGCGGAAAGACCAAAGGTTGGCGATCAGACTGGATGAAAACAAAACTAATGGGCAATGACTACAACAACGACCTGTGGCGGGTGAAACTTATCCCCGACGAAGGCAAAGGCAAACACAATCGCCCCGGCATTGTCCACGACCTGTATATTGTTGACGGCAAGTGGACGATTGTGTTCTGGGGTCACTATCCAAAGTCCTGAGATCACGCGGTAACCCAACCGCGACATGCCTTGGCACCGGCCGGGCGCTAAACCAGGTTGCGTAACCTGCGGCTTGCAGGTCCAAGCGTCGCGTCAGTTGCAGCCCGGTGTGGACAAAAGCCAATCGCACCAGAGCCGGTAAATAACAGGAAATCGCTCTTCAAGTGAAGACGCCAACAAACGCGGGCGCCCCACCCGCTTTCCCGCCAGCACTGCAACCTTGCAGGCGTGAGCGAATATTGGTGGCGCGCAGCCTGCCTCCCGGCATCGTCCCCGGTCTGAGTCAGGGAGCCTCGGCCCGGCTTCGACCGCCGTTATCACAAATGTCGGGACATCTGTAATCCCGCTGTCATTCTTTTTGCTTGAGTGAACCAGTGCTTTTCCGCCAAGGTCTGTCGACGTATCGGTTATTGCATGAAGCTCAAAGGAATCCTCCAGACAACAACCAAAACCTTGTTCCTTCCGGTCACCTGGATACACGAAAGACTATTAAGCGGCACGCCTTCGTCGCCGCCAGAGTTTTGGTTATTTATCAATGAATTACACAAGAATGGCGTGTTTGCGCGCTTGCAGATGCAGACACTTCGTGTTGATGGGGTCAGCAAGTCGGCCATCGTTACCCTGGACCCGAAGCGGTCCCAATTCAACGTCGTGAATCTGTTCAAGTGCGACTCAATCGAAGCTGCGGCAAATTCACTGGCGGAATTGTGCCGCAATCCGGGCATGTCTCATTGCCAGCAACGCGACCGCTATCTGATGTCAATCACCTCTACCTCCCCTGACGATGAACTGGCTGACAAGGTGACAGACGCATTCGAGGCGTTTCAGTTGCCACCGGATAACTCTCTTCCAAAGAACCTGCGAAACGGGCATGCCAGGTAGTCAATTTGCCTGCTGAAACCGGCTGGTAACCATAGGTCTATAGAAGATTGAAAAACAGGAATGGAAACCTATCGGACGTGACGAGGCGATGGACGCTGTGGCTAGTGGCGTTGTCCGCGGCTGGGCTCGCAGCCTGTTCACCACAGGGCGAAACTCCGGACCACCTGCGCATCGCGGTTTTGCCGGATCAGAGCCCGGGACTGCTGCACCGTCAGCATGGTTCGCTGGTCAAAATCACGGTGAAAGTAAGCAAGAAATCCCTTCTTGGTCTTGGCGCGCCAGCATATGAAGTCATTTCCTGCGAGCGCGTACCGCAGTGACCCGCACGAAACCGAACATTCCAGCCCGATTTTGTACTAACGAGCCAGTTCTGAACCATAATGGGCGGTAAGCGGTTTTCCGGCTCGACGGAGGAACCAGAATGCGAGTTCTAGTGTTGTTGATTTGTGCGTTGTTCGCACACGCAAGTTCGGCAACAGAACCCGAAGACTTTCTTGCTGTATATGCAAAAATGGCAACGCAGGCCGACCCGGGGTTCGACGGCTTCTCTGCCGAGCGCGGCCGCGCTTTCTACTTCCGTAGTCATAAACTGGGCGACGGCTCGGAACTTTCCTGCGCGTCATGTCATCACGCCGACCCGCGCAAGTCGACTGAGGCACACATAGATCAGATCCCCTGCCGCGCCTGCCACGTAACCTTGCACAAAGGTGCTGAAGGACGATCGGCAATCAAGCGCGAAATCAGGCCAATGGCGCCCATCGTCAACCCCAACCGTTTCACCAACGAGTGGCAAGTCGAGTTCTGGTTCGATTGGAACTGCGAACTCTTATTGGAACGTCAGTGCACACCGCAAGAGAAGGGTGACTTCATCGCCTGGCTAATGACCATCGAGGACTAATCAACGGCGCACCCAATGGTACGCAGGTGCCAGCCGACCATCTGCGATCTCTCCCGGCTAACCGGTGCATTCGTTGCTATCTCCGAGACTATTCGGAGCATTGAAGCAATGTTCCACTCTGACGCATAAATCTTGCAGCGAGGCCGCGCAGACGAAGCGCGGACACGAGCCACGTCGCATCCTTATTCCATGCTCGACAAACTGTTCGGAAGCCACAATCGGAGTCGGGTAGCGCCGGACCGCTCGACGCGTGAGTTGATGGACACCAAAAAGCGTCTTCGCTGCGAGCTGCGCGCTTCCATCTATCGATACAAGGACAAGTTCATTCTATGTTCCATAGCCGGCAACACTGAATACGGCGAACCACTGCTGCTAGGGACAGATATTAGTGATGACAAGCTCGGTCTGGCACTGTGTGACCAACTTCTTCAATACAAGGCGAAAGAAGACCGGGACTGTCCAAAATCCAGCCTCAGCAACTGGCGGGCATTCAAGGCTTCCGGCGCAAAGTCCGTCAGGTCATTCGAGGAAAACGCCATGTTCGTCTATGTGCGCACCATCAATACCGCGATCAATATCGAGGCTGCGCCACGAGTGGCTAACGAGCAAGAGCTCGTCGCACTGTGTTCAATTTCCAACGGCCGCAACCATGCTGAAGTAGGAGCGACGGTACGCAAGGCAATCAGGGCCGCGGAAGTGCTACGCGATGCCGGAATGCTCTGAGAGCACCATGATTCGATCATTCTTGTGTATGCCTGCAATCTTGCTAATGCTGTGTGGTTGCAGCGGCGAATTTGCGGCTGATGCGCAAAAACTACATGCCGCCGAAGCTGCCTATGATGGCAAACGTCTTGTCGAGAGCCTCAACGCCATCGAGGCGTGGCATGTCAAGCACGACACGGGTATCGCCAGCGTGCTCGGCAAAGGCGTCAGCCCGTCAGCGATCGAGCAGGCGTTGTCAGGCCCAAACTGCGAGCCGACAGAAGAACTAAAACTGCTGTGGTCGTGGCGCAACGGTGCGATCAGTACGACCCCATTCGTCTGGTATCACGACTTTCTTTCGCTCGACGATGCAGTGTCGAAGTCCAAATGGCTTCGAATCAATCCCCTGGTGCGCTGGGATCCTCAGTACATTCCGATACTCGAATTCGAAGGTGAATGGTATGCGGCGTACTGTGGACCAGATGCCGGCAGTGCCGGTCCGATCGCTCACTATTTTCTGGAAGATGGTCCGCGGATTGTCTCTGTCAACCTCACCGTTTTCATGACCAGCATGGCAGAGGCATTTAGTTCCAGTGCTATTCAGTGGAAGAACAGTGCGATGGTGGAAGACATTCACCAAGTACATTCAATTCATCAGCGACACAATCCAGGCTACGAATTTCCTTACTATGTACCCAGCGAGAGTTAGACCGTCCGTGTCCTGGGCGTATCCCCGTTCACGCCTTCGCCTTAGGCAGCCCGCCTGACTGCTCAAGGCCGATGGACTACCAGCAAAGAAAACAGGCTCACTTACTATTGTGGTGGAACGTCAAGGTTCTGTGCGGACTATTGCTGATCGTGGCGATGTTTGTTCGATTTCTGGCCGATTGGTTTGCGCCGTTATTCACGGTCCCGAATAGCATTCCTGTTGCGCTCGTCGTCGCCGGCGGCTCAGTGTTCTTGTATCACTACTATTTGATCAAGCGACAAAACCAGTTGTTGGATCATGCTGACCATCTTGTTACAAAAGGCGGCCTGTTTCGCTACGTGCGCCATCCGATGTACCTCGGCGACATTCTCATGTTTACCGGCTTTACTTTGCTGGCTCCTTCCCTGGCCACGTTAAGCATCCTGGCATTGGCCGTCTATGCGCTGGTCAGACAGGCCATCGCAGAGGATCGCTACTTATCGCAATTGCACAAGACACAACACGGGTCGTGGATCAAATCGACCAAACTGTTGTTTCCCACTGTCTTCTAAAGTGCCGGATAAGCCTGCTCACACATGTTTGGACTCCACCCTCGAAGAAACGTCTTAACCGTTTCGAGGAAGGGCTCGCGTTCGCACCGAGACTCGACCTCGGAAGAAAGTTGCGAAGCGAGTCAGGCGTTGAAGGGAGCGATTCTTGCGACCGGCTTGCTTCTCGCCATGGGCTGCAACGGGGTCATCGCAGAGTCCCGTAGCACGTGCTACGGAACCACCGCGAACGGCCGCATAGCCAATGCATGCGAGCTGCCCCCTGGCGGAACGAACTATTCGCCCTACTCCACCGTTGCCCGTTGGGTGGGCCGCACGTGGGTGCATTGCGATGTTGCGGAAGTGATGTTATCAGCCTATGACGCCCTGGCTGAGTCGCATCCGGACAAGCATTTTGTCTATGGCGAGACGGGATTCCGGACCGGCGGTGAGTTCAAACCGCACAAAACACACCGCAATGGGCTGTCAGTCGATTTCATGACGCCGGTTATCGACACCGGGGGGAAGTCAGTCCCACTGCCGACTTCTGTCACTAACAAGTATGGATACGCCATCGAATTTGACAACACAACACGTTACGAGGATTTGCGTATCGATTTCGAAGCGATTGCTGCCCATCTCTCGGCATTGAAGCGTTCAGCGGAGAAGCATGGCATTGGAATATGGCGGGTAATTTTCGATCCCGAGCTGCAACCCTACTTGCACAAGACCAAGGCATGGCCTGAGATCAGCGATATGACGTTCTCCCGAAAACGTTCCTGGGTCAGGCACGACGATCACTACCACGTCGACTTTGCGATCGATTGCAGGCCACTTTCAGAGTGGGCTCCGGAGGACAACTAAACTGTCCCGACGGGCGACGAGGGACAGAATCGCGGCGACAAGGCTGGCAGTCTTGGACTCGGTTTACAATCGACACCGCAAACCTTCACACAGATACCATGGGATCATGAAACAAATCCTCGTTTACTCCGATTCATTGACTTGGGGAATCATCCCCTCGACCCGCAAGCGACTGGCATTCAACGATCGCTGGCCCGGTGTGATGGAGAACCGGCTCAACGAAGCCGGCACACAATTCAGGGTGATCGAGAACTGCCTCAATGGTCGAAGAACTGCCTGGGATGACCCTTACAAACCGGGACGCAACGGGCTCGAGGGCGTCGGACAAGTGATTGAAATGCACTCTCCCCTGTCGCTGGTGATACTCATGCTGGGGACCAACGACTTTCAGTCTATGCATCCGCACAATGCCTGGCATGCCGCACAGGGTATTCGCTCCCTGATTACCGATATCCGCCAGGCACCGATTGAGCCCGGCATGCCGGTACCGCCGATCCTGCTGGTGGTACCGCCGCTGATCCAGAACCCGAAGGGACCAATTGCACCAAAGTTCGACGGCGGTGAAGTGAAATGCCAGGGCCTGGCCCGGGAATACCAGATCGTCGCCGAGGAATTGGAATGCTCGTATTTCGACACTTCGTCAGTCACATCGTCGAGCAAGGTCGACGGCATCCATCTCGATAAGGACCAGCATCACACGTTGGGCAAAGCCTTGGCAGAGGTGGCCAGTAAGCTTGCTGAGTGACAGCAAGGCATAGACTACCTTTGCGCGGCAGATGTGAGGTAACGCGTATCTGACGCGACAAGTGCCGCAGCACGATTGAAAGGTCTATTTCTTTAGCTCGACCAGAACCTCATGGTAGCGATGGTCGTCAACATTCTTTGCATCATGGGTGTCGCCGGCTTTGCGGTAGTAGACCTCGCCGACGTTCAGCGTGGCGCGCGTTACCCCACTGGAGCGCGTCACTTCCAGCGTTCCACCTTCGATCGGGTAGAAGAAGTAATCGAGTTCGTGGTGATGCGATCCAGTGCTCTCGCCCGGCTGCAGCGTGAATTCCCAGACACGAACCTGGTCGTTTTCGAATATCAATTTGGTTCCGACATCAGCCATTTCATCCTCCCATGAGCTAACAGGACATTGCGGTTGCACTGACTCTTGCGCACCTGCGATTACGGAATCTTGCGGCACTGGCATGACAAGTGCAACATGAGGTGCGTTTCCTTGCACGGGTTCGGAAATCTCAAGTGTTGCCCAGAAGTCTGATTTACTCAGTACCGCCGGTTTTTGTCGTCACCGGCATCGTCTGGATCTATGGGGTTTCCCGACACACTTTTCTTGCCAGCGAAATCGGAATTTACGTTAGCATCTTTCTGATTCCCGCTGCGGCTGTCTGCGCTTGCGTCTGGCTCATTTTCCAGAAACGCATCTGGGGCCGTGTGATCGGCTTGCTTCTTGTCTTGCCGAGTTGCGCAATCTGGGCCGTATCGTTGCTACTGGTAGCCAATGGTTTCAGGATCCACTAATGACGAACGACTCGTTCGATAATTGCACTGTCTCGAGGGCCGATTGTGTGTGAACTCGAGGAAATCGCCGAATGCCTGCTCGATTCCGATGGCACCACGCGCGATATCACCTTTACTCCAGTCGCAGCCAACGGAGTACGTAATTTCATTAACTCGCTTCGCACTGTTTACCGTGTAACCAAAGCGTCAGACACTGATGGAAACGGCGGCGCGCCTAATTACGAGGCGATTTAATAACGAATCGATGCGATCAGGAATCGAGAGGTAGTTGGAGTGATGACCAGTGGCGGTGTCTCAAGTCGAACCGCAGGCGAGGCAAGAAAGCATCTGTCACCGCGTTTGGTGTGGCCGGTGAGCACTCGGTTCTCATCCGCGACAAAACTTCTCCAGGAACTGCATACTTGGCACCGTCTACGGTCTGCTGCCATGCGATGGATCAAGCATGGGTCGGGGCTGCTTGCCCCTCTCCGTGACGCTCGACCGAGTTAATAACCAAAATGCTTAACAATCAATTGCACGTAATTTTCGGCACCGGGCCAGTTGGCTGTTGGACAGCGCGTTCGCTGCTCGATCGTGGACTGCCAGTTCGCGCCGTCAATCG
>CP070643.1:3228642-3238222 GCA_020354125.1 Betaproteobacteria bacterium | reverse complement strand
ATCGGCAGAGCGATTGCACTGGCGCTCGCCGCGAAAGGTTTTGACCTGGCGTTGGCCGATCTGGCGCGCAGCGACGAACTGGATCAAACGGCAAATGAAGTGAAGGCGAGCGGTGCCAAATGTGTTGCGCTTGTCGCCGACATTGCCGATCTCGAAAGTCATGCAGGCCTACTCGACGATGCACAAGCAGCGCTCGGCGCGCTCGATTGCCTGGTGAATAACGCCGGCGTATCGGTGATGAGCCGTGGTGATCTGCTGGATGTCTCACCGGAGAGCTTCGACCGCTGCATCGCGGTGAACACGCGCGGCAGTTTCTTTCTGACCCAGGCATTTGCCAAACGACTGCTGGCACAGACAGCAAAAGACAAGGTGTATCGCAGCATTATCACCATCAGTTCGTCCAATGCGCTTGCCGCCTCGATTGCCCGCGGCGAGTACTGCGTCTCCAAGGCCGGCCTGTCGATGGCATCAACGTTGTTCTCGGTCCGGCTTGCCGATCACGGTGTCGGCGTATTCGAAGTGCAGCCCGGATTCATTGAAACGGAAATGACGGCTCCATCGAAGTCACGCTACGACGAACTGATTGCCGATGGCCTGACAGTAATTCGGCGCTGGGGACAACCTGCCGACGTCGCGGCAACTGTCGCTACCCTGGCAACCGGCGGGCTGCCCTACTCCGCCGGTCAAGCCGTAAAGGTCGATGGTGGCTTGCTGACACACAAATTTTAGGAAGAGAAATTGGCTGCACTGCAACTTGACTTACCAACTGGCGACGGGCGCCTTGAAACCTACACACTGAGCGGCTCGCCGCTCGAAGTTCGCAAACCGGTTGCTCCATTCAACCGCGTCGCGTTCTCCGCAGCGCATGTTGTTGCCGACCCGTTGAGCGGCAACGAACCGAGCGCCGCCGCAGCCATTGACTGGGAAGCTACACTCGCCTACCGCCGTTATCTGCTTGAGCAGGGGCTGGGCATTGCCGAAGCGATGGACACGGCGCAACGCGGCATGGGCTTGGGTTGGCCGGAAGCGCACGAACTGATTCGCCACACGCTCAAAGATACGAGCAATATGGCTGATGCATTGATTTTCTCCGGCTGTGGCACTGACCAACTGGAAGCAGGCGATGCCCGTTCTGTCGACGATGTGCTGCGTGCCTACCACGAGCAACTCGACGCGATTCAGAAATTGGGCGGACGCATCATTCTCATGGCCAGCCGCGCACTGGTGCGCGTCGCAAAGTCGCCTGGCGACTACCTCAAGGTATACAGCAACATTCTCGAAGCTGCCGACAAGCCGGTGATTTTGCACTGGCTGGGCGAAATGTTCGATCCGGCGCTCGATGGCTACTGGGGATCGAAAGACTTCGAAGCGGCCATGCAAACCTGTCTCGAGGTGATCCGCAGCAATGTTGCCAAGGTCGACGGCATCAAGATTTCGCTGCTCGACAAGGACAAGGAAATCCAGATGCGCCGGCTATTGCCGGATGGAGTGAAGATGTACACCGGCGATGACTTCAATTACCCGGAGCTGATCGCCGGAGACGAACAGGGGTTCTCGCACGCCCTGCTCGGCATTTTCGATGCCATTGCACCCGCCGCATCACAGGCACTGGCCGCGCTGGGACAAGGTGACCAACAGCGATACCTCGGTCTGCTCAACCCGACCGTGCCACTGTCGCGGCTGATCTTCCGCGCGCCGACCCAGTACTACAAGACCGGCGTGGTATTTCTCGCCTGGCTCAACGGACATCAGGATCACTTCGTCATGGTCGGCGGCGCTCAGGCGATGCGTCCCCTGATCTACTTTGCCGAACTGTTCCGCCTCGCTGACCAGGCGCGCCTGCTGCGCGATCCGGCGCTGGCCGTAGCACGCATGCGCAGTCTGCTCAGTCTGTACGGGATCAACACTAAATGAGGGACCTGAACAAGCGTCTCGATCTGTGTTCCATCAACACCGCTACGCTCGGCTATCAGCAGCCGATTCACGAAACCATTGAAGCAGTGGCACGCGCTGGCTTTGGCGCGATTGCGCCATGGCGGCGCGAACTCGAAGGCGAATCCGCCAAACAAGTCGGACGGCATATCCGTGACGCCGGCTTGTTTGTCAGTGGCTACTGCCGCAGCAGTTACATTCCAGCCGACAACGAAACGCAGTTCATGGCCGGCATCGATGACAATCGCCGCGCCATTGACGATGCGGCAGAGTTGGGCGCCCGCTGTTTTGTCATGGTGGTTGGTGGCTTGCCTGCCGGTTCAAAAGATCTTGCCGCGGCGCGCCAGCAGGTTCACGACGGCATGGCGATTCTGCTCGAACACGCCAGCAGCCGCGATGTGCCGCTGGCGATCGAACCGCTGCACCCGATGTATGCGGCCGATCGCGCCTGTATCAATACGCTGGACCAGGCACTCGAGCTGTGCGACGCCCTCGATCCATCGGAAAGCGGCAGCGTCGGACTGGCCGTCGATCTCTATCACGTCTGGTGGGATCCCCAGCTCGAAGCGCAATTGACGCGGGCCGGCAAGGAAAAGCGCTTGTTCGGATTTCACGTCTGTGACTGGCTGGTGCCAACACACGACATGCTGCTCGACCGCGGCATGATGGGCGACGGCGTCATCGACATCCCTCTTATCCGAAACTGGATCGAGCAAGCAGGCTACGCGGGTAGCGTGGAAGTCGAAATTTTCTCGCGCGACGACTGGTGGAAACGGCAACCCGCCGAAATCCTGGCGACGTGCGCCGAGCGCCTGCAAAGCGTCTGCTGACAAACATCATATTGTGTTGCCTCGCCTGAGCGACTAACCAGGCAGTGAAGCAAACGCACAACCGTCTGCCTACTGACGGAATATCTGTAAACTGGCGGCCATGAGTTCCATCATCTCCGTTTCCGGACTAAACAAGACATACAGCACCGGGCTGCGGGCACTGGAAGACATCAATCTTGACATCCATGAGGGCGAGATATTTGCGCTGCTCGGACCCAACGGTGCTGGCAAAACAACCCTGATCGGCATCGTTTGCGGCATCGTGACGCCGACATCGGGCAGAGTGCTCGCCGCCGGCTACGACATCGTCAAGCAATACCGCGCGGCGCGCAGCAAGATCGGACTGGTACCGCAGGAACTGCATCTCGGCGTGTTTGATACGGTGATGACGACGGTCAGGTTCAGCCGCGGACTATTCGGCTGCGCACCGGATGATGCCTATCTGGAAAAGGTACTGAGCGATTTGTCGCTATGGGGCAAACGCCACGACAAGATCATGACCCTATCCGGCGGAATGAAGCGCCGCGTCATGATTGCCAAAGCGCTGTCGCACCAGCCGGAAATTCTGTTTCTCGACGAACCGACCGCCGGTGTCGACGTGGAACTGCGCCGCGATATGTGGCAACTGGTGCGGCGGCTGCGTGATAGCGGTGTGACCATCATTCTGACCACTCACTATATTGAGGAAGCCGAACAGATGGCCGATCGCATCGGCGTAATCAATCACGGCAAGCTGATCGTGGTTGAAGAAAAGACGGCACTCATGAAGAAACTTGGCAAGAAACAGCTCACCCTGCAGCTGCAGGAGCCGATGAGCGAAATTCCTGCTGCGCTCGGAGAGTGGTCATTGCATCTCAAAGCCGGCGGCAATGAACTCGAATACACCTTCGACACACAGGATGAAAGCACCGGCATCCCTTCCCTTTTACGCAAGCTCAACGAACTGGGCATCGGGTTCAGCGACCTGCACACTGAGCAAAGCTCGCTGGAGGATATTTTCGTCAGCCTCATAGACAAGGGAACAGGGAGTCATAAATCGGGAAGCGTAGGCGCATGAGTAAACCGGTTCGCGTTTCCGCACTTAACCTCCACGGCGTGTGGGCAATCTACTATTACGAACTGATCCGCTTCAAACGCACCATCTGGCAGAGCCTGGTGACACCGGTAATCACCACCTCACTGTATTTCGTCGTCTTCGGTGCCGCCATCGGTGCCCGCATGAGCGAAGTCGACGGCGTTTCTTACGGAGCCTTCATCGTTCCTGGACTGATGTTACTGGCTGTGCTCACTGAGAGCCTGACCACTTCTGCGTTCAGTATTTATATGCCACGCTTTGTCGGCACTATTTACGAAATCCTGTCCGCTCCGCTGTCATCACTCGAGATTGTGTTTGCCTACGTCGGCGCCACTGCCAGCAAGGCCATTATTTTGGCGATCATCATTCTGCTGACCTCGACGCTGTTCGTGCCCCTGGAGATTCAACACCCTCTGTGGATGGTGTCATTCCTGGTGCTTACCGCTGCAACTTTCAGCCTGTTCGGGTTCATCATCGGCATTCTCTCCAGGAATTTCGAACAGCTAAGCTTTGTACCGGCATTGGTGATTACGCCACTAACGTTTCTCGGTGGCGCGTTCTATAGCATCGACATACTTCCGCCGGTCTGGCGCACCATCAGCCTGTTCAATCCGATGGTGTATCTGATCAGCGGATTTCGCTGGAGCTTCTACGGTATTTCCGATGTCAGCGTCGGTGTCAGTCTGTCGATGACGCTGGCGTTCTTTTTGTCAGGCCTGGTAGTGGTAGCGTGGATATTCCGCACCGGCTATCGTCTGAAAACGTGATATGCGGATGAAAATATCTTGCCGACTTATCAACCGGCCGGGACGACGCGGTAGCAATTAGCGCTGATCGCAAGAAGACGGTTAGGCGTCGGAGTGACTCGGCAGGGCCTACCGGTCAAAGATCTTCATTGAACGCTGTCGGGTCTCCGTCTTCATGATCTTCGTGACCATGAAATATTTTGTCTTCGGTATGTTTGCTACCGCCACGGGTCGGGCCGCCGCGATGCGGTCCCCCCGTGTGGCCCTCATGGCTATGACTCTCGCCCTTTTGCCCACCCATATACTTCGGTCCCTTCTTGCCACCTGAGTGTCCACTACTGCCACTGTGATGATCGGTGCCGTGGTCATCGTGTTGTGCATATCCAGTTACTGACGAAACCGGTAAAACCGCGATTGCCAGCACAACCGACCCGACTAACGTTAGTTTGTGTCTCATCGACTCGACTTCACTCAAAACTCACATCGAACGAGGGAAGCCACATCTAATCTGCAGCTTCCCCCAATAAAGGCACAGGCTTATTGAACCGCGTTATCGTGGATGAAGGAGATCACCCGCAGATAGTCATCCGCTGCCTGCGCGAAATCGTCGGCCCCACCTACTGTCGGGTCTGTCCAGTCGGTGTTGGCAAACACGGCATCGTAAATAAAGACTGTTTGCTCTTTGTAGCTTCCGTCCGGCTGCAGCACCAAAACGACTGCAGTTGCGTCCGCCCATGTAGCAGCGCGATCGTAGCTGTAAGCAGAAAAATCGTAGTAGGCCGTGTCCGAGTTCACACCAAGAATGGAGTTCATGTATACGACCGTATCTACGGTGATCACGCCAGTCTTATCCGCGGCAGCTGCAAACAGCGACGCGGAGTTGAATCCTTCCGGCAATGTGACTCCCGGAATTGATCCATCGTCGCTTGTCATGTACGCCAAATACAATGCAAGGTTCTCGAGCGGCGAGTCGATGGTCACACCGTCCACCGTAAGGCGCCCTGAATCGTCAAGCTCGACCACCGCCGCTGGAGCCGTCAATTTGGATAATGCTTCGTCCAGCGCATGATCGAGAACGCGAGATGGCGATCGTGCAACGCTGAGACGCCCAAACTCTACCTCTGCTGGATAGACCGCATAGGTGACACCATCGACCGTCATCTGAGTCACGAGATCACCCTCTTCGTTATACGGAATGGCAACCGGGTTTCCTAATGAATCGGTGAGCGGCAAGAAGTTACCTACGTCATCGTAAATAAACGCGACGACCTGCAAAAAACCATCTACCAGAATTGGTTCGCCATTTTCATCCCGGAACAGCACCACCATGTCACCATAAAGATCGCCTTTGGGCGTTCCTGCGCCTGGCGGCCTGCCACCGCCCGCACCATCCTTGCCCCCTGGCACTCCAGCCCAGTCCGGGCGGTCACTGTCGTCATCCGGCTCGGCCCGGAACACGCGGTCTTCGATGTCGCGCCCTTTGCCTCTTTGGCCGCCAGCACCCTGTTGGCCACCTCGCCCTTTTCCGGCTCCCGCACCCTTCTTCCCGCCATGCTCGTCAGCATATGCCGCCGTAATAGCAGTTCCTGTCAGGTAATCGGCCACCGGCACGGCAACCTGCATCATGAAGGCTGCTCCAACTACGGTTACCAGTTGCCGCGCCACCAAGCGCTTCTTGTTCATAGTCATATCTCCAAACACAAAAAAGAATCAATAAGTGAGGAACGATGGCAACTGCCGTGAGCAAATCCACAGCCTGAATTTCGCCACCCGTTAAATGTAGAAAATACCCCCCGTAAGGCGCTCAGTCATTGACATTCATCAATCACACGCACATAGATTGGGGTGAGGATGAGGCAGTCTATTCTCAACCATGAGCTGGCATGGTTAGTCAAAGTGAACCGTTCATACCCCGCGAAATGGCAAGCCAAGCGAAAACGCGCCCCAAATCAGAACCGGAATCCGAGACCAAGCCGAAACATATTTTCACTGTTGTTGAAGTTCATTTCGTCGGCGTTGGCACCGCCCCCGTGGGCCGTGACGAATGAATAACTCTCGTAATTGGTATGCGTGAAATCGACACGTAAGAATGTTACCTGGCTTACGGGAACCTCCGCGCCGAAGCCGGTACGCACGCCGCTCACGGTATCGGTTCGGTCGATATAGAAAGCCGTATTTGGGCCCTTTTCGTACGCAGTGTTGAAACGCCCGCGAACGGCACCGACCCGGGCGTAGAGCAGCGTCGCGCCCCGTAACGAATAGCCTAGTCGTAACGAAAGGCCGTAATCCGACTTTTTCTCAACGGAGAAATCCCGACCGCCGCCACCCGAGACCTCCCGAATGTGTTCCCAGGTGGCATCACTGGTATTAGCTTCAAGTTCCGCACCGAGATACCAACGCCTGACACTGAATCCGTAGCCAAAGAATGCGCCCGGCGCCCAACCTTGATCGGCGAAGTCACCCACGAAAGACTGTGGCAACGAGCCCTGTTCACGGTGATACCCATCGAGGCGAGTCTCGAGGGTCGCCGGTCCCAGTTGGGCGCCGGCATAGAATCCGGAGATCGGCTTCTCTGGCGCCGTGGCAGCCGACTGGAGCCTGGCACCGAACTGCCACCCCAACCCCAGGCGTGCTACGTTCTCTTCGTTATTGAAAGACTCAGTGCTGATGCCCCCCGTGGACAGATAGGGCACGCTATAAGACTCGTAATCCGTATAGGCATAGTCGAGCCTGACGAACAAGTTATCGCCTGCCGGTATATCAACGCCAAAGCCAAGTCGCAGACCACTGACATCCTCGGTTTGGTCGTAAGCGCCTTCTGTAAAGTTATTCTGGGTGTAATAGGAATGGAATTCAGAGCGCACACCCATCACGCGTGCGAACAGCAGCTGCCCGCGCTTTAACACTCGCCCTGCTCGCAGTCCAATTCCGTAGCCACCGTGTTTTTGAACATATGCGGTTCGACTTTGCAGCTTGTCCTTCTGGTGATACCAGGAAACCTTGCTAGCCTCCGCTTCGGCCTCGAGCCCAACGTACCAACGATCAGTCGTGGTCATACCGATACCGGCAAATACGCCGAAGCTGCCGCCATCATCACCCATTTGGCCGACATCGGTACCACTTTCCCCGCGCGCACCTTCTGTGACCGTATGAAGGCTGCCATAACCAGCCATCGCACCAATGTAGAAGCCCGTGAATCGGCCAGGCTCCGCAATCTTCAATCCGCTCTCGCCAGCCTCGGGAGCCAGCGTAAAGGTCGCGGACCGACCCGGCGTCACCCCGACGCTTAACATCACCTGATCTCGCGCGTACTGACAGCAGATCGTTGATAGCGTCTCATTCGAATTTCGATCGATCAGGCGATAATCAGCTGCGAGATAAACGGTTCTCGAGACGAAGTAGCGTAGCCCGGCCCCAGCATCGATAATCTTGTCAAGGCGGTCACTGCCTCGAAACTCGCTTCGGACATACGCAAAGCGGCCATTGACCGTGAAGTTTTTAGTAAGCCTGCGTTCGGCTCGCAGACCATAGGCGGTATCGAAATAACCCGACACGCCCGGAATCGTTGACTCCTCGAGCGCGCGATCGATAAATCCCGTCAGAGTGATGCGTGGCGTCGGCCGCCATATCAGGTCGGCACCGAAATAGGGTTCACCCACATCCTCGAAGGCCGGGTCTTGGTAATCCTGGGACAGCCATCCCGCGAAAAACTCGGTAATAAGCGTCCTCCGGGCATTCCTCAACCGCAGGCCGGCAGCGGCTCGATATCCTTCCGAGTCACGCAGAAAGCCAAAATCGTCGGGCACCATCTTGTATTCGCGGCTGTCAGTGGCATATTGAGCGAAAATATCTACCGTGCGCGAGGTGCGAAACTTGAGCCGCGCGCCGAGTGAGTACATGTCGCGATCACGGTCGTCCTTGTTGATGGTCGGTCCCAAGACGGATGGCACATCCTTGAAATCGTACCGATCAAAAGTGCCACCGACACGAAGCGACATTGAATCGGAACGGAGCAAAAGCCCAAGATCCGCAGAAGCCTGCTCGTAACGGGTCGGCTCCGCAGCAACGAAGGGGCTCAAGGCATCTGGTTCGGCCCGATCTTCATGGTCCCGGGCCCAACGCGCCCCGCCAAACAGTTTTGCCGCGCGACTGATATCGAGCCGCCCATCCGCACCGATCCAGTAGTCCTCAACGCTTTCCTGCGGAAAATCATGGTAACGGTCGATATCCGCGCCGGCATCCAGCTGCAACCAGTGCTGGCTCCAGGCAGATTCGAGCGCGATCACTGGCGAAAAAATGGTGACGAAATCGGAATTTTCGCCCCTGCGCTCGCCGTAGATATTGTCGTCATGCAAGATGGCTGCCGAGATCTCGGGGAACATGAGAAACGAGCCCACTTTTATACCGGGAAACTCGGCGTTCTCAGGCAAATCTGCCAATACCCGTGCGAGTTCGGCGCTTGATGGGGGTTTGAGTCCCTGACCGGACGCGGCAGGCAATTCAGTATCAGTACCTGTTACCTCGGCTTCAGTTTCGGTTTGTGCCGATACCGGTGCTACGGGCGAAACCTCTTGCGCCGCAGCGGACGAACACCTAAGCATTCCCCCAATACCAGCCAGAAACATGAAAACAAGCGCCGGCATCGTTACGCTTGAAGCGCTGCGAGATGAAATTATTCTTGTCATGTCGCCGCCTGGTAAAGCATTTCTTAATTTTCAATCATTATGGCAATTCTGCCATCCGTTGATCTTGACTTAACTCAATCATCGTCAAGGGCAATCTTGCGCAGTGCGGCGTTATCGCAGTGAAGGCACTGGTTGTGGGTTTCCACGATCAGTCCCCGACGCTTGAACTCCGCGATGATCCGGCTCGCGGTCTCGGTAGAGGTGCCGATGATTTCCCCCATGTCCTCACGCGGAGGAACCAGGCATCCCTCTCCGTCAATGTCGCCCGTGTCTGCGAGCTTGATCAACAGTCGCGCCAGGCGAGCTGCCGCG
>CP070643.1:3204492-3228542 GCA_020354125.1 Betaproteobacteria bacterium | reverse complement strand
GGCTGGCGAGTTGGTCAACTTTGTCGCCAAACAGGTCGGCGGCAAGGGCGGTGGCAGGCCGGATATGGCTCAGGCCGGAGGAACCGATGCGGCAGCGTTGCCGCAGGCACTGGCCAGTGTTCCGGACTGGGTGAAGGATCGGTTGCCGGCGTAAAAAGCCGCTGCGCTGTTAGCTAAACCGCTGCCCGGCGTTCGAAGACAGATGCCTAGAAAGGCAGTTGCGCTTCGGGTTTGACTTTCAGCAGCGCTTCGCGAAACGCCTCCTGGATACGCTGCAGAGCTGCTTCGTTTTCACCTTCGAACCGCAGTACCACGACCGGCGTCGTGTTCGACGCCCTGGCCAGGCCGAAGCCGTCCGGATACTCGACGCGCAGTCCATCAATGGTGTGAACGTCGGTCGCGCCCGGGAAACTTGCTGTTTTCTGTAGTGCCTCGATGAAGGTGTAGTTTTCCCCCTCGGCGAGCTTGATCTGCAATTCGGGCGTGTTAACTGAATCGGGGAGTTGTTCGAATACGGCACCAACATCCGGTTGCGCGCTCAGGTATTCGAGCAAGCGCGCGCCGGCGTAGACACCGTCGTCGAATCCGTACCAGCGCTCACCGAAGAAGATGTGACCGCTCATCTCACCGGCCAGGGGTGCGCCGCTTTTCTTCATCTGTGCCTTGATCAACGAGTGGCCGGTTTTCCACATGGTCGGTTTACCGCCATGCTCACTTATCCATGGAGCCAGGTTCCTTGTGCATTTGACGTCGAACAGGATCTCGGCGCCGGGTTTGCGCGCAAGCACGTCAGCTGCAAACAACATAAGCTGACGGTCGGGGTAGATGATCTTGCCTTCCCGGGTGACAACACCGAGACGATCGCCGTCACCGTCAAAGGCAAAACCGATTTCGGCATCGCCATCGTGCAACGCTTTGGTCAGGTCGGCGAGGTTCTTCGGTTGCGATGGATCCGGATGATGATTCGGAAACGTTCCGTCGACCTCACAGAACAGTTCTTCCACTTCGCAACCGAGTTGCCGGTACAGTTCCGGTGCGATGCCGCCGGCGACGCCGTTGCCGCAATCAACGGCAATGTGCATCGGACGGGCGAGCTTGACGTCGGATACGATGCGTTCCAGGTAGGCCTGTCCTATATCGCGTTGCGAGATCGACCCGTCGCCACTTTTCAGGTTGTTCTGCTCAATACGCGCGCGCAATGCGACGATCTGCTCACCGGAGAGTGTTTCGCCGCCGAGCATCATCTTCAGGCCATTGTATTCGGGCGGATTGTGGCTTCCGGTCACCATCACTCCGCTGCCGGTGTCAAAGAAATGGGCCGCGAAGTACAGCATCGGTGTGGTTACCTGTCCAACATCGATGACGTTGACACCAGTTTGTCGCAGGCCGTCGGCGAGCGCCCCGCTCAATTCGGGGCCGGACAGACGGCCATCGCGTCCGACGCATACGCTGTCACATTGCCGATCGAGTGCTTCGGAACCGATGGCGCGGCCGATCATTGACACCGATTCACTGGTGAGCGTGTCACCAACAATTCCGCGGATATCGTAGGCTTTGAATATTTGTCGGGCTGGCAGCATTGGCGAGGTATTTGACGTTGTTGTGGGAAGCTATTCTTGCTCTGGTTGTGCGTTATTGTCAGTCGTGACCGGGCGTTCCTCGGGTAGGTGCTGACGCAGAAATCCGAGCACACGTTGCGGCAACCATGAGAGGTTACCCGGAAACGCCCCCGTTACAAAACCGACGTGTCCGCCCTGGTCGGTGAACTCGAACTCGACGTGCGTGTTCTTCTGTGCAGCCCCTGGTAGATACTGCCCCGGCAAGAAGGGGTCGTTGCGTGCATGCACAATCAGCGTCGGAACAGCGATATTGCCGAGTTCGGATATGGTGCTGGCGCGGGTCCAGTAATCGACAACGTCGCGGTAGCCGTGCACCGGTGCGGTGAACGCATCGTCAAAGGTGCGCAGCGAATAGGCGGTACGAACGCGGCGCCTGCGCGCCGCGTCGGGATAGCGTGCAAGTTTTTCCAGCGCTTTCGGTTTGAGGGAGCGCAGGAAATGCAGGCCGTAAACGCGATTGAAACCCGATCCAAGACGGTGACCGGCGATCATTAGATCAAGCGGGGCGGAAATAGCGGTTGCGGCTGCGATGACCTTGCTCGCATCGTGTCGCTCGCGGGCCAGCCATTTGAGCAGGGCGTTGCCGCCGAGTGACACGCCGACGGCGAACACCGGGCTGCCGGTATGCGAAGCCACCGTTCGCAACATCCAGTCGATCTCGCCGGCATCGCCCGAGTGATAGGCGCGCTGCAAACGGTTCGGTTCGCCGCTGCAGCCGCGAAAATGTGCGACCACGCCGCGCCAGCCCGCTGCTGCGACGGCTCGCATCAGAACGCGCGCATAGTGGCTGCGAGAGCAGCCCTCCAGTCCGTGGAACAGGACAAGCGTTGGTGTGTCGCCCGTTGCGTCGACCCAGTCGAAATCAACGAAGTCGCCGTCGGGTGTCTCGATTCGCTCGCGACGATACCTCGGCGGAGTTGTGCGCAGGGCGAGATAGGGATAGATCGTCTGCAGGTGGCCGCCGGGCAACCACCATGGTGCTTTATAAACCGGTGCTCTATTAACCGGTGCTCTATAAACCGGTGCTCGATAATGCGGGTGTGTCGCCATCAGTGCAGCACCGAAGGCGGATCTTCGCCGCTCTGCTCGTCAGGGATAGGCGATGCGTGATGTACCAGCATTTGCCAGCCATGATCCGAACGCACAAATATGTTGGTGGCAATTGCCGAGGCCGTTGGCAACTCGCCGCGCAGGTAAGCAATGCGTTCGACCACGCTGTGCACCGACAACATGCGGCCGGAAACGGTTCGCTCGGCGAGCAAGTCGAATTTCAGCTCCGGTCCGCGGGCGAATATGCGCCTCCATGATTCCCTGATTTCGTCGATACCTGTGTGTCGGGGTCCACCGGGATGGACACAGACAATGTCGTCGTCTTCGACCCATACTGCCATCATCTGCGCCAGGTCGGCGCGTTCGATCGCCTGGTAGAACGCTTGTTGGGCCTCTTCGGCAGTGGTGAAATGGCTGATCATGATCGGCTTTATTCGAAACGGTTCTCTGCTAACTGTTCCGTTCAGTACTGTCCTGTTCCAAAGCCACTACCTGCTGCATTACGGTAGCGGTGTCCAGTTTTACCATGCAGTCGAAGTGTTTGAGCGGACAGGTGCGGGCGAAGCAGGGGCTGCAGGGCAAATCCAGTTTGACGACACGCGCCACATCGGACAGCGGTGGCGTGAAGCTTGGTGAGCTCGAACCGTAGATGGCAATGGTTGGACGCTCGAGTGCGGCGGCCACATGCATCAGTCCCGAATCGTTGGTCACGACCAGATGTGCGCCGGAGAGCAGCACAACAGCTTGGTCGAGGCTGGTGGTTCCGCAAAGATTGATTGCGCTGCCACCGCTGCTGCGGGCAATTTCATCGCCGACCGGTTTGTCGGCCGCAGAACCCAATAACCAGACTGCATAGCCCTTGTCGGCCAGTCGCTTTGCGAGGTCAGCGAAATGACCTGCCGGCCAACGCTTGGCCGGGCCGAACTCGGCCCCCGGACAAAAACAGGCAAGACGCCGCGGCGAACCCAGTTCGAGGTGTTGACACGTCTCGCTGAACTCGTTTGCTGCGACATGTAAACGGGGATGCGCAACGGGTCGGTCGAGTTCGGATGTAGCTGGTTGTGCTAGCCAGGCAAAGCGTTCCACCATCAGCGGCAGTCGCTGCTTATCGAGCGGTCGACGATCGTTGAGCAAAAGGTAGCGCATCTCGCCGATATAACCGACGCGCCTGGCGATGCCGGCAAACCAGGGCACAAGCGCGCTCTTGAGCGAGTTTGGCAACACGTAGGCGTGCGAGTAACCATTTTGCGCCAGAGCGCGGCCAACGCGGCGACGCTGCCCAAGCGCGAGTTGTCCGTGCCCGAAAGGGTTCTCGATGGTCCTCGCCACTTCGGGCATGCGTACGTAAACCGGCAACACCCATTTGGGTGCGAATACGTCGATCGCCGATTCCGGGCGCTGCGCAGCAAGGCGGGCCAGCAGAGGTTGCGACAGGACAGCGTCACCGATCCAGGACGGTGCCACCACCAGCGCTCTTCCGTCCTGTTCTTTGGCGCCGTTCATGGTCGAAGATTACCGGCCATTGGTGAGGTCAGAACCGACCTGCCGCGATGCCACGGGCATGCGGCGCGGTCCGCTGCTTGGTGTTGCCTAGTGTCCGCTACCCCGGGAGCCGCCTTTGAGCACATAACGGGTGCCACAGTATGGGCATAACGCCTCGCCGCTTTCCTCAATCGGCAGAAATACACGGGGGTGCGCATTCCACACCATCTGTTCAGCAGTGGGGCAGTGCAGCGGCAGTTCCGCCGCGCTGATCTCGACCACACGCTCCGAGCTCTTGATGTCATTGTCCATACGAATAGGGCCTGTCAGCGAATAGGATTCAGCGCCTATATCCTCGTCAGCCAGGAGAGGTGCGCCTCGGATCGGCCATTGACGACGTCAAAGAACAATTCTTGAAGCCTTTTCGTGATCGGACCGCACCGACCGTTGCCAATTTGACGATTGTCGAGTTCACGTATCGGCGTAACTTCGGCCGCGGTACCCGTGAAAAATGCCTCGTCAGCGAGATAAATGTCATCCCGTGTCAGCCGTTTGGCATGGATCTCGAGCCCGAGTTCTCTGGCAAGGGTCATGACAGTGTCACGCGTGATACCCATCAACGCTGAAGTGAGTTCCGGCTCGTAGAGCTTGCCGTTCTTGACGATAAACAGATTCTCACCGGCGCCCTCAGCGACGAAACCGTCAACGTCGAGCAGCAGTGCTTCGTCATAGCCGTGATCGATTGCTTCCTGGTTGGCAAGAATCGAATTGGCGTAGGTGCCGGAATACTTTGCGCGGCACATCGTAACGTTGACATGGTGGCGCGAGAAGCTCGACGTCTTGACGCGAATACCCTTTTCCAGTCCGTCGTCGCCGAGGTAGGCACCCCACGGCCAGGCAGCAATTGCCACGTGCACAGTGGCGCCTTTTGGCGAGACACCCATGCGCTCCGATCCGTAAAAGGCGATCGGCCGCACATAGCATGACTCGAGTTCGTTTTGCTTGACCACGGCACGACACGCTTCGAGCACGACATCCCGTTCAAAAGGGATCTTCATCATGTAGATGTGCGCCGAGTTGTAGAGCCGGTCTACGTGCTCAGTGAGCCTGAAAATGGCCGGCCCGTCCGGCGTTTTGTATGCCCTCAGGCCCTCGAACACGGCGAGACCATAATGCAGCGAATGGGTCAGCACATGCGTGGTCGCGTCCCGCCACGGCACCATCTTGCCGTCGTACCAAATGACGCCGTCCAGGTCGGCCATCGACATTGCTGCTACCCCTCACAGAACAAAAAAAGACCGCAAGTGTAGCGCAACTCGGTCGCCACAGTCTCGTCGTCCGCATCCGCAGCACTTGGCAGGCAGGCTATGAGGAGAGCGTCCCGCGCGGCTAGTCGGTTATCAGGCGTTGTGCTCGTCAAACACCCAGGACCACAACTCCACCACGGAAGCGACTTCTTTGCTGACCTCAGCGAGGTCGAGCCGAGCATAACGCTCGCCTTGCAGCCGCAACGCATGTTGCTGCGCGCGGAATTGTCGATAGGCGTTGACCACGTCAGCGGCAAGATCTTGTGGGATCAAACCGAGTTCGGCCGCCAGATTGAGCAGCGCCAGGTTTCCGATGTTGCCGGTCAGTGGCGGATATTGTGCTGCGTAGCCAAGGACCAGATACTGAACGACAAACTCGACGTCGACGATGCCTCCGATATCATGCTTGAGATCGAACAGGTCGCTTTTGTTGGGATGCCCATCGCGCATCTTCTGGCGCATGTTGACGACCTCGGTGCGCAGCTTGTCGAGTTCTCTGCTCTGAGCCAGGACATCGATACGAGTCTGTTCGAAATCCGCGCCGATGTCCGCATCGCCGCATACCGCTCGGGCCCGAGTCAGTGCCTGGTGTTCCCATACCCAGGCCTGTTTGAACTGGTAGTCGCGAAAGGCTTCTACACTGCTGACGAGCAGACCGGCTGCGCCATTAGGCCGCAGGCGCAAGTCAGTCTCGTAGAGCACGCCCGCTGCGGTGGTACTGGTCAACCAGGTGTTGATGCGCTGAGCGAGGCGGCCATAGATCTCCGAGGCGTGCTCGTCATCGTCGTCGTACAGGAAAGTAATATCGAGGTCTGATGCATAACCGAGTTCCTTGCCGCCGAGTTTTCCGTAGCCAACGATGGCAAAGCGGGGATCGTCCCGATGGCGTTGGCGCAGACCGCGCCAGACAAATTGCAGCGTTTCGTCGAGCAGGACGGCAGCGAGGTCGGACAGATGATCGGACAGTGTTTCGAGATCAATCCCGCCGGCAAGGTCAACGGCGAGCAGGCGGAAGGTCTGGGCGTGCTTGAAATGGCGCAACAGATCCATCTGCCGCTCCGGGCTGTCGCTGTTGGCCTCCAGTTGCTCGTGAAGTTCTGCCTGAAGCCGTTGCCAGTCCGGCAGTTCACTGCGTTGCGGCGCAATCAGTTCGTCGAGCAGGACCGGGTGGCGGGCAAGATAGTCGGCAGCCCAGGGGCTGGCTGACGCAAGCCGGGCCACCGCCGTCAGTGCGCGCGGGTACTCCAGAAGCAGCGCCAGGTATGATTCGCGACGCCCGATGGACTCAATAATGGCGAGCATTCGATCGAGAGTCACGTCAGGCTTCGATTCGTTCGCGGCGCTCTGTATGACTGACGGTATCAGGCGTTCCAGTCGTGACTGACCCGACGCCGACATGCGGGCAAAGCGGCTGCTGTCGCGATAGCGTGTCAGGCGCTGCAGCGTTGACTCAGCATCGGTAAATCCGAGTGCCTGCAATTGCGATGCTGCTTCCGAATCGGAGATCGTGCGCGACCATATGTCGGCACAGGGCTCGGATGGCGCTTGCCGGCTTTCGGCAAAAATGGCATCGAATTGCTTCTGCACGTTACCCCGGTGCAGCGCCAGCTTAGCGGCGAAATCTTCTGTAGTGGCGAAGCCTATCGCAGTGGCGATCAATTGCCGGTCTTGTGGCGATTCCGGCAGTTTCTGGGTCTGTTTGTCATCGAGATACTGCAGACGGTGTTCGAGGTTGCGCAGGAAGAAGTAGGCCTCTCGCAATTCGCCGGCCGCTTGCTTGCCTAGCAGGCCGCGCAATTCAAGCTGCTCGAGCGCGCGCAAAGTCGATCGCTCCCGCAGAGCATATTCGTTGCCTCCGCGAATCAACTGAAACACCTGGACCACGAATTCGATTTCGCGGATGCCGCCCGGGCCGAGCTTGATATCGTCACCGGCCTCGCGCCGGCGTACTTCTTGTTGGATCTGCGAGTGAAGACCGCGCAGGCTTTCCAGCGCCGAGAAATCGAGATGCCGCCGATACACGAAAGGCGAGGCGATCGCTACCAGTTCCTCGCCCCGATCGCCCGTCAGCGGACGCGCCTTGACCCAGGCGTAGCGTTCCCATTCCCGGCCCTGCGTGTAGAAGTATTCTTCGAGCATGTCAAAACTGACCACCTGCGGCCCGCTCTCGCCATAGGGGCGCAGTCGCGTGTCGACACGGAACACGAAGCCGTCTTCCGTGTAGTTGGCAAGCATGCCGATGATCTTGCGCGACAGCCGCGAAAAGTAGTCGTGATTGTCGATCTGGCGTCTGCCGTCGGTTTTGCCCACCTCGGGATAGACGAAGATCAGATCAATGTCGGACGAAACGTTCAACTCATGCCCGCCGAGCTTGCCCATGGCAACGATGTGCAGCAGTTGCAGATCGCCAGCAGCGTTTCGCGGATCGCCATAGGTGTCGCGCAGCGACTTCTGATAGAAATCCAGTGATGAACGCAGCGCTTCCTCGGCCAGCGTGGTGACTGTCTCCATCACTTCCTGGAGTTCGGCCAGACCACCCAGGTCGCGAATGATGATGCGCGCCATGACCGCCTGACGCAGTTTCCTTAATTTCCGTAGCAGTCCCGCTTCGTCCTCACCTTCAGGGCGGACGGCAGCCTGAATCTGGCGCTCTGAAAAAGGCGTTTTTAAGTCAGTCGGCTCGACGCGCCAGGCACCAGAATTGATCAGGCCGCGCAGGTAACGCGACAGGCGGGAGGCATGTGCGACGAGATCGTTCGGAGCCGGGGGGTTATTCATGCACTGGGTTAAAATAAAGGGTTTTCAGGTCACCGCTCTGATTGGCTGGAACGCTGGTGATGGCGTGGTGCTGTGGCACGGCCGGGACGGCAGCTATCGTCGGCGGACCAGAAGCGGCGCTGGCGATCGAATTTCTGAGCTTGTCCTTGGCGGGTCCGTGCTGTCATATCTCGTCGCAACAATGTGCCGTCTTTCCGTTCTTGGAAATCCAGGAATCTGTAGGTAAACGCGGTGGCCTGCGCAGCGTTGTGTGGCCTGCCGATAGAAATTCCCGTAAAGGGGATTTTTTTTGATTCACACGAATCTTAACTGAAGCACTCTTCGCGCTGCGACAATTTACGGTTCCGAGCCATAGCGTTGGTTAAACACGGTCTCAGATTTCTAAAACACAGTTGCTTCTGGCTGTACCGCCTCGTCTTCTGGCTGGTCCTGGTGGTCGGCATTGCCTGGGCTCTGCTAGTCATGGTCCTGTCTTACTTCGTATTACCCAATATCGAAGATTATTCGGACCCGATTCTCAGCTCTGTTTCGCAGGCCATCGGTCAAACTGTCGAGATCGGCCGGATTGAAGGGGGCTGGCGCGACTACAGGCCGGCACTGAAGTTCTACGACGTTCAGGTGCACGAGGCTGGCGGCCTGCAAACGCTGGCGCTGGACCGCGTCGACACGGTGCTGTCGTGGAGATCATTGATCGTCGGCAACATCGTCTTCAAGCTCATCGAGTTCTCCGGATCGGATATTGAGGTTCGCCGCGACTCAATTGGTACCTTCTGGGTTGCCGGAAAGGCGGTGGAGCGAAGGCAGCCTGGGGCCCGGCCCCGGATGCTGAGCTGGCTTCTGGCTCAGGAACAGATCGTCGTTGACGGGGCACAAGTTACCTGGATCGATGAGATGCGTGCGGCACCGCCCTTGCTGGTCAAGGATGTGAGATTGCGTATCGAGAATAGCGGCAAGCGCCACCGCTTCGGCCTGACCGGCAAGCCGCCCGCTGAATTGGCCTCTGCTGTCACGCTCAATGCCGACTTCTACGGCAGCGCTTTCGAGGGCTTTGCCGGTCAGGCGCGTGTTTATGCCGAGTTCGAGTACGCCGATCTGGCATATGCCCAGGAATGGTTCGCCTTGCCGCTGGATCTCGATTCCGGCCTCGGGGTGCTGCGGCTGTGGATGGACATCGAGGACCGCTCTGTGCAGCGTCTTATCGCCGAGGGAAATCTGGTTAATGTTGCCGGTCGGCTCGCGCCTGAACTCGACACGTTCGCGCTGACAAATCTATCTGGCCGGGTGCAATGGGACGAGGACGCAATGGCCAAGACGATTGCTATGTCGGACCTCACCTTTGAGACGGTTGACGGCGTGCGTCTTGCGCCGGCAACAATTTCCGTCAAGACGCCGCGTGGAGTCCGGGACCGTACCGAGCTGCGGGTTCGCTCTCTGGATCTGGCGCCGCTGGTTGACCTGAGCCGGTTTCTCCCGCTCAACGCGGATACCCGAGAAAAACTCGCTGCGTGGCAGCCAAGTGGCGTTATCGATGAGATGAGGGCCAGTTGGCTGAAAGCAACTGACGGCGCACAGGCGCTCAGACTGGACGGACAGTTTCGTCGGCTGTCGATCAACTCGGTTGGCAAGATGCCTGGCTTCAGTGGCATGAGCGGCTCGGTCGTCTTGGCCGGTGGCGACGGCTCGGTGGCCCTGAAAACCGAAAATGCGGTGCTGGACTATTCGCACCTGTTTCCTGAGCCATTTCCCTTTGACTACCTCGATGCCGATGCCAGCTGGCAACTCGATGGGGACAACATGCGGGTCACCGTCGATAGTTTGTCGTTCACCAATGCGCACGCCGCCGGAAAAATGAACGGCACCTATTTCTATCCGGGTCAGGGACGAGGCGAAATCGACGTGCGCGCGGTGCTGGTCAGGGGGGAAGCGCGCCATGTATGGCGCTATTTCCCGCATAAAATTCAGAAAACGCGGGACTGGCTCAAACAGGGGCTTGTAGCGGGTGTCACGGATGACGCGCGGCTGCATTTCACAGGTCCGTTGGACGATTTCCCGTTTGAGGACAGGAGCGAAGGCATTTTCGAGATCAGCGTTGCCGTACGTGATGGCACGGTGCGAATTGCCAACGACTGGCCGTTGATCGAGGGTATCAATGGCGATTTTCTGCTCAGTGGCGATCAGATTGATATCAAGCCGCGTACTGCCACAATCATGGGTGCCGACGTTTCCGAGTCGCAAGTGTCGATCGTCAATGTCGGCAACAGGCGCGAGGCACGATTGCTGGTCGACGGCAAAGCGGTCGCCGAGGTCGGACAGTATCTGCAATACGTCGCCAACAGCCCGGTCGCAAGATACACCAAGGCTGCGACGGCAAACATGCGAGGGCAGGGCATCGGTAATCTTGAACTGCAAATCGACTTGCCCTTTATCGACCGTGCCGCAACCACGGTCAACGGTTCTCTGGATATGGCCGGGCCGGTTTTCTCTGTCAGTCCGCGCGCACCGCTACTGAATGACTACGCTCTGCGGCTCGAGTTTGACAGGAACAATGTGAAGTTTCGCAATGGTCGCGCGCGTATGCTCGGCGGCCCGGTGCGCTTCGGTTCGATTGCCGGCGGCAAGGGAAGACGCACTCTGTATGTTGGCGGCCTGGCCGAGGCTCGCGACCTGGCACTGTTCCTGAATATCCCGGCGCTGACGAGATTGGAAGGTCGTGCCGAGTGGCAGGGTAATCTGAGCTTTGGCAAGTCTGGCTCGCACCTGCTGGTCGAGTCATCCCTGGTGGGCATCGGCTCGCGCATGCCGGCACCACTCGGCAAACTGGAGCCGGTTGCACTGCCGATCCGCGTCGACCTGTGGAGCAGAGATGGCGGGCGCACCGAGTATGCGCTGCGTCTGGCCAAAGTCGGCAGTGCACGATTGGTGTCGATGGCGGGCAAGCTCGAGCGAGGAGAGATCGTGTTCGACGGCCAGGCGGAATTGCCGCAACAGGACGGGATCATCATCAGAGGTTCGTTGCCGCTGCTCGATTACGATGGTTGGCGCCGGGTGCTGGCGGACATGCAGCCGAAGAAATCACCCACGGCGATGGCGCTCGAGTCGTTGGACCTGAAAGTCGGTGCTTTGCTTTTCGGTGGGCGGACCTTCAACAACCTGGCCATTACCGGCAAGCAGGTCAAGGATGACTGGCAAATTGGCCTTGCCGGTCCGCAAGTCAAGGGCAGCATGCTGGTTGGCTCCGACACTGACGGCAGCGACCGCGTCATCGCCCGATTCGATTATCTGAAGCTGGCGCCCGATGAGCCTTCAATCAGCGTTCCAGTTCCGCCTGAGCAGCGAACAAGGCGATTGCGTATCCCGGCCGGGCTCAACGTGATCGCAGAGAAGTTCGAGTTTGAGGGCATGAAGCTCGGCCGGCTCGAACTGCTTGCCGAGCCGGAGGAAGACGGATGGCAATTGCAGCGGCTGGCGCTGGCCAATCCGGACGGGCGCATCGATATCAAGGGCGAGTGGCGCGTCACCGGGCGTCCGCACGCAGAGTACGTTGTACGGTTTGAAGCGTTGGATATCGGCAAGTTTCTGGCGCGTCTTGGTTATGCCGAGACGGTTGTCGGCGGGACCGGTGCATTGAGTGGACCGGTAAGCTGGTTGGGCGGACCGTGGCATCCGGACCTGCCAACGCTGAGTGGCAAACTCAGACTCGAGGCCGCTGACGGCCGTTTTGCGCAAGTGGATCCTGGCGCAGCGCAACTGGTTGGCATACTGAGTCTGCAGGCCTTGCCGCGCCGCCTGACGCTGAACTTCAAGGACGTCTTTTCAAGTGGTTTCAGTTTTGATCGTATTGAGGCAGATGTCGCGGTGAGTGAGGGCGTGGCAAGGACGGATAACTTCCTCATGGAGGGAGTGTCAGCCGAAGTGACCATGGCCGGGGAGGTCAATCTGGTGAAAGAAACGCAAGACCTTACAGTCCGCGCCAGACCCATGTTGGCCAGTGCTGCAGCGGTGGCGGGAGCCGCTATTGTCAACCCGCTGGTTGGTGTGGCCACCTTGTTAGTGCAAAAAGCGCTTGGCGATCCGGTTGAACGGGCTGCGACTCGTGAATATCGTATAACCGGCAGTTGGAAAAATCCGCAAGTGGAACGCATTAAACGGCCACCGCCGGAACCGGCTACACCGCGGGCGGTGCGCTGAACGCAGTGCGAACGCGCTGTTGTATCGCCTGGCAGGTGACAACCGATACTGAACCGAGGGGAACGAAGTGGCATTGAAAGAACTGTCGACAATCAGCAACGAGCAACTCCTGTCAACCGCAAGCGATACTTTGCTGCTGCCAAACGGGTTGGACTCGAACCGACTGTCGCACGTGTTCGGGCAGATCATGACGCATGAAGTTGACTATGCCGATCTGTACTTTCAGTACAGCCGCAGCGAAGGCTGGAGCCTGGAGGATGGCATCGTAAAGATCGGCAGCTTCAACATTGAGCAGGGCGTTGGCGTGCGTGCCATTAGTGGGGAGAAATCCGCCTTTGCCTATTCCGACGATATTAGTCTGAACGCGCTCGAGTCTGCGGCCAGTGCAACGCGCGCGATCGCGCGGCAAGGCGTGGCCAGTGAGGCCGCTTTGGTGCGGTCTGGCCAGGTGCGCTCTCTGTATTCGGCGAGTGATCCACTGTCGAGCCTGTCGGATACGCAAAAGGTTGCATTGCTGGAGAAACTCGAGGGCCTGGTGCGCGGAATGGACCCACGCGTGTGTCAGGTGATAGCGAGCCTGGCCGGTGAATATGACGTTGTTCTGATTGCGCGCAACGACGGCTTGCACGCCGCCGATGTGCGTCCACTGGTGAGGTTGTCGGTGCAGGTTATCGTCGAGCAGTCCGGCCGTCGCGAACAGGGATCTGCGGGTGGTGGAGGACGCTTTGATTATGATTATTTCACCGACCAGGTACTGGAAAGATATGCGCGCAAAGCCGTTGACCAGGCGTTGCTGAATCTGGAAGCGGGCCCGGCGCCGGCAGGGACGATGACGGTGGTGCTCGGCCCGGGATGGCCGGGGGTACTGCTGCATGAGGCAATCGGTCACGGGCTGGAGGGCGACTTCAATCGCAAAGGCAGCTCGGCCTTTACCGGGCGCATCGGCGAGCGCGTAGCCGCGCCTGGAGTTACTGTTGTTGACGATGGCACGATCCCCGGGCGCCGCGGATCGCTGACGGTCGATGACGAAGGCAACCAGACTCAGAACACGGTATTGATCGAGAATGGTGTGTTGCGTACCTACATGCAGGACATGCTCAATGCGCGGCTGATGAAAGTGCAACCGACCGGTAACGGTCGCCGCGAATCCTATGCCCATATTCCGATGCCGCGCATGACCAACACCTACATGCTCAACGGCGACCGCGAGAAAGGGGAAATCATCGAGTCGGTGGACAAGGGCTTGTACGCGGTGAACTTCGGCGGTGGTCAGGTCGACATTGTCAGTGGCAAGTTCGTGTTTTCTGCCTCCGAGGCGTACTTGATCGAGAAGGGCAAGATCACACAGCCGGTAAAGGGTGCAACGCTGATTGGTAACGGGCCCGATGTGCTGACACGGGTGTCGATGATCGGCAACGATATGGCTCTTGATCCGGGCGTCGGAACCTGCGGCAAGGACGGGCAGAGCGTGCCGGTTGGAGTCGGACAACCGACGCTTCGCGTTGACGGGCTGACAGTTGGTGGAACCAGTGCGTAAGCGTGGACAAACTCCCCGGCTGATGTAAGTACGTAGAGAAAGAAAAGCAATGATTCTGATCCTCAGCGAAGATACCGATCCGCAATCTGACGAATACCGGCAACTGATGGAGCGGCTGGCAGCCCTGCCGAATATCAGGTCGCGCGAACACCTGATCAAGGGCACCGAACGTTCCGTCACGGAAATCTATCTGATCGGTGACACCAAGGGATTGCAGTTGGAAGACATGCAGGCGCTGCCGTGTGTCGAGCAGGCGATTCGCGTATCTGAGGAGTATCGGGTGCTGGGACGGCATAAGGATGACACCCGGCCGTCCCATTTTGATTACCAGGGCCTGCGATTCGGGCAGGACACGCTGCACGTCTTCGCCGGGCTGTGCGCCGTGGATACTCCCGAGCATGTAGAGCAAATGATGCGTGCGCTCAAGGACAACGGCCAAGCCTGTACGCGCATGGGGGCCTACAAACCGAGAACCAGTCCGTACTCGTTTCAGGGTCACGGCAAATCCTGTCTGCCATGGGTGTTCGAGCTGGCCGGCAAGTATGGCATCAAGGTGATTGCCATGGAGGTCACGCATGAAACTCACGTTGCCGAGATTCGCGAAGCGCTCGAGACGACCGGCAAACCAACCGGCGTGATGCTGCAAATCGGCACGCGCAACACCCAGAACTTTGAATTACTCAAGGCAGTGGGGCGGCAGACTGAGTATCCCGTGCTTATCAAACGTGGTTTCGGTATTACACTCGATGAGTCGCTCAACGCTGCCGAGTATCTCGCCAGCGAAGGCAACAGCAAGGTGATCTTTGCGCTGCGCGGCATGAAGACCAATCTGGGAGACCCGCACCGCAATTTCGTCGATTTTGCCCATGTTCCGGTCGTCAAGCGGCTTACTCGAATGCCGGTCTGTGTCGATCCAAGTCACTCGGTGGGCACGCGCAGTGCTTCACCGGAGGGAATCATGGATTTATTCCACGTCACAGCGCAGGCAGTCATTGCCGGAGCCAATATGGTGCTGGTCGATTTTCATCCCGATCCACCGAAAGCCCTGGTTGATGGGGCCCAGGCGCTGCGTCTGGAAGAGCTGCCACATTTCCTTGCCGACGTTGCTATCTCGCGAGAGGCGTATCTGAAGCGTGCCGAGGCGGGCAAGCAGTTCCTTGCCCGGCACTGAGCGCTGCTTTACCGCGTCTGCTTGCTCCCGCATAATGATTCGCGGTTGGCAATCTGGCGGCCACCCATAACCGGAAACACTACGACGCAGTTACCCAAAGCAAATGAACAAAATGATCGAAGAACAGGATGCCCAGGCGCAAAACGCCTTGCTGCAAACGCTGCAGTGTATTGGCGATGCCGATACGATGGTGCAGCAGATCTTCGAGATGATCGGGCATTCGAAGTTCTTCTCCGACTTCACGCGCGAGGATGTCGAGCAACTGGCTGCCTTCATGCAGGTATATCGCGCCGATACGGGTGAGGAGATCATCCGTGAAGGCGAAGTGGACGACTATCTGATATTGATCATGGACGGTCGGGTTGAAATCTCGAAAGCCGATTCACAAGGTGAACTGCGACCCATGACTATCGTCGGCCCCGGGGCCACACTTGGCGAGATGTCGATGATCGATGGTGAACCTCGCTTTGCGACTTGTGTCGCGCTCGAACCTACAACGTTTGCGGTCTTGTCGCGCAATAGCATGGTCAAGATCATTATTGAAGAGCCGGCGCTGGGGTCGAAAATATTGATCAAGCTGGTCACCCTTCTGTCGCAGCGTCTGCGAGCGACCAGTTCCAACCTGTTGCATTATCTAGAGGGCTGAGCGCGTTCGCGCACCCGGTGGCGTGTTTGCCGGCACACGCAGGTCTGGATTCATTGTCGTTGCCTCGACGCTGTTTTTTTGCGTGGCGGTTTGTCGCGCCGAGGTGTCGGCACTGGACGATGCGGGCAGGCAAATCACGATCACCGAACCGGCGCGGCGCATTATTGCCGTAGCACCTCACCTCGCTGAACTTACTTATGCTGCTGGCGCCGGGCAGCGATTGATCGCAACCGTGCGTGGCGCTGACTATCCATCCGATGTTCTGGCGCTTCCCAGCGTGGGAGATGCGGCTGGCCTTGATTTCGAGCGCATCCGTCAACTCGAGCCCGATTTGATATTGGCCTGGGGCAGCGGCAACAAGCCGGCCGATCTCGAGCGTTTGGCATCGGGCCTGGCAGCGGTATTTGTCATGGAGCCACGCGACTTGAAAGATATTTCGCGTCACCTGCGCATGATTGGCAGACTCGCCGGGACGCAAGCTGTCGCAGAGAATGCCGCGGCGCGCGTCGAACGCAAATTGCAACAGCTACGGCAGCGTTATGCCGGTGCCAGCACCATCGATGTGGTGGTAGAAATCTGGCACCAGCCGCTATTCACTGTCGGTGATGAGCATCTGCTGAGCAATGCGTTGCGCGTCTGTGGTGCGCGCAACGCATTGCCTGACTATCCGCTACCGGCCGGCCCGGTGCCACTGGAAGATGTTCTGGCGGCCGATGCAGACGTCATCCTTTCAGTGACGGGAATGACGCAGGCCGAAGCGCAAGCGAGTTGGAGTCAGTACCGGTCGGTGTCAGGTTATCAAGGCGTGCAGGTGGTTGCAGTTGACCCGGACCTGCTGACCCGGCCCGGACCACGTATGTTGCAGGGGATAGAAATGCTATGTACCCAGCTGGAACAAGTGCGTGAGGAGGCACGGCGGAAGGGAAGAGCAGGGGCCCCGCTTGCGGGGATGTGACCCCTGGAGGCGTGCAGGGCCTCCACGAAGAAGAAGTAACAGAGGCTACGAGGTGCGTATTTACTCGCGAAAAGGTTGCGAGGTTCTTGTGGAGGCCGAGGGGTGAGGCGTTAAGCCTGAGACGGGCGAGACTACCTATATGCCGGGGGCATGGCCGCTCGGATCAGGTCTTGACGCACTGGCCCATGTAGAGCATCTGATCGGTCGGGGCCCCCGAAGGCGAGCCGCCGGCGGGTTCGACCGTCATGCCCAGACCCCAGGCGTCATCGATCTCCGGCACCAGCTGTGCCGGGACCTGCAGCGTTTGCAATTCGTGCGTCGTGATTAGTCCAAGCGATACCGGCGGGCGGTCCTTACCCGGCAGCATCCACAACTCCCATGCTGTGTCGGGCGCCATCTCGGCGTGACCAATGACGCGCAATCGAAGCATTTTCGAATCGCTACCGCCTGGCTCCCATGACACCGTCATGGCCGGCGACTTGGTCTGCATGTCGTCCATGACGACGACCATCATGGTTTCATCGCCAGTAGGAACTCCTTCCGGAATCGTCATAACAACACCGAGTGCCAGCAGCGCAGCGAGGGCGAACCCGGTCGCCGTGCGCCAGAATCCGAGGCTATACCACCAGCCGACGCGCGTTTGCGCCGCTGCATCGCCGTGAATGCGCTTCTGAATCTCCTGCCATACACGCCGCGGCGGCGTCAGGGCAGGAACGGAAGAAGCCATCGGTGTAAGGAGTGCTTCCCATTGCGACACCGCGGCCCGTAGCGCGGGACTTGTTTTGAGCTGTGCTTCAAATCGCCGTCTTGCGCGCCAGGGCATGGTTCCCAGCACGTACTCAGCAGCGAGTCGATCGCGAATCGTCGGGTTCTCGTACTTCATTTCGCTTGCATACCCTCAAGACACTGCTTCAATCTGTCCAATCCTCTGCGTACCCAGGTTTTCACGGTTCCCAGGGGCCTGCCCATTTTCTCCGCCAGCTCCCCGTGGGAAAGCCCGTGGAAAAAGGCAAGCGTGATGCTTCGTTGCTGATCTGGTCCCAGCTGACTCATGCATTCGCGTAACTGCCCGGCCTGAGCAGCCAGCGTTGCCAGCTCTTCCGGGCCAGGGCCCTCATCCGGAACGCTTGCCAGTAACGCGTCAACGTCTTCCGAGGCCTGCACCTCGCGTGGCCGGCGCAGCCAGTCCAGGGCACGGTTACGCACGATCGCCGTCATCCAGGTCATCGGCGCACTCTTGTCGGCGTCGTAGTTGCCGGCATGGTGCCAGATCTTGACAAAGCTCTCCTGGAGTACCTCCTCGGCCCAATCTCTCCTTCTGGTTATACGTACTGCAACGGCGAACAGTTTCGCCGATGATGCCTCGTAAAGGGTGGCAAATGCCTTCTGATCGGCAAGCGAACAGCGTGAAAGCAGGTCGGCAAGCTGCTCGTTGGTTGGTCCGGTCATGTGTCGCGGGCGCGCGTCTTGTGCCAGTACACGTCAGTCTGGCCGGCACTGCGGTTGAGCACCCGGCAAAGCACGAAAAGCAGGTCTGACAGGCGATTGAGATAGCGTTGCGGCAATGGCGATACTTGCTCCGCCAGGGCCAGTTTCACCAGGCGCCGCTCAGCGCGTCGGCAGGTCGCCCGGGCCACGTGCGTCAGTGCCGCGGAGCGCGCCCCGCCCGGCAAAATGAACTCCTTGAGTGCTGGCAGATCAGCGTTGAAACCGTCGAGGTCGTCCTCAAGCTGACTGATGTGTTGCTCGTCGATCGCGGTGTAACCGGGAATGCTCAGCTCACCGCCCAGATCAAACAGTTCGTGCTGGACGCGCGTCAGTACAGTGCCAACATTCTCGGGAACAGACTCAGCCAGTACGAGGCCGATTGCGCTGTTCAGTTCGTCTACTGCGCCAATCGCTTCGATGCGAGCGCTGTCCTTGGGCACCCGTGAGCCATCGCCAAGTCCGGTTGTGCCCGTGTCGCCGGTTCGGGTGTAGATCTTGGATAGCCGGTTGCCCATCGATTACCTGTTCAAGTGCGTTGCCAAAAGAGCCCCGATTATATGCGCATGTCCACTTCTGCCTGCGGCGCAATTACAGGGCGTTGTCCGGTACTGCGGTCGAGCGCGGATCGCCGCCGAGATCTTCTATCTCCAGCTGCAGCCGGCGATGCAGGGCGTTGCGCCGGTGATTTGGATCGTAGGCGTGCCAGCTGGCAAACTCGTCCAGCGCAGCGCTGTCAATTGCCTCCAGCAGGCTGGCACTCTCTTCGTACAGTTCGCGCGAGCGTGCATCGAGGGCATCGAGGTACTGCGCGGTGGCGTAGATGGAATCCACTCCGGACGGCGGCCCATAGCCGGGTACCACGTTCACTATTGGCAGGTCGATGAGCTGCCGCAACGCCGCTTGCCATCCCTCGTAATAGCAGTCGCGTATCGCTGGCACGTGGCCGGCAGACACCAGACCGCCGGCGAACAGCGTGCCGCTGCTGCGGTGAAATACAGCTACCGAGCCCGGAGTGGCTGCCCAGCCAAAATACAGGACCTCGACACTCGTCCCGGCGCTATCGATTATTGTCGAGGCGTCCACCAGGTAGCGCGGCAACACCAGACGCGTGCCGTACATTTCGTCGTCGCCCAACTGTTCATTGAGTTGTTTCAGGCAATGAGCGCAGCGTGTTTTCATCAGCTCGCGCGTTTCGCGATGAGCCGCGATGGTCGCGCCAATCTCTTCAAAAGCGGCGGCACCAAACACGAACTCCCTGACAGCGTGGGTCAGAATGACCAACTTGACTGGTCTGTCGGTGACGTCGCGGATGGCTTTCAGCAGTTGTTTACCATGCCGGTAGGAAACACCGCTGTCGATGACAATGACGCCCGAGGGGCCGACAATAAAACCGGCATTGGCAACGCGGCCGCGATTGTCCGGCGTGACCGTGCTGGTGTCGCCGATCAGGGCATACACGTCGTCGGCGACCTTGACGGCTTGCGGCTCCTGCCCCAGCGCTGGCATTGCGAACAACCCTGTGAGCAAAGAGATTGCGAACAAGCTTGTGAACAACGAAGTTGCGTTCAGGCTTGCGAGCAGCCTCTGGCAAAGTTTCGGCAGGTGTGATTTCACTCGAGTCAGCCTTAAAATGGCGCACCTCTAACCAGTTCGGACATCAAAAACATGCACTTTGCGCAACACTCTGAGCATTATCGTACCTGTGTGTCTGACATATTCCGTTGGGCGAAGGTTCGATCGGTGCTAACAGCGTTGCTTGGCGCGCTAATCTGGGTTGCCGGCGCGGCGCATGGCGGTGCCGATTCTATTGAAACCGGGTCTCTTGAAACTGGCTCTATTGAAGCCGGTTCTATCCAAAATGGCGCTTTCGAGCTGGAGATCGTTGCGCCCGGAAATTACGTGCATTATGGGACCCACGATGACCGTTCGCGGCAAAACCTTGGTGATCAAGCCAACATCGGCTTCATCGTCGGCGAGCGCTGCGTGCTGGTGTTTGACGGGGGTGGATCGTTGCCGGTTGGCCGCGCTTTGCTCAATGCATTGCGTGAAGTCACCGACAAGCCGATCTGTTATGTGGTGATTAGCCACGTACACCCCGATCACATCTTTGGCGTGGCGGCGTTGACTGCCGATGATCCGGTCATCATCGGCCATGAAAATCTGCCGCGACAGTTGGCTGCGCGCGGTAAGTTCTATCGCGAGGCGCTCGAGCGCGATCTCGGCGAACTGGCCGCCGGGAGTGACATTGTGATGCCGACCAAAACGGTCGCGGCGGGCGAAACAATCACCGTCGATATCGGTGATCGGGAAATCGATATTCGGGCATGGCCGCCGGCGCACACCGATCACGACGTCAGTATTTTTGACCGTTCAACATCGACCTTGTGGCTGGCCGACCTGTTGTTCGTAGAGCATACACCGGTGCTGGATTCCAATATCACCGGCTTCCTTGCAGTGATGCAGACGCTGCGCGGCACCGAGGCGCGTCATTACGTGCCGGGCCACGGGCGCAGCAGTGCGGCCTGGCCGGCCGTGTTGGATGCCCAGCAGCGATATTTCGAAGTGATATTGAAGGAAACACGACGCGCTATTCGCGAAAACGTGCGACTGATGGACGCCGTCAACCAGATCGGCCTGTCAGAGGCGGATCAATGGGTCAACTTCGAGACCTATCATCGCCGTAACGTCACCACGGCCTACACCGAACTCGAGTGGGAGTAGGCTATACTCAGCGATTCGAATTCGGAGTAGAACCGATGCAATTGCGATGCTTGCTGCTGTGCGGGCTTCTGGCGTTTATGCCGCTGGTGGCTGCGGCCAACCCTAATCCCGAGCCGGACCACACAAAGATTCCGGAATGGCAAGTGATTCGCAATCTCATGTTCGGCGACCGCGAAATCAACCCGGATGACCGCGATGTGGTTCGCTTGTACCTGAATACGCGTGCCGATGACGCGGCGACGGTCCCGATCATGATCAATGGCCAGATTGAACAGACGGCCGACGACTACATTAAGACGCTCTATGTGATCGTTGATGGCAACCCGATACCGACCGCCGGTGTGTTTCACTTCACGCCCGATAGTGGACGGGTCAAGATGGAAACGCGGCTGCGCTTTGAGAAGTACAGTTTTGTGCGGGCGGTGGCGGAGCTGAACGACGGGCGACTGTATATGTCGCAGCGCTGGGTCAAGGCTGCCGGAGGCTGTTCGGCGCCGATGGGCAAGAACGTCGCGGCGGCTTCGATGGGCAAGATGCGCTTTCGGTTGGACGACGCGGTTGAGTACGATCAGCCGCAGTTGGTTCAAATACAGGTGCGGCATCCTAACGAGTCGGCACTGGCCTCTGACCTCGACCCTGACCATGTGGCGCAATTCATTCGCAGCGTCGAAGTGAATTACAACGACAAGCCTGTGATGTCGGGGGAAGTCAATTTCTCACTGTCCGATAATCCCGTGTTTCGCTTCTACTTTGTGCCCCGCGCCGAAGGCGAGCTGAATGTCAGGGTAGAGGACACGCACGACACCGTCTTCACCCAGTCGATGCAGATCAGCGAAGGCGAGTCGACGGAAACGCACTAGTAATGCCGCCGGCATTGACCACAGGGCGCTGATTCCGTTAAAGTTGCGCAGATTTTTCATAACATAATCAGAAAGCTAAACAGATGATGGTGAGGACATTAAGCGCCGCTGGACTGCTGGCAATGCTGGTTGTGGCAAGCGTGCCGGCAAGCGCGGAGGGTGATGCCGAGGCCGGCGACCTCAAGAATGCGCAGTGCGAGGGCTGCCACGGCATCGAGGGATTCAGGATGGCTTACCCGAAGGTTATTTCGGTTCCGATGCTGGGTGGGCAAAGTGAGGCTTATCTTGTTGCCGCGTTGAAAGCGTACCGGGCCGGTGATCGCAACAACGCAACGATGCGGGCGATCGCCTCGAGCCTGAGCGATGAGGATATCAACGACCTGGCGGCCTACTACTCTGCTTCTGACGGCGAGTAACGACTGCCAGGAAGTCAATCAGGGTACGGTTGATCTGGGCATCGTTGTGATTTGATTATTGCTGTGATTTGAGCATCGATTGCGTCGTTGCAACGAACTGGAGATGGGGATAAGCAAATGAGAAGAACAGTTTCGACTTTGATGGCCGTGGTGGCTTGCATCGCGGTTGGCAGCGCGCTGGCTGAAAAGGCTGAAAAGGAAGCGAAGCCGCCGGTCGATGTGGACCAAATCGTCACGACGATCTGCGCCGCGTGTCATGGTGCGGATGGCAACAAGATGCTGACGCCGGAAACGCCGAAGATCGGCGGCCAGCGGGCCGACTACCTGGCAAAGTCCCTGGAGGACTACAGGAGTGGAAGCCGCAATAACGTGTTCATGGCCGGCGTCGCGCAGGCGCTCAGCGATGACGAGATTGAGGCACTGTCGGCCTATTTTGCTGCACAGGAATCGGAGCTGTTCACGCTCAAGTGATGCGGACCGATTCTCAAACCTGAAGCGGTTTGCGAACTAACAAAATGAACAAGGGGCTGTCTGGCAGCCCCTTTTTTTGTGCCTGCAGTAGCCTGTATGCGAACGCGGCCGTCTCACTGACGGCATCAACCGGTGGGCCCCTAGGTATCTTTCCCCAGTCGGCTGCGCAAGCATTCGATGTAAGCGTTTTGATCCGGAGTTGACCCGCTGCGATTTGCCCGCCAGACCGTCTCTCCGAGACATTCGAGCACGTCGTGCAGAGCGGCATGGCGCTCACCGTGCTTCGCTACCAGAGCTTCCAGCAGGCCGGCGATGCCGGGCGGCTGATCGATGGCAAGTTGCTCGGCGATCGACAGATGCAGGCTCAGATGCAAGAAAGGATTGATGGCACCCGATTCGGGCGGATAGTCGCGTTCGATATTGCCCTCGCGATCGCTGAGCAGCGCATGATATTCGGGGTGCAGCAGAATCACCTCGAGGGCAGTCGATTCGAGCCCGTCGAGCTGCTGACCAGTGCGGTATTTCTCCCAAGTGCCGAAGAACAGCTCGCGCGCCTGGCGCCGGGACGGGTTGAACATCAATCGACTTTCGTTTTGTTGCGGTATTCGCAAAGGTCCGCAATTGGACACGTCGGGCAGTCCGGTTTGCGTGCCTTGCACACGTAGCGGCCATGCAGGATGAGCCAGTGGTGGGCGTCTTTTCTGAATTGTTCCGGGACCAGACGCAACAAACGGTGCTCAACCTCGATTACATCTTTGCCAGGAGCAATGCCGGTTCGGTTGGCAACGCGAAAGATGTGTGTATCCACTGCGATGGTCGGTTCACCGAATGCCGTGTTCAGCACCACATTGGCGGTCTTGCGTCCCACGCCGGGCAACTGCTCGAGTTCTTCACGGGTTCGCGGAACCTGACCCTCATATTTCTCCTGCAGAAGCTGACAAGTCGCAATGATGTTCTTACCCTTGTTTCTGTACAGGCCGATGCTCTGAATGAATGGCAATAGGCCGGCTTCGCCGAGTTTCAGGATTGCTTTTGGTGTGTTCGCGGTGGCAAACAGTTTCTCTGTTGCCAGGTTGACGCTCTTGTCGGTTGCCTGGGCCGACAGGATGACGGCGATCAACAGTTCGAAGGGGGTCCGATAGACGAGCTCGGTTGTCGGGTGAGGGTTGGTCGCCCGCAGCCGCGAAAAAATCTCAACTCGCCTGGCCTTGTTCATCGCCAGAGCACGCCAGTCAAGACCCGCGACGCACGCGAGCCCGTTTCAGTGCCGCTGCGATGATGGCTGCTTTCTTTTCATTGGCTGCGGAACTGGATTCGTGTTGCTTGCCTTTGCTTCTGACGCCTGCCTTGCGTCGGAGCCG
>CP070643.1:3162554-3204392 GCA_020354125.1 Betaproteobacteria bacterium | reverse complement strand
GTCGGCAGCACACCCGCATAGAGGACACTGTCCTTTATTCCCTCCTTGCGTCCACCGATGCAAAAAAAGCGGTCTCCGGCGCCGGTCAGGACCACTACACGGGTGCGCGTCTCCCGCCGGATGGTTTCGATACAGTCGCGCAACTCGTGACACATGGTTGCGTTGAACATGTTGCCGTCATCCGGGCGATTCAGCGTAATCTTCGCGATTACCCCGTCTTCTTCAAGGATTATCGTTTCGTAACTCATCTCCCCCTCTTGGCAGGATTCGTGCATGTTTTTCGTAATGTTCGCACAGGCTGGAGGCGATAGCCCCAAGGCAGATTATAGGGGCCGCTGGACGGGGCCTAAGGACGTCGATTCAGCCGACTCGACGGGCCATCCACGACTGATCGGAATACGCCAGCAGATGCCGCGAAACGGCCGTGCCCGGCTCGGTTTCGGACTCGGCCCGCTGGGCGGCCGGCAAGTCACTCACGACCAAAACAGGTTCAGGAGATGAAATGGATATCAGCAATATCGTGATTCTGGTGATCATCGGCGTCGCCGTGGTCTGGACCATCATGATCTACAACAACCTGGTTTCGATAAAGCACAACGTCTCGAAGGCCTGGTCGAACATCGACGTGCTTCTCAAGCAACGCCATGACGAGCTGCCCAAGCTCGTCGAGACGTGCAAGCAATACAAGCAGTTCGAACAGGAGACTCTGCAGAAAGTCACCGAGGCACGCTCGCGGGTGCAGGACGCCAGAATCAAGCAGGATATTCCGGCGCTCGGCGCGGCAGAAACGATTCTGCGTGGCGGACTGGGGAATATTTTCGCGACCATCGAAGCCTATCCCGAGTTGAAAGCGGTCGAAACATTCCAGCACCTGCTGGCACGCATTACCGGTCTGGAAAACGGTATTGCTGACCGGCGCGAGTTCTACAACGAGAGCGTTAATATCAACAATGTGCGCATCGAGCAGTTTCCCGATCTGATCGTCGCCCGCATGTTCAACTTCAAGCCGTTTGACCTGCTCGAGTTCGAAAAAGAACAGCTGGCTGATGTAAACATGAGAGAGCTGTTTGCCTGAGTGACTCCAGTCCGGCAGTGACCTGCGCATATCGCCCAGCGCCGGACTGTCTGCAACTGCTCTCTGTTCTGGCCTGACTTCCGATGCTCGACTCTTTGCGTCTGCGTATCATCGAACCGCTGACTGTGGGCGGCTATCTGGTGTTAATCGTCATCGGCATCGAGATGCAAACACGCGACGCATGGATCGCGTCGCTCACCAGCATTCTCGTTCTTGCAGGGGCGGCATGGACGATGAGTTATCGGCGCGCAAGAGGTATCACCGATACGCCTACGTCCAACATTGCGTCAGCAGCACAGGGCTATGTCGAACTGGTCGGACGTGGCCACCACCATCCAGGCGGACCGATTCTGTCGCGTTGCACTGCACTTCCGTGCCTCTGGTTCAAATTCATCATCGAGCAGAGAAGCGGAAACGACAAGTGGCGGCAAGTGAACAGCGGCCAAAGCGAGGAGAGCTTCATGCTCGATGATGGATCCGGTCGCTGCATGGTCGATCCGGAACACGCCGAAGTCATCGCCAAGCGCAAGGAGCGCTGGATCCAGGGCAACTACCGCTATACCGAATGGTTACTGCTGCCTCAAGCAAGAATCTATGCGCTCGGCCAGTTCTCCACCGTCGGAGGCGCAAACAGTAATCTCGATTTCAGGCAGGATGTGTCCGACCTGCTCGCTGAGTGGAAACAAGACAAGGAAGAGCTACACAAGCGCTTCGATCTCGACGGCGACGGCAACATCAACGAGCAGGAATGGATGCTGGCGCGGCAACAGGCGCGCCGCGACATCAACAAGGAACACAAGAATATCCGCATGCAATCGGGTACCAACGTCATGCACAAGCCGCGTGACGGGCGTCTGTTTCTGATTTCCGATCTCGACCCGTTGCGACTGGCGCGGCGCTACCAACTGTGGGCCTGGTTCCATCTCGCCATGCTGTTCGGCGCACTGGGCGCCGTCGTTTGGGTTCTGTCACAGCACACTTGAAAGGCTCCGTGCAGCCTACCTCCCCTTCTTTAATTTCCTCCTTATAATGAGTCTGTTACATCTTGCCCGGTCTTAGGTTGTCCACTATAGTCCGCGGTTTCCAGCGCTTGATTCGCATCGAGCTTGCCGCTGATGCGGCTGACTGAACAGTCTGCCGGCGCTGAACGTAACGACGACCATCAATCAACAAAATCCTCGGAGGATTCGGTCTATGAACTTGACCAGCAAAGCCGTGCGATTCGCCGTGGCCCTCGTATTTGCGTGCGGCGTGGATCTGGCGTCAGGGCAAGAAGTCACCGGCAGCACCACGACTTTGACCAAACCCATGTCTGACAAACTGAGCCCGGTCACGCAAAAACGTCTGGACGGGGCTGACAAAGAGAAGACCAATTGGCTGCAGGTCAACGGTGGCTACTCACAAACACGCTATTTTCCTGGCCGGCAGATCAACAAAGGGAACGTGCGCAAGCTGCGCCCCGCGTTCATCTTTCAGACCGGCGTATTGGAGTCAATGGAGACCGCGCCATTGGTTGTCGACGGTGTGATGTTTCTCACCACTTCTTACAACCACGTTTACGCCATCGACGCAAAAACCGGCGAGGAATTCTGGCACTACGAACACGACATGGGGCTGATCACGGTCTATTGCTGCGGCCCGAACAACCGCGGTGTTGCGGCACTAGATGGCAAACTGTTCATGGGCACACTCGATGCCAAGCTGGTCGCACTGGATGCCAGAACCGGTGCCAAACTGTGGGAAACCCAGATTGAAGATCCCGAGAAGGGTTATTCGGAAACCATGGCCCCTGTTGCAGTCGATGGCAAAGTGATCATTGGCACCAACGGCGGCGAGTATGGCGTGCGCGGATTCGTCAAGGCATTCGACGCAGAATCCGGAAAAGAACTCTGGACCTTCTACACCATTCCGGAAACAGGCCATGAGGGTGTATGGGCCACGCACGATGCGACCGGACGCGACCTGCGCCGCGACATCGAAGAAGAGAAACGCGTGCTGGCCGAGAAAGGTGGCGACTTCTACAAAACACTTGGCGGCGGCGTATGGATGACGCCGGCAGTCGATCGAGAGACCGACACGGTGTTCTTTGTGGTTGGCAATCCTTCGCCTGACCTGTATGGCTATATTCGCCCCGGCGACAATCTTTACACCAACTCGATGGTAGCGATTGATCTGAACACCGGCGCCTACAAGTGGCATTTCCAGTACATCCCGCATGATGTCTGGGACCTCGATGCCGTGAGCCCGGTCATTCTGACTACTGCCAAAGGCAAGGACGGCAAGAAACGCAAAGTCGCCATTCATGGTGGCAAGACCGGTCACATCTACGTCCACGACCGCGAGACCGGTGAACTGATTCGCTTTTCCGAGGCGATGATCCCGCAGGAGAGCATGTGGGTGCTGCCGACTGAAGAGGGCAGCCGCATGCTGCCCGGCGCCAACGGCGGAGTCGAATGGAATCCAATGGCGGTCAACGAAAAACTCAAGCTGGCGTACGCCGCCAACCTGCATCAGCCGATGACCTACCATGTCGAGCCAGCCGAATATCCCGGCGGCGACAAGCTGTGGCTGGGCGGTGCGTTCAAGGTCATTCCCGGCGAGAAGCAGTGGGGACGTCTGGCAGCAGTCAACCTAGACAGCGGCGAAGTCGTCTGGCAGGCCGACACCGAGCAACCGTTGATGGGCGGCGTACTGGCAACGGGCGGCGACCTGGTGTTCACCGGTGAGGGTAATGGTTACTTCAACGCCTACGATGCGCGCAAAGGCAAAAAGCTCTGGTCGTTCCAGGCGGGCGCCGGGGTCAACGCGCCACCGGTCTCCTACGTGGTTGACGGCAAGCAGTACATTGCGGTTGCTGCCGGAGGAAACACGCAACTCAATTACAAGCGCGGCAACAGTGTGATCGTGTTCAGTTTGCCGTGACGCGCGTGCCGAGAACGTACTGTGTGGCACAGCCATTGCGAGAATGCAATGGCTGCCTGGCGCAGGTCGCAGAAAACGGATTATGAGAGAACAGAGTTTTTTTGGGCTCGGCCCGTCCGGATTTCACCGGATTCACTATTACGAATGGGGCGACCACGACAATGATCGCGTCGTGCTGTGCGTGCACGGCCTGACGCGGAACGGGCGGGATTTCGACGCGCTGGCGAAATCCTTGTCGGGTCGCTTTCGGGTGCTTTGCCCCGACGTCGTCGGCCGCGGCAAAAGCAGTTGGCTTGCCGAGGGTCAGGAATACGCCTACCCCCAGTACTGCGCCGATATGGGCGCGCTGATCGCGCGCAGCGGCGCGCACTCGATCGACTGGATCGGCACTTCGATGGGCGGCATCATTGGCATGTTGATGGCCGCCCAGCCCGGCAGTCCGATTCGCCGTATGGTGGTCAACGACGTCGGCCCGTTCATACCGAAAGGCGCGCTGGAGCGAATCGGCGACCATGTCGGAAAGGACATCTCGTTTATCTCGATCGATGAAGCGGAAACGTATTTGCGTTTCGTCTCGGCCGGATTCGGTCCACTCACTGACGAGCAGTGGCGGCATCTGACGGAGCACTCGGTTATGCACGACGAAGATGGAAACGTGAGGCTGATCTACGATCCGTCCATCGCGCACGCGTTTTCCGAGCCGGCCGAAGACGTCGACCTATGGGATGTGTGGGAAAAAATCACCTGCCCGACGATGCTGATTCGCGGCGGCGAGTCCGACCTGTTGCTCGCCGAGACGGCAGAGGAAATGACCCGGCGCGGACCCAAAGCTCAGTTGGTTGAATTCCCGGGTATCGGGCACGCTCCGATGTTAATGAGCCAGGATCAGATCGAGCCGATAGACGACTTCCTGCTCGCCGACGAATAGTCGCCGTCGGCGCGGCAAAATCAGCCTCAAGCCGCGCTTAAGGTGTGCGGGCATGTCAGTGCTGCGCGACCAACCAGACCCAGGCGTAACAGCAACCCAGGCTGCCGAACGGTTCTGGCACGAGGCTCGCGCATGCAACGCGCGCGACAAGTTCCTTGTGCAAATACAATTCAGTGTTGTGTGGTGCGTCTTGAGCTCGAAGACACGAGGTGTATGTGGGCTATCGGCCGCAAAAGATCATTTGTCACAAAGTCAGCTTAGAATTCACCACTGCGGATGTTCATGGTGATTGATCGACGCAACGCGCAAAGACAACACGCAATGGCGAGAGTTCTACTTGGGGAATATCATTGAACTGACGCTCGTTCTGAGAGGAGAAGAGACTTTGAAAAAGCAACTTACCCCCGAACTGTATGAAGAACTCAACGCGTCCATGGATACCACCTGGCCGCACGATCCCGCGGTTCCCGAACTGCCATCGATGCCGACGACCGATGATCCGGGAATGAATCAAAACGCATTCCTGTGGACTCACTTCAAGGACAACGTCTACCCGCCCAGGGAGGTCGGCGTGCCGACGCCCCGCACGCAGATCGTGACTGAAAGCGACCCGCTCAAGGCGGACGTGTTCTGGTCGATGCGCAGCCCCTACAGTTACCTGGCGTTGAACCGCCTCGTGTGGCTGAACTCCAACTACAACGTCGACATCAACATTCGGCCCGTCCTACCGGTGGCCGTGCGCTCGACCAAGGGCGGCAGCGGCAAGGCTGGTGGCCTGTTCGGCCTGGCCTACAAGGTCCCGGATTCGGTCTGGGATACGGAGCGTCAAGGGAAGTACCTGGGTGTTCCATTTAGTTTCCCGGTGCCCGACCCGATCTGGCAGGTCTGGAATCCAGGCGACAAGGTTCCGGGTCCGGATAACTGGCTGTTCACCCATCCGCCCGAAAAACAGCCCTACATCTTTTGGATCACGCGCCTGGCCTGCTATGCCTCATTGAAGGGTAAAGCACTGGATTTCATCAACCAGGTCTCCTACTTGATCTGGAGCGGCGTGGTCCATCCGACCAACCCGGAAGCCGCTGAAGATCCGGCCAGGGGTCACTGGCCGAACTACGTAAGGGAGTACATGAACCGCGTCGACGGTCTCGACCACGACGAGGCGATCGCCTACATCCGGGAGAACCCCGAGAAAGTCGACCAGATCTGGATCGACAACGCCGCAGGCATGGCTGAAACAGGCCACGGTGGCGTGCCGCTGATGGTCGTCAACGGCGAGCCCTTCTTCGGCGGCGACCGCTTCGATCAGTTCCTCTGGCGGTTGACCCAGAACGGTCTGACGAGGCGCCCCGAGCCGCGTGCTCCGTTCACCACTAAACCGCTGCGCTGGCCTGACGGACTGTGAGCTCAGGTCTTTCGCGCTCCGATCCGGGGCGCGGAAGCCGTCTGACCGTTCAACTCCTGCGCCCTCAATCGGGGCGCCCTGGCTATGCCCACTAAATCATTTCCTTTGACACGACTGCCTCAAAGCTCTCGCAATATCAGGATTTGCTGTCGGACTTTGGCGAGCAAGCATCGGCGCGTTCGTCTTTAATCAATGCATCATTGCACTCGTCATGCTGTTAGCATGCAGGTCGACTTCTAATCGGTAGTGAACATGCTGGCAATCGACTGGGGCACTTCTTCATTGCGCGTATACCGTCTCGATGCTAACGGCACGGTGAGCGACGTGCGATCCTCTGAAGATGGCATTCTCTCGGTCAAAGACGCTGCCTTTGCAGCGACACTCGAACACGCCGCGAGCGAATGGCTGGCAAGCGAGACGCCCATCGTCATGAGCGGCATGATTGGCAGCCGTCAGGGCTGGAGCGAGGCTGCCTATGTGCCCTGCCCCGCTGGATTACCTGAGATCGCCTCTGCATTGTCTGCCGTGCAATGGACGTCCGGTGATCAACAGCAACATCGTGCATGGATTGCTCCGGGACTGAGCTGCCTCGATCAGGCTGGCGTAGCCGATGTGATGCGCGGCGAGGAGGTGCAGATACTGGGCATACTGGAAGACCTTGGCAAAGGTGAACACGTTGTATGTCTGCCCGGCACGCATAGCAAATGGGCGCGTGTTCAGGACGATCGCATTGTCTCGTTCCGCACGCACATGACCGGGGAAGTGTTCGCCGTGTTGAAGCAGCACAGTATTCTGGGCAGGACAATGCCCACTGATGAGTTCGACGAAGCTGGGTTCGTTGCCGGCGTGTCACGCGCTGCTGACCCGGGCGGACTACTGCATCACCTGTTTGGCGTACGCTCCCAGGTACTCGCCGGCAACATTGCCGAAGCGCAGTCTGCATCGTATCTTTCCGGCATTGTCATCGGTCACGAGTTACGCGCCGCTGCCAACGAAATCGAACGGTTTCACCTGGTTGGCGATGCGGCACTGACCGCGCTCTACGAGCTTGCGGCGTCGACAATGAGCAAGACCAGCGTCATTCATGAGTCCGGTGCTGCCCCGCGTGGCTTGTTTGCTCTTGCGCAATATCTTGACTAACGATACTTGAAGGACAATCTGTGACTGCCGGTGCCTTCGCCGAATGGCTTCAACCCCTGCCTCTGGTTGCGATTCTTCGCGGCGTCAAGCCCGAAGAAGTTCTCGACATTGGTCAAGTTCTGGTCGACGCCGGAATCCGCATTATCGAGGTCCCGCTGAACAGCCCAGAGCCGCTGTCGAGCATCGAGAAACTTTCCACGCGGTTTGGCGAGCAGATTCTGACTGGCGCCGGAACCGTTCTTGATCCCGCTTCGGTGCCCGAAGTGAAAGCGGCCGGTGGGCGCGTTATCGTCATGCCGCACGCGGATGCTCAAGTCGTTCAAGCGGCGCGATCGCATGGAATGTTCGCTTTGCCCGGCTTTGCCACGCCAACCGAGGCATTCCGGATGCTCGAGGCAGGTGCCGATGCCATCAAACTGTTTCCGGCGGAGGCGTCACCACCACAGGTACTCAAGGCAATCCGCGCAGTACTGCCAACAGAGACAGCCATCATTCCGGTCGGCGGCATTACCCCGGACAAAATGCGTGAGTACTGGCAGGCCGGCGCCAATGGCTTCGGCCTTGGATCCGCCTTGTACAAAGCCGGAATGAGTGCAAGCGAGGTTGCAGACAATACCAAGCGTTTCACGACGGCGGTTGAAGCATTGCGGTCAGCGTAGGCCACAGTGAAGAAACAGTGAACAAATGGTGATCTTGGCACTCAACTAACTCCAGGCTCGCATAAGTAATCACGAGGTCAACAAGAATGAACGTACGCAACAAGAGCAAATCTCTTGCAGTCTGGCTGACAGTGGCCACGCTGCTTCAGGCGACTGTCGTCTTCGGCTCCGGAGACTCCGAGTTGGAGGCGTTTCCTCCAGCCACGGAAGGCATGGATCGCTTCGTAATCGAGCTCGCTCACAAAGAGCGCGGCGAAGAGGACGCCTTCAGGGTCGAGCTCGTCGTCGGCAAGCAGATGCTCACCGACGGCGTCAACCTGTATCGCCTCGGCAACACCATTGAACGACGCGTCCTGCAAGGCTGGGGATATACCTACTACGAAGTCGTTGGCAAGGGCGAAACCATTGGCACCTTGATGGCACCCCCGGAAGGCGCTCCGATGGTCGAGCAGTTCGTGACCGCCACTCCGCTGCTGGTGCGCTACAACAGTCGCTTGCCGATTGTTGTTTACGCGCCGAGCGGCTATCAAGTTCGCTACCGCATCTGGCGGGCGGATGAGGTATTTAACGAGGCCGACCGGCGCTAACAGGCTGTTGATCCGCGTCTTCAGGCGTCGAGCGCAAAATGCGCAACAGGCTGTGAAAAACCTTTGAGTGCGATCGGCCCACGCGCGTCAAGCTGCACATCATGACCTTTGTCGGAAACGAGATCAGTGGTGCGCTGGTCGACCAGGACTTCGGAATGCGCCGCCTCAGCGCACAAACGTGACGCCAGGTTCACGGCCGAACCGACTGCGGTGTACTCGAGTCGCGATGATGGGCCAATCACGCTGACAGTGGCATAGTGGCGCGGCAACATTGTGCGTTGATCATTAGATTCGTTGCCAACAAAAAAGCAGGCTAGCGCCTGCCCTTGATGCGGTTCGCAATAAGTCGGTTATTTGCCCGCGTACACGACCTTCAGCGGTATCTGATTTTCAGGATCGAGACCCGGCTCGTCCATTGGTGCTTCTGCGCTAATCGGCTTGTCCGGGCGAGCGAGAATTTCCCGCACATAGTTCGGCAGAGCAAACAGTGCGCGATGCGTATCGCCATTGTAGTACTGCAGATGCGAAATACCACGCTCGCCAATGCGTTGTTCGACCTGCTCAGCGCTAAGCGCCAACGGATCGGTTTCGTCGGAAGCAGTCGCCATCCCCCACAGCGTTCCATATAGCGGGACATAAACCATGTATGGACGTACGCATTTGAACACCTGGCGCAGCGAGCTCGTCACTCGATGGAACACGTTGGGTCGCGCAATCGGCGATCCCAGATGCATCGACAGCACGCCTTGCGGACCAAGGATACGCCGGCATTCACGCAAGAAGTCAACCCGATAAAGCGCCTCGGCCGGACCAAACGGGTCGGTAAGATCGAGCATCATCAGATCGAATTGGTTCTGACACTGTTCGACGTAAACCTTGCCATCGGTGATCAGCACTTTGAGGCGCGGATCATCGAATGCACCGCGATGCACTTCCGGCAGGTGCTCCTTGCAAAAGTCGACGACGACTTCGTCGATCTCCGCCATGACCACTTCCTGCATGGTCGGGTACTTCAGATATTCTTCTGCCGCACCACCGTCGCCGCCGCCAATAATCAGTGCCCGCTTTGGCCCCGGGTGCGCCATCGCCGCCGGGTGGATCATGTTCTCGTGGTAGAAGAACTCATCCTTGTCCGACGTCATGAAATAGTCATCAATGCGCAAGGTGCGCCCGAAGCCGACGGTATCGAGTACTTCGATATCCTGGAACTGCGACTTGACGTGCGCCAGCCGGCGCCGCGCACGCACCCAGAATCCAAAGGTATCGTTTAGATGTTCGAGAAGGTAGAGATCATTCTCCCCTTGCCCCGCCTGTCCTGCCACCTTTACTGCACGCCTTTCTTAGATCCGCGGCTTGTTTAAATTCGTTCAACCGCGTGCGAACTCTCCTCCGACGGTTGGAAGCTGTCGAGCAACGCCTGATACAGCTCGCGCGCACGCGGACGATTGTCTTGCGTGTAGCTGCAGACATAGACATCGACGGTAACGTATCGCTTCTCGGGCCAGGTATGAACGGACATGTGCGATTCGGCCAGCACCACCATGCCGGTCACGCCACCGCCACCGTCAAACTGATGGAAGAAATCGCCAACGCTGGTCAGACCGGCGTCTTCGACCAACTTGAGGCAATGCGCCCTGAGACGAGCGGCATTGACCAGAAAGTCCGCGTCGCACTGCACGTCGTAAAGATCGCCCATCACATGCAGGCCAGGCGTGTCCTTGACGCTATGAAGCGCTCGTGTTGTGGAAGCATCAGGGCCGGCCGAGCCCGATACACTACGCTGGCCGTTACTGGCCTGCGAAAACTCCTGAAGCGTTTCTGACTCCGTATCGACCGGAAGAACCTGCTTCAGCTTGAGATTACGCATCTCATTACCCCCCTCGTAAGGCGAAGCCCTTGCGGGACTTCCGCGTTGCGTCGAGGACGCGTACCCAAACCAATCGATTCCCGCTGAACTGCCCGGCGATCCCTCCAACGAAACGGAAGGTACTGATCGCTGCTGTGGGTTCAACGACCCAGCGACCGGACGGAGACACCAGCTCACTTGCCGGTCAAAACTTGAACGGCGAACTATACGTTTTCTCGCAAGAATTTCAAGTTTTTTGCCAATTTTTCAAATTTTTGTGTCATTCGCCACTAGTGCGAATGATCCTCCATCAGACCCCGCGCGTGCGTATGAACTACGTCTTCATTGATCATATCGACCCCATGCCGGCAGAAGATCAAGGCCGAGTAACAACCACGGCGATCGCCATCATGATCAAGCAGCCACTGCGCGTGACGCGCCATCAACAGCAGCGCGGTGGCACGTCCTATAGTCATGGCAAACGCTCGCGCGCCCGCCTCGAGCACCTCCGCTTGCACGCCTTCTAACCACTTGGCCGCATGCGTCAGCGCGTTTTGCGCCTGCCGCACGCAGTCGAGCAGTTCCGGCTCACGAACTGCCGATGCCAGTGTTTCGGCTTCGACTTCGAGTGTTTCGAGAACGCGGCCCGATGCCACCACGCGCAACACGTCGAGCGACAACACATTGGTGGTGCCTTCCCAGATCGGGAATACCTGGGCATCTCTCAGCAGATAAGGAATGCCGGTGTCCTCAACGTAGCCCGCGCCGCCGAATGATTCAGTGATTTCCGAGAGCACGGCGACTGATTGTTTGCCGGTCATCAGCTTGGCAACCGGGGTAAGCAAGCGCAGCAGATTCAGTTGCGCCTCGTCGGCTTCGCCCGCCTCTTCACGGCCGAGCAATTCGACGACAGCAAAGACAAGATGGAATCCCGCTTCATATTCGGCTTGTAGCCCGGCAAGCGTTTCCACGTGCAGCGCTTTCTGCGACAGCGGTGCACCGAATGCGACGCGCCGGGACGCATAGTCCGCAGCCAGCGCCAGTCCCCGGCGCATGTAGGAAACAGCGCTGACCGAGTTCCAGGTGCGGGTGATGTTGAGCATCGGCGCAATGTTGCGAACTCCATTATCGAGGCCGGCAAGCGGTTCGGCGAACGTGCCATCAAGCGTGAGTTCGGCCGTCGGCACCTTGCGTGTGCCGAGTTTGTCTTTCAGGCGGTGCACCGTGATGTTGTTCAGAGCGCCACCGGCATCTCGCGTTTCCAGATAGAAAAGAGCCAGTCCCTTGCCACCCGCCGGATTGTCCTCGGGCCGCGCCAGCGTCAACGCCATTTGCGACGTCGCTGCCGAGGTAAACCACTTGCGGCCGTATAGCCGCCACGCTCGATTTGCACCCTGCCCCTGCGCGCGTTTGGCGACAGTTTCTGAAATGCCAACATCCGAGCCACCGGTTGATTCGGTCATCCACTGCCCGCTGGTCCAGAAAGTGTCGGGGTTGCGGTCTGTCAGCCTCGGCAAGGCGCGTTCGGCCAGTGCCTTATTGTCACAAGTCGCAAGGATGCGCGCTGCACCGTCGGTCATCGCCAAAGGACAACTGTAGACATCGGTCGACGGTGTAAACAGGTAGACCAGAGCAAACTGGTGGATGCGCGAGTAACGCCCGTGCGCACGCTCATAGGCAGCTGCGATCAAACCGGATTTCGCCGCCAGTTGCTCGGCGCGCTGCCACAACGGCGTGACCTCAATTAGATCAACGCGATTACCCCAGGCGTCCCACGGTGTATGACGTGGCTCGTTCAACCTGTCGGCCAGCTGCGCTTGATATAGCTCGCCACCGGCGAGCCGGCCCATGTTTTCCAGTTCCGGCTCGATCGCTGCCAATACAGCCTCGGGCAAGGCGCGGCGCAGGTAAGTGCGTAGCACGCGGTCTTGCTGATACTGGTCCCCGAGCTGGGGTGGCGGCTGATTGAATGGCATCAACTGTCCTTCTCGCTCGCGTTACAAGCAAGAACACGGCCGCAACTTCCGCAGTTTGTTACAAAAAAGCGTAGCGAGCGGTTCGAGTGCAAGGAGCCGCCTGTTTTGATAGAACCCTGCGCATAACGAGACATACCAGGCCAGGTAGGCGAGGATTAAGCGAGCACGTGACGCAGCAATCGGACAAAGAATCTGTCTCACCATCGCACGCGCGTGCGATGGCAACGATTTTCGCTCACGGCTAGGCGCGAGCGACGCCGTTTGGCGCGCCCAAACAAGGAGTGAGCAACACAGCGGTGGGCGAAAATGGCGCCCCGGACTCGGACTCTCGAAGAGTGGAGCGGGAAGGGGCGCACAGGCTGCAGTAACGAACTGGTCCAGGGGCTTGTGCGTCTGCTCCCGCGCCGGCGCTTCGCGTACCGAGTCGCAGCCGCCATCCCGAAGGGTTACGCCCAGAACGCGCCTCCACTGCGTTGTTCGGCTTGCCAATACTCGCGGTATTGACTGAGCCTCACGCCTTGCGGCCTTCGCGTTCTGAACGCAACGCATCGTGCGATCGATGATGAGACAGGTTCTCGTAGCTTTTTTAACAAACTGCTAGACGCCGCCGATGCACAGATACTTAACCTCCAGATATTCGTCGATGCCGTATTTCGAACCTTCTCGCCCTATTCCTGATTGTTTTACGCCGCCGAATGGCGCCACTTCGTTGGAGATGATGCCGGTATTGACTCCGACCATGCCCGATTCAATGCCTTCGCCGACGCGCCAGACGCGCCCCAGGTCGCGCGCATAGAAATAAGCAGCCAACCCAAACTCGGTATCGTTGGCCATGGCGATTGCTTCTTCTTCGGTCTTGAAGCGAAACAGTGGCGCCACGGGACCAAACGTTTCCTCGCGAGTCACTTTCATGGAGGTGTCGACGTTGGTGAGAACGGTCGGCTCGAAAAACAGTCCACCGAGTTTGTGCGACTTGCCGCCCACCGCCACCTTCGCCCCCTTGGCGACGGCGTCGTCAATGTGTTCCTGGACCTTGGCCACTGCATTCTCGTCAATCAGCGGGCCGATGATCACGCCGTCATCAGTGCCGCGCCCGACCGTCAGTGCCTCTACCTTGTCAGCCAGCTTCTTTGCAAAAGCGTCATAGACACCCTCCTGCACCAGGATACGATTGGCGCAGACACAGGTTTGACCGGCATTGCGATATTTCGAGGCCATCGCACCTTCGACAGCAGCATCAAGGTCGGCGTCATCGAACACCAGGAATGGCGCATTGCCACCGAGTTCGAGCGAGACTTTCTTGATATCCGCGGCACTTTGCTTCATCAACAGTGAGCCGATCTCGGTTGAACCGGTGAAGCTGATTTTGCGCACTGTCGGATTGGAAGTCAGTTCGGAACCAATCTCCGAGGCGCTGCCAGTCAAGATGTTGATGACCCCCTTCGGCACGCCGGCGCGCTCGGCCAACTCTGCCAGTGCAAAGGCGGAATACGGTGTTTGGGTGGCGGGTTTGATCACGACCGTACATCCCGCCGCCAAGGCCGGGGCGGCCTTGCGTGTAATCATCGCCGCCGGGAAATTCCATGGCGTAATCAGACCGCATACGCCAACCGGTTGCTTGATCACCACCAGGCGTTTGTCAGCCTGGTGCTGCGGGATGACGTCGCCATAGATTCGTTTCGCCTCTTCCGCAAACCACTCGATGAAAGAAGCCGCGTAGGCGATCTCGCCTTTTGCTTCAGGCAGAGGCTTGCCCTGTTCGGTGGTCATGATCAAAGCCAGATCTTCCTGGTTGGCCATCATCAGCTCGAACCACTTGCGCAGGATGTTGGCGCGCTCCTTGGGCAGCTTTGCCCGCCATTCGGGCAAGGCCGCCTGTGCTGCGTCAATGGCGCGACTGGTCTCGGCTTGCCCCATTTTTGGAATCGTGCCGACAACACCACCGTCGGCAGGGTTGACGACCTTCACCGTGGCCTTTGAGTCGGCATCGCACCAGCCTCCATCAACGTAGCATTGCTGGCGAAACAGTGATTGATCCCTCAGTTGGACCTGAAAGCCGGCGTCTTTGGGTGCGTTCATCTCAATCCTCCATTTGCTGCTGTTCTCGTTTAACCGCGTCGCGCGGCGGCAAGGCCTTGCCTAAGGCCTTGCCGCCGGCACAAACAATGGCGCATTTTCCCATTATCTCGAAATCGATCCTCCCGCCCGTTCTCGGCCGATGCGTCGACCGAAAATGCCAAACCATATATGGTGGCGCGGCTTTGCTTGCATTGCAATGTCCTTTACTCAAGGTAAGGAAGTTGCTTTGGCGTCAGACGCTATAATCGTTTGCTATGAATCCTGTCCGGGCCAAATGACTCGACTCATCCTCCTGGCGTGTCTCACCATCATCGCCTCTGGTTGCGCTACCAGCCAAAATCCGCAAGACCCCTGGGAGGGAATGAACCGCAAGATTTACGGGTTCAATAGAGCCGTCGATGACGCCTACATCCGGCCGATTGCCTCAGGCTACCGCTCCATTTTGCCAAGCCCGGTAAGAACCGGCGTCAGCAATTTCTTTCGCAATCTCGGTGTAATCGTCACCGGCTTCAACAATGTGCTGCAACTCAAATTCAAGGACGTGCCGGTAGACGTCATTCGTTTCACCAGCAACGTGCTGTACGGCTTGGGCGGGCTCATTGATGTCGCAACCTATATGCGCATACCGTATAACGACGAGGACTTCGGCCAGACGCTCGGTTACTGGGGATTCGAGAGTGGTCCCTACCTGGTTCTGCCGTTCTTTGGTCCAAGCACCGTGCGCGATGGTATCGGGCTTCCAGTCGACATCTACGTCAGTCCCATCTATGACACGATCGGCGATGAGGGCATTCGCTGGGGTCTGCTCGCGTTGTTCATCATCGATACGCGAGCCAACCTTATCGACACCGAAACCTTTCTCAGGCAAGCCGCTCTCGATGAATACAGTTTCGTGCGCGATAGTTACCTGCAGCGCCGCGAATACCTTGTCAACGATGGCAAGGTCGCGGAACCGGCGATAGATGAGCAAGACGACGAGACCAAATCACTGCTCGAACTGGAGGCAGAAGAATTTGGCGACGAGCCTCCGATTGACGGTCCGGCACCGCAGAGCGACCCGGATTCGGATCGGCCCAAGTCACTGCTCGAACTGGAGCAGGAAGAGTTCGGCGATGAACCCATCTTTGAAGAGTATCCGCCGCCGCAGGATGCCCAGCCAACCGACCGGCCAAATCCACTGCTCGAACTGGAAAAAGAAGAGTTTGGCGACGAACCCGTGCTCGAGGAAAACCCGCCACCGCAATGAGGTTTGGACGCCGTTGCGGCTGCCAGCACTTCTATTCAGGCTGCCACGTGGTCAGTCCGATACCCAGGAATACGCAGGCGGCCCCGAGATAGTGAAACGGGTACAGTCGTTCGTCGAGAAAAACCACCGCCAGAATAACGGTGAAGACTGGCAGCAGATGCGACATATGGCCGGCCCGCGTCGGGCCGACCTGGGCCACACCCCGGTTCCACATGAGATAGGCAATAGCTGATGGAACCGTCGCATAGTAGACCAGCGTGCCAACGGTGCTGGCCGACAACTGGAACGTGCCGCGCTGATATAGCTCCCAACCGTAGAAGGGTAACAACGTCGGCAGGCTGAGCAACAGCATAGCGCCGAGGAACGCAATTGCAGACAGCTCGCGCGGCCGCCATCTCAACAAAATGGTATAGATCGCCCACAACAGCATTGCGACCACGATCCAGATTTCGCCGACATTGAAGCTGGCCTCCAGCAACGAGAGCGGATTACCGCGCGTCACAATGATCAGCACGCCGAGCACTGATAGCGTGATTCCGATGCCCTGTCGTAACGATATCCGCTCGCCAAGAAACAGCCACGAAAGTACCACTATGTAAATCGGAACAATAGAGTTGAACAGCGCGGAGTTTGTAGTCTCGGTGTATTGCAGGCCAACGTAGACCATGGTGTTGAACACCACCGCGCCCAAAATACCGAGTAAGGTCAGCTGCCACCAATGGCGACGAACCACAGGCCATTTGGTCCTCAGTTCGCTCCAGCAAAAGGGCAGAATCAAAGCCAGCGCCAGCGTCCATCTCCAGAAACCCATCGCGACGGGACCGATTTCGTTGCGCATGCCGCGCCCTAACACCCAGTTGCCGGCCCACGACAGGACCGCCAGGGATATCAACAGGTAAGGAAATAGCGCCGCAGCGTAACGCGCAACGCGGTTAATGCGCGCCGCATCGGCAGCATTGGTGGAGTCCGCCACGCGGTGATTCAGTTCAGCAGCGAGACACTGCGCTGGAGCTGGACCACGCGCTCGCGAATACGATCGCCGTCATTGCAGTCCGGCGCCAGTTCGAGGTAGCGCTCAAAATCGGAGACCGCGGCACGGAAGCATTCCAGTTCCTGATAGACCGTTCCGCGGTCACGTATTTCGGCAGCCTGACCCGGATTCGCCGCGACAATCCAGTTCATGATGGTCAAGGCGTTGTCGAGCTCGTGATTGCGCATGTAGATCATCTTGAGGTTTCGTAGCATTCTGAGCAGGATCTCCCGCTTGCTCGCCGCGACCAGGCAAGCTGCGACGATTGCTCGCGAAACTTCACCGCCTTGCGTCTCGCGCAGCAGCCGCTGCAGATCGCAAATGTCGAGTGACTGTCCCCTGGAGAATGGGTCGAGCACGATGATTCCGTCACGCAATTCGCACTTGACCAGGAAATGGCCTGGATAACAGACCCCGTTCAATGCCAGGCCCAGGTGATTGCCGACCGCCATGTAAACCAGAGATAACGTGATCGGAATACCGGTACGCCGCTCAACTACTTCATTCAGGAAACTGTTGCGCGGATCGAAATAGTCTTGTGCGTTGGGTGCGAAACCCAGTTCGTCGAAAAGGTAATGGTTGAGCGCCACCACTTTGTCCGCCGCCGCCGAATCTTCGCCAATCTGCCTCGCTGCTCTGGCGCCGAAGTCCTCAATGACGTCGAGGTAATAACGCACGTCGAGATCGGAATAACGATGCGCGGCGACCAGCAGAGCTGCTTCGGTCAACGGAATATCGTCTTCCGGCCCGCCAATAATCGTTGTCAACCGTTCGGCAAGTACGCCGCTCATGCAATGCTCCGGCTATGCCTGTGTCGTGCCGATTCACGCATCGGGTTTGGAGGCCGGTGGGAGAAACAGTGCAGCAATCTGTTTTTCCTTCTTTCGCTTTGTAACAGTGCCCAGCGCTTTCGAGTCTGAAGCCGGTTTTGGCTTTGACGGTACCGCAGATACATACGGCTGATGAAAAAGCGGATCGATATCGCGAGATGCAGCGTCCGGTCGCGTACGTTCCGCGCGCTCCATCTTCTTTGGCGCTGCGCGCTCCAAGGCCGGCATGTCGCAGACCCGAAGCTTCTTCTTGATCAGTTTTTCCACCGCTGCAAGATATTCCCGATCCTCTGAAGCAACCAACGAGATCGCCTCGCCGGTCAGACCGGCGCGGCCGGTTCGACCGATCCGGTGTACATAGTCCTCCGGATTCGAGGGCACGTCGAAATTCACCACGAACGGCAATTGTTCGATATCCAACCCGCGCGCGGCGATATCGGTCGCGACCAGAATGCGAACCTTGCCCTCTTTGAACTCTGCCAATGCCTGCATTCGTTCCGCCTGCGTGCGGTCACTGTGAATGGCAGCAGCGTTCAGATCGTCCTTCTGAAGGCGGTACGCAAGACGGTTTGCACCAATCTTGGTGTTGCAAAACACCAGCACCTGCTTCATGTCACGGTCACGCAACAATCTGACCAGTGCATCGCGTTTGGCACGCGAATCAACCTTATACACGGTGTGCGTAACCGTCTCGGTAACAGCATTGCGCGGCGCCACCTCGACTTGCGCGGGATCGTGCAGCCATTGCCCGGCAAGTTTGCGAATTTCGTCCGAGTAGGTTGCCGAAAACAACAGCGTCTGCCGCTTTGGCGGCAACATGGCAATGATGCGCTTGATGTCAGGCAGAAAGCCCATATCAAGCATGCGATCAGCCTCATCGAGCACCAGAAACTCGACGGCATGAAACATCACCGCCTTGCTTTGAATGTGATCAAGAAGACGGCCCGGCGTCGCCACCAGTATCTCGACGCCGGCGCGCAGCGCGGCAATCTGCGGATCGATTGGCACGCCACCGAAAACGGACGCTACGCGTAGCGGAATATGCTTGCCGTAGGTTCGTGCGCTCTCTTCCACCTGCGCCGCGAGTTCGCGCGTCGGCGCAAGAATCAACGCTCGCACCGGATGCCGGGCCGGCGAGACACTGGTGTTTGCGTGTCCTTTCAGCCTCTGCAGCATCGGCAAGGTAAAGCTGGCGGTTTTGCCGGTACCGGTCTGTGCCGCTGCCATGACATCACGGCCAAGAAGAATCGGGGGGATCGCTTTTCGCTGGACCGGCGTTGGTTCTGAGTAACCCTGCTCCTCGATTGCCTTGAGCAACTCGGGGGTCAGGCCCAGATCAGAAAACTGCATCTATATTCAACTCCTGCGCCATCGCCTCGGACAGCGCTTCAACAACTTCGTGTATGTCGCCTCTCTTCGATATTGGACAACGCGCGTATGGTACAGAAGAACCCGCGGATTATCCAAGGTTTTCCCTGCTACGAGCCCAGCCTGATCGCGTGCCTGCGGTCCTCATGCAAGGCGCATATGCGAGCTTTCCGATCACCGCAATACAAATAACGGCGATACAGATAAACGCGATACGGATACCTGCGGTATCCATCAATATGGCATCGACGGTGCGATAGAATGCTGCTTGCCGCGCCCCGGTAGCTCAGTGGATAGAGCAACCCCCTCCTAAGGGGTAGGTCGTAGGTTCGATTCCTTCTCGGGGCGCCATCAAATTTACCAAATATTGTCACGAAATATGCGTGCGGCGAATGCAGCCAGTCAAGACTGTCGCATGCGCAGGACCAGTTTTCCGTCAGATTGGCTTACGCTGAAATGACGCAGGAAATTCTGACCAAGCAGACCATACGGACTGCTGCCGGGCATCACCGCTACGCTGATCCCGCTGATCTCGAAGACGTCGGCTCGCACGCTTTGTCGTCTGACGATGCGTCCCTCGACACTGCCGTTGGCGGTGCTGAAAACGCCGGTTACGCCTTCTGGCAAATTGGCGCGACGCGCCACATCGGATCCCACCGAAACGTAGCTGGCACCGGTATCAACCAGGAACGTAACCTGTTGGCCGTTGATCGCGCCTTCAAGGTAAAAGTGACCATCCCGCGCGACAGGAATCGTAATCTGATAACCGCCACTCTGCGTCGTTCGCACCACCGGGTCGGGGGCGGAGAAATGGTCAATGACGAAATAACCGGCAATGACAATGGCAACCCAGACGATAGCCGCTGTGACGTGACCGTTCACGATCGCCCTTTCAGTACCGACCCGCCATCGGCGTCACTGCCCTCCTGCAAACGAACCAGCAGTTTCTCAGAGTACGCTGACGCGGCGTGCAAGACGTGCCGCAACCGCCCACTTGCTTCCAATCGCAGACGCAGATACTGCAGCTTGCGCAGTGCCCGCACGCGTTCCTCATCATGCGGCAACTCTTCTATGCGCCGCTCCAAATCGCCGATTTCGCGCAACGCTGCCACCTCGGGGGGAACAAAACCGGCATTGCGCAGGATGCGGTATGCCATGCGCAGCTGTTCCGGAATCAGCACGTCGTCATCCAGTTCCAGTGGCGCGCCCTCACCCGGCAAACCGGACAGCTCACCGCGCGCGATGGCTTCGCTAATTTTCTGTTCGACCAGACGGTCAATCAAATCCATGCAAGCCCCATTTCCCTGGCTGGACCAGCCGGTTTTGCCGACACCTCGGACCACCCAACGGTGCAAGCTGCGTGCCTTGGCGCCGCGCTCAGCACCTCAACTCATCGCGCCATTCACGCCAATGATCTGACCGGACACGTAGCCCGCTTCTTCAGAGGCCAGAAAAGCGACCACGGCAGCCACTTCTTCGGCACGCCCAGCGCGTCCCATCGGCACCAACTGCGATATTTGCTCCTCAGAGAACTTGGACGCCATATCGCTGTGAATAATTCCCGGCGCGACGACATTGGCCGTGATGCCGCGCGAAGCGACCTCAACTGCGAGTGCGCGAATCGCGCCGTGCAGGCCCGCTTTGGCCGCGGCGTAGTTAACCTGCCCGCGATTGCCAAGAATCGCTGTTACCGATGACATGCCGATAATGCGGCCCCAGCGCGTGCCAATCATATGCAGCAATAGCGGCCTAACCACGTTGTAGAAACCATTGAGCGACACGTCGAGCACTTTATCCCACTGCTCGCCGCTCATTCCGGCAAGCGGGACATCGTCGTGGATACCGGCGTTGTGAACAATAAGTTGAACCGGTTGCGACTGCACAACCGGTTCCAGCGCAGCGGCGCAGGCGGTTCGATCGGCCACGTCGAAACAAATCGGCTCGGCGCCGCCGCCTTCCTCAATAATCGTTTGCGCCAGTTGCTGCGCCTGCTCCTGCCGCGTATTGGCATGCACCAGTACATGGAAGCCGCGTGCAGCGAGCAACTTGCAGATCGACGAGCCGATTACGCCGCTGCCACCCGTTACCAATGCCCGCTTTGTGGAGTTCGCTGCCGTCTTCTGTCTCAAGCCAACACCTCTTCGTTCACGCCACCACCCTATCTTCCAGATCAGTTCCAGTATCAACATTATGTCGCGCCTGCGATAATTTTTCCCAATGCACGGAGTAGCGGACCAATGCTGGGCACGATTCGCGCTGTGATCGATCGATGGGCGCGAAATGACAAAAGACAGAAAGCTTTGACCCAGTTCCGGCAGACTCTGGCGGCGGCGCTATACCTGTTGCTAACCCTGGCAGCACCGGCCCGAGGCGAGGACCAGCCGCTGTGGGAAGCCGGACTCGGTTTTACCGTGCTCGACTTTCCTGACTATCGTGGTTCGGATGAACGCACTACCTACGTTCTTCCTGTCCCTTACGCCATCTACCGGGGGAAACTGCTACGAATCGAACGGGACCGGGCGCGCGGAATCTTTTTCGAGAGGCGCAGAATCAGTCTGCAAATAAGCGTCAGCGGATCGGTCCCGGTCGACAGTTCCGGCAATGCCGCGCGCCAAGGCATGCCGGACCTCGATCCCACCTTCGAGTTCGGGCCGAGCTTCGACCTGCTGTTGTTCGAAAACGAAGACTCGGACTTCAAAATAGACTTGCGTTTCCCGGTGCGCACCGTGATTGCTACCGACCTGAGAAGCTTCAATAACGTGGGTTGGGTGTTCGAACCGCGCATCAATTTCAACTGGAGTAAGGCGCTGCCGAGCAAGAAGTGGAATCTCGGCATCGCCGCCGGGCCTGTGTTTGGCGACAAGCGCTACCACAACTACTTCTACGGCGTCGCGCCCGAGTTCGCTACAGCAGAGCGTCCGGCCTACGTTGCCGAGAGCGGTTATGGCGGCACCCAGGCCACCGGCTCGGTGAGCAGACGTTACGGACGAATGTGGGTCGGTGGTTTCCTTCGCTGGGATTCGGTATTCGAGGCGGTGTTTGATGCGAGTCCCTTGGTACGCCAGGAAGAAACGCTTACTGCCGGCATTGCCATTGTGTGGCGCCTGAACGAGTCAAAACGGCGGGTCCCTGCTGACGACTGAGAACGAGGTTCCCGACAGCCGCGACATCACCCCCTTAAGCATCCCGTGCTACGCTTCGCCTCCGTTTCCAGATTCAGACGAATACCACTACCTCACCGCATGTCGCCCGCTTCGCACATGTCCCCGGTTTCGCAACTATGTCCGCAGCTTCGAGATCGCACCTGGTACTGATTCCAAGCTATAACACCGGGCCGATATTGCTCGACACCGTCAGCCAGGCGCGTCAACACTGGAATCCGGTCTGGGTTGTGGTCGACGGCAGCGACGATGGCAATAGCGAAGAACTCCTGAAGATGCAACAAGCCGATCCCGGATTGCGCGTCTTCATCCTGCCACGCAACCGGGGAAAAGGCGCGGCCGTCCTGTATGGCCTGCGCCAGGCAGTCAATCACGGCTTCACCCACGTATTGACCATGGATGCCGACGGCCAGCATCCGGCCGCCAGCCTGCCGCGCTTCATGCACGAATCACAACAAGCACCGCAGGCCATGATCCTCGGAAAACCGCTGTTCGACGAGACAGCACCGAAAATTCGCGTGCGGGGCCGCAAAATTTCCAACTGGTGGGTGAATCTCGAAACACTGTGGTACGGAATCGGTGATTCGCTGTTTGGATTCCGCGTCTACCCGGCCGCTCCACTGCTGAAGATCATGACCTCGCATCGATGGATGCGCCGTTTCGATTTCGACGCCGAAGCGGTCGTGCGTCTGGCTTGGGCAGGTGTGCCGGTGCGCAACATTGATGCCGCCGTGCGCTACCTACTGCCCGCCGAGGGCGGCGTTTCGCATTTCCGCTACGTGCGCGACAACGTGCTGCTGGTGTGGATGCACACCCGGCTGGTCCTCGAGTCTGTAGTGCGGCTACCGGTGCTCGTCTGGCACCGGCTGCGAACCAGCCACTGACGCTTCGTCCGCCGGATGCATCCATGCTGCGCCAAACAGCAGGCTCAGCGCGGCGCCAATGGCAACGGTCATGCCGATCGCTGACAAGACCGGTGTCGACGCCAGCGCAATGACCCCGAAACCCAGCACAGTTGACAGATTGCAAGTCGCCAATGACACGTAGATGCGCCCCCGCTGGTGCTGATACCGAAGCGCACGATCGAAGAACAAGGTGTAATTCGTTCCCACCCCGATTACCAACAGCATCGCTACCAGATGAAACATGTTCAGTTCGATGCCGATGGCGACAAGGACGGCAACGCTAACAACAACCGCTGCCATGACCGGGGCGACGACCGCCATACATCTTCGCACCGAGCGCAACGCGGCGAGCAACAACATAACGATGGCAACAGCGCCGATGACCGCAAACGTCAGGATCTGCACCCGGTAGCCACTATAAAGGGCGTCGGTTTCAGCCTTGAGATCGAGTAGCATCACTTGCTGGGGGTCGAACCCGGTCAATGCCGCCGCCAGCGTGTCCGGTTGTGTCACGTCAAGCAACGGAAGCATTGCGTGCCAGGCTCCTCGCTGCCGAACCAGCAACGTGTCGACGCGAGCCGCCAGTGGGGTCGATTCAAGATCGCGCCGCTCTAGCGGCTGCGCTTTCTTCGCCGACTGGACCTGCACAATGAATTCCTCGAAAACGCCCGCTTTGAACGGCAGGCCTGAGGCAGCCTTCGACAGGTTCGCCCTGAGTTGCTCTTGTTGCGGAATGGCTTCCTGTCGCGCGCGTTGCGTAGCTTTGCTGGGCAGATACAACGCGGGTGACTCGTAACCGGCCAGTACGCCATGATCCGACAGTGCATCAAGAGCACGGCCCACGGCCTCGGCAATCTGTAGAGTCGCTTCCTGATCGACGCCGCGCACGACGATCAGTTGGCGCACGTCCGGCGCGCCCAGTTCGGCCCGGATATTCCGATCGAGTGCCTTTGCTGCATCTGAAACAGGGCTCAGGGACTCAAAATCGTCGTTCCATAGCGCACCGCCCTTGATCAGCAACCATGCCGCGCAAACCAACACGACGATCAGCAACGGGATACGTGCCTTGGGCAGACCATGCACGATGCGGCGCAACAGTTGTTCCCAGCGCTGCGTGCCGCGAACACTGAAGTCGCGCGGCATCAGCAGCGGCACAACCCAGCGCGTCACTACCAGCGCCACGGCGAGCCCGCAGATGGAGAACACTGCCAGCTGCACCAGCCCCGGAAAACCCGAGAACAGCAAGGCGGCAGTTCCGACTACAGAGGTCATGACACCGAGACGCAGCGTTGGCCAGATTCGGGCGATGGTTTCCTGCGGCCGCTGACCGCGGCTAGAACCCGCCAACAGATGTATCGCATAGTCGACGCTTTCACCGATCAGCGTCGCGCCGAAACCAATTGTGATGCCGTGAACCTGACCGAACGCGAGTGCAACTGCCGCAATGCCGACCAGCGCACCACTGCTCACCGGTACCAGAATCAGTGCCAGTGCTCGAAGCGAGCGCATCACAAATAGCAGCAGTGCCGCAATTGTCAGCGCCGCTGCACTGGTGACCCGGATGGCATCGGCCTTGATTGCATCGCGTATCTGGGTTGCGAACACGCCCGGGCCGACAACGATCAGTTCAGCTAGCGTTTCGCCGGCCGCGGCCTGGGCATCGTGAAACGCCGACACAATCCGCTCGACAGCGGCTTGTTGCGCATCGATATCGAAGCCCGGCGAAACCGTCTGGGCAACCAGCAAGGCACGGGTGCCAGCGGCGTCGAACCAGACGCCGTGGCGCATGTCCGGGCGCTTCTTTGTTTCCAGTTTCTCAATGATGGACAGAAACTCGCCGGTCGGATCGTTCGACACCAGCGGCGCGGTAAGCGCGCCAATCGACGAACTCAGCAAGCGTAATTGTCTGTGCAAGGCGCGGCGCAAATTATCCGCACTGAAGTGGCCATCAACGACTTCCGAGCTGAGAAGGTAGCGGTGCTCAACCAGAAAATCTCGATGCGCCTGCCATTCGTCGTCGCTGCCATTGTTGACGGCGGCGAACTCCGGGGCCTCAGCGAGGCGCCGCGCAAGGTCTTTACTCAGATCCGCCAGCACGCCTGGCTCGTCGCCAGCAATGGCAACCAGAATCAGCCGCGAGACAAGGCCGTCCCTGAGCTGATCGACCAGCACTTGTTGCGCCGGCGTCGGCGCACCAGGCAGAAAAGCCTGCAAATCTGTGCTCAAGCCGGATCTGGCGACAATCGCGACGCTCGCACTGACCAATGCCAGCCACGCGGCAAGCGTCGCGAGCGCCACGCGATTCACCGGTCGCGCTCCGAAATCTGCATTACCGAGCGGTCGCCACTTTCCTGAACCACCTCGATGATGGAAATCCGCCCGAACCCGCCGCGGATGCTCACCAGGCGAACGACGGCAGACATCTCCGAGCGATTCGGGACCAATACCAGTTCCCAGTCGTCGGCACTGCCGTGCAGTTCGATATCGTAAAAGCGCCGCAGCGCTTCGAGATCGCCGGTTAGCGTGGCGCGTAGCCCTTCAATAAAGCCCCACAGTGCTGGGTAGCGGTGCAATCTCAGTTTGCGTTTCTTGCGCTCCGGTCCGATCTCTACCGTCAGGTCATCGCCGATAACCGTCATGCGTTCCGCATGCGGCCGCTGCGTGAATTTCTCAAGCCGGCCGGGCGCAAACGCAAGCGTGCCACTTTGCTCGATCGGCTCGTCGAGCACGGCGAGATACTTGGTCTCGGAGAACTCCGCCTGCCCGGAACTTCGTCGCGACAACTCATCCATCAGCAAACTCAGATTCCAGTCTGCGGTGTGTGCCACTCCACTCCAGAGCAACATCGCCAGTACTGAACAAGCGAATATCGAACAAACGAGTATTGAACAAGTGAATACTGAGCAAGCGAGTGCCGAACAACTGAGGCGCATCTCAGGCAGCCTTGTCATCGCTCGACCAGAACTCGTAAAAGTTGAACCAGTTAAACGGTGCTTCTCGGCAGTAGTGTTCGAGACGCGCCGCATACAGCCGCATCCAGCCTTCGACAATCTGGTCGCGCTCCGCTCTTGGTAATGAGGGCGACTCGACCAATGTCTCGAAATGCAGGTCGTAGCGGTTTGCACCGCGGTAAAGACCAATCATCAAAATGACCGTCCGCCCGGTCAATGCAGCAATTCGAAACGGCGCGGCCGGAAACAACGCTGTCGCTCCGAGAAACGGAACCGCCACCATGCCGCCTTCGCTGATCGCGCGATCGGCCAGCATGCCCACCCAGGCGCCTTTGTCGAGCTGTTCGATGACCCGCAGCATTGAGTCAGGCGTACCGAGCGCAATGATGTCGTCTTTCAGCGCCGGGTTGATGGCGCGCGCCACGCGGGCGACGCGATTGGCGTTTTCCTCGAACATGACCAGATTGACCGTGACTTGCCGGCGCCGACCGAGGCTGCGCAACGATTCGAAACTGCCGACGTGCGCGCCGATCAGAAAACAACCCTTGTTGTTCTCTAACTGCTCAATCAGCAGTTCTTCGCCGTGCAACCCGATGTCGAATAAAGACCAGCGGTCGGCCAGAAAGTAAACGCGGTCAAGTGCCACCGTGGCAAACGTGTAGAAATGACGAAACACATCGCGCAACGACGGCTTGCGGCCCAATACACGCTGCAGATAATCGCGCGAAGCCCGGCGCGCGCGCCCTCCAAAGATCAGATAGTAGGTCACTACCGGGACCAATACCGCGCGCGCGGCCGGCCTTCCCAGTGCCAAGGCAATCCATATTAGGACCCGTATGGCAAAAGTGTTCGAACGCTCACGCGCGTTCAGCCACTCACGGCTCATTGATCGGCCGGCGCAACCAGCGTCAGTGCACCATTGACCGCGGTTTCGCCGGCAACACTGCACTCGAATCGCAGCGCAGCATCCTGCCCTGGAATCAACTTGATTTGCAGGCGGTCACCCGGACGAACCGGACGCAGAAACTTGGCAGAGCGTATCGTCACAGCAGCGAAGTCGGCGCAGGCGCCGAGTTCACCGGAAAGCGCATCAACAATTTCATCGAGCAGGACTGCGCCCGGCACGATCGGGTCGCCGGGAAAGTGGCCGGGAAGTGCCGGATGAGCGGGATCGACGTGACGGTTCACCACCACAGGCATTATCAAACCGCGGCCAGCGCAGTGTCTCGCCAGTTTGGCCGGTTCACTGCGCCCAGGCTTGGCCAATTCCTTACGGGCAAGCTTGGCCAATTCACTACGGGCAAGCTTGGCCAATTCTTTACGGGCAAGCTTGCCCGTGGCGTTGCGCGGCAAGGACTCCACCAGATGCAGCGGGCGCGGCAAGAATACCGGATCGACACGCTGCGACAGCGCCGCGAGCAACTGCTCGCGCGTCAATCCGGGTGCAACTGCAACGGCGGTCAGTCTCACGACGTCATCGCCGGCGTTATCCGGTAGTAAGAAAGCGCCATCATGAACGCCCTTGATCGCGCAGAGCTGACGGTCGAGATAGCCAATCGAGGTACGCTTACCGGCAATATTGACCAGATCAGAGCCGCGGCCGCGCAGCACAAAATGCGCGTCGTCGACGACCTCGATCACGTCAGCGGAAGCCACTTCCGCCGGAACGTGTCCGCCAGCAAATAAAATACGCCCGTCGGACTGCCGCATTTTTAGCCCGGGAAGCAGTCGCCACTGCGGTCCATTGAGCGTACGGCGTGTTGCAACCATGCCGGCCTCGGTGAAACCGTACACCTCGTGCACCTCGACGCCGAAACGATTCTCGAACTCGCGTGCGGTATCCTCTGACAACGGCGCCGTAGCACAGATTGTCAGCCGCAAGGCCGGCAGCTTGATGCCACTTGCCAACAAGGCACGCAGATGAACCGGGGTGGACGCCAATATCCGGTCGGCATCGACACTGGCCAGTACCGCGCGCACATCGGCCGGAAAAAACGGCCGCTCATGATGCATGATGAGTCCGCCGCGCAGCGCCATCAGTACCGTCGTTTCGAGCCCATACATGTGTTGAGGTGGTACGGTGCCGACAATCACGCTCGGTGCACCGTCCAGCAAACCGAAGCACGAAGCCTCGTTGCTGCCGCCGAGCGCCAACGACCCCCAGTTCTTGGCGCTGGGAACCGGCTCGCCGGTCGATCCGGAGGTGAAGGCAATCGTAGCTATCTGATCTGGCGCGAAAGCGAGCTTGTCTGGCACAAATTGCGCGGTTCCGGTACCGGCCTGCACCTGCACCGAGCCCTCCTCGCCAACCTGCTCGTCGTCCACCAGCAGGTACACGGATTGATATGCCCGCTGCAGCTCGCGCAACGATTCAACGGCCTGCGTTGCCGGCAACAAGCTGATCTGGCCGCGAACCATGGCCGCAGCAAAAGCCACCGCAAAACAATAGCGGTCACGACACAAATTGACAGCGTGAGTGTGGCGCGGAAGGCGCGCCGCAAGTGTTTCCACGTCGCCCAGAAATTCAGCCACGCTGACAAATCGACCCGAACGCCAGGCGAGCGGTTGCGTGCCGTCACGATGGCCAAGAAGCGGAACCAAGTCAGTCGTGCTTGAAGAGATCGACACCCGGCAGAATATTTTTTAGGTTAACGGCCCCGCCTGTAATTATTCCCTGATTGTCTCGCGAAAGCGCCGGAATGCCTCTACGGTAGCCGCCAGCGACGGATAAGGACCGTTGGGGAAACGTAGCGACCGGTAGAAATACTCGGCAACAAAAGCGCCAACAACGAGTGGCAAATTGAGCACGTTGGCGAAGAACAGCCAAGCATCGGCCGACACAAAAACGAACAGCGACGCTGACACCACTGCCATGGCAGCGAAAAAGCCGCACCAAAACACGGTGATCTGTCGCGTGTAGGTTTCGACGGCAGCGGATATCTCACCGTGGACGAAGCGGGCAAACCTGGTAAGCAGCGCCTCGCGGCCTGCCATCAGACTGCGCCCGAAAAGCCATAAAAGGGCGAGATAACAAAACGCCTGCGGCAGCGCCGCCACCCACAACGCTGTGGTGCCGGCAGTCCCGCCGTGGACGAAGATCCACCAGGCGGCAAGCGGATAGCCAGCGATCAGGAACAGGATCAGCAAACTTCGCAGCGGGAAAGAGCGTCGCTTGGATTCAGGCGGCGCGCTGCTGCTGGACATGCTCGTTCAAGCTGCGCAGCGAAGAGAAAATCCGCACATTATCATTGTCGTCGGAGCGGATCTGAACGCCGTAGCGCTTGGAAACGGCCAGAGCGATCTCAAGTATATCGATCGAATCGAGCCCCAGCCCCTCCCCGTACAGCGGCGCTTCGGGATCGATATCGGCCGCCGGGTTCTCGAGATTGAGCGCCGAGACGATGAGCTCCGCCAGCTCGCGCTCCTCGTTACTCATTACTGCTACAGCGGTCATGCCTGAAACAGAGAAATCATAGTTGATCTTGTGTTACTCGATGCGGTTCGCGGTCAACCAACTCGCCTACAATTATAACCATTCCAGGTCTAATCATACCGATAGCCGATAAGCATTTACCGGACCTGCCGGTTAGAATGACATATCGTTTGCATTTCATAGGTTCGCGCCGCCAGTAGTGACGAGAAATGCCTGATTTTCGTTCGAGCTGCTGCGCCGCAACGATGTCCGAAACAACGCACAACGTTCCAATCAACGTTGAACGCATTCGTGAGCTTGTTCCGCACGCGGGAAAGATGTGCCTGCTGGAACGTGTTCTCGCTTGCGACGCGACGTCCATATGCTGCGAAACACGCAGCCACCTGGACCGGGCCAATCCGCTTCGTCGCAACGGGCATCTTTCCAGCGTTTGCGCAATCGAGTATGCGGCCCAGGCCATGGCGCTGCACGGCGCACTGACTGCGCCTGAACATAATGGCGCGTTGACCGCGCCCGCCGCGGGCGATGCCACTGAGAGCGCACGACATGGTTATCTTGCCAGTGTTCGCGAAATGCACTGCCACGCACGGTACCTGGACCAATACACCGATGAACTCATTGTCAGCGCAAGGCTGATATTCGACGAATCATCACGCATGATCTATTCGTTCAGGGTGGCCGCTGGTGAAACCGAGTTAGTCACTGGACGCGCAGCCGTGGTTCTCGGCTGAATTGGCGCTGGCGTGAGCTTGCCAATCCACGGCAAGAATCGCCAATTCGGCTAACATTGAGCATTGTGACAAGATTGCAATCAGATCAAGGTGCAGCGGCTGGCAGGTGTCAGACAGCGTGGCAGAAAGCGTAGCCGATCTGCACGCCCGCCGTGCCCCTTCTCCCATTGCGCGACTGTGCATCAGCGCCTTTACCGCGACCTCGGCAGTTGGACGCGGCAACGCGGCAACGCTTACTGCGCTTCGCGCGCGCGCCAGCGGCCTGTCACGAAACGATTTCGGTCCCCAACCTGTTGATACCTACATCGGCCGGGTAGAAGGCATCGAGGACAATCCGCTTCCACAACACCTGAAGCAGTGGGATTGCCGCAACAACCGGCTGGCATGGCTGGGACTGAACCAGGACGGGTTCATGAGCACGGTCGACACCGCCCGGCAGCGTCACGGCCCGACACGCGTGGCGATCGTGCTCGGCACTTCAACTTCCAGCATTGGCGCTACCGAGGAGGCCTACCGCAGTCTCGACAATGCCGGCCGCTTCCCGCAGCACTTGCTCAATCCGCTCATCCATACGCCGCATTCCACTGGTGACTTTTTGCGTCACGCCTTGTCACTCGATGGCATTTGCGTCACCGTTGGCACGGCGTGTTCATCGAGTGCCAAGGTCTTTGCCCAGGGTGAGCGGCTCATCAGGAGCGGCCTCGCCGATGCCGTGGTGGTCGGCGGAGCAGACAGCCTCTGTGGCAGTGTCTTGTTCGGATTTAACTCGCTGGAACTGGTATCGCACGAGCAATGCCGTCCTTTCGATGTCGCCCGCGATGGCATCAATCTGGGTGAAGCAGCGGGATTCGCGCTGATCGAGCGCGCGCTTCTGGAACCTAATGGCACCGGACCAACACTGCTCGGATACGGTGAAAGCAGCGATGCGTTTCACATGTCATCGCCGCATCCGCAAGGCCTGGGGGCGCGCAGCGCCATTGCCGACGCACTCGCCCGCGCCGGACTCTCGGCCGATGCGGTCGATTATGTCAACCTGCACGGAACCGCGAGCCGCAAGAACGACGAAATCGAAGCGCAGGCAATTAGCGACATTTTCAGCCGGAATACCCTGGCAAGCTCCACCAAGGGTTGGACCGGACACACCTTGGGGGCTGCCGGCATCCTCGAAGCGGTGATCACCCTCCTCGCTCTGGAGCATTCGTTTGCGCCGGGCACGCTGAATACAACGCGACTTGAGCCCGACTGCCCGCAACTGCGCATTGAAAACACGGATGCCAGTCTTCAAACCGGCATGAGCCTGTCTTTCGCATTTGGCGGCAGCAACTGCGCCCTGTTGTTCGGCCGCAACGCATAATGTCCACTAGCACAGCTTATATCGAGGGTGTTGGCATCTGGTCGGAGCGACTGCCCGCATGGAATACCGCGAGCCGCATTCTGCGTGGAGAGATAGCGGCACCAGAGGAGCCCGCCAAGCGTCCGTCGCCAGATTTGTTGCCAGCGAACGAGCGCCGCCGCGCACCGGACACGGTCGCCATTGCTCTTGCGGTCGGCAGCGAGGCTTGCGCCCATGCGCAGCGCAACCCCTCCACTTTGCCGTCGGTATTTGCATCGACCCATGGTGACCTCGCCATCACCGATTACATGTGCGATACGCTGGCTTCTACACCCGGGTTGATTTCACCGACCCGCTTTCATAATTCCGTGCACAATGCGGCAGCTGGCTATTGGGCGATCGCGACCGGCAGTACGCGTCCCTACACCGCCATCAGCGCCGATCGCTACTCTTTTGGCAACGGGCTTCTCGAGGCGTTGGTGCAGGCGCAAAGCGACAATGAAACAGTGCTGCTTGTCGCCTATGACATCGCGGCACAAGGCCCGCTCGCCAACGTCGTCAAGAGCACTGGGCGACTGGGATGTGCTTTGGTGCTGGGTTGCCAGCCTACGTCAAATACGAAACATGTCATGCAATGGCAACTGCGCGAAAGCGAAGAACAGGGAGACAGCATAAATAGTGCAAAGTTGGCGCGCACAGAAAATGCATCATTGGTCGCCGGTAATGCAATGGCGCCGGCATTGCCGATGTTAGAAGCAATCGCTCGCGCGCCTGGCAACATCGTCTGCGCCGTCGGACCAAAAATGGGTCTCGAACTGGAGCTTGCACCCATGAATGAATATTCTTTCCGATCCGTTTCATGACTGATCGACTTTCCGCACAGCGATACGATGTCATCATCATGGGTGGTGGACTCGCCGGACTGTGCCTTGCGCTACAGTTACGCAAGAGCCTACCGGCGCTGGATATTCTGATCGTTGAAAGACGTCGCCACCCTGTTGCGGCGGCAACTCACAAGGTCGGCGAGTCAACAGTCGAAATCGCCGCCAACTATTTCGATACTGTGCTCGGCCTCAAGGACCATCTGGTATCGAAGCAGCTCAAGAAATTCGGCTTTCGCTTTTTCTTCTCCGATGGTCGGGAGGATGTTGACCGGGTAACAGAAATTGGCGCCAGCCACTACCTCTCGACGCCAAGCTATCAGCTTGACCGTGGTATTTTTGAGAATTTTCTCGGTGAGGCGGTGCGCCGCGATGGCATCGACTTCAGGGATGATGCAATTATTCGGCAATTCGAGTTGCGCCCCGGCCCGGACGAGCACTCGATCACCTACCAACGCGGCAACGAGCAGCACACAGCCACTGCGCGCTGGTTGATCGACGCAACCGGGCGCGCCGAGCTGATCAAGCGCCGGCTCGGCCTCGGGCAAGAAAACGGCCATGACGCCAATGCCGTCTGGTTTCGCATTGGTGCTCGCATCACAATCGATGAATGGTCGGATGATCCGGCCTGGCGGAATCGCTGCACGCCACCGGCCCGATGGTTGTCGACCAACCATCTGGTCGGCGACGGCTACTGGGCCTGGCTCATACCCTTGTCATCGGGTTCGCACTCGGTGGGCATTGTTGCCGACTCACGCATACACCCATCGACGTCGCTCGACAGTTTCGAAAAAGTCCTTACCTGGCTTGACAAACACCAACCGCGGCTAGCCCGGGAACTGCGCGACAAGCAGGATCTGTTGCAGGATTTCAAGTACCTGCGAAGCTTCTCCTATGGTTGCAAGCAGATATTCTCCGAAGACCGCTGGGCCTTGAGCGGAGAGTCCGGCGTGTTTCTCGACCCGTTCTATTCCCCGGGCAGCGACTTCATCGCCATCGCCAACACCTACATCACGGACCTCATTGCCCGCGATCACAGTGGGCAAAGTATCGGCGCGTTGACCAGGGTCTACGAGCGGTTCTTCAATTCCTTTTATGAGAGCACGCTGTCGCTGTACAAGAACCAATACACGATGTTCGGCAACCTGGCTGTCTTTCCACTCAAGATAATCTGGGATTACACCTATTACTGGGGCATCTTGTGCCAGCTATTCTTCCAGAGAAAGTTGACCGACATCGGAGCGCTGAGCTCCGTGAGTGGCGAACTGGAGCGATGCAAGGCGCTTAATTTCGCCATGCAGGCGTTTCTGAATGACTGGTCAAAGGTGGGCAACGCGGACAATCTGCCGATGATGATCGATCACGCGAGCCTCGACTGGTTTGCCGAACTCAACCGCGGCTTGCGAGATGAACTGGACGATGTCGAATTCGTGCAGCGAATCGCTGCATCTTCAAAGCGATTGCAAATGCTGGCACTGGAGATGGTGACGCACGCGCAGTCGAAACATATCGAACTCGATTCAACCGGGATCAGCCGGATCATCGACGCTACGTTAAGTGAATCCGATGCAGCGTCAATGCTTGCCTGGCTACCCGTTCCCGATCGTACACAGCCGCGGCAGAGCACGGGAGCGCATACGCTGCAATGAACAGAATAATTACTTCCGAATCCGCACCGGACAACGACTGCGACGTGTTCGTCATAGGAGGTGGGCCAGCCGGTTCCACCATTGCGACGTTGCTTGCAAAGCGCGGGCTCGATGTAGTGCTCGCCGAGAAGGACACACATCCACGGTTTCACATCGGCGAATCGCTTTTGCCGATGAACCTCGAGTTATTCGAACAACTTGGCGTACTCGATCAGGTCAGGGAAATCGGCTTGCGCAAACCGGGAGTTGAGTTCAACTCGCCAGTGCATGATCGCCCGGTAACCCTGAAGTTCTCCGAAGCATGGGACAAGACCTACACGTACGCCTATCAGGTTCGTCGGGCCGAGTTCGACAAGATCCTGTTTGACCACTGTGTTCGCAGCGGAGCGCGGGCGATGCAGGAGTGCCGCGTTTCGCAGGTCAAATTTCCGGTCGAAGGTGGCGTATCAGTCATGACTTGCGAGGCGGACGGTGACAAGCAATGGCAGGCGCGTTACCTGGTCGATGCGTCCGGACGTGACACTTTCCTCGGAAACCGTTTCGCAATCAAACGGCGCAACCCGCAGCACGCGACCGCAGCACTGTACGGTCACTTCGAAGCAGCGCGCCGTTTGCCTGGCGACGCCGAAGGCAACATCAGTCTGTTCTGGTTCGAGCATGGATGGTTCTGGTTCATTCCACTGCGCGATGGCACGACCAGCGTCGGCGCCGTATGCACTCCCGAATACTTGCGAACACGCCGCAGCGACCCGAGCGTTTTTCTGCTACAAACAATCGCGCTTTGCCCTGAACTGAACGCTCGCCTGCAACATGCCCGCCTGCTGGCGAACGCCACGGCGACGGGCAACTATTCGTACGTTTCCAGTCAGATGAGCGGCGAGCGCTACCTGATGGTGGGAGATGCCTACGCATTTGTCGACCCGGTGTTTTCCTCCGGCGTCTACCTGGCGATGCGCAGTGCCTTCCTGGGTGCCGATGTTGTCGAAGCCAGCCTGCGCGAACCGGCTGCGGCGGCGCAGGCCAAGCGCCGCTTCGAAAACTCAGTGCGTCATGGTCTGCGCAACTTTTCGTGGTTCATCTACCGCATGACACGTCCCGCTATGCGCACCCTGTTCATGAAGCCGCGCAATCATCTTCGGATCAAGGAGGCGCTAATGTCGCTGCTTGCCGGTGACCTGTATCGAAACACGCCGATCTACGCCAGCCTGTTCGCCTTCAAGGTTCTGTATTACATCACCAGTGTGATGCAGGCCGGTGCCAGCTTTCGCGCCTGGCGAGCCCACCGCCGCACCCTGCGCGCTACCTAATCGTTGCCCAGATTGACGCAACGCCAACAGGCTATTCAAAAAACGTCGCAAGCGGCCTTCAGCCGGGTGCGTGCTCGTTTTAATAGAAGCAGTGCGCAGGAACCGGAGTGTACAGAGGTAGCACATGAGGGCGAGAGCGTGATGTGGCGCGGCACTGCCGCGCACCGCTCGATTAGAATCAGTCGCAGCGCCCGGCGACTATGATCGCCGGGCCGGACCGCCGAAGGCGGATGAGCAACGGTTCAAATCAATACCGGCGCAAGCCCGGATCAAGGTCGCACAGTAGTTTTTTGACAGTCCGTTATCCGACGCGCAGGTCCGAAGCCTGCGCATGCCGCAGCGCCTCGATGCGCTCGTCGAGCGGCGGATGCGACATGAACAGCCGCTTGAGTCCAAGACCCTGTCCGCCGGAGATGCCAAACGCCTTCATCTGATCCGGCAATGCCGAGGGCTGATAGGCGGCCTGCAAACGTTGCAAGGCTGAGATCATCTTTTCGCGGCCGGCCAGCGCCGCTCCGCCAGCATCGGCGCGAAACTCACGTCTGCGGCTGAACCACATGACGATAATGCTCGCCAGCAATGCCAGGACAATTTCCGCGACGATGGTGGTCACCCAGAATCCGATGCCGTGGCCTTGTTCATTCTTCAGCACTACACGATCGACGAAGTGGCCAATAACGCGCGCCAGGAAAATGACGAAGGTATTGATTACGCCCTGGATCAAGGCGAGCGTGATCATGTCCCCATTGGCAACGTGGCTGACTTCATGGGCCAGCACCGCTTCCGCCTCATCGCGCGACATGCTTCGCATCAACCCGGTACTCACCGCCACCAGGGCGTTGTTGCGGCTCATGCCGGTGGCAAACGCATTGACGTCGGGCGCGTCATAAACGGCAACGTCGGGCATGCCAATGCCCGCCTGATCAGCTTGCCGCTTTACGGTCGTAACCAACCACTGCTCGACTTCCGAACGCGGGCTCTCGATGACTTTTGCGCCGGTCAGGAATTTGGCTGACCACTTCGACATCGCCAGCGAGATGAACGAACCGCCAAAGCCGATCACCGCCGCAAAAACCAGCAGCGCTTCCATGTTCAACCCGGTTCCTGATTCGTCGAGAATGCGCTCGATGCCCAGCACCCGCATGGTGAAACTGAGCAACACCAGGACCGCAATGTTGGTAATCAGAAACAGGCCAATACGTTTGATCACTTCAATCTCCAGAAAAAGTATAAATATCGTGCGCTTGGAACGCTTGAGACAGCTACTGGTTCCGCGCCTGCCGGCCGGAGGATAGTTCTTCAAGTTGCGTCGTCAATTCCAGCCAATGCTCTTCGGCGCGATCAAGCTGCTTGCTGAGCCGAGCCTGCTCGCGCAAATACTCACGCAACTGCTCCTTTTTCGCATTTTCGTATATATCGGGTGAGGCGATCAGGTTTTCAAGTCGCGCTTTTTCGCGCGTCCAATCATTGATGTCCTGCTCCAGCTGGCGTAATTGCGTCTCGAGCGGTTTTCTGCGTGCTGATAATCCCGCCCTTGCTTCGGCCTCGATGCGGCGCTGCTCGCGACGCGACACACTCGAGCGCGCTTGTTGCGAATCGTCGCTATTCGCGGCCGCCAGCATTCGCGTGTAACTTTCCAGGTCATCATCAAACTCACGCACGGTGCCACCATCGACCAGGTACAACTGATCGCAGCTTGCACGCAGCAAGCTTCGATCGTGTGACACCAGCACCATTGCCCCGTCGTACTCCTGCAGCGCCCTTATCAGGGCGTGCCGCATCTCAATGTCAAGGTGGTTGGTCGGCTCGTCCAGCAACAGCAAGTTGGGCCGCTGCCAGGCGATCAGCGCCAGAACCAACCGCGATCGCTCGCCACCGGAAAACCGGCTCACTGGTGCCAGCGCATCGTCGCCGCGAAAGTCAAATCCGCCCAGAAAGTCCCTTAGCTCCTGTTCGCGGACCGCCGGGTCGAGCCGCGCCAGGTGCTGCAAAGGGCTGTCCTCAGCGCGCAGTTGGTCGAGCTGGCTTTGTTCGAAATAGCCAATTCTCAATGCCTTGCCTTCGGTTCGAGTGCCCTCAACTGGGTTAAGGTCACCGGCGAGCAATTTGACAAGTGTTGACTTGCCAGCGCCATTGCGTCCGAGCAGTCCGATTCGCGCCCCCGCCCTCAGCTCCAGTTGCACCGACGACAACACGGCCTTACCGCCGTAACCGGCCGTGACTTGGTCAAGCACCAGTGCCGGATCGGGATGCGCCGCTGCCGGGCGAAACACGAAACTGAACGGTGAATTGACGTGCGCCGGCACGATGTCGTCGAATCTGGCAAGAAGCTTGATGCGGCTTTGTGCCTGCCGCGCTTTCGTTGCCTTGGCCCGAAACCGGTCGACGAACGCACGGATGCGTGAGATCTCGCGTTGCTGTTTCTCGTACATTGCCGCTTGCTGTGACAGCAGCAGCGCTCTTTGGTGTTCGAATGCCGAGTAGTTTCCAGCGTAGCTGCGCACCGTTTGACTCTCGATGTGGCAGATGCTGTCGACGGTGTTGTCGAGAAACTCGCGATCATGCGAAATCAGCAGCAAGGTGCCGCGATAGGCGCGCAGCCAGTTTTCCAGCCAGACGATGGCATCGAGATCCAGGTGGTTGGTCGGCTCGTCCAGTAGCAACAAGTCGGAGCGGCACATCAGTGCACGCGCCAGGTTCAGACGCACTCGCCATCCACCGGAGAAGCTATTGATCGGGCGCTCGAGCTCCACTTCAGCGAAACCGAGCCCGCTCATCAAGCGCGCAGCACGAGCGCGCCCGGCGTAACCGTCGATCGCCGCCATCTTGTCGTGCAGTTCGCCCAAACGGGAAGCATCGGCGCGCGTTTCGGCCTCACTGAGCTGTGCTTCGATCGAGCGCAGTTCCTGATCGCCATCGATGACGTACTCAACCGCGGCAATGTCTCCAGCGGGCAAGTCCTGCGCGACTTGGCCAATGACGATCCCCGGCTGCACAGCGACTTCACCGGCGTCGGCATGTAGCTCCCCTTGGATGAGCGCAAACAGACTGGATTTGCCGCTGCCGTTGGCCCCGGTGACGCCAATCTTCTGACCGCGATAGAAGTTCAGGCTGACATGCTCGAACAGGCACTTGGCGCCGCGTCGCAGCGTAACGTCACGCAGATGGATCATCGCGCTACCGGCGCCCCAGGGACGGGCTCTTGAGAAGGAATGGGGTGGACGATGGGGCTCGAACCCACGACAACCGGAATCACAATCCGGGACTCTACCAACTGAGCTACGTCCACCAGCGAAAGCATCCCGCCCTGTGCCACCAAGATGATACCTTGGCATGCCCGACAGGACTCGAACCTGTAACCCCCAGCTTAGAAGGCTGGTGCTCTATCCGGTTGAGCTACGGGCACAACTCGTTACTGCACCGCCGAAACCTGGTCGGGGTGGAGAGATTCGAACTCCCGACATCCTGCTCCCAAAGCAGGCACGCTACCAGGCTGCGTTACACCCCGGAGGCGCAGGACTATACGCTTTAAGCGGGGTGGCGGTCAACGCGGCCCCAGAGGGCCTTTCCAGGGGTAGGTCACGATTGAATTGCGCCGAGCGCTGATTTCTGATAGAAAGTCGCCTTTTTTGAGTCCGGGTAAACCCAAATGGCTTCAGATCTACGCAGTGCCTTCAAGCCGTACGCGCCCAAAAAGGGTGAGGCTTACATGAGCGCCAGGCAGCAGACACATTTCAAGAAAATACTCACCCAACTCAAGGAAGAGCTCAGCGAGGACATCGACCGCACGGTGCATACCATGCAGGACGAGGCGACAGTATTCGCTGACCCGAATGACCGCGCCAGTCAGGAATCCGACATCTCGCTCGAGCTTCGCAGCCGTGACCGGGAGCGCAAGCTGATCAAGAAAATTGACGAGACAATCGCAAAAATCGATGCCGGCGAATACGGCTACTGCGAAAGCTGCGGCATCGAAATCGGCCTCAAGCGGCTGGAAGCGCGTCCCACGGCAACCCTTTGCATCGACTGCAAGACGCTCGACGAAATGCGCGAGCGTCAGGTCGCCAAGTAAGTCAATCGGGCCCCTAACCTACCCTCTCAACCCCGAGGCATTTCGCCTTAGTCACTGGCGCACCACAATCCGAAATCGTGGATATCGGTCGGCAGCCGCCGTCGACCTGCCACTAATCCACGATTCCCGTGTCATCAAGCGTGCACGGAACTTTGTCTCAGCGCACGGTCCAAAGGATGTAAACGTCAGCATGGTCTGACGGGTGTTTAACCGAATTGGACTATTGGAAGGTTAAATGACAAGAGCACAACGTATTTCCAACCCACGAGCCATCAGACAACGTCTGGGCATGAACCAGCAGGATTTCTGGGGACAGATTGGCGTCACCCAAAGCGGTGGATCTCGCTACGAAAGCGGGCGCGAAATGCCCAAACCGGTGCGCGAACTGCTGCAACTGGTGCACGTTGACCGCCTCAACTTGCGCAACGTGACCCGTAACGATCTGATGGTACTCAGCTATCTCAAAAAATCGCAGCCGGCGCTGTTCAAGCGACTCAAGGCATCGGCCACGCAGCACGCTGGTCACGGCCAAAGACATCGCCGGGCACGTTAGGAGTCGGCGCCGGTCAGGGTGTGACCTTGACCGGAAGGCCCAGCGCGCGAATCCGTTCCGCGTAGGCCTCGAGCCATGAAGGGGGCAGGCTGGACAGCCGATCCGCTTCAGGCTGATAGGACTGGCGTGCCAGTCCATATAGCAGCACGCCACGTATCGGTACGCCTTGGGCGAGCTGCTCTGCAATGAATTCGAGATAGGCGCTCTGCTCGGTGTTGCTCGGCGCATCACCATCGATTGCAAGCACACAGGTCTGAATCCAGGTCGGACAGGCATTCGCCGCGATTGCCAAATTCCTGGCGACCCGGGTCAGACCGATACGCGTACCGTTCATGCGAAGCATACCTTCGCGCGTCGCACTATCCAACTTGAACCACACTTCTCCGTTGATCGGCTGCAGCCTGCGCAAACCTTCGCGCACTTCACGCTGATGCGTCAGGCTGCCATTGGTAATCAGCACCGTTTTGACTTCGGCACCGACAGACACCGCGTGCCTGACTTCGCCGATGACTTCTATGACGGAGGCAAATCCCGGTGTACTGGTCGGCTCACCATTGCCGGACAACGCAATATCGTTGAGACGGCGCGCCTGTTCCGGAACGCAACGTTGCATGAAATCGCCGTCGATTACATCGCGCAGAAAACCAGTCAGTTCCGAGCGCAGTTTCATCAGGTCGACCGGTGGTGCAGCGCCACGCTTCAAGTTCGGCACCTGGCAGTAAATGCATTTCCAATTGCAGGCATTGTTGACGTTTAGATTCACGCCAACCGACACGCCCCCCGCCCGCCGCGATACGACCGGGTAAACATAAGTCAGGCCTGCAGCAGCGCGGTCGTGGTTCACTACCGTGAGCCGGCGGCCAGTGGTGTTTTCAGTCATGCAAGTGTCCGTTACTGGACCGGTGAGAGCATTCTTGCCTGTTCGGTCCTGACAAATCGGTTTAAGTTCCCGATTCTGCCTCGTCGCCTCGCCGACTGCACGCGACGCTTTCGCGCCCTCCTAATGCAGGATCAGAAAACGGGGGGTTACCCACACGATTGTCTCTGTTCACCCCCTCACGTAGTATTTGCGACAGGCACTAAAGCCTGGTGCAAGGGGGAAGAGAAATGAGCGACGAAAACGCAGTACATAAGGGAACGTGCTATTGCGGCGCCGTAACAGTGACCGTCAAGGGCCCACCGGCGGCCGCCGGCTATTGTCATTGCCTGGAATGTCGCAAATGGCACTCCGCGCCGATTAACGCATTTGGCATTTGGCCCGCCGACAATGTCACCATCGAAGGGCCTACCACCACCAGCACCGTCAGCGAAGTCAGCGGGCGCGTGTCATGCAGCAAGTGCGGTGGGTGTCTTGTCAACCTCAAGCCGACGATGGGCATGACCGCGGTATATCCGATGACGCTCGCCGGACCGGAAGGAACATTCAAGTTCGAACCCGCTTTTCACATCTTCTACGAAGAACGGGTCATGGATGTAAGTGACGGGCTTCCAAAATTCGTCGATGTACCCGAGCAATTCGGCGGCAGTGGTAAAACCGTCGAAGAATCAGGAAGTTCCGGCTGGCATTAAGCGTCGGAGCCAGCTTTTGGCCCTTGCGAAACGGGATCGTTGCCGGTAGCCGCCACACTCGGGACCGGCCTCGTCAGTGGCTCCGTCTACACACCCGCTGCGCCTGTGGCACAACCAGGGGCGGGACAACACGCCCGCAGGGCTTGTTGCGGCCGGAGCCACAATACGTAGCTTGTGTTGCGGCGGAGGCTAACCTTCAGGTTAG
>CP070643.1:3150933-3162454 GCA_020354125.1 Betaproteobacteria bacterium | reverse complement strand
TGATCTGGGTGATCGTCTGACCGTCGTCGATCTCCAGTTCGTCGTCACTGAGGGTGAAGTCGGCATCGCGCGTGACGCGGATCGTGTCACCTGGCGAACCGGCGGGGTTGCCGCCACCATCCACGGTGCCCGTGACGTCGGCGTCCAGGTTGAAGGTGTCGACCTGCGTGCCGCCGGTGAGGTTCTCTACGCTGTCGAAGCTGATCTTGGTGCCCAGCGAACCAGCATTGGGGCCGTTTACGGTCCAGGTGATATCAGCGTCGGGGCCGAACAGCGTGTCGCCAAGGCCGTCCCCGGCGTTGTAGCTGAGGCTCGCCGTGTCGGCCACGGCGTTCAGGGCGGTGTCCAGGCTGGCATCGATGTGCAGCTGATCATCGGCACCGAGCAGATCGACCGTGATGACAGTGAGGTCGCTGATGACCAAAGTCTGGTTGTTGGCCGCCGACAGGTCGAGATCGACGCTCCAGTTGCTATTGTCTTCGCTGAATTCGAGCTCGTTACTGGTCGTGACGCGCAAATAGAGCGCATCGACTGCGTTTGGTCCGGTGTCAGTCCCGGTAAAGGTCACTGCGTCACCCACCAAAGAGGGTGTGACCGGGCCCAGCAGGCCGGCAAAGTCGACGGCCTGGATAATGGACGCGACGTCTACGGCGCCGGTGCTGTACTCGAGGTCCCAGTCGCCGCCACGCTGCCGGGCACCAGTGGCGTCGTTCGAAGCGGCCACGTCGGCGCCGGCATGGACGCTGAGCTCATTGACGAACTGCACTCCCCACTCGCCATCTGCGACGTTGCAACCATAGAGCAAAATATCGGCGTCACTGCGCAGTGCTTCGTTCCACGAGGCAAGTTGCACGGCATGGGCCGTAACGGTGTCAGCGTTGAGCTGCGCACTGCCGAGCGAGACGCTGCCGCTGGCACCGTGCGAGAGGATGTGAAGCGCGCTTACGTTTTCCTCGCTTTTCAGGGTTTCGGTAATCTGCTCGACACCATTTTTGCTGTCATCCAGCACGACGACGCGGGTGTTGCCGCGGGTAACGTCCGGCAGGTTTGTCAGCAGTGTTTCGTATTCGCGCACGCCTGAATCGACAAACACAATCTGCCGCCCGAGCGCCTGCGAATTGCCAGCATTGAGCAGCGATGCGGGCGATTCGATGACGGCCGGTGCATCGGGATCGGCACGCGTGTTGTGCAACATGCCGAGTTCTGCAACGGGCGTGAGGTCCGCGGAAAGCAGCAGGCGCGCTTCAATCGCTTCGAACAAGGCCTTGCGCCTGAACGGGATGCGCGATTCGGACTTGCGCGAGGTGAACAGTTTGCGTGTCAATGCACGGTCCATGAATGGCGCATTCATATCGCGTCACCCCGCTCTGACGACGATGGATATAGAAAGTGTCTGCCGTGCCGGACAGACATAGATGAGCTAAGCCGCGGCCAAACTGTGCTGGCGGCTATTTCAGAGAAACTCAGGGTACAAATTGGCCGCGCGAACGAATGCGGCAGCACATGGTGGACACGCGCCGCGCTCGACCCCAAACTCAGTCGAGACCCCGCGCATAACCGAAGCAAGCGTGCAAGCACCGCTTCGCCTCCCTCTCCTCCGTGGTGACATTGCAAAGAAGCGAAACGCCTCTTAGAAGTGCCACCTTGTTCTATTTATTTCTTGGCAACCTATTCTGTGGCAGGAATTGATATCACCTGCCGATTACCGGTCTTCTCGTTGCTGCATCCAAAATCGGGGCACATCTATCCATTTGACTGGATCAAAGGCCGCGAGACCGAAGCGCCGCAATTGCGCAATTCAGATCTTGAACGCACTACAAGCAAAATTACCTTAGTCCCATTGCCTTGTTTCGACTAACGAAAGTTTTGGGCGCTCGGCTAAATGTCAATCGAACTTTTCGATCAGAGCTTGGCGAAACTAATCTGGTCAATTTCGCAGCTCGCACAATGTGCCTCGAGGCCGATACGCGTCGGTGTGCATTTCACACAGGCAAACCGCGTTTCATACCAAGACTGTGCGAGTAACGCCAGCCAAACAACGGCCAGGCAGCTGTCACTTAACCGGCAAGCCCGTTTCACAACGATGAAATAAAAAGCAACGCCCGAAAGACAAGTTCGCCAAGACGTGATCCCGTACCTGAGCAGCCCATTCTCCAGAGCCACCCGAAACACCTGGCCTCCATCGCGAAGTCGTTTGCGCCGAGTGCGCCCCCCGGGCCGGGCATTTCCGCATGATCGAACTGGCTGCTCAACGGGCCGAAAGCAGATTACTGTTGCGCACGATTTTGTACATGCACGCTGCGCCGGTGTCGATGCCTCGTCGCGCCGGATTGCGGAAGGACGGAGGCCATCGACGCGATTGGCTTCGAGAACATTCAGCTAAAGCACGCCGACATTCTCGAATTCGGTTAAGTCGTCGGTGAGTTCGATTACGTCATGAGCCCTGGGGTTTACTTCCGGGTGCCCAAGGGCGTCAACGAAGATGCTGGAGCTCTGCCAGAAGCATTTGTCGCCAGACAGTCATCAGCAACAACACCTACCCTGGCTGGCACATCCACGGTATCGTACGCGACACGATGTTGTACCGCGGCATGCTGTATGCCGACCCGGAGATCCAGCTAGCACAGGCGAAGGAACTGATGAGCTTGGTTGCGCATTCCTCAAGGGCATGCCCGCGTGCCGGGCGGCGCGCAGAAAGTTCGGAAATAGGGAATCGGAGTTCGAACCGGTTAGTCTGAATGGGATGCCGGGCCGCCGTCAGCTGTTTGCAGGAAAGCGAATCGCCTCAACCGCGAGCCAGCAAGGCACACACGCCGGCGTATCGGCAGCCACATTGCCGAACGTTTGGTCCTAATGGGTGTCTGGCGCAATTGCTCGCAGCCATTAGAAAACAAGCGGGCGCGGTTGCCATTTGCAACCAGTCCGAGATACCAAATTTCTGCAACTAGGCGGCTCGCCCTGCCAAGAATTCGTGCGCTCTCTTGACACCGAACTAGCTAATAGTCTGTCTCCTCTAGCTAGCCGCCCCTGGAGCAACACCCCGTAGAACTCTCGCCCCCCAAGCATGTAAGGGCGGCCGAGGACCGTCTAGACGGTCTAAATCAGAAAGTCCAGACGAGGCCGACAGTAAATCCGCGGAAACCTGCCGAGACGCCCTGCTCAATCTGCGCGGCATCATTGGTGTCGTCAACGAACGTCTGGGCGGAAACGACGTTGTCAAACTGAATAAGCTCATAACCTACCCACAATTCGAGCCGTTGCGCAGCCAGGGCGAGGTCGTAGTTCAGCCGAACGCCAGCCTCGAAAGCTGGCACTGTGCTATCCAGATCGAGGTTCCGCTGATAACCGGAAAAGCTCTCGGTTTGCGAAAAGGAACTCTCTCCCATCAACATCGAGATCGCGCCATGGCCGCCAAGGCTGAACCCACCGCCGAGAGGATACTTAGCCTCCAACCCAACCCGAACCCCGAAAAGGCCGTTCTCCGCCTTTCGCGTTACGATTTGCCCTCCGGCGTCGTAATTGGCGTTCAGGTCGTCCTCGTAAGAGACATACCGGAGGCCCGTAAAGAACTTGAGTGTGCTGCTGGTCCCAGTGTTGATTGGGATTAGCATGTCTGCATCCAGGATTCGCAGGTCGATCTTGCCATTGGCGGAAATCGTGCGGTAGGTACCATAGGCGTTGTCCGGGTGGTCGAGCGCCGCAATGAAGTTGCTTGCAGCGCCATGATCCGCCGCGAAATCGCCCTTGAAGCCGATATCGCGGTACCGCACCCTCCAGGGCAGTGGCGCGGACGGATTGCCGATGCCTATCCCGAATCCCGTGTCCGTGCCGAAATTTAGAAGATCGTTGCCAAAGGGAGGGTCAATGGCCTCAGAACCGAGTACAACGTCCTGGCCGGTGGGCTCCCATATCAAGGCCTCGACTTCCAGCTCCAGCGCAGCTGCTTGAGGGGACAACGTCATCGTGCCGAGCGCAATCACAACTCCGAGTACACGTATATTTTTCATCGTAGCGCCTCCAAGAATTACGACCCCAAGAAACAACTCGAAAAAAGGGTACCTGATAAAAAAGAGAAAAGCCAAATAAAAAAGGCATCGGCGAATATGACTTACTCAGCCTTGCTCCCATCTGGTCTGCGGATCGGAAAACTGGCTTTACCCCAATGCCAGCACCCGGATTCGCTTCACACGTTTACAGATTTCCCCGAACCGACGTGGGCGTTCGCCCGCTTACTGTCGCGCAACATTTTCTTTCCGGCCCGGCTACGGCTTTCGTAACTGCTGCGCCCGAAACGAAACGACGTCTCTCGATACCGGTTGCCACGTCATCACTATCATCCTTTCGCCGCTGCCTCACTTCTCGAAGCTTGGCGTATGTCGCCCGACCATCAAGGCCCGTGCCCGGTCTTCCTCGGAAATGGCCCGACCCGAGTCTGCGACGACCTGGGTGCCCCGTAGCGAAAAAGGTAGAGCCCGCGTTCGATTCGGCGCACATGCGGGCCGGCAATATGTTCGAACGTACTTATAGAACGCATACGGGTCGACGCGACGCAGACCATTCACCGCATGCACATACGCCACGAACGCGTCGTCAAACTGGTGGCACCTAAGCCCATCCGGTTGACGCTTGTCGTGCTCAATCGGATTCTGGTTTTCGACTGTTTCGCGCACGCGAGACTGCTCCCGGTTATATCGTCGTGGCGAGGACCTGCCCGTTTGTTTGCGTGCGTGCCTTACTTCTTGTTGCTTGCCTTTGCCGCAGGGGCCTAGGCAAATTGCTTTCATGCCGTGTCCGATACGTGAACGGCAACGTTGTCAGCGACGCGCAGACGTGCGTAAGGTTTGTTTAGCTCTGGTCCGCCGATGTTAACAATCTGCCCCGCGCCGTGGCGCGCGAGGCAGAACTATTTTGCGGCTTCGCCTATGCCTGCCTCGACGTTTAGGGTGCCGAAGCGTTTCTCGTACTCCGCCACGACGCCCTGCAACAGCATGCTGAGGCGTTTCGCAGCATAGGGGCTGACGATAATTCGGTCAGTCAGCTGGATAGTGACTTCCTTCTGGCCTCTATTCCACGCTTGATTCACTCCGAAAAGCATCACGACCTCTTCACGTGTGCTGGTCACATTGCACACATTCGCGTAGGAGCTCTTCATGTTCGAGTCGTCCCACTTAAGCCTGGTACCTTCGGCGCCCTTGCCACCCCCGGTGGCTTCTACGTTAGTCGTCATCCTGATTCACCTCATGCCATTTGTCAGAGAGCTATCTTCAAGTCCACAAGACCAAAACACTGAACCAGCAGTTAGTCCACAACGTAGCTTGGTAGCGCCTCGCAAAACGCAGGCTGAAATCGTTAGGGCGCCCGAACCGAGTCAGCCAACGGCCAGTTTGTGGAATGACCTCGGTGCCTAGCTCGTATTTTGCCTCTCGCAGGCGCTCACCCCGTGCAAGACTCAAGCCAGGAATCGCTGCGGTGAACCCTCCGTTACATAGCGCGACGTGGACACGCCCTGAAGCATTGGCTGCTCTAACGGCCGAGGTGCACCCGAAACAATTGACGCCAGTGTTTCAGCCGCTAGCGGCCCCCAACTGAATCCGCGCGAGCCCATCGCAAGGCAACAATACAGATTCAAATCCGCCGCGCCGATGACAGGCAGGCGGTCACGACTGGCGCAGCGTACAGCGGCCCAACCAGACCCCGGGATAAGGTTCGGATTGTCAAAAGCGTCCGGGAGAATGCGTGCCGCGCGCTGCAGATTCGCCTCATGATCTTCGTCGGTAAGGGATGTATCGGTATGTGCCTCGTCGAATGTAGCGCCAACGTAATGGCGGTCACGGATTACCGGCGTCACGTAACCCTCGCGGCAAACGGGTGAGCGCAGGCGCGTAGCTACCGGAGCCAACTCCGATAGCTGGCCTCTCACAGCACGAAGCCACGGCGCGCCATCGGCAATAAGACTCTTTGCGCCTATGCCATTGGCAACAATCGCAATGTCTGCACTTGTAAGTGTTTTCCCATCAGCATCGGTAATCAAAACCGTCTCACCTTCTGTCCGGATCGCCTGTGCTTCGGTGCGCCCAATGAAGGTCATTGACTTTTGTGCCGATTCGACCAGTGCGCCACACAACGCCTGACCCTCGACAAAGCCGGCCATCGGAAACCAGACTCCCTTTTCACTAATCTGCGCGCCGCAGAGCTCGGTCGCTTCTTGTGCGTTGACAATGCGAACGACTTCGGGCGGATAGCCAAGCATTTCGACCGCGCGAACCAGCCGTTCGTGATGCGCCGAATCTCGAGCCAGTTGCAAGACACCTGTCTCATGCCAGGTGAACCCCATTGGCTTGCTTAGTTCGCGATAGAGCCGCACCGCGTACAGAAAGGCCGCCCACGTGAAGCGTCCACGCACGCCGGTATCGAGCGTCGGAAACGGACGCACTACCGCCGCCGGGTTGAATGAAGCACCGCCACCAGGGCCAGATTTGCGGTCCAACAGCTCGATCTCGATGCCGCGCCTTGCCAGCGCAAAAGCACATGAGGCACCGGCAATTCCGGCGCCGATGACCACAGCTTTGCGAAGAGGATGTGAGCTTGGCCGCGTACCCGGCAGTTGCGCGGTGAGCATGTCACGCTTGCGCCCATATCCCGGCTTCTTTTGCACGGCAAAACCAGCGCTCTCCAGGCCTTTGCGCACTACACCTGCAGAGCTATATGTCGCGGCAGAAGCAGCCGGCACAGCGATTCGCCCCACTTGCTCGAACAATGCGTCCGACCACATTTCCGGATTTCTCGCAGGTGCAAATCCATCGAGAAAAAATGCGTCAACGCGCGCCTCTAGCTCAGAGAGCATTTCGACCGCGTCGCCAAGCAGTAAAGTCAGCGTAACCTTGCCACCGTCAAAGTGGAAGCGATGAAAGCCCGGAATCAAGGGCGGATATGCTCGCAGCAGTTCGCTCGCAAAGGTGCCAAGCTCCGGCCAGGCGCGCAAAATCGTGGAAAGGTCCTCAAGACTGAACGGGCTCTTCTCGACCGAAACAAAATCGAGGTGACACGCCGCTGCGCTTTGCTTGAGCGTATCCCACGTTGCAAGGAAGTTCAGGCCACAGCCAAACCCGGTTTCCACGATCGTGAAGCTGTTAGCTTGCTGCCATCGATTCGGCAGATCATTGCCGGCAATGAACACGTGGCGCGCTTCCTGTATCGCGCCATCCACCGAGTGATAGATATCAGCGTAATCCGCCGAGTACACCGCCCCATCTTTGAATGTGGCTTGTGCCGGGCGAATAGTGGCAGGCTTGGATGTCATGGCTTGATCTTCGCAGCAACTGGCGAAGGTGTGGCCGAGCAACCGGTGATCGCGCAGCCGTGCTCGCCAGCTGCAGAAAGGTATCACGCGCTTGCAGGCGCGTACCCGTTAAAGCACACCTCGCCTCGCGGGTTCAATGGAAGATTGGCACTGGAAGCACCCTGAAGTGTCAATCGCAAAGGTTCGTCCCAAACAATTTACGACAGCTGTGTTACACATTCGCATCGACCAAAGGCGCCACGTTGATCAAGTCGCCAGCGCATCAGCACAACGAAGCACGGCGAACGACGGGCTGGCAGACTACTCGGCGTGCAACTCTGACTTGCCTCGATAGGCTCGGGCCGACGCATCCAACACAGCCGTATCAACTCAAATCGAAATCTTTCGTAGTTGGGGCTTTATAGATCTATTTTCTCTATTATTTGCAAACGATACTTGCGCCTCGGCGATAGCCAGCATGCCTGAGGAGTCTAAAAACGTGCGCCGTTCAGCGAGACTATCTGATGCACTAGCGTGGCCGCGTCCCAGGTCCTGCAATGATCCGTAAATGATCAATTTTTCACAGGCTTACATGGACAGAAGGGACAGCAAAATCGCCATTTTCTCTGGTACACTGGCCCGACTATTTTCGATCTCAATCACGGCCAAGTGATTGAATCCGGCTAAAGCCTGCAAAACTGGTAGCTTTGCGACCGCGCACGGGTCCGAGATCCCGCCTTCAGTGTCCCATCAGCTGCCTCTGCGGCACCAGGACCAAACGAAAAGAAGGTCTAGTTTTCATGCGCATGAGTAAGCTTCACGAAGTATTGCGTCACCTTCCCTTTATACCCTTATGAAAAGAAGAGGAAGAACAGGCCTCGCCTCGTATTCATTTGTCATTTCGACGAATGCCGTGCGAGCAGATTAACCATGAGATGCCCTGTACGGGTTGAACAAGGAAACACACGCGCACTAGAATTTCGTTGCTAAATAATCAAAAACAACAGGCAATCGAGCGGGGCAGGCCTTTGCGGCTGCAAGCTTGATTGCAGGAGAGAGCGCATGCTGAAGGAGGCGTCTGCATCAGCGACGCGGCGAAAGCTCTCGCTAGTGACCGGCGAGCAAAGCTCGGTGCGGTATCAGCCGCACTCGCAAACAGCCGGACATCGGCTAAACGTTGATGTCCGCGAGGCCTGCACGCGCGAAGAAAAGGAAAAGCTCTTCCGCTTTCGCTACGAGATCAAGGCCAGGGTGTCCAACTCAGTAGAGAGCCACGACGATCCCAGCGCCAAGCGAATTCGTGACGATCTCGATACCACTGCGGCTAACCTGTTCGCGCTTCGCGAATCCAAACTGGTCGGTGCCATCCGCGTCAACTTTGCTTGGCGTTGTGCGCTCGGTGTCCACGCTGACTTCTACCGAATGCGCGAAAGTGCGGGCTCGGACCACCCCTCACGCAGCTGCATCTTCAGTCGCCTTATTGTCGATCCGGCATCGAGGGGCAACAAGTTAGGCTACCACTTATGCGCAACCGCCTATAAACATGCGCTGGACCGCGATACCCGTTTCGCGTTCCTCCACTGCAAAGACGATCTGATTTATTACTTTTCGGCCCTCGGGTTCAAAGCCTATATGGGACGGACCCGACACGTGGAGTACGGCGAGGTCATACCCATGAAGCTGGACCTCCTCGACGAGAAATATCTGATGATGATCGACTCACCCTTGCTGCCTGTGCTGCGCGGTTGGAAGCAGTCGAGACAGCCGAGCATTGAGATTCGGCCTCTTTGAGCCAATCCGCCCAGCGCTGCGCCGAGGCAGCCTGAACCTCATCAAGCCTAATATGCCTTGTTGCGATCAATTAGTGTCGCAGTTCAGGCCCCGTTCGCGCATTTCGGAGCGCCGCATCGGCATGCCGTCAATCAGGGAAAACACTTCCTCGAGGTTCGGCGCCTTTGCATAGCGCGCTTTGACTCCGCCGTCCTTGCCAACAAGGACGGCGGCAAAATTGCCTTCTCTGACCTGCAAGTGCGACCTGAGAGCGTTGGCCGTTCTCGAATCGATCGGTGTCGCGCCAAGGCGGCTTTCGCCCCGTTCCAGGATCCAGCCAATCACCATGTCACGGTCTGTGAGCTCACAGGCAGACGCCCGCAGCGCCTCGCGTGTCTCCTGGGTATTGCGATCGTCAGCATCTTCAGCAAAGACCAACAACGGGCGATTCTTCCAACGGTACTGCGACAGTGGGTTGGATTGGGCTAACGTTAATGTCTGCATCGACACAATTAGAACAATCGCCAAACACAAACTCGGCAACCCACGCCTGATCACCTCGCCTCTCCGTAGATAGTCTGGCGCCTGGCTTCGAATTGCATTGGCTCGCGAACAACGATGTCACCGACGAAACTCTCCACATCGTCGACCACCGGTAGATCATCGCCCAACCCGGAGAAGGCGGCAACGGTGCGGCCATGCCCAATGTCGGGATAAACGATCTTGCGCACCGGCACACCAGCCTCCAGCAAGCGCGCTTCGAGGCGATGCGTGTTACGCGGAATCACCCTGGTGTCGGCATCTCCGGTAACCAGCAGCGCGGGCGGCGCGACCGGAGTCACAAATTCGACGGGCTGCGTGGTTCGTGGTGCCGGGTCGCCGAAGATCTCTTTCAAGCGCCGGCTCTTCAGTGGCAGAAAGTCGTAAGGCCCTGACAGGCCAATCCAACCCGCCAGCTGATCCGGGGAATGTCCCTCTACCTCCAGATAGCCTCCATTGAGCGCTACCATCGCGGCGATATGCGCGCCCGCCGAGTGGCCCATCAGAAACACGCGGGAAGTGTCGCCACCGTAGCGCGGTATTCCATCAAACGTCCAGGCAACGGCAGCAGCAGCGTCCTCGATGAATCCCGGGAAAACGACCTCCGGATAAACCCGGTAATCTGGTATAACCACGACGAAGCCGCGCGCCGCCATGGTGCGGCCGACGAAACGATAGTTAGCTTTCTTTCCGCTATCCCAGGCACCACCATAGAAGAACACCACCACAGGGGCCGGCCCTCCTGGCGGAGTCGCGGGCACGTAGACGTCGAGCCGCTGCCGCGGCAAGGTCCCGTAGGCAATGTCAATCTCCTCGCGAGCCTCTTCTTCCGGCGAGAAGGCGTTGAGATAGACGAACGGCGAACACCCGCCAAGCAGACAGGCGCCCAGCACCAGCAGCAATAGTCGAGACATCAGCATGCGCCCTTCGACACACTTTGTGCGCGTTAGTTTGCCGGAGGGAGCTTTCTGAAGATCGAATGCCCCAATCAAGGTGCCCGAGGCGAGCTCACCACCGTAGCCACCTAACGATGGCCTGCCCTATCCCACAACTGGCGCGCTGAGTAAACAACTTGGCACCTGCTGTTATCGCCGAATGCCGCTGTCAAAACTAGACTGCTTTCAACCAAAACGGCAACTCAAATGGAGGCTCAAATGGCAGATACAAATGGAAACGTCATACGAATCCGCGAAGTCAACGGCGTGGAATCCAGCAGAGGTAACCTGCGCATTCATGTACGTGCACATGGTCAGCACCCCGTTACTATTCAACTCAGTCCCAGCACACTGAAAAAACTGGCGAGAATGCTGGAGCCGCTGTTCGACGAAGACGATAACGCAGCTGCGAGGGGCAAGAGACTGGTGAAACTGGCCCGCCTCAAGGAAACGTATGGAGCGTGTCTTGTGGCCGACCTGCTCGCCCGCTATCCGGAGTACGAACTCGACCATTTAGAGAGAGACCTCAGCAATTTCTCTTATAGCTAGGCATGTTGCGATGACCTGGCAGGTCTTCTCCCTGCTGATCGGCTTCATAGAGTTGTTGCACGCGGTCGGAATCGCTACAGTCGTTTCGACCGCGCTGTCCCCGGTCTTGAAGACGGACAGAACAAGACAAACGGGGCAGAAATGGTCGTCGTAAAGGCCTGGACTACAGTTCCAGGCGCAAACTAGATACGCACACCCACGTTCGCCGGCACAACCGTTGCGCTTAAGCCCTACCTACGCATCTCGTCGTTCATCCCTTCTTTTGGTATTTCCGCACAGTACGGCTGCGACACCCTTCGCAGCTTTGCTGGCCTGCTATCCGTAATCTGTAACCACTCGCACGGTCAATGTTTCAAGCGAGATGATTACTAACCCATTTTTTTATTTTTTATTAGGAGATACCACCATGATCAAAACCACCATCGCCGCCGTTCTGTTCGGTCTGTCC
>CP070643.1:3123839-3150833 GCA_020354125.1 Betaproteobacteria bacterium | reverse complement strand
TCTTGCTGGTAGTAACCATCGCCGAAACCCTGTCGAAGTATTAGCTTGCAGATCTGAAACGGGCTGCATCACGGACATATAACACGTCGCCCTAACTCAGAACAGCCGTGCATTACAGCAGCCGCGTATTACAGCAGCCGCGTATTACAGCAGCCATGTATTACAGCGGCGATGAAACACAACAACTCAGGCAACCGTGTTCGTCTCGGAACGGCATCCGCCGCAGATACTCACACGAGCGGATGTACGGTGAGATGAGCGCGTCAGATTCGCACCAAGACCATTCCTCGCCGTTTCCGGTGATGTCTGGACACTCACGCAACCATGAAGCAGGCAGACAGTCGGCCGCGCTCAATCGCAACACCCCCAGCGACCAGGTCGGCTGCCAAACACCGACCTCTTCGATGCCGGGCGTCTGAATAACCGACTGCCGGACCAGCCTACGCTGCTACCTTGGCCGCGACAAAACCCTCGAGCCGTTGGGTAATGATGCTGTTGGCCTCCGCCATGATGCGATCGATAAGTTCTTTGCAGGTCGGCACATCGTGAATCAGTCCGGTCACCATGCCGCACGACCAAACGCCAACGTCCATCTCCCCGTCGAGCATGATTTTCGGATAGACGCCGGCAACTTCTTCCATGATGTCGTCGAACTTGATGTCGCCGCCGAGACGCTTCTCTTTCTCCAGCAGTCGCTCCGTCGCAGCGTTGTTGAGTACGCGCTCGGTATTGCGCAGCGGACGCATCACCAGGCGGGTGTCGAGTTCCGTGGCAGCGACCAGCGCCTGTTTCACGTTCTCGTGGATGGGCGCTTCTTTCGTCGCCATGAAGCGGGTGCCCATGTTCATGCCGTCGGCACCCAATGCCAGCGCTGCGACCAGCGAGCGAGCGTCACCCATGCCGCCAGACGCGACGAAGGGGATTTCCAGCTCATCAGCAGCGCGCGGCAAGAGGATGAAATTAGGGATGTCGTCTTCACCCGGATGGCCGCCACACTCGAAACCATCCACTGAAACCGCGTCACAACCGATCGACTGCGCCTTGAGCGAGTGGCGAACCGAGGTACATTTGTGGATCACCTTGATGCCGGCATCTTTCAGTGCAGGCAATACCTGTTGCGGATTACGGCCCGCCGTCTCGACGATCTTCACGCCGCCATCGATGATGGCCTTGACGTAGCCGGGGTAATCGGGTGTGGATACGGAGGGCAGAAAGGTCAGGTTAACGGCGAACGGCTTGTCGGTCATATCGCGACAACGCGCAATCTCGTTTGCGAGGTCCTTGGCTGATTTTTGGGTTAACCCGGTGATGGTGCCCAAACCGCCGGCGTTCGATACCGCGGCGGCCAGTTCTGCAAATCCGACGTAGTGCATGCCGCCCTGGATGATCGGGTGCTCGATGCCGAGCATTTCTGTGATGCGGGTTTTCATTGCTTTCCAGTCCTGTCAGTTTGTATCGCTTCAATTTGTATCGCTTCAATTTGTATCGCTTCAATTTGTATTGCCAACGTGATTGTATATGCTGCGCGGAAGACGAACAGATATTGCGGTCAGAGAACGCTAATCTTGCGTAAGCGGAATTTCCTCTAATGGCGCAGTACCGTTTTGCGGTACAAATCGCCAAGCATGCCGTTCGGGTCGTAGCGCGCCTTGAGACGTCGCCAGGCATCACCGTTGTATGTGCGCCAGAATTCCTGCTCCGGAAAGTAACTGTCGGAGTACAACGACTTGATTCCGCCCAGCGCAGCGACCTGTTTCTCGATCAGTCGATTGTGAAAACCAGTTTCAAATCCGTGCGATCGGCGTACCACGTCCCAGAATCCGAAATTCACCAGCACCTTGTTCTCCGGCACCGGGTACAGATCAAAACGCGCGAGCGGATCACACGCCCGAATGGGACATAGCCAGACAGGCAGAATGCCAATTTCCTTGATGAAGAATTCCAGGAATTCACTGGCGTGTTCTATCGGCACGTCCACATCCTGGATGACTGACTCGCGATGCTTACCGGAGAGCCGATCGAATCCGCGCATCAGGCCCATGCGACTGTTCCAGCGCATGACTTTGGTGTAGAAGCGCGAGTTGAGCCGTGCTGGCCCCAACAGGCGCCGCACTATCGGATTCTGCGCGCCGAGATTCTTTGAGCACCAGAACCAGTCGGTGTCCCAACGCCAGATGAAATCGGCCACGCTCAGATAGTCGACATCGCGTTCGAGCAGGGAACGGTAAAAAATATCCTTATACGTGTAGTCGCTCACCCATGGCGCCTGGTCGGTGAAGCGACCGGTCGTTAGCACGATGCGATCGCGATCGAACACCACGCCATCGACAAAATCAGCATCGCTTTCGCACAGCTCGCGCAATGCCGCAAAACACTTGAACGGATCGGTGAATTTGCTATACGACAGCTCGACAAACGGTTTGATGGGAGCTGTACGCGCCTTCACGCGTAACGCGTAGCCCAATGTGCCATAGGAATTGGGGAAACCGAAGAACAAGTCGCTGTGAGCGTTGTCGGGCCGGGCGATGACGACTTCACCATTACCGGTAAGCACTTCGATTTCGAGCATGGTGTCATGCACCAGGCCGTACTTGAATGAAGACGCTTCGATGCCAACACCGGCGACCGCACCGCCGATGGTGATGGATTTGAGCTGCGGCACCACTGCCGGCATCACATTGTGTTTCAGGGTTTGTTCGGTTAGCTCGTCGTAAGGCGTCATGCCCTCCACATCAACCCAGCCTTGGTCTGGATTGACCTCGAGTACATGATTGAAGTCGCGCACATCGAGATGGCGCTTGCCGCCAGACTCGCGGTCGCGAAACAGATTGGACGTGTCCTTGCTCAGCCCGATCGGTTTGTCCGCCGCCTTCAGTGCGTCAACCAGAGCGGCTTTACGATCAGAGAAAGTCTGCACCAGGTCAGCCCCGTTTCCGTATCCAATCAGCTTCCCGCGGGTGCGGCATCATGGCTCGAGTACCGCCTTGGAATACAAGTCACCAAACACACCGTTGGGATCATAGCGCGCCTTGAGTGCCGCATAAGCCGGACCATTGTAGATGCGATCGAACTTCTCGCGAGAAAGGAAGGTCGACGAGTAAAGCATTTTCAGCCCGCCTCTGGCAAAGCACTCGTCATCCAGAATCCGCGTATACCAGTAAGGAGGTTTGTTGCCGGGCTTGCGCACATAACAATAGCAGCCGAGGTTGTAGTACAGCGTGTTCTCACGCACTGGATACAGCGGCGGTGACCGCGGCGTGCGGATGGGTGTGGCGATCCACGGTCGGCCGGAAAGGTCAACCTCGCGCAACGCGAAGCGGGTGAACGCCGCAGCCTCGTCCCAGGGGAGCTCCCAGTCCTGTATCAGTGGTTCCTCGTCCGAGCCGTCGCGCAGGCCAAGTCGTCGACGCAGAGCGTTTTTCCTGGTTGTGTATCGCTTGTAGAAACCGGAGTTGCGAAACCGTGCGGGCGCGTAGCGCCGGAACAAGTCGTAAGGCCAGCTTTCTGGGAGGTTCCAGAACCACTCCGGGTCGTAGCGGAACAGATAATCCTTGGTGGTGAGATACACGTCGGGCCGCGCAAGCAACAGCTTGTAGAACACATGTTCGCGCACAATGTCGTCGACCCTGGGTACGGAGGCACAGAACCGCGAGCAGGTGACGTATAGCCTGTCCTTGTCAAGGAACAGGCCTTCGACAAAGTCGATCTCGTCGCTTTCGGTGGCAGCCCGCATCGCATCCAGGAAGGCGTCCACGTCGTGGAAACGACGTGTCGCAAGATGAACATAAGGCTGCGCCGGCATCAGGTGAATCCTGGCACGCAAGATGTAGCCGAGCGTGCCATAGGAGTTGGGCAGACCGTAGAAGAGGTCAGCGTATTCATTGTTCGCGCTGGCAAGTACGACGCGCCCATCGGGCATCAGAACCTCCGCCTCGATCAGCCCATCGTGCACGAAGCCATAGCGGAAGCAATTCGACTCGATACCGATACCGACAGTCGCCCCGCCGATAGTGATGTGTTTCAGCTCGGGTGTGATGCGCGGCACAAGGCCGTACGGCAGAGTGTAGTCAACGATCTGCTCAAATGTGGTGAGTCCCTCGACGTCCAACGTGCGCGCCTGCGCATCGAGTGACAAACAATGGTGAAAGTCACTCAGGTCCAGCCCGGTACCACGCCGGTCGGCAGGCGCATAGCGGAACAGATTCGAGGAAGTATGCTTGGCAATTCCGACCGGTTCGTCATTTGCCTTCGCATCAGCGATGAGTTTTGCCTTGCGTTCAACGAAGCCTTGCACAACGCGCTTCCGTTTCAGTACCAGGCAACGCTACCGCAGACTAATGAAGTCAGGCACGCACATCGAAACTGTGCCGAGCATTTTCACACCGCTTGCGTGGTTTCTTCGTTAACGCCGGGTGCGCTTTGCGCGGCAACCGGCACCTCTGCTGCTCTCGCAAAGTCGTCAGCGTACAGGAAGGCACGGCTCATCGGATAGTTGTCCTTGGAAATATTGCCCTTGCTGAACACGATCTGGAACAGATGGGTGTTGGCATACGGTGAGCGGAACATCTCGGCACACGAAATCAGATAGGTTCGCCAGATGCGGTAGAAACGCTGGTCGAATTTCTGAGGATTGAGCGCATGGATCTCATCCCAGTGCTCATCGAAGCGCTCGGTCCAAGCGTCAAGTGTGAGCGCGTAGTGGCGGCGCAGGTTTTCAATGTCGACAATTTCGAGGCCACACTCTTCCATCGCATTGATGGTTTCCGACAGACTCGGAATCCAGCCACCCGGGAACACATACTCGCGAATGTAGTACTCGGTGTCGCGCATACCGACGTGGCCGATAAAGTGCAGCATGCCGAGGCCACCGGGTTTGAGAAAGTCGGCATGCGCTTTGACCACTTCTTTCACTGAGTCACGCCCGGCGTGTTCCAGTACCCCGATGGACACGACCTTGTCGAACTGCGCGTGAACTTCGCGAAAGTCGGCTTCACGCGACTCGATTCGATCGCCCATGCCGCGGCGTTCGATTTCGCCCGTGAGCCAGTCGACCTGCTCGGTGGTGGTATTGATGCCGCACAGCTTAACGCCGTGGTGCTCGGCGGCGTGAAACATGAAGCCGCCGAACCCGGTGCCAATGTCGATGACCGATTCACCGGGTTTGAGGCGGATCTTCTGACACACGTGCTCTACCTTGTTGCGCTCCGCCTCCTCAATGTTTTTCGTGCCCTCTTTCCAGTAGGCACAGGTGTACATCATCAGGTCGCGATCGAGCCAATAGCCGTAGAAATCGGCGCCGTGCGCATAGTGAAAACGCGCGTTGGCCTTGGCCTGCGCGATGCTGCGATTGGAATACCGCCATTCATGCCACTTGTTGCGCAGCCAGATCAGGGGCTTGGGTTTGCGGTCGAAGCGGCTCTGCAGGCCAATGCGGAAAACCTGGGCCAGATCACCATCTACGTCAATCTCGCCGTTGAAATAGCCTTCCAGGAAGCCAACATGGCCAAAAGCCAGCAGACGCCATTGGGCCCACCTGGTCTTGAAATGCACGTGGACGATTGGCTCTTGATCATGATTTTGCCAGGTCGAGCCGTCGGCAAATGTCATGCGAAAACACAGTTCGGTTCGCGCGCCAAGGGCTTGAATCAGAGACTTGAACATCCCTTCCTCCAGTCACTTGTTCGTAGTTTTTGTCGAAAAGCGGCTTAAGTATCAAATAATAACGAATTAATTGATGGTGCCGTAAATGGTAAGCCAGGAAAATGGGTTGGATGTTGCACGATTTTCGCTCCCTTTAGTGTTTTGGTAGGAAATTCGATCCAAGGGATAATCCGTCTTCAGCAGACGAAATCAACATAAATCGAGGCAAGCACTGGTCAGCTATGTCTTGCCACGAATAAGGGAGAAGCAATGCCGGCCTATTTGATCACCGAGATCGAGGTCACTGACCCCAAGGGTTATGAGGAATACCGTTCGAAAGTGGGAAAATCGCTGGAAGCGTATGGCGCCAAATTCCTGGTACGCGGCGGCGAAATCGACGTGCTGGAAGGCGACTGGCGGCCGAAACGAGTCGTCATGTGCGTGTTCGAAAGCATGGACAAGGCGCGTGAATGGTACGACTCGGACGAATACCGCGCGTTGAAGAAGGTCCGCGAGAACACCGCCAGCATGAACATGGTTGCCGTGGAGGGCATATAGCTTGGTGCCAAGCGCTTCGGGAGCAGACATCGTCAGCCACCTCAGGCGCAACCACAGCCAGATTTATTCATGACAGAAAACAGCCAGCCCGAGACTGACGCGCAGCAGCGAATCGACGACAAGCCGAACAAGCGCGTCGTCGATAACCTCATCGAACGTGCAAAACAATCTGCCGCGCCGGCGGAACTGGGCGAAGCGATCAAAACCGATCCGATTCTGTGCTACGCCTTCATGGCGGAACTCGGCAGCAGTGGGGCTGTTCCCCGCGAATACATCACGTCGTGCCGTCAGGCCATCGAACTGATGGGGCTTCCTTTGTTGATCGAATGGCTCGAAGCCGCGCTGGAGCATGCCGTCGACGTCCCCAAGTTCTCGCCCCGCGTGCGCGATTCGCTCATTCGAGCACGCTTCATGGAACTGATGGGCCGCACCACGATGAAGCGTGAGGATACGGAGGATCTTTACCTGGTCGGTTTGTTTTCGCAACTGGACAAACTGGTCGACATGCCTCTGCCTGAACTGATACTGCCTTTGCCATTTGCCGAAGATGTGCGAGCGGCGATCCTCGAGCAAATTGGTCGCATCGGGCGATTACTCAAATTTGCCCAGACCATCGAGAGCGCCGACGAGGCTGGCATCGACTTTATGCAGACAAATATGCATCTGCCTTCGGTTCAGGTCTATGACGCCTACAACGAAGCCTACGACTGGATGGTGGAAATCGAAGCAAAAGTCACTGCCAACGCCTGATTAGCATCAGCTACAACTCTCAGCGCGTCACTTCTAACCTCTCACCGCCAAGGGCGCTGACGACGCGGAGGAAAAACAGAAATCAAGAATGTTTTGGCGTGCTTTCCTCGTTGTCGCGCACCCCGCAAGTCACTCGTCACTGACAACAATCGTCAACGGCATCTTGAATTTCTTCGGCAGCACACGCCCCATCCGAGCACGCTTGAGCGCGTGATGGCTGAGCTTTGCGCCGGCCAGCCTGATCTTGTCGCGCTTGCCCGAACGCTGCGCCGTGCCCTCTACAGTGAGACTTTGCTCGTCTGACACAGCAACCGCAGCGAGACGGTCTTGCTCGTCCAGTCCCATCACAATCATGCCGCGGCCACGCGGCTGGTATTTCAGTTCGGCGATCGAGAACAGCAACAACTTGCACTTCTGTGTAAGCGAGGCGACGTAATTGCCAGGGGATTCTGCATAAACAAACGGCGCAATTGGCGTTTCGTCCTCATTGAGCGTCATGAAGTCGCGCCCCGCCTTGCGGTTGGAAACCATGTCGCCAATCTTGGATAGGAAACCATAGCCCCCAGTCGATGCAACAATCACCGGCGTGTCGGGCTTGCCGGCCAGGCAGAACAGAATGTGCGCACCGTCCTGCACTTCGACCAGTGATGAGGCCGGCACGCCGTCGCCGCGCCCCGAAGGCAGCTGCGAAACTTCCACGGTGTAGGCACGCCCCCTGGAATCGAGAAAAACCACCGGATCAACGGTGCGGCATTGAATCAACGACAGCAGGCTATCGCCCTCCTTGAATGACAGTGCCGCCGCATCAACTTCCCAACCCTGACGCGCGCGCACCCATCCCCTGCGCGAGAAAATCACCGTCACCGGCTCATCACTGACACGGGTTTCGATGACTGCTTTCTCCGACTCCTCGATCATGGTACGGCGTTTGTCACCGAACTCCTTGGCATCGGCTGTAATCTGGTCACTGACGACTTGTTCCAGCACAGTGCGGTCCTTGAGAATCTTCTCCAGGTCGCGGCGTTCTTGCTTAAGTCCCTTGAGTTCCTGCTCAATCTTGATGTGCTCGAGTTTGGCGAGTTGGCGCAACCGCATGTCGAGAATGTCGTCGGCCTGACGCTCGCTCAACTTGAAGGCCTTGATCAGCTCGGCTTTGGGCTCGTCGGCGTTGCGAATGATCTTGATCACCTTGTCGACATTGAGCAGCACCACCATGCGCCCTTCGAGCACATGGGTTCGATCGAGCACCTTGTCGAGACGATAGCGCGTTCTCCTTGTAACGGTTTCGAAACGAAACTGCAGCCACTCGAAGAGAACGTCGCGCAGGTTCTTGCCGGCCGGGCGACCGTCAAGACCGACAGTGACCAGATTGATGGACACGTTGGTTTCGAGGCTGGTCTTGGCCAACAACCGGTTGATGAACTCGGTTTCATCGATTCGCGAGGTCTTGGGCTCGAACACCAACCGCACCGGGTGCGTGCGATCAGATTCGTCACGCATACGGTCGAGAATGGCCAGCATCGCCTGTTTCTCGCGTTGCTGTTCGGCATTCACCGACTTCTTGCCCGCCTTGGGCTGCGGGTTGGTGATACTGTCGATTTCTTCCTGCACTTTGCGCGAGGACACGCCTGGCGGCAGCTCATGCACCACCAGTTGCCATTGGCCGCGAGCCAGCCGCTCTATTTCCCATCGTGCGCGTACGCGCACCGAACCACGACCGGAGCCGTAGGCCTCCACCATGTCTGCCCGCGAGGTGATGATCTGTGCCCCGCCGGGGAAGTCCGGACCTTTGATGTGACGCATGATCTGGCGCACCGAGAGTTTCGGGTCCTTGATCATGGCGATTGCAGCATTCCCGACTTCAGTCAGGTTGTGACTTGGAATCTCGGTCGCCATGCCAACTGCAATCCCGGAAGCGCCGTTGAGCAGCAGCACCGGCAGGCGTGCCGGCAACACCTTGGGCTCCTGAACGCTGCCGTCATAGTTGGGTATGAAATCGACCGTGCCCTGATCGAGTTCGGACAACAGCACATCGGCAAATCGAGTCAGGCGCGCTTCCGTGTAGCGCATCGCCGCTGCGTCGTCGCCGTCGCGCGAGCCAAAGTTCCCCTCGCCGTCAACCAACGGGTAGCGCAGCGTAAAGTCCTGCGCAATGCGCACCAACGCGTCATACACCGAAGCATCGCCATGAGGATGGAATTTGCCGAGCACGTCGCCAACGACGCGTGCCGATTTCTTGCGCGGCGTGCCCGCCATCGCATTCATTTCCCACATCGCATAGAGAATGCGTGATTGAACCGGTTTCTGACCGTCGCCAATACGCGGCAGCGCACGATCCTTTACGGTTGCGATGGCATATTGCAGATACTGCGTCGAGGCGTAGCGACCGAGCGGCAAGCGATCCTCGAAACCACCTGACAACGGTGCGAAGTACGGCGGTAGGCCACCGCCGCCGCCTCCTTGTCCACCAGTTCGTTTCGAGCCGGCGCCTTTCTTGCCGCTGCCTTTGCCGGCACCTCCGGCACCGCCCTTGCGACGGGCATCCCTCGCCGGTTTTTCGACAACGGCTATTTCGCCAAACAAATCTTTCTGCGAGTCCATACGCTCATTCCGTCTCAGTAACTCTGCCTTCGTTAACTTTGGTGCGAATGAAAAACCATCTGACTGTGCTTATTGAATCGTGAACTCCTGCACGACCACGTCATCCGGTCCATCGCTGATGGTGAACTTCCAGACACCGGGACGCAAATCGGCGGCATCACGTGCGCGATAACCGGAACATCCGTAGGCGATGCCACCGCGCACCTTGAACAGGCGTGGCACGCTGTAGCCAGCGTTCTCTCCGCCTTCCTTTCCCGTAACGGGTGGATGCTCGAGCGCTTCGACCATCATGTAGCGCTCGTCATCGAAAAACTGAATATCGGCTTCAAAGCAGAAACCAAAACGAACGGCGGCACCGTTGGGAATGATGGTCGTCTTTTTCAACAACTCGTTCTGTTCGGAGTAAATGCCGTACTCGGTAACCTTGCCGAACGGCTTCGACGTTTCAGATTGCTGCGCCAGTTCTGATTGCTGCGAGAATGCCGATCCAACCATGAACAAACCGAGAAACACGAGCCCGGTGAACAGCAGACCAAGCAGCGAAGCGGCAAGTCGCAGCGTTCTGACAGTCATGCTCGCTCCGCCTTCATGCTGTCGCCTCGTTCATGAAATATCCGCCTCCACCAGGTTGCCGTAGGTCTCCATCCATTCGCGTCGCTGTGAAGCATTCTCGCGCGCCATCATCATGTTGAATATCTCCCGCGAGTCATCGAGCACGTCTTCCAGCGACACCTGCAACACGCGCCGGGTATCCGGATTGAGTGTCGTCTCCCACAGTTGCTCGGGACTCATCTCTCCCAGGCCCTTGAACCGGCTGACCGTCCACGCGTCTTCGCGCACGCCTTCATCAACCAGTTTCGTTTCGAGCATGTTCAACTCCTGCTCGTCGAGTGCATAGAGTTTACGAGCAGGTTTGTTCTTGCCGTGAGCCGGTACATCAATCCGGAACAACGGCGGTTGCGCGACGAACACATGGCCTTCGGCAATGAGTTTCGGAAAGTGACGGAAAAACAGCGCGAGCAGCAGAACCTGGATATGGGCGCCGTCGACATCGGCATCGGCGAGGATATTGATGCGTTGATAACGCAGGCCGGATAAATCAACCGCCGAATCGAGCGTGTGGTGATCGACCCCGATGGCGAGCGCGATCGCCTCGATTTCTTTGTTCGAATAAAGCGAATCGGCCGAATCCTGCCAGGTATTTTTCGGCTTGCCCTTGAGCGGCAGCACCGCCTGGAACTCCTTTTCGCGCGCAGCCTTTGCAGAGCCACCGGCGGAGTCACCCTCGACGATGAACAACTCGTTGCGTTCCGGGTCTTCCGAGGCGCAGTCAGTGAGCTTGCCGGGCAACAAAGCGACACCGGAGAGCTTGCGCCGCTCGACTTTCTGCGCGGCGCGGGTGCGGTTCGCTGCCTGACGTATGACCAACTCGGCGATTCGTTTGCCTTCGTCAACGTGCTGGTTAAGCCACAGCTCGATCGGGTCGCGCACCATCTGTGCGACGAGTTTCACGCCGTCACGCGAGATCAGTTCGTTCTTGACCTGGCCTTTGAACTGCGGATCGAGCATCTTGCAGGCGAGCACGTAGTTGGCACGCGACCAAACATCCTCGGGCACGATCTTCAGACCGCGCTGGCCCATCGCATGGTGGTCAATGAAATTCTTGATGGCGTGATAAACGCCCTCACGCAGGCCGGAGACATGCGTGCCACCCTGACGCGTCGGAATCATGTTGACGTACGACTCGTTGACGACGTCTCCCTCCGGTGTCCAGGCGATCGCCCACATTGCGCCTTCGCCTTCGGCAAAACTGTCGGATTCGGACTGCGCACTGATGTAACGCTCGCCGAGAAACGCATCGGCAACCGGTTCGTTCTCGGAGATCGCGCTGGCGAAGTAACCCTTGATGCCCTCCGGGAAGTGCCAGGTCTGCTCCTCAATCTTCTTTTTCTTTTCGATACCCAGCGTGAACTTGACGCCGGGCAACAACATGGCTTTGGCGCGCAACAGCAGCGCAATGTCCGCCGCGGCAATTTTTGGTGAATCGAAATACTTCGGGTCGGGCCAGAACCGCACACGCGTGCCGCTCTCGCGCGGACCAGCCTTGCCAACTTTTTTCAGTGACTGTTTGACCTTGCCATTGGGACCAAACACCAGCGTGTAGCGCGCACCGTCACGTTTGACCTCAACTTCGAGGCGGGTTGAAAGTGCGTTGCTGACACACACGCCGATGCCATGCAGTCCGCCGGCAATGCGGTAGGCGGCCTCCTTGTCTGTTTTACGGAACTTGCCGCCGGAGTGCAGCGTGGTGAAGATGACTTGTACCGCCGGGATCTTCTTGCGCGGATGCGGGTCGACCGGGATGCCGCGGCCGTCGTCCATGACTTCTGCCGATCCGTCTTCATACAAGACCACCATGACGTTCTTGGCGAATCCGGCGAGGCCTTCGTCGGATGCGTTGTCAATAATCTCGACCAATGCATGGTTGGGGTTGACCGGATCGGTGTACATCCCGGGCCGATGCAAGATCGGCGACAGGTCTTCCAGGATTTCAATGTCTTCTGCGGTATAAGAGGCGCTTTTTCTGCTCACGTTTTATTTACTCATTGACAATCACAAAGCAAACCTGAGACACGACGCCGGGGCCGCGTGGCTCAATTGGTGAACTAAACAGGGAGAGTGAAAGTGACCATGCCGTATGTTTGATGTGAACGGCGAAGACGACGCGGCCCGGACTGGCTGTGCGGAGCGCGTTCTGGTCAAATTGGATGTCACGGCGCGTATTCTAGGGAACCTCTGATTAATTGTCATGTACTCAGCGCGTGAGAATTAACCAGAGGCTCCCTAGAACTTTTCTCGCGATTGCTCACGCGCTCTTTGTGCAAACTGCGCGCTTGAACGACACGCAGCTAACGAAAACGGTGTTCGGCGGCGTCACTTCTGTTCGTTTTGTCGCCGACTCGTCATGTTCTGGCCGGCATGACCACTCCCGGCTTGGAGCGGATACGCGGCACTGGGCGTGACGGGCTGCGCGGGTGCAGTAACGGAATCTTCAGAAATTCCTCCTGCATGAACTCAACGAACAATTTCACTTTGCGGGAAAGCAGTCGCGCCGATGGATAGACGGCGCTGATGCGAATCGGCGCCGGCGCAAACTGGGAAAGGATCTGCACCAGGCGGCCGGTCTCGATGTCTTCTCGCACCAGGAACGCGGGCACGCTGGCGATTCCGACTCCTTCCAACGCAGCGGCTCGAATGGTCACACCGCTATTGGCACGGAAGTCACCACCGACTTTAACCGACCGCGCGCCATCAGTGCCCTCAAACGGCCATTCGTTGGTAAACAGATAGGTATAGGTAATACAGTTGTGGTTGGCCAGCTCGGACGGCTGCTTCGGTGTGCCATGCGCTGCCAGGTAGGCCGGCGACGCCACGCACACGCGAGCGCTGCTACCGACATGCCGTGCAACAAGTTGCGAGTCACCAAGTTCGCCGAAGCGAATGGCCACGTCGATGCCCTCCTGCACCAGGTCGACATAGCGATCATCAAGTGAAAGCTCAATAGCAAGCCCCGCATACTTACGCTGGAAGGCAAGCAACAGCGACATCATGTGCACATGACCGAATGCTACCGGCGTATTGACGCGCAGCGTTCCGGTTGGCCGGTTTTGCAGCCCGGCCACTTCGGTCTCCAGCTCCTGTACTTCGTCGAGGATGCGCTGACAGCGCTCGTAATATTCGCGACCGGCATCGGTCAAGGATAACCGTCGAGTCGTGCGATTGAGCAGGCGAACGCCTAATTGTTCCTCCAAAACAGTCATTTGCTTGCTCACCGTCGGCTGGATCATACCGAGTTCCCGAGCCACTGCCGAGAAACTTCCCGACTCGACAATCCTTACGAACAACTGCATTAGGCGGAAACGATCCAAAACAGGCCTATTTGTATGGTTTGAAGCATGAATAATATTCCATCTGGTCTAATTATCAATCGCAGTGCATAGGTATATAGTGCAGTTTGTGAATGCGGCGACGCATCATTTCGTGCCGAAAGACAGATTTTTGTGTTGCCCGATGGTGGCAAGCGTCAGGCGCTCGGCTAGCTGAATCACGCGCTTCTCTTTTACCCCTCCTCCTCGAGAGAAACCTCAAGGGGCCATCCGGCCCCTTCTTTTTTCGCGTAGCGAAAATCTTCCGAATCCAGTTCAGCAGGCTTTGATCGCGGTCAATTTTTCGATCAATTTTCATCGCATCGCGCTAGCATCAGGCGGAGTCGCTGTGGTAAAAAGGCACTTCGAACCGCAGTAGCAGGAGCCGCCCAAATGGCTCCCGGATCGAGTTTGCTTGTCAGCACCCACTTCGGCCACTGCGAACAAAATCTCTTACCTGTCAGATGGTTATAGGAGGCGACATGCGTCATCGCGGGCCGACTAACGATATCAACCCGGAAGAGAGCCTGAACTGGGCAGATTACATCGATGCATTGCTGCATCAGGACACGCGCAGAAACGTGCTTGTGGCGCAACCAATCGAGGGGCGCAGGCTGCGCGACACCTACCGCGATGACGTTGAACAGACGAGAATCGTCCATCCGCTGGCGCAGGAGCGCTGATCAACCCATCGGCGGAGGCCTGTCCTCAGCCGCAAATCACCTTTCTATCTGGTTGACTGGGTTTCCCAGTCCAAATCCGGCCTGTTGCCTGTTAGCTGACGCGCGCCAAGCGGCCGAGCCGCCTGGCATACCGCAGCGCGCAATCAATACCAAATTGCGTCGCTGACAGCCCCGGTGCGCGGTCGTAAACGGCATCGATTTCGAGTCGGTGCGCAGCGATACGCTTGCCGTAACAGATCAGGTGATCAATCGATTGCATGGCGAAGACGATGGCCGGTAAGGCTTCAGCGTACAGGGCTTCAGCCGCTTCCTCCTCGCCCGCAGACATTGCATCGAAACAGCGCGCCTGCAGGTCAAACGAATCGAGGCCCGGAATCATCCCGGCACAGCCGGCCCGCAGATTGTCGGTAAGCTCCAGGCCAGCCCGACCATTGAACACGGCCAGTCGCTCACCATTACGTTCGATGATGTTGCGAATCTGCAGCACTGGGCCCTCCCCCTTCAGTACCGTAAAGTTGTCATGGCTTCGCACCAGTTCGTCTATACCGTCGTCGCTAAGCCCGATACCGATATATTCAGGCGCGTTCTGAATAGCGACCGTCATGTCGAGTTGATCCATCACCTGGCCGAAAAAAGGCACTAATTCCGCGTCGCCAGCTCCGGAGATGCGCGGCGGCTGCAAGATCACCCACGCGGCGCCGCATCGCTGCGCATGACGAGCGAGAGCAATCTGCTGCTCGACTGTCTCACCGAATACCGTTACCGCCAGCGGCAACCGCTCGGAGAGATCTTCGCTGACCCACTCAACCAGCTGATAGCGTTCCGGCTCCGAGAGTTTGGCAACTTCGGTGGCAAGGCCGAGCACGGCAACACCGTGGGCGCCATTGGCAACACAGGCTTGCACCTGACGACGCATGGCACCGCGGTCCAGAGAACCGTCGGCTGCGAAGAACGCGTACAGCATGGGATAGATTCCGACGGGGCGAGGCATCAGGTTCATACGGTTTTTCCTTTAGCACTTCTTCATGAAAGCGCCGGTTCCTTTAGGTGCTGTTGATTCTGCTCAGAATTTTGATTGAGGTTGCTTCGAGAACTGCAGATTCGGTGTAACATTTTCCGCTATCTGGAGACAATACGGATCGGGACAATTTCGATCGAAGCGATACCGATCAAATCGATACCGATCAAAGCGATATCAACCACAACAATAAGTATTGGGGGACTGAAATGCCGCTTCGCCTCGTTGCAGCCATCTTGCTCGTCTTGTGCAGCAAGTTCGCTTTTGCCCAGCTAACGCCTGACCAGATAGTCGACGCGTTACGCAAGCCGGAGAATAGTACTGGCAATATCGCCGATGCGGTTGAGGCAGTGACAGGCGGCCGCGGCTGGATGAACTCCGATATGAAGCCACTATATGACACAAAAATTGTCGGCCGCGCGGCGACGGCATTGATGCGGCCGGCCCTGACCAACGACAAGCGCAAGTATCCGCCGCACCACCTGCAGATCCTTGATGAAGCCGCTCCCGGCAGTGTCCTGATCTACGTCATGCAGGACGGTCTGGATATCGCTGCGATGGGTAATCTAATGGCCACTACCGCGCAGATTCGTGGACTGGAAGGTGCTGTGATCGACGGAGCGGTACGCGACATTACGGCAATTCGCAACATGCAGTTCCCGGTGTTCGCTCGGCGCGTCAGCCCGGCGACATCGGTGGGGCGAATGGTAGCCGCCGGCAAGCAGATCCCGGTCATGTGCGGCGGTGTCATGGTTAATCCGGGAGACTATATTGTCGGTGACCCCGACGGTGTCGTGGTGGTACCGGCGGCGGCCGGGCAAAAGGTGGTTGAGCTGCTCGCCGAATATGACGACAAGGAAACCAAAATGATGCCGATCATCCAGCGTGAGAAGTCGATCCTCAAGGCGATCGAAATATACAAGCGCTACTGAGAACCGCAAGCTGGGTGAGGTGGAGCACATGCGGTGCGCATGGCGCCGATTGATGCTCGCAGTTTGATGGTCTCAGCGTTAGGCGCTGACTATGACCGGTTGTGGATCGCATCCGCAACAGGGGGAAGGATGATGGCCACGCAACTCAGTAAGGAAGAAATCGCGTTGATAAAAGAGAAACTGGAAACGCTTCGCGTTGAACACCGCGACCTCGATGACGTGATTGCACGGCTGGTCGAGGACCATTATCAGGATGAACTGCAGATACGCCGGCTCAAGCGGCGCAAGCTGATGCTAAAGGATCAGATCGCGCTGCTCGAGAGGCAACTGGTGCCCGACATCCCGGCCTGATACAGCCGGCTTCAGCGGCACGCTCTCAACACTGTTCGGGACAGGACAGACCGTAATAGCGCTCGGCGAGCCAGTTGGTCATGATGTCAATCTCGGTACTGCTCCAGTTCAGCGCCGCGTTAGCCTGCCAGCGCGCCACCTGCTCTCGCAGGCTTTCATAGTCGCGCGCGATTCGCGATTCTCTAGTGTACAACTCGGTGCCATGGCACATGATGCAATAGGTATCGTGCATGGTCTTCGCCTGCGACTGCGCGCCGGCATTACCCGTGAAGGCCAGCCCGACGACGAGAATCGCGATCAAGTATTTCATTCCTCTATCTCCTGCGCGTTCGGTTTCGACGCCGAAACCGGTCTACGTGAGCAAAACAACATCGAACGAACCAGTCGTCTCTGTAAGTCCGTGATCGACCCCCGGCCGCTGCCAAGAACGGTCGGTCGCCATCAAGCATCAAAATAACATGTAGTTAGTGTGACTTTGAAGCATACCGGCGTTTTGACCTGCATCAAGCGTCGCCGCGGCTAACGTCGAACCGAAGCCTTCAGGCGTTGTCTCTGAGATAGGATTAAAGCTGTTCGAACAGTAGTGTCGAGGGCCTGTCCACTGATGATTCGAGTGCAAAAGAAGACGTTACGCAACGTCACCCGCGTTGCTGCCATGATGGCAGCTGGCGTTGCTTTGGTAGCTGCGTCGGGTTGCACCAGTCGGCCGCCAGCACCCTCGCTGGATGAGGTCGTTCAAATGAGTTCGGAAGGCGTTGCCGACGATCAGATCATCTCGCGGTTGGAAGAGTCGAGAGCGGTTTACCAGCTCTCCGCATCAGGCATCGTTGATCTGGAGCAAAGGGGCGTGTCAACCGCCGTGCTCGACTACATGCAGGAGTCTTACATCAGATATGTGCGGCGCCAGGAACGCATGATGTACGGCGAGCCGTTCTGGGGATATCCGTGCCCGGGGTGCAGATATCCCTATTGGCGGGTGCCGCCTTATTATTTCCCTTATTGAGCCGGTTAGTAACCATCGGTGAGCCGGTTACAGGCGTATAGAACCTAGAGTCAGGCAGGAGAACGCAACATGGAAGCAAGCATTTCGCATTTATATCACCGCCGGGCAACCCGGGCGTTCGCATTAACTTTGTTGATCGCGGCCATGCTCACAAGCTGTGCAATGTTCCAGCAGCGGCCGGTAAAGCCCATTTCGGACGTCGTCGATTCGGCGCAAAGTGGCGCCAGCAGCGACCAGATCATTGCCGAGATGCGCACGGCAAGAACGACCTATGCTCTACGCGGCTCTGACTTTTCGAGATTGGCCGAACTTGGAGTTCCCGAGGCAGTGCTGGATGAACTGCAACAAAGTTTTTTTGCAGACGTCGAGTTTCAGACCAGGCGCTGGTACGCGAACGGCCCGACGGGGGGCCCAACCTCACAGTGGCCGCAGCCGCTTGACCTCGACAATCTGGCTCAGGGCGGCAATGGCATGGGGCCTACCGACAGGGTCGGGAAGATTACCCATGGCACGCGGCCGCAGGGCGTTCCGGAATGGGTGCCAGCGTATCCCCCTTTGAGAGGCCCACGCATGCCGGTGAATACCGTAGTGGAGATGACAAGCACTGGCAAACCGACACAAGAGATCGTCGAAACGGTTAACAATTCGCGGGTCGACATCCTCTACGCCGACGACCCGCGCCTGATTACGCGTTTCCGCGTTCCGGCCGTGACTGGTTCTATGTATGCAAGATTTGCTGAGCAGGGTGTGGACCCCGAAGTGCTCGACGCCCTGCAGGCAGTCTACATCTCGCAACACATCGAAGACACGAGAAAGAGAGTCTCGAAGGGCGTCGGCGGTCCGGTGCGCTGAGCTGGACGACAGAAATTGACAACATCGTCCCGCCAACCGCCGTAACGGTTGTTGACGTTCTCGCAGACCCTCAAGGAGGAGATATGCACGCTTTGCAACATCAATTACGTCACAAGGGAGTTCTCGCCGCCTCATTAGTGGTACTTGCCTGCATCGCCGTTGCAGGTTGTCAATCCGTTTCCAACAGACCGGTGACGCCGATATCGACTGTCGTCGAGTCAGCGCAGAGCGGAGCCGGTAGCGAACTCATCATTGGTCAGATCCGGGCAGCAGGAACAACCTACGCGTTACGCGGGTCGGATTTTGCGAACCTGGCCGAGCGCGGCGTGCCGGGTCCGGTGCTCGACGAGTTGCAACAGAACTTTTTCAGAGAAGTCGAGAGCCTGTCACAACGCTGGTTCACCAGACGTACGTCTGCCGGCCCTACCTCCATTTTTCCGCAGCCGGTTGATCTCGACACGCTCGATAGCGGCGGTGACGGCATGGCACCGACGACCAATGTTGGGAGGCAGACGCACGGCGGCCGTCCACCCGGGGTACCCGAATGGGTTCCGCCATTCCCTGCTTCCTCCGGTCAGTTCATTGGACCGAATGATTTGCTGGAGATGACCCAGAGTGGAATGTCCACAACCGAGATTGTCGACAGCGTTATGAATTCCCGAGTGCGGCCTTTGTACGTGCGAAGCGGTGTTTCACGTGAGAGAACCGGAGCTATTACCGGATCAATGTTTGCGTCACTCGTGGAACAAGGTGTGGCACCTGAAGCGGTCGACGCGCTTCAAGCAATCAACCTTGCCGACCATGTCGAGCAAACCAGGATCAGGACGCGCGGTACCGTCCGTTAACTTCTCATTCAGGTTATAGATAACCCTGCGTCACGGTTTCGCGGTCGCTCAGCAAATGGTGGCAACAAAATTTGCCGGTTGAAACGAACAGGGAGGAGCCTTAGTGAAACTGCCAGCGCGGCACTATATTTCGAGTGCCCTTAATTCGTTCACCTGCCTGGGACTCGCCTACCTGGTGGTGGCGGGATGTGCCAGCGTTTCCGAGAGGCCGGTGATGCCAATCTCTGACGTAATCGCGTTAGCAGATAGCGGTGCCAGCAGCGAAGTGATGATTGGTCAAATCAACAGTTCGAGAACGGTCTATGCGCTGCGTGGGTCCGACTTCGCGAACCTGGCCGGCCGCGGCGTGCCACCGCCGGTGCTGGACGAACTACAGCAAAGCTTTTTCAGCGAAGTCGAGAACCTAACGCTGCGCTGGTACCGTGCCCGCACATCGGGCGGACCCACCTCCATCTATCCGCAGCCACTTGATCTCGACAGTCTCGACGGCGGCGGCAATGGTATGGCACCGACTACCAACGTTGGACGGGCGACGCATGGTACCCGCCCTCCCGGTGTACCGGAGTGGGTCCCGCCGTTCCCTGCCACCAGCGGTCAGTACCTTGGTCCGCGTGACCTGTTGAAGATGACCGAGAGCGGTCTGTCAACGCCCGAGATTGTCGACAAGATCATGAATTCACGCGTCAGGCCTCTGTACGCAAGCAGCTCGGGCGGTTCCAACGCACGTCTCGGCGCGATTACCGGATCGATGTTTGCCACGCTGGTTGAACGGGGCGTGGCGCCTCAAGCAGTCGACGCGCTTCAGGCTATCAATCTCGCCGACCACGTCGAGTCGACAAGATTCAGGGCTGGCGGCGGGTACTGAAAGGTCCTCGCGACGGGGTGCGTAAAGGATGATGAATGGCACACCTGAGGTCATTGGGAGGAGATATGTATACGTCACAAGAACGATATCACTACAAGTTGCTTGCAACCGCTTCATTGGCGCTGATCGCTTGCATCGCAGTGACTGGATGTCAAACCGTCGCCGACAGGCTGGTTACTCCGATTTCAACTATCGTCGAGGCTGCACAGAGCGGCGCCAGCAGCGAAGTCATCATTGCGCAGTTCCGGGCCGGCAATACGACCTACGCGTTGCGCGGATCGGACTTCGCGAACCTGGCCGCGCGCGGCGTGCCGGGGCCGGTGCTGGACGAGTTGCAGCAAGACTTCTTCAGTGACGTCGAGACCTTGTCACAACGCTGGTTCACCAGACGTGCTTCCGGCGGCCCGGATTCCATTTTTCCGCAACCGCTTGATCTCGACACGCTGGACAGCGGTGGTAACGGTATGGCACCGGCAAGTAACCTTGGACGGCAGACTCACGGGTCGCGCCCCCCCGGGGTGCCTGAATGGGTTCCGCCATTCCCCGCCTCGTCGGGCCAGTTTATTGGACCAAATGATCTGCTTGAGATGACCGCGAGCGGCATGTCAACTTCGGAGATCGTCGACAGCGTCATGAATTCGCGCATTCGTCCGCTCTACACGCCAAGCGGTGGCACTTCGCGTGCTCGCATTGGCGCCATTACCGGGTCGATGTTCGCTTCACTTGTCGAACAGGGCGTGCCACCTGAAGCAGTTGACGCACTTCAGGCGATCAACATTGCCGACCATGTTGAGGCCACGAGGATCAGATTCCAAAGGAGTCTTTTCTGACGGGCAATCGGCTGTACCAATCACCAGCTTTACCAGGCCATCCGGTTTTACCGAGGCCCCTGCATGCTGCTCCTGCCTGCGAGTAAAAGCGCCGTCGACAGTGACTGATAGATCCAGTTCCTGATTGAACCCGTTCCTGATTGAACCCGTTCCTGGTTGAACCCGTTCCTGGTTGAACCGGTTCCTGATTGAACCGATACCAAATTAGAAAAGACCCGGACGTCACCGCAGATGTCCGGGTCATGAATTACCGTTCGTCCGGTTGCGAAGTCTAGTTGTCGAAACCGTCGGTAATCGCACCTTTCGAGGACGTCGACACCAGATGCGCGTACTTGGCCAACAGCCCCCGTTTGAAGCGCGGCTCTGGCTGTTTCCACTTGGCGCGACGCTTGGCGAGTTCCTCGTCGGACACATGCAGCTCGATGAGCTGCTTGTGTGCGTCGATGGAAATTGAGTCGCCCTCCTCGACCAGCGCAATGGTGCCTCCGACGAAAGCTTCCGGCGCGACGTGGCCTACCACCATCCCCCACGTACCGCCCGAAAAACGACCATCGGTAAGCAGGCCAACCGAATCACCAAGCCCCGCGCCGATGAGCGCGCCCGTCGGTGCCAACATTTCCTGCATGCCGGGGCCGCCCTTCGGGCCTTCATAGCGAATCACCACCACATCACCAGCCTTGATCTTGCCAGCCATGATTGCGTCCATGGTCTCCTTTTCGGAATCGTATACACGCGCCGGCCCGGTGATGGTGGGATTTTTCAATCCGGTGATCTTCGCCACACAACCTTCGGTCGCAAGGTTGCCTTTCAAAATGGCCAAATGACCTTGCTCGTACATCGGCTTGTTGAAGGGACGGATGACGTCCTGGTCGGCACGCGGCTCGTCCGGGATGTGCTCGAGTTCCTCGCCAATGGTGCGCCCGGTAATGGTCATGCAGTCGCCGTGCAGCAGTCCGTTGACGAGCAGCATTTTGAGCACTTGCGGCACGCCACCGGCCTTGTGAAAATCGACAGCGACATATCGTCCGGATGGCTTGAGGTCGCACAGCACCGGCACCTTGCGGCGAATACGCTCAAAGTCATCGATGGTCCATTCGACTTCCGCGGCCGACGCAATCGATAGGTAGTGCAATACGGCATTGGTCGAACCGCCAGTCGCCATCACCAGGCTAACTACGTTTTCGAGCGATTTTCTGGTGATGATGTCGCGGGGACGAATGTTGTTGCGAATTGCGTTGACCAGTACGCGCCCTGATTCCGCAGCGGAATCTGCTTTCTCGGGATCTACCGCCGCGAGTTGCGAGGAACCCATCAGGCTCAATCCCAGTGCCTCGAACGATGAGGACATGGTGTTGGCGGTGTACATTCCGCCACAGGCACCTACAGTCGGACAGGCATTTCTCTCGATGCCTTCGAAATCCTCCTTCGACATCTTGCCGGCACTGTAGGCACCAACCGCTTCGAAGGCGCTGACGATTGTCAGGTCCTCGCCTTTCCACTTGCCGGGCTTGATTGTCCCGCCATAAACATAAATTGCCGGCACGTTCATGCGTGCGATTGCCATCATGCCGGCCGGCATGTTTTTGTCACACGCGCCAACCACAAGCGCACCGTCCATCATCTGGCCATTGACGGAAGTCTCAATCGCATCGGCGATCACTTCGCGCGACACCAGCGAGTACTTCATGCCGTCAGTACCCATACCAATGCCGTCGGTTACCGTCGGCACACCGAACACCTGCGGCATGGCGCCGGCTTCGCGCAAGGCGTCCATGGCGCGATCGACCAGGGGTTGAATCCCGGCATTACACGGGTTCATGTTCGAGTGCCCATTGGCCACGCCGACGATCGGTTTCTCGAAATCATCATCACCAAAATCGACGGCACGCAACATCGCCCGATTGGGCGAGCGTGCCACACCCGCAGTGATCAGTTTGCTTCGCCAGTTATCAGCCATTGCAAAGTCTCCTCCTAAAGTGCGACTCCTGCCCGCCTTATTGCGCGATGGTCGCTGCAGTTAAATCCATGTCCAGAGCGATGTAGCGCGACGAATTCGCCCAGCGATTCGCCCTGGCGGGACAAGGCCCGCGCTGCGCGTCTCTCGCGGCAATGTGTCACCCGCGGACCGCCCTGCTGATGCAAACGTGGACTGTCGCGTGACTTTGAGGCTACGTCAAATATATTATTCTGCTCTTTTTGATACTTCCAGCAAATTAAACACTTGGACATGGAACTGCGCCACCTACGCTATTTCGTGACTGTCGCGACCGAACTGCATTTCGGCCGCGCTGCCGAGAAGCTGCATATTTCGCAGCCGCCCCTCTCAATGCAGATACGCGCTCTCGAAGACGAACTGGGGGTCACCTTGCTGCACCGAACGCGCCGCCATGTATCGCTGACGCGAGCTGGCAAGGCTTTTCTGCAGGATGCCAGGCAGATTCTGCAAAGGACCGATCAGGCCATGCTCACGGCGCGGCGCGCCGCGCGCGGTGAGATCGGCGAGTTGGCAGTCGGGTTCATCAGCGTCGCCGATTACAACTTGCTACCTGTGGTGTTGCGTGAGTTCCGGCGCCTGTATCCGATGGTCACGCTGTCGCTCAAGGAATCGACCACGGACGCCCAGATCGCCGATTTGACGGAGGGAAGGATTGATGTCGGCTTCCTGCTGCCACCGGTGACCGAGCCCGGTATCGAATCTGTACCGATTCTGCGCGAACCGCTCATCGCCGCCTTGCCCGAGCGCCACCCGCTGGCGCGTAGGAAGGGCTCAGTTTCGCTTGCAGCACTCGCCGATGCGCCTTTTATTATTACGCCGCGGCACATGGCGCCGGGGCTGCACGACGACATTGTCAGTTTTTGCCGCGCTGCGGGCTTCAGCCCCCAGGTAACCCAGGAGGCGATTCAGATGCAAACCGTGGTGAGTCTGGTCTCGGCAGAACTGGGTGTGGCATTGATTCCGCGTTCGCTGAGAAACCTGCAACGCACCGGCGTCGTTTATAAGTCGCTGAAAGAAAAGAGCCCAATAAGCGAGATTCGCTTGGCGTGGCGCACTGGCGACAGCTTGCCAGCGCTGCAACTGTTCCTGGAACTGGCGCAGCAGATGGCTGACTTGAACCTGCAATCCGAGTCGAAGCTCGCGACCCGACGCCAATGACCAAGGCAGTCAAGCTTTTTCTGGAAAATGAACAGGCTACGCTCGCTTTGGGAGCGAGTCTGGCGGTTGGCCTGGTGCCGGGCATGTTGGTCGCTTTGCATGGCCCACTAGGCGCCGGCAAAACCACACTGACGCGAGGCGTGCTGCACGCCCTAGGCTTCGGGGGGCACGTGAAAAGTCCCACCTATGCCTTGGTTGAACTTTACAAACTTTCTAGGTTAGACTTATATCACTTTGATTTCTATCGCTTCAGCGAGCCTGAAGAACTCATTGAGTCAGGATTGCAGGAAGCATTCAACGAAACCAGCGTGTGTATCGTTGAATGGCCTGAAAGGGCCGGTAGTCTGTTGCCGATAGCCGACATCGATGTCAGCCTGGCAATGAAAGACGGGGCTCGAAGCGCGCAACTTACTGCGCACACGGAGAAGGGAAGACGTTGCTTGCAACAGCTAACAACCTGAGTCCTCGCGCCGTGCGACTAGCATCCATCGCGTCGCGGCCGACGTCTTTTCTCGCAGTCATTCTGTTGCTTGCCTGCTGGCTCTGTGCACAAGCTAGCGCCGCGACTTCGGTTGCCGCGGTCCGTGTCTGGCCCGCTCCGGAATACACTCGCCTAACAATCGAGACCAACAGCGAAGTTAATTACAAGGTTTTCGCCTTGGAGAAACCGGATCGCCTGGTCATCGATTTGTATAGCACGAAGCTTGACACAGAGCTCAAAAAACTGCCTTCGAAGCTCGCTGAAGATGATTCATTCCTTTCCGGCGCGCGCGTCGGTCAGTTCAAGCCCGGCGTGACACGTGTCGTGTTGGAACTGAGGCAGAAAGTCAGCCCTGAGGTATTCACCCTCAAGCCAATCGGCGACTACCAGCATCGTCTGGTAGTCGACATTTTTCCGACCGTGCCGGTTGACCCAATTCTCACTTTGCTCGAGGGTCATGGCGCGAAGGTACGACGCGGGCCAACGCCACCACAATCGGTTGAACTGGTTCCGAAAGAAGTACTGATCGTCGCCATCGACGCCGGACATGGCGGCGAAGATCCCGGTGCAATCGGTCGTCGCGGCACCAAGGAAAAAGATATCGTGCTGGCCATCGCGCGCGATCTGAAGGCGCTGGTGGACAAACAACCGAATATGCGCGGCGTATTGATTCGCGATGGCGACTATTTCGTACCGCTACGCAAGCGCGTGCAAAAGGCGAGAAAAGTACGTGCCGATATGTTCGTATCGATACACGCGGACGCCTTCATCAAACCGCACGCTCGCGGCTCATCGGTGTTTGCTCTATCCGAGCGTGGTGCAACTTCGGCCGCCGCACGCTGGCTTGCAGCGAAGGAGAACGAGGCGGACCTGATCGGTGGTGTCAACATAGATGTTGAAGACATCACGCTGAAGCAGGTGCTGCTCGATCTGTCCCAGACGGCAACCATCAACGAAAGTCTCAAGCTGGCTAGATCGGTGCTCGGCGAAATTGGACAAATCAACAAACTACACAAGCCGCACGTGGAGCAAGCCGGTTTCGCCGTTCTCAAGGCACCGGACATTCCGTCCATCCTGGTCGAGACCGCGTTTCTGACCAATCCTGCAGAAGAGCGCAAACTGCGTGGCAGGCGCTATCAGCGCAAAGTCGCCAACGCTGTCATGAAGGGAATCAAGCAGTACTTCGCCGACAATCCACCGCTGGTTCGCGGCGAACTCGCTCTGAACTAGAACCGATTTCATAATGGCTCGCACGAGCGATCCATTGTGGGAGGCCTTCTATAATCAATTCCGATTTCTTGCGATGCGCTGTCTGCGCGATGTAGTCAACAGATTGCAGCCACGACGCAGCGATAGTCAGAGTCATGGCAGCGCAGCGAACGCCTACACGCGATACTAATCTTCCAAGCCAACTGAACCGATACACCGCAGCATGAAACTCCGTGCAGTTCTGCTCGCCGCTGGCAGCGGCAGCCGCTTCGGCGGTGACAAAATGCTCGCACCACTTGCCGATGGAACACCGATCGGGGTGGCGTCATGGCGCAATCTGGTCTCTGCTATTGCTAACTGCGTTGCAGTGGTGCGCAGCGATGATGGTGCTTTACGCAGCGCTCTGATCGCGGAGGGCGCAAACGTCATCGAGTGCGCTGATGCGCAGGAGGGGATGTCGCGCAGCCTGATCGCGGGGTTGAAGGCAACAGTGAACGAAAGCGGCTGGGTAATCGCCCTCGGCGACATGCCTTTCATCAAACCGGCAACGATCAGGAAAATCTCCGATGCAATCGAGCGGGGTGAATTGATCGCAATACCTACTTATAAGGGCAAGCGCGGTCATCCGGTCGGATTGTCGGCAAGTCTGTACAAGGAACTGATGGCGATCACTGGTGACGAGGGTGCACGCGAGGTCGTGCGGCGCCATGCCAACGAGTGTCGTTTGATTGCCTGCGACGACGATCCCGGTATCTTGCGTGATATCGACACGCCGGATGATCTCGCTTGAGAAAAGTCCCGGGGGAAAGAAGAACTAGCGACACACGAACTTCCTGGTAAGCCGCTACAGCAGCGGGATGCTCAGGGTCTGAGCGTCGCGCCTTTAAGGTTGCCGGTCACGTTCAGGTTAGCACTTAGACGTTGCGCCGGTGAGCGCAACGCCACACTGACGCGTCCGCTCAGATCCTGATTGCTCGAAATATTGAAGTTGCTGCGCGCCGAGAGAATACCTGCAGCAAGTTGAACATTGCGGTAGCTGAAGCGACCGTTGGCGACCGTGACCTCGCCCGTGAGTTCTTCGAAGCGCGTCGATCCACCCTGGGTGCCAGAACGGCCTGCCTGCAAGGCGCGCACCAGATCCACGCCGTCAACGGTGCCCTTCTTGACGGTGAAGTTTGCCCTCACGGAGGGGCGATCGAGCAGACCATCGATACTGCCCGACTGCGCCGATAAGCTGCCGCTGCCGCTGGCACTGCCGGAGACCTTTGCCGTATCCGAGAAAGCCGCCAATAATTG
>CP070643.1:3110507-3123739 GCA_020354125.1 Betaproteobacteria bacterium | reverse complement strand
GCCCCGGCCACATGTCCCAGCCGCGTAAACAACTGTTGCAGCACAACTCCGGTTGCACTTTCGATCAGGCGCGCGCCCACCGCGACGATTTTTCCACTTAGCGAGAACGCGTATTCATAATCGAGTTGCGTACCGTCCGGTACTTCAGTCAACGTAATGCGCCCATCGCCCTCGGCGGTGCCGAGCGCGCCGCTGCCTTTTCCAGCGAGCCGCATGCGCCGCATCGGTTCTTCGTCCACCACAGAAATATCAGCGTGAAATCCGACCTTAACCAACCCCACCGATAAGGTCATATCAGCGACGTAACGATTATCGGAAACGGCCCGCAGCTCGCGGCAACCGGGGATCACTGAGGCAAGTTGCTGTGGATCGTGTAGCACACGATAGACCGCCTCGACTGGTGCAGCGATGGTGATACTACCCGACGTGGCAAATTGCTTACCGTGTATCGGCGCAGCCGGTGCAACTTGCACGGGTCGCTTCTCCGCTGGCGTAATGAGTTCGATAATCCGAGACGGCGTCATTGGCAACTCGATCGCCTGCGGGTCGACGTCTGGCCCGAGCGCATCGGCAATGGCGTTGGCGATGCACACCGGCGTACTCATGTTGTTGCCTTCGCCGATGCCTTTCGCCCCGAGCGGTGTAAACGGTGATGGCGTTTCCATATGTGCGATGACCGGGTCCGGAATTTCCACCGCGGTCGGCACCAGGTAATCGGCAAAGGTGCCCGAAGCGAATGAACCGTCCGGCCGGTAGGCAAACTCTTCCATCAATGCGGCACCGACTGCTTGCGCGAAGCCACCACGAATCTGTCCGTCGGCCAGTGCTGGATTGAGCAGTGTGCCGGCGTCGTGCGCTGTGACGTAACGGTCAATGCGCACTCGTCCGGTGCTGCGTTCGATCTCAAGCGCGCAGATGTCAAAAGCAAAACCATACGCGCCGGAGGTATTGATGCGATCGTTCTCGTCGGGTGGTCCGAGTTGTTCCGGTGTCCAGATCGCCGTTTCATGTAGCCCGGGCGCAACACCATCTGGTAACTGGCCCGGTGCCCAGTGAGGCCCGCTGGCCAGGCGCGTAAACGCCAGCGTTTTATCAGGCGCAGCGTGCGAAAAAACCTTGCCGCCAGCGAACACGACATCAGCGGCATCACACTTCAATTGTGCTGCAGCGATGCGCGTGAGTTTGTCGCGCAATTTGCAGGCAGCCAGATGCACCGTACCGGACACAGCGCCGGCAAAGCGGCTCGAGTAATTGCCTTCGGCGACTGACCAGGCGTCCTTGCGCGTATCCAGTTCGACGTCGACGGTAATCTCATCCGGATGCAGGCCGAATACATCTGCTGTCACTTGCGCCAGGGCGGTAATGTGCCCCTGACCATGTGGAACCGACGCAACGCTCACCGTCACTGCGCCGAGCAGGTCGATACTCACGGTAGCGTTGGTGATTGCGCCATTCTTCGGGCCTGCCTTGGCGCGCGCCTCCTTGGTCATCACCGTGGTGATGTAACCCATGTTGGAAATCGACGGCTCGACGATTGCCGCGTAACCAATACCGTAGAGTCGCCCCTCGGTGCGAGCGGCCTCACGCCTCTTCAAAAGCTCGGCGAGATCGCCGCGCTGGCCGGCCAGATGCAGTGTGGCGTGATAGTCGCCAGAGTCCAAGAGCGCACCGGCTGCTGTGCGAAAAGGAAAATCGCCGGCAGCAACAAAATTACGCTGGTACACCTCGAGCGGATCGAGCTGCAGTTCAACAGCAATGCGTTGCACCAGCCGTTCGAGTGCGAAGTACACCTGCGGTCCGCCAAAGCCGCGTACCAGGCCTGCCGGTGTCTTGTTGGTCAGTACCACACGGTTGCGTACTTTCAGATTCGCTATCTTGTAGGCACCGGTCAGGCAGCCATGCATGCGATAAAAGGTGGCCGGTTCCGGTGCGCGCAGATAAGCACCGCAGTCATCCAGTTGGTCATAAGCCAGTGCCTTGATACGCCCGTTATCGTCGACTGCGGCTTCGAGCTCGCTGACCCGGCCGGTCGACGAGGTGGCCGCGACCAAATGTTCGAGCCGGTCTTCGACCCACTTGACCGGTGCGCCGGCTTTGCGTGCGGCGAGGCATAAGGCAACAATGTAGGGAAACACACCTTGCTTGACACCGAAACTGCCGCCACCGTCGCGTGGCATGCGCAAACGCAGTTTTGCCGCCGGGATTTGCAGTGCCAGTGACATCACTGCGTGCAGTGAGAATGGCCCCATGAAGTTGGACAGAACGTCGTAATCACCTTCGCTACCATGTTCCGCGACTACCACGTAAGTCTCTATCGGGGTACATGAGTTGCGCGGATAGCGAATCTTGATTTTTACGCGGTGCTGCGCGGCGCCGAACACGGTATCTGGTTCGCCATACACAAACTGGCGATCGCTCACGACGTTGGATCCGACTGCCTCATGCAATACCGGAGCGCTAGAATCTATTGCGGCTTCAGTATCCACCACTGCATCGATCGGTTCGTAGTCGACCTGAATCAGGTCGAGTGCGTCTTCAGCGATGTAACGATTCTGTGCCACGACAACCGCTACCGGCTCGCCGACGTAACGCACCTTGTCGACCGCGATACACCAGTGCTCCATGGGTTGTTTGACGCCGACCACGAACGGTCTCGCCCAGCCGCGAACGTCGGACCCGACGAGCACGCAGCGCACGCCCTCGTGGGCCAGTGCCCGGCTATAGTCGATCGATTTGATACGCGCGTGCGCGTAGGGCGATCGCAGAAATGCTGCATGCAGTGTTCCCGGGCGGATGCCGAGGTCATCGGCATAGCGCCCGGCGCCAGTCAGCAGCGCCGCATCTTCACGACGTTGCAGTGCCTGGCCGGTCCAAGTCGCGGGGCGAATCGATGTCTTGGGGTCGTTCACTTCGGCGCGGTCGGGACGATTAGCGGACGAAAATTTGTGCGCTCATCGGCGCAGACTTCAGCAAACGGGCAGTCAGCGAAACTAGCGATTTTCACGGCGTATTCCGGGGTTCTCGGGCGAATTATGGCATTGTCTGGCGCCAGCGATGGCCGGCTGACGTGGTAAGTTGCTATAGTCCGTGAAAAGCTGCTGTCTTTGCTCCGCCACATCCTTCGGGGGAGCTACGACCAGCGACTGAATAAAGCCTATGAAAGTTAACCTGGAAAAGACCTTTCCCATGCCGGTGCCGGCCGATGCCGCTTGGCGTTTTCTTCAAGACATCGAAGCGGTTGCCGCCTGCATGCCGGGCGCGAAGATCACCGAGCGTGTCGACGACACGCATTACAAAGGTACGGTGACGTCGCGAGTCGGTCCGGCCACGCTTTCCTTCAATGGCACGATAGAGGTGCTTGAGGTTGACCCGGCCAACATGACGCTTCGCATGGTTGGCAAGGGTACCGACCGCAGCGGATCATCAGGGGCCAGCATGGACTTGACCGCGCGCATCGAAACCGGGGATGAGGACAAATCGAACCTGGTCGGCAGCAGCGAAGTATCAATGACGGGTAAGGCCGCGACCTTTGGCGGACGCATGATCGTCCCGGTTGCCGATCAGATTCTCAAGCAGTTCGCCGGCAATTTCGCCAAACGTGTTCAGGAAGTCGGCAGCGAGACGCCAGCCGCGGGCGGGACAAAAGAGCAGACGGCAGCCGCTGCGCCTCCCGAAACGTCTCTGAATGCATTGGCGTTGCTGTGGGGTGTAATCAAGGACGCGGTGAGACGATTGTTCGGCAAAAAGAACGGCTAACTCATCGGCACTCTGCCAAGTCGTGGATCGCACCGAACGTTTTTACCGAATCGATCGTTTGCTGCGTGACAACCGGGTCGTCACCATCGATCGTTTCCTCGATGATCTTTCCGTGTCGCGCGCAACCTTCAAGCGCGATCTTGAGTACATGCGCGACCGGCTAAACGCGCCCATAGAGTGGGACCGCGAGGCGGGTGGTTACCGTTTCGTCGAACAGCACTCAGGTGCACCCGAATACGAACTGCCAGGGCTCTGGTTCAATGAGTCCGAAATCCTGGCGTTGTTGTCGATGGAGAGCTTGCTCAAGGAAATCGAGCCGGGTCTGCTCGGCCCGCGTCTGGAACCGCTCAAGGCGCGGCTATCGTCACTGATTGAATCAACCAGTCATTCGGCCGACGAAGTACGCAAGCGCATTCGTGTGTTGCACATGGGCTCGCGCAGCCGCGACATCAGGTTCTTTGAACAGATTGCACTGGCGCTGATGAATCGGCGCCGGCTACATCTCGATTATTTTGTCCGCTCGCGTGACGAGTTGACGCATCGCGACGTCTCGCCGCAGCGCCTGGTTCACTATCGCGACAACTGGTATCTCGATGCCTGGTGCCATTCAGCCGAAGCCGTGCGCAGCTTCGCGCTCGATGCGGTGGAGGGTGCGCGTGTACTCGATGAGTCTGCCATTGAGGTGCCGGAAGATGACCTCGATCGCTTGCTGGGTGCGGGTTACGGCATTTTCTCCGGTGAAAAAGTGCAATGGGCAAAGCTGCGCTTTTCATCACAGCGAGCGCGTTGGGTCGCAGCGGAAGAGTGGCACCCGCAGCAGCGTTCCAGTTTTGACGAAGCCGGTCGTTATATCTTGGAAGTGCCTTACAGCCAGGACCCGGAGTTGATGATGGACATCCTCAAGCACGGCGCTGAAGTCGAGGTCCTGTCACCGCCGGAATTGCGCGAACGGGTCGCACTACAGTTGAGCGCAGCCGCGCACCAATATCGCGCATAAGACTGCTTCGCTTCCCATCACAACATGTAGTTGCTTGTTAACGTAGCGTTTTTTTGTGGCCTTTGCCGCGCACGGAATTTGCATTCATTTGGCATAAGCGCCGAGATCGCGCACTTCTGGCCAGATAGTAAGTGACCAGGTTTGCGAACGATCCGGATGGTTCGTAATGCATAGCGAGTAACAAGACACATCAGAAAAATTGGGCAGGAGCAAGCGAGCATGCGACATTGCATCCGGAACGCTCGATAGCCTGCCGACACGCTGCCAGCCTCAAGTTCTCGACTCGGACGGTCGTAGAAGTGGTACGGGTTGTTTGAATGGGGGTGGCAAATGCATTACCGACGTTCACTGTGCAATACCGTAGTTGGCATTGTCCTCAGCGGAATCGCTTTGGCTGCTCATGCCGGGCCAGCCGAAACGAGATACCAGTACTCGGCGGCAGTGCAGGAAATCACGCAGCTTTATTGGCTTGCCGAAACCGCGCACACCTGCGGCTGGGCAACGCGTGAAGAAGCGGACGAGTTCGAAGCTTTCGCAGTTCGCTTCCTCTCTGCACATCTGTCCCGTGTCTACCGTGCTGCTTTCTACTCGATGATCAACCAGGCCAGCTTTCAGCCGGCGGTTCAGCGTGTTGCTTATGAAAACCGCAGCCACAACTGTGGTCTGGCACGTTGGAGGAACGGCTGGATCAGCTACAAGTCAGCTGCCGACGAGAACGCGAGCCGGTACTGAATGCATGCTCACTAGCAAAAGGAGGGCGCAAGCATGAGAGTCATGGTGATGGTGTTTGGATTGCTTTTCTCAACCGTCGCATTCGGTGACCGGATCGCGAATATGGGTGACAATGCCCGATGCTCCTTCTGGGCCCGGAACGCAATGTATGGGGCAACGCAATATATGCGTGGCGCTTCTCGCGACGTGGAGTTCATATCCAGAGACGTCCTGGTCGACATGATGAAAAACGACAGACGAATCGGACGCGAGAAGCTCTACCTTCTGACCGAAGAAGGCGATACCGAAGCAGAGCGTGGTTTTCTCGAGGACGCCGCCTTGTTCGGTTACGACGCAATGTCGATCTGGAAATCCCGCAACGCGAATGCGTTGCCGATGCGGGACGAATGGCGCCAGCACTTCCTTGCCACCTGCCTCAATTCGACTACGGTGTGATTCAGATCCTGCTCTGATTGCTGCTTAGTGCACTCGGTGCTGTGCACCGCACCGGGCTGTTCTCGTTCTAGAGAACAGGCACAACATGGTGCATTGCCACTTCGACTTCCATCGGGGTCGCAACCTAAACGGGGTCGTAGCCGATTCGTGCTGAAGACCCTCTTGCACGGCAGGGACGTACTCGGGCTGCGGGAACGTCTGTTGCTCTTTCTGCTCCAAACAGATACAGAAGGCTTTCAGTAACACTGGCAACAGATGTCCTCGGTCTGGATCAACATTACCGCGGTCTTGCTTTGCGCCCTGTGGGTCATTGTGTTGATCTACATGTACGTGTCAACGCGGGCCATGCCGCTGCTGCGGGAAGTCGGTGTATGTCTGCCGACCGAGCAGACCGGGTGGCCGTTACTCAGCGTCATCATTCCCGCTTGTAACGAAGCAGATCACCTCGAAGCGGCATTGATGTCGGTCGTTGAACAGGATTATCCGCACTTGGAAATCGTACTGATCAACGACCGCTCGACCGATGCGACAGGTGAGATTATTGAACGTCTCGCCGCATCCGATCCGCGTGTCAAGGCCGTGCACGTCACAGACCTGCCGGCGGGATGGCTCGGCAAGGTCCACGCCTTACATCAGGGTGTTAGTCACGCAAACGGCGAGTGGTACTTGTTCAGTGACGCCGATGTCTATTTTCAGCCGGGTGCATTGCGACGCGCAGTTGGCTACGCGATCCATCACAAACTCAATCATGTAGCCTGCCTTCCCGAATTGACTACGTTTTCTGCGTTCTGGCTGGACGTCACCATCCGCTCATTCTTCCTGTTGTTCTGTGTGGCCGGTCGGTTGGCTGAAGTCAATCGGAACAAGAGCAAATGGCCGATCGGTGTCGGTGCCTTCAACCTGGTTGAAGCGGAGACCTTTAAACGCACTCCGGGCTTCGAGTGGCTGTGCATGGAACCGGGCGATGACATCGGCCTCGGCTTGATGCTCAAAAAAGCAGGCGCGCGGACTCGCTTGCTCAATGCTGACGGTCAAATCCGTGTGCCGTGGTATGAAAGCCTGTGGGCGATGATCCGCGGTTTGGAAAAGAACAGCTTTGGTCCGGGCGCAAATTACAGTTACTTGCGGCAGGTTCTGACGGTGTTTGCGCTGTGGTCTCTGATTATCTTTCCACCACTTAGTCTTGTACTAGGCCTCTACACGGATAACGCTATCCTGGTTGGAGCAGGCTCCGCTGCATTTGGTGCGACATTACTTGCGGCGTTGACCATGCCGCGCAAAACACCCCGAGACATTCTGGCCTATTTGTTCCTACCCATTGGCTCCGTATTTGTGTCGCTGATCATGCTGCGCTCGGCCTGGAAATGCTTTCGCAACGGCGGAATCGACTGGCGTGGCACCCACTACCCCGTCGAGCAGCTGCGCCGCGGCCAGCGCGTGAAGTTCTCACCAATGGGTCAAGATATCCACGGTGGTTGATGGCGCCCCCACGCGCTCAGTTGCGAAACCAGTACTCTATATTGGTGTTATTTCGGTTGTATCCATTTTTCGGATCGGAATCGAACTCAGTATGCCCGGCCAGTATCCCTTGAATTGTTGCGAACTTGCCGGTTCCTCCAGTAATTCGGCCTGACCCGCTTGACGTGCCGCGCCGAGATCCAGTCGCAGTAATTTGGCTCTGGGTTTCAGACGTTCCTTCAACGAAGAATGTATTTCCGCGTCCATCTGACCAAGTCTCATAGAAGATTACTGGGCCGATTCCATTGGTGTAGTTGGTGAAAGCCCATTGCCGCACGTCCGTGATCTTCACGCCTTTCACGACTGGATGATTGCTGGTGTAGGTTTTCTCTATTTCCACGATGCGTAATTGATGTCCTGGCGCATCACCGGCATCAATGATGTGTTCCTTCACGTAGCGGCTTTGCTGAGGTGGCGATACATCGATTTTGTACTTTTGCTGAGCATACGATATGAGCGGAGAAGAAATAGCGGTGATGGCTAGTAGCGGCACAATCGTTCGACCAAATTCTCGTAGTAAAGACGTTGAGAGTGTCATGGCTATCTCACTTGGGTGAATGGAGGTTCGGCCGTTACTTCGGAAATCGTCCACGTAAGTTGGCCAGCATTGACAATAAACTAGGTGACCTTACAGATAGATTACAGAATGGCGACTCAGTCGGCGTCTAGTAGGGTCGGCCGAATTCCGAGGCGTCCTGCCGCGACGCCTACGTGCTCTGGCCGCCGAATGGTCAGATCAGAATTCTTCTGTTTATCAGCTGCTTGCTATGCTTTTGGCACTGGCGACGTGGTCGGATTGGCCCGATATATCGTTTATTTCCGGGCTGGCTCACGTAGTGAGCCACTGACACCCGCAAACTGCCCCCCTCTGCTCAAAAGGAGGTGGTCATGGGTGAAATCGTCAATTTGGCAATGGGTGAGGCCTGCCGGCTCCACATGTTCCAACTGCCCGACCTCCAAACCAAAGCTAAACCGAACAATCTTTACGGGTGAATAAACACGGCGTTATCGATAGCCGAAAAGATCATGCTAAATATTGGCATGATCGTGCTAATATTTGGCCATGTCGATATCCAGAGCGCTTTTCACAGACAGCCAAGCCCGCGTTTATCGCTGTTTGTTTGGTCAGCCCGAGCGCGAGTTTCATCTGAATGAACTGCGCCGCTTGACGGGCCTGGGCAGTGCGTCGCTGCAGCGCGAGCTCAATCGCCTGGCTGATGCGGGCTTGGTAACTTCTGAGCGGGTGGGTAACTTACGCCGCTTTCGCGCCAACCCGAGTAGCCCGGTCTATATGGAGTTGATTGCACTCACGCGTAAGGTGTTGGGAGCAGAACCGCTGCTGCGTGACGCGCTTGCTGTCCTTACCTTCAATCTTAAAGGCGCATGGATTTACGGCTCGTACGCGAAAGAATCCGAAACAGCGCAAAGCGATCTTGACGTGATGCTCGTGGGTAACCGGCTGACACTAAGCCGTGTGCTGGAAGTGCTTGCGCCACTCGAGGAGGAACTTGGCCGCAAGATTAATCCAACGCTATACACGACCGCCGAATTTGCAAAGCGTCGCGCTGAACCGGACTCGTTCGTAAACCGGGTGCTCGCTCAGCCGGTGCTTGCCTTAATGGGAAATCTGCATGAGTCACCCCGCCCTCGATAGACTGGTGAGTGCCCGGCAACTGAAGGCCGAGCCCCGCAATGATGCCGAGACACAACGCATGCTGGCGCTGGCTCGCAGCCGGTTGCGTGACGCTGGTCTCGGCGCGGTTTCGGTCGAAGGGCGTTTCACCAGTGCTTACAATGTTGCGCATACAACAGTGCTGGCGGCGCTTCGCTGGCACGGTTACCGTAGCGAGAATCGCTACATCGTCTTTCAGTGCCTTACCCACGCTTTCGGTTGGCCCGCTCAACGCTGGCGCGTTTTGGACGTTGCCCATCGTAAGCGTAATCTGGCCGAATACGAAGGCAATTTGGAAGTAGAGCGGTCCACTATAGACGAGTTGTCCGCCTTGGTTTCGGAGTTGATATCCGATGTCGAGGCGTTGATCGGTCAGCGTGCAGGAGGCTCTTGAACGAACAATAACAAATTGATCGAGAAAAGCAGGACTATCGCTGAAGTTTGAACGTTTTCACACTTCTGATCTGGTTTGCTGCTTATTTCTTCCGGCTGGCTCACGTAGTGAGCCACTGACCAGCGCAAACTGCCTCCATCTGCTCAAAAGGAGGCGGCTATGGGTGAAATCGTCAATCCGGCGATTGCCGGCATTCAACAGAAGCAAAAATCCGAGATCTCAGATCTCCGTGCCAAGGCCGATGCCTGGTCAGCACGCAACGACTTGCGCAACTACCGCGGCAACTTGGGTGACCTGGCCGCATTGGTCCCTGGGTTCGATCGTCGGGCCTTGACAAATCAAGACCACGCTACGATCGGGGGTGACAAGATTCAGGCCGACAAGGCGCACCTCGATAACAAGGCGCATCTCGATGACAAGGCGCATCTCGATGACAAGGCGCATCTCGATGACAAGGCGCACCTCGATGTGGTCCTGCGCCGCGCCGGCCCGGGCGTTGGTTTGCTCGAGATGCCCGTCGGTGTCGTGAACCGGCGCTATCAGCTGTTTCCGCACGCTCGTGTCATCGAAAACCTCGAACGCGCGCTGGGCGCTGTGCAGGCCGACCCCGCAATTACCGAAGCCGAGCTCGACCTCACTAACTTCGGCGCTCGCATGTTAGTCGAGGTGTCGCTGCCCAGAGACCTCGAATTTGATCCCGGCGATGGTCAGCCTTTGGCCTTACGCGTTCTGGTGTACAACAGCGTTAATGGGGGAGGGTTACGGCTGCGGCTGGTGTGGAAACAACTCGAGTCCGGCAGCGAATTCGCCGTCGGCGTTACGCGGCTGGAGTCGAAGGTTGGGCATCGCATTCCTACACGCCTGAATGATCTGGTGCCAACCGTGTGCCAGGCTGTCGAGGCCGCCCGGATCGAACGCACTGGTCTGGCAAGTTGGCATGGAAAACTGGTGACGCGCGATCAGTTGGTTACGTGGGTGGATGGCTCGGTAAGGCGCATGTGGGGGCGCAATGCTGCGGCACGCGTATTCCACATTGCAATGACTGGTTGGGATGCCGAGGCCGCGTTCAGCGTCGAAAAAGTCGCTCCGTCGCGCAGAACCATGCAGGCAACCGATCCGGTCCCCGGTGCGCCGGCTTTCGTCGAAACAGCGTACGACGCATTGCTTGCGCTCGCCTGGGTTGCGCGCGACGCACGTGACAGTAACGAACGCTTCGATCGAATTGCTGAAACAACGGTGCTGATGCGCGCGCTGTTTCGCGCCACGCTTCACTAATCAAAACAAGCTGCCCGTCCATGCGGACGGGCAGCGCTAAAGATTCGTTTGCGCTAGCGACGCTCGGAAACTAGAGATTCACCAACGACGGTGGTGCCTTTCCCACCTGTTGCGAGGCGAATGAACCTGCCAGTAAAGGTCGAAAATCGTCTGCTGCTCGGTGGTTAGCACAGTCTGAAATGTGCGAGTGTCTTTGGCCATCTGCTCAAGCCGGTCGGCACCGGCGCGCATCCATTGTGAAGCGCGCTCTAGTTTGGTTGCAGTGTCGGCATCGCTGTGCATCGATCCGCGCCGTCCGCGAAACTTCTTCATACGCGTTTCCCTGTCTTTGGCGTGCCCCATGACCGCTTGAGAATAGGTTTTCCAGGCAGCCATCTGATCACTCTTCAGGTTGAGCTTCTGTTCCAGTTCACTTAGGTGCTTTTCAGCGCGCTTTACCGGCCCGAAACGACCGCCGCCGTCGTGATGCATACCGCGATCACCGTCGTGGTGGTCCATCATGTGATGATTGTCGGCCAGCACCAGAGGTGCGGCAGCTAACAAACATATCCCTAATAGGGCTTGCCGAATTACACATCGGTTCATATCAATCTCCGGTTCATGTCAATCTCCATAGATAAAGGTGTCGTGCCAGGCTGAAGGAGCCGACGCTTGTCCAGCGTCGGCCGGCTATTGGTATCTTTCAACGCATGGGCTCTTCTGTTCGTTTACAGGGCAACGCATTGCGCATGCCGGGCATTCTAAGTCGGCGCACGGAAAAAAGGGCCCAGCTATCATCTCGTTTTCAATCACCGTTGATCGACGTCAAGCTTTATGACTTCGTCAGACTGGCCAGTCCTCGTCGGACTCATTGGCGCAGGTATCCAGGCTTCCCGCGCTCCGGCTATGCACGAGCGCGAAGGACGGGCCCACGGTCTGGATTACCAGTACAGATTGTTCGATCTGGACGTACTCGGCGTTGGTTTCGACGCCTTGCCGGAATTGCTATCGCAAGCAGAGCAGGAAGGCTTTGCCGGGCTAAACATCACGCACCCATGTAAGCAGGCTGTGATTTCACACCTAACGGAGCTGTCTGAGGACGCCCGCAGTATCGGCGCTGTGAACACGGTGGTACTGCGCGATGGTAAGCGCATCGGACACAACACCGACTGGTCAGGTTTTGCTGAGAGTTTCCGGCACGGCCTTCCTGGCGCGTCGCTGCGCAACGTTGTCCAACTTGGTGCTGGTGGTGCCGGAGCGGCGACGGCATACGCCGTACTCAAGTTGGGGGTCGAGCAAATCGCCATCTTTGACAGCGATCAAGACCGTGCAAAGCAGCTCACGGAAAATTTGAACGCCCAGTTTGAGAGTGGAAGAGTTACCGCGGTCTCCGACCTCGAATCGGCCATGACCAAAGCAGAAGGCTTGATTCACGCCACACCAACTGGCATGGCGAGCCATCCGGGCTTGCCATTGCTTGCAACGTTGCTGCGACCTGAAATGTGGATTGCCGAGATTGTTTATTTTCCGCTGGAGACCGAATTGCTAAGAGTGGCGCGCGCACTTGGTTGCCGCACGCTCGATGGTGGCGGCATGGCGGTATTTCAGGCGGCCGAAGCGTTCCGATTGTTCACCGGTATAGCTCCCGACGTGCATAGAATGCGACGGCACTTCGATTCGATCCTTTAGCAGTTTGCTGAAAAAAGTGTAGCGAGCAGCCCGAGTGTAAGGAGCCGCGCCGCGAACGACGAGACATATCAACTAGATAGGCGAGGAGTAAGTGAGCACGCGACGCAGCAATCGAGCTGCGCAGTAGCCTTTTCAGCAAACTGTTAGATGACGATCTTCGTGAAAGTAGCCCGAGCCGGTACCATACGCCTATGAGACTTGCGAGTTTCGAGATGATTGCCAAGACGCTGGAAGCTGAAGGCGTTCGCTATCTTATTGCCGGGGGGCTTGCGGTGAATGCCCACGGTGTTCTTCGTTTTACCAAAGACCTTGACCTGGTAATACAACTTGTTCCCGAGAATATTTCACGAGCATTTTCGGCCTTGGAAAAGTTGGGTTATCAGCCGTCCGTGCCGGTGACTGCGAGCCAGTTCGCGGATGCCGCGCAACGGCGAGAGTGGCTGGAAGACAAGGGCATGCAGGTCCTGCAATTCTGGAGTGACTCGCATCGTGAAACACCAGTTGATGTATTTGTTGACGAACCTTTCTCGTTCGAAGAAGAATATGAGCGCGCACTTCTAAAACCGCTTTATGGGACAGTCGCCGTGCGCTTCGTTTCGCTGCCTACATTGATTAAGATGAAGCGTGAGGTCGGACGACCAGAAGACCTCAACGACATTGAGCAGCTCAGCAAATTAACCGACGAACTCCCTGATGAGTAATTCTGAAAGCGACAATATTGATTGGAGCCTCACAACTTGGGAGGGTGCCCGCCGTGAACAACTGCGGCGCTGGGCGCAACTTCC
>CP070643.1:3037122-3110407 GCA_020354125.1 Betaproteobacteria bacterium | reverse complement strand
GTGGAGGCCGTGCACGCCTGCAGGGGTCGCATCCCCGCAAGCGGGGCCCCTGCTCTTCCCTTCCGTCGTGCCCCCTCACTCCTCACGCCTCACCCGCTCGCCGCTCGTGATCGCGAGCGCACAAATCCATCCCAAATCAACATCGCCGCACCGACGGTGATGCAGGAGTCAGCCAGGTTGAATGCCGGCCAATGGTATTGCCTCCAGTAGACCAGTATGAAGTCGACGACGGCGCCGATCGTCAGACGATCGATCAGATTACCTACGGCACCGGCCAGTATCAGCGTCAGCCCCAGGCAGAGAAATTTGTCGCGCTGATGCCGTTGCAGCATCCACGTGATCAGCACGGAGGCGCCGACTGCAATCAGCACGAAAAACCAGCGCTGCCATCCTCCGGCACCGGCCAGAAAACTGAAAGCGGCGCCGGTGTTATAGGTCAGTACAAGCGACAAGAATGGCAACAGCGGTACGGCCACGTCCGGGTCGATCATCTTCACCGCCAGGTATTTGGTGAGTTGATCGAGCACTACCAGCAACGCGGCAAGCGCCAACCATTTCACCGTCACACTCATGTTCGCGCGACCACCGCTGTCAGGCATAGCTGCGCGACTCACCCAGCCCGAACAGGTTCGAAGTGCAACGCCCGCAGATACCCGGATGATCTTCGTCATGCCCGACGTCGGCCCGGTAGTGCCAGCAGCGCTCACATTTCGCGTAAGTGCTGGGCATGACATCAACGACGATCTCAGAGTCAGGCGCCGATGTGTCGACAGTCGCGCTGGAAGTCAGCAGCACGAAACGCAGATCATCACCAAGCGATTGCAGCAAGCGACCAGCATCGCCTGCACCGGTGGAGATATTTACCTCCGCCTGCAACGACGAACCAATTTGCCCAGCGGCGCGCATATCCTCGAGTTTCTTCTGTACCTTTGAACGCAATTCGCGCAAACGGTCCCAACGCGGCAACAGATCATCGCCGGTATCCGGGAACTGGTACCAGGTGTGCAGCAGGACACTGTCATCGCTGTCGCCGGTGAGGATCGGCCACGCCTCATCAGCAGTGAACGACAGCACCGGCCCCATCAGTAGCAGCAAGCTATGGGTGATGTGGTAGAGCGCATTCTGAGCTGCGCGACGCGGCCGCGAATCGGCGCCGGCAGTATACAACCGGTCTTTGAGAATATCGAGATAAAAACCACCGAGATCCTCGGAACAAAACGTCTGCAGACGTTGCACCACAAGATGGAACTCGAAGCGTTCGTAGTCGCGTTCCATTTGCCGCTGCATACGCGCGGTCATTTGCACCGCGTATCGGTCGATCTCGAGCCAATCGGAAGGCTCGAGCACGTGCGCCTCGGGATCGAAGTCGCTGAGATTGGCAAGCAGAAACCGCAAAGTATTACGAATGCGCCGGTAACTCTCGACGACGCGCTTGAGGATTTCGTCGGAGATCGACAGTTCGCCCGAGTAATCAGTTGCAGCGACCCACAGGCGCAGGATGTCTGCGCCAAGCGTGCCGGCGACTTTCTGCGGCGCGATGACATTGCCGAGCGACTTGGACATCTTGCGCCCGTCACCGGCGACGACGAAACCGTGTGTGAGCAGGCCATGGTAGGGTGCGCGCCCGTCGATAGCACAGCCGGTCAACATGCTCGACTGGAACCAGCCGCGGTGCTGATCGGAGCCCTCCAAGTAAAGGTCGGCAGGTTTGCTCAACTCCTCGCGGCGTTCCAGCACCGCCATGTGGGTGCTTCCCGAATCGAACCAGACGTCGAGCGTGTCGGGCACTTTCTTCCAGTCCTTCGCTTCGGCACCGAGCAGTTCTTCAGCCGACAGCGCGAACCAGGCTTCGATGCCTTCCTTTTCAACGCGCTGCGCGACCTGCTCGAGCAACTCACCGGTACGCGGGTGCAACTCCCCGGTTTCGCGGTGTACGAACAGCGCCATCGGTGTGCCCCAGTCGCGCTGGCGCGACACACACCAGTCCGGGCGGTTAGCGATCATCCCCGCCAGCCGTTCGCGACCCCACGATGGATAGAACGCCGTCGCCTCCACCGCCGACGCGGCAATCTCACGCAGCGTTTTGTCGCCACGATCGAGCCCGATGAACCACTGCTGCGTCGCGCGAAAAATGATCGGCGTCTTGTGGCGCCAGCAAACCGGATAGCTGTGCTGATAGTCAACGACACGAATCAGTTTCTGTTTTTCCTTCAGCGTCTCGATGATGGCGGCATTGGCATCCCACACCAACTGTCCACCGAACAGAGGCAAGCTTTCATAGAATGCGCCGTCGTCGCCAACCGGATTGTCGACCGGCAACTCATAGCGCTGGCCGACTTCAAAGTCCTCCAAGCCATGCGCCGGTGCCGTGTGTACCAGCCCGGTACCTGCGTCAAGCGTGACGTGTTCACCGAGCACGATCGGCACATGGCGCTCATAGAACGGATGCTCGAGCAGCAATCCCTCGAGTTTGTCGCCAGTGAATTGGGCGACTACCTCGTAATCGTCAACGCCATATGACTGCATACAGCTGTCAACAAGTTCTCTTGCCAACAGCAGTAACCCGGCAGAAAAGCGCACCAGGGCGTATTCGATATCAGCGCCAGCTGATACCGCCTGGTTGGCAGGCAACGTCCACGGCGTGGTAGTCCAGATCACGGCAAACGCCGGCTCGTAGATGTGGCTAAATCCCAGTGCACGAGCAAGCGCCTTGTTATCGGCAAACTGGAACGCGACATCAATCGCCGGGGAAGTCCGGTCCTCGTATTCGACTTCAGCATCGGCGAGTGCCGACTGACAGTCCAGGCACCAGTGCACCGGTTTCGCGCCCTGGTAGAGGAAGCCGTTTTCGTTGATGCGTCCGAGCGCGCGGATGATATCGGCTTCAGTCGCAAAGTCCATGGTGCGATACGGGTTGCCCCAGTCGCCGAGCACGCCGAGGCGGATGAAATCCTTACGCTGGCGGTCGATCTGTTCGGCGGCGTACTCCCGACACAGTTTGCGAAACTGCGCCGCCGGCAGGTTCTTGCCGTGTTTCTTCTCAACCTGGTGCTCGATCGGCAAGCCATGACAGTCCCAGCCCGGGACGTACGGCGCGTCGAAGCCGGCCAGCGTTTTCGACTTGACGATCACGTCCTTGAGGATCTTGTTGACTGCGTGGCCGATGTGGATGTCGCCGTTGGCATACGGCGGGCCGTCGTGCAGGACGAATCGAGGCCTGCCTTTGGACGCCTCGCGAATGCGCTGGTAAAGACCACTCTTGTGCCATGCTTCGATCCAGACCGGTTCGCGTTGTGCCAGAGCGCCGCGCATCGGAAACGGCGTATCCGGCAGGTTGAGGGTTTTCTTGTATTCAGACATCGTTTTCGCGTTTATCCAAACTTGCGTTCTTCCAGAGATTCAGTGTTTCCGTGTCGGTCCAGTCGTCGCGCAAATACTTGGCGAAAAACCGACATCAACTCGTCGGCGGCCTCGCAATACCATTCTTTCAGTTACCCGCTTTCAGGTTCACCGCGGGTGACACGCCATGCTGCGCGAAGTAGTCACGCGCACGTTGCGCATCGTCGTTCATCTGTGCCACCAGTGCGTCGACGCTGGAGAATTTCTTCTCGTCGCGCAATTTCGAAAGAAACCGCACAGCGATTCGCTTGCCGTAGATGTCGCCACTGAAATCGAACAAATGCACTTCCAGCACCGCACGCCCGCGGCTGGTCACCGTAGGACGCACGCCAAGACTTGCCACGCCCGGCCAGGGTCGTTCGCCAAGACCATCTACCTCAACGACGAAAATCCCCATCAACGGCGACTTGAGGCGGTTGAGGCGCACATTGGCAGTCGGATAGCCGAATCCGGTACCTATTCCATCGCCGTGCTCGACGCGACCGGAAATAGCATAACGCCGGCCGAGCAGCTTCGCCGCGCCATCCAGATTACCGGCCAGCAGGCAGGCCCGCACTGCAGTGCTGGACACGCGATTGCCCTCAAAGAGCACGCTGTGGGTCGCCTCCACTTCGTATCCGTAACGCGGTGCCAGTGACACCAACAAATCGAAGTCGCCGCCACGCCTTGCACCAAAGCGGAAGTCGTCGCCAACCAGCAGCCAGTGCGTATCCAGCGCCTGATGAACGATGCGCTCGACGAACTTCTCAGCCGATATTTGCGCCATGCGATAGTCGAAGTGGCACACAAACGCGATATCGACCCCGGCACCCTGCAACAGTTCCAGTTTTTCGCGCAGGCTGGTAAGTCTCGCGGGCGCCTGATCGGGTGCGAAGAATTCCTGCGGCTGCGGCTCGAACGTCATCACCGCCGCCGCCAGGCTGCGAGCTCGCGCGACCTCGACCAGGCGAGCAAGCATGGTTCTGTGGCCAAGGTGGAAGCCGTCGAAATTGCCGATGGTCAGCGCCACCGGCCGTTCGGCCCGCACTGGCGCATGTCGCAACACGCGCATATCGTGAAAATCCCGCTGCTCTAGAAAGGGCTGAATTTTAGCCAGTTTTTCGCCTGATAGTGGCATTTTTGGCGCGATTCACCGCGGTGGCGAACCCTGGCTAATCAATACAGTTTAGAATAAGTGACGCTTGTTTAATAACCTCAGGGCACTTGCATCGCATCCGCAATTAATCGCGAACGTGATCAATCGCCGCAGTGATCAATCGACCCGCTGACCAATAGCGCCCCTAACCAAATACGCCCCGTGACCGGTAGATGAAACTTCAACAGCTGCGCTATATCTGCGAAGTCGCCAAGCGCGACCTCAACCTTTCACAAACCGCGGAAGCGCTGTTCACTTCGCAGCCCGGTATCAGCAAACAAATCAGGGCGCTCGAAGACGAACTCGGGGTGGACATTTTTGTGCGCCATGGCAAACGGCTGGTGGCAATCACCGAACCGGGGCGCGCCATACTCGACAAAGCGCATCAAGTGCTCAATGACCTCGGCAACCTGAAACAAATCGGCGAAGAGTTCACCCGCGAGGACAGTGGCAGCCTCACCATCGCCACCACGCACACACAGGCGCGCTACGCGCTGCCGCCGGTGATCAAGGAGTTTCGCGAAAAGTTTCCCAACGTACGCCTTTCCCTGCATCAGGGAAGCCCGACGCAAATTTCAGAGCTAACCACAACGGGCGAGGCGGATATTGCCATTGCCACCGAAGCGATTGAGCATTACAAGGACCTGGCAATGCTGCCGTGCTACCAGTGGAATCGCTGCGTGCTGACACCACCACGGCATCCGCTGCTCAAGGTCAAGAAACTGACCCTGCAGGATATCGCCCGCTACCCCCTCATCACCTATGACTTCGCCTTCACCGGGCGCTCGCAGATCAACAAGGCGTTCGCCGCTGCCGGACTCGTGCCGGAAGTGGTGCTTACCGCGATTGATGCCGATGTCATCAAGACCTATGTCGAGCTGGGACTGGGAATTGGCATCGTCGCGATGATGGCCTATAGCCCGGAACGTGACCAGCGCCTGCGCGCGCTCGATGCGAGCCATCTGTTCGAGCCAAGCACAACACGCATTGGCATTCGCAGGGACAGTTATCTGCGTGGCTACATCTATGAGTTCATCGCCATGTTCGCGCCGCATCTGCAGCGCGACGTAGTCGACGCCGAGCTGCGCGGCGCCGCCTGAAAGCGCCAAGGAAACGCGGCCTCACTCAGCTAACCCGCTTGCTGAAGTCAGCGAGGCGAAAGCCGCTCAACCACAAGACGGCGAAGTAACTTGCGGCACCGGCAACAACCACCAGTGTCAGGCGTTCGATTCGCTGCCAGACACCGGCTTGCAGCCAGAAATCGCTGTCGGCGGCCAACCACAGCAGCACCGCAACCATCACCGCCAAGGCCAGCGCGACCTTGAGCAGGAACAGCGGCCAACCGGCAAGTGGCTTGAATATGCCATGCTGACGCAGCTTCCAGTACAGCAACCCGGCATTCACCCAGGCAGCCAGCGCAATCGCCAGCGCCAGCCCGGCATGCTTGAGTGTCCAGACAAACGTGAGATTCATCGCCTGCGTTGCCAGCAGTGTGATCACCGCGATCTTCACCGGTGTCTTGACGTTCTGGCGCGCGTAGAAAGCCGGCGCCAGTATCTTGACCAATACGAGCGCCACCAGTCCGACGCTGTAAGCGATCAGCGCCTGGCGCGTCATCAGTACATCTTGCGCGTCGAAAGCGCCATGCTTGAACAGTGTTGCCAGAATCGGCACCGCGAGCACCGCCAGTGCCACTGCACACGGTGCCGCGAGCAACACCGTCAGGCGCAAACCCCAATCAAGCAAACGTGTGTACTCCTCAACCGAGCCATCGGCGTAACGCCGCGACAAGTTCGGCAGCAACACAGTGCCAAGAGCAACACCGAGCAGACCGACCGGCAATTCCATCAGACGATCAGCGTAGTACAACCAGGTCACACTGCCAGTGACCAGAAACGAGGCGAAAATGGTGTTGATTAGCAGTGACACCTGCGCCACCGACACACCGAGCACTGCTGGCGCCATCAGCCTGAGGATGCGCCGCACGCCCTCATCACGCGGTCGCCAGGCCGGGCGCGGCAGCATACGGATGCGCCACAAAAAAGGGATCTGCAACGCCAGTTGCAGCACGCCGCCGCAGAACACCGCCCAGGCAAGCGCCATTACCGGCGGGTCGAAGTACGGCGCCAGCCATAGGGCAAACACGATGAAGGAAAGATTGAGCAGCGTCGGCGTAAAAGCCGGAATCGAGAAACGGCTCCAGGTGTTGAGAATGCCACCCGCAAGCGAGGTGAGCGAGACGAACAGGATGTAAGGAAAGGTCAGCCTTAGCAGGGCGACCGTCAGTTCGAACTTGTCGGCATCGGCAGCAAAACCGGGCGCACTGATGTAGATGATCAACGGCGCCGCAATCACGCCCAGCAGCGAAACACCGATCAGAGCCGTCGCCAGTAAGGTCGCGACGTGGTCGACCAGCAGTTTCGTCTCGGCGTCGCCGCGAACCGTGCGGTACTCGCCGAGCACCGGCACAAAAGCCTGAGAAAACGCGCCTTCCGCAAACAGCCTTCTGAGCAGATTGGGGATGCGGAACGCGACGAAGAAGGCATCCGTTGCCAGGCCGGCGCCGAAAACGCGGGCGATGACCACGTCGCGCACCAGGCCGAGCACCCGCGACACCAGCGTCATGCTGCTGACCGTGGCCAGCGCTTTGAGCAGATTCATAGCCTTATGATTTTGAATGACGCCTTGATTCTGAATTGCGCCGGTATTCTAGCCGATCGGCCCGCCCAGCAACGACTGCACTCCGGCGAAAATCACCCGGAACCAAAGGCTTACGTGACACCATCTGACATACCGCCGATATGCCCCCCTGGACTGCTTGCGAAATTCCTTCTGGAACAGTACCATACGCCCCTTTTTTGACCGCCCGGTTGGCGGTAACAGGAAATCGAATGGCGAACATCGCTTCCGCGAAGAAACGCGCAAGACAGTCCGAAAAGCGTCGCGCTCACAACGCCGCGCTGCGTTCCGAGTTGCGCACCATGATCAAGAAAGTGCGCAAGAGTATCGGCGCAGGCGACCAACAGGCAGCGCAAGCCGAGTTCCGCGCATCGCAGAGCCGCATCGACTCGATCACCGACAAGGGCATCATTCACAAGAATGCCGCGGCACGTCACAAGAGCCGCCTGTCGGCCGCCATCAAGGCGATGTCGTAGGCCGCGAATCACGCTTTCCCGCTGAACTGCGTTAACCGGCCCGCAGCCATCGCTGCGGGCTTTTTGCTTGGAATCGGGGACATGCACAAGCAAAACGACATCGGCCGCCAGAGTTGAACGTTTCAGACAACGGGTGAAGGGAACCGCTTGCATCAGGGCGCCAATTTCGCTAAAAGCTTCATTAGCATCGACTGAAACAATATTGTTGTTGAAGCGGTATAGTTTTTGAATCGATATCTCGACACGGCGGCATGTTGCCGCCGTGTTGTTTTTTCCCCTGCGATTTTTTCAGAGGTGGTCCATGCAATACGTGATGCCGACCTACGGTAGACAACCTATCACCTTCTCCCACGGCGAAGGCGCGTGGCTGTGGGACACCGCTGGCAAGCGCTACCTCGATGCCCTGTGTGGCATTGCAGTGACCGGGCTCGGACATGCTCATCCGCGGATTACGGCTGCGCTGAGCGAACAGGCGGGCCGACTGATTCACAGCTCAAATCTGTACCACATCAAAGCTCAAGAAGAGCTCGCCGAGCGCTTGTGCACGCTTGCGGCGATGGATAACGTGTTCTTTTGCAACTCCGGCGCTGAAGCCAACGAAGCCGCGATCAAGATAGCTCGCCTGTACGGACATCGCAAAGATGTCAGCAAGCCATCGATCGTTGTCATGGAACAGTCGTTCCACGGCCGCACCATGGCGACATTGTCGGCCACCGGCAGCCGCAAGGTACAGGCCGGTTTCGAGCCACTGCTGGCAGGTTTCGCGCGCGTGCCTTACAACGATGTCGCCGCCGTCGAACTGGCCGCGGCCAACAATCCCGACATTGTCGCGATATTGGTCGAGCCGGTTCAGGGCGAAGGCGGTATCAACATCCCGGACGACAACTACCTCCCGGCGCTGCGCGAAATCTGTGATCGCAACAACTGGCTTTTGATGCTCGATGAAGTGCAGAGCGGGATGGGACGCACCGGAGCATGGTTTGCACACCAGCTCAGCGGCATCAAGCCCGATGTCATGACACTGGCAAAGGGGCTGGGTAACGGCTTTCCGATCGGCGCCTGCCTGGCGCGCGGTGCCGCCGCCGAGGTGCTGCAGCCAGGCAGCCATGGCTCGACCTTCGGCGGAAATCCGCTTGCCAGCGTCGCCGCCATGACCACGCTGTCAATCATCGAAGAAGAAAATCTGTTGCCACGGGCTACCGCGCTCGGCGACGAGATCGTCCGCGCACTGGGCGAAAAACTATCCGGCGTTCCCGGCATCCGGGAGTTGCGCAACAAGGGCTTGATGATTGCCATCGAGCTCGAGCAGCCATGCGGAGAACTGGTCGCGCGTGGTCTCGACGCCGGACTGTTGATCAACGTCACGGCTGACAAAGTGTTGCGGCTGCTGCCGCCGCTGATCCTGAGCGACGAACAGGTGCAGATTCTGGTCGATGGCGTGGCGGGGCTGATTACCACCTTTACCGCTGCGTCGGCCGTCGAAACAGCTGAGTAATGCAACCAGTCAGACATTTTCTGCAGCTAAGGGATCTGTCGCCCGACGAACTCGGCTATCTGTTCGAGCGCACCCGCATCATCAAGGAGCGTTCCAAGTCATACCAGCAGTACTGGCCACTGCAGGACCGTACGCTGGTGATGATATTCGAGAAGCCGAGCACCAGAACCAGGCTGTCGTTCGAAGCGGGCATGTATCAGCTGGGCGGCACTGCCATCTACCTTAATACGCGAGACTCGCAACTGGACCGTGGCGAAGCAGTGGAAGACGCCGCACAGGTGATATCACGCATGTGCGATCTGGTCATGATTCGCACCTTCGAGCAGAGCATGATCGAACGCTTCGCAGCGAACTCGCGGGTGCCGGTGATAAACGGCCTGACCAACGATTATCATCCGTGCCAGATTCTCGCCGACATCTACACCTATATCGAGAAGCGTGGCTCGATCAGGGGCAAGACAGTGGCCTGGATCGGTGACTCGAACAATGTGTGCAACACGTGGCTGCAGGCGGCAGCGTTGCTTGACTTCAAGCTGCACGTGTCCACGCCACCGGGCTTCGAAGTGGCACCGGAACGGCTCGGCGCTTGCGCTGCCAGCCATGTGCGAAGCTTCGCCGATCCGATGGACGCTGCGCGCGGGGCCGATTTGGTCACCACCGACGTGTGGACCAGCATGGGATTCGAAGCGGAAAATGCCGAGCGGGTGCGCGCTTTCGAGAACTGGCAGGTCGACGCGGCGAAGATGGCGGTCGCGGCTGACGACGCGTTGTTCATGCACTGCTTGCCGGCGCATCGCGGCGAGGAAGTGTCTGCCGACGTCATCGACGGGCCGCGAAGTGTGGTCTGGGACGAAGCGGAGAACAGATTGCATACGCAAAAAGCGTTGATGGAATTTCTGCTGCTGAACCGGGTCAATGACTGATCCCGGTCAATTCTGATCGAAACGAGTACTGATCGGGGATCGTATCGATCAAAATTGAATCGATCAAAATTGAATCGATCGATGCCAATAATGATCGGGGCCAATAATCATCGAGGCCAATAATTATCGAGGCGATAACGCATCGTCAAAATCGAACCACGCTGCAAATGGATCAAGCCCGATCCATTCACTGACGCCGACGCGCCGGAGTGAACTTGCAAATCATCTGGCCGGACGCTTGTTCAAGGAGTCACGCATGTTCAGATTCAAACAGGTAGCAACTTTCTTCGCAGCCATCGTCTTTTTGACGGCAACCGGCTACGCACAGAACAGCGATACTGCGACCATCGCCGACAAGAATGGCTGCAAAGTCTACAACCCGATGCCACAGCAAGACGAGTCGATCAGCTGGAGCGGCGGTTGCCGTGACGGATTTGCCCACGGTAATGGCATCCTCGACTGGTTTATCGGCGGTCAGCTCGAGGAGCGCTACGAGGGTGAATTGAAGATGGGCTGGGCCGACGGCGAAGGCACCTATGTGTCGCGCCGCGGAGTGCGCTACAAGGGTGGCTGGAAAAACAGCCTGCAGGACGGTAAAGGAATCATCCAGAATCCCGACGGCAGCATCTATGACGGCGAATGGAAAGAAGGCAAGCCGCACGGCCGGGGCGCGTACCGCTCGCCCAACGGTGAAACGGTAGAAGGCGAGTGGGTCGATGGCGAGCTCAAGACCGAGTCCGGCTCACGCAGGATCTAAATCAATCTGCGACCACACCAGCGCAACATGAAGAAAATCAAGAAAGTCGTTCTCGCCTATTCAGGAGGCCTCGATACCTCGGTCATTCTCAAGTGGCTGCAAGACACTTATGACTGCGAAGTGGTCACCTTCACTGCCGACATTGGCCAGGGCGAGGAAGTCTCACCGGCCCGGCGCAAGGCGAAAATGGCTGGCGTCAAACAGATCTACATCGAAGACCTGCGCGAGGAGTTCGTGCGCGATTTCGTGTTCCCCATGTTTCGCGCCAACACCGTCTATGAGGGCGAATATCTTCTCGGCACTTCGATCGCGCGACCGCTGATCGCCAAGAGACTGGTCGAAATTGCGCGGGAGACCGGCGCGGATGCCATATCTCATGGGGCCACTGGCAAGGGCAACGATCAGGTGCGTTTCGAACTGTCTGCCTACGCCTTGATGCCGGAAGTGAAAGTGATCGCGCCATGGCGCGAGTGGGATTTGCTGTCGCGCGAGAAATTGCTTGCCTATGCCGAGAAAAACGGCATTCCGGTCGAGTACAAAAAGAAGAAAGGCGCCGCGCCCTACTCGATGGATGCCAACCTGTTGCACGTGTCCTACGAGGGCGGCGTTCTCGAGGACCCGGCGTTCGAGCCGGAAGAATCCATGTGGCGCATGACAACGTCGCCACAGAAGGCACCTGATCGGGCGCAAACCGTCGAGCTGCAATACCGTCACGGTGACATTGTCGCGGTTAACGGCAAGAAGTTAACACCGGCCAAGGTGCTCGCGACACTGAACCGCCTCGGCGGACGCCATGGTATCGGTCGGCTCGACATAGTCGAGAACCGCTACGTGGGAATGAAGTCGCGCGGCTGCTACGAAACACCGGGCGGCACCATTATGCTGAAAGCGCATCGCGCGATTGAGTCGATCACGCTCGACCGGGAAGTCATTGCACTGAAAGACGATCTGATGCCGCGTTATGCGCGCATGATCTACAACGGCTACTGGTTCAGCCCGGAACGGGTACTGCTCCAGCAACTGATCGACCAATCGCAACGACCGGTCAACGGCACGGTGCGTGTCAAACTGTATAAGGGCAGCGTGCAAGTTGTTGGCCGGGAGTCGAAGCGCGACTCGTTGTTCGACACGCGCATCGCCAGTTTCGAAGATGACCGCGGCGCCTATAACCAGGCCGACGCCGAAGGCTTCATCAGATTGAACGCGCTGCGACTGCGCCTCGGCGCCAAGCGGACCCGCCGCTAGCGCCCGCCGACTGGCTGCAGACGGCCACCGGCAAGCCCTTCCCGCTGTCACAGAGGGACGGCAAAATAGGGCCGGTACACCATTTGCCTCAACCATTCCCAGGCCTGGAACAGTCGAGATCCCATGACAACCATCACGGTAGTTAAGAAAGGCGGAATTGCGGCTATTGCCGCCGATACGCTCACCAAGTGGGGCGCAGGCAAGGAAAGCGCCAAATACATTGCCAACAGCGAGAAAATCACCAAGATCGGCAACAGTTACGTCGCGGTGACTGGAAACGCGACGTTCAAGCTGATCCTGCGCGACTACTTTCTCGAGCAGGGCAACGATTGTCGCTTGTCGAACCCGGTGGAGATTTTCCAGACCTGGAACCGCCTGCACCAGGCGCTCAAGGAGAAGTACTTCCTGATGCCGGAGGAAGACAAGGAAGATGCCCTGGAGTCCACCCGCATGGACGTGCTGATCGTCAACGCGCACGGCATTTTCGGCGTCTCCGGTCACCGCACAGTGCAGGAGTTTTCGCGTTTCTACGCCTACGGCAGCGGCAGCGACTACGCGCTCGGCGCACTGTGGGCCGACTATGACCGTAGCGGCATGTCGGCTTCCAGAATCGCCCGCCGGGCGATCGAGGCCGCGGCGGAATTCGATGATGGCACCGGTCTGCCAGCACAGACCTTCACCGTGCGTTTGCGCTGAGCTGGTACGAATTTCGCGGTATTCAACTACGCCGTCGCATTGTGCACGACGGCTTCACCAAGGTGGATTTTCCCAAGATCGGGACTTAGGAGGACAGCAACATGCCCAGCTTCGACATCGTTTCGGAAGTCGACAAAGTCGAGTTGCGAAATGCCGTTGATCAGGCCAACAGAGAGGTTGGAAACCGCTACGACTTCAAGGGCTCTGATGCGCGCGTCGAGAATGCCGATGGCAACGCGTTGACCGTGTTTGCCGATGACGAATTCAAACTCGGTCAGGTTTACGACGTATTGATCGGCAAAATGGCCAAGCGTGGTGTTGACGTGCGCAGCCTCTCGAAAGGACAGATCGACAAAGTCAGCGGCGATAAGGTCAAACAAGTCATCACGGTGCGTTCCGGTGTCGACAAGGAACTCGCCAAGCGCATTGTCAAGATGATCAAGGACAGCAAACTCAAGCTGCAGGGATCTATTCAAGGCGACACGGTGCGCGTTTCCGGGAGCAAAAAAGACAACCTGCAGGAAGCGATCACGATGGTCAAAGAACAAGTAAAAGACTACCCGTTGCAGTTCACGAACTTTCGGGATTAGACCGTATGTTCAATTCTTTTTCGGTGCGACCGCGCACACTGCTTGCCGCCCTACTCGCTTGTGGTTGCATCAGCATCACATCGCCGGCCATCGCAACCGACGTCAAACTGGTCGGCGTGGCCGAGAATACGGCGATTCTGGTAATCGACGGCGCACGACCAAAGATGATGCGCGTCGGCCAGACCGGGCGTGCCGGCGTCAAACTGCTTTCCGTAACAGGTGAAGAGGCGATCGTTGAGGTCGATGGCGAGCGGGTCGCTCTGCGCCTCGGCGACCAACCTTACGCTCCGCCGGTGGCTGCCGATCGCGCCAGCGTGACCCTGGTGTCGAATGTACAAGGACACTTCTTTACCACCGGTACTATCAACGGCGCCACCGTGCGGCTGATCGTCGACACAGGTGCTTCGCTGATCGCAATGGGGCCGGCGGACGCTCGGCGCGCCGGAATCGATTATCTGTCGGGCGAAAAAGGCTACGCCAACACCGCCAATGGTGTTGCAGTCGTGCACCGCGTACAGCTGAACAAGGTACAAGTGGGCGACATCGTGCTGCATAACGTCGCCGGCCTGGTGCACTCGAGCATGGATCTCCCGGTAGTGCTTTTGGGTATGAGCTTTCTCGGAAGGCTGGATATGCAGCGCAATGGGGATACGCTGACGCTCACCAAGAGATATTAGTTCCTCAAAGCCATCGCGCGCCCGCGCAGTGTCGCGTGCTCACGCAGTTGATTTGCTCTACCCGAAGACTATATGAAGTGACCCGATGGCGGTCAGGCGTCGCGCAGCTTGTCTCTCTCGATCAGCGCGTAAGCCGAGTGGTTGTGAATCGACTCGAAGTTTTCCGATTCGACGACGTAGGCATCGATTCGCGAATCAGCATTGAGTACGGTGGCAATGTCGCGAACCATGTCCTCGACAAACTTGGGATTGTCGTAAGCGCGCTCCGTCACGTACTTCTCATCGGGCCGCTTGAGCAAGCCGTACAGTTCACATGATGCCTGGTCTTCAGCGATGCGTACCAGGTCCTCAATCCAGACATGCGTGTTGGTACGCGCGGCGATGGTGACGTGTGAGCGCTGATTGTGGGCGCCATAATCGGATATGCCCTTCGAGCAAGGGCACAGGCTGGTGACCGGAATCACCACCTTCATGATCAGTGAATACTGCCCGTCCTTGATTTCCCCGGTGAAGGAAACTTCATAGTCCATCAAGCTGCGTACGCCAGAAATCGGCGCCGCCTTGTCGATGAAATAGGGGAACACCATTTCAATGTGGCCCGATTCGGCTTCGAGCCGTTCCACCATCTCGCGCAGCATGGTCTCGAACGATTCGACCGAGATTTCGCGCTCGTGGGCGTTCAGGATCTCCACGAAACGCGACATGTGCGTGCCCTTGAAATTATGCGGCAGCTCGACGTACATATTAAACGTCGCGATCGTATGCTGGACGCCGTCGTCCTTGTCGGCGACCCGCACCGGATGCCGGATCGCCTTGATTCCGACCTTGTCGATGGCCAGACGGCGGGTATCTTCGCTGTTCTGGACGTCCGGAATGGCAACGGTTTCGGGAGAGTTCATGACGGTTCCAGGGCTATCTGGTGGCCTTCAATTATAGTCGCGGGTAATACCCGAGTAAACTAGTCAGCTAATATAATCCTTGATCGAGCGCGTGATCCCGGCGGCGTCGAGACCGCATTCAGTGATGAGGCTGGCCGGATCACCGTGCTCGACAAAGCGGTCTGGCAATCCGAGTTGCAACACGTTCAATGGCCGCCGCATGCGCTCCAGCGCTTCGAGCACGGCGCTACCGGCCCCGCCGGAGACCACATTTTCTTCCACTGTGACAAGCACTTCATGCGTCTCCGACAGCTTGCGCACAAGCTCTTCGTCGAGCGGTTTGACGAAGCGCATGTTGGCCACCGTGGCATCGATTTCCTCCGCAGCCTGCAACGCCGCGGTCAGCGGGGCGCCAAACGCGAGGATGGCGACGTGCTTGCCCTGGCGGCGAACTTCGCCAACCCCGATTGGCAGCGCAGTCATCTCCTGCCCGACAGTAGCACCGGGTCCGCTACCGCGTGGATAGCGGACCGCGCTGGGTCCCTCAAACTCGAACGCGGTATAGAGCATCTGGCGGCACTCATTTTCGTCACAGGGCGTCATGACCACCATATTTGGCAAGCAACGAAGATAGGACAGGTCAAAGCTGCCGTGGTGCGTCGGGCCGTCAGCTCCAACCAGGCCGGCACGGTCAATGGCAAAGGTGACATCCAGATTCTGGATGCAAATGTCGTGAATCAGCTGATCGTAGGCCCGCTGCAGGAAAGTCGAATAAATGGCGACAACCGGCTTCATCGCTTCGGCCGCAAGCCCGGCGGCAAAGGTGACGGCATGTTGCTCCGCGATACCGACGTCGAAATAGCGCTCGGGGTATTCCTGGGAAAAACGCACCAGGCCCGAGCCTTCACGCATGGCCGGCGTAATCGCAATCAGACGCTCGTCGCGAGCCGCCATGTCGCACAGCCAGTCGCCGAAAACATGGGTGTAGGCTGGCTTGGAAGCAGGCTTTGAGACGATTCCTTCGGGCGGAGCGAACTTGCCAACACCGTGGTAGAGAATCGCATCTTCCTCGGCCGGTTGGTAACCCTTACCCTTTTGCGTGACAACATGCAGAAACTGCGGCCCGTCGAGCTTGCGCAAATTTGTCAGGGTCGCCACCAGCACGTCCAGATCATGGCCGTCGATCGGCCCGATGTAATTGAAACCGAACTCTTCGAACAACGTTCCCGGCATCACCATGCCTTTCATATGCTCTTCGGCTCGACGAGCGAGCTCCAGCATTGGCGGCATGCGGCCCAGGACTTTTTCGCTGGCGCGGCGCGCGGCGGAATAGAAACGCCCGGAAAGAAGTCGCGCCAGGTAGTTGTTGAGCGCGCCGACATTCTCTGAAATCGACATGTCATTGTCATTGAGTATGACCAGCAGATTGGCGTCCATCGCACCGGCATTGTTCAGCGCTTCAAAAGCCATTCCCGCAGTCATCGCACCATCGCCGATCACGGCTACGATGCGCCGGTCTTCACCACGGGCGCGCGCGGCCACCGCCATGCCAAGCGCGGCACTGATGGAGGTGCTCGAGTGGGCAGTACCGAAAGTGTCGAATTCACTCTCCTCGCGCCGCGGAAAGCCGGCCAGACCATGGTACTGGCGCAGCGTAGGCATCTGCTCACGACGGCCAGTAAGAATCTTGTGTGAATAGGTCTGGTGACCGACATCCCACACCAGCCTGTCGTTCGGAGTGTCAAAAACGTAGTGCAGGGCAATGGTCAATTCGACCGTGCCGAGATTCGACGAGAGATGACCGCCGGTCTTGGACACCGTGTCGATCAGGTATTCACGCAGTTCATCAGCCAACTGCCGCAGCTGTTTGCGCTCCAGCGCACGCAACTCCGAAGGGTGATCGATCGTTTCTAGCAACTCATACATTGGTCAGTGCCTGACGGCTTCCTATAGCCGGCGCAGACATCAGAACTCCCGGTGAAAAATAAAGCGGGCGATATCACCAAGCCGCCCGCCGCCATGCGGCAATTGCTCGAGCACAGCCAGCGCCTCGTCATACAGTTCGATCGCCAGTTTACGTGACCGCTCGACACCCAGTACGGTGACATAGGTTGGCTTGTTGTCGCTGGCGTCCTTGCCAGCGGTTTTGCCAAGCGTGGCGGTGCTCGCTGCGGCATCGAGCACATCATCGACCAGCTGGAACCCCAACCCCGCGACCTTGCCAAACCGGTCCAATAACTCAAGGTCAACAGCGCCTGCCGAGTCCGCGCACATCGCACCGAGCTGGACACTAGCGCGGATTAAGGCGCCGGTTTTGTGCACGTGCATGAACTCCAGCTCCGGCACTGACAAGCGCTTGCCGACACTTTGCAAATCGATCGCCTGCCCGCCTGCCATACCACGTGAGCCGGCGGCACGTGCCAGTGTCGCCGCCATTTGCAACTGTCTGGTCGCGTCAGATGCAAGTGCATTCTCTGTGAGCACCTGAAACGCCAGGCTGTGCAAGCTGTCGCCAACCAGTAGCGCGGTCGCGTCATCATATTCGACGTGCACGGTTGGCTTGCCGCGTCGCAACCGGTCGTCGTCCATGCACGGCAGGTCATCATGCACCAGCGAGTAGGCGTGAATCAGTTCGACCGAACTGGCGACCAAATCAACGCGTCGCGGGTCCGCGCCAACCAGTTCGCCCGCTGCGTAGGCCAGCAACGGCCTGACGCGCTTGCCTCCACCGAGCACCGCGTAACGCATCGCCGAATGCAACTGCGAAGGGGCATGCTCGACGCCGGGCAAGACACCCTCGAGGGCCGCCTCCACCCTGCCCTGCCGCTCCAGCATCCAGTGTTGAAAATTGCTATTCGTCGCCTTCGTCACCAGCAAACTTTCGCAGCGAGTCGGACTCGAGCACTTTCACCTGCTGTTGGGCATCTTGCAGCTGGCGCTGACAGAATTGCAGCAATTCAGCACCGCGTTTGTAGGCCGAGAGCGATTTCTCCAGTGGCAGCTGACCGCCCTCCATGGTCTCGACAATCGACTCAAGTTCCGCGAGTGCGGTCTCGAATGTCAGTTCTTCTTCTGCTTTGGCTTTTGGCACGACAGACCTGCAACCAACTTGGACTAGTAAACAGTCTAAAGTATCCTATTGCTCGCCACAGAGCAATCTGGCGCTATCTGGCCCGATGTGGTGCTTTGAGGCGTGCCAGGCAAATGAGTATGTCGCACGACCGCCTGGCCGAGGCACCTGTCAGGCAACAGAGACGAACGCGGTACGATCGCAGGCGATTGCGGTCTTGCGCGATGTTCATCGGCACGCTCGTGTGTCGCTTTGTTTATTCCGGAAAGATTCACAATTCCAGAAAGACTCACAATGGCATTTACGACCCTGATCACAGTAGACGAACTCGCCGCGAATCTCGATAACCCGCAGTTTGTGATCTTTGACTGCCGTCACGAACTGACCAATCCCGATTATGGTGACGCCGAGTACGCAAAGTCGCACCTTCCCAACGCACACTTCGCCTCGGTCGACCGCGATTTGTCCGCGCGCCCCGATGGCACTAACGGCCGCCATCCGCTCCCGCAAGCGGAGACGTTTGCTGCATGGCTCGGCAGCAAGGGGGTAACAGACGGTGTACAGGTGGTTGGATACGACAATGCAGCGGGTGTCTACGGGTCGCGCTTGTGGTGGATGCTGCGCTGGCTTGGCCACGACGCAGTCGCCGTGCTCGATGGTGGCTGGAATGCGTGGCTAAAGGCGGATAAGCCGACAACGCAGGACATTCCGCAAGCCAAACCGGCAACATTCACTCCGCGTATACGCGATGTCAACGTAAACGCCGAATACGTGCTTGCAAACCTTGAATCAGACAGGATGTTGGTGGTTGACGCGCGCAGCAACGATCGCTTCCATGGGCAAAACGAGACAATCGATCCGGTTGCCGGTCATATCCCCGGCGCAGTGAACCGCCTGTTCAAGAACAACGTCAATGAGAACGGGCAGTTTCGCCCCGGCGAAGAATTGCGCCGCGAACTCGAGACACTTATCGGTGACACGCCGGTACAGAACGTAGTGCATCAGTGTGGCTCGGGCGTGTCAGCCTGCCACAATTTGCTGGCCATGGAGCTTGCCGGAATGAGCGGCTCACGGTTGTATCCGGGATCGTGGAGCGAATGGATCGCTGATCCGAAAAGACCTGTTGCCACCGACTAGACGACCGGGTAATCAAGAAGCCAGTGCAGCTTGGAATTCGCCAGGCGGGTACTTTAGACGAGGAGTGAGCGAGCGCGCCAATTCTTGCGTAGCAGGTTCTTTGGTAGCAGGCGCGACCGCCTTATCAGTGAACTGCTAGCAGACGCCATATTATTGGTTCACGCGCTGGTGGTGGCCTTCATCATCGGCGGAACCGCTTACATCTGGGTAGGCGCGCGGCGACAGTGGCCGGGAGTGCGTTCCCCGCTGTTTCGTTATGTTCACCTGGGCGTGATGCTGTTCGTGGCGGCAGAGGCGCTGCTCGGAGTGATTTGCCCGTTGACGTTATGGGAAGACCTGCTGCGCGGCGGGGCGCCACGCAGCAGTTTCATCGCGTACTGGGTCGGACGTTTGATCTACTACGATCTTCCCGCCTGGGTATTCACGACGGCTTATGTTGCTCTTGCCATCGCCTTGATCATCACCCTGATATTGGTGCCACCGCGGCGCCGAAGCAACTCATCGTAGGATCCGGAGGCGTCCATCTCAAAGAACGAGTCCACGCGCCACGTTCGCCGAAAAAAGCGTGACGAGCAGCCCGAGGGCGAGGAGGCGCCTGTTTTTGAAAGAATCGTGCGCACGACGAGACAACGAGCGAAGCGAGTTGCGGCGAAGACTCACATGGGCAAAGCCCATGTTATGTCGTAGCCAAAACGCTTTGCGAGTTTCAGTGGAGGCTCACGTGAGCGACGCGAACGTTATGCCGAAACTACATACTCCATAGAGTAGCGCGAGGAGTAAGCGAGCACGCGACAAAGCGATCGGGTCTTAGAACCTATCTCATCATCGCTCACGCGTGCGATGGCAACGATTTTCGCTCCCGGCTAGGCACGAGCGACGCCGTTTGGCCGGTCCAAACAAGGAGTGAGTAACAACGCTGGGGCGAAAACTCGTGCCATCCCTCCGGGTTACGCCCAGAACACGCCTCCGCTGTGTTGTTCGGCTTGTCAATACGACTGTATTGACTGCACCTCTCGCCTTGCGGCCATCGTGTTCTGGAAGTAACGCATCGTGCGATCGATGATGAAATAGGTTCTCGCAGCTTTTTTGCGAACGTTAGCCCAATACGTCGTCCCAGATGTTTCTACCCCACGCTTCCGCGATCTCGCCTTCGGCCTTGTTGGCGGCTTCAGACAATCCACCGGAACCCTTGACCGTCACCATGGTGCGCTGCTCAGGGTCATACTGGTGGACAGACGCCACGTGAATGACTTCCTTGTCGCTGACAAAGCTGTAGCAGGTGTTGGTAATCAGCGGCGAAGAATTTGGCTGACGACCGTGCAGCAACTCGATAATCGCTGCTGCACATACTTTGCCGTGCTGATTGGCCATATGCCCGGATTTCGGCATGCGCGGCGCCGCCATCACCGAGTCGCCGAGCACATGCACATTGGCAACCGCGACCGATTCGTAGCTCAGGAAATCCACTTCGCACCAGCGGTCGTTGGCAGTGATCAATCCGGTATCGCGTGCAATGCGCCCGGCACGCTGTGGCGGCACAACGTTGAGCACGTCGGCCTTGACGTCATCGAAATCGAGCATCGCGGTACGGTTGGCAACATCGACGTCAACCAACGCATTGTTGGGACGATATTCGATGATGTCCGCATAACGCTCCTGCCACGCTTTGCGGAACAAACCCTTTTTCGACACGATGTCCTCGTTGGCATCGAGCACCAGCACTTTCGAACGCGGCTTCGCGACACTGAAGTAGTGCGCGACCTGACAGGCACGTTCATACGGGCCAGGAGGACAGCGATACGGCGATCGCGGAATAGTGATCGCATAAACGCCGCCATCAGGCATGTCTTCGAGTTGCTTGCGCAGCAGCGCCGTCTGCGGCCCCGCTTTCCAGGAATGCGGAATGGTTTCGGGTGCTGCCGGATCACGCATCCCGGGAATGTCATCGTAGACCAGTTCGATGCCGGGGGCGACAATCAAGCGGTCGTATTCGAGTTGCTGACCATCGTCCAGCGTGACGGTTTGTTTGACCGGGTCGACCTCTGTCGCGCTCTGGTGAACGACTCGCACACCACGACCTTTCAGTCCGTCGTAGCTGCTGGTAATGTCGGACATTTGCCAGATACCGCCGAGGACGCGGTTGGACAACGGACAGGAAACAAACTGTTTGTTCGGTTCGACCAGCGTCACGGCGATATCGGGTGACCACATGCGGATGTATCTGGCCGCAGTGGCGCCCGCAAAGCCGCCGCCAATCACGACCACCCTGCCGACCGATTTCGCATCGTTGCCACCCTTCCCACAACCTACTGTTCCTGTCAACAAAGCGGACGCTGACAGGCCCTGGATGAATCTGCGTCGATAGCGGTTCACTTTGTTCCCCCTTATTGAGGTTGACGGCTCGCAAAGTAGTCGCCAAGCGCATCGATCTGTTCGTCGCTCAGCCCTTTTGCGTGCTGGTGCATGATGGTCGCCGATTGCTTACCTTCACGAAAAGCGGTCATCAACTCAACGAACTTGGCTTTGTCAATCCCGGCAATAGCCGGAATCGCGCCCTGGCTTCTGCCTTCGGTGCCGTGGCAGCCGGTACATGCGCCCGACCAGTTACGACCTTGCACGTTTTCCTGGGCATAGGCAGACGCCGCGATCAACCAAGTAGCCAGCAAGGCCAGCAGGGAATACTTCGCAAATCTTGTCACATGCCCTCCTTTCTTCGTCTGGTTTTCTTGACTAGAGGTCAGGCGGTATTGTAATCGCCGCTGCGACCAGTGCCATATTCCGAATCGCTACAACGGGCACTCGAAGCCGCAATAAGGCGAAAAAAAACCGGGTTCGAAAACCCGGTTTCTTCAAGTAACCGATTTCTCAGGCAGGCGCCGCCTCTTCTTGTTGCTTGGCAGATTCAAACAGTAGCTGCGTCTTGCCATCCTCGTCGACATCGACCGTGACCTTGCCGCCGGAGGACAAGCGGCCAAACAACAACTCGTCAGCAAGAGCACGGCGAATCGTGTCCTGTATCAGGCGAGCCATCGGACGGGCACCCATCAACGGATCAAAGCCATTCTTCGCCAGATAGTCCTTGAGCGCCTGGGTGAACTGAATCTCCACTTTCTTCTCGTGCAGCTGCTCCTCGAGTTCCATCAGGAACTTGTCGACCACACGCAGGATCACTTCGTGCGACAGCGGCGCGAATGAAATGGTCGCATCAATACGGTTGCGGAACTCCGGCGTGAACATGCGCTTGATCTCGGCCATTTCGTCGCCTGCCGCGCGAGACGCGGTAAAGCCCATCGACACCTTCGACAACTCCGCGGCTCCGGCATTCGTGGTCATGATGATCACTGTGTTGCGGAAATCGGCCTTGCGCCCGTTATTGTCGGTGAGCGTGCCGTGATCCATCACCTGCAGCAGAATATTGAAAATGTCCGGATGCGCTTTCTCGATCTCATCGAGCAGCAGCACCGAGTAAGGTTGCTTGGTAATCGCCTCGGTAAGCAACCCACCCTGGTCAAAACCGACGTATCCGGGAGGCGCGCCAATCAAGCGCGAAACCGCATGCCGCTCCATGTACTCGGACATGTCAAAGCGCACCAGTTCAACGCCCATGATGTATGCCAACTGACGCGCAACTTCGGTCTTGCCAACTCCGGTCGGACCACTGAACAGGAAGCTGCCAATCGGTTTATCAGGATTGCCCAGCCCACTGCGCGACATCTTGATGGCTGCCGAGAGGGCATCGATCGCTTGATCTTGACCGAAAACGACCGACTTCAAGTCACGGTCGAGGGTCTGCAGCTTGTTGCGGTCAGAGGAAGAAACGCTTTGCGCAGGCACCCTTGCAATCTTGGCGATGATTTCCTCAATCTCGTGCTTGCCAATGACACGCTTCTGCTTGGACTTCGGCTGGATGCGTTGCGCCGCACCTGCCTCGTCGATGACGTCAATCGCCTTGTCAGGCAGATGCCGGTCATTGATGAAGCGCGCCGACAACTCCGCCGCGGCCGTCAGTGCCGTTACCGTGTATTTCACTTGGTGGTGTGCCTCAAAACGCGACTTAAGCCCGCGCAGGATCGCAACGGTTTCGTTGACCGAAGGTTCAACCACATCGATCTTCTGGAAGCGGCGAGACAATGCGTGATCTTTTTCGAAGATGCCGCGAAACTCGGTATAGGTGGTTGCACCGATACACTTCAGTTGCCCCGTCGACAGCGCAGGCTTGAGCAAGTTGGAGGCATCCAAAGTCCCACCAGAGGCGGCGCCAGCGCCGATCAAGGTGTGAATCTCGTCAATGAACAGGATCGCTTGCGAGTTCTCTGTGAGCTGCTTGAGAACAGCCTTGAGTCGCTGCTCAAAATCGCCCCGGTACTTGGTGCCGGCGAGTAACGCACCCATGTCGAGCGAGTAGACTTGCGAGCGCAGCAATACCTCCGGCACATTGCCTTCGATGATTCGCCGCGCCAGACCCTCGGCGATGGCGGTCTTGCCCACCCCTGCTTCGCCAACCAGCAGCGGATTGTTCTTGCGCCGCCGGCATAATGTCTGGATCACCCGTTCCAACTCGCTTTCGCGGCCGATGAGCGGGTCGATCTTTCCGGAAATCGCCAGCGCATTGAGATTGATCGTATAGTTCTCGAGCGCGCCGCCCGAAGTTTGTTCCTGCTCGGTTTCGCTGTCGGAATCCTGTTGCTGTTTCGCAGGCGCGGTCTGCGGAAGTTTGGTGATGCCATGCGATATGAAATTGACGACATCGAGGCGGGTTACACCTTTCTGGTGCAGGAAGTAAACCGCGTGCGAGTCTTTTTCGCCGAAGATGGCCACCAGCACGTTGGCGCCGGTCACTTCTTTCTTGCCTGATGACTGCACGTGGAGAATGGCGCGCTGTATTACGCGCTGAAAGCCAAGTGTCGGCTGCGTGTCTACCTCTTCGCCGCTGACAACCGGCGTGTGTTCAGTGATGAAGTCGCTGAGCAGCTTGCGCAGTTCTTCAACATTGGCTGCACACGCTCGCAGAACCTCCGATGCAGACGGATTGTCGAGCATCGCGAGCAACAAGTGCTCGACCGTGATGAACTCGTGCCGTTTCTGGCGTGCCTCCATGAACGCCATGTGGAGGCTGACTTCAAGTTCCTGGGCAATCATCTTAGGTCTCTTCCATCACACATTGCAGAGGATGCTGGTGTTGTCGCGAAAACGAAATCACCTGCTCGACTTTTGTGGCAGCTACGTCTCGTGGAAATACACCGCAAACGCCCATGCCTTCCTTGTGTACTTTGAGCATAATTTGGGTCGCCTGTTCGCGGTCCATTGAAAAAAACTTCTGCAACACCGATACGACAAAGTCCATGGGGGTGTAATCGTCGTTCAGGAGCAGAACCTTATACAGACTAGGAGGCTTGACCTTGGCCTTCTCGACCTCAAGGAGCGAGTCTCCGCGAGTACCTGTCGCCATTATCGCCGTTATCGCCGTTCTCGCCGTTCTCGCCACACATCCTAAAGCTAATTTTGCTTATAACGCCAGAAATTACAAGTGCAAACATTGTTTGTCCCAGGTTAAGGCTCATTTAAGCAAAAATCGTATTCGGTCAACGTCCTGCAACTCTCGCCTGATGCTTGACTTCACCAGGGGAATAGCCTAAAAAGCATGGGGGTGTTTGGCTTCAAGGTAGCTGTTGTACCGGTTATGCCGATATTGCGGACTTGAATCTCAAACAAAGTCGGCGGGTATCCGACCCGCTTTTTCAGTCGGAGAATGAGGGGTTATGGCAACTGGTACGGTCAAGTGGTTTAACGATGCCAAGGGTTACGGTTTTATTACGCCCGACGATGGCAGCGAGGATCTATTTGCACATTTTTCAGCAATTCAAATGAACGGCTTCAAGACACTGAAAGAAGGGCAAAAGGTGTCGTTTGACGTCACTCAAGGCCCGAAGGGCAAGCAGGCATCAAACATTCAGGAGGCGAGCTGAGCAGGTCGTTAGAACCGCCAGCTGTAACCAATTCCAGAAAACCCGCGACCACACTCGGTCGCGGGTTTTTTATTTTTATATCAAGTGGTTATTTTGGAATCAGCCGCCCATTCGGTCAATCATGGCGGCACCGAAGCCGGAACAGGATACCTGCTCGGCGTTGTCCATGAGACGGGCGAAGTCGTAGGTTACAACGCGGTCGGAAATGGTCGCCTCCATTGACTTGATTACCAGGTCGGCAGCCTCTACCCAGCCCATGTGACGCAACATCATTTCGGCTGAAAGTATCAACGACCCTGGATTGACGTAGTCCTTGCCGGCATATTTCGGAGCGGTGCCGTGTGTCGCCTCGAACATCGCGACCGAGTCCGATATGTTCGCTCCCGGCGCGATTCCGATGCCTCCGACCTGTGCCGCCAGCGCATCAGATATGTAGTCACCGTTCAGGTTGAGCGTCGCTATGACATCGTACTCGGCCGGTCGCAGCAAAATTTGTTGTAAAAATGCGTCAGCAATAACATCCTTGATGACAATGCCGTTGGGCAATTTCAGCCACGGTCCGCCATCGAGCAGTTCGCCACCGAATTCCCGCTTTGCAAGGTCATAGCCCCAGTCGCGGAATGCACCTTCGGTGAACTTCATGATATTGCCCTTGTGCACCAGCGTGACTGAATCGCGCTTGTTGGCAATGGCGTACTGGATGGCCTTGCGCACCAGACGCTCGGTGCCTTGCCTGGAAACCGGCTTCACGCCGATGCCGGAAGTCTCGGGGAAGCGGATCTTCTTCACGCCCATCTCCCCGGTCAGGAAGTCGATTACCTTGCGCGCATCGGGCGTTTCCGCCTGCCACTCGATTCCGGCATAGATGTCTTCCGAGTTCTCGCGGAAGATCACCATATTGGTTTTCTCCGGTTGTTTCAGGGGGCTGGGCACGCCCTTGAAGTACCTGACCGGCCGCAGGCAAACATACAAATCGAGCTGCTGGCGCAACGCGACGTTGATCGAGCGGATGCCGCCACCGACCGGGGTCGTCAGCGGTCCCTTGATCGATACAACGAACTCCTTGGCGGCCTCGAGCGTTTCGTCCGGTAGCCAGACATTCTCGCCATAGACATTGCAGGATTTCTCGCCCGCATACATCTCCATCCAGACGATCTTGCGCTTGCCCCCGTAGGCTGCATTCACCGCCGCATCGACCACCTTGAGCATCACTGGCGAGATGTCGACCCCGATGCCATCACCTTCGATATAGGGAACGATGGGATTGTCAGGAACGTTCAGGGTGAAGTCGGAATTGACGCTGATCTTCTCGCCGTTATCCGGCTGTTTGATGTGCTTGTACATGCTGATTGCCTCGGTCGCTGTGTTTGCGTTGGATAGTGGAATGTCCCGGCCCGTCAAGCGGCGACGCAACCGGTCGAAAAGTCGCGATTCTACATGGCTGCGGTGAAACCGGCGGTCGCCGGCCCCTGCGCTTGGGCGAGCCATCGGGTACGGCTGGCCCGATATCGCCGCCGTGTAGCAACGGCGCGCAGCATGAAATCTTGAAATTCTTTTTTATCATACGAAAAATCTTTGCTGTAAATCTGTAACGCACTGTTTTATATAGATGGTATTGCGGGGTTTCTGATTGTTGCGTTGCACTATCACCTTCACTAAATTGGTTTTTGACTGCACTCGCTGCGACCCACACCTCCGACAGCAGCAAGTCAGGATGGAAAGCCGCAATCTCCGGTTTTCTTGTCGGCACGCCAGATCGGACCTCTGGCTTCGACGCAGTCATGGGCAGTGCCCCCTTGTAGCAAAAACTGGTGCCGAAACAGCAACTGCGGCTAGTTCGCTGTTGACCTGTGTTTGTTCGAGGCGGGTGCGATGAAAATACAACATCAGATGAGATAGACGAGAAGGGACACCCATGAATCGCGACAATGAAATCGCACAGTTGAAGAAAGAGTGGGCCGAAAATCCACGCTGGAAGAACACCACCCGCCCCTATTCGGCCGAAGATGTGGTGCGGCTACGCGGCTCTTTGCAGATCGAGCACACACTGGCGCGACGCGGCGCCGAAAAACTGTGGAAAATGGTCAACGAAGAGCCGTTCGTCAATTCGCTCGGTGCAATGAGCGGTAACCAGGCGATGCAGCAAGTGCGCGCCGGCCTCAAGGCAATCTATCTGTCGGGATGGCAGGTCGCTGCTGACGCTAACCTGGCCGGAGAGATGTACCCCGACCAGTCACTCTACCCTGCTAACAGCGTGCCGTCGGTAGTGCGTCGTATCAATAACACGCTTCTGCGCGCCGATCAGATTCACCACGCTGAAGGCAAGGACGACATCGATTGGTTTGCGCCGATTGTCGCCGACGCCGAGGCCGGCTTCGGTGGTGTGCTCAACGCCTACGAGCTGATGAAGGCAATGATTGAAGCGGGTGCGGCAGGCGTGCACTTCGAAGATCAACTCGCCGCAGCGAAGAAATGCGGACACATGGGTGGCAAGGTGCTGGTACCGACCCAGGAAGCGGTGCAAAAACTGGTGGCCGCGCGCCTCGCCGCGGACACGATGGGCGTGCCGACTGTACTGCTGGCGCGAACCGACGCCGAGGCCGCCAATTTGCTGACCTCGGACGTCGACGAGAACGACCACGCATTCTGCACCGGGGAACGCACACCTGAAGGTTTCTTCCGCGTCATGAACGGCATCCAGCAGGCAATTTCGCGCGGACTTGCCTATGCACCCTATGCAGATCTGATCTGGTGCGAAACAGGCACGCCGGACCTGGCGTTTGCAAAACAGTTTGCCGAAGCCATTCACGCTCGCTACCCCGAGCAACTGTTGGCATACAACTGTTCGCCGTCGTTCAACTGGAAAAAGAACCTCGACGACGCAACCATTGCCAAGTTCCAGCGCGAACTCGGTGCCATGGGCTACAAGTTCCAGTTCATCACGCTGGCCGGTTTTCACGCGCTCAACTACTCGATGTTCGACCTGGCACAAGGCTACGCACGTGACAACATGACGGCTTACGTGAAGCTGCAACAAGCCGAGTTCGATGCCGAGTCGGCTGGTTATACCGCCACCAAGCACCAGCGCGAAGTAGGCACAAGCTATTTCGATGACGTCGTGCAGGTGGTGCAAGCGGGTAAATCATCGGTCACCGCCCTGAGCGGCTCGACCGAGGAAGCGCAGTTCGCCTGAGCAGCGCCGGAGTATGAAGACTGGCGCGGATGTGCGCGCCACTTTGTTGCTGCTCCAAAACAACGCCGCGGATCGGGTCTCGACCCGGCTGCGGCGTTATACTTCTGTCATTGTGTAAAAAGACTTTTCACATTGTGGAAGACGCCTGACGTTGCGTTCCTCGACCAATAATTCAGCTGGAGGAGACATGACTCAACAATTTGCCCCACCCGCAGGTATGAACATCAGCGGCACGTTCAAGCCTGAGTACGCAGAGATCCTTACGCCTGAGGCGCTTGAGTTCCTCGCCAAACTGCACCGGCAGTTCGACGCACGCCGCGTCGAACTGATCGAACGACGCGCGCTGCGCCAGAAGGAACTCGACGCCGGGAAGCTGCCGGACTTCCTGCCGGAGACGAAGCCAATCCGAGACGCCGACTGGACCGTTGCATCGGTTCCGGACGACCTGCAAGACAGACGCACCGAAATCACCGGCCCGACCGACCGCAAGATGGTCATCAACGCGTTGAATTCGGGTGCCAAGATGTACATGGCTGATTTCGAGGATTCGAACACGCCCAACTGGGACAATCAGGTCGCCGGCCAGATCAATATGCGCGATGCAGTGCGCCAGTCCATCAGCTTCACCAGCCCCGAAGGCAAGCAATACTCGCTTGGTGACAATATCGCGACCCTGCTGGTACGTCCGCGTGGCTGGCATCTCACCGAGAAGCACGTCACTTTAGACGGCCAGCCGATGTCGGGCTCACTATTCGATTTCGGCCTGTACTTCTTCCACAACGCCAAAGAGCGTATCGCGCGCAAATCCGGCATTTATCTTTATCTGCCGAAAATGGAGTCTCATCTGGAAGCGCGGTTGTGGAACGACGTGTTCGTGTTCTCGCAGAACGAACTCGGCGTACCGCAAGGAACCGTCAAGGCGACAGTGTTGATCGAGACAATTCTGGCCGCCTTTGAAATGGATGAAATTCTCTACGAACTGCGCGAACACTCGGCGGGGCTGAACTGCGGCCGCTGGGACTACATTTTCAGCTGCATCAAGAAGTTCCGTAATCGGGAAGGCTTCATGCTGGCGGATCGCAACCTGGTCACCATGACCAGCCCATTCATGCGCGCCTACTCGCTGCTGCTGATCAAGACCTGCCACAAGCGCGGTGCATTTGCCATGGGCGGCATGGCTGCGCAGATTCCGATCAAGAACGATCCGGAGGCCAATGAAGCCGCGTTGGCCAAAGTGCGCGCTGACAAGGAGCGCGAAGCCAACGATGGGCATGACGGCACCTGGGTCGCTCACCCGGGACTGGTTGCCGTGGCACAGCAAGCGTTCGACGCAGTCATGACAACACCAAACCAGATCGCAAAACAACGACCGGACGTCGACGTCAGCGCGGCGGATCTGCTCGACTTCAAGCCACAAGGTCCGATCACTGAGAACGGGCTGCGCATGAACATCAATATCGGTATCCAGTACATGGGCGCCTGGCTCGCCGGTACCGGCTGCGTGCCAATCTTCAATCTAATGGAAGACGCCGCCACCGCCGAGATCTCGCGTGCGCAGATCTGGCTCTGGATCCGCAGTCCACTCGGCGTACTCGATGACGGCCGCAAGGTCACCAAGGAGATGTTCAGTCAAATGGTTCCGGAAGAGCTTGCCAAGGTGCGCGAAATGCTTGGCGCCGGGTACGCTGCCGGCAAGTACGAGAAAGCTGCAGAGATGTTCGAGCAACTGACGCTCGCCGATGAGTTTGTCGAGTTTCTAACGCTGCCTGCTTACGATTACGTGGTGTCGCACGAAGCACATTCGCACGAGGGAGCCGCAGCAGCCGCATAACGGCGCGATGAGGACTGGCGCAAACCCGGCCGCAATGAAAGGCCCGGATCCAACGCGCGGGATGCCTTCCGCGCCAGCCAGCTGCACCCGGCTCGGGCGGGTCCGCGGCTAGCGACGCGGGGGGTCACTGCTCATGGTGTGGAAACCGAACGTGACCGTTGCGGCCGTCGTCGAACGAGACGGGCGATTCCTGCTGGTTGAAGAAGAGACCAGTAACGGGTTGCAACTGAATCAGCCTGCCGGCCATCTGGAGGCGGATGAGACTATCGTCGCCGCAGTTCAGCGCGAGGTGCTCGAGGAGACCGCCTACGATTTCCTGCCTGAACAGGTCACCGGTATATATCGCTGGACCAAGCCGGGCAGCGACCTGACATATTTGCGATTCACGTTTAGCGGACGTCTTGGACGGCATCATCCGGATAGGTTACTCGATGAGGGCATTGTTCAAGCGTTGTGGATGAGCCGGGAAGAAGTGCTTGGCAGTGTTGCCCGCCACCGCAGTCCGCTGGTGGTTCGTTGCATGGAGGATTATCTTTCCGGAAAACGCTACGCCATTGATGCTCTGGTTGATTGCGGAGAACAAAACCTTTCCGCTCAATCCGGGAACACTGCTAATGGCAGCGTACTCTAAGGCGTTCAGTGTTAATTGTTGATCACTATCGATGGCCAAACAAAAAGTCATTATCGGACTGTCCGGTGGCGTAGATTCATCGGTTGCTGCCTGGTTGTTGAAAGAGCAAGGCTTCCAAGTCATCGGTCTTTTCATGAAGAACTGGGAAGACGATGATGATGACGAGTACTGCAATTCGCGTCAGGACCTGATCGACGCGGTTTCGGTCGCCGACATCATCGGCATCGATATCGAGACGGTGAATTTCTCTGCCGAGTACAAGGACCGTGTATTCAGCAACTTTCTCGCGGAATACCAGGCCGGCCGCACACCCAACCCGGACGTACTGTGCAACGCTGAGATCAAGTTCCGCGCATTTCTCGACCATGCGATCGAGCTGGGCGCCGAGACCATTGCCACTGGCCACTATGCACAGGTGCGAGAATCGGATGGCCGTTTCGAGTTGCTGAAAGCAGAGGACGGCACCAAGGATCAAAGTTACTTTCTGTATCGCCTGAACCAGGAGCAGCTTTCCAGGACGCGCTTTCCACTCGGACAACTGTACAAGCGTGATGTCCGAGAGCTGGCCAGAAAAATCGGTCTGCCAAACTTCGACAAGAAAGACTCGACCGGCATCTGCTTCATCGGAGAGCGGCCGTTTCGTGAGTTTCTCAGCCGCTATCTGCCCGACCGCCCCGGCGAAATCGTCTCACTCGATGGGGAAGAACTCGGACAGCATTCCGGGTTGATGTACTACACCGTCGGCCAGCGACATGGTCTCGGAATCGGCGGTGAGGGCGAACCCTGGTACGTGGCGGGCAAGGACGTCGGTTCGAATCGACTGACAGTTGTACAGGGACATGATCACCCGGCGCTTTTGTCGGATGCGCTGGTGGCGACGGATCTGAGCTGGGTTAGTGGTAACTCGCCGCATACGCACTGGGTGTATGGCGCCAAGACCCGTTATCGCCAAAAGGACGCCCCATGCGAAGTCGAATCAGTAGACGAGCGGAACTGCGAAGTACGTTTTGCCGAGCCGCAATGGGCGGTGACGCCGGGACAATCGGTGGTGGTGTACGAATCACGGGTATGCCTCGGTGGCGGGATCATCGAACGCGCCGTCGCGCTGGAGGACAGCCCGCTTTCCGCTTTGGCCGCGCAGCAAGCAACAACCTAAACAAGCCCGCCCCCACCCATCCACTAGCGCCTCAACCAACAGCACTGCACAAGCCGCTCAGTGATCAGACGGCAATGACGCGCATGCTAAAATTGCAACCTAAAAACAGCGAGTTCCTGAAACTCGCACGGGTCAAAGACTCACAGGCTTCAAGAATCCGCAAGGGTCAAACTCAAGGTCCAAAGCAATATGGCGCTATCGCCGCTCACCGCATTGTCGCCGCTTGACGGTCGTTACTGGCGCAAAGTCGCCGCGCTGTCCGATTACTTCAGTGAATTCGGTCTCATCCGCTTGCGTGTCCGGGTCGAAATAGAGTGGCTCAAAGCAATTTCTGCGGCGCCGTCGCTGACAGAAATCAAGCCCCTCTCGGCGGATTCGGTCAGTGATCTCGACCAACTGGCGCGCAACTTCTCGGTTGAGGATGCCGAATCCGTTAAAGCGATCGAGGTGCGCACCAACCACGACGTCAAGGCTATCGAATACTGGCTCCGTGAAAAACTGACTGCCAATCCGGAAGCAGCTGGCATTACGCAGTTCGTGCATTTCGCCTGCACGTCTGAGGACATCAACAATCTGTGCCACGCAACGATGTTGCGTGACTCGCGCGGCAACGTGATGCTGCCAGTGATTGACAGCCTAATTGATAGACTGCGCGCACTTGCCCGCGAGTACGCTGAGCTGCCAATGCTGTCGCGCACTCACGGCCAGTCGGCAACACCGACAACCGTCGGCAAGGAATTGGCAAATTTCGTCTACCGTTTGCAACGTCAGCGCCAGCGCATCGAGCAGGTCGAACTTCCTGCCAAGATCAATGGTGCCGTCGGCAACTATAACGCGCATCTCGCTGCGTACCCCGACTTCGACTGGGAAGCGTTTGCGCGCCAGTTCGTTGAAAAACTCGGCTTCACGTTCAACCCCTATACTGCGCAGATCGAGCCGCATGACGGTATTGCGCAATTGTTTGACGCCTATGCTGGCCTGAACACCGTGCTGATCGATTTGGCGCGCGACGTTTGGGGCTACATTTCAGTCGGCTATTTCAAGCAGAAGATCAAGCAAGGCGAGGTTGGTTCTTCGACCATGCCGCACAAGGTCAATCCGATTGACTTCGAAAATGCCGAAGGCAACCTCGGGCTGTCCAATGCATTACTCAGGCATCTCAGCGACAAACTACCGATATCGCGCTGGCAACGCGATCTGACCGACTCGACTGTGCTGCGTAACATGGGCAGCGCGCTCGGTTATGCGTTGCTTGCCTATGACTCGTGCCTGCGCGGCCTCGACAAACTGGAAGCTGATCCGAAACGTCTCGCCGACGATCTGGACGCAAATTGGGAAGTGCTCGCTGAGCCGGTTCAGACGGTGATGAAACGCTTCGGCATTGAGGATGCCTACGAGAAACTGAAGGCCTTGACTCGCGGCAAAGGTGGCATCTCACGTGATGGGCTGCATGATTTTATCCGCGATCTACCGATACCGGAGGCCGAGAAAAACCGCTTGCTGTCTCTGACTCCAGGCACCTATACAGGACGCGCAGCAAAGTTGGCACAACGCATCTGACGCAGCGCAATCGGACAATCCGTGCCGCGCAAGCGTTTGAAACCGGCGTCGGCGCCCAAACATGAACAGCATCAGAGTTCAGGAGCAGTGTAATGGCCGCAAACGTGACCGAGGTTGCTGAAAGCGAGTTTCAGATTAACGTCGTCGAGGAATCACGGAAGCGTCCGGTGCTGGTTGATTTCTGGGCTCCGTGGTGCGGCCCCTGCCGCAGCTTGACGCCGATCCTCGAAAAACTCGCCGACGAATACGGCGGACAGTTTCTGCTCGCCAAGATCAACTCGGACGAAAATCAGGCACTGGCCGGCGCTCTCGGAGTGCGCGGTATTCCGAACGTCAAGGCTTTTTACGGCGGGCAAATAGTTGATGAGTTCACCGGCGCCATGCCCGAAGGCGCGGTCCGGCAATTCCTTGAGCGGGTACTGCCAAGCGAGGCAGAAAAGCAGCGACAGGCAGCAATGAAGGCCTACGAGTCGGGCAATGCCGAGCAGGCGCTTACCGGCCTCGACAATGCGCAGTTATTGGAGCCGGACAACGACACCATCCGCATGGACCGCGCGGAGGTACTATTAAAGCTCGGGCGGGCACCCGAAGCAGCAACGCTACTCGACGAGCTCCAACCTCTCACCGCCATGGAGTCACGCGCGGAACACCTGAAAGCTGAACTGACATTTGCCGATGGCCAAGAGACTGCCGCAGACATTGAGCAGCTCGAGGCGCAGGTGTCGAGCGATCCGCAAGACCTAGCCGCGCGATTGGCGCTGGCGAAACACTACGCCAACGAAAAGCAGTTTGAACCCGCTTTGCAGCAGCTGCTGGAAATTGTCCGTAGCGATCGCGAGTTTGGCGACGACGTGGGGCGCAAGACCATGCTTGCCTTATTCGAGTTGCTCGGCAGCGATCACCGGCTGACCAGCCAATATCGCCGTCTGCTCGCCACGGCACTGAACTGAGCGCAAGCCCGGATCAAGAACGCGCAGTAGTTTTTCAGCTCCCCGCGGAGATGGGGCGTCGGCGGTGACGTATATACTCGATCACGCCCGGCATGAGCGAAAGCACAATGATGATCATGATGGCCAGCGTGAGATTGTCGCGGATGATCGGGAGATTACCGAAGAAATATCCGGCGTAGGCCAGCAACACGACCCACAGTATCGCGCCCGACACGTTGAAGAACAGAAAACGCCGATATTGTAGGCGACCGATGCCGGCGACAAACGGTGCATAGGTTCGAACGATCGGCACGAACCGGGCGATGACAATGGTCTTGCCACCGTGGCGCTCGAAGAAATCGTGGGTATATTCGAGATAGGCGCGCTTGAAGAAACGCGAATCCTCATATTGGAACACTTTCGGGCCGAGATAGTGACCAATGGCGTAATTGACTGAATCGCCGAGAATCGCGGCAATGATGAGCAGCACTGACAACAGATGGACATTCAGCTCGCCGATCGCGGCAATGGTGCCGGCAACGAACAGCAGCGAGTCGCCCGGCAGGAACGGCGTGACGACAACGCCGGTCTCGAGGAAGATGATCAGGAAAAGGATCGCGTAAGCCCAGACTCCGTATTCCTGGACCAGCATCCTCAGATGCTCGTCCAGGTTTACGACGAGATCAATCAGCCAAGAGACTAATTCCACCCGAACTCCATTGCGGCTTCTTGAGAAAAGCGTAGCGAGTGGTCCGAGTACAAGGAGCCGCCTGTATTGATAGAAACGTGCGCACGCCGAGAAAACCCGGTTCGCGAGTTTGGGTGGAGACTCACATGGGCGTAGCCCATGTTATGTCGGAGCCAAAACCCGGTTCGCGAGTTTGGGTGGAGACCCACATGGGCGTAGCCCATGTTATGTCGGAGCCAAAACCCGGTTCGCGAGTTTCGGCGTAGACTCACATTCGCTGCGCGAATGTTACGTCGGAGCCACATATTCGACTGAAAGAACGAGAAGTAAGCGAGCACGTGACGCCGTAATCGGATAAAGAACCTATCTCGTAGCTTCTCTAAACCACGGCTTCTTCTGATTTCTTCTCCGGCCGTAACAAATCTTCGCGCGTCACACCGAGCCACAGAACCAGTGGGCTGGCAACGAATATTGACGAATAGATGCCGAACAAGATTCCGATCGTCAACGCCAACGCAAAGTAAAACAAGGCCTCCCCGCCGAAGATCAAAATCGACAGCACCATCAACTGGGTACTTCCATGGGTGATGATGGTGCGCGACATGGTTCTTGTGATCGCGTTGTTGATGACTTCACGCACCGTTGCCTTGCGCATCTTGCGAAAGTTTTCCCGTATCCGGTCGAACACCACCACCGATTCGTTGACCGAATAACCAAGCACGGCAAGCACCGCAGCCAGCACCGGCAATGAGAACTCCCATTGGAACAAAGCAAAGAAGCCAAGAATGATGACCACGTCGTGCAAGTTGGCAATGATTGCGGCGATGCCGAATTTCCACTCGAAACGCAGTGCCAGGTAAATCACGATACCGATCGACACGACCAGCAGTGCCATCGCGCCCTTCTCTACCAGCTCCTCGCCAACCTGGGCGCCAACAAAGTCCACCCTTCGCAATTCAACACCGGGGTCTTTTGAGCGCAACGCCGCGATCACTGTTTCTGATAACTGAGCGCCACTGAACTCTTCTTTGGTTGGAAGCCGGATCAAAACGGTCTGCGAGCTTCCAAAACTCTGCACGACGGCGTCGTCCAGGTCGACCTGTTCCAGGGTCTCGCGGATCTCGCCAATATCTGCCGGGCCACTATAGTTGACTTCCATCACGGTGCCACCGGTGAATTCAACACCCAGATTGAGCCCCCTGATTGCCAGCGCACCAACTGCGATCACGAATGTCGCCACCGAGATCAAGTTGAACACCAGCGCATAGCGCATGAAAGGGATGTCTTTGCGAATGCGGAAAAATTCCATGTTTGTTCTTTCCCTTCAGCTATCCTGTATTCAAATTAAGTGGCTGGCTGCTGTTTGTACCAGTCCGACTGGCCAATCGGCAGGGTGTCGAGCTTGCGCCGGCTGCCGTAGAGGTAATTGACGATGCCGCGCGATACAAATACGGCGCTGAACATCGACGTCAGAATTCCAAGGCTGTGTACCACTGCAAATCCGCGCACCGGCCCGGTGCCAAAGGAGAACAGTGCAACCGCTGCAATCAGTGTGGTGATATTGGAGTCGAGAATGGTGCCCCATGCCCGCTCGTAACCGGCGGCGATGGCTGCTTGCGGCGTCGTACCGTTGCGCAGCTCCTCACGTATCCGTTCGTTGATCAGCACGTTTGCATCGATCGCCATACCCAGTGTAAGCGCAATCGCGGCAATTCCCGGCAGTGTCAGCGTCGCCTGCAACATCGACAACAATGCCACCAGCAGCATCATGTTGACGCACAGCGCAATCACCGAAATCATCCCGAACATCGCGTAGTAAACAGCGATAAACAGGCTGAGTGCAATGAAGCCCATCCATGTCGCGCGGAAGCCACGCTCGATGTTGTCGGCACCGAGGCTCGGACCCACCGTGCGTTCCTCGATGATTTCCATCGGCGCTGCCAGCGCCCCGGCACGCAACAGCAGGGCCACGTCGCGCGCTTCGGTGGTGGTCATCCTGCCGCTGATCTGCACTCGTCCACCGGGTATCTCGCTGCGCACCACCGGTGCGGTCACAACCTCGGCTTTGCCTCTTTCAACCAACACCATGGCAATGCGCCGGCCGACGTTCTCGCGAGTGGTCTTCTGAAAAATCGTCGCGCCCCGCCCATCCAGGTTCAGGTGCACGGCCGGCTCGCCGGTTTGCGAGTCGAATCCCGGTTGCGCATCAGAAATCCGGTCGCCAGTGAGGATGATCTCCTTTTTGAGCAGGTAAGGCACACCCTCCCGGTCATAGAGCAGCTCGACACCAAACGGCACCTGGCCGCTGGCGGCGGCTTCGAGGGTCGTGGGATCCATCTTCTCTTCGTCGACCAGGCGTACTTCGAGGCTTGCGGTACGGCCCAGTATGTCCTTCGCCTTGGCGGTATCCTGCACGCCGGGAAGCTGCACGACCACCCGGTCCACACCCGATTGCTGAACGATTGGCTCGGCGACACCCAGTTCATTGACGCGATTGCGCAAGGTCTGAATGTTCTGCGCAAGGGCAAACTCACGGATGCGCTGCTCAACTTCGGGCCGTAGCGTTGCGATGACGCGGTAATCGCCACCGATATCACTGCTGCGGAAGTTCAGGTCTTGCGCGTTCTGCCGCAGTACCGGAATCGCCTGATCCCTCGTCGCTTCGTCGCGAAAGCTTATGCGCACTGACTGACCCTCACGCGAAATGCGCGAATAGCGCACGCCTTCAGAGCGCATCAGTTGGCGCAGTTCCTGCGCGTAACTGTCGGCTGACTTGGTGAGCGCCTGTTCCATGTCCACTTGCAGCAGGAAATGCACCCCGCCACGCAGGTCCAGACCGAGGTACATCGGCAGAGCATTGATCTCGGCCATCCAGCGCGGCGAATTCGATAACAAGTTCAAGGCAACGACGTAATCTTCGCCCAGCTCCCGCTGAAGAATATCCTTGGCGCGCAGCTGCGTGTCGGTGTCTCCGAAACGCACCTTGACGCCGGTCTGGTCGAGGTAAGCCGCATCAATCGTTATGTTTGCCGCTTCCAGGCTGCTCTCTATGCCGTTCAGCAATTCGGTATCGACGGTTGCTGTGGCACGCGCCGGCGAGACCTGCACCGCGGGCGATTCACCGAAAAAGTTTGGAATCGTGTAGATCACCCCCACGGTCAACGCGAAGATAATGATGGCGTACTTCCAGGCTGGATAACGGTTCATGGCGCGAGGTTCATGGCGAAATATATATATGGCGAAATGAGGTGACTGAGCCGTCTGAAACAGAGAGATGCTTGCATGAGTCGCGTTCGGTCGCTCAGGAATTGCCAGCCGACTTCAGTGTGCCCTTGGGCAGCAGTGTCTGAACCGCCGGCTTTTGCACCTTGATTTCGACGTTCGGCGCAATCTCCAGCGTCACAAACTGTTCACCGACATTGGTGATTTTGCCGAGCGTGCCGCCACTGGTCACTACTTCGTCACCCTTTTGCAGTGCCTGCAGCATCGTGCGGTGCTCTTTGGCACGCTTGGCCTGCGGTCGAATCATCAAGAAATAAAGCAGCACGAACAGCAGGATCAAGGGCATCAGCCCGATCAGATCCATGCCACCCTGTGCGCCGCCTCCAGCCTGAGCATATGCGGTCTCAATCAACACGTTCACTCCTCCGGGTTACCTTTCGCGCTACTTGGCTTTGAAATCAAATCCGTCGTTATTCGAATCGGTCGTTATTCGAATCCGTAGTTATTCAAACTGCGCGGTTGTACGAATTACACGGTTATGCCACGCATGGTTGTACAAAGCGTACAGTTTGGGCATCCACAGCCGCCAAAAAAGCGTCGTATTTTAACAGCTTGGCGGACTCCGTTGCACGCGGGTACGGCCTGCCCGGCAATCTGGCCCGCCTGCAGGCTTTCATGCTGTGACCGGGCCTTCCAGGCCGAGCGAATCGACGTAATCGTCGAGCCGGCCTTCCTCAATTGCCTTGCGCAGACCGCTCATCAGCCGCTGATAAAAGCTCAAGTTGTGAAGTGTGTTGAGTTCGGCGCCAAGCATCTCGTTGATACGCTGCAAATGGTGTAAGTAGGCGCGGGTGAAGTTGCTGCAGGTATAACAGTCACACTGCGGATCGAGCGGGCCGGTGTCATTACGATAAGCGGCATTACGCAGCTTGATGATGCCTTCGGACGTGTAGACCCAACCATTGCGGGCATTGCGCGTGGGCAGGACGCAGTCGAACATATCGACTCCGTTTCGGACCGCAATCACCAGGTCGGCAGGGGTGCCTACCCCCATCAGATAGCGTGGCTGCGCCTGCGGCAGCTGCGGTGCCGTATGCCTGAGGATTCGCAACATTTCCTTTTTTGGCTCGCCAACCGACAATCCACCAATGGCGTAGCCGTCGAAGCCGATTCGTACCAGTTCGCCGAGACACTCTTCACGCAAGCGCTCATACATGCCGCCCTGGACGATGCCAAACAATACGTTACGGTTGGTTTCGTGCGAGCGCTTGCAACGTTCTGCCCAGCGGACACTCAAGCGCATGGAATCCGCCGCCTCCTTCTCGCTGGCCGGATATGGCGTGCACTCGTCGAACGCCATCACGATGTCGGAATCCAGAACCTTCTGGATACGCATCGACTCCTCCGGCGAAAGAAAGCACGGCGAACCGTCCACGGGTGAGCGAAATTCAACACCCTCTTCGGTGATCTTGCGCAAGTCCCCCAGGCTGAAAACCTGAAAACCACCTGAGTCTGTCAGTATCGGGCGTTGCCAGCCGATGAATTGGTGCAACCCGCCGTGTGCCGATATGACATCCAGGCCCGGCCGCAACCATAAATGAAACGTGTTGCCGAGCACGATCTGTGTCCCGATCGACTCCAGATCGGCCGGACGCATACCTTTCACGGCGCCGTAGGTACCCACCGGCATGAACACCGGAGTCTCGACCGAGCCGTGCGCAAGAGACAACCTGCCGCGCCGCGCCAGTCCATCGTTGGCGAGCAATTCAAACTGCATACGGCATCATTTCCAGTGCATTTACCTGACGCAACCCAGTAAAAGCGGCTGCGACGCCTCTACCAGCATCGCGTCACCGTAACTGAAAAACCGATAACGCTCCTGCACTGCGTGACGATAAGCGCGCATGACGTTATCCAATCCGGCAAATGCAGCGACCAGCATCAGCAAAGTCGAGCGCGGCAAGTGAAAATTGGTTAACAGCCGTTGCACCACCTTGAAACGGAAACCGGGACGAATAAACAGATTCGTTTCGGTGCTGCCAGCAGTAACTTCGCCCGCGGCGGCAGCCGATTCCAGCGCACGCAGACTGGTCGTACCAACGGCACAAACGCGGCCGCCTTGCGACCGAGCCCTTTGTAGCGCATGCACTGTCGCTTGCGGGATGTGATACCACTCCGCATGCATGACGTGGCTGTCGATGTCTTCGACCCGCACCGGTTGAAAGGTGCCAGCTCCAACATGAAGGGTGACATAAGCCACGTCGACACCAAGGCGCTGCAGACGCTCCATCATCTGTTGGTCGAAATGCAAACCTGCCGTTGGCGCCGCCACTGCCCCGGGCTGCCGCGCATACACGGTTTGATATCGAGCTTCATCGGTGGCGTCAGCACTGCGCCCAATGTAGGGTGGTAGGGGAACCTGTCCGCAACGATCCAGAACAGAAAACACATCGTCCGGGAACTCAAGCACGAACAGATCATTCTCGCGCGATACGACCCGCAGCTGCATGTGCTCATTAATCTTGATGGTCTGACCCGGTTTTGGTGTGCGGCTTGCACGCAACATCGCCAGTGCCGTGCTGCTGTCAAGCACCCGATCGATCATGATCTCGACCTTTCCGCCACTATCCTTGACACCAAACAGGCGCGCCTTGATGACTTTCGTATCGTTGAAGACCATCAGATCTCCTCTACGAAAGAACTGCGTCAGGTCCTCGAAGCGGTGATCAGACACGACGCCGCTCGCACCGTCAAGATACATCAGGCGAGAGCTGCGCCGGGCCGGCAACGGCGCCTGGGCAATCAGGTCTTCGGGTAACTCATAATCAAAATCCGACAAGAGCATCGCGCGATTATATCGGCAGGACCAGAGCCGAACCCGGCCACCGTCTTCCTTGCTGTCGATCGGCGCTTTCGTGGATAATTCGCCCCGGGCCGGGATGGCGGAACTGGTAGACGCAGCGGACTCAAAATCCGCCGGTGGTGACACCGTAAGGGTTCGACTCCCTTTCCCGGCACCAGTGCAGATTTCTGTGGATTGGTGCTATGGTCACCTTCGCTGTAGCTGAGACTGTGCATGAGCTCGCCGGCCGGCGCCGGGTCCGGGGCTCCGGGATATTCGCTAGCACGATTGTCGCGATTTGACGACAGTCCAAATCAAAGATTCCGGCTTCGCGCCGTGTTTTGGCAGAATGTCATTTTGGTCAATGCTGGCCTCGTCCGGCGATCCCACTCGTCTCTAACCGAGTCTTTCTTTCCTGCCCGTACGCCAATTCTGTACCGTGATATTACTAATCAAGAAATCGGATAATGATGGCCGCCTCGCCAGGGTCCCGGAGTTCCTGACCACCGATTGGGCTATCGAAGTCGCCGATGAGAACGACCGCGAGGCGTTTGCCGAGGCCATGGCAAAAGCGGATGCCTGTGTCTCGATGGACTGGTCCGAAAACATGCCACCGGCGCCTCGGCTCAAGTTGCTGCATCTTCCCGGCGCCGGCACCGATGAAATCATCGTCGACGCGGTACCAGCCGGTGCGACGATCTGCAACGTGTACGAACACGAAATCGGCATGTCCGAATTTGTCATGGCCACCATGCTTCAGTGGGTGATTCCACTACATGAACTGCAAGACAATCTGCGCCACGGCCACTGGCAAGGTTCGCATCTGTTCGGACCCGTGCATGGTGAACTGTTCGGCAAGGCCCTCGGAATTGTCGGCTACGGGCGTATCGCAAAGGAAGTCGCACGCCGCGCGCAGGCCTTTGGAATGCGAGTGCTTGCCTGCAGTCAGACGGCGCGCCCGGGCGACGGCGTGGTCGACTCGGTGCAATCAATGGAAAGCCTCGACTCAATGCTTGCAGAATCGGATTTCGTACTGCTGTCCCTGCCGCTTTCGGATCGCACACGTGGCGTTATCGGTGCGCCTCAACTGGCCGCCATGAAGCCCACGGCAGTGATCATCAACGTCGCGCGAGGTCCGCTAATCGATGAAGAAGCACTGTATGCGGCCTGTCGGGACCATCGTATCGGCGGTGCCATTATCGATACTTGGTATCGCTACCCTTCAGAGGTAACTGATACCTGCGAGCCGTCGCGCTTTGCGTTTCGCGAACTCGACAACGTCATTATGACGCCGCACGCCTCTGCCTGGACCGACCAACTGGCGCCACGCCGTAATCGCGTGATTGCCGAAAACCTCGACCGACTAGCACGCAACGAACCATTGATCAATGTCGTGCGTAGTGCGGCAGCAGAATCAGTCACGTGTTGCTGACAGCAATCATGCATGGCTCCGAATATGCTGCCTGTCAGTTCGACGCCGTCGGTTTTCTTTTGACGATGGAATTTGCGATTTAAGCAGTGCTGACTGTCAGGAACAAACCATGAATCAGGAACAAATTGTGGAGTCGGCTGCCATCCTCTGGAAAAGCTGGATGCAGTCCGGATTGATTGACGCTCTGCCAGAGCATTGTCGCCCGTCCAATCGCGAGGAAGCCTATGCAGTCCAGGCCGAAGTGGCTCGACTCTCGGCGCAGCGGCTATTCGGATGGAAGATCGCTGCCACCAGCAGGGACGGGCAAAAGCACATCGGCGTAGACGGACCGCTCGCCGGACGACTGCTTGCCGGAAGAGTCATGCAGTCCGGTGCGCAGCTGGTTCTGGGCCAGAATCTCATGAAAGTTGCTGAAGCCGAATTTGCTTTTCGTATCGGCACGCCACTGCCGCCACGCTCTCAAGACTACAGCATGCAAGAGGTGCTCTCGGCAGTCGACACGCTGCATCCGGCGATTGAGATACCGGATTCGCGCTACACCGATTTCGCACGCGTCGGCGCGGCGCAGCTCATCGCAGACAACGCCTGCGCATGCTGGTTCGTTCTCGGTCCAGAAACCAAGGTAGACTGGCGCGCCTACGACCTGGCCACACATGCGGTGACTGCCTGGCGCAACGACGAGCTCGCGGCGCAGGGCAACGGTGCAAACGTACTCGGTGATCCACGCATTGCATTGACCTGGATCGCCAACGAACTGCGCACCTTGGGTATTGGCCTGGACTCAGGTGAAACCGTTACCACTGGCACCTGCGTGCTACCGCAAACGATTGCGCCTGGAGACACAATCCGCGCCGACTTCGGTGATCTGGGGACGGTCTCTGTAGAGATAAGGTAAAGGAAACGCAAGCGGTGTTTTCAATCAGGATCACCAGGCACAGTCTGCCATCGCAGCTTTTGTTAAAGCCGCTTCTATCAAAACGGTCGCTGCGGTCAGAACGCCGCTAGCTCGGGAACGGATGCAGCTTTACTATCCACGATCATTTCTAAAGCTGATACTGGCCGGCTTCGCACTGGCTGTGATTCCCTTGGTACTGGCTCTGATCTACAACGCATTCTCGATTAATCGATTGGCTGACCATAGCCGCAAGACGTTGTATCAGGCAGTGCAGGCAACGCAGGCGAGCAGGTCGCTCATTGAGCAAGTCACAGCGATGGAACGCAGCGTGCGACAGTTCGTGATCGTTGACGAGCCTTCTGTTTTGCAAGGTTATGCTCTGGCGCATGAGCGCTTTGTCGACACCTCGCGACGTTTGCGCACCTATGCATTGGAGGAGGCGCAACGCGCGACGCTTCGTGTCCTGATTGAGGCCGAAGACGAATTGTTCCAGCGCGTTACTGAGGCGACGGTACTGCGCAACCGGGCCGCCGAAGTCGTGGGCGAGTTTGCAAAGCTTTCCCAAACCGCGCGCGAACTCGACAATCAAGGCAACCTGTTGGTCGAAAGAGAAGCCGACACAGTGCAGCGAATGGCTGGTGAGACACAGAGACTGATCGTATGGCAAATGCTGGCATTGGCGCCGGTGGCAGTGTTCCTTGTTCTCGGCGCATCTTTGCTCATTCGACGGCCGATCTCACAGATCGAATCGGCGATACAGAAACTCGGTGAAGGTGAATTCGGCGCCAAAATCCGCGTCAGGGGACCCGCCGACCTGGAATCTCTCGGCAGACAACTGGACTGGCTGAGATTGCGTCTGCTCGACCTGGAAGAGCAGAAGTCACGTTTCTTGCGCCACGTATCGCACGAACTGAAAACACCACTGACTGCTTTGCGCGAGGGTGTGGAACTGCTGGCCGACGAAGTTACCGGGCGTATGACCCATGGTCAACTCGAGATCGCCCACATTCTCAAGCAGAACACGCATCGCTTGCAGCGACTCATCGAGGACCTACTCAACTATCATACAGCCCAGTTTCAAACGGCTTCGCTCACTCCAACACATTTCCGCCTGAAGGCACTTGTGGAACGTGTGATACAGCAGCACACTCTTGCGATGCGCGCCAAGAATCTAAGCCAATCGCTAGCCGCCGCCGATCTTGAGATGGAAGGTGACGAGAAGAAAATCGAAGCAATCATCGACAATCTTCTGTCCAACGCGATCAAATACTCTCCCACTGGCGGCACCATCCGCATCCAGCTCAGACGCCGCGGCGGAGACGTGGTGATCGATGTAATGGACGATGGTCCTGGCATTCCGCGGGAAGATCGGGTTCGCGTCTTCGAGCCCTTCTATCAAAGCACCGCCGAATACAGCGGCCCGGTTAAGGGCACCGGCCTTGGATTGGCAATCGTTCGCGAGTTCGCGCTCGCGCATCGTGGAACCGCAGAAGTCATTGACGATGGCAACCCCGGAGCACATCTGCGTATCGTACTACCATCTCGCCAACTGGAAGCTGCCGCATGAACAAGCGCACTTTCATGATACTGCTCGCGGCGAGCGTTGCGACGGGTTGTGCACCACAGCCAACAGTAACGTACGAACCGTTACCACAACTGCAGATCGTCGAGACGTTAGAGACCGATGCTGACCGTCTTCTCGACTATTATGCCTACATGACGGAATTGCAGGGTGACACGTTGGAGCGCGAATATACCTTTGTGGAAAAGGCGTACACAACTGATCCGAACGAATACAATCAGATGCAGCTGATCATGCTGCTTGCTTCGCCGCGCGCATCCTTCAGGAACACTGATCTGGCACACGCCATGGTCAAGGAATGGCTGCAAGACGAATACTACCGCTACTCCAAGCTGCGCCCTCTGGCGATGCTCTACGACAACTATCTTTCAGAACTCAAACGACAGGGAAAATTGATCGATCAGGCAACAGAAGACTTGCAGCAGAGCGATCAAAAGCTACGCCAGGCGAATGAGCGAAGCGCCAAGCAAGCACAGGAAATAAAGGCGTCGCAACAGCGTTCAAAAGAATTGCAGGATAAACTCGATGCCTTGTTGGAAATGGAACGAAGTCTAATCGAACGTGAAGAAATCACCCAACCGGATAAACAATGAACGACCAAAGCACAATACTGATCGTTGATGACGACGCCGACCTGCTAAAGCTGCTGACTTTCCGGTTACAGGGAGCGGGTTATCGCGTCGAAAGTGTCGACAGCGCCGAGCGTGCCCTGGCAAAACTGTCGATTTCCGTCCCGCAACTCGTGATTACCGACCTGCGCATGGGTGGCATGGACGGCATGGCATTGTTCCAGAATATTCGCAAGACTCACCCCGCGTTGCCGGTAATCATTCTCACCGCCCACGGAACCATTCCCGATGCCGTCGCCGCGACACAGCACGGTGTGTTTGGTTACTTGACCAAGCCATTCGACAGCAAGGAGCTCTTGTTGCAGGTAGAGAAAGCTGTCAGCGTCAGCGGCATTTCCCAGGAAAGCGAAGACAGCGATAGCAGCTGGCGTGAGGAGATCATTACCCGTAGTCCAATGGTCGAGAGCATCCTGGCGAAGGCCAAGCTGGTCGCAGCAAGTGATGCCAGCGTCTTGATCAGGGGCGACAGTGGCACTGGCAAGGAGATGCTGGCACGCGCCATTCATCGTGCAAGTCCCCGGGCCAAGAACCCGTTCGTCGCTGTTAACTGCAGCGCGATTCCCGAGCAACTCCTCGAGTCAGAACTGTTCGGCCATATGAAAGGGTCGTTTACCGGTGCGGCGCGCGATTATCAGGGCCTGTTTCAGGCAGCTGACACGGGAACGATTTTTCTCGACGAGATTGGCGACATGGCGCTTCCGCTGCAAGTAAAATTGTTGCGCGTGCTGCAGGAAAAGGAGATCCGGCCGGTTGGTTCGACACGCACCATCCCTGTCAACGTCAGAGTTATTTCAGCAACACATCGCGATCTCGAGGAGGCGATCCGCACCGGCGCCTTTCGTGAAGATCTCTACTACCGACTGAACGTCGTTTCATTCCACTTGCCACCACTGGCCGAACGCAGGGAAGACATTCCGGTACTGGCAACCCATTTCCTCAATCAGATCTCGGCGAAGTATGGCAAGTCCATTAATGGCTTTTCTGCTGAAGCAATGGAGATGCTTGTAAAATCGCCATGGCCGGGAAACGTGCGTGAGCTCTATAACGTGATCGAACAGTCTGTCGCGCTAACGACGACGCCGATTATTACGCCCGCTCTGGTCGAAAGCGCGTTGCGTGGCCGGACCGCAGAACTGGCGTCGTTCGAGTCCGCCCGCAGCGAGTTCGAGCGCGAGTACCTGGCGAAGCTGCTAAAGATTACCGGCGGAAATGTGACACAAGCTGCCAAACTCGCGAAGCGCAACCGTACCGAGTTTTACAAGCTCCTGCAGCGCCACCACCTCAACCCAAAAATGTTCAAAGCACTCTGACCCTGCGCCGAGTTAGCTGAGCGTGCCACTTCTCGGTGAGGTTTTTTGTGCTTAAAAACAGGATGTTAGCGGGGTGTCCCGATAGCCTTGTCGCCGGTCGGCGACGCGGCGGCTAAAGAAGCACTACAAATAATCCGTTTAAGCACCTGTTTTGGTGCGCTGATTAACTTTGGCATCATCATTGCTAAGTGAAATTCACACGTAATCTGGGACGTAGATACAAGAACATAGGGTGATGATCTGATGAGTTCCGAGAAGAATCGCCTCATTCTCCCGCTTGCTTGCTGCGCCATTGTTTCGGTTGCCACCTTCAGTGGCATTGGCATTGCCGCCATCACCGGTCAGTTGGCGGTCTCCGCTGAAAAAGCGGAGCTTTTCTCGTCGAGTAATGAGCTGTCCAAGCGTAAAGACGCGATGACAGACTCGGCCGCTTCAGTCCCTGGTCCAACGCACGTAGGGCTGACGCGCAGCGCGGTGCGCAATGCGACTGAAAGCGAGAATCCGATGATTCTTCGTGTAAGTGAGCGATTTAGTCAGACCCTCGCACCACCATGCTCAAGCTGTGGCATTGTAGACTCCATTGAGCGACACGATCTGCACATGCCGAGTTCGCGATCGGCGACGAACGGGCTCGCGTCTGGTGCAAATACTACTGGTAACGCAGGCAACGCATTTGCTGCATCAGTACTTGCCGGTTCCAACCGGAGCGTATACGCTGCAGGTCCTGACGGTGATGGTGTTGCGACAAGTTTCATCGTGCGGTTACGCATGGAGGACGGCAGCCTGCGAACGATTTATGAGCATCAGCGACCCAAGTTTTCAGTCGGAGAAAAGGTGAAGTTAATCAATGGTTCCGTCGTCTCGATGAGTTAGCGACGTCGGTAAAAAGCGATCGATACCACGTTTCGTTCACTGTAATTTGCACATAATAAGGCTGACGGATAGCTGACCTGATCAAAAGATAAACGTTTTATACAATGTGCACATGCGCATTGGGGCGCCCGATTTCCTCCCTTATCGGGCGCTTTTTTTTGTCTTGTTTCCGCTCAATCCATTCCCCGCTGCTTGGCTCGCATCCGGTGCGGTAATCTCATGCGACAATGCCGCCTTGAATCACCTGAACTGTGAAAGCAACTCAGTGAATGCCGGCAATGCGAGCAACTAGACGATGAAACTCAAATACATAGTGCTGTCGACCGTCGCTGCGCTAGTGGTCGGCTGCGCCGCGCCTCAGCCCGATACCACGCCTAAGCGCGAAATCGAAGAGCCGCAAGTCAACCTCGCCGGCTATCCGCCGGCGTTTCGCGAGGGCTATCTCGACGGCTGCAATACCGCCAGACGCAACTCCGACAAGATCCAGGACGAAACGCGTTACAAAAATGACTCGATGTATGCAGCGGGTTGGAGAGACGGTTTCGATATCTGTTCCGAAAAGAAATACGATTAGCTTGAACAAAGCAAGCACGCGCTCACTTCCATTTGGAAGCCGCAACCAGCGCCATGTAAACTTGCCAACACTCTTATAATTGACAATCTTTCAATCACTTAACGCCCCATAGCCTGGAATTTCGATCATGGACGCACCTGCCAATCGTCCCGTATTCAGCTGGACAGATCCGTTTTTGCTTCAGGAACAGCTCAGCGAGGACGAGCGCCTGGTTCATGACTCTGCGCGACAGTTCTGCAACGACAAATTGATGTCTCGCGTGCTTCAGGCGCACCGTGAGGAACGCTTCGACCGCGAGATTTTCAACGAAATGGGCGAAATGGGCTTTCTCGGCTCAACCATAGAGGGTTACGGTTGCCCCGGCGTCAACCACGTCTGCTATGGACTGATTGCGCGCGAGGTCGAGCGTGTCGACTCCGGATATCGATCGATGATGAGTGTGCAATCGAGCCTTGTGATGTACCCGATCTACGCGTACGGCAGTGAGGAGCAACGCACCAAATACCTGCCGTCGCTCGCAACCGGTGAGAAGATCGGCGCTTTTGGATTGACCGAGCCTGACTATGGATCGGATGCTGGCAGCCTGGTCACCCGTGCACGCAAAGTCAACGACGGTTGGCTGCTCAAAGGCGCAAAGATGTGGATCACCAATTCGCCGGTCGCTGACGTGTTCGTCGTCTGGGCGAAAGATGATGAAGGTGTCATTCGCGGTTTCATCCTCGAACGCAGCATGGAAGGGCTGACAAGCCCGAAGATTGAAGGCAAGTTCAGCTTGCGCGTTTCAATCACCGGTGAAATCGTAATGGACGATGTCTTCGTTCCAGATGAAAACCTGTTGCCGGGTGTCCAGGGACTGAAGGGGCCATTCGGTTGCCTTAACAAAGCCCGCTATGGCATCGCATGGGGAGCGCTCGGTGCAGCCGAATTCTGCTGGCAAGCTGCAAGAGAGTACGTCATGGAACGCAAACAGTTTGGCCGGCCACTCGGAGCCAACCAGTTGATTCAAAAGAAGCTGGCAGACATGCAAACCGAGATCGCGCTCGGCCTGCAATCCGTACTGCGTGTCGGCAAACTGATGGATGAGTCACGAGCGACTCCCGAAATGGTTTCATTGATCAAGCGTAATTCCTGTGGGAAAGCGCTCGATATCGCACGCACTGCGCGCGACATGCATGGTGGCAACGGCGTGTCCGATGAATATCACGTCATCCGCCACGTCATGAATCTCGAGGCAGTCAACACCTATGAAGGCACTCACGATATTCATGCCCTCATACTTGGCCGGGCACAGACTGGCATTCAGGCCTTCACTGGAGCCTAGTCTCGAGTAACGCCGCGAAGAGACACTTCTCACAAAAAAAGCACGCCCGAATGGCGTGCTTTTTTTGCGTCTGCTGTTTGATTGAGCTAACGGTCTGTTGACAAAAGCGTCGCGAGCAGCCCGAGTGTAGGCAACCCGTCCGACCCAGAATGATTCGGCCGCAACGGCGTGAGAGCGGTCCATATTTTCACCGCTTTCTCCTTACGTATTCCCAATATGCACGTCGAAATCGACAAAATCTGCCCTCACTCTCACACCGTTTCGCTATCGAACATCTGGATCGGACGGGCTGCAGAGAGCCACGTGCCCAGGACGAAGAAAATAAAAATGCGGGTTTCGAGGGAAACCCGCATTTTTCTTTCAGTGAAGACTTACGTGAGCGACGCGAACGTTATGCCGGAACTACATACTCAATAGCCGTGCGCGAGGACTAAGCGAGCACGCGACACCGCAATCGGGTTGCGCAGCAGCTTTTTCAACAAACTACCAAATCAGACGCATCTTCCGCCATCCACTTCTATACAAGCCCCAGTAATGAAATCGGCCTCATCCGATGCAAGATAAAGACAGGCGTTCGCGACATCGCGCGGTTGACTGAAACGCCCCAGCGGAATCGTAGCGACAAACTTTGCTCGCATCTCTGGCGTGTCCTCGCCCATAAACTCGCCAAGTAACGGCGTGTCACCTGCAACCGGGTTCACAACATTGACGCGTATCTTGTCAGGCGCAAGTTCCACCGCCATCGCGCGGCTCGCCACGATCGCCGCGGCCTTGCTGCCGTTGTACCAGACCAGACCCGGACGCGGACGCACCCCCGCTGTCGAAGCGATGGTGACAAACGCACCGCTACCCTTTTTGCGAAAGTGCGGAACAATGTTGCGCGCGCTGTGATACAGGCTCTTTACGTTGACCGCATAAACCCTGTCGAAATCCTTTTCCGTGACATTGAGCACAGGTTGATTGCGGTGCGTGGTGCCTGCATTGTTAATCACAATGTCCAGATCACCGTAGGTCTCCAGCGAAAACTTCAGCATGGCAGCCCAGTCGGCATCCTGCGACACATCACCCTTGATGAACGCCGCATCGCCGCCACTCGTTTTGATCTCATTGGCGACGCGCTCGCCGCCTTCGACATTGATGTCATTAACGATTACTTTGCAGCCTTCTTCGGCAAATCGTTTGGCAATGCCTTCGCCAAAACCCGAGCCGCCGCCCGTTACGATCGCGGTCTTTCCACTGAGCCTCATGTCTACCTCCCTGCCTATTATGTCTGTTCAAAACAAACCGGGAGCCGCCTGGCTCCCGGTTGCAAAACTAATAACTCCTAGCTGCTTCGAAGATTAGGCGGCTGTCGTCACACAGACTTGCTGACTGCCGTCAGCTGAAACCTGCTTACTGGCGTCTGTACCTATCGTAATCAACTCGATGCCGTGCCGAACCGCGGTCATTTCGGCAAGAATCGCTACCGCGATCTCCGGCGGCGTCTTGCTCCCAATGCGCAGGCCCACCGGCCCGTGCAAGCGGTTAATCTCTTCTTGCGAAAGGTCAAACAATACCAGGCGTTCGCGCCGCTTTTCACTGTTCAAACGTGATCCAAGCGCACCAACATAAAAGGCAGGCGACTTCAACGCTTCCATGAGAGCAAGATCGTCGATCTTCGGATCGTGCGTCACCGCCACGACTGCGCTATGTGAATCCAGATTCATCGAATCCACGACATCGTCAGGCATGCCCCGGTCAAGCGCGGCGCCCTCAACATCCCAGGTGTCCGCGTACTCCTGACGCGGATCACACACAGTGACGTGGTAATCGAGTGCCTGTGCCATTTGCGCCAAGTAACGCGACAGTTGCCCTGCCCCAACGATGAGCAAGCGCCACCGGGGTCCATAGACACCCTTGAGCGTCTTGCCGTCAAACGACAATACGTCCTCACGCGACGCCGCTTTCAGTTCTACACGCCCGGTCTGCATGTCGAGCGTGCGCACGATCAGTTCGTGCCGTTCAACGCTCTCCAGTAACTGCGTCAATTTCGCATCGTCTGTGACCTGCTCGAGGACCAGCTGCAAGGTACCGCCGCACGGCAAGCCATAGCGCTCGGCCTCTTCCTTGGTGACGCCATAGGTCACCACCTGCGGGCGCTCGATCTGCAGCGAGTGATTGCGAATCTTGTCGATGAGGTCGTCTTCCACGCAGCCGCCCGAAACCGAGCCGGCAACCAGGCCATCATCCCGGATTGCCAGCATGGCACCCGCCGGGCGCGGCGAGGAGCCCCAGGTTTCAACAATGGTAACCAGGACGACGTCGTGGCCCTCGTTGCGCCATGCAACGCTGCTTCTCAGAACCTGCAGATCAACACTATCCATACCACTACCTGTCCTGTCAGATACTCGTTCTATACGAGCGGAAATAACGATTTTAGATCACGCGGACCGTGACGGCCACACAAAAAAAGACCCCCCGGTAATACCGAGGGGTCTGAGTCTAATAATCCCTCAGGACAACCGCCTCCCCCCGGGAGGCGGGTCCGGAAGTATTTATTAGGTGCTCGCGCCGATATTCTCCGGCGTGTACGGCAGCGTACGGGGCCGCTTGCCGCTTGCGGCAAAGATCGCGTTCGCGATTGCCGGCTGGACAACGGCTGTACCCGGCTCGCCAAGACCACCAGGAACGCTATCACTCTTGATGAAGTGAATATTGAGTTCCTTCGGCGCCTCGTTGATGCGGGCAACACGATAGGTGTCGAAGTTATTCTGCTCAACGGCACCATTCTTGACCGTGATTTCGCCCCACATACATGCCGACTGACCGTAGTTGATACACGACTGCACCTGCGCCAGCGCCTGATCCGGGTGGATCAGGGTACCGGCGTCGACGACTGCCGTGATCTTGTCGATCTGCACATCGTAGCCGCTGCTGACGGTCACTTCCGCAACCATCGCGATCACCGTGTTGTAGCCTTCCATCACGGCAACACCCTGGCCACGTCCCTTGGGCAACTTCCTGCCCCAACCGGACTTCTTGCGTACTTCTTCCAGGGCGCGCTTCATGCGCGGACCAACCGGCACACCTGCCGACAAACCTGACCACTGATGCTTGGTCGAGCCCATGTCGAGCATGTCGATGCGATACTGGATCGGGTCCTTGCCTGCCGCGGTGGCAAGCTCATCGATGAACGATTCGAGAGCAACCGCATTCAGGTTGTGGGACACAGCGCGCCAGTAGCCAACCGTGACACCGGTGTCGTGCATCTGATAGGAGAAGCGCAGACCGGCATCGGCGGTGTACGGGAAGTTATCGATACCCTCAACCGCGAACGGGTCAATACCGTCCTTGACCACGCTCGGGAACAGACGCGAGGAAATCGACGGGCTGGTCGAATGGAAGCGCAGTGCCTGCAGCTTGCCGCTCGAATCAACACCGGCGGTGAACTTGTAAATACCGGCCGGACGATACGAGTCATGCGTCATATCATCTTCACGGCTCCACACCATCTTGACCGGCATACCGGCTGCCTTGGAAATTTCCGCGGCGTCAATGGCATAGTCCACTTCAACGCGACGACCGAAGCCGCCACCGAGGAAGGTGGTAATGACTTCGACCTGCTCCGGCTTCAGTCCAGTGGCGCCCGCGACAACGTGCGGGATCAGCTGCTGGAACTGGGTCGGGGTGATGATCGTTGCCTTGTCGCCACGCACGTCAGCCGTGGTGTTCATCGGCTCCATCGGCGAGTGCGAAACAAAGGGCAGACGATACTCTGAGGTGATGGTCTTGGCCGCATTCATCATGCCGGCATCGGTGTCACCGTGCTCGCGGAACACAGCACCCGGTTGTGCCGAAGCCTGCTCGATGCCTTGCCACAGTCCACGCATGTCGAGATTGGCATTTGGACCAGCGTCCCAACGAATATCCAGCGTGGCAGCGGCTTTCTTCGCCGTCCAGTAGTCTTCCGCAACGACTGCAACACCGCGGCTGTACTGAACAACAGTCTTAACGCCCGGGAAGTTCTTGGCGCGGGAATCATCGTAGGAGGCAACCTTGCCACCAATCATCGGCGGCATACGCACTGCGGCGTAGGTCATGCCCGGGATACGGGTATCGATACCGAATTGTGCGGTACCGCGGACTTTGGCCGCCGTATCCAGACGCTTCTGGCGCATGTTGCCAACGATCTTGAACTGGCTGGCCGGCTTGAGCGGAACGTCTCTTGGCACTTCCATCTGAGAGGCCTTGGCTGCCAGCGAACCATAACTGGCGCGCTTGCCGCCCGGACCCATTACGACACCGTCCTTGACTTTACAGGAACCGGTATCCACACCCCAGTCATCAGCGGCAGCCGCAATCAGCATCATGCGGGCCGACGCGCCAGCTTTGCGCAGTTTCTCCCACGCATCACGAACGGAGGTTGAACCACCAGTGAGCTGACCGCCGAGCAGGGCATTGATGTAAACCTCAGCGGGCGGCGCGAACTCGACCTTGATCTTGTTGATGTCTACTTCGAGTTCTTCTGCAACCAGCATCGGCATGGACGTGTAAACGTCCTGACCCATTTCGGAACGGGCGACCATGATGGTGACAACGTTGTCGAGACCGATGCGCACCCACGCGTTGGGGCTGGCATATCCACCACCAGCATCCGCCTGCGCCATGCGCGGGCCACTCGGCAGGTAGAAGCCAAGAGCCAGACCACCGGCAACGGTACCACTGACCTTCAGGAAGTCACGACGAGTTTCGTTTTTCACGATATTAGCCATGTCTAGACTCCTCCTTAGGACATTTTCGCAGCGGCCTTGATGGCAGCGCGAATTCGGACATACGTGCCACAGCGGCAGATGTTGCCGGACATGAAAGCATCGATATCCTGGTCGGAAGGATTCTTGTTCATGGCGAGCAAAGCAGACGCGGACATCATCTGACCGGGCTGGCAGTAGCCGCATTGCGGTACGTCCAGGGCCATCCATGCACGCTGTACTCGGTGATTACCACCCAGACCTTCGATGGTGGTGACTTTCTGGCCCGCTACGGAGCCAATTTGGGTTTGACAAGAGCGTACGGCCATACCGTTCAGATGAACGGTACACGCACCACACAAGGCTTTTCCGCAACCGAATTTCGTGCCGGTCAATCCCAGCGTGTCGCGGAGAACCCAGAGCAGCGGCGTGTCTGGCGCTACATCTACGCTCGTCCTCTTTCCATTAACTTGGAACGCAATCTTCATTGAGAAACTCCCCCTTTCGAAGCTTGTAGGTACAGGGAACGTAACAGCTAAGGTTACGGGCGCAAAATACACGAACTGCATACCCGTTTCAAGCCCAGCAAGCCTTTGTTCATCCAGAAAAAAACGGCCTGCAGGGATTGACATACGGATGGAAATCCGAGCGCCCGCCGGATCTCCAAATTTTGATTTCAGCTAATGGAACTCGAGCCTGAACAACAGTTCGAGAAGTCGCATGACCAAAACATATTGCGTTGCAACAATCGTTGCCTTCAATCCTCCCCCATTACGCCCGTTTTGCAATGCAGCATCGAATGGTTGAGCACAGAATTCGGGCCAGACACTGGCGTAACTGGGACGCGAGATTTCGCGTGCCGGCCGACGGCATCGTCGGTGCAAGTCAATGTGTAGGAGTGTCGGACGAAGATGCAATATTTCACATGCGGGCAGGATTTTGTTAGCCGGCAAAACACGCGGAGCAGCACGAATAATCCGGTCGAACAGCAAAACGATTCCTCGCAACCGTCAGCCCGACGTTAGTTAATGCGGCCCAGCTTCCAAGATGCTCTCGTCCACTGCTCGATTCACCGGCAGCGGCACATGCGGAAGAAAGCACCGCTTCGAATCAGGTCTCAATGTCCATCTACGTGCAGGCCGGCTGGTTGGATTCGCACTGCGCAGCAACCAAGCCGCGCAGCAACCAAGCCGCGCAGCAACCAAGCCGCGCAGCAACCAAGCCGCGCAGAAACGAAAGTGCGCAGAAACAACAAGAGCCGCAGCGTGCGGCCCTTGCTCCGGGGTCATAGGCGTGTGAGATACTCCTCAGCGGTACTTGCGCATCTCCAGCCTGGCAATCTGCGCCCGGTGCACTTCGTCGGGGCCATCGGCAAGCCGCAGAGTACGGTTGAGCGCATACATCCACGCAACCGGAAAGTCCTGACAGACGCCACCGCCACCATGGGCCTGGATGGCCCAGTCGATGATTTGCTGCGCCATGTTCGGCGCAATGACCTTGATCATGGCGATCTCCATGCGCGCTTCCTTGTTTCCGACCGTATCCATCATGTAAGCCGCTTTCAAGGTAAGCAAGCGGGCCTGTTCGATCATGATGCGTGACTCGGCAATGCGTTCATGCCAGACCGATTGCTCGGCGACTGGTTTTCCAAACGCGACGCGTTCCTGAAGGCGCTTGATCATCAGTTCGAGCGCCCGTTCAGCCTGACCGATGATGCGCATGCAGTGATGGATGCGCCCCGGTCCAAGGCGACCCTGCGCGATCTCAAAACCACGGCCTTCGCCGAGCAGGATGTTGGTTGCCGGTACGCGCACATCTTTGAGCGTTACATCCATGTGCCCGTGCGGCGCGTCGTCATAGCCAAATACAGTCAGAGCCCGCTCCACTTTTACACCCTTGGTATCGGTCGGAACGAGAACCATCGACTGCTGCTTGTGCCGATCGGCACTGTCCGGATCGGTCTTCCCCATCACGACCATAATCTTGCAACGCGGATCGCCCGCGCCGGACGACCACCACTTGCGGCCGTTGATGACGTACTCGTCGCCCTTCCGCTCGATGCGGCACTGGATGTTGGTTGCGTCCGAGGATGCGACCTCCGGTTCTGTCATCAGGAATGCCGATCGTATTTCGCCTTCGAGTAAGGGTTCCGCCCACTGCTTTTTAAGTTCAGGCGAACCGTAACGGAGAATGGTCTCCATGTTGCCGGTATCCGGCGCCGAGCAGTTGAACACCTCTGGCGCCCACGATACGCGGCCCATGATTTCGCACAGCGGCGCATATTCGATATTCGTCAAAGTGCCACCGTGCGCTTTTGGCCGCCACAGGTTCCACAGGCCTTCTTTGCGCGCCTTTGGCTTGAGTTCTTCGACGATCTTCGTTGGTATCCATGCGTTACCATTCTTCCGGTTGGCTTCAACTTCGGAATGAAACTGCTCCTCGTTCGGATAGACGTGTGCCCCCATAAAGTCGGTAACGCGTCTTTGCAGTTCCTTGACCTGCGGAGAAAATTCGAAGTTCATTCTGTAGTCCTTAGTTCTATGTGAGAGATTATGGCTCCGGCCGTTTGGCGGCCTGCAAATCCTTGTGCCAATTCTGATAACTTCGCTGTCGGATAGCTGCGCTCGGCCAATGGCTGCGCGTAAACTATGCATTCTACCTCCTGGCGCCACCCTCTTCCGGCGCCAGTGATTCGAAGTTTTTGAAGGCGTCTGTCAAAGGTGCAGGAAGCGGTGCCGACTTCCTTGTTTCGGGGTGTGCGTTGACATAAATGAGTGACCCGGAGACCAGCAGCTCTTCGCCCCGGTACAGTTCGATTCGAAACTCGAAGCTCGACCGGCCGATGCGCGCGACACGCACGCAAACGTCAATCAAGTCATCGTACTCGGCCGATGCGTGGTATTCGATTTCCGCTTTCTTGGCATACAGGTCGGCGCCTTCTGAGACGATCGCGTCGGGATAAGGCATGCCGATGGTTCGGTAGTACTCAGTGACGCCAACATCAAAATAGGTCAGGTAATGGCCGTTGAATACGATGTCCTGCTTGTCGACCTCCGACCAGCGTACCCGCAGTCTATGAGTGAAACGAAAATCGCTTCTGGCCATGTGTACTGTTTGAAGATTCCGTTTGCTGCATCTTCATTGGTTGCCCCAGCGCGGGAATGACCGCTTATGTTTCTGCGAGCCTTGATGCTGCGGTTGATCGTGAACCTGCATTCAATCGAACCTGAAAGCATCCATCGCCAGCGAGCGGAAGGATACATCGCTATGCACCCGCCTTCCGGTATCGCCGGCGCCAAGCGCGGCCAACAAAGGCAGGAAGTGCTCATCCCGGGGGTGATTGCGGTGTGCATGCGGTGCCAGTGACTCGTACTCGAGCAAGTCCTCATAGCGCCCCCGCTCAATCGCATTGACGACCCAGGTCCGGAACTCTTCTGCCCACATCGGCAGGGTTTTCGACGACGAACCCAGTTCGACTTCCGCCAGATTGTGCGTTAGGCCGCCGGAACCAAGAATCAGGACCCCCCTACTGCGCAAGGGGCGCAGGGCTCGGCCGATAACGTAATGTTCATAGTTGCTCGAGCCGACCTGGACAGACAACTCGATTACCGGCACGTCGGCTTCGGGATACATCAGTGCAAGCGGAATCCAGGCACCGTGATCGATACCACGCTGTGCGTCGACAGTTGCATGAATGCCGACCTCGTCCAACAGTTGAACGACCCGCTGCGCCAGTTGTGGTGCTCCGGGAGCAGGATAGGACATTCGGTACAGATCGCCAGGAAATCCATGGAAATCATGAATGGTTTCCGGCTGACTGACCCCGCTCACCCGAGGCTGCTCTGCTTCCCAGTGTGCCGACACCACCAGCACCGCTTGCGGTTTGCCCAGCGACGGGCCCAGTTCACGAAAGAACCGATGCGTCGGGTCGTTCGTATCGAGCGCGAGTACCGGCGCCCCATGTGAAACGAAATAGGCGGGCAGGCGGTCAGCCATAGCGCCGCCCAAGCCATTCTGCAACCAGCACCGGCTTGTCTGATCCTTCGCACTCGACGGTCACTTTCCAGAACATTTGTATACCACCCTGAATAGGAGCGACGTCATCAAGGACGAAGCGCGCCCGTAGCCGCGAGTCGACCCGTACCGGGTCGGTGAATCGAACCCGGTTCAAGCCATAGTTAACGCCCATGCGTGATCCGGCGATCTCGATCGTCTGGCCAAGAAAATGCGAAAGCAGCGACAGTGTAAGAAAACCATGGGCAATCGGTGCCTTGAATGGCGAATCCCTGGTTGCGCGCTCGACGTCAACGTGTATCCATTGATGATCGTGGGTCGCGTCAGCAAACTCGTCGATCATTTTCTGGGTAACGGTTACCCAGTCGCTTACCGCGACTTCCTTGCCCTTGTAGTCACTGAGCGCCGCTGCATCAATTGTCACTTTCGCCATCTAGTTATCCCGTTTGGTTGCCTTGGGACGAACCTGTCAGCTCTTGAATGCCGTCACCACGGCCTCGGTCGACCGCGCCAGCAAAAACGCGTCACCGGTGACCGCGACGAACCGCGCACCTTCGCCGATCCAGTGCTTGGCATCAGCCTCGACAAACGCAAGTATGCCGGGCACTTTTCCGGTCCTGTCGATGCGGCGCAGCGTTTCTCCCATCGCCGCACGCGCCTCGGCGTGACCCGGATTGCCCAAGTGGCCGAGGTCTGCTGCCAGGTCCTGCGGCCCGATAAACAACCCATCAATGCCATCGACCGCGGCGATCGCTTCGAGATTATCGAGCCCCTGACGCGTCTCGATCTGAACCATCAAGCACACCTCGTCGTCGGCCCGCTTGAAATAGTCCTTGATGCGTCCGAAACGGTTCGACCGCGAGTTTGCCGAAACGCCGCGCACGCCACGTGGCGGATAACGCACCGCCTCGACCGCGCGTTTCGCCTCGTCGACGGTTTGCACATTCGGCATTAGTAGTGACTGCACCCCGAGATCGAGCAGGCGCTTGATCAGGACGGTGTCATTCCAATAAGTGCGCACCATAATCGAACTGGGATAGGCGGCCGCGGCGTGCAACAAATGCAGGACCTGCGGAACGTCATTGGGCGCGTGCTCCATATCGATCAGCACCCAGTCGAAACCTGCGGAGGCACAGATCTCCGCCGCAGTATGACTGCCGAGGCTGAGCCAACAACCGACCTGGAGCTGTTTTGCAAGTAATGCCTGCTTGAGACGGTTTTCGATCATCTCCACTGGCAGTGATCTCCTCAGTGTTTGTTTTATTCGCAAAGCCGGATTCTACCGCCTCGGCTATCATCTTACGGTTTTATCATCTTGCGTTTATCTCACATCAGAAAGACTAAACCATGAACTTCACTGGTGTCATTCCCATTCTTGCCACCCCGTTCCGCGAAGACGAACTGTTCGACGCCGAATCGATGATCAATCTCGTCAAACTTATGAAAAACATCGGGGTCGATGGCATCACTGTGCTGGGTGTGCTTGGCGAAGCGAACCGCCTGAGTGATCGCGAGCGTGAGGACGTGTTGCGTAACGCAGTGGCTGCAGCCGACGGCTTGCCGGTCATCGCCGGTGCCAGCGCCAGCGGTACCCGGGCGACTTGTGATCTTGCACAGATGGCCCAATCACTGGGCGCTTCGGCAGTGATGATCACGCCACACGCCGAACCAGTGCCTTCCGACGAGCGCGTGTTCAAACACTTCGCCGCAATCACGAACGCGACAGACCTGCCAATTGTTTTGCAGGACCATCCAGCCTCGAGCGGCGTGCACATGCCGACATCGCTAATGTTGCGCATGATCAGCGAACTGCCGGCGATTTCCTGCATCAAGGAAGAGGCGGTGCCGACGCCACCGAAGATTCGCGCACTCAAACAGGGCATGACCGGCCGATCCATCCCAATTCTGACCGGGCTTGGTGCGCTTTATGGACTGTTCGATCTCGAAGCCGGTTCAGACGGTTTCAATACCGGCTTTGCATTTCCGGAAGTGTTGATGGCCATGGTCGCTGCCGCGCGCGCTGAAGAGTGGCAACGTGTGCGCGAGCTATACACTCGCTTTCTGCCACTGATTGTTTTCGAGCAGCAACCCGGCGTGGCGGTGCGCAAGGAAATCTTGCGGCTGCGGCGCGCAATCACTTCCGGCCGGGTACGTCAACCGGGTGCGCAGCTCAACCCTGAGACCGGCAAACAGCTCGGGCGATTAATCAACTCTCTTTTGCCCGACAGCGATCTAACTCAACCGATAAAGTTCGACTGATCCCGGGCCACAGGCCGATCACTGGACACCGGACTGGCGCCGCGCAACAGCTCAGGTAAGGCGTAGCGAGCGGGCCGAGTGCAAGGAGCCGCGCAACGCACGACGAGACATACCTCGACAGGTAGGCGAGGAGTAAGCGAGCACGCGACAAAGCAATCGGCCAAAAGAACCTGCCTCACCATCGATCGCACGAAGCGTTACGTCCAGAACGCGATGGCCGCAAGGCGAGCGGCACAGTCAATACCGCGAGTATTGACAAGCCGATTAACGCAGCGGAGGCGCGTTCTGGGCGTAACCCGTCGGGATGGCGCGAGTTTTCGCCCACCGCGTTGTTGCTCATTTCTTGTTTAGACAGGTCAAACGGCGTCACTCGCGCCTAGCCGTGAGAGAAAATCGTTGCCATCGCACGCGCGATCGATGGTGAGGCAGGTTCTCGTAGCCTTACAAGTCAGTAGTTGTCGAGTTCGGCGCTCCGTTCATCAAACGCCTTCATCAAACAGGGCACAGTGTTGCAAACATCGCGCACCTGTTCGCGCCACTGTATTTGCGTCCGACGTAACTCGTAGGGATCAACTCCGCGCCGCATCGCCTCACGGTAGGAGTACGCCATCATGTTCTCGGCAACAGTCAATCGACTGCTTGAGCAAATCAGCTTGTCGACATTGCTCTTGGCACGACCGCAATCGATCGCTGCGATAGCGGCATTCGAGGTAAACAAAACACAAAAAAGCAATGTTTTCAGTCGCATGCTATCTCCCGATGATATACCGCGACACCTGAAATGCCGCATAAAGCATGCCTGCGGTCTATACCTTGAGTCGCCCGTCAATGAGTTCCGGCACCACATCGAGCACGCCGAGCTGTGCTGCAAACTGCACTTCGTGCTCCAGTCCGCGCTCGATCATCATTCTGCCGACCCGCGATTTGAGCAAAGCCTGCTCGGAAGGTTCCGATCGAAACAATGCGCGCGCAGCCAGAGATGCATCCGAGAACGTGTCGCTATCACCGGTGAGTTCGGCGCTCAACAGTTCGACGAAGTACCCGGCCCCGTACATGTCTTCGAGATTGGGACTTCCCATTGAGCCCGAGCATACAATCAGAACAGTCTTGCCGGCATGTTTGTCCAGCAGTTGTCTAACCACGGCTTTGGCGTTGATCAACGCTCCGGCGTACACATGGTCCGCTCGGGCGGATTGCTTCAGCGCGACTGTGCCGTTCGTCGTCGAATAAATAACCTTGCGTCCGGCGAGCCCGTGTTCAGTCAAAGCAAGCGGCGTCGGCGGCGCAAACCCCGGCAGCGTCACGGCATATAGCTCGCCGGCGAGCACATAACTGCCTTCCGGATGTTTTTGCGCTTCGGCATGCGCTCCCGCTTCATCCAAAGTCGGAATGACTTCTTTCGCTCCGGCTGCAAAGGCATTGATAATGGTCGACGTCGCGAACAAAACGTCGAGCACTACCGCCACCTTGCCTTCAAGACGTTGATGGTCCAGGTCTTCTTTGGAAAACAGGACATGCACTTTGTGTTTGAAATGTTCGCTCATTACAGGCTCATGTTTCCGGATTGCGTCTAAGGAAGAACTGGATACCGGACATTGTCAGGACCAGCTCATCTTTCTGATTCTCGACTTCCCATAGCGACCTGACAATTCCGCGGTCGGGCCGGCTCGCCGAAACTCTGGTTTCCTCAATCGTGCGGTACGCAGTCAGGGTATCACCGGGCCGCACCGGCCTTAGCCAGCGCACATTCTCGATTCCCGGTGATCCGAGGCTGGCCGAGTCCAGCAGATATGAGTCGCACATCAAGCGCATCACCATTGCACAAGTGTGCCAGCCACTGGCAATCAGCCCGCCGTAGATCGATCGCTCGGCCGCCGCCTCGTCGACATGAAATGGCTGCGGGTCGTAACGTGACGCGAATTGAATCACCTCATGCTTATCGACGACGACCGAGCCGATATTATCGCGCTCGCCGGTTTTGAAATCTTCCCAATAGGTATTGAATTGCGTGCTCATTTACCTTGCCGGAAGTGAATAGTCACTACGGGTGCGCCAGCTTGGCCGAGGCGGCTTGTTGCGCTTCACTTAAGTGACTGTCCCCCTCAATCCTTGTTGTCGTATTTGTACCAGCCGCGACCGGCTCTCTTGCCGTTGTAACCAGCCTGAACCATTTGCTTTAGGAGTGGCCTCGGTTTGAATCGTTCGCCATAAGCGTCGTGCAGAATACCTTGCACCTGCAGCGAAAGGCTGTTCTGGGTCGCGTCGAGCAACTGAAACGGTCCGATCGGATGGCCCAATCCAAGTTTGCACGCTAGGTCGATGTCTTGCGGTGTCGCAACGCCCTCTTCTACCAGGCGGATGGCCTCGATCACCAGCGCATGTAGAACCCGATTGACCGCGAAGCCGACTACGTCTTTGACTTTGATCGCCGTCTTGCCTGCCTCGCCACAAGCCTCAATGGCCGTTTGCACCGTTTCGTCTGAGGTATCCATTGCCGGAATCACCTCGACCAGCTTCATGCGCGATACTGGTGAAAAGAAATGCGTGCCGACAAAGCGGCTGCGCCGTTCAGCGCTTACATGTGAAGACAACGCTGTGATCGAAATGCTCGACGTATTGCTGGCAATAATGCAGTGCGCCGGCACGATTGCGTCCAATGTCCCGAACAGCTTCGCCTTTACCGACTCATCCTCGAACACTGCCTCGATCACCATATCGCGGTCGGAATACTGGCCAAGATCGGTAGTAGTTTGAATCCGCGCCAGGGTCGGTCCCACCTGATCGGCTTCGTAGAAACCGCGGCCGACGCCACGCTGCAGTATGCCTTCGAGCTTGTCCTTGGTCCGTGCCAGCGCGTCCTCGCTGTTGTCGCTGAGAAGCACATGTTTGCCGGCCAGCGCAAATACCAGAGCGATCTCCGACCCCATCAATCCCGCACCAATAACACCGACTTTATTGATCATTTCCACAACTCCGAAACTAAAAAACCCGCTGTACGGAAGAGTCAGCCGGTCCAATACACACTAACCCGAACCTTATGCCGCTGGAAAGAAATCCATTGCTCGTCCACGAGACAACCTGGAGCTCGCCACCAGATTGCTTGTTCGCGCTCCGGGCTCTTGTTCGCGTTTCGGGCTTTACACGTTCACAAGTTTGCTTTGCGACCCTCGGCGTCCTCCGCCCACCCTGCAGTGAGCGCTTTCAAGAGTCTCGGCTTGGCAGAGTAAGGCCGATCATGCGTCAGATCTGCTTCCACGCTTTGCGCGGTTGCTCGAACCCGGCAGGTGTAGCGTCTTCGCGCAATCCGGCAAACTGCGCGCGCTGGTAAGCGGCGTCGCCAAACAGGACGTCGATTGCCGCGAGTCGCTTGACGTAAGCACCCACCGGCAGTTCGTCGGTCATGCCCATACCGCCGTGCAACTGGATCGCTTCCTGACCGATGTAGCGACCGGCCTGCCCGATCAATGCCTTGGCCGCAGTCACTGCACGCCGGCGCTCGAACACATCGTCCGAGTCAACCTTACCCGCAGCGAGTAACGCCATCGACCGCGCTTCTTCCAGATTGATCAACATATCTACGGCGCGATGCTGCAACACCTGGAAGCGTCCAATCGCCACGCCAAACTGCTGGCGCGTTTTCAGGTATTCAAGCGTCATGGCATGGAGCGTTTCCATGGCACCAACCGCCTCGGCGCACAACGCCGCCATTGTCCGGTCGACAGCCGCTTCGATCAGCGGCATGGCACCGTTGAGCGTGCCAATCACTGACTCGGGTCCAACACGCACGCCTCGAGTAGCGGCGGGGCATTGACGAGCACAGCCGAATTCGGGATCAGTTCTGCGGCCTGCTTGAGCTCGGCCAGGGCGACGCGGGCGTTGATGCAGCGCTTCAGGATTTTCGTCGTTTCGATGAACTCGAATGCCGGCGGCAGCTGCGGCAGGTCGTTGCAGGGGACTTTCGGATCAAAATCAATCACTAATATTACTCCAGGGCCGGTGGCCGACGCTTTGAACGTCTGTCGATCGAATCGACATGTCGGGCCGTTATGTCGAAAAACCGGAGTTTTTTCGACATGTTCTTCGAACGTGTCGATCGTATCGACAGATGCGTGACACAGGTACGGGTTTGCGCGTCCGGTGCCCGGATATTGGGTCAGAGTCGGCGATTGGAGACATCGTGACACGCCACTTGACACCATTTATTCTGTGGAGTCTTGGGCTGCGGTAGGGGAGTCATGAACATGGCGATGCGTGTGCGTAATTTCATTTTGCTGGTTTTCGGAATCCTCGCGGCTTCCTGTGGCGGCGGAGGCGACCCGGTCATTTCTCCGCCACCGCCTTCGGCCGCGGCGCCGAGCATCACGACCCAGCAGGTATTCACACAGCTGCCCGGTCTCGCAAAGCCTGTGTCGATGAAACAGGCGCCGGGCGACTCGACGCGCTGGTTCGTCGTGTTGCAGGGCGGACAAATTGTGACGTTCGCGAACAATCCGAACGCCAATTCCACCTCAGTGTTTCTCGATATCTCGGCCTCGGTCGACTCGAGCTTTTTCGAGTCCGGGCTTCTCGGCCTGGCGTTTCACCCGAACTGGCCGGCAACGCCCGAGGCCTATGTGTCCTACACGGCTCCCGGGGCTCCGTTGACGTCAGTGGTGGCGCGATACTCGAGCATCGATGGCGGCAATACCCTGCAGGCTGGGAGCGAGGAGGTGCTGCTGACGGTTTTCCAGGACTTCAACAATCACAACGGCGGCGATCTCGAATTCGGTCCAAACGGCATGCTGTACGCTTCATTCGGTGACGGCGGCAGCGCTAACGACCCGAACAACAACGGGCAAAACACAGCCAACCTGATGGGCACGATCATTCGCATCGACGTCGACGGCAATGCACCATACGAAATTCCGGTGGACAACCCGTTTGCCGGCAGCGCCATGTGTGTACAGGGGTTCGGTGGCGGTTCCTGCGCCGAGATCTACGCCTGGGGCTTCAGGAATCCCTGGCGCATCAGTTTCGACAGCATGACGGGTGAGCTCTGGACCGGCGACGTCGGCCAGAACCTCTGGGAAGAAGTCGACCGTGTCGTACTCGGCGGCAATTACGGTTGGCGAGTGCGTGAGGGTGCACACTGCTTTGACCCGCCGACCGGCTGTGCCACGAACTTCGAGGAACCCGTGACCGAGTATGCGAACGTCGGTAGCGCTTCAGTGACCGGCGGATACGTCTATCGTGGCACGGCGATTCCCGATCTTGACGGTTGGTATGTCTTTGGCGACTTTATCGACGGGCGACTGTTCGGCGTGCGCTTCGATGAACAGCCCACCACGGCCCCGGTCGAATTCGAGGACACGGCGTTTTCGATCTCTACGTTCGCCCGGGATTCAAACGGTGAGCTCTACGTGGTGTCATACGGCGGCGGGACTATCCACCAGATCGTCGATGTCCCCTGATTCGCCTTTCGGCTAGAATCACCCGTCTATCGCGCGATAATTCCCGACAACAACAAACGCCGGGGACAAACTGTGGCAGTAAAAAGTGACATCGAGATTGCGCAGGCTGCGAAGCTGCTGCCAATCGCGAAGATTGGCAAGAAGCTTGGCATTCCGGACGAGGCGTTAATTCCTTATGGCCATGACAAGGCCAAAATCTCGGCCGATTTCATCAAGGCCAACGGCAAGGAAGAAAGACGGCAAGCTCGTGCTCGTTACGGCTGTTTCGCCGACGCCTGCCGGCGAAGGGAGTTATAGGAAATATAAACGGGGTTCTCAATCTATCCCGGTTCCAGTTCCCGGCGGACGCAGGAAAGGTTGATCGCGCGGCGCAAAGCCGGGCTATTTCGCCCTTGTCACCTCGCACTGCGCGCTTCTTTAGCGCTGCTGCCGCGCCTCGCGCAGCCATCGGCCCAGCCCATCCCCTGCCCGGGCATCATGCCCATGGCATCAGCGGAAAATGCGGTTGAACAGTTGACGTTAAGTCAAACGCCTCAACCCGAGGCAGGCGGCGCCCCGCCCCGGTGGCCGCGGTGGTGCGTGCACCGGGCGCGCTTTGCCCGCCAGGTGCGCGAGGATCGCCTTGATTACCACTGGGTCTTCGATGCACGCGATGATGTGCAGTATTCGACTGGAGGCCGTGCAGGCCTCAACGTCGATGCCGAACACGCGTTTCAGGTGAACCCTGGGGTGCACCACTCGGAGTTAAGGTGCTCACGGTTTCAAAGCCCTCACCACACACACCTGAGACTCCGACTCTCGAACAAATTGTTATATTTTTTAGATAGTTACCGATAGACTAAGAAGGGTTGAATCTGCTCTCCTCACCCAATACTGTGAATTTTCTCAGTATGTTAGGATTCGTGAAGACACGCGTTGATCAGGTGACGTAATGAAATGGCAACCGGGAACAAGCGGTAACCCAGGTGGACGACCCAAAGGTTACGGTGACCTCCGAGAACTGGCGAGAACGCACACTGAGGAAGCCGTAAACGTGCTGGTCAAAGTGATGCGCGACGAGGGCGCAGCGCCCACGGCAAGAACCAGCGCGGCTCAAGCGTTACTGGACAGGGGTTGGGGTCGGCCCGAACAGACAGTCGTTGAGCAGAAGAAAGAACCCGGTTTAGTCGCTCTATTGCAGAAAATGCAAGCTCAGCGGACTGAAGAAGAAAAGAAAACCGAGGAGACCACATAGGGGCACACCTCCATGGAAGGTAGAGGCGTGGACGTATGCACGCCGCTCTGTTTTACGCCGCTTCTTTGATTTCCGATGAATTTCCAGACGGTGTCTACTTGGTACATTTAGACGGCCGTTGGTGCTAGGACGATCAAACTCGTGGTGGGAGAAGTATTAAGGCGTCAATTGGCCTTATGTTGGCCAACAAAACAGGACCGTATATCCGATTGCCATCACACCCGTCAGGAGCAACACCGTCCTCCAAAACCACTTCGACCAAGTACGCCAGTCTTCGGCGACCCATTTTTCAACGTAATCTGGATCGTCATAACCGACATCGCACACGATCTGGTCCAGACGGCAATAGATGTTCTCAGCAATACGCTTCAATACGCGCGTTTTGGTGAAGAAGAAGATGTTCGCTATGAACGGTATCCAAGACGCTGCAACCAACACCTCAGATGGTGAATGCGATAACACCCACCCCCATAATGCGCCCGAAAACACTAGCGCCCAATTCTGCAGTTGGCTTTGATGCCCCGCGAGTTGCCGATAGCGTTCAAGTCGCGCTTGGTACTCTGCAATCAGCAGGTCACACATCGCCCCCGACGGTGCTTTTGTTTTTGGCATGGGCATGACCGACGCGTTCCAATTCCGCAACAAAAGACATATTGGGACGAACTTGGAAAAATCTCAATGACCGTCGCTTGGCGGGTCTGGCGGAATCCCCGGCAATCCCGTCCCTTTTATCACGGTGCTTTGATTCGCCCGAGATAGTTACTTTTCGGAATATAGGAGGTATTCTTTATTCCTTGGTTAACTATCAACGGAAATCTAATGCGAGGCGGACGAAGACCAGGATCGGGAAGACCCCCCGGGAGCCAAGAACGGAAAGACCATCGAGACCCAAGCTGCCATTCAGGCATCTGGAATGACGCCGCTTGATTACATGATCAGTGTCATGCGGGAAGAGAAGAACGATCCGCGTACATGACTGGAAGCTGGGCACCATGCAGCGCCTTATGTGCATTCCAAGCTCACCGCAAGTGAGTTGACCGTAAACGACGCAGAACCGGTGGACAGAGAAACACTGGTCGCCAGATTAAAGCAGCTAATCGCCAGTGATCCGGAATTGCTCGCTGAAATGAGCGATGTTCTGGTTTCTGACGATCAAGCACCGATAACGATCTACGATGGCCCAGATAGCGGCCATCACTAGGAACTCTCGATCATCCTCGGGCCAGTGCCGTCGGCAGCCTCACCAACATTGCGTTAGATCAAATAACTCCATGCCATTGGGTTGACCCCTCATCCGCCAGAGGCGTAGATTTTCTGTAACGACCTGTCCAAACAAAAATTCTGGTCGGAGGAGGGGGAATCATGTCGCGTATGCGCCCTATGAAGAATCCAATATGGCGATTCGAGGCGTCGAAAGCGTCGCAAATCGTGTTCGGTGCACTCGTGCTGCTTACAGTGAGTTTCCGCCTTGCCGCTATGGCGTCTCCAACCAAAGATTTGCAGGGCATTTTTCAAATGACGCTAATCGGTAGCCGCATACCTTAATTAAGCGGCCAAACTTACTACGGGGGATTCTAACGATAGCCAGAAAAGATAAAAGATTATCAAAAGGACTTGGAGTAGCCTTGTTCCGATAAATGTGACCAATACGACGGCGAGCAAGCACAGCCGAGCAGCCAGGCGGCCTTGCGCTGTGCAGCGCTGGGTGTAATTTTTAAGTTCCAGGACTTGTGTCATGGGGTTGATCATGCGCCACAAAGCGATCAACCCCCAGCAAAATACCACGAATTGCAAAAGTCTAAGTCCGTCACCAATAAGGATGTGGCCCGGAGATAGGCGACCTGAGGCGATGATAAAGCGCAGCATAAGGTCCGAGCCGTAAATTGTGGCAGCATAAATCGTGACGGGAAAGAAAAGATGTGCGCCCATAAGATACAGGTAAATGCGATCGGATTCGCCAACCGCTGGAAATTGTTTCCGCCTGATGCGGAGGAGCCAGCGAAAGAGACTGGCGCCGGCCACAATGCAGATGCCTAATACAATAGGATAGAGGCTCTCGGTGAAATGGTGGAGTCGTCGCATAATTGCCATGCGCTCATCCATCGTGCCCTTTATGTCAAAGATACCGAAGAGCGGTTCAACTTCCTTGTTCGGATCTACCTGGTGAGTTTGAGCAATCCAATCCAAAGTATCAGGCGGCAATTCAGTAAAATGGGTAATGCCCCAGCTGAGAATCGAAGAGAGAACGGGAACGAGAAGAAGACTTTGCAAGGCAAAGCGAAGGGGTCTACTGGAGAGCTGCTCTCGGTTTCTCCAAAGCGCGAGTTCGGGCGAGAATAAGAGAGCTTGTCGATCCTTCCAGTATCTGGGGATGTCCAGCCAGACACCGAGAGTCTGGTTCCACCACTCCCGCAAGGGTGATTGGGGGGCTGAATCGGTCATGGTACCCTGACCCTTTAAGTAATTTTGTTTGGCTTCTGTAAGTCCTCGTCCTGGTAGAGGCCCTGCAGCCGCGCTTCAGCTAATGCGGCGATAAGCTCTAGCGTTTCGGCGCTGAACAACCACATCTCAGACTCATCGAATTCCCCGGCACCAGTAGCCGGCGTTTCAATCACCTTGCGAAGAGCCCGGCCCTCGGCAGTCCCCCCACTCGCGCGGAGAAAGCGACGCGCCCCTGAGAGCGGGTCCGGAACGGGAGACACGGCACGAGCGCGTCGCCTAAGTGCCACGAGGAAGGCTGCGGCATTCATCTTGCCGGGACCCTCTGGGCTATTGACTCGCGCTCACAGTGTTCGCTACTTCGCTTATAGTCTGAACAATTTGTTCCATGGAGCGAAGTTGCTCTCTTAGTAACTGTTCCCTTGTATCGGAGTCGATCTTGATTTCCGCGTATTGATTGATCGTGTCAATCGCCCACCCACGCACTGCTTGATTTGTATCCGTAGGCTCATCAGAAAGAATCTTGAGAGATAACTCGATGTACTTTAGCTGGAGTTCTTTGTCCTTCTGCAATTGGCCGTACCAGTGTCCACTTAACGCAATCGCTAATGGGATCACTACTGTAGCCAGAATGGTACTCACCGCCCTGGCTTTCTCCCACGTGTTATCAGAAGAGCGATCTACGGTTGTCATCGTGGGTATCTCCTTTGCTCTATCAACCTCGCTTACAGGCAATCCACGGTATGACTTCTACCGCTTCAGCCTCCGTGTCTGAAATTTCTAATCCTCTCCGCTGCTTGATCCCCTACATGACCCCGCTTCGGCGGGGTTTTGTTTTATCCACCACGAAGTATGCTGAGTCTGTCATCGCCGGCTTGTCTGGCCGCGACGCCGATGCCCAGGCTGGGAAGGCGAAACCTCGTTGGTCCCGCCCATCTTCTCTACTTTGTCACAACAATATTGCCGTGTCATGCCCGCCGTCCCACAATGATCTGCGCGGTGGGTTTCTTCAAAACCCATCGACAGAGAACTAATAACTTTAATGAGGAGGGCATCATGCGTAGATTCAACAGAGCATTGCAGGGTCTGTTGTTCGTTATTTGTTTAGCGATGAGCGGAACAGCGTTTTCCGACAATTGTTCTGGAACTTGGACTACCGTCGGTAACGTGGCCGACACGCACGACCTCGGCAACGGCGTAACCCTGACGGCTTGGTCATCGCTGTCTAGCGCTTACTGGAACGAAATTGAGGAAATGGTGGCTGGAACGTGCACAGGTTACACTCTGACTATGGCCGATGGAACAAGTCGAACGGTATTCGCGTGTGCAAGAAGAAATTCCCAAGGGGATGTTCAGGTGGACGAAGGGTCTCTGGAGCCTGGCGCAGAACGTGGCACATGGAAAATTACGACAGCGACAGGAGCTTTCGCCAAACGAATGGGTAATTCAGGTTGGTGGCAGGGAACCATCCAGGATGGGAAAGTTGGAGCCGGAATCTGGGGCGGAAACTGCAAGCGCTAATTTTTCGCGATTGCAGTGCAGAACCCCGCTTCAGCGGGGTTTTGTTTTGTCCCCTGCGCCGCATTTCAAGCAATGAAAGCCGGCCAGGTCGAAGACGAACTGGAAGGGGGTTATCACCCCCGTGACCATGATGCTTATTTGAAGACGATGTGTAATGGTGGGCTGACGCGCTGAAGGTCAATTGATATCAACGTCAAGGCACCCGCGCTTGTGATTCGATATCGGTCTTGTTCGGTGAACTCCAATACCGACGCTGCATTGTACAGTTTAAAACTTATATTTATGATTGCAGTATTAGCGGTGTCTGGCTCAACGACAAAACTCATGTCTTGACTCCCAACGATTACTGTCTTCGTGCTGTCTGTGTATATTGTCTCACTACCAATAACACCCGCATCGCCGACCATTACTGTAGTCGGAATGGCCGGGCCTGACGTGAAGACCGCGTATTCACTGCCTGTAATTTGATATCCCAACGGGCTATACGTAGTCGTGTAGTACAGGATTGACGTTTGGGCAATGGTCGCAGGTACATCGTCTTCAAAGCAATTTGTGAAGTTTATTGTTGTGACACGTGTGGCTGAAAGTGCTGGTGCGCCTTCAAAAGTCGTCGCCGTTTTCGCAGGCCCCTGCGTCCCATTGATAGTGCCCGTGCAATCTCCGTTGGCGAGAACCGAGCCATCGCCATTCGCATTAAGAGTGAAACTGAACCCATTTGCGGTCTGTGTCGTGTCCGCTGATAGCAATGGGAAGGATAATGTTGATGTGACTGGCCCTGTTGGAGGCGGGGGACCACCACCACCGCCGCCACAGCCCGCTACTATTAGCGCGACCAACGCTGGGACGATCCCTGACAACTTAGTGAAGCAAATCTTGTTTATCATTCCTCCCGCTTTCTGCAATTCGGCGAAGTATGAGCTTTAGATTTTTCTTCGGCTGTACTCAACGCGCCGACGATTTGACGCGCCATGACAAGTAGCTTCCACGATCCTTGGCCATCCCCCTTTGCGCTAGGTCAAATAAGCTCATGCTGTACGTCGTCAAAACATTTCGGACAAAGGGCGCTCCGATTTAAGAGAGTATCTGGCTCATTTGGATTGTCATTCAAGCAGCCTTTTGTTGGTAGCGTAATCGACGACGCTTCTCGAGGGTTCGTTGTTTGATTTTGCGCCTCATGTTCAGGACCTTCGTGCCGCGGCCGTAGTACACATCGGCCGGTGTCAGATTGTTCAGACTCTCGTGATAACGCGCATGGTAGTAGTCCGCAAAGTGATCGATGGCCGATTCGAGTTGGCCCGGCAAGTAATAGTTTTCCAGCAATACCTCGTTTTTCATCGAACGATGCCAGCGCTCGATCTTGCCTTGGGTCATCGGGTGATACGGCTGGCCGCGGGTATGAGTCATGTTCTGCTGCTCAAGCCAATCGGCCAGTTCGCTGGACACGTACGAAGGCCCGTTGTCGCTGAGCAGTCGCGGCCGATACTTTACTTTGACCGGCTCGATGTCGGCGAAGGCCAGGGCATCTTCAAGCGTGTCTGAGACGTCACTGGCCGCCATACCGGTGCATAAGCGCCAAGCCAGAATGAAGCGCGAGTAATCATCAAGCACGGTGGAAAAATAGAACCAACCCCAGCCGATCACTTTCCGATAGGTGTTCGGCGTCACCACTAGTTGGACAGAAAAGAGTGTTTGAATAAGAGAGAGATCTAGCTCATCGTTAACCGAGAGGAGAAGACGATGAGAAGCACATCTTTGCCGGCCAGCGCAAATACCAGAGCGATCTCCGACCCCATCAATCCCGCACCAATAACACCGACTTTATTGATCATTTCCACAACTCCGAAACTAAA
>CP070643.1:2993872-3037022 GCA_020354125.1 Betaproteobacteria bacterium | reverse complement strand
TTCGATTCCCCCAAAACACTGGCTGCTTTCGCGCTGGGGCTAGTGCTGTTCGTGGTGACTCTGTTTCTCAACATTATTGCTCTGTACATTGTGCGCAAGTACAGGGAGCAGTACGAGTAGACCGACATGCAAGCCGCCAAGTTACCTGACCCACGCGCCCGCAAGCCGATTGAAATGATCGAGGCCGGTCTCGCCAAACGCAAAGCCGCCGAGAGTCGCTTCAAGATTTACGGGATCGTCGCGATCGCCCTCGGCCTGGTGTTCCTCGCCATTCTGTTTATCACCATTGTCGGTAACGCTTACACGGCGTTTGCGCAAACCCAGGTCAAGCTCGACCTCTACATCGATCCGGAGATAGTCGACCCGGAGGGAACGCGCGACCTCGACGTCCTTTCAGGTGCTAACTACGCATCCATCGTCAGGTCGAGCCTTCGCGATCTGTTTCCCAGCGTGGAATCGAGGCGCGATCGAAGGGCTTTGAACTCCCTGGTCGGGCGCGGGGCAACCTACGACCTTCGCGCAACCGTGATGGCCGATCCTGACCTCGTTGGTGAGACGATTACAGTGTGGGTCCCGGCCGACGATGACGTCGATATGCTGATGAAGGGCAATATCGACAGGCAAGCACCCGAGGAAGGGCGCCGGTTAAGTGATCAACAACTGGCCTGGATTGATCAACTTGAGAGTCAGGACCGGCTGGCAAAGCGTTTCAACACCGACTTCTTCACCAAGGGCGATTCGAGAGAACCGGAGAGCGCAGGAATCCGCGGAGCGGTGGTGGGTTCCTTCTACACCATGCTGGTGACGCTTTTGCTGTCGTTCCCATTGGGTGTGGCGGCAGCGGTTTATCTGGAGGAGTTTGCCCCGCAGAATCGTTTGACCGATGTCATCGAGGTCAACATCAACAATCTTGCGGCAGTGCCGTCGATCGTGTTCGGCCTGTTGGGCCTTGCCGTGTTCATCAATTTCTTTGGCTTACCGCGATCTGTTCCACTGGTAGGTGGCCTTGTGCTGACTTTGATGACGTTGCCGACGATCATCATTGCTAGCCGCGCCACGCTAAAAGCGGTGCCTCCGTCAATCCGCGAGGCAGCCCTCGGTGTTGGGGCATCGCAACTGCAGACTGTTGTCCTTCATGTATTACCGCTTGCCATGCCAGGCATGCTTACCGGCGCTATCATCGGTATGGCCCGCGCTCTGGGCGAGACGGCACCTTTGTTGATGATTGGCATGGTCGCCTTCATTGTCGACATTCCGCAAGGCATTCTCGATCCGTCGACCGCATTGCCGGTGCAGATTTATTTGTGGGCTGACAGTCCGGAACGCGCCTTTGTCGAACGCACTTCTGCTGCGACCCTGGTTCTACTGTGTTTCCTGATCGCTATGAATGCTTTGGCGGTCGTACTCAGGAAGCGCTTCGAACGCCGTTGGTAATGCGCTTATACTGGAGCTTGAATGTACGAATCCGAAGCAAGAGTCGCCACGCCAAATGTAACAATGAGAATCGAACAAGAAAACGGACGTGCTCCCACGGTCCCGCGCGAACACAGAGAAACGGTTGGCAATACGCGGGTCGATAATCCCCGTATCCGCTGTAACAACCTGAACGTCTACTACGGCGACAACCATGCCATCCACAATATCAATCTAGATGTTGGGAACAATGAAATCCTGGCGCTGATTGGACCGTCGGGCTGCGGCAAGACGACTTTTCTGCGCTGCATGAACCGCATGAACGACACCATTCCGAGCTGTCGTGTCGAAGGCGAGATCATCGTTGACAATCAAAATGTCAATTCGCCGGAGGTTGACGTGGTGCCGCTGCGGGCGCGAATGGGCATGGTGTTCCAGAAGCCTAATCCGTTCCCCAAGAGCATCTATGAGAATGTTGCTTTTGGCCCGCGGATACACGGGCTGACGGCCAACAAGTCCGAACTCGACGAAGTTGTCGAAACCAGCCTGGTAAGGGCAGGCCTTTGGGATGAGGTCAAAGAGCGTCTCGACCAACCCGGGACGGGTCTGTCAGGCGGGCAGCAACAGCGCCTGTGCATCGCCCGTGCAATCGCCGTACAGCCTGAGGTTATCCTGATGGACGAACCGTGTTCCGCCCTGGATCCGATTGCAACAGCGGTGATCGAGAACCTGATGGTCGAACTGCGTGAAAGGTTCACGATTTGCATCGTCACCCACTCGATGCAGCAGGCGGCACGGGTATCGAACCGTACGGCGTTCTTTCACCTCGGCGATCTCATCGAAGTCGGCGAGACGAACGAGCTCTTCATCCGCCCCGGTCATCAGCTGACTGAGGACTACATCACCGGCCGCTTCGGTTGACCGCCTAAGGCGGGCTCGGCATTTCGGCTTTCTATTGCTGTGAGTCGCTTGCGTCGGCAGGAATTGTCGTTTGGTTACAGGACAAGTCTTAGTTACGACGCAAGGCTTGTTTCAGCGATATCACGCCTTGTGCAACCACTCGTCGACTTGTGCCTTTTCGAGCTTGGGAAAGTAGCGTTTCGCCAGCTTGTGCGCCTCGTCGGCATTGATGTCCGGGTAGAAGCGCAAAAGAACGTCGCGCATTGCGGCGGACGCTTTGGGCCCGCTTGCCTTCTTCCTGTCGAAGCGCACCACCACCCGGGCTTTGTCGGGAACAACCTTGACTGAGTTGATGCCCGGCACCTCTTCCAATGCTTCGCGTAATTCCTCCGCCACTTGTGGCTTGTCATCCAGCAGCCCCAATCGCAGGCAAACGCGTCCCGGCAGCCAGTAAACCAGTTTGACTTGTTTTTCGAGATCCATTTGTCACCAATAAGTTAATCAAAATAGACTTTTATGGTTGCCCGAGTGGTGATTGTTGCGAGAATGCCAGTGCGACACCAGCCTCGCCTTGCGGCGCAGCTCGCTACAACGATACCGAATAAGACCCGGCATTGTTGCGTGAATCACTTCGAATCGCGCCGCATCGACGTCGGGATCGGGGGGTGCAAATGGCCCTGGCTCAGATTCGTCATGCTGTTGCGGTTAGGAACTCAGGTTCGGACGCGCTCGTATTCGGCTTCGACTACGTTGACACCGTACTTGCGCTCGAGTCGGCGCAATAAGAAATGGCTGCGCCCGACCGTCTGAAAGTGATGCACGAATACCGTGTTTACCAGCGCACCGGCGGCCGCCCCGATGTAAGGCATGGCCTGAGCGGCTGCTTTTTGCGACACCGGCAAACCGAAACGCGAGGCAACGGCTGATATCAACTTGGCCGCGACCGGCGCGCCGGTTCCCTGCAGCCCGTGGCGATGAATCGAAGAGGCGGCACTGGAAAGTGTCATGGCGAGCGCTGCGCGCACGCCGTAATACCCCGTCTCGACGGCGTCATCGTGTTCGGTGCGACCGCCGAGCGCGAAAACCGACAGACACTCGCGGCGGGCCTCGGCATGACTCAAATCTTCACCCTCACTGCGGGCAATATCGGCGATAGAGCGCAGCATCAGCGTAGTCGTAATTGGCAGTTCAACGAGCAGTCCGGGCAAGCCGAAGAAGCCGCCAACAGCGCCGGACAGTCCGACCAGTGTCTTGTGGTGCGCGTCGCCGCTGACTTCCTTTGACCGATATATCCCTGCGATGGCCGCTTGGAGCGACTTGTGTGCAGCGGCGCGAACGACACGGTTGAGGCGGGTCTGCCAGCGGTGGGGCATCAACTCGAATGCCACTTCGAGTGGCGTGCCGATCGCGTTGCTCAGGCGCGCCGCAAGGCTGGGATGCTCGAGGTGCTCGGCAGCGTCCCGAATCAGCCCCTGATCGTGCGCATCCACAATGGGCACGATATTCCGCGGTTTGATCCTGGTGTTGATCGTTTTGGTCGGCACCGGTGGTTCCTGTTCGGGCCTATTCCTGTTTGAATCGCCGAGCACTAATACTTGCTGCGCCCTAATACTTATTGAGAATCAATTGCAAGGCGAGTGAATGCTTTGCTCGCTCACTATGCAATTGAAGCATCCATTTCAGCGTTGATCAATTTTCCTGAGGCCGGTGCCGGATGTCTGGTAGGCAGATGTAAAGGGGTGTCAGTGCCCCATGGTGGTGAAGGAGTGTTGCGCTGCTTGCCTAAGGCGAACTATTCAGAGCCAGAGGGTGGTCTTGGTGGCTCAATGAACAATGTTTGGAAGCTGTTGCACCAGGTCATTGGAGCAGGGCATCCAGCAACAGGTGACGATTGAGAAAAAAGACCGCCGGGCGCTTCGGCCCGGCGGTCGGAGCGACATGGGATCCGGCGCGTTAGCGCGATCGGGTGGTTTTCTTTGCGGCCTTCTTCCTGACCGTTTTTTTCCGTGCCGCAGTCTTTCGTGCCGGCGCTTTCCTGGCGGCAGTCTTCCTTGTTGCAGTTCTCTTTTTCGCCGCCTTCTTCTTCGCTGCCTTTTTCTTCGGTGCCTTTTTCTTCGGTGCAGCCTTCTTTACTGACGCTGCCTGTTTCTTTACGCGATTGACTTCAGTCTTGGCCTGCTTCATCAGCTTTGAAAACTGCTTGGTCGCCTGGCTCTTCAGCTTACGCAGCTCCGCCGCGGCCTTTTTATTCTGTGCCGCAGCCTGCTTCCGTAACTTTGCGGCATCTGCGGTAGCGCTCTTCGCCACCGATTGCAGCTTCTTTCTGGTGTCATCCAGAGTCTTCTTCGTCGCCGCTAGTCTCTTCTTTAATGCAGCAATCTCTTTTTTGTGGTTGGATTTCAGCGAAGCGATGTCCTTCGCCGCCATTGCTCTCCATTTTGCAAACGTTCCGGATTTCCTTGCAGCAGTAACAGCCATTAGGGTCCCCAATCAGAGAAAAAATCGAATTCGAAAGCGGTCTTGCGTGAAAGATGTTTCAAGCAAAGCCACGGACCGCAACATAAAAGCGAAGATAGTGTAACTCATACTTGCTTTCATGACGAAGTTATTGCACTCAAAACATCAAACGTCGCAAGCATTCTTGCGCGTGATCGCCGCCGTCAATTCAGTGCGCAACATGACATCGGGTTTGAAAAGAATCGGCGTCTCAGGTTTCCACGCACAGAAGGCTGCGCAGGCAAACTAGTCTGGCAAGGGAATGAACTCGTCGTCGCCGGGCACCGTTGTGAACCGGCTCTGTTGCCAATCGACCTTGGCCTGTTCGATACGCTCGCGGGAGCTGGAAACAAAATTCCACCAGATATGCCGTGGGCCAAGCGGTGCGCCTCCTATGACCATGATGCGGCTGTCTGCGTTTGCCGTGACCTCTGCCGGTTCGCCAGGCGCTACCACTGCCATCACGCCACTGCCCAACTTTTGCTCACCGATGCCGACGTCGCCGGAAACGACATAAATGGCTTGCTCGTCGTAAATCTCCGGCAGGGTCAATGTTGAACCCTGATTTGCCCGGCATTCCAGATAGAGCATCGGTGAATAAGACTTGACTGGCGAACGCACGCCGTAGGCCTCGCCGATAATGACGCGCACTTGCAAGCCATCTTGCTCCAGCTGGGGCAGGTCTTGCGCGGGATAGTGCACAAAGTCCGGCCCGGTTTCTTCCAGATCTGTCGGCAATGCCATCCACGACTGAATGCCATGCAGGCGCGACATTCTCTCGAGGTCGGAACCGGCACGCTCCGAGTGAACGATGCCACGTCCGGCCGTCATCAGGTTGACGGCGCCGGCTTGTATCGGCTGGACGAAGCCGAGGCTGTCGCGATGCATGATCTCGCCCTCGAACAAATAGGTCACGGTAGCCAACCCGATGTGCGGATGGGGCCGCACCTGGATGCCTTGCCCGGGTGGAAATTCGGCTGGTCCCATATGATCAAAGAATATGAATGGCCCGACCATGCGCCGCCGCGATGATGGGAGTACCCGGCGTACGCTGAAACCGCCCAGATCCTTGGCCTTCGCTTCGATGACAAGCTCGACGGTCCCCGGGACTGAAGTGCAGGTTGGTTCGGCAGCGGTCTGGTAGCTCACGCGTTGTTCTCCTTCAGTTGTTCCTTCGGCCTCTTGGCTCAGGCGAGTTCGACGCTGTTGCAGGCAAAAAGTTTTCGATTGCCAACGTCATTTCTATGTCGGTTGGCGCTGCGTGAGCCGTCAGTGTAAAGGGCCCACCGCTTCAGTCAGCCCCGTTTCAATCGATACCGCTTCAATCAAAACGGCCCGCCATACTCAAAGCAGCATTGAGCAACACGTCGCAACCAGCGGCGAGGTCTTCTTTCTTCGCCGATTCGCGCTCGTTGTGGGAGATACCTTGCTTGCAGGGCACAAAGATCATCGACGTTGGCGCGACTTTCGACAGGTAGACCGAGTCGTGTCCGGCGCCGGAGACGATTCGCATCGCCGGATAATCGAGCGCGCTGGCTGAATCGGCGACTGCCTGAATACACCCCTCGTCGAACTGGATTGCAGCTGACTTCCACTCGTTGTGCACAATGCCTTCGACGTTGGCCGATGCCGATTCCGAGGCAACAATCTCGCTTATCCTGTGCTCCATTTTGGAAAGCACTTCTTCTTCGGGGTGTCGCAGATCCAGTGTCAAGACGATTTTTTCCGGCACTGTGTTGCGCGAGCCAGGTTCAACGCGAACATCACCGAACGTCACTCTGGCAGCCGGTCCGGTTTGCTCGGCGAGCCGATACAGTTCGGCCAGGATGGCATGCATTGCCCGCACCGGATCGCGGCGGCTGGTCATTGGTGTCGGGCCGGCGTGGACAGCCGCGCCGTGCAGCTCGATGTCGTACCAGCGCATGCCTTGGACACCGGTGACGATGCCGATCTGTACACCTTTGTCTTCCAGTATCGGGCCTTGTTCGATGTGTGCCTCGAACGCCGCTTTGATTGGATAGTGCCGACATGGTCGGGGGCCCGCATACCCGATGCGCTGCAGTTCTTGACCAATTGTCGTCCCGTCTTTGGCTCGTCTTGACAGTCCATAGGCCAGATCGAACTCGCCGGCAAACACGCCGGATCCGATCATGGCGGGAGAAAATCGCGCGCCTTCCTCGTTGGTCCAGACAACGATGTCAATCGGATGTGCGGTGCTGACATTCCTGTCATTTAGCGACTCGACGACTTCCAGCCCGGCAAGTACGCCGTATACGCCGTCAAACTTTCCGCCTGTGGGTTGTGTGTCGAGGTGAGAGCCGATCAGCACCGGCGGCTGATCGTTATTCTCCCCTGGGCGTCGCGCAAATATATTGCCCATCTGGTCATGCTCAATGCTGCAGCCCGCAGCCTCGCACCAGGACTCGAATAGTTGTCGACCTTGCCGGTCTTCATCGGTCAACGTCTGACGATTGCAGCCACCGGCCGGTGTGGCGCCGATGCGCGCCATCTCCATCAGCCGCTTCCATAACCGTTCACTATTTGCCTTGATTGGTCTTTCCGACATCGCGCCTATGTCCTCCGATTGACGCGATTCTATGCACTGCACGCCAATGCGGCCAGAGCAGCTAAACGTTGATTTGAGGAACCGACTCCGACAATGGGCAGCGACCAGGTCTTCGACTTGGTCTGCCTGTGCTGTTGGCTATATTGCTAAGCGAACCAGGGAAGGGGAAGGCGTGTTTCCGTCGGCACACCGGAAACCATGACGATACTCTCGATTTTGTTGTTGCTGGTTATGCTGCGGCAGGTGATTTCTCGCTGTCGTCTGAAGGAAGCGAGTGGGCTTCCTTGTAGTAACCGGTTCTGAACCCTTGTGCGTACTCGTCCAATGCGATCTTGTGGTAGGCGGATATTTCAAGTCCACGCCGCCGGTAGGCTTCGCCATCGACATAACCTTCGGCACGGCGCGTAGTCCATCCCATCTCTTCGGCGAGTGCTTGGCTTTTGTCCGCGAACACGTCATTCATCATGCTTCTCCCGGTGCTATTCACATTCATCCGTTCATTCACTGGGCATAGCGTTCGCAGTTTTCATGCCTTCGGCGCTGACGCATCTTGCGTCACCTGCCGGCCACCAACACCTCATCTCCGGCCCATGCCAGAACGCGTAAAAGTGCTATAAAACAGCAGGGTATAATACATTTGGTAGGCGCGATTCCTGTTCGCTCTGACGCATGCTGGCGTCAAAAGTCATTAAACGTGTAAGTAGATGTCTTATGTGACAGGCATACCGTCGAATTCCCAACGACTATCGTTGTGCATCGGTCAGCGCGCGAGAAGTCAATCGGTGAAGATGTGATGCAACGTTTAGAGCACAACGAGCTGTGCTGCCGCGAATATTCCGCGTTGGCTGAAGAACTCGAGGCTGCAGAGGGACAGACTTGGATAACTCGGCGGGCTAACGGGGTCCAAACGTGAGCCGCTATTGGACTCAGCAGCGATCTTTTTGCCTGTGCGGCGGGCTGGAACTTTTCGAGGCTTGCTTGCTCTGAGAGGCTTTCCAGAGTGCGAAGGGGCAAGCCTTGCCTACAAGAATTCTGACAGTCCTGACGTTTGCGGCCATGTTGCTGGCCTCCTCACCGGTACTACGGGCCGAATCGAACGGCGAGGAGCTGCTGGAAATGATGCGCAGTGATGCTGGGCGGGAGGTCGCTCAGACCTTTATTGATGACGTCTGGCAAAAGTGGAACGAAGGGCTATTCTGCCTTCCGCCAGGCGATCGGCAGCAACTGAGTTTTGATGCGGTGCTGAGCTACCTCGAAACCCACCCCGAACTACTGTTCCGGCCTCGGCGCTATCTGATTGTTCAAGGACTGCGCGCAGCTTACCCCTGTTCCACTGGGTAAACTCGCCAGCCACGCCGCGAAGTAAAGCGGTCGCGGGTAGCGCGGCTTACCGTTAGCGAAATCGCATCGTTCCCCGATCAGTTCTTCACGAGTACACCATGCGCCGTTTTCCGCCGGGCTCAGCAAGCTCACTCTTGATCACGGTCAAAGCCTCAGCTTACTCATGACTTGCAGTAAGTCCTCGAGGGTGGTACCGAAGTACAATGGCATTCAAAGGGGGAAAGGATGCGATGAGGAAGCTGTTGGTGCTATTCGCAATCGGCGTGGCTGCGTTGTTGACCACGCTGCCCGCACGAGCCGATTTCGTAGACGGCGAGACACTGATGCAGTGGGCCGACGAATATCGTCGCATAAGGGAGGGAACAGCGGACACCCTGAGCCACGTATATGTACGCCGATTTCAGGTCTACGTCATGGGCGTTCATGATGCGCACGTTGGGATTTTCTATCCAACAAGCGGTGAATTAATGTTCTGCGGTCCGAGAAACCTGTCCGTGGCCCAGGCCTCTGAAGTGGTGTTCAGGTTCTTGCAGAGAAACCCAGAGAGGCGCCGTGATGCGGGAAGCGTGCTGGTGATGAGTGCATTTGTCGAGACGTTTCCCTGCGAGAAGTAAACGTCCAAGGCAAGTGATACTGCTTGGCGGTGGCGGCGTGGTGTTGCCGATGCTGTGATTTGGTTCGTTACTGATACTCGCGTCTATTGCGACAAATTGTTCGGGTCTTCCTAGGCAACTGCCAGCGCTTGCCGGATACTCGAAATCGAGAGCGAACAAGCCTGTGTGTAGTAACCCGTCCGGAAACCCTTCGAGTAGTCGTCCATACCGAATCTGTGCTGCGTAGCTAAGTCCTCACCGTTCTGCTGGGATGTGCCACCATCGACATATCCCTGTGCACGGTCCAACGACCAGCCCATTTCCTCGGCAAGCTCTTTCGCCTTCGTCAAAGCCAGCTCACTCATACAGTCCTCCTCCGTAGTCATCGGTGTCCCCAGCTGATCTATCGCAAAAACCGGGCGCATATGCGGTTTGTAGGAAACGACGGGTGACATATCGCACATCCTGCGGCCGTTACGGATGCCGCCAAAGGTCATAAGAATTAATGGCCATAAAAGAGCTAGTTGGCATGGTCGGGAGGATGCCCAGTGGCCAGTTCTTACATCGTCATGTTCCCGTCCGATGGCAATCAGATGAGGGGCGCCTGCGTTTTTGCGTCAGAGTCGACGGATTGCTAACAAACGATGTTGAGAATTCGTCGGCCAACGAAGATACACGTGACAGGGGCGAAGAGGCTTGCTCCGCAAGACCTGAGAAGAAGCTTCGGCGGCCGATGACCCCCCTTAGTGCATGCTTGTGTAGAGAGAAATTGTGCGCGGCCCGTTTGCAACCGCGCTACTTGCAAGGGCATCAAGCGCGCAGTCATTTTATGCCGAGGCGCAACAAAGCCAACCTCTTCCGCGTCGAGAAAGGTCGGTTATTTAGCATGCCATTGTCATGGTACAGAAAGCATTCAGCAATGGTCGCTTTTTTTGCGGCATCGACGTCCGATGGTTCCTCGTTGTTGATAACCTGTCCCGAAGCATCATAGCCCGCCCCCAAGACGCTGGTTGGCATTGTTTATGCGTAAAAACCGGAAGTTATGAGGCTATCGCGCGCCTGCGCAGGTGGAGGCATGCAAATCTCGCCGAGAGCCGCCTCTGAAGTCCGTCGATTAGAAGGCCAGCAATGTCGCAAATTGAACCCGGGACGCCATGTTTCCTGGTCCGTACCTGCGAGCAACCGGATTGGAATGGAAGGGTGGTATTGGTGGTAGGCCGTGTTCTCGATCCCGATGAACCGGGGGCCGAGTGGTATCAGGTCTCTTCGGCATGGTTGAAGAAGCAGTTTCCCCAAAGTGACGTGTTGGTTCTCCGCCATAACCTTTGCCCGCTCATTCCGCCGGTCATCCTGCCCGGAATCGAGGCTGAGGCCTGACGAGCGGCCGCCCAAGACGCCGAGCTACAACGAAAGGAAATCTGGATGTCGATAAAGAAATTGAATCTCGCCATACTGCTTGTTGGCGCGTTGGCGCTGTTCCAGACCGGGTGCTCGGGTACGCGTGTCGGCGATTACTCGGTTGAGAGCTACAACCAGAATCCGCTGTCGGTTGCCATACCGGAGGACGTCGACACTGCGGGTGCGATCAGGGCTGCGGAGTCGGCGTTAGTCGCCCGTCGCTGGGTCATCATCGATAAAGGCGATGAGCATGTCACGGGTAAGCTTCGACACCGCCGTTTCGACGCAACCGTAAATATCAAAGTCGAAGACCGGCATCTGGTGATTTACTCGGATTCCTTGTATCAGGACCGGGAAAAGAATGAAATGACGCCCGCCGTGCCTTATGGATGGTTGAAGTATCTGCAGGAAGACATTCAGAAATCCATTCCTTATCAGGCTTATCGTAGTAGCTAGAAGGGGATGGTCAAAAACGCCAAGGCGCGTGACCCAGTAAGAAGATACTGAGGACGTCAGAGACTCAGGACGCTTGTGGTATGGCGCCGGCTAGCGGTGATCGCGGTTCCTATCGCGGAACGGGGGTGCTTTAGGCGTTTGCTCGCATCCAGGGTTTTCTTTTTGTCTACTGCGCTATGAGCCCGGCGGTGTTAATTCAATCCAATCTTCAGCTGAAAGAAAACAAGTGGCACCATCTTCGGATCGACCTTCGGGATATAGGTAGCGTTGAGTGCGAGTCGGTCGGTGCCAAACGAAATCACCGGTAGCAGGCCCGGAAACGGGTCCCCGTTCTTGAACTCTTCGCGGACCCTCAAGAAGGCCACGATACCTGCGTCGAGATGCAAACCGCCGTCTTTCTTTCCAAGCGAGAATCGACGTACTGCTCTGCCGCCGGCGTAGTACGACAGGTTCTTGTTTGAATCGTCGAACACTGACGCATTGACGAACGGCACCCACTCGCGCGGCGTCATTTCAAAATCATACTGAACGCCAAGGCCCCAGTTCTGATCGTTGTATTCGACGCCAGGTTGTTCGTCGAGATACACTGCCTTACCATTGATCAGCAATGACCATTGATTGGCTCGCGCCGGTGTCGCTGCGAGCACCATCAGTCCCATCGCGATGATCATCCAATGCCGAAGCCAAGCTAGGGTCTCGGCCGACATATGTCGTTGACGCTTACTGTTTCCTTGGTGTGTCTCTCGCATCTTCCCAACCCGCCCGGCGGGGTTCGAACCGTCACAACATGGAGAGCACCGGTTTCGCTCCTGAGTCGCGACCCGCCTGCCTCGTGTAAAGGCGGGTTGCGGAAGAATCGATTCTGGCGGCTCCGCTGTTCGGCAGGTCACGTCCCGCAGGCCGGTGACTTTGCGTCTTCGATTAGGTGCCGGAAGTTGCCTTTGTCAGTACTGTTCTGGACGTATTCGTCCCTCTGCAAGGAAATGGCAATCGGTATGCCGGACGACATCTGAGCCCACATGAGGGGAAGAGATAACGCCACTAGAGGCGATGGGCTAAGTAACAGACTGCTAATTAGAAGAAATCTGGATATGCGAATCGCATACGAGTACATCTGTTAAGTGTGCAGGCCGATGGCGGCATGTCGTTACACTTTGACCCTTTCGGCCTTGAAGAGACGACCTTCGGATCAGCTGGATATCAGGTGCTAAGGACTGGGGAGAGTTTCAGTCCTGACTGAAACCCTTCACAGCGGGACACATCGAGTGACAGTTGGAGCGCGATCAGAAAGATCGCCGTGGAAAGTTAAAACTTGTTCTCGGGATGGTTCCGTCTATTGGCACCGTGTCCGTCATGTCTTACGGCGCACTGATCCTGGTGATTCCCGACCGCGTCAGTACGTACAACGCGCCGTCACCTCCGGCCAAAAGGTCAACAGGCTTGTCGTCGACCCTGGCGAACGCATATGCTGCGCTATTGGTGTAGTCGAGACGTCCGACGAATCTGCTTACGAAATCTGCAAAGTAGTAGCTGTTACGGTAATTTGTGGGAAACGGCCCGGCATCGGGATAAAAGGTTCCGCCTGCAATCGAAAAGCCGACAAAGAACCCACCTGGCCCCGACCCCGGAGGTGAGGCTGCACTGTGTTTGTAGGCGAACAGGGGGCCAATGAAGCTACCAGTTAAGTTGTCCGGTCCTTCCGAAGAGGGCCAGCCATAGTTCGCGCCTGGAACGCCCAGGTTGATTTCCTCCCACGTGTTCTGGCCCACATCATTGATGTGGATGCGCCCGGTGTCGGTATTGACGGCGAACGTAAACGGGTTCCTTAGCCCGTATGCCCAGATTGCACAGGCAATGCTGCCACTGGTTGTGCAAATCGGATTGTCTACAGGAATTGAACCGTCGTCGTTGAAGCGCAGCATTTTGCCGAGTGGAGTAGACAGATTCTGTGAATTAGACGGGACTGCATTGTCACCCACGGCAACGTAGAGCTTCCCGTCGACACCGAAGTGAATTGCGCCCCCATTGTGATTAGTGGCAACGAGAGTTGGGAGATCAATCAGCTTCTCCTCGCTGCCGGCAGCATCTCCGGTTACTGTGAACCGGCTGACCCGATTGTGGATGGTCGTCTCGGTGCTCGTATAGTAGACATACACGTAACCATTACTGACAAAGTCCGGGTGCACGGCGACGCCGAGCAGCCCACGTTCGCCGGTTGAATCAACCGTGACGTTGAGTATAGGCGTGGGCAGCAAGGCCGAGTTCTTGACGATGCGCAGTGCACCGTCTTGCTCCGCAACCAGCAGACGTCCATCCGGCGTCTGTGCAAAGGCGGTGGCAAGGCTAAGGCCGGTGATCCACGACTGGTCGCGGGTGAACCCGGCCGGTACCGGTCGGGTTCCGCCGAACTGAACCGTTACAGTGCTCCAAGCGGAGATGTTTCCATCAGCATCGGTTGCACGTGCCCGCACGACATGCTGTCCCGACGCATAGGCGTTTGTGTCCACGTTCACACTGTGAGGCGAGACCGTACCGATAGAGCCCACCTGTTCGCCATCAAGTGGGATTTAAATACCGGTCACGCCGACATCGTCGGTCGCGCTGGCACTCAACGTCAGATTGCCGAGAAGGTTTGACGCAAACGCAGCTGGTTCAGTCACAACCGCGACGGGCACCGGGGTTGATGGTGACGGAGCGTCTCCACCGCCACAGGCCGCCAAGAATAGCGGCATGACCAGGTGGGCGATGTAAGGCGTCACGCAAGGCTTCATGCTGGAATCTCTGGACCTGAAAGCTTTCAACGGGCGATTCTGCTTCTCGCTTGTTCGCTCGTTAAAAAACCTTCTCTATCACGCCAATGAGGACATCAGAATACGCCGGGCGACCCATTGGGCATCTAGACGCTGTTCTTCTCCGTAGCCAGCCGCTGTACGTGCGCGGCGAAAGGTACACCTCCTTGGCGCGGACGCTAGTGGCTCAGGTGTAGCCCCAGTATTCGATGGTGATGATGCTTGTCAGAACACACGGGAAGAATACTCATCCAGGAATCGGAGGTGGAGGTTAGCAGTACTGATGCCTTGCATGTCGAACCGCGTTCCATCGATGAACTGAACCCGAAGCGCGGCAGACGTTGACAGACCAGGGTGTCCATGACATTGACCAAGTGGTTTCTCTGAAACTCGGCAAATGCCAGGGAGTGCGGCGTGGGACAAGTAACGCCGAGAAGAATAGGCTCACGGTGTGAGCAATTCATTGTTCGCTACTGGATGCGCATATGACTGCCAATATACCGCCAATAGTTGGCGTTCAGGCAGCGCCAGGAGCCGTGTTTTGCGGCAGGGGAGGTCGAAGCGTTGGGCGTGAAGAGGCAGAATTACTCATAACAAACGGGTGAGTATCGCCGTGGTGGAAGGCCACGCGAGAGGACCGCGTCACCTGTAAGCGAGCAGCCGACTTTGGCGCGTATCGCTGGTCTGGACACAGACTACTGCTGTTATGTCGTAGAAGTTTCCTTCTTGGCTTGTATAGAACGCGAACAAACCTCTACGTAGTATCCGGTCCGAAACCCGGCGGAGTATTCGTCCATTCCAACTTTGAAATTCCTGGACAATGCAAGTCCGTGTCTTCTGCACATTTTTCCGTCGAGGTAGCCCTCTGCGTATGTCGGCGTGCAGTTCAACTCTTGCACGAGCTTGTCCCTTTGCTCTCGAAACGACTGCAATATGTTCTCCTCTTGACGTCTGTCACGCTGCCAGTTCACTGTACGCAAGAAGCGTTCGCGAATCCTGGCTATTCATGGGCCATTGGTTGTACTTCCGGTTCGACTGATGGGTTGATGGTAGTCTTGGCGACAGAGCCAAAAAACGTCTTTAGATGAATTAGTTAGATAAATCCATCATGAAAGTAGGCGCCTGATGTAGATTCTCTGGCGCAACGTCGGCCAAAACACCTAGGAAGTCAGAGCGGATCTTGCGAACGGATTGACGAATTATTAGCGCTCGGCCGTTGACTTTCGGACACTTGATTGCAGCAGGAGCGATAATGGTTCGCGCGGATCGTTACGCGCTTAAGCGTGGTGCCAGAGGAAGAACCTGTCTCACTGGAAGGCGATCAAGTAGAGGTGAGAAGCGAGTTTGCCGGCTAGTGAAAATGTGCCGATATTTGCGATTCTTTCGGACTGTCCGCGCAAGCGGGCGGCGTTGCGGCATCCTCGTCACAATGCGTGCGCACATCAAGGCGTTCGGCCTTCTTCTCTTTCGACTCGGGTTGACTGGATTCATCTCTGCTACTGATAGTCAGCATTGCTGTTAAAACCATTCCAATGAAGACGCCAATAAACAATCCTGTCATCAATGCGGTCCACACGTTCCAAATGTCCATCGGTCCTCCTGCTGTGAGTCGTGACATTTCCTCTTTTCCATCACGCTCTTTTTGTCTTTCGATTGTGTAAGTATGTGAGTGGTTTACTATTCTTGCCGGCATAATGCATCGTTGTTTGACGATGAGTCATTTTATTTTTCTCACTTCGGCGCGCGTAACTTTCCGCGCCAAACCGCTCACCCGTCGCGCCATAATGCTTGTCGGCCCCCGGTGGCGAGATCTTGGTGTGACAATGAATCGATGCTCCGGTGACAGTGGCGAGATGCGCTGAATTACGACGAGACCATCAGACAGTTCTTGCCGGAAGGCCCGCTCGCACGCTTCATCAGCTCAACCGAAGTGCTGAATCAGTTATAGTTGGCCGACGATAGGTCGCCGATACCATAGTGGCCACTGGTCTTCGCGAATGACTTGACTCTGTCAAGAGCGCTCAAGTCTGCATGTAGTAACCGGCCAGAAAACCTCTGGCATATTCATCCGTCGCAGCGCGCATGTCCCAGGGCAGCTCGGTTCCGTCCTGACGGCAAACCTTCCCATCATGGTAGCCGTCCGCGCATTGCGAGGTGATATCGAATACTGGCACAAGCTCAACGTTTTTTGTCTTCAGCTCGTGTGCTCATTTTCTCCTCCCTCTGCGAAAGTTGTTCCCGCCAGTCGGATTAAGGCAAGAAACGTTCGCGCCCCCTGCGCCTTGAGGAAGAGATGTGTCTGGTCAATGGTCGGACACTGGCATCACCAACGCGCTGAGCCTTCAGTGGTCAAGAAAACTGTTGATAGATAAGCGACTTGCGACGCATTTGTGGGTGGGTGAAGGTCATATTCTAAGAATCGTTGCGCACTCTTTTAACGACGACAGACGCTCATTCGCGGCGGGTTTCGCGAGCAAACTGACGAAATGCTAACGCCCGTTTGCCGAGTACTAGCCAGTGAATCGCATCGATAGAGATCACGGGGGAAAGGCGGCTACCGCGGAGAAGCGATTCTTACAAAGCGATTACTTCGCGCTTGACTCGAGAGTGGTTAAAGTAAAAAAGGGCGCAAATTGCTGCGCTAAAAACTCTTCGTCTACGTTTGTTTTCCGAGGCGCAGTCATTGCCCTCAGGAAGTTTTTCGGCTCCTCGACATGCATTGCAGGCTTGCGCTACCTCCGCTTGTATCGCTGAAGCAGCCGAACTCTATCGCTAATAACAGAACAGGCGGACGTTACGTTGACTCTCTTCGCAGAAACTCACCACATCAGTTACATTTAAATGTGCCTTGCCACTGCACCAAACCTCCATTTCCTGTAGCGCGGAAGCGCAACCCAGCTGACGCACTTCAAGGGGGTAGCAGTATCCGTCAGTGCGCTTTTTCGCCGTGGCACAGTTATTCGCCTGTTCGACTGGAGGCACAACAGGTTGCTCTGCCGCCGGAAGGGTTACGCACCAAAATACCAGTTCCTTCAGTGATGCTTGACAGGCAGTTGTAACTTTTTGCACTTCGTCTTGTGAGAACGCAAGATTGCCAACCAGAAGAACGGTAGCCACTGCAAGCGTATTCACAATGTGTCTGAAGTTTTCGCGTTCGTTCATGATTCTTCCAACATAAAACAAATCTGGCGCTGACGTGACCGGTAGGCCGGGTGAGCAGAAACATGTCATCCGCCTCACCGTCCTGCGTCATTGCTTCAGCAGGCTGTCAACGATAACTTTACTGACCTTTCCCCCGCCAGGATAGCCAAGTTCATTGAGAGATTTTCCCTAGGAATGACCCAAGGGAGGTCTCAAGATGAAACGCAAGCGCTACACCGAGGAGCAAATCATTGGTTTCCTCAAGGCCCACGAGCAAGGAGCGAAGCTCGCTGATCTGATCCGCGAACACGGCTTCTCCGAGCAGAGCTTCTACCGCTGGAAGTCAAAGTACGGCGGCATGGAGGTCACGGAAGTCAAACGGCTTCGCGAGCTCGAAGCGGAGAATGCCCGCTTGAAGAAGCTCCTGGCCGAAGCCGAGCTGGACAAAGCCATGCTCAAGGATGTGCTGGGGCGAAAGTGATAAGGCCGGCTGCACGCAAGGAGGTGGTCGGCCACCTGCAATGCACCTACGGTATTAGCCAGCGTCGCGCCTGCTGCCTGGTGCCGATCAGTCGCAAGGCGCTTGGCTACGTGAGCAATCGAACAGCCAAGGATGCCGAGTTGGTCAATCGGCTCAAGGCGCTCGCCGAACGCTACCTGCGTTACGGTTATCTGATGCTGCACGAACTGCTGCGCCGGGAGGGACTGGTGGTCAATCGCAAATGCACCTATCGGATCTATACCGCCTTACAGTTGCAGGTGCGCACCAAACGGCGCAAGAAGCTCATCCGGCCCAGAGTACCCATGTCTGTGCCGTCCCGGACAAACCAGCGTTGGTCAGCCGACTTTGTGCATGACCAACTGGCCGATGGGCGGCGCTTTCGGGTGCTCAATATTGTCGATGACTATTCCAGAGTCTGCGTCGGCCAACTCACCGAGCTGTCGATCTGCGGTGACGCCTTGGCGCGCCGCATTATCGAAAGCTAAAGACCACATCGGATCTAGAGTACTGCTGGACAGCGCTGGCGGGACGGCGAGCAAGTCCGATTGGTCTGCGTGCGTTCATGCGCTGCACTTGCACATCAGTTCATCGATGCCGGCAGCGCTGAGGCGATCTGCCGATGCCATTCGCCGACTTCGGCGATGGCCGCTTCCAGCGGCACACCCTTCTCGACGCGGTCAATGATCTGTCGTTGCAGGATAGCGCCGAGCATGGCGACGTTGTTCGCCATCGGCTCGCGTATCTCCCGTAGGAATTGCACTGTCGGCGGGTCGTAGGCGTAGGCCGCCAGATGCGCCTCGATGTCCTTGTCGGTGGCCAGAGCGTAGCAGAGGTCATAGAGCAGATGGTAGGTACGGGTAAAGACCTCAGTGCCGCCGCTCACGTTCTGTCTTACTTCCTCGGCGAGGTCGTGGCGAAATTCGGCGAGCCCGTAGTCGCTGCGGCCCTTGACCACGTCCTCCGGCGTGAATTCCCATTCCATGCGTCAACTCCTCAACCAAAAATCATCGAAAAGGCGTCCTCGTCGTCGCGGCAGACCTTGCAGGTTTCCTGCGGTTCGGGCGAGACGAAGAAACGGTCGCAGCGGCTGCAACGCTGCTTGACGAGGCTCAGCAACACGCGCGGCGGCTGTTCGGGGCGCCCATCGAAAGTCGCTTCGGCATCGAGCACGCGCGGCTGGCAGACTTCGAGACAGACTGCACAGCCGACGCAGCGGTCCGTGTTGAAGGTCAGCGCCCAGTCGCCGGGATTTTCGACGATCTGGATCGCGCCGGTCGGGCAGGCGCGAAAACAGGCCTCGCAGGTCGTGCAGCCGGATTGGAGGCGCAGTTGCATGAGCGGCAACGCCTCGTGCCAGGTCATCGTAAATGCTTGGCCGTCCTTGCGCTCGCAGACGATCTGCAACAGTTCGCGCCGCTCGGTATTGGCGTAGCGCCCGGCACGGATCGCCTTGTCCTCGATCCTGACCTGCTTGGACGGCGCGGCCGCACCTTGGCGCATACCTTCGCTGATGGCGTCGGCACCGCGCCCGATTAGGCGACGGAACAGCTGGCGGCGACCGGCATGCAGCTTTTTTTTAGAGTGTTCGGCGCGAGCTTCGCCCTCGACCTGCTCGACGGTGGACCAATCGGCGGCGCCACTGGCGGCGCGCAGTTGCTCGGCCGCATCGAGATTGGTGGCCAGTTGAGCCGATCCTCTGGCGCCGTGCGCGCAGCTCGGGCAATGCGCGCTGCCGCGCAAAGCGAACGGAATCCTGCGCTTGCCGAGATACGCGATCATGCCGCCGTCGATGGCGCCGAGGCAGGGCACCATGACGTCGGCCGTCTGTTCTGAAGGTCTGCAGGCGATGGAGAAGCGATCCTGCTTGACTGCCTGGTGCAAGATGACGATGGGTTTGAACGCCTCTGCGGCCCAGGCCCCGGTCAGGCAGGCCGTGACACACAAGGCGCAGTTCTGGCAGCGCGCCTCGTCGAGCTTCGCGCCCTTCTCGTCGAGTGCGATAGCCTCGTGCGGGCAGGCGTCCAGACAGCGACGGCATTCGCTGTAGCGAAAGCGGTAGCGCGTGCAGCGTTCGGTGCGAAATTCCGGATAGGCGGACGGCATGACCTCAATGCTTCGTCAGGTCGCTTCTCAGTTGCTGGATGGCCGAACCGGATTCGCAGGTATTCTTCGGAATGACGAAACTGAAGCCGGGTGTCTGCGTCGCCGCTTGCGAGGCGGCCGGTAGGGCGGTCTCCGAAACGCCGACCCCGCCCTGGACCGCGATGATTCGTTTGCCGGGATAGGCGGCATCGAGTTCGCCGGCGTTTTTTTTAGCCTGCCAGTCCTTGTCGGCAACGACGACAACGGCGGCCTTGGGATCGATTTTCAGGTCGGGCCGATAAGCGATGGAATCGGCGAGCGGCTGCTTCTTGCTGCTGCCCTCGCCTCGGGCGTCGATGACGCAGCAGGGCTGGCTTTCCTGCAAGGCATGAACGAGCTCCGACTTGGCCATGGGCACTACGTCAGCGGGGGCAAGGCCTGCCGCGGCAAGCAGGAGTACAGGAATTAGGGGGCGCAAGAGGTATTTCCTTCGGTTTCGTTTGCATCCATTCTAGCGAACAGGTCAGGCATCAAGGCGAGTTGCCGGCATTGGCCGTAAGTGATCCACTCTTCGAGCCGCGGCGTGGCATCCGCCAGCGGGCCGAGCCACAATCGTTCATCGAAGCTTTCGACGAGCCTGGCGCAGATGTTGAGATCGGCGTCGTCGCCAATGTCCGCACGCACCAGGAACTGCGTCGCACCCAGGTCGTGCAGCGCGGCCAGCCACCAGTGCAGCAGGGTACCGGAGCCAGCGCCGGCGGCGGTCAGGACTTCCCAGGCCGGCTCGCAGGTCGAAGGCGCGACAATCTTGAAGTCGGCGTTCGAATCGGTCTCGAGGCTCCAGCTGACAGCCTGGCGCCGGGCCGGCGCGTAGGCGCCGACGCGCTCGCCGCCGTGTGCGACGATCAGGCGTTTGACAACGCCGGAATCGCGTAGGGCGGCTTCGCCGACCAGCACGATCGGAGCGCCTGCTGCCAGCAAGGTTGCCGCGCGGATCTCGTCACCCGTCTCCAGCACGATGCCGGCACAAAAAGCGGCGACAGCCTCGACGCCCGGCGCATCGAAGATCAAATCGTCTTCGCCGAACTCGGCCGCCGCATCGAAAGGCGCGAGTCGCCGTACCGCCAGCGCCGACTCTCCTTGCTGCCCTCCTGTCATGTTCCGCCGCTGTATTCGAATTTAGGATAGACGAAAGGAAACAGCGGGCAGTCAGCTTCGGGCGTCAGGCCGACCAGCAGAGGCCGCAATTCCTGCAGGCAACCGAGAATGGCCTCGACCTTGACACCCAGGAACTGTGGCCGGTATTTGCCTAGCGCCATCATGGCATCGTCAATCATCAGGAGCGCGCCCTCCTGATTTCGGTTTTGTGTAAAGAACAGCGCCAACGCCGCATAAGCAAGCCCCTGCAGGAAATCGGCTTCGGGATCTTTTGTTCCGAGCAGGCTGTTGCGAATCAGCTTGGACCAGCGCTCGTTGAGCCAGTCGTGCAGCTGGCCGAGCTGGTTGTCGTTCCACATCGCAGCCGCCTCCCCCCAGTCGAGCGCGGACAGCACCTGCGGGTCGGGCGAGGGCAGGTCGCGCCTGGCAAGGTCGAGCAGGCTGTTCATCTCAGATCGTGCAGTGCCTGGACATTGTCCTGGCGCGCGATGGCGTCGCCGACACAGCCGTTACAGACCGGTTCATTCGGGTCGAACTCCACCTTGACATCGACCTTGGGCACGACCAGCTTGCTCTGGTCGGCGTCGTCTACGGCGAGTCCCATTGTGGCGATCTCTTCGTCGGCGAAGCCGCCGAGGAAACGCGCCATCTCGCGATAGAAGGAATGCTGCGAGGCGCTCTCGATCAGGCCGGCGTAGCCCCGTACCCAGCGCCCGAGATGTTGCACCCAGAAGCGCTTGATTTCCTTGTCGAGCTTGCGGGCAGTCGCCTCGTCGCCGTCGACCAGGGCCGCCGCCACGCGGTCGAGCAACTCGGCGACGAACAGCAGTTCGACGCCCAACTGATCGGCAAACACCTCGTGCCGGCCGGGTCGCAAGGCGAAAGCGTGACGCTGGTAGGTCCGCATCGTCTGGAAGTTGGGTTCCTGCTTGTAGCGACCGAACAGCCGTACCGATTCGACCGGCGGAAAGCCGCCGGAGGCGGCGAATTGCGTCGCATATTCGACGGATAGTGCCTCTGCCAAATCAGCGACAGGGGCTTGGAGAAAGTCGGAATCGAAGCGAAGGCCCGCCTCGGCGAACTGTGCCAGCGTGTCGGGCGTGCGCAGCGCGTTCAGGAAGTCGACCGAAGCTTCCTCGATGAACGCGCCGGACAACAGGCGATAGACCGTGGCACGGGCGCGGCATTCTGCTACGCGCTCGTCGAGTGTGGCGAAGATGGCCGCCGTCTCGCCAACGCCGGCTTTTTCATCCGGTATGGCCAAGGTGTGTTTCAGCATTCTTGCTCCTCAAAAAAACCGCTTCTCCGGCAGTGGCGGGCCAAAAACGGCCGCAATCGGGAGTAAACCTGCGACCGTTTTTACCGCGGATCAATGTTCCTCGTGTTTGACCGAGTCGGGGCCGGCCCAACTGGCCATTTCCGGGTGCATCTTGCGGTGCATGTCTCCCGTATAGGCGTAGCGCATGCCTTCCTTGAAGTAGGCGTAATGCTTATCCCAGTCGCCATGGCTGTCGCCGTATTTGTCGTTCGGACCGGCTTTGGTGACCTTGACCGCCGTGTCGTACCAGGCCTGTGAACCACCGATCGGATCGGCCATCGCCGGAATGATGTCGTTGGGATGGACGCCTTTGTCGTCCCACCAGACGTTGTTTAGGTCCGGATCCTCCTCGCCGTGACTGCCATCGCCTTTTTTCCCCTTGAGCTTGAGCGTAGCCAGTCGGCCGTACTCCCAGTGGCCGAAACCGGTGGGTATGGCAACGGTCTTCGGGTGGATACCCTCGGTGACATAGGCCTTGGTGACGAGGTAGCCGACACCGGACTCGACGCGCACCAGATCGCCGGTCTTGACGCCGATTTTCTCGGCTGTCTCGGTGTTGATCCACATCGGGTTGCTGTGAGCGATCTCGGCCAGCCACTTCACCGCCGCGGTGCGCGACTGCTTGTGCACGTTCAGCTTGAAGGTGGTCAGCACCAGTTCGTCGTCCTTCATGGTCTCGTGCCAGGGAATGCGCTTGAAGGTCGGCATCGGATTGAAGCCATACTTGGCCCATTCGTCGATTCGCACGTTGATCAGGCGGTTGCCGGTCGGGAAGCCGACGTAATTCCTGCCGTTGCGCTTGACGCCGATGGCCTTGCCGTTCTTCATGATAGTGCCGCGTCCGTCGACGCTGGCACCCATCATGTCGGCGGCGGACAGTTCCTTCTTGAACAAGCCGTATTCCGCCTTGATCTCGCGGCCGGTCTTGTCGCTGACCTTGCCGGTTGCTGGGTTGAGCTTGCCGTAAATGGGCCAGACGCCGTGCTGCTTAAGGTAGTTGAGGCCGCCGGCTTCCTTGAGACCCGGCACGTTGTCGAAGTGGTGGCGCATGTAGTCCTCGCCATCCTTGAAGTTCCAGAACTGCTTCATGCCGCGCTTGCCGTCCGGATCGAGCTTCCAGATGATGTCGCGCATCAGCACCCGGTTCTCGCGCGACTCACCGAGCGACTTGTGCACCGGCTGGCGGATGCCCAGCCAGGGCCACAGCGAGTTCGGCATCGATTCCGGCTCCCAGCGCTCGAGGTAGGGACAGTCCGGCAGGATCAGGTCGGCCAGCGCCGTCTCCTCGCCCATGTGCGAACTCATCGAGACGAAATAAGGAATCAGCTTCTCGTCCTTGAGCAGCTTGCCCCAGACTGCCCGAGCACCCGGATTGGTGTAGACCGGGTTGTCCTGGTAGGTGAAATAGACATTGATTCGGACCGTGCCGTCATGAATGTGGAAGGGCAGCAGGTGCCCCACCCCATGGCCCGCCAGCGGATAGTGCGGGTGGCGGTGGTTATTCATGTAGGCATGCTTGGCGGGTTTCGGCGGCTGCGGCTGCGGCTGAGGCCACCCCATGCCGCGCGGCAGACAGTAGCCGCCCTGTTTTTCGACGTTGCCGGTCATGATCGGCAGCATCATGCAGGCTTTTTCGTTGTAGGAGCCGTACATGTGTTTAGCCGGGCCACGATAGGTGAACAGCGTCGCCGGCTTGGTGGTTGCAAACTCGCGGGCGATGCGCTCGATGGTGGCCGCCGGCACGCCCGAGATCTTCTCGGCCCATTCAGGCGTGTATTGCTTGTAGTGATCCTTGAGCTCCTTGACGCTGACGTTGGTCCAGGTCTGGATGAAGTCGGAGTCCTGCAGCTCGTCGCGCAGGATCACATGCCCCATCGCCAGCGCCACCGCGCCGTCGGTAGCCGGGTACACCGGAATCCATTCGTCCGAAAAGCCGGCGGTGTTGGACAGTCGAACATCGAAGGTGACAATCTTCATGTGGTTGTCGACGCGGCCTTCCGTGACGCGCTGCGACAATGGGTTATGGAAGTACGAGGCTTCCAGTACGTTTGAACCGAAGTTGAGCACGTATTTCGTGTTGGCGAAATCGGGCGTTTCGATATCCGGTCCCCAGGTCGGCTCCATGCCGATTTTCTTCGACGATTCGCAAACCGAGGTGTGATTGAGGATGCTGTCCGAGCCCAGGGTATGCATGAAGCGGTCGATGACGCCGCCCGTACGGTTCCGGCCATATTTGAGAAAGACCGTATTCGGGTCCTCTTTGATTGCGGCATCGAGCTTGCCCGCCAGTTCGGTGAGCGCCTCATCCCAGGTGATGCGCTTCCACTTTCCCTCGCCGCGCGCGCCGACGCGCTTCAGCGGATAGAGGATACGGTCCGGATCGTAGCTGTACCACATGCCCGCGTTACCCTTGGCGCACAGGCGACCGCGCGTCGAGACGTGCTCGGGGTTGCCTTCGAGCTTGACCACGCGGTCGTTCTCGACGAAGGCGATGGCGCCGTCCTGGATGTTGCAGACATGGCAGTTGATCGGGATGGCCTTGCGCTCTGCGCCGGAGACCGGGCCGAAATCCTTGCCGCCCAGGTCGGCTTCCATGGCAGTAAGAAGTTTGGGAGCGGCGGCCGCGGCGGCGCCGGCGGTGGCGCTGACCTTGAGGAAGGTACGACGCGTGACTTTTGGCGTTTGCATGTTCTATCTCTCCTCTTGGTCGTTCAATACAGGGTTTGCACTTCCTGCGGCGCCATCAGGATTACGTAGCGCAATGCGGCGCTACCGGCCAGGATCAGCAAGGCGGAAATCACCAGGACGCTCTGGCTCTTGCCCATTGGCGCGTAGAGCATCACGGCCGGGGCCACGCTGCCGGCAAGGAAGCCGACGCCGACGAACAGGATACCCATGGTGCCCGTGGTCATGATCATGAAGGTCAGTTCAGAGGCCGAACCGCCGTAGTTCGTGGTGCCCATGATGGAGACCAGGATCACCGCCACTGCGCCGGCCGACCAGAGCATGTATTGACGCAGCACCTTCTGCGCCTCCACGTTGGCGCCGGCCAGCAGCGAGCCAACCGCAGAACCGGAGGTGATCGCCAGCGCGACGAACAGCACGGGCATGATTGGCGTGTTCCAGACCGGCCGTGACTGATGCACCGTCAGGTCGTAGCCGGTGTAGACAGGCAGACCCAGCGCCAGCAGCGCCGTCACCGTCGCGAAGAGCCTGCCTTTCGCCTCGTCGCCCTTCCGCAGGGCCAGGATGTAGAGGATCGAACAAACGCCGAAGGCGACGATGTTCAGCGCGCCCCAGGCCAGCGGCGAACTAAGATTCAGGTAGGCGGGATTGAAGACATAGAGGAAGCGCAGCGGCTGCGACAGGTCGGCGATCAGCAGAATTCCGCCGATTGCCAGCATCACTAACGAACCGTAAGCGGCCTTCTCGCGCAGGGGCCGCAGCGCCGGCGTGCGCCACGAGCCATAGGACAGGAAGGAAAGGCCGGCGAGGATGCCGATGACGAAGAAGTAAATGGCATAGGTCGCGTGCCAGGACACATCGTGGAACCAGACGTAATCACCCATGGTCGTCCCCTTAGATCTTGAAGTGGTTCTTGAAGGCGGAACGCTCGAGTTCCATCACTTCGGGTCTGAGGTAGGCATCGCGGCCAAATTCGGTGGTATTGCGATCGGCGCCGATGTAGAAAACGTACGGCTTGGTGCCTTCCTCGGGACGCAGCACCTGAGTCGCATTACGCGCCACCAGATAGGACACTTCGCTGTTCGGGTCGTTGAGGTCGCCAAAGACGCGCGAACGGCCGATGCAGGTCTGCACGCAGGCCGGTACGAGGTTCTGCGTCACGCGGTGGAAACAGAAAGTGCACTTGTCGACCACGTTGGTGATCGGCGTGTAGGTGCGATGCGAAGGCAGCATGAAGCGCGCGTTATAGGGGCAGGCCGCCATGCAACTGCGGCAGCCGATGCAGCGCTCGTAGCGTTGCAGCACGAAACCGCCGTCCTCGACCTTGAAGGTCGCCTCGACAGGGCAGTTGCGCACACAGGGCGGATCGTCACAGTGGTTGCACAGGCGCGGCAGGAAATGCTTCTTCACGTTCGGATACTTGCCGACGACCTTGTAAGGCACCCAGGTGCGATTAACGCCCAGCGGCGTGTCGTATTCGGCCTTGCAGGCCACTTGGCAGGCCATGCAACCGATGCAGCGGCGCGTGTCGACCACCATGGCGTAACGCTTCTTGCCTGCCACCCCCCTCGTCTCGATTGGCGAGAGCCTCAATTCTTCGCTCATCTGCGATGCCTCCTCGTCTGTTTTCAATGACGCCCGCTTTTTTCGACACGCGGTGTATCGGACCGCAAGCGGCCTATCTGCCGTCTTTGTTACTCAACAAGCGGGCCAGAGGACACTCGGAGTAGCTAACCCTTTCTGAAGGCATGGGAATATCGAATTGGCCGGCGCTACCGAATTTGCAGGGGCGTTTCGCCTACGTAACACCTGAAGCCGATGCTGCGGTGCAATGTGTTACGCTGACGTAACGATCGAAAAAGCGGAAAATGGGATTTGCCATGGGTCTGCTTATCGTATCGCTATGACTTGCAACCCAAACCGGGTGCGACGTTCGCTTCTGCTGAGCATGATCGGCTGGGCGGCGCTTGCGCCGGCGTCCTTATGCGCGGAAGCGCCGCCGCTTAGAATTGGCCTGACCCCGGTGTTTCTCGACGATCAGGTCAGTTTTCTCGTCCAGTGGCGCGTGTGGCTAGAGAAACGGCTCGGCCGCAACGTGCAGTTCGTCCAGCGCGGCAGTTATCGCGAGATCGTCGACCTGCTGCGCGGTGAACGGCTCGATTTCGCCTGGCTGTGCGGCTACCCCTTCGTGCGCTTTCGTCGCGATCTGAAGCTGGTCGCGGTGCCGTCGTGGCGCGGCCAGCCCCTCTACCAGTCCTATCTGATCGTGCCGGCCGACGACCGGACCACGCGCTCCATCCTCGAATTGCGCGGCAAGGTGTTCGCTTTTTCCGATCCGGACTCGAACTCCGGCTATCTCTATCCCAACTATCTGCTGCATCGGCAGGGAGAAAATCCCGTCCTGTTTTTTTCGCGCAGCTTTTTTACCTGGGCGCACCGCAAGGTGGTCGAGGCCGTCGGCGTGGGGCTGGCCGATGGTGGATCGGTCGATGGCTATGTCTGGGAAACCCTAGCCCAGACGTATCCTGACCTGACGCGCGCCACACGGGTCGTTTCTCGTTCCGGCGACCTGGGTTTCCCTCCCTTCGTCGCGCGACGGAACGTGCCGCAAAGCGACTTTCGGGCGTTTCGCGCCGCCTTGCTCGACATGTCCTCCGACCCAGCCGGCAGGGAACTGCTCGCATACTTGCGGCTTGACGGCATGGTGCAGGGAGACGAGGCGCTATTCGAGGAAATTGCGCGCATGGCAAAAACGCTGGCCAAATGATCCGCTTCGACGATCTCACTTTGCGCTGGAAGATCCCCTTGCGCGTCATGTTCGCCGTCGTCGGCACGGCCATCGCCGTCACGGCCGCCCTGGTGGCATGGGAATACGACAGCCTGCGCCAGAACCGCGAGGGGCATGCGCGCAGCCTCGGCAAGGTGCTCGCCAATACGCTGGTCGCCCCCGTCCTGCACGATGACATCTGGCGCGCTTACGAGATTCTGCAATCGGCGCGCGAACCCAATCCGGCGGCACCGACCTTGCAGGCCAGCATCGTGCTCGTGACAGACGCGAACTATCGTGTCTTCGCATCGACGACGCCACGCACTTTCCCGATCGGCAGCAGTCCGGCCGAACTGGGAGGTGCCTACGCCGAACTGCGTGCTCGGCTCAAACAGCACTCTCCGACAGAGCAGCAGGTCGTCGAGCCGCCGGGCTCGGCGCTCTATTTCGTCATGTCACCGCTTGTGGCTGACGGCGTCGCCCTGGGGCACGTCATCTTCGGCTACTCGAAGACACCCTTCCTGCCGCAGTTCGTTGATCTGGTGGAAAGGGCCATCCTGGTGACCTTGCTCGTCCTGACCGTCATACTGCCCGTATCGTGGATCTGGGCACGCAAGACGGGGGAGCCGCTGGTTCGCTTGGCAGGCGCGATGAGCCATGTGCCGGACGAGTTGGAAGCTGCAACGCGCGCGGACATTCCGGCCGGGAAGGACGAAATCGGTCAGTTGTGGCAGGCTTTCCGCCGCATGGTGGAGGAGTTGAAAAGCAAGCAGGAACTCGAAAGCCAGATGCTGACCTCCGAGCGTCTTGCCGCGGTGGGCCGCCTGTCCGCTGGCATCGCCCATGAAATCAACAACCCACTGGGCGGCATGCTGACCGCCATCAAGACCCTGCAGCGTCACGGTCCAAGCGACGAACTGACAGTGCAGACGATGGCATCGCTAGAACGGGGACTGCAACAGATCCGCAATACTGTCGCGGCACTGCTGGTCGAAACAAAGACCAAGGACCGCCCTTTCGAGCCCGCCGACGTCGAGGATGTCCTGATTCTGGTTGAAGCCAAGCTGGCCGAACGCGCCGTGAACGTTGTCACGGAAGGGCAACTCGTGCATTCCCTGCCACTGCCGGCGACGCTGATGCGCCAGATCCTCCTCAATCTGCTGCTCAACGCAATCGAAGCTGCCAATCAAGCTGGCATGATCAAGCTTGGCATCATGGCAGACAAGGGGTTGCTACGACTGTCCGTCTGCAACGATGGCGAGCATATTCCCGAAGATCAAATGGCCTATCTGTTCGAACCATTCGCCACCAGGCGCGCCAAGGGACACGGCCTCGGCCTATGGGTCGTCTACCAGATTGTCCGCCAGCTCAACGGCGGCCTGACTGTCTTTAGCGAGCCGGGATACACCACCCTCCACATCGAGATTCCTTATGATGAAACCCAGTGAAACTGCGCCGCACCTGTGCCTCGTCGAAGACGACGAGATCATGGGCGAATCGCTGCAGCAGTTGTTCCGCCTCGAAGGCTTCGAGACGCTTTGGTGCCGCACGGCGGCGGCGGCGGCGCAGGCCATCGCGAACCAGCGCTTCGGCGTTGTCGTCAGCGATATCCGTCTGCCGGATCAGGACGGCGGCGATCTGTTCCTGGAACTGAAGGCGCAGCACAAGGCGCTGCCGCCCTTCCTGTTCATGACAGCGTTCGGCACCATCGACCGGGCGGTCGAATTGCTGAAGGCCGGCGCCGCCGACTACATCACCAAACCTTTCGATGTCGACCTGCTGGTGCAAAAGGTGCGCGCCCTGGCGGAAAGTTATGGCGTTGGCACCGAACCCGGAAGCGACGTATTGGGAATTTCGCCGGCCATGCGCCGCATCGCCGAGTCCCTGCCGCGGTTGGCGCGTCACGCCGAGGCGCTGCTGATAACCGGCGAATCCGGTTCGGGTAAGGAGATCGTCGCTCGTCTGTTTCATCGGCTTGCCTGCGGCAACGAAGGCGAATTCGTTGCCGTCGACTGCGCCTCCATCCCCGAGTCCCTGATGGAAGCGGAATTGTTCGGCTACGAGCGAGGTGCATTTACGGGTGCCATCAAGGCCAAACGCGGCTATTTCGAGCAGGCCGACGGAGGTACCCTGTTCCTTGACGAAATCGGAGAAATGCCGCTGTTGATGCAGGCGAAGCTGTTGCGCGCGATCCAGGAGCGGCACTTCGTTCGGCTCGGTGGCGAGAAACCGCAAAAAACCGATTTCCGCCTCGTCTGCGCCACCCATCGCGATTTGAAGGTGATGACGGAAGCCGGGCAGTTCAGAGAAGATCTCTACTACCGCATCGACGTCATCCAATTGCGCATCCCGCCTTTGCGCGAGCGCACGGAGGACATTCGCTGGTTCGTCCGCCATTTCGTCGAGGAATTCAACCGCAGCCACCCGGACGAGAAGCGACGCATCGACCCGCGCACCGAGCAGGCTTTGATTAATTACCTCTGGCCGGGTAATGTCCGCGAACTCAAGCACGCTGTGGAGCGCGCCTGCATCCTGTCGTCAGGGCCACTGCTCGATGTGGAAGCGTTCTTCGACGACAGCCTCGATCAGGGTCATGAAACTCCTGCGGTTTCGCAGTCACTGGGCGATTATCTGATGGCCTGCGAACGGGACTATCTATTGATGACTCTGGAACGCCACGGCAATCACATGACCCATGCCGCCGAGGCTCTGGGAATTACGCGAAAGACGCTTTGGGAAAAAATGCGCCGGTTGGAAATCCGTGCCAAGGGTGATTCCTGAATCTTTCAAACCTATCAGATCCTTTTCACTGTCAGCATCCCGAACTATTCCCGTCAATCGAGGCATGCTCGTTGACATTGAAACGTTTGTTGTTCGCGGAATTGATTCTGCTGTTGGTAGGCTCTGTAGTTGTCCTTGCTTGTGGTGGCGCCTGCAGCCCTCATTCCTTCTCCCATTTGACGAGCGAATTCCTGAGAGCAGCCGAACACCAGTGCTAAGACAACAAGAGGAAAAACGTGTTTCACGACGCTTCCTCCCCCTTAATTGAATGAACGCCAATACTCACTCATGTGCTGCGACACTTATCAAAGCACATCGGAGACCGGCGAGTGTGAACTACATCGACCAAAATCAGAGCCAATGACTCGTCGCTTGCGTGGTGTCGACGATGTCCGGATTTATTGCATTGTGCTCTCGCTGAGGTCGAATTTCAGCGGGCCGGTAGAATACGGATGCGCGTCTCCGGGCATGTCTGCCGCCAATTCCAGCGCGCAAGGCTGAGCATCTTGTCAATGATCGATGCGAGGCATTGTGTATCAGCAACGCGACCAAAATTTTGCCCGTGCCAACTACAGTCTAGTTCGGCCCCTCCGGCGACTCCATCGCCTTCAGCACCTCAATCAACGCCTCAAGGTCACTTGCGAGTGTCACCGCCATTTCGGCGGTGATCTTCTCGTTGGTTAGCAGCTCGAGCGAATCGGTAATCGGCACATCCCCATAGCAGGTCCGGTAGCGTTAGACGTGTAGATCAAGCGGGGGTGTCGTTGTCTTTCATTTGGCGGAGAGAGCGGTCCTGTGTCCGGATCGCCTTACGGCGACCGGCCATCCCTCGCGTTGCTCGGGACCGCCAACACTTTGTGTTGGCGTCCTTCGCGAGCAGTGCTCGCTCGTGTGGCTGAATCGCCTTGGGGCGATCAGCCATCCTTCGCCGCATGCGGCTCAGGACCGCCGCTGCGCTTATTGCGCACGGCGTCCAACCGAATGTTCACTGGACATTCGGTTGTCAAACCACGAGGGTTCTCACCCTCGTAACCCCACCAACCAAAAAAGGACCCATGAAGGGTCCTTTCTTGTTTGGCGGAGAGAGAGGGATTCGAACCCTCGGTACGGTATTCGCCGTACACACGCTTTCCAGGCGTGCACCTTAAGCCACTCGGTCATCTCTCCGTGAAGTTCCAGCACCAAGACCCGCGCTATCAACGCTACGCTTTGGCTTCGACATAACCTGAAGGTTAGTCTCCACCGCAACAAGTGCCGCTCACGCGTCACGTGTTGTCCAGGCGTGCACCTTAAGCCACTCGGTCATCTCTCCGATCAGTTAATTCAGCGCTGCTTCACTTTTGCTTGCCGCAGCGAGGGCGCGCAGGATAGCCGAGCGGTCCGGGTGTGTCAAAAACGCGGGACACGCCTTGAGAACTGATCCTGCTTTTCTAGATTGTCTCCTTTAGCTGATCGAGAATCTGCGGGTTCTCCAAAGTTGACACATCCTGCGTGATCTCTTCACCCTTGGCGATAGCACGCAGCAAACGCCGCATAATCTTGCCCGAACGGGTCTTCGGCAAGTTATCTCCAAAACGGATTTCCTCGGGCTTGGCGATTGGACCGATGTCTTGCCCGACCCAGTCGCGCAGAGTTTTCGCGACTTTCTTTGCGTCCTCACCGCCGGGACGCGCACCTTTTAGCACAACAAACGCAATGACGGCTTCACCCTTGACGTCGTGCGGTTTGCCGACCACGGCTGCTTCCGCAACGAGATCGTGTGCCACCAAAGCCGATTCGATTTCCATGGTGCCGAGACGGTGACCGGAAACATTCAGCACGTCATCGATACGGCCCATGATCCAGAAGTAGCCATCTTCGTCACGGCTCGCGCCGTCACCGGCAAGGTAGTAGTGCTTACCCTGGAAGTCAGGCGGGTAGTAACTCTTCTTGAATCGTTCCGGATCACCCCAAATAGTGCGGATCATTGCTGGCCATGGCTTCTTGATCACCAGAATGCCGCCGTGGCCCCTCGCAACCGGTTCGCCGGTCTCGTCAACGATATCGGCAATGATCCCCGGCAACGGAAAAGTGCAGGAGCCGGGCTTGAGCGGTGTTGCGCCGGGTAACGGAGTGAGCATGTGGCCGCCGGTTTCTGTTTGCCACCAGGTATCAACAATAGGGCAGCGGCCGCCGCCGACATCGTTGTAGTACCAGATCCACGCTTCGGGATTGATTGGCTCACCGACGGTGCCGAGTAACCTCAACGAAGAAAGATCGTGCTGTTTCGGAAGATCGGCACCCAGTTTGATCAACGAACGAATCGCTGTCGGAGCAGTGTAGAACACGGTGACACCGTGGTCCTTGATCATTTTCCAGAAACGGTTCGCATCAGGGTAGGTCGGTACGCCTTCGAACACCACCTGGGTTGCGCCAACTGCCAACGGGCCATAAGCGATGTAGGTATGCCCGGTGACCCAACCCACATCGGCTGTGCACCAGAAGACATCCGAACCTTTGTAATCGAAAGTCCACCTCATGGTGAGGATTGCGTGCAGCAGATATCCCGCGGAACTGTGCTGAACACCTTTTGGCTTGCCAGTAGATCCTGAGGTGTAAAGAATGAATAGTGGGTGTTCTGCTTTTACCCAGGCTGGTTCGCACGCATCTGGCTGGTTTTGCACCAGGTCACTCAGCCAAATGTCGCGGCCTTCCTGCATGTTGATGTCCGAACCGGTGCGCTTGTAGACAACAATGTTCTTGACCGAACCGCAGCCGCCCATCGAAATTGCTTCATCAACGGTCGGCTTGAGCGGAATCTCCTTGCCGCCGCGCATCTGACCATCGGCGGTCAACACGGCTACGGCCCCTGCATCAGCGATGCGGTCTTGCAGACTTTTTGCGGAGAAACCGCCGAAAACCACGGAGTGAGTCGCACCGATTCGCGCGCATGCCTGCATGGCGGCAACCGCCTCGACAGACATCGGCATGTAAATTACGACGCGATCACCGGGCTTGATGCCGAGGCTCTTCAGGCCATTGGCGAACTGGCAGACCTTGTGATAGAGCTGCTTGTAAGTGACCTTGGTGACTTTTCCGTCGTCGGCCTCAAAAATGATGGCGATCTTGTTTGGCTGAGCGTTGAGATGCCGATCCAGGCAGTTGTAAGAAACGTTCAGTTCGCCGTCTTCGAACCACTTGAAAAACGGTGCATCACTTTCGTCCAGCACTTTCTTGAACGGCTTCTGCCACAACAGGTTGTCGCGCGCATGGCGGGCCCAGAAACCTTCGTAGTCCTGTTCAGCCTCGTCGCACAGTGCCTGATAGGCAGACATCCCGGAAATGTTCGCCTGTTTGACGAACTCCGGCGATGGTTCGAAAACACGGTTTTCGTGCAATACCGATTCAATCTCAGCTGAGCTCATCCGTTCCTCCCGCGGAAATAGATATGATTTGATCTCAGGTCAAATCCCCGTCGAAATGCATTTTCGGCATATGGCGCCAGCTCATAAGGCATTGGTTAACAATGCATTTGCCGCAACTCAGTGTTCGCGCCAAAAACAAAAACATGACTTCATCGGCGCGGCCGGGCCCAACCTGGGGAGATGCCACTATGTGAATTCTTACGTTGTAAGCCGATTATAACGACACGCAGTCGATTCAGTGTTTCAATGTTCCGCGCAGTCTGTGGCACTTTGAAAAAGCCGCCACTGGCAACCATTTTCGCCAGCGGCCCGTGATTTATAATGAGTCCTTTTCGCGATCGCCGTCCGCCATCGCAGATTCCTGAACACACATGACCGCTATCCGACAGGAAGACCTTATCGAAAGCGTTGCCGACGCTTTGCAGTACATCTCGTATTTTCATCCGCGTGACTACATTGAGTCACTTGCGGCGGCCTACGAGCGCGAGGAGTCGCCAGCGGCACGCGATGCCATCGCGCAAATACTGACCAACTCGCGCATGAGCGCGGAAGGTCACCGACCGGTTTGTCAGGACACCGGCATCGTCGTGGCTTTTGTCAAGGTCGGCATGGATGTGCACTGGGAAGGCGCAACCATGAGTGTCAGCGACATGGTCAACGAAGGCGTGCGCCGCGCTTATCTGCACCCAGACAATAAATTGCGTGCGTCCATTCTGGCGGACCCCGCCGGTAAACGCACCAACACCAAGGACAACACGCCGGCCGTCATTCACTTCGACCTTGTTCCCGGCAATTCAGTCGAAATCGACATCGCCGCCAAGGGCGGGGGTTCGGAAAACAAATCGAAGTTCACCATGCTCAATCCGTCCGACAGCATTGTCGACTGGATCGTTGAAGTCGTGCCGAAGATGGGTGCGGGCTGGTGTCCGCCTGGCATGCTCGGCATAGGGGTCGGCGGCAGCGCTGAAAAGGCCATGGTGCTTGCCAAGGAAGCGCTGATGGAGCCGATCGACATGGCCGAACTGAAGAAGCGCGGCCCGTCGAATCGGATCGAGGAACTGCGAATCGAAATACACGACAAGGTCAACGCGCTTGGAATCGGCGCTCAGGGCCTCGGCGGGCTGACCACCGTGCTCGATGTCAAGATCAAGGACTATCCGACCCATGCCGCGTCCTTGCCGGTGGCAGTCATTCCCAATTGCGCCGCAACACGTCATGTGAATTTCGTGCTCGACGGCAGTGGCCCGGCGCAGCTCGAAGCGCCGAAACTCGAGGACTACCCCGATGTGCATTGGGCACCGTCACCGAAGGCGCGCCGCGTTGATCTTGCGACGATCACCCGTGAGGACGTGGTTAGCTGGAAACCGGGCGAGACGTTATTGCTCAACGGCAAGTTGTTGACTGGCCGCGACGCCGCGCACAAGCGCATTCGCGACTTGTTGGAAAGTGGCAAGCCGTTGCCCGACGGTGTGGACTTCAACGGGCGATTCATCTACTACGTCGGACCGGTCGATCCGGTGCGCGACGAAGTTGTTGGCCCGGCCGGGCCGACCACGGCGACGCGCATGGACAAATTTACCGAAATGATGCTCAGCAAGACCGGTCTGCTCGGAATGATCGGCAAGGCCGAGCGCGGGCCGGTGGCCATTGAAGCAATCCGCAAACACAAGGCGGTTTATCTGATGGCAGTTGGTGGTGCTGCCTATCTGGTATCGAAAGCGATCAAAGCGTCGCGCGTAGTGGCGTTTGAAGAGCTCGGTATGGAAGCGATCTACGAATTCGAAGTAGAAGACATGCCGGTGACCGTCGCCGTCGATTCGAAAGGTGTCTCGGTGCACGAGACTGGTCCGGCGCAGTGGCGCGGCAAGATCGGCAAAATACCGGTGGTTGCGGCCTGATCGACGCGCTTCTTCAATGCAGTCTCACTTACGTAATGATGGTACTGTCGACGCTGCCGGTCGATTTACTTTGATGAAGCGGTTCTTCAACGCGAAACGATTTCTTTGGCGGGCCGCCCCGCATTGCATGGTAGTGAACCTGGTCAGATCCGGAAGGAAGCAGCCACAGCTATTCTCTGCAAGTGCCGGGGGTTCGGCTCGCCACCCATTTGGGCAGACGGGCCCATGTGCCCGGCTGTCACATCAACCACACAGGGTCGTGCGATGACACTGGCGCTGGCCAGAAAATGGCGGCCGAAGACGTTCAGCGAACTGGTCGGTCAGGAGCACGTTGTTCGTGCACTAACCAATGCGCTCGAGCAACAGCGCCTACATCACGCCTGGTTGTTTACCGGCACGCGCGGCGTTGGCAAGACCACGCTGGCGCGTATCGTTGCCAAAGCGCTCAATTGCGAAAAAGGCGTGACGGCCGAGCCGTGTGGCACCTGTGACTCTTGCGTCGCGATTGATGCCGGCCGATTTGTCGACGTGCTCGAACTTGACGCGGCATCGAACACCCAGGTCGACAATATGCGCGAACTGCTCGACAACGCCATGTACGCGCCGACCTCCGGCCGCTACAAGGTGTACGTCATCGACGAAGTGCATATGCTGTCGCGCTCGGCATTCAATGCCATGCTCAAGACGCTCGAAGAGCCTCCCGAGCATGTCAAGTTCGTGCTTGCCACCACCGACCCGCAAAAAGTACCCGTCACCGTACTGTCGCGCTGCCTGCAGTTCAATCTGAAGCAGATTCCCGCAGCGCAGATTCGCGCACAGTTGCGAAACATCGTCGACCGTGAGTCGGTCGAAGCGCAAGACAACGCACTGGCTCTGTTGGCACGTGCAGCGCAGGGCAGCATGCGCGATGCGCTGTCGCTGCTCGATCAGGCAATTGCACATGGCGCCGGCAAAATCGAAGAGGCGCCGGTACGCGACATGTTAGGCGCGGTCGATCGCACTTATCTGATCGAAATCGTGCGCGCGCTCATCGCGCGTGACGGCGCAGCGTTGATCGCCCAGGCAGATCGCATGGCCGAGCGCAGCCTGTCGTTTGACTCTGCACTCGAAGAACTGGCGACACTGCTGCATCGCCTGGCGCTGGCAAAGAGCATCCCTGGCTCACTCGCTGAGGATGACCCCGATCAAGAAGCGCTGACGTCGCTGGTTGAAGAGATCGATGCGGAGTCGTTGCAACTGATGTATCAGATCGCGTTGCTCGGACGGCGTGATCTAGGCCTGGCTCCCGACGAATACGCCGGTTTCACCATGAGCCTGCTGCGTATGCTGACGTTTTATCCGTCCAATGAGGCGGGCGATCAACGGGCAGCGCCTGCGGCTGGCACCGGCAATGTCGCTGCCAGGAAGGCACCGGCCGGCAAGGTGGCGCATCGGGTCAAACCGCAAGAGGCCAAGCCCCAACAGGTCAAAACGCCCGATCAGAGCGCGACGGTAGAGGTACCAATGGGGTCAGCCGAGATCAGCGACTGGCGCAGCCTGGTGAGTGAACTCAAGATTGGCGGCATGGCGCGCATGCTCGCTGACCACTGTGAACTGAAACGATTCGAGGGTAATGTGATCGAACTGTCAGTGCCCGAGGCGCACCGGCACTTGTCGGAACCGGCATACAATGAAAAGCTGCAATCGGTGCTGCGCGAACGGTTTGGAAATCGCGTGCGCCTGAAGATCGAAATCGGTGGCAATGGTGACACTCCGGCGGCACAGGAGGATCGCGAGAACAAGGAGAAACTCGACCAGGCCATTGAAGCAATTGACACTGACCCGTTCGTCAGGGATCTGGTCGAAAATTTGGACGCAAAAATCAGAGACGATTCGATAAAACCAGTATGAACCTTGGTTGATGAAGCGAGCGTGCCCTTAATACTCGTTTCGAAATTTGGAGAAATGGCATGATGAAAGGACAACTCGCGGGACTGATGAAACAGGCCCAGGAGATGCAGGAAAACCTGAAAAAGGCCCAGGAAGAAATTGCCGCGATGGAAATCGAAGGGCAGGCCGGCGCCGGAATGGTCAAAGTCATCATGACCGGTCGGCACGACGTGAAACGTATCACCATCGATGAAAGCCTGATGAGTGACGACAAGGAAATGCTCGAAGATCTGGTGGCCGCTGCGGTTAACGACGCGGTGCGCAAAGTGGAAACCACCACCCAGGAAAAGATGTCCGGCATCGGCGCCGGACTGCCGCTGCCGCCGGGTATGAAACTGCCATTCTGAACGCGAGCCCGTACTGATAGCAAGAGACTGCGGGTGTGGCACGCCCGCCAAAAGTAACATCCGGACCTACGGCACATGAAAACACCGTCCAGCCTCGAAGAGTTGGTCGAGGCGCTGCGCCGGCTGCCCGGAGTTGGCCCGAAATCAGCGCAACGCATGGCCTACCACTTGTTGCAGCACGACCGTGAGGGCGCGCAGCGGCTGGCCAAGTCACTCGGCGAAGCAGTCGAGAGGGTGCGCCATTGCGATAAGTGCAATAACTTTGCCGAGCAACCGCTGTGCGAGCTATGCAGTTCCACACGGCGTGATGCGAGCGTGTTGTGCGTGGTCGAGATGCCCGGTGACGTTGCGATGATGGAGCAGGCGCAAGCCTACCGCGGCCTGTACTTCGTTTTGCTCGGACGCCTTTCGCCGCTCGACGGAATCGGTCCCAAGGAGATCAATCTTGATCGTCTCGTCAAACGTGCGACGGACGGGGAGGTCAAGGAAGTCATTATCGCCACCAACTTCACTGTCGAAGGCGAAGCGACAGCACACTATATTGCCGAGATGCTCACCGCTCGCGGACTAAAAGTTACCCGCATCGCGCGCGGTCTGCCGGTCGGTGGTGAACTGGAACACGTAGACAGCGGTACGCTTGCACAGTCAGTGATCGAGCGGCGTCCCGTCGATTGACGCCTGCCATTTGACCACGCCGATTCTTAATCGCAGCTATTCTGAATTGAACCGACTCCAAATTGAATCGAAATGGCAACCGCAAGAAAAAGCGCTAAAAAGAAATCGGCCCGACGCAGCAAACCGCAATCCACACCGAAGATAGCGCGCGGTTCACGCAAACCGCTGCGTCCGCCGACCAAACGCGCGGCAAAGAAAGCAACGGAAACACCGGCGCAGAAGACGTCGCAACTGCCCAAGTCGCAGAAGCTGCAAAAAGTTCTCGCCCAGTCCGGGTTGGGTTCGCGCCGCGCCATGGAAGAGTTGATCAAGGAGGGCAAGGTCAAGGTCAACGAAGAAGTCGCTGTTCTCGGGCAGCGAGTCACGACCGAAGATCTGATCCAGGTCGGGCGCCGGCGCATTCAGTTCAGAATTACCACCCGGCTGCCCCGGGTGATTCTGTATCACAAGCCCGAAGGTGAGATTGTTTCCCGTGAGGATCCCAAGGAGCGCACCAGTGTGTTTGAAAAGCTGCCCGCCATTCGCAATGCAAAATGGTTGGCGATCGGGCGTCTCGATTTCAATACCTGCGGGCTGTTGATTTTCACCACTTCGGGCGAGCTGGCTAATCGGCTGATGCATCCGCGTTTCGAAGTCGAGCGTGAGTACGCCGTGCGAATTTTCGGCGAACTCAGCAAAGACGAAATTGCCAGACTGCGTTCCGGTGTGCGCCTGTCAGATGGTGTTGCAAAGTTCGAGACCGTCGAGCCGCAAGGCGGGGAAGGGCGCAATCATTGGTATCGCGTCATCGTCAAGGAAGGTCGCAATCGTCTGGTGCGCCGCATGTTTGAGGCGCTGGGTTACCAGGTCAGCCGGTTGATGCGTGTGCGCCTTGGCATCGTGTCATTGCCGGCCAGTCTCAGGCGCGGCAACTGGGTTGAGCTGAAAGAGTCGGAAATCCGCAACCTGCTCGATTGGGTCGGCAGTGTGCCCCCGGTGGTGTCGCCTTATCGCGAACCGGCGCGCAAATCGCCCGCGGCCAACAAGAAGACGAAATCGCCTCCGGCACGGGTCTCGAGCCAGACAAAAGGCAAGTCGGGGTAGGCCTGTTCGAGCACCGGCCGGTCATGGCCGACTTCGACAACCAGAATACCTTTGGGGGTAAGGTGTGCGGCCGCCTGGTCAAGAATACGGCGAATGATGTCCAGCCCATCCTCGCCGCCAGCGAGCGCAAGCGACGGCTCGGCGCGGTACTCAGCAGGCAGCGTAGCCATCGTCTCGGCATCGACGTAAGGCGGGTTGGAAACGATTACCTCATATTGACCGTTGCGCTCGCCAAACAGATCGCACTGGTGCAGTTCAATGCGCTGTTCCAGCCCATAGTCACTTACGTTGCGCCGGGCCACTTCGAGAACGTCAGCGGATATATCCGTCGCATCGACTGCGGCATTGGGAAAGGCATGGGCCAGCAAAATCGCCAGACAGCCGGACCCAGTGCACAGATCCATGCAGTTCTTGACCGCATCCGGGTTGGTAATCCACGGTGACAACTGTTCGCGCAGCAGCTCCGCAATATGTGAGCGCGGCACGATGACACGCTCATCGACGTAGAAGCGAAACTTCCCGAGCCAGGCCTCGTGGGTCAGGTAAGCCGCCGGCAAACGTTTCTCGATGCGCTGGTGAATCAGTGACAGTGCCGCATCGATTTCGGCGGGTGACAACGCTCTGTCAAGAAAAGGCTCCAACCGATCCAATGGTAGGCGCAATGAGTGCAACACCAGCCAGGCGGCTTCATCCTGCGCATTGTCGGTGCCGTGCCCGAAAGACAAACCGGCGCGATCGAACGCACTCACCGCGTAGCGGATCAGGTCGCGAACCGTGCGTAGATGCGCGGTTTGCTCAGCCGCCATTCAGCAGCCGCGTGATGGCCTGGTGATAGATGCGCGACAGCGTGTCCATATCCTCGACCACGATGTTCTCGTTGATCTTGTGGATCGACGCATTCACCGGACCCAGTTCGACTAATTCGTCGCAAATGTCAGCAATAAACCGTCCATCAGATGTGCCGCCGGTAGTGGACAGTTCGGGATCAATGCCGGTGATGCTACTGACCGCAGCGCTGACGGCTTCGACCAATTTGCCGCGGCGGGTCATGAATGGCTTGCCGGAAAGATGCCAATCAATGTCATAGTCCAGCCCGTGGCGCTCAAGAATCTCGCTGGTGCGTTTCTTCAAGACGCCGACCGTGCTTTCCGGAGAAAAACGGAAATTGAAATGCGCATGCAGTTCACCGGGAATGACATTGGTCGCGCCGGTCCCTGCACGGATGTTGGAGACCTGCCAGGTTGTTGGCGGGAAGTACTCGTTGCCGTCATCCCACATCGTCGCCGCCAGTTCGGCGAGTGCCGGCGCGAACAAGTGCACAGGATTACGCGCCAGGTGAGGGTAGGCCACATGGCCCTGCGCGCCCCGGATTACGATCTCGCCTGACAGCGAGCCGCGCCGGCCGTTCTTGATCATGTCACCGAGCCGCTCGACTGAAGTCGGTTCACCGACCACGCAGTAATCGATGTGCTCGCCACGTGCTTTGAGCGCCTCAACCACACGCACGGTGCCGTCCTTGGCCGGGCCTTCTTCATCCGACGTAAGGAGCAGTGCCAGCGACCCTGCATGGCCGGGCTGTTCGCTGACAAACTGCTCGATCGCCGTGACGAATGCCGCCAGTGACGACTTCATGTCGGCAGCGCCGCGGCCGTACAGGTGCCCGTCACGGATCTGCGGCTCGAACGGATCGGATAGCCACGATTCGAGCGGTCCCGGCGGCACCACGTCGGTGTGTCCGGCAAAGCAAAGCACCGGTGCAGCCTTGCCGCGCCGGATCCAGAGATTGTCCACTTCGCCAAAGCGCATGTGCTCGGCGACGAAGCCGATCCTGGCCAAGCGATCGGCGATCAATTGCTGACAGCCGTCATCTTGCGGCGTGACCGACCGGCGTGAAATCAGGTCGCGGGTAAGGGTGAAAGTCTCTGAAGACATTATTGGTGCACGTTACCAATTGCTCGACTTTAACAAAAAAAGGCGAGCCAGCGGCTCGCCCTTTTTCTGACTACTTGTTGTCGAGCAGGTTTGTCTTAGCCCTTCTCGTCGACGTTGAGTTTGATCTCACTGAACGAATAGCCACCACCGGGTCTGGCGACCATCTTCCCAGTCGGGCTTTCGCCTAGCTTGCCGGCGACTTTTTGCTCGTAGTTGTTGATGAGCCACGACATGTTGGTCGACGAATCCGAATTGGCCAGTGCTTCGTCCTTGGAAATCTTGCCTTGCTGGTAGAGCTCGAGCAGCGCTTGTTCGAACGTCTTCGAACCGGGCGTGAGACTCTGCGCCATGGCCTCGCGCACCTCTTCAATCTCACCTTTGCGGATGTGCTCGGCCACCAGTTTGGTATTCAGCATCACTTCCACTGCCGCGACCAGGGTGCCGTCGTTGGCCTTGACCAGCCGTTGCGAGATGATGGCGCGCAGGCTCAACGAGAGGTCTGCTAACAACGCCGGGCGCGCATCGTAGGGGAAGAAGTTGATGATCCGGTTCAGTGCGTGGTAACTGTTATTGGCGTGCAGCGTTGATAGGCACAGGTGACCGGTTTGTGCGTACAGCAACGCGTGTTGCAAGGTTTCCTTGTCGCGAATCTCACCGATCATCATCATGTCCGGCGCTTCGCGCATGGCGTTGACCAGCGCGTGTTCATAGCTACGCGTATCGGTACCGACCTCGCGCTGGTTGATCACGCACTTGTCGTTTTGGAAGACGAATTCCATCGGGTCTTCGATGGTGAGGATGTGGCCCGGCTTGAGCGCATTGCGGTGCTCGATCATGGCCGCCAGTGTGGTCGACTTGCCCGAACCGGTGGAACCGACCACCAGCACGAAGCCACGTTTTTCCATCACCAGATCATTGAGCATTTTCGGCAGACCAAGCTTGTCAATGCCGGGTGTGCCGCTGCGCAGATAACGCACCACCAGGCCAACGTTACTGCGCTGGCGGAACACGTTCACGCGAAAGCGGCCGACGTCGGGCAGCACGTGAGAGAAGTTCATCTCCCACTCCTTCTCGAAAGCGGTGGTCTGCTTCTCGTCCATCAGTTCCTCGGCAATCTTTCGCGTCAGGTTGCCGTCGATGACGGTCTGGTTGACCGGCATGATGGTGTCGAGAATCTTGATTGAAATCGGTGCGCCGGCCGATATGAACAGGTCGGATGCGCCTTTCTCCGCCATCAGCTTCAACAAAGGATCAATGAACATACTGCCCTCGCTGGTTAGGTACTCGCTTGTTGGGTACCGGTACCGGCGAAAGAAACGGCCTCAGTCCCCACGCAGCAGGTCGTTGATACTGGTCTTGGCGCGGGTTTTCGCGTCGACCTGCTTCACGATCACTGCACAGTACAGGCTGTACTTGCCGTCAGCGGAGGGCAAGTTGCCCGATACCACGACGGAGCCTGCAGGGATTTTTCCGTATGTCACTTCGCCGGTCTCGCG
>CP070643.1:2650371-2993772 GCA_020354125.1 Betaproteobacteria bacterium | reverse complement strand
ATTACTTTGCTGGCGGTAAACTCGGCGTATATTGTCGAAGTGCCTACGACACGTTCACAAAAAGCAACTTAATGCAAATCAACATAAAGCCAATCATGCCGTGGGAACAACCTTTAATAAATGAATGGAGGAGATGACTAAATGAGATTTCTCGCAATGGCGGCCGTGGCAGCAGTCGGACTCGCACCCTTTTCTGCCTCGGCAGCAAAGGATTGCATGCCATCCAAATGGGGCCCCGACGACGAAATCGGTGCAGCCAATTACGTCACACCGCAGCAGGTGCTGGCGGCGACAAAACTGGTCAAGTTGGGCCAGAGCCATCCGCTGGGAATCGTCGTCGAAACCAAGACACCGGCCTACCCGCCGCGCACTGTATCGCTGCAGCTTGTGCAGCCCGGCCAGCACAACGGGCGGGGTCTCGCCCAGGATTTTGGCTGGGACATCATCTACAACGACGATCTGGCGCAACTCTGGTTCGGCATCGGGCCACAGATAGACGGGTTCGGTCACCTGGGTGAGGCAGGCCTGTACTACAACTGCAACAAAGCCGTGGATATATCGCACGTCACCGGCATAAAGAAGCTCGGCGTTCACAACATTCCGCCACTGATCGGGCGAGGCGTTCTGGTCGACATGGCCAAGCACTTCGGCGTCGACACATTGGTGGCCGGCCAGGCTTTCGGCTCAGCCGATATCAAGGCTGCTGCGAAAGCGCAGGGTGTGAAGTTTCGCCAGGGGGACGTGATCCTGCTGCACACCGGCTGGACCGACGCCATGCTGGATTCGGACCCGACAGCGTGGGTGTCGGGCGAACCGGGCCCAAACAACGAGGGCATGGTCTACCTGGCGTCGCTGAACCCGATGGCTGTGGGCGCCGATACCTGGGGCGTTGAACCTGTGCCGCCGCCGGAGGGCGACAAGGTCTTCTACGGCCATGTGACCCTGCTCCAGGAAAACGGCATCTACATCCTGGAGACGATGAACACCGGCCGCCTGGCGAAGGAGGGTGTGAACGAGTTCATGTTCGTGCTCGGCCAGGCCCGCATCAAGGGCACGGTGCAGATGATCATCAATCCGGTTGCCATGTGGTAATTGGCCGTGCGGATCAGATTGATCGGGGAGCGCTTTGGCGCTCCTTTTTTTTCGCCTATGAAAATCGCGCACCAGTCGGCGGCCCGGCGCCGTTCCCGTTTGTGATCGCCTTTCGTAACGTCTACCCGATGCCGACCTAACTCACCCTGCCGGGTTTCACAAACTCGCGCGAGGCCTGAAACAGCGGGAGAGCTTTCTCATAATCGGCGCCCTCGGCACGATTGATCTGTACCCATTCTCTCGCACTGGGGAGACCGGCAGGCCGAAACGGCACAACGTCGTTTCTGGAGAACTGAAATGTAGTCACCATGGCAGCGGCTAGACGCAATCCGACGCCGTCGCCGCTACGCACGGGTATTAGACAGCTCGTGTCTGGTCAGCCCTTGGCGCTGCGCCCACGCAGCCAACCAGCGAACGTGACCTCATCCTCTTCTCCGGCTGCCAAGGCAAGCATGGCGTACTTCGCTTCCTCCGGCGTGGCAGTAAGCTTGTATCCGTTCAGATGAAGGAATAAGCCGGTCGCAAGTAGCGCGGTTCTGCTGTTGCCATCAAGGAACGGATGATGACTGGCCAGATCAACCGCATAGCAGGCAGCCAGCATCGCGTAATCCGGCGAATCCTCAGCAGCGACAGTTGCGGGCCGCGCAAGCGCGGCGTCAAGAAGCTCTTCATCGCGTACTCCCGGCGTACCACCGTGCTCCGCCAGACTCTCATCGTGCAACAGCAACAACCCACGTTTGTCTAGCCAGCGCCAGGTCATTTTGCGAGTTGCTCAAATGTTTCGTGATATTGCTGCATCAGCTCACGGCCGGCGCTCAATTGTTTTTCGAGCTCCTCGTCGTAACGCGTCAATGCAATCCCTTCCGGAGTTTCAGTGACAAAAACTTTTGCACCCTTCTTGAGCTTCAATCGCGTCAGAACTTCCTCGGGAAGAACGATGCCCACCGAATTGCCGACCTGCGCCAGTTCCAGAGTGTGCATATCAGTCTCTCCCAACGGGATAAGAATCACTATATTAGATTGAACGCGGGCGCCGCTCAATCGCGGTGTCGTGCGAGAAGAAACACCCAAAATGCTAAGTGGATATTCACCCTGTCGCCACAGTCTCAGTAGAATGCAGCCTGTAATCAATGCCGGCGTGGCGCTTCAGTCGGTTCGGATTCGAAGCCATATACGCAGAAAGATAGGAGAACGCAATGCCTACAACGACTTCATTAGACGTAGCGGTCGTCACCGGTGGCGCTAGCGGTATCGGCGAGGCCTGCTGTCGTGAGTTAGCCGCGCGCGGCGCACAAGTCGTCGCACTCGATCGCGACGAGCGCGTGCACACTATCGCGAGAGCTGTGAATGGCAGAAGTTTCGTCGTCGATGTCACCGATGACGAGGCTGTCGAGCGTTGCGCTCAACAAATAGAAGAAGAAGTTGGCCCGGTCAGTGTGCTGGTCAATAGCGCCGGCGTGTTGCAGCAGCCGCTACCGCCCGATGAACTTCCAATGGCGACCTGGGACAACGTCATCAGCGTCGATCAGCGCGGCACTTATCTGACTTCAGTGGTGTTCGGCAAACACATGGCTACGCGTCGCAACGGCAGCATTGTCAACATCGCATCGATCGTTGCATCGCGTTCTGTCCCCTTGCATGCGTATGCTCCGGCCAAGGCCGCTGTCGTCTCTATAACCGAGTGTCTGGCTGCCGAATGGGGGCCAGCTGGCATACGTGTCAACGCCGTGTCACCCGGTCACACCCGTACGCCTGCCCTGCAGGCCGCCATAGACAAAGGCGAGCGCGATGTAGCGACACTTGAACGCAATAACGCGCTGGGACGAATGGTCGAAACAGTGGAGGTGGCGCGCGCCGTTGCGTTTCTTGCAGGTCCCGACGCCGCGGCAATCACCGGCGCGAATCTTCCGGTTGATTGCGGCTGGCTGGTGACCAGCTCGTGGCACTCCTACGGTGGCTTGCGCCGGACCTACGACATGTAGGCTGAGGCGTCCGGGACGCGATGATTCAGGCCAGATGCTGGCGAAAGAATGCAATGGTCCGTTCCCACGCAAGCTTCGCCGCGGCTCGGTCGTAGCGTGGCGTCGAATTGTTGTGAAAGCCATGCCGGGTACCCGGGTAGACGTGCATTTCGTACGAAACACTCGCCGCCTTTAGCGCTTGCTCAAAGGTTGGCCACATGGAATTCACACGCGCGTCATCCTCAGCATAGTGGATCAGCAGCGGCGACTTGATCTTCGATACCGCTTTCGTTTCCGCCGCAGCACCATAAAATGGAACCGCTGCCTGTAGCTCGTCCCCCATCACGGTGGCGAGGTAGTTCGTTGTGCCGCCGCCCCAGCAAAAACCGGTCACACCAAGCTTGCCCGTCGACAGCTTATGCGATTTGACGTATCGCGCACTGTTGAGCATGTCGATTCTGAGTTGTCCCTGATCGAGCTTCTTTTGCATTGCGCGGCCATCGTCGTCATTGCCGGGATAACCACCGAGCGGATAGAGACCATCGGGCGCGAGTGCAAGAAAACCCTCTACCGCCGCACGGCGGGCGACGTCCTTGATGTACGGATTGAGGCCACGGTTCTCGTGAATGACCAGCACGGCAGAAAATGGCCCTTTGCCTCTCGGCTTTACCAGGTAGCCACGCATCCTTCCCGAGTTCCCACCGGGCGACGAAAAGGTCACGTAACTCGCCTTGATCCGTTCATCGTTGAACGACACGGTTTGCGCGCGCGCGTACTGCGGCAACAGTGCCTGGGCCATTGCCAGACCCGCTGCACCCAATGCTGCTGCGCGTTTCAGGAACTCGCGTCGATCGATATCACCGTGGCAATACTCGTCGTACAGGTCGAAGACTTGATGGTCGATCTCCAGTTGAGTGATGGCGTGCATTCAGACCTCCCTGCAATTTATTGGCTCGCTCAAGTACGTGCGACATCTAAGTGCGAGATCGCGCAACTATATGGCAGAAGGAGTAATATCATGCAAAGGTTAACCGGTTGGCCATACAAAATGAAGATACTTAGATGCGTCGGGGCCCTCGTCATTCTCGCCTTCACCCTGCCCTTCCAAGCTGAGGCGCTGGATCTCGCAAAGCAGCAGTACCTGTCTCCGAGAGAAGCGGCATCATTACAGCAAGAGGTGATTTTTCTCGATGTGCGAAGCACGCTGGAGTGGTTGATGGGTCGCGTCAAAGGCGCGGTACACATTCCGCACGACGAAGTAGCACAGAAGGTGGCAGAGATGATACCCGATCGCTCGATTCCGGTTGTCACCTATTGCGTATCTGGGGGCCGGGCATCGTACGTCGTCGAAGCGATGCAAAAACTCGGTTACACGGTTGTCCCAGTGGTTAATGGCGGTTACAAGGAGTTGATTGCCAACGGGCTGGAAAACGACTAGCCGTTTGCGCGCGATATCGCTCTGAGCACTCGACAGCACAGATCCAGCGTCGGTGTAGGTACGCCATACTTAGCTGCCAGCTTCAGTGTGAAGTCCAGTGTTTCGTCGACTTCGAGACGTCGGTTGCGATCTGCGTCCTGCAGGATCGACTGACGAAACGCGGGAGCTTTTTCTTTCATGGTTTCGCCGTATGCCTGGACCGCCTTGACGGCGTCCGTCTCGGTCGCGTTGATGAATTCCCGGCTGCTGAATCCGCTGTCCGGCAACTTGACGCCATGATGGATCGCGACTTGCGCTGTCTCGCGCATCACGCGGGCCGCAATCAGAGCGGTATCGGCATCAGTCATGAAGCGCCATGTGGGCAGGCGCGTCAGTATTGCCAAAGTACTGAAGCCGGACCAACCAACGAACTTTGACCATTCGACCGAAGTGATATCGTCCGAGGCTTGCGCGTTGAGGCCGGATTGAATGAAAGCATTAACGATTTCTTGTACCCGCGCCGACTCGCCACCCCCAGGTTCGCCGATGATGGTCGGGCCGGCCATGTTGTAGCGCACCGCACCCGGCAGATCACCTTCGGCAGGAAGAACATCCCCGCCAATCATGCTCACTGCGCCGAGCGTGGCCTGAGGTCCAAAGACATCGCTGAGCAGTTCGTTCTTCAGGACACCGTTTTGCACCGACAAGGCGCACATCAGCTTGAGATCGCGAAGCGGTGCCAGGGCTTTTTCGGTGTCATAGGTCTTCATGGCCACGATGAGGACATCGGTTTCGCGCAGTGTTTCGGGTTGCGTCACGATGTCGCACGCGACTGAAAACGAGTCTCGTCCCGTGACAGCAATGCCGTGTTTCGCGAGTGCTGTGGCACGCTCACCACGGGCAATCAGTGAAACCTGATTTCGGCCGCGAGCAAGGTAAGCGGCATAGATCGAACCAAGCGCGCCGGCGCCAATGACTACGAATTTCATTTTTCTTGTTTCCTTGTTGGGGAACGAGAGACTAACCCACCCTCTCGTCACATGTCACAGGTCACCCGTCACTGGCGACTTGGTCGCCTCGGCCTCCACAATAGACTCGCAACCTTCCGCGAATGAGCACGCACCTCGTAACTCTGTTACTTCTTCCTCGTGGAGGCCCTGCACGCCTCCAGGGGTCGCATCCCCGCAAGCGGGGCCCCTGCTCCTCCCTTCCGTCGTGCCTCCACAAGAAGACTCGCGACCTTCCCGCGAATGAGTACGCACCTCGTAACTCTGTTACTTCTTCCTCGTGGAGGCCCTGCACGCCTCAGCCCAAACCCCCATATCCCTTTGCTATGATGATTTGAAAGCACACCGCCCAATCTCGACAGAAAGCTACTGAAGTGGCGTCCCCATCGACCACCATCCGCACCATGTGCCCGATGAACTGCCATCCAACGCTGTGCGGCATGCTGGCTGAGGTGCAAGACGGCAAACTGGTGGCGGTGAAAGGCGACAAGGACAACCCGGACAGTCAGGGTTTCCTGTGCGTCCGCGGCCAAGCGTCGCGTGAAGTGATCGACAATCCCGCCCGCCTTCTGTACCCCCTGGTCCGCGATCGCCGTGGCGACAAACTGCGGCGCGCGACTTGGGACGAAGTGTTGGACCGTATGCTTGCCGGCATGCAAAACCCGTCAACTGTAGGCATCTGGCCGGGGCACGGTACGTTCACGACTAATTACGGCACACGCATCAGCGCGCAATTACTGGCACGCTTCGCAAATTATCACGGCAGCCATTTCTGGAATCCGGCGATGATCTGCTGGGGTCTGGGAGCGTTTGGTCTCGGACTGACCGGCATGCTCGAGACCAACACCAAAGAAGACATGGGTGAGCATTCCGAGTTCATCCTGCTATGGGCAGCCAACTTGACAAGCCAACCGAATACGGCGCGCCACCTACTCGCCGCGAAGAAACGCGGCGCCTACATCGTAACCATCGACGTTCGCAAAACAGAAGCCGCTGCCAAATCGGACGAGGTACTGATCATCCGCCCGGGCAGTGACACGGCGCTGGCACTGGCGATGATTCACGTCATCTGCCAAGAAAACTTGCATGACCCGGCCTTCGTTGCCAAACACACTGTCGGCTTCGAACAACTTGCCCAACAAGTCAGGCATTACACGCCAGAGTGGGCGGCCGGCATCACCGGGATCGAGGCTGAACGCATCGCCAGACTGGCGCGAAGATACGCGCAGTCGCGACCGGCCATGATCGTGCTGGGCGGCAGTTCAATGCACAAAGGGGCCAATGGTTGGCAAGCGAGCCGCGCCATCGCTTGCCTGCCGGGGCTCACCGCTAACGTCGGAATCGCCGGCGGCGGTTTCGGCCCGCGCCATGGAAGTGGGGCGCATGGCCGTGGGCTGGGCAGCATCATCGAACCGGAGCGCAGGGAGCGCGCACAAACCATCCCCAACCAGATGTCCGCCGTGACTACCGCGTTGCGTGACGGCCGGATCGAAACGCTGTTGTTGATGGGGACCAACATGCTCTCCTCGTATGCCAATGCTGACGAAATCGCTAAAGGTCTTGAAAGAACAAAACTTGTCGTCAGCTATGACCTGTTCCTGAACGAAACCGCCCGGCGCTTCGCCGACATCGTGCTGCCGGCAACCGCTTGGCTTGAGGAACTGGGATGCAAGATGACCCACACACACCTCTACCTGATGGAACAGGCACTTCGACCACGCGGCGAAACGCGTTCGCTCTACTCGCTCATCACCGAGCTGGCTGAGCGTCTCGGCCTGGATGGTTTCAATCCGTGGGCTTCAGAAGAAGCAATGATCAATGCAGTCCTCGACCATCCCTGCACCGGCCATGCGACGGTGGCGGCGCTGCGTACAGAAGGTGGCATCCGTGCACTCGACATCTCGCACGTCGCCAATCCAACATTGGAGTTCGATACACCATCACGCAAGATCGAGTTTTTCTCAGAGCAGGCAGAGAGTCTCGGTCTGCCCCCTTTACCTATATACATTGAATCCCCGGTGTCAGCATCGGACACTCAAACCTACTCGCTGGCACTCACCCAGGGGCGGACGATGGCGCACTTTCATGGTTTCTATAACAACGGTCAGGTGCTGCCGATGCTTGCCAAGCGAGAGACGGAGCCGACGTTATGGATTTCACCAGGCGATGCCGAATCACGAAACCTCGCCGACGGCGCCGCCATCCGGATATTCAATGAACGCGGCGAACTCAAGGCACGTGCTCACGTCACCGAACGCATTCCGGCTGGTACCGTATGGATGCGCGACGGCTGGCCGGACCTCAACAGGCTGACGTCAGGGGCTGCGGTGTTGCCAGACGCTGCGGTTGATCATTTTGAGTTCCCGGCCGGGCAAGCCGGCTTCGACGCGATGGTAGAGGTCGCACCGGAGTAGTGGATGGCTACTGCCCTTACTGGCGTGTGCTTTGAACATCGAAACGCACACCTTGGGCAAGAGGCAGCTCGGTACCGTAATTGATCGTGCAGGTTTGCCGCCGCATGTAGGCTTTCCAGGCATCACTGCCCGCTTCGCGGCCACCGCCGGTGTCTTTCTCACCGCCGAAAGCACCACCGATCTCCGCGCCAGAGGTTCCGACATTGACATTGGCGATGCCACAGTCGCTACCGGCGGGCGAAAGAAACCGCTCTGCTTCCACGAGCTGGTTGGTAAAGATGGCAGACGACAGACCTTGATCAACCGTGTTGTGTGCGGCAATAGCCTCGTCGAGCTGGCGATAGGCCATGACGTACAGGATCGGCGCGAAGGTTTCTTGTGCCACGATCGGCATACTTGCCTTCCCCCGTACGATCGTGGGCTCGACAAAATAACCCGGCCCCTCGCGTGTCTTTCCTCCGCACAGCACCTCACCGCCCTGCTGCCGTACGTTGTCGAGCGCCTCGACCATGCGCTCACGTGCAGCGGCGCTAATCAGCGGCCCGACGAGCACGTCGTCCTGCCATGGTTCACCAATTACCAGACTGCGATAAGCCCTGACCAACCGTTCGATGAATCGGTCAGCCACAGATTCGTGCATAAACAGACGCCGCAAGGTCGTGCAGCGTTGGCCCGCCGTACCCACAGCGGCAAACACCACGGCGCGCAGTGCCATGTCGAGATCGGCCGATTCGGTCACGATCATGGCGTTATTGCCTCCGAGCTCAAGCAAACTGCGTCCAAGCCTGCCAGCAACAGTCGCCGAAACGACACGGCCCATGGCGCAACTGCCAGTCGCGGAGATCAACGGTAGCCGTCGATCCTTGGCCATCCATCGGCCGGCCTCGGTGGTTTTGTCGATGCACAAGCTGAAGATGCCGCTAAGTTCATGCTCGGCAAACACCTTGTTGGCAATTTTCTGTACGGCAATCGCAGTCAGAGGCGTTTGCGGTGACGGCTTCCAGATCACCGTATCTCCGCAAACGGCGGCAAGCGTCGCGTTCCACGCCCATACGGCAACGGGAAAGTTAAATGCGGTGATGACGCCGATCGGGCCAAGCGGGTGCCACTGTTCGATGAGCCGGTGATGGGGTCGCTCGCTCGCAATCGTCAGACCATAAAGCTGCCGTGAGAGTCCGGTGGCGAAATCGCACATGTCAATCATTTCCTGTACTTCGCCTTCACCCTCTGAGCGAATCTTGCCGGCCTCGAGTGTGACCAACATGCCGAGATCGGCTTTGTGCTCACGCAGTGCGAGCCCGAACTGGCGGATGACTTCACCGCGCGCCGGCGGCGGCATCAATCGCCATCGCTTGAATGAAGCCTGGGCGTCCTCGATCACGTTGTCGTAATCGGCGCGCGCTGCGGTCTTGACGCGCGCGATCGGCTCGCCAGTAGAAGGATTCAGTGATACCAGCTCGGCGCCACCCGGCCGCTCCAACCACCCGCTGCCGCAAACACCGCTATTGTCTGCCCCGATTCCTAAGCGCTTGAGCACCTGGTTGAACATCGCTCGCTCCCAAAAAACCAGCGTATCGCAGGATCAGACGTTACTGAATCTGGGTCAACGCGTCCGCAAATATCGAAACCGCGGTATCAATCTCCATTTCGCCGACGACCAAAGGTGGGCAAAAGCGCACCGTGTTCTCGCCGCAGCCGAGCAGCAACAGGCCTTTCCGGAAGCAGTGCTCAATCAATCGATCGCGCTGTAGCGGTGCGGGCTCCTTGGAGGCGCGGTCGCGCACCAGTTCGACGCCGACCATCAAGCCGAGACCGCGCACGTCGCCAATCACTTCAAATCGATCGGTGAGCTCGGCCAGCCGCTTGCGCAGGTAATCGCCGGTCCGGGCCGCGTTTGCAACGAGCCCACCCTCGAGCAACCTGATTGTCTCGAGGGCCGCGACGCAACACAGCGGGTTGCCGCCGAACGTCGTGCCATGCGATCCGGGCGGCCAGTCCATTAGGTCAGCCCGCGCTACGATTGCGCCCAATGGCATTCCCGACGCAAGGCCCTTTGCCAGGCAGACGATATCGGGCACAACGTTCCAGTGTTCAATGGCAAACAGACGGCCAGTTCGGCCCATGCCGGCCTGAATCTCGTCGACGGCGTAGCAGATGCCGTGGTGCTCGGCGAGCTTTTTCAGCCGGGGGTGGAAATCGGGCGGCGGTACGATGTAGCCGCCCTCGCCCTGAATCGGTTCAACGAAGAAAGCGGCGACCTCGTTAGCCGGCACAATATGGTGAAAGATCTTCTCGATCTGCCGCAGGCAGTCATCAACGCTGGGACCACGCCAGGGGTTTGGAAAATCAACATGCCTGACACCCGGAATCAACGGGCCAAAGCCAGCACGCTGAACGGCTTTGCTGCTTGTCAGCGATAGCGCGCCCATCGTTCTGCCATGAAACGCACCCGAGAACGCAATGACGTGCTTGCGGCCGGTATGGAAACGCGCGAGTTTGAACGCCGCTTCGACCGACTCTGCGCCAGAATTGGTCAGAAAAACACGCTTGGCGTCGCTGCCGGGCGTGATCTCGGCAAGCTTTTGTGCAAGATCGCGCTGCGGCGCGTAGTAGAAATCGGTCCCCGACATGTGCAGCAGCGTGTCCGCCTGGGTCTTTATCGCCGCAACGACCTCCGGGTGACAATGGCCGGTGGAGCACACCGCAATGCCAGCGGTAAAATCGAGAAACCGATTACCGTCGACATCTTCGATAACGGCACCGAAACCTCGATGGGCGGCCAGCGGATATGGACGCGTGTACGATGGCGATGTGTATCTCTCATCGCCATCAATCAATGCCTTGGCTTTGGGGCCAGGCAGGGAAGTCACCAGCCGTGGGACCGGCGAACGATCATTTGGCATAGCTTTGCCTGGCAGGGCAAGCAACCTCTATGCTTAGGACACCAGCGATTATCGAGCGTTCTAACCGGCGAAAAGAGCAGAAAATTCAGCGCTATTCTGGCAGCTACTCAACGATTGAGGTGGGCCTGATTGCAACCTGACCGCCTGCGTCGAAAAGGGGCGCCCCATGCGCAGAAGTGGGGCAGTCTCATCCTGTTTCCGCTCCGGACTAAGCGGACAACCGCGCTGTTCTTGCCCTTGCGAGGCCGCATATTGATGAAACTAAGGTTTCAAGCGTGGTTGTCCAGGTCATTTCTGTGGTTTAACAAAGCGCAAATGCAGTCAACTTGGGTATTGCAACGTTCGTTAGTTGCTCGGCGGGATGATTCACCGGCCAACACGCGGCGTATGGCACCGGGAACAAATATCGCTTGCTCAATTTTTGGCGCTTGAATGGGACCGAAGAGTTACCAAATAATGCGCTCGCTTTATGTACCGTTTGTCATCGAATGTTAGGGTGAACTATTAGATCGGGAATCTGACCAACAATTGGTAGGTTTTGACCGCGTACCAAGTTGCAGAGCGACTCCGCTAACCGCTTATGCCAGGAGGAAACAACATGAGTTTCTTCAGTAACTACCAGACCCGCTACGAGGACGCACAACAAGAAGAATATAGCCTCCAAGAGTATCTGGAGATCTGCAAGAAAGATCCGACCGCCTATGCGAATGCGGCGGAGCGGCTCTTGCTCGCCATCGGCGAGCCTGAATTGGTTGAGACCTCGAAAGACATACGCCTAAGCAGGATATTCTCGAACAAGATCATCAAGCGTTACGCGGTCTTTGATGAATTCTTCGGAATGGAAGAATCCATCGAACAGATCGTCTCCTTTTTGAGACATGCGGCGCAGGGACTGGAAGAAAAGAAACAGATTCTCTATCTGTTGGGTCCGGTTGGCGGTGGCAAATCGTCACTCGCCGAGAAACTGAAACAATTGATGGAGAAAACGCCCTTCTACTCGCTCAAGGGCTCCCCAATCCAGGAAACACCGTTAGGCCTGTTCGATCCGTCAGAAGACGGCCGAATCCTCGAAGAGGAATACGGGATTCCGACGAGATACGTCAGGACCATCATGTCGCCGTGGGCGGCAAAGCGGCTGCGCGAATTCAAGGGTGACATTGCCCAGTTCCGCGTAGTGAAACACCATCCCTCGATTCTCAATCAGGTCGCAATTTCGAAAACCGAGCCCGGCGACGAGAACAATCAGGACATTTCTGCGCTAGTCGGCAAAGTCGACATTCGGAAGCTGGAAGAATTTCGTCAGAACGATACAGATGCATACAGCTACTCGGGCGGCTTGTGCCGGTCCAACCAGGGCATTCTCGAGTTCGTCGAGATGTTCAAGGCGCCGATCAAGGTCCTGCATCCGTTGCTCACCGCATCGCAGGAGGCCAACTACAACGGCACAGAGGCGATCGGTTCGATCCCGTTCAGCGGCCTCATCCTCGCTCACTCCAATGAGGCTGAATGGCAAACGTTCAAAAACAACAAGAATAATGAAGCATTTATCGACCGGGTAAATATCGTCAAGGTCCCGTATTCGCTTCAGGTCACCGAAGAAGTCGAGATCTACAACAAGCTGTTGCGCAACAGTGCCTTGCACGAGGCGCCCTGCGCACCCGATACGCTGCGCATGCTGGCACAATTCGCGGTTTTGACGCGCCTGAAAGAGCCCGAGAACTCCAGCATCTACTCCAAGATGCGGATCTACGACGGCGAGAATCTCAAAGACGTCGACCCGAAAGCGAAATCGATTCAGGAATACCGCGACAATGCCGGGGTGGACGAAGGTATGGACGGCCTGTCGACCCGGTTTTCTTTCAAGATCCTGTCGAAAGTGTTTAACTTTGATCCTTCCGAGATCGCCGCCAACCCTGTGCACCTGCTGTATGTGCTGGAGCAGCAGATCGTGCAGCAGCAGTTCCCAAGCGAAGCGCTCGACCGCTACATGAACTTCATCAAGGAGTACCTGACTCCGCAATATATTGAGTTCATTGGCAAAGAGATCCAGACGGCCTATCTGGAATCGTATTCCGAGTATGGCCAGAATATCTTTGACCGCTACATTACTTACGCTGACCTGTGGATCCAGGATCAGGATTTCCGCAATCCTGACACCGGAGATATCCTCGACCACGCCGCTCTTAACGACGAACTCGAGAAAATCGAGAAGCCGGCCGGGATCGGCAATCCAAAAGACTTCCGCCACGAAGTGGTCAATTTCGTGCTGCGGGCGCGCGCCTCCAATGACGGGAAGAACCCGGCCTGGAACAGCTACGAAAAGCTGCGCCTGGTGATTGAAAAGAACATGTTCTCCAGCACCGAAGATTTGCTGCCGGTAATCTCCTTCAACCCGAAAGCGTCAGAGGAAGACAAGAACAAGCACCGCGATTTCGTCAAGAGAATGACCGATCGCGGCTACACCGAAAAACAGGTGCGTCTGCTTTCGGAGTGGTATTTGCGGGTACGCAAGTCGCAGTAATGCGCCGTGGTATTCCAGTTAATCGATCGTAGACAAAACGGAAAATACAAGAGCGCCGTTAATCGGCAGCGGTTTCTGCGTCGCTATCGCAAGCACATCAAGGAAGCGGTAGCAGACGCGGTAAACAAGCGCAGTATCACCGACACCGATCGTGGGGACGAAATCAGCATCCCGAGAAAGGATGTATCGGAGCCACGCTTTCGCCACGGTCAAGGCGGTCGCCAGCAGAGAATCCTGCCCGGCAACAAGGAATTCGTCACCGGCGACAGAATTGCCCGCCCTCCCGGCGGCGGTGGTGGCGGCGGTGGCGGCAAAGCCAGCGACTCGGGCGAGGGAATGGATGACTTCGTATTCGAACTCACCCAACAGGAATTCCTCGACTTCATGTTCGAGGACCTGGAACTCCCCAACCTGGTCAAAAAGCAGCTCAAAGACGCCGAGTCCTGGCGGCCAATCAGGGGCGGATACACCAGTGACGGCGTGCCGGCACGTCTCAATGTCGTCCAGTCGCTGCGCGGGGCGTATGCCCGGCGCATCGCCTTGGGCGGCGCCATCCGCGCGCAAATGAACGCCCTGAAGGAAGAGCTTGAAACGCTGGAAAACCAGCCAACGTCCACCGAGCGCATTCAGGAAATCAGGAAGGAGTTGGAACGGCTCCAGCGACGCCTGCATCAGATTCCGTTTCTCGACGATTTCGATCTGAGATACAACAACTTCATCCAGCAGCCGATCCCCACGACTGCTGCCGTGATGTTCTGTCTGATGGATGTATCCGGATCCATGACACAGGAGATCAAGAACCTCGCCAAGCGGTTCTTCATCCTGCTGCACCTGTTCCTTAAGCGGAACTATCAAAAGATAGACGTGGTTTTCATTCGCCACCACACAGTGGCAAAAGAAGTCGACGAAGAGGAATTCTTCTATTCGCGGGAAACCGGAGGCACTGTCGTCTCCAGCGCCCTGCGGATGATGGATCAGGTCATTCGAGAACGCTATCCAACAAGCGACTGGAATATCTATGCGGCACAGGCTTCCGATGGTGAGAACTGGTCGGACGATTCGCCCAATTGCCGCGACCTTCTGCTGGAGCGCATCCTGCCTAGCGTCCAGCACTATGCGTATATTGAGATCAATTCGGGTGAAGATCAGGAACTCTGGCACGCATACCAAGAGATTCCGGAACGCTTTCCCGACAATTTCGCAATGAAGAAGGTCTCGGAAGCGTCGGACATCTTCCCAGTGTTTCATGATCTTTTCGAGAAGAAATCGGCATGACAACACGTAAGCCTATCGCTGAGGGCTCTGAATGGACTTTTGAGGATCTCGAAGCCTACGAGGCTGAGCTCGCTCGCGTTGCGGACGGCTACCGGCTCGACACCTATCCCAATCAGATCGAGATCATCAGCGCTGAACAGATGATGGATGCCTATTCCTCCACCGGCATGCCGGTTGGTTACCATCACTGGTCTTTCGGCAAGCAGTTCCTGGCAACAGAGCAACGATACCGGCTTGGCCATATCGGGCTCGCTTACGAGTTGGTCATCAACTCGAATCCATGTATTGCCTACCTGATGGAAGAGAACACGCTGACCCTGCAGGCATTGGTTATTGCCCACGCGTGCTTCGGGCATAACTCTTTCTTCAAGGGTAACTATCTGTTCCGGACATGGACCGACGCGAGCGCAATCGTCAATTATCTGTTGTTCGCCAAGCGATACGTTGCCCAATGTGAAGAACGCTACGGTGTCGAAACGACCGAGTCGTTGCTTGATTCATGCCACGCGCTAATGAACTATGGGGTGGATCGATTCCGCCGGCCCGCCCCGATTTCCGCTGAGAACGAGAGACGACGTCAGCACGAACGAGAGGAATTCCTGCAAAGCCAGGTGAATGACCTTTGGCGCACCATACCGAAGAAGGAAAAGGCCAAAGTCGAGGAATGGCCCAAGTTTCCGGCGGAGCCACAGGAAAATCTGCTTTACTTCATCGAGAAGAATGCGCCTTTACTCGAGCCCTGGGAACGGGAGATCGTAAGAATCGTCCGCAAGATCTCGCAGTACTTCTATCCACAACGGCAAACCCAGGTGATGAACGAGGGCTGGGCGACGTTCTGGCATTACACCCTGCTGCATACGTTGTACGATGAAGGGCTGGTAACCGACGGGTTCATGCTCGAATTTCTCAAGTCGCATACCAACGTGATCTATCAACCGGGTTTTGATTCACCAAACTTCAGCGGACTGAATCCGTACACGTTGGGCTATTCAATATTCACCGACATTCGCCGGATATGCGAAAACCCGACAGAGGAAGACAAACGCTTCTTCCCGGACATTGCCGGAGGCGATTGGCTGGACACGGTTCATCACGCGATGGCGAACTACAAAGACGAAAGCTTCATTCTTCAGTTTCTCTCGCCCAAGGTGATTAGAGACTTGAAGCTGTTCGGTATCGTTGACGACGACAAGGACAGCGAGATCGAAGTCACTGCGATCCACGACGAGAGCGGCTACCTGCGGATTCGCGAGCAACTGGCCGGTCAATACAATCTCGGCCAGATGGAACCGAACATCCAGGTGCAAGAAGTCGATTTGAGAGGTGACCGCTCCATCACAGTCCGGCACCGGCAACATGATCGAATCCCGCTGGCCGAAGACGATGCCAAAGAGGTCATCAAACATCTGCATCACTTGTGGCGCTTCGACGTGCACCTGGAAAGCGTGCAGGACGATTCGGTCACGGCAGAATATCTTTGTGACGATGAAGCTGCCCGGAAAGTCTCCGGTGAAAAGGCTACTGCAGAGTAGCGCCGCGACAAACTCTGCCGAATAACGTACTGCTCGGCCAAGCGCCATCTGATCAAATCGACCCAAATTCTCCTCCTGCCTGGAGACTCTTAGTCCATGGCCGCCACACCCACGGTCGATGAAGTCAACGCATTGATTGCCGAGCATTCTGCCCGGGCCAGCGAAGCGATCGAGCAACTGGAAAGCCCGTGCCGGCAAGACGACAATGGTAAGACACCGCTCAACGTCGCCATCGAATCCGGCAACCGTGAGATCACCGCCCTGCTGCTGCAATCCGAAGACGCCATCAATTTTGCGCCGAGCATCGACGACGATTTGCTCGCACCCGCCAAGCATACGGTGAGCGGAGTGTTCAACGGCGAAAACATCGAAGAAACGGAAAAATATCTGACCAAGAGCTTCGGCGAACGCATTTGCTGGCAGCGCACTCCCCTACACACCGCCTGCCGCTATGCCAATGAGGACGCCATCGAAGTGTTGATTTCGAGGAACGCGAACCTCACGGAAAAAGACATTCTTGGACTGACACCACTCGAACTCTGTCTTCAGTTCGGCGGAGAAGACTCGGTCGATCGCTTTGTCACCTGTTGCGTCAAACACAACAAAAAACTCCCGGTTAGCGAAACCGTTCTGAAGACCGTTTGCCGTGACCCTGTTTTTTATCAACAGCTGATCGAACTCGGACGCCTCGACGCCGAGGCCAAGCGCTTCGGTTTCAATCTGGCCTGCGCGCTATTAGACAAAGACGGCATTGATCAGCTGCTCGCGCAGAAACTGGACATCAACGAAACGATGAACGACGAATTCAGTCCGGTGCTGGAAGTCTGCACTTCGCGTTTGCTGACGTTATACGAACATCCGGACGCACCCAGACTGGCGGAACAACTTGCAGCATCGAGCAACGCGGCAACCGGCGCGATACACATTGACAACGACGCCATCATGAACGCCGAGTCGCTGGAAGATCTCGAAAAACTGTTTGGTGATGCATTCGACGAGCAAGCCGACAAGCAGACCGAGCTCACGTCGTACACACTTTCAGAAGAAGAACGCCAATCTCAGCTAGCGCAACGGCTGAAACTGATCGATTACCTCATGGGGCGAGGTCTCGACGTTGCCGTTGCCGAGGATAAGGCTCTCCATGGTTTTCTCGGTGACATCGTCAGTGTGAACTCACCCGAGTTGCTGCAGGCTCTGGTCAACCACGGCTTCTCGCTCAAACCAGCGGCAGGAGAGCAAGACACCGAGGTGTTGATGGCCCTCAGCAAGGGCCTGTACAGGATGGTCGATCCACTGCTGCAGCTCGGTCACAAATGGGGCAACACAAAGAAAGACCATCCGGACTGGGCACAGGCATACTCGGATTGGAAGCAGGAACATGCAGCCGAGGTGTTCACGCTCGAACCACCGGACAAAAAACGAACTCAGCCGAAGCGGGCCAGGCCGGATAAAACCGATGCGATCAAGGCCATCCGGAAATCCAAATGGACCTGGGAGCTTGCGGGAGAGTCGGTATTGCTTGCCGAGACTACCCCCAAGAAGCCCAAGCACGACAAGCCGGTAACCGTCCGGCTTACCCACAGCAACGTCTATGGCCCGGTCGATGACGTCCAGCTAGTTGTGCGCATCGGCGACCCTGACCAGCCCACCGCCTTTGACGCCCATGACAGCGGTGGAAACTGGCAACCGGTGACACTCGTCGAGGAACTGTTATCCGTCGACGGTGAAGAGGTCGCCCGATCCACAGTGTCCGAACCCGTCTACGGCGAAGCTCCGTGGGACGCTACTTACGAGTGTGAACTGACCCTTTCACAGGGCAAGCACTCGATCGAGATCAAACTCATCAGCGAAATCGACGGGATGGCGGGCGTGATATCCGATTGGATCGTCAAGGTCGATTGAAGGTGTAAGAGCCAGGCTCCATAAACGCAGTCCGGAGCACAAGAACGTACTCTGGCAAGCTAGTAGCTTTTTCCGCGGGCTCAGCTATCCTGATGGTTCAATAAGGAGGGCCAAAGCATGGCGCAGGCAACCGACACCTTCAAAAGCCGCATCTTTCACGAACTGGATTTCGACGAACCGGGAAAACAGCTCGGCTATTTGCGCGTGCCACAGTCGCGCGATGGCGGTGCCTGGTCGGTGATCGAAGTCCCGATTGCCGTCATCAATGGCGGAAAAGGTCCGGCGGTTCTCTTTACCGGCGGCGTGCATGGCGACGAGTACGAAAGCCAGATCGCAATCTCACGGCTGGCGCGCCGCCTCGATCCAGCGACCGTGCAGGGAAAAATCATCATGCTGCCCGCCGTCGATCTGCCCGCAGCATTGGCCGGGCGCAGGATGTGCCCGATCGACGGACGCGACTTCAATCGCTGCATGCCGGGCGACGCGCGCGGCAGTTTCTGCCAGATGTTGGCGCACTTTATCGAGACGACGATCATGCCCCAGGTCGAGATCTCGGTCGATGTCCATTCAGCGGGCAATTCCATGGAAGCCGCTCTGTGCTCGATCATGCACTGGGTCGATGACCCCAAAGTCCTCGAACGCACGCGGGCGCTCGCCGAGAATTTCGCCGCACCTTTCAACGTCGTCTTTTGGGGTGTTGACGAGACCGCCACTGTCGCCGCTTCAGCGGAACGGCATGGCGCACTGTCAATTTCCACCGAGATCGGTGGATACGGACGCGTCAGGCCCGATGCTGTGCGCATCGCCGAACGCGGACTTGACAACGTACTCAAGTGGACGGGTATTATCGACGGCGAACCCGATATCACGCAGCCAGATGGTGGCCGCACGCAGCAAATGATGGTGCGCGATCAAAAGTCATATTTGTTTGCGCCTAGTGATGGTCTATTCGAACCGTGCTTCTTGCCCGAGCAAAAAATCAAGGCCGGTGAACTTGCCGGCTATCTGCATTTCGTCGAAGAGTGGGAACGAGAGCCGCAGCCGATTGAGTTCCAGATCGATGGCTACATCTGGATGGCGCCGGGTTCCGGCCGTGTGAAGAAAGGTGACGTGATGGCTGTAATCATGCAGGACTTCACGGACGCTTAGCCTGACCAAGGACTATCGTCGTTTCGAACGGCGTGCCGGAACCGTCAAATTACGTTGACGGTGGTGGCACACCGATCACGACCGGAGCACGACCTACCCTCTCTTCAACGTGAAGATTCCGGGCTCCCCGGCCCTGGGGACGATCACTCTAACGAAGTGGGTGGTGTGCCGCTTCAGCCACCGCTCGCCGTCACCTTGTCTGTGCAGGAACACCACACCGCGAGCGCCGGGTTTGCGTTCGAAATAGGCGACACGATCGCCAGGGTCGGCCGCGGTAAGACTGAACAGGAGCTGGCGCTCCGCTGGGCTCGGAATCTGGTCGTACCACCCACCCGTGCGCATCATGTCGTAGCGATCAATGTAAAAGTTGCGGTACTCCGGGGAACGACGATGAGCGTGAACAGCCTCGAGCACCTCCTCGTGAAAGAAGGCAGTGGCCCGGTCTAGAGCGCTCGCCGCACGAAAAATGTTCCGTCTTGGCCGCTTGACGAAGCGAACAAAAAAATCATGAATCGGATCGCCAAACTCGTCTTCTGCACGTACGACGAGCTGGAAATGCTCGTGGAAGTAGGCGGCGTCAGATTTTGATTTGAATAGTTGCTTGCGGGTGGTTTCGTCCCGCGCGAGTTCGCGTGTCGCCATACTGACCTGACGCCAGTCTTCCGCAATCCGAGCGTAACTTGCCGGCGTTGAGCGCAGTGCCTGAAGAATGAGCTTGCCCAACTGCGTTCTCACATCGGGATCGTGGGTCGCGCCCGGGTCAGATGGCCGAACAATATCACCGTGCGTGCGATCGGGCAGCACCGCCAAAGGAAAGCTGACAGCGGCTGCGCCACGCTTCGTCCACTGCCGCACGGCAGGCCTTTTCAACTTCGAGGGGCTACCCGAGAAATCCACGGTCATCCCCTGACAATTGAGGTTTGCGGCAGACACGCGCACCGTCCCGTCGGAGCCGTTCTCATTTGTGATTCGGGCAGCTAGCTCCTGGTATGGATAAGTCCCAATCAAGACGAAGGGGCGCACCTTGTCTGGAGCATAAAGGACGGGCGAAGACCTAGCACTGCTTCCCTCCGGCACGAACAGATCGTCTTGTGCGAGTCGCCACTGATACGGCGAACCCAATTCAAGCGCGTGAAGCATCTCTTCGCCCGTTTCGAAGCCCGTCCTCCATCCCTTGAGAACTCTTCCCAGCAACGAGCGTCCCAGATGCGCCAACGCCGACCCAAAATTTGCGGGCGCCAACATGACGAGATTCTGCACTGGGCAGGGCAGCGATTGATAATAAGTCGATATCCAGTGCCGCGCGACAAGACCGCCAGTACTGTGAACAATCATATCGAACTTCGCTGCGAGTCGATTCTGGCCACTGCGCGACTGCGCTGCCTTTATCACCTCCTCCATGCGCTTCGCAACGTCGCCAATTTGCACGTCATCGCGAAGCGAGATGTAGTCACCAAGGTAAATCGGATACGGGGCGAAGCCATTTTGCTTTAGAAAAGCGGCTAACGGCTTGAACGAGTCGGAGTTATCGCTCCAGCCATGAAGTATGACGACCTGCCGGGGCATGCGGATCCTTTCCAATTGGAATAACCATGCAAAGGCGAAGCTGTCACTGAGCGTGCCACGCGTCTAATCCAGACTGGATTGTGCCCCAGAATACGATGTTTTTGTAGCTCGCGAAGGCTCGTTCGATATTGCGTTGATCACTCAGCGACCTGAGAAATCGATGTTGCATGCTCAACGGTCATATTAGTTCGCCGCCAGCAGACGCGACCACCCGTCTGTTCAAAAAACCTCGGAGATATTGAGCCAGATCAAGGTAACCCCAAGTTGCGACGCGCCGGCGCGTTGACCGCCTTCCAGAACACAGCGTAAAGTCAATCCTATAGGTCACATGCCTTCAGCCTTCGCTTCTGTGGGTCGGTACTTTGCATATCAAGTGTCTTGCTGGTGTCTTAGGCTTAGCTCTAACGAGTCTGGTAACGCAGGCATCTGCTGTCTGCGGTCAGATAGCGCCAAATCCCAATCCGGTTGGCAGCACGATAAGCAATGGCCGCTACGATGCCTGCAACGAACAGGACCGTTTCAACAACTTCGGCTCCCTGTTCAATACCGGGATACTGGATAACAGTGGTGAACTGCGAAATTTCGGCACCCTAATCAACGTTGGCACGTTGAACAACTTCGGTGACTTAGTCAATGTCCAGTCCAGTGACGGGCGTGTCAAGAACTCCGGAACACTGAACAACTTCGGAACCGTTAGCGGCTATGGTTCAACAGAAAACACTGGAATACTGAATAACTATGACACTCTAAGCGCTGGCGATTTTGGAAAAAACACCGGCGTCGTGAACAACTTGCCTGGCGCTACGCTATCAAGCGGTCAGCGTTTTACGAATGAAGGTGTGGTGCAGAATAGTCTCGGTGGCACCGTAAAGACCCGGATCGGTTGGATAAACTACGCCACCGTCAGCAACAGCGGAACGTTTGACTTCGCAAACAGTCGATTCCTGAATAATCACGGTATTCTCAAGAACAATCCCGGTGCAAAACTGATAACAGGGCGCGAAACCGAGAACACTGGCTCGATTCAAAACGATGGCACGCTGACAAACGACGGCACGATCTACACATCGGGCCAGTTCGTAGTCAGTCTTTCCGGGCGTCTGATGGGCTCGGGTAGCTTCCGTCAGTTCGCCGGATCCACAGTTGTTGACGGCGCGATGACGCAATCTTCCGTCGTCATTAATGGCGGTGTGCTATCAGGCGCAGGCAAGATCACCTCAACGTTAGCGGTAGACGGAGGCACACTTGCGCGGGCAACATCGCTCGACGTAATGACCATATCTGGTGACTATATTCAGACAGCAGCTGGTAAGTTCGCCACCTACGTCGTCGGGCGACGAGAAGAGAACAAGCACGGTTTGCTTAATGTCTCGGGCAGGGCGACGTTGGATGGCGTACTTGACGTCCGTATCATCAAATTCCGCAACAGGACATTCTCACCGGAACAAGGCGATACATTCGATATTCTCAGCGCTGAATCCATCGTTGGCACGTTTCAAACGGTATTGTTTTCCCAGCTCGGTGAGAACCTCAGTTGGAAAGTGTCTTATCTGCTAGACGCCTACAACAACAAGGATGTTGTTCGTCTGGAAGTTGTTCGCATCTCCGAAGAGTAGCCATGGCAATTGTCGGCGCGGAGCATGATTGACTATCGATATCCCCATTTTGTTTCTAACGGGTCACAGAACCAGCCAAGATAAGAAATTCAATAATTCGAGATTTCCGATGCGCCTAATCGGCCGCGATTCGGTGCACGAAACTTGAAATCGCCTCGTTGGTCTGCTGCGGTGCCTCGAGCATCGGGAAATGACCCACTCCCTCAATCACCGCGACGGTCACGTCTTTTACGGCTTCTGATACCGCGTTAATCCACGGTGTCGTCTGACCGGAGGCGATGGACACGCGCTTCATTTCGGTATTGAGGTAGGTGGACTGAATCACCAATGCCGGCACCTCAATCGCCCCGAGTGCCGCGTGAGCGCGTGACGCATCCCAGCGAACCACGTTGAGCCAAAGCTTCCTGGCAAAGTTCATATCTATATTTGACAGCCCGGCATTGACGAAGTCGCGGACTTCGGTGGGCGTGCCTTCGACATAGAAGCCTTCGTAGAGCCGCTCAATGAAACCGTCCATGCCGATACGGTCAAGCGTTTCGATCATTTTTCTCACCGCCTCATCCGGATTGCCGACTGCAACCATGCTGCCGTCAACGTAGACTACCCCTCGAACGCGGCCGGGCGACTGGCCGTAAGTCTCCGAAACCAAACGACAGCCCATGCTGTGTCCGACTAGCACCACGTCGCTGAGCTTCAACGCATCGAGTGCATCATTGACGGCTTTGGCCAGCGCCTCGATAGTCGGTTCCTCTGGAGGGGGTGACTTCCCGTGACCCGGCAGGTCGATCGCCACGCAGCGATGAGCAGCGGACAAGACGGACAACTGCTCTTTCCAGTCATGCAAATTGCATGTAAATCCGTGAATCAGGACGACTGCGGGTTCCCGCCGACCACAGTCCACGAGGTTTAGCTCAATATTGGACATGGTTCCTCTCGTTTCGGGGTATGTTGTCCCCTTCCCGTCATTCTAGACCGCAAACTCAATGGATCTGTTTCGGCTGGTTTTGATTACAGTGCTGTCGCACATGGCGTTTGTGTCGGCTCGCATGACCGGCTCGCTTTACGCGCTGGCAAACGACGCATCGACCTTCACTGTGGGAGTAATTTTGGCGCTGTTTTCCCTGGTCCCGATGCTAATCTCGGTTCGCGCCGGCCGCTGGGTTGATGCAGTGGGCGCCTTTCGCCCGACGCTAACCGGAACGCTGCTAATACTCGTCGGCACGCTGCTGCCATGGCTGTTCTCGTATGAAGCTGCCGATCTCGCTCCTTTGCTGGTCGCGGCGACACTGATCGGCACCGGATTGACGCTGGCAATGATCTCGGTCCAGCACATCATCGGCGAGCGCGCTGACCCCGCTCGGCGCCCGGCCGCGTTTTCCTGGTTTGCCTTGGGTGTTTCGGTGTCCGGATTCACCGGTCCGATCTTGAGCGGGTTCCTCATCGACGCGTTCGGCCATCGAGCCACTTTTGGCGCGCTGGTGGTTGTCGCGCTGTTAGCGGTGGCCATGGTAAGGATCAGTCGCGACCTGATGCCTTCGCGTCATGGCACCGTGATCCCCCCTAAGCCAATGCATCCAGTCGAACTGTTCAGGCAAACCGAGCTGCGCCACGTGCTAATCGCCACGGCCCTGGTCTCGATGTGCTGGGATCTGCAATCGCTCGTCATACCGGTGCATGGCACGTTTATCGGCCTGTCCGCCTCGGAAATCGGTCTTGTGCTCGGCAGTTTCTCGCTTGCGACCTTCGTCATCCGCTCCGCGATGCCCATACTTTCACGGCATTTCACCGAATGGCAGGTACTCGTTTACACGATGTTTTCTGCGGCCCTCGCGTTCACGCTGTTCCCGATGTTTTCTTCCGGCCCACTACTGATGGCAATCGCTTTCCTGCTCGGCCTGGGCCTTGGCGCAGCGCATCCCAATATCATGTCATTGGTTCACTCAACTTCGCCAGAGGGCCGAATTGGCGAGGTTCTGGGCGTGCGCTTGACCATTATTCACGGCAACCAGGTGGTACTGCCGCTCATCTTCGGCGCTTTCGGCTCGGTACTCGGCACGGCCGCCATGTTCTGGACCATGGCGGTGCTTGTTTTCAGCGGTGGTGTGGGAGCGGTGTGGTGGAGGAAACACAAACCCTAACAGGTTGATAACGAAGCTACTGCGCCAATAAGTTGCAACCGAGTAAGTTGCAACCGAGCAATCGCGGCGTCACTTGTTCGCTTTGTAGATCCAAGCTATTCCAGCAACTCCCACACATCCTCTTGTTGTTTAACTCGCCCATCAACTTCGAGCTTATGCAAATGCGCGAGCAGCGAGCGCATTGCCAGGCGGTGCATCCGCTCGGGCGTGTCGTCGTAAACGGTGGCCACGAGTGCTTGAACGCTGCCGGGGCCAACGTCGCGTAGCGCGTTTACCACCTTGTTCTCACGGTTGCGCCGATGGACGATGAGGCGCTCGACAACCTCGTAAGGCCGCTCCATCAGGAACCCGTGCCCCGGCGCCAGCCACTCGATGTCTTCTTCGTAAAGCCGTTCAAGCGAGGCGAAGTAGTCCGACATGTTTCCGTCGGGTGGATTGATCACGACCGTTGAGCCCTGCATGATGTGGTCCCCCGTGAACAACAGGTGCTCTTCTTCCAGGAAGTAGCAAACCTGGTTGGAGGCATGGCCCGGCGTGTGCAGAACACGTAGCGTCACACCCGCGACGGACACACGTTCGCCGTCTACCAGTGCGTGATCCGGGATGAAGGATTGGTCCTGCCTTTCTTTGTACTTCGCAAGCATCCCGTAAGTAGTAGCCTGCGTGCGTTCCTTCAGCAGTGCCGCGCCCGGTGAGTGATCAACATGCGTGTGCGTGCACAAAATCCAGCGAATTGGGCCCGGCGCCACCTCGATGATGGTGGCTACGTGTTCCGCATCTGCCGGCCCGGGATCAATGACAGCAACGCCATTGGCCTCGTCGCCAAGCAGGTAGGTGTTGGTGCCGGGCCCGGTCATTACGCTTGGATTAGACGCCGTCAGCCTTGTTACCCGCTGCGACAAGGACACAGGCACGCCGGGAATAATCTCATAGGACGCCGTGCCCTTCTGTTCCGGATCGAGTTTTCCCAGCTCGGCATAAGCGTAATCACCGGGCAACAGCAGTCTCTTGCCGTCACGGCCCGACCCCGCCCGCGGGCTCATCGGGGTCCTTACTCGCAGCGTACGCGCGTGCTCCAGCGCCGCCGCTACATCATCGAATCTCGACAAGCTTTCGAGCGTTTTCAGTGTCGGAAACATAAGGTTGAGCTCGCCGCGGCTGCCTCGCTCAAGCGCCTCAGCCGGCCGAATCCACAGGTGATTCACCAGTTCCTCGCCATCGTGCGACGGGGTTTGCCTGGCTGGCGCCTCCGCCAGAAAGAATCGCGTGTCATAGCGGCGCGGACGCCCCGCCTGGGTAATCCAGTGACTGAAGTAATGCAACCGATCGGTAGCAAGCCGCAGGTTATTTGACTGCAATAGCTCGAGCAGGCTCGCCTCGCCCTCCGCGAGCGTTCGCCGCGCGGAAGCGAAACGCCGCGCTGTGTGTCCTTCGATATCGATCAGTTCATCCTCATGCGTGTGTGCGAAGAACAGCCCGGCTTCCTCAAAGCACTCGCGAATCGCCGCAATCCAGTAACCAAGGCCACCTTGCTCGATGCCCAGGCGTTTGCTTGCTTCCACGTCATCAATACCGGAAGCAAGCGCAGCAAGTTCCGGCGCGGTATCCGCGTCGTCCACAGCGCCGCCCGGAAACACGTGAGCGCCACCCGCGAACTGGGCAAGATGTGTGCGCTTGGCGAGCAACACCTCCAGTCCGTCGGTTCCGTCGCGCACCAGGATTAACGTTGCCGCGGGCCGCGGCGTAACAGTATCTTTACTCATAGCCGTACAACAGCGCTGCATGTAAACAACAGAAGCAGCACTTGAAACAAAAGCAATCTTGGAAACCGATCATTATAGGGCTCGTCGATCCAAAAACGGTTTTTAGTTTTTAGCGCCTGTCCCGTCCTTACATCTGCAGGTTTCCACGTCCGGCAATGTCGCCGATTGCAAACACATGCCCACCGGTTGTCTTCGACCGGCGACATGATGATGAAATACCAAATCGTATCTGCCTGATTCGCAACATTACAAGCGATCGGCACATCAATTGCAGTAGGTGTAAGCGGAGAACAAGAGCTACACCCCTAGAGGAGACAATATGCTGCCGACAGCACAGCCCGCCGCCACGAGCGGTCGATTCAACGACGACCTTGCGGGTTCGCGCCTGCTTTGGTCCCGCCACCAAATCGTTCATCTGCTTCAGCGTTTTATTCACGATGATCAGCCAGTGTCAGTGCACTACGCTGACGAAAATAGAGTGATCGTCACGCGCGCGCTGCAACTCGATCGCCAACTCAATCGCGTCTATTTCGAATACGGGGACCACAAAGGAGCAAACTCGCGATTGCTCCGCAGTGAGGAGGTGCAATTCTCCGTGGTGCACGGGGCAGATACTACGCAATTCACCAGCCCCCGCGCACGCGACGTGTTGCTCGCCGGCCGGCCCGTGTTTCACGTTCCGATTCCAGCCCGTGTTATCCAGGCCGATCGTCGAATGCATCGCCGAATCACGGTTCCACAGATTTCGGCGCCGATTGTGACATTCAGTCTTCCTGGCGGGCGTCACGTCAAGGGACGGCTTGCCGACATGAGCGCCACCGGAATCGGAGTCATTGGTTTTGCCGCAGATGAGAAAGTGCGCACCGGGACCGAGGTTCAAAATTGCGTCATTCAACTCGACGACGGTAAGCAGATGGTCGTTGACCTGAAGATCCGTCACGCTGCTTTGCTCAAGGACGCCAACGGCAAGCCAACGCATCGTATCGGCTTCAGGCTCGCGTCCCGCCCGAAGGATTTTTCCGATCTGCTGAAAGCATTCACCGTCGACCTCTAGACCGTCACGGCCTTGCTTCCTCGATTTAAACGCGCGCCGCCTCCCAGTTGTTGGCCGCACGGCACTGGCGCCCGACAGGGCGCCAGTGCTGTTTCTGAAACTACCCCCCGGAGCACATTATTCATTCGCTCAGAGTCGGACCTTCCCCGCTAACCCTCGTTTGCCGCATCAGCCGTCGCCAGCGGTCCGCGTCGAAGCCAGCCCCCCTGTGCAGCATGCAGCGATTGTCCCAGATCAATGTATCTCCGACCTGCCACTTGTGCGCGTACACCTGATCCGGTCCGATTGCTCTTTCCAGAAGGTCATCGATCAATTCGCGGCTTTCGATGCCAGACAATCCGATTATCGATCGGGCATGTGAGCCGACATAGTAGTTCTTGCGACCATTCGCCGGATTCGTTCTCACCAGTTTGTGCTCGATGGGTGGCAGCGATGCCGCGTGATTCGGATTGACCGGGGCGATCTGGCTGCGAGAGAAAACGTAGTCATGCAACACATGAAGGGGATCGATCTTCGCCTGCAAAGACGCAGGTAAACGCGCATATGCCACGCGTTGACTGACAAACTCTGTTTCACCGCCCTCACCCGGGGCTTCGTAAGAATGATTGATCGAGAATTTGGCAGGTACCAAACGGAACGATGAATCCGAATGCCACAGATTGTTTCCGGTTTGGAAACGGGTGTGCGGATCGGCGTTGTCCTTCTTGTTCTCCGCATCGATGACGTTTCCCAAGGTAGCGAAGTAATCGATCTTGCCCGTCGTACCAAACGTGACGTGATTGGGCTCTGGCTCGCCCAAACGTCTGGTCAAAGCAAGATGAGCCTCATCGGTCATGTGTTGATCCGGAAAACACAACAAAGAGTACTCGTCCAGGGCGTCGGCAATCTCCACAATATCCGCGTCAGAAAGCTCCGCCGTTAGATCGATGCCGGTGACACGGGCACCGAACAATTCGTGTAGGGGTTCAAAATATAGCCGACTCATCTCTTTATCCCTGTCTACTGCCAATAAGACCGTCCTGCAATGACTGGGCCATCGACCGCATCAACGCGTCACGACAAACGGCCGCTAGAAAAGACGGAATATCGCACCTATCTGGGCTCGGGCTCGCGCGTCCTGCTAAGACGGGTCTATCCGATCCCAACCCCACCAGGCACAGATCGCATTCCCCATTACATGCTCCCTGTCCTCTCCCGTCAACCACGCCAATTCCTCGGTAAACATGGTGACACATTGCCGCCAGGAACAAGGCATCTTGGTGATGTCCGTTCCCCAAAACGTGCGATGCGGGCCGAAGCTGTCGAAAATCTGTTCTAGATACCTGTGCATCTTCGGAAACGGATAAGCTTCACTCGAGTAACCCGGTGCACCGGTCGCCTTTACCGCGACATTTGGATGCTTCGCCAGTTTTAGCAGCTCGGGCATGTGGGCCATTGCCGCGTCGTCCTTCAGCGTGGTGTTGCCGCCTTTGCCACCGAGGTGGTCAATGGTCAGTCGCAGTCCGGGATAGCGCTCCGCAATCTTACCGATCTCAGGCAGCGAGTCAGTTGCCAGCAACGCAACAGGAACACCGGCGCGTTCCGACTCGCTCCAAAGCCAATCGAGCGTGCCATCGTGCAACCAGGTGCGCTCCGGTTCGTTCAAAAACAAGTAACGCAGACCAAGCATGCCGGGTTGTTGCCTCCAGCTCGCTATCCTGGTTCGTGACTTCGGATCATCGAGCGGTAGTGATCCCATAATCGCAAACCGCCCTGGATAGTTACGCACTGCCTTGAATGCAAGTTCGTGAGAGTCCGGGTCCCACGGCGGTGGATGAACTACTGCTGCATCGACACCCGCCTCGTCCATCATCGCAATCGCCTCAGCCGCGGTAAACGAGGTTACCTGGCGGTGTGCCATGTTGCTCGGCAGGCCGCTCCCCCACAGGTGTATCTGGGCATCGATAATTTGCATCGAATAATTCTTCGACTACCAGTTTGCTGAAAGAGCGACTGCGCACCCCCAATTGTTGGATTGCGTGCTCGCTTGTCCCTCGCTTATCTATCGTGACAGGTAGCGCCATTCGCTGCGCCGCTCCATGCACGCGGGGCCATACCAAAGGTACGCGATCACTCTTTCGTTCGCGTTGCACACGCCAGGAGCATCTGATTCCGTTAGGCCAAACAACATGTCGCTTTCTCAGATGACCCGGGACAGACTGTTCATACTCGTACCTAGCGGCGCGTCAATGCCTGCGACCACGTACCGATGGAAGAGATCACCGCTGTAGATGTATTATCCCTTGATCGACCCAGCCGTCGTGAGAACATCCATGCACAAAGGGCCTACTATCCGCGTATATTGCCTCGGGCGTTTCCGAATCGAAGACGCTAGCGGCGATTCTATAGCACAGCTTGGGCAACCAAAGCCCGTCGCGCTACTCAAGACACTGATTGCCCTCGGTGCCCAAGATGTCCCCCTGGATGGCCTTCTTGACACGTTGTGGCCTGACTCGGAAGGCGATGCGGCGCAAACCGCGTTTGCCAGCACCCTGTATCGCCTGCGACAACTACTTGGACAGGACGCCCTGCGCCTTAGTAATCGGCAGCTAAGTCTGGACCCTGCACATGTATGGTGGGACGTAGCTGAGTTCGAGTCGATTCTGGACAGTTGTCTCGCAAGCTCGGAGACCACCAAGACGATCGATCATCGGTTAGCTGAGCGACTAATCGCGCTCTATCGGGGACCGTTTCTCGCCGGCGAGTCCGATCCTCCCGCGATTATCTCCTTGCGCGAACGGCTGCACAGTCGATTCCTACGCTGCATCCGACAAACGAGCGCAGCGCTGCATGAGAACGGTGAAATCGATGCGGCAATTGTACTGTTGGAAAGAGCTGCGGAGGCCGTTCCAACGGCAGAGGAGCTCTGTCAAGCATTGATGAGCGCGCTGTCTACAGCGGGCCGCACCGCAGAATCGCGAGCGGCATACCAACGATTGCATCGCACACTTCGCGCGCATGATGACATTACACCCTTGGAGAGTACTGAGCATTTAAGAGCGAATCTTGAGCGACAGGCTGCCTCAACGAACGTTGAAAACAGCACGGCCGGAAGCCTGCCGGCCAGAGTAGTGGGGTCAGAACTCACCTCCGCAACCAACACGAGATCTGAGAAAGCTGGACGCTCGGCCAAGGATCCGGCGCCCGTCAAGAGAAGTCGGCGGTTGATCACCACGATTGGATTTCTTGCTAGCGCCGCAATCCTGGCCGTAATCTTTCTCGGCAGTGTTCTTTGGCGCGTCGAAGATGTGGAAATTTCTTCGGTGTCGCAGACCACTCCTCAGCACCAACCGGCAGTCCCCGATGGTCCATCAATTGCAGTCCTGCCATTCACCAACATGAGTGGCGACCCTGAGCAGGACTATTTTGCGGACGGCATTACGGAACAGATTATCTCGGATCTCGCGCGCTTTCGGGACCTGTTCGTTATCGCCCGCAATTCGACTTTTCAATACAAAGATCAATCCCGAGATGTCAGAAAGATCGCCAGCGAACTCCGTGTTCGTTATGTTTTGGAAGGCAGCGTTCGCAAGGCCACGAATACGGTGCGAGTCACCACCCAGTTGCTCGATGGGAGCACCGGATCGCATCTGTGGGCTGAGACCTACGAGGCTGATCTCACGGCCGAGAATATTTTCGGCATCCAAGATGAAATTTCTAATCAGGTCGTTGCGACAATTGCAGGCCACTCGGGCGTTCTTTCGCGCACCAATCGTTGGCAGGCAAAGAAGAGTCTTACCGGCAGCCTCCAAGCATATGAATGCGTGCTTCTGGCTCAAGACTTTCAACGGACTCCTAACGCCGAATCTCACCGAATCGTGCTCGACTGTCTCAAGCGAGCGGTTGAGGCCGACCCGAGCTATGTCGCCGCTTGGGCGTGGCTGGCTTACGTCTACAGTTTTGGATACGCATATGGATTAGCTCCAGGACCGGAACATCTTCAACTCGGTCTCCGCGCGGCCCAGGAGGCAATCAGGCTCGATCCAACCAACCAAATGGCCCATTTTGGCATGGCGGTTTCACATTATTTTCGGGGTGAGATAGATGCCTTCAGAGAAGAGACCGAGACGGCGATAGCCCTCAATCCCAACAATACCGACGTAACTGCCGTTCTCGCCGAGTACTATACTTACACTGTCGATTGGGATCGTGGGGTCGCGTTGATGCGCAAGGCAATGACGCTGAACCCCATGCATCCTAGCTGGTACTGGTACCCCGTGGCAAAGTACCACTTGGTCAGGGGCGAGTTCGACGAAGCCATTACCGCGGCTCAAAAAAACATCAGCCCGGACGATTACATCTCTTATTGCGTTTTGGCGTACGTTTACGCGACTGCCGGCCGACAAGAGGAGGCCGAGCAAGCCGTAGCTTTGGCGCGCAACTCGTTCCCCGACGCGTCGGTCGAGGGAGTTGCACTACTGTACAAGCGGTGGAATTTCAGCCCCGATTTTATCCAGCGGTACGTCGTCGACGGACTGCGCAAGGCCGGGCTGCCGGAAACGCCGGCTGCGCAATAACTTTATCATCGCTGACTGCAACCAAACCAATATCGCCGCTATTCGAAACGTCAACATGGATGATTAGCGCTCGCACCACTGCCTCCGATGACGCATTGCCTTTTTGATCTGGATAGAGCTTGCTTAGAACCTATCTCATAATCGCTCGCGCGTGCGATGGCAACAATTTTCGCTTCCGGCTAGGCGCAAGCGAGGCCGTTTGGCCGGTCCAAACAAGGAGTGAGCAACAACGCCGGGGGCGAAAACTGCGCCCCGGATTCGGACTCTCGAACAGTGGAGCGGGCAGGGGCGCACAGGCTGCGAATACGACTTTGAACCGGGGCTTATGCGTCTGCTCCCGCACCAGCGCTTCGCGTACCAAGTCGCAGCCGCCATCCCGCCGGGTTACGCCGCGCACTGGAGCGCGGAGCAGGGGCCCCTTGGGGATTGATCGCGAAAGTGCGCAAACGAATGCGCCTTCGCCGCGCGCTGCATCCCGCTCCGGGGTCGCATCCATTGGCAAGCCAACGCGCGTTGCAGCGAGGAAGAGGGGCCCCTGTGGGGATCTGACCGCGAAGGCGCGCGAAGGCCGGCGGCAACGCTTCACGACCGGCTACTCCGTCGCATCCCACGAAACCGTGGGGCCCTGCTCCAGGCTTCGCCGGCCCCTGCTCCTCCCTGCGCGGTCGCACACGCTTCCGCTGTGTTGTTCGGCTTGTCAATACGATCGGTATTGACTGCATCGGGTCTAATCGAAACGGCCGCCTTGCGGCCATCGTGTTCTGAACGCAACGCATCGTGCGATCGATCATGAGATAGGTTCTAGTGCTTTCCCATTATGCAACAAGAGTTTACACTTCATCCCTGTCAAGTTGTTGCGACTGGCTAAATGACCGAACTTGCTGAAAAACGGATTCTTTTGGGGCTGACTGGAGGTATAGCGGCGTACAAAGCGGCCGACCTGGCACGCGGACTAATTAAACAAGGCGCCGATGTGCAGGTGGTGATGACCGATGCGGCCTGCCGCTTCATATCGCCAATGACGCTGCAGGCCCTGACCGGCAAACCGGTTTACACCAGCATGTGGGATGACAGCATCAGCAACGGCATGCCGCATATCGAGCTTTCGCGCGATCGCGACCTGATTGTGGTGGCGCCTGCTACCGCCGACTTCATGGCGAAGCTGGTGCATGGTGCGGCCGATGACCTGCTGGCGACATTGTGCATCGCGCGGGACTGTCCCCTCATGGTCGCACCGGCCATGAACCGGCAGATGTGGGAGAACCCTGCCACGCGGCGTAATGTCGAACAGCTCCGTGCCGATGGGATCATCATCGAGGGGCCTGCCAGTGGCGATCAGGCCTGTGGCGAGAACGGCATGGGCCGCATGTCCGAGCCGGACCAGATCGTCGAATCGATTGTTGCCTGGTTTCAGCCGAAATTGCTCGCTGGTGCGCGTATTCTGGTCACTGCCGGACCCACTTATGAGCCGATCGATGCGGTGCGCGGTATCACCAATCTCAGTTCGGGACGCATGGGTTATTCAGTCGCGCGCGCCGCGCATGAGGCCGGTGCTCAAGTGACGCTGATTTCTGGCAGGACTGGCATGCAGCCACCAGCCAACGTTTCGGTGGTCGACGTTATCACCGCCCAACAAATGCACGATGCAGTGATGGAACGCCTGTCGGAATGCGATATTCTGGTCGCAGTCGCGGCAGTCGCGGATTATCGAGTCAGCAACCGCCAGGAACACAAGATCAAGAAAAAGCCCGGTACCGGTTTGACACTCGAGTTGGAGCCGAATCCGGATATCCTCGAATCCGTAGCAGCGCGCAAGGATGCGCCCTTCTGTGTCGGCTTCTCCGCCGAAAGCCAGAACGTGGAATCACACGCGGCGGAAAAACGCCGGCGCAAGAATATCCCACTGATTGCCGCCAATCTGGTCCAGGATGCTTTTGGCAGCGAGGAAAACGAGCTTATTCTGATCGACGACGACGGCGCGCATCGCCTGCCGCGCAGTTCCAAACTGCATCAGGCGCGCGGCTTGATCCGGCACATCACGCGGCTATACAAACCGGCCCGAAGCTCAGTTACGACCCGCTAAGTCACCAGGATTGGTTCGGCAAACATGACGCAAATCGATGTGCGGATACTCGATCCGCGTCTGAAGGCGAACATGCCGCAGTACGCGACGACGGGTTCGGCCGGGCTGGATCTGAGAGCCTGTATCGACGAAACCATCTCGATCAAACCCGGCGAGACTACGCTGGTGCCGGGCGGCATTGCGATCCACATCGCCGATCCCGGTCTGGCAGCGGTGATCTTGCCGCGTTCCGGCCTCGGTCACAAACACGGCATCGTGCTTGGCAACCTGGTCGGCCTGATTGATTCGGACTATCAGGGCCAGATTTTTGTCTCGGTATGGAACCGCGGGACCGAGGCGTTCGAGCTCAAGCCACTGGAACGAATTGCCCAACTCGTCGTGGTGCCCGTGGTGCAAGTCTCGTTCAATGTAGTGGAGACGTTTGACGAAAGTGACCGCGGCGCTGGTGGTTTCGGCAGCACCGGAAAAAGCTGAAGCCGGCGCCGCGGCCTGCAGACAAACGAAAAGACCGGCATATGCCGGCCTTTGCTTTTCGGTGATCCCACCTTTGCGAAGGCCAGGACCTGTTCGATTCGTGACGACTATTCGGGAAAGACCAGTATTTGGTTTGATGCGTCCTTCGCCGGATCGGGAATCTCACCAGCAGAAATGCGGCGCTTTTCCTCCCAACGCAGGAAAGTCAGCACGGCGAGTATTTCATCTGCCGTCATCGTCGTGCCGAAGGCACCCATCGTTCCACCAAGCGACCGGTTGGGCAGACCGCCAGCGATCGTCGCGTAGATTTCGGCGTTGGTATTGCCGATATAGGCGAATTTGCCACAGCTCAGGCATGGCCCTTTACCGCCATGGCCATCGCCGCCATGGCAGAACGAGCAGCGCTGGGCATACTTGGCCCGGCCAAATTCGACGACCTCCATGTCGTTGGTAGGCACCTCCATGTCGGACTCATTCGCCTTGTGCTGGGCGACTGCCGGCGAAGAGAGCAGCGTGCCCGTCAACACGCCAACAGTGATCACCGCCAGTGCGTAACCGGCCGCACGAGCAGGCACCGTCTTGAACCAGTTAATTAACATTGTTACGTCCCTCCACTAAATGCCTATGACGAGAAAGGCGGGTAAAACGGCACGCCATAGCTTTCTACAATCTCTTTGATCTTGCCATTATCGAGCAACTCTTGAATACCTTCATTGATGAATTGCATCATCGATTTGTCGCGCTTGCGCACCAGATAATTGAGGTCCCATTGTTGGTTTTCCACTGGAACATAACCCTCAGCCATCTTGAATGTCGCATCCGGATACTTGCGCTGGGCATTGGTCAGCACGGTCGCCCAAACTAATGCCGCATCGATCTCGCCTCTGGCCATACCGCGCATCACGCGAGGATTGTCCGGGTAGAGTTCGCGCGGGATCTCGTTGTCGTGAAGATATGCATCGATCGGAGTCGACATTTGCACGCCGATCTTCATTCCCGCCGCTGAGATCTCCTCGATAGTCTTCATATTGGCGGCTTTGTTCTGTACCACCAGGATGTAACCCATGCCCAAATAGGGGTCAGTGAAAGCCAGCTTGCCCATCAGAATGTCGTCGTCGCCGCTATCGGAGACGCCGGCAAAAATGTCACAGCGTCCCTTCATCATGGAATTTCGCAGGGCCCGCGACATACCGCCACGAGTGCCAGTGTCGGCCCAATACATTTCCAGTTCCATACCGCCGCGCTTGGCCAGTGCCTGCAGGATTTCGACATCGAAACCCGGAGGATTCTGATTCCGGGCCGCATAAGGGAACCCGTATGGGTCAGCGCAAGCGATCAGCTTGCCTCGCGCTTTGGATTTTTCCAGGACGTCGACGGGCTCGGATGCTTCCTGTGCCTGGACCGCAGCACTCCCGAAAAAGGCCAGCGCAGCCGCCAGCCCGATTACCAAACGTTGCTTTCTCAAAACTCTCTCCTCAGGCGCGTTAATCAATATTGGTCGTCTAATGATCCTTAAACGCGCGCCAAGTTCCGCCGGATGACAGCGGCGGAATACTGCTACACACAAAAAACAAGGGAGGGCGCTTCACGCCCCCCCTTGTCATTACTGCTTTTTGCGTTTACTTCTTGTGGTTTCCCGGTGACGATCAGTCAACCGCGAAGACCATCAGGCCGCCACCTTTGGTGTGGGTCTTCAGGAAGTTCGCATAGTACAGCGGCCAGATACCACCACCGCCGGCACCGTACACGATAGCGACATATTGCTTGCCTTCTTTCGTGTAGGTGGTCGGGTTGCCGTGGACGCCGGAGCCGGTGTTGAAGGCCCACAGGTGCTCGCCGGTCTCGTCGTTGACGGCGTTGAAGCGGCCATCAGGATCGCCGTAGAAGGCAAGACCACCCGCCGTGGCCAGCAAGCCACTGGTCGCCGGCCAGCTCTGCGACTTGGCCCAAACGCGCTTACCGGTTGCGCCGTCATAGGCCTGGATCTGGCCCGCGCCGGCGTTGAAGGTGATGACCTTGGCACCGAGGTACCACTCACCACGCTTCCATTCCATCTTCTTGGCCTGGAGGTCCATGGTGAAGTCGTAGACCGGCACATAAGTCATCTTGGTGCGGTGGCTGTACGCCATCGGGTGCCACTCCTTACCACCGTCTAGCGACGGAGCGATGTTACGCGTCACGCGATCATAAACAACGTCCATCTTCGGCCAATCGTAGTTCGGACGGCAGTTGTTCTTGCGCGGATCAAGCGGCTCCTTGATGTAGTTAACGCTCAGCAGCGGCGATACCCATACGCAGAGATGCTCACGACCGTGCTTGGTGCGACGGGTGTTGACGCGGTCGATACCGTAGACGTGACCGTTACGATCGCCGTGCAGCCACAGCTTCTTGCCGCCCAGATCCACGAGAATGTTCTCGTTCACGCCGTCGTAGTCATACGGATCATTCGGCGTGTAGTTGAAGTAGCTCTGGATCTTGCCGCTGTCAGCGTTGACCACGATTGCGGAGTTGCTGAACAGGTTGTCGCCAGGACGCACGTGACGGTCGAAGTCAGGACCCGGGTTACCGACCGGCCAGTACAGCAGGTTGGTGTCCTTGTCGTAGGAACCGGTGATCCAGGTCGAACCACCACCATACTTCCAGGAATCACCGCCCCAGGTGTCATTGCCGGGCTCGCCCGGGCCAGGGATGGTGTAGGTCTTCCAGGCCGGCGCGCCGGTGTCGGCATTGACAGCAGCCAGCCAGCCACGTACGCCATACTCGGCACCAGCAGTACCGAATACGATCTTGTTGTTGACCGCCAGCGGCATGACGGTGAACGTCTCGGCGTAGGTGTAATCACCAGCTTTCTTGTCCCAGACAACCTCTCCAGTCTGGTTGTCGAGGGCGACGATGTGCGCGTCAAGTGTGGCCAGATAGACCTTGTTCTTGTAGACAGCGACACCACGGTTAACCACGTCGCAGCACAGTTTCGGGAACACATCGCCCGGCAACTCGCGCTCATACTTCCAGATAATGTCACCGGTCGCGCCATCAACGGCGATAACCCGGTTGAACGAAGTGGTTACATACAGCGTACCGTTAACAGCAACGGCCTGGCTGTCCTGACCTTCCAGAACACCAAACGACAGGTTCCATACCGGACGCAGGTTACGCACGTTGTCCCTGTTGATCGCGGACAGCGCACTGTAGCGGGTCATCTGATAATCCTTGCCGTAGTGCAGCCAGTTCTGGTGGTCTATGTCGGCGTTCAGCAGCATGTCGTCCGTCACATAGTTTGGATACAGCGTCGACTCGAGCCGATCCACACCTTGAGCAGAGACAAGTCCCGCGGTGCCGAGCAACGCAACCGCAGTAGCAGATACCGCGATGCGCTTGAAATGCATCGTTTGCTTCACCATGAAGAGACACCTCCCGAAAATTTACGCGGGCCGCGAACTGCCGACACCACGTGTTTAGGGTTTTTGATTGACTACTTTCGGTGCGTAAAGAGCCTCACCTCATTCCGTTAATGAAACCCGGAATGATTCGGAAACTCACCCTTTACGACGCCCCAGAAGGTAGTCGAAGCATGCATCAATGTCAACAACAGGTGCCTGAAATCAGCTAAAGAACCGCACGTTATCCGATGTCGCGCCGCAGCATTCCGTATCAGTGTTTTCCGCGCACGGTCGGTTTGCGCGATACTTCCCACCTCCCCATCAACGACATCTAAATCATGAGTTACTTTCAGCGGTACAAATCGTCGCCGCTGCGGGCCGATTGGAGCTCAACCGGCTTGCACAGGCAATCGCGTTTCTTGGCAACGCTGATCACATTGTTGTTGCTGGCGGTTTCGGCGCGTGCGGACCCGCTGCTTACCTATCCGTTGCGCATCGGTCAGCATTCAATCCGCGCCGAAATCGCCGATACGCCGGAAACAAGGCGCAGGGGACTCATGTTTCGCACTCATCTGGCAGACTCCTCGGGGATGATTTTCATTTTTCCCGAGGAACATCGTATCTCGATGTGGATGAAGAACACGCTCATACCGCTCTCGGTCGCCTTTATCGACTCGGACGGACGCATTGTTAATATCGAGCAGATGCAGCCCAGGAGCGAACAGACTCACTCGTCCACTGGGCCCGCAAAATTCGCCTTGGAAATGAATCAGGGCTGGTTCGGGGAGCGCGGCATCGAAAGCGGCGACGTGGTGACCGGGCTGGATCGTTTGCCATCACCGAGGTAACCGCATCGGGAAACGGCGCGCGCTACTCTCTCTGCACGCGCCGCGGCGTATCATTTACTGAAAATAGATCGCCCCGTGCGCACCCGCCGCCATGAAGAACAGCATCGGGATCGACAACATGGTGTTGGTCCGAGATGCAAGAAACGCAACGCGACGCGCTTTGTTCTTTTCTTCGTCACTGGCCTCAACCATACCGAGGACTTTCTTCTGATTCGGCCAGATCACGCCCCAGACGTTGATGAGCATGATGGTTCCGAGCCAGGCGCCGATTCCAATAGCAGCATGACTTGGGCGCAGCAAGAAGGCGTTGCCGAAGTTTGCCCCCAGCAGTGAAGCCCCGGCGAGCCAGGTGATCAGCGCAGACCAGCGAAAGTAGAACAATGCGCGCGGCGCGACATGTTTGCTAATACCGGCCGCGCTGCCATCAGCCTGCGCCGACTTCAGCGCCGAGACCTGAACAAAGTTGAAGTAGTAGAGCAAGCCGATCCACATGACACCGGCAAGTAAATGAATCCAACGGGAAATGGCAGGTAGAAATTCCATGACTACGCCCCCATCAGCCATCTAGCGACGTAATAAAGCACGATCGTCAGGATGACGCCCGTGATAACCGTTCCCCACAGAGAATCCAACGGATTGGACATGACGCTCCCCCCATTCTTATTGATTGGCTGGTCTGGTCCAGCAACCCAGAAGTGTAGGCGCCAAGTCCAGCAAGGGCAACCCGACAGCGTGAAGACCGACAGTCGGCACGCGGCTCTGCGCGCCAGCACACTCAGCGCCCGGAACCGGTGATCCGGATCGCCAGCGCCGTAGCATCGTTATGGCCCATGTAACGGCGCTGACTCTGTACCGACCGCCCGACCAGCTCGGCAGCAATGACTTCAACGCTGCCGTCGCCGGCAAGGACTTCCTCGAGGACAGTGTTGCCGAGTACCTCCCAGACACCATCGCTGGCAACCAGGAAAATATCATCGACACGCGTTTGCCCGGACTGAAAATCAATCACCAGATGATTGTCAAGACCGACGGCACGCCTCAGCACATGGCGCATGTCCCGCCGCGGCCAAGTATGGTCGGCAGTCAACCGCTCAAGCGTGCCGGCCTGCCAACGGTAGACGCGCGTATCGCCGACATGCGCCAGATTAAATCGGCCGCCACTGAACAACAGCATTGACAGCGTACTGACCACGCCGTCGAACTCAGGATCACGACCATTCTGTACGTATAGCCAGTCGTTGACCGAGCACAGAACGGTGTCGATCGCGCGTTCGACGCTCCACTGAGCCGGCGTGGCGTAGAAATCCTGCAGCAGGGCACGAACCGTCACCTCGGAGGCGACACGGCCAGTGCCACCGGCACTTCCGCCATCGGCCAACGCCACCGCTGTGCCACGCTTGGCCGCTTCCGGCATCTCTCGCGGCGTGACAACGCCAAAGCAGTCTTCGTTGGTCTTCTCTCCAACCGCGGCTGACGCGTAGCCGATCGCCAGCGCACCCGGCACCTCCGCCGTTCCACTCAAAGGCCGATGCGAACTCGCGTTCGCCTCATTCTTGGCTGGCACCTCAGTGTGTGCTGATTCCTCGGTCATCGGTACTGTGAAAAGCTGCTGAGAGAAGATTGCCACATCAAAATCTGTTGAGAAAAACTTGCTACGCTAAATCCTGCCGAGAAATAAACTGCCGAACAAAAAAGACTCCGCCGCCCCAAGCGTTTCGGCAAACACTCATGCGTCCCGGTTGGCTTGCACGCCTTTGGTATGACGCACTCTTCCTTCACCAGCCATCAACACGCCGGATTCCATAGTGGCGATCGCTTTCGCCTGATTCATGTCGGCGGCGTATCCTGAAGCAAACAAACAACACGCCAACTGATTAACCAGCGGATGCGGCAGCGGAACCTCTCCCGCGACCGCGCGGCGTGTCCACTCCGCGGTTGCCGCCACATCGCGCGGCTCAGGCAGATCGACACGCCACTCGAGGGTATTGCTCTCCGGCTCGAACAACACGCTGCGCGAGCCTTCAACGTAGGCCACAATAGCAGGCCTTCTGAACGGTTCGACAAACGCGTCATCGTCAGCACCTTCGAAGACCACGGCATCAAGCCGCTCCTCGTAACATACCGCCTCGATGATTTCGCGCAACTGCTGCTCAGCGATGCCAATAACGCGCATCCCGTTACCGCGGAAAGGATCTATCAGGACTGCCAGCTTGTAAACCCAGTCTTTTAGCCCCAGCCTGGTTTGCAATGCGATCAGGTTGGCCAGCCCCGGACACAACACACCGGCCGGCACGAAAGCCAACCCATCTTTCTCCAACGCTGTTTGTATTGCGGTGGCCGTCGCGCTCGGCATAACGCCAAGTTCGCGGAACAGATAGGCGCTGGTGCCGCCGCAGGCGCCGCCAAGGTTGCCATGCACCAGGACCGGCACGCCGAGCCGACGAAGCACCAACGCGAGCCATGGGAGAAGATTGGCGGTCCGTCGCGTGCTGTTGTAACTGGCAAAGACCAGCGGCCGGAACGGAGATTCGGGCGCGCGCAAATGCTGAACTCGAGCGGCCGCTGCACGATAAGCTGCGGCCACATGAGCAACCGACGGTGGCCGCCCGTGCAACGCGACGACAATGGCTCCTAGTTCGAGGTCGGACACGCCGCCATCGAACATGGCGGCAAACAAATCTTCAATCCCGGCTGAATCAGCCGTGTCGGCCTCATCGCTCGGGTCTGCGAGCAACTTGATGTATCGCGAGAAACTCATTGGCGAGAAACTCATTGAGTAGCGGTCAAAACCGGGAACGGTGCGTAACACGCTAAGCGCAACCCTTATGCCAGCCGCCACAGCCAAGTCAACGTCCTGTTAAATATACAAAAACAGTGGACGCCTCGAGCCACCAAGCGAGATAACGGTGCAGCGCTGCTTCGTCACGCCCCAGTTCGGTGCATCTCCGACAGGGCCTGTCGATCCAAATCCGGACGCATGCCTCCGGTCAGCCAGGATCTCTTCGCTGGCTGGACGCGGCCCTTCCTTGAATGCGCCGCCCGGTTCTGGAACATACCTGTAAAAACCAGATTCGGCGCACCACCGTCTGCCCCCACGCGAATCACCAACGCAAAACCACCGACGGGTTCCACCGCGCGAATCGGTAAAACTCGCTGCAACGACCTCATTCGACATGCATACAGCGCGCGAAAGTTGAAAGATGATCTGCGATAACCATGTGCGACATGGCCGATGTAGCAGACTGCGCGGCCAGTGGCTTTGGCCAAACACGTGAGGCAACGAACAGATAAAGCCGCACGACCGGCATGTGCACCAGTGGTTATAATCACGTCATATTTCGTCATGACTCCGTTCAAACTTGTGATGCAGTTCGACCTTAGCTACTGAATCGCCAGACTGTTTGCATACATCGTCGAATACACACTTGTCTCAATCCAGGAATATCCCTCGCACGGACTGCGCGTTTTCAAACGCCATGATCAGGAACGCTAGATGTTTGGCGCCTTGAGTTCTGATCCGCTGTCGCACACCGTGCTGTGGGCAAGCGTAATCATCGCCATAATCATCATCACTATCGTCATCTGGACTGCGCTGCTGCGGCTACAGGGCAAAGTGATTGGCGTTCACGAAGTACGGTTTCTCTACAGGTGGAGACCGCTGCTGCTTGAAACGATCGATGCGGTTCCAGCACACCTGCCACGTGTAAAGAAACCAGACTGGTTCGTATTTCTGGCTTTGTGGAACCAGTTTCACGATTCGGTGAAAGGCCCGGCTCAGCATCGTCTCAAGGCAGTGGCACTGCGACTGCGAATGGATTCCGCAGCGCGCAGCCTGCTCACTACCAGGGACATGGAGAACCGGTTGGTTGCCGTCATGACGCTCGGTCATCTTGGCGATCAGGACTCCTGGAACATTCTCGAAGCAATCGCCAGAGGTCGAACACCGATACTGTCGATGGCCGCCTTGCGCGCGCTGTTCCTGATCGACGCATCGCGGGCGATGGCGATTCTACTGTCCTCGCTCGGCGCCCGAAGTGACTGGCCTACCGCGCAGCTCAAGACAATTCTCGCTGAGGTCAATCCGTCAACAGTTTCGGAGGGTCTGATTCAAGCGGCCAAAATTGCGATCCCGTCCGAACTGCCGCGCCTAATCGCGTTGATGGACTCGGCGGACGAGGCTGTCGTCAAACCGTACCTGCTCCGCGTCATCGATACCTCCCAGGACGAGGAGATTTTGATCGCTTGCCTGAAATCACGGCATGTGCCCAAGGATTTGCAGGTATTGACGCCTTTCATGAAAAGTCCCAGTTGGCAAGTTCGCACTCAAATTGCGCGTGTGCTTGGCAACAACATCTCGCCAGGACAGGAGCACCTGCTGATAACGCTGTTATCCGACGAGGTGTGGTGGGTGCGTTACCGGGCCGCGCAATCGCTTGCAGCACTTCCTTTCTTCTCGCAAGACGAACTTTGGCGGCTTAGATTCCTGCTCAGTGATCAGTTCGCGCAGGATATTCTCGACCAGGTAGTGGCGGAAACAAGACTCAAATGACATTGTCCGCGATCGATACCGGGATCATTATTGCTTCGCTGGAGTGGTTATTCGTCGGTTACTTCCTTTTTCTTCACGGCAGTCATACCTTCCTCGCAGCCGTTTCTGTCAACAGCCTGCGCCTTCGCATGGAATCCGTAGCGGTAAAAATGCTGCCGCGCCTGTCGGCAGGCTATGAAATCCCAGTCTCGATCATCGTCCCGGTGAGTGAGCCGACGCAAGAATTGGCGCCGTTTGTGCAATCACTGTTCGGTCTCGACTATCCGGAGTTCGAAGTCATCGTAGTCATTGACACGGAAGACAGTGAAAATCTTTCGCAACTGCAGACAGCCTTCGAACTGGTGATGTTCCCAGAAGCCTACTGGCGCCAGGTGCGCGCCAGAACCGTTCACAGCGTGTATCGATCGCCGCGTCTGCCCGCCTTACGAGTACTTGACAAGAAACCCGGCGGGCCTGGTGACGCCATCAATGCGGGTATCAATGCCGCGCGCTATCCAATCGTGTGCATCGCGCACGCCGACAGCGTACTGAAGAGAGACAGCCTGCGGCGTCTGGTCCCCTACTTTCTCGAAGACGCCAGCACAATCGGAGCAGGGACCGCCGAGCACGTTGCCAACGGCAGCTTCATCGTCAACGGTTTTCTCGAGCGATGCAGATTATCCGGCAACCCGCTGGTGTGGATGCAGGCCACTGCCAGCTTGCGCAGAGATCTTTGCAGCCGCTATGGCTGGGCTGTGCCAAACGCCATGCTGACTATCTCCGACCGCTTTTGTGCTTTCCGCAAAGAGGCAGTCGTGCAGGTCGGCGGGTGTCTGCGAAGTGCGGTCAATCCCATTTTGGAACTCGTCGCGCGGTTGCATCGTGCCAATACAGTTATCGACCGGCGCTACCGGATCGCATTCCTGCCTGCACCCGTTTTGTGGCGACATATGCCGTCCACGCCGGCTGCCGTTTGCCGTGGCATGGCAAGCGAGCATAGCGGTCTGTCTGACGCACTGAAGGTAAACCGGGATCTGTTCTGGGGCCGCAACAGCGGGCTGGTCGGGCGTCTGGCGTTTCCATTCACCAAACTGACCGAAGTCGCGGGCCCGTTGATCGAATTGCTCGCATGGACTTTTTTCGTTGCCGGATTCGCGCTGGATCTCGTTTCTGGGCAGCACCTGGTCGTATTCGCAGTGTGCGCGGCCGGGCTCGGCGTGCTTGTTTCCTGGCTAGCGATACTGATTGACGCATTTGTTTTCCGCACTTATCAAAGTGCTGGGAGTTATGCGTTGCTGCTCATATCGGCGATCTTCGAGAACGCCGGGTTCAGACAATTGATCACGTTTTGCGCGCTTCCCGGCCTGCGGCCACGTGCCGCAGACCACGCCGGCATGAGGAAACAACGCCCGGTTGAGCGTCGACCGACCGATTGATCGCGGTCAATTCCTTGCTTCGGCAGATCCGCTACCAATTAAGCGCGAGTAGACGCTGATAACACGCGTAAAATCGCCAAGTGGCTTTCGGCGCGGATCGATTAGCGATGCCCGCAACCTCAAAGCATAATCATATTCTGGATAAATTCGGGGAGGAGTAATGACCGACACAATCAAGTACCTGCTGCCGGAAACGGAGATTCCGAATACCTGGTACAACCTGATGGCAGACTTGCCCAGCCCGCCTCCGCCACCGCTGCACCCTGGAACAAAACAACCGATCGGACCGGACGACCTGGCACCACTGTTTCCGCAGTCACTGATCATGCAGGAGGTGGCGACTGACCGCGAAATCGAGATCCCTGAACCTGTTCGCCGCATTTACCGGCAGTGGCGGCCAGCTCCGCTGTACCGGGCGCGCAACCTGGAAAAAACACTCGATACACCGGCACGCATCTACTACAAGTACGAAGGCGTGAGCCCGGCCGGATCACACAAGCCAAATACCGCTGTGGCACAAGCATTCTTCAACCATGACGCGGGAATCCGCAAGATCACCACCGAGACAGGTGCTGGTCAATGGGGCTCATCTCTGGCATTCGCAGGTGCTTTGTTCGGCATGGAAATCCAGGTGTTCATGGTCAAGGTGTCATATCAACAGAAACCGTACCGGCGGGCATTGATGGAAACCTACGGCGCGCGTTGCGTCGCCAGCCCATCGAGCGAGACCAACGTCGGCCGCGAAATCCTGGCTCGCACGCCAGACAACTCCGGTTCTCTCGGCATTGCCATTTCGGAGGCGGTGGAAATCGCCGCGACCAACGACGATACAAAGTACGCACTCGGGTCGGTTCTCAATCACGTGCTGCTACACCAGACCATTGTTGGCAAAGAAGCGATGAAGCAAATGGAGATGGCAGACGATTATCCTGATGTCATTGTCGGCTGTACCGGGGGCGGGTCGAATTTTGCCGGTATCGTTTTTCCCTTCCTCGGCGAACAGCTGCGCGGCGGCAAGAAAGTCGACATCCTGGCGATCGAACCAGCGGCCTGTCCATCACTGACACGTGGAAAATATGCCTATGATTTCGGCGACACCGGACACCTGACGCCGCTGGTAAAAATGCACACGCTGGGCTCTACATTCATTCCGCCGGCGGTCCATGCAGGCGGACTGCGTTACCACGGCATGGCGCCGATGGTGTCACACATCAAGGATCTCGGACTTATCGATGCGCGAGCCTATCAACAGGTTGAAGTTTTCGAAGCCGGCGTTCAGTTCGCGCGCGCCGAGGGCATCGTTCCCGCGCCGGAGGCCAATCATGCGGTCAAGGGTGCGATCGACGAAGCACTGAAGTGCAAGCAGGAGGGCCGTTCGCGCAGCATCCTGTTTAACCTTTGCGGGCACGGCCATTTTGACATGCAGGCTTACAGCGATTACTTCGCCGGCAAGCTCACCGACATGAGCTATGACGAGTCGGAACTGGCGATGGCACTAGCGGGTTTGCCGTCTGCCCAGGCGGCTTGATTTTGCTGCAGCGTGGCCGGCGTAGTTGGCCATCTGCGCCTTGCAACGGCGCTGACACTGTTCGATGCTGATTGAACGTGAGCGGATCGAGGAAGCCAGCCAGACTGTACACCAGTGGCTTGCTCCGACGCCGCTGATTCGATCGGATTACCTTAGCCAGAAACTGGATGCCAATGTCTGGCTCAAACTCGAAACCTTGCAGCCGACCCATTCGTTCAAGGTTCGCGGCGCGTTCAACGCCATTGCCAAGCTCAACGACGCGCAACGCAAACGAGGTGTCGTGACCGCGTCGGGCGGCAACCATGGACTCGCCGTAGCGTACGCCGCCCGGACATCAGGCATTGCGGCGACCGTGTTGCTCCCGGAGAAAACCCAGGAGGTACGTATCCGAGCGATCCGCTCGCAGCAAGCCAGGCTGTTACTGCATGGTGCGAGCTGGGACGATGCGAACATCGAGGCCCAGCGCATTGCCCGCACACAGGGCATGAGCTACATCCACCCTTTCGACGACGAGCATGTCATGGCCGGACAGGGCACGATCGTCCCGGAACTGCTGAAGCAAATCCCGCGCGTTGACGTCCTCGTCGCCTCGATCGGCGGCGGCGGCTTGTTGTCAGGGCTGATATCTGCCGCTTCGGCGGCGATGCCCGAGGCGAGGGTCTTCGGCGTCGAGACCGAGGGCGCCGACTCAATGTATCAGAGCTGGCGTGCTGGACGCATCGTCGAATTGCCGGCTATCACCTCGATCGCCGAGACGCTAGGCGCTCGCAAGACCGAGCAGCGTCAGTTCAACATCATCACCGGCAACGCATCGGCTCTTGTTACCGTGTCGGACGCCGAGGCGATCGCGGCATTGGTCGAACTCCTCTCCGAAGAGAAGCTGCTGACCGAGCCCGCGACCTCGTGCTCCATCGCCGCTTTACTGTGTGGCAAGGTGCCGCTTGCACGCGAGGAAAATGTCGTGGTTGTCCTGTGCGGAGCGAACGTCGGAATCGGACGCGTAGCACAGTGGATTTCCAAAGGCACCGAAACAGACTGACCGTGCCGCCGGCCGGCAAAAAAATTCCGAAACGGTACACTCACAAGGCCTGATGGGTAAGCACCCACTCTTGTCACACATACCTTGCAGTAACAGGTGCTGTTCTTAAAAAACTGTAGGGCGTGACCTGAACAATCTGTCAGAAGAGGGGCGGTCCGAATCCAAGCATTACGATTGCACAGATCGTAACCATCAGGGCATGTTCCCATAAGTCTCTGTTAATTTGTCTTTTTCGTAGGTCTCTGGGTGGCCGAACCAACTTGGCACGAAAGCTGCCGTGGGATTGGCGACCAAGTGCAGACACCCCAACGGTGAGACTGAGGGGATGCACTGCCAGCCGAATTTGGAGAAATCGAGATGAAAAGCGGCGTCAGTGGTTTCACGCTAATTGAGTTAATGATGGTCGTGGCGATCATCGGCATTCTCGCCGCGGTGGGCTTGCCTGCCTATCAGAACTATGCGGCACGGGCAAAGATGTCCGAGGTCTTGCTCGCTATCAGTGCCTGTCGCGCCAGTATTTCAGAAGCTGTCCAAGTGACGTTTACACTCCCTATTGGAGGAGACTGGGCCTGTGAGCCGCCAGCGGGGACCATCGTCTCGCAGTACGTAACGACACTCCAAACCAGTGACGAAGGCGCCATCCGCGCCCAGATTCGCAACGTCAATTCGCTTGTTAACAATCAATACGTAATGATGCGCCCATGGCCAGACATCGCGCGATCCGCCCCGATGCAGGCAGGAGACGTGGTTGCGATCTGGGACTGTGGGCCGGACCCGAGCAACACAGTCGATATCAGTTCTCTCCTCCCCGGTACGTGCCGAGCCAGCGCGGCGCAGCTCGGCGCGACTTCTGGTTGGGCGAGCGGGAGTTAGTCACCACTGTGGACAGCATAGCAACAAGCGCCAACGACGGTTCTCTCAGACCAGCATTTCTGCTAACACCGCCGACCAGGCCTTGCCGAGATTAGCGCGGTCGTAGCCGCCTCCACCAAACGCCATCAGGCGTCCCTTTGCAGAATCCTGAGCCAGTTCAAGCAGCCGCTTGGCGGCGTAAGCATGTGATGCATGGGTGTAGCGCAAGCCCGCGAGCGGATCACCGTCCAGGCCATCCGCCCCGCACTGGAAGACAAAGAATTCAGGCGCGTATTTCTCCAAATGGTGCTCAACCTGCGGCCACACGTCGCGAAATTCGCCGTCGCCCGAGCCATAAACCAGGGGAATGTTGAGCTTGGTTCCAACCGCGTCGCCTTTGCCCGTTTCATAGGCGAAACCGGTACCGGGATAGAAAGTACGGGGGTCCTGGTGTATGTCAGCAATGATGAGGTCCGGGTCTTCCTCAAAGGCGTAGAACACACCGTCTCCGAAGTGCACGTCGATGTCGATATACGCAACGCGCTTGACGCCATAGCGCTGGCGAAGGGTCTCAATAACCACACCGAGGTCGTTAAAGACACAGAATCCGGCCGCATGATTGCGACCAGCATGATGCAAACCGCCAATTGGCTGAAAGCTTCGCGCGCACTCGCCATTCATAACGGCATCGAGCCCATCCAGTGCTGCGCCGACGACGTAGGCAGACGCCTCAAACACACCCGGAAAGACCGGCGTATCACCCGCGTCGAGGTAATCTAGCCCCTTCGACTCGGCGGTGCGCACCAAATCAACGTAGCCGGGTTGGTGGAATCGCTCAATTTCGGCGTCCTGCGCACCCCTGCCTTTCTTGACCTGTACTTTATTCAGCAAGTCCTGCTCGTTCGCCTCACGCAAAAAGGCATCCTGCCGGTCGATTCCGAATGGGTGGCCTTCCGGGAAGCCATAACGGGCGAGCCCTTGGTCGGCGAACAAACAAACATTCATGCTTTGGGCTCCTTTCGCGATGCACGGCAAAGTGGGAGCGAGCACCAGTGCAGCAGCCCTGCGAAAAAATGCTCGCTTTGCGGCACGGGAATTACGATTCAATCGTCACTCCGCAGTTCCAGCAAATCTCAAAATTATCCGGATTCGATTCACCGCACTTGCGGCACTCGACTTGCTGATTCGTGCCGCCACGCTCAAGTGTGCGAATGACTTCGTGCGCGCGCTCGGCGTCGTCCTCATTTTCCAGCCACACCTCCGGCCAGGTATGCGTAAACGGAATCTCGCCTACGCCACCTTGTGCATTCTCGTTGAACACTTTCGCGGCAATCCCCGCCTGAGCCAACAAACCAACGACGAGATGGGCATCTGGCAACGTCTCCGCCGTGTATATCCTGCGCATCAGAACGACTCCCCCGCGCGGGCGAAGTCGCCGCGCCAAAATCCACCGACACGTGAGAACTCGCCGCGCCTAATTATCTTCCTTCGCATCATCCAATTATCGTCGAGAAAGCCCATGCCAGACAAAGACACTGCGATCGCTGTCGGGACCTGGCGGCCCTGCGTACCATGGCTATGAAAGCGTTCATTGGAAAAGATCCATCTGTCCGCTGCGCTCGGGGCGGCGGAACTGAGACGTGTCCAGAACGCGTTGGTTGAGATTGAGCCCGAAGCGCCGACAAGCAATCCGAAACCGCTTGCCGAGTAACTCAGCAAACTCGCCACGGCCAACCATGCGCGATCCGAAGCCGGGGTCATTGTCACGCCCATCGCGCATGGCGTGAACCCGGCTCATGACATGAGCTGCCTTGAGTGGAAAGCGATCTTCGAGCCAGTCTCGAAACAAATGTTTAACCTCGTACGGCAGCCGTAACAAAATATATCCGGCCTGTGTTGCGCCGGCGTGCGCCGCGGCTTCGAGAACGGATTCCAGTGCTGAGTCCGTCAGAAACGGAATCACTGGGGCAAACATAACCCCTACCGGCACTCCCGCATCACTTAATCTACGAATGGCCTCGATTCTTCTCGATGGTGCCGACGCGCGCGGTTCCATGCGCCGCGCCAACCGATGATCGAGCGTGGTAACCGATACGTGAACGGCCACAAGACCACGTTTCGCCATCGGCGCGAGGAGATCAAGGTCACGTTCCACCAACGCATTCTTGGTGACAATACCTATTGGTTGGTTATAACGCGCGGCAACCTCGAGTAGCGAGCGGGTAATCCCATACTTGCGCTCGATCGGCTGATACGGATCCGTATTTGTGCCCATTGCGATCGTTTCACAAACATAACGGGGAGACGACAGTTCGCGCTCCAAACATTGCGCGGCATTCACCTTCGCGATCAGCCGGGTTTCAAAGTCCAGCCCGGGGGAAAGATTCAGGTACGCGTGCGTGGGCCGCGCGAAGCAATAGGTACAACCGTGTTCACAGCCGCGGTAAGGGTTGATGGAGTAGTTGAACGGCACGTCCGGTGATCGGTTGCGCGTGATAATCGAGTTTGCATGTTCAACGCTGGTTTGCGTTTTCAAGGCGACGCGTTCTTCGACTCGCACAGTCGCCCACCCGTCATCTACGCGCTGCCTTTCGGTCTGCTCGAAGCGGCCTTCCGGGTTGATCCCGGTGCCACGTCCCTTGTGCCGCTGCCGGCCATCCGGCCTCAAACCAGCCTGTTGCTCGCCTGCAGCTTCTTTATAAAGGCCACCGTCTTGATAATAACGGTTTCGATCAAGACCATCGTTCCGAACAAAACTCTTTCGCCGACTACTTTCCATAGTACTGATTATTTAACCAGTAATTGGGGCAAGCGCGCAACAAGTCAACGCTGCCTTACAAATCAATCTTGCGCATTGTTGCGCCTCATAGGTCCATCATGCGTGCAGCCGCGCCTTATAAATTCATCATGCGCATGGTTGCGCCTTATAAACTCATCATGCGCATGGTTGCGCAATACAACTCACTTTGCCCGTCGGCAAATTTTTCCAGAATACTGAAATGGTTATCCTCGGGGCACGGCACATCGGCTCCCATGTTCGCGGGCCATGCCTGGGCAATGATTCTGTGTTGATCCTTGAAGCCGCCGATTTCCTGTCCACCCACCGCGATAGACAGCGGCGCATCTGTTGGCGGGTCCATTAATGCCGGGCTGAGCCTGTTCGCTGAATCCTGAGTCATTCTCAGATCATCATTGATTGACGGTATCGAGGTGAGCACACGCAAGTCGTACAGTCCGCTAATCGACAGCGCTCCCTGGAATAATTTTCGCGGAAGTCCTGGTGCTGCCTGTGGCCACAAACAGGCAAGCGCCATCGCCGCCAAGTGGCCTCCGGCGGAGTGGCCGGCGACGAACATTCGTTTTCTCGGAATACCAAAATCCGATGCGTTGCGATACAAAAAAACGCTTGCCGCGATCATCTGCCTGACAATGTGTTCCATCGCTACTGCGGGACAAAGTGAATAGTTGATCGCCGCGACCGCGACACCCGCATCGACAAACGGCGCTGCCACGAATCCATGTTGTGACTTGTCGAGTGAGCGCCAGTAACCGCCATGCACGAACATCAGCAGCGCCTTGCTTTGTCCTTTCGGCAAGAACACATCCATCGTCTCCATGATGTCGTCGCCGTAGGGGACGTCCTTCTCACACCGGTCATTCATCGAACGGCGGGTTACTTCCGATATCTTCGCCCAACGATCGAAATAGTCCTGAAAATCGGGAACGGCGGCCCGGTTGTTATAGAGCGCGTCAAGGTACGCGGTATCATTGCTCATTGGTCATGTCCCGCTGCTTGCTAAGTTGGTTAATCATGCAGCATACGCGCTGTCGCTTGAACCCCCTTGCTAGCGTCGGCGCGGCAACGCTGCGCATGCCTTTACCAAGTATCCGTTTTTGCTGTGTTTTTTGAATGCCGTCATCTTTAGAAACATTCGCGCTGGCTTGCGCGCCCTGGAGAATGTTTTCGTGATCGTCCGAAACGCACACATCTTTCTTGACTCCGGCTCAGAGGTTTTGCCGATAAAGTCCTGCATACGGCACGCAGCGCTCACGCTGCTCGTCATCGCCGCTCTCACCCTTACCTTTTCAGCCTTGGCGCAGTCCTCTGCCGGCAAAGACCGTATCGGAAGCTGGTACATCGGTGGCGGCTTCGGCGCTTATGCCGAAGAAGATAATTCGCAGCTGAGTAGCCAGGATGCCGGCGGAGCGCTTTTTTTCAGCGCAGGTTACCGCGCGTCGTCAAACGTCGCACTCGAGGCAGACTTTCTCGGATGGAACCAGGACTTCCTGACACCGACGAGCATATCGCCCGGCATTCTTAGCAGCGCGGATGCCGGCACTGATCTCGAGAGCAGCGGTCTGGGCGCGGTCATCAAGTTCATCGCGCCGTTGAACGTACTAGACCTGTATGGCGGCGTCGGCGTCGGCTACTACCTGGTCAATCTGAGTGTCAACGGAAGCGGCGGAGGTGTTGATGAAACCGAGAGGGAACTCGGCTATCAGTTGCTGTTCGGCGCTGACGTATACGTTTCCAGGAAAATCAGCCTCGGCCTGGAATACCGCTGGCTCGAGCTCGAGGCGAATTTTGAACCATACATTGCGGGCGCAATTGACGCCGGCGGCCAGTTCTTGCTGGTGAATATCCGTGGTCACTTTTGATGTCCGATCCGGTTTTTCGCATTCACTTTGAGAGATAGTCATGAACAATACTGAAACCCATCCGCGCTTTCTGGTCAGCACCGAATGGCTGTCGGCGCATCTCGATGACCCCAAGGTGCGGATTCTCGATCCCTCGACTCTGCTGCCACCAAAACCGGACTTCTCACTATATGACGTTGTCCCGGCGCGCGAGGATTTCGAAAAGGGGCACATTCCGCACGCTGTCTTCGTTGACGTCGAACACGAACTCTCCAAGCCCGATCCAAAACTGCATTTCATGCTGCCCGATGCACAGACGTTCGCCGATGCAATGTCGCGTTACGGTGTGTCGGATGATAGTTTCGTAGTCACATACTCCACTACGAACCATTGGTGGGCGACGCGGCTGTGGTGGATGCTGCGGGTGTTCGGACACCAGCAAGCTGCCGTTCTCGACGGTGGTTTTCAGAAATGGCAAGCAGAGGGACGGGCCATCGAGACCGGACCGGCGCAAGCACACGCAGCCGGCCGATTTTCGGTCCGCGAACCAAACCTGGAAATGGTCGCCAGGCGCGACGATGTGCTCGCGGCTATCAAATCCGCTGATACCTGTACCATTAATGCCTTGCGACCGGAACAACATGCCGGAACCGGAGGCGTGAACTACGGGCGCCGCGGACATATCACCGGCAGCGTCAGCATCCCGGCCTTGCATCATGTGAATGACGACAACACGTTCAAAAGTGAGGACGAGTTACGTAGTATGTTTGCGGATGCTATGCGCAAACCAGAAGTCATCACTTACTGCGGCGGCGGCATTGCGGCCACTAGTGTCGCGTTGGCTCTGGAGATGCTCGGCTACAACAACGTCAAGGTATATGATGCGTCGCTAACCGAATGGGCCGCAGACCCCGAACTGCCAATGGAGATCTGATTCGGCATTCAATGTCCGCGCAGAGCAATCATTTCAGAAGACAGGAACAACCAACCGATGCACAACAGATACAAAGTTAACGCCGAAGACTTCGATGGACCGGTTCTACTGACTGGAGCCGGTGGTTGCATCGGCAGCTGGGTGCTTTCACTACTGGTCGATGCCGAGGTGCCGGTGTTTGCGCTTGATGTGCAAAAAGACACGCGGCGTCCGAAATTGCTCATGTCCGAGTCTGAACTTGGATTGGTGAAATGGCTTGTCGGAGACATCTCTGAGCCAAACACCATGATGAAAGCGATGGAAGTCAGCAAGGCGACATCGATCATTCATCTGGCCGCTCTGCAAGTTCCGTTTTGCAAAGCGGATCCCATCGCCGGCGCCAAGGTCAATGTGGTGGGTACCGTCAATGTGTTCGAAGCTGCCCGCAAGCACAAGATCTCCCGCCTCAGTTATGCCAGTTCGATCGCCGCGCACGGCGTTTTCGATGCCAAAACGCTGCCCACACTGTACGGAGCCTACAAGTTCTGTAATGAACAAACGGCTCGAGTCTATTTGCAGGACTGGGGAGTTCCCAGCGTTGGAATGCGCCCCGGAGTCGTTTACGGAATCGGACGTGACCAGGGAATGACTTCCAAGACGACCGTCGCTATCCTGGCCGCCGCGGCCGGGAAGCCCTACACCATTCCGTTTACCGGCGCCGTGTCGTGGCTGCATGCCGGCGAGGTCGCCAGCGCATTCATCAAGGCAGTCTCGCAGCCGCGCGACCAGGCCGTCGTTTTCGACATTAATGGCTTCTCCTCGACAGTCGAACAGTCTCTTGAGGTTTTAAAGAAAGTCGCGCCGGGTTCGAGCATCACTGCCAGCGGACCGGCGCTGCCGTTTCCGATGGCCTTGTCGGATGACCCGTTGCGCGAATTTCTTGGCGACTACGGCCAGATGCCACTGGAAGAAGGCATCTCGAACACGCACAACATATTCCGCTCGTTACTCGACAAAGGCCTGATCAGCGCCGAGTCGATAGACTAGAGCCTTCCCGGAACGGAGGCGGTGGCTACGTAATCAAAGTGTCGCCCGTCCCCGATTGGCCTTTGTTGTCCACCCAGGTGACCGCGACACGATCGCCAGACGCACCGCCGCGAAACTTGAACACAAAATACGGGTTCTTGGACACAGCGGGTCCCCATTGCGCGAACAACACGACCCGCTCGCCGTGCCGCACGGTCACATTCTGAATGTAGTGCGCCGCGACCACTTCACCGTCTTCATTCTTGCGCCGGCCCGTCTCCATGTCGTGCCGGATCAGCACCCTGACATCGGTTGCGTCGCCCTTCTTGCGTGCGCGCACTCTCATCCCCTTAGCCATTCTCAGTCATCTCGCGCATTGATCCAATCAGCCACACCCTCCGCGGGTCACCTTGATTGCCTTTGACGCCATGTGGAATACACCGGCCGCTTTGACGAGGACAACGACGTTGGACGAAGCTGCCATCTTCACGCGTGTTCTTATTTCCGGCAGCCCCCCCGGAGGAATATCATAAATTGCCGCGAGCGGCTGCGGATTGTCTTCGCACAAGATGGCGATCGACTCGATGTCCGGCACTGCGGCTACCACACCAACCGGCACGATGGCACCATTTTCTGCGATTTCGGGCGCGATGATCCCCACGCCATTACGGTCGCCCCGATTATCAGCGACCCGCGCTCCGTCGAGCACATTAACAAGCGCTTCCTCGAGAGAAGTCGCTTCAAACGCCGCCTTGTTCCATAGTTCGGCGTACGCGGACTCCGGCAACAGACCGTACGACGCCAGCAGTGCGATCACGCTCGAGCTGCCAACATCACGAATGAATGTTCGTCTGCCTGGATCCATGCCTTATCCTGACTTACTTGAACAGGTCTGAGGATTGCTGAAGTTTTGACTCTCCTGCAACATCTCGATAAGCGTTAACATCGGTAGCAAGGTGAGAAGAAGTATCAGCTGCATCTCACCTGACCGAACCCGGGAGAGTATATTTGAAGCCAGACCGGAACGGTCTCATCGCCGTTTGATTCTTTCGTAAAGTCCACATAATGCTATCTGTACTTTCGAGATGCGCATTGATTCTGTTGTTTGTTTGCGGCACCAGCGCACATGCGGTGCCGCAAATCGGCGAAGCGGCGCCGCGCCTCAAAGGCACGCTGTTCTCTGGTGAATCATTCGACCTGACCGCGATGCGCGGGACCGTCGTTCTGGTCAACTTCTATTCCAGTTACTGCAAGTTCTGTGCGTATGAGATCGGCAATATCGAAACCTATCTTGAGAACAACCACGACAAAGGCTTCACCGTCATCATGGTGGGAGTAGACCGCATTGAAGACCGCGCGCGAGTTGAGCGTATGCTCGGTATCTACAACCTCGACGGTTTGATGACAGACGAACTCGAACAGAGCGGCTTTCAGAAAATCTACGCAACCCCGACGGCATTCGTAATTGACCGGCAAGGAATACTGCGGTCCAGAACCCGCGGTGCGAAGATGCCGTCGTGGTTCCGGGAGCACGTCGATCCATTGCTCTCGGACGGCGAATAACTGCAGTACCGGCGCAGTTCAGCACACGCCAAACCTCAACGCCCCTTGCGCTTGTCAGGTCTTGCGCTGGCCTGATTTTCGCGATCCAGAAGCTGCTTTTTGCGCTCCAGACCCCAGCGGTAGCCACGCAGCTGGCCATCACTGCCAACTACGCGGTGGCAGGGAATGGCTACGGCAAGGCGGTTCGACGCGATGGCGCGCGCAACCGCACGAACCGCGGTCGGCTTGCCTACTTGTTGCGCAACCTGTGCATAAGTGACCGTCTCGCCAGCAGGCACACTCTGCAAAACTTGCCACACCTGCTGTTGAAACGCCGTCCCCTGTATGTCGAGCGGCAAATCCAGTGACCCTGACGGCATGCGCAGATAATCGATAACGCGCTGCAGCCAACGGTCCAGCTTATCGTCACCTGGCTCCAGATCCGCTTCGGGAAATCGTCGGCGCAAGTTTGCGCGCAGCTCGGATCGTGTCTCACCAAATTCGATCATGCATACCCCCTTGCCGCTTGCCGCCACCATCAATAATCCGAGCGCGCTGTTAGCGATTGCAGAGCGAATCTGCACGCCCGGTGCGCCTTTGCGATAGGCGCCCGGCGTCATCCCCAGTAAAGCCTCCGGCTTCTCATAGACTCGACTACCCGAACCGAAACCGGCGTCGAAAACCGCTTCGGCTACGCCCGGCGCATTTTGCAGCGATTTCTGCAATCGTTCACGCCGTAAAGCCAGCGAATACGCCTTGGGAGTCACACCCAGCGCCCGAATAAACATTCGATAAAAGCGATAGCGGCTCATGCCTGCCGCGGCAGCCAGTTCATCCAGCGACGGCGACGGGTCAGACTGCTCAATGAGTCGGCAGGCGCGGAGGATCGGTTCCTCGACGCTGCTCGTCGCATTTAGCTCGCTAGTGGCTGCATTCACCTCTGGCCTCCTTCCGATCGCAAGTGACTTGATCGTGCGACATTTGATCGCAATCGATGGCCCGCAATCTACATAGGGCAGCGCCTGCGGACTATCCGGTTCTTGCAGCTTACGAGTTCAAAGGTCCCTGCCGGCCTTGCCTTTCAAAGCCCAATGGCGAGCGAACTTCATGGCAACAGCGACCAGCTGCGATAGACCACTGCACAAGCCACCACAGCCATGAAGATGCCGAGGATGATTTGCGCCCAACCCCGCCGTCGCGCTTTGCTGCCCTCGTATACAGGCCGTCCTTCGACGACCCATGAGCCGGGGGGAGGGAAACATTCGCTGCGCACTGCCCGGTAACCGTACCAAGCCAGATAGGATCCGACCAGCAATGCAAACACGACAGAGGCAACAAAGACCGCTTGAACCATGGACGAAATGCGTTGCGCTGCCAGTGCCGCATCAGTTTGCGACAATTGTTCGAGCTTATCCAGATACTTCGTAGCCACCCAGCTCAAGAGCCAAAAGAAGGCGACAGCGGCCGCACCAATCATAAACATCCAGCGTGCGAACTGTGCCTTTTTAATGATCCGGTGCCGAGTGCCGCTGCGTTCCATTAGGGTGCAACCTCCAGCCAGAGAATCGGTAAGAAGTATGCACTATACCGGTCTGAACCGATTTCGACTTGACCCGAATTCGACTTGACCCGAATTCGACTTGACCCGATGTCATTCTGCATCGGGCAATCGCAATTCAAGAGCGATATTGCCCCGCGCGTACGCGTCGCTCTCGAGCGGCACTACGACAAAGCCGGCCTTCTTGTAGAGTTCAATTGCCGGTGGCAGGCGCGTGCTGGAAATGATGTCCAGACGCCGCGCACCGAGAGAGCGCGCATGCTCGATTACGGCGTGGAGCAGTCTCTTTCCGATCCCTACCCCTTGGCACTCGCGCATGACTGCCATTTTCGACACCTCGTAGACACTGTCGCCGTGCTTCAGCAAGGCACAACAGCCAACCACACGCCCGCCCAGCTCGGCCATCAGGATTGCTCCGCCGGTATCGACGAAGCTCTCCTGAGGAAAGTCAAGATGCGTGCGATCCAAGTCCTCTACAACGAAATACTCCTCTATCCAGTCCAGGTTGAGATCGCGAAACGCTTCGGCATGGGAAGGCTCAAATGCCACAATGCGCAGGCAGTCATCCAGCGCGTTTTGCATCTGATCTTTGCTGTTCAACATGAATTCAATGTCGCTGCAGATCCGGTTTTCGGAGACTTTGTACAAACAATAGGCCTAGGGAGAATATCGCTGTTGAAAGTAGCCACACCAATACCCCCAGAACGATGGCCAGCACGAAACTTCGCGCAGCCTCCTCCGAAATCGGGTCGAACGATGTTACTGCTTCAACGGCCAACGCCAGTCCGAACAGGCATGCGTATCCTGCGATCGGGGCAACAACAACACCCATATAACGCAACAGTGCGGCACTCTTTACCATGCCGTCATGGCGAATCTTGTTGCGAAGCGAAACAAATCCGTAGACGGGCAACACCACCATCGCCAAACCGTAGAGTTGTAGAATTGACTCCATCCCCCCTTCTCCCGCCGTAGATTTATAAGCTTCGCTTTGACGCGCCTCGCCTGTTTCGGATTATAAGCAGTTGGCCTTGAGATAAAGGCGCCCGTTAGATAACGACGCATTGCACAGCCATACGCCAATCTGCCTGCATTTTCTTACTCAGGCGATAGACTGTCCATTGGCAAGTCGGCCCAGTGCCATTACGCTTCTGGTTAAGCTCCAATAACGAGGACAGCGGTATGCGAACGCAGGTTGCGATCATCGGGTCGGGGCCTTCCGGTCTGTTGCTCGGTCAGCTGCTTCATCTGGCCGGCATAGACACAATCATTCTCGAACGGCGCAGCCGCGACTACGTACTCGGTCGCATTCGTGCCGGCGTGCTCGAAGAGGGTACGCTGAATTTGCTCGATCGCGCTGGAGTCAGCGACCGGTTGCGCAAGGAAGGCCTGATACATACCGGATTCGACATTTGCTTTTCAGGAGAACGCCATCGCATCGATCTGTCGAAACTGACCAACGGCAAGAAAGTCGTCGTCTATGGTCAGACCGAAATCACGCGTGATCTGATGGCTGCACGAGAAGCGAGCAGTGCTGCCACAGTCTACGAAGCACTTGACGTCGAGATTACTGATTTCGATACGAAACGCCCCCGCGTTGGTTACCGACACGACGGCCAGACGCACGAAATCGATTGCGACTTCATAGCCGGCTGTGATGGCTTTCACGGGATCTGTCGCGCCAGTGTGCCGGAAGATGCCATCGTGACTTACGAAAAAGTCTATCCATTTGGTTGGCTCGGCCTGCTGTCCGAAACACCACCGGTTTCCGAAGAACTCATCTACGTCAATGACGAACGCGGCTTTGCCCTGTGCAGCATGCGATCGCCTACCCGCACCCGCTGTTACGTGCAGTGCTCGCTGTCCGATACCATCGAGCAATGGCCCGACGATCGTTTCTGGTCAGAACTCAAGGGGCGACTCGACCCGGAGACCGCCGCAACGCTGCTCACCGGGCCTGCCATTGAAAAAAGCATCGCGCCGCTGCGCAGCTTCGTGGCCGAGCCGATGCGCTTCGGCTCGCTGTTACTGGCAGGTGATGCAGCGCATATCGTCCCCCCCACGGGGGCGAAAGGTCTGAATCTCGCTGCCAGTGACATCCACTACCTGTCCGCAGCCCTAATCGATTTCTATGCGTCCGGTAATGACGCCGAACTTGGCGAGTATTCGCGCCGGGCGCTGGCGCGGATATGGAAAGCCGAACGGTTTTCGTGGTGGATGACCACCTTGTTGCATCAGTTGCCGGAAGACGGCGATATCAGCACCAAGCTCCAACAGGCCGAACTGGAATATCTGTTCGAGTCCCGCGCTGCGCAGACCATGCTCGCAGAGAACTATGTCGGGTTGCCCTATTGATAAACCGGTCCGTTCCTGAGTTCAAAACGACGAACCCGGTTGCTTCAGGAATTCCAACTCTTCCGGAGTCGAACTTCGCTCAAGGATAGCGTTGCGATGGGGAAAGCGGCCAAAGCGTTGCACGATGTCTCGATGGCGCTTGGCAAAATCGACATACCCTTCAAACAGGTCTCGCTTCTCCGGAGTCACCTGTGCAGCAAGAGCAGTGGTCAGGGCGACCGCGCGTTGCTGATCTTCGAGTGACTCGGAATGCTCGAGCGGCATGTAGAAAAAAATCCTTTCGATCGGCCGCAGTGTCTGATCGGCGCCGGACGCTATTCCCTCCTTGGCCCATGACAGCGCCAATGAATCAAAAGCGAAGGCGCGTGGCGTATCGCGGTACATATTGCGCGAAAACTGGTCCACCATAATGATCATCGCCAGCCGACCACGAGCATTTTCCAACCACGAATCACATTGCCCACTCGCAGCGGCATCCACCACAGCGGCAAAGCGCTGGCGAATTTCGGCATCCACTTGCGGATTCTTTTTCCACCACATCTTGGCGCACTGCCCGGAGACCTCAAGGTCATCCGTTGCCGTTCCAAACCAGAACCGCAGAATCGATTCAGCGGTTTCCTTCCCTACGCTAGGTAACAAATCGTAGTCCCCCGTCTAATACTGCGATCTACGTACTTTGATCCGCAGCGGCACTTTCATCCACATAACCGATAGCTTGCTAAACTAACGCAAATCCAATCAATATCAACCATCGATTTTGCCATGCAGAATCTTCTGTCGCGTCACGCGCTGCAAGTAAGATTCGCAATCGCATGTCGTAATAGGAGAAAAAATAACCGTGACCGTTATAACCATCAGTCGGCAAGCATTTACCGCCTCATATTCGCTGCTCGCTTGTGCCACGCTGCTGTTGCTTGGTTTCTCTGCAGACGCTTTTGCTCATGGCGTGACTTTCAAGTATCAGGATACGCAACCGGCGAACTCGGCGTTTGTAACAAACTTTGTCCAGCCCTGGTCGCGCAAGATCTACGATGAGTCAGGCGGCAGAATAAATTTGCTGGCTGCGCCACGGGATGCGGCGAATGCACAAACCGATCTGTTTCAGGCCGTGCAGGATCGCAGTGCCGATATCGTTTGGATTGACCTGCAGCAATCGAGTGCTTCTTTTCCGAGATTCAGCGTATTTGCGCTGGCGCTCGAGGGTACCAGCTCAGAGGGATCGAGCCAGGCCCTATGGTGGTGGGTCGACATGAATGACCTCGCTTTCCGCGAGTTCAAGGAGATGCGCATACTCGCCGCGAGTCGTCACGACGCGCCGGTTTTTCATATGCGTGACAAATCGGTATCGTCACTGTCCGACCTGAAAGACGCGAGGATTGCAATACCGAACTCGGATGCAGGGCAGTTCCTGACCGCAATCGGTGCGAAGCCGGTTGTGACCAGCAGCTCCGCCATCGGAACAGCGCTTGCAGAGTCGAGTGTCGATGGCGTGCTGTTGTCCTGGAGCAGCCTGGCAGCACTCGGATTGGAAGAACTGGTCACCACACATGCCGAAGCCCCAGCGAACGCGCCATGGCCTTACGCAGAAGTCTCGGTTCTACTGATGAATCCGAGCGCCTATCGCGGTCTGATCGACGATCTCAAACAGGTGATGAGAGCGAACAGTGGCAGCGACATTTCCGCGTGGATCGGCAAGACATTTGATCAGAACGCGAATGCGGCGCGCGAGCGTGCTACCAGGCGTGGTGATACGGTCAGTGCGCTGCCGGATGACGATCTCGACAAGTGGCGCGAGGCTGCCAGCGCCGCGGTCAATGAGGGCGTCGGTAATCTAGATGCCAAGGGTCTCAAGGGAGAAAGAATGGTCACCAAGGCCCGTGCCCTGATCGCCGAACACGATCCCGCAAACTAACGGCGACCACCTCGACTCACCATTCGCCGGATACGAACTCGGCTTCTTGGTCTCCTGGCCAAGGCGGCATGGTTACGGCAGCAATACGCAACGGCTCACCACCTTCGCAGCGGAATTGAAAGGCGGTCGCGACCGGGATCGACACGCAGGTGCCGGGCGCGAGCTGAACGATGCTCTGCCGCTCATCCTGTTGTCGCCACATCAGTCCACGTCCCGACAGAACCAGCCAGATTTCCTCAACACTGCGATGTCTGACTGCCCGTGATACCTGCCCGGGGTCGAGTTCAAACTGCGCCATTGAACCAGACTCCAGTGACAACAGCGGTCGGACCCGCGATCCATCTGGAGCAGATTCTTCGCTCACCTGTTCGATACGGGCAGTGTCATACCTCGCCATCTTATGCCCTTACTGACTGGACATGTGCAACGCCCGGCCATTGTGTGGTGTTTTGCCTGTTCGACTCAGTCATTCGGCCTTGTTCGCCTGCGCCGCAGCAAAGATTGTTAGTGAGGCTGGTCCTGGTGCTGCGCCGTGCCGGCTTGCCTTTCGTTTGAAGCTAATTTCGTTCTTGCATCGGATGACTCGTTTGGCTCGTTGCCGATGCTGCGCCGCGACACAGCAGGCCTTGTATTGCAACCTGCGGCGAGCCGCATATACTGACACGAAGGCACTGCATATAAACAGTAAAACACCGCAAATTCGGGAGGATGCACAGGATGGGAAGCTTCGACACCCAGCATATTCGTACCATTGGACTTGTAGGACAGGGAGGCTCCGGCAAGACTACGCTAATCGAAGGCCTTCTGGAGCGTACCGGGGCGATCGGGGCAGCCGGATCAGTTGAGCGTGGCTCCACCGTCGGCGACTACGATGCGCGGGAGAAGGAACACGGCCACTCGGTCAAGCTGGCGGTCACAAATGTTGCCCTTGATGACACACTAATCTATTTGATCGACACGCCCGGCTATCTCGACTTCGTCGGGCAATCTTTGCCGGCATTGTCTGCGGTCGAGACCGCGGCAATTGTGATCAACGCACCGTCCGGTGTGGAACTGATGACTCGCCGCATGATGGAGTGGGCCAAGTCTCGTGACCTTTGCCGCATGATCATCATCAACCGAATCGACGCTGAAGGCGTCGATCTACCGAACCTGCTCAAGGACATTCAGGCTGAGTTTGGCTCGGAGTGTCTGCCGATCAATCTCCCCGCGAACAACAGTAGCGAAGTCGTCGACTGTTTCTTCCAGCCCGAGGGCGAATCCGACCTCATGCCTATCGCCGAGGCGCACACGGCGCTGGTCGACCAGGTGGTCGAGGTTGATGAGGAACTCATGGAACTCTATCTCGAACAGGGCGATGTAAAACCTGAGCAATTACACGAACCGTTTGAACGCGCGTTACGCGAAGGTCATTTGGTACCAGTGTGTTTCGTGTCAGCGCGTACCGGTGCCGGCATGGACCTTTTGCTCAACGCGTTTTCGAAGCTGATGCCAAATCCGACTGAGGGCAACCCGCCTCAATTTCTGCGCGGCGAAGGCGCTGAGGCGGAGCCTTTTCACTCCGATCCCGACCCATCGAAACACGTTTTGGCCCACGTCTTCAAAGTCGAGATCGATCCGTTCATCGGAAAGCTCGGGGTATTCCGCGTTCATCAGGGCACAGTCACACCGAACACCCAGTTGTTTATTGGCGACGCGCGCAAACCATTCAAAGTCTCCCATCTGTATCGATTGCAGGGCAAGGATCACGTTGAAATCAAGACAGCGGGACCCGGTGACATTGTCGCCGTCGCCAAGGTCGACGACATTCACTTCGATGCCGTGCTGCACGACGCACAGGAAGACAGCCATATCCACCTCAAGCCACTTGATTTCCCGCAGCCGGTGTTCGGCCTGGCCCTCGAAGCAACGCGGCACGGTGATGAGCAGAAGATGGCCGATGTGCTGCATCGCATGAGCTCGGAAGATCCGACGCTAAGGATTGAGCACGACACAACCCTCAATGAAACGGTGCTGCGCGGGCTGGGCGACCTGCACCTGCGCCTGACAATGGAAAAGATGGAAAAGACCTTTGGGTTGCAGCTTGCGACCCGGCCACCACGTATCCCTTACCGCGAAACAATCAGAGGGACGGCGGAAGGGCATTGCCGTCACAAGAAACAGACTGGTGGCGCCGGTCAGTTTGGCGAAGTGTATCTGCGCATCGCGCCGCTCGAGCGCGGCACCGGTTTCCAGTTTGTCGATGAGATCAAGGGTGGCGTCATTCCAAACCAGTTTATTCCGGCGGTCGAAAAAGGCGTTCGCTCTGTGCTGGATTCCGGACCGCTGTCAGGTCACAAAATGCAGGACGTGAAAGTTACGGTATACGACGGCAAACACCACAGCGTTGACTCCAAGGAAGTGGCTTTTGTTGCTGCCGGTCGCAAGGCGTTTATTAGTGCGGTAGAAAAGGCCAAGCCGGTCGTTCTTGAACCGATCGTCGATATCGAGGTAATGGTGCCGCAAGAAGCGATTGGCGATATCAGTGGCGACCTCGCCCAAAGACGCGGGCAGGTCAGCGGCAATGACGCACTATCCGGCGGCATGATGAAACTGACCGGCAAGGTTCCACTTGCCGAACTCGATAACTATCAATCGCGACTGAAATCAATTACCGGCGGTGCTGGTTCGTATGCGATCGAATTCAGCCACTATGAGCAGGTGCCGCCCAATGTTCAGCAGCAACTGGTATCAGAACACAAACCGGCGCAGCAAGAAGACTGACGTTAGACGTGGGTTCGTACGCGTTCACTCCGGCGGAAATCACACAAATGGGAGCAAAGATCTCGGTTTCCAGGTCCCCTTCTTGCTAAAGAAATCCTCTTCGATGTCGATCTCAGTCAGACGACATTTTCGATTGACTGGACTATAGCGGCCAGTGCAGCGACATCCTTCTGACGCCGCTGTGCGGGGCGCAGAAGCGCGGAGGATTTGAAACATGCGTAACGCACTGATCTTTACGTTTTCCCTGATGATCTCGGCAAACGCGTTGGCAGATGGCCCAGGGTTGATCGTCAAGGCAGGGACCCTCGGAGCAGGACTGGATATCGGTTGGGCTTTCAACAAGTCCTTCGGTGGGCGTATTTCCCTGAACGCTTTCAACTACGACGACACTTTCACTGAAAGCAACATCGAATACGATGGCGAGGTCGACCTTGCTACCGCCGGCTTACTGCTTGACTGGCACCCAATGAAAGGAAGCTTTCGTCTAACGGGTGGAATCTACGCAAATAACAACGAGTTGACTGCAAAAGGCAAACCAACTGGCGGCTTTTTCGAAATCAACGGCGTACAGTACCCGGCATCGGCGATCGGCTCGCTGTCGGGTATAGTCGATTTTGACAGTACGTCGCCCTATCTGGGCCTCGGTTTTGGAACGATGTCGAAGTCGGGGCTTCGATTCACCTTTGACCTTGGTGTGCTGTATCAGAAACCGACCGCAACACTCAATGTCGTCTGCGGCGCCTCACTGCCGGGCCCAGCATGTGCCCAGCTGCAGTCCGACGTTGCGGCGGAACAAGCACAACTGAACGAAGATATTGACGATTACCGCTTCCATCCGGTCGTAGCCATCGGTCTCGGTTGGGTTTTCTAGCGCTCGGCTCAGTAGGGCATGAGCATCACCGGAGGATTCTGACCAGCCAGCGAAGCTCGCCAGTTATCAGGACGTGCCCCATCGAGTAAACTGCACGCCATGAACCTGGAGCGCATCACCGTCGAATTCATGGCTGAGGAAGACCGGCTGCTGGTTCACGTGTACTTCTCGGGATCGGCGGAGATTATGTTCTGGATGACGCGCCGGCTGGTCAAGCGATTCTGGCCGGTGCTACTGCAAATGGCTCAGTCGCGTCCCGAGATCCAGTCCCAGGCCAGCCCGGAGGCGCGCAAGGCACTGCTCGGACTGGAGCACGAAAAAGCGCTCAAGCAAGTGCAGTTCTCGAAGGCAACCAAGGAACCGGATCGCAAACACCCGCTCGGCGACACACCGTTTGTGGTAACCCGGATACGGGCGCGACGCAATGAAAAAGGCCAGACCATTCTCTCGATGCTGCCAAGTCAGGGCAATGGCCTCGACCTGTCTCTCGGTGAAAACCTGCTGCACGGGTTGATGAAGCTCATCAAGGATGCGGCAACCAAAGCCGAGTGGGACCTGAATTTGGAGGTCCCGACCTTGGGCGCAATGCGGGTCGAAGACACGCAGGCAGTACGCACGTTAAACTAGCGTGCTATCCCACAAATAAACTTCGAAAGTCGCGACGACAATCCACGCCATGCATCGTTGCTCACCTCACCGGGTGCGCGCCGAAGCGCAGAGCAGAGGCCCCATTCATGGGGATGCGACCGTGCAGGCGCGCATACGAACGCGTATTCGGCGCCAGACTTTCATAGACAGCCTTGGCAACCGTGCCTACAGTTCGCTGTGCATTCGGCTTTGGAAATAGGTAAGGTATTTGCCGGATAGCACACTAGGCAGATTTATACACTTTCGCGTCGGCATGGGTCCGTAATGGCCAGACAGTGCCGGAAGCGGAATTCCAACGCACTTCACCGGACATGACTTCTGCAACGCAAACGCTGCGCGCCGACGCCCAGGTTATTGGACTTGTTGGGCTTGGCCACGGCACATCGCATTTCTTCCACTTGCTTCTTGCGCCGCTGTTCCCGTGGCTCAAGGAGGCGTTCGGTCTGAGTTACGCCGAGCTCGGCCTGCTGATGACGGTGTTTTTCATCGTATCTGGTGTGGGCCAGGCACTTGCCGGCTTCGTTGTCGACCGAATTGGTGCACTTCCGGTTCTGCTCGGCGGTCTCGCATTCTTGTGCATTTCGGCACTGGGACTGGCCGCAGCCAACAGCTACGTAGCGCTGATGTTGTTCGCTGCGGTGGCGGGTGTCGGCAACAGCGTCTTTCATCCGGCTGATTTCACAGTGCTCAACCGCCGGGTCAGCACCCCAAGACTGGGGCACGCCTTCAGCATGCACGGATTGTCCGGCGCGCTCGGCTGGGCAGCAGCACCGGTGTTTCTCGCCGGGATTGCAACGCTGTCAAACTGGCGTGTTGCCTTGCTGGCCGCTGCGGCGCTGGCATTCGCGGTACTGGCTGTCCTGTTTGTTTGTCGCGACCTGCTGGATCCGGGAGAGGTGTCCGAATCGGTCGCACAAAGGAATACAGGCGGCAGCATTGGCGACTCGCTGCAATTCCTCAGGTTGAATGCGGTATGGATGTGTTTTGCTTTCTTCCTGGTTGCATCGCTATCTTTCGGCGGCATCCAGAGTTTCGCGCCCGCCGCCTTGCGCGATCTATATTCGGTGCCATTTACGTTCGCGACAGCGTGTATCACCGCCTACATGCTTGCCAGTGCGGGCGGTTTGATCGTTGGCGGCTTCGCCGCCGCGAGAACGCAGTATCACGATCGCGTTATCGCCGTGGCGTTAACCGTTTCGGGCAGTGCAGCCCTGCTCGTCGCCCTTGGCAGCATGCCCGCCTGGATCATGATACCGATGTTGGCGATCCTTGGTTTCGGAGCAGGGCTTGCCGGCCCGTCACGCGATCTTCTGGTGCGTGCAGCAGCTCCCGGGAATGCGATCGGACGTGTTTATGGAGTGGTTTACTCTGGAATGGACATTGGGCTGGCCATCGCGCCGCCGATCTATGGTGCGCTGATGGATGCCAGCCGCCCCGCCTGGGTATTCATTCTGATGGGCTCGTTCCATTTCGCCGCAATAGTCACAGCTATAGGTGTCGGAGAACATACTGTGCGCTCGACCCAGCCGGCGTAGAAACAGGCTGTCGATATTCTCACCCAAATGCGACCGGCCATCCCACTCCTGCTCGTCCTGGGAATTCTGCTGGGGCCGGTCTACTACGCCTACTGTCTTTTCTTGACTGGAGAGGAGGCAAAAAAGGTCAAGATGACCGAGCGCGCGGCGCGCTGGACGACTGCCAACGGCAGCATCCTGCGTTTTTCAAACGGCCTCGCTTACAAACCGGTACCGCTCGAACTAACACCGGCAATGAACCGGGTCACTCTTCGCTTGAACTTCACTCTTGATGAAATCGCAGATACTCAACAGCGGCGAGAGCTAAAGTATCAAGCGTCGCTGGTTGAACTCGACCATACGGTTGTAGAGCGACCGCTTCACGTCGAGGCCCGTGCTTCGAAAACGCAAACCGTCGATGTAGGGCCACTGCAGATTCTCTACCCCGCCGAGTATCTGTTTTTGCTGGTCGAAGTCGGTGACTTCGACGCAGTGCCACAAGTCGAACTCGTTGTGCTGGAAAACGTAGAAACGCCGGCCCGCAGCATCATCTGGACCGGAATGGGCTTGCTGATCGTCGCCCTCATATTCAGCCTGCGCGACGCCATGCGCGCGGCGGCAAAGCGTGGCAGACTCTAAGAACCGACAAGTGGACCATCGACAAGCGAACGCTTTGCTTTTATGAACACTTCAGCCTCACAAGTTCTCATCGACTACGTTTCCAGTCTCGTCGACCATGACACTCAGAGGGTCGCTACGACGCTCGCCGACGATCTGATGTTCGTGAGCGCAACACGCATACTCGACAAGCAACAGTTCATCGCCATGCTGAACGCGTTGTACGCCGGATTTCCCGACTGGAATCACGGCTACGATGACATCGAAAACCGCGGCGACGGTAACTACGCAATCAAATGGCACCAGACCGGGACTCACACTGGAACCTGGACCATGCCGGGGATGGAACCGATAGCGCCGACCGGAAAGCACGTGCAGATTCCGCCGCAGTACTTTTTTTATCGCGTTGCCAATAACAAGTTGGTTTTGATTTTTACGGAGCCGATGGTTGGGGGGGCGCCGCGAGGGATACTCGAACAAATCGGTGTTGAAGCTCCACCACTATGAATTGCTGACAAGCGTGGAACGCGGCGCCCTGCGCGCCTACAGGGTCGCATCCCTAGGGCCGGCGCACTGCACCGCGGAACAAATCCAGCGGTCCCATCGCAATCGCTCCCGTATGCGTGTAAAGCGTTAAGAGATTGCCGTGCGCCAATGTTTGGCTACGCGGTCGCATCCCGCCAGCGGGTGCACTATATCCCGTCACGGTCCCAATAGTAGGTGTTTCGATCGCGCTGAGATGAGTCGAACAGGTTTGGGAAATTTCCGTGCACCAATGTTTGGCGCCGCGGTCGCATCCCCACAAATACAGCGGGGGCCCTGCTCCGCGCTATGCCAAACCCTGCTCAGCGCTGCGCCAAACTCCGCTCAGCCTCTCCGGCGCGCGCCCCTCGGGATACTCGAACAAATCGGTGTTGCGGCTCCGCCGCTGTGACTCGCATTGCCCACTACGTATTCGAGTTGAGCTGACTCGGCAGCGGTGGTGCTCCCGTATGAACTTCTACGGCTTCAGGGATCACCACCCACGGCATCTTCGACCGCGTCCAGATATGCCTGTCGATATCGAACCAGTCCTGCTCATCCAACGTCGGGACTGCAACGATGCAAAATCCTTGTCTGATCTCGGAAGTGTGTGAGACCGTCGTCCCACACACGGCACAGAAACGCATCCTTAGCCAACGGTCACTCACATCCGAGCGATGCTCCCACTCGACCAATTCCCCTTAAATTACTTCGACCGATTCCTCGGGAAATGCGGCGAGAACGGCAAACGCACTTGCCAACCTTTTCTGGCAAAACCGGCAGTGACACACCGTCGCGACTTGCGGCTTGCCAATAACACGATACCGCACAGCGCCACACGTGCAGCCACCAAAATGATCATCTGACATCGCAAGTGTCCTCTTCACACATGCTCGACCAATAGCAATCCGTGCCACTCACAAAGGGGCGTATTTCAATTACTCGCAGTTCTTGGTCCGCCCAAGTATTCCGAGACCAGCACGAGGTCCTTGATCACCGACTGATACTCAACGTGGGTCTCGTGCTCAACCGTGTGCCAGAACTTGCCTTCCTTCTCCCTCATGTAGGCCTGGTACTCTGGCGCACCGGGCACTTTGACGTTGTCCGCCACCACCAGCGAGCCGTGGCGTAGCCATCCGTTGTCCAGTATCAACTGCAGATCCGGCAAATAGGCATCCTTGGCGTGATCGATAAACGCCATATCGACCGATCCGGTTTCAAAGCCGTGGGAGTTGCGCAACGCTTGCACGGTCGCACCACCGTCGCCTAACGTGCCGACAACGATGGTGACCCGATCACTTACGCCGGCATGCTCGAGAATGCGTCGCGCAATTTGCGCGTTCGCTTGCTTGAATTCAATAGACACGATGCGCGCAGTTGGTGCGGCGACCGCCATGCGCAACGCACTGTATCCGCAGTATGTTCCCAGTTCGAGTATGAGTCCGGCGTTGGCCCGCGCGACGGCTGCATCGAGGATCAACCCTTTTTCGTCGCCGACATTGATCAGGAAGCTTTCGTTGTAACCGTACTCGTCGATGGTTCGAATTACGTCGGCGGCATTGCCGCGACGGGCCCGCTCAACAACGTAGTCTGCCAGCCGTGCTTCACGACCATCGCCCACCTGCCATTCGGTCATGAGACGTTTCATGCCGAACATCATTCGCAGGAAGGACCAACGCAAGAATGGTATTTTTCTCCATTTTGATGTCATACCATCACCCAATCAGTAAACGGCCAGTATCGCCTCTTCATTCTATGGTTCATTTAAATTGCCGAATGCGTGCATTCTGCAATCTATTTTGCAGCAACGACCTCCAACTCAATCAGCATGTTCGGCCACACGAGCCCTGGCAGAATCGTCAGCATGGATGCCGGCGCACACTCACCCAGGTAGCGGGAACGTATTTCGCGATAGGACTGCAGATCTTCGCGTCGAACCAGATGCTGGGTGAGCTTAACGATGTCCTCGACCCCCATGTCAGCCTCACCAAGTATTTTGATGACGTTCTTCCAGGCAAGGTCTGCCTGCTCGGAAAAGGTCTCCGGGAGCTCGCCGCTATCGCTATCAATCCCAGGTGTGCCAGACACATAGAGAATTCGCTTCGCATCAATAATTTCCACTGCATCACTATATGAGCCGACGTGCCGGGCGATGCCGACATTCCGCTTTACGTTCATCTTTTGTTACCTCCCCGAGGTTATCAGTCGTTAAGACGGCCAAAGGCCCTCTGCGCGTTTTAATAACGATTGAATCACAAGCCGTGCTCGGCCCGACAGAAGTACAGTGGTACAAGTCGCACCCCGTGTTTCCAGCGCCTCCGCGGCCCCGGACGCAAGCCTCTACCTTGAACCGCCCGCGCTATCATGCGCCTTTCTATGTCTATGGCAAGTATCGCCAATGACAATCACTGAAATCGAAGTATTCATCCTGCGCGCCCCCGACATCGGTCGGTCACACTGATCAATTTAGGACGTCAAAATCGGCGTTTGATGGTCAATCTATGCAGGCACCTATTCCGCTGGTTGTTGTTTTATTGAATCGAAACTCTGAAGACCCATTCCGCACTGCTCGTTTAGATTGAAATCGGTGTCGGGAACCGTTGCCCGAGGGTGCGGCCGGGGGAGTCAAGGCACCTGCGGCACACAATTCCTGTCGAGGCGTATCCGCACCGAGCAATCATGCGAGGCAAAAGGCGAGTTGTGCCTCGTGACCGTGCCCGCGTGCGGCTAGTTGGCCTTGACGCCACCGACTGTCGTCCGCACAATTCGTTACTAGTGGGGTGGCCGCGCCGCATAGCGGGTTATAGCCGGTTCGCCTCCGAACCAAGCAGCGGATAGGTACGGTTGCCAACTTTCCCGTTGCTTATAAACAAAACAGGCGACCAATAGGTTCAGGGAGAGTTAAGTCATGAGATCAATACAACGAAGGAGCCACCATTTGCTGGCGGCATTAGCCGCGTTGTTCGTCTCCACTGCCGCTTTCGCGGACGTCGATCATAAGCGTCTGTTGAATGCCGACAAGGAGCCGGGCAACTGGATGACTTATCACGGCAATTATCAGGCTTGGCACTACAGTGGCCTGAAACAGATCAACACTCGAAATGTCAACAAACTAAAAGAAGCGTGGTCACATGTTGCCTCGCGCGCCAATCGGGGTCTGCAGGGCCACCCTCTGGCCATTGATGGCATCCTCTATTACTCGAGCCCCTACAATCAGGTCTACGCACTGGACGGCGCCACCGGCAAAATGATCTGGACGTACAAGCAGAAGCTCAACGAAGACCTGGTTGCCCGCCAGACGCACTCTCCATACAACCGCGGAATCGCTGCCGGTTACGGCAACATTTACATGGGAACGCTGGATGGCAAGCTGGTCGCCATCGACATGGCAACTGGCAAGCTCAACTGGGAAACGAAGCTGGTCGACTCCGAGAAACTCACGGTCGGATTCACAGGCGCGCCTTTGATGGTGAAGGACAAAGTAATCATAGGCGCGCAGGGTGGCGAGTGGCCTTATCGTGGCCCAATCTTCGGTGTGGATGCGAAGACCGGCGAGGAAATATGGCACTTCTTCACCGTGGCCGGGAACGAAGGCACGGCCTCCGACCGACGCGACACTTGGGGTGGAGACTCTTGGAAGACTGGTGGTGGTGGCGGCTGGATGCCTGGCAGCTACGATGCCGAGAACGACACCGTGTGGTGGGGAACGGGCAACCCGGCCCCGCTGTATGACTGGGCGGGCCCGGACTATATGACCGACGGTCCGCGTCCAGGCATCAACCTTTACACCTCTTCGGTAATCCAGCTGAATCCCGATACCGGCGAACTGAAGAGCTACCATCAAGTGTTGCCGCACGATGCTTGGGACTACGACCCGGCCTCGGGCGAATTGATGATGATCGAACGAGGCGGCAAGAAGTATGTCGTGCATCCGACCAAAGCCGGCTTCGTGTTCGTGTTTGATCGCAAGAGCGGCAAGCCGGTTAACGTCTACAAGGGTGTGGACGCGATCAACTTCGTCAAAGACATCAAGCCCGATGGCGAATTGGTGGGTCGCTGGGATCCGCCCGAAGGCAAGCACGAGAATCTGTGCCCCGCCATCGCTGGCGGCTATAGCTGGAACGCGGGTTCGTACAGCCCGAATAGCGGCCTGCTTTACAAGGTTGGTTTCGAGTGGTGCATGGACCTCGAAATTATGAGGACCGAGCCAATCACGGAACCGGTGGCGCAGCTCAACATCGGCGCGGACTTCACGATGCACGGCCCAGGTAAGGACCCAATGTCGGGCCATATTCGCGCGCGCGATCCGATTACCGGCAAGGTGAAGTTCGAAATCACCTATCCGGGCGCAATACCGCACGGCGGCGTGTTGACAACCGCGGGCAATTTGCTGTTTGTCCCGGAAGCCGAGGGAACACTCGTGGCCTATAACGCCAAGAACGGCAAGAAGCTGTGGAGCCATAATCTCGGCCAGGGCAGCAACGGCGGCACCATCAGCTACATGGCCAAGGGCAAGCAGTACATCGCTGTCATGACGGGCTGGGGTAGTCTGGTCGGCGACGGCTACGGGGAATGGTTCGGCGAACCATGGAAGAGTATGCCAAAGGATTCGGGCGTGCTGAAAGTGTTTGCGCTTCCTTGAACAGGGACTGAAACAGTTACGAATTGTTTCGGTCGCGTAAACCGGAAGGGCGGGGATTCGTCCCCTCCCTTCTTTTCTTATCAGTTACGTTTTCTTGGTGTCGGCGAAACAGCGATCGAAATCGTTTTTCCGACAAGTCCACGGAACTTCCCGTGGACAGACCTACAGAATTCGTGAAGGAATTTTGCAATTGGACGGATCAAACACTCACGCGCAGTTTCGTAATCTCGTCGCGAGCCTGCTCGTGGTCATTGCCTTTACTGCACCGGCCATCGCCGACGAAACCCCCAAGGAGCAATTCGATGTGAAATCCGCATTTCGAAATGTGTGCGGTTTTTGCCACGGGGATTACGGACGCCACGCGAGCAAAGGGCCGCAACTGATGAATTCCGAGCGCTCGGACGAATATCTGTTCAACCGCATCAAGAATGGCAAGCCCGGGCGAATGGCCGCCTTTGGGACCGTATTCAATGATGAGCAGATCGGCGCAATGGTTGTTTTCATTCGTTCACTCAAACCCGACGAAGAACCACAAAACCCATGAAACCATCGATACGTTCACCCCGCCAACTCACTGTCCGTGCGCTGATTTGCGCGTGCGCCGGATTGTGGTTGTCAACGGCGGCCCCGACCGCGCACGCTCGCACGTTGGCCGAAGTCAAAGCGCTGGGCGCCATCTCTGTGTGCCTCAATCCGGACGCGCTGCCTTACTCGAGCAACAAGCCAGAGACCCCTGGCTTCCAACTCGAGTTGGCACGCGAAATTGCCAGCGGGCTCGACCTTTCGCTCAGCGTCGAATGGATCCTGCCACGCCGCCGCGCGAAAGTCGTCAACTGCGACATGCTTGTCGACAGGGTCAACGATCCGAACATGAGCGACGGGCGGCTGTTCCTCTCGCATCCCTATCAAACATCCGGCGTAGTGTTAGGCATGTCACGGGGTGCGGCTCCGATCAGTGATTACAGTGAGCTTCAAGCCGGACAGAAAGTCGGCGTCATGGTCAATTCCATAGCAAGTATGGTCCTTGGCAAGGCCGGCAAGACGGTCTCGCCGTATGCTTTTCAGGCGGACCTGATAGAAGATCTGGAAAAAGATCGGCTGTATGCGGGCGCCGTATCCTCGGCGAGCATGAGTTACTACATCCACCAGCACCCCGAGTCGGGTCTTACGCTGGCATATGCCTTCGACAACGAGCCCGAATTGCGCTGGGAGATTAGCATTGGGCTGCGCAATTCAGATCAGGCACTCGTCGACGCAGTTAATGTGATTGTCGATCGGCTGCTGGCCGATGGCACGATTTCCCGCATCTACCGGCGCTACGGGGTCGAACACCGGGTGCCGTGACCATGCAATCGGTTGCAAAATTACACTAACATATTGATTTAACAGGCGTGGCTCGGAATACCATGCGGCGCGCCAGTGCCATCGATTCACACACAACGCGAAGCTCCGGTTACCGCTTGTGCCAGACCATTCCCGAGTTGATCGAGACGACTATCAGAGATACCAAGGGGCGACGGCGCCAGTTGAACGTACGGGGCCTGGCGCGCGAGAATCACAAGTCTTTACTCGCGAAGACTGTAGTAAACCTGCGCCGCACGCTCAAGGTCTTCGAAGCTTCGGCATGATCGACGCGAGAGGTGCCTGCGTCGAGTGCCAATAAACACAAATCTGTCCCTCGATCAAGCCAGGTGGGCTTGTGCGAGGCTAGACGCGATCGTTCGCATCGATTCAGAGCGGTCATCTGATTGCGACGCTCACATTGCTGAAATTTTCAACAAACTGCTAGCGGAATGCTCGGACAAAATTGGGATGCCAGTGCCACCCCTCTAGTCTTGACCTGCGCATGGCGGTCGACCGGCTCGTCCGTCGCGCACCAGTATATGATCCATTAGTCAACCGAAGCGGCCGATCCGGCAATGAACATCACCAACCTCGAGGTATTTATCCTTCGCGCCCCCGACACCGGCCGGCCACACTGGGTCAGCCACTTCGTCGTGCCGCGCGCCAACGAAATTCTGGTGCGCCTCAAAACCGACGAAGGCATTGAGGGATTCGGCATTGCCACCAGCTACACGCCGATCGAGGCAGCGATTCATTGCTTTCGCAGCGGCATTGCAGAACAGATCATCGGCGCCGATCCGCTGGCGCCGGAGCGGCTGTTCCAGAAATTGTTCGGATTGACCTCACAACGCACTGCGCACGAGAAAGGCTGGTCGCGCGAGGCACTGATGCGCATTTCCGCCGCCGTGGACATTGGCTGCTGGGACATCATGGGCAAAGCGGCCGGGCTGCCACTGTATCGGTTATTCGGTGGCTACCGCGATAAGGTGCCCTGTTACGTAACTTGCGCCTATTACCGTGATGGCAAAGACCTGGCTGAGCTGCGTGACGAGATGGAAATGCTCAAAGCCCAGGGACACCGGGGCTTCAAGGCCAAGGCCGGTGGCGTACCACTGGCCGAAGACATGAAACGGCTCGAGCTGGTACGAGAAGTAATCGGTGACGACAAGGACATGATGGTCGACGTCAATCGCGGCTGGGATCTGGCCACGGCGATCGAAGGCGCGCGCCTGCTCGAACCGCTACGGCCGCGCTGGCTGGAAGAACCGGTACGCTGGGCCGATGACCGTCGCGAACTGAGACTGCTCTCCAAGCGCACAAACATCCCGCTCTCCGCCGGCGAGAGCGAGCTGACGAGCTGGGGCTGTCGCGCGTTGATCGACGAACAGGCCGTCAACATTCTGCAATTCGATTGCACCATGACCGGTGGTTTCACCGAAGGCCGCAAGCTCTCCGCCTTGTGCGAACTCAATCATGTACAGGTCGCGCCGCATCACGACTGTTTCATTCATGCCCACATTGTCGCGTCAACACCAGCGGGCTGCATCGTCGAATCGTTCACCGATCCAGAGCGCGATCCGCTGCAGGCCGAACTCTTCGAAAATCCGCCAAAGATCGCGAACGGTTGGCTAACGCTGAATCCGGATCCAGGACTCGGCTTGACCCTTTCCGAGAAAGCCATTAGTAAATTCGGCGAGAAGATTCTCTGATTCCGGATCGAGATCAATCCCGACAGCCGCCGCGATAAACCGAGCATGAAAGCATTGACCATTCGCATCGCCGCTGCGTTGTTCGCCCTTGCGCCGGCCCGGGCGGTGCTGGCACCCGATCTGCCAGCAAAGGCACTTTCCGGCGGTGCGATGACAACCGCTGACACTTCTTCGACTGCGTACTCGCAACCCGCTGCCGGCATGAGTGAGGAACAACTGGAGCTGTTTGCCGTCGGTCACAAGATGTTTCATAACCGTTGGGCGTTCTTCTGGTTCGAGAATGCGCTGTTTGGACGCGGACCAACGTCCAACGCCCAAGCATGCACAACTTGTCACGACGGCAACGGCCGAGGCATGGCGCCGGGCGATCCGCATGTGGTCCAACCCGACGGTGAAAAGCTGGATCAGAACATCACTGTGCTGTTTGAGCCGGCACCAAACGCGGTAATCCGGGTAAGCCTGCCGGGCACCGATGAGCACAATGGTCCACGCTTTCATCCGCACTATGGCGACCAGCTACAGGTTTTCGGTGTCAAAGGCGTGGTGCCAGCAGAAGCGAGTTTCGAGGTTGCGTGGAAGGAACAAGCCGTAACGTTCAATGATGGCACGCAGGTGAAACTGCGCTCGCCCGAGATCGCAATTTCCGATCTGGCTTTTGGCCCGCTCGGTGACGGCGCCATGATCGGTGTGCGCCGCTCACCACCGTTATTCGGTCTCGGACTGCTCGACGCCATACCGCAGCAAACGATCGACGACCTGGCAGCACGTGACAAACCCGATGGCATCAAAGGCCATATCAATTACGTGTGGGACCCTGAAACGCAGCAGACCGTGCCCGGACGGTTTGGGCTGAAAGCCAACCATCCGAGTTTGCGCGAACAGATCTCTGTAGCGTTCTTCAACGATATCGGGTTGAGCAGCCCGCTCTACCCGGAACAAAACTGCCCGGAGATCCAGAAGAGCTGTGCCGAGCAAATGCTGTTTGCCCGTCCCGAGATTACCAAGCGGCGATTGGCAGGCACTGAAATGTACTTGCGCGCCTTGTCGGTACCGGCAAGACGTAACGTCGACGACCCGCAAGTCATGCGTGGTGAAGCATTATTCGATCAGGCCCGCTGCTCGGTGTGTCACGTACCCGAACTGAAAACCGGTGACTTCGAGAAGTTCCCGCAGGCTGCCAATCAAGTTATCCGCCCCTATACCGATTTGCTGTTGCATGACATGGGCGAAGGCTTGGCCGACAATCGACCCGATTACATGGCTGGCGGCCGCGACTGGCGCACATCACCGTTGTGGGGCATCGGCTTGTCACAAACCGTGAACAGCGCCCACAACTTTCTGCACGACGGACGCGCCCGAACACTGGAAGAAGCGATCCTCTGGCACGGTGGTGAAGCGGAGGTATCACGCGACCACTACGCGAAGCTGGGCAAGCAGGACCGTGATGCGCTGATTGCGTTTCTCGAGTCGCTTTAGGGCGTGCCGACTCTCGCCGCAGCATTCGGCGCCGACAAGGTTATCGCTTCCCTCGCCGGCTCCGAAAATTGCTAGTTGCCGATAATGTCGCCGAACAACACCCACTGCTCTCCATCGAAACGGGCAAGTTGTCCGGATTCGATCAACGCAAAATCGTCGGCACTTGTATTCCACTTGATGCCGGGCAGCATCAACGGGGCTTCTACATCCTTGATCAAAGCCATTTGCTTCATTACGTTGGCGCGGGTCAAATCGTCACCGCATTCCTTGAGCAACTCGGCCACACCCCACGCAATGACGTATCCCGGAACATTGAATCCATCTTCAATGTTGCCTTCCGAATAGTATTTTTCGAACCACGCCTTGTACTCTTTCATGTCTGGCGAGTCCGCCCACTGCGGGTCGGTCGGATCCTTCCAGTAAACAGCGGTAATGATGTCTACCGATTTCTCCAGCCCAGCCGGCTTGAGCACCGAGCCAACTGAACTCGACACGTTGTTGAGGATGTGCAGCGGCCGCCAACCGATGTCATAGACCTTGCGTATCGCCTGGGCGGCAAACTTCGGCGTCGTCACATTGAAAAACGTGTCTGCACCCGATGCTTGCAATGACACGATCTGCGAGTCGACTGTTGGATCAGTCACTTCATAACTTGTTTCAGCAACGATCATCGACTCCGCCTTGTCGCCGAGACCGTCTTTCAGGCCGTGCACATAGTCCTTACCGTAATCGTCATTCTGATAAAGGATCGCGATCTTCGCGTCGGGCTTGTTCTCAAGCAAATACATTGCATAAATCTTCGCCTCGTTGGGATAACTCAGGTTGAATCCCATGGTCCAGGGGAAGTTCTGTGGATTGTCCCACTTGGAAGCGCCAGTGTTGACGAAGATGTGCGGCACCTGCTGCGCATTGACGTACTTGTGAATCGCGGTGTTGGTCGGCGTACCCAGAGTGCCTGCAAGAAACAATACCTGCTCCTCTTCGACCAACTTGCGAATCTGCTCGACGGTGCGCGGCGGGCTGTAGCCATCATCCAGGCTGATGAAATTGATCTTGCGACCGTTCACTCCGCCCTGTTCATTGATCATGTCGAAGTAGGCCGTGTGCGCGCGCCCAATGGTGCCGTAGGCCGAGGCCGGGCCGCTGTACGGATTAGTGTTGCCGATCTTGATCTCGGTATCGGTTACACCCGGGTCACCAGTGCTTTGCTGCTCACCGCAGCCGGTCAAAAGTGCGCCAACAAATCCTGCAATAACCAGTGCCGCGTACATGTTCTTAAATGCCATGGTCGCCTCCATTTAAGACTGCAATGTTGTCTTTTGAGCTCGCGTCCGTTTCCAACTGGCCTCTGCCTTCCCCCACAGAAGCTGCACCAAACCGGCAACACCTTTCGGCGCCAGGAAAACGAATGCAAGCAAGAAGAGCCCGTACACCGCCCACGGGGCAGCTTTTGAAATTTCGTCCGCAATGTTCGGTACAAACTGGATAAAGATCGCGCCGTAGATGACACCGCTGATCGACGCCAGTCCACCGATCACGATGCCGATCAGGAAACTGATCGAAACCAGCGCAACAAAACTATCGGGCGCAACGAACTGAACCACAATGGCCCCCAGCGCACCGCCGACGCCGGCATACAAGGCACTGACGCCGAAGGTCAGCGTCTTCACGGCCGCCACGTTGATACCCATCGCCTCGGCCGCGATGGGATGATCGCGAATCGCCACCATCGCGCGGCCAATGCGACCGCGCAAGATATTCCATGCCAGCCAGAACATAAACAAGGCAACGAACAATGAAAACAGATACAACCATTGATCCTGGCTGACATTGAGTCCGAATGGTGCTTGTGGTTTCAGGATGACAATGCCTTGCACGCCGCCGGTCCAATGTTCCAGACCCTTGTACTTGAGAATCTGCGGCATGGAAATACCGAGTGCGAATGTCGCCAGTGCCAGATAATGCCCGTGTAGTCGCAGTGCCGGAAAACCGAACAGGAAGCCAGCTACGAAACAAACAAGGCCTGCCGCCGGCACCGTTGCCCAGTACGGCACCCCCAGTTTGTCCATCATGATCGCCGCGACGTAGGCGCCGATTGCGTAAAAGGCACCGTGGCCGAGCGAAATTTGTCCATTGTAGCCGGTCAGCATGTTCAATCCGAGCAGCACGATCGCGTAGACGAGCACCAGGTTGAACTGAAATACACGGTAGCTACCAACCACGAACGGCAACAAAAATGCTACCAACACCGCAATTCCGATAACGATAAGGCGCGTTTTGTTAACGTGCATGCCGTCCATTACACCCTCGTCACGAAATGGCGCCCGAACAAGCCGGTCGGTTTGAATATCAACACACCGATGATAAGCATCAGCGCCACGGTCAGTTTCAGTTCGGTTCCAACAACATAGGCTCCCATCAGGTTCTCGAGAACCCCGACAATCAAGCCACCAACGACAGCACCGAACGGATTATCAATGCCGCCCATCAACGCCGCAGCAATGCCGTACAGCAATATCCCCGACATCATGTTCGGATCGAGGTAAACAATCGGTGCGACCATCATCCCGGCAATCGCACCAATCGATGCCGCCAGCCCCCAACCGAGGGCGAGCATCCAGCCGACGCGTATGCCCGAAAGCCGACTGGACAATGCGTTCTCGGCCGTCGCCCGCATCGCCAGACCGAGCGTAGTGAAGCGGAAGAACAGAAACAGCAACAACAACACGACCAGCGAGACACCGACAACGCCAGCCTCATGCGACGAGATGTACGGGCCGAACAGCGGTTGTTCCGGAAACGGGCTCGGAAATACCTTGATCGTGTAAGTAAATATCCAGCCGGTAATACTGTTGAGAATAACCAGAAGCGCAATGAACACCACCACCAGTGTCAATATCGGTGCGCCGGCTACCCGACGGACAATGACCCGCTCAATGGTCAGCCCGATAAAAAACGAAGCGACCACCGTCAGCCCGAAAGCAATCCAGTAGGGATAGCCTGCATTGATCATGGCCCAGGCCAGGTAGGTCGAAAACATGGCCATTTCGCCTTGCGCGAAATTGATGTGGTGTGTCGACTGGTAGATCATCACCAGGGCCAGCGCCAGGCTGGCGTAGATTGCGCCGTTGGCCAAACCCGAAAAAACCTGATGAAGAAAAGCTTCCATGCCAAGTCGTCTAATAACCAAGATAAGAACGTCGCACCGACTCGGCTTCGCGCAGCTCGCGAGCAGGGCCGGACATGACGACTTTGCCGGTCTCCAGCAAGTAAGCCGCGTCCGCTAGTTCAAGCGCCAGGCTGGCGTTCTGCTCGACCAGCAGAATGGCGACTTTCTGTTCGTCGTTGATGGTGCGCATGATGCGGAAAATATCCTGCACCACAAGTGGCGCCAGACCGAACGACGGCTCGTCGAGCAACAACAGTCGCGGCCGTAACATCAGCGCGCGAGAAATTGCCAGCATCTGCTGTTCGCCTCCCGACAAAGTGCCGGCCTGCTGATGACGGCGCTCCTTCAACCGCGGGAAATAGCCGTAAACGCGTTCGAAATCCTCGGTAATGCCGGCCTTGTCGCTGCGCGTCATTGCACCGACGCGCAAGTTCTCCTCCGTGGTCAGGTTCAAGAACGTACCACGGCCGTCGGGCACATGTCCGATTCCCATGCGCACGATCGTCTCCGTTGCTCGCCCGTTCAACTTCTGTTCCGCAAAACTCATCGATCCATCAGACACCCGCAACATTCCGCACAGCGCACGCAGAACACTTGTCTTACCCGCGCCGTTGGCACCAAGAATGGTTGTAATGCCAGCTTGCTCGACAGAAAACGAGACGTCATGCAGGATGTCCGTCGCGCCATAGCCACCACTGAGCCCCGAAACTTCGAGCAAGGGCATCAATCAGCCTTCCCCAGGTAGGCACTGATGACATCGACGTTCTGCCGAACCTCTTCGGGCGTGCCATCGGCTATCTTGCGTCCAAAATCGAGCACCACCACGCGGTCAGAGACGCGCATCACCAGGTTCATGTGATGCTCTACCAGCAGTATGGTCAGCGAAAGTTCCTGATGGATGCGCTGAATGAGGTTGATGAATGTCTCGACCTCGCCGTGATTCAAGCCCGCAGCCGGCTCATCAAGCAACAACAGGGATGGCGTCGCAGCAAGAGCGCGCCCCAATTCGACCCGCTTTTGCGTGCCGAACGGCAGTTCACCGGCGGGCAGGCCGGCTACCGATTCGAGTTCCAGCAGCTCGATGAGCCTGGCGGCGTGCTCTGCGACGCGCGGTTCCTCACGGCGCACGATAGGCAGCCGCAGTGCGTTCTCGAGAAAGCCGCCGCGACTTCGGCAGTGGGCACCGACCATGATGTTATCGCGCACACTCATGGTCCGGAACAAGGCCAGGTTCTGGAAGGTTCGACCGATGCCAAGCTCGGCAATACGGTGCCTCTGGACGCTGGCGATGTCCGAACCGTCAAACTTGATCGAACCTTGCTGCCATTGGTACAGCCGCGACAAACAATTGAACAAGGTCGTCTTTCCGGCCCCGTTGGGTCCGATTAGCCCGGCAATTTCGCCACGCCGGACATCAAACGACACATTGTCGAGCGCAACGATGCCGCCGAAACGCACGGTGATACCCGATACGCGCAACAGCACGGAATCGGTATGCTGCGCTGCGGTCGCTGCAGAATCTGTGACCGTGCTGGCCGCCGTCATGATGTTTGTTGTTCCGTCCACCCGGCTCAGGCATCGCCGCCCAAGTGGACCGTCTCCTCGTTATGTTTTATTTGTGACGTTTCGCGACGATACTGACACGATCAGCGCGACCGGTAAAGGCGCGCGCCGCCGCACACTGGTCGATCGCCCCCCGGCCACATTGGCACGACTCTGTTTCGAACCCACAAGTATAGTGGGATCGGGGCAATGCTGTTACAGTTGTGGGTTCCGGTCAGACAGAACCGACCGGTATCTAGCCGGCCAAAATATCGCGGCACGGCTATTAATCCGAGCGTCACCGGAAGTGCCGGTCATATAAGCACAAACTCACCGAGAGGAGGAAACCATGACAATGAAGTTGTACCTGGACCCGATTACGGTCAACTGCCGCAAGGTGCTGGCTGGTTTCAAGTTGATGGGCACCAACTTTGAACAAGAAAAAGTCGACTATTTCACCGGTCAGTTCAAAAGCCCGGAATTCACTGCCATCAACCCCAATCAATCACTGCCAGCACTGGTCGATGACGGTTTCATCGTCTGGGAGTCGAATGCCATCCTGCAGTACGCCGCCGACAAGGACAACAAGGAAGCGTTCTACCCGAAGGACCTGAAAACGCGGACCGATGTCAACCGCTGGCTGTTGTGGGAGGCGAATCAATGGTTCCCGAGCTGCTACACGTACCTGGTCGAGAATGTCGTCAAGCCGCTTCTGGAACAGAAACCGGATCAAAAGATTCTCGACGAGGCGGCCCCCAAATTTCACCAGCTCGCCGGTATTATCGATAAAGCCGTCGAGAAGCACCCATTCCTGTGTGGCGACCAAGTGACCATCGCTGATATCGCGGTTGCGGCACCGATGCATCTTCACAAATGGCAGAAGCTGCCGCTTGACCAGCATCCCAATCTGGTCGCATGGATGAATCGCGTCGAAGGCCTCGCTTGCTGGAAGGAAACCGACGCCGCTACACTGCTGGGACTGAGTTAGCAGTTACGTCGCGCAGTTCCAAATCGGGCGAACCATATTGGATCGCCCGATTGTCATTAGTGCCGAACAACACCGATTCCTAGGCAGTCGTAGGTCGGTGGTTGGAACCGACGTTCGTTGAAAAAGCGCAGCGAGCGACCCGAGTGCAAGGAGCCGCCTGTTTCGAAAGAATCGTGCGCACGACAAGAAAACTAACAAGGCTAGTTTTTGCGAAAACTTGCCTTGTTGTTTCAGTGAAGGCTCACGTGAGCAAGGCGAACGTTATGCCGGAACTACATACTCGACTGACTTAGATGAGGACTAAGCGAGCACGCGACACAGCAATCGGGGCGCGCGGCAACTTTTTCACGAAGCGTCAACCGCGGTCCATGCCGTCGGACGTAACATACCCGCCGTCGACGACAATACACATTCCGGTTACGTGATCGGACGCTGGAGAGACGAGGTACAGGCAGGTGCCAACGATGTCCTTGGTGTCACCGAGATGCCCACTTGGCGTGCGCCGAATTAACGCGGTCTCCAGCGGCGAGCCCTTAATTTCGGCGGTCATTTCGGTTAGAAAGAATCCCGGCGCGATCGCATTCACCTGAATGCCGTACTCGGCGAGTTCAACTGCGTTTACCTTGGTCAAGCCAATCACCGCATGCTTGGAAGTGGTGTAAGCAACCTGCAGGCCCTTGCTCGGCGCAGTCAATCCGTAAACCGACGAGACGTTGACTATCTTCCCACCACCCTGCGCCCGCATTAGACGCGCCGCATGTTTGGTGCACAGAAACGTGCCGGTCACGTTGATATTCATGACGTGATCCCAGGCAGAGCGCTCCAGTTCAAACAGTGATATGCGGTTTACCACTCCAGCGTTGTTGACCAGTATGTCCAGACGCCCGAATTGGTCAGCGATTCCCTTCATGGTCTGCTCGACTGACGCCTCATCCCCTACGTCCAGCCGAAACGCCGCGCAGTCTGGTCCGAGTTCCTCGAGCACCTTTGCATTGCGATCGGCCCGTCGCGAACCAATTGCCACCCTGGCACCAGCGTCACGCATCGCCAGTGCCATTTCCCTCCCAATACCGCTGTTGCCGCCGGTTACCAATGCGACGCGGCCTTCGAGTGAAAATAGTCCATTACTCATTGCTCTTCCCCTTTCGCACCGACCGCCAATTCAAAGCGCATCACGTTGCATTTTGCGGCCTCTTCGCTTTTTTGATCTTGCTGTTCCTCCGCGTTCTCGGCGGTGAGAGCTTTGGCAGTGCTTTCAGAATGACCGCGGCAACCCGAGGACGTGCTCGGCAACATAGGACAGCACCAGGTTCGTAGAGATCGGCGCGACCTGATACAAGCGCGTCTCACGAAACTTGCGCTCAATATCGTACTCTGCGGCAAAACCGAAACCGCCGTGTGTCTGCAGACAAACATTGGCCGCTTCCCACGACGCCTTTGCCGCAAGGTACTTCGCCATGTTTGCCTCCGCGCCACAGGGCTGTTTCGCATCGAACAGTTCACAAGCCTTCCAGCGCATCAGATCAGCCGCTTGAACCTCAACGAAAGCCTCCGCAATTGGAAACTGCACACCCTGGTTCTGTCCGATTGGCCGGTCGAACACGACGCGGTCCTTGGCATAGCCACTGGCACGGTCAACAAACCAGTAACCATCACCAATACACTCGGCCGCAATCAACACACGCTCGGCGTTCAAGCCGTCGAGAATGTAGCGAAAACCCTTGCCTTCTTCACCGATAAGGTTCTCTGCCGGGATATCGAGGTTGTCGAAAAACAACTCGTTGGTTTCGTGGTTGACCATGTTTGCAATCGGCCTCACCGTCAGCCCTGACTTAACGGCTTCACGCAAATCGACGATGAAGATCGACATGCCTTCCGATTTTTTCTTTACTTCAGCAAGCGGCGTCGTGCGCGCCAACAGGATCATCAAGTCGGAATGCTGCACTCGCGAGATCCACACCTTCTGACCGTTGACAACGTAGCGGTCGCCGTTGCGTACGGCGACAGTCTTGATTTTTGTCGTGTCGGTTCCAGTGGTCGGCTCGGTCACGCCCATCGACTGCAGACGCAGTTCACCGCTGGCAATCTTCGGCAAGTATTCACGCTTCTGTGCTTCCGAGCCGTGACGCAGCAACGTGCCCATGTTGTACATTTGGCCATGGCAGGCACCGGCATTGCCGCCGCAGCGATTGATTTCTTCCATGATCACCGATGCCTCGGCGAGCCCGAGTCCGGAACCCCCGAACTCCTGCGGAATCATCGCTGCCAGCCACCCGGCTTCGGTCAGTGCGTTAACGAATTCCTCGGGGTAGGCGCGCTCGGCGTCGATACGGCGGTGGTACTCGTCGGGATACTGTTCGCAAAGGGCGCGAACGCCATCTCGAACGTCCTGATAATGATCTACTGTGATCTGACTCATAGAATGATCTTCTGGCGGTTACTCGAGGCTTACGCCAGCGTGGCGCTGGCTTCCATTGTGAGCCAACCCTCATGATCGCGCGTCCAGAGCCTGACGCGGCCGTCATCGCCCTGACGACCACAGACCTGAAAGCGATGTATGTCGAACAAAGGACGAACAGCACGAAAGCTGAAACTGCGCACTTGGGCATCAGGCAGGCTGTCGCGCAGCAACTCGACCAGAAAGGTCGCCGTGAGCGGCCCATGCACGATGAGTCCCGGGTAACCTTCTACTTCGGTGACATAGCTCCGGTCGTAATGGATGCGGTGACCGTTGAATGTCAGCGCCGAGTAGCGAAATAGCATAACCGGATCGGGATCAATCTCGCGAGAGAATGTCTCGTCTTCTGGCGCTTGACGCGGCTGTGGCTGTGGTTCATCTTGCTTGGGGTTCTCACGATAAACGATATCGTGCTCTTCCTTGATGGCAACTCCATCCGCATCGCTGATTTCGTGCTCTACTTTGACGAACACCATTTGCCCGGTGCGCCCCTGCTTGGCAACAACGTCGGTAACACGCGAAGTGCGCTCAATGTCATCGCCCACGCGCAATGCGTGGTGGTAGCTCAGTCTGCCGCCGGCCCACATGCGCCGGGGCAGCGGCACTGGCGGGAGAAACCCGCCACGTTTCGGATGACCGTCCGGTCCGACGTCAGTGTGGCGCGCCACGGCCGCGAAGAACATCCAGTGCCAAGCGAGCGGCAGTTCGCTGTTGGTAAGCTGCTCAGGCTCGTCACGATCCAACGTTGCATACATCTGGCCGACTTGTGTCGCTCCGATATGGTCGCGACGTGTCTCGGTCCGGCCAATCCATTCGCGCAGATGATCTATCGAAAATTTATCGCTCATAGTCAACCTATTCCAACTCCTTCAATCTGCAAAAAGAAGCGTCGCGAGCAAGTCGAGTGCAAGGAACCGCCGGTTTCGAAAGAATCGTGTGCACGACGAGACGCACCAAGAAGGCAGGCGAGGAGTAAGCGAGCACGTGACGCAGCAATCGGTTTGCACAGCAGCTTCTTTTTCAGATTGTCACCCGTGGAAATGTACGACGGTCTTAGTCGTTGTCATGTGCTCGAGAGCAAGAAAACCTTTCTCGCGACCGTGCCCGCTTTTCTTCATGCCGCCAAACGGTAATTCAACTCCGCCGCCGGCTCCGAAGTTGTTGATGAAAACCTGTCCACAATCCATGCGCTTGGCCACACGCTGCTGACGATCGCCGTTGCTAGTCCACACCGCGCCAACCAGCCCGTAGTCGGTCGCGTTCGCCAGTTCCACTGCATCATCCTCATCCTTGAACGGAATGGCCGACAACACCGGACCGAAAACCTCTTCACAAGCGAGCTTGTGATCGCGCGGCACGTTACCGAACAGCGCCGGCTTGACCCAGTAGCCGTTGGAATTCAGCCCTTCGGCGAGCCTGCCCTCGGCGAGTAACAGGATACCGCTGTCGACCGCGTCTTTGGTGAAACCAATGACCTTGTCACGCTGGGCGGAATTCATCAGCGGACCACAGTCCAGATCCATCTCCGGGGTACCAACACGCAGTTTGGAAAACGCATCAGCAATCTTGCCGACGAACTGTTCATAGATCGATTGCTCGACCAACACGCGACTACCCGCCGAACAGGTCTGACCAGCATGCTGGATGATGGCCTTGACCACGACGGGCAATGCCATGTCGAGATCAGCGTCAGCGAAAACGACCTGTGGTGACTTGCCACCCAGTTCCAGGGTACAGCCAATGTGGTTGCGCGCTGCGGCCTGCTGCACCAGTGTTCCAACTTCCGGTGAGCCGGTAAAGCTGATGAAATTAACCTCCGGATGCGCTGACAGCGCAGCACCTGCCGATTCTCCGAGACCGGTCACGACATTCAGTGCGCCGTCCGGTAAACCGGCTTCGACACCCAACTGCGAGATTTTGATGGTGGACAAACAAGCATCTTCAGAAGGCTTGACCACGGCAGCATTGCCAACAGCAATCGCCGCGGCGACCGTACGTGCGTACTGCTGCGCCGGATAGTTCCAGGGAATGATGTGCCCGGTTACGCCGTGCGGTACACGCAGCACATTAACCGAGTATCCATCGAGGTAGGGAATGACCTGGCCGTGCAGTTTGTCAGCGGCACCGGCATAGAACTCGAAATAACGCACTGTGGCGGTGATGTCGGCACGCCCCGCCGTCAGCGGCTTGCCGGTATCGCGCGACTCCAGCGCAGCCAATTCTTCAAAGTGGTCCATGATCAACTGCGCCCAGCGCTGCATGATGCGGCTGCGCTCGACTGGCGCCGTCTTGCCCCACGCACCGTCCAGTGCCGCCTGCGCAGCGCGCACCGCGCGGTCGATGTCTTCGGCATCGCCGGCCGGGATGCGTGCGAAGGGTTCACCATTGCAAGGGTCAATCATCGGCAGGCTGCCACCGCTTGCCGCCTGTACCTGCTTGCCGTCGATCAACTGGGCGTACGACTCAATTTCTGCTGCTGTCATTTCCTGTCTCCATCAGTTTCCATCATTCGTCCTGCCCGGCAGCTGCTTTATCTCCTGATGCGTCAAACTGCACCGGTTTTGCGCAGGCGTGCAATCTGTTTTTCGCCATACCCCAGTTCCGCGAGTATCGCATCAGTGTGTTCGCCGACCCCCGGAACAGCATCCATCCGCGGCTCGAAATCCTCAGGCATGCCGGGCGGCATCATCGCCTTGACCTTGCCCGCAGTTGTATCCACCTCGGCCCAGCGTTCGCGCGCCGCAAGCTGCTTGTGATTCCAGACATGGGCCATGTCGTTCATCGACGAATTGCCGATTTTTGCTTCGTCGAGCCGCGCCACTACCTGTTCGCCCGTCATGCCGGAAAACGCTTCAACGATGATCTGGTTCAGTGCCTGCCTTGCATCGGAACGGCGCGTGGCGGACGAGAACCGCTCGTCGCTTTTCAGTTCCGGCTTCTCCAGCACCTTGTCACAGAACACTGCCCATTCGCGTTCGTTCTGTAGACCGACCATGACCACACTGCCATCGCCGGCTTCGAACGGGCCGTAGGGATAAATAGTCGCGTGTGACGCCCCGGTGCGCGGTGGCGGCGGAGCACCCTCGTAGGCGTAATAGAGCGGAAAGCTCATCCACTCGCACATGCTTTCCAGCATGGAGATATCGATATTGCAACCTTTGCCAGTCTTGCCGCGCTGGATCAACGCAGCAAGAATATTGCTATAGGCATACATGCCCGCCGAGATATCGACGATGGAACAACCCGCTTTAGAGGGCGTTTCGGGGCTACCGGTTATCGATACAAGCCCCGACTCGGCCTGGATCAGCAAATCGTAGGCTTTCTTGTCACGATAAGGACCGTCGGCACCGTAGCCGGATATGTCACACACAATAAGCCGCGGAAAGCGATCTTTCAGCGCGTCGTAGGAAAAACCCATGCGTGCTGCTGCCCCAGGAGCGAGGTTTTGCAGCAGAACATCGGCTTTCTCCAGCAACTTGAGGACGACTTCCTTGGCCTCGTCTTGTTTGAGGTTCAGGGTGATACTTTCTTTCGAACGATTGGTCCATACAAAGTGTGATGCAAGGCCGTTGACACGGTCATCGTAGGCACGGGTGGGATCGCCTACGCCGGGCCGTTCGATCTTGATCACCCGCGCACCCAGATCCGCGAGCTGCCGGGTACAAAATGGCCCGGCAATGACATGCTCAAGTGCAACGACAGTAACGCCTTCCAACGGTCGCATCAGAAATCTTTCTCCTCTCAATACTGCTTTGCGGCAAAGCCAGTCATCGCCTGTTTCAGTTTGCGATGCGCGCCTCTGCACCTGCTTCAATCTTCTAAGCCGCCGTGTGCGCCACGGCGCCGAGTAATGCTTCCCGGAAGCGGTTCTTCAGCTGCGCACCATCACGCGGCGGCAACACCAGAGGCATTTGCTCCGATGAAATCTTGACCTGGGCGAACAGGGGACCAGCACCAGCATGAATGGCCGCGCGCAATGGCGCGATCTCTTCGTGTGCAGTAACAACTGACGCCGCGACGAAACCGCAAGCGCGTGCCGTGGCTGCCAGGTCTACACCATAGGCAGTGTGCGTTTTCTGCTGCCCGGTCTCTCCGTAAACCTCATTGTCGAGCACGACGACAGAAAGATTGGTCGGTCGCGTAACGCCAACCGTGGCAAGCGATCCCAGCCCCATCAGCATCTCGCCATCACCTGTAATCACCAGCACATTGCGAGTGGGCTGCGCCAGTGCCAGTCCGAGACCGATCATTACGGCACCGCCCATGCCACCCCATAGCGGGAAAGTCAACGGATGATCGCCCGCTTCAGTCGCGTCCCACGCGGGTGCGCCGAGGCCGGCCACCACCAGCAAATCGCCGCGATCGGCGAGTAACGCCTTTACGACTTCGCGCCGCTGCAGCGACTCGCCCCCAGTCTCGTTTACTTCAGCCATCTCTTTTCCTCTCGTGAGCGCAGGCGTTTATCAGATTGCCGCGCTGATGTATTGTCACTGCTAACCGCACCGCATCCGCCGCCTATTTGCCAAAGGTCTTGGCACCAAGCAGGCGCTGCCCGATCAGCAACGCGGCCGGGCGCAGCGTGTTGAAAGCAATGCGCAGTGTGCCCTCAGCCAGCGGCGCCAGATCCTCGACATGATCGGCACGACTGACCAGTGTGCCCATCTCTTCCAGCACAGCCTGCGTGGCGCGCCCCATCGGCACTTGCCAGGGGTTGAATTCGGCCCAGTCGCCGCGCATGGTGATCAACATTGGCAACGGCACTTGGCAAACGCTGAGCATCGACAGCATGTTGACGCAGTTTCCAACACCGCTCGATTGCATCAGAAGCACGCTCTTGTCGCCGCCAAGCCAGGCGCCGACTGCGAGCGCAACGCCTTCTTCCTCGGTAGTCAGCCGCACAAGTTTCATCTCGCCATCCGCTTCGCACAGCCTGATGAGGTTAGCGTGACCGGCATCGGGCACCATGCTGACCTGCTTGATGCTCTGCCGCTTCAGCGTCTCGTAAAGTTGTTGGCTCCAGTCGCTACCCGCTGTATCCATAGCCTTAATCCGTTTCGCTACCCGTCGTTGTGCTACACAGTTGAACCGCCGCAAACCGGTGAACTGCGGTAAACGTGGACACGCCACGCTTCACACGTTTCATATATTGATTACTATCTTTCCGAAATGCTGACCATGCTCGAGACGCCTGAACGCGTCCGCAACATGCGTCAGTTCGAATGTCGAATCGACCACTGGCTTGAGCTTGTGACTGACAATTGCACGATTCATCGCTTCGAAGCGGCTACGCGGTCCGACGGCAATTCCTTGTACGCGAATCATCGGGCCAATCAACGAACGCACCGAGATTTGCGCCTCATGCCCGGCGACAAATCCGATCACTCCTATGAAGCCGCCGAAGGTCACCGCCGCGAGCGACTTCGACAACGTCGACCCGGCGGTCTCAACGATGATATCTGCCCCTCTGCCGGCGGTCGAATCCTTTACGGCAGCATCCCAATCAGGTGTCGACCGGTAATTGATACCGACGTCGGCACCCAGTTTCTTCGCATTGGCGAGTTTTTCGTCGCTCGAAGACAGCACAATCACCTGCGCCCCGGCCAGCTTGGCGAACTGCAGCGCAAACAGGGCAACACCGCCGGTACCCTGGACCAATACCACATCACCACTCTTGATACCGCCTTCTTGTAGCGTCGACCAGGCAGTCAGGGCGGCGATTGGCAACGTCGACGCTTCCACGTCGCTCAAGTTGCCAGGCGCGGTGACCGCTTCTTCCTCGGGGACCGCAACGTATTCTTGCAGCACGCCCGAGAGTGGCGCGCCAAGGGTGCGCCCGGTCCGCTGCTGCGGCGTCGGCCTGCCATCGTGCCAGCCCTGCGTATAGACGGGGATGACGCGATCTCCTTCCCGAAAACGGCTGACATCGTCGCCAATCTCCACCACCTCACCGCAGCAATCCGATGCCGGTACGTACGGCAACTTCAGCTTTGGCATGTATTTCTGGGCAAGGATCGCGAGGTCACGGTAATTGAGGCTGGCCGCACTAATCTTGATTAGGATTTCGCCGCGGCGCACCTCCGGTACCGGGCGCTCGACGAGACCAAGCGCATCGATGGAAAAATCCGTGGCCTCGACGGCGCGCATTTTCGTTCCAGGTAACACTTTGCCTTACTCCTCCGCAATATCCGTTTCGCCGGCGTCACCCTTTCCAACGAGGTCCAATCCGGCAGCAAGACCGATATGTTACTGAATCGGCCCGGCCGATGAAGAAAGCCGGACTTTACACGCTTGGCCACTGCATCGCGACAGGCGCTACGTTAAAATGCTTCGTTCCGCGGCGGTCAATCGACCGACTGCGTAACGTCTCAGGAAATCAGGATGAGTTCATACAAGATTGCTGTGATCGCCGGTGACGGTATCGGCAAGGAAGTAATGCCCGAGGGCATTCGCGCGCTCGACGCGGTCGGACGCAAGTTCGGCATCGAATTCACGTTCGATGAATTCGACTGGAGTTGCGACAACTACGAGAAGCACGGCTGGTGGATGCCGCCCGACTGGCGCGACAAGATCGCCGGGCACGATTGCGTTTTCTTCGGCGCCACCGGCTGGCCGGCAATTGTTCCCGATCACAAATCACTTTGGGATTCGCTGATCAACTTTCGTCGCGATTTCGACCAGTACGTCAACCTGCGCCCGGTGCGGCTGATGCCGGGTATTACCTGCCCACTAGCCGGACGCAAAATCGGCGACATCGACTACATGGTGGTGCGCGAAAACACTGAAGGTGAATACTCTTCGGTGGGTGGACGCATGTTCGCCGGAACCGAGCGTGAAACCGTTACGCAGCAATCGATCTTCACGCGCAAAGGCGTCGACCGCATCATGAAGTACGCGTTTGAAATCGCCAAGGATCGGCCCAAGAAACACCTCACCTCAGCGACCAAGTCGAATGGCATATCGATCACCATGCCATTCTGGGATGAGCGCTTCAAGGCGATGTCGGAGAACTACCCCGACATCAAAACCGACCAGTACCACATCGACGGCCTGACGATCCAGCTGGTACTCAACCCGCAGCGCTTCGACGTCATCGTTGCTTCGAATCTGTTCGGCGACATCATCTCCGATCTGGGTCCGGCGACCGCGGGCACCATCGGCATTGCACCATCGGGCAACATCAATCCCGAGCGCACCTTCCCTTCGCTATTCGAGCCTGTTCACGGTTCGGCGCCGGACATCTACGGCAAGAAAATCGCCAATCCTGTTGCGCAAATTTGGTCGGGAGCGATGATGCTGGATCATCTTGGCCATGCCGATGCCTCGGCGGCAATAATCAAGGCCGTCGAAACCTGCCTGACCGACGGTCCTCGGACCCCGGACGTCGGCGGCAAGGCCCATACCGATGACATGGGCAAGGCGATCGCTGATTCAATTTGAGCAAAGGGGCAGTCAAACTGGGGTTTGATCGCCTCTGCGCAGGCCAATACTGCGCAGTGCAGCATCGGGTCCAAAAATTGCCAGTCTTCTCCCATTGAGGCGCTGGTAGATCTGGCACTCCGTACGGTTGCCCGGCATAAGGCGACGTTGTTCGACCGGTGGCAGAACCTGAAGCAGTGGCGTACGATGAACGCGGCCGGGAAGCGTGGACTGGTGCATTGAAACGATCATTCGCTTGATGACGTTGCGCGTTCGTGACCGCTGCGATGCTGGTACCGAGGACTGCAGATTCACCGTTTCGTTTGTCCGTGAAATATCCGTCTTGAGGAGTACATGATGCCGTTCGCTGGTACACCCACGGGAAAGCTCTATTACGAGATCTGCGACCTCACCCCCCCATGGATGGAGGCCGCTCAAACGATCATCTTCAACCATGGTGTTGCGGGTCATATTGCCATGTGGACCGACTGGCTCGGCGTTTTGGCCGCAAAATACCGTCTGGTCCGTTTCGACATGCGCGGGCACGGTGAGTCAGTCGTTCCGGAGCAGGGTTACCAATGGTCATTCGACGGATTGGTCGACGATGTTCTGCATGTTGCTGACGCCGCTGGAGCAGAACGCTTCCACCTTGTCGGGGAATCAATCGGCGGCACCATCGGAATCGCGCTGGCGCTCGCCCATCCAAAGCGCTTGCGTTCACTAACGCTTTCGAATGCATCTCCGATAGGAGGGCTGCTCGGCAACGTCAATGTCTGGCGCGAAATGGTGAAAACCGGCAGCCAGGAAAAATGGGCGGCACAGATGATGCAGTGGCGCTTTCACAACAATGCTATCGATGACGCAGCGTACGACTGGTATCGCGACGTTCACGAGAAAGTGTCAATGGACGTATGTCTGGACCTTGCCGATCTGCTGCTGGGCGCAGACTTCACGGCAGACCTGAGCCGCATTGAAGTGCCGACGCTACTACTGTCACCTGATGACAGTCCGTTCATTCCTGCCACCGTCATGTATAGCATGCACGACACCATTCCCGGCTCCGAAATGCAGGTGTTTGCTCATTCGCGGCATGGCTTGCCCTTGTCCCATGGAGAAGAGTGCGCGCGGGTATTGGCTGATTTCCTCGCACGACGTATCTAACTCCCGCAGCGGGTCGAAAGACTACTGCGCAACTTTGATCAGGGCAGCGCCTGCCACTTTGCCTTCCTGCACCTCCTGATGGGCTTTGACGATTTCAGCAAGTGGCGCCTCGAGCCCGACCCGGTGTTGCAGCTTCCCGTCACCAGCCAGTTGATTGATTCGCTCGAAATGTGACTGCAGGTTTTTCCGGCTCAGACCGAAAATTCCGACAAAACGGCAAGACGCATTCATCATCACAAGTTGCACTACCGGAATGGCAGGTGCCGGATCATCGTCGACACCGTAGGTAGCGATGACTCCCTTGCACGCAAGAATTCGCGCATTCAATGCGATGTTGCTCGCAAACCGCGATTCGACCACCAGATCATAGCCCCGCTTACCGCCGCTTTCGCGCAATCTTGATTCCAGATGCGAAGCCTTGTAATCGATGCAGGCCTCAGCACCAAGTTGCTCAACATCCGCACACTTACTCTTCGATGCGGTGGCGATCACCCGTGCGCCATGCAGCCTTGCGATCTGCACTGCGTATGCGCCAACCCGTCCGGCACCACCAGCAACCAGTACAGACTTGCCTTCCAGCGGACCAGCCGCAGAAAGCGACTCCAACGCGGTCACAACCGGAATTCCGAGGCAGGCGCCGTGCTCGAGCGCAACGCCATCCGGCAGAGCTACGGCTTTCCATGACGGAACCACGCAGTACTCAGCGCAAGAGCCGTGTGGCTGTCCGAATTGTGCTCCGAACAACCACACTCGCTCGCCGATTCGCTGTTTCTCGACGCCGGCACCGACCTTGTCGATCTCACCGCTGCCATCGACATGCGGAATAACCCGCTTGCAGTGCGCAAGATCGCGCCCATTGACACGCTTCTTTACATCAAAAGGATTGACCGCCGAGTAAGCGACCTTTACACGCACCTCGCCTTCACCCGGCTCCGGCACATCCGCCTCGCCGAGTTGCAGCACGTCCTGCGCAACGCCGCCACATTCGTACCAGACCGCACGCATCTCTATCCCTCCGTGTGAGTTGCCGGCAGGCGCGGCGTATCGACTGCGGCCAACTCGCAGGCATATTCGAGCAAAGCCGAAAAATCCTTGTCAGCGTACCGGCCGGAGCGGGCTGCGCCATAGACTGCGTGGACTGACGATCCGACCGGCATGCCGAGGCGAAAATCGGACGCCGCCTCCAGAGCGAGCCCCAGATCCTTGTGCGCAAGATCAATCGTGAACCCGGGGGTGGTATCACCCTGCAAGACCTTGTTTGCGAAATTGAACTGGAACTGGCCATTGTTGCCAGAGGTTCCTGCATTCACTTCTTTGAGGATCGCAACGTCAACACCCATTTTGGTGGCAAGCGCCAATCCTTCAGCGGTGATCTGCACAATGCTGATGATCATGAAGTTGTTGACGACCTTGGTGCGAATGCCCGAACCGACGCCACCGCAGCGATGTATCGTCGTTCCCATCGCTTCGAGCAGCGGCAGCACCCTGTCGAACACGGCATCATCATCACAGCCGACCATAAACAGCGATTCACCGCGTTGCGCATGGTAAGCGAGTCGCCCCACCGGAGCGTCGACGAATGCGACGCCCTTCCGGGCACAAGATTTTGCAATTCGGTCTGTTCCGCTCGGCGCAATGGTGCTCATGTCGAGCACCACGCCACCGGCAGGGATCGAATCCAACACGCCGCCCGGCCCGGTTACGACCTTTTCGACATGGGGTGTGGCCGGCAGCATGGTGATCACGATTTCCGCGCCGTCAATCGCTTCGCCCAGTGATTTGGCACCGGCGGCGCCAAGGGCTACCACCGGTTCCATTCGCGCCGTATCAATGTCGAATACCGTTAGCGCGGTACCTTTCTTGACAATGTTTGAGGCCATCGGCTGCCCCATAGCGCCGAGACCAATAAAACTGATATTTGATTGTTCCATTTGTCCCCCCATAAACACTGCCCGGTGTTCGTCCCGGTTGGCTCCGGTACTATACAAGACACGGTAAACTTCAATTGTTCGCAGCGGTAAACCGGTGCACCACAATTCCGCGTGCCTATCCAGACATAGGCGAGCAACAACATCCAACAACACGGCATGCGCCACAGCATCAACCTCGAGATACACTTTTCATGACAAAATCCGAAGTTTCCGGAGCCCTGTCCCACATTCGCGTACTCGATCTATCGAGGATTCTGGCCGGGCCCTGGGCGGCGCAAATGCTAGGCGATCTCGGCGCAGAAGTAATCAAGGTAGAGCGCCCCGGTGTCGGCGATGACACCCGCGGTTGGGGTCCGCCGTATGTCACGGATGCCAACGGCAACGACACGACCGATTCGACCTACTGTCTGAGTGCAAACCGAAACAAGAAGTCAGTCACCATCGATTTCACCCGTCCAGAAGGTCAGAGTTTGGTACGTGAACTGGCAGCCAGATCGGATGTTGTTATTGAAAACTTCAAAGTCGGCGGCCTGAAGAAATATGGCCTTGACTACGAGTCACTGAGACAGGCTAATAAAGGCCTGATCTATTGTTCGATTACCGGCTTCGGTCAGACCGGACCTTACGCACCACGAGCTGGTTACGACTTCCTGATTCAGGGGCTGGGAGGATTGATGAGCTTCACCGGGCGGCCGGATAACGAGCCCGGCGGTGGCCCGATGAAAGTGGGTGTCGCACTGGCGGATATCATGACCGGCATGTATACGTCGACTGCGATACTGGCCGCTCTGACACATCGTGCTGAAAGCGGAGTCGGTCAGTACATCGATATGGCATTGCTCGACGTACAAGTCGGCGTGCTGTCGAACCAGGCGATGAACTACCTTCATACTGGAAAAGTGCCGCAACGCATGGGTAACTCACATCCCAACGTCGTGCCATATCAGGACTTTCACACCAGCGACGGATACGTCATTATCGCCGTTGGTAACGACGGCCAGTTTGCCCGACTAGCACATGCTGTTGGCAAACCGGAGTGGGCGGACGACTCGCAATTTTCGACCAATGCGGCGCGTGTCACGAATCGCGAATACCTGATTTCACGGATGAACGAAATTACACGCACCCGAACGACTGACGAGTGGGTGGCGCTGTTCGAGAGCGTCGGCGTGCCGTGCGGGCCAATCAATGATCTCGAGCACGTTTTCAAGGATCCGCAGGTGATTGCCCGCAACATGCAATTCTCGATGCAGCATCCGACCTATGGCGACATGCCGCTGGTTGCCAACCCGATCCGGCTGTCGGAAACTCCGGTCCAGTATCACCATGCGCCGCCGGCTCTGGGAGAGCACACCGACGAAGTTCTGAGCGGTCTGCTCGGCATCGACTCTGAACAACTTGCGCGGCTGCGCAAAGACAATATCGTTTAGGAGACTATCGTCCAGGATCGCTCGCAACATGCTTGAACCACTGACCCTCACTTCAATTCCGCAACATGCCGAGTCGCTGCGCCCGGCTGTTCGCGAGTTCGTCAAGGGCTACACCAGCAAAGTCCCGCTGGACGAGCGTGCGCGCTCGTGGATGGGGTTCGACGCCGACTTTAGTCGTCAGCTCGCCAAGCGTGGCTGGGTTGGCGTCACGTTGCCCAAGCAATACGGTGGCGCCGGTCTGGATGCGTATTCGCGCTTCGTGTTGATCGAGGAATTGTTGGGCAACAGCACACCGGTGGCAGCGCACTGGATCGCCGACCGGCAAAGCGGGCCACTGATCCTCAAGTACGGAACCGATCAACAGAAAGATTTCTATCTGCCGCGCATTTGCCGTGCCGAAGCATTTTTCTGCATCGGCATGAGCGAACCGCAGTCCGGATCCGATCTGGCCAGTGTGCGCACACGCGCCACGCGGACCAGCAACGGCTGGTCACTAAACGGCCAGAAAATCTGGACAACCAACGCACACCGTTCGCATTACATGATTGCTCTGGTTCGCACATCCGGAACCAGCGAAGACCGCCACAAGGGCTTGTCGCAAATGATCGTCGACCTCTCGGCGCCGGGTGTGACGATTCGCCAGATCCGCGACCTGACCGGCGACGCACATTTCAATGAAGTCTTCTTCCAGGATGTCGAGCTCGGCGAGGATGCACTGGTCGGCACCGAGGGCAGCGGCTGGGAGCAAGTCACCGCCGAACTCGCCTTCGAACGCAGCGGCCCGGAGCGGTTCTACTCGGCGATCGCCCTGTTTGATCTATGGCTCGATTATCTGCGCGAACACCACTCGGCGGACGCCTGGGCGCGCGAACTTGCCGGACGCATTGTGTCGCATCTTGTCACGCTACGCGCCATGTCGGTCGCCGTTACCGAACAGCTCGCCCAAGGTGAAAGTCCAGTGTTAGCCGCAGCGCTGGTAAAGGATTTGGGTACCGAACTGGAACAATTCATTCCGCATGCCATTTCTGAAGAGCTTGGTCGGCATCCCGGACACGCCGTTCCGGGCGGACTATGGCGTGCACTTTCCTACGTCACTCAGATCTGCCCGACCTACTCGCTGCGTGGCGGGACACGCGAGATTCTGCGCGGCATGATCGCCCGCGGCCTCGGTTTACGATGATCGGCTCTTAGCAATGGATCCAGTTCTCTACGATTCCTTCGACCGTTTGTTGAGCGACATTTCGACGCCGCCAGTCATTCGCGAAATCGAATCCAGCGGTTCGGCTGATGCATTGGAGCAACAGATCAAGGAGTCGGGCTTTGCCGATGCCATGGTTGCCGAGGATGCCGGCGGTGCCGGTTTGAGTCTGGGTGAGGCTTTCTCACTGTTCTTTTTGTGCGGCCGACATGCGTTGCCGCTGACGCTGGCGCCCACCATCATTGCGCGAGCTGTGCTCGCGCGACAGGGTGTGAATGTTCCTGAAGGCGGCGTTGCCATCTCCAACATACCGGTAGGCCATAGAGACAACAAGATCGAATGCCGCAACGTACCCCACGGTAAGCTCGTGCAGTGGGTAATCGTGCCGCACGCCGGCGTTGCCGACGCGCCGGTGGACCTGCTGTTACCCGTCGACAAGGCGGAACGAGTGGAAACGGGTGTTAACGCTAGCCTGCAGGTACATCTTTCCTGGACAGACCCGCGTTCTGTGGGGGTCATCGTCGAAGGTGCGTATCCGTGGCTTGAGGTCGCGGCGGCCGTGACCGCTGCACAGATGGCGGGCGCGATGGACTCAGTTTTGAACATGACTGTGCGCTACGCCGGAGAGCGATCACAGTTTGGTCGCCCGATCGCAAAATTCCAGGCCGTACAGCAGCAGCTCAGCGTACTGGCGGAACTTGCAACCGCATCACGCGTTGCGGCCGAACTCGGTTGCCAGGCAGCCGCTGACGGCACTCCAAATGTTCTCGCAGCCGCAGTCGCCAAGGCACGTGCCAGCGAAGCTGCCGGCACAGTGGTGTCGATCGCACATGCAGTGCATGCCGCGATGGGCATTACCGAAGAATACGATTTGCAGCTGTATACGAGACGGCTGATTGAATGGCGCACCGATTACGGTTCAGCCGGTTACTGGAACCGACGCGTGGGCGATGCGGTGCTGTCCTCAGATGCGCCTTGCACCATGGAGTACATGTTGCCGACCTACTTCCCAGGCAGCGCATCCGACTGATGCTTGAACGCTCGTATCGCTTTCCGGGAGATTTTCAATGAGCGAATTTCTACTATATGAACAGGATGGACCGGTCGTCACTCTGACCATGAATCAGCCGGATATTCGTAACGTCCTCACCGGCAACACGGCGGTAGAAGAATTTGTCGACGCCTGTGGCCGCATCACCACGGACAGATCTGTCAAGGTTGTCATGCTTACCGGTGCCGGGCCAGTGTTCTCCTCTGGCGGCAACGTCAAAGACATGCGCCGTTTTTTCGAGGACGATATTGCGCCTGCCGTGATCAAGGAATGGTACAGGCACGGTATTCAGCGCATTACGCGAGCGGTCTACAATCTCGATGTGCCGACGATCGCGGCAGTGAACGGACCGGCGATTGGTGCCGGCTGTGATCTGACCTGCATGTGCGATATCCGCATCGCATCAGAAAAAGCGACTTTTGCCGAGAGCTTCATCAAGGTTGGCATCGTGCCGGGCGATGGAGGCGCATGGCTGCTGCCCAGAGCGGTCGGCATGTCGAAGGCCGCCGAAATGAGCTTCACCGGTGACACGATTGATGCTAACGAGGCCCTTGCCTGTGGACTGGTGTCGCGCGTCGTGCCACACGATGAGCTAATGAACGAGGCGCGCGCGCTTGCGTCACGTATTGCGCGGAACCCGGGACCGACCATGCGCATGACCAAACGTCTGCTGCGCGAGGGCCAGCACACCACACTCGACACACTGCTCGAACTGTCAGCCGGCTATCAGGCGATTGCGCACAAGACACCGCAGCACAAGGAAGCGGTCATGGCATTCATAGAGAAGCGGAAACCGAAGTTCACCGACGACTAAACTCGCGGTGTTCGATAGGTACTGCGCGGACCGATTGCTTTATCACGTGCTCGATTACTCCTCGCGTACTCGACGGAGTATGTAGTTTCGACGTCACGTTCGCGCCGCTCACGTGAGTCTTCACTACAACTCGCGGGAGCGTTTTGGCTGCGACATAACGTGGGCTTTGCCCATGTGAGTCTTCGCCGCAACTCGCTATGCTGGTTGTCTCGTCGTGCGCAGGGCTCTATGAAAACTGGCGGCTCCTTGCACTCGGCCCGCTCGTGACCCTCTCGAAACCCCGCGTTCCGATTTACACGAAATTCTATGGCCATGATCCGGTAGTCAACTACGTAGTGCACTGCTGAACTGCTCGACGAGTTTTTCGCCGGTGACGCGATTCCAGGTTTCGTTTACCTGAAGCCAGAATACCGCAGCTCCATCTCGAGTTCCGGGGCGGGTAAGCATCACGCCCTGATCAGCCAGCCGTGAACGCAGCGCCTCGGCCTTGTCACGGGGAACGATCAACCTGAACACGTTGGTACCGTTTGGAACGCGTTCGATGTGTGCTCCGTTGCCGTTGATCCCCTCAATAAATGCCTCAGAGACGGCGATAGCGCTTTTCATGTGGTCAAGATAGCTACTCGCGTAATGCCGCGCCAGCAATGCAAATGGCCAGGCGTTAAACAGTGCGCCACCAAACATCCGGCGCGTATGGAACATGCCATCGAGCACTTCCTTTGGTCCTGCCAGGATCGCACCATTCAACGAGTTGAAGTACTTCCACAATGACACATAGACCGTGTCAAACGGCTTTGCATAATCTGCCGGCGATATCCCGGTATATGCTGAGGCAATGTAAAGACGCGCTCCGTCCAGATGCAGACGCATTCCTTGTTTGCGCGCACGTGCGCAAACGTCTGTCATATGGCCGTGGTCAAACAATTCACCGGCAAGGCGCCGCACCGGCGATTCGATCGATATCGCACCCACCGGCGCCGCAACCCTTCCCGATTCCGTCTTGCGCAATACCTCTGCGAGCTGTTGCCAGGTAAAAGTAGCTTGCCCGGGCGCGAGCGGAAGCAATGTGAGGTTACTCAGCGTCTGGCTCGAATCGCCGGTGTCGTTATAGACGTGACTGACTTCCTGGACGATGACCCTGCGTCGCTCACCGGCGAGTTTCCGGATTGCCAGATGATTGGCCAGAGTTCCGGTTGGCATGAACAGGGCGCGCTCCTTCCCCAGCTGCCGAGCAAAGAAATCCTCGACTTCTTCGACCAGGCCGCCAAGACCATAGGTATCTGCCTCGGGCGATTGCTCGGCAGTCAAACGTGCCAGCTCCGCCGCGATGTCGCCTGGAGACAGATGTAGATCATCCCCATAAAGGTAGATTCTTGTACGCGGGCTCATTGGTCGGCGCAGGGTTTGCAGAACATGATGACAGGCTCAACGCTTTCAATCGCGCTGCAACGCGTCAGCACGATGCGTCATATTACAAGCACCGCGCAATCGGCAACACTCCCATGTGCCGCAGAATGGCTTTCAACCTACGCGCGATTGTGGGTCCGAAGGAGAAGTGCGCAAAGCCGCCGAGCGCCCAGGGTGCTTAGTTGGAGTGCGGCTTGGCCGTGAGAAATGCGAGCCGGATCGATGCGATTACGAGACCGAAGTCACTCACGCCCGGCAAGAACAGCATCGAGATCTTTCTGGGCTTTCTCGACCGCACGTTCGTTTGCCGCCTGCCGCTGGAAATAGGCCTCGGTCAAGCGGCTCGCGCCACCAGCCGTGCCTATACGCTCGCCAGGCAGAGGCTCTTTGCCGTTCTCGAGCGTGGCCTTGGCTTCCGCCAGCCGCCGTTCGGCTTGCCGTATCTGCTCTTGCCGCGCGATGGCATCCTGCGAGCGCTGCACCGCGCTCTGCGCCTGATCTGCTCTGGCTCGCGCGACATCCTCTGCCTCTTGACGGGCCTCCGGGTCGACTTCCGGCGCCGGTTCGACCCGGCCGACCTCCCGCGCGCCCTCTATTGGTACGTCAGAGTAGATCACCCTGCCGTCCGGGGTGACGTACTTCTTGATCGCCTGAGCGCCTGCGAAGCTGGTGGCAATCAAGCAAATCGATGCCGCGAGGAACGCTCGCCGGGATGCCCTACTCATCAACTGCTCTCCATACTGAGGTGATTCGCCAGGTTTGGGCCATTTTGCTCTATGAAAGGAGAGCAAATTCCGGTCCGGACTGGCGCAAGGCGGCGTGCGCCAGCGCCATATCGCCGATGTGCGGTCGCCCAAGGAGATGACGGTGGCGAATGCCGCTCAGCGGCACCGGAAAATGCAGGCGGACCCATGCGAGTCAATACGTATACCCTCGCTATTCTGGAGCTGGCCACCCCACTGGTCGCCTGAAGAACGCCGCGTCTTTCTTTAGTCGCGTCTATGCTGGACTATGAAAGTCCCGGCTCACGTGCCTGCTGGCCCGCATGAAACTCGGTGTAAAGGTAGACCGGAGTATCCAGATCTCCCAGTCGTTCCTTGATTACGGGATACACCTCACTCCACTCAAGGCCACCAACGCCGGTCGCCAGCTTTGGCAGGGCAATCGAGGTGATTGCCTCCTTCTTTGCGATCTTGGTCAGTTCCTTGAGGCTATTGCGAACATGCTTCAGGGTTGCCTTGTCGGGTCGCGCTCCGTGACCGTACCCACCTTCTTGTGTGATCAGGTTGACAATGCGTACACCGTCGGCGCCACTCCATATCCACGCAGCGCCCGGACTCGGACGAGTAACATGACACCAGTGGTGAAAATCCTTGTGCATGGAAGGGAATCGCTCATGCAGTGACAGCGCCAGACCTTCACTCATCGGATCGTTCGCCGCCACACCATGTGCAATCACATTCGCCTTTGTGAGCAAGATGTCTCCCGTGACTTCATGAATCATTACACTCTCCTGACCAAACTGAACCGCCTGAATCTCCCACGACGCTTGTCCGCCCTCGATCCTTTCGCGTGGGACGAGGTACACATCAGCTCACTGTTTGCATCAGAACTTCCGGGTCGACTCTGACTTGTTCAGTGCGAGCCGGATCCGGCCGGTTTTGCAGTCGTGCGATCTACTGCACCGTAAGCGTTGACTGGTAGAGAGTGGCGCCTGCGGCATCAGTAACGGTAACCGTCCACTCACCAGCAAGATGCAGAATCTTGCTCGACCAGGTGCGCCACGAGTCACTACCAATACTCAGCAGGACCTCAAACGACTGGTCGCCGTTGCTCCAGGTAACGGTGACGGCTTCCCCATTGCCACCGACCACTCGCATCCAGACATAAGCTGTTTCGTTCAATGCGAAGATGGCGCTCTCTTCGGTAAGCTCTCGGTCAGCGATTCCCTTTCCGACTTTCGCTTCCGAAATTGAGGCAGCGGAGAAAGCTAACGCCGGAACAAAAAGAAAGAGGGAAATAATCGTTGCAGCAATTCTCTTCATCTCGAATCTCCTTGGCGTGGACACTGTCGTCAATCAACGACGTTTGCGCAATCACACTCTTGCAAAATGAAACCTGTGCGACGGCGATCAGAATACTACACAGATCTTTTTCTCTTTACCAAAAGTCGGTCTTGTAAACTCGTTCAGCATTTTTTCCGCGAAGCAAATGGCATGATGCCTGGCATGATGCCCGGATGTCTGTATATTGGTGGCTTCTCGATTATTCGAAAGCGAAACGCAATATCGCTTACTGATTCGTATGGCTCTCGACGCATCAATCTTCATTCCGGATATTAGCGGCTATACCGAGTTTGTTACGCGAACAGAACTCGAACATAGCTCGCATATCATCAACGAGCTGCTGAAAGTCCTGGTCGAATCAAACGCCACTGATCTCACGCTTGGCGAGATCGAGGGCGACGCGCTGCTTTTTTATCGTACTGGTGCGGCGTTACCATTCGAAGAGATGACACGGCAAGCGATCACCATGTTCACCAACTTTCATAGTCGCTTGAAGATCATCGAACGCGATTCGATCTGCCAATGCGGTGCATGCCAGACCGCCTCAAAACTGTCTCTCAAGTTCGTGTTGCATTACGGCGCAATTCAGGAGATGCGGATTGCCAACTTCGTTAAAGCATCGGGCATCGATATGATTATTGCCCACCGCCTTCTGAAGAATAGTCTGCCGACGAAAGAATATGTTCTCGTGACCGAGAGCTACCTGAAGGCGGTAACGGACCGGACAACAATGACTGATCTGAGTTGGTCGTCCGCGTCGGAGGATTACGGCGCAGTTGGCGAGATCGCCTTTCAATACGCACTACTGGACGCGATACGTGAATCGCTTCCCCCTGCCCCATTACGACAACAAGCCGAAGTTCGGCTTGATGATCGAACCGTTCAGATCGAGTTTGCCTCGCCGATGATCGACGTGTACCAGATGCTGATCGATTTCAACGGACGCAAGCTGTGGATCGAGGGCTTAAAGAGCGGCGATAGCGAACAACCGGTCGATCGTCTTAGCGCCAAGCATTTCTGCTACTTCGACGACTATACGGTGCAGATCGTACCTCTCGACCGCGTGATCTCCGATGACTCGATACGCTATGCCGAGGAGTTCTCAATCCCTGAACGGGGTCTGAAGGGTATAGCCGAGTTCATCTTTGAGAAACTCGGTCCGCGCCGGACGCGACTTACGGGGCGTGTCGGGACACAGGAAGGCGGCGAACTGTCACCAGAGGCCGCACAAGGCGTGCTTGCCCAAACCAAAGAAAATCTCGAAAGAATGAAAGAACTGCTCGAGAAAGGCGCTGCGTAGCAAGATTCCCGTTGCGAAGAAATCAAGCACGTCGCCAAACAGTCTCCGGCGAACGCGATGTTATTTGTGGGCGCTTACCGACTGGCGTGCATGGGCCAAGTGACGGCCGGCGGCAGTTTCCAACTTGGCGCGTGGCAGTCCTGTTTCCGTTGCCACTAAAACACCTCGTCCGCTCGCCTTGCCAGGCTGCAGATCGGCGATCTCCCCGACGCAAGCAATCCGCCGAAATCAATTCCATTGGGATACTCCTTGCGTAGTTTCCGGCTCGACCAACTCGCCATTGCGGCGCTGGCAAGCGCTGTAGCCACAATGCCGCAACCGGGTATTTCCGGAAAGACCTTTGCTTTCAGCCCCAGCCACAAACTTAATGCGAGGAAATCCAATGCGATTCCTGATGCTTGCCTTATTGGCCATTGCATCCGTTGCTCACGCCGCTGACAAAGACGATGTCCATGAATTCTTCGACAATCTGGTCGAACGCACCAACGCCTTCGATGCCGGGGTCGCCAATCTGTATAGCCCGGACGCGCGCATCATCGCCGTCGTCGACGGAGGCGACATAGTCGAAATCTCCGGATCGCAATTGAAACAGATCGCGAATCAAGTCATGCCCATCGCCAAGAAACGCGGCGATACCAACACCTATAAGAAGGTGAAAGTATCTCCGCATGGTGAAGGCTTCCGCGTTACCGGCGTGCGCTTCTCAGCAGCCAAATGCGTCACCGACCCGAATTACCACCTTGATGTTGTGCGTCATGACAAAAGCTGGCTGGTAATCGAGGAATATGGCGAGACTGTATCGCTTTCGCAATGTAAGACTTCGAAGAAGCTGGCCGCCTCCCTCAATGCATTGCGCGACGGAATCGTCCCACACCTGCCGCTGGACCTTGACGCCGACACGCGGCTCGAAGCAGTGGAGGTGGTCGGTCCGGCACTGATCTACCGGCAGCGGCTGCACACCATCGCCGCTGCGGAAACGGATATGCAGAAGCTCGTCCCGGCGCTGCGCCAGATTGGCTACCAGAACGCCTGTGGCCTGCAACAGATCAAGACGCTGATCAACGAGGGTGCAACGGTACGGTATCAATACATTGATAGGAACGGCGCCAAACTGGCGAACGTAGACTTCGCACCGGGCTTTTGTCCATCCTGAGAAAGCTGACTCGAAAATCGGGCTTCATGTAGCAGCAACTGTCCTGCGGCAGTTGGCGCGACCCGGCGCCCGGAGTGTCGAATTAGCCACAAGTAGTCTCCCTCGCAAATCGACCAAGTCCCTGAATTTGGGTGAATACCGATCGAGCAGACATACTTGCTCCCGCACCAAGCCCGGGGAGGTGGCGCAAACCTGCTCGAATTGGCTCAGACCATGTTTTCACTCAACTGAATTGTCCCGTGGTCTGAGGTGACCTGCCGCGCCTCCCGAACCACCTCCGATCTAAACAAACCAGCAACGACCCGCGAGTTCGACTCGCTTCCCGCCCGCCAACAGGCGGTCCCGGGATATGAGCCAGTAGAGATATCGCCGCTGAACGCGGCTTTTTCGCCTCATATGCAACTTTTCATGCGGAACTGCATCTTCTCTAGCAGCTAAGGGATCGGATCGCATGAAAAGCTCAACCAAGATAGGGGGCGGGCCCTGGAATGTCGACCAGGAACTCGTGACGAGGGCACGAAACGGCGATATCACGGCCTTTGAACTGCTCGTCGTCAAATACCAACGTCGCGTTGCCGCACAGATTCGCGGGCTGGTGCGTCGCGCTGATGTCGTCGAGGAACTCACACAAGAGGTGTTCCTGGACGCCTACGACCATTTGAACGACCTGCGAGAAGGGGTCGCGTTCTGGGCCTGGATCAGTGCGATCGCTCGCAACACCGCCAGCGGTTACCTGCGACGGCGCCAGCATCGCGTCGACGCGAAATCGGAGCCCGGCGAAACGCAGGACGACCCTGGCCAACTGCAGTTTGCAGCGTCGGCCGAGCAGGAAGTCATCGCCCAGCAGCTATTCGCCGCCATTGACGAGGCGATAGCCGAATTGCCGGCCAAGCAGCGCGACGCGCTGATGCTGCGGGAAATCGATGGCCTCAACTACAAAGCGATTGCCGCGACCGTGGGCACACCGGTCAACACCGTGCGATCGCTGATCTACAGAGCGCGCGAGTCGATTGCGAAGAAGGTGCGCCCACATTTGACAGCAACGAGAGCCAGGAGATGGTGAGCGAAAAAATGGACAACAACGAACTCATTTCGGCAGTGCTCGACGGTGAGGTCTCGCCGGATGAACTGGGCTCGGCTTTGGCAAAGCTGCACAACGCCCGTGAAGAGCGCGACGCCGTCACTGTATACCAGCTAATAAAGGATGCGGTCGGAGGGATTCGCGTTCTCGACGACGGCTACACCGTTCGAATTCTCAGGCGTCTCGCTGAGCACCGCGCCGCTGGTAAATCGCGCTAACACACAACAGGAGACTTGTATTGCCTGCACAGCGCCAAGCCTGGTATAGCCTCCTCGGTCTGGGCGAGTCGTCGAAGCGACAACCCCGCGCGACGGACTCCGAGAGCCCGGTGACCTCGGCGGCCCCGCATCGAACCACGATGCGTGTGCTGAAACGTCAACGTCGCCAAACATCCTGTATCGACCAAATTTGCCGACACCTGGGCTGCGACCTTATCAAGATGCGCTCAGCTGGCGACCCCGGCTTTTTCTTCCTCGGGCGCAACTTCAGCAAATTGGACGAGTGTGCGGGTGAGCGGGCAACACCGCAGTTCCGCACGCTCGAGTCTCTCGAATACTTCTGCAACACCCACATTGAACGCTTTCTTGCAATGAAGGGTTTTCCCCGTCGGCCGCGCGATTGGTTCTGGAACAACATTTGACGCGCGCGCCCCGGCCCACCGTTTAGGCGAGCGCCAAAGACCTGCCGATCCCATCGGCAGACACCTACAGATCCGGCGATGCGTCACTGATGCCGCCGAATGCTAATTGTTTCAGTCTCTTGTGTGAGCCCTTCATGCCATGGTCCTACCGATCTTCGGCATAACAGAATAGCGATCCGAATCCAGTCCAAGGCCATATTCCGTATCATCTCGACTGCCCGGATAACCGAAAAAGGTAAAAACCATGTCATCGATAGTGGCAAGCAGCAGGACTCTATACGACCGCTTCACTTCCAGCCTTACGCGATTTGAAGGCATTGGCCCGCTGTTGTTACGGTTGTATCTGGCGCCGATCATGATGCAGGCAGGCTGGATGAAGTTAACCAATTTCGAATCAACGGCTGCGTGGTTCGGCAACCCCGATTGGGGTCTTGGCATGCCATTTCCATACGTGATGGCGGCCCTGGCCGCTTGCGCCGAGTTCTTCGGCGGCATCGCGCTCCTTGTTGGTCTGGCAACCCGGCTGTTTGCGATCCCGCTTGCGATCACCATGCTGGTCGCCGCGTTGACAGTACACTGGGACAACGGCTGGCTCGCCATCTCTGATCAGTCAAGCTGGCTCGCCAATGAACGCGTCATGGAAGCAGGACCCCGTAAAGCCAAGGCCATCGAACTGCTCAAGGAGCACGGCAATTACAGCTGGCTCACCGAACACGGCTCGATCACCATCCTTAACAACGGGATCGAGTTCGCCGCCACTTATTTCATCATGCTGATCTCGCTGCTGTTTACTGGTGGTGGGCGCTACTTCAGTCTCGACTACTGGATCCGCCGCTGGTTCGAACGCAGCGAGCCGGGCGGGAGAAAAGAGCACACCGCTAGCGGCGCAGCGGCTTCGGTCTGATAGAACACCGTGTGCAATGGTCGGGCAGACGCCGATCATCGCCACAATGACTCGATAGTTGCGGCCGCAGGCAGGCTGAGTGGCCTAGAACGCCGATTCGTGTTCAGAGGCGACGCGCGGAAACCAACCGCCACACAGTGAGTATTTGCCGTCAACGAGTCATGCGATTAGCATAACTACTCACCCCCGACGGCTTTCATCATTCGGCAGTTGATCTTCATCCCTTGGCGGGAGGCGCGTGATGGAAAGAAACAAAGTTCCCTCGATCTGGTGGGTATGGCTGGTTGTGGCATCCGTTCTCACCATGCTCTACAGTTTGAGTTTTGTACTGCTTCCCGATATCTCACTTTCTTCAACCAGCGACGTCTATCTGGGATCGCCCGATGCCTATCAAGCTTTCGGTGACGACGGTGCTGCTTACTTGCGGTTCATACTCGGTGTCTCGGGTGCCATTTCTGTCGCCTGGATGACTCTCATTTTGCTTGTCGTTCTCGTTCCTTTTCGTCGTGGCGAGCGCTGGGCCTGGCAGGCGGTCACCGCCTCAATCCTGATCTGGTTCTTGTTTGACAGCGGTCATTCGATTGCGTCTGGATTCAGTGCGAACGCCATCTACAATCTGCTCATTCTGATCTTGTTTGCCATACCGCTTGGTGCCAGTTATCGCTGTTTTCAACGCCGCTAAGCCAGTCTCAGCGAGATCGCGGGCAGTAACCGCGATCGGCTTCAGGCCGGACCGACAAAGTACAGATCCACTTCGACAATGCCGCATTGGCAACTGAGCGCGGTATGCTGTTAACCATTGCAATCGTCACTTTGTGTAAAGCCGTTGCTGGAACCTTATGACCGAATCGACGACCCCAGGGCACGAGGATAAACGCCCCGAAGAACTTCCTTTTGCCGCGCCATGCAAGGACCTGGATACCAATGCACCGATAAGATGGGTCAAGCTCGGCTGGCAGGATCTTCAGCGTGCCCCGCGCATCAGCCTCACTTTTGGCGCGATGCTGGTAATCAGCAGCTATTTGATTACTTATCTCACTGTCACCTTCGGCAACCCTTACGTACTCGTCGCCTTGCTCTCGGGATTTATCTTTCTTGGCCCGATACTGGCAATGGCGTTCTATGAAATCAGCGTGCAATTGCAGCGCGGCAAGACGCCCACCATGGCAATCACATTGCGGGGCAGTCTGCGCCATCTCGGCGATCAAATGGTGTTCGCCGTTATCCTGATGATCATCTTTCTGGTGTGGGCCAGAGCAGCATCGATGATCCACGTGTTCTTTCCGACCATAGGCAGTCCCAGCCTTGCGGACCTCGCCACATTCCTGACCATCGGCACCATTGTTGGATCCCTGTTTGCAACAATCGTGTTTTGCATCAGCGCCTTTTCATTGCCGATGATCGTAGATCGCAAGACCGACATGGTGACTGCCGTCGTAACCAGTTTCAACGCAGTGTTGCGAAACAAAGGCGCCATGGTGGTCTGGGTTGCGATCATCGTCGCTGCGGTGGCCGCAGGTATGATCACCGGCTTTATCGGCTTTGCGATTACATTGCCTTTGATCGGCCATGCAACCTGGCACGCCTATCAGGAAACCATCGACGCCTCCGCATGGCCGCAAAATCCGGATTAATGCTGTGCCGGCAAAGCGTCTGAATCGCCATCTTATTATTGGATGAACATGTTCACCGCTGCTCGACGGCGTGACGCGTAAGCAGATCGATTTCGTTCAACTGACCGTCAGTTGCGCGGTCTCGGTGACCGTCCCGCCCCGATCGTCGGCCCAGGAGAAGACGAGTTCGCCTGTCTCCTGCGCGACCAGGTAGAACGAGAAGTATGGATTGGTAGACACCGCCGGGTGAAGGATCGCACGAAACACTTCGCGCCCGTTGTAGCGGCAGTAGAAATCCGTGGCGATGTGCCGCGGCACCAGCTTGCCGACGTTGTCATGGCGAAAACCCGACTCCATCGGGTGTTCGACCATGACGCGAATCTCGATGACGTCACCACGCCTGGCCTTCTTTGGAACGCGCAGCCGCGCTTTGCCGAGTCGACTTTTCATCCGCAGCTCGAGGTCGTGACTTCAACGTCGGCCACGGCCGAATACAGCGATCCGTCGTTCATGACCGCGACTGCCAGCACCTGCTGCGATTCAGCGAGACGGATACGTGACTTGACAACAGCCTTGCCGTTCCACGGTCCAAGCTGGACAGACAGCACGCGCGGTAAATTGTTCTTTTCAGCAAACAGGTGGATCTCGGTCACATGATCCACCTCTGTCATCGGTGAATCAACACTGACTGTGACCGGCACGACATTTCCGCTCTCGGCCAGCAGCGGCAGTTTCAACTTGACACGCTCGCGTGACATCAAGCGCGTGCCGAAGGTTTCACGCAATGCCGCGTCGAGCTGCTCGCGAGTCGCGGCGGCAGGCCGCACCAGCAACAGGCAAGCACCGGCGGCAAGCGCCTGCAGCGCCCGCCGCCGATTCGGCGATTTCGGCGGGTGACCCACCCTCGCTAAAGCATTAACCTTTCTCGACATCCCTTCGTAATCTCTCATGCTGCCAAGAAAAGCATGGCGAGCGGCTCGAGTGCAAGGAGCCGCCATTTTTGACAGAACCATGTGCGCGACTAGGCAACGAGCGTAGCGAGTTGCGGCGAAGACTCACATGGGCAAAGCCCATGTTATGTCGCAGCCAAAAGGCTCTTCGAGTTTTAGCAAAAACTCGCATTGTTGTTTCAGTGAAGACTCACGTAAGTGACACGAACTTGACGTCGGAGCTAAACAGTCCATCAACAAACGAGGTGTAAGCGAACACGCGACGCGGCAATCGGGTCGCGCAGTCGCTTTTCCGCCCTTACGATTTATAGCTATATCCCAACTTGTTCAGCGGCATCGAGCGCACCCGCTCACCGGTGGCCTCGAATAGCGCATTGCCGATGGCCGGAATCACCGCCCCGATCGGCGGTTCGCCGACACCGCCCCAGAATCCACCGCTCGGCATGATGATGGTCTCGATCTGCGGCGTATGGGCGAGCTTGAGCACAGGGTAATCGGTGAAATTACCCTGCGCGACCCGACCATTCTCAATGGTGATCTCTTCGTTCATGATGAACGAAAGCCCCCAGATCACACCGCCTTCCATCTGTGCCTTGACCGCATCGGGATGAACGACGTGACCAGGATCAATCGCGATCACGACGCGCTTGACATCAATTTCCTTGCCGTTCTCAACCGAAAGTTCGACTGCCGCCGCAGTAAAACTGCCATACGAGTCGACCACTGCAATTCCGCGATGCACGCCCGCAGCGGCCGGCGTGCCCCAGCCGATCGCCTCAGCAACTGCATCGAGCAGCGGCAGATCCATGGTCCCCTGTAAGAATGGCCGGCGGAATTGATATGGATCCTTACCCGCCGCATGCGCCAACTCGTCGATAAAGCACTCGCGGTAGAAAGGGTTATTGGTGTGCGCCACGGCGCGACAGAAGCCCGGCGGCACATGCGGGTTGCGTAACGCATATTCATTCAGGAACGCCGGCACCGCATAGGGATTGTCACGGAAGCAACGTGTGTTGATCGGATCGATACCATCCTTGATCATGCTCGGGCGCACCGTGAGGATGATCGATTGATCGGCCTGGCGCACGTGCCAGCCAGTCCAGTTGCCGTCTTTATCAAGCGCGCCGCGCAGTTTCACCAGGGATATCGGACGGTAGCGCCCCTGTCGCATGTCTTCCTCGCGCGACCATTGCAACCGGACCGGAGTACCCGGCATCGCCATGGCAATTTTCACGGCCTGCTTGGTGTAGTCCTGATGAAAGACTCGCCGGCCAAAACCACCACCGGCATGCATCTTGTGCACGATAACGTTTTCCAGCGGCATTCCCGAAGTCTCCGAAGCAGCCGCAGCAGTGGTTTCACCGTTTTGCGTTCCACACCAGACTTCCAGTCGATCGTCGGTGTACAACGCAGTAGCATTCTGCGGCTCCATGGTGGCGTGATTGAGGAAGCCGGAGTGATATTCTGCCTCGAGCACTTTTGCCGCGTTGGCAAAAGCGGCTCCGACGTCACCGTCTTCTCGCGCTACTGGCACATCATCGGCATCGATACCGGTGCGCAGGAATTGCATGATCGACTCGCTGGAAACGTAATCATGCTCGCTCTTGTCCCACTCGATTGGCATGGCAAGCAGCGCCTTGTTGGCGCGCCACCAATTATCAGCGACCACAGCAACCCAATCTTCATCGGCGACTACCTGCTTGACGCCACGCATCGCCATGGCTTTCGACTCGTCATAGGAATTCAACTTCGCCCCGAAGACCGGGCTTCGCGTAACCGAGGCAAACAACATCCCGGGCAGACGTACGTCGGAGGCATAGATCTGGCTGCCATTGGTCTTCGCCGGAATATCGAAGCGCGCCGGTGAAGTCCCGGCGATTTTCCACTCGCCAGGCGACTTGAGGGCGATGTCGGTCGGAATTTCCATGGTCGACGCCGCTGCAGCGACTTTGCCGTACGTGGTGCGCTTTCCCGAAGCATGACTGATGACGCTGTCTTGCGCGCGGCACTCCGCGGCAGGCACACCCCAATCGCGGGCGGCGGCGGCTACCAGCATCTGCCGTGCGGCGGCACCGGCTTTACGAATGTATTCCTGCGAGTCGCGGATGCTGCGGCTGCCGCCGGTGGACATGCTCTTGAAGATGCGATTGCGCTTGATGTGCATATTGACGTCCGCATATACCGGCTGCACCTTGCTCCAGTCACACTGCAGTTCCTCTGCGACAAGTTGAGCGAGACCGGTGAACGAACCCTGTCCGAGTTCGGACCGGGCAATACGGATCACCACCGTGTCATCCGGCTGAATCACCACCCAATGGGTCACTTCCGATCCGTAGTCCGGGGCAGGGGCCCCGTTGGCCAGGCCCGGCAAAGTGAATCCAATGGCGAGCGCGCCGGAGGTCGCCGCGGATTTCACGAGGAAATCACGGCGGCTGGTGTTCTCGAGGCTATTTTTCATAAGGCCTATTGTCATGGCAGCCTCCTCAGATCGATCGTGCGGCGACCTGGATCGCCTCACGCACACGGGCGTAGGTGCCGCAACGGCACAGGTTGGTCATCGCAGCATTGATGTCGGCATCAGTAGGCTGTTTGTTCCGGTCCAGCAGCGCGGCGGCCGCCATGATCATGCCGCTTTGACAATAGCCGCATTGCGGTACCTGCAGTTGCACCCAGGCCTTCTGCACCGGATGCGTTTTGCCATCCGCTGATAGTGCCTCGATGGTGGTAATTTTCTTACCGCCCAGAGAGGAGGCCGGTATCACGCACGAGCGCACCGGCTGGCCATCGATCAGCACGGTACAGGCACCGCATGCCGCGACCCCGCAGCCATACTTGGTGCCCGTCAGCCCTAACTCATCGCGTAATACCCATAACAGCGGCATGTCTTTTTCGACGTCCACTGTGACCTGTTTTCCGTTCACATCAAGAGATGTCATCTGCTTCTCCACTTTATGTAGCCAACAATACCGATTCGAACACTATGCAATCCGGGCTGAATCATTCGACAGCCACTCCGTCCCGGTCGGCAGACCGCCATTGCGCCGCACTCTTGTTACAGAAATATCACTACAGAAGCGCACAAATACACAAACCTCGCGGACCGGTAACTCGAGTCACACGAGAACGACTCTAAGACGCTCTCTGGCGCAGCCGGGTTCCCCGCTCAGAAAGCCCAATATCGGGCAGCGCCGCCAGCTTCCGCGCATGAAACGTGCATGGCTTAAGGTATCATTATCGACTCCTACCGGGAGATTGATCCATGCCACACAAAGAGTTGCGAGCCGAGTTGCGGGCCGCCGTCGCCCGAAAGGGTGCACTGAGCGCCGGTGAAGGCAGTTTTCCTTGTGTCGTACAGGACATGAGTGACAGCGGCCTTCTGATTATGTGTGCCCGGCCTCTAATCATCGGGCAGACGCTCCAGTTCAGGTGCGAGCTTTTTCCCGATCAGGCGCTCGAGTGTGTGATCGAGATCGTGCACGTCGGCGAGAACGGTATCGGCGCGAAGATTATCGAAATCGATGAAGCGGGTTCCAAGCTGATTCAATTGATCTTGCAGGAACATTTCACCGGTACAGTCAAACGTTGGGTTTAGCGCCGCCGGCCGACCCAACTCCGATAGCAAAACCATACCCAGCAGCGCGCCTAAACATTCGCTCATGGCTAGCATATCCGATCTCTCATCCTCGATTGATCGACGCTGTTTGCTAGATTAATAGAAAAGGGCATGACCAGAAAAGACCTGCGCGCCGAATTGCGTCTCGAGGTCTCGAATAAAGGTTGGCTGGCAATCGACGGCAACTTTGTCCCCTGCATGTTGCGGGACATGAGTGACACTGGCGTGTTGATCATCTGTTCCGAAGAAATAGAGGTTGGCCAGAAGCTACAATTCTTCTGTGAGCTTTTTCCGAAGCAAAGTGCTCGACTGCACAATTGAGGTCGTACGCGTCAGCAAGGTTGGCATCGGCGCAAAGATCATCGATCTTGATGTCCGTCGTGGCAATTTGATACAGGTGTATCTGCAGGAAATCTTCGCCTTGGGCGCCAAACCGCGGAGCTGAGATGCCGGTCTCTCGCACACCCAAGCTTGATGAGGTGCACCGGGTAACGTGCGAGGTGTGCCCCGATACAGTGTTACCCCCGTCTTACTCAACCCGGTTTACCAGGTGCTCCTGCGAAGTCGCTGCGAGCACGACCGCTTTAGGCGACCTTCGATTGATTTTTGGTACTCGCTAAACGATCCTTGGTGATAATCAGGAGCTTGGCAGTCCAATCGCACTGAACGCGTCAGCCTGCCATAGGAGCAACATGATCTTTGCAGGCACTCCCCCTGTTCCGAGTCCATTACGCGCTGCTATCGGTGCGGCGTTCATCGCCGATGAAAGAACAACGGCGCAAGCGCTGTTGCCTGATGCCGAAGTCGATGCAGAGGCAAACTCGCAGATAGCCAAGCGCGCCGGCGATCTGGTGATCGCTGTACGCGAGCAGAGCCAGACCCGCGAGGGCCTCGACGCATTCATGCACGAATATGACCTTTCTTCCGAGGAAGGTGTCATCCTGATGTGCCTGGCCGAGGCACTGTTGCGTATCCCGGATGCGGACACCGCTGACAAATTGATTGGCGACAAGCTGGCGCGAGGCCAGCGATTTCTGCCGCTACTATGCAGCCAGCGCGCGGCACATTTTGGCAGACATCCAGTTACCCGGACCGACTGGCGAGCGCAACCAGCTCGGCATGCACGGTCGCGGTCCGTTCGTTTGCATTAGTCCGTGGAATTTCCCGTTGGCGATTTCCTAAGGGCAGATCAGCGCTGCTCTCGACCGATGTCGGTCCGGTCATAGACGAGCAGGCCAGAGGCATGCTCGAGGAGCATGCGGCGCGAATGCAGCAAGAGGCCAAGCTGATTTTTCAAACACCGCTGGCGCCGGAGACCGAGCACGGCACGTTCTTCGCGCCTCGCGCCTACGAGCTTAAGAGTCTCGCGCAACTCGACCGGGAAGTTTTCGGTCCGGTACGGCACGTCATCCGCTATGCGTCCAACCAACTGGATGATGTCATTAGCGCCATCAACAACACCGGTTATGGTCTCACATTGGGTATCCACAGCCGCGTCGACGAGACGGCGCGCTACATTCAACAGCGCGCCCACGTGGGTAATATCCACGTCAATCGAACCATGACCGGGGCAACCATTGGTGTGCAACCATTGGTGTGCAACCATTCGGCGGTGAAAGTCTTTCGGGAACAGGCCCCAAAGCGGGGGGACCGTACTATCTGCAGCGATTCGTTACGGAACGCACTGTGACCATCAATACCGCCGCAGTCGGTGGAAACGCCAGCTTGTTCTCACCGCCCGACAGGAAAAAGTTGGTTAATCAAAAACACAACACGTAACGACGCGGTATTGCCAGCACCAGTTTTACTACGACGCGACTCGAACCACACTGACCGGGTGTCGAGACTTCAGTCGTTGACGCGAATGAGCTTCTGAAGGGAGCGCAACTCATGATCGGGTTTGCTTCCAAACGTGCCTTTCCAGAACGTCGCCGACACTTCCGCGACATAGATGTCACCGTGCGAGTCCAGCGCAATGCCGTGCGGCGCAATGAACTGGCCCGGCCCTTCGCCCAATGGCTGGGTGCCGACGTAGGCCAGAATCTCACCTTTCCTTGCGTCAACAATGGTGACCCGCGGGCCAAGATTCGGTACGTCGCGCGAAAAAGTGGCGACGTTATCTGGCGCCAGTTCGCCAATGATCCCCAGCGGATTCGCGCCGCGGCTGACGAACAAGCCACAAGGCCGCGCCAGGTCGTTCCATTGGTCATGGTATTTGCCGTTGCCATCGAAGACCTGCACGCGGTGATTCTCGCGGTCGGCAACGTAAACCCAACCCTCATCGTCGCAGGCAATGTTATGCACCAGGCAGAACTGTCCCGGCGCGGTCCCTGGCTCGCCCCACGACAACAACAGCTTTCCGTCGGGCGAGTACTTGTGCACGCGTGCGTTGTGATAACCGTCGGAAACATAGATATCGCCACGCGGAGACAACGCGGTGTGGGTGCAGAGGTTAAACGGGTCGCCGCTGAAGCGCGGGGCCGGTTTGTCGGGCATACCAATGGTCATTAACACCTTGCCCTCAGTGGTGCACTGGCGCACAGCGTGCCCCTGGTCATCAGTGAGGTATAGCAGATCATCAGGCCCGACCGAAGCACCGTGGGCGCGCGTGAAACCGATGTCCTCACCCCACGAACGCAGGAAGTTACCATCGCGGTCAAACACGATGACCGGATGCGCGCCGCGGTTGAACACGTATACGTTGTCTTTGCTATCGACGCACACCGCGGTGGCTTCATAAAACGACATGCCGGGCGGCAACTCGCCCCAGCCTTCGAGAACCCGGTAACGGTACTTGCCGGAGCCGATGACCGCCGGGTCGCCCGCTTGCGACGGCGATCCACTCCCTGCCTCACGGCCCACGGATCTCACAGGTGATTTGGTGTTGAACTGGCGGATGGTTCGAATATTCGTGCCGCCGAACCGCCAATGGCGTGCGTGGATACAGAGTTGGCACATTGTGTTCTCCTCCAGAACGCAGGATGTTTTCGCTAACTGTATACCGCATCGGCCCGGCTAGCTACTGATGAAAAATCTCCGGAAGCGGCCGAGCATTGTGTTCGTTATCCCGGCACGAGGATGACACCTGTCATCGCGCGCACTAGACTCATGACATGTATATTTATTCCGCCATGCAGGCGGTGCGGTTATTCTTGGGCAACTGCCTCGATCAAACGGTCTTCGAAAACAATCCAGTCACAAACATCCTAAAAGTAAGAACAGGGAATCCAAATGTCGCAACGCCACCTCGCTGATCAACCGACGAAGAAGTCTCCAGCGGGCGCGCTGGACGGTCTTCGCGTGGTTGATGTGTCGCGCTTTATCGCCGGACCGTACTGCGCGATGCTGCTCGGCGACATGGGTGCAGACGTCATCAAAGTCGAGCCGCCGGGGCGCGGCGAGAACAGCCGCTCGTATGGACCCTTTGTTGACGGCGAGAGCCTCTACACCATGGTCTTCAATCGCAACAAGCGCAGCCTGACTCTCGATCTGAGATCGGATCAAGGCAAGCAGTTAATGCGCGATCTGCTGCGCGAAGCGGACGTACTCGTTGAGAATTTCGTTCCCGGCACCCTGGAAAAGATGGGCTTCGACGAGGAGACGTTGAAGACACTCAACCCAAGACTGGTCGTGACGCGCATTTCCGGCTTTGGGCAAAGCGGCCCGCTATCCAATAAGCCCTGTTTCGATGTCATCGGCCAAACCATGAGCGGGCTGATGGAGATTACCGGCGACCCGGACAGTCACCCAACCATGGCGGGTACCTACGTGGTGGATTACTCGACCGGAATGTACGCAACGATCGGCACGCTCGGTGCGTTGCAAGCCCGTGAACGCAGCGGCGAGGGACAGGTAGTAGACGTTGCGTTGATGGATTCTGCGCTGTCAATGCTGATGACGGCGATTCCGGAACAGGTGCTGCATGGCCGTTCCATGACGCGCCACGGCAATCGCGACCGATATGCCGCGCCGTCCAATACCTTTCCGACCCGCGACGGTGACTGGGTGCACCTGGTGTGCGCCAGCGATGTCATGTTCCGCGGATTGGCCAAGGCTATGGGAAGGTCCGGGCTCGCCGAAGATCCGCGCTACGAAAAAAATCAAGCTCGGATGCACAACGTTGACGAGCTCGAAGAGCTCATCACTGCCTGGACCAAATCGCTGGGCACCGAAGAATTGCTGGCAGCGCTCAGGGACAACGGCGTTCCGTCAGCAAAAGTCGCGTCCGTTTCGGATCTCATCGAAGACGAACATCTCGAACATCGTGGACAGATCATTCGCATGCAGCATCCGAGGGTCGGTACGGTTCCGATGCAGGGCTTCTCGGTCAAGTTTGCTGATTCTCCGATGCAGCTACGCCATCCACCGCCACTGCTCGGCCAGCACAGCGACGAAATTCTCAACGGATGGCTGAACATGAATGACGCGCAGATAGCGCAGCTTCGCAAAGACAAAATCATCTGACCTTACTCAGTTAACTCACATATAGCTGCAAAACGATGAAACTCGAGCATCTACTGATCGCCAATCGCGGCGAAATCGCAATTCGTATCGCGCGCAGCGCTGCCGAAGCGAACCTGCGCTCCCATGCAATCTATTCGGAAGATGACGCACAGTCCGATCATGTCACCAAAGCGGATGTGGCGCATCGGCTGAGAGGTACCGGCCCCGCCGCTTACCTCGATGCGGCGCAAATCATCGATGTCGCACGCGAGGCGAACTGCGACGCGATTCACCCCGGCTATGGATTCCTCAGCGAAAACGCCGAGTTCGCCCGCAGTTGTGAATCGGCAGGGCTGCTGTTCGTCGGCCCCACGCCGGAAGTCCTCGAGGCGTTCGGCGACAAGGGACGCGCACGCGCGCTCGCCGAACAGTGCGAGGTGCCGGTTCTGCCTGGCACCGATGGCCCCACGACACTGGCGCAAGCGCGCAAATTCCTCACGTCGCTGGGCCGCGGCGGCGCGATCATGATCAAAGCAATTGCCGGGGGTGGCGGCCGGGGCATGCGTCAGGTGTTGGAGGCGTCCGAACTCGAATCGGCTTTCGAGCGTTGTAGCTCGGAAGCGAAGCAGGCATTCGGTAACGGTGATGTATATATTGAAACGCTATTTCCCAAGGCACGCCATATCGAAGTACAAGTGCTCGGCGATGGCAGCGGCGATGTCGCGCACCTTTGGGAGCGCGAATGCAGCCTGCAAAGAAATCGACAGAAGCTGGTTGAAATTGCACCGGCACCCGGACTATCGTCCAAACTGCGTGAGCGGCTGATTGATGCAGCACTGCGCATGGCGCGCGCGGTCAAACTGCGCAACCTTGCGACGTTCGAATTCCTGGTCGAACAAGAAGCTGGTGATCAATCAGAGTTCGCCTTTATCGAAGCCAATGCCCGGTTGCAAGTGGAGCACACGGTAACCGAGGAAGTAACCGCCGTCGACCTGGTGCGCACGCAATTCGACATCGCCGCCGGCCGCACACTGAAAGACATGGGTTTGTTCGACGGTGAGATACCGTCGATGCACGGCATCGCAATGCAGGTGCGCATCAATGCCGAAACCATGTCTGCCAATGGCATGGTCCGACCCGCTGCGGGAACGCTCGATGCGTTTGATCCGCCCGCTGGCCCCGGGGTGCGCGTTGACACCTGCGGGCACGGCGGCTTTCGCGTCAACCCGCGCTTCGATTCGCTGCTCGCAAAGGTCATCGTGCACGTTGCACCGGGTCACGTGAATACCGAAGGCCAGCTGAGAACGGTTGCGGCAAAGGCCCGGAGGGCGTTATCCGAGTTTCGCATCAGCGGTGTTTCCAGTAATCGCGAGTTCCTGCTCAATCTCATCTCGTCCGCTGACTTCCTGTCTGGACACTGGTACACGGGGCTGATCGAAAACAATCTGGCAACGCTGTGTACACCGACCGATCATCCGCGCCTGTACGGCGAACTGATCGACGCAAGCGCGCCCGCCGCTGCGTCCGCCGTCATCGATTCGGTAGACCCGTTGGCGGTGTTGAGTCACGGCAAGCGCGACATTGGTGCGGCGGCCCAGATGGAAGAAGCGCCACTAGCGGAAGGCTTGCGCGCAATCGCCGCCACCATCTCCGGAACTATCGTCAGCATCGATGTCTCTGTCGGTGACACGATTCGGCGCGGCCAGCAGGTTGCCGTCATGGAAGCAATGAAGATGGAGCACGTCATCGTTTCCCCCGTGGCTGGTGTCGTCGAGGACGTGCGCGGCATTCAGAACCAGACCCTTCTCGAAGGCGCGGCGCTGTTGACCGTGAACGTGGCGGAAGACCAGTCCGACCTGGTTGAGTCCCTGCAAGCACTCGACCTCGATTCAATTCGGCCCGACCTGGCAGAACTTCAGCAGCGGCGCGCGCTGACGCTCGATGCTGCGCGTCCCGATGCAGTCGAGAAGCGCCGCAAGCTCGGTTTTCGTACAGCACGGGAGAACGTCGCCGACCTGTGCGATCCGGACAGTTTTTATGAGTACGGCGCGTTTACCATCGCTGCTCAGCGCAGCCGGCGCACAATGGAAGACCTCATCAAACGCACGCCGGCCGATGGTCTGGTAATGGGCGTCGGTCGCGTCAATGGCGCACTGTTTCCCGATGTCGATGCGCGATGCATGGTGATGGCATATGACTACACCGTACTGGCCGGAACCCAGGGCCACAAGAATCACGAGAAGAAAGACCGATTCTTCGAGTTGGCCGCCGAATGGCGACTGCCGGTGATCGCCTTTGCCGAAGGCGGTGGCGGCCGTCCCGGCGATACCGACATACTCACTTCCGGATGGCTCAACATCAAGGCTTTCACGTTGCTGGCGAAACTGAGCGGGCTGGTTCCACTGGTTGGCGTTGTTTCGGGGCGCTGCTTCGCCGGCAATGCAGTGGTCGCCGGTTGCTGCGATGTGATTATCGCCACCGAGAGGACTTCGCTGGGCATGGGTGGCCCAGCCATGATCGAAGGCGGCGGGCTGGGCGTGTACCATCCCGATGAGGTTGGTCCCACATCGGTTCAACGCCGTAATGGTGTAATCGACGTCGTGGTTGCCGATGAAGCTGAAGCAGTACAAGTCGCGAAAAAGTACATCTCGTACTTTCAGGGACCAGTCAAGGAATGGTCTTGTGCAGATCAGCGCGAATTGCGCCACGTCGTGCCCGAAAATCGCCTGCGTGTATACGATGTGCGACGAGCGATTCATCTGATTGCCGATACCGGCTCAGTGCTGGAACTGCGGCGCGACTTCGGTACCGCAATGATTACCGCTTTCATCCGCATCGAAGGTCGGCCGATGGGGCTCATCGCCAATAACGCCATGGTGTTGGGTGGCGCGATCGACTCAGATGCTGCCGACAAGGCGGCGCGCTTCCTGCAACTTTGCGATGCCTACGACCTGCCGGTCCTGTCGCTGTGCGATACACCGGGCAATATGGTGGGCCCGGACGCTGAACGCGAAGCGCTGGTACGCCATTGTTGCCGCCTCTACGTCATAGGCGCAAATATGACTGTGCCAATTTTTTCCGTAGTGCTACGAAAAGCTTACGGCCTTGGTTCGCAGGGTATGGTAGGAGGTAGTTTCCATCTGCCGATGTTCTCAGTTGCCTGGCCCACAGGCGAGTTCGGACCGATGAATCTAGAAGGTTCCGTCAAGCTTGGTTTTCGCAAGGAACTGGAAGCGATTGAGGATCCACAAAAGCGCAAAGAGAAATTCGAAAACATGGTGGCCGAGGCCTATGAACGCGGCAAGGCGCTGAGCACCGCGACGCTTTTCGAGATTGATGACGTCATCGACCCGGCGGACACCCGTGCCTGGGTCACGGCCGGGCTTCGCTCACTGCCACCGAGACAGACGCGCGCGGACAAGAAACGCGCTTGCGTTGACACCTGGTAACAGGGCATCACCCATCTGGCCACCAGCCCGGGCGATTACTGTCTCGCCAAACGAGCCACGAAAGGCCTCTGTACCTTGACGTCGTGGCCGTTTCTCACGTTCGCACCGCATCTCATGTGAACAAACGAGGCAAACTGATAGTCAAACTTGTGCATAATTGGGGGTAGCAGCCGTGGATGCTTGTTTTGGGGACGCGCATCCGAGAACGCACACAAATACAACTTAAGCGTCAGCTGAGCTTTTTCAATGACAGCACTGCTCTCTCGAGTCAGAGCTTTGCCGAAGTTGGCAATCAACGCCTTCAAGCGCGACACAGCCAACTTCTCGTCTCGTCACGTCTATTTCGGGCTGGTCGCGGTCTTCGGATTCCCCCTCTACTACTATGTCTGGCACGACCTGTTTCCCCAACCGTACGAAAACCTGCCGTTGAGGCTGGTGGGGGCGGCCGTTTTTATCCCGGTCGTTTTTTCAAAACTCTGGCCTGAACCATTGAAACGCTTCTTCCCGCTTTACTGGTACGTGGCGCTGCTGTTAGCACTGCCGACTTTCTTCACTTACATGCTGCTGCAGAACGAGGGATCGACTGTTTGGCTACTCTCCAGTCTCGTCGCCTTGTTTATCATGATTCTTTTGCTGGACGCGATCAATCTTCTCATTCACATCGCTGTTGGCGTTTTGATTGCCGTGGCCGCGTACGACTTTACCGCCGGCTTCCCTGCGTTGGCAATGATCGCCTCGCTCGAGTACGTACCGATTTTCCTGTTTGCAATTGCTATGGGGATCATCGTCAGTTATACCGGCGAGAAAATGCGCGCCGAACGGCAACAGGCCATGCTTGCCACTGCCGGAATGGTCGCCCACGAATTGCGTACCCCTTTGTCGAGTATCAAGGCGGGCGCAACCGGGGTACGCCAGCACCTGCCGGTATTGTTGGAATCTTATGAACTCGCCACGAAGAACCAGTTGGTGACCGGCTCAATCCGCCCCGTCCACCTCGAGTCCATGGCTGGCGTGCTTGATCGGATCGAGGCAGAAGCAGACCGATCCAACACAGTCATTGACATGTTGCTCTATAGCGTGCGCGGATTGCGCATGAAGAAAGAAGAGTTCGTCACTTGTTCAATGGCACACTGTGTCGATGTTGCACTGCGGCGCTATCCGTTCAATTCGGAGAAAGACCGGGCATTGGTACAGTGGAAACCACGGCCGGATTTCACTTTCGTCGGCGTAGAGATGCTCATGGTCCATGTCATCTTCAATTTGTTGAAGAACGCGCTACGACATATTTCCCTTGCCGGAAAAGGGACAATTGCGATCGCACTCGAAGCTGGCGAGCAAGAGTGCCGCCTTGTTTTTCGTGATACCGGTCCGGGAATTCCGGCTGACGTACTGCCGCATATTTTCACTCGTTACTATTCCTGGCCAAAGCACGGGGATGGCATCGTCGAAACCACCGGAATCGGGCTGTCATTTTGCCGTGAGGTCATCAACGCATTTGGTGGTACTATCGATTGCCGTTCCCGAATCGGTGAGTTTTCCGAGTTTCTGATAACGTTTCCGAGGAGCTACGTCTGAGCATGGAAGTCCGCCCTTATTATCACCCCACGACTACGGCGATCATTGACGACAGCCCTGATTTTCTTGCCAATATTGGTCTGAACCTGGATCCATCGCTTGCCTACCGCGTTTTCGAATCACCGTTGACGGCGTTGGCCGCGCTCGGCAGTGTGCATGCAAATGCAGCCGGCCCGGAGCGCTTTTTCACGCTGTATGAGGGACGCGAGCAGCCATCTTTCGACCACCACGTCATTGATCTCAATATCGCGCGCATCTATAGAGAAGTTTTTAATGACAAGCGCTTCCATCGCTTTTCCGTAGTTGTTGTCGACTATGACATGCCTGAGATGGACGGCTTGGAACTTTGCCGCCGCATTTCGCAGTCCCCGGCACGCAAGGTTTTGCTCACCGGTAAAGCAGACGAAAAAATCGCCGTTCAGGCATTCAACGAAGGGATTATCGATCGCTACATCCCCAAGCAGGACCCAAATCTCACCAGCGTTCTGCGGGAGGCGATTAGCGATATGCAGACGGTCTATTTCGCGAACGTCGAACGTATGATGGAAGGCGCACTCGCGATTGGGCCGTTGCATTTCCTGCGCGATCCTTTTTTCGCGGAATTGTTTCGCAAGCTATCCGCCGATCTCAACATCGTTGAATACTATCTATGCAGTAGCCCGGAAGCGATGCTGATGATAGACGCCGAAGGTGCCAGTACCAAACTGCTGGTTTGCAACGATGCGATGATGCAATTGCATTATCAGGTGGCCTTTGATAATGCCGCACCACCCGAGTTGCTGGATGCTCTAAGCAAAGGCAGTGTCGTACCCTATTTCTGGCGTAGTCGCGGACTGTACACACCTCAGTACGCGTCGTCCTGGAAAGACTACGTTTTCCCGTCGAGCGAGTGCAATGGTCTGCAGCGTTATCGCTATGCGTTGGCGGAAGAACCACACGGCCTGGTGTTGCCACCCATTTGCACCTTCCAGGATCACCTGAAACGAATCGACGAGGACAGCGGCAGCCGGCACAGCGCCTGACGGTGAGCTGGCCAGCAAGCGTCAGCTGCAACCTCTTCGACGAAGACTTTTCAGGCCGGCTATGCCGCGACAGCAGCCTGTCTGACCTCGTTGCGCCTGCGCCGCGTGGACGGCCAGTGTTCGAATCCGGTAATGGCACGCGCTTCGTCGCACGCCACCAGTATGCGATCGAGGTCATTCATATCCAGATTGGTGTGCAACGACAAGCGAACCATGGCGCGGTTTTTCGGCGTCGCCGGCGCACAAAACACCGAGCCGAAAATACCTCGTTCTTCCAGTGCATCCCGCAGCACGATTGTTTGTGGTTCAGTGCCAGACTCCAATGAAACGATCTGCGAGCGACTGCCATTGAGGTTGTAACCGAGATCATCCAGACCCGTGCGCAAATAAGCGGAATTGGCCCGTAGTTTGTCGCGACGCCAGCCCTCGCTCTCTATGACCTCGAGCGTCGCCGCCAGACCAGCGACCTCATGCGGCAGTAATGTTGAGCTGAAGATGGCCGGCAACGACTCGAATTTGAAGTACTCACGGAAAGACGAGGGACAGGTGATGATCCCGGCCCGACCGGCAAAGGCCTTGGCGAGACTGGCGGTGCGGAAATGTACCTGATCCTGCAGTCCCAGTTCGACGACCAGGCCTTCTCCGTTCGGTCCATGCGTGCCGAGCGAATGCGACTCATCGGCGACGAGAACGCAACCGTGCCGGCCGGCAATCTCGACAATATCCCGAAGCGGGCAAATACTGCCGTTGGTGCTGTAGACAGTATCGACCAGGATAACACCCGGGCCGTTGCGCAGAATCTGTCGCTCCAGATGCTCGGGTTCGTTGTGGTAAAACACAATCGACTCGGCGCCAGCGCTGCGTATCCCCTCCCACAATGACATGTGCGCCAGCATGTCGACGTAGACCGGCGCCTGTTCGCCGGCGATCGACTGGATCAGCCCTACATTCGCGGCATAGCCGGACTGGCAGAGCACACCGGTCTCGGCCTGCATAAAGCGCGCGAGATTGTTTTCGAAGTCAAGTTGCGGATTGTCACCATGCAGGAAAATTCCTGACATCAGGGTGCCGTTACCCTCGTTCGCCAGCGAACGCGTCATCGCTTGCAGAATTCGCGGATGCCGGGCTATCGACAGGTAGTCGTTGCTGGATAGCTGTAGCGCATCCGGACCCGGCGTGCGCCCATGCAGGATGTGCCGTCCTCCCCAGTTCCCCTCTTTGCGCTCACGGTAATAACGCGCCACGCGCGCAGAAACAAAATCCGGAAGATCGGGAGCTCGCGAGGACAGATTCCTTGATCGTCCTGAGAACTGCGTGCTTAACGTTACCTGCTTGACGACATTGCCATGAATGGCGGCTTCAATGACTGCGGAATTGCTCATAGCGATACTCCTCGTCGTGATTACGTGTTTACGAAACTGCTTGGAAAAGCATTTGAAAACAGAATGTTGAATCTGTGCATGAGAGTCTTGCGATGCAAGAAGACGCGACCGTGACACCTGTCGCCAGAAGCTGATGGCGACAGCTGCCGCCCTTTTTCGAAATAGGAGGGAGGATTACATCCTTCTTACATTTTACTGCCGTAAGAACACTGTCATGGCTGCTCAAGATCAAGCCACAGCGGACCACGCGGCATTCAAGACCACGTTGTTTTTGCCCAATAGTTGAATGAGTTCTCCATGCGAGCCGGCTCGACCGACGCCGGGGCGGTGTCAACTATTGGTCGCGTGTGACATGGCGCGACCGGCAGACATGCCCGCATTGTCAGTCGCGGTGCAAACGGTCGGTGGACTCGCCAGCGATGCGCCGATTGAGAAAAGCATCAGCCGCTAACGGCACGTTGCCAAATAGCTTGATGCCGCTGGCCTGATTCAGTCTGCGATCGCGACATCTGAGGAACAGCGAGGCAGGGAAACCAGAACACGCGGTCGTTACAGGAGACAGCGATGCGTCAACCGCCTCGATTGCAGGCGGCCAACGCGGAGAACTCTCCGAACCCGGCCGTCGTGGGACGCCGGGCGCGGGCGTCGCCAACTACTTCGGCAACGCGGAGGTAATCATCGCCTCAACGCGCGGAAAGACGAACTGATTGTGCCCGCCAGCAGTGACCGTGACATGCTGTGTTCCGGCTAACGCGTAAGTGATCGGTGGCGCGTTGACACCGGCGCCACAGTTAAACGACCACAACTGCTCACCGCTGGCAGAATCAAACGCGGAATACTCACCACTAACCTGACCCATGAACAGGAAGCCGCCGGACGTCGCCACCACACCAGCGACCAGGATTTCCTTGGTCCTGGTCTGCCAGCGGATCTTGCCGCGTGCCCGGGTGTCGATCGCACTTAGCACCCCCCAGTGCGGCTCGTCGGCAACCTCGAGCGCCGAGTAGCGCAACGCCGGTTTGCCATCACTGGCCGGGCGCTTGCGTACGGTGTACTTGGTTGGCATGCCTATGCCGTTGGCACATACGAGAGCAGTGGCCGGCCCGCGTTCTCTGCCGCCGAAACAGCCACGGACAGGCAAAAGCGCCCCTTGGTCGGCACCTGGTATATGAAATTCGCGAGAAACAATCGCGACGCCTGGTTGTTCCGCACTTGGCCGGCTGATTGCGCTCCGCTGATCGGCACGGCTCACCGGTGATTGCCGGCGTGGGTGATTGCCGGCGTGGGTGATTGCCGGCGTGGGTGATTGCCGGCGTGGGTGATTGCCGGCGCGGGTTATTGGTGGCGTGACTTATGGCGTTGCCTGTGGCGTAACCGCATCACGATGGCGGGCACTATCGAACGGTCGGTTACGCATTCTGATCACGGGCAGCGCGCTGATCCCGGCAGACTCAGCGGACTCAGTTGCAACGTTGCGCCTGCTTTGGCGTGCTCTGGAGTAGACGAACCGCCAGTCTTCGTAACTTTCCGCCTCCTCGAACTCACGGCGATCGAACCCGGCAACCCGAATTGGCTTGCGCTTCGACAAGCTGTGAACGCCGGCAATTCGGTCACCCTCCATGACCAGCCCCCAGTCTGTCGAACCGGTCATCGGATCACGGTAGATTCGTCGTAGGTGACGCCGCACCATTGGAAAGCGGTCATCGCGCAACAGGTCATCGAGCGAGCGCGGCAACTGCGGTCCCCCGGGCGACCACCGGTAATAACTCTCGATTGCCTGACTGAACTGCTCGCCAATGAACAGCAGTTCCGCTTCACGCTCGCGTTGCGCCATGGTGTGCCACACCGTCGCCACACCAGACAGCGCAAACGTCACAATGGCGACAAGGAATAGCAGTCCAATATATGTAAAACCGCTCTGCGTACCGGCTGAGCTCAACACGGTCTTAGGCAAACCATCGGGGTAGCCCATCATCACTGTGGTCACGCTTTGGTCATTGCTTGTCAACAAATAAGCTTTTCAACGAACCTGCTCTGCGCTTTCGCAGCAAATTCAATCTCTATCAAAAACAATTCTCATTCACCCAACAGCAGAACACCGATGTCGCGCTTTCAACGTGACCGATCACGCCACTTGCAATTCAATCTCATTTGCATTACCGCACCATTTGACGTAGTGACCCGAGAAAACGAGACAAACATTAGGCCGTTGGTTAATGAGTAATGATGCACACAATCTACGCTCTATACGAAGACTGGGCAAATTGATCAAGATCAATCGAACTTAACAATTCGTTAGATTTTGCGTTGCTATTTGGCGATACTTTGGCTAACCTTTTTTGCGGATGTGTGACTTTGTCACTGTGCCCAAAGAAGTCAGCAAAACTGTCTGGTCGGGTCGCGGTGATAGGGAAAAGCGGAGAACGAAACGTTCATCGGTCGCGGTCATCAACTGACGAGTTGGCATTGTTGTCCGGAAATTGCAGGGAAGTAACAGGAAGCACCGAGTAGCAAGAAGCTTAAGCAAGGCCAACCACAAAGAGAACTTGAGCAGACAAAAACAGTAAAACGAAGGGCGGGGCTGGGTGAACGGCAGTAGCAGTAATCGCAGGGAATTGCCGAGGCCTCTTCCACGTTTCATCGAACTAGGGAGAACGATGAAGATGGATCAACTTTGCGCCGAAGCAACATTGCGCGATTTTGCGCGGTCGCCGAAGCTCCTGATCGCCGACGTCGAGGATTATTTCTGTGCCGAACTGGCCCGCGCCGGCAACGCCCGGGGAATGGAAGTTACCGTAGCCAGCAACGTCAGCGAAGCAACTCAGCTTATTGAAACTATTAGTCCGGATTACGTCGTTGTCGACCAGCGGTTACCGCCGGACGGCGCGTGTCGAGTCATGCAATCCATTGCAAGCATCAACCGCAAGGTCAAGTGCGTGGTGGTAACGCACTACCCAAGCCTGGCCTGCGCCGTCAGCGCCGTCAAGCAGGGTGCGTGGGACTACCTTGCCAAACCAACCAGCGCCAATATTGTGCTCGACTCTTTTGCCAATGACTTCGACGACGGCGCGGGAATGGCGAACGCTGCTTGCAAGCAACCCTTGTCGGTGGACCGGCTCGAATGGGAGCACATCCACAGGGTTCTGGCGCTGCAAAACAACAACGTCTCGGCTACGGCGCGCTCGCTCGGGATGCACCGCCGCACCCTGCAGCGCAAGCTCGCCAAGTACCCGCCGCCGCGCTAGCGGTCAACCAGAATGTAGCGGCGCGGCCGCGCCCGGCAGCGAACCCGGGCCGCTGCGCCACAAGAAACATTATTCATTTATCTGTTGTCTTTTTATTCCAGCAGGTGTAACTTTTCACTGTGCGTGGGAAATTTTTCCCATAAATACATCCGAAGTTAAGAGCAGCGCTCAGGAGACAAGAACGGTTCGACAGTTCCGGTCGGCCGTACCGAAAACACAAGGAACCCATTCTTTCTTTTGTTCAAAACGGAGGTAGCCAGCGCATGGCGAACCTGATTCCGGTGCGAAGCGCCAAAAACACTGACGAAATAGTATTCACACGACTTCCGTTAGCCCAAGCTCCGTTTGGTGACCGAACTGGCGCGAAGCGGGAAATCGAACCGAAAGCCTGGTCACTGCGCAAAGCGCCCAGCAGCAAATACAAGACAGCCGTCATTCACCGCGCCTGACCGGCACACAGCCGCCCGCCAGCCAGCTTACACAGCAAGGTAGCGCGAGATCACCCGATTTGTACCGGCGGGCACTGGACTTGCGTCCGTGCACGCTCGGAAGGAGACCATACAAGGTGTACAAAATTACATACGACGGCCTACCGGTATCTGCGGTAGCAGGTGCCAGCCCTGACGGCGATGCGGGTTCTTCCCGTGTTTTACCCTGGTCTGCCAATCACCGCGCTTTACCGCGCCAGCAGGATAAGCGCTCCAGCGTGGTCCCGCTGTTCAAGACCGACGGACATTCGCCCGGCCCGCGAATCGTGCTCTACTCCCACGACACCATGGGACTCGGGCATGTCCGGCGAAACCTGACAATCGCCCAAACACTGGCGGGGCCCACGTTGCGGGCGCGGGTGTTGCTGATCACGGGCGCGAGTACCGTGGGGGGTCTGGCCCTGCCCAAGGGTGTGGACTGTGTGACGCTTCCGGCAATTCACAAGCTGAGCAATGAACAGTACCGGCCGCGCTCGCTGGAACTGCCGATGGGTGAACTAACCTCGATCCGTTCCAACATCATCCGTGGCGCGCTGGAGGCCTTTGTCCCCGAATTTTTCATCGTCGACAACGTGCCCCGCGGGGTCAACGGCGAACTGGACGATTCGCTGCAATATCTGCGTTCGCGAGGCAGCACCACCTGCGTTCTCGGATTGCGCGATGTCATCGACAGTCCGGATGCGGTTGCAGCAGAGTGGGGGCGCCGTGGCAACGAGGCATGTGTCCAGCAATACTACGATGCCGTCTGGGTATACGGCGATCCGAGGGTCTACGACCAGGTGAAGGAATACGGCTTTGCGAAGCAAACCGCGTCCAAGCTCCGCTACACCGGCTATCTCGAACGCCAGCCGGACAGCCCGCCCGCGACGGGCTGCCGACAAGGCATTGCCGGCATGAATCTTCCGCTCGGTGAAACGCTGCTGTGCATGGCTGGCGGCGGCCAGGATGGCGCTATGCTGGCGCAGACGGTCTGCGAAGCGGCGCTCCCCGGTGGCATAAACACCGTGGTCCTGACCGGCCCTTTCATGCCACCAAACATCAGGAACCAGCTTCTTGACTATGCCGCGGGCAGGCCACGGCTGCGGGTGCTCGAATATCACCCCGAGCCGATGCGCCTGTTAATGCAAGCAGACTACGTGGTATCGATGGGGGGCTACAACTCGCTCTCCGAGATACTCTCGCTCCGGAAAAATGCGCTGATCGTGCCACGCACAGCGCCACGGCGCGAACAGCTGATCCGGGCCGAACGCCTGGCGTCACTCGGGCTGGTCGATTTCCTGCCCACGGCAGACCTCACGCCGGAAGCGATCGGCCGCTGGGTCAGCAAACAGGCTGCATCCCCGCCCCGTGCGCAGGAGATCGTTGACTTCGGCGGGCTGCTGCGAATCCAACAGTTCATGGTAGAACTGATTGAGGCGCGCCGCCAAGGCACGGTAGGCAGCCTGCAGAAGGCCATAGTTGAATAAAGTTCTTTTCTATTGCCAGAGCAGCCTTGGCATCGGCCATACCATCCGGAGCCTGCGAATCGCCGAGGGGCTAAGCCGACGGTTCAGAGTACACTTCATCCACGGCGGCGAACTGATACCCGAGCTCCCCGTGCCGACCGGCATCAGGATGGTCCAGGTGCCGGCAATCAGCAGCGATGCAGAGTTCACCACGCTGACGCCGGCCGATCCGGGCCTGAGCCTTGAGCAGACCTTTGCCAAACGCCGGGCTGTCATGCTCGACACGCTCGAGCGCGTCGCCCCCGATGCCGTAGTGGTAGAGCTTTATCCATTTGGCCGGCGCCAGTTCGGTCCCGAACTGCAACCCCTGCTCGAAAGCGCCAGAGACCGTGGCGCGCGCATCGTCTGCAGTTTGCGTGACATTCTGGTTGCGCGCCGGGATCAGGCCGCCTATGAACGCAAGGTCGTGAAGCTGATGAACCGCTATTTCGACCTGTTGCTGGTGCACAGTGATCCCGGATTCCAATCGTTGCGGGAGTCATTCTCGGCGCTCGACAAGCTCCGCGCCCGGGTGATTTACACGGGCTACGTGGTTCCCGCCGTCGAGAGAAACCAGGGAAGGCGCGAGGACACGATCATCGCGAGCATCGGAGGCGGCCGCTTCGGACATGAATTGGCCGAAGCCGTGGTCCGCACCGCGCCCCTACTCGCCAAAAGCATTCCGCACCGCATCGAGCTCTATACTGGGCCCTTCTGCCCGGACGATGTGGCCGCCCGACTGCAACAGCTTGCCGCAGGGATGAAAAACATCCGGGTGGCACGATTCACCCCGGAACTCCACCAACGGCTTTCCCGCGCCGCCCTGTCGATCAGCATGGGCGGATACAACACGACCATGAACGTCCTGGCGACCGGCGTGCGCGCGCTGCTGATGGGATGCGGCAACAACGGCGGTATGGACCAGGTCGAGCGCGTGGAAAAGCTCGGCCGGCTTGGCGTCATCGACGTACTTCGCGCGGACGACCTGGTGCCGGCGGTGTTCGCCGAAAAAGTCATCACTTGTCTGGATCGCACTCCGGTGCGGGCCGCGATCGACCTCGACGGCGTGCCCAACACGACGCGCGCATTGCAAGACTTTCTCGACTCAACGGCCAGCGGAAAAATCAACGAGGCAAGCTTCCATGGATAATCTGAAGATCTGTATCACAACACTCGAGTTTCCGCCCGACGTCGGAGGCGTGGGCGAGTCAGTCAAGCGCATCGGCAAGCTGCTGGCCAGTCTGGGGCACGAGATCCACGTGGTGGTTTTTCACACGCGGCGATCCAGCACGACACGGTCAGAGACCGGCAGAAAGGGCTTTCACACGACTATCGAGGAACAATTGCATGTTCATCGCTACGAGTCAGTGTCGCGAACCGGGTCGGCTTCGACCCAGGACTTCATGAGCGACGTTTATGCGGCCCTGCGCCGGCTCCACGAGCAGGAGCGGTTCGACGTTTTCCACGGTTTCTACGTCAACGAGACGGGCTTCGTCACCACTCTGCTCGCCAGGGAAGTCGGCCGCCCTGCGATCAACAGCATCCGTGGCGCAGACCTTCACCGCAACGTCTTCGACACCAAGCAGTTCGGCCAGATTCACTGGGTGCTAGAGCAGTCCGACTGGCTGACTTTCGTGAGCCAGGAACTCGAACAGCGGGCGCACATTCTGGCCCCCTCGGTGCGCAACCGCACCGCCGCGTTCTGGAACTCGATCGCCCCGATCGACTTCGACACGATCGACAGACCGGAACCGGATGTCGAGCTTGCCGGCACGGTCATCAGCACCTTCGGCAACCTGCGCGACAAGAAAGGCATCGACTTTCTCGTCTGGGCCTGCGCCGAACTGGCACCAAGGATCGACCTGACGCTGCTGCTGGTCGGCGATTTCATCGAGAAGGAAAAGGCGCACTGGCAGGAGTTCATCCGCGCCAGCGGTATCGCAGAGCGCATCGTCGTGACCGGCAGGCTGCCGCGCGAGCAGGCATTGGGATATCACCACCTGACCGATATCTTTGTCATCCCCTCGCTGCGAGACGGCTGCCCCAATGCGTTGATCGAGGCGATGCTCGCCGGCAAGGCGATAGTCGGCTCGAGTGCCGACGCCATCGGCGAGATCCTCGAACACGAGCAGGACGCACTGGTGGTACGCCCGGCAAATACTGCAGACCTGATCGAGAACCTGGAGCGGCTGGCCACGGACAAGCCATTGCAGCAGCGACTCGGGGAAGCGGCGCGCCGCAAGGCACTGCGGGATCTCTCTCCCGAGCGCGAACGTGACAACTGGTTGAGCGTGTATGAGCAGGTCCTTGCGCCGGCGGGAACCCGCGTCATTGATTTCAGTAACCGGCGCACGTCATAAGAGCATGGCAGGGTCACGCAGAACAGTCCCGTTCCGGGAGATCATCCCGGGCTTGCGACACCTGGGAAGGGCGTTCTGGCCACAGATCAGACAGCAGAGGGCGATGATCGGCCTGTCGTTGCTGGTTCTGCTGTTTTCCATCGCCGTCCGGGTCCTTGAGCCCTGGCCGCTGAAACTGATGTTCGACTGGATCATCATGCCGCAGGCCCCGACCGCTGGCTCCGACACGACCACGGCACTTGAGGCACCTGGTTTCCTCGCCGGGCCGGGCGTGCTTTTGGGATCAATGGTGGTGGCGCTGATCATTCTCACCGTGCTGCGGGCAGTCAGCGAATACTATTCGCGTGTTGGCATGGCCGTCGCCGCGACCCGCATCGTCACCGATGTCCGGGCCCGGCTGTTCCGCCACCTGCAGCAGTTGTCGCTCAGATATCACCACCAGGCGAAAAGCGGCGATCTGGTAACACGCTTCACCTACGATGTGGAGCGACTGCGCGATACGGCGGTCACGGCGCTCCTGCCGCTGGCCGCCAATCTGATCACCATGACCACAATGATAGGCATCATGCTGTGGTTTGACTGGCAACTGGCACTGATCCCGGTCGCGGTGTTGCCCCTTTTCTACCTGACCTCGGCCCGGACCAGTCGCGCGGTACAGCAAGTGGTCAGAGAGCAGCGCAGGCGCGACGGAGCGCTCGCCGCAGCGACCGCCGAAGTGATCGGGGCGATCAAGTATGTGCAGGCGCTGTCACTCGGTTCCTTGCAGGAAAAGGTCTTCGCCCGTCAGAACCGAAAGAGCCTCAAGCACGGCGCAAAGGCACAGCGCCTGGCCGCCGGCCTGGAGACAAAGGTCGACATCATCCTGGTGGTGGCCAAGGGGCTGGTCCTGTGGCGCGGTGTTTACCTGGTGGTCACGGGGGCAATTACGCCCGGGACCCTGATCCTGTTCATCACCTATCTCCAGTTCATGTTTCGTCCGATGCGACAGGTAGTCAAATACCTGACGCGCATCGCGCGCGCCACTGCTTCCGGCGAGCGCATACTCGAAGTCCTGGATACCCCGCTGGATATCCGGGACCGTCCGGGTGCCGTGGAGGCGGGGCCAATCAAAGGTCGCATTCGCTTCGATCACGTGTGCTTCAGCTACGGCCAGCGCCAACCGGTGCTTTCCGATATCGAATTCGCCATTGAGCCAGGACAGCGGGTAGCCCTGGTCGGGGCGTCGGGCGCCGGCAAATCGACCCTCCTGGCGCTCATGCTACGGCTCTACGACACGGACAGCGGCCGTATTCTGCTGGACGGCCGGGATATCCGCGACTACCGCGTCGATTCGCTGCGCCGCCAGTTCAGCATAGTGCTGCAGGACAGCGTGCTGTTTGCCGTTAGCATCGGTGACAATATTGCCTATGGCGACCTCGAGGCGAATTCCGCGGCAGTGGAACGGGCCGCGCGTCTGGCCAATGCGCACGATTTCATCATGCAACTGCCGGACGGTTACAACACGGTGATTGGCGAACGCGGCGCCACGCTCTCGGGCGGCCAACTCCAGCGCATCGCCATCGCCCGGGCCGTGATCCGCAATGCGCCAGTCATGCTGCTCGACGAACCTACCCGCGGTCTCGACAACATCAATCGCGCCGAGGTGGTCAGAGCGCTGCAACGGTGTTCCGCCGGCAAGACCGCCGTGCTCGTAACGCATGACCTGCTCGCTTCACGGGGCTTTGACCGCATCCTGGTGATTCGTGACCGGCACATCGAAGCGTCGGGCAGCCACGAGGAATTGATGCGTCACAACGGCTTCTATCGAAAAAGCTACCTCGAACAATACGACGAGCAGACCGAGCAGGCCGGCGCTTACCCCGCCTTGCAACGGCTGGCAAGTCGATGAGCGGCGTGCACTTGATAGTTGAGCGTCCGGGCGCCAGCCTGAGAGAACCCGAGCCATGCTGAGTCGCGCCGACAGCAAGCTGGTCGGGCGGGAGCACAGCATGCCCGGGCTGGCCACCGTGCTGGATGCCGAGGCCCTGGCTGCCGCATGGCGGGCCAAGGATCCGGCCATCGGTATCGAGCGACTGTCGCCTTACTACGCCCACTACAAGCCGGGCACGCGGTGCCTGGTGGGATTCCGGATCAGCAAAGCGGATTGTCCAGGAGAGCTGCTTTGTTACGCCGCCGCCTACGGCCCCGACGCCGCGTCCAAGCTGCCGAAGGCTCGCGAGATGGCGCAGGGAAAATCCTCCCTGGCGCACAACAGCATGGTGATACTCGAGGACATTGACACGGTCGTCTATACCTTCCCCGCGGACCGCCGGCTCAAAGGACTGGAGCGTCTGGCATCACCGCAACCGCGCGGCAACATGCTGCGGCGGCTGTTGTACAAGCAGCCTGACTACGCCGAGGCGACCCTGCAGACCCTGCGCTACAAGCCGGAGCGCCGCTATGTCGCCCGGCTGGATACACCGGAAGGACGGCGGGCGGTCGTCAAGTTCTACGACGCACCCGGTTACCGCACGGCCCTGCATGCCGTGCAGGCATTTGCCTCCGCCGGCGCGTCGCACCTGGCGCCTTGCACCGGCCATCTCGACACACACCGGGTACTGGCCTTCGACTGGCAGCCTGGCTCGACGCTGCAAACGCTGCTGTCAGGTCCGGATACCGCTGACAACCAGCGGACCCAGGCACTCGAGCTGGCCGGTGCCGCACTTGCCGGATTGCATGCACAGAGACCGGGCAACCTGCCAAGGCGCACCCGGGACACAGTGCGTGCACGCCTGCGGGCACAGGCCGGGACCATCGGGCAACTGTGTCCGGAACTGAACGCCGTCGCCGCGTCCCTGGCACAAGACCTTGCGGTGCGACTGGACCACACGCCATTCTTACCGGCGGCACTGCACGGCGACTTCAATGCCGAGCAGATCCTCATCGACAATGATGGCCGGGCCACGATCCTCGACCTCGATTGGGCCCACCTCGGCGACCCGGCCGCCGATTTCGGTCTGTTCCTCGCCCATCTCGAGCGCTTGGCGTTGCGCGGCGCCCCCTGCTCCGGACAAATCGACCGTTACCGCGATGCCCTGACCCGTGGTTACGGCCGGCAACGCAACCTGCCCGGCGCCGCCGCGGTGGCATTCCATACCGCCATCGGCCTTTTTTACCGCGCCGCCGAGCCCTTCCGATACCGGGAGACTGGTTGGCCGGAGTTGATCGGGGCCCTGCTGGCAAGGGCGCGGGAAATACTCAATGATGCGGCTGTGCAATCGAAGGGACGGTGGGCTTCGAACGCGTGACAACGCGTCTGAGCTTGCAGCCGGGCCCGGGCTGTTCTTTTTCGCGATGCGGGTCGGCCGCATCGCTTCTGATTGCAGCTTGCACGCTCGCGCTCATGTCCACCCTGGCGGCCTGCGCCGGTCCGCCGCAGGCGCAGGACGCAGCACCCGGGAACCGGAACGACACACTTGAAGCCGGAGACGAAAAATTTTCCGGGCGCTTGCTTCCGATGAACGCGGCTGAAGAACGCGCGCGCCGCTCCGACGCAGACTTTGATTTCGACTCCCCTCCCGCAACCCGCTTCCGGCTCACACCCGACCTGAGCTTCGGTGCCAAGGCCGAACTCGAAGCAGAGCGGGAGGAGAACTTCGATCTCGACCTCGACAAGCAAAAGGACGAGACAAGCGTGGAGCCCCGTCTGTCGATGTCGCTCTCCTACATGCCCAAAGAGACCGTACAGGCCTACCTCAACGTCGAGGCGTCCTATCTGTTCATCGACGATGACCGGGACCTGAAGGACGACGAGAAGCGGTTGCAGATAAAACAGGCCTTCTTGTCCTTTTCCGGGCTGCCCGATGGCGCGACGGTCAAGCTCGGGCGGCAGCGCTTCCGCGATGAACGCGAGTGGTTGGCCGACGAAGAACTCGATGGCATCCGTCTGTTTCACCACATTTCGCGTTTTGCCGGCGAAGTTTCCGCGGCACGCCGCAACGACCGTGACCTGCTCAACGATCAGGAGTTCGACAAGGTCGACAACTATTTGCTTCGCGGCCTGTTTGCGGCAAACAAGGACCAGCGAGCCGATTTGTACCTGCTTGGCCAGAACGACCGGCGCGACAACGACGAGGACAGGCTCTACCTCGGCTTGTACTCCGGAGGCGAACTGCTGGACGACCTCGATTACTGGTTGAACCTCGCCTACCTGTGGGGAGAATCGGATTCAAACGACATCCGTGCCTACGGCGTCGATGTCGGCGGAACTTACGTATTCGATGTTGCGTTCGATCCCTCGATCACCTTGGGCTATGCCTACGGCAGCGGCGACGCCGAACCTGACGATGGCCGCGACGGCAACTTCCGGCAGACGGGTTTACAGGACAACACTGCGAGACTGAACGGCCTGATCCGCCTCAAGTACTACGGCGAGACGGTCGATCCCGAGCTGAGCAATCTGCAGATTGCCAGCGCCGGTGTTGGCATCCGGCCGACAAAGAGCACGTCACTGGACCTTGTCTACCACAATTACCGCCAGGTCGAGGCCAGCACGCAGGTGCGCGACTGGGAGTTGCGCAAAGACCCCAACGGCCGCAGCACCGACATCGGATACGGCGTCGACTTGATCGCGGGATATCGCATCAAGCCGCATTACAAGGGCAGCCTCATCTTCGGTCATTTCCGCCCCGGCAGCGCTTTCGATGACGACGCCGACGATGCCTATTACGCGGAACTGGAACTCATGTACGAATTCTAGTCCCGCGGCACGCAATGCCCGCGGTTCCTGGCACCAAAGCAGACAAGCCCTCCGGTCATCTCCAGCCACAAACCGGGCACGACGCCAGGTCGAGACCTGGTTTCAACGGCTGGCGCGTTGAGCGGCGGCAGGCACCAACGGGTCTCAGAGTGCCCAGAAAACCTCGATCTCGGCGCTATTGCGCAGGCGTGCAATCTCGTCGCGAATCGCCTGCTGACGCTTGCCTGAATACAGGTAGTCATGGATCGGTTCGCGCAGTTCCGCCTCCGGTATCAGTTCACCGCCGCGCCGCGCCTCGGCCTTGATGATGTGCAATCCGTAGATGGTCCTGACCACCCCGGACACCTCCGCCGGCGACAGCGCAAAGGCCGCCTCCTCGAACGGGCGAACCATCTGCCCGCGGCTGATGAAGCCCAGGTCGCCGCCATTGCTCGCGCTGCTGTCCTCGGAGTGGACGCGGGCCAGTTGGGCAAAATCGGCACCGCCAGCAGCCTCGATCCGCAGCGCCTCGATCCGGCCTCTGGCAGCCTCGACCACCGCCGCATCGCTACCCGGTGCCAGCTTGATGAGGATATGGCGAACGGCGACTTGCTCCGGACGGCGCATCTGCTCAGGGTTGTCAATATAGAACTCGTGAATCTCGGTGTCGGAAACACTGACCCCGGCGAGCAGCGTCTGCTCGACGAACATCCGCGTCGACACTTCGCGCCGGATCCGCCCGGCATACTCCGCCTCGGTCCATCCGTCGATCGCCAGACGCATTCGGAATTTCTCGACCGAACCGAAGCGGCCTGCGATATCGGCCACGGCGGCTTCCACATCGGCATCGGTGGCGACGATGTTGCGCCGCGACGCCTCCTGCCACAGCAGTTCCTCGCCGATCATCTGGTCGAGCACCTCGCGCTGGATCCGCCTGTACTTTTCAGGGTTGCGGATCGCGCCAACATTGGTATGTTGCGCTTGCAGGTACTCGTGCACCCGCCGCTCGAAGGCACGCACCTCGATGTCGCCACCGTTGACCCGGGCCACCACGCCAGCCGCCTGGCCGTAAGCGGTGGCGCTCCACAACAGCAGCAAACATGACAGACCATGGAGGATCTTGTTTTTTCTCATTTCGATCATGCGTGGGTTAATCCGGCGGCGTGCCTGTAATCAGTTGAGCTGGATCCAGTCGGAAGCCAGAGAAAAACGCCCATCCCGGTCAATTGCCACTACGTAACTGCCGCGCGCGCCGATGCGCTGGCCGGGGCCGAAGCTCACCGGTGGCCCGAAACCGGTCTCGAATCGACCCAGACCCTCCAGTGCACGCACCAGTGCCTCGCGGCTCAAATCGCGGCCAGAGCGACGCAGCGCCTCCACCAGCACCGCCGCCGCTTGCAGCGCCGCAAGCTGTACTGCCCGATGCTGGCGACTCAGTGTGCCGCTTCGCTCAAGCGCTTCCCACAGTTCAGGCGACGCAGCCGGACCGGCAGCAGGCTGCGCAGGATAAGCGACAAAAAGCTCTCCCGGCATCGCTTGCCGACCGGCAATGGCAGCCCGCGCGATTGCGCCCGGCACATAAAGGCTGATTGCCTCCGCATTGTCCGGTAGTTTGTCGAGGGCTGCCACCAGCGCGGCAAGATCAGTCCCCGGACCGGCGAAAAAAATGTGCTCGACCCCGGCGCTGCCAAGCTGTTTGACCAGCGCGGCGGCGTCAAACGACCCCTGCATCCAGGTCATTTGCTCGGCCCGGGCACAGCCGTGCTTTTCACATCGGTTCACCGCAGTCCACGCCGCTTCCTGGTACGGCTGTGCGCCGAGCGACAGGACCGCCGCATCAAGCCGCTCGCCGGCCACGCGGCTTGCGGCGAAGTCGACCAGCGCGGCAAGCTGCTCGCCCAGGCCGGGCTGCAGGTAAAACGCCAATGCCAGCGGCCCGCCGGTGGCGTCCGGCACCGGCGTGAGCGGACCAACGGTCGGCAGGCCTGAGTCCGTGAGGAGTTTGCTGACCGCGTCATCGGGAGCGCCGCCGAACGGACTGACCAACGCAAATACCGGCTTGTCATCAAACCGCTTGCGGGCATCGTCCGGGCTGACCGCGATAACGAGTTCGAGTCGGCGCTGGTGCACGCCACCATTCCGGTTAACGTACTCGAAATAGGCGTTCAGCACCTGCTCAACCGCTCGACCGGCCGCCGCAGCCGGGCCGCTATCCGGCAACACGGTGCCGATCCGCAGGCCTTGCTCCACGATACCGGGATCGCGCACGCTCGACAGGCGCTTGAGGTAGGCCACCAATGCCTCGACATCGCTGCGCGACAACGCGAAACGCGGCATGGTGAAATCCAGCACGTTACCCGCCGGGTCAATGCCCTCGTTGACAGCGAATGCAAACGCCGAAACATCGAACGGGCCGTGTTTGCGCGTGGCGTGAATGTGGCCATAGGGCTTGGTCAACGCTTCCCAGGTAATCTCGGGGGGAATCACGGAGGATTCCGGTCGGCCCTTGCCATCCGGCCCGTGGCAGTTGCCGCAAGCGACCACTGCGCCACGCAGCGGCATCTGTCCGGCACCAACCAGCGCCCGCAGCGGTTCGCCCGAACCGGTCACGCCATCGAGATAAATCCGGCGGCCGGCCTGTTCCAGAGCGCTCAACGCATTGCCGGCCGCGACAGCACCGGACCAGGCAAACACCAGAGGCAATATCAGCGCCACGCCGATAGGCACTAAGCGTTGACCGGAAAATGCCCCGACGCCAGCGAACCGCTTTATCGAAGAAACAACCAGTACAATCAGACGGCACACAGGGCCGCGCTCAGCCCCCCAGGCTGAAAGCATATCGGCGGCAGTCTGCGCACGCCCACCAATAGCAGCTGCGCAGTATCTGGTAGCGCCTAAACGGGGCACACGCTACTGCTGAAGCTGCGAGACCTTCCCGTCCTGTGACGCCAGCGCACTGCGCAGTTCGGCCTCCGCCTCTGCCAGGCTCCGCAGTTCCTGCGCAATGGCCTGGGGCGGCGCGTCAGGACGGACTTTTTTCCAGCGCGCCTGTTGCGCGCTGCCCATGATCATGCCGATAAAGTGATTGGGCACCTCTTCGGTGTAGGCACCGAGTTTGGCGACAACGTAGTCGACGTTGCGCTGCTCTCCGGTCAGAAACAGCCACTCCGGGTGCGACACATCCATCTTCTTGGCAAATGCGCTAAGCGCCGCCGGCGTATCGTTGAGCGGGTCGATACTGATCGAGATAAAACGCACTTCCGTGCCGAACAGCTCGCCGACTTCCTTTTGTGCCTGCATCAGTTTGGCGGTAATCATCGGACAAGCGTCGCCGCAACTGGTATAGATGAAATTGATCAGCACCACCTTGCCTTTCATGGTGTCGCTGTAGAACCGCACCGATTTGCCGGTGTGGGTCATCAGCACCGTATCGGTAAAGTATTCACGTGCTGTTGCATCGCGTTCTGCGATCAGCTGCGGCGTAACCCCCTGCGCGTGACACCAGCCCGCACTGAACAAAAGTGCCAGGCCGATAACGCATTGACGAAAAACATTCATGTTCTACTCCTTGCTTTTGACAACCGCCTTGTCGTGCATAGATCCGCCGATGGCATTGATGCTCGCCAGTAACTGTTGCGCCGAAGGGAAACCAAAGTAACGCGACCACTCGTTGCGCGAGGCATCCCCCACCAGCACCATTGCCGGGTGGTCCTGGAAGTTCGGCGTGTAGGCACCCATGCCGCGCAGCACCTGATCGACATCGGGCTTGGCGCCGGTCAGCCACAGCCAGTGATCACCGGCACCATGCATCGCCGAATACTGCTTGAGTCGCGGCGGCGTGTCGCGCACCGGATCAACGCTAATCGACACCAGCACCACCTCCTTGCCGAGCCGCTCGCCGAGCTCGGACTGCAGTTGCGCAAAGGTCGCGGAAGTGACCGGGCACACGGTGGTGCAGGTGGTATAGACAAAGTTGATGACCGCGACCCTGTCGCTCAGAACGTCGCTTACCAACCTGACCCGCTGGCCATGACGGTCGACCAAGGCTCGGTCATGCAGGGTCACCCTTGCCGAGCTGGGTGCGGCAGCTGCTGTTGCAGCCTGCGCCCGGTGCTTGGCGTGCGGGTCGTCGCCGCCGGTCTTCTGATGAGCCGCATGTTCATCAGCGTCATTTTGCTGGTGCCCGGCGTGTTGCTCATGGCCACCATGATGCCGGTGGCCGTTTTCTGCAGCGAGGACAGCAAAACCTGCCAGTGCTGTGCCGGCGAACAATACGAAGCCCATCACGCAGCGTCTCATCGCGCATTCTCCTTTGCCCGACGCTGCTGCTCTTCCAGGCGGCGCGCGATCTCGGCGCGATGTGCCGGGTCTTCGGCAATCAGCGTGACAAAACTCATATCGTGATAATCCTGATCGAGCGAAGGCACCGCCACCCGCACAGAGTATGCACCGTACGACTCGATCGGCACCTGTGCCTGGTAGATTCCCGGCTCCACCTCGCGCGCCAGTTGTTCGAGGCGCTGCTTGCCGGGCACGAGGTAGGACAGAACCCGCACGTCGGTCAGACCTGCCTTCGGGGTTCCAGCGCGGTCGTCAGTAATCGAGAAACGCACTGCCACACGATCACCGACATCAACCTTGCGGCTGTCAAGGAGAAAGCGGGTCTTGTAACTGGCCACGCGAACCAGGTTCGGATTTTCTTCGACGCTCGCCGAAAAGCAATGCAGCAGCGACGGCGAGTCCATGGTAAAGGCAACATCGTAGCGCCCGGGAGCCGGAATGCGCACTTGGGTAGCGTAAACCCCCGCTTCGATCTCCTGCAGGCTGCGATCGAGCACCATAACGGCGCGCGCGCTGGCACCAAAAGACTTATAGTTGCTCATCGGCGCATTCATGCCTTCCATGTAGAAGTACGTGGTGTTGTCAGCCGGGTTCACCACCAGCACCGCAGCATCGTCACGCGCCTTGACAATCGAATCGGCAAGCGGAATATCGCCGGCCGCTTTCGGCGGCACCGAGCCGGCAGCAAAACTCTGCACAATGGGCTTGCGCCCGGCACCCAGCGTCGCAAGATTGATCATGGTCACCCGCTCGCTGGCAAGTGAACGGACATAGCCGAACGCGCGGGTGAACGTCAGCTGGTAAGGCTGCCCGGCAACGTTGATCTGGTGCACCACGGAGTTACTGGAAACATCAACGACATACACCTTGTCTTCGCTGGGGTTGACCACCATTGCATAACGCCCGTCCGGGGTGAAGCGCAGTGGTCCCAGCCCGGGCTTCATTGTCACCCTCGCGGTCTCTGCAAAGCCGCTGCCGCCCAGTACGATGAGCTCGCCGCCTTCGGCTTCGGCCACATAGACTGAGCCGGACAGGCCGGAATAGCCGACCGAGATGGGAATGCCGCCGGTGTCGGTGGTGCCGGCAACACGCAAGGTGCGCACGTCGACCCGCGTCACGGTGCCGTCATTGCGATTGGTGACGAAAGCGAAGCGGCTGTCATCGGTGAATGCGATCTCGTGGTGGCCGGCGCCGGTCGCAACCTGCCCCACCACTTCCAAGGTATCGGTATCGATCACGGTCACGCCGCTGGCCTCTGTATCGCGCGCATCGTTGCCCACCCACAAATAACGCCCGTCGGGCTGCAAGGCCAACCGTGTCGGTGCCTTGCCGGCATCGATGAAAGTCGAGATGCCAAACGTTTCGGTATCCATCACCGCCACCTGGTCGGCGTTGGGCATGGACACGAACACACGCTTGCTGTCGGCGCTGGCTATCCAGTCAGCGCCGGGTCGCGGCAACGGCGTGCGCGCCAGCGTGCTGGTGACGCCCACCATCGACACCAATGGATCGATCACCGAAATGCTGCTGTCGCGATTGAGCACCAGCACGTAGTAACTGTTCAGGTCGAGCATCGGGCGGATACCAACCACACCCTTCAAATAGAGCGCGATCTTGTCCTTGCAGCTCTTCTGCTCGGCACCGGGCTGGCCCTGCAGCACCTGGCCAATGTCCATCCACGCACCCGGTGAAAAGCCGCGCAGCGGCTGGCCGGTCGCTTCATCGCTGAGCTTGAAGCGGACTTCGACTGTTTCACCTTCCATTAACGGTTCGTCAGCGGCACGCTGAAGCGGCCGGATGCCAAACTCGATCGTCACGCCGTCCTTGACGTAGCGTTGCGTGCCCTGCCCCGCTCCCGGCGCAGATTGCTTGCCCGCCTGACCGGGACTGTCGGTTTTGGCCAAAGCTGGCTGGAAGACAGCCGCCATCGCGGCGAGGGCAAGGATGCTGGCGGTCAAAAAGGACCGCAGATACGAATCTCTGGGCGCCATGGTTGGTCTCCTCATGCCTGGCGGGTGTTGCGAGTCGTCACTTTTGCCGGCCTTGCCGGCTGACAAGGCAAACGAACCGCTGAAATCTGGTTTGGTTGGGTTCAATATAGCAAAGAAAAGAGAAGTGCAGCCTTGCGGCTGCACTCTCTTTGTTCGACGCTGCAATAGCCGCGCCATGTTAGACGGACCTTCCTGCTTGTTACTGCACCCGCAGAATGCCCCACAGTCCGCTGGCGTTACCGAACGAGCCGAAATCGCGGTACAGATAGTCGCCGACCACCTGGCCTTCCCCGCCCGCTTTTTCGATGCGGAAAGTGAAGTGGCCCATCGGCGTGAGGCTGTCCTGACCATTGAAGTAGTGGTCATACGGGCTCTTGCCAATGCTGGTCGAGCCGACCTCGGTCATCGTACACGCTCCAGTCAGATTATCGCGGCTGCTGCCGTTGCAGACATAGGGTGCCCGCTGCCAGTCATGGCCGTGCAGCTTGAAGAGCGTGCCGCGGCCGGCGCCGTGCGGGATCGCCCAGTTGATGCGGGCTTCCTGACCAGCGTTGGCAATCAGCACCGGTGTCACCGGATCACCGAGGTTCTCCACGTTGCCGCGGCGCACCACCGTGTTGCTGTAGGCCGTGTGCGCATCCTCGACACCACCGTAGCAGTTCGGACCGCAGCCGGCATTACCGAACGGTGCATTCGGCAGCAGACCCATGCGGAACCAGAGCGGCTCGATGCCATAGTTCAGCGCCATGCCCGAGTTCTCCACGGAGTCTTCAGGGATGCCGACCTGCTGACCATTCAGGTGCTGTACCGCATCGCCGCTCCTGTAGCGATGGTTCAGGTCCTTGGTCATCACCACCATGAAGTCACGGTAGGCCGTGCCATTGACGGTAACGGTCGCCTGCGCATGCTGGTTGGCATCTTCCACCACAACTGCGTCTTTCGGATGCACAACCATGCCGCCAACCAGCGACTTCTGGCCCTGCTTGACCTTGTCGGCCGGCATCAGGCCGAAGCCACCGAACTCGACCGGCGTCGCCACCAGCTCAATACCCTTATTGACCTTGTTGCCTGCAATATGACCCATATACCAACGGTAGACTATAGCGTCGGCCGGGTCGCCGTTGGGAAGCACCGGACCAACCGTTGACACGGCGTTGGTGCCGACGTTGTAACCGGCGTGCTGTGTCGCATCGACTTCAACCAGCTGCGGCTGCAGACCGACATGGCTCGACGGCACGATCAGGTTGTTGTCGAACAAGGTCGAACCGATATCGACACCATTATCGATGACGAACCGCTCGCGCTTGACCACACCCTGCAGCGTGGCCAGTGTCGGCAGGTCGGGAACCAGGGCCGGCAGCCGGTTGAACAGCGCCACCTCGACACAGTCACCGGCGTTGGCGCGCAGCATCAGCGGCTCGACCTTGAGACCGGCCTTGAGTTGCACCTGGCATTCCGGATTGGCAATGCCGGGCCTATTCGGGCGGTCACGGCACACATTGCCAGCCTGACCAGGCACGGGCTCGAGATCGTCGGCGCTCACATAGAGGATCGCCGTTGGATCGTGCAGCGGGCCATTGAACGATTGCGGACCTTGACCGAGCACATTACCACTGACCTCGGTGTCGCGCGGGTTGTAGACCAGCGTACCGCCGTCCGGATCGAGCGGCGCGCCAACGTGCTGCGTATTCAGCGGCGCGTTGGTGCCGTTCGGACCGTTCGGCACGATGGTGACACCTGCCGGTTTGGGCAACAGCTCGTTGGCCAGGATCGCAATTACCGTCTTCTCCAGCAGCGGCGCAGTCTTCGGACACACGCCGTTGAAGTCTTTCTCGTTCACGATCCGCGCGGTATCGACTTCCTCGTTGCCAGGCAGCAACGCGAGGTCGGGCTGTGTGGTCTCGTACTTGCGCACCAGACCCCAGGTGCCGGTCCACCAGCCGTCCATGTGGGCCGCGATGGTCCAGGCGTAGTCCGTCTGGCCCGCGTCGTTCAGCTGTTGTGCCGTCGGGTTCATCGGCATGCGGAAGGTGAACTGCTCCGAGATGCCACTACCTTGCACATTGCGCCAACCGCTATTGGGCCCGGTGCCATGACCGGAGCCACCTTGCAGCCACTTCAACCCGAGGATCGAGGTGTTTTGCTCGTGCTCGTGCGCACCGGCCTGCATCTTCACTCGCACCAAGTCCCCGGAATAGCTGCGGAACATCGGCGTGAACGGGTCACCCGCCAAGGCACCCTGATTGAGCACGTACCCCGCCGGTGCCTTGCCGGTCACCGAGTTGAGGTCATTGATTGCGCGAGTGATTGGCGTCACGACGCCATTCTCATCACGCAACTCGGTTGACAGCGCAAAGGCGAGATCGCCCGCGATGCCGTCGGCCTGCGTACCCGGCTTGCCGTCGGGCCCTTGTTTATTGGGGTCAAACACGCGCAGGCCGACCGGCTCGGCGCGGTAGTTGGCCACCAAAGTGCCCGGATCCTGCACGTCGATTGCCTGCGGGCAGGGACGCGTCGGACAACCCGGAATCTGCCCACCTGCGACTTCTAGCTGCAGGTTCGGAAACAGCGGCGCGTTGAACTGCTGACGTGCCGGCGGGTTGATGGAAAAGCGGAAGGCGTCGGCTGCCAGGCCGGTGAATTCCGGGTTACCCAGATTGGCCACGGCCATCGGCAGACCCTGCCCGGCCCCGGGCAACGGACGCCCATCCGGGCCGGCACCGACGTAGACGCCGTGCTCGTAGGCATGCTGGAAGTCGCTGAACTCAACATAGAACTCGCGGAACGGTTCCAGCGTTTCCGCCTGCACGGTGCTGCCAAAGCTGGCCGAATCCGGCGGCAGAATCTGCGCCTGCCATGAGGTCGGGCCGCCGTCGCTACGGCCACCGGTACCATCCGGTCCGGCACCAAGCTGCACGCCGGTTTCGTTATGCACCCAGCGCGAGCCAGCCGGCTCGGTCAGCACCGTTGCGTACAGACCGACCTGCTGGTGCGTCGAAGGGCCGTAGTGGTCGTGGGTGAAGATGATGCCCAGGCCACGGTCGACACCGGCAGTGTTGACCACCGGGTCGGCAAACCAGCGCTGCAGCGTGGTACGCGCACCGGTCCAGTCGTCACGGCCGAACTGGCCGAAGTACGGGTGCTCCGTCGCCACTGGACACTCATCCTGGCCGTCACGCGGATCGCCAAAGTCCTTGCCGATACACTGGTTGAACTCGCGAATGGCGTGAATACGCTCGACCACCGCTCCGGGCGCCAGCGTACCGTCTTCGTAGTTCCAGCCGTTGGCGGCACCATCCGCGGTTGTCAGGTCCCACTTCGGCAGGTGGATGTGCTGGCCGATGATGTCGGTCGGCGTGCGCACCTGATAATCGTCGATCTCGTAGACTTCCGGCACCAGGTTGGCGTGCGAGTACACCGCACAGTCGAAGGTATTGAGGCGCATCACCAGCGGCTCCGGCGCCTTTGCCTTGTCGATGGTCGGCACCACGTCCTCCCACAGCGCAATGATGCGCTGCTGCGGGTAGTGGTAGCCGGTCTTGTTGAGAATGACGTCGAACTGCATGTTCGCGCCCTTGTAGATACGCGGGTTGTCCGCGTTGAAGGCGCTGGCGCCCTTGGTCTCAAGACCGAGTGCACCGAAGAAGTCGCCAGTCACAAAATTGCCCAACCGGTCGCCCTCATCATCGACACAAGGCTCGTTAAACACCGCTCCGATCGCCGGCTTGGCGCCATTGACCACGAATGGGACGTCGGCAGTGGTGCCATCGAGCTTCAAGGCATCGCTCGGGTGCTCGCGAATAGAATGGAACCACATCGCGACCTGCTCGAGATCGGTGCCGATTTCCGGGAAGTACTGCACGTCGGATTCTTCGACCACTTTCGAGAAGTCGATCGGACTCACCGTCACGAGCGCATGCCCGCCCGAGGAATTGCCCAACAGCGAGTGACGGCGCAAACCACCATCGTGGCCGTCGGCTTGCGCTGCCACCAGGTCGGCGAACAGCGCCGGGTTGGCGGCTTTCGCCGCTGCAACGTCAGCGGCGGTCGCCATATCCATCGGCGGGGTCGGCGGCCGTTGGCCGACGATGGTATCGATACCGGCAATCCAGAACGGATAACCGGGATTCAAGTCATCGGCGGTACCGGCTATGCCGTCCGCACCAATCGCAGCCGCAACGTTAATATCCGCCAGGCTGCCGACCGGCAATATCGTACCCATGCCGTCAGTCGTCGTCAGCGGATTGACCTTGACGGTCACTGGCCCCGGCAACGGCGCCATGCCCTTGCCGGGCAACGGCACAACCGCGGGAATGGGGACGCCCACGGCGATCTCGCCATCCGGCAGCGCGCGCGCGCCAAGTGCGGGAGTTCCATTACCCAGCTCGAACGGATCATTGTGGAACAGACCGGGCTTGCCGGGAACCGACACGCCACCGCTGACGCTCGCCGCGAGCAATGTGCCGGTTTCGGTCACGTCATGGATGCGCCACATGTGCCACATACCCTGCGCGAAGTGCGGGTAGAAATGGCAGTGGTAGATTGCATCACCGGAGGTCTTGTTGCGGTTGCCCGAGCCACCGAAATTGATCTCGTAGGTATACGACGAGCCCGGGCCAATTGACTGCGCGTCGAGGTAGTTGGCGTTGTCGTCGTTCGGGTTGTACAACCACTGGTGGTTGTGCAGATGGTAAATATGCTGTTCCTTGCCAATGTGGGTGTTGCGGAACTTGGTGAAGTCACCCACATAGCTGTGATTGACGTTGGCCGGATCGCTCGGATACAAGGCGAAATTGGCTTTCGGCCCGGTCGTTCCCGGTGGCGGTGCCTGCCCGGGGGCCAAGGCCTCGAGGCCGGCGTTGGCCGGAATGTCGACCAACATGGCCGGGTCACCGACAGTAAAGGAGGTCAGGAAGAACTCCTCGTAGGCGCAGCTCAGGCAGTCGTGCATCGGGCCGACGCCAAGCCGGTTGGCAAGGATCTCGGTTCCGATACCGCCGGAGCCGTAATTGATCATGAACGAGTCCCTGACGCCTTCGAGCACATAGCCGAACACGGGATCGTTGTAAAAGCCGGGAAACGCCTGCGCCGCCGCGTTCTCGTCGTGCCAGTTCTGCGCAAAATCGCGGAATGCCTCGAGGCGGTTCGGCAACGAGGGGTTACGCAAGCCGACACTCTCGAGCGGATAGGTCGACGCCGGGAAGCTGCCGTCGGCGTTGGGGCCGGCGACCACGGCATCGACTTCGGTATGCCAGATCTCGTTGGTCGCGGTGTCGATCATGTTGAGGATCGGCCGGTCCGCCTTGCCTTCGTCAATCCACGGCTGCTGCAGGGGATAACGTGCTTCGTAATCGATCTTCGGCAGACCCTTGGGTGTCGTGCCAACGATGGCCAGCCGCATGTCCTCTTCAGTGACCGTGTTGCGGTACATGCGCGCACCGGCCGGCTCGACAATTATCTGCCCGAACAGTCCGTTGGCGGAGTTACCCTGGTTGGCGTCAGAACCGAAGGTGGCGCCATAGCTGGTGATAACGTGGACACCTTCGTTCGGCGCGTACAACTTGTAGATCTTGAAGTTGTTACCGCCCGTCGCAACCAGGCCGCCGTCACCGTTAGTGCCGGTGTTGGTGCCATCGCTGTCAATATTGTCGCGCAGCTGCATGCCGGGCACGCTGAAACTGACGTGGCGGTCGCGGACCTGCTGGTCGATAAAGACGTTGATTGCCTGCGGACCCGGGTGCGGAATGTTGAATGGATTGGGATTGTTCGTCAGCAAGTTGGTCAGCTTGACATCGAGACAGTCACCGGCGGCAATGCGCAACACCAGCGGACGCGGGCGCTTGTCGGGACGCAGCTCGACGTTGCCGGGCTGTTTTGCGCCGCCTAAATGCAACGGCACTTTCGATCCCTTGTTGATGACATCCTGTTCGAGCGCGAACACCATGCCGTTAATGTTGGACGCACCCAGCCGGTTGAAACTGAGTGGCTGGTCGATCGCCACGACATTGGCGGTCAACGTCCTTGCGCAGCTAATTTGCGCCTGCGCAATGGCTGGCGCCATGACCAGCGCGACCAGCCCGACAGCGCACGCGCTTACCAGTCGTAGCGCGCCGAGCGTCGGCAAAGATGAATTTTTTGTAATCGACATCACATGTCCCCCTTCCTTTCAACTGCACAGAGCCGTCAGCCGAACCGATATCCCTGGATCAACAGCCAGGATGCAGTACCGGCATTACCAGCCACCGATTTGGCTTTCTTGCATCAAGCCGAAAAGCCTTTGTTGTGTTTTACGGACGCAAGCATTTGTATTACAAAACGCTCAACGCAGGCGTCGCGAATGTCACAATAGCCCCGGTGTCTCAATTACAAAATGTGGCACGGTGTCGCGCGGCAATTTGTCGCAGCCCCGCGCTTGCGTTTGAAGCGCTGGCATTTGACCCGTTGGCGATGACAACCGATCGCTGCTGTTAGCAGGTTGGCTACGATATTGTCTCTACGTGACGCGCAGTTACCGATCACGCTGACGCACCACAGCGGGTCCGTCGCTAGTTGACCTATTGCACGCGCGAGTAAAAATGCAAATCGCTCGCATTAACGAGTGCCGCCGCCCGCTGCTGTGCTATTCAAGAAGGGCGATTACAACTGGGCCTATTAAACGTGCGTGTAGAGATGCAAATCGCTCGCATTTACAGGTGCCGCGACCCGCTGTTGTGCAAATCAAAAAGGGGGATGACAACTGCGTCCAATTGTCGCATTCGGATGTCGCCAAACGGCCCGCATATCAGCCAACAAATGCTGATTTCGAAAAAATAAACCTCAAAAAAACAGACAAGTGTCCGTGTTATCTGGCGATTCATCGCACTTTTTGCATGATCATTCAAGGTGCGTTTCGCGCCCGACCTACGTTGACTTGATTTGCCCGCTCTCTAGAATTTGCTCAAACAAACAAAAAAAACCGGGAAGAGTGCGCGCTTGTATTGCAGCACGCGCGTTCGGACCGGCGGACAAATTTAGTGGTCAAGTGGAACGAGGCAGATTGCAATGGGAGGAATACGGCCAGCGCGCCGATTGCTGCTCGTCGGGATGTTGCTGCTTGTGGTGGCCGCAAGCGCAGGCCCCAATGAGATCACGGACTCAACCGCGGTGGTCGCCGCGGTAGAGGGTGTGCGAGCGCCGGTTGCCAGCACAGGCGACGACGCGGTACAGCAACGGCAACGAAACTTGCATGGCGAAGCCCAACGAAACTTGCATGGCGAAGCCCTGATCGATCTGAGCAGGCTGACGCGCGCAAAATCCCGGCAGGCCGCCCGCGACCCGTTTGCGCCGCGTTCTTTTTACACGCCGCCTTCCCGACCCGCCCGGGCACCGGCGCCGGCTGCCCCGGTGACAGCAGCACCGCCGCCACCGCCAGCGCCAACCGCACCGCCGCTGCCATTTACCTATATGGGAAAAATGACGGATGATCCGCAACGGCCCATGTTCTTCCTGGTGAAGGCGGGTAACCTCTATAACGTCAGACTTGGCGAAGTGATCGACGGCACCTATCGCATCGACCGTGTTGTCGGTTCCAGTCTGCGGCTGATTTATCTGCCGCTGGATATCGAGCAGTCGCTGCCAATGGGAGACTCTTGAGCATGTCATTACTACAACCGCGTGCTGCCGCTATCGTGCTGCTCATGCTGGCAACGATGGTGGCCGGTTGCGCCTCCGATCGCCTTCATCGCGAAGGTATTACGCTCATGGAGCAGGGTCAGGAACAAGCCGGACTGGCCAAACTGGAAGAGGCGGTGCGCAATGATCCGGGCAACGGCAAGTATCGCGCCGACCTGTTAACCGCGCGGAGCGACATCACCGAGCGACTACTGCGCGAAGGCCAGCAGGCACAGGCAGCCGGCCGTGAGGACGAAGCGCTGCAGAAGTACCGTCAGGCACTGGTTATCGACAGCCGCAATGAACTCGCGCTCACGGGCATACTCTCTGTCGAACGCGACCGGCGTCACCGGCAAGCAGTTGCCGAGGCAGAAGAACTGGAGAAGCAGGGCGATCTCGATGCCGCCGAGCCGATTGTACGTGCCGTGCTGGCGGAAAATCCCGGGAACGGAAAGGCAGCGGCGTTACGTGATCGCATCGAGCAACAGCGCCTGGCCGAGATCCGGGCAACACCGGTGCTCAAGCCCAAAGTGGCAAAACCGGTGACACTCGAGTTCCGCGACGCCAACCTCAAACTGGTGTTCGATGCGCTGTCACGCACCAGTGGCATCAACTTCCTGCTCGACAAGGATGTAAAAAAAGACACGAAGATCACGGTGGCGCTGCGCAATGTGCGGGTCGAGGACGCCATCGAACTGATCGCGATACAGAACGAATTGTCCAGTAAGGTGCTGTCGGAGAACTCGGTGCTGGTCTATCCGCGGCAAAAGAACCGCGAGTACCAGGACCTGATGGTAAAAAGCTTTTACCTGGACAATGCCAAGGTCAAGGAAACGGTCGAGATGCTCAAGACCGTGCTCAAGACCAAGGACGTATACATCGACGAAAGCCTGAATCTGGTCATCATGCGCGACACGCCGGAAGCAGTACGGCTAGCAGAAAAACTCGTTATCGCGCAAGACATGGCGGAACCGGAAGTGATGCTGGAGATGGAGGTCATCGAGGTCAATCGGTCACGCCTGCTCGAACTGGGAATCCAGTGGACCGACCAGTACACGTTCGGCGTGGTCGATCCGACTGGACCGCCTTTCACCCTGGATGACCTGAAAGGCATCAACCACAGCCGCATCACCGTCACACGACCCAGTGCCACTGCAACGCTGCGCAAGACCGATGGTGACAGTAATGCGCTGCTCAGCCCGCGTATTCGCGTGCACAATCGCGAGAAGGCGCGCGTCGTCGTGGCTGACCGCTTGCCGGTAATCAGTGCCGTGGTGTCCACGGGCACCGGCAATCCGGTGGTCACCGACAGCATCCAGTATCTCGACGTCGGCTTGAAACTGGAGGTGCAGCCGGTCATTCATCTGGACAACATGGTCACCATTTCGGTCAAACTCGAGGTCAGCAACCTGGGTGAAGAAGTCAGGACAGCCAATGGCTCGGTTGCCTACCGCACCGGCACGCGCAATGCACAGACCGTCTTGCGCATGGCGGACGGCGAAACACAAATACTCAGTGGCGTGATCCGCGATGAAGAACGCAAGGCCGCGACCAAGATACCGGGACTCGGTGACCTGCCGGTCCTCGGCCGCTTGTTCGGCACGCACTCGGACGAGAACCGGAATACCGAGATCCTGCTGGCGATCACGCCGCGGATCATCTCGAACGTCGTGCGCCCACAGGCGCAAATCGCCGAGTTCTGGTCGGGCTCGGAATTGACGCTGCGCACGCGCCCGTTGACCTTGCGCACCGTCGCCGCGGAGTCCGGGCTAAACAACAACGGTGCGATTCCGGCCATCGAACCCGAATCGGCGGCGCCAGAGCCCTCGCAATCAATGCGCGAGCCGCTCATCGCCCCGATTATGGCGGCACCCAGGCAAGGGCAGGTGACTGCCCTGTTCAAGGGTCCGGAGCAGGCCAAGGTTGGCGAAACCTTTGATGTGTGGCTGTGGGTCAACGCCGCCGAGCCGGTCAACGCGATGGCGGCACAGCTTGGTTTTGACCCGGCCGTGCTGGAGGCCGTCAAGGTCAGCGAGGGCGACTTCCTGAACCGGGACGGCACTGCCACCGCCTTCACGCATCGCATAGACCCGTCGGGGCGCGTCTTGCTGCGCAATGTGCGAGGCGTTGCCGGCGGGGTTGCCGGCGATGGCCTGCTGGCGAAAGTGACATTCCGCGCCAAGGACGCCAGCGCCGAAGCACAGATTAAATTACTTACCCTGGTTTCGATGGGCGCGAACAGGCAGGCACTGTCACTGGCACCGCTCGAGCCGCTGGCACTGGTGCTGAGGCCTTAGCCCGATAGCCGGCCCAATCAGCTACCAGTCGGCGTAGGCTCGGCCGTCACTGCCGAGTCCCGGCGCGCCACTCCTGAGGTCATAGACGCTGCCTGCGGCCTGCACCGACAGCGGCGGCGGCAGCACCACCCAAGTGGCATCGCTCTCGGTAAACGGGTCGACCGGAATGGCACGGAGGTAGCGTTCACGAACCAGCTCCTCGAGCGCGTCGGGATAACGCCCCTTGTCGCCGTAAAACTTGTCGATCGCATCGCGCACGACGTTGAGGTCCTGTCTCAATGCTGCTTCCTTTGCGCGCTCGACGTGCGCAAAATAACGTGGCGCGGCAATGCTGAGCAAGAGGGCAACGATCGCCAGCACGACGAGCAACTCAACAAGCGTGAACCCGGCGCCGCCCCGGTTGGCTGCCATGCGGCACCAGCCCGCCCTTTCGACTGCTACACGCAATGCCTGTTTCACCATTCGCGGTACGGTACGCCGTTCAGTCCGACTCCGTCGGAGCGCGAGTACACATCAAACACGTCATCACCTTCGTAAGGGTTGTCAGGTGGGCTTTGATAACTGCGAAGGCCCCAGGTTGCTGGCGCCGGTACGGTGTCGTCTTCGAAAAATGGATCGCGCGGGATACGGCGCATGAAGTAGATCATCCGCTCTTCGGGCGAGGTCATGTCGGGCACGCCTTCGACCAAAACGTCGAGGTTTGGCGGATAACCGGACTCGTCGGCAGACTTCACAATCCGCTTGCGGTTGGTAGCCCTTTTGTACTCGTCGATCGCCGTGCGAATATCGCGCAACGCAGCACGCAGTTCACTTTCCTTGGCGCGCTGCACGGCAAGCTGGGTCAGCGGCAGCAATCCAAGCGCAAGGATGGCGACGATCGCCACGGTAATGACCAGCTCTATGAGCGTAAATCCGTTGCCCAACCCTTTGCGTTGTGCGCGACGAGTCATCGCGGCAGCCTCACGAACAGCGTGAAGCGCACACGCGCCTCGAGCTGCCGGTCGCCGATGTCGTCGCGTTTGAGGACCAGCTCGTCAACTGCGGCATTGGGCACGGTGTCCAGCACCGCATTGACGAAACTTCGCACCTGTGCATACTCACCGATGACCGGCAGAGTCGCCTGGTAGCGCTGGGTTGGGAACCCCTGATCGCGTGACAACTTGTAATCGCCCTCCGCCAGCGTCAGGCGCTGTTGCCGTGCCGCCAGCTGAATCTTGCCGAGCAATTCCGGAATCTGCTGGGTCGAGGGAAAGAAGGCGTAGAAATCGGCAAGCTGCTCGCGCACGCCGGCGAATCCTGATTGCTGCGGTCCACGGGTGCGTAACTGCGAGGAAAGCCGTGCCTGTTCGGCATCGAGTGCAGCGGCACGCTGCTGCGCCGGCTGGATAACCATTAGCAAAACTACGAGCGCAGAAAATATCAAGGCCAAACCGATGAGACCGGACGATCCCAGCCGCAACAGCCCGCGCCTGAACGTCCACGCAAGATAACCGGAGCGAACGGCAGAACTTGTCATGGCACCTCCACCCACCGCCCGCTGAGAATGAACTCCACTGGGCGCCCCGGCTTGCGGGCCTCGATCTTGTGGCTGACAAGCAGCACTTCACTGAGGTCCTCGGCACGTTCGAGCCGGCCCATGTAGTCGAGCACGGCAGTTAGATTGCGCGCGCCGCCGCCCAGCAGCACAGTGCGCGAGCGCGCATCGGGCTGAACCTGCAGCAAAGCCACGTCGCTGCTTTGCGCCATCTCGATCGCCGCAAACAGATCACCCCACGGCACGTTGAGTTGATCGAGAACGACATTGGCCTTGTTGATCTGCTCCTGGATTTCCGGCGAGTCGGCGTCGCCCGCCTCGATCTCCGGGCGCGAACCGCGTGACATACCGCGCAGCTTGTCGATGGCAGCCTGCTGCGCTTGCACGTGCTCGCTCACCTTCTGGTATTCGAGCAGCGAAATCGATGCGGCGAGGATGCCTATCACGAGTAACCATCGACCAAGGCGCGACCCATTGCCGGTCTGGAGAAAATCGAGTTGGACGGGATCGACTCGCGCCATCGAGGCTCCTCGCGTCAGTCGGCCGGCACCTTGACCGGCGACGTCCCGGCAACAGACCGCTGCGCGGGGACACGCTCGTAAAGCCGCACCAGTCTCCAACCAGCGACTTCCGCCGGCAACGCCTCGGCCGGCAATTCGCTGGCCAGGTACAGATCGCCGCCCTGATTGGCGCCGGCTGCTGCCGCCTCCTGCCGCACAACGGCGGGAAGCTGCTCGACTGCACCGGCAGCAAGGCGTCGGCCACGCACGGCCAACCAGCCAGCCTTGCTGTGAAATGCCAGCGTCAAACGCTCAGGTTCGAGACTGGCGAAACAAAACTCGTTTTGCCGAAGCCGGCGTCGATGGCGGTTGATCCGCTCACCGAGAGCGGTACGTAGCGAGCGCAAGCGCATGCTGCGCCGCCTGGCAAGCTCCTGCAGGGCCTGCAGCAGTCCCCGGTCCATGGCGCAGGCGAACGCCGCCTGCCCGGCTTTCTGCTCACCCACCGTGACAACCCAGTCGTCAACCATGCTGCCGTAGATTTGCGAAAAAGTCAGTCTGGCCAACGCCAGCCGTTCGGAATCGGCCACCAGATTCCTGCTCCACGGCACCAACGCGTAGCGCAGAAAGTGATCCGAAAGCACCACATCCAGCGACACGGTTCGAGCCAAACCGGCAAGCACGTCACTGAGCGCATCGATACAAGGTTTCCAGGGTTCAACTCCGGTTTCAGCTGCGACCGGCTTGGAGCTGAACCTGCCCGGCAGGCCCAGCGACAGCGCAGAGCGCTTCGTAACACGAATCTCTGAGGGTCGCAGCAGAACGTCAACGCTGCTGGCAACTAACATGTCAGTAGCAACAGCGCACGGTCGTGTCGTTTCTCGACGTCCGGCCCTCTTCGCTGCAACAGTCGATGCGCGCCACTTCCCGAAAGTAGCGATCCGCGCCAGCTAGTCATTGTCGCCGGCATCACTATCTGCGGACTCTGGCCGCTTGCCGGCTTCGTCGCGCTCCCAGGGTTCGGCAGTCGGTTCGTTTGAAACCGGTTGGTTTGAAACCGGTTCATTTGAAACCGGTTCGATTGAAACTGCTTGGTGAGACACCGGCTCCATCGCGGCGGTTTCATCGTTGGTACGCGACTGGCGCGTTTTGGGATCACGAACCCCGCCTTCTTCGATGCCGACCAGTGTCACCCGGTTGATTTCCTCGAGCGTCGTGAGACCGGAGCGCACCACCGCAAGAGCAGAGTCTCGCAGGAAAATGGTACCGGCACGGTAAGCGGCCTCCTTGACTTTGCGAATCGGCTCCCGCGCGACAATCAGTTCGCGAATTTCATCGTTGAGCACCATGATCTCGGCGATCGCCATGCGGCCGCGAAATCCGGTACCGCGGCAATGTCCGCAACCCCGGCCGGCGCGCAGGTTCCAGCCGCGCACCTGCTCAAGGGTCAGACCGGACTCGAACAGAAGTGGTTCGTCCGGCTCAATTGGCAGCGCACAATGCTTGCAGTTCAACCGCAGCAATCGCTGCGCGGCGATGCCGTTGAGCGCCGACACAAAGTTGTAAGGATCGACTCCCATGTGCATGAAGCGGCCAATCACGTCGAAAACACTGTTTGCGTGCACCGTTGTGAACACCAGGTGACCGGTGAGCGCCGCCTGCACGGCGATCTGGGCCGTTTCGGCATCGCGAATTTCTCCAACCATGATCTTGTCAGGATCATGACGAAGGATCGATCGCAAGCCGCGCGCGAAAGTCAGCCCCTTCTTTTCGTTGACCGGGATCTGCAACACGCCAGGAAGCTGGTATTCAACCGGGTCCTCGATGGTGATGAGTTTGTCGAAGCCATGATTGATCTCGGTGATAGCGGCATACAGGGTGGTCGTCTTGCCGCTTCCGGTCGGCCCGGTCACCAGCAACATGCCGTAAGGCTCTGACGACAGCCGCCGCAATACGGCCGCAGAGGCCTCGTCAAAGCCCAGGGCATCGAGTGATAGCCCCTTGACATGGTCCGACAGGCTTTTCTTGTCGAGCAGTCGCAACACCGCGTCCTCGCCGAAGATGCTCGGCATCACTGACACACGAAAATCAATGTCGCGCCCCTCGGCCATCACCTTGAAACGTCCGTCCTGCGGGATACGCCGCTCGGCAATGTCCAGTTCCGCCATCACCTTGATGCGCGATATCACCTGCTCGGCCATGTCCAGACCGGGTGCGGTACCAACCATGCTGAGCACACCATCAAGACGATACTTGATAACCAGTTGATTGGGCGCCGTCTCGAGATGTATGTCGCTGGCACCGGACTTCAGCGCATCGTACAGCGTCGAGTGCACCAGCCGAACGACCGGGCTGACGTCTTCACTAATGCTCTTAAGCGACAACTCTTCAAGGTGGCCGCGCCCACCCTCCTTGCCGACAGACTCGCTGAGCAACGAGTCCATTGCGCGCATTGTTTCACCGTGACGCGACAACAACGCATTGATGTCCGCCGGGTGCGCCAGCCGCCATTCGGCCGGCATCGCAATGCGCTCTTCCGCCCATGGCCGCAGCGCGTTATCGAACGGGTCACCAAAGGCGAACACCAGTTCGCCTTCATGGTCGTTGTCGCGAAGCAGGATACAACCATGTGCCAGAGCTTCGGTGTAGGGCAAAAGGTCGAAGGCCGGCTGCAACGCGTCCATTCCGGCCATTTTCAGCACCGGGTAGCCCAGCGTCGCTGCCAGTGCCGCGGTGACCGCCTCGGACGGCATCTCGAGCTTTTCCGCCAGCATTTCAATAACCGGCTTGCCACTGCTTTGCGCGTCACGGCGCGCTTGGGCAATCTGGTCGGAGAGGTCGAGGAATTCCGGTTCGCCGGGATTCATCCCATGCTCCCTGCCAATTCAAAAATCGGAAAGTACATGAGCAATACGATACCGCCGATGACGGTACCAATCACCGCCATCAGCAAAGGCTCGAAGGTGCGGGTAAATCGTTCGACCCAGCGCCCCAGTTCCTCCTCGTGAAAAGCGGCGATGCGCTCCATCATTTCACCCATCTGACCGGTGCGTTCGCCGACGCGCAGCATCCGCAGCGCCACCGGTGTGGTCAATGACTGCGCCTGGAGCGAAGCGGAGAGCGGCTTTCCTTCATTTACGCGCACCAGCGCACCATCGAGACGCTGCCGCAATTCCTCGTCCAGCAACCCGGATACCATGCCGATCGCCTGGGCAACAGGCGTGCCCCCCGACAACAGCATGCCCATGGTGCGGTAGAAGCGGGTCAACTGATAGACCCGCACGCGCTCACCAATGCCCGGGAATCGCATGATTTGCCGCGCGATGAGTTGACGCGCTACCGGTTGACGCAACCACATCACCAGACCGATCACGGCAGCGGTCATTGCGCCGAGCAACAGCACGCCGTGTTGCTCGACAAATCTACCCCACACCATCAACGCGCGGGTCAGCATCGGCAAGTCACCACCGATGTCTTCGTAGATATGTGAAAAACGCGGGACCACGTAGCCAAGCAGAAACAGCGATACCAGTCCGCCGACCAGAATCAGGATCACCGGGTAAATCGACGCACTGACAAGATGCTTTTTCACCGAATCGAGTTGCGTCTGATAGGCAACGAACCGGGTCAACGCCTCCACCAGGCTACCGGTGCGCTCACTGGCGCGCACCGTGGCCACGTACAGTTGGGGAAAGGAGTCCGGAAAACCCCGCAGTGCTTTCGAGAACGACTGCCCTTCGCGCAATTTGTCGATCAGGCCGCTGATAACGTATCCGGCGCTGGCACCCGACTCCCGCTCTGCCAGTGTCTCGAGCGCCTCAACCAGACTGATGCCGGATCGCAACAAGGCGAGCAGTTCCTGAGAGAACAGCACGAGCGGAAAACGCGATGACCGGCCTTTGAGCACCGGGGCGCTTAGCGCTCCCAGACGTCGCACAGCGAGCACGGTCATGCCCTGCGAGCGCGCCTGGTCACCGGCATCGCGATCATTGCGTGCCTCCATCGACAGGGAGACGATCATGCCTCCCTCCTTGACGGCTTTCACTTCGTATCGCATCTCGGGTATCGGAGCAGGCGTTAGGTCACTACAGTACCAAATTGCCGGGGACAGGGGTGCGACCGAATGTCACATCCGGAACGCAACAACCATACCAAATTTCTATTTTTTATTCAGGCAGGTAAGTGTGCCTATCGAGGGGAAACACGAGCCCGCGGACAGCCGTTGAGAGCGAGGCGGCTGCGACACCACAACCGCCCCCAAACAAGTGCGCCGGGAACAGACGCGGGCAGGACAGCGGGCACGGTCAAACCGGCGTGATGAGCACCCCGAAACGCACCGAATGAACAATTCGCCCGAACCCGTCAGTTGCCAAAGCTCGTCAGTCGAGCACCGGGACCATTCAGTAATTAGAGATGTCGGCGTTCTCGCCGTCACCGCCCGGCTGGCCGTCCTTGCCAACCGAGAACAGGTCGTAGTCGCCACGTTCTCCCGGCTGGCGATACTGGTATGGATTGTCCCAGGGATCAAGCGGGACCGCCTTGCGCAAATACGGACCGTCCCACTTCGGTTCATCACTCGGACGGTTATTGAGCGCGGCGAGGCCCTGTTCGGTGGTGGGGTAGCGGCCGGTGTCGAGCCGGTACTGGTCGAGCGCCTTCTCGAAGGCATCAATCTGGGCGCGCGTCACCTGGATTTTAGACTTGCCTTCCTGGGCAAAGTAACGGGGAGCCACATACCCAGCGAGCAAACCGATGATGACGATAACCACCAACAACTCGAGCAGGGTAAAACCGCGGTAAGAATGTTCAGACATGTCTATCTTCTGCTAAATGCGTCTGGCCGCTCACAAAGACAAGAATCCGCGACCATGGCATTGACACAGGCGCTGAATAGTCCAACTCGATTGGCCAAGCAGCCTGTAACCCGCATCAGCGGAGCGTGCACGCCCATCGACAGTCGTTCGTCACAGATTAAACAGTCTCATCTTGCGAGCGTCAAGCTTGAAAAGCGGCGAACGCTCCTTGCGGAGTCAATGTCTTTCTTTGCGTTGATAGCGCAGGAGATCATTTGCCGAATGGCATCGACCGCTAATGCGGCTGCCTGCCGATGACGTGATGGTTCGCGAAAACGAAAATGCAATCCACTGCTATTTCGACAACGCGAAGGTAATCACCGCATCACCGCGCGGGAAGCCGAACAGATTGTGCCCGCCAGCAGCGACCGTGACATATTGTGTCCCGTCAATTTCGTAGGTGATCGGTGGCGCGTTGACGCCGGCGCCACAGTTAAACGACCACAACTGCTCGCCGGTGGCCGAGTCGAACGCGGAAAACTCACCACTACCCTGGCCCATGAACACCAAGCCGCCGGATGTCGCCACCACACCACCGACCAGAATGTCCCTGGTCTTGGTCTGCCAGCGGATCTTGCCGCGTGCACGTGTATCGATCGCGCTTAGCACCCCCCAGCGCGGCTCGTCGGCCACCTCGAGCACCGAGTAGCGCAGTGCCGGTTTGCCGTCACTGGCCGGGCGCTCACGCACCGTGTACCTGGTTGGCATGTGTATGCCCGTAACATAGGCCAGGCCAGTAGCAGGATCATAGGAAACCGGCGACCAGGATGTTCCGCCAGCTGCCCCAGGCGCGATGACGATGCCTTGTTCGGTCGGCGGACGAAAGATATTGCGATGCGGCACATAGTTTTCTGACTTGTACAGTAACTCTCCGCTCACCCGGTCGTTGACGTAGAACCAACCGGTTTTCGAAGCCTCGCCAACAGCCTTGACGGTACGGCCGTTGTGCTCCAGGTCGAACAGCACCGGCGGGCTGCCAACGTCGTAACCCCAAAGATCGTGCGGCACCTGCTGATAGTGCCAGCGCAGCTCTCCGGTACGCACGTCGAGCGCGACTACCGAGAGCGTGTAGAGGTTGTCACCCGGACGTGAAACGTCATCCATCTGTGGCGCCGGATTGCCGGTTCCCAGGTAGAGCAGGCCCAGATCCTTGTCGAGCGCCGGCGTCGACCACAGCGAGCCACCGCCAACTTTCCATGCATCCGCATATTTCGCCATGCGCGCCTTCTCTGCGGCGATGTCGCGATACAGCGGTGCACCATCGGGGGTTTCAGTGCGCCACTCACCTTCCCAACCATCTGCCTTGGTGGTGTACCAGCGCCAGATCTCCTTGCCGCTATCGGCTTCGTAGGCGGCAAGGTAACCGCGCCGCCCGAAGCTGCCCTGAAAACCGATCACCGCACCGAGTTCCTTGCCGGACTCGTCATCAACGTGCAAGCCGTAGCCGGCGCCGGTCACGCCGGCGATGATCATGCCGTCAAAAACCAGCGGCGCCATGTTGGCGCCCAATCCGCTGGAGCCGGTGACCTTCTGGTTTCGCCAAGGATCATCTTCCGCCAACTCAGCTAGTGTCTCGGTGGGATCTTTGTCGGGCACCGCCATGAAGATGTCCCATTTGACTTCACCGGTTTGCATATCCAAAGCGATCAGCCGGGCATCTGCTGTCGCCATATAGACCGCACCATAGCCAACGGAGACGCCGCGATTGGCGGGACCGCAGCACAGTTTGTCGGTTTTCATGGTGTGGCGGTAACGCCACTTTTGCACGCCAGTAACAGCATCGAGCGCGACGACATCGTTGCGTGGTGTCGACAGGTACATCACGCCGTCGGCAACCACCGGGCTGGCAAGAAAGGTCGCGCTGATGCCGGTTTGATAGATCCAGACAGGCACCAGGCGCTTGACGTTATTCCGGTTGATCTGGTCAAGCGTGGAGAAGCGCTGGTTCTCGTAATTGTGCCCGTAGGTCAGCCAGTCGGTTGTCGCATTCGATGCCTTGCGCAACCTGGCATCGTCAACCGACATCGCAGGCCTGGCAACGACAAAAGCGACGCCCGAAAGCACAAGTGTGATGAGAATCCTGCGTACACGCCTAGACATGCTCACTCCTCCCGACTGCTAACTAACCATCAGACATCAAACAACATGACAGCATCCCGTTCGGCAGGACAACTGCTCAGGTGACTGCAAATCCTTCGTAGCTCCTGGCGACGACTTCGTCGCATTTTTTCACATACGCCGGAAAGCCGCCGATGTACGGCATAAAAACGCGCGGCTTGCCGGGAACATTGGCGCCAACGTACCAGGAACTACAGGTCGAACGCAGGTTACCACCGGCCACTTGGTTGACGTGCTCGACCCATTTGTCTTCCGCTTCACTGGTGGCGTCGATGCGACTCTTCCCTGTTTCACGCAAATGAACCAGACAATCACCAATCCATTCGACGTGCTGCTCGATGGATGGCAGCATGTTGGTCAACACCGAAGGACTGCCGGGCCCAGTGATGGTGAACAAATTGGGAAACCCGGAGATCATTAGCCCGAGATAGGCACGTGGACCGTATTTCCATTTCTCGGCAAGGGCTTCGCCCGAACCGTTTCTGATATCGATGCGTATCAAGGCGCCGGTCATCGCATCGAAGCCGGTCGCCAGCACAATTGCGTCAACCTCATAGGTGTTCTTCCCAGCGACGACGCCATCAGGCGTGATACGTTTGATCGGCGATTTGTTGACGTCGATCAACTCTACATTGGACCGGTTGTAAGTCGCGTAATAGTCGGTGTCAACACACAAGCGTTTGCAGCCAATGATGTTGTCAGGACAAAGCATCTCGGCCACTTCCGGGTCCTTGACGATTTGCCTGATTTTGCTTCGCACGAACCCGGCTGCTGCGTCATTTGCACGGCGGTCGAACAACAGATCGGAAAACGCGCCCATAAAGGTGACACCACCGTAAGCCCAGCGCGCTTCGAATTCTTCACGGCGCCGCTGCTCGCTGACCTCGACCGCCGATTCCGGGTTATAGCGGAACAGCACGCCGGTAAAACTCTGCTTCGCTTCATCACGGAATTCACGATAGCGGTCCTTGACTGCCTGCCGCTGCTGGGGTTCAAGCGGCGCGTTGTGGGCCGGAATCGTGTAATTCGGCGTGCGCTGGAAAACGTACAACTGCTCTGCTTGCTGAGCAATGATCGGAATCGCCTGGATGGCCGAAGAACCAGTGCCGATGACTGCGACGCGCTGGCCGGTGAAATCGACACCCTCGTGGGGCCACTCGCCAGTGTGATAGACGTTGCCCTTGAATGATTCCAGACCGTCGATGCGTGCCTTGTTGACAGCGGATAGGCAGCCGGTCGCCATCACGCAGAAGGTGGCGCGGAATTGCTCGCCGTCTGTGCTCGTCAAGAGCCAGCTGCCGGTATCGTCGTCGAACTGCGCAGCCTTGACCCGAATGTTGAAGCGAATATCGCGGCGCAAATCAAAGCGGTCAGCAACGTGATCGGCGTACCGAAGTATCTCCGGCTGCGTTGCGTACTTCTCACTCCAGTCCCATTCTTGCTGCAGTTCGTCAGAGAACTGATACGAATACTGCATGCTTTCTACGTCGCAGCGCGCACCGGGATAACGGTTCCAGTACCAGGTACCGCCAACATCGCTTCCGGCTTCGAGAACAAGGGCTGAGAAGCCGGCCTCGCGCAAGCGATGGAGCATGTACATGCCGGCGAATCCGGCACCGACGATGACAACATCAACTGAGTCGGAGGCAGAACCGTCTGCCGGATTTCTCTTTTCGGTGCGACTGACAGGCGTATGTGACCGATGCTTGCTCATTACCCGACGATCGTGTCAGTCGTTATCTTTCTTCAAAACCTGAACCGGTTGCCCGGTTTCCTGTTCTTCGAGGGCGATCATTTCCTTGGAAATGAACTCGGCGGCGCAGTAAGACGTTACACTGGAAGACAAAACAATCTGCACGCGTTCGCCATCCCAGGCGTCCAATTCCTGTCTCCGGCTGACCCTGATTGGCTCACCGTATTGGTCTACCAGTGACTTACGCAGTTTTCTTTTGGCTTCATTCCCATAGGTCTGAATAATGCCGGCGCTGAACCTGTCCTTGTAGAAACGGTAGGCAATCTTCATAAAATTGTCGCGATCAGACGCGTCTCTCTCGCTCTGCCGCATGTAAACAAGCACATCGTTGTCCCGGCGCACCAGATCGAGACCTTGCGCATGATCGGCATAGGCGGCGCCCCACTCAATACCGCGAAAGTCTGTTGGTTCATTCTTGAACGCCCCGGCATGTGCCGCACTAATCGATAACGCCAGAACTACCATAGCTAGCGAATAAAACAGTCTCATTTAACCTTCTTCTCCTTTCAGCACTGCGTAAATGTTCCACATCATAGCGGCAGCGACGGCGCATACACCCGGCGCCAGGTCGCTGCAAAGCTGCGTATCTCGGCGCCATTCAGAATGCCACTCTGCGCCAAAGTCTGATGTAGCCGCGGCAGGCTATAGTGCGGCACGGCCGGATACAAATGGTGTTCGATATGATAATTCACATGGTGCGGAAACATTATAAAGCGCAGTAAAGGCCCCGCTATTGTGGTGCGCGCTGCCTGCAGCGGCGAATCGATTCCCGGCGGTGCACCATGCTCGCAGATTGCGCGCAGCCTCAAGATAGCCTGCAGAACCGTCACCGCGGGAATAATCCACAACAGCAAGTACATCGCCAAGCCACGCCAGCCAAACAAAACGGTCACCGCCAGCGGCATGCCGATCTGGACTGCCGCTACCAGCCAACGATCACTCTGCGCGGCGCGGCGCAAGGCCGTCGACGTGTCATCGAGCGGGCGCTGCGCGACACCAGTCCTGGCATTCGCCGCGGGCGAGCCAAGGAAATAGCGATAGGTTTTCCACGCCGTCAGACCGAGCAGATCGGCCGAAAATTTACGCAACAAGTACGCTCTTCCGCGCGGATAACCGCCGTGCAGTGCGATGTCGGGATCACGCTCGTCGTACAAATGATTGTGATGCAGGCGGTGTACGACCCGATAGGTGCACATGGATAATCCGGCCAGCGCTGCAAGCAACCGCCCGACGGCGTCGTTGATGCGACGACTCGGAAACAGTCTGTAATGGGCCGCTTCGTGGGCAAGAACGAACATGGCATGCTGTTGCGTTGCAATAACGAATACCGCCGGCAGCAACACCCAGATTGAGAGCCATGCGAGCGCGACGCCCAACACGACCAGAGTGATGATCACTGTCTGGGCTACCGACGCCGCTGACCTGACGGAGCTTAGCGTCGTAAGTTCACGCAATCGGTCTGTGGAAAGAGTGCGACCGCGCGTTGCGCGCAAATCTTCGCAAAACTGCTCGCCGTCTCGTACAGCGCTTTCACCCCGGTTCATGGTCATCATGCGTTCCGACAATCACTGCCGATCTCGTTCTTCAACCCCGCAATCGCTTTGTCACCGAACCGTGCCTGCACCGCGCGCACCGCCGGCATCATTTAACACATGACACATGTTTTTTTGCAGGTAAAGGCACTATCCGGTCCGGGCTTCCATCCCACTGGCGCGGTGGGATAAGTGCAGATCGCGGAATAAATTTCTCCCTTTCCGCTGGAAACATAGTTGGGAACAGTCTCCGAGGACAAGGGAACCAGCGTTGTGATGCCGATGCGCTGCGCTGAGCAGGATTTCGGACTCTGCGGGTTATCGACGCAATACATGACATTGATCATTTCATTGCAGACGTTGGTGAATTTTGCGCCTTCGGGCTCATTCAACGAAAGTTGGACACATTCGTGCGGTTCAGCAGCCCTGGCCGGCAAATAGAGGGCCGAGAAAGACGCCGCAATCATTATTGCAATCGCAGGTTTTCTGATGTTCATGGTACCGTCCCTCTTGCCAGCATCGTCATCACCAAACGCAGCACTCGTCTCGGGGGAGCGTCGACTATCGATTGCGGCGCAACTGTCCGAACAGCGCCGACATCTTGACGCGAGGCACTGTGATAACACGCGGTGCACGGCGGATCAGGATGTCGAGCAGGAACAGCAGCAGCGCTGCTGCAACAAACCAGTACCATAGCGGTCGCGGCACCAACTGGCTGTCATCATAATCTGCAAATACGTCCTCGGCTCTCGCCGCAAACACGCCGCCAGTGCGCTCGCTGAGTTCGCGCAACAACGCATTATTCGGCGGCAATGGACGGTACTCATCGGTCCACGTGTAGGACAGCGTCCGCTCTCGCGCGGCCGTCGCCTCTCGTGCCGTAATGCCACCACCTTGCAGCAGCACGAAACGATAGGCTTTCAAGTCGTTTGCCGCAATCGGCAAACTGGCGCGGTATTCTCCAGGTGCCACCTGTCGTAGCAGCAATGTCACATTTTCACCGACCGGAGACGTCATACGCACTTTGGGCATGAGACTGTTTCGATAAGTAAAGTCTGCGGATAACGCGGTCAACTCGACGATCGCCTCGCTGCCTCTGCGCGACACCCGCAAATCGAGACCAGTCTCAGCACGGCGGGCAATGACTTCGCGAACGACCTGCGACCAGAAACGTCCGTAACCGTCCCAACTCAGCCACTGCGCTGACCAACGGTTCTTGACATCGGAAAGGAATGCCGCCGTCCTGCCCAGGCCATATTGCGTTGTCGCCAGCAGCGGTTGATCCTGCGGGGCGCGCAACAGCACGTCGGAAAATTGCTTGGCACGCGTCATTACAAAGCCCTCCAGCGGTGGGCCCGAATCGAAATCGAGCCCAGCCAGTGTATCGGCACGCCTTCCGACCGTAGGCTGAAACTGTTCTTCGACAATCGAATCGCCCAGCAAGCGGCGCGTTTCAGACACAAACAATCCCGGCATTTCGGCGTCATTCTTGGCGACGTAGGCTTTGCCGCCTGCAATCTCGGCGATAGCGCGCATCAGATCGAGATTGGGCCTGGGACCGATCGCTATGGTCGACAGCGATACTTGTTCTTCGGCCAGCTGCGCTACCAGCTCTTCCATGCTGCCTGGAGCTATTGATGTCAATTTCGGTGACTCACTTGGGTCGGTATTGCCACCTGCGCGGCGAATCGCTTCCTCGCGGCCGCGCTGTATCTCGGCGCGGATGCGCTCCGCGTCATTGATTCCGCCTATCGGAGCAGTCACACCATCAGACAGCAGGATGACATGCTTGGTACTCGACTCGGAACCGGCGAGAACTCTTTGCGCCATTGCCAATGCCGGATAGATACGCGTCTGGCCACTTGCAGTCATGCTCGCGATGCGGTCCTCGGCGCGCCGCTTGTTGCCGACTTCAGCCAAAGGCACAACTTCGTGCGGCCGAGAATCGAATCCAATTACGGACAGACGGTGCTGCTCTTCGAGCAAATCGAGCGTCGACAATGCAGCGGTTTTCGCCAGCTCGAGCTTGCGGCCGCGCATGCTGTGCGAGCGGTCAATCAGCAACACCAAATCGAGCTCCTGACGCTTTCGTTTGCCTTCGAAGCGAACCGGCAGCAGGCGCTCGACGTCGTTCCCGGCATAGCCCTGTTTACCGTAAGTGCTCTCGCCGGCAGCAAACACCAGGCCGCCGCCGCGTTCGCGCACGAACCTGCCGAGCCGTCGCACCGTTTCCGGACTGAGATCATGGGCGAAAACGTCACTCAGGATAACGGCGTCATATTGATTGATACGCTGAGGATCTTCGTCGAGCCCCCTTGCGGTAGCGACCGTCACGTCGATATAGTGGGCGCGCAATGCGCCGGCAAGATAATGAGCACTAGCCGGAGTGCCTTCCACATAAAGCACGCGCGGGCGAGGCCCGACCCGAATGCTGGCGCTCAATACATTGTTGTTCTCGATCAGGTCTGCTCGGGATTTCAACTTTGCGGTGACCACGTTGTCACCTCTTCTCGGTAACCGCGTATCGATAGCGACCACGTTCTCACCTACGGACAGCTGTACGCTACGCCTGCCAATGACACTTTTCCCGCTGCGCAATTCGACCGACGCCGGCATCGCCGCGACGGCGCGGATGGTCACCCGAATGGTGATCGGCTCTTGCTGCCTCACACCCGGTGGAAAGTTGATCGACTCAACCCAGGCGTCACTGTCAGTAGACGCCGCCGCCGGCATGGCGAATACACGTACCTGCTCACCTCGTAACCGCGCTACCGCCCGCCACAGGTCTCCGCGAGTCTCGTTACCGTCGCTGATCAACACCAGGCGCCTGGCATGATTCGGCGCAAAACCAAACATCGCCGCATGCAGGGCCGCTTCAATATCAGTCGCACTCTGTCCGATCACGTTGCCATCGGAAGCCACGGAGCCACCCGACGCCGTTCGCCGCACCTCTTTGCTGGTCAGCGATACCGACATCACCTGCTCCGGTGATTCGAGCAGGCGCAACCCATCGGCGAACACCAGATAGCGCACCTGATCTGGCCGGTATCGCTGGTTTGCTTCGGCGGCCCAGGCCAGCGCCTGATTGAGAAATACCGATGACACACTGCGCGACACATCCATCGCGTAGACAACCGATTTCCCGAACTCGCGCTCCAGTACAGTCGGCTGTGCCAAGGCGATCACCAGCAACAGTAACGTCAGCGATCTGGTCACCGTCGCCAGTGCGATCCGTTGCAATGCATGCAGCCGCTGACTGAACCAGGCGAACAACCACGCCAGCGGCAAAAGGCAGAGCAACCACAAGGCATCCGGATTTGACAACGTCATAAGGCAATTCGGCGTGACCAGACCGCCCACTCGATGACAAGCAGCAGCAACGCGATTGCTACCAGTGCAGTCCATGGCTCGATGCGTGTGTAATCTGCCGACCGAATGACAGCACGGCGCGAACCATCGAAACGCGTCATATTGATGCCTGCGTAATGCGGATCGAGCACATTGGCCACGACACGCAGTTTTGCATCAGCGGCAAGCGCCGTGTAGACATCCGGCTTTGAAGCATCGAACACAGTTGCGCCAGCGAGCGTCTGACTGGTCAATACCTGTCCGGAACCATCGACGATACGCGCATCTGCTAACGGAACCTTGACTGCGCCGATACCGCTCGATACGACGGGGTCGCTTCGCCCGAGCCAACGCAACGCATTGCCCAGGAAGATCGGCAGCCCCGGTTGCAATGACAAATTCGAATCTTCGGCCGCGAAGCCGGCAATGATCCAGCGGCCTTGACTGTTGCCAGCAGCGATCAATACGCCTTCGTCGGTCGTGACCAGTGCCTCCGCATCGTCCGGCAAATCCACCATGACGGCAGCGTTGTCTACGCGCAGAGCCGGCCAGGACACGCCATCCAGCAAACTGTTATCACGAGACCATTCGATCACAGTAGGATCGTCCACGTTAATCTGGCGCGCTAATGTCCATGGCAGCTTTTGGGGGCGGAACAACAAAGCGCCGCGAGCGGGAAGTTTTTCCGGTGAGAAGCGGTCGAACAAATACACGTCTGCCGACATGTTGTCGCGCCAGGTCTCCGGAGTAATCACCTTCAAGCGCACTCCCGGCAGCGCCCGCATTGCATCTTCGAGCCGCGGATTACCCCGTGTTACCAGCAACACGTTGCGGACACTGTGCGGTGCAACCATGGCGAACGCAATATCGTCTTGCGCAAACGCATCATTTTTCGTCATTGCTGCGGCAGCAAGAACACCTTCGTCAAAAGCACTGATGTCGAAGGTTGCATCGATCAGTTCGTCCGCATTCATGGTCAAGTCTTGCGCTAACGAGAATCCGTCGCCGCCTCTCAACGACAAGCGCACGCGCACTGGCGTTATCGACGCGTTGTATACCTGCACGAACGCCTCGACCCGTAACGGGTCGGCCGGTAACGGGCGCGTTTGCAAACTGGTGACCGCAACGTTCACCGCCGGTTCAAAGACTGAATGAATGAAGGCGTCAACCGGGGTTTCGAAGTCAGTGACGCCGTCGCTGATGACATGCACGTCTAGTGCCCCGGATTCAGGAAGAATCGGAAGGCGCGCCGGTCCATGATTGGCAACGTCAAATTGCTCGAGTGCTTCAAGGGCCTGCGCCGGCCGAACAAATCCATTCACCGGAGCACTGCCCATGGTATCGACAAGCATGACATCAACGCTGAGCGATTCGATCAACTCACGCGCCCTTTCAACCCCGTGCACCCAGCGGCTTTTGCCATCCCGGGTTCGTGTAGCCATCGACGGCGAGTTGTCGAGTACTACCACGACTCTTGATCGCTCCGGTGCGAATCCTTCCGGTCGACCAAGTGCGAATGCCAATGCCAGTCCAACCAACAGGCATAGCAACAGCGAAAGCAACCAGCGCCACGGCGTGTGATACCGGCTGCGCTGACGCAGAACTGCTTCCCACAAAACTGTTGATGAGACCGCGCGACGCAAAGCGCGCGGCCGCAACAAGTGCAACAGCACGATCAGTAATGCCGTTACGCCAACCAGTCCGTATGCCAGCAGTGGAGATAAGGCAAGAGCACTCATCGGTAATCGCGCTCACTAATTATCATCGGTGCGATTAATCATCGGTTAGCTGGATCATCGTTGCTATAAGTCACCGTTGCTATGGATCATGGTTGCGCTGCGCCTTCCCGCCGATGCTGCCGTACCGAGTATTCCTTTACCGCGCCACGGTAAGCTAAGGGAAGCTGTTCATCGCTGGTGCTTTGCTCGACGCCACTATGTTGCCCGGCAACGATGTCCTGATACTGCGCCTTGGCCGCCTGTGCTTGTGTTGCGGCGTAAAAGGATTCGTCGCTGCCATCACTGCTGTCGGTTTGCGGCTGGTCGATGGTGACAGTTTGCATTTGCAGCTGCAGGCGCAAGGTCTTGCCCCCCAACACGGGAGCAGCCTCGGCATCTCCTTCCGGGTTTGCGTGCGGCTGCTCACCGCTGCCAGCACCGGCGGTACTGACGCCAATGCGACGCCCCATCGCGCCGCTGCCGACTGTGGTGCGTCCCAAGCCCTGCATCGGATTGGTTTCACCGCGGATCATTTCGTTTCCGCCGGTGCTTTCTCGCGACATCCCCTGCAAAGTGGTATTCAAGACCCGCTCTTCGGGGCTCATTTCGCCAGGCAGACTCGGCTGGGTATTGTCCATTTCTTCGCGCAATTCGCGCGTCAAATCGTCGGTCAGCCGCTCAGTGGGTTGCGCACCGCCATCGCTACCGACCTGGCCGGACCAGGCGTCGCCTTCGCTGAGCAACGACTGCAAGCGCTCGACGATGCCCTGCGCGAGTTGTGCCGACATTTGCTCGGTCTCCGGCCTTGCGGCGCGCCCGGTCGCCGGTTGCGCGGCTTGCCGGCGACGCATATTGGCCAGAAGTTGCGACGCTGTCCTCGCGTCACGCGCTGCGATTGCTTGCGCAATCTCGGACGTTTCCGGACCTGCTCGCAAGTCGCGCGCAAGCTGCTCCACTTTGAGCCACGCCACTGCGCTGCGTTCGGCTGAAAATTCGTCCGCCTCGAACTCGTCTTCGTTCGCAGCCTCTTGCATTGCAACGCTGCCGGCACCAAGCCGCTCTGCGGAATGCACCGCACTTGTGTCGTCAGCTGTGACGTCAAAGCGCGGCGACATCCAAACTACTAAAACCGTGATAACCACCAACACCAAACCAAGTGGAAGACTTCGCGGCAGCGCCAACGGCAACAGACGTGACAGGTCGAGGCAACGAACCGTCTGCGCGGCGTGCGCCAAATGCAGTCTGACAAACCGGTCCGACGAGGAAGAAGAAATGAACCAAAAGGCGCTGCTGAGCTCATTATTGAGATTGCCACGCGCATCCGCCATTGCCGCCGCCGCGGCACGATTCGGCGGCAACAACAAGTCCCGGATAACCATGCGCCAGGCAAAGAAAACAACCACACCGACAGTGGCCAGAAGCAATAGCGGCGACAACGCGTTCACCACCGGTCGCACGCCGACGACCGCATCCACCAACGTGTAGCCAATCGCCAGAACCAGCAGCGAGATCAGCAGCCGGCTGCCATCTTCCAGCCGTTCGTTCACACGCATGCGCTGGGCAGCACTGCCCAGCCATCGATACACAACGTCGCTTTCAGACATTTTCAATAGGCCACAGCAATCAAAGGCTATCGCCGGCGAGAACCGCGTATTGAGGCATTTCGGCCCGCGAAAAAGAACCGCCACCGCGGAAACCGGCACGATGAATCGCCCGGCTTTTCATAGCGCGCGCTAGTTCGTCCGTTACCTCCGGAGATCGTATCATAGTGCCTGTCCATCCACGCGTTGAGGCATGCATCATGAAGCGGCCACCAGAGCCAGTGCACGTTAAGTTCCTGAGGATACTTGTCGCTATTGGGGTAGTTGTTGTCGGGTCGGCGATCGCCGCCAAATCCGTCGCGGCCGAGCGCGGAGATAATGATCAAGCCAAAATCAATAGACCCAATTCTGATAGACCCAATTCTGATAGGCCCAATTCTGATAGACCCAATTCTGATAGACCCAATATCGTCTACCTGCTGGCCGACGATCTGGGCTGGCGCGATGTCGGATTTCACCAGGGCGCTCCGCGCACGCCACATCTGGATCGCCTCGCCGCCAACGGCGCAGTGCTCAATGCCTTCTATGCGCAACCGTTCTCCAGCCAGACGCGTGCGGCCATGCTCACCGGACGTTATCCAATGCGTTATGGTCTGCAGACACTGTCCATCACTTCGACGAGTGACTACGGGCTGCCCACTGAAGAACGCACTTTCGCCCAGGCCCTCAAAGACAGCGGCTACCGAACCGCTTTTGTCGGCAGCTGGCTGCTGGGCCACACAAGCAAGGAATTCTGGCCAACGCGCCGCGGCTTCGACAGTTTTTACGGCACGCTGGCCGGGCTTGCCGAACCCGTTCTGCAACAACAGACCAAAGCCGACTGGTATCGCGACGAACGCCCAATCCGCGAATCGGGCTACATCACCGATCTGCTCGCGACAGAAGCGATCACGATCATCGAGAAACATACCTCGGCATCACCGCTGCTACTGGTAGCCGCTTTCGACACACCGGCGAAGTACTGGGGCGCACCAAAATCGCTGATCGACTCGTACAACGACGTTGGCGATGACGCGCGACGCAGCTACCTCGCTGCGGTCACGGCTCTGGATGCGGCAATAGGACGCATCGTCGGAGCACTGGAAAAACGCGGCATGCTGGACAACACGTTGATTCTTTTTCATAGTGATAACGGAGGCGCGGTGCCGATGCGCTATGCAACGGGCGACAATGATATTCGCAGTCCGGTGTCCGATAACGACGTGTTCCGGCAGGGCAAAGGCAGCCTCTACGAAGGTGGTGTACGCGTCGTTGCGCTGGCTCACTGGCCGGCGCGTATCAAGCCAGGAACGATAATTACCCAACCGATACACGTCACGGATATATATTCCATGCTCCTCACAGTTGGCAACGCCTCGCTCGATCAGCGCAAGAAGCTTGATGGGGTCAACGCGCTTCCGATCATTGCCGACAAGCGACTCACGACGCGCAAGGACAAGGAGATTCTTCTCAATGTTGAAGATTTCCATGGCGCGATCCGTGCCGGCGAATGGAAACTGATCGTGCACTCAGCGTTGCCAAACAAGGTGGAACTGTTCCAGGTCGCGAACGACCCGGGCGAAGCCAACAATGTAGCGAATGACTACCCCGAACGGGTCGATGCAATGATGCAGCGGCTCAACGGATACGCTTATGACATGGCGCCGGCGAAGTTCCTCGGCAAACCGGGTGCAGATAACCAGCCGGCATTCTGGCGTGAGAACAGGCCGGCCAGATAATCGGGGGCGGGCCTGGCGCGGCGGCACCGCAAATCGGCGCCACCGTGGTCCAACCAGATGCGGCCAGACTCAATCCTCGACCTGGACTGTCTGCAAGAACGTATAGATTTTCCAGACGATTTCATCGTCCAGAATACCTTTCCAGGGCGGCATACCCTTGGGTGGTCGACCCTCTTGCACCGTCGTATAGAACGTCGACATCGCGTAATCCCCATAGCGAAGATTGAGGCGACGCAGGTCGCGCGGCCGCTCGCCCTGCACAGCCCAGGGACCGTGACAATGAGAGCAATACTGATTCAGCAGGCTACCGCCCTCCTCGACGACATCTTCACGACCGGCATAGGGGTTGACCAGGTCGCCGTCAGCAGCACCTGCAGCCAGCGGCAAAGATGCTAACGCGGCGGCCACCACCGGCCCGGCGAACATTCCAACAAACGACTTCACTGCCAAGATACCTCCATACATTCTCACTCTTAACGGCAAAACGGCGGGGCTTGGCGCCCCGCCGTGCTGTACTTCAGCTGAAACAGTGGCTAACTGCTACAGCGAGAACACCACCAATACCCCACCTTCCGGGCTGGCGTCGATGACTCTTTGGCCAATCTGGCCGAAGAATGAGGGTGGACCTTTGACCCTCCCGGCAACAACCGCAAGGTACTGCTTGCCGCCGACAGTGTAAGTGATCGGGCTCTGGAGGATGCCGGTGCCCACATCAAACTCCCAAAGCACCTTCCCTGACCTGGCATTTACCGCCTTGAGTGTTCCCTCGACGTTTCCGTAGAAGAGCAGATTACCAGCAGTGGACATGGCGCCGCTGGCGAACATCAACGGTTCCTTGATGGACCAGACCTCTTTCTTTTTGATCGGATCCCACGCCATCATCATGGCAAGATGCTCCCCGGTCGCGCCTGCTTTCGAAAGATCGAACTCGGATGCGAGATAGAATCGGCCCGGCGTGTACTCTTCTTCCTTGTTCGCAATGTCCATGCACATGTTAAACGCGGGCAGGTAGACGAGACCCGTGTTCGGGTTGTAGGACATGGGCGACCAGTTCTTGCCACCGATCAGGTTTGGACAAACATTGCGTGCCCACTTTCCCAGCTGGGGACGCTTCTCGTTATTTGCTGCTTCGACCGGGCGACCGGTTTTCAGATCCACATGGGTGGCCCAGTTCACCGTCACGAACGGATCGGCGGAAATGAGCTTGCCGGTCTGACGGTTCAGAACGTAGAAAAAGCCGTTACGATCGGCGTGCATCAGGACCGGGACTGTCCTGCCACCGATCCTGAGATCGTGCAACACGGCTTCGTTGATGCCGTCGTAATCCCACACATCGTTCGGCGTATACTGATAACCCCACTTGATCTCGCCGGTATCGGCATCGAAGGCCAACTGCGATGCCGTCCACAAGTTCGTGTACGGATAAAAGTCAGACGAATCGATGCTGCGCTCGTGACCACCCCACGGACCAGCGTTACTAGTGGCCCAGTAAACCGTGTTCAGTTTGGGATCGTATGAGCCGACACCCCAGGTCGACGCAGCACCGGTTTTCCAGGTGTCACCACGCCAGGTTTCGTTACCCGGCTCACCCGGTCCGGGAATGGTGTAGGTCTTCCACACCTGCTCGCCGGTGTCCTGGTCGTAAGCGGCAACAAAACCGCGGATGCCATACTCGCCACCGGCGATTCCGGTCACGACGAGGTTCTTGTAAACCAGCGGTGGCGACGTAATTGCGTGCCCGTTCCGGTAGTTCTCTACCGTGACTGTCCATAGCCGCCTGCCGGTATTCGCATCGAGCGCGACCAGCTTGGCGTCAAGACGACCGAAGAACACTTTGCCGTTGGCGTAGGCAACACCGCGGTTGTCCAGACCGCAGCACACCGTCGCAAAGAAGTCGTTTGGCATTTCCGGTTGATGTACCCACTTGGTCTTGCCCGTCCTCGCATCAAGCGCGAACACGTAACGTGGGCCGGTCGAAGATGTGACATACATCGTGTCACCGACCACCAGCGGCGTTGACTCCTGGCTTTCAAGCGTACCCAGCGAGTGGATCCACGCGACTTTCAGTTTATGGACGTTGTCGGCATTGATTTGTGTTAAGTCACTGAAACGGTTATTGGAATAATCATTCCCGCCGTAGTGAAGCCACTGACCTTTCTGAGCAATGCCGGCAGACGAAGCTGTTGCCAGCACGGCTCCGACAATTGCGGTCAGTGCAACGTGACTGACTCGCTTCATAGTCATCTCCCCTCCATGTGATTTTTTAGTGCCTCAAGCAGCTAACCAAATGCTCTGGCTGCAACTAAAGGTAGGCTAAAGATTACAGGATCAGGAAAGGGTGTCAACGCAACACCTTACGAGCGTTGATCAAGGTGTTGATGTTGCGCTGCGGCAACGGGTGTCGAATGGACTTGTCACGACCTGAAGGCCAACGGGCGGTACGGTGCAAGATCTGGAGCACAGAGTGCGTTGCGAGCATTTACTCAACTAACTTGGCTGGCGCTTGAACCGGCGAAGGCCAAGTACTAATGCACGCAGTCCACAAATTTCAGGTACCGGCTTCCGCGTCTGGCTCTTCACTTTGATTCGGGCCAGGTTCCCAGGTGCGCACCGGCCGCGGCCCCCGATCCTGCACGAAGAAGCTGAACATGCGACCGTCACCACCGCTATGCTGGGAATGGGCTGCACCAGCCGGCGTCACGATTACAGCGTTTGCCAGCCAGTCGATGCGGCTACCTTCGACCGACGAGTAGCCGCCATTGCACTCCAGGCACAACGAAATCGTGTCGGAGTCGTGGCAATGTTCGGGCTGGTTTGCGCCAGCAGCAAGCGTTGCGATTCCGGCAGCCATCATCGGCGCGACACAGCCACTATCCTCAAACGGCGCGCTGGCGAAATTCAGATTCATGCGCTCCGGCGGCCGCCCCGAACCCGCAGCAACGTCCTCCAACCGCGCAGCGACTGTTTTCCCCACGTAGTGCGTCGACTTGACCTGAGCATCTTCGAACGAAGCAACACTGCAACCCATCATCGACACGAACGGCTCATCGGTCACCACGAACAACACCGCGTCGCCATCGGTTGCCTCGTTGAGTATGGCTTCGCCGCCGGGGAACAAGAATGCATCACCGGTTTCCCACTCGATGACCTCGTCTTCCTGAAACGAACGCCCGCTGCCCTTAACCGCGTAACACAGTACTGTCGTTGCCGCCGCCGCAAATTCGAACTCCTCGCCTTCGCGGATCACCAGATAACGCGCAAGCAGGTTCGACGTCGTCGCCGGATACCCACTGCCAAGCGTCGAAGACCGATCGAGGTCGATCGTGCCAGTCGGGGCAGCGGCGTCGAACGCCTTTGCTGCTTCATCGGAATAGACATGCGCCGACACTTTCGGCGCGCTGACATCTGCCGTTTGTTCGGCGGTTAGATACTGTGCACGACCGCCCTGGATCGTCGCCGGCGCTCTGCTCGCCAGGCGCCGATAACTTTCTGACGAAATGATCATTTGTTCCTCACTTCTCGAGCCGACTGCGCTCGGCTACGTTGAATCGTTATGCCAGATTCGCTGTTATGCAAGATTCGCCGTTATGCCAGAATCGAAATGGAGTTCGACGGATAATCTTGGACACCGTACCGGGCAAAAGTGTAGCATTGCGACCCGCTGTTCCCGCTAGCGAGCGATGCCCTGGCGCCTTCCACGAGTCGGCGCACACCGTCCCCGATAGCCCTTCCACTCAATTCACCAGGGAAAGAACATGCCCGATCTGCAACTTGAACATTTGAACATTCCCGCCAAAGACCCTGTCGGCCTGGCTCAATGGTACGCGCAGACCTTTGGCCTCAAGGCTGAAAAGCATCTTGCTCGCGGCCCCGGGGTGCTAATTGCGTTTCAGCAGGGCGAGCCCCTGAAAAGGGCCGAAGATGTGCACGTCGGTTTTCGTGTGCCATCGATGGGTGCGCTGAACGAATGGGCCAAGAAGTTTGACGCCGAGCTCAACGCGGGTCCCGAATTCACTGCCTTCAGGGTCCTGGATCCGGAAGGCAACTGTGTCGAGTTGTATGCGCCCAACGCGTGAAGGTGGCTAATCAGCGCGGTACATAACAAGCAACCGGTATTGCGCCTGCCGACGCAGCGGATGCGGAGCTGAGTCCTGGCGTAAACTTGCATTATCCGGCGTCAGACCGGAACAACCAGGGAGGAATTCCTAGAGATGAAGATTGCCATCGTGGGATGTGGCGCCATGGGCAGCGTCTATGCCGCCCTGCTCGCCGACGCCGGCCACGAAGTCTGGGCTATTGATACATGGAAAGAACATGTAGATGCCATGCGCAACAAGGGCTTGCGTCTGGAGGGAGCTTCGGGCGATCGCACAGTCAGGCTGAATGCGACAACTAATCCTGCCGACGCCGGCCCGTGCGATCTGGTGATCATCGCCACCAAGGCAATGCACGTCGAGAGCGCCGCCACCGCCACGAAGCCCTTGGTCGGAAAAGACACCATGGTGCTGTCGATTCAGAATGGGCTTGGCGGGCCGGACACGACAGCAGGCGTACTCGGCAGGGACAAGGTGATGGTCGGCGTGGTCGGCGGGTTCGGCGCATCGATGCGCGGTCCGGGTCATGCGCATCACAACGGCTGGGAACTGGTGCGGCTTGGCGAGTTTTCCGGGCCTGTCACGCCGAGGCTGGAACAGATTGCCGAAGTATGGCGTTCCGGCGGATTCCGCGTGAAGTGTTTCGACGACATAGACCAATTGGTATGGGAAAAACTGATCTGCAACGTATGTTTTTCCGGCACCTGCACGATCACCGGACTGACCGTAGGCGAGGTCATGAACGACGTCGACGCTTGGCAGGTTGCCTCGGGTTGCGCTGTGGAGGCCTATAACGTAGCCAAAGCGCGCAAGATCAACGTGGACATCGATAACCCTGTCGAATACGTGCGCAACTTTGGCTCGAAGATTCCCAACGCCCGGCCATCGATGCTGCTCGATCACATGGCCGAACGTATGTCGGAAATCGACGCAATTAATGGCGCGATTCCGCCTGCCGCTCAGGCAGTCAACGTGGCCGCACCCTTCAATACGGTGGTCAGCGCACTGGTGCGAAACAAGGAAAGACAAATGGGCGTTCGTGAGTGAATAAGCGGCGAGCGCAACTGATAGCGAGGAGAGTCTGATGGAAAACTTCAAGATGTATATCGATGGCGAGTTCGTCGAGACGGCGAGCGGCAAATCGTTCGACAGCTACAATCCTTTTACCGGCAAAGTCTGGGCGCAAGTGGCCGAAGGCGGCGCTGAAGACGTCGACCGCGCGGTGAAAGCGGCACACCGCGCCTTCACCGAAGGCGCATGGCCCGAACTGACAGCGAGTCAGCGCGGCATGCTGGTGCATCGGCTCGGCGATCTGGTGGCGCGCGACGCAAAGAAGCTGGCTGAGTTCGAAGTGATGGACAACGGCAAATTGATCGCCGAAATGCAGGGTCAGCTCAATTACGTCCCGCAGTGGTATTACTACTACGGCGGACTGGCCGACAAAATCGAAGGCGCGGTCATCCCGCTCGACAAAAAAGGCTATTTCAACTTCACCCGCCACGAGCCGCTCGGGGTGGTGGCGGCAATCACCGCCTGGAATTCGCCGCTCTTGTTGCTCGCCTGGAAACTCGCACCTGCACTCGCTGCTGGCTGCACGGTAGTGGTGAAACCTTCGGAGTTCACTTCGGCATCAACGTTGGAATTCGTCAAACTCGTCAAGGAGGCCGGCTTCCCCGATGGCGTAGTCAACGTCGTCACCGGTTTCGGCAAGGACGTCGGCGTGCCGCTGACGACACACCCACTGGTGAAGAAGATCGCGTTCACCGGGTCCGATGGCACCGGACGTGCCATCAACGAAGCCGCGGCAAAAACCTTCAAGCGCGTGACGCTGGAACTGGGCGGGAAATCGCCAAACATCGTGTTCGACGACGCCAATCTCGAGGACGCGGTCAATGGTGCAGTGTCCGGCATTTTCGCGGCGACCGGGCAAACGTGTATTGCCGGTTCACGGCTGTTGCTGCAGGAGAGCATCCACGACCAATTCATGGACAAGCTGTTGGCATTGGCGAAAACGGCCCGTATGGGCGATCCAATGAGTATGGAAACCCAGGTCGGTCCGATCACGACGCAACCGCAGTATGACAAGGTATTGAGCTACATCGACATCGCCAAGACGGAGGGCGCCAAACTTGCCTTGGGCGGCGGGCCCGCTACTCGCCCCGAGTGTGGAGAAGGCTGGTTTGTCGAACCTACCGTATTCACCGACGTCACCAACACCATGCGCATTGCCCAGGAAGAAGTGTTTGGCCCGGTGTTGTCCGTCATCAAGTTCAAGGACGAAGAGGAAGCTGCCAACATTGCCAACGATGTTCGTTTCGGTCTTGGCTCGGGCGTCTGGACCCACGATATCGGTCGCGCCATTCGCATGTCTGAACGCATTCAGGCCGGAACCGTCTGGGTCAACACCTATCGGGCGGTGAGCTATATGTCACCGTTTGGCGGCTACAAGGATTCCGGTCTTGGGCGGGAGAGCGGCATTGAGTCGATTTATGAATACCTGCAGACCAAGAGTGTGTGGATCAACACCGGCGCGAAAACGGGCAATCCGTTCGTACTGCGCTAGTTTTGTGCTGAGCCATTACAGAACCCATAGACAGCAATCTGAATCGTCTGCGGACACGAACAAATGGAAAGGAAAAAATTATGAAAGGCGTCGTCTTTCCCGGCAATCGTCAACTCGAGATTATTGATTTTCCCGATCCGACGCCCGGACCGGGCGAGGTTGTTCTCGAAATCAAGGCATCCGGCATGTGCGGCAGTGATCTCAAGTTCTATCGTCCCAAGGATGGTGCCAAGGCCCTCGGACTCGGTGACCTCGAAGGCCCGATCATCGCCGGGCATGAGCCGTGCGGTGTCGTCGCTGCAATTGGTCCCGGCGTGCCGGAGAATCAGGCGAAAGTCGGCATGCGGGTCATGGTGCACCACTATCGCGGTTGCGGTGTATGCGAACACTGCTCCACCGGCTGGATGCAGATGTGCGCCGAAGGTGTAAAGGAAGTCTATGGCGCAACCGGCCATGGTGCACACGCCAAGTACATGAAATGTCTGGCGCGCACTCTCGTCCCGCTGCCCGAAGAGCTGTCATTCGAAGCCGGTGCTGCCATCTCGTGTGGCACCGGTACCGCCTGGGGTGCCATACACCGCCTCGACTTGCAGGGCGATCAAACCATTGCCGTGTTCGGTCAAGGGCCGGTCGGGCTGTCGGCAACGCTGTTGGCTTCGGAAATGGGTGCGCGCGTCATTGCACTCGATACCGGCGAAGAGCGACTGCAACGCGCCAAGGAATTTGGAGCCGACGTGTTGATCAATCCAGCAAAAACGGAAAACGTCGTACAAGCGATCAAGGACCTGACCCACGGTCGCGGCGCACACGCGTCGATGGATTGCTCGTCAGCGCCCACGGCACGAGTGCAGGCGGTGCAGTGCGTACGCAGTTGGGGCAAGGCCTGCTTCGTCGGCGAAGGCGATACCGTGACACTGAATGTCAGCAACGACATGCTGCGTCGCCAAGTCACCGTGATTGGATCATGGACGTTCTCAACTGTTGGCCAGGCCAAGTGCGCCGAGTATGTTGCCGACCGGGAAATCGTGCTGGATCGGCTGTTCACCCATCGCTGGAAACTGGAACAAGCCAAGGAAGCCTATGAACTGTTCGACAAGCAGACATCGGGCAAAGGCGTGATCCTGCCGTCGTAATTCAAACCCTGACATAAACTCTTGACGCGGCGGAGGCAGAGGAAAACAAGAATTCGTTGAGGAAAAGGCTACGGCACCAGGTGAAAAAATGCCCGCCAGAAACTTCAGTTCCCTGATTAACTATGCTGGCTTGTCAGGTTTGTCTTTATCTACAAGCAGGTTTTGGCATTATCGCTTTTCCTCAGCGACCTCGGGGTCCTCAGTGGTGAGCGCTTTTGATTCTCAAGTAAGCGAGATGTTCGAAGGTTTCACTCTTAAAACGGTAGATACGGAGAGCGTCAGCATACGGGCACGTGTAGGTGGCAACGGACCGCCGCTGCTGTTGCTGCACGGTAATCCACAGACGCACGTCATGTGGCACGCAGTCGCACCCGCCTTGGCCGAGCACTTCACCGTCGTTGCGACCGATCTAACCGGCTACGGCATGAGCAGCAAACCGCCTTCTTCGAACGATCATGCGGCGTACTCGAAGCGCAACATGGCAAACGATCAGATTGCGGTCATGCGCAAACTGGGGCACGAGCAATTCATGGTTGCCGGGCACGATCGCGGTGGGCGTGTCGCCTACCGCATGGCGCTCGATCATCCCGACATCGTGCAGAAATTGGCAGTACTCGACATCATTCCGACGCTAGAAGCATTTGAACGCAGCGGCAAGGATTTCGGCCTCGGCTATTACCACTGGTTTTTTCTGGCCCAGCCAGCGCCGCTACCGGAGAACCTGATCAATGCCAATCCGGACTGGTTCTGGCGCTGGCACACCGACCGCGTGCCGCGCAAGTTCTTTTCGCCAGAAGCGGTGGACGATTATCTGAACTGCTTTCGCAATCCCGAGACAGTGCGTGCCATCTGCGAGGACTATCGTGCTGCTGCTGGCATTGATTGCGACATCGATGCACAAGACCGTGCAGCCGGGCGCCGTATCGTCTGTCCCGTGCTGGCACTATGGGGCAAACAAGCACGCCTCGAACAATGGTATGACACGCTTGCTGTCTGGCGTGAGTGGGCCGACGACGTTCAAGGAGGTGCAGTGGACTGTGGTCACTATCTACCGGAGGAAAAACCCGAGGAAACCGCCGCGGCAATGATCTCCTTCTATGGATAACGCGATGCAAACCATGGATCTGTCACATCACTATTACGATACCGGCGAAGTCGTGCTGCATTACGTGCGCGCCGGTCAGGGCGAGCCAGTGTTGCTCCTGCATGGCTGGCCGCAGAGCTGGTATTGCTGGCACAAGATCATGCCAGCATTGGCGCAACGCTATTCGCTCATCGCGCCAGATTTGCGCGGCCTCGGCGACTCGTCGCGGCCGCTCGACAGCTACGACAAGGCCACCATTGCCGAGGACATTCGCAGACTGGTGCACGAGCATTTGGACATCCGCCAGTACTACCTTGTCGCGCACGACTGGGGCGGGCCAGTCGCCTTCGTCCTTGCAGCGACCTGGCCGGAGCATGTGCGCAAGCTGGTCATGCTCGACACTGCGGTGCCCGGGGACGGCAGCGGCACGTTCTCGCAACATGGCCGCCGTTGGCATCATGCATTCCATCGAACAGCGGATCTCCCGGAAGCGTTGGTCAGCGGACGCGAGGACATTTATCTGGGCTGGTTCTATCGTAACTATGGCTATCAGCCCGGCGCCATTTCTCCCGCCGACGAGCAAGAGTATTTGCGCACCTACCGACAGCCGGGAGCACTGCGAGCCGGATTCTCTTATTACCGGGCATTGGGTAAGGACGTTGCACATAACGAGTTGCTGCTGAAAAAGAATGGAAAACTGAGAATGCCGGTACTTGCGCTCGGCGGAGGCAAGGCATTCGGCCGCGGAGTAGACACGTTGCAATCCATGCAACGCGTCGCCGAAGATGTGCAAGGCGGCGTTATTGAAGACTGTGGGCACTGGATGCAGGAAGAAAAACCCCAGGAAGTTGTGGCAGCAGTGCTGGAGTTCTTTGCTCACAACTGAGTTGGCCCGCCTTACGCTCGTGCACCGATTACAAGCGACGCAATTACAAGCGACGCAATTACAAGCGATGCAATTACAAGCGATGCAATGGCAAGCAAAGCAATGCCAGATCATCAGGCCAAATCGAATCAACAGCGAACTGAGGATCGGTTTGCGTAAAATAACGACTGAGTCGGGCTATCGCGCAGTCAGTCTGGTCTAGCAATCACGGCTATGCGGCATGGCTATGACCATATGCCTGAAAAACAGAACACACGGCTCTGGCACGGGGGTGAGGGATGCGAGTGCGTCTGACCAAGGGGATTATCGAACAAGCATTGCGAATGACGTGCATTGCGATAGCTGGTATCACCTTGCTCGCTGCGTGCGGCAGTGACGAGGACGCTGACGGACTCGAGATTGCCAGTGACACCGATATCGAAGAAGAAGTACTTCCTGAAGAGCCCCCTGTGCTCACTGGCCCCGCATTCGCCGACGACGAACCTCCGGCTCTGCCTGAGGATCTTGCCGAGATGCGCGACGCGGGCTACCTCCGGGTGCTGATCCATCACAGTGACTTGACCGGCCTCGAGAGGGAAGGCGGCAAGAGACCGCCCGAAGTCGAACTGGTCAGCCGATTCGCCGCTCACCTCGGCCTGCCGATTCGTTGGATTGTGGTCACTGACCGAGACCGGCTGATCCCCGCCCTACTCGACGGTCGTGGTGACTTGATCGCACACGCCATGACAGTTACCGAGAGTCGCGCGCAGCAGATCAGCTTCTCGTCCCCGGTACGCTTTATCAACGAAGTAGTCGTCGTTCCGGCAGACACGGTGTCTCCTCCTCGTGACGCGAAGGCGCTCGTCAACAAAAAACGCGAAACGAGATACATACCGCATGTCCGCGCGTCGTCTGCTTACGTCGAAACACTTGCTGAGGCAGCAAGAATGCACGACGGCAACCCGAGCTACCAAGCCATTCCAGAGCACCTTGCCGTTCACGAGATTCTCGAGAAAGTAGGCGTTGGAGAGTATCCACTTTCAATCCACGATTCGGATGAGGTCAAGGCATATCTTTCTTATAACTCCGATATCAAAGTCGCATTCGATCTGAAGAAACGGCAACCGATCAGCTGGGCCACGCGCCCCGCTTCAACGCAACTGGTAGATAACATCAACTCTTTCCTGATCAGCGACAAACGTTCTGCGTCGGTCGAGGACTCGTACGGCGGCGATCTCGACACAATCAAGGAGCGTGGTGTGCTGCGCGTAGCAATGCCGAACAACTCGTCGTCCTATTTTATTTACAAAGGGCAGCCGCTCGGATATCAGTATGAAATGGCCAGGCAACTCGCACGCAGTCTCGGCGTTCGCCTGCAACCGATCGCTCCGCCGCTACACAGCGACATGCTGCTGTTGCTTGAATCGGGTAGGGTCGACCTGATCGCTGCTGTCCTTACCGTGACGCCGGAACGGCAAGAACGCGTGGACTTCTCTGAACCGTTACTCGAGATACGTGAAACACTCGTGCAACCAGCGGCTACGGTTCCGATCACAAATCTCGACGCTTTGGCTGGAAAATCGATTCACGTGCGCCGCTCGTCCGCTTACTGGACCACCCTGAAAAAGATCGCCGGGATTCGGGTTGTTGCGGTCGACGAGAGCCTCGAGACAGAAACGATCATGGATCAGGTCGCCAGCGGAGATGTTCCGCTGACCGTAGCCGATTCCAACATCGTCGAGCGCTTTTTGACCTATCGGGACGACGTCCAGGGCACGCTTGTTTTGAGCGACACCAAACCACTGGCTTATGCAATACGGCAAGACGCGCCCAAATTACTCGAGGCGGTTAACAAATTCGTAACCAGGAACCGAAACGGCAAATTTGCCAAGAGAATCTACCGAAAGTACTTCGAGGACGACAAGGCTATCCGTAAATTGCAGCCAACGTCGGTCAAAGGGCAGATCTCGCCTTATGACGATCTGATTCGCAAGTACGCCCGTAAATACGGATTCGACTGGCGCCTTATTGCGGCCCAGATGTATCAGGAATCCGGTTTTGATCCAAAGGCAAAAAGCTGGGCCGGTGCCAGAGGACTCATGCAAATCATGCCGCGTACGGCGCGCGAACTAGGCGTCGATCCAAAGGAACTCTACGACCCTGAAACCAATATCGCAGCCGGAACGCTGTACATGCATCGGATGATCAGTCTAAAGAGTCCCACTATGCCGACGCGGGAACGACATCGGTTCGCCCTGGCATCATATAACGCAGGCTACGGTCACGTGATCGACGCCCGCAAAATTGCCCGCACAATGCGCAAAAACCGCAATGTATGGTTCGCGAACGTCGACGAAGCCATTGTCTTGCTCGAGGACCCGAAATACTGGAAAAACGCACGGCACGGCTACTGCCGCGGTTCCGAACCGCGCGATTACGTGAAAAACATCGAGCATTACTACTCAGTGTTCTCTGCCGCCATGCCACTGACAACGCAATAACGTCAACTTTTTATCAGGGCGCTTGGCCTGAGCTAAGTACCTGTCTCATGGAGCCGCGTTTGATCTTGATCAGGTTGAGCGCTGGTCACGCATCTAGACTACCTGGAAACGCCAGCTAAGTGGTCGCTAGTTCACCTTCTTCTACAAGGCACGAACGCCATGGCAATTATTGGTATTGATCTTGGAACATCCAATTCCGCTGCGGCGGTGCTGCGCGGCGGGCGACCCGTCATGATCCCAAGCGCCGAGGGAATCAGCCTCGGGGGCAAGGCGTTCCCCAGTTATGTCGCGATCACCGCCGACGGCACCATGCTCATTGGCGAACCAGCGCGCCGCCAGGCCGCAGCGAACCCGGAGGGCACGGCGACCGCATTCAAACGACAGATGGGTACACGCCAGAGCGTTCAGCTTCGCGACCGCGAGTTCACGCCGGAACAGCTGTCAGCATTTCTGCTACAAAAAATCAAGCGCGACGCTGAAGCTTTCCTCGGTGAGGCTGTCAATGACGCTGTCGTAACCGTGCCGGCCTATTTTGATGACAACCAACGCTCGGCAACAAAAGATGCGGCGGGCATCGCCGGCCTGAACGTGGTCCGGTTGGTTAACGAGCCGACTGCAGCCTCGCTCGCCTACGGCCTGGACCGTGCTGGCGAAGAATTGCGCATCGCCGTCATCGACCTCGGCGGCGGCACCCTGGATGTCACCATCATGGAATTCGGCAAAGGCGTTTTCGAGGTAAAGGCGACCTCCGGCGACACCAGGCTCGGCGGCACTGACATGGACGAAGCGCTATTCGACTATCTTGCAGCCGAGTTTCTCAAGCGCAGTGGCGTTGACATCAAACCTGATCCAAAGGCGCGGGCGCGCTTGTTGGAGGCAGCCGAGGTGGCAAAAATCGAACTGACGACCAGTGTCACATCACATGTCAGTCTGCCCTATATTGGAGCAAGTGGAAGCCAGCCGGTGCACATGGAGCTGGATCTGACGCGCACTGACATGGAGCGCGTGGTGCGTCCGGTAGTGGAACGTTGCCGGGAGCCGGTTGAACAGGCATTGCGAGATGCCAACATAGAGACCGACAGGATTGACAAAGTTGTATTCGTCGGCGGCCCGACGCGCATGCCGGTAGTACGCAGCTTCTTCGAGGAGCTTCTTCATCGCAAGGCCGAAATGGGAATCGACCCGATGGAGTGCGTCGCGGCCGGTGCCGCAATCCAGGCCGGTGTACTTTCCGGAGAAGTCAAGGACATCGTTCTGGTCGACGTCACCCCGCTGACACTTGGCGTCGAGACACTCGGCGGAGTCGCGACGCCGTTGATCACCCGTAACACGCCGATCCCGGTGAAGAAGACAGAGGTGTTTACGACCGCGGCCGATATGCAGACCAGCGTTACCGTACACGTATTCCAGGGCGAGCGGCCAATGTCGAGCGATAACACCAGTCTCGGCGAATTCAATCTCGATGGTCTCGCACCCGCCCCGCGCGGGGTACCCAAGATCGAGGTGACATTTGATATCGACGCGAACGGAATTCTCAACGTCTCGGCCAAGGACACCGCGACAGGCAAATCTCAGTCGATTCGCATCACCGGTTCTACTCGTCTGCCGGAAAAAGAAAAGAAGCGGATGGTCGAGGAAGCGGAACGCTATGCCGAGGCCGACAAGAAACGCAAGGAGGATGCAGAGGCACTCAATGCCGCCGATGCAATGTGCTATCAGGCCGAGAAAACCGTAGCCGAATTCGGTGACAAGCTAACCGACGATCTGAAGAACCGGATCGAGACGGCGCGGCGCGAAACGCGCGATGCGATCGAGAAAAAGGACGCAGCAACAGCGCACGAGAAAAGCGAAGCACTCGGCAAGGTGCTCAAGGAAGCAGGCATCGTGATCTATTCGCAACAACCCGACTCGGGCGTGTACAGGGAACAGGTCGCTCCATCCACCGGGGAACGACCATCGCGTTCCGGGCAGCGGGTAGTGGATGCCGAGTACAAGGAGAAACGCTGAGCGACGCCGTTCGTCCACCGGTAGCAGACCGTCAAGATCATTGGGGGTAACACGCCATCGCCGCGAAGCAAGACTACTACGAAGTGCTCGGCGTCCCGCGCGATGCCGGCGCAGACGCGATCAAGGACGCGTTTCGCCAGCTTGCTTTGAAGTATCACCCGGATCGAAACAAGGAGGCGGGCGCGGAAGATCGCTTCAAAGAAATAGCCGAGGCCTACGCGGTACTTTCCGATCCGAAGAAGCGCGCAGACTACGACTCTGGTGGATTCGCCGGCATTTCCGGCTTCACGCCGGAAGACCTGCTTGGCGGCATTGATTTCGAGTCAATCTTTTCCGATCTCGGATTCGGGCTCGGATTTGGCGAGAGCATATTCGATCGTATCTACGGGCGCAGACGGGGCGGGCGCGGTGCGGATATCGAGATCGGGGTCAGTGTACCGATCGAGACGATCGTAAGTGGTGGCGAGGAGCAAGTTCGCTTCAGCCGTGCCACGACCTGCGCTACCTGTAACGGCAGCGGTGCGAAACCGGGGACCAGTCCGCGCACTTGCGACACGTGCAAAGGTACCGGCCAGAAGACCACCAGTCGCCACGATCAAGGCGTTTTCATTCAGCAGTCCACGCTTTGTCCGGACTGTCACGGCCAGGGAAAATTCATCGATGATCCCTGCCAATCGTGCGTTGCCACCGGGAAGACAGAGCGTGAGGAATCACTTACGGTGAAGATACCGGTCGGCGCAGAAGACGGGATGGCACTGCGCATTCCTGGCAAGGGTTATCCAGCGGCAACGCCCGGCGGCGCGAGCGGCGACTTGCTCGTTGTTGTGCGTACCGTGCCCGATCCACGCTTCGTGCGTGATGGCGCTGACTTGTGGCGCAGTCAGCAAGTCAACGTCGTCGACGCAGTACTGGGAACCGAAATCGACGTGCCGTCACTTGACGGACCGATCAGCGTGAAGATTCCGTCTGGTACGCAACCGGATTCGCAACTCAGGCTACGCGGCAAGGGATTGCCCCGCTTTGGAGCACGCGGCCGCGGTGATTTGTATCTGCGTATCGACGTGAAGGTGCCCGAGCGGCTGACCAGAGAGCAACGCAGGCTGTTCGAACAACTCAGAGCCGCAGCCCGTCCCCGGAACAAGACCTGAAGCGTTGATGAGGATCAAGCTCTTAGCCGGCTGCCGGCTGTTTAATTAGGCCTCCAGTTCAGTGAGTCTGCGTCGAAACCTCGTGCGCAGCCAAGTTTCAGGAAGGAGGGATGTTATGGCCGACAAGGAAAAGAAGGAAACCGGGGCAGTGGAAAAAACAGCAGAGGCTGAGAAGGCACCGGCAACTGCGCTCACTCCGTTCGAGGAAATGGACCGGATGATGCATCGTCTGTCCGAAGGCTTTCTCCCGCGTGGATGGCTGCGCCGCATGCGCTGGGAGTGGCCGGATTGGCCGGAAATGCCGGCGCTTCGCATGCCGCGTGTCGACGTCGTGGACCGAGATGAAGACGTCGTGGTCAAAGCCGAAGTACCGGGGATGGACAAGAAGGATCTCGATATTTCCGTTACCGAGAACGCCGTGACCATCAAAGGTACGAAAAAGAGAGAGAAGAAAGAGGAAAAGGGCGAATACTACCGGCGCGAGATCTCGGAGTCGTCGTTTTCAAGAACCGTAGCCCTTCCGGCCGACGTTGACGGCAGCCGAGCCAAGGCATCATGCAGTGACGGTGTTCTCGAACTGGTTATTCCCAAGCTCAAGAAATCGACGCGTCACACGGTCAAAGTGAATTAAATGACAGCAGCGGGTCACCGTAGCCATCGCCAACGGTCAATGAGATACGGCGCCCACGCAGCAATCAGGAGAAGAGAGCATGGCCCTGCGACCACCGATTGATGTCGCGGCTCGAGTCAGTTCGGAGCTTTCGGCAACCATCGAAGCAATCGTCAACGATCCGGATCGGGAACGCGCTACCACACTCGGCGAGGTACTTGAGGTCCTGAGCAAGCGCGGCGGTCAAACTCCCCTTTCGGGGGATTTGCTGCATCCGCAAGACCACACATCGATCATTGTCGAACTGAATGAGTTGGTCGACGAATATGGCGAGGACGCTCGTGCCATCGATTTCGTCGCGGGACAGGCAAGCGAGGCCCTGTCGCGAGTGATCGAAGCAGCCATGAACGACCCGTCACTTCCAGACGAACCAACACTCAGTTTGGTGCGCAATGCAATTGTTAACGGGCTCGGCGCAAAGCTCGTTGGCGATGGCGCGCTTGACGCAGACGAAGACGCGACCGTGCTCGGCGAAATCGACGAGCTCATAGAACGTTGCGGGGAAGACGCCCCAGCCGAACAGTTTGTTCGCTTCGAGTAGCGGCCACAAGCCAACCAGTGTCGACAGATCCGTAAGCGCGTGCCGGTAGCGACGGTGGCCGGCCTCGGAGGATAAGTGCCCTAGAGCGTTTCTACTGGGCCGTCCAACCGCCATCAACGACCAGGTGCGTTCCGGTGATCATCGAAGCGGCGGGTGACGCGAGATAAACGGCGGCTGCAGCAATGTCGCCGAGCGTTGCCAGTTTGCCCATCGGGATGCGCGACATGATGAAATCGCGTTTTTCAGCTGTGTCGACCACCTTGCGCATCAGCGGTGTGTCGGTAAAAGTCGGTCCGATGCTGTTGACGCGGATATTCTGTGGCGCAAGTTCGACGGCCATCGCCTTGGTCAAACCCTCGAGCGCGTGCTTGGTCATACAGTAAACAGTGCGGTTAGGTGAGCCCACATGACCCATCTGCGACGACATGTTGATGACGCTGCCGCCTTTGTCAGTGCGCGCGTCATCCTCGAGCATTTTCTTCACCGCCGCTTGTGCCGCTACGAAACAGGCACGCACGTTTAGGTCGATCATGGTGTCAAGGTGTTCATCCGACACCTCGACAAACGGTTCAGGGAAGTTGGTACCGGCGTTATTGACCAGTATGTCGAGCTTCGGCAAGTCCGCAATCGCACTGCGCAGTTGCTTGTCCTCGGTAACGTCGCACTCAATTACACCAGCTTGACCACCAGAAGCACTGATCTTCTGTGCCACATCGTCCAAATACGAACGCGTCCGGCCCAAAAGCATGACCTGTGCACCACAGGCGGCATAACCCTCGGCAATAGCAGCACCTAACCCCCTGCCAGCACCCGTCACCAACGCCGTTCGCCCGTCGAGACGAAAACCCGGCATCTCCAGATCAGTTGACATAGGAAAGACCTCTTTACTTGAATTCAAATATTGAGTTTCGAGGGTGCAAATAAAACCGCATTTTTTCGCGGCGGCCGCATCCGGATACGCCCTGTCAGATGACACGTGTCACGTTCATAAAGAAAAACACGCATCGCAAAAGCGATGCGTGGTTCGCCATGAGACTTGGCGCCGGCTTCGCGCCGGCGCCCTGACTCACGCCGTCGTTTTCCGGGGCTCAAACACCTGATCCACATGCGGCTGCGGCAGCGGTTTCGTTAACAGACTGACAACAACCATCACCACTGATGCGACAACGACACAGGTACCAGCCACCCCAAATGGATTCTTCCAGCCATGGATTACGTACAAGTAGGCGTACAGCAATACGCCCGTGAGGAAAGACGCAATCGCTCCTGCCTTGGTCGCTCGTTTCCACAGAGATCCAATGAGCAAGGGCCCTGCCGCACCGGCGACAATTCCACCGATCCCGATCCACAACAACACCGCCAGGAACTTGGGCCGATCCGAAGCCAGCCAGACCGCGACAATACCGACGATCACAATGGCGACACGCGAAATGTTCAGCGCAATGTGATCGATCTGCGCTTCCGATTTGTCTTTGTGAATGACCGGTGCCAATGTGCGTTTGTACAAATCGTTGCTGAATATCACCGCGATGGCAATGAACAGGCCATCTGAGGTCGACATGATCGCCGAGAGCACGCCCACGCCCAACATGCCAGCGAGGAACGGTGGGAACAACTGCGTAAACAGGACCGGGATGGCCTGATCGGGAGGAAGACCGGGGCCGACCAGCGCTCGCGCATGCAATCCACCTAGCACCGTGAATCCAAGAATCGAACCCATCGGAATTGCGATCAGCAGGAATGTGCGAATCTGTTTCGGCTCCTTCAGTGCGAATGCGAGCTTGCCGATATGCGGATTCATCGCAAAGGGCAAGTGTGCGATAAACAACAACAGGATCAAAATAAAACTGCCGAAAATCAGATCGTCCTCAATGAAATAGTTGTCCCATCCCATGGCGGGGTTTTCAGCCACCAGTGCCTGATTGATCGCCGCGGGTCCCAAACCCTCAACGCCGGGAGACAACAGGAACATGCCCGCAATGATCAGCGCAATGATGACCATCATGATGCCCTGAATACCATCGGTCATGATGTCGGCGTGCGAACCGCCCATGCCGATATACAACATGATTACGGCCACGCTGACGAAAATACCGGTCATGTAGTCGAGATCGAGCAAGACCTCGAACATCGTTGCCGCCGCAACGATCTGTGCGGCGATGTAGAACACCAGCAGCAGTGACAACACCGCAAAGGCGATACGCAAAAAATCGCTGTTATAGCGCTGGCCCATAAATTCGGGTAACGAATTTGATTTGAACCGATCGCCGGCGCGCTTGATCAGCTTTACCGCCAGGATCATCCCCAGATAAATCGCAATCGGATAGACCGCCGGATACCATACGACTGCAAATCCCTTTGAGTAGGCCATACCCGGCAAACTCATGAAGGTGGCGCCGCTGGCTATGGTGGCAGCAAAGGCGAATGCCAGCATGAACGGCCCGTAAGCACCCCGCGCAACAGCAAAGTCTTCTTCGGTTTTGGTCTTGCGCATGCCGTACGCGCCCATGCCGATGAACAGCAGCATGAACACGACGACCCAAATCCACCCCCATGCACCGATGTTGGTGTCATACATGTTTCTGACTCCCCGTCGTTCCTATTCTTGAATCAATCCCAGTTCTTCACTCGCGCAACCAGAGTCATTCCGATAATCCAGTAGGCCAGGATGATGATCACCATCAACGTCAGTACGTTCATATTTCCCTCCTCTTTCTCGTTCTGATGTCGGCACACAGAGATTCAGCGCACCGGCATCCTACCACTTGCCCGTCATGATTCAACGCGCAAAACCGGATCTCGCGCCGCAAAAGCGGCGCGAATTTCCGCTATTCAAGTTAAAGCTGTCTTCGCCATGCGAACCGTCGACGAAACGCCTCAGGCAGGCACCGGCCTTGGGTTGAATACCAGGTCAACATGCTCTTTGGGCAACGGCTTGGTGAGCAAGCTGACCACCACCATCACCAAGGATGCAGCAATGATGCAAGTACCGGCAGCGCCAAACGGATTCTTCCACCCGTAAACGACATACAGATAACCGTAAAGCAACACTCCCGTCAGGAAGGATGCGATCGCGCCTGCCTTGGTCGCCCGTCTCCACATCGATCCGATCACCAGTGGACCCGCCGCCCCGGAGACGATGGCGCCAACACCGACCCACAACAGCACGGCCAAAAACTTCGGTGGATCCCACGCCAAAGCGACGGCAGCCGCGGCGACGACCAGAATCGACACCCGAGAAATATTCAACGCGATGTGATCAATCTGCTGTTCCGACTTGTGTTTGTGGATGACCGGCGCCAGCGTACGTTTGTACAAGTCATTACTCAAAGTCACGGCGATGGCAATGAACAATCCGTCCGAAGTCGACATGATTGCCGAGAGCACACCTACTCCAAGCATGCCGGCCAGGAAGGGTGGGAACAACTCGGTAAACAGAATCGGAATCGCCGAGTCAGGCCGAAGACCCTCGCCAACCATGGCGCGCGCATGCAAACCACCAAGCACGGTAAGCGTAAGAATCGAGCTGATCGGGATCGCAATCAGAAGGAATGTGCGAATCTGTTTCGGATCCTTCAGGGCGAACGCCAATTTACCGATGTGCGGGTTCATTGCGAACGGTATGTGCGCGACGAGGATCAGGAGCACTAACCAGATGTTGTCGAAGAAGATATTGCCTGTGACAAAATAATTATCCCAACCGAGGCTCGAATCCTGAGCAGAAACCGCGGCGTTGATCGCAGCGGGACCGCTTGCGCCGTCGATGCTCTCCACACCGGGCGCCAATATGAACATCGCCCCGATAATGAGTGCGATCAACACCATCATGACGCCCTGGACACCGTCGGTCATGATATCCGCGTGTGAGCCGCCCATACCGACGTAGAGCGCAATCACACCGACACTCACCAGAATCCCCGTCTTGTAGTTCAGATCGAGCAGGACTTCGAACATTGTCGCGGCAGCCACAACCTGCGCTGCAATGTAGTAAATCAACAGAATTGACAGCAGTGCGAATGCGATACGCAGGAATTCGCTTTGGTAGCGCTGACCCATGAAATCGGCAAGCGAGTTTGACTTGAAGCGGTCACCGGCGCGTTTGATCAGTTTGATCGCCAGTACCATGCCGATATAAATACCGATTGGATACAGCGCCGGCCCCCATAGCGACCCGAAGCCGATCGAGTACGCCATGCCCGGAACGCTCATGAATGTCGCGCCACTGGCAATCGTCGCAGCAAAGGCGAACGCAAGCAAGATCGGACCGTACGAACCGCGAGCTACGGCAAAGTCCTCTTCAGTTTTGGTTTTGCGCATGCCGTAGACACCCATGCCGACGAACAGACACAAAAACACGACGACCCAGATCCAGCCCCAGGTCCCTATGTTGGCACTTTCCATGATTCGCTCCCCCTAGTTTTCTGTCGGATTGTGGGTTCCGAATTCTTGTTTCACGTAAACCGGGTCAGGCCGACGACGCAGCAGTTTGCAATGGCCAATGCCGTCAGCGGCGAGAGGTTGATCTTGTTAGTCAACCTTGTCTCCCAACCCATCTGGTTCTCGCAATGCGTTCGCGGCCAATCCTGATGACTGGCCAGCGAAGCGCAACGACTTTCCGGCAATGAAAGTCCGCAAGCATCCTAACACGTGGAACCTGCCGGTCAACGCGATCTTGAGGACAATGACATTCACCCCTATGCAGTGCATATTTCCGTGGTGCAACATACAGGCGCGTTGCGCGCCATCAATGCACTTACTTGGTCGTCAGTGACGGACGCCGTTGTATGGCTAGCGTAACCCTTCTGCGACAATCCACCTGTCAGCAAGATCAAACGTCCACTGGACAAGCAACGCCAACACAGCCGCGGGAATGGCGCCTGCCAGCAGCAACGCATGATCATTCAACGCAAGCCCGGTTACGATGCGCTCTCCATAACCACCGGCACCAATAAAGGCAGCAATCGTCGCCGTTCCAACGTTGATCACCGCTGACGTCTTGATTCCGGCAAGAATGGCTCGCGATGCAAGCGGTAACTCGATCAGTCTCAGACGCGCCGCCGCAGATAAGCCCAGCGCGCTCGCTGATTCACGAAGCGATCCTGCTATGTCCGTAATGCCGCTATACGTGTTACGAACGATTGGCAAAAGCGAGTAAAGGAACAATGCCACGAGCGCGGGGACGGTTCCGATGCGGCCTAGCAACGGAATCAGGAAAACCAGCAATGCCAACGCAGGAATGGTTTGAATGATGCCGACAGCCGACAAGATCGGTTGTGCGACCGCATTGCTGCGTGCTGCCCATACTCCGAGAGGAATACCTACGACGATAGCAACGCCAAGTGACACGAACACCAATAGAAGATGCTGGCCTGTCAATCTAAGAAAATCAGCACCGGCAAGTTTGTCCAGAAAACTGCCGCGCCTTGATTGCGTCGACTGCGGTACATCGGTTTGCGAATTTTTGGCAAAGTCGGCTGCAATTGCAGAGAAACTCGCCCCATCGAGTTCGGCTCGTGCATTCATTGCAATCATTCTCTTCGCATCAATCGCACCTTCCAATTTGACGAGTGCTGCCCATGCTTCTGGGAATCGTTCAGGCACATCAAGGCGATACACCAGCACCGCGTCATAGTCCGGAAAGTACTTCTTGTCGTCGCTGAGCACGCGTAGTCCGTATCGCGCGATCTTCGCGTCTGTCGAATAGATGTCCATCACGTCGATCTGGCCCGAAGCGATTGCCTCGTAAGCGAGTCCGTGGTCCAGCCCCGCGGGTGAATGCGGCAAATCGTAAGTCGCTTTCAGGCCGGACCATCCGTCGTTGCGTTCGAGAAACTCGTGCCCAAGCCCAAAGCGCAACTCCGGCTGATTCGAAAGGTGGCTCACGCTGGACACTCCGAGCCGCTCGGCCTCGTCCTCGCGTAACGCGAGCGCATATGTGTTGTTGAATCCGAATTTCGCTGCAACGCCAAGTCCCAGTGGGCGCAAACCCCTGTTCAAGGTTTCAAGGTCAGAAGCGTCTGTTTTCAGCAGCTGACGCGCGATGGTCCCGGTGTAGTCCGGATAGATATCGATGCTGCCAGTCTTGATTGCCTCGAACAAGATAGCCGTACCACCCATTCCCTGCCGATGAGCCACGTCTGCACCCGCGTTGCGCGCAGTCTGAGTAATGATCTCGCCGAGGATGTAGGATTCCGTAAATCGCTTGGAACCGACCATGAGCTGGTCAGCCGAAGCGGTGAACACGGAAAAGAACAATGCCATTGCAATGAGCGGTCGAAACCACCCGCGCATGTTTCCCGTGCGTTCGCAACGACAAGCTGTTCCCGGATCTGAATTAGCCATCATGACGAAAGGCGGGCGTCTGCACGCTGCGCTCCGATGAAATCCGTAACAAACGTCTCTGCCGGCGACGCCAACAATTCCTCGATGCTTCCACGTTGTATTACCCGACCGGCACGCATCAACATGATCTCATGTGCAAAGTGCGCCGCTTCGTGCATATCATGTGTCACCAATACGACCGTTTTGTTGAGCCGAGAAAAGATACCTTTAAGTTCATTTTGCAGATCAAAGCGAATCATCGGATCGAGCGCACCGAGCGGCTCGTCCATTAACAGGACAGGCGGGTCGAGCATGAGTGCACGCATCAGAGCGATGCGCTGGCGCTGCCCTCCGGAAAGCCCCTTTGGAAAACGCTCGAGCATCTCCGGAGTAATTTGTACCAGCTCGGCAAGCTGTACGAGCCGCCCTTCGATATCGGGACCTGATCGACCAAGATATCTGGCCAACAAGGTAACGTTATCGCGTGCCGTAAGATGCGGAAACAAACCACCGTCCTGAATGACGTATCCGATCCGGTGGCGCAGTTGCTCCGCGTTCTTGGCGGTGAGTGCCGTTCCGTCATAGATAATCGCACCGCCGTCAGGCTCGACCAAGCCGAGCAACAAGCGAAGCAAAGTCGTTTTTCCGCAGCCACTGGGCCCTACTATTGCAGTCGTACGGCCCGACCGAAATTCGTGGGTCGTTGGCTCCAGAATCCGCTGACCATCAAACGATTTTTCGAGATTTTCAATGGCGAGCATGAATCTGTCTGTCAGGATGGCTGAAACGGTTTGCCATTCGGTGATATCCGAATACCGGGCGATAGATTCTTCCACGGAAACTCGTTGAGGTCGGCAAGCATTGGTCCAGGCGCCTTGGCAACGATGATTTCCTCGGCGATTGGCGCAAAATCAGCGCGGAAGTGTACCGAGCTTTTGTTCACGAGGATCTTTTCCGTTTTCGGTTCTATACCGATGAAACGATACATTTCCTGATCAGCCAATTGCGGTTTGTCCGAAGCCACCACGACACGCACGCCGCCAATACGCAGACAGGCACAGGGTCCGATGCTCATCCGAGCACCACGATAAAACGGCCCGGTGCAGGTAAATCTGCCCTCGGACAATCGGTCAACGACAAAGCGCGCATGAAACGGTTCATCACCGGGAATCCGCGACTGGCCGCCCAGTGCGATTTCTATCTCCGTACCTTCGCCGGCCGCATGTGCCGCCTCAGCCGCGTCGCGGTCAACCATCAACCCTAGCGCGGCGTGCTGCGCGCGATTGGCCACCAGAGCGCGAAGCATGCCGGTGGTATTGGAATCGCCGCCGGCACCCGGATTATCCTGCGTGTCGGCAATAACCACCGGGCGCGAAGCGTTGGCGGCGATTGCCATCGCTTTTTGCACCGCCTCATCCGGTTCGTAAACTGGACAGTCGTAATCGCCTTCTGCCTCATTGACCAGATGCCACAGAGCGTCTGTCGCCTTGCGTGAAGCCTCTACGTCATCAGCATAGGCGAACACCACCGGACCGCATTCGGGAAAATCAGCGGCCGGGAAACCCGGGGTGTACGACAGCACCGCGCCGTGCGCTTCGAGCCTGGCGAGCTCGTCGTAGATACTGCTGTTCGGTTCCATCATGGTCGACTGCGCTTGCAGCGGAATCAGAAACGGCAAGCGCACGCTGGCTAACTGAGGGCGGGACGCACCATCGAGAAGGCGCTGCAGAGATCGTGCAACCCGCTCACCAGTATCGGCCATGTCAACGTGCGGATAGGTACGATAGGCAACCAGCACATCAGCATTCTTCTGCATACGCTGCGTCACGTTGGCATGCAAATCGAGACTGGCGACGACAGGTGCCCGCCCGCCGACCACATCACGTACGCGTGCCAGCAACTCGCCCTCGCCGTCGTCGAGATGCTCTGTCACCATGGCCCCGTGCAGGTCAAGATACACCGCATCGACTGGCATGGCAGATTTCAGATCACCGATGATCATGGCAGCGATGCGCTCGAATGCGTCTTCGGTGACGTGAGCCGATGGGCTGGCCGCCGCCCATGCGGTCGGAACCAACGTATGGCGTGAATGTTTCATCGCCGACAAGAATCCAGCAACCGGAATGTTGATGCCAGCTACCGTTTCGAACAGGCTGGCACCACGCGATAACGGCGGCCAACCCTCGCCTTTCTCGAAACGCTCGAACGTTGCCCTGCTGGGCGCAAACGTATTCGTTTCGTGCTGGAATCCTCCTACTGCGATGCGCACGTGAGTTTCTCTCCGAACTTCTGTAAAAGCATCTTGCCTGAGTACAACGCGGCGACTCCACGCGGGGCGTGTTTCACAGCGCCACTGATATCGCCGCGCCGGTCCGATCCTTGCGCAAAATTGGTTAACATGCCGTGTTTCCCCATTACATCCGCAAGATATCCGAGTCGGGGCAGCGCCGCCCTTTGGCCGCGCCGGTCGCCAAACAAGAATCAAAAAAGCTGTAACTAGCTGATGCGTACCCTATTCTTCATTCTCTGGCTAATCAGCGCAACCTCTGCCAGCGCTCAGTCGCCGCAAGTGTCGACGCAGGCTTTTGGTGACGTCGCGGTCTATCCGCAACGGGAAGCTTTCGCAACGGTCATCTCGCTGAACGACAGCCGAATCGCCGCCGAAGTCACCGCGCGCATCATTGAAATCCCGGTCGAGGTCGGCCAGGTGGTAAAAAAAGGAGCGACGCTGGCGCGGCTCGATTCGCGCGACTACGCGCTTGCTGCCGAACGCGCAGCCGCAACTTTGGAATCCGCCCGCTCGGCAAAGAAACTCGCTGAGCAGCGCCTGGCACGGGCGCGAAAATTGGTCGACGACGGCTTCATTTCACCGGAAGCACTGGATCAGCGCGAAAGCGATGCGCGCACCGCGGCGGCGCAACTTCGGGCCGCTCAAGCCGAACTGGCAACGGCGCGACGCAATATCCGCAAATGCCTGGTGCGGGCGCCGTTCAAAGCCATCATCAAGGAACGCATCGGTCAGGTTGGTGAAATCGCCACCCCGGGTGCACCACTGGTACGCGTGCTCGATGCCGGCCGAATTGAAGTCAGTGCACGGGTTCAACCCGATTACGTCGCAGCGCTGGAGGAAAGCAAGCGCATCACTTTCGAGTCGCGCGCTGGATCGTTTGAACTGAAACTGCACCGTATCGTGCCGGCACTGAATCAGCGCGAACGCAATCAGGAAGCACGGTTTCGGTTTGCCGGAAAAAGTGCCATGCCCGGCACCGCCGGGCGCGTCGTCTGGCAGTCGGCACAGGCGCACCTCCCGCCCGACCTGGTGCTGCGACGCGGTGACGAGCTTGGCGTGTTCATCGCCAACGGCAACAAGGCGATGTTCGTGCCATTGCCGCTGGCGCAGGAAGGGCGGCCCGCACCGGCCAACTTGCCAGAGTCCGCCACTATTATCGTCGGCGGGCGCTATCAACTGCAGGACGGCGATGCGATTACGCCGATTCGTCAGCAGTAAGCACGACTGACGCATGCAGCTGCTGCGCTCATTCCTCACCAATCACGTCTTCGCAAATCTGACGTTCGCGGTAGTAATGATTATGGGTATCGGCGGCTACATTCAGATGCCGCGCGAGCAGGACCCGGAAATCAACTTCAACTGGATCAGTATCACTACGCCACTACGCGGTGCTTCGGCCGAAGATGTGGAGAAACTGGTCACCCAGCCGTTGGAAGACGCAATACGCAAAGTTTCCGACATACGCTTTGTTTCGTCGAGCAGCCGCGAGGGAATCTCGACCATCCTGGTGCGCTTCGAGGACATCAGCACCGCGGTGTTCGACAAGCGCATCAATGATTTGCGGCGTGAGATCCAGAACAAGGCCAATCAGGAGCTGCCGCCGGAAGTCGATGACCCAACGGTACTCGAAATCACCACTTCTAATGGCTTTCCTACCGTCATGGTTCTGGTGCTTGGCCAGTCCGATGACGAAATTCTGCGCGCAACCGCGCGCCAGATTCGCGACGACGTGGAGCGCATTAGCGGAGTCGACGACGTGCTCGCCGCCGGACTGCACGACCCGGAATTGGTTGTCGACTTCGATCCGGCGTCACTCGAGGCCCACAATCTCACCGCAACCCAGTTGTCAGACGCTGTCGCGAGCTGGTTTCGCGATGTGTTCGGCGGGCGTATCCGGATCGGCGAGAAAGAATGGCTGGTGCGGATGGTTGGCAAAGAAGCCAATCCCGATATCCTCGCCGCGATCCCGGTAACTGCCGGTACCGAGCGCGGTCCGATTCCGCTTTCATCGCTGGCGAAAGTCTCGCGACTGAGAGAAAAGCCGTCGATGCTGGCAGCCAAAGACGGGCGCGCCGGTGTCTTGCTGTCAGTCACCAAGAAAGGCTACACCAACACACTGGAACTAGTTGATCGCATCAACCAGTACGTTGACCGGCGAAACGAAGTACTCGCCGCGCGCGGTATCCAGTTGGTACTGGTGGACGACCAGACGGTGCCGACGCGCGAGGCGATCAGCATTATGCAGACCAATGCCGCGCTCGGTCTGTTGCTGGTGCTATTGACGACCTGGGTTTTCCTGGGAAGCCGTATTGCCGTTTTGTTGAGTTTGGGCATCCCTTTCTCACTCGCCGGCACCTTTGCCGTGATCTACGCCATCGGATGGACCATTAATGTCTCGATTCTTCTGGGCGTTGTCATCGTGCTCGGCATGCTGGTCGACGACGCGGTGGTCGTGGTTGAAGGAATCTATTACCGCATCACCCGCGGCATGGACGCGGTAACCGCGAGCCTGGAGGCGCTGCGCGAAGTGTTCGCGCCGGTAACTGCGTCAGTCATGACAACCATGGCGGCGTTTCTGCCGTTGATGCTGCTACCGGGAATTGTCGGCAAATTCATGATGGTGGTGCCGGCAGTGGTAACACTGGCGCTGGCGTTCAGCCTGATCGAGGCGTACTGGATGCTGCCAGCGCACGTGATGGGACTGAAGCTGAGCTTCGACAAACCTTCACGGGCGCACCAATATCGGGTGCGCTTCACGCACCTGGTTCGGGTGAAGTATTCGCGCGCGCTGTTGTACGTAATGCGTCGTCCGAAGCGGTTCCTGCTGCTGGCGTTCGGCGCCTTCATGCTGGCTCTAAGCGCGGTTGCCACCGGCCTCGTGAGGATTCAGTTCTTCGCTTTCGATCCGATCCGTCTGTTTTACGTCAACGTCGACATGCCAGCCGGAACCGCGCTGGAGGAATCACTGGCGCGCGTAATGAAGGTCGAAGACAAAGTCCGCAAATACATAGCACCAGAAGAGCAACGCGCCATTACCTCGCTCGCCGGCGTCAAGTACACCGATACCGAACCGCTCTACGCAAACAGGTACGCACAAGTGGTCGTTAGCTTGAACCCGCGCGAAGGAGAGCTGCGCGGGGTGGATGAAGTCATTGCCGCCATGCGCGACGACGTCGCTTCGAATAACGGCGACGCCGTGGTGACGTTTACTCGCATATCAGGCGGCCCACCGCTGACCAAACCGGTCAGCGTCAAGGTGCGCGGCGACGAGTTCGGCGAGTTACGCAAGGCGACCGACTATCTTGCCGGCTATTTGTCGACGATTGAGGGTGTGAGCGACATCACCGATGACGACAGCCCGGGCCGGGATCAACTGACGCTGAGATTGAATCTCGAAGCGTTGCAGCAGAGCGGGCTGAATGCCGCTACGGTGGCGCGCACCATCCGCTTGTACGTCGACGGCGAAGTCGTCACCTTCATGCAGGACCAAGGCGAAAAAGTTGAAGTGCGTGTGCGTGCCGAGCCGCAAGCGATGACCGGCCTTGATCAGTTGCTCGATCAGCCAGTACCCCTGCCCGACGGCGGTCAGGTCGCGATGCGGGAACTGGTGCGCATCCAGACTGGCCCCAGCAAGGAGAGCATCCGGCACTACAACTTCCGCCGCACTATCACCCTGGAAGCGGATATTGATCGCGAGCTGCTCAACGAAGTCCAGGTCAACGACATGATCAAAGACGAATGGGAAAAGGTGCGCCTAGAGTTCCCGAACGTGACACTGGACTTCTCGGGCGCATTGGATGACATTCAGGAGAGTCTAGACGCGATGTTGCTGTTGTTCATCTTCGGCATCGGACTCATCTATCTGATCATCGGTACGCAATTCCGCAGTTACCTGCAACCACTGATGATTCTGGTCACTGTTCCGCTCGCATTCACCGGCGTGGTAGTCGGGTTGCTGATAACCGGAAATCCGATGAGCCTTTACACGATGTACGGTGTGGTCGCACTGACCGGTATCGCTGTTAACAGCGCGATCGTTCTGATCGACGCGGCTAACCGCCGCTTGCGCGCCGGCATGAGCGTATTGCATGCGATCGTGTATGCAGCGAGACGGCGCGTCGTGCCGATCCTCATCACGTCCTTCACCACCGTCGCCGGTCTGTTCTCCCTGGCTACGGGCTTGGGTGGTGAATCGCTGCTATGGGGTCCGGTCGCATCCTCCATCATGTGGGGACTGGCAGTTGGAACCGTCATGACTCTGTTCGTGATACCACTCATATACCGAGCAGCAATGTCGCGCGGCGAGCGGCGCCGCAGGGTAGCGGCTGCCTAACGGGTTTCCACTCTAATTGCCCGTATCAAGGTGGTGGTGCGCCTTTGCGATGGACCCATCGTCCCTCGGCTGTTTTCCTGAAGCGGGCCAGACGCGACAAAAGACGTTGCGCGTCACTGTCAACCATCAAACACTCGAGATGGTCGCGGCTGAGAAATTGCCGCTGCGCCATATGGTGCAAGAACTCGAGTAACCGATCATAATAACCGGCGACGTTGAGCACGCCCACAGGCTTCCTATGGATGCCCAGTTGTAACCAGGTCCAGGTTTCGAACAACTCATCGAGCGTGCCAATTCCACCCGGCAACGCAATGAAGGCATCGGCAAGTTCAACCATCCGCTGTTTTCGCGCGTGCATCGAGTCGACCGCGATCATCTCGCTTACCCCCTCATGAGCCAACTCGGCGGTTCGCAATCCGTGCGGAATCACACCGGTGACTTCGCCGCCAGCGGCGAGAACGGCATCAGCGAGCACCCCCATCAGTCCAACGCTACCACCGCCAAAAACCAGCCTGATCCCGCGCTCAGCAAGCAGCGTCCCCATTTCGCGCGCCGCCGCTGCATAGTCCGAACTTACACCCCTGCTCGAACCGCAATAGACACAGACACTGCGCGGCCAGCGCGTCTCGGTGCGTTTTGATTCGGCCATATCTGGTTCGAGTTCGCTCATGACTACCGATTCCGTCTGTGTTGGCGAGCCCGGGTAGTTGAGACCCGTGGCTGATTCTTCCGCAGCGCGCCCGTAGTGTCTTTCTTGCCGACAAGGTCAACTGGCAGCGGCAGTGCCGTTTGGTATTTCACCTGTTTCAGAGCAAAGCTGGATTTGATATTGCCAACGCCGGGAACGCGCGACAGAAAGTGCAGTATGAATTCCTCGAGCGCCTGGATGTCGGGCACGACAACGCGTAACAGGTAGTCAGCTTCGCCAGTCATCAGATAACACTCCATGACTTCGGGCCTTTCGAGGATGGCGTTTTCGAAAACCTCCAACGCCTTTTCGACCTGCTTTTCGAGAGCGACCTGGATGAATACGCTGACCTTAAGCCCGACTTTCAGCGCATCGAGTAACGACACGTAGCGACTGATGTATCCCGCGCCTTCGAGCGCCCGCACTCGCGCCAGACAAGGTGAAGGAGACAATCCAACCGCTCGCGCCAGTTCGACGTTGGACATGCGCGCGTCAGACTGGAGCAAGGCGAGGATTCTCCAGTCGATTGAATCAAGCAACATGTGCAGCATGTTATGCTTTTTCTCAGGAGTATTCCAGTCTTTTATGCCACTCGAACTGCTCAATTCGGCTTCAAACGAAACCCTATGCTCCGCAAAAGAAGTTACTATTCATCACCTTCCCGCCTTCTGACTTCTGCAATCCAGGAGCGGGCCAACCCCGGAACATCAGGTGACAGCAATGACCGATCTTTCCGAAGCGCAGGATCTGAATATTTCCGCTTTCTGGCGCGTACTGCCGCAAGATCTCGACCCGGTCGAGACCCGCGAGTGGATAGAGGCGCTCAATCAAGTCGTCAAAATTGAAGGTGCGGAACGGGCAACCTTCATCCTGATGAAACTGATCGAGCAGGCGCGGCGCCTTCGGGTACCGCTGCCGCCGGTCGTGAACACGCCGTACGGCAACACCGTTTCGCTTGCCGATCAACCGCAGTTTCCCGGCAACCCCGAAATTGAGGCACGCATATCGGCGTTGGTGCGCTGGAACGCGCTCGCCATGGTGGTGCGCGCCAATCGCGCCCATCCGGAATTGGGCGGACACATCGCTACCTACGCATCATCGGCCGATTTGTTCGAAGTCGGTTACAACCATTTCTTCCGCGCCGGGCAGTCCGGCGATTGTGTCTACTTCCAGCCGCACTCAGCGCCGGGAGTCTATGCGCGCGCCTTCATGGAAGGCCGGCTGAGCGAAGAGAATCTTTCCAACTATCGTCGCGAGACCGGTGGCAAGGGCTTGGCTTCCTATTGCCATCCATGGCTGATGCCGGATTTCTGGCAATTTCCGACCGGCTCGATGGGCCTTGGTCCGATCACAGCAATCTATCAGGCACGTTTTATTCGTTATCTCGAAGATCGTGGCATCAAACCCGCCAACGACCGCAAGGTATGGTGTTTCGTCGGTGACGGCGAGATGGACGAACCGGAATCGCTTGCCGGCTTGTCGCTCGCCTCGCGCGAAGGCCTCGACAATCTGATCTTCGTCGTCAATTGCAATCTGCAGCGTCTTGACGGACCGGTTCGCGGCAACGGTTCGATCGTTCAGGAACTCGAAGGCCTGTTCGGCGGCGCCGGCTGGAACGTCATCAAGGTGATGTGGGGTTCGGACTGGGATCCACTGTTCGCGCGCGATACCGAAAACATCATCCTCAAGCGCCTGCACGAAACAGTCGACGGCGAATTCCAGAAGTATGCGGCGACCGATGGGCGATTCAACCGTGAGCATTTCTTCAACAAATACCCGGAGCTGCAGAGCCTGGTTGCACACTTGTCCGACGAAGACATTGATCGACTCAAGCGCGGCGGACACGATCCAATCAAGATTTACGCCGCTTATCACGCCGCCGTCAATCATCGTGGCCGCCCAACCGTGATTCTGGCCCAGACCAAGAAAGGCTACGGCATGGGCCATTGGGGTCAGGGCAAGATGACCGCACACCAGCAAAAGAAGCTGGAAAGCGACGCGCTGCTGGCGTTCCGCGACCGTTTCGCACTGCCGATCTCGGACGACGATGTCGAGAGGCTGTGCTTCTATCGACCGGCCGACGACAGCCCGGAGATGAAATACATGCACGCGCATCGCCAGGCACTCGGTGGCTATCTGCCGGCGCGTGCGGAAAAATCCGGTGCTTTGCCGGTGCCGGCGCTCGATTCATTCTCGAAGTTACTCGGTGGCAGCGGAGAGCGGGAGCAGTCAAGCACTATGGTGTTCGTGCAAATGCTCTCGCAACTATTGCGCGACAAGACCCTTGGCAAACATGTGGTCCCCATTGTTGCCGATGAAGCACGCACCTTCGGTATGCAATCGTTGTTCAGACAAGTGGCCATCTATTCGCCGTTCGGGCAACTCTACGAGCCCGAGGACAAGGACGAATTGCTGTACTACAAGGAAGCCAAGGACGGACAGATTCTCGAAGAAGGAATTACCGAAGCCGGCGCTGTGTCGTCATGGCTTGCCGCGGCGACCTCCTACTCAGCACACGGCGTGCCGATGCTGCCGTTCTATGTTTTCTACTCATGCTTTGGTTTCCAACGCATTGGCGATCTGGTGTGGGCCGCTGGTGACTCGCGCGCACGCGGTTTCCTGCTTGGTGCAACTGCGGGGCGCACCACCCTGTCCGGCGAAGGACTGCAGCACGAGGACGGCTCGAGCCATCTGCTGTTTTCCACAGTACCGAACTGTGTTGCCTATGACCCGGCCTACGGATATGAACTGGTCACCATTATTCAGGACGGCATGCGCCGCATGCTCGACACGCAGGAAGACATCTTCTATTACGTCACCGTGATGAACGAGAACTACGCGCAACCGGCCATGCCAGACGGTGCCGAGGAGGGCATCATCAAAGGTATGTATCGCATTCGCCGCAGCACGGCCAAGAAACCGGTCGCCAGTGCACAATTACTCGGTTCCGGAGCGATACTGCGCGAGGTGCTTGCAGCAGCCGAGATGCTGGAAAGAGATTGGCAGATTGCAGCCGACACCTGGAGCGTGACCAGCTTTACCGAGCTGCGCCGCGACGGCATGACGGTTGAGCGCGACAATCGTTTTAACCCCGAGCGGGATCCCGAACAGTCATGGATCGAGCGCTGTTTGAACAACACCAGCGGGCCCGTTATAGCGTCCACCGATTACATGCGTTCCGTGGCTGACCTGATCCGCACCTGGGTGCCGCGACGCTACGTTACTTTGGGCACAGACGGTTACGGCCGCAGCGATACACGCGCAGCATTGCGCGACTTCTTCGAAGTCGACCGTCATCATGTCGTCGTCGCGACGCTAAAAGCGCTGGCTGACGAGGGCGACATCGAACGCCAAAAAGTGAGCGAAGCAATCGAGAAATATGGCATACAGACAGATCGACCCAACCCGTGGGATGTCTGACGCCTGTCCCATCATCAATCGCACGATGCGTGGTATGCCTGCGCTGCTCCATGTTTGCCGGCGGTGGCCTCGCGAGTAACAATGCGAGGCATCAGGTCGTCGCGATTGAGTGCAGTTTGAACAAGCTTGCGCGACGGAACGGGGGGCGTGGTATTACCCGTGACATGCCAGGGGTTGTTACAGCGAGTGAAATTGTGACACACTCGCGGCTTTTTCACCCGCGCCGTTTCGACTCGACCGATGACCCTGATGCGAACAGTCCACATTCTGGCTGCGGCACTGCTCGCGTTTGTCACGCCGCTGTCAGCCGCCGACTTGTCCAAAATCAAACCCTGGTCGGGCGGCAAGCCTCCGGCGCTCATATTGAGAGATCTCGACGACAAGCAACATCAACTCGCGGACTATCGCGGCAAGCTGTTGATCGTGAATTTCTGGGCCACCTGGTGCGGTCCTTGTGTCGAGGAAATGCCATCTTTTGAACGACTTGCCAAACGTTTGTCCGGCGAACCATTCGCACTACTAACAGTCAATTTCGGCGAGAAGCCGAAACGCATCAAGCCTTTCCTGGAAAAGATCGGCGTAGATGTTCCGGTCCTCGTGGACCCCGACATGAGCGTATCGCGAGCTTGGGTCAAGAAAGGTTTGCCGACTACGTTCATCATTGATGCCGATCAGACTATTCGCTATCAGGTGCTCGGTGAGCTTGCGTGGGACGCGCCCGAAGTCGAAGCGAAAATCAGGGAACTGCTGCCAAAAGGATAGCTGCCTTGCGGGGCAAAAAGTCAACGCAGGACCAGATGAAACGACAGTCCTATAGCGGTGTCGGTAACCGCGACATCAATGGATTGGTAACCTGAATAACGCCGCTCGAAAGAGGCGCTTGATCCGTCAACCAGTCCCACGCACCTCGATCGACGAACTGATCGAGCGCTACGACCTACTTCTTTTCGATGCCTACGGCGTACTGGTACACGCGAGCGGCGCCATGCCCGGCGCACCTGAAACCGTTGCCAGACTCAACCAGGCAAATAAAGCCTACGCCGTTTTGACCAACGACGCATCCAAGTTGCCTGAAGTGGCAGCTCAACGTTACCAAGGGTTCGGTCTCGACATCAGCACCGAGCGCATCCTCTCATCCGGGCTGCTGCTGCGCGATTATTTTCAGCAGCATCGCTTGCAAGGCGCCGATTGCGTAGTGCTCGGCACTGCCGACAGCGAACGTTTCGTCGAGCGGGCCGGTGGCAACGTGGTGCCAGCGGGCACGGCGTGCGATGTATTGGTGGTCGGCGATGAGAACGGATACCAGTTCGTCGAAACGGTTGACGCGACGATCAGTACACTATTTCGTTCAATTGACCGTGGCGACAGCGTGCGGCTGGTTCTGCCCAACCCGGATCTGATCTTTCCGCATGGTGAGGATCGTTTCGGCATTGCCGCGGGCAGCGTTGCATTGATGATTGAAGCGGCGCTGCGACGCCGCTATCCGCTGCGTTCCGATCTGGTCTTCGATCGTTTGGGAAAACCGCATCCGGAACTGTATGAATCAGCCATGATCCGGTCTGGAACGCGCAACGCGGTGATGATCGGCGATCAACTCGAGACCGATATCGCCGGTGCGGTGACATGCGATATCGACAGTGCCCTGATCGCCACCGGCGTCGCAATCGTCGACGAATCGACAAACGCGGCATCGATCCGGCCAACTTACTGGATGCCGTCGCTGCGCGATGAGTAAAGTCACCCCCTAGACGGCCTGGCGCCGCCAGTCTGGTAGTAGCCGGCACCCGTCGGATCAATGGATGCATTAGATGCGTTTGAGTCGATCCAGCTCACGCAAGCCGTTCACAATCGGTTACTGTATGGAAAATGAGTCTGATCTGGTCGGCCTTGTTGAGTCGTCGGTCCAGCCTGGCGACGCCCTGGTGATTAATATGAGTTGACGGGCTCGCATGACTGTTTCTTAGCAAGGTAACCGCCCTCGCACCAGCCAATCATTCATTGGACATCAATAAACAGAAAGGAACACCCTATGCTGCCTCCCCGCATCGACAAGGATGTCGTTCAGCGCCGCATCGGCAAGTATGCCGATCAGTCACAAAGCCTCGAGCAACGAGGCGAGATCTACCGGGAGCTGCTCGGCTTCGTGCCGCCACGCATTGAAGCGCGCCTGAACGTCACCGGCGCGCTCGACCCCAAGATGATCGAACTGCAGGAGCAAATGCGCGAGCATGGCATGTACCCGAAGAGCTTCGACGTCAAGACCGCGCAGTTGATGCTATTCGGCATGCTGCTGATGGACCTCAACGACGCGGCGACGCTGCATGGCATCGCCGCTCGCAGGGCCGGCGCCAGCTGGCAAGAAATGCAGGATGTGATCAACCTTTGCTTCCTGTTTCGTGGTCTTTCAGCGGCAAACCGGGGCGCGGAAATACTTGCCAATATCGCCAAGCGTGAAGATGCCAGCGAAAAGGCCGGACAATGACTTCGACGAGTACTGCATCGGTTGCTCGATCCAACAAAACGATACTTGTGTGAGACTGTTGTTATGGAAATGGACAACAAGAAAATTGCGACATTCGGCGACGAGCTGTTCGACGCGTGGCGCAGCGCGCGTCAGATCGCTCCGCTAACCGACCGCGAAGCGGGTATCACCATTGAAGATGCCTACCGCGTGCAAATGCACACGATTGAACGCCGCATTGGCGACGGCGAACGTGTCGTTGGCAAGAAGATCGGCATCACGGCAAAAGCGGTGATGCAGATGCTAAAAGTCGATCAACCCGATTTCGGTCATCTTCTTTCAGGCATGACCTACAATGAAGGAGAGTCTCTCGAGGCAGAACAGTTTTGCCAACCGCGCGGCGAGGGTGAGATCGCCTTCATTCTCAACAAGGATCTCAGCGGGCCCGGGATCACCGGTCCACAGGTTCTTGCTGCAACCGAGTGCGTCATGCCGGCATTCGAGATCGTCGACTCGCGCGTAACTGATTGGAAAATAAAGATCCAGGACACCGTTGCGGACAATGCCTCGGCAGCGGCCTTTGTGCTCGGTGACAATGCCGTCAGCTCGCGCCGGGTTGAACTCGCTACCTGCGGCATGGTGCTGGAAAAGAACGGCGAAGTCATCGGCACCGGTGCCGGTGCCGCATCGCTTGGTAATCCGGTTAACGCAGTGGCATGGCTTGCCAACAAACTTGGCGAACTCGGCATTGTTCTCAAGGCCGGCGAAGTTATTCTTTCCGGGTCGCTCTCGATCATGTTCCCGATCCAGGCTGGAGACGTTCTGCGCATGAGCCTGAATGGCATCGGCAATGTATCCTGCCGGTTTGTCTGAGCACCCGCTCGGAAAAAACTTTTTTTGAGAGAAGCCATTTCCAAGAGGGGCCATTTATAAGAGGAGCGGTATGACACTCGACGAAAAGACAGTTAATGAGCTGGCCGCGCATCTGGAACAGGCCGAACTCAAGGCACAGGATGTGGTGAAGATTACCGATGCCCATCCAGATATGGATTTCGACGACGCTTATGCAATTCAATATGCCATTCGGAAAGCGAAACTTGCGCGCGGCCAGAAGCTAGCCGGCCTGAAGATGGGATTGACCTCGCACGCCAAGATGACGCAGATGGGCGTCGAAACACCGATCTACGGATTCCTGATGGACTACATGGCACGTGGTGATGGCGAGGAAATTCGCGTCGACGAGCTTATTCATCCGAAGGTCGAGCCCGAAATCGCGTTCGTTACCAAAGCAGATCTGCACGGGCCGGGTTGTCACATCGGCGACGTACTCGCCGCAACCGATTTCGTCGTCCCCGCGATGGAAGTGATCGATTCGCGTTATCGAGATTTCAAGTTCGATTTGAAATCGGTGATTGCCGACAACACCTCTTCATCACGCTTCGTTGCTGGTGGTCAGGCGCGAGACCCGGGCGAGCTGGATCTGCGCACACTAGGCGTCGTTCTCGAAAAAAATGGTGAAGTTGTTGCTACCGGTGCAGGCGCTGCAGTGCTGGGCCATCCCGCCAATAGCGTCGCCATGCTCGCCAACATGCTCGGCGCGCGCGGTGAACATATCCCGTCAGGCACATTCATCATGACCGGTGCCGGCACCGAAGCAGTCGCGGTCGCCAAAGGCGATACAGTTACTGCGCGGTTTCAGGATCTCGGCAGTGTTTCGGTACGCTTTGTCTGACAAGCGACGCCTAACCAGTCGAGTTCGATAACGAGAGCAACAAGGCGATGCGTGACAGATTCACTTTTGCCATTGCAGTGCTCGCCGTCACAGTTGCAACTTCGCTTAGTGGATGCTCCCAAAGCGAGAGTACCGAGCTGAAAGTTCATCATTTCCTCCCGCCACGGGCTACGGCGCACGCAGACTTCATTGTGCCGTGGTGCGAAAAGATAGAACAGGAATCGAATGGCGGCCTGAAATGCCGGATCTATCCGGCCATGCAGCTGGGCGGCTCGCCGCCGCAGTTATATGATCAAGCGAAAGACGGCGTGGTCGACATCATCTGGACCGTGCCCGGTTATTCGGCGGGACGTTTCCCGAGCCTCGAGGCCTTTGAGTTGCCGTTCATGATGCATGACGCAGAGTCAACCAGTAAGGCGCTATGGGACTATGTCGCGCAAAACAACATGGGCGAGTTCGATGACGTTCATGTGCTGGCCTTACACGTGCATGGCCCTGGCTACTTCCACATGGTCGACAAACCGGTCACCCGACTCGCTGATCTGGAGGGACTGAAGATCCGCGCTCCGACACGGCAGACGAACAAGCTGATCGCATTGCTTGGCGCCACACCGGTCGGCATGCCGGTGCCTCAGGTCCCCGAAGCACTGGCAAAAGGCGTCATCGATGGCACCATTGTGCCGTATGAAATCGTGCCGGCCATAAAGGCGAATGAACTGACCCGCTTCCATAGCGAGACCGACCCGTCGCAACCGGCTATCTACACCACGACGTTCCTGTTTGCAATGAACAAGGCACGCTACGAGGCACTGAGTCCCAAACAAAAAGCCATACTCGATGCAAACAGCGGGCTTGAGCTGTCTGGCTGGATCGGCAAAGTGTTCGCCGAGGCAGATCAAATAGGTCGGTCGACCATTGACGCAGATTCCATCAACGTTATTGGGCAAACAGAACTCAAGGAATGGCAAGCATTGTCGCAGCCGCTCTTTGCAGAGTGGGTGCAGGAGATGAATCAGCGGGGCGCCAACGGCGAAGTGTTGCTGGACAGTGCCCGCAAACTGACACAAAAGTACACAGAATGAGCGGAATCATTGCCACCGGCGTAGTTGCGCACGTCCCAACACTGTCACGCGCGGACATCACACCCAGATTTCAGAACACCCTGGTCGAAGGCGAGCACCGTCTCGGCGAGGGACTGCGGGCGCTCAAGCCCGATTTGTGGGTCATCGTGTCAACGCATTGGGTGTCGACCTTCAACTGGTTTGTCACTCTGCAGCCCGAACACAAAGGCGTTTGCGTCGCTGACGAGGCTCCCGATTTGATACCAGGAACGCCTTATCACTATCGCGGCGACCCGGAATTTGCAGAGACTTTATTGAACGAGTGGGCCGGTGCAGAGATCCCGGCACAGCGCAACACAAGCGAACACTACACTTGGGACTACGGCACTTTCGTACCCTTGTCACACCTCGACCCGGAAGGCGAAATCCCGGTCGTCACCATACCCGTGGTACTGATGGCCAACATTGACGAGTGCCTGCGCGCAGGCGACGCCATCCAGGTAGCAGCAAAAAAGCTCAACCGTCGCGCCGTTGTCATTGCCAGCAGTGCGCTGACGCACGCGCTGGTGCGCGGGCGTGAGAATTGGCCAACACCCGAGCGCGTCGAAGCAGATCAGCGCGTCATTGACATGCTCAAACAAGGTCAAATCGATACCGTCATCGACGGTTTCGCCGATTACGCGAAGGCTGGCGTGGTCGAAATGGGCGGGCGCGCCATTGCCACCATGCTCGGCGCGACGCGCGCGGTCGCCGGCGCCAAAGAGCAACTTGCCGCCCGCCAGTTCGGCGGTTACGCACAGTCCTCAGGCAGCGGCAATGCCAACCTTGTGATATCCGATCCAGAAACGCTTGGCGCACTCGGCTAAAAAACTAGAGCCTGTCTCATCATGATTCGCGCGTGCGATCGTTTATGAGACAGGCAATGGGCCGGCCCGCAATGCACTCACCGGAAACCATCGCCAGCACCGCGGTATCAAGACCGCTCGGGGCCCTTTGTGCAATCTCGGCACTGTTTGGCGGCACGGTCCTGGTGGGACTGGCGCTCATGGTATGCGTCAGCGTCGTGTTACGTGCTACCGGCTTCAGTCCAATACAAGGTGACTTCGAGTTGTTGCAGGTCGGGCTTGCAGTTGCAGTCGGTGGTTTTCTTCCATGGTGTCACCTGAAAGGCGGCAACATGTATATCGACTTCGTGACAGCGCGTACCTCGACACGCACACAGCGCCGCCTTGACGCATTCGCCGGTGTGCTCGTCGCCATCATGATGGCGCTGGTAGCCTGGCGTGCTGGCGCCGGCGCATTGGCCGCCAAAGCATCTGGCGAAGTCACCATGATCAGAGGCTTTCCTCTCTGGGTCAGTTACCTGTTGATGACTCCGGGACTGGCGTTGACCTCGTTGGTGGCACTCGAGATCGCCTGGCGGCGCTGGAAGGAGGCCACCGCCGGTGAGTAGTCTGCAAATCGGCGCGACTCTGTTCGCCGCCATGCTGCTGTTGATGTCATTGCGTGTTCCGCTATCTGCGTCCATGTTCATTCCAGGCGCAGTTGGATACTGGTGGATGGCCGGCGAAAGTTCGTTGCTCAACTATCTCAAGGGATTAGCGTTCGCGCGCTTTTCTGTCTACGACCTGTCGGTGATCCCGCTGTTCATCCTGATGGGACAGTTCGCCACCCAGGGCGGCCTGTCGCGCGCACTGTTCAGATTTTCCAACGCCTTGGTAGGCCATTTCCGCGGTGGCATGGCGATGGCGTCCATTTATGCCTGCGCTGCTTTTGGCGCCGTGTGTGGTTCTTCCGTGGCCACCGCTGCGACACTGTCACAGGTCGCGCTGCCGGAGATGCGCCGGCACCACTATTCGGGGCGCCTTGCCACCGCTACCCTTGCCGTCGGCGGCACGCTGGGAATCCTGATTCCACCGTCAGTGCCGCTGGTCGTTTACGCCATTCTGACCGAACAGAACATTGCCAAGTTATTTCTTGCGGCGTTTGTTCCCGGTATCATCGCTACGCTTGGTTACTGCCTGGTCATCTGGCTGACAGTGCGTTTGCGACCCGACCTGGCACCATCGCAACCGCGACAAAGTACTGCAGAGCGGTTCAAGTCGTTTATCGAAGTCTGGCCTGTCGCCGCCGTGTTCACCATCGTGTTCGGCGGCATTTACACCGGTATCTTCACCCCCACTGAAGGCGCTGCCGTCGGTGCCGCCGGCACTTTCTTCGCCGCACTGCTGCGAAACGAGTTGAACTGGACGACCTTCGCGCGCTGTCTGTTCGGTACCGCCGAAACCGCCGGCATGATTTTCCTGATATTCCTCGGCGCCGACATGCTCAATGGTGCGTTGGCACTGTCACAGTTACCAACGCATCTTTCAGACTGGGTAACCAGTCTCGAATGGTCGCCGCTGGCAATCGTCGCCGGCATCATCGTGCTTTACATCGTGCTCGGTTTCTTCATGGACGAATTGTCAGCGGTCATCTTGACCATTCCAGTCATTTTTCCAGCCGTGATGGGTCTTGATCTTTGGGGTCTGGGATACAGCGACAAGGCCATCTGGTTTGGCATCCTGATGTTGATGGTGATGCAAATCGGCCTGGTGCATCCGCCGGTTGGGCTCAACATATACATCATCAACAGCCTGGCGCGGGATGTTCCGATTCTCGAAACGTTCAAAGGCGTGTTGCCTTTTCTTGCGTCAGATTTCCTGCGCGTGATCCTGTTGTTCTTCTTTCCGGCGATCAGCCTGTGGCTGGTGCACGTCATCAATTAACAAGATAACTGAGTAACCTCGGCGCCCGCCCTGCTAACCGTTGTGTTCAGACGCGACGGCCCAAGTCCAGCACAAAATCGAATTGCGCGTCGCGCTGCGCGTTCGACTGTTGCATTGTCATCAACAGCTTTGGGTCAAAAATAAAGTCACGCCTGTTCAACGCTTCACCAGGAAAGTATAGCTGCGTTGTCAGCGGCCGGCGGTTCGGTGCCTGCACGATGACGTGAATGTGGCGGGTGCGACCGGGATAGATACCGGGCAGGATTGTTTCAAGAGAAAACCCGCCTTGCGCATCCGAGAACTGATGACCGCGAAACGTGTAACCACGATTGTCGTATCTGCCATTCGCGTCACAGTGCCAGAAATCAATCAGCGCGCCGCTGACTGCTTCGCACGACGTTGAAAGCACCTTGCCGGTGAGCTTGAGCCGCTCGCCCTGCATACCGGCGTCAATGAGCGATACGCGCTGCGGCGAGTCGGGTTTGAAAAACGGTCCAGCGGTTTGCGGCGGCGTCTTGTCGTCGCCACAGGACGGCGTTGCGGCCAGTGCTCGCCTGGATGCGACGCCACCTGCAGCAAGAATCAGCGGCGCAGCAACGGCGCCGGCAATTAAGGCACGCCGCCTGACATTTGATACTTGCTTGCATTTCATGGTGCACCTGTTTCGCTGGCAATAGATGATCTATTCTGCGCGCATTCAACCGCGAGCACCAGTTCAAAAAGGGAGCGCCAGGCAACGATTCTTCTCGCCAGTTCGTTTGTCGGCGCACTAGGCTTCGGGCAGATCCAAACCCGCGTCGCGTACAGCGCGCTCAGCAACTTCGCGACGACCGGCAGCAACAACGGCCCGGCGCGCTGCTTCCTGCGCCTGCTGCTGCGCAGCGTCAACATCCTGACGCAACTTGTCGAGACGCTCCTGGTCCGCGCCACTGGTGGCCGCCTCGGTCAACTCAGACACAGCGCCGCCAGCCGCGGCAGCAGCTTCGTCGGCCTGTTGTTGAGCAAGCGTCGCGCGCTTACGCGCATCGCTCACCCGATCGAGCAACGCGGCAGTTTCCGCGGCAGTGCCTTCGTCCGGTTGCGCATCGAGGTCGACATCCTGCGCGGCCATCGACATGACGACCATCGGCAAGTCCGGAAGGATCTCGCTTACATCGTTACCAAACGGATCAATGATTCGTCCCTCGCGGATGCCGAACTGGAAGAACACAATGGACGCACCAGCCGAGTGCGTTACGATCGATTGGCTGTCGGCATCGACAGCGAGCTCAGTTTGCGCATCGATGCGCGCAGCGGACAGAATGGATTTAGCCTCTTCGAGATGCGACTCCGCACCCTCGATATGCGCTGGCACGACGACGCGTATGGTTGCATTGCTCCATGCCTCGCTACGCGTCATCAAATAGGCCAACAACACCATCATCTGGCCAGTCTTGTCGGCTTGCCACCAGATATCAATGACACGCTCGCTGGCAGGTACCTTTTGCAAAGCGTCCCATTCATCCTGTTCGGCATGCAGGATGAGCAGGTTACTGCCAAGCCGAAACGCTGTGCGCAGGCGGCGCCCGAAGCGGTCACTGGCCCACTCGCTGGCAAGTCCGGACTTTCCTTCGATCCAGTTGGCAAGAACCGTATTGATGTTAATCGGGCCGGTTCCGGCGGCTTGCACCACAATCGGCAGCGCGGCTTCGAAGCTCGGAGCCGCGATTACCATTGGAAACGCATTCGAACCATATTGCTTGAGCTCCTTGCTCATCTCTTCGATGGCTGTCTCGCGCAACTTGAGCATGCGCACGCCTTCGCCTTCGAGCACACGCACTACGGTTGTCAGCCCGCTGCCACCTTCGACCCAGGAGGCAAATCTCAGCAGTCCGGCACGGCGTTCCGGACTATCGGAAAAAGCCAGCAGATGCGGCCGCCAGTCACGCGGGTGTTCAACCTCGCGCGATGCAGCCAACAGATTCTCACGTACCTGTTTGAGGTAGAACGCGCGCCGACTGTCGGCCCAGCGAGCGGCGCTGCCTCTTGCTTTCAGATACTGGAAAATCGCTGCCAGGATCGCGACCGCGACGACCGCAGACCAGATGTCAATCGCCATCGCGACACCGAGGCAGGCGAACATGCCGATCAGACTCAGGTGACGGTTGTACCAGCGAAACGTCGGTCGGAATGACGGGCTCGCCGCCGTCGCTTCAAAGTAAGTGGCATAGTTGACAAGACCGTAGGAAACCAGAAAGAACATCGATACCACCGGTGCGATTGCGTTGAGATTGCCAAGCGCGACCACCGACAGCGCAATCGCGCACGACAGCGCGACGCCGCGGCGCGGGTTGCGGCCCGGCCCGCTTCCCTGCCCGAACCAGTGCAGTAGCGGAAAGATGCGATCGCCGGCAAGCGATTGCAAAATCCGCGGCGCGCCGAGGAAGGACGCCAATGCCGAGGAAAGGGTTGCAGCGATCACGCCGAAATCGATCAGCCAGCCGGCCACGGCAATGCCGCGCATGGCGCCGTAATCGTTTGCCAGCGTTTCGTTAGTTGCACTAGCGGCGAACATGATCGCAACGCCAACGTAAATCGCAATCGACAAACCTACCGCGAGGAAAGTGCCAAGTGGAATGCTCTTGCCCGGGTCGCGCAAATCGCCTGACATCGCAATGCCCTGGGTAAAACCAGTCACAGCAGGAAAAAAGATCGCGAACAGTATCCAGAATGATGGTGATTGCGCCGGTTGACGCATGTTCTGAACCAGCAAACCGCCATCCCATTGGTCTAATGCGCCTGCAACGAATGACAGAATCGCCGCCGCCAGAACAGCCATCACTATATATTGCACGCGGTTGGCAACCTCCGCACCGCGCCATGCCAGCCAGAACAATCCCAACACCGCAAGTGCGGCAATAACTTGTACCCGCAACGGGTTGTCGCCGCCCGTCATCGCCATCAGTGCTTCAGCAAAACCGACGCAATAGAAACCGATTGAGACCGACTGCGCGAGAAACAGCACGACACCGATGGAGCCGCCGTATCTGAGACCGAGCGTGCGCGAGATGAGGTAGTAGACACCACCGCCTTTGACTCTGAAGTTGGTGGCAATGGCCGACACCGAGAAGGTAGTCAACACGGAAATGACATTGGCGAGCAAAATGATCGCCAGCGCCTTGACCAGGCCGCCACTGCCGACGACATAACCGAGCCGCAAGAACAGAATAATGCCGAGTATGGTGAGGATGCTCGGCGTGAATACGCCGGCAAAGGTGCCCATACCGTTATCGCGCCTGTCCTTGGATGGTGCCAATACGCTTTTCAACCAGGGCGCGGGATTCATCACCGCGTCTCAGTAGCGACACGAGTACGCAAGCAGTGCGGCTTTCTCAGGGGTGCCAAACAGATGGATGACAGCGCTGGTAGTTTTTCGGATAGGTTGTGTCCGCGCCCAGCTCGCGCGCCGCATGCCACGCCCAGCGTGGGTCATCCATGGCGCCGCGCGCCAGTGCCACCATGTCGGCGTCACCGGCGGCAATGATGCGCTCGGCCTGCTGCGGCTGCGTAATCATGCCAACCGACATTGCGGCAATGCCCGCCTCTTGCTTGGCCCGCCGTGCAAACTCGACGTTGTAACCAGGAGCAAAGGGAATTTTCTGTCGCGGATCGATCTGCCCCGATGTGACGTCGACAAAATCGCAACCGCGGGATTTCAGCTCACTGGCAAAGACAACCATGTCATCAGCGGTAATGCCGCCGTCGATCCAGTCGCTGCCGGTGATGCGTGCGCCGCACGCCATTGTCCCGGGTAACACGTCGCGCACCGCCTCGAACACCTCTAGCGGATACCGCATCCGGTTTTTGAGCGAGCCCCCATAATCGTCTTCGCGCTGGTTGGCGATGGGCGAGACGAACTCGTGCAACAAGTAGCCATGGCCGGCATGCAGCTCGACAACATCAAAGCCAATACGAGTGGCACGCATAGCTGCATCGACAAACTGCCGTTTGACGTTGCTCAGATCATCGGCAGACATCGCGCGTGGCGCCGGCCAGCTCGGCGCAAACGGCAATGCCGAAGGCCCCAACGTGCTCCAAGGATCCTCGTCCGGACCGAGCGGCTTGCCGCCCTCGGACGGCGTGTGCACCGACCCTTTGCGCCCGGCGTGCGCCAGTTGCACACCAAGTTTTGCAACACCGAATGACCGGCAGAACTCAACAACTCTTTTTAAAGCCGCTTCATTTTCGTCGCTGTATAGACCCAGGCAGCGGTGAGATATCCTGCCCTCGGGGGCAATGTGCGTCGCTTCAAATATCAACAGTGCGCCAGCGCCCATGGAGAGCTGCCCGTAGTGCATCAGGTGCCAGTCATTCGCCGATCCGTGATCGGCCATGTATTGACACATCGGCGATACGACAATGCGGTTGGGAAGTTCAACTTGGTTGAGCTTAATCGGTGTGAATAGCTGTGTTGTCATGTAGTTGTAGTAATCGTAATCGTGCAAGCCAGCGATTCTAGCAAGCGGATGTAGACGCGGCGGTTACGTCGCCAAGCAAATAACGGGCACAGTTTGTGCAGTTACCCCTTTAGCCAGCGAGAGTGCAGTACCCTACACCGTGCACATTGCATGGGTTTGTAAGATCCCGGCTGTGTCGCACCAGATAAGAAGTAAGCTATTGATTAACATGGAGAATATAACACGCCCATTGCCCGTGCAATAGCGTAGAATGCGTGGCCACGAGGTCCCGGCCTCAAGCAGCTGTTTGTGGCGCCGGCAATAGCAGCCAGCGCCAGCGAGGACACAACGAATGAGCGGCAAGCAGAAGAAGCGTTTCGACAAGATCGCCAAGGACTGCGTGGAAGCGAACGTACCGTTTCCGGAGCAACTCGTTGATCGATTCGAGCGCGTTGCCAAAAAACTCAACGAAGACTGGGGCAGGCCGCCGGCTGCAGAATACCTTCATGACCTGATCTTTCCGAGCCGGCCAGGACGGCAGGGCTTCCCGCCGGAGGTGGCCGAGGAGATACTGGCATTAAAGAACCTGCACGAGGAACGCTATACGAACATGTTTCAGACCGTCTGGGATCCGTTCGACCAGATGTACCGCGACAAGTCCGGCGAAGAAGAAAAGAAAGAGGCCGAGAGCGAATACACGCCGCCACCGGACAGCAAACCATCGATCTACAAAACACGCAAGCAAGTTGCGGAAACGACCGCCGAGGAACAGAAATACAGCGCAATGGTTGGCCAGTTGCTGCCCGAGTCGCTCCGCAAGACCCTGGCTCGCATCCGGATGGCGGGCGCGCAGTCTGGACTCAGGGTCACGCTGCCCCCGCCCGAATCGGAACTCGAAGAGTTGCTGCTCGACGCCGAATCGCTACTCGAGGAAGAACACTTCAATTCGGGGACCGCAATACTCGAGCAGATCACAACCCTGTTTCCGGATGAATCTCCTTTTGCCTATCTACGTTTGATGGAGGTTTATCAACTGATCGAGCGTCCCGAAGACTTCGACTGGGTCAGTCAACGCTTGTGCGAACAATTCAACTGCGCGCGGCTCGAATGGACCATTCAGCGAAGGCAATTCAGAGCAGACCTCGACAAGCTGGCAGAGTCGTTCCTGATCGGCATGCGCCGGGAATAATCGACCAGCACATCAGACAAGCAGGCAACCACACTCGCCCCGGCACGGCGCTGCCGTGAGCAGCAGCGGCGAACTCCCGGCTGTCGGCATCAGGCGAGCACGTAGCTCGTCTTCACCGTTGTGTAGAACTCTTGTGCGTAACGCCCTTGCTCGCGCGGCCCGTAGCTTGAACCTTTGCGTCCGCCGAATGGCACATGATAGTCGACCCCGGCCGTTGGCAGATTGACCATCACCATGCCGGCCTGACTGTTCTTGCGGAAATCCGAGGCATATTTGAGCGACGAAGTACAAATACCGGATGAAAGACCGAACGGTGTGTCGTTTGCAATTGCCAGCGCATCATCATAGTCGTTTGCCGCGATCACCGTAGCAACCGGTCCGAACACTTCCTCGCGGTTGATGCGCATATCGTTTGACGTGTCTGTAAACAGCGCCGGTTCCAGATAGAAACCCTCAGTGTCACGTTTGAGCTGATTGCCGCCGTGGGTAAGTGTGGCCCCCTCTTTCTTGCCTTCCTCAATGTAGAACAAGTCCTGATTGAGCTGATTCTTGTCGACGACGGGGCCAATATGGGTACCTTCCTTGAGCGCATTGTCCACGCTCAGCGACTTGAGACGCTCGACCATTGCCGCAACGAACTTGTCATGAATGCCCTTGGTAACGACCAGCCGCGACGATGCCGTGCAACGCTGACCGGTGGAGAAGAAAGCACCGTTGACTGCGCACTCGACGGCAGTCTTGAGATCGGCGTCATCGAGCACGACCAGCGGATTCTTTCCGCCCATTTCCAGTTGGAACTTGGCCATGCGCGCCACGGCACTGGCGGCGACCTTGCGGCCGGTTTCCACTGAACCAGTAAAGGTAATCGCATCGACCCGCGGATCGTTGACAATTGTGTCACCAACAACGCTGCCGCGACCCATTACGAAGTTGAACACGCCTTCGGGCATACCCGCCTCAACGATGATCTGCGCCATCGCGTGCGCGGTGCCCGGGACCAGATCGGCAGGCTTGAAAACGACACAGTTTCCATACGCCAGGGCCGGCGCACATTTCCAGGCCGGGATGGCCGCCGGGAAATTCCATGGTGCAATGATGCCAACAACACCAAGCGGCTCGCGCACCAATTCGACATCGATGCCGGGACGTACCGACGGCACCAGTTCGCCGGAGCGACGCAACACTTCGCCACCAAAGAAACGGAAGATATTTGCCGCGCGTACCACTTCGCCGATGCCCTCTGGCAGCGTTTTGCCCTCTTCGCGTGACAGCAACTCGCCGAGTTCCTTGCTGCGGGCGAGAATCTGCAGGCCGATCTTGTCGAGCAAATCCGCTCTGGCCTGCACACCGAAATTCGCCCAGCCGGGCGCTGCCGCGCGGGCAGCCTCTATCGCTGTTTCTGTTTGCACCTTGTCGGCCTGGGCATACTCGGCAACGACGTCAGATGTATCTGAAGGGTTGATGTCCTGCGAAATGGTCACTCCCTCGACCCATTCGCCGGCAATGTAGTTCCGGTATTTTTGCGTAGTCATGCTGCCTCCCCGTCTGGTTGAGGCAGCGATGCTAGCCAACCGATGCCATGTCAGTCAAATGGCAGCTACGCCGCATCACCCCCGCGACGCGCGAACGAAGGTGGGCGGTTTTGCGGTCTTGATTCAGCGCACAGGCTGATCGTCCGTGGGCAGCGGTTTGCCGGCCTGCACAGCAACGCTGCAGCCGTTACACCCGCTGCCGCAGCCTGCACCACAGTCCGGTTGCGGTCGCACCTCGTGCACTTTGACTGCCAGTGCACGACGCCAGCTCGCCGCACCTACGCCGCGGCCCAAGCGCAGCACCACCGATGCGCGCGCGCCGTGCACAACACGGGGCATCATCGTCTTCATCACGTGGTATACGCTAACAATACCTATCAGACCGATGAGAGCGACTTCAAGGACTGAGTAAAGATTCATGCAACCAGACTCACAATGTTAAAGGTAATAAACGATGCCAGGTATGCCAAGCCGAACAAATAGACCACAGCAGTCGCGACCACACCCCAGGAATTCGTTTCGCGATGCATGACGGCAAGTGTTGCCAGGCACTGCGGCGCGAACACGTACCAGGCGATTAATGACATGCCCGTTGCCAGTGACCACTGCGACGAGATGATCGGCAGCAGTTGCGCGGTCGCATCGTCGGCTGCGGCCGAAATCGCATACACCGTTCCCAGTGCGCTGACCGCGACTTCCCTTGCGGCAAGCCCTGGAATCAGTGCAATACAGATTTGCCAGTTGAACCCGATCGGCGCAAACAACCACTCAACCGCATGGCCTATGCGCCCGGCAATACTGTAGTCAATAGCCGTTCCAGTCCAGTCGGCGGGTGGCGCCGGGTAACTCGACAAAAACCAAAGAATGACGGTGATTGAGAGAATGATCTTGCCAACGCGTTTGATAAACAGGCGAGCACGTTCCCACAGGCCGATTGCAATATCCCGCGGATAGGGCAGCCGATAGGATGGCAGTTCCAGCATCAGTGCATGTTCATGACGATCGCGGCGTAAACGCTTCATCACATAGGCAACAATCAGCGCGCCGACAATGCCGGCGATATACAAGCCAAAAAGTACCACTCCACCGAGGTTGAACATTCCGAGCACGGTTGTCTGCGGAATAAACGCGGCAATCAACAGCGTATAGACAGGCAGCCGCGCGGAACACGTCATCAGAGGTGCGACCAGTATTGTAGTGATGCGATCGCGCGGATCCTGAATGGTACGCGCCGCCATGATGCCAGGTATGGCACAGGCAAAGCTGGAAAGCAGGGGAATGAAAGAACGCCCGGTCAGACCCGCACCGACCATCATGCGATCAAGCAAGAACGCGGCGCGCGGCAAGTAGCCGGATTCCTCCAGAATCAGAATGAACAGAAACAGAAACAGGATCTGCGGCAGAAAAATGATCACACTGCCGACGCCGGCAATGATTCCTTCGACCAGTAACCCGCGCAAAGGCCCGTCTGGCAGAGCACTGCCGACAAAGTTGCCGATGATCTCGATGCCGCTGTCGATCGCGTCCATGAACGGCGCCGCCCAGGCAAACACCGCCTGAAACATGAAGAACATCACCAGCGCGAGGATGATCAGGCCGGCGACCGGATGCAGCACGATGCGGTCAATCGATTCATCCAGACTGGCCGTGCGACTTGGCATCATCACCGCCGCTTCAAGTACGCGTTTAACTTCAGCGTGAAAATCCGCGTCTTCCGGCAAACCCGATGTCGCAGCCGGCAAATCCTTTTCCATCCGTGAAATCAACTCGGCCGCGCCGCCACGCTGCACGGCAACAGTCTCAACCACCGGAATGCCGAGTTCTTTTTCCAGCCGCGCTACGTCGATGCGAATGCCTCGTCTGCGCGCCGCATCACTCATGTTCAACGCCAAAATCATCGGCAGGCCGAGGCGCTGCAACTCCAGCACGAAGCGCAGGTGCAGCCGCAGGTTGGTCGCGTCAGCGACACAGACGATTGCATCGGGCTGCTTTTCGCCCGAGAAGTGTCCGAGACAGATATCGCGCGTGATCTGCTCGTCCGGGCTCGCCGCCGTGAGCGTATAAGCACCCGGCAGGTCGAGCACTTCGAAGCTTCTGCCCGAGGGCGTTTCCAATCGGCCGGATTTGCGCTCGACCGTGACACCGGAATAATTGCCAACTTTCTGGCGGCTCCCGGTCAGAAGATTGAACAATGCCGTCTTCCCACTGTTGGGATTACCGACAAGCGCAATGCGTTGGGCAGACATGGAACAGAAAAACGCTGGGTTAGCTGCCGGTACTATCGACCATCACCCGGCTGGCTTCGCCGTGGCGCAACGCGAACCGGGTAAAACCCACCTGTACCAACAACGGGTCGCCGCCAATCGGTCCGGCGGCGACAATGCGCACCGGCTCACCCCTGACGAAACCCAGATCCCGAAGCCGGGCCGCAATCATATCCACTGGCGCCCGGTCGTCGACATGGCTGACCTGCGCCTGCGCACCAAGGGGTAAGTCGGAAAGTCGCTTGGTTGCTTTGTTTGGGGTCGAAGGCATTGGCCGATGCGTACGGACGTTATTGCGAATGATTTTCATTATACGCCCGGCTATCAGCGTCGCAACTTCTTGAACGCCTCGGGTTCCCAAGGTCGGATCGCCAGCAGCAGGCTGGCCGGGCGCCGCTCGCCAAGTGGCAGGTGCTTGTCGTCGTCGTGCATTTCCGCGAAATCGCGCCCGACCCGTTTCAACCGGTTGATGATCTGCGCGGAGGACGTCGGCGACAGCAATGCGTTAATCAAGGTCACATGCTCACCCGGGCCGTCAAACAGCGAGCGGAAGTAATCTTCGGCGCCCGTTGCTTTCACGTACTGCAGGATCGGACCATTAGTGCGCCAGGAGAATGTCCTCGAGACGAGCAATTTGATGCGATTATTTGGTAGAAGTTGCAGAAACCGGATGCGATCCAGCTCAAGCAGCAATCGAATGCATTCACTTTCCGATATGTTGTAGATCGATATGATCTGTTCCAGGGTCAGATGGTTTAGGACGCAGACTGCGACTATGAAAAGCTTGGTGTCGCCAAGAATGAGGCGCTCCTGCTCCTCGGTCAGCTGGCTGATGTAGTTCTTCTCGCTGTCTACTTCTCTGGCCAGGTCGCCGAGACTGATGTCGGCCAGCTGGCATACCTGCTCAAACCGCTCCAAGGAAAAATCGTTCTTTGAAAACATGCGCTTGACTGTCGCCTCACTCAGTTCCAGAGTTTCGGCGACCTGCGCATAATTGATGCGACGCGCCTTCAGAACGCGCTTTAGGCCTCTGACCATGGCGGCTGTTTCCGACATTCAAAAGCTCCCCCCTTGCGCTTGAAAGTACCAGTATTTGATACCAACAGCATACCCGGTATCGACCATCGATGAACTGGTTTACTCGCAACGCCTACACAAGCACACTTCTTTCACAACAACAAAAGGAACGCCAAGGAGACACCCAAGATGCCTGAGCGATCACTCGCTGCCGCAGCACGCGCCACCTCCAGAACGAGCCATAACGATTCTGCGCGCGGCGATGACGCCGGGCGCATATTGCTCGAGGCCATCAAAAACAGCACGACAGGTATGGACCAGATTGTCCTGCGCCGTATCGGCTTCGACGAAAAGCCGCCAAAGAATCTGAAGTAATCCCGACAGGTGGGAAATGCTACCCCAACTACTGGGGGGCCGGGCACCCACCCTCTTCCACCGGCTGTTAGCACAGCCGGTTTTTTTTGCCCATCGACAGGCCGCATTTCGATCGCCGTTGTGCCAGTCACGGCGTGCGACAATAGCGCCCTTTGCATCAACCTCCTTCAATGCAGAACGCTTCTTTGGCCGCGCGTGATGCGGTTCGACAACTCAACATCTCGCGCATCCGCGAAGTCGCAAATGCCGGCATGAAGCGCGGCGACGTGGTGGCTTTCTGGTTCGGTGAACCGGATCAGGTCACTCCGGAATTCATTCGCCAGGCAGCAGTCGAGGCGCTCGATGCCGGCGAGACTTTTTACACCGAGAACCTTGGCATTCCGGCGTTGCGCGAAGCGATCGCCCGCTATGTCTCAGGGCTGCATCGCCCCGTATCACTTGAAAACATCGCCGTAACCAACTCGGGGATGTCGGCGCTGATGATTACCACGCAGGCACTGGTGGGTCCTGGAGACCGCGTGGTTATCGTAACGCCGGTGTGGCCCAACCTGGTCGAGATTCCAAAGATCCTCGGCGCCCAATCAGTCTCTTTTCCCCTGACATTTACGGCTGCCGGCTGGAAGCTCGATCTGGACAGACTATTGGAGGTGCTGTCGCCCGACACCAGAGCGGTCTATATCAACTCGCCCAACAATCCGACAGGGTGGACCATCGATACCGAATCACAGAAAACGATACTCGAGCATTGCCGCCGGCATGGCATCTGGCTACTGGCAGACGATGCCTACGAAAGATTGTTTTTCGGCAATGATGAAGGGCTTGCTCCGTCATTCCTGCGCATCGCCGATTCGCGGGACCGTCTAGTCAGCGTCAATACCTTTTCCAAAGCATGGCAGATGACCGGCTGGCGGCTTGGATGGATGGTGGTCCCTGAAGAACTGGCTTCCGGTGTGGCAACCCTGATTGAATACAACACTTCTTGCGTACCGGGTTTCGTGCAACGTGCCGGAGCCACGGCAATCGAAGCGGGGGAAGATGCAGTAAAGGATTTCAACGTGCGGCTAAAACACGCGCGCGACTTCCTGCTACAGCGTCTCATGGTTCTGCCGGGCGTTGAAGCCAGTCCACCAGACGGCGCGATGTACGCGTTCTTCAGACTGGCGCAGGCGCGGGACAGCTTGGCATTTTGCAAGCAACTGGTCGACTCGGTGGGGCTCGGCCTGGCACCAGGAATAGCGTTTGGCCCCGAAGGCGAGGGCTTCGTGCGCTGGTGTTTTGCGGCAAGCGAGGCACGTCTCGCCGCCGGCATTGAGCGCTTAAGGGAGGCGCTAAACAGCAAATGAAAGTCACGGTTATTCCCGTCACGCCGTTTCAGCAGAACTGTTCGCTGCTAATCTGCGAACAAAGCGGGCAGGCCGCGCTGGTCGATCCGGGAGGCGACCTGGAGGTCGTTCTCGGCGCCGTCGAGAAAAGCGGTGCCCGCCTGGAAAAAGTGCTCCTCACGCATGGCCACATCGATCACTGCGGGGCCACGGCCGAGTTGCGAAAACGCCTCGGTATTCCGGTCGAAGGCCCTCACATCGAGGACCAGTTCTGGATTGATCAGCTTCCGCAACAAGGCAGGCAGTTCGGATTTGGAACTCTGGAATCGTTCGTTCCGGATCGTTATCTGGAAGGCGGCGACAAGGTCAGCTTCGGCGATATTTCAATGGAAGTGCGCCATTGCCCTGGCCATACTCCGGGACACGTCGTATTCTTTCACCGTGAGCACCGGCTCGCCTTTGTCGGTGACGTTCTGTTCCAGGGCTCGATCGGCCGCACTGACTTTCCGCGTGGCGACCTGCCAACACTGATCGAATCGATTACTACACAGTTATGGCCTTTGGGCGAGGATGTTACTTTCGTGCCCGGGCACGGGCCGATCTCCACTTTCGGGGAGGAACGACGCACCAATCCGTTCGTTAGCGACAAGGCGCTGGCGACGTAAGGTTGGCCAACGATGAGCGATAATTTCAAGCCTCGCCGACTGACCAACTCGGAGAGTGAGTCATGCCGATCGAATTTCACCAGATTCACCCGCATTTCGTCGCAGAAGTCTCCGGCGTCGACCTGAGCGCGCCGATTACCAGTGAAGAAGCGCAGATCATTGAAGACGGGATAAACCAGCACGGCGTGCTGGTATTTCGCGAACAGAACATCAGCGACGAGCAACAGGCGAGCTTCAGCCGACATTTCGGCAAATTGGAAGTGCCGGGTCTGAAATCCAACATCACCAAGGCGAAAGACCGCCGTCTCGGCAAGTACATGGCGGACATCTCCAACCTTGATCGCGGGCAAAACATCCTCGCCGGCGACAGCCGTCAGCGCATGTTCAATCTCGGCAACCGGTTCTGGCACTCGGACAGTTCCTACCGCAGCGTCCCGTCCAAGTTCTCGCTGCTCTCGGCCAGAGTAGTTCCACACCATGGCGGCGAGACCCAGTTCGCCGACATGTGCGCTGCATATGATGCTCTGGACGAAAAAACAAAAAGAGAAATCGATGGACTGATTTGCGAACACTCGCTGCTCTACTCGCGCGGCCGGCTCGGGTTCGGCGAGTTCACCAAAGAAGAGAAGGCGAATTTCAAACCGGTTCATCAAACACTGGTGCGCCATCATCGCGCCACCGGGCGCCGTTCCCTGTTTCTGTCTGCACATATTGGCCGGATCGTTGGCTGGTCAACGCCGGTAGCACGCGTGTTGCTCGAGGAGCTCACCGAGTTTGCAACGCGACCCGAGTTTGTATACACGCACCGCTGGCGACCGTTCGACCTGGTGATCTGGGACAACCGGCGCACCATGCATCGGGCCTGCCGTTTCGATGACACCACTGAAGTGCGGGATATGCGCCGAACAACGGTCGCTGGCGAGACGCCTACCGTAACCGGACAACTTGAGGAATTAGCGCGCGCCTGAAACCGAGAGCGAAGACAAAAACAATGACGGCGCAACCATTGACCGATTGCGCCGTCTAGTTCTGGTTCGAGCTTTCGGGACTTCTCAGCCGCGCTTGGCGAAGATGCGGTCGAGGTGCTCCATGTCGTTGACGACCTTCCAGTCCGACGCGCCCGCAGCCAGGGCACGTTCTTCCCACCACTCGAGACGGTCCATGTAGCGACGCGGGTCGATATTGTCAGTATCCAGCTTGGTCACGTTCAACGCGATGATGCGAATACCATCAAGCTGGATCGGAAAATCGCGCACCGTCTTGTAATCCAGTTCCTCCTGCATGTCGGAGAAAATAATGATCGTTTTACGCCCCGCACCGGTTTCGCGCAGGAACTCCGCTGCCTGAATGATGCCGCCGCTGATGTCGGTGTAGCGGCTACCTTTGCCGGACTGCTGCGTCTTGGCAAACTCATTGATCTTCTCGGCAAAAGCGCGCTTTTGCGAATTCACCTGTAGTGGATCGGAATTCAGAGACACCTTGGCGACGATGTCACGCTCGGTAAAACTGCGGCTTTTGACACGTGCGACGGCAAGCGAATCACCTGGCTGCAAAGTCCCCAGCAAGTAGTTGACGACATTCTGCGCCTTGCCGACCTGTTTTGAGTAGGTCCCGGAGGTGTCAACCAGCATATAGACGGAGTGATGGTAGTTTTGCTCACTGTCACATGCGGCAAGCAAACCGGCAAGAACAACTGCGAAGATGCCTTTCATCAGTTTCATCTCACCTCCCCATGTACTGATTTTCCAGGCTCGGGACGGGGCGCACTGTGCTTTCCTCTTTAGGTTCCTCCGAGCGGCCACGCTTCACCCAACGTTCAATTGCGAGCGGCACGAAGATCACGATGTCATAGAAAGCGATCAGCAGCTTGCCGGTTTCGCGAATCAGGTTGGCGCCGAGGCGCAACACGAATGAACCTCCGCGCAGCGACTGTACGAACACCGCACCGAGCACGATGCGCCCGGAGTGAATGAAGTACTCGAGCGGAATCGCGACGAATGCCAGCGCAAACGGCAGCGTAAATCCGAGAATCATCTGGCCAAAGGTCGGAATCCTCGTCACCCAGCCGGCTTCGACTGCAGCGCCTGCCTCTCCAGCACCGAGCGTTTGCTTCAGAGCCACATCGGCGGCAACAATGGTGTCGCGCATCACCGCCAAAGCAACCTCGACACCGGCCAGAATCAACAGGATGATCAGCGACGCCCACATCAGATAACGGCGCATCTTTTCGGTCATGTTGCCGAGCGGAAATAAATTGGTGAATCGCAGTGTTTCCATCAGAAACAGACCCATCAGCGCTTCGAACAGGATAATGACCATTGCCGCCACTTCCGCCGCGCGCAGATTGGCGGTGATGTAATCACCACCACCGACCATCGCCGACATCGGCAGTGAAATCAGTTTGAAGTTAACGTAAGCGCCGCCGAATGCGATCAGCATCACCAGACCGGAAATGAAGAACTGGGTCGAGGCCGAAGAGGTCAGCGCGTTCTCTGTCTCATTGCTCTTGCCGAAGATGCCTTGCAGCTTGATGACATTGGCATCGATCTTGGCTGCACTGTCATGCAAACCGGTGATGTTTCTGTCGACTTGCTGCAGCGTCTGGTTGGCAGAGCGCCAGAACGGCAAAGACCGCTTGAGTATGTGGTGCCGCTCCTGATATGCGCCCCGGTATTCGGCGAGAATCTTCTTGTATATGTCGTCAATCGAGTCACGGATGTCAGCAAGTATGCGCTCGACCACACCGTCACCGTTGTTCTTGATCTTGGCGAACCCGTCGACCGCCTTGACCCACTCCGGCGGCGGCGGCGGAACCTCGCCGCTCTGTTTGTAGTCTTCCTCGATCCGGGTGATCTCATCCATGAGCTTGCGCTGCATCGCCGGATAACCCTCCAGGTCACGCTGAACGAGGGTCGTCACGCGTTCGAATTCGCGCTCGATCGACAGACGCACTTCGCGGCCGCCCTGCGCGAACAGGACCTCGCGATTACGTAGGCGCATCTTGATGGCCGTCTCTGAAAGCCAACGCGAAATCAGCCGCAACGGATTGACGATGACCCGCACCAGTCGGGCGATCAACGCGTGTACCGGCTCACGGGCCACGTAAAGAAACGGCATCGCGATGACAAACAGCACCAGAAAGGAAAGTGCTGGTCGATCGGGCCAGATGAGAATTGCTTCTGCTAGCGACATATTGTTCCCCTTGGGTCCGGATTGTGCCGATCACTCCGGTTTTTCTTGGACCGTGCGTACCGGCATGCCGTGGCTGTCCCGCGAAGGACAGGGCAGTCACTACAGCCTTGCAACCCCCGCGCCAGCTATACACTGAAGCCAGCGGCCGTCCGGCGACAACGCAGGGCGCCATGTAGCTATCTGTTAAATTGAGCTAAGTCCTTGCAAGACGGCCAGAATACGATTTGGCGCTAACTTGGTTCGTCGTTGCGAGACGACGCCAACTGACGCGATTGGTCAGCATTTTCAAGGCACATGGCGAAACGCGACGTGAGCCAGATTTGGGTTACGGATCACTGCGTTACGATCGGCAATCAGTCGCGCCTCGATAATCGACGATGCGGTGAACAAGCCCGCCATTAATCAACAGATAGGCGAACAAACACATGAAAGTAATAAAACTTCTTACCGGTAGGCCCCTACCACAGGCACTGAGCGTTGAGGAGCTGGAGACACCGACACCGGGTCCCGGCGAAGTCCTGGTTCGCATGCATGCCGCGTCGCTCAACTACCGCGATCTAATCGTTGCAGAGGGTTCACTAAGCGGGGCGCAGCAAGCCAAACCATTAATTCCACTCTCTGACGGGGCCGGAGAGATCGCGGCAACCGGTGAGGGCGTAACACGCTGGCGTGAAGGCGACCGTGTGGTCGGGAGTTTCTTCCGGGACTGGCTTGATGGCCGATTCCTGCCTAAGCACATGCAATCAGCGCTGGGTGGCGCAATCGACGGTGTGCTGGCCGAGTATCGCCTTTTCCCCGAGACCGCACTGGCGCGCATGCCAACGCACCTGTCCTTTCAGCAAGCAGCGACGTTGCCGTGCGCGGCACTGACCGCGTGGCATGCGCTGTTCGAGAAAACGCCGCTGCTGCCCGGAGAAACCGTGCTGGTGCTGGGCACCGGTGGCGTGTCAGTGTTCGCCTTGCAGTTCGCCCGCATTGCCGGCGCCAAAATCATCGCCACCTCCTCGAGTGACGAGAAACTGTCTCGCATGGAGCAGCTCGGTGCGTCAGGCATGATCAATTACCGGGCACGCTCCGACTGGGACCAGGCGGTGCTCGAACTGACCGACTCAGCCGGAGTCGATCAGATCATCGAAGTAGGCGGGGCCGGAACATTGCAGCGTTCCTTCAGCGCATCTCGAACCGGTGGGCGGGTGAGCCTGATTGGCCGCCTAACCGGCATTGAGGACCGCGTCGATCCGCGTCCCATCATGGCCAAAGGCCTGACCGTGCAGGGTATCTATGTTGGCAGCGTGGCCATGTTGGAAAGAATGGTCCGCAGCATCGAAGCGAGCGGCATGCAGCCCGTCATCGACCGCACCTTCGTCATCGACGATACGGCACAGGCATACGCTCACCTCAAGGCGGCCGCGCACTTCGGAAAAGTGGTGATTGAGATCTGAGATAGTCGACGGCACACGTCCGCGTCCGCACCAGTCGCTAGCGGCGATTTACCCCGACGTCAGAATCGTCTCGCGCGACAGCGGCGGCGCAACATCCTGATGCGGCAACGCAACAAGCGACGCAGCAAGGTTGTGGAGGATTCTCTGGCAGCCTCGAATTGAGAGTGCCAGATTCGACCAAATTGGCCCCGGAAAGACGTTTTTTTGCAGGGAAGGCCTTGAAAATCACCGATACTGCGTTGACAGGTTGAATATCTGAGGATTAGCGTAGTTATCGCCTGCGACGTAATGCAAACGCTGCAGCAAAAGCGTCGCACTGCAAAACAAACGGCATGTTATCCGGTGTCGCTCAAATGCACTGGCGAACATGCAGAACTAAAAAACAACCAAAGGAGGGGAGCGCCAGATGGAGTTCAATATCCTGAGTCACTTCAAGGGTCTGGAGGAAATGCCGACAGATCCGCTCAAGGCCGACGAAATCGGTACCTCGCTGTTCATGACCGGTGGTATGGGGCCGCAGATTTCCAAAAAGATGGACGAAAAAGCGAAGGCAGCGGGGATGTCGCGCCGCAACTTCATCAAGTCCTCGCTCGGTTTCTCGGCAGCGATGCTGGCAGCGAATGAAGTCACGGGAATGAAGTTCTTTGAGGTAGGCGCCGCCGAGGCAGCAGACTTCGACGCCAAGAAGGAAGCCATCCAGCTTGCTCAAGGCAGCAGCGACTTCGTCGTTGATGTTCACACCCACGTGTGTACCCGTCCCGGCCACTATCAACTCGGTGTCAACACCAGCGAGCGTGGTATGTGGTTTGTCGAGTTGCTCGATAACCTCGGCAAGGCGTTCGGCATGCCGAATGGCACGCGCGACATGAACGTCGAGAATTACGGCAAGATGATCCTCAAGGAAAGCGATACAACGGTCGGCGTGTTCAACCCGTTCGGCTTCCGCGAGGATTATGGCGGCCAGGACATGATTCCGATCGAGTATCAAGTCGGCGTGCGCAACAACTGGCCGAACAACACGGTCATGCTCGCGGGTGGCTTAACACCTAACCAAGGGGTTGGCGCCACGCTGGATCGCCTGCGTCAGTACGTCGACGACTATCAGATCTCCGGGTTGAAGTTGTATACCTTCGACTCCACGCCACAGAAAGGCTGGTGGTTCGACGATGAGAAGCGCGCCTATCCGATTTGGGAAGAGTGCCAAAAGCTGGGTCTGAAGAACATCGGCTGTCACAAGGGCATCCCGTTTGGGCAGTTCTACGCGCGCTATGCGCATTGCGAGGACTTCGATGCGACCGCAGACGACTTCCTCGACTTGAACTTCATCGCCTTCCATTCGGCGTGGCCGTATCACAACGAGCTCGCGGCGCTGAAGGGCTTCAAGCCGCAGCGCAAGAACCTGTATTGCGAAATCGGTTCGACCTTTGCCGCCACCGTTACCAGCCGTCCGGTAGAGTGTGCACATGTCATCGGCACGCTGCTGCGTGATATCGGCCCGGACTACGTACTGTGGGGCACCGACTCACTGCTGTGGGGCAACCCGCAATGGCAGATCGAAGCGTTCCGCAACTTCCAGATACCTGATGAACTGGCCGAAGGCCACGGCTATCCGAAGATCACCCCGGAAATGCGCCGCAAGGTACTCGGTGAAAACGCCGCACGCATCTGGAATATCGACAAGCAGCGTGCAATGTCGGCCAAGGCCGACCTCGTAGCAACTGCGCACGCGTAACAGGAAAAAGGTCCGTCTCGCGTGACAGGGGCCGATTCCGGCGACGGGATCGGCCCTTTCTCGTTGGTATGATTTGTATCTGACGTTTTTTTGAGCATTTGGCCCGATGATCCCGGGCCTTTGACACGGAGCAACCGCAGTGCCGATTTACGAGTATGCATGCGATCCATGCAAGATCATTTACCGAACCAAGCACGGTATCAACGATCCGCGCCCTGATACCTGTCGCGAATGCAAGGGCGAATTGCGCAAGCTGATGGCGGCGCCAAGCCTCAATACCAAGCGCTTTACCAGCCCCACCCAGGAAAAGTATTCGAAGATCTCCATCAGCGACGAAATCGCCATGGAGAAAGACCTGCAGAAGGTGTACAAGACGATATGGGTTCCACCCGAAGTCAAGCACAGTCCATGGGACGACGATCACTGATGTCTCGCGCCGCTAAGGCAGATCCTGAATCGGCAATCAAGCCCAAGTCGCACAAAATAGCGCTGCTCTTGTTGGGTGCCGCTGTAGGACTGGCCGGAGCCGCGGAAACATTGCATCCAGACATGTTCACAGCCGGTCCCGCCTGGACCAGCGCGCAACATGACGAGACGGCCTACAGCATGCCGATCGCCGATTTGAGCAAGAAACAGGGCAAACGCTTCGTCGCCGGGCAAGAGGCGTTCAACGAAGCCTGGGTGGTTGCGCCCGAGCCCGGGGTCTGGGGGCTGGGACCGACTTTTAACGAAGATCGCTGTTCGCATTGCCACGAGGCGAACGGCCGCTCGCCGGCTGTCGACGACGGCGGTGAGGCGATACGCGGCCCGCTGGTTCGGCTCAGCATTGCTGGCAAGGACGAGTTTGGCGCGCCGTCACCACATCCTGCCTATGGCGATCAATTCCAGAACCGCGGCATTGAAGGCCGGGTTCCACCGGAAGGGAAAGTCATCGTCAACTACATGCCGCGTGAGGTGAAGCTGGCCGACGGTGAGATCGTCACCCTGCGCGAACCGAACATTGAATTCGCGGAACTACAGTTTGGGGACATGGGCAAGAGCACCATGACCTCGCTGCGCGTTGCCCCGCAACTGGTCGGACTTGGCCTGCTCGAAGCGGTACCCGACGAAACGCTTCTGGCAATCGCCGAACGCCAGCTTGAGCAAGGTGTCAGCGGCAGGCCAAATTATGTGTGGGACATTGAGAACGAGCGCCGCGCCATGGGCCGGTTCGGCTGGAAGGCGAACCAGCCAAGTGTGCGCCAGCAGACGGCCGCGGCCTTCATGGGCGACATTGGCGCAACAACCTACCTGTTCCAACAGGAAAACTGTCCGGCAGTGCAGACGCAATGCCTGGACACACCGTCAGCCGCGTCGTGCGGAGGGCAAGGTGGTTGCACGGGCAACGCCTTCCGCCCCGAAGTCAATCCAAGCCGGCTGACCAACCTTTCGCTGTACCTGCGTACGCTTGCAGTACCTGCACGCAGAAACGCGAGCGACCCCGCGGTCAGGCACGGCGAGGAACTGTTCGAACGGGCACAATGCAGCACCTGCCACATCCCGGAACTGCAAACCGCCGCTGCCGACCGCCTGCCGCATGACATCAAGGCTGCCGCAGATGTAACGATTCGACCGTACACGGACATGCTGCTGCATGACATGGGGCCCGATCTGGCCGATGGCAGACCGGACTTCGAAGCAAGCGGCAGCGAATGGCGTACACCTCCGTTGTGGGGAATCGGATTGCTGCCCACCGTCAACGGGCACAGTGATCTGCTTCACGATGGCCGGGCGCGTAACGTGACCGAGGCCATTCTGTGGCACGGCGGCGAGGCAAAGGCGGCGCGCGAGCGATTCAGACAGATGTCGGCAGAAGACCGCATGGCACTGGTGAAATTCGTCGAATCGCTATAGACGAGTCGCAGTTATTGTATTAGCAATGACAAGTCGCCCAGCGGTGGCGGGTTCGTTGTGCCAGCCGCTCAGCTATCCATATCGCGCAGCGTGCGGCGGATTATCTTGCCTGTCGCGGTCTGCGGCAGGGCATCAATGTAGCGCACCTCGCGCGGATACTCATGGGCCGACAGGCGCGTGCGCACGTGCTGCTGCAGCTCACCAGTGAGTTCATCACTGGCTTCGACGCCGGCGCGCAACACGACGTAGGCTTTGACGATCTCGGTTCGCTGCGGATCCGGCTTGCCCACAACAGCAGCCATTCGCACCGCCGGATGCGACAACAGACAGTCCTCAATGGGTCCCGGCCCAATTCGATAGCCGGCACTGGTAATGACATCGTCATCGCGCCCAACAAAAGTGATATACCCTTGTTCATCCTTCATGCCCATATCGCCAGTGACCAGCCAGTCACCGATGAATTTGGCCTGCGTCGCCGGTGCGTTGTTCCAGTATTCGAGAAACATCACCGGATCCGGTGAGTGGACCGCAATTCTTCCCTGCTCACCGGCCGGCACAATGCCGCCTCGCTCATCGACGACAGCAACGCGATGGCCCGGTGCCGCTTTACCTATCGCGCCAGGTTTGACGTCAAACAAAGCCGAGCAAGACGACACTGTCATATTGCATTCGGTCTGGCCATAGAACTCGTTGATGGTCAGACCGAGTTGCTGGCGCGACCACTGCAGCAACTCGATCCCGAGAGATTCCCCGCCACTCGCGAGCGAGCGCAGATTCAGTTTCCATCGCTGGGCCGGGTTGTCCACGGTTCGCAACAGTTTCAATGCAGTTGGCGGCAAGAACACATTGCGTACCGCGTGCCTGGCCATGAGATCAAATGCTGCCTCCGGGTCGAATTTGCCAAATCGACGCGCCACCACCGCGACACCAAGGTGCCATGCAGCAAACAGAACGTCCATCAGTCCGCCAATCCAGGCCCAGTCGGCCGGCGTCCAAATCAGATCACCTTCAAAACCAAGGAAATCGTGCGACATCTCCACGCCTGGCAGGTGTCCAAGCAGCGTACGGTGCGGAAGCAATGCCCCTTTCGGCGCACCGGTGGTGCCAGAGGTATAGATGATCAGGGCCGGATCACCCGCGGCAGTCTGAACCGGCATGAAAGAGTCCGACGCACGCTGCAGAAGCGAATGGAAATCCTCGCCGCCCGAGCTCGGCTGGTCGACGCAGAAAACGTGCTCCAGCTGCGGGAGATCGTCGCGAATCTGCGCGATCTTCTCCGCCCCAGCGGCATCCGTTACAACGGCCTTGGTCCCGGAGTCTGCAAGGCGATATCGGAGCGCATCGAAGCCAAACAGGGTAAAAAGCGGCACGGCAATTGCACCCAGCTTGTATGCGGCAATGTGGGAGAGCGCTGTCTCGGGCTGCTGCGGCAGCAGGATGGCAACACGATCACCGCGCTCTATGCCGCGAGCAGCGAACAAATTGGCCGCGCGATTGGACAGAGTGCGCAGATCATGAAAGCTGTAGCGGCGCATATCGCCGTCGCTCGTCTCATAAATCAAAGCCTGTTTGTCCCGGTCATCGGCCCATTTGTCACAAATGTCGATACCGATGTTGTAATGATCCGGAATATTCCATGAGAATTCCTTGTACAAAGCCTCATAAGAATCTCGCACCGGTAACACGCATTCCCTCCCATCGCAGATATCAACAGCAGTGTGCCCTATCCGGCTTCGATCGTTCAAACCAGTGCCTTGACCACCGCGACCACGCCGATGGCCCAATGACGAATTAGACTGACGCAGCATGCCGTTTCGGAGAAAAAGAAGATCCCGCGACTACGTAAGACCCGGTCACTGGACGGTGCGGTTGAAGCGCTACGTCAGGTTCAGCTGGCTGCTGCTCTGTCTGGCAGCACTGGCCGGATGGTGGTTCGGATGGGGGTTCGTTGACGGCGCTGGACAACGAATCGAACATCGGCAGCTGCTGGACGCGATCATGGGCGTGCTGGCATTTCCCGCCGGCCTGCTTTGGGTGTGGCTCGCACCCAACCTGGAATCCCTGGCCGGATCAGCTGCCCTGGCGGCTGGCGTACCGTCGGCATTCTGGCGACTGTACGGCCCGGAAATGCTGGCCTGGTTAGGAGCCACCGTGCTTGGCTACATCCAATGGTTCTGGCTGTTGCCCTACGTATTCAGGCTGCGCACCTACGGCTAACCGTGACACCACCTTACCAGGCACCGGTCACGGATCCGAGCCAATATGGAACCTTGCCCGCGCCATAGCGTCATGGCTCAAAAGACAAGCGTGATAGCTTGAAAAACGCGGCGCCGCCCCAACATAAATTGGATATCGCCCGATTCGATTCTGGGCGCACAACGTGGTATTTTTCTATGTATGGGCCTGCTGCGCGCAAACTTTTCATGCGGGGCGGACTCAAAGAATGAAGTAGGCATTAGCCTGTAAAGGCACTGCGAGGTATCGATGAGCCTGAAAATTCGCAATCAGGATCTTTCTTCGGCCGAAGTATCGTTTCTAAAGTGGCAGTACGGATTCGAGGAAGACGATGATCCGTTCGAGATTTCTCTGTGGCAAACGATCATGCGCGCTTGGGAATCGGACAACTCGCCGTCCATGTCACAGACGAAAAGTACGGAGCACCTGTCGCGGCTTGGATCGAGCGACGCCTACCCGGAACACGTATCGCTGTATATCAAGTTCAAGTCCGACCAAAGTGACCGTTTTTGGCGCGAACTGATCACGCGCGCCGGACTCGCCGATCGCCGTCAGCGAAAAGCAGCCACACCGGTCGAGCGCAGACGTCGAGCCAGCGCAACGGCCTGAGCTCATTGCAGCGACGCCGTGGGCCAACAATAAGGCTCCGCGGCGTTCTTATCGCTGCAACAATCAATAGCTGCGATAATCAGTCGCTGCGATTAAGGCAGCGCGATCTCAACTACGTCGCATCGTTTCCTGTGCATGTCCGGCGACGAACCCAATCAAAAAAGCCCGGACCAAGCCGGGCTTTTTCTGTATTGATCTGCACCCCCTGCGGGTGTGCATCTAATTAATCCGCAGCCAGAATCAATCTATGGGCTTGATGTTGGTTGCCTGGTCGCCTTTCGGACCAGTGGTCACGTCGAAAGACACCTTTTGGTTCTCGCTTAGCGTCTTGAAACCGTTTCCCTGAATCGCCGAAAAATGTGCGAAAAGATCTTTTCCGCCTTCATCAGGCGTAATGAATCCAAAGCCTTTTGCATCATTGAACCACTTTACGGTACCGGTACTCATGTCAATCTCTTCCTGTATTGGTAAAAAATGGTGGTGAGGTTTTCACCCGAACTGCCAGAACTTCAAGGAGAGATCAAACAAGCGAGCAAGCATCGCGCGTGCGGCCCACATAGCTTAACGATTTCCCAGCTTGAGAATCTTGCAATGCGCGTTATACGCGCCTTTGCGCTGTCGGTCAAAGGAACTTTTTCTGGTGGCTATTTCATCTCACCGCGGATCAGTTCCAGTCGTGTGCCATTATCGCCACACGCAACCCGAGTTCGCGCGATGTTGTCCACTTGCCGCCGAAGATAGTCAAGATTCGACCTTGGCACTCGATCGCCGATTCTCGTGTCATGGCGCTGACTTCGCGCTCCGCCGATGCGACCAGGGGCCGCACGCCGGCGAAAGTGGAAACGACACCGGCTGGCTCCAGCTTGTCGTCAAAAAAGGCTTCGTAGACACGCGAAAGATAGGCAATTTCCTGCTCACTGCATTCGATAGGCTCGTCCAGCGCCTGTCGTACCTCAGTTGTTCCGATCAGCGTGTAGCCTTCATACGGCAGGACGAAACAGGGACGAGCGTCATCCGGTGATTCAACGAGAAAACCGCATTCATGCCGGCGTGCGACCAGCAGATGGCTGCCACGAATCAAATCGAGGCCGTGGCGCGAACTGACATTACTGCGCTGAAGCAGTGCCGCAGCCCATGGGCCACAGGCGTTGATGACGCCGTCGAACTTCTGCTTGCCTTGCGAAGTCACAACCACGCCATCGGTATCAATGCGTTCGACGTAAACCGGGGAAACCACCTCTGCGCCCATCCCAACAATTTGGCTCAGCGCCCAGTTTCCAAGTGCACGATCGTTCATCTGACCGTCCTGGAACAGGTACGCTCCACGCAGGCCGTTCGACCTGAGGTGCGGGACGCGCTGCAACAGATCGGTACCATTCAACCAGTAATGACCACCAAGACGGTAGCGCCCCGCCAGAAATTCGTAGGCAACCAACCCCGCTTTCAACGTAAGACGCGAACGTGCCGAATCTCGATACACCGGGATCGCGATTTCGATCGACCGCGTGTGCTGTGGAGCGCGCTCGAGCCACCAGGCTCTGGCACGCAGGCCTTCGCGCACCAGCGCAAAATCGCCATGCTCAAGGTAACGCAAACCGCCGTGCAACAGTTTGGTAGAAGCACTGCTTGTAGCACCCATCGGATCTGCCTGCTCGAACATCACCACGTCGTGGCCTTCTTCGAGCAGCGCCCACCCGCTCATGATGCCGTTGATGCCAGCGCCGATGATCGCCAGCCTCAAATTCTCGCCCTCAATTCATCGCTCACAGTCAGCCAAGTATGCATTGTCCGGGCCACCGACGGGACAAGCACGGACTCAGGCAAGCCGTCTGCGCAATCCGAACCGATCACCTCGGTCGCGACGCATAACAAACGAATGAATTCACTTTGTTTCGCGATACAAAAAATCCTGTTGCGTGTCAAAACCCTGCATCGACTGCGCGTATCATGCTTCAAAGCGCATGAACAGCAACGCACCAATAAGGATCACACCAATAAGGATCACACCGATAAGGAGCCCTCATGACCAATCCTCTGGAGATTGACGCACTCGAGTATCACGAGTTTCCTGTGGCGGGAAAGATTTCGGTCGTGCCCACCAAAGGGCTCACCAACCAACGCGACCTCGCGCTTGCTTACTCGCCGGGTGTGGCTTACGCGTGCAAGGCGATCGAGGCAGATCCGGCCCGCGCTGCCCGCCTCACCTCGAGGGCGAACCTTGTAGGCGTCGTAACCAACGGTACCGCGGTTCTGGGGCTAGGCAACATCGGACCGCTGGCAGGCAAGCCAGTGATGGAAGGCAAAGGCTGCCTGTTCAAGAAATTCGCCGGTATAGATGTGTTCGATATTGAACTGGCGGAGAACGATCCCGAAAAACTGGTCGACATCATCGCTGCCCTGGAACCGACTCTCGGCGGAATCAACCTCGAAGACATCAAGGCGCCGGAGTGTTTCTACATCGAGAGAGAACTTCGCGAACGCATGAACATTCCTGTCTTTCACGATGACCAGCATGGCACCGCCATCATCGTCGGCGCAGCGGTAATCAACGGATTGAAAGTGGTCGGCAAGAACATCAGCGACGTGCGCCTGATCTGCTCCGGAGCCGGCGCCTCCGCGATTGCCTGTCTGGATCTTCTGGTCACAATTGGCATCAAGCCAGACAACATCATCGTGTGTGACTCCAAGGGCGTGATCTTCGAAGGCCGTGAACCTGACATGGAACCGAACAAGGCGCGCTATGCTCGCAAGACGGGCAAGCGCAAGATCGTCGACGCGCTGCCTGGCGCCGATATTTTCCTGGGGCTGTCCGGCCCTGGCGCCATCAAGCAGGAGTGGGTCAAGACGATGGCCGACAAGCCTTTGATATTGGCACTTGCCAACCCCAATCCGGAAATTCTGCCTGAGGAAGTCAAGGCGGTACGGAAGGATGCAGTCATTGCCACCGGCCGCTCGGACTATCCAAATCAAGTCAACAACGTGCTGTGTTTTCCGTTCATTTTCCGCGGTGCTCTCGACGTTGGTGCGACTCGCATCACGGACGAGATGAAGTTGGCTTGCGTACATGCCATTGCCGATCTGGCCCAAGCCGAACAGTCGGTCATCGTCGCTTCCGCTTATGAGGGACAGGAGCTGTCTTTCGGCCCGGACTACATCATCCCTACGCCGTTCGATCCGCGGCTCATTACCAGAATTGCGCCCGCTGTCGCGCAGGCCGCGATGGACAGTGGCGTTGCCACGCGCCCGATCGCGGATATGACTGCATATCGCGACCAAATCAGCAATTTTGTGTACCAAACCGGATTTGTGATGAAACCGGTGTTTGCCGCAGCGAAATCGGCGCCGCGCCGCGTCATCTATGCAGAAGGCGAAGATGAGCGGGTTCTGCATGCAGTGCAAACTGTGATCGACGAAAAACTCGCGCAACCAACTCTAATCGGACGTCCCGAAGTCATCGAAATGCGTATAAAGCGGACCGGATTACGCCTGGTTCCCGGCAATGACTTTGAAGTGGTGAACCCGGAAAGCGATCCTCGCTACAAGGAAGTTTGGCAGGACTACTACACAATCATGCGGCGCAAAGGCGTGTCACCGGACGATGCACGCGCACACGTACGCCAATCGACGACTCTGATCGGCGCCATGCTGTTGCGGCGTGGCGAAGGCGATGCACTGTTGTGCGGGACGTTCGGTCGACACAAGGATCATCTGCGGCACATCGGTAACGTGATCGGGCGGAAACCTGAGGCTTCGATATTTGCCGCCATGAACGTACTGCTGCTGCCACGGCGCACATTGTTTGTCGCAGATACCTATGTCAATGAGGATCCTTCGCCCGAGCAGCTCGCCGAAATCACTCTGATGGCAGCTGACGAGGTGCGCCGGTTCGGGTTGACGCCAAAAGTCGCGCTGTTGTCGCACTCGAACTTCGGTACAGACGATGCGCCAACGGCATCGAAAGTCAGCAACGCACTTGACCTGATCGAGCGTGCCGCACCTGACCTGGAAATCGATGGCGAAATGCACGGTGACGCGGCACTTTCCGAGGCGATTCGCGACCGCATGCATCCGGACTCCAGGCTTAGAGGTGAAGCCAACCTGCTGATCATGCCGAATGTGGATGCGGCCAACATTGCGTTCAACCTTCTGAAGATCGCTGGAGGCGAAGGCATCACCGTTGGTCCGATCTTGCTTGGCGCCGACAAACCGGTTCATATTCTGACGCCTACCGCGACGGTGCGGCGATTGGTGAATATGACCGCTTTGGCGGTTGTCGATGCAAACACCCAGCAAAGGACATTGTTCTGATCGACAGGCCTGCTGAGACGTCGTTCCGCAGCGCAACACTGACGCCAGCACTACTCAGACGCGATGTTCACGATAATGCTTAGCCCTCTGATTTTATGAAAACTTCGTCAAGGGCTGGAGTCGTGTCACAAATGGCGGCAATGCCATGAGCCCGGCATTTGCAGACCGGCAGATCAGTTAGCCAGCTGCAGTGCGAGTGCGGTGTCGAACTGGACGTCAGCCCAAAAGCCGCTTAAGCTTGCGGTCCCGAGTTTACAGTCGCCCGTAAAAGGGGGAGGAGAATAGCCGCCTTGAAGAGCGGCAGGGAGGGGGCCCACGAAGAACTCTCTTCGTGGGCCCTTCCAGTTTCTAAAAGAATTTCTGGTCAACGATCCAGCAACTGAAGCGCGCCCTGTTCGTCGCACAGACCCTGCGTGACGATTCACGGGTGCGCAATTTGCCGGTTCATCTTGGGCGGACTTTCTTGCAGCTACTCCCACGCTCCGCCCGCTTTTTCAGTTTTGCCGCAGACCGATAGAATGGCAAACATAGCTCTAAACAATATGCGATATGAGTAACGCATTGCCATCATTGCGACAGCTTCGCTATCTGGTGACGCTTTCGGAAACCCTCAATTTCCGACGCGCGGCGGAAAGTCTGTACGTGACGCAGTCAACATTATCGGCAGGGATCAAGGAGCTGGAGAACGTACTCGGCGCGATGCTGGTTGAGCGTGACAAGCGCAACGTACGTTTTACTCCGCTTGGTTACGAAGTGGTTGAACGTGCACGCAAGATGCTGGCGCAGGCGGAAGACCTGGTTCAGCTGGCGCGAGGCTCGCAGGAGCCGCTCAGTGGTCTGCTGCGGCTCGGCGTTATTCCGACTATTGCGCCATTCCTTCTGCCCATGGTGTTACCCGTGCTGCGTGAGGCGCATCCGCATTTGCAGCTGTACTTGCGAGAGGATCTGACTGAGCGCCTCATCGATCGGGTCGAATCGGGCGACCTGGATTTCGCGCTCATAGCGCTTCCTTACGATACTGGCGATCTCATCGTTCGCGAGCTATTCAAGGACGAATTCTGGTTTGTTGCGCGCCAGGGAGACAAACTGGCCCGCGAGAAGGAAATCGCTATCAAGGATATTGACACGGCGAGCGTGCTCTTGCTCGAGGAGGGCCACTGCCTGCGAGACCATACGATCGAAGCCTGCGGCGCAAGACGCATGGCTGCCCGTCACAGCGACCTGGAAGCAACCAGTCTGTTTACCCTGCTGCAGATGGTGCACAACGGTATGGGTGTGACCTTGCTGCCGGATATGGTCATCAAAGCCGGCGCGCTGGTCGGAAGTCAATTAGCGGCGCGACCCTTTTCGCACCGCGTACCGTCGCGCACGATTGCACTGGTCATGCGGCGCAGCAGCCCACTGGCCGTCGACTTTGAACTGCTGGCAGATCTGATCGCGGCTCATCACCGTGAAAATACGCGCACAAGAAGTGCATCAAGGGCGAGACGCTGAACTACGCCAGGCGTGGAAGCAAAGACAACTGGCTCTGGCAAACCGATCATGTCCCGACAAGAAAACGTCAGCGCAATCTTCGCCAGTACTTGAGCCTGCCAGCTGACCCAACGCAGGGTTTGTTCCGGCAAGGCAAGTAATCTGGACGCATCTGTCGCCAGCGCAAAATGAAGCAATGCAGACGACTAAGGCGCAATAGCGTAGAATTTCTGCCAAAGCGTTGGCGCGAACCAACACGCTGACTGCATCAATCCAAACAGTTTTCCTCGCTCCGTCTATGTCCGACGTCGAAGAATGGTCCTTTCCAGAAGATCTGCAGCCGGATTCGGACGACGTCAGCTTTGATCTGGACGCGGCTCTTGACGCGGTTGTCAACGTGCGAGCCGAAATACCGGAAGACGCCTTTACGGCGTCGATCCTCGGCACCGAGCGCGTTGGCAATGGCGTCGTAATCCGCGAGGACGGAACCGTATTGACTATCGGCTATTTGATTACCGAGGCCGAAACCATCTGGCTGACAACCAACGATGGAAACGTCGTTGCAGGACACCCTTTGGCCTATGACCAGGCGACAGGGTTCGGTTTGATTCAGCCACTCGGAAAACTGGGCGCACCGATGCTTGAGTTTGGCAACGCGCAGGCGTGCCAAACCGGTGACGACGTTTTCTTCCTTGGCCAAGGCGGACGGCAACACGCATTGAAGGCAAAACTGATCGACAAGCGCGAGTTTGCCGGCTATTGGGAATACGTGCTCGACGAAGCCTTGTTCATCGCGCCGGCACACCCGCAGTGGGGAGGTGCGGCGCTAGTCGGTCATGACGGACGGTTGCTTGGCATTGGCTCGCTTCTGGTGCAGGAAGCAGTCGATGGTGAAGCCGTGCAGGGCAACATGGTGGTCCCCATCGACCTGCTCAAGCCAATATTACAGAGCATGCTTACAACCGGACGCCCTGGCACACCGCCACGCCCGTGGCTTGGGATGTACACCACGGAATCGGGTAAGAATCTCGTCGTCGGCGGCGTTGCGGAACACGGACCGGCTGCAAAAGCCGGGATCAAACAAGGTGACCTGGTTCTGGAAGTGGCCGGACACAGAACCAGCAGCCTGGCGCAGCTATTTCGCACGGCTTGGCAGACCGGTCCCGCAGGCACAACAATCCCCCTGACCATTGCCCGTGAAGGCGATGTTCTGCGCTTTGAAATCAAGTCAGCAGACCGCAACGACTTTCTGAAAAAGCCGCGACTGCACTAGTCAAAGTTCCGACTTTCAAACAGTGCGGAGTCATCCGCAAAGTCACACTAGAGAACACGCATGCACGATCTGATTATTGAGCGCGGCAATATCGTTGACGGAAGTGGCGCGCCGGCCCGCATCACTGATGTCGCCGTAAACGATGGCATTGTCACCGAGCTTGGCCGCAACCTCGGTCGAGCTCGTCGCAGGATCAATGCAGAGGGTGCGGTGGTCACGCCCGGGTTCGTCGACATTCACACGCACTATGACGGCCAGGCGACGTGGGACCCATACCTCACGCCATCATCGTGGCACGGCGTCACCACTGCAATTTTCGGCAACTGCGGCGTCGGGTTCGCACCCGTCAGGCCGAAACAATCTCCTTACCTCATTGACCTCATGGAGGGCGTTGAAGACATCCCCGGGAACGTGCTTGCCGAGGGCGTAAGCTTCAATTGGGAGTCTTTTCCACAGTTTCTCGATGTGCTCGACGCCGCTCCGAAAGCCATCGACATCGGGGCGCAGGTGCCACATGCGCCACTGCGCTTCTACGTCATGGGCGAACGCGGAGCAGACCATACCAGCAGGCCAACAGACGACGACATCACAGCAATGGGTGGTCTGCTCGAAGAGGCGCTGAAAGCCGGCGCGCTCGGATTCACGACGTCGAGAACAATCAAACATCTGACGCGCGACGGCCGCAACACGCCGAGCCTGTCTGCCGGAGAAGCCGAAATTAAAGGTCTGGCACTGGCGATGAAGCGTGCTGGTCGCGGCGTGTTCGAAGTCAACTCTGATTTTGGACCCGGCGAATTCGAGATTCTCCGTATGGCAGCGGAATTATCGGGTCGGCCGCTTTCGATTCTCCTGCTACAGGTAAACAATGCCCCTGAACTATGGCGTCAGACGCGGCAGCAAGTTCACGAAGCGCGCGCCGCCGGGTTGAGCATAAACGCGCAAGTAGGTTGTCGACCGATCGTAATCATGATGGGGCTTGAAACCACTATCAATCCCTTCTCCACCCACCCGGCGTGGAAGGACATGACAAGCTTGTCTCCTGCTCAGCGCTTTGACCGGCTGAAACACGATTCCGAGTTGCGCAGCGTACTCGTAACGCAGATACCGGACGACGAGCACACGCGTCGCGTGCGTGAATGGATGCCGCGAACCTATATAGTCGATGAAAACTTCGACTATGAACCGTCGACCGAAACAAGTATTGGCTCAATAGCGGCAGCGGCCGGGCGCAGTGTCTGGGAAATCGCCCTCGAAGCAATGATGTCAAACCACGGCAAGCGATTACTGGCGCATACGTTTGAGAATTACTCGGAGGGTAATCTCGAGGTCGTGCGCGAGATGTTACTGGACGAGGCTACGGTTATGGGGCTTGGCGATGGCGGCGCACACGTTTGCATAGTGTGTGACGAAGGCGCGCCGACCTTTCTTCTGTCTCATTGGGCACGCGACCGCAAGCGCGGCGAGCGGCTGCCACTCGAATTCCTGGTGAAGAAACACACGTTGGATAGCGCCATGGGATACGGCCTGTCCGACCGTGGATTGCTTGCTCCAGGCTATCGAGCGGATATCAACGTCATCGACTTCGAGCGACTGCGGCTGCGTGAAGCCGAAGTGGTGTACGACCTGCCCGCTGGCGGCAAGCGTCTGATACAGCGAGCCGACGGCTATTTGCACACATTCGTCTCTGGAACCGAAATCGTTTCCAACGACGAGCACACTGGCGCATTGCCCGGACGTTTGCTTAGATAACAGCGCGACAAAGAGCGGTAAACAAACCAGCGACACAGGCAGCGATCGGCTTATTCGAGCGTGCGTTAGCTGCCATAGTCAGTGCACGCTACCCGAAAACAGCATTGCGCGCAGATACGCGACACTGGTTCTGCTACCGCGCAAAATTCACGCGACGTGATAAGTGTACGGCGTATCTCATTGAAGCAGACGGAAAGTGCCGCGTTGACGTTCGCGGCAGCGACGGGCTGCGTCACTGCGTATTGGGCGTTGCCTTCTTTTCGGCTATCCAACCAGCCCCCGCGCCTTGCATGCCGCGGCATGTTTTCTGCTTTATCACCGGGTCACCGAGACCACCGTCGATTGCGCCAAAGCCAACCATGAGAGAGCACATCGAATCCCTGCCAGACGCGGTCATGATGATTGCCGAGAACGGCGACATCATCGCGGCAAACTCCCTGATGCAGGGTTTGCTCGGTTTCTCCTCGGAAGAACTGCTTGCAAAGAAAGCGGAACATCTGGCACCCGAGGAATTGCAAAGCGATTATGCGGCGTGGCGAGTTCGTTTCTTCGAAGTGACCGAGGAAGAAGAACTATCTCGCGTCTCTCATGTTCAAGACACCCGGGCGCTGAGCAAGGACGGTAGCGAGATCGCACTTGACATCAGTCTCAAGCGCTTCGATTCGGAAGAAACCGGCCCATGCCTGATTGCCTCGTTCCGTGAGGCGGCGAGCAAACAAGGCAACGCGGCTTCAACAGAAAACGAATTTCGCGATCCACTTAAGGAAATCGCCGATCAGGCGCGCTTCGTGGAATCGGTGAAACTTGCCGTCGCCAACGCCCAGGCCGAAGGCCGCTTCGTAGCGGTGCTCACCATCGATACCGGCCAGCACCGCAAAATTATCGACACCCTGGGACGTGATGCGGGTGATGATTACCTCCGGGAAATGGTTACGCGCATCTCGCGGATCAGCCGCCGGCAGGACACCATGGCACGACTAGCAGGCGATGAGTTTGCGGTACTGATCCAAAGTCTCAGTGACCCGGACGTAGCCAACAAACTTGCGGTCAGGATTCAGTCCTTTCTGAGCGCGCCAATCTACATTGGCGAACACAGTTTTGCGCCTCGACCTGATATCGGTGTCAGCGTATTTCCGACCGATGCTCAGGACGCAGCGGCGTTGCTGCGTAACGCCGACCTCGCAGTGCGTAACGCCAGGAAAGCGATCAACGGCGGAATCTCCTTCTTCTCGGAGGAAATGGGTGAGCGGGCCAGGCAACGTTTGACGCTGGAAAGCGACCTTCGTTCAGCGATATTCAAGGATGAGTTCGTAGTTCACTTCCAGCCGTTCTTTAAACTCGACTCCGGAGATCTATTCGGCGTTGAGAGTTTTCTGCGCTGGCAACATCCAAAGCTCGGAACCATTGAACTGCGCGACTTCATGCACATAGCCGAAGAGACCGGAATGGCAGCCCCACTAGGCGAAACCGCCCTATGGTTGACCTTCGAAGCGATCCGCAAGTGGAAAGCAATGGGACATTGGCCGCTGCGCGTTGTTCACAGTCTGTCACCGCGACAACTCGCCCGACCAGACTCGCTGGTAAGGCAATTGCGCGGGCTCTTACTCGATTCCAAGATCGATCCACAGCATGTGCAGTTCGCCATTCACGAAACCGACATGCCAATGGCGGAAGACCAGATCACGGCACTGCTGGAAATATCGGAAATGGGATTCCTGGTCTGCATCGACGAATTTGGCATCGGCGCTTCGGCACTGACCTATCTGTTCGACATGCCAGTACACACGATCAAGTTTGCTCCGGGCCTGTTGGCTGAATCAATCGACGACGAGCACAACCAATCGGTGCTCGCGGCAACGGTGCAAATGGCACGCGAACTGAACATCGAAGTGATCGGAGGCGACATCGAGTCAGACGCGCACCTTGGGGCAGCAACGAAAATCGGCTGCGATGCCGTTCAGGGCGACTGGCGATGTCCGAGCCTGAATTTCGAGAAACTGTGTAACGCGGTCTTTACCGGCGATCGGACTAACCAGACCAAAGCCGCTCCGATTGATTCTAATACCCAGGAAAAATCCCTGTCGGAGACCCAGAGCTAGCCACGGACAAGCGAAAGCGGGCTAGTCTTTGATGCAGAAGGCGACATAGCTTCGAGCTTTGTGTCAGCCACGCCTCAGCGTCGCGCGTTCGGACTCAAAACCCAGCCAAATCTCGCCGTGTAGAAATGCTCTGATCAGCAACGCCTGCTATTCCAAATCGATTTTATCGATCAGCGGCCTCAAATCAGTGAACAATGGAAATCAAAGGCTTGCCGATGGGCTGACATCGGCTGCCGATCGTCGTCGTTTGTGAACCGCCGCGACGGGCTTGTGCTGCAAACCCCTAGCCCTCCGGAACGGCCTGGATTGCACTTCTGGCAGCGAACGAACCGCCCCGAAGTCCAGCAAAGACATGCTCGCCTCTACATAACCCACGGAAAACCTTAAAGAATGCCGGCGACTGACCGATTTGGACCGGTAATGACATCTGGTGCGGCCCCTAATCGGCCTGTTTCAGCCAAGAAACGTTCAAAGGAAGCATATCGCGTCGTCTTGGGCGCACCTGCAAAGTATCCAGAATCGACTAGCACGGAGTTTGCTCCTACCTGCTGGGAACGTCGCTAGCAGCAGTAGGCGCAAAAGGCTGCGCTGCCGGCGCAACGCGACACCCGAGTCAATAAAGCCAGCACCACAACAAGCGAGATCACATATGGACGTAAGTCACGACCTCAGTCTCATGGCATTGATCGGCGAAGCCAGCTTCCTGGTTCAGTTGGTCATGGCGATTCTTCTCGGCATGTCGGTCATGTCGTGGTGGTACATATTTCAGAAAATATTCGCTTTGCGCGAGACAGTGGAACAAACCAACAGTTTCGAAGCGGAATTCCTCGCCAGTTCCAACCTGCCGGCGCTGTATGAAAAGACGGCCAGATCACAAGATCCCAGCGCCAGCCTTAGTCGCATTTTCGTCTCCGGCTTCCGAGAGTTCACCAAGCGAAGCAAGAAAACCGAGAAGCCAGTCAGCGCAGCCCGGTTGGATGGCACGCGGCGCGCGATGCGCGCGACTTACCAGCGGGAGATGGACCGGCTGGAGACCAACTTGTCGTTCCTTGCAACGGTCGGATCGGTCAGCCCGTACATCGGTCTGTTCGGCACAGTGTGGGGGATCATGAATTCGTTTCGCGGCCTGGCCAATGTCGGTCAGGCAACGCTGGCCAGCGTTGCGCCGGGAATTGCAGAAGCACTGGTTGCAACTGCCATGGGCTTGTTCGCGGCGATACCGGCGGTCATCAGCTTCAATCACTTTGTGCGCAACCTGGAACGGCTCTCAACACGTTTCGATAGTTTCATGGAGGAACTGTCCAACACGCTGCAGGCCGAGGCCGAGCCCGAACAGTTTGAGGAGGCGGCTTAAATGGCGATACGCCGCCGACCACGACTGGTGAGCCAGATTAACGTCGTGCCCTATATCGACGTCATGCTGGTCTTGCTGGTGATCTTCATGGTGACCGCACCGATGATTACGCCCGGTATCGTCAACCTGCCTTCGGTTGGCAACGTGAACAATCCGCCCGCCGAGCCGATCGAAGTGCAGATCGCTGCAAACGGATCGATCTCGGTCATTGATCACGACATATCCGGTCACGCCCGCCCGGTCAGCCGTAAGGAACTGGCCGAAGTGATCCGCACGAAACAGCAAGACAAGCCACAGCAGGCGGTCATCATTACCGCCGACAAGGAAATCAAATATGACTTGGTTCTCAAAACCATGGATCTGCTGATCCAGAGCCGGGTCGAAAACGTCGGTCTGCTTGCCCTGCCGAAGTCATGATGTCACGGCCGTCACCAACCAACGCGATACCAATCAGCCCGGTATCAATCAACCCCAAGCAAGCTCGATGAACGCCCTGCCAATAGACACTGTGCGATGGTTTGCCGAAGAACCGGAACCGAAGCCGGTGACATCCGGCGTTCTGACGTTCGGGATCCACGCTGCGTTCGCTGCGATGCTGGTTCTGAGCATGAACTGGCAGCAGCGCGTTGAATCGCATGCTTCCGTCAAGTTGTGGGAGTCACTGCCAACAACCAAGGTCAAGCGCACCACACCAAGCAAACCCAAACCCGCTCCGCCGCCACCCGAAGTCGAACCGGCGCCGCAACCTCAGAAGCTGCAGGCCGAGCCGGCGCCGCCGCCTGCACAACCAGATATTCCGCCGCCGCCAGCGGCAACACTGCCGCCACCGCAGGCAGATCTTGCGGCACCGGTACGGGAAAAGGTCGAGCGGCCGTCTCCGGAACCGACAAATACCGTTCCCGTCGAGCCGCCACCGCCTGTAGCGGTGACGCCGCTTGAAGAGCAACCAGCACCACAGCCCGAAGTCGACGTTGAGGCAATGAAACGAGAGCGTGCGCTGGCGCTGGCAGAGTTGCTCCGCGAAGAAGAGACGACACGGCTCGACGATAGCCTGGACCGCGAGCGCGAAGCGCGAACTGCCGAGCAAAGACAGCGCCTCGAGGAGCGCGAGCGAAATCTGGCACGGGAACTGAGCCAGATTCGCACCACCACTGAACAGCGGCGAGACGAACAGCAGGCTGAGGAAGAACAGGAGGCTGCCGCCCGGGCCCTGACCGACGACTACCGTGCCCGCATCAGTGCAAGAATCCGCCAGCGAGTCATATTGCCCCCGGATCTGCAGGGCAATCCGGAAGCAATTTATACCGTGTCACTGCTGCCCGGCGGCACCGTTACCGAAGTCCGGTTAATGAAAACCAGCGGTGTGGCGACTTATGACGCCGCCGTCGAACGCGCCATATGGGCCGCGCAGCCGCTGCCCGTTCCAGAGGACCCTGGCTTGTTCCAGGCCAACTTCAAAAATCTTCGTTTGAATTTTCGCCCGAAAGAGTGAAACTCATGACACTGGTTATTCGTAATCTGTTCGCATTATTCATCATTTGTATCGCCGCCATGCCGGGGCTGGCAAGAGCCCAGGTCAGCGTCGAGGTTGTCGGCGGAGAAGGCAGCCGTATCTCGATAGCAGTCCTGTCTTTCCACGGCGACGAGGCGGTCGACGAAGAACAACGAATCGGTCAGATCGTTGCTGCAGATCTGATGCGCAGCAGCGCCATGAGAGTGGTCGAGGCAGCCGGTCTGGGCGCCGGATTCGACGACCAGGTTGACTATGACTATTTCGCCTCATCGGGCACAGACATGGTCGTGATCGGCAACGCGTTCAAACGTAATGGCAAGATCCAAGCGCGATATGCACTGGTTGACATCGCTAGACAAGAGCGGTTGATCGAAGACACGGTAACCGAGAACGATTCAGCGGTGAGGCTCCTGGCACACCGTATTGCTGACAGGGTACATCTGCTTCTGACCGGTTATTCGGGGGCTTACGCAACAAAGATCTGTTACGTTGCTCGTGACGGGCATAGCTCGAAGATTTTCATATCCGACGCCGACGGTTACAACCGGCAGCTGGTCTACGATACCGATTCGCCGATTATGTCGCCCCAATGGTCTCCGGACGGCACCCGTCTGGCCTACGTCTCCTTCGAGCGCCAGAGACCGAGAATCTATGTGCACGACATCACGACGGGGAAGCGCAAAGTTGTGTCCAAGTTTCGCGGCACCAACTCCGCACCGGCCTGGTCTCCAGACGGAAAAAAGCTCGCTGTCACATTGTCAAAGGACGGTGGTTCGCAGATCTATCTGATCGACGCCAGCGGCGGCAATGCAAAACGGCTCAGCGACAGCCGATCACGTGATACTGAACCCAGTTTCTCACCTGACGGACGCCATATTCTATTTACGTCTGATCGCGGCGGAAGTCCGCAGATTTATCGGATTCCCGTCAACAGCCGCGGCCGCCCGCAACGAGTCACTTTTGACGGTCGATATAACACTTCCCCTAAGTACGCTGCAGACGGACAATGGTTCGCATATGTGCGAATGGAAGCTGGCCGGTTCAGTATTGCCGCACAGAACATGGACAACGGCGAAGTGAGATATCTGACATCTGGCCGGGATGACCGATCGCCTGCGTTTTCTCCAAACGGAAAAGCAATTCTTTACGCGACAGAAGTGAAGGGCCGAGGAGCTTTGGGCGCGATTTCAATCGACGGTAGCACGCGATGGGGAATCGCAACTTATTCACACGATATCCGGGGAGTTGCCTGGGGACCATATGATTCGTATCGAGTGGAGGTATCACAATGAAACGTTTGTTTGTTTTGAGCCTGGTCATTTTGCTCACAGCCTGCTCAAGTATTAGCGGCGATAAAGGCGCTCTGAGCAGCGAAGAGCTTGCCGCACAGGAAGCGGCCCGTCAGGAGGAAATGCGCCGCCAGGAAGAAGCGCGCCAGGAAGAACTGCGGCGCCAGGAGGAAGTTCGCCGCCAGGAAGAAGAGGCTCGCCGGCAGGAAGCGGCGAAGCTCGAGGAGGAGCAATGGCGTGAAGCTGAAAGAATCGCCGCCGAGGAGCGGCGCCAGGAACAGATGCGTTTGCAAGAAGAGGAACGGCGTCAAGAAGAAGCGCGCCTGCAAGAAGAACTGCGCAGACAGGAGGAAGCCAGGCAGATGGAGATACTGCGTCAGCAGCGACTTGAAGATGGCGACGATCCCAGCCTGGTCGGCATGGTAACCAAGGAGCAATTGCGTGAGGCGGACCCGATACTGCTCGAGCAATCAGTCTTTTTCGATTTCGATCGCTATGAAATCGATCCCAAGTACGCTTCGCTGATTGCGGCTCACGCGCGCTTCTTGATCGTTAACCCAACGGTAAAGATATTCGTTGAGGGAAACTGCGATGACAGAGGCAGCCCCGAATACAACATCTCGCTGGGTCAGCGTCGTTCCGACGCGATCCAACGCGCACTGCTCGCGCTCGGTGTGCCATCACGCCAGATCGAGGCAGTCAGCTACGGCGCCGAGCGCCCGGTCGCATACGGTGCTACCGAGGAAGCGTGGGCGCAGAACCGTCGAGCCGATATTGCTTATCCGATGTTTGATTACTGAAGACGCGTTGCAGCCATGCGAGGTGAATGGCCGGATATGACGCCAGATCGTCAGGGCCGGCTGACCAGCAGCCAACCATGAGATCAGACAGATGAACTCATCAGACCTCAACTTACGGTGCGGTATCAGGCTCGCCGCGTTGCTGTTGGCGCTCGTCACGGCGCCGGTCCGTGCTGACGACGTGCCTGCACCAATCGACGACACCAATGCCTACCAGCTACTGCAGTTACTTAATCAGAACGAGGCTCTGTCAGCTGAAATCTCCAGTTTGCGCGGACAGATCGAAGAATTGGTTGAAAGTGCAGAACGTGCTCGTAAAAGCCAGGAAAAGATCGCGGTAGACTTTGACGCGCGCATAGCCACTATCGAGGCGAAGCCTGACGTCGACACCAGTGAGGAAAAGGCAAGGATCGCCACGCTGGAGAGCAGGATAAGACAGCTTGAGGACGCTCTCAATGCAATGCATGAGGTGGTAAAAACAGCTACCCAGGCACCGATCGAGACCAACACCACGGAGACAGTCTACGAATCGGCGTTGGAGAAATATCGAGACGGAGAATACGAAGCTGCGGTCCTCGATTTCCAGGCATTCCTGCAGCTGTATGGTGATGACCCCTTGTCTCTCAATGCGCGTTACTGGCTAGCCGAAGCATTGTTGCGTGAGGGTTCATATGACAATGCAATCGAGACCGGAGAGATGCTGCTGATCGATCATCCCGAGAGCCAAAAAGCCCCGGATACCATGTTTCTGCTCGGCAAGGCATATCTCGAAAAAGGTGACGCGTCGGGTGCTCGTGGCGCATTGGAAGATCTGGTCGCTACTTACCCCGACAGCAACCCGGCAACAAAAGCACAAGGATTGCTCGACCAACTCCCCTGACCCCGGCTTGTGGTCATGATCTGATCGGGGCTTGAAGACTTCCGTCGCGAGCACCATGCCCACTTGATCGGTGCGGTTCTTGGACCACTGAACCGCACTGGCGAACGGCGCTTCTTGTCTTCAACCAGCCGGTCGCCTCCCCGTCTTTGAAACGCGCTTCTTCGCGTACCTGTTCAGTCAGTTTGCCATTGACTGACTTTCTCATCGAGCAGCGATTCCAGGGCATCGCGCACTTCAGCTTCCGACGGTACCGTGCCCCAAAGTACCGCGGAACGAATCGACGCCCAATAACGACGCCGCGTTTCAGCATCGACCACCTGGCGCTGCAATTGAATTTCGGCAAGATAGAGGAACCAGCTTCCCGGACCAATGTGCTTCGAGGCCACGCGCGCGTACAAGCGATATATGCCCCCCTGTTCGAGGTCCTCGACATTGGCGATCTCGCCCTGCAAATTCTGCCCGACAATCTCAATGACACGCTGTTCGCTTAGTAGCGGGCCTTCCACTTGCGCGCCAATCGTAATCGCAAACGCTGGGGGGGCCGATAACAGCATGCCCGCCAGGCATGCGATTACTAGAATCTTCATCCGATTTCTCCTAGCGGAACAGGAGGCGTCCTGCATGTGCCAATGCGCGAATCATGCATCAACCGCACCGGGCTTGTCCAAACGCAAACTGTCTCAACTTGGCGACTAACGGTAGAACACATGCCGTCCAATTCTGGCCACCGGCTTCTTCCCGCGTGACCAGCTTGGCCGAATATGCCGGGCATGATAATGCACTGCGCCTTCCAGCATCTGCTCTCCTCGCCGGTCGATCGCGACTTCAGCGACTTGGACGGCGCGATGCCACGCTTGGCCCTCTGGCTCGGGCACACTGTCGAATTCCGTCCACGAAAAGGCGCTTACGTATCGTTTTCTTAGATAGTCCCATCGTTTTTGGTGTACGACCTCGCAGACGGTGTTCGGGTAACGGGAGTCAAGTACCCTATTCATGGTCACGGCCGCGACGCCGTGTTGTCCTTCGACCGGCTCGCCCCGCGCCTCGTAATAGACGTTCATGGCAAGGCAAGATAATTCACGACGATTCGTCTCATTGGCCACCATTGCATGCATCACCGTCGTGAACAAGGCCAATACCATCGCCGCGCCACCGGCAACGTACCACGGTGCGCGATCACTGGTCTTCCACAAGAACAACAGATGACTCCACCATCTGCTGATGAATGAGCTACGGGAGGTCCGTTTTGCAATTCGAAATCGTCTTCTTGGCATCAACGGCTATGCGCACTGTGCAGACGCAATAGATGACATTATTGATTCATCGATTTCTGCAAAAATCGGACCGTCGCAGCCAACCGATGCTATTGGCTTTGGCACGAAGTTTGTCGTCGGGAATAAGCGACACCAGTGCACGCCATGCGTCGGAAGCAGGACTAAGTTTCTGACTTGATTTCTTATCGAACCGAACTTCTGGACAATACCGGGACGCAGATCGAACCATTACTTGCCCTTGAATTGCGGCTTTCGTTTCTCCATGAACGCGCGCCGCCCCTCTATGTAGTCGTCGCTGGCCATGCAAGCCGTTACGGCTGTTTGAGCAGAGGAGAAATCCCCGACCGGCGAAATCAACGCTTCGAAGGCAATTTTCGACGCAGCGACCGTCAATGGCGCGTTGGCCGCGATGTCGCGCGCTAACTTTTCAACATACTCGTCAAGCACATCGTCGGGCATGACACGATTCACCAGGCCCATGGCCAGCGCCTCTTTTGCATCATAGAGCCGCGCGGTGAACATGATTTCACGCGCCGCCGCGTGGCCGACCGTGGCGACCAGTCTGTTGTTACCGTGCACACCGTAACCCAAGCCCAGTCGTGCCGCTGGAATCGCAAAGCGGGCGCTGTCAGCGGCATAACGCAGGTCGCACGACAGCGCCGTGGCAAGACCGCCGCCGACACAAAATCCATGAATCAATGCAATCACCGGTTTCGGTGACGATTCGAGTGCGGCATGCGCTGCGTCAACGCCGGCCTCATAGGCGCGCACTTGCTCCTCACTGGATCGCCTGGTTTCGAATTCAGATATGTCCGCGCCAGCGGCAAACGCAGTCTCTCCCTCGCCTCGCAATACGATGCAGCGGATCTCGGCATCGTTATTGAACTCGGAAACGGCTTGCGGTATCGCCTGCCACATTGCGGCGTTGATCGCGTTACGCCTTGCAGTGTTATCGAATGTCAAGCGACCGATCGGACCGTCGCGCTCGACTCGTAATACCCCCTCACTCATAGGCCAACCCTCAAATCACCTCGTCCGACCGCAACGCGGCGATCTCGCTATCTGCGTAACCGAGTTCGCGCAGAACTTCCTCGTTGTGCTCTCCTGCCGGACCCATAGCCCGTTTCATCTGCGAAGGGGTGCGTGACAAGCGCATTGCCGGTCCAACCAGCCGCAGATCCTCACCCCCGGTACGGGGAACCTTGACCGCCATTCCAAGATGCCGAACCTGCTCATCTTCGAAAACGTCATCCATTTTGTAGATCGGACCGCACGGCACGCCGGCATCGTTGAGCAGTACGATCAGTTCGTCTGACGTGTACTGCCTGGAGCGCTCTGCAATGGCATCACTCAGCGCGACGCGGTTGCGTGAGCGCAGCTCGGCAGTCGCATAATCCGGATGATCAGCCAATTCCGGAATGTCCAGCGCGATACACATCCGTGCATAGATCGCGTCGCCTGCCGCCGCAATGTTGACGAAACCATCCGAGGTCGGATAAACACTGGTCGGCATCGACGTCGGGTGATCGTTGCCGGCTTGCTCCGGAACCTCACCCTCTACCAGCCAGCGTGCCGCCTGAAAGTCCATCATCGTTACCATCGCCGAGAGCAGCGAGCTTTGCACCCATTGTCCCTTGCCGGAAACGCTGCGCTCCTGCAACGCAATCAAAATGCCAATCGCGGCAAACAGACCGGCGCTCAGGTCGGCAACCGGAATACCCGCACGTACCGGGCCATGCCCAGGCAAGCCGGTCACCCACATCAAACCACCCATGCCTTGAGCCACCTGATCAAATCCGGCTCGGTCGCGATACGGGCCGTCCTGACCAAAGCCCGATATGCTGGCGTATATCAAACGCGGATTGTCTTCACTCAGAGATTCGTAATCGATACCCAGTTTGTGTTTTACTCCCGGTCGGAAGTTCTCAACCAGAATGTCGGCCGTCCTGACCAGGCGTTTCAGTACCGCGACTCCACGATCGTCTTTCAGATTGAGAGTGATCGTGCGCTTGTTGCGCTGAAGGTTCTGAAAGTCCGAACCATCGCGCGCGAAACCAAAGACGTCGCCAGTGGTGGCAGGCATCTCGACTTTGATCACATCCGCACCCCAGTCGGCAAACTGCCTGACACAAGTCGGGCCAGCACGAACCCGCGTCAGGTCAATCACACGAAGATGAGACAGTGCTTCGCTCATGGCGTCATTCAAGTCCGGTTTCGCGAGTCGTCCAACGTCCCGCCTCGACCGTGTGGAAAAAATCTTCGAGCAGCCGATTGAACAATGCAGGCTCTTCAATATTCAGCACATGGCCGCTCCTCGGCAGCATCGCCAGCCCGCAAGTGGCAATTGTTCGCTTCATCATAAGCGACGGTTCCAGCGTTGCATCGTCTTCGTCGCCGGCCACGACCAGCAGGGGGGCCGTAATGCCGGCCATTTCTTTCCGCAACGAATAAAGTGACGGCCGCTTGCCCTGATAGTTCTCCATCGTGTTCGCCGAACCCTCGGCCGAGTGCTCACTGAAGAAACGGATGAAGTCCTCAAAACCATGTGGATCTTTCTCCCGCAACTGCAGCCGCGCCGGACCATGACCATAAGTCGCGGCAACATGTTCCATACCCGTTTCGCGAATCGTTTCGGCGAGCGCTTCCGATTCCTTCTGGAAGTTTTCATACTGGTCGGGATGCGCGCCATAACCACATCCCGCCACTACCAGCGATAGTGCCCGATGCGAATACGTTATTCCAAAGTGCAATGTCGCGAACGCACCCATGGAGAGGCCTACGATGTGCGCTCGCTCAATGTCCAGGCCATCGAGCACGCACCGGATGTCATCCCGGGCACGCTGTTGAGAGTATGAGGAGCCATCTGGCGGCACCTCGGAAGGCGGGTAGCCGCGAGCATTGTAGGTAATGCAGCGATAGCGTCTGGAAAAGTGCCTTACCTGCGGCTCCCAGCTGCGAAAATCACCCGCAAACTCATGGGCGAACACGATCGGCGTGCCGCTTCCCGTCTCTTCGTAATAGAGTTCTACACCGTCATCGGTCTTCACGTGCGCCATAAATACACTCCAGCTCGTTCCGGCTTCCCGTTAGACTAACCAAATCCAGAGGCGAAAGAAACCTGCCTAAGACGAGTAGCGCAGCCGGCAATCACTGCGCTGCTCGGCACCACACAGGTTGCACGGCTGAGTTTCCACGAACTACTACTAAAAAGGATCGACAATGAATCTCGAGAATGCAGTCTGTATTGTCACCGGGGCGGGTACGGGAGTCGGAGCGGCTTGCGCCAGACAGCTGGCAGCGAAAGGTTGCCGCGTGCTCGTCAACTACAGCCGAAGCGAGGACGACGCCCGGCAAGTAGTCGAACAATGCGTGGCCGCTGGCAGTGACGCTTTGTTGGCCAAAGGAGACGTCTCGAAAGACGCCGACTGTCGTGCACTCGCTGAAACCGCACTCGACAAGTGGGGCCAGATCGACGCGCTGGTCAATAACGCCGGCATTACCAAATTTGCCCGCGCCTCCGATCTCGATGCGCTCGATGCCGAAGACTTCCAACAGCTCTATAACGTGAACGTTATTGGCCCCTACCAGATGATTCGCGCCTGCGTGCCGGCAATGAAGCAACGCGGCAACGCTGCGATCGTCAACATCTCGTCCATTTCCGGCGTTCGCGGCTTCGGATCGTCAACCGCATACATTGCGTCCAAGGGCGCGCTCAATGCAATGACACTGTCTCTGGCGCGCGCTTTGGGGCCGGAAATCCGGGTCAACGTGGTATGTCCTGGTTTCATAGACACTCGTTGGCATTCGTCTCGATTCAGCGAGCAGGATTACGCCAAGTTCAAATCCGACTACGCAAAGACGGTACCGCTGGAAAAAGCCGCATCGCCAAATGACGTTGCGGAGGTGGCGGTGTGGATGCTCGAGGGCGCGGCGCAGGTTACCGGCGAAACCATACTGGTCGACGGAGGCCTCCACCTCGGCAAAAGCTGACAAGTCCGGCCATCGTCAGTCCGCTCTACGCCGCAGCACGTAGATGAAAAAAGCCCAGCCAAGTAGCAAGGCGTAACAGTTTGTAATGATGTCGTCGAGCACCATTCCGGCGCCGCCCGGCACGCTTTCCATCAGACGTGCTGGTGGAGGTTTGACGTAGTCAAGCAAACGGCTCACCACAAAAATCGTTGCCAACAATACGGGATGCTTCGTCACCGGCAACCCCACAGTGGCCACGGGCAGGGTCAGATACTCGTCGGCCACAACCTCCCCGGGATCATCTGCTCCGATGCTGGTCTGTGCCAACTCACAGATGACACCTGAAACCAGACACAGCACAAGCGCCACTACAAGCTGTTTCCACCATGCCAGTCTTGCGCTCAGCAACACGATCGGGAGTCCCAATAATGCACCAATGGTGCCGGGAATCCACGGACTCAAACCGAGTCCGAAGCCGGTTGCCAAGCTGAACAGCAAAGTATCCATCGCGCTATTGCTTTAGCGTGACCACTCGTTTCACAGAGACGACTTCGACCTGTTCAAGTTGTGTCCATGTTGATGGCTGTAAGCTGAATGTAATTGACACGAATCAATTGTGCTTGCAGAGCATTATCCAATACTGTCGTCTGATGTTGACTACCATCCTGCAAGCAGATACGAGTAAATAATGGTGTTATCAATATTGCGCGCCACGACCAGCTTGGCTCGCGCGTCCTTGTTAATTCTGATCACCGTCATACCACAATTCGTTTTTGCGGCACCAAATACAATTGAGATGTGGGGACGTCAGGGTTGTCCCTATTGCGCCGAAGCAAAAGACTATCTCGCCGAACTACAGACGCGGCGACCACAGACACGGGTCATCTACTACGACGTGGTGCGTGATAGCGCCGCGCGCGAGCGCTTCGTCATGCTCAACGCAGCGCATCAGGTGACAAGACCCGGCGTGCCTGCCTTTCTTGTCGGCGATCACTACCTGATCGGCTGGAGCGCGACCGAGACACCAAGAGAAATTGAAGCGATTCTCGCCGGCAAACCGCTGGCGTCGGCCGGGCACACGCAGTTGCCGAATCCGGCGCTTAGCGAAATTGACCCGGCGCGGCTCGGGTTGCCCTTGTTTACAGCAACGATCGGCTTGCTCGACGGTTTCAATCCGTGCGCGATGTGGGTCCTGGTCTTCGTGCTGTCACTCCTGGTTAATCTCAAAGACCGCTCCAAGGTCCTGCTCATCGGCGGAACATTTATCCTTACCAGCGGCATTGTCTATTTCGCCTTTATGGCGGCCTGGCTAAACGTGTTCCTTCTGGTGGGCGTGTCACGTGTTACGCAGATTATCCTGGGCATGATTGCGATGGCGATCGGCGTGTTCAATGTCAAAGACTATTTCGCGCTCGGGTACGGCGTATCGCTTAGCATCCCGGAATCGGCAAAGCCCGCCATCTATATCCGTGCGCGACAGGTGCTGCGTGCGGAGAGCATTGGAGCAGCGCTGGGCGCAGTGATCGTGCTCGCGGTAATGGTGAACATGGTCGAGTTTCTCTGCACCAGCGGCCTGCCCGCGGTATACACCCAGGTGCTTGCATCGCGTAATCTGCCCGCCTGGCAGTACTATGCATATCTGGCGCTGTACAACGTGTTCTACATGCTGGATGATGCTTTGCTGCTTGCAGCAGCCGTTGCGACATTGCGCATCACCAAGTTACAGGAGCGTGGCGGCCGGGTACTGAAACTGATTAGCGGTGTCGTGATGCTGCTGCTCGGCTTTGCGCTGGCTGTGAGGCCGGACTGGCTCGAGTGGACGCGGTTCGGACTGTAGGCACAATGATGGTTCTGCGGCGGGGTATCCTTGAACAGCACGCGAGGCTCGAGTAACGCACGAGCCATTAATTTCACTTGAATCAATTAATGAAAGACTGAGCATGTCATCAGAAAAGCGGTCTATCCCGGTCTGGTTTGTCACCGGTTGTTCGACCGGGCTGGGCCGGGCATTGGCACAAAGGGTCCTCGAGCACGGCCACCGCGCCGTGGTCACGGCGCGTAATATTGAACAGATCAGTGACATCGTCGCCGATTATGCCGAGACCGCGCTCGCGATCGGGCTCGACGTTAATGACCACGCCCAAGTTGACGCGGCAATCGCGCAGGCCGGTGAAAAATTCGGCGCTATCGATGTGTTGGTGAACAATGCCGGTTACGGCTACCTCGCCGCGGTCGAGGAAGGCGATGACCGGGATGTCCGTGACATGTTCGAGACCAATTTCTATTCATTGGTAGCACTGATACGCAAGGTGCTGCCCGGTATGCGGGCCCAGGGCAGTGGCCATATCATCAACATCTCTTCGGTCGGTGGATTGGTTGGCGCCCCAAGCTCCGGCTTCTACAACGCCACCAAGTTTGCCGTGGAAGGTTTGACCGAGGCGCTTGCGAAAGAAGTCGAGCCGCTCGGCATTCGTGTAACCGCGATTGAGCCAGGCCCGTTTCGCACTGACTGGGCCGGGCGATCGCTCAAACAGGCAAAAAACCCGATTGCAGCATACGCGGATACGGCGGCCGCGCGCCGCGCGCAGATCACCGGCTACAGCGGCAAACAGCCTGGCGACCCGCTGCGGGCGGCCGACGCGATAATCAAGGTTGTCGAATCGGATGATCCGCCACATAACCTCATACTCGGCAAGAATGGTCTCGACAGGGTGCGCGCCAAACTTGCGGCGCTGATGCAGTCGATCGACGACTGGGAAGACGTCACGCTCAGCACCGATTACCCGAATGCCTGAACAACACGCTGACAGGCTGTTGAAAAACGTCGCGAGCGGCCTTCAGCCGGGTGCGTACTCGTTTTGATAGAAGCAGTGCGCAGGAACCGGAGTGTACAGAGGAAGTACACGAGGGCGAGAGCGAAAATGGCGTGGCGCCGCCACGCCCGCTCGCAGCGCCCGGCGGCTCTGTTCGCCGGGCCGGACCGCCGAAGGCGGGCGAGCACCGGTTCAAATCAAACCGGCCGCAAGCCCGGATCAAGGTCGCGCAGTAGTTTTTCAACAGCCTGCTGACCCTCGCGAAAGGTGACACGCATATGACCAAGGTAGCCGTTCTGGACGACTGGCAAGGTGTAGCGAGACAAAGTGCCGACTGGAGCGAACTTGAAAAGCGCGCCCAAGTGCAAGTTTTCGACAAGCCATTTAACGGCGCGGCCGATCTTGTCCGCCAGGTTGCCGATTTTGAAATTATCATCGCCATGCGAGAACGCAGTCCTTTCCCGAAAAGCGTTATCGACCAACTGACAAATCTGAGGATGATTGCAGTGACTGGTCCCCGAACCTGGACAATGGACATCGCTGCCTGCACCGCACGCCACATTCCTGTGTGCCATACCGGCGGCGCACTGGCCAGCGCGGCAACAGCAGAGATTGCGCTCGGACTCCTGCTTGCGGCTGCCCGCCATATTGCTCCAGCCGACGCCTCGATGCGTGACGGCCGATTTCAGCAACGGCTACCGGTCGGGACCGCACTCGAGGGCAAAACGCTGGGCGTAATCGGCCTCGGAAAAATCGGCTCGCGTATGGCGCGCTACGGCCTGGCTCTGGGAATGAGGGTACTGGCGTGGAGCCGAAATTTGACTGAGGAAACCGCCAGCGGCGCCGGCGTACAACGGGTGGGAAAGGACACTTTGCTTCGCGAGTCCGATGCCATCTCGCTTCACCTGGTGCTAAGCGATCAGTCGCGCGGCACCATCGGTCCCGACGAGCTGAAAATGATGAAGGACAGCGCGATAGTGATCAATACGTCACGAGGACCCTTGATCGACGAAAAGCCGCTGCTCGAGAATCTACGGGCCGGCAGGTTGATCGCGGCGCTTGATGTGTTCGACCGGGAACCGCTGCCAGTAAATCACCCTCTGCGCTCGCTGCCGAATACGGTTCTGACGCCGCATCAGGGCTATTGCACGCAGGAGATCTATAGCCAGTTCTATAGCGAGTCGATCGAGAACGTGCTGGCTTACCTCGACGGCAATCCGATACGCATGCTCAATCCGGACGCACTGGCGACCTGAGCGCTCGCGGCTGAGGCGTTTTCCGGCAGGTCAATCCAGATCGTTCGGATCGTCAGACCAACGACGCAGCGGACCATCGTATTCGTCCTCGAACGAGAAGTCCTCGTCGTAGTCGAAGTCCTCCATGTCATCGTCGTAGCGCTCCATCTCGTGAATCAGTGCCTGCAGACGCAACTCGGCGGTGGTCTCGCGCTCGAGCTGCTCGGTGAGCCTGTTCACGATATCCGCAGCCTGCACGTAATCACGCTTGGTTCTGATCGGACGCGCCGACCCGTTCTTGCCATGGTGGGCGGCCTTGCGCCCGTTCTTTCGCCCGTTCACGTTTCGCTGTGGCATATTCACCTCCCTTGACAACATATCCATGTCAATTGGCACCGTTATCGTCGGCCCGTAGTCGCGTCAGAGAGCGTCCTGACTGCGGCATATCCGCGATTCGGCACTGCTGGTGTGCTACGCATAACTAGAGGCAAGATTCGATCCCATTCCCGCTCTATCTGAGCGCAGTGCACCATAAACAGCTCGAGCTGACTCGAACCATTTATATCAAGCGGGAAAACTGCGGATTACGATAAAGATGGGTTTGTTGCATCGCAGTATGACGACGTCTCGACAGGTGCAAGAGGGTGCCCTCTCGGTGTAGAGGTGCCGGAACCGGAACGCAGGGTTATCATCCCGCGAGCGTCTCACCGCACGTGACGGAATTGAGACGCAACAACATCAACAACAGGGGGAAGTCATGACTAGCGCAACGCTTGGATTCGTCGGTGTCGGCAAGATGGGCGGGCCGATGACAATGCGCTTACTCAATGCAGGCCATACGGTCTGCGTTTTCGATGCCAGCAGCGAGGCGCTGGCTGCGATGGAGAAATCCGGTGCCGACAGCGCCAGCTCTGTGGTGGAAGTCGCGTCAACTGTGGAAACAGTGTTCCTCAGCCTTCCCAATCCGCAAATCGTGGAATCCGTGGCGCTCGGCCCTGGTGGACTCGTCGAAGGCCAGACCGTCAAACGCGTCATTGACTTTTCCACCATTGGCCCGCGTGCGGCAAAAAAAGTAGCTGATGGCTTCGCCGCCAAGGGCATCAGCTATGTCGACGCACCAGTCAGCGGCGGAGTAAAGGGCGCCCGCGAGGGCACGCTGGCCATCATGGTGGCCTGTCCCAAAGCGGTTTATTCTGAGATGGAGGTGCTTTTGAAAAACTTCGGCAAGGTATTCCATCTCGGCGAAGTCGCGGGACAGGCGCAGACAATGAAACTCGCCAACAACCTGCTTTCCGGTGCAGCCATCGCGCTGACCTCCGAAGCCATGGTGATGGGCGTCAAGGCTGGCCTCGATCCCAAAGTGATGCTCGAGGTGCTCAATACCGGTACTGGCCGTAACAGTGCCACCGTGGACAAGTTTCCTCGCGCCGTATTGCCCGGTACTTTCGATTTCGGATTCGCCACCGGCCTGTTGTTCAAGGACATCCGCCTGTGCATCGACGATGCTGTAGCGCTTGGCGTGCCAATGGTGTGCGGCTCCACAGTACTGCAGATGCTCGCTGTAACACGAGCCATGTACGGGGACGATTCGGATTTCACCTCGCTGTGTCGTGTCGTGGAATCATGGGCCGGCGTCGAAGTCCGCGGCTGAAGTCACGCTAACTGAACTCGGCAATCCGGTTTATTTTCGGAGCAAGCCGGCCGTGTCTCGTTGTCTGAAAACACTTACTCGGCACCGTTAGCTTGGCCCGTTCCTGACATCATCAATTCTTGACTTGCCCAATTCCTGGCTTGATCGATTTTCGAACACACCAAATTCTGAATAAACCAACTGCTAGATAAACCGATGCAAAGGAGAATGACATGAACGAAGAGCTTTTTGAGAAAGGATTGGATATTCGCAAATCGGTGCTGGGCCCCGAGTTCGTGGAAAAGTCCATCGCCGCAGCGGATGACTTCAATATGCCAATGCAAAAGCTGGTAACCGAGTACTGCTGGGGCGCAGTTTGGGGGCGTGAAGAACTCCCAAAGAGAACGCGCAGCATGCTCAATATCGCCATGCTTGCCGTACTCAACCGGCCGAACGAATTCAAGCTTCACATTCGCGGCGCAATACGCAATGGCGTAACGCGCGAAGAAATTCGCGAGATCCTGCTGCAGGTTGCCATCTACGCCGGAGTACCAGCCGGGATCGATTCTTTCCGCAATGCCAAGGAAGCACTCGCGGAGCTCGATAAATCCGGTGACTGATGAAACGGTGCCCGCAGCCTGAATCCATTCGGAGTACACAAACATGAATGACGACGTTTACCAGATTCACGCCATCAAGTACGCCTGGCTATACCGACTATCGCCCGACAACTTCATCGGTGGTGATCCTCACAATACCGATATGCCGCTGGACTACTACGTATGGACCATCACCAACGACTCGCGCACCATCGTTGTCGACACCGGTTTCGGCCAGGAAGCAGCCGAGCGGCGCGGTCGAACTATCGTGCGCCCGGTTGAAGAGGGAGTCCGTGCTCTCGGGATCGACCCGGATAAGGTGGCAGATGTCGTGATCACCCACATGCATTACGACCACGCCGGCAACCTGCCGTTGTTCGCCAATGCGACCTTCCACTTGCAGGATCAGGAAATGGATTTTGCAACCGGTCGCTGCATGTGTCACGAAATCATGCGTCATGCCTATGACGTCGGCGACGTCGTCAACATGGTCCGCTGCGTATACGATCAACGAGTGCGATTTCATGATGGTGTGTCGGAAATCGCCCCGGGAATTGAACTTCATCATATCGGCGGTCACACCAAGGGCCTGCAAGCAGTACGGGTCAAGACGCGCCGAGGTTGGGTCGTGCTCGCCTCCGATGCGAGCCACTTCTATGCACACATGGAGCAAGGTCGCGCATTCCCGATCGTCTACAACGTCTTGGACATGATGGAGGGATTCGCCACTCTGCGAGAGCTCGCCACCTCACCACAGCATGTCATTCCCGGACACGATCCGCTGGTGATGGAGCGCTATCCCGTTGCTAAAGAAGGAATGGAAGACTGGATCGTACGCCTCGACGCCGAACCGAAAGGGTGACCTGACATAGGCAGCGCACGCGACACCGCAATCGGTTCGATTGCAATAAGCTGCGCAGTAGCTTTTTACCGGCTGGGTTTACCGCCGGGCCACACCGGACTCTGCCCCAACTGCGGCCAGGCCGCGGGCGCACGGCAGGCTTTTTCCGCTTCTTCGGCCGACAACGAAGTATCCCACTGTGCCGCGACGTAACGGTTGCCGGTAATCTCTTGCGCTGCGTCCGAACACAACCACACGATCGGCGCCACCATGACCGATGGCGCAATCAACTCGCTGCGAGGAACGCCGATATCGTCCGGCACAAATAGCGTATCAGTGGGGCCACCAGGCACAACCACGTTAACTGTCACTCCGGATCCCTCGAATTCCTGCGAATGGCCAAGGGACATGGATTCCAGTCCGGCCTTGGAAGGTCCGTACGGATGGAACCCGCCCCGCAACATGGTGAAGAAACTTGTGGTGACATTGATAATGCGTCCCCACTGCTGATCAAGGAGATGACCAATTGCCGCACGCGTCATATTCCAGGCGCCGGTGAAATTCACTGCGACAATGCGCTGCCATATTTCGGGTTCTATTTCCTGAATCCCGATCAGCCGCGAAAAATGATCCTCCCGTATGATTCCCGGCCCCAAGCCAGCATTGTTTATCAGGATATGCAGTCTGCCGAACCGTTCAATGGCGCCCTGTACCGACTGCACGCAGGCAGTGTAATCGGCAACATCGACATGCTGGCATACCAACCCTGCTGACGGATGCTTTTCAAACATCACCTTCTCCAGTTCGCCAAGCGCAGCATCATTCACATCGGTCGCGACTACGTTTGCACCTGCTTCAAGGAGCCCGTCAACCAACACTCGACCGATTCCCCCTGCGGCCCCGGTAACGATCGCCGTCTTTCCCTTCAGCAAAGCGCTCAATTGATCTTCTCCTTTTTCCTGCGTTGGCCCGACTGATCAGGACGTTACACAAGTCATCCGTCGGTGTATCCTTTGCGCATCCATGCGGACAGTTACGCACGTAACTGATTGTATTGTTCACGAAACCAGCTGTCATGCACAACAGCAATCAGCGACGGGTGCATCGAGGCCTACGCCTCGTCGCATAAGGAGCACAGACCATGGAACACGCAGTCAGCCCCGGCCAGGCCGGGTCGGCAAACGATCAAGTCAGGCACGTCGGTGTCATGCAAGCTTTCAGTTGGCTCGGAAAAGGATGGGATGACCTTGTCAGTAACCCGGTTCCCAGCCTTTCACACGGGCTGATCCTGATGGCGATGGGGTGGTTGATCATCGTCATCTGCAGCACCCAGATTGAACTGCTATCGCTGTCGGTATCGGGGTTCTTGTTGGTTGGCCCGATTTTCGGCGCTGGTTTCTACGCGCTGTCGAGTCTGCGTGCCAGCGGTCAGAAGCCGGGGTTCGACGATTCGCTTGACGCGGCTATGAAGAACATCGGCTCGCTGGCCCGCCTCGGCGGAATCCTCGCAATCATCGCAGTGGTGTGGGGCGTTGTATCGAGCGCTCTGTTTCGGCAATTTTTTGGTGACGACATGCCGGAAGTACAGATCAGTTTTTATCGCACCATCGTTGACTGGCAAGAATCCGGATTCTTCATGAGGTATGTCGCCAGCGGCGCGATACTGGCCGTGATTGCCTTCGCCATTGCGGCAGTATCCGCACCCATGCTTTTTGACCGGGGCGGAAGCACCCGTCACGCGATCAGTATCAGTATCAAAGCGGTCGCGCGAAACCCGTTGGCGATGGCAATCTGGGCTGCGATCATCGTCGTATTAACCGCTATCGGCTTCGCCACATTTATGGCGGGGCTAATCGTTGCGCTACCGTTGATTGGTCACGCCACATGGCACGCCTATAAAGATCTTGTCTCCTGACGACCCGGATCGCCTGAAAGACCGTCGACAACCGACGTAACTAGCGCGAACACACAAGCCGTTGGCCGGCGCCGGACGACAGTACCAGTCTGCGCGCCGCAAGTTCTTCGACGCCAAGAGTGCGCGGCGGATTTGCGTCGAAGATGCTGATGCTCCCGCCAGCTCTTTCGTACTCGACGGACTGCAATTCACCGCCGGGTAACCGAATCGTCAAACTGCCATCTTCAGCAAACCCATATTCGCTGGTGCGGCCAGTCACCGGATCGAAGCAGTCCCAGAAGCCAACAATCTGAGCAGACCTACCGGCTGCAGGCGCCGTACCTGCGGAGGGGTCTTCATCGAAGTCAGCTTCGTCTAATCCAGACAGCTCCTCGAATTCGCTGAGTATTTCCTCGTCCAGCGCGTCAGCGACACCATCTCCCTCCGGCAAAATTAGCGTTTCGTCTTCGCTCTCCAGCTCAAATTGATCCGCTTCGAACTGTTCCGTCTCAAACTGATCCGCCTCGGGAGGCTGCGTCCCGGTCAGTTCGGCGGGCGGCGGACTATCACGCATCACCCACCAGGCCGCCACTGCCAACACAATCACTCCGGCGACAATCCAGCCGGCAGACGAGCGCGGTGCATCCTCAATCTCTGCTGAATGGATCCGCACCTCGGGCTGTTGCGTCGCAGCCTCAAGCGAGGCATCGTAAGCGGCGCGCTTGGCAGCATCGGATAGCACCTCACGCGCCTCGTTGAGCATCACCAGCCTGCCGGAGTCCCAGCTTGTCTCGCCTTTCAGTTTCTCGAAGCGTTTGGCGTACGCAACTTCGATGTCTTCGAATGAGGCGTCACGTGAGACTTCAAGAATGTCGTAAAGCGTTTGCTTCATGGCAACCTCGGCACGACGGGCGGCAACACCGTCAATCTGCCACCCACAACGCAAATCGTCAACGCATGGCGACAGAAGGCATCATGGTGCCGATAACCGGTCATGTCGCAAACAATCAATTCGCCTGAGAGGCTCGCTTCAGGTCATCAACGGTTGGTCGCGCACTATATCCTGAACGCAATCGATTAGACAAAGCCGCACAGCCTGACTAGTAGTCACCACTTTGGCCGAGGCTACGTTGTACTGACTACCCACGGGAATCAAGCGCTAAGCTGCCACCGCTCCGCCGTCAACCACCAACTCGGCGCCAGTGATGTAGGAAGCTTCGTCAGAGGCAAGAAACAGCAGTGCGTACGCTCCTTCTTCGGCGCTTCCGGCCCGGCGCAGGGGGATGGTTTCGATCACCTTCTCCCGTAACTTCGGATCAGCGGACGAAACTGAAGAGCGCATCGGTGGCATCAGTCCAGGGTGAACCGAATTAACGCGAATGCCGTCCTTGCCAAACTGCACAGCGGCCGATTTGGTCATCAGCCGAATGGCTCCCTTGGCGCCGTTGTAGCCCATGTGAACAAACTCTTGTCCAATGATTCCGGACATCGAAGACATGTTGACTATGGATCCACCGCCCGCTTTCTGCATCACCGGGATTACATACTTCATTCCCAGAAAGTTGCCGCGCGCATTCACCGCCATCAGTTTGTCGAAATACGCCAAGTCGAGGCGATCGGGTACTGCACCACTCAACCCGGCATTGTTGATCAGGATATCGATGCCACCATAATTCGACACAGTCGCGTCGACCACCGCCTGCCATTGCGCCTCATCGGTCACGTCGAGCGCCATGAACTGCGCTTGACCACCATCGGCGACAATCGATGAAGCGACGCTTTCGCCTTCATCAGTAAGTATGTCCGCGATGACGACTTTGGCACCCTCGCGTGCGAACAGCCGTGCAGCACTTTCACCCATTCCCGATGCGGCGCCGGTAATTAAAGCTACTTTATCTTTAAGTCTCATGTTATTCACCCCCTTTACTGAATTCTGCCCGAACAGGTGTTTTGCGCGATTGCGCTTGATGTCCACGCCGGCATCATAGCGCGCCTGCGCAACAGACAGTCCGGAATGAACCAAAAGAACGGGCTTCCCTGAGTTACCCCTGCGGCCGCTAAGGAAGTGCCGGTATTTGAACGCCGTGAGGCAACCGATCGGACGGTCAGCAAAATCAAATACTGACCGCTGGCGGGGGATCTCGAAACCCAAGCACGCGCCCCATCGCGCCTCCCCCTCGCACTCATACCTGCCGGCACAGGATGGTTCAGGCGCCGCTCTGGCAAAAGCCCTGCCACCACCGCAGTCACTTGCTCAAAACAGCCGTCCAAGGCACTGAGTGGGCACGTTGTTTGCCAGTATGGTGAGCAGATTTCCGGGAACCTCGAGCCCCCCTACACTGCCCTCTTCGCACTCCGCCGTGGAAGACACTGATTCGCTACCCTCCCTTGCCAGCGTCGTGTTCATCCGGATCGCTGACTATACGAGACGGCCGGTCACCGAGCAGTCACGCTTGCGTCGCCAACTCGAGTCGGCTGTCGCGGTGTCATTACAGGGCATGCCCGCGCACTACCGAATTCCACTCGATGCGCCCGACGGCATGGCAATCGCAGTGTTGCGCAATCCAGAGGCTGCGCTCGATATCGCCGAGCGTTGCAAATGCCTTTCCGAGATAGGCATCGCCCTTTCAATCGGCATCAACCACGGACCAATCCAGTTAATGGCAGACGACGCAGGCCATCCCGGCCTGATTGGAGACGCAATCAGCGTGGCCGCTTCAATTGCCGACTTCGTCGGCCCACAGCAGGTCACGACGTCCAGGTCTTTCGCTGATGCGCTCGCCGATGCCAATGCCCTGCGTGCCCGCAAACTCAAGAAGGTCGGCATTTACACTGATTCGCAGGTGCGTACTCACGAGTTGTTCACGCCGCACCGCACGGCCGGTATGGCACGCCGGACACTGTTGTTTGCTTGTGGTGGTGTTCTAATCGCCGGACTGGTGGGCGCTGCGGTCGCTATCAGGGTCCAGCAGCAAAACGTCGCACTGACTTCGAGACGTGCCGGCTTCAGACAACGTTTGCGCGAACTGCTCGACCGTGCGGGATAAGACGATGACCACCAAGCCAGTCACCCAACTGGGGCGTTACCGGATTCTCGATGAATTGGGTCGCGGCGCGATGGGGATCGTGTACAAAGCCGAAGATCCGATTCTGGATCGGCCGCTGGCGGTCAAGACAATCTTCATTCCTGTCGACGAGGAAGACCGCAAAGAGTACGAGGCGCGCTTCAACCAGGAAGCGCGCGCTGCCGGACGCCTCGCCCACCCCGGCATTGTGACCATCTATGACGTCGGTCGCGAAGGCGAAATGGTGTACATGGCAATGGAATTACTCGAAGGTGTCGACCTCGCCACACGCGCCGAGGAACAGCGATTCAGTGTCACAGAAACTCTGGAAATCGCGGCTCAGGTTGCCGATGCGCTGGCTTTCGCGCACGACCGTGGTGTCGTTCACCGCGACATCAAACCACCGAACATAATGATCATCGAGAAGGACCGGGTCAAACTGATGGATTTCGGAATCGCACGAATGCATCAGTCGGAATTGAAAACGCAAACCGGGGTCATGCTTGGCACACCTCGCTACATGTCACCCGAGCAGGTATCTGGTCGACCGACAGACCACCGTTCAGACATTTTCTCGCTCGGCACCGTGCTCTATGAAATGCTCACCGGTTCCAAGTTGTACGCCGGTGGTGATCCCTCGGAGGTCATGTATAACGTTGTCAACCTGCAGCCGGTGCCGCCAAGTTACATCAATCGCCAGGTGCCACCAATGCTGGACTTGGTGGTGGCAAAAGCACTACAAAAAGACCCTGATGCGCGTTACCAGGACACGCACCAATTTGCGAGTGACCTGCGCACCTGCCTAATCGAACTGAACGCCGTCGCTGCAGAGGTGGAAGAGACAGTGAACACCGCGGCGATGGCGGTGGAGCAAACCGTCGCGACGACGTCTGTCGATACTCAGGACGTCTCGGCATTCCCGGCGACCGAGCCGGAAGCAAACGGCGAAACAGTCAAGCTTCCCACTTCGATGACCAAGACGCGGATACGAACACCGACCATAATGGTTGATGCCAATACGCGCCTGCCGGTTTCGCGCGGATTCGATTGTGACGCCGCTCTGGAAAGACTGATTGATCCCACACCCAAGGACCGTGCCCGACTAATACGTCAGCCGAAGTATCCCGGCTTCTTCAAGCGCGCGCTTCGCGACAGTGAACTGCGGATACTTGGCGTCATCGTGCTGATCGCCGTGGCCGTCTCGCTATTGATCGCAACGTATTGATTGCCCATCAGTGATCGCCGGCTACCGAAACCGAACGCTGCAGCCCGACGCACTGGCGTGAGAAATACAATCCTGAGGCCGTGCCGCTTCGGCACCATCAAACTGCTTCATAGAGCAGGCCACCGGCAAAAATCAGAGCCGACCTGACCAGCTTCTTCGGCATCAGTTCCGTCATTGCAGCACGGTAACTCTCGAGTTGCTTCAGGTACGGCCTTGCCGCCGTGGCCAAATCATCAACACTTGCCGAATCGCCAGTCTTGTAGTCGAGTACCCAGACCTCTTCGTCAAACTCCACAACACGATCAATGCGCCGAACCTCGCCATCGGCAGACACGTACGGCAATTCATTGAAAGCTTGCTGGTATTGGCCGGGATCGAAAAACCGCGACAGCGACGGTTCATCAATAATGCTGCGTGCCGCTTTCCAGAGAGACTCGAATTCAGCATCTGACACACCAAGTGATTCACGCAACACATCAGGATCGTTCGTTTCGGCAGGCGGCACACACTTCTCCAGTAACGCATGCACCAAAGTTCCTTGTCGTCGTCGCGGGTCAACCAGGTCGTCGCTGCGGCCACCAACATTAAGCGGCCTGCGAAGCCCATCAAACCCGCTTCCTGCCTCAACCGGAGGTACAGTTTGCGATGCTACCGTTTCCGTTTCAGAAATCTGCGGCAAATCCTGAGCAATGCGACTTGTGTCGAGCGCTGCGGCAATCTTCGCATACCAGCTCTCGCCACGGTCGATGCTTTCACTGCCACTTGCGATGAACACCTGCTGCGCCCGCGTCATCGCCACGTAAAGGAGATTGATGTCTTCCTGGGCGGCCAGCGCGGCTTCCTGTTCGAACAGCTGCGCGCGGCTCTCACCACGCTCATCCTTGCGGCTGAAAAGCGAAAAATGCGCTGGCGCCGTGGCTGCAGGCGGCCAGTCGACCAGCACTTCGTAGCTGTCAGTGCGTGCGCTACCACTATTGGCATCGAGCAACCACACGACCGGCGCTTCCAACCCCTTTGCCCCGTGTACAGTGAGAATTCGCACAGCGTTCGAGCCTTCGACAATGATCCCAACGTCGGGGGCTTCTTCGGCGGCGGCGCGCCGCATGTTTGCCAGTTCATTGATAAAACCCTGCAGACTCGGATAACGCCCGGAGTCAGTCGATAACGCGACTTCCATGAAAGCGTGCAGGTTTGCCGCGACACCAGCGCGCATCGCCGTCGGTACTGCCAAGTCGTATCTGCGCATCAAGTCGGCATCGAAATAAATACGATCGAGCAGATCGTGCACCGGCATGACGTCGACCAGTTTCATCCACGCGCCAAGCAGTTTGTTCGCGCGCGCAAGAGGCTCGCTGGCACGGCCTTCAAGTACCATGTGATTAAGGCGCTGCCACCAGGAGCTCCGCTCGGAGTCACTAAGCGCCAACAGATCCGCGTCGCTCACAGAAAAAACCGGCGAGCGCAGCGCAGATGCCAAATGGATGTCAGCGAACGGAATTACCAGAAACTGCAACAAGGACGTGAGGTCTGCGGCTTCGAGCGTGTCGAGCAAGCCGCCCTGGCGCGAACTGATGTACGGAATTCGCGCATGCCGCAACGATCTCTCGTATATGTCCAGATGAGTGCGGCGTCGAACCAGGATATAAATGTCTTCGAACCGCAGCGGACGCGGTTCATCGCCATCGTTGATTTGCCAGCGGCCCACCATCTGCCCAATGCGCCTGGCAAGCTCTTCCGCTTCACGTTCGCGGCGGCGATCCATAACGTCGGCGCGCGGGGAATCGAGCGGATTACGCCAGCGCTCCGCTTGCACTTGATCCACTGCATCGGCACCAAACAGCGGCAAGATCTGCACCGTTCCCGGTAACTCCGCACGATATGCGACATGTTCGGGAAATGCTTCGCTCAAACCGCTGAACAGTGTGTTAACCACCGATACCACAGGCGGTGCGTTGCGGCGGGTAATATCCAGCTCCAGTACCTGCGCGTCATAGCGTTGCTGCAAATAGCCACGCGCCATCTCAAAAAGTCGCGGCTCAGCGCGGCGAAAACGGTAGATCGATTGCTTCGGATCCCCCACCAGAAACACCTGCGGCTGTGACTGAACCTCGGCAGACGCTTCCAGCCAGGTTCTGAGGATCTGCCATTGCAACGGGTTGGTGTCCTGAAATTCGTCGAGCAGAATGTGTTTATATCGCGCGTCGAGCCGGTATTGCATGTATTCGGCGTAATCGCTGGTGGTGAGCAACGACCAGGTACGCCACTCGACGTCAGTGTAGTCAATCAGGCCGCGCTCGCGTTTAATCGACTGATAACGGTCCAGCAGCTCGGTGCCGCATAAAAGAGCGGCTTCGTTGAGGCGGTAAACAAGCTGCTCGACGCGCTTGGCGCGAACCTCTGCCACCCTGTCACAAATGTCGGCATGCAGAGTCAGCAACCTTTGCTGGCCATCCGCGCCAAGCCGTTTTTCCGTCTTGTTATTTGCCTTGCGCACACGTGGCTTGCCATCGAGTCTGAACGCGACCGAGCAGATTCCATCGAACTGAGCACCAACGGACGTCTCTTCGCAGGCGGCCCGCAGTTTCGCGGCGAGACCAACATCGGTGTCGGTCGCATTGCGCTCGAGCAAATCAGCGTATTCCATAATGTCGCTACTGACCGCGTCGTCGTAAAGCAGCGTCGTGACAACATCCTCATTCGGCGCTACCGGCATCCGTGATCGCATGTCTTGCAGCGCTGATGCGACAGATTCGTCTCGATCCGACGTAAACGACCACCACTCGGCACGTTTGGCGAGGAAGTTCGTCAGCAGGCCACGTGTATTCTCCAGGCCGTAGGATTCAAACAACCAGTTGAGCGCGTGCGCGACGGGGCTGTCCGGGTTGTGTTGCAGGGCTTCGGCAAAGCTCTCCCACGCTTCGCCAATGAGCGGGAAGGTGCGTTCCACCAGATTGGTACCACTGGCAGCGCCGGCAGCCAGCGGTGCGCGTTTCAACAGCTGCAAGAACCAGCCATGAAACGTGTTGATGGTGATGCCGGGCTGATCGACCAGAAACTCCTCGAACAATGCGCGCGCTCGCGGCATCAGGTCGTCAATTTGCCCTTCCGCTGCTTCACGATCATGTAGAAAACGTCTGACTTCGTCATCATCCGCAGTTGCAAGCAGATGTAACCATTCGTGCAGACGTGCCTGCATTTCCTGCGCTGCCTTGCGGGTGAAAGTGATTGCCAGAATTTCCGATGGACGCACACCCGCCAACAACAACCGAACAATACGTGACACCAGCAACCAGGTCTTTCCAGAACCGGCACACGCTTCTATGACAACCGAGTTTGCTGGATCCAGCGCAATCGAATTGAACTGACGAATCTGCTGTTCGGTGCTCATGGCCAGTACGGCTTTCGGCATAAGCCGGTCATTTCACAACGGTGACAGACAACATCGATTCCCTGTGCCGGGAGCGGTGCTCCGGCGCGCATCTGGGCATAAATACCCGCCAGACGGGTAATCGCCTGTCCGATCTCGCTAAACGCCTCGGCATCCAGCCCGACTGCTTGCGCCTGCTTGCCATCCAGAGCGAGAAAGAAGGCTTCTCGCGTTTCGTCGCCAAGCAGTGCGGCGTACACAGGTAGCTGTACGTCTTCACCAGGCTCCCGGATCGATCTGCGCAGGTCAGCAGCGGCACGGGCCTTGTAATCCACCACAGCGAGGCCGCCCACCTCCGCTGCTGCGCGGGCATCGATACGGTCGAGCCGGCCCTCGAGGCGGAGCCCTGCGCCATCTGGCAACGATATGTTAATTGTGCGTTTGCTCTCCGCAGCGAGAAAACGCCAACCCTGTTTTTCCCTCTCGATCTGCCAGTCGAGATAGGCAGGTATCGTGGCGCGCCACCGCAGCGCCCAGGCATGCCCCAGATAACTGCCTTGCGTTGCCTTGCGGAAAACCTGGTCTGATACTTCCTGCAAGCTCGCTTCGAGCTCTTCGCGATCGACATCGGCGCAGACCGGAAAACGCGCGTGAAACAGGCGCAAAACGCGGTGGACATACTCGCCATAGTCGCGTTTTTCTGTTTCTTCGCGGACTTCGTCCGGCTCGCGCAGGCCAAGGACATAGCGGCCGTAGAACTGGTATGGGCAGGCAACAAGACTGTTATAACCGCTGGCACTGATGCCTGATGGAAGTTGCTCGGATGTCACCACCGGGGCCGGCGGTGATGTCGCGGCCGGCAACGGCAGCACCTCGGGCGCGGTAACTTGCGCAAGCGGTATCAGCCGGTCCAATTCACGTTCTTCAAGGCTGCTGTTCCAGGCAAGTTGATGAAACACGTTCATTCGCTCGAACAGGGGGCTGAGCAGGTTCGGTTCACCGTTACGCAGCTCTTGCCAAGTCACCAGGACGCTGCCGCTGCGCGTCAGTAAACCGGTCAAGTCTTCATTGATCTGGGCCAGTTGCTCCTCGCGTGTCGGTAATCCCAACTGCGCGCGCACCGATTGATTGAAAAATGCGCTACCTGAATCCGTGCCTGGAAGATGCGATGCGTCACAGCCGGCAAGCAGCACGGCGTCGAACTCGCGCAGCCTTGTAAGTGACAACGGTGTGAAGATCACTGGACTGGAGACACCGCTGTCACGAAATTCGGCCAGCTCGAGTTGCCGGTCAAGCCAGCGGCGCCATTCAACAAAGGAGAACGTTTCCTCACTGCCTGCCAGGTCGCGTGCCAGTTGATGCAGTAACTCCACGAGCTGTAATCCAGCAGGATCGTTTTTCAGCCCATCGTCTACATCTAGTGCCGCGAGGCTTCCGAACAGGAGCGACAGCCAGTCATGAAGCCGACGCCGGCGATCGCGATGGAATATGCGCGCAGCCCCGGCAACACGGTCTAGCATTTCCAGGGCAAGTGCTGCGCCGTGACCCGGATCATCCTGGAGAGCCGAGCGGCAAGCAGCCAGACCCGCCACGATCGAATGGGATCGAATCACCCTTTCGAGCGCGTATACGGCTTCTCGCCGGCCTTCCCAACCAGCAAAAACGAAGGGAGACTTGAGCAGGTCAAGCAGATCCTTGTAGTAGAAACCGCCGGAGACGGCATCGAGCCAGCGCATCACCACCGTGCTCGCGGAAGTCGTCGAGAAAATCCAGCCGGTTTCATCATCGATCATGACGCTGGCACGCTCGAGCAGCGCGCGCGCGCGCCGCGCGACCAAACGGTCCAGAGCAACAACGGCTATTTTGCTGCGGCCTTCGTTCAGCCAGAGGCGCACCTGGGCATCTACGGCACGTGCCTCGTGTTCCAGGCTCGGCGCCGCGTACAAACGCAAGCTTTGCTTGACCGGGCTGCTTGGCGAAGAACAGGCAAACGCCGCAGCGCGCTCGCGCAATACTTCGTTCTCTGCCCCGCTGGTTGGCGATACCGAAGCAAAGAAACGCGCTGCTGTCGACGCACCACTCACGTCTCCCTTGATCTGATAGATGTTCGCCGGCGCACGGCGGGCGTAAGCGTCGAAGAAGGCCTGCTCGGTCGGGATCAGTTGCGGCAAGCCGACCGCGTATAACGGTCGCGAAGCGTCACGGGCAATTGCCGCTAGTTGCAGCTGGTAGCCCACAGCAGGATCGACCGAACCGTCGCTCGGCTTCGCTGAAGCGTGCCAGAGCTCATAAACAAGACGGGCCTCGAACTGCATCGCTTGGCCCGCTTTGGTCTGGTAAGCCGCTTCCAGCGCCTGCTCGAATTCGCCCAGCGTGGTTGGAAGCGTGACTTCGTATTGCGTCAGTTCGTCAAACAGCCGCACAAGCTCCGCCGTCAGCGGCCACAGATCCGCGGCTTCGAACCACTTTCGCGAGCGCAGAGCGGCAAACAAGGCAGACTCACGAGCGGCCTCCGGAAGCGCCCCGGAAGGTAAAGGCTGCTCGGCTGCCCACATCCCAAGGGTGGTGATTTTCGGCAGTAACAGCGCCCGGCCAGCTTGCGCAGCGAGGGCGCGGGCCAAGTCGCTGGCTGAATGCAGGTTAGGTAAAACGACAACGGCCCCCGTCAGGTCGGGGGCCGTTTCCACGAAATCGGCAAGCAGATCATGGGCAACCAGCACCAGTGCTGCACCCGGCGCGACCGTTACCCTGGCTGGCCCGGCTTCACTCACGGCCGTGCCGCCAAGGCAAGCGCTCAGCGCTCGAGCAGCCCGCGCTTGTTGGGTTTGTCCTTCCAATCATCAGCGTCAGGCGGCGCGTCCTTCTTCTCCGTGATACTGGGCCAGATGCTGGCAAGCTCGGCATTGAGTTCGATGAAGTCGCGCTGATCTTCGGGCACATCATCTTCGGCATAGATCGCCTCGACCGGGCATTCCGCGACACACAAAGTGCAGTCGATGCATTCATCCGGATCAATGGCCAGCATGTTCGGCCCTTCACGGAAACAGTCAACCGGACACACATCCACACAATCGGTGTACTTGCACTTGATGCAGCTCTCAACGACGACGTAAGTCATTACTATCCTTGGTTGCTCTGATTGGATGTCTCAGTCCTGAGGCCACGGCAGCCATTGTCAGGTCTGATAAATCCGATAATCTCGAAACGTCCGGGCTTTGCCGGAACCAGCCACCTTAAGAGGGACACAAGGGCGGCATTCTAGCAAAACAGGACTGGCACAACGTCGCCGCAAAAGTCCCTTGTCATAGAGCATTGCCGCCCATATATGCGTGCGTGAAGCGGCAGCGGCAACAACCAGCAAGCACTGCGCTTGCGAGCAGACTGATCAAAAATGATCGTCCTCCGGCGACCCGCCGCTGTTTTTTTGCTAGGATACGAAATTACTCCTCCCAGCCCGGACATCCAGTCCGCGCCCGCTTCCAAGTTATTGTTTTTGTTGGATTTTTCTGTCGAGGTTAAAAAAACAACTGATGAGTGGACATATTGATCACGTAAGCGACGACACATTTCAGTCGCAAGTATTGCAGTCAGACGTTCCGGTGCTGGTTGATTATTGGGCCGAGTGGTGTGGTCCTTGCAAGATGATTGCACCGATATTGAATGAGGTGGCGGAGGAATACGAGGGCCGTCTCAAGATCGCCAAGCTGAACATTGACGATAATCAGGCGACACCGCCGAAGTACGGGATAAGAGGTATTCCTACCCTGATGCTATTCAAGAACGGCAATGTCGAGGCCATGAAGGTCGGTGCCGTGTCCAAATCCCAACTGACCGCTTTTATTGACAGTAACATCTGATCTCGTTTAGTCTTCGCCGCAATCAGGCCACCGGGTGTACGTGCAGAGCGAATACGCCGCGAGGCACCCGGTGAGAAAAGGCGGTCGAAGGTTCTCTCGCTCCGCCACCCTTCCAAGCATTCCATTCTTCTTCCTTAAGTCGTAATCCCGAGCACGGCTCCTTTCCAAATATGCATCTATCCGACCTGAAAACCCTCCATGTCAGCGAACTCGTTGAAATGGCGGTTGCGAATGAAGTTGAAAACGCCAACCGCCTGCGCAAGCAAGACCTCATCTTCGCGCTACTGAAGAATCGCGCCAAGAAAGGCGACAGCATTTTTGGAAGCGGTACGCTCGAGGTATTGCCTGACGGTTTCGGCTTCCTGCGATCGCCCGACACTTCCTATCTGGCGGGCCCCGACGACATCTACGTCAGTCCGTCGCAAATAAGGCGGTTTAACCTGCACACGGGTGATTCGGTTGAAGGAGAAATTCGCACACCAAAGGATGGTGAACGCTACTTCGCTCTGGTCAAGGTCGACAAAGTCAACGACGAGACGCCGGAGAACGCCAAGAACAAGATCCTTTTCGAGAACCTCACGCCGCTGTTCCCGACGGAATCCATCACTATGGAGCGCGACATCAAGTCCGATGAAAATCTCACCGGCCGCATTATCGATATCATCGCTCCGATCGGGAAAGGCCAGCGTGGTTTGCTGGTGGCCAGCCCGAAAAGCGGCAAGACCGTGATGCTGCAGCACATTGCACATTCGATCGCGTCGAATTTTCCGGAGATCTATTTGATCGTGCTGCTGATCGACGAGCGGCCGGAAGAAGTCACGGAAATGCAGCGTTCAGTGCGTGGCGAAGTCGTTTCCTCAACCTTTGACGAACCCGCGACACGTCACGTGCAAGTTGCCGAGATGGTCATGGAAAAGGCCAAACGCCTGGTCGAGCATCGCAAGGATGTGGTCATTCTGCTCGACTCCATTACCCGCCTGGCGCGCGCCTACAACACCGTGGTACCGGCTTCCGGAAAGGTACTTACCGGTGGTGTCGACGCCAATGCACTACAGCGTCCAAAGCGATTCTTCGGTGCCGCGCGCAATATCGAAGAAGGCGGATCGCTGACCATCATCGCCACCGCCCTGATCGATACCGGGTCGCGCATGGACGATGTGATCTATGAGGAATTCAAGGGCACCGGCAATATGGAAATCCATCTCGACCGGCGCATGGCGGAAAAGCGTATCTATCCGTCGATCAACGTCAATCGCTCGGGAACGCGACGCGAAGAATTGTTACTGGAGCCAGACATCCTGCAAAAAGTCTGGATTCTGCGAAAACTGCTCTATCCGATGGATGAACTCGAGGCAACCGAGTTCCTGGTTGGCAAGCTCAAGGCGACAAAGAACAACAGCGAGTTCTTCGATAGCATGCGTAAAGGCTAGGTGCCGCGCCACCGCCAGGATTGATTTCAAGTCCCGCAGCCCATATCTACGAGGCTTGATAAACGCCTTTCAGCCGTGGATAATGCGGCGCTCGCAAAAATGCCGGCGCACAATCCGCCAGCTCAGACGAAAGGAAACGCCATGAAAACAGGCATCCATCCAGATTATCAAGAAGTCAAAGTGACCTGCAGCTGCGGCAACACTTTCACGACCCGCTCGACGCTCAAACGCGACCTGTCTGTGGAAGTCTGCTCGGTGTGCCATCCGTTCTACACTGGCAAGCAGAAAATCGTTGATACCGCGGGGCGTGTCGAGCGCTTCAAACAGAAATACGCGCGCGCCGGAGTCAAGGCATAGTCATCAGCGCAGTCATTCGTACACGATATTGGTTACAGAAGGCAGCTGCGGCTGCCTTCTGCGTTTTCGGCGCTTGAGTTGGCCCACGCGCAAGCAATATGACGGCGCGAAAAATGATCAGATAGGCTCTAGAATAGCCGGATGGTGATTACAGCCTGCCCCAAGCCGGCAGCAGCCACAGGCCGTTCTTTCGGTCACCACTTGTTCACTCTGCACGGACCGGCGTAAGGTCCCGAGCTCACTGCAATGCTTCGGCCGGCAACTCTTCTCAGAAACGAACAATTCGCCACCTGGCTGACTGCGAGGCCTCGACAACTTGCCATTGTCATTTGCGTTGCATGGGTGCTGATCGGCCTGGTCGGCCACGATCCATGGAAGTCAGATGAGGCTTACACCTTTGGTGCGGTCTACCGTATGTTGCAGGCCGGTGACTGGACCGTGCCCCGGATCGGCGATACACCTTTCCTGAAAACACCCCCGTTGGTGCATTATGGCGCCGCGCTTACTGCGACGGTGTTTTCTCCGCTCTTCGCCGTGCATGACGCGGCACGGCTCTCAGTCGGTATCTGGCTCACCTTGCTGCTGGTCTTCACCGCACTCACGGCGCGGGAACTGTGGGGCGGAAACAGCACCTGGATCGCTCCGCTGATGTTGATCGGTTGCGCCGGACTGCTGGTGCGCGGCCACCAGCTGATCAGTGCAGTCGTGCTGCTCGGCGCACTGGCTATCGGCATTTACGGCCTGGCGCTGGCGCCGAGACGCTCGCTTATAGGTGGCGCATGGCTAGGCGTTGGGTTGGGCATGGCGTTTCTCGCCAGCGGAGTCAGCGAGCCGCTCATGCTCATCGTCATGACCATTGGCATGGTGATCGTCTCACCTCGCTACCGTACCGCCCGATTCGCCCAGAGCGCCGGCATGGCCCTGCTCGTCGCCATTCCACTGGTGGCAATCTGGCCGTTGACGCTGTACCTGACCCACCCTGAGCTGTTTGCGCAATGGTCTGCGCAAAGTCTCCAACAACTGGGCGACTTGTTCGTATTCACAGAGCATAAACGACACCTGTATTTTCTCGACACGTTGCCCTGGTTTGCCTGGCCAGCGTGGATATTCGCCTTGTGGTCGCTCTGGGTGGAGGGAAAAGAAGGCCTCTCAAAACGTGAAGTACAGCTGCCACTGGTCGCCTTCTTCGCCATTTTTGGCTTCTTGTCGCTTGCCGGGGAAGGTCGCGATGTAATGGCGCTGCCGATGCTGCTGCCGCTGGCATTGCTGGCATCGATTGCAATCGATCGCCTGCCGCGCGGCGCACTGAACGCCTACTACTGGTTTGGCATCATGGTGGTGACCGTCTTCACATTGGTCGCCTGGGTCTATTTCAGCGCTGCGCAGTTTGGCTGGCCAAGCAGGCTCGCCGAACACATATTCAGCCTGCAACCAGAGTACCAAGCGGTGACGCGCACATGGTCGATGCTGGCTGCCAGCATCGTCACCGCTCTGTGGTTCGTGCTGGCGTTCAACCTCAAACGCTCGCCGGAGCGGCCTTTCATCTTGTGGGCAGCAGGCATCACCATCGGTTGGGCGCTCGCGGTATCGCTATTGTTTCACTGGATCGATGCGCGCAAGACCTACCGCTGGATGGTCGCCGAGATGAGCGCGCAGATGCCGGAACAATATCAGTGCATCATCAGCCAGGGTGTCGGCGATGCGCAACGCGCCATATTTTACTATTTCGGCAATATCGTTACCTCGCAAATCTATACCCGCAGTGGAGACGGCGCATGCGATTTGTTGATCACGCAGGATCACTGGGATGATGCAAATACTATCGGCGCACCATGGCAACTGATCTGGGAAGGAGGTCGCTCCGGTGACCGGCATGAGCGTTATCGCTTGTTCAGGCGCGCTGAAGATTGAGCCCACTTTGCGAACACGGGACTTTCGTCGAAGGCTAAACGCGGGAATCGAGCAATAATGAGCGATTCGCTTCAACGCTTTCTTCTCGAAGGAACGCCGGTGCGCGGCGAGATAGTCCAGCTCGACGCAACCTGGCGCGCCGTGCTCGAGCGCCGTGATTACCCTCAGCCACTGGAAGCGTTGCTCGGAGAAATGATGGCAGCGGGCGCACTCCTGTCGGCAACACTGAAATTCGACGGGGCCCTCATCATGCAGATGCAGGGAGACGGACCGATCAAACTACTGGTCGTCGAAGCGACCAGTGAGCACACCTTACGTGCCACCGCAAAGTGGGATGGCGACATCCCCTCGGGCAACATTCGTGAAATGCTCGGCAACGGCAAATTCGTTATTACCATCGCTCCCGAAGTTGGCAAGCAGGCTTACCAGGGCGTAGTTGCACTCGAAGGTGAAACCGTCTCCGACGTACTGGAGCACTACATGGCAACATCCGAGCAACTCGACACCCGGCTGTGGCTGGCATCCGACGCTGCCAAGGCCGGCGGTTTGCTGTTGCAGCGGCTACCCGGTAAAGCGAACCACGATCCAGACGCCTGGAACAGAGCGACCAAGATCGGCGAGACCATCACCAAACGCGAATTGCTGGACTTACCCGCACGCAATATCATCCACCGACTCTATCACCAGGAAGACATCAGGCTTTTCGATGAAAGGCCTACCGCGTTTCGCTGCTCATGCACCCGCGAGCGCGTGACAGCGATGCTGCGTTTGCTTGGCAGCGATGAAGTGCGCTCCGTCCTCGACGAGCAGGGCATGGTCGAGGTTGCCTGCGAATTCTGCGGTCGGCAGTACGTGTTTGATGCGGTCGACGCAGAGCAGGTATTTGCTACTGACATTCAAACCTCTGCGGGACAAACTCGGCACTAGGACCTGCATTGACTTTTCGTAATCGCCACGCCTACGCCGACATGTCCCCGCAATTAACAATCAGCGGACCGTGGCCGCGGGAGATCACGTGAGCACTGAACTGGCTTCGGTTCGTCTCGACAAGTGGTTGTGGGCGGCGCGTTTTTTCAAGACGCGATCGATCGCGGCGGCGGCCGCGGGCGGCGGAAAGGTGACACTCAATGGCGAGCGCACCAAACCTGCCAAGCCGGTCAAGGTCGGCGACCAACTCGTCGTTCGCAGCGGCACATTTGAATGGACCATCACGGTCGTGGCCTTGTCGGAACGGCGCGGACCAGCGGCCGAAGCACAAGGTCTGTATCAGGAATCCGAGCAGAGCCGTCTGGCTCGCGAGGAGAAAGCCGCACAGCTCAAGGCCGAGCGGCGCGCCATGCCGGAATCGGCCAGGGGGCGGCCGAGCAAACGGGATCGCCGCAAGATCATTCGCTTCAGGCAGCAAAACAGCTAGCCGGGACCATTATCCAAACAGTCTCTGCGCAGATGCAGCAGAAATCCTTTATCTAATTGTTTTATTGAAAAAAATAAATCGTGCGTCGCACTATGGAAGTCGACAAGCGGTCCCAGACAGGCGTAGACTATTGGGTTTATTCTTGCGCGCGAAACACGGCTGCCCTCTCGCAGCATGTTCAGTAACGTGCGTGCCATAACACTGACGCGGGAGAAACAGACATGAACGACGTGGTCATCGTCGGTGCGCTTCGCACCCCGATCGGGAAATTCGGCGGCACACTTGCCAAGACACCTGCATCCGAACTGGGTGCGCACATCATCAAGGAACTGCTCGAACGCAGCGGCGTGAAGGGAGACCAGGTATCAGAAGTCATTCTGGGTCAGGTTCTCACCGCCGGCGCCGGCCAGAACCCGGCACGTCAGGCAGCGATCAAATCCGGCCTGCCGGACATGGTACCGGCGATGACGTTGAACAAGGTCTGTGGTTCGGGTCTGAAGGCAACACATCTCGCGGCACAGGCAATCAAGGCGGGCGACGCAGACTGCGTGATTGCCGGCGGTCAGGAGAACATGAGTATCGCCCCGCATGCCGTGTTCGGTGCGCGCGACGGCATCCGCATGGGTGACGGCAAACTGATCGACACCATGATCGTTGACGGCTTGTGGGACGTCTATAACCAGTATCACATGGGTAATACGGCAGAGAACGTAGCGAACAAGTGGGGCGTGTCGCGTGAAGAGCAGGACGCGTTTGCCGCCGCCTCGCAGCAAAAGGCCGAAGCAGCGCAAAAAGCCGGCAGGTTCAACGACGAGATCGCACCGCTCACCATTTCGACGCGCAAGGGTGACATCGTTTTTGACACCGACGAGTTCCCGCGGCATGGCACCACAGCTGAGTCGTTGGCAAAGTTAAAGCCGGCCTTCCAAAAAGATGGCAGCGTCACGGCCGGTAATGCATCGGGCATCAATGACGGCGCTGCTGCCGTGATGATGATGTCGGCCAGCAAGGCAGACGAACTCGGACTCGAGCCGATCGCGCGAATCAAAGCTTATTCTTCTGCCGGCGTTGATCCAGCCATCATGGGCACTGGGCCGATTCCGGCGAGTCGCTTGTGCCTGAAAAAAGCCGGCTGGGATGTGTCAGATCTCGATCTGCTCGAGATCAATGAGGCATTTGCAGCGCAGGCAATTGCGGTCAACCGCGATATGGGCTGGGATGTCGAAAAGGTCAACGTCAATGGCGGCGCCATTGCGCTGGGACATCCCATCGGCGCCTCTGGCTGCCGGGTTCTGGTGACCCTGTTGCACGAAATGGTCAAACGCGATGCGAAAAAAGGTCTCGCTTCGTTGTGCATCGGCGGCGGTATGGGCGTCGCGCTTGCTGTCGAAAGATAAGAATCGCAGCGATAGGAACTGGCGCGATAAACACTGGAGAGATAACCGTTCAGGCTCATCTGCCGTTGTCAACGCTCAAAATCAGAAGCGCGACGGCGGTATCGAGCTTAAACCCGAGTATTCCGAGAGGAGCGATTGAATGATTAACGGACGCGAAGTAGTCGTGGCAGCGGGAGTACGAACCGCAATTGGGGATTATGGTGGGTCGCTGAAGGATTTCGCACCGACTGACCTGGCGGCACGCTGTGTCAAAGAGGCGCTGTTGCGCGCCAGCGTTGCACCGGACGAAGTGGGGCATGTTGTTTTCGGTAACGTGATACACACCGAAACAAAGGACATGTACCTGTCTCGCGTTGCGGCCATCAACGCTGGATTGCCCAAGGAAGTGCCGGCGCTGACATTGAACCGGCTGTGTGGCAGCGGCTTGCAGGCGATTGTCAGCGCAGCGCAAATCATTGCGCTGGGCGATGCCGACATTGCCGTGGCCGGCGGCGCTGAGTCGATGAGTCGTTCGAATTACTGGATTCCAACCGCCCGATGGGGAACAAAAATGGGCGATCAGGTCATTGTTGATTCACTGATCGGCGCCCTGTCGGACCCATTCGAAGGCATGCACATGGGGGTGACTGCCGAGAACGTGGCAGAACAATATGGCCTGACCAGAGGCGACCAGGACGCATTCGCGCTCGAATCCCACAAGCGCGCCGCCAACGCGATTGCCAACGGTTGGTTCAAGGATCAAATCCTGCCGATCGAGGTAAAACAACGCAAAGAGACACGTGTATTCGATACCGATGAACACGTACGCACTGATGTTTCGCGAGATAACCTCGCCAAACTGCGCCCGGTATTCAAGAAGGATGGCACGGTAACGGCCGGTAATGCCTCCGGTATCAACGACGGAGCCGCCGCGGTGGTACTAATGGAACGGAGCGTCGCTGAAAAGCGTGGAATCCAGCCGCTGGCACGACTGGTTGCTTACGGCCATGCCGGCGTCGATCCGCGCGTAATGGGGCTCGGCCCGATACCGGCGGTAAAGCACGCCATGAACAAAGCGGGGCTGAAAGTCAGCGACATGGATGTGGTCGAGTCGAACGAAGCGTTTGCAGCCCAGGCCTGCGCTGTGGGCAAGGACCTCGGATTCAACCTGGAAAGAACCAATCCCAACGGCGGCGCCGTCGCGCTGGGGCATCCCGTCGGTGCCACCGGCTGCATCATCAGCATCAAAGCGCTCTACGAATTGCAGCGCATCGGCGGCAAGTACGCGCTTGCCACCATGTGTATCGGCGGTGGTCAGGGTATTGCCGCGATCTACGAGCGTATCTGAGTCCGCAAAGATTCCAGCGCGATTTCACCCTGGCGCCTGACTGCGCGTTCGTTTACAGGCACAACTCCGCTAAGTCGCTGTCGTCGGAGCCTGTTCTGCGCCGCGCAAGCGGGATAGCTCATCGAGGCACAGGTAAGTAAACGCAAGCGCCGAGAACACCGGAGCAATCAGATTGATGAACGGGACGAAATAAAGCAGCCCGGTCATTAATCCGAGCACGAACAGGTCGGAAAAACGTTCGGTAAAGACCCGCCGCATTTCCTGCGGGTCAGCATGTTCGGAAAGCGCGTCGTAGCGGAACAAGCGCTGATTGAGATAGGCCGACAACGCCCACGGCAGCACTACCGCCAGCGGCCCGAGAAACAGCCACAACGGCAGTGTCACCAGCCATAGCAGCGCGAACGCCGCCACCGCTGACACGGCGTTGACAATGCTGCCGACAAAGGTACCGCCGGCGCGCCGCTCGAGGGTGGGGAACTCCCGACGCGCAACGTGCGACACAAGCACCGGCATGGCAAAGATCGCCGATAACAGCATCGCCGTTGCCAACACAGCCGGCGCGATCAGCAACAACAAAAGCAAACCAGCGGCAAAACCGGCGAAGCGCTCGGTGTTCAAGCGCGCTAACCACCCTTCACTGGTCAGATTGATCAATGTCGATTCAATCGCACCGCTCCAGCTGTCCCAGAACCACCACGACAGACCGGCCCAGACCAGCACAGCCGCAACACCAGGAAGCAGCATCACGCCCAAAATCGCCGGATGAAAGGTATTGCGCAGCGCACCTCGAAGCGCTTTCAAAGCATAACGATATGCGTTCATTTAAGAAACAAATGCTTAACTATTTGTTAATACTAGTGTAATTATCTCGTCCCAGTCTCAAGAAAATCACCGTCGCCTATTGACAACGCTCTCATTAGGGGTACAATTCGCTCCTGTTTGTGCAACGCACAAAACCAGTTTCCGCACGGGGTCCTTGGCATCGGAGTCCGGCTTTATAGAGTTGTTTTTCTACATTTCAGGAGGTTATATGTCGACAATTATGGAGCAGATGACCGCAGCACAGAAAGAGAATATGGCGACGACAGTCGCCTTGGCCAACATCGCAGCAACGGCTGCGGAAAAAACCATGGACCTCAACGTTGGCGCCATCAAGTCTGCGATTTCAAGCGCGACAGAGAATAGCAAATCGATGGCCGAAGCCAAGGACGTTCAGTCCATGACCGCTTTGCAGTCGCAGCTCGCGCAACCGACCTTCGACGCCATCGCCGCTTACATGAAGGACAGCTACGACATCATGAGCGAGGCACAGAACGAGTTCAGCAAGATCGTCGAAGCCAAAATGACTGAGGTCAACAAGATCATCGTATCGGGCCTTGATCAAGCCGAGAAGAATGCACCGGCCGGCTCCGATATGGCAGTCGCTGCGATGAAGTCGGCAGTTGCCGCAGCCAATCAGACCTATGACGCCATTTCCAAGGCCAGCAAGCAGGTTCAGGAAGTGACCTCCGCCACGGTCAGCACGGTGCGCCCGACCTCATCGAAGAAGAAATCGGCGGCCTAAGCACCTGATCAGCGCTGTAACCCCGAAAAAAGCCTCCGGAGCGATCCGGGGGCTTTTTTTGTTATCCGCGGCCAAGTTCCGGGACTTTCAGTTGCACCCGCAGTTAACGCTTAAAATCGACTTTGTAGTGAAACGTCGACCAAACAGACTTCTTGAGTCGCTAATCCCGCATTCATGGCCCGCCTAACCGACCGAAAAACCTGGAAAGACCTCAAAGCACACGCGGCACTTCCACAGGCGCGCGACATCGTGAACCTGTTTGCAAGCGACCCGCAACGCGCCGAACGCTACTGTCTGGAAGCCGCCGGCCTGTTTCTCGACTATTCAAAGAATCCGGTCTCAGACGAGACACTGCAATTGCTGCTGGCGCTGGCCATGGACGCAGGCGTCTCAGAGCAAATGCAGGCGATGTTTGATGGACGCCGCATCAATATCACCGAAAACCGTCCGGTATTGCATATTGCCTTGCGCAATCAATCGGAACGCCCGATCCACGTCGATGGTCGCGACGTGATGCCGGACGTCAGGGCGATCCTGCAGCGACTGGGTGAGTTTTCAGAATCGGTGCGAAACGGAAAGTTGCGCGGCGCCACCGGCAAAGCATTTACCGACGCTGTCAACATCGGGATCGGTGGTTCTGATCTGGGTCCATTGACTGTCTGCAGTGCACTGCGGCCACTTGCGCACGGTGGCCCTCGGGTCCACTTCGTGTCCAATGTCGATGGCGCCCACCTGGCCGCCACACTTGCTGACCTGGATCCCGAAACGACTCTGTTTATCGTCTCGTCGAAAACCTTCACGACGCAAGAAACCATGACGAATGCACGGTCTGCTCGCGAGTGGCTACTCACTAATCTGAGCGGAGCGGAATCCCAGAACAGCGTCGTCGGGCAGCACTTCGCGGCGGCCTCCACCAATCTCAATGAAACCGCCGGATTCGGCATCTCCCCGGAACGGGTATTCGGCTTCTGGGACTGGGTAGGGGGACGCTATTCCCTTTGGTCGGCAATCGGTCTGCCAATCGCCCTGGCGGTTGGCTTCGAGCAATTCGAACGACTCCTTGCCGGTGCGCACGCCATGGATGAGCACTTCCTCAACGCGCCCCCAGAGAGCAATATGCCGCTACTGCTGGCCCTCATCGGCATTTGGCACGCCAACTTTCTGGACTTGCCGACGCACGCGGTGCTCCCCTACGCGCAAGATCTGTCATGGTTTCCGATGCATTTGCAACAGCTCGACATGGAGAGCAACGGCAAGAGAATCGATCGGGCTGGCGGCACGGTCGAATACACCACCGGGCCGATTATCTGGGGAGCACCCGGAACCAACGGTCAGCATGCGTTTTTTCAGCACCTGCACCAAGGCACCCAGGTCACGCCGTGCGATTTCATCGTCGCCGCAAAAAGCGAGTGGGACATGGCGGAGCATCACGAGATTCTGCTCGCCAATTGCATCGCCCAGTCAGAGGCTCTATTGCGCGGGCGAGCCAAAGAAGAGGTGCTGGAAGAGCTGCATGCGCGAGGAATCGATGGCCAGGAAGCGCAACGACTGGCTGCGCACCGTAGTTTTCCAGGGAATCGTCCGAGCAATACCATTCTCATGGAGCGGCTCGATGCGCACTCGGTTGGCGCGCTCGTCGCACTCTACGAGCACAAGGTATTCGCCCAAGGGGCAATCTGGAATATCAATTCGTTCGATCAGTGGGGCGTAGAACTTGGCAAGGGCCTGGCGAAGGAGGTCTTGAATGACTTGCGCGCGGGTCGCGCTTCGCCCGACCATGATCAATCGACCGTGGCCATGATCAATAGAATCTGTGCAATAAGGGGGAAATAATGAACGAAGACAATTTCAACATGAGTATAAGGAAGTTTCTCAAGATGACAGGTGTCGGCTCGCAGCGCGAAATCGAACAGGTGGTTGCAAAAGCCCTAGCCGACAACAAGCTTCAGGGCGTCGAAACGCTGCCGGTGTCGATGAAACTGACCATCCCTTCGCTTGGACTGGATGTTGATTTTGACGGCGAAATCGCCTTGGAATAATTAGCGAGATCGCCTTGGAGTAATTGGTGAAATCACCCTGGACTAATTAGCGAGATCGTCCTGGGATCGCTGACGAGATCGCGCTGGCGTGAAAGACAGCGTCGGCTAGTTTTGTGTCGCCTCGCAAACCTAGAGGCGAAGCCTCCGAAAAAGGAAATCAGGTCCGAAGAAAATTGGCCCGGTAATATTTCATTTCCTCAATCGATTCGTAGATGTCGGCGAGCGCCTCATGCTTGCCGTGTTTTACAATCCCGGACATGATCTCGGGCTTCCAGCGCTTTGCCAATTCTTTCAACGTAGACACGTCCAGGTTCCGATAGTGGAAATGCTGTTCGAGCCGTGGCATCCAGCGCGCCAAAAAACGCCGATCCTGACAGATTGAGTTGCCACATAAAGGCGACGTGTTGGCCGGGACATACTGATCGAGGAACGCAAGCATCTGCTCTTCCACCTTCGCCTCATCGAGGCGAGAAGCCTTGACCTTGTCGACCAGACCGGAACGCGCATGCGTCGCCTTGTTCCAGTCATCCATTGTGTCAAGAATCCGATCGGGCTGATGTACGACCAGGACCGGGGACTCGGCCACCCTCTCCAATTGCGAGTCCGTAATCACTACTGCGATCTCAATGATGCGATCGCGTTCCGGATTCAAGCCGGTCATCTCCATGTCCAGCCAGATCAGATTGTCAGAGCTTTTGGTGTCTTGAGCCATAAAAGATGAAATTTAATGATTATAACTATCGATTTTTTTGACGAATTTTCATTAGGATATTCTGTCATAACGCGTACGAATACCCAATTGCGATAACGACCGATGAATACTTTTTCGATACTGTTTCTGCTGGCGGTGATCATCGCCGCCGTGACCCGGCTGTGGCTGACACGGCGCCACATCAGCCATGTGAGCGCGCATCGTGCCAGTGTGCCCGCGGCTTTCTCCGCCGAAATGCCGCTGGACGCGCACCAGAAGGCCGCCGATTACACCGTGGCGAAGTCACGCTTCTCGATGCTGGGCATTGCTTTCAATGCCGCCGTGTTACTGGTGCTTACGTTTGGCGGTCTGCTGCAGTGGCTCTACGACCTGACCGGTTATTCCTTGAGCAATGAACTTGCTCGCGGCGTTCTATTCTTTGCCTATCTCGGCTTGCTGATGGCAGTCATCGACATCCCTTTCGATCTGTACCGTACCTTTGTCATCGAAGAAAAGTTCGGCTTCAACAAGATGACAGGCGGCCTGTTCGTGAAGGATTTCATTGTCAGTTTGCTCGTTTCCGCAGTGCTGGGGTTGCCGTTCCTGGCGATTCTTCTGTGGCTGATGGGTGCCGCCGGTGACAACTGGTGGCTGTATGCCTGGCTGGCCGGAGTCGCTTTCTGGCTATTTGTTCAGTTCATTTCACCGACGGTCATTGCTCCGCTGTTCAACAAGTTCTCGCCGCTGGAAAACCAGGATCTGAAGCAGCGCATCGAGGCGCTTCTCAAACGCTGCGGTTTTCAGTCCAAGGGGCTGTTCGTAATGGACGGCAGCAAACGCAGCAGTCACGGTAACGCCTATTTCACCGGCTTTGGCAAATCAAAACGCATCGTGTTCTTCGACACACTGGTCGAGCGCCACGACGGTCCTGAAGTCGAAGCAGTCCTTGCTCATGAACTCGGACATTTCAAGTTGCGCCATGTTCTCAAGCTGACTGGCATGTTTGCCGTGCTCGGTTTTGTGTTTTTCTGGCTGCTCGGCGTGGCAAAGAACACCTCATGGCTGTTCACCGGTCTGAACATCTCGTTTCCGGCGCCGGACGCTTTGGTGTTGACCGTTTTCTATCTGGTCGTGCCGGCGTTCCTCTTTTTCCTGCGCCCGCTGCTTGCGGCTTACTTGCGCAAGAATGAGTTCGAAGCCGACGCCTACGCGGCTGAGCATGCACCAGCGCATGACCTGGTGCGCGCCCTGGTCAAACTCTACAAGGACAACGCCTCAACACTGACGCCTGACCCGTTGCATTCGGCGTTCTACGACTCGCATCCGCCGGCCGCAGTGCGCATTGCGCGGCTACAAGAATTATCAAGGGTCTAACGGGCCCAACGTGAACCGGAGGGGACTCTCGACATGAGCACGACAGCACAAGATCTGGTGCGCAAAAAATGCAAACCCTGTGAGGGCGGCGTTGATCCGATGACCGAGGTGCAGATCGGCCACCTGCTCAAGGGCGTTGAAGGCTGGGCCTATACCGACGGGATGATCCGCAAGACCTACAACTTCAAGGATTACTACCAGACGATGGCGTTCGTCAACGCCACAGCGTGGATCTCCCACCGCGAAGACCATCATCCTGACATCACGGTCGGCTACAACAAATGCGAAGTCGCCTACATGACCCACGCAATCAAGGGGATTAGTGAGAACGACTTTATCTGTGCAGCAAAACTTGATGCACTGTTCGATCTCTGATCGGACAGTTTGCGCAGCAAACAGATAAAGTCGTTCCGGCGTAGGCTCACTTGCGAAGCAAGTTAAGCTCGCACAGCGAGCGGCCGTAGCCAAAATGACCCCGCGGCCAAACTGGACGCACTTTTCGATCTTTGATCGAAAAGCTCGCGGTAGCGGGCAGATGGAATCATTTCAGTGCAGGCTAACTTGCGCGAGCAAGTTAAGCGCGCAGAGGCGCGCGGCCGAAACTAAAATGACAATCTGCGCGGCCAAGTTGGACGCGCTCTTCGATCTCTGATCGGGCACTTCACTCGACACTCAATCGTTACTCTTTGCTGATCGGCGCGTAAACAATTTGCTGAGCACGAGATGTGTCGGCAGATAGAACACCAGCGGGATGCCGGCCATGAGTGACACGAGATAGAGGCGCTCCGGCATCCATGTCTGCGGCTCACGCCCAAAGCCGTAGATCCAGTTAATGTTGGCCGATGGCTCCGTGACCAGATAAGTGATCAACAAAACGAGCCACGCCAGCACAGTCTGGTAAGCAAGCGCACGTCGCTCATAGCCGAAGCGATACAGCAGCCACAGAAGTAACGGTGGGAGAACGAGGTGGAACAACGAAAGGCCTCGGACGAACAGTGGAATTTTGCTATTGAACATGTACTGCGTGCCGAGTCCTGGGACTGACTCTGCTCCAGCAATCAATCGACCTAGATAGTCGACAGTCCAAAGCAGTTCAGGAATCAGGGCTGCAATGGCCATCATGCTGGTCAGTAATCGGCTCTCGAGCCATACCGCTGCCAGGGTCCCAAACAACACGAGATCTGAGCCCCAAAGGAAATTCTGTGGACCGTACTGTTTCCAGTAGACCGGCACCAGAAGGGCAACAAAGATCGTATAGATTACCTTTATCCAGAAAGGGACGATTGCTCGAGTTCTCGACCGCATAAACATCGTCACTTGCGCTTCGATCGAGCGCCTACCGAGGAGGACCGAAAGACTCGATCAGCGCCCGATCCTCTGGCGGCAAGCCGGCGAGCCAGGTGGCTTCCTCGCCAGGCTCAGGAAGGACGTGACCGAATTCCACCATGTGCGCCGGCGGTAGTTCAACGATGTAAGTCCATACCCGGCTTGTCGGGAGCGCGGCACCCTTGGCGAGAGCGTCCCGCAGTCCCAGAACCAGCTTGCGCTTCATTTCGGCGGAACGCCCGCCACGTATGTGGCCATGAATGTAAATCTGGTCTGATTCCAGCGGTGTGCCACCCATGAACCAGTTTCCGTCCGCGATATCGACGAACACTACCTGGGCAAAGAATAACGGCGCGCCTGTGATCTGGTTGTGGGTGCGGGTCAAGTTCTCGGCAATGGTCCTTTTTTGCTGGCCCGACAATTGACCAGCAGGAGCGAGCACGGTGTAGGTCGGCATTCCTGATCTCCCAATCTCAGAGTGCAGTTACAGTGCTGTCGATCTTATGATTTCGGGCGAGCAGCGCCTTCGCCCTCGATCACGGCTTCGTTGCCCAGGAAGAAGTCCGCCTTAGTCGCTGTCTGAAGGGCTCTGGGTCGCGGCGCCACGGCCAACGTCATCAATTTTCTCAAGGCGAATTCGCGGCAACGCTTCCGGATACTGGCGCTGCAGGTAGCCGATCATGTGTTCGCGCACGGCGCAGCGCAACTCCCAGGCGTTGGGCGAATTTGCTGCGCTCATCAGCAACCGGATCTGCATCGTCTTGTCTGTGCAATCAACGACATGCACCACTTCGACCTTGCCGTCCCAGTGCTTCGATGCTCTGACGGCCCGACCAAATTCGGCGCGAATCTCGTTAACCGGCACACTGTAGTCCATATGCAATATCACCGAACCCAGTATGTCTGCGGTGGTGCGGGTCCAATTCTGAAACGGCCTCTCGATGAAGTACGAGATCGGCAATATCAGGCGACGCAAATCCCAAATACGCACCACGACATATGTCAAGTGAATCTCTTCGATCCAGCCCCACTCACCTTCGACAACGACCGCGTCCTCAATGCGAATCGGCTGCGTGAGTGCAATCTGGATGCCGGCAATGACATTGCCCAGCGCGGGTCGCGCTGCGAGTCCCAGCGCGAGCCCAGCAATCCCGGCCGAGGCAAACACACTCACACCGATATGGCGGACGCTGGGAATCGACATCATTACGGCTGCAGCCGTAACAAGCACAACAACAAAAATCATCACGCGACCGAGTACCCGGATCTGGGTTTGCATCCGACGCGCCTCCAGATTGTCGGCGTGATCGATGCTGTAGGCGGTCAGAAAGTAATCGACGAATCCGCGTACCGCGCGCACCGCGAGCCAACCTGCCAATACGATACCGAGTACAGTGAGCATGCGCGGCAAACGTTCCCCGACGCCAGCCGAGGTATCCAGACCAGGTAACGCGATGGACATTGCCAGAACCGGCAAGAGAACGTTTAAAGGCGCGGCACAGCGTGCCGCGATGGCCGCGGCAAGACGCGCCCGTTCGAACTTCCCCATGCGCTTAAGCAGAAATGTAGTGACCCAGGCAAGCGCGAGGCCGAGCACAGCCACCAACAACAAAGTCAGGATGGACTCGAGGCTCAAGCCAAGATGCTCGAGAAAAGTGGAAAAATCTGAAAGCATTTACTTAACTCACACGGAGTGCAAAACGGGAATTAGCGCATCGATGGTTGGCGCGTTGACTTCGACGAATCTTTCCGGCTTGCTACGCTGCGAGATGGGTAACTGATCTCAAAGACATACCGTGCAGCGCGCATCGGCGGCCCGAGAGGTATTCTACGTGAACAAGCGATACGCAATGCCACATTGATGCCCACACGACGCCGCACCGCCCATACCGCTCGAAACGATTCCTGCTGTCTAGCGATGGCCACATGGCTTAACATGCGCAATGCATGCATGCCAGTTCAACCAACAACGCCGGCAAGGACGCCGGTGCGCCGGGGACATTAGCGGCGTGAGCAGGCAGACGAGCCCACAGCAAACGCACACCGGCCTGGTTACCGCGGCTCACGGCCGCCATTACGTGGTCGAGCTTGCTGACGGAGATTTGCTTCACTGCTACCCACGCGGCAAGAGAAACAGCTACGCATGCGGCGACATTGTCGATGTCGAACGCTCCGGTGACAAACAGGGCACGATCAAGAACGTACATCCGCGCACGTCGCTACTATATCGGTCGGATCGCTACCGGCAAAAAATCATCGCAGCAAACGTAACGCAGGCAGTGATCGTTGTCGCGGCCAAACCGGCTTTCAATGAAGATCTCTTGCTACGATGCCTGATCGCTTGCGAGCAACAGCACATCAAGGCGCTGATCGCGCTGAACAAGACCGATCTGGCCGAAGAAACGGCCAAAACATTCGTTCAGTTGGCCCTGTATCGCGAACTCGGCTACCCGGTTGTGCCTTTGTCGGCGCGCAACGATATTTCACCTCTCAGATCCGCCCTGCAAGGCCACCGCAGCGTCCTCGTCGGTCAGTCAGGGATGGGCAAATCGACCATCGTCAATGCATTGCTGCCAGATGTAATGGCACGCACTGCGGAGGTCTCCGAGGCCCTCGATTCAGGCAAACACACAACGACCAGCGCACAGCTATATCACCTCGATGAGGAAAGCAGCATTATCGATTCGCCCGGGTTGCAGACTTTCGGTCTGCTCCACCTGACTCAAGCCGAGCTGGTCGGTTGTTTTCCGGAGTTCAAAGCGTTTCTTGGGCTTTGCCGCTTCGACGATTGCCGCCACACCGTGGAACCCGACTGCGCGGTGATAGCGGCAGTCAATTCCAATAGAACCGATGAAAATCGCGTCGATGCGCGGCGCTGGTCGGCGTATTGCGAACTTGTCGCCGAGCTTGATGCCAAGCCGCCCGAGTGGGCATAGCGGCAAACAGATTAGAACCTATCTCATAATCGATCGCACGATGCGTTACGTTCAGAACACGAAGGCCGCAAGGCGAGAGGTGCAGTCAATACCGGTCGTATTGACAAGCCGAACAACACAGCGGAGACGTGTGCGATCGCGCAGGGAGGAGCAGGTTCCATTGGCTTGCCAATGGATGCGACCCCGGAGCGAGATGCAGCGCACGGCCAAAGCGCGATCTATTGCGCACTTTTGCGGTCGCATCCCCAAGGGGCCCCTGCTCCGCGCTCCAGTGCGCGGTGTAACCCGGAGGGATGGCACGACTTTTCGCCCCCGGCGTTGTTGCTCACTCCTTGTTTGGGCCGGCCAAACGGCCTCGCTCGCGCCTAGCCGGAAGCGAAAATCGTTGCCATCGCACGCGCGAGCGATTATGAGATAGGTTCTAGTTAAACCAGGTCACCAGGGTAACCAACGCGATCAGAAACATCCAGATCAATACCGATCGCCACACCAGACCGACACCGCTGGCCATGTGCTCGACATTGGCTTCGTCACCAATGCCGAGTTCAGGTCTGAACGCAACAGAGCCTTCTTCATGTACCGCCTCGCCGAGGCGCACGCCAAGGGCGCCGGCGCCGGCGGCAAGTACGATACCTTGCTCCAGGTTGCCCCATGAGTTCGATTGTGTTCGCCAGCAATAGATTGCGTCCTCGAAATCACCAACGATTGCAAAAGTAATCGCTGTGAGGCGAGACGGTATCCAATCAAGCACGTCGAAAGCCTTGCGGGCAAAGCTGCCAAACTCGACATACTCCTCGCCGCCGCGGCCCCATTTCTCATTTAGTAATGCCGCAACGCCATACAGCACTGCTCCAGCGGGACCCGGTATCACAATGAACCAGAACATGATGCCAAACAGCTGCCGGTGCGCGGCAGTCAAGCCTTCTTCAATCGCCAGCTTGGCAATCTCGGTCGAATCGAGTGCTTCGGCAGGCTTGTTGCGCCAGCTCGCGAGTGTCTCGCGTGCCGCGTCAATGTCATCGTTTCTAAGGGCCTCCAGGATCGCGTTATAACTGCCGCTGAACTGCCGGAAGCCCATCAAGAAGTACAGTACCGCCACATTGAATGCAAGCGCCAACAGTACAGTGGCCGCACCCAGCAGGTAATACAACAGCAGGGAAACAATCACCAACGGCGCAACTGCAAGCAACCAGGCGATTGCGCCCTGGCGTCGCTCTCCAGCATTGAACTGACCCGACAGGTTGTCAAGGTAGCCGGCGAGCATCGACTGCACTGCGTTTGGCGTAGGCAGCGGCCGCAACTGCTCGAGCACGAACACGAGGACGAGAGAAATGAGCGTCATCGTCTAGCCGCCACCTGCCACAGGTTGCACTACTGTGGCGCTACGATCTGGATACACTCGAGGCTTACGTTCAGAAACGGCGTGTTCATGATATGCCGGTCATTGAGATCCCGCACCTCCGCGTCGGTGACGGCAATGAAGTTCTTGGCTTCCACCAGGTAGTCGGTCACCCTTGCACCCGGAACAATTTCAATGAACCCTTTTACCCGATAGGTACCAGTCAGAATGGTCACCTTCATGCGATTTTCGTTGTCAGCCACTTTATTGCTTCTCCGTTTGGAAAAAATCGGTCGTGGGCCAGTCACCGTTGTAACGGACAACCGCTTCCAGACCCTTAGCAGGCTGTTAGCCATCGGCCGCAAATCCGACGCAAGCTCCACGCTGGCTACGGCGCTCATCGCTCGCGACCCACCCAGCCCCATGCAACCATCCTCGGTAACATCGCCAACTTTGACGATAATGAGTCAACAAGCAGCGGCACAGAGCATAAGGATACCAGCGACTCAGCGTTCGCGTCGTTTACAGGCAAAAAACGAGCCGAACAATCGATGATGTAGCCGTCAAACTGCCGAGCCGGACGCCTCGGCAATAATGCGGTTGATAAATCGCGCGGTATCGGCGAACCCCCCGAAGCTGAAGAAATGCGCTCCAACGACGTTGCTTGTTCCGCCTCCTTCGCAGTGGCGCGCAAGAGACGCCAGCTGCTCCATAGGATCCGAGTGAGTGACCAGTTTTGCCGCGGCTACGCCCATTCCCGACAACGCCCTGAGTGAGGCGCTTACCCCACAGCGCTGCGCGTAGCGCAACAGCGAAGTCGTCGACGTCGGCCCGGCCATTCCCACATAAAGCGGCAACTCGGGATAAGTACGTGCCATCACCGCGCAATACTCGGCAATACGCACGGGGACAAAGGAAAACTGGGTGACGATGCTCACGTCAATGCCCTGCTCGTTCGCCAGCGCAATTTTTTCGGATAGCGCTTGATCGAGATCGCCTTGCTCAATGCGCGGATGGCCTTCCGGATAGCCGGCAAACCCGACTTCCTTGATCTGATACTTGGCGAGCGTGCCTTCCTTGAGCACTTCCATCGAACTCTCGTAGGGCCCGGCAGGTGTGGGCTGATCGCCGCCAATCAGGAGTACCCGATGAGCTCCGGCGTGCACCGCTCCCTGCACAAACTCTTCAAGCGCAGCGCGCGACTCGAGTCGCCGAGCAGCAATGTGGGGTACCGGGTCGAGGCCTTCATCGCGCAGTGCCTCCATCGCTCGCAAAGTTGCGTAATGCAGACGTCCCGGCAGGGCATTCACATACACCCGCGTATTGGCAGGCAGTAATGTGGCTGCCTCCGAAATCTGGGCCGTATCGCGCGGCGACATCTCTACCGAACCGCTTGATACAAGCTCGACGACGCGTGACTCGATCGTCAGCCCCGAAAATTCACCCTCTGGCGGCGCCGTGCGCGACTCGCTCATCTATCACTTCTTCCACAAATCCAAATGCCTATGCCTCTTGGCAATATCCGGCGAGCTGCGCAGGCCTGCCACAAGGGCGCCGGGCTGTTTTTTTGCGCCCTATGATTGTACCCTTGTGCGCCCCTGTTTAATGAATCCGGGACACACTTCGCACTGCACGCAATAGGCGCCGCACGCACAAGCGCCACTTCGGAGCAAGAAAACGGAAGGATTCCTCACACGATGAGCTACAGATATCTGCTTGTGGACGTCGCCGACAAAGTCGCGACCGTAACCATCAACCGGCCGGACAAAGGCAACGCACTCGCGCCGGACGTCCTGCTCGAAATAACCGCCTTGTTCTCGGAGCTGGGAGCGCACAACGAAGTAAACGTGGCCGTACTCACAGGTGGCGAGAAGTACTTCTCCGCGGGCTTCGATCTCGGCGAGATTCGCAGGCTGGAAAAGGTATCGAATGAAGCGTACACAGAACTGTTTCATCGTGCCTACCGCTCCATTCTGTTCTGCGAGCAACCGGTCATCTGTGCGATCGGCGGTGCGGCAATCGCCGGCGGATTCGACCTGACCATGATGTGCGACATCCGCTACGCATCGACCCGGGCCAAATTCGGGCAGCGCGAGATCGTGCTGTCGCTGACCCCGATCATGGACCCGTTGTGGCGCATTATCGGGCTCGGCCGTGCCAAGGAAGTCGCCTTGACAGGGCGTATCTATAACGCTGAGGAAGCCGAGCGCATGGGCTATGTCAGCAAGGTATTCCCGGAAGGCGAACTGCTCACCTCAGTTGACGCCATCGCCAGGGAAATGGCCACCTATGATCGCGGTTGTCTGGCAGAAACCAAACGTTTGTCGAATCAGGTGTTGAACCAGGACCTGGACAGCGCCATGCGCATGCAAGAGTGGTTGTTTAGAACCTACATTGGTTCCGAAGACAACCATACGCGCATCGACGCACTGCAGGAACAACTCGCCGCCGCGCGCAAGAATCGTAGCAAATGAATACCGTTTGCACCGCCGCGCCCGGGGCGTTGCTTTGCAGATCGCCAAGCCCCGTATTCCGGCCTGCTGGAAGCAGGCTTGGAAAGTATTGTCACAGATATTGATTTGCGAAACCTGCGCGCGTGCGCTCATTACCGAAATGAAAATCAATACGCTTTCGTTGACTACCTCTAAATCGATCAAGCTATCGGCACGATTTCTTGCTTTGCTTGGTTTGTTCGCTGCCTTGACGGTCACTCCGCAACTGTTGCATGCGGCGGATCCGGACGATAACGCGAACTGGCTACAACTAAAACCATTGTTGTTTGGCGACCGGACCATTCATCCACATGCGACCGACGTGGTGCAACTATTCGTCAGTGAACGCGCGGACGATGCGGCAGTCGTGCCGGTGATGGTGCGCACCTATGTCAAGCAGAAGCCGGAACGCTACATCAAGCATGTCTATTTGATCATCGACGAGAACCCCTCGCCATTCGGAGTCAAGTTCACAATGACGCCGCGAAGCGGCCGCGCGGACGTCGAAACGCGCGTGCGTATGGAGAGCTCGTCGCCGATCCGCGTCATCGCGGAAATGAATGACGGTTCATTGTGGATGGACAGCGCGATGGTTTATGGCGCAGGTGGCTGTTCCGCACCAATATCCGGTGGCGCGGCAGATTCGTCACTCGGCAAGATGCGACTAAAGACCGATGCCATTCTGGCCAATGCAGGTGAAGCAGTTCCGGCCGAGCTGATGATTAAGCACCCGCAAATCACTGGCATGTCCACCAACATCATCCTCGAGCCGCATTTCGTGCGGCAGGTCAACGTCTATTACGCCGACGAGCTGGTGATGACGGCGGACGTCGATTTCACTATTAGCGAGAACCCGGTGTTTCGCTTCTACTTTCTGCCAGACGGCGACGGAGAGCTGCGTGCCGAAGTTGTCGACTCCAGCGAGTTGCGCTTTGAGCAGCGAACCGCATTCAAGACCGTCAAATAGAGCCTGGCGTCAATCACAACCTGTAACAACCATGCTCGACTTCGTCGAGCAGCGGCAGCGCCGAGGGTGACCACCCGAGTTCTTCTCGCGCCCGAACCGCCCGCACGCGACTATTCGAGCCCATCGTGTAACGCGCTCCGCCTTCGCCCCACTCGGCAACTGCATCCTCAACGCTCATGCTCTCCGTGCGGCCGCCATAACCCAGCATGCGGCTGATTGCCTCCGCCAGTTCACGCATCGAATTCTCACCATTCTCGGCGTAATAGAAAGCGCCTCCCGGTGCATCCTGCAGTGCGCGCAGATACAGATCCACCAGATCATTGATGTGGACGTTGGACCAGATATTCTCGCCCGCGCCGATGTGACGCCCGACACTGTGTTTTTTTGCCAAGTCGATCATCCACGGTACCTGCATGCTGTCTTTTGATGCACCAAGCCCAACCCCGTATATCAACGACGGGCATATGACCATGGTGCGCAATCCGTCATCCGAAGCAGCCAAAACCGCTTCGTTCAAAGCCACCCGTCCTGCACGTAACGGCAGTGGATCGACCGGTGTTCCCTCATCGTAAATTTTGCCGGGATGCGCACCGTCGGCAAGGTCGGCCACGATGCTGGTACCGCTGGATTGAATGAACGTCTTGCCCGTGTCGCGCATTGCATTAAGAAAGACATCCACCGCTTCGCGGTTATCTGAATTCGCGATATTGATCACCGCATCGGTGTTGCCTGCCGCCGTCTCCAACACAGCCGAATCTGCCAAATCTCCGACCACCGGTTGGATTCCAAACGATTCCACTTGGCGTGCCCGTTCGTCGCTTCGTACCAGACCTGCGACTTCATGTCCGGCCTTGATTAACGTTACGGCAACCGATCCACCAATAAATCCAGCTGCGCCGGTAATAAATACCTTCACGCTTTCCCCCTCGTCATGCTGAAATCAGCGATTGTTCTCGAGTCGTCAGTTCTGTTCAAGCTTCCACTTCACTCACCGCATACAATCTATCGCCGCACACAATCTATCGCCGCACACAATCTATCGCCGCACACAATCTATGGCGTCGATACGACATTGTCCTTGGGTACCAATGCTCGCTCGATGTGCCGGGAAATCGTCTCCAGCGACTGCAGCGTATTGATGTCATGACTGAGCAACGGCAAATCGAGTTTGGCCTGCTGCGGAAAATCAGCATCGATCTGTTTGCGGTATTGCTGCTGCTGGTCGAGCCGACCTTGAAAGAACGGATCACTCACCGATTCCGGCAACAGCTTGTTGACGATGAGGGTTCCGACGTGAAGGTCGTACTGGCCCAAGTGATCAATACCCTTGCGCGTTTCGGCAATCGGTAGGTACTCGGGCACCAACACGAACACAAAACCGGTCACTTTCGAATTCAACAACAAGCTGCTGACCTTGGCCGCGCGCTCGCGCCGCCGGTTCAGCACCTCGAACATCGGGTCCTCGATCGGCTCACCGTCAGCCAGCAGCTGCGAATAATCCTCATTGCGCCGTTGCCGGCGTTGCAACAGACCTTTTATCCAGACTCCCATCAGTTCCGGAAGACTCAATAAACGAATCGTGTGCCCGGTCGGTGCGGTATCAAAAACAACCACGTCAAAACGATCCGACTCGTCGAGGATGATCGACACCATGCGATCGAACATCGCGGCTTCAGCGGTTCCCGGGGCGTGCGCAACCAGATCGATTTGCCGCGTGACCTCGTCGAGCATCGTCGTCTGCACCGCTTTTCGCAAATTACGCTTGACCTGATCGAGATACTTTCCTGTCTCGACTTCCTGCTCAATCTCAATCGCTTCGAGGTTATCGGTGATCGGCGTAATGCTGTCACCGATGCTGACACCAAAAATATCGCTGAGATTGTGCGCCGGGTCGGTGGAAACCAGCAGCACCCGTGCACCGCAATGTGCCCGTGCCAGAGCGAATGCGGCCGCGCTGGTCGTCTTGCCAACGCCCCCCTTGCCAGCGAAGAAGACAATTCGCTTGACCGCAAGATCGGAGAAAGACGTCTGCGCTAACAGCATCGCACATGATCCAGCGGAGATTTGTCCATTCCCATGCGCTGATGCCACTCGTGGAACTCAGTGAGCAGAATCGGGTATAGCTCGAGCGTGTAATACGCCACTGGATTGGGAATACCCATCATCTCCGAGAAACACAGGAACATGAACAGATCGTCCTGCGAGCGCAGTTCACGCTTGATCTCCGCTTCGTGCCCGAGACGCATCGTCTGGTCATAAAGATCCAGCCAATGCGCCACAGGGTTACGAGATTCGGTCATGCCTTACTGCTTCGTGATTGCGCTTATGCTTCTGATTCGTATGCCGCCATTTTCTTCGGGTTGCGGAATACTGTGATCGCTTCCAACAATATCCACAACGCAAACCCGAGTATCACTGCGCCCAGTACAAACAGCAGCCACTTGGCATCATTCGGCCCCAGACCCGACCAGTCGAACACAACCTGCTTGGTCATGGCCCAGATCGTCATGAACAACAGAAAGATCATCGGAATGATGGTCGGGAGTGGATTGCGGGCCTGGCGCCACAACCATAGCGATACCAGCATGAGGGTAATACCGGCGAGCAGTTGATTGGCGGTACCGAACAACGGCCACAGCAAATAGCCACCCGAACCAAGGCCACGGCCGCCGTCGGGCAGCAGAACCAGGGCCGCGACAAGTGCTACGGCGATACCAGATGCGACGTGGCGGCCGGTAATCCATTGCACTTTGTATTCGGTGCCCAGTTCGGCAATGATGTAGCGCAGCAGGCGCAGCGCCGTATCGAGCGTGGTCGCGGCAAAGCTGATAATGATCACAGCAACGATGGTGCGCGCGATGTCGGCTGGAATGCCCAGACCGGTAGCCAGTTGACCGGCACCGCCGACGAATGCCCCGACGCCGTTCTTGCCGGCCTCGGTAAAGCTGCTGTAGGTACTTAGAAATTCCCCCTGCGTAGCGAAGAATGTGGCCACAGCAGCAATCACGATCAGCGCCAGCGATCCCTCACCAACGGCGCCGAGATAACCGACCACCCGCGCATCGGTCTCCTTGTTGAGCTGTTTGGAGGAAGTGCCCGATGCCACCAGGCCGTGGAAACCGGAAATGGCCCCGCAGGCGATGGTGATAAACAATAACGGGAACCATGATGTCGTTGCTTCGCTGTTATATGCCGGCGCCGTTATCTCGGGATTGAGCACCAGCAACCCGCCGTACAACATCAGCAGACCGACGACGAGCTGCTGGGCATTGATGTAGTCGCGCGGCTGTAACAGCACCCATACCGGCAGCGTGCTGGCGAAGTAAACGTAAACCAGCAGCACCGCAATCCAGATCAGAAACGCCATCGAAACGGCATCCATTCCCATGACGGTTGCGCCCTCGCCGCCCATGTAGCGGACCAAATCAATCTGCAGAAACTCCACACGGGTAGCGACGACTGCCGCGCCGTACATAACAGCCAGAGCAATCAACGCCGGCACCAGCATGCGGCCTTTTTTCTTCAGGACCGCATAACCAACCCAAATTGCCAACGGGATCTGAATGAAGATCGACAGTACCGATCCAGGCTGCTTGATAAACAGATTGGCGATGACCCATGCAAAGACTGCGTTGACCATCAGAAGCAGAATCAAGATGATAAACAGAAAAAGAATCTTTGCGTGTTTACCAATTAGCTTGTTGCACAGCGTGCCTATCGACTGTCCTTTGTTACGCGCCGACAGTACCAGCGCGCCGAAGTCGTGCACACCGGCAGCAAACGCGGTACCAAAAACAACCCACAGCAGCGCTGGCAACCACCCCCAGTACAAGGCAATGGCAGGGCCGACAATTGGCGCGGCACCGGCCACCGACGTAAAGTGATGGCCCCACAACACCCATTTCTGGGTCGGAACGAAGTCAACGCCGTCATTGAACTGATGCGCCGGCGTGACGAAATTCGGATCCAGCCGATAGACCCGCTCAGCGATGTATTTCGAATAGAAACGAAAACCGAGAAAGAAAACACCCAGACCAAAAACGGCCAGCCAGATTCCGCTCATATCGATCTCCTCGTTATCTAGTTACTCGTTATCTTGTTATTGGTACGCGGCGATCCCATTATCACCAAATCAACATCTCGGGCACCAGCAACGATCGCCATCAAGAATTCCAGCACACCGCACAGATGCACGGGGAAGTATACGCCCCCGCGGCAAAAACCAAACTGCCTCAGCGCGCTGTCTTGCTGAATACCAGCAGACGATTGTTTGCCGGCATTGCATGATCCGCTGTCATTGCCAGTGACACACCCCGCGCAAGTTCAAGCACGGCGCCAATTTCGCGAATGCCACTGTGGGGATCGTGCGACCTCAGCGACGCATCGAAGCGCGCGTTCGATTCGGATGTGTGTCTTGCCCCGTAACGGAAAGGTCCGTAGACACAAAACAGCCCATCTTCATCGAGCAGCCTGGAGATGCCGGCGAACATGTTTTGCACGCTCGGCCAAGACACGATATGCAAGGTATTGGCGGTGAACACGGCGTCGAAGCGCTGCACCGGCCACGATTCATCGTCAACATCGAGACTGAGAGGTGGCAACACGTTAGGCAGCGCAGCTTCTTCCAACCACTGGTGAATGCCGTGATGGTTGTTCGGCAGATCCGATGTCTGCCAAACCAGATGCAACATGCGTGCGCCGAAATACACCGCATGTTGCCCGGTGCCGCTGCCGATCTCCAGCACACTTTCAATGTCAGCGAACAACGGATCGATCACGTCTGCGATCGGCTCGCGATTGCGCTCACACGCCGGAGAAAACGGTTTGTCCATCACAATCATTCAGCGCTGCGCGGCTTGATGCTCAGAAACTCTCTGACCTCGTCACGCCGTGCCATGGTGTCCTTGTAGCCGACATCGATCAGCGCACGACAGTAACCTGGTTCAAATAGCAGGTAACTCAACAAAGTTCCGCCACCACGGCGCATGCCGCCGATAATCGACATCAGTATGCGTACCGCGATCGGCAGTTCCCGCGCATGTTGTGCGGCCAATGCGCCGAGGTCCTCTGAGGGACGCATTACCAACACATCTACTTCACGCAGTTGAAACAGATCCGGATCGCGGCTCTCGGGCGGCATCAGTCGCAAAGTGCGATTGATCCGTTCCAAGCGCTCAATATCGGTTTCAAGACCATCCAGAAAGATGCTGTTCATCGCGTGCCCGGCAATTTGTGCAAGCGAAGGATATACGTCCGTGCGCACGCGTTCCTGCGCTCCGGTGACACCGCGGCCGACACTGATGACGAAAACCCGCTGCGCGCCGAGATGCAACGCTGGACTGAGTGGCGCCATCTGGCGCATCGACCCGTCGCCAAAATACTCCCGACGGATTCGGACCGGTGGAAATATAAAAGGCAACGCACTGGATGCAAGCAAGTGCTCAATACCGATTTCCACGCGCACACCGACACGCCTCGCGCGCCGCCAGCCTGACAGCACCTCATTGCCCTGGTAAAAACTGATCGACTCGCCGGTACTGTAGGAGGACGCTGTGATGCCGACCGCGCGCAGCACGTTAGCGCTAATCAAGTGCCCTATCTCGTGCAGATCAAGCCGTTCTTTGAGTAATTCCGTTAATGGAGAATTATCCAGCAACGCAACCGGTGCTTTGCGGCCGAGACCTCGCAGGACCGGCTCGAGTAGCCATCGAGCGCCAGTCGCGGAAATGCCGATCGGATCCGAGCGATAGACCTGATGCGCCCGGAAGTTGCGCCACACCAATTGCAGGCGGCGCACGGCGCGATGGAAATCGGCGCCACCGGCGGCGACTGCGGCTGCATTGATCGCGCCTGCCGATGTACCGCAAACGATTGGGAAGGGATTGGAAATGCCGTGCGGAAGGATGTGCGCCAGTGCACGCAGGACGCCAACCTGATAGGCGGCACGGGCTCCGCCTCCGGTGAGCACCAGAGCCGTGTCCCAGTGCGTGGCAGCGCTTGAAGTCACTGAAGGCCGGGCAAGTCCGCCGTCATCCTCCCCTCGTTAGTCGGCAGATTCTCCCGAAGCCGGATCAACCTCGGGACGAATCTTTTCCAGGGCGTCGCGTAGAGTCTCCTCCGGCAGCGCATTTAACGCGTGCGCCAACACATCCGCCGACGCGTAAGTCTCCTCGGGCAGTACTGAACTGTCCAGATGAGCAACGAACACGGCGGCCGCTCCGACCGTGCGCAGCAAGCCCTCGCGTTCACCCATAAGCATCTCGATCTCGGTGCGAAGCATCGAAACTTCTTCTTCGTGCATGTCCTTGGTCATCTCACCTCCACTGCGGATGCACCCCATGTTGCCATAATCACGCAAGATGTGAATGGCATTCTGTCGTCATGCAAGGGCACCCTGCGGCAATCCATGTCTTCAGCGCCGGAGCGTTGCTCGTTCGCTACTCGTCACCGCAACCGGGACGCAAGAATCGAGCTCAAAACTGCATGTCATGATCGAGGCCCTGTTTTTAACCGACAGGGACGGCCATGATGCTAACTCAGCAAGGGCATTCAGTCGGGGAAGAGGCTGCGCAACGGTATGCGGGTCAGCGGGCATTGCCCAGTCGCGCGGTGAGCAGAGCCAGCACCTCGCGAATCGCCTACAATTCAGGCTTTTCGGGCGGCGCCCCGCTCAGATAGCCTTGATGAACCCCGCATCGTCTGATTCTGACTCGACAGCCAAGATGATATCTACTGGGCTTCGCTACCTACGGAGTTTCACCGGCGCCTTGCTGCTGCTTCTGGCACTGGGCGTGGCCCCGGTCTACGTGGCTGCACAGGAACCAGAAAAGGCGGTTGCTCAAGAGGCCAAGACCACAGCGCAGGAAGGCGAAGAAGCAAAAGCTGAGGACGCCAGCCAGTCCGAAAAAGATCAGGAAAAGGCAGAGCCGGAGCCGATCACCGAAGCACAGCGGCTCAAGCGGCTGGAACGGGTCATCAAACTTGACCAGGACAAGCTCGCCGAGACGAAGAAACAGCTGGCCGAGCAGGAGGCCTTCTTCGATGCGCTGAATACCAGCGTCGAGCAAGCGGTGCCTAAACTTGAGGAAAAGAAAAAACAACTCGAGGAAATGGGCGGAGCAGAGGCTTCTGACGAGTCCGCCGCGCTTGCCAAGGAGGTACAAGGCCTCGAGGAACAGATCAAAGTCGGCAAGGCCGAGCTGGAAGTGCGGTTCAATACCGTGAAAACACTCAAGGGCCAGATTCAGGCGCTGGAGAAAAAGATTGCCACTGATCAGCAGGCGCTGCAGACGCTGATAAGCCCGACAACGCTGCCAGCTCCTGCCACCCCTGCGCCGCCGGTCTCTGATGCCCCTTCGCCGCCGCCAGCCGAGCAACCAGCACCAAGCCCGGCCCAGGTTATCGTGCCCGGCGCTGTCCCGAGCCAGCCGGCGGCGACCCAGCAACCGAAGGAGGCCAAACCCGAAACCGCTGAACAGATCGAGGCACGCAGAGAAGCCGAGAAACGCGAACAGGAAGCGAAACTGGCCGAGCGGGAGCTGGTGACCTTTGTTGAACGCAAACGGCAACTCGAACAGCAAATTGAAATGGAGCAAACGTTGCTCGAGACTGCCGAAACGTCACGTGACAACCTTGATCGCGCTCTCAACATGGCTCGCTCGGAATTGGACACACTTATCGAGCAAGGCGCGGGCAAAGCCAAGATGCGGGAGGTCAAGCAGCGTATCGACAACATTCGGGAATTGGTGCAGCAGAACCACGCAGATATTGACCAGCGCCGCGATTACATCGAATCACTTTATCAGCGCCACAAAGAGCTAAGTGCAGAACAGTTAGCCGTTACGCAACAGCTCAAGCAAAAAATCGAAGAGGCGGGAGCGGCCCGCAAGCGAAGCGTCTGGCTGCAAAGCCCGCTGCACCCGCGCAATTTGTTGCGTTGGTTCGTCGAGCGCGGTCCACGCATTCTCATCGTCATCGTCGCCGCCTGGATTCTGCTATTTCTGGTTCGCGTTTTCAGCCGCAGGATTGCCCGCGCGCTGCTAATGAAAGGCGAATCTGAGCGCAGAGGCGGCGCGAAGCGAGCGGACACTCTGGCACTGAGCTTTCAGAGCGCGGCAAGTGTGGTCATCATCATTGGCGCTGGGCTGTTGGCATTCCAGGAAGCCGGGGTCGATATCAAGACGGTGCTGGGCGGTGCGGCCATTCTCGGTGTTGCGTTCGCATTTGGCGCTCAGAACCTCATGCGAGATTACTTCACCGGCATCATGATCATCCTCGAGGACCAATATGAACTCGGGGATCTGATCACCATCGGCGCGGTCACAGGAACAGTGGAGAAGGTCAATATGCGCACCACGGTGCTGCGCGATTTCGAAGGGCGGGTGCACTTCATTCCCAACGGTGAAATCAAGTCGGTTACCAATCGCACCTATGTTTGGGGCAGAGCCTTGCTCAGGATCCCCGTTGCGCTGAAGGAAGATCCGGATCACGTAATTCGAGTCCTTCGCGAAGTCGAAGAGGAGTTTCGCGCCGATCCGGAAGTTGGTGAGTGGGTGACGGACGACCCCGTCGTGCTCGGTGTCGACAAGTTCAGCGAGTACGGCATGGTTATCCTCACCTATATGAAGACCCGCCCCGACACGGTTTTCCAGACCCGGCGCGAACTGCTGCGGCGAATCAAGAAGCGATTCGACGAAGAGGGCATCGAGATTTCGGTGCCGAATATCAGGCTGCTGCAGGGCGAAGACGCTGAAGGGACGCCCGAAAAGACTGGGCAGTGAGACGACGATGATCCCAGCAAAAGACGCACTAGAGCGACTGCGCGATGGCAATCAACGCTTCGTCGCCGGTGTACGCAGTATCGATACCATGATCAGTCCGATGCGACGCGATGAACTAATTGGCGGTCAGGCGCCGTTTGCCATTATTCTTGGTTGCTCGGACTCACGCGTACCAGCAGAGATGGTGTTTGATCAGGGTCTAGGTGATCTGTTTGTAATCCGCGTCGCGGGCAATGTCGTGGCACCATCGCAGATCGGCAGTGTTGAGTTTGCCGCCGATCGATTCGGCACGCACCTCGTCGTGGTGCTTGGGCATTCGATGTGCGGAGCCATCGAGGCTACTCTCGAGGAACTTGGGCGCCCGTCATCAGACCAGTCCCCCAATTTGCGCTCTATCGTTGGCCGGGTGCGGCCCGCCGTTGCACCGTTACTCGAGACAGAACTGGCCAGGTCGCCGGACGCATTGTTGAAGCACGCCGTCAGAGCCAACATCCGAGCATCGGCAAACCATCTGCGGAACGGCTCTCAGATTCTCGAGCAACTAATTCATCAAGGCCGGCTTGCAGTCGTCGGCGCCGAATATTCGTTGGAAACGGGCGAAGTCGAATTCTTTGATGGTGTCCCTCTGTAGAGGAGTTTCCTCTGCAGGCTCACCGAATGGTCAAGTCGCTTCACCGCTCACTCATTGGTACCGGTCCACGGGTAGCGGTTAATGGAGATGTGCTACGTGCGGATGCGATCGCTCGCCAGGCGAGAGGTGCACCGAGAGCACAGACGTGCCAAGCAAAGTAATCGAGCCTTTCAGCCGGTTGTTGCCGGTGTCGCTAAACTCGAAATTGTAGATTCGCCGCAGGCGAATCCGCCCATCTGCAGCACGTGCGATCCTGATGCTGGCCACAGCAACTGTCCAATCGAGAAACTGCACGCTTTCGGCTTCGCAGGCACGCCGCCCAGCGTCGAGCGCAACTTCCCGCGCCCGCATGCTGTCGACCCAAAACCAGCCCGCAAACAGAAACAGGCCGAGCACGACCAGCTCGAGCGTCATAACAAATCTTTCCCCATCCGGGGATTATGAATCAGTAATGCCGACCTGTACCAATACCGGCTCGACAATGCGCTGAACATCGCCCGGCTTCATGCCAACCAGATAACCGCGTTTGCCGCCATTGATGTAGATACGCTCCAGGTCCAGCACGGTTTTCTCCATGTAAACAGGCATCGCCTTGCGTGTGCCAAACGGTGACGTGCCGCCGACCATGTAACCGGTGTGACGATGCGCCGTCTCCGGGCTGCATGGAGATACCGTTTTCGCGCCAACTGTGCGCGCCAGCTCCTTGGTCGAGACTTTCAAGTCACCGTGTATGAGCACGATAAGTGGCCGCTTCGCATCGTCTTCAAAGATCAGCGTTTTGACCACGGCATGTTCGTCGACACCAAGCTCACGCGCTGAAACTTCGGTACCACCGCGCTCTTCGTAGGTATAGAGATGATCGGTGAAGTCGACTTTGCTGGCCCGCAACACACGCACCGCCGCGGTCACAGGCACTTTGGTTTTTGCCATTACGCCCGTCCCGGCTTTTACGTCTGTTGATTTTTACGCGGTGGTTACGAGAACCTGATACAGCATGCGAACCATTCCGGCGGTAGCACCCCAGATGTAATAGTCCCCATAAGGCATTGCATAGTAGTGGCGCCGTCGGCCATTTACCTCGCGAGAATGCGCTTGGTGATTGGCCGGGTCAAGGAAGAACTCGAGCGGCACTTCGAACACCTCTTCGACCTCGAAAGGGTCCGGCCGTAGCTCAAATGGCGGCTCCACCCATCCAACGACCGGCGTGACGCGAAATCCAGTCAGGATGTCGTAATCCGGAAGCCGGCCGATGATTTCTATTCTGCTTCGGTCCAGCCCGGTTTCCTCCTCGGCCTCTCGCAGCGCCGTCGCCTCGCGGTCGGAATCACCCTCGTCAACCCGCCCCCCCGGGAAAGAGATCTGCCCTGCATGGTCATTCAGATGCGAAGTACGCTGGGTAAACATCAACGTCGGACCGCGCGGGCGATTCACCACCGGCACGAGCACTGCGGCCGGTATCGGCCGGTGTTCCGGCGGGTGTACGAACTGCGGCACCTCTTCGTCAACCAGTGCGCTCGACGGGTGCGCCAGTTGGGCGGCGAGCCAGTCACGGCTGAAATCCGGGCCAGTCGAAATAAGGGACACAGGTGCGCAATCCTCTAGCATGGGTGTATTCTAATAGCAAGGCTCGTACCGTGCGTTGCAATTGGGGGAACCAGATCGATTGCCACAATTCGCTGCAAAGGTAGCCCGACACACATGCAATAAGACAAACGAAACTGAGGAGAGATCCATGAAAATGACACATATCATTGCCGCACTTGCGTTGACTTTCAGTATTGGCGCATTCGCCGGGCAGTGCCCGCTCGACATGAGAAAGATTGATGCCGCGCTGGCGCAGAATCCGTCGCTATCCGAAAGCGATTTGGCGCGCGTCAAGCAACTGCGCGCCGAGGGCGAAGCGCAACACAACTCAGGAAAGCATGGCGAGTCGGTGCGGACGCTCGGCGAGGCGAAGCAGATTCTGGGCATTGATTAGGGCCTGTTAACGCATATTGGGTCGATGCGTTGCTCCCCAAAATGGGGTCAGGCAAGGCGTGAGGAGCGCAGTTTGCCTATTCCAAATAAACGACGAGCAACAAAGCACGGCGCCATTTTGGGGGCAATGCCTAGTCTGAAAGAATCCTGGGACGGGCCCACACCGGTTCAATCAGAACCGGTTCAACCGAAACTGGCGCGATCCCGCATCACAGCTTGCTCATCATGTGGAACGGCCACACCGCGCTCGCTGCGCCTTGTCTCACACCAAAGTGACCTCCGTCGCGCCGATCCAATATGGGTTAGCAGGCCCTAATGCGGCGCAGACGGGCAGCAAAGATCGGTGCAGGCTTGCTAATTTGTGCTGCCTCTCTGTTCTTCGTCTGCAGCGCCCACGCCGGCTGTCAGAGCGAAATGCGAATACTGGCCGACGATCTTGCCGGCGTGGAGCTGACATCGGCACAGCGGCAGTGGATCGCTGACAAGATTCTCAAGGCACGGCGCCACTGTTGGGTACACCGTGAAGAAGCGGCAATGGAACTGATCAACGCTGCCCGCAAAATGGCTGGACTAAAGGAAGCGACCGGTGAGTTCGACTGGGAAAACGTGCCACTCGAGTCACTGGAAAAACCGCCACCAAACTAGCGAGCGCAAGAACCGGGGCAAGCGCTCAAGACACGCTGACCGATGCGTTCGCGATCCCAAAGAATCGTTTCGATTATCGACCGGTTATTCCGGTCTCGTGCATTCCACGTGGTGATTCAGCCGCTACCAGGGGATGGGTGCTTTATCGCGAAAGAAGCCACCGCTCGGCCCGCCATGCGGCAGCATCGCCAGCCAGATAGCGGTCTCGGCGCCGGTTTCAACACCGCGCGCCGCATTGGGGCCGCCCATGTCCGTGCGCACCCAACCGGGGCACATTGAGTTGACCAGAATGTCGTCACCGCTGACCGCCGTGGAGACCATGCGAGTCAAGGCGTTGAGTGCCGTCTTTGACGAACGGTATGCCGCTGTGCCGTCGCCCATCTCATCGAGCTGCCCGAGCCCGCTCGAAAGGTTGACGATTCTGCCGTAGTGGCCGCGCTGCATGATCGGCGCGATCGCCTGGCACATTCGCAACGCCCCAAAAAAATTCGTTTCCAACGTCTTTCGAAAAATGTCCAGCGAGGTACCGAGAACACCGACTCCGGACTCGTCAATCAGGATGCCTGCATTGTTCACCAGCACGTCAACACGACCCTGCTCAGCCTCAACGTAGTGAGCGAGTTCGCCGACGCTTTCATCGCTGTTGACATCGAGGCGATGGTAAACAACGTCCGCCCCCTCATCGCTCAGCTTCTGTCGAGCCGCCTGCCCTCTGGCAACGTCGCGGCTGGTCAGAATGACCCGCAAGCCTCTTTCGGCGAGCTGCCGGCATATCTCGAATCCAATCCCTTTGTTGCCGCCGGTCACGACCGCAACGCGCTTGTCAATTACCGCCATCAATGCTCTCCAATATGGTTCGGATTAATCGATCCCATTGGAGCGATCAGCGCTGTGATGCCGCGTCAACCGAACACAATGCGGCCATGTTGACCAGGCGCCGTACCGTCGCAGTCGGGGTCAGGATGTGCACCGGCTTGTCGGCACCGAGCAATATCGGCCCGATAGTGATGCCTTCGCCGGCACATACCTTCAACAGGTTGAATGCGATATTTGCTGCATCGAGGTTAGGCATGATCAACAGGTTTGCCTCACCGGTGATGCGTGAATTGGGAAAAATACGCATCCGGATTGCTTCATCCAATGCCGCATCGCCGTGCATTTCGCCCTCGACTTGCAGATCGGGAGAACGCTCCTGCAAGATCTCGCGAGCACGGCTCATCTTGTCCGAAGATGCATCGCGCGAAGAGCCAAAATTGGAGTGCGATAACAACGCGATATTCGGAGTCAGGCCAAAACGCTGGACCTCTTCAGCCGCCAACATGGTGATCTCGGCGATCTCTTCGGCATTGGGATCAGCGTTCACATAAGTATCACAAATGAATATCGTCCGCCCCGGAAGAATCAGCATGTTCATTGCAGCGAATCGATTCACCCCTGAACGCAATCCAATCACATCTGAAACATACTGAAGGTGCAGTGAAAACTGCGCGATGGTGCCGCAAATCATGGCGTCGGCATCACCGTGGCGCACCATCAATGCACCCATCAGCGTAGTGCGACGCGACACCTCGCGTTTGGCATATTCTTCCGACACACCCTTACGCTGCATGATGCTGTAGTAGTCCTGCCAGTAATCACGAAACCGCGCGTCGTTGTTGGGATTGACCAGATCAAAATCACGCTCTGGCTTGATACGCAATCCGCATTTTTCGACCCGCGGCTTCAACACCTCCGGACGCGCTACCACAATTGGCCTGGCTAACCCCTCGTCAACGACGACCTGAACCGCCCGCAACACTCGCTCGTCTTCACCTTCGCAATACACCACGCGTTGCGGATTCTGCTTGGCGGAGGAGAAAACCGGTTTCATGATCAAGCCGGAGTGGTAGACAAACTGCGTGAGCTTGTCACGATATGCGGCGAGGTCTTCAATCGGGCGCGTGGCAACGCCGCTATCCATCGCCGCTTGAGCAACGGCGGGTGCAATCTTTACGATCAACCGCGGATCAAAGGGTTTCGGGATCAGATATTCGGCACCGAACTGCATCTCCTGGTTGCCATAAGCCATTGCGACAACATCAGACTGTTCGGCCTGTGCGAGCTCGGCGATCGCTTCGACCGCCGCAAGTTTCATCGGCTCGTTGATGCTGGTCGCCCCAACATCGAGCGCGCCACGGAAAATAAACGGAAAACAAAGAACGTTGTTAACCTGATTCGGAAAGTCAGAACGCCCGGTGGCAATCACCACGTCGGGACGAGCCTGTTTGGCGACATCCGGAAGAATCTCCGGCACCGGATTAGCCAGCGCCAGGATCAACGGTCGGTCCGCCATCTTCTTCACCATCGCCGGCTTGAGCACGCCAGCCGCCGAAAGCCCCAGAAAGATATCAGCGTCGCCGATCACGTCGGACAAAATGCGCGATTTCGTGTCCTTGGCGTAGCGCGCCTTGTTATCATCCATTTCCTCCTTGCGGCCTTTGTAGACCACACCCTTGATGTCGGTGACGGTGATATTCTCCATTGGCATGCCGAGACTGACCAACAGGTCAAGGCAAGCCAGCGCCGCAGCGCCAGCGCCTGAGCACACCAATTTGGCTGAATCGATATCCTTGCCAACAATTTTCAGACCATTGGAGATCGCCGCGGCAACGATAATGGCAGTGCCATGCTGGTCATCATGGAACACCGGAATACGCATACGCTCACGCAGCGCACGTTCGACATGAAAACACTCCGGTGCCTTGATGTCTTCCAGGTTGATACCACCGAAGGTCGGCTCCAGGCTGGCAATGATATCGACCAGCTTCCCAGGGTCCCGCTCGTCTATCTCGATGTCGAAGACGTCGATGCCGGCAAACTTCTTGAACAGGACTGCCTTGCCTTCCATCACCGGCTTGGAGGCGAGCGGACCAATAGCGCCAAGCCCAAGCACCGCTGTGCCATTGCTGATCACGCCGATCAGATTCGCGCGGCTGGTAAAAAGGGGAGCTACCGCCGGATCATTGACGATCTCCTGGCAGGCCGCGGCCACACCGGGCGAATAGGCGAGCGCCAGATCGCGCTGGTTGGTCAATCCCTTGGTGGGTGTAACAGAGAGTTTTCCCGGCGAGGGATTACGGTGATAGTCGAGTGCTGCTAACCTGAGTTGCTCGTCCATTTGGGCTCCGGGTGTGCTGACCAGACCGCGATTATACGGACTGATCCCGGCACTGATATTGCACGACGTCAGCCTTCGATACTTGCCTCTTGATTCACAAAGACGCAGCGTCGCACGTGCTAACCTGAAACCGGCTGTCCAATGTGGTTTGGCAGGCGGCCAGTCATAAGGAGGGTTTGAGATGGTCTGTACCGCGAAGCCGGCATTTCGATGGTTACTGGCAATTGCCGCCATTGCGTTCTCGACTTGTCACGCGTGGGGCCAATCTGCTTACAGCCCCCCGTTCTGGGAAGTGCGCTCGGGGAATAACGTGGTCTACCTTTTCGGTACGATCCACGTCGGAAAAGCCGACTTTTATCCGCTGCCATCAAGAGTCGACTCGGCATTCCGGGATTCGAACGTACTCGCCCTCGAAGCGGACCCCGCTAATCAACAGGAAGCGGTCACGGCGATCATGTCCGCCATGTACACCCCGCCGGACAATATCGAGAACCACCTTGCGCCGGCGTTGCTTTCAAGCGTAGCTGAAGTGTCTGCAGGTTACGGACTTCCGTTCGAGCAGATCCGTCAAATGAAGCCTTATCTGCTGATGTTTACGTTGACAGCTCTTGAATACGAACGACTCGGATACAGTGCTGCCCAAGGGCTCGAGAACCATCTTTCGCAGCGCGCTAGGAGCGATGGCAAACGGGTGGTTGCCCTGGAGTCGATGCTGGGGCAAATGCAAATGCTCGACAATCTCTCGCCCAAGTTGCAAACCGAGATGCTGCAGATTACCGTCGATGAGATCGCTAATGCAGAAGTTGCAGGACTTGTCGGAGCGATGATCGAAGCGTGGCGAACAGGTAAGGTCGGGACTTTGGAAGAAGTGTTGACTGTGGAAGAACGCCGGCTCCCGGATGGCCTGGCAAACGAGTTTCATCAGCGTTTTCTCACTGAGCGAAATGTCAACATGGCGCAGCAAGTAGAACGAATGCTTGCTACCGGCGAACGTGCATTTGTAGCCGTAGGCGCGATGCACATGGTTGGTGACGGCGGCATTCCCGCGATACTGGCAGAACGCGGATACCAGGTAACGCCACTGCACTAATTCATGGGGCGCGTTGACTAAAGCGCGCCGATAAGCGAACGTACGTTATTTGCCCGAGTCGCGCTTTTGAGCATCGGTCACTCGGTGACTGACTTGCTTACGAACGCAGTGCTAGATGAACCCCCCGCTCGACCCCGCCCAACGCACTGAAATCTACCCCCACCTGGAGCCATTCGTATCGGGCCACCTGGCATTGGATTCGGTCCACCAGATGTATTGGGAAGTGAGCGGCAACCCACAGGGTGTGCCTGTGCTGTTTTTGCATGGCGGACCCGGCGCGGGTGCCAGCCCATCGCACCGGCGCTTTTTCGATCCCGACTTCTATCGCATCGTAATTTTCGACCAACGCGGCTCCAGTCGCTCGAGACCGCTTGGCGAGACGCAGAACAACACGACACAGCACCTGATCGCCGACATCGAGCGCTTGCGCGAACATTTGCAGGTGGAGAAGTGGATCATCTTTGGCGGATCATGGGGTAGCACGCTCGCACTGGCATACGCGCAAGCTCATCCGCAATGCTGTTCGGCGCTTGTGTTGCGCGGCATATTCCTGTCCAGACAAAGTGAAATCGACTGGTTTCTGTATGGCATGCGTGCTTTCTTTCCTGAAGCCTGGCACGCGTTCTCAGTTCTCATTCCCAAACAAGAACGGCACGACCTTCTCGGTGCGTATACTCGTCGGCTTGATGATCCCGACCCGCAGCTACGTGTCGAAGCAGCAAGGCACTGGAGTACCTACGAGGGGTCGTGCTCAACTTTGCTCGCCAGCACCTCGACGGTAGCTCATTACGCCGATGACCGCGTCGCGCTCGGATTGGCGCGCATAGAAGCACATTACTTCGCCAATGGCTCTTTCCTCGAGGAAGACCAGCTGATTGCAGGCATCGACCGGATTCGCGATCTGCCCTGCACCATCGTCCAGGGACGCTACGATATGATTTGCCCTATCCGCACGGCCGACGAATTGCATCATGCCTGGCCGGAGGCCGAGTATGTTGTAGTTCCGGATGCCGGTCACTCGGCGTGGGAGCCGGGCATTAGCGCGCAGCTGGTTGCGGCGATGGAACGGCTGAAAAACGCAACGGCAAAATGATACGAGGTCGCGTCGACGAACTTGCGGAGTCGTTGCTTCAGGTCAGCTTCTTGATCATCTTCTGGTGGGGTACTGTGACCTCTATGAACTCCTCACCCACCGTGGCATAGCCAAGCTTCCTGTAGAAACCGATGGCGCTCTTGCGCGCGTGCAAGCTCAATGAGGTATAGCCACGGGCAGCGAGAATCGCCTCCACCTGTCGCATCATGTCGCTTGCTACACCGCGCTGCTGATAGGCGGGTGCGACCGCAGTCTGACGAATCTTGGCCTCATTCGTCGATATCGGAACCGCGGTGACACAAGCGACCAGTTCCTGATCGGCAAACATTGCAAAATGCAGCTGGTTGCCTTCGTCACGCAGATCAGCTTCGCTTAGTGGTAGACCGAGCGGCCGGCGCAAGACTGCCTCGCGCAAACGGCAGGCTGATCTGTATTGCTCAGAGCCGAATTCGAGTTCCTGGAGAATCACCAGCCAGCGTCTCGCCGGAGCCGCTGCGCGTTAGCCGCCGTTTTTGTCGTCTTCTTTCCGTTGGCTCGCACCGCCGGCCTGCTGTGCACTGTCCCGAAGTGTTTCCAGGGTCGCCTTTTGCATCTCCATCGTATTGATGGTCATCTCGACCATGCCGACGTTCATTTTCAACCAGCTTTCGACTGCCTTTAACTCGGCAATCTTTTTCTCGATCTCTTCCGGATCGAGTGTCGGTTGAACCATTCCCGGAAACGGAAAATTCATCGGGTTCCACATCTTCTGGAATTGCTCGAACCATTCCTTGGAACCGAAATCATCAGTCATTGCAGCCTCCAACAACACGTTCCGCCGTGCCGTCAAGCGCAGCGACGTAAGTGAAAGATCGCACCCTAGCTGACCGAAGTGTGCCAAATCACATGGTCGGGCCAAGCACCCAGGGTGCGAACTCGTCTTCGCCATAGCCCCATTGTTCACTCTTGGACTTCTCGCCCGACGCGACCCTGAGTATCAGATCGAAGATCTCCTGCCCGACTTCTTCGATGCTTGCCTTTCCATCAACGATCAGGCCGCAATTGACGTCCATGTCTTCTTCCTGCTTCTGGAACAATGCACTGTTAGTCGCCAGCTTGATGCTCGGCGCAGGTTTGCAACCGTACGCCGAGCCGCGCCCAGTCGTAAAGCAAACAACGTTGGCGCCGCCCGCCACATGACCTGTGACTGACACCGGGTCATAGCCCGGCGTGTCCATGAACACAAAACCTTTTGCTGTCACTTGCTCGGCGTATTCATAGACGTCCATCATGCCCTGCGTCCCACCCTTGGCTACCGCTCCGAGCGATTTCTCAAGGATGGTGGTCAAACCACCAGCCTTGTTTCCCGGAGACGGATTGTTGTTCATTTCGCCGCCTAGCCGTTCCGTGTAATCTTCCCACCACTTGATGCGCTTAACCAGTTTCTCGCCAACTTCACGCGACACGGCACGCCGCGTCAACAAGTGCTCCGCTCCGTAGACCTCCGGTGTTTCCGAGAGCATTGCAGTGCCGCCATGCGTCACCAGCAAATCAGCCGCAGCACCAAGCGCCGGATTGGCTGAAATACCTGAATAGCCATCCGAGCCGCCGCATTCGAGCCCCAAACTCAAATGGCTGGCCGGCAACTCCTCACGCGATACTCGGTTGGCATCGGGCAGCATCTCCTTGATCATGCCAATGCCCTGGTCGACGGTTTTGCGAGTGCCACCGGTGTCCTGAATGGTAAACGCCTTGAGGCGGTCGCTACGTTTCAGGCCCTGCGCCGCAAGCAGATTGTTGATCTGATTAGCCTCGCAACCAAGCCCGATCAGTAACGAGGCATAGAAATTGGGGTGGATCGCATAGCCACCGAGAGTGCGCCGCAAGACCGCTATCGGTTCGCCGTCCGCACCCATGCCGCATCCAGTGCGGTGGTGGATGGGTACCACCCCGTCCACGTTGGGATACTGGGCCATGAAATCATCGTCAAAGTACTTCGCTATGAGGCGACAGACATGGGCCGAGCAATTGACGCTGGAGATCACGCCCAGGTAGTTGCGTGTCGCGACACGCCCGTCGTCACGCTCGATCCCCATGAAGGTTGCGGGTTCAGCAGCGAACTCGGTGGGAACGTAGTCAGCACCGAAAGCATAGTCGCGCTCGAAATCACCCATTCCAAGGTTGTGCACGTGTACGTGGTCACCCGGCCTGATCGGCTGGGTGGCGAAGCCGATGATCTGGTTGTAGCGGCGTACCGGATCACCCGCTTTCAGCGCACGGGTCGCAATCTTGTGTCCCGCGGGAATAGTCACCGCGGTGCGTACTTTCTCCTTCATGACCTCGGCCCCCGCCGGCAATTCGGCACGGGCAATGACAACATCGTCCGCGGCGTTGAGTCGAATGGTCAGATCGGCGGCTTGCAGCATGGTCGTCCTCCTGAAAGCAGTCCCGGCGATGTGTTCAACGAGTCGGCAAGCGTGCCTGCCTAGCCCGCCTTCGAGTGACAGCCGACACCGGTAAGATGCCGGCATTATAAGCCTGCCATTGACACTGGCGCGAGCAGCGCCGGCGATGGGCTGCCGCCCGTAGCGGCCTCTTCCCCGGGTGGAGCGACGGCCAACCGCCGGACCAAGGCCGCGCCGCATGGCGGGCGGCAAAGCCTGATCTGCGCCATTTATCTGAGCTGCGCAATCGATCTGAGCCGCGAAACGTTAGCTTGAGTTACTCCTTGACGGCGCCAGTCATACCAGCAACGTAGTACTCGACGAAAAACGAGTACATGATGGCAACCGGGAGAGATCCGACAAGCGCGCCGGCCATCAACGAGCCCCAGTGATAGACGTCGCCTTCGACCAGTTCAGTGATCACACCGACTGGCACCGTCTTGTTTTCCGATGCCGAAACGAAGGTCAAAGCGTAAATGAACTCGTTCCAGGACAGCGTAAAAGCAAAAATGCCTGCCGAAATCAAACCCGGGACTGCCAACGGCAGCACGATACGCGTAAGAATCTGCCAGCGCGTAGCACCGTCGATCAAAGCACACTCCTCCAGTTCGAAAGGAATCGAACGGAAGTAGCCCATCAGAAGCCAGGTGCAAAACGGAATCAGGAACGTCGGATAGGTCAGGATCAGGGCCCAGCGTGTGTCGAAAATGCCGAGATGGAAAATCATCGTTGCCAACGGGATGAACAGAATCGACGGCGGTACCAGATAGGCAAGAAAGATAGCCAGGCCGATTTGATGCGAACCTTTGAAGCGTAACCGCTCGATTGCATACGCAGCAAAGACACTTGCTGCGAGTGACAGAAAAGTCGAAACCACCGATATGATGATTGTGTTCCACATCCACGAGGGATAAGAGGTATCGATGAACAGCTTCTTGAAATGTTCCAGCGTCGGCGCCACCACCCAGAATGGATTGTCTTCGGTGGACAACAGTTCGGCATTGGGTTTGAATGCTGTCAAACCCATCCAGTAGAACGGAAACAGCAAAAAAAACAGGAACAACAGTAACGGGATATACAGCGTCACCCATCGCCTAGGCAGCGATTCAAGATAGTGCATGCCCTCACGTTGTTCTGAATCTGCCATTTTTGGACCGTCCATACTCACTGTTCTAGTTGTCGCGACCACCTTGTTGCCATCGGCGGCGCTGCAGTCCGAAGTAGGAAAACAGGATTGCCGCCAGCAGGAACGGAATCATTGCCGTGGCGATCGCCGCGCCTTCGCCGAGCGCGCCGCCGGGGATGGCGCGCTGAAAAGACAGTGTCGCCATCAAGTGTGTGGCGTTGATCGGGCCACCGCGAGTGAGCACCCAGATCAGCTGAAAGTCAGTAAACGTGAACAACACCGAGAACGTCATGACCACTGCAATGATGGGTGACAGCATCGGCAGTGTGACGTTGCGAAATTGCTGCCACGGCGTGGCACCATCGATTGCTGCCGCCTCGTACATGGTGGGTGATATTGTCTGCAGCCCGGCGAGTAGACAGATCGCCACAAACGGCACGCCACGCCAGACATTGGCAGCAATCGTCGAAGCCCGCGCCAGGTTCGGTTCACCAAGAAAGTTGATGTATTCGTCAATCAAGCCGAGCTTGACCAAAGTCCAGCTCACCACCGAAAACTGTGCGTCGTAGATCCACCAGAAAGCAATTGCCGACAGCACCGTCGGCACAATAAAAGGCAGCAAGACGATGGCACGGAGGAACGACTTGAAGGGCAAGTGACGATTGAGCAGCAGCGCGAGCCACAGGCCGAGCCCGAACTTGATGACGCTGGCAACGACCGTGTAAAGAAATGTGTTGAATATCGACAGCCGGAAAACGCTGTCGTCCCACAGCCACTGATAATTCTCGATGCCGATCCACTCGCCGCCGCGACCGACTTTCGCATCGGTAAATCCCAGCCATACCCCGAGGCCAAGCGGGTAGGTCAGAAACACGACAAGGATGGCAGCCCCGGGAAGCATGAACAACATGCCGAGCACGTTGCGATTATCCAGCCACCCGCCTAGCGACCGACCGTTCATCGTCCGGCTGCTTGTTTCATAATCGCTGTCCGGTATCGCTGTCGAACAGACAGGTGTGACGAGCCTGCGCTTCGAGCCGGATGCGCGTGCCGGGAGAAAACAGGTGCCGTTGCCGCGATATGGCGACTAATTCCTTGCCGGCGACCCTGCAGAAAACTTGCGTATCGGCACCGGTGGGTTCAGTGACGATGACTTCCGCCTCGATACCGGCAGTATCGTTGGCCATCCCAGCGTCTGTATGCGATTCCTTGATCACTAAATGCTCCGGGCGCACTCCCAGCACCACCTGGTGGCCGTCCGGTTGCTGCGATTCGATCGAGACCACGCAATCCGGTGCAATGCGAACACCGCGACCTGTCGACGTCGTCACCAGCGTACCTTCGAGAAAATTCATCGCCGGCGATCCGATGAAGCCGGCCACGAACAGGTTGGCCGGAAAGTCATACAGCTCGAGCGGTGAGCCGATTTGCTCAACATGCCCGCCGTTCATCACCACGATCTTGTCGGCCATTGTCATTGCCTCGATCTGGTCGTGCGTGACGTAAATCGAAGTCGTCTTTAACCGCTGATGCAATTCCCGAATTTCGGTGCGCATCTGCACGCGCAACTTGGCGTCAAGATTGGACAGCGGTTCGTCGAACAGAAATACCTGCGGGTCGCGCACGATTGCCCGTCCCATCGCGACACGTTGACGCTGACCGCCGGAGAGTTGCCGCGGATAACGATCAAGGTAGCCTTCGAGTCCAAGAATACGAGCAGCTTCGTCCACCCGCTCGCGTTGTTCGCGCTTGCCACGGCCCGCCAGCTTCATCGAAAACGCCATGTTCTCGAAAACAGTCATGTGCGGGTAGAGCGCGTAATTTTGAAACACCATCGCGATGTCGCGCTGCTTCGGCGCAACAGTGTTAACCAACAGATCGCCGATATGAATCTCGCCGGAGGTAATCTCCTCAAGCCCCGCGATCATTCGCAACAGGGTTGATTTGCCACAGCCAGAGGGCCCGACCAGGACGACAAACTCGCCATCCTCGATGTCGATATCGACGCCGTGCACAACTTCGGTCCGACCGAAGGTTTTGCGAACCTTTTTCAGATTAACTGACGCCATCCTTCAATCAGCCGTGATTCAATCAACCATGGGTGCGTATGTCACATGGATCACATCGCTATTAAACAATGCAGGCCCTGCCGATCAGTCATCGATATAGCGCTGCCATCCTTAAGAGTGTTTTGCATGCAATGGAACTTATCGGTTTTTTGCTTGCGAACCAGTCTAATGGAATTGCCGTTCTGCCTCAAAGTACTGATCTAGATTAACCGGTGACATGCTTCTGAACCGGGAAAACTACAGGCGCTGTGGCAAAATACCGCTTTCATAATGTTCGTAACCAATTGGCGGAAGGAGCGCCCCATGTCTGGAAGACTGAGCGGAAAGACAGCCTTTGTCACTGCAGGGGCGCAAGGTATCGGACGGGCCACGGCACAAGCCTTCGCTCGCGAGGGCGCGACGGTCATTGCGACGGACATTAACGAAGAGAGGCTCGCCGAACTATCCGGCCAGAACGGCATACAGACACGCCGGCTCGACGTACTCGACGATGCGGCGGTGGCGAAAACGGCAGCCGAAGTCGGTGCGCCGGACATATTGTTCAACTGCGCCGGATTTGTTCATCATGGCACCATACTTGACTGCGCCGATGACGACTGGGCATTTTCGTTCAATTTGAATGTCCGGAGCGCCTATGTGGTCACCCGTACATTCCTGCCTGCTATGATAGCCAGCGGCGGCGGCGCGATCATCAATGTTGCGTCGGTATCCGGCTCTGTAAAAGGCATTCCCAATCGGTTCGTGTATGGTGCAACCAAGGCCGCGGTAATCGGCATGACCAAGTCACTCGCCATTGATTTTGTCAAGAACAACATTCGGGCCAATGCAATCTGCCCGGGTACAGTTGATACGCCCAGCCTCGGTGACCGCATCAGAGCACTTGGTGATGAGGCGAAAGCGCGCGCCGATTTCGTCGCACGCCAGCCGATGGGACGACTCGCTACAGCGGAAGAAATTGCCGGCATGGCGGTCTATCTGGCATCGGACGAAGCACAGTTCGTCACAGGCCAGACGATGATCATAGATGGCGGTATCACGATTTGAGCCGATATAACTGATTCAATATGACTACTGTCTACAAGGGGAGAGGAACATGAAACTGGTACGTTACGGAGAAGCAGGACAGGAGAAACCCGGGCTGATCGATGCGCAGGGCGCGATTCGCGACCTCTCGGGTGTGGTAAGAGACATAGATGGCAGCACGCTCGGTGAAGAAAGCCTCGCAAAGCTACGCGGACTGGATGTCGATTCGCTGCCCAAGGTGTCGGGAAGTCCGCGCTTTGGTGTCCCGGTAGCAAACGTGCAGAAGCTAATCTGTATCGGTCTCAACTTTTCGGATCACGCCAAGGAAACAAATAATCCGATTCCAACCGAACCGGTTGTGTTCATGAAGGCGATCAGTGCGCTGAACGGACCAAACGACCGCGTCATGCTTCCCAAGGGCTCGAAGAAAAGCGACTGGGAGGTAGAGCTAGCGTTCGTAATTGGCAAGACGGCGCGCAGCGTCAGCGAATCAGAAGCGCTCGACTATGTAGCTGGCTACACCATCTGCAACGACGTGTCGGAGCGCGAATGGCAGCTTGAACATGGCAGTCAGTGGTCAAAAGGCAAGAGCTTCGATACTTTCGCTCCGGTTGGACCTTACCTCGTAACCAAGGACGAAATTCCCGACCCGCACAATCTTGCCATGTGGCTGGAAGTCAGCGGCAAGCGTATGCAGACGGGCAACACCAACACGATGATTTTTGGTGTCCAGAAGCTAGTATCGTATCTGTCCTATTTCGTCACGCTGACGCCAGGTGACATTGTCTCCACCGGCACACCTCCCGGGGTCGGAGCCGGCATCAAGCCCAAGCCAGTATTCCTAAAGCCCGGCGACACCATGCGGCTTGGCATTGATGGCTTGGGGGAACAGAAACAAGAGGTCACCAGCGATTAATGCGCGAAGTGGCCAGGCCGAGCACCTCGTTGTCAGAAAACCCGTATCTGTCGTAATGAAATTACGACAGCTTTTGCTGGTAATCACAGGAACGGTTTGCCTGCCCGCAATTTCACATGCGCAATTGACACTGTCAGCGGGTCTTGAGTACTTGCAATGGGAAGAAGATACGACTCCGGCGGTCACGGAAGACGGGTTCTTGTTTGCGCTGGGTGTCGGCTATACGCAAGGGCGTGACAGCGGATTTCTTGTAGGTTACCGCGGCAGGCTGTGGACAGGAGTGGTTGATTACGAAGGATCTACGTTGTTAACCAATCAGCCCGTCACCAGCACAACAAATTACCTGGGACTGACAAACGAGCTACAAGGTCGATGGCGCAGACCGCTAGAGGGCAAGAAGTACAGGCTCGATATCCTAGCCGGTCTCGGAATTGACGCTTGGCGCCGCGAACTATCATCGGTGCAGCGAGAAGATTATCTCGTAGCCTATTTGCGTACCGGCCTCGAGTTCGATTCAGCGTCTAGCAATACGTGGCTAGCAGGGCTAGGGGTGAAGTATCCATTTTGGATAAGGGAAGATGCGCATCTCACCAACATTGGATTTGACAGTAATCCCGAATTGAGCCCCGGGGGCAAGATCTCAGCCTATGCGCATCTCGGCTATCGCATGAGCCGCTGGTGGAGCATTGTGGGGTATGCAGACGGGTATCGCTTCTCGAAATCGGACCCAGTCACCGTGACCGAAGTCAGGCGGGGATTGGGAACCGTGACCGTGTTCCAGCCAGCAAGCGATATGCTGTTCCTTGGAGTCAAGCTCGAGCGGGTACTGCGTTGACCGTTTTGGCCTACGGAGAAATACGCTTCTAACGCACTACCCACACCACGGTCAACCACACCTTGGTGGTATTGGGCCGGAGGTTGAGCGGATCATCGCCGCTCCTGTAATCGGCAAACTGCAACTTGCCAAGTAGACCTTTGCGCAACGTCCAGGCCGCCCCGAAATCGGTCTCGTATCCGAAATCAATATCGGCATAATCGGATTGCAACTGATGGTGCTCTACCAACATGGCAACCGGACCGATGTTGCCACCAAATGTCGTCCACCAATCGCGTATGCCTTGCCGCGGCGTGACGACGAACAAGTCTGACCAGCCGAGATAGGCATGATTGTTCGCCAGAGGCGTCTGGAAAGCGTAGACGCCATCGCGGCTTCCCAATACTTCATAATCCATGCGCACGAATGCCCGCGACCAGATCAAGCCTCCGCCGGCACGCGCATAATGCGGTTCCAGGTTCAGTTGGTTGCCCGCATACGGTCGCTGCTTGGCATAGTCGAACGTATAGTTCAGCTGTGCGCCCCAAGCGACATCGTGTAAACCGTCCCAGCGAATGCTCTCAATGCGATAAGACGTGTCGGGCACACCGGACGGCAGCTGCTTGTCGTGCCAATAGGCTGACAGCAGCAGGCTATTGCCGCTCGACCAGGTCCAGTCTGCGCGCACAACACCAACATCATCATCACGGTTGATCGCGCGAACTGTTGTCCTACGGTCAAAATAGGCGCCATACAAGCTGAAGTTGCCGAGCCGCGAAGCCACCGGCAGCGGCAAATCGATCACTGCGCCGTCAAATACCTGCATCGTCTGGCGAAAGTCCTGCGCTCCGATAAAGCGCGTGCGGTTCAATCTAACAGCCTGACGGCCTGCCGTGATCGTCGCGGCATCGGAGTACTCGAGATATAACTCATTCACATCGGTATGCTTCGGATCAACCACGATCGGAAATGCCACCTTGCCGTTACGAGTGTCATTGAAATCATCAACGAACTGACTGACGTCGATGAACTCGACGCGGGCACTCAAGGAGCCAATTGGGCGAAAAGTAAACCCGGCAAGGGTGCGCATGGTCAGTGCGTTCGCGTTGTCGGGGAAAGGATCCTGAGCGACAAACTCGTAGCGAGGCCGAAAACTGAGACTCCAGTCGAGCTGACCGGTATCTTGCTGAGCCAACCCAACCGTCGGCCAGGCCACCAAGGTAAGAAAAAGCAATCTTTCCGTCTTCATTTCGTCTCGTCGCGATTCGGTTTTGTCGGAACAGCGCAAACCGCTCTATACGTATTGGTGATCGGCTCAGATGCCATCCCATGGAATAATGGGGATCTGAATGGGGCTTTATTCGTGAACCAGACGCCACATCGACTTTGCACGGCGCCGATGATGGATTGGTCGGATCGCCATTGCCGGTACTTCTTTCGTCAGCTGGCACCGCACGCGCGAGTGTATACGGAGATGATTACCACCGGCGCGCTCATTCATGGCGACGTTGCCCGCCATCTCGATTTCAATCAGGCAGAGCATCCGGTAGCCCTGCAATTAGGTGGCAGTGAGCCAAGCGATCTGGTACGGGCCGCCAAGCTGGGCGAATCCTGGGGCTACGATGAAATCAACCTGAACTGCGGCTGTCCGTCAGAGCGGGTGCAACGAGGCGCATTTGGCGCCTGTCTGATGGCTGAGCCAAAGCTCGTGGCCGATTGCGTCTCAGCCATACGAGACGCTACCTCACTCGCTGTTACGGTCAAACATCGCTTGGGGATCGACTCCATTGAAGACTACGATTTCGTGGCTCGCTTTGTTGAAACGCTTGTGTCAGCCGGGTGCCGTACCTTCATCGTGCACGCACGAAACGCCATCCTGAAGGGCTTATCACCGAAGGACAATCGGCAGATTCCGCCGCTCAAATATGACTACGTGTATCGCCTGAAATCCGATTTCCCACACTGCGACATCGTCATCAATGGTGGCATCAATACGGCTGACGAAGCGCATGCTCATCTGGATCAGGTTGACGGGGTGATGCTCGGTCGCGCCGCGTATCACGACTCTCATGTGCTAGCCGTACTCGACGGCTTGTTGTTCGGTCATCAAACACCGACCAGAAACGAGGTTGTCGAGCGCATGTGGCGCTATGCACAATCTGAAGTCAAAAGAGGTACGCCGCTACGCGCAATAACCCGTCACATGCTTGGTCTTTACCACGGCCAGCCTCATGCGAGAAAGTGGCGACAGCTGCTGTCCGACGCAGACCGTCTCGCCAGCAATGACGCCGACCTGATTTTGCTTGCGTTGGAGGCGGTCGAACCCGCGACAATGGGAGCAGACGCTTAGCCTGCCGAATCACTGGCGATCGGGAACCACGACACGAATTTGCCGTTCAAGGAGAGAAATTCTCGCAGGCGTGGGTGGGCACAGCTCGCCATCGACCTCGGTCGTGACGGGTACCGGCCCGGCAATTTCGACCGCATTGGTACGAAAGGTGCGCACCTTGCGGTACTTCTCGATCGAGCCGTCGAACAAGCGGCGGATGTTTAGTACCAGTTCCCACTTGGAAATATCTCCGATCACAACCACATCGAGGAGCCCGTCGTCGGGCAATGCGCGTGGCGCGATCGACATGCCACCCCCACAATAGCGACCGATTGCCGCAAAAATGACAAATACCTTACCCGTGCTGGTTTCACCGTTACTCGATATTTCGAGGTCGGGACATCGATACGACGCAAAGCCGGCTGGCAATGCCGCGAGATACGTCAATGCACCCCAGCGGTCGCTCTCCACCATTGACACGACATGCGCATCGAACCCGGCACCGGCCACATTTAAAAAGTGTCTCATCTGCCGGGCGTCGTCGGCCGCATGTTCGATCACGCCGACATCATGATGAATGGTCATTCCGTTCGCGATCAGGCCAGCCACGGTCGCATAGCGCCGCGGGATTCCCCGGCCACGTGCCCAGTCATTGCCACGTCCGACCGGAATCAGCGCCAGCGTAAGTTCATTTGCCTCAACGGCGCCGCAGCCAAGCGCCCCATTGAGAACTTCATTGAGCGTGCCATCGCCGCCAACACAGAGAAGTCTGCGGTAACCACGCGAAGCAGCCTGTTCGGCTAGTAGCCTCGCATGGCCCGCATGCGCGCTGACTTCGAGGTCATAAGCAACACCGGCATGACTTAGCTCTTTCTCGATACGTCCGCGATCACGCGCCGCCCGACCGCCGCCTGATTTCGGGTTCAGTATCGCAAACCAGCGCTGTTCCATATCGAGCGCAGAAGTCGCGCGGCATCAACGAGCTCGCGCGCGCATTGATCCCGGCGGACCAGGAAGGGAAACGCGCACCCCGGTATCGCGTACCCGCGTGCCTCTAACCTGGTACACAGCGACTTCCTTTCCGACAAAGGTGCTGACATACATGTAGGCCCCATCCGGGGAAAACGCCACGCCCTCGGGCAAGCCACCGAGGTCGATGCTTTGGACCATATTCAGCTCCAGCCCGTTTATTGCGAACACGGCGATGCTCCCCTTGACTGAATGCGCCCAATGATCAACTGGCAGCAGAACATCCCCGCCGAGGAGCAGTGCCACCGCGATTTTTCCGCTCGGGCTGATGCCGAAAGCTTCCGGCGCATCACCGGCATTCACATACCCCGCTACGTACGGTGGCCTGGTCGATGCAAGATCAATCACCGTCAGTGGGTCGGCATGACCGTCTCCGAGCCCTCCGTTCCCGGTATTCGCTACGATGGCCATGCTGCCGTCAGGCGCAATATCAATGTTATAGGGGAACTGACCGACCGGCATGTCGAGGTCTTCCCGATAAGAGACCTGTTGGCCGTCAATGGCGAGCACGCCGATTTGGTTGGTTGTGTTTTTCACGATAAGCGCACGCTTGCCATCTGGAGTGATTGCCACGGCGGCGACCTGATCACCAATCGCAACAGTGTCTACCAGCCTGACCTGCTTGCCATTAATCGCCAGCACACTGACCGAGTTGTCAGCACGGTTGGCCACCAGAGCAAGATCGCCCTGGGCGCGAATAGCCATGCCGGATGGCTGACGTCCGACGTTAAGCGTTGCGACCAATGCCGGCGGATCCGTTTCCAGGTCAATAACAAACAGGCGGTCGTCAGGCGCAGGCTTCCACGCGCCATCCTTCTGTTCCCACTTCACGGCACTGGCTACCAGAGCCAGCTTCTCATCGGGCGTGACCTGGAGATTGGTCGGCGGCCCGAATATTGAATTGGATATCGGCAGATTGGCAACGGTGCGCGGACGTGCCGGGTTGCTGATATCCATGATGTTGACCAGATCAATACCCGGCTCAACGAACTCGATCTTGCCCGGTGTGCTGAAATCGATCTTGGTGTCGATGCCATTCAGCAGGAAAGCTTTGTCCGCGTAAGCTCCCGGAATAGCTAAAAACACGGACAAGGCCACTGCAAATGCTGCAAGACTCCTGCTCAACATGCTATCCACCTCCCCAATTCTACTTTTTCATCAGATGCTGTAATTCTATGCCTCCCGACCATCTGGCGACTGACCAGTTTCCCGGGCAACGTTGTCCGCGGCTGGAACACTTTCCGACCACTTCATGCTACGGAAATCGAAACCGTCGCGCATGCTTGGCTTGATCACCGAGAAATAGGGCGAAATATCGAAATCGCGCGGCGTGAAAAGAGTGTGATGCCGGCGCTTCCAGGTGATCACGCGCTGCTTTGGCTTGCCTTCAGATTCGCTCGCTGAGTCGGTTGCAACGGGAAGAATCGGATACCTGATCGATTGAAATGCTTGCGCGATTACGGTCGAGCATATGGCCCGCGTCGGCTCACCACTGCCAAGCAACAGCATACTGCGTCGCCACCGCGTTGGTACCGGTGGTTCCGGCAGCAGATAACGCGCAAGATCGATGACATTCTTCAAATCGTACTTGTCGCCGAGTCGTGCAACCACGAAGCGCACGACCTGATCAATCTCGGTTTCGGACAGTCCGACCGGGCGACAGATGCGCGTGTGAAAACCCGAGTAAGTGCTCAGCGGCACCGCCCACACCCCTTCGACGAGGTCGGCCTCAATCAACACCTTCGGGTCGCGCTCGTCACTAACCAACTCGGGAACCAATCCGACATACAGCGCAGCATGAGACCACGTTGATTGCGTCAAATACTTGATCGCCGTGGAGACCCGGGTGTTACCTTCCACCAACAATACGTCTCCCGGGTGCAATGATTGTCTTAGCGCATCGACGTCCGTCGTCGCGAGGGGCTTGAAGCCGCGCAGCGGTGCTGAAAGATAACTGGCCAGCGACTTGCCGATCTTGCTGCAAACGAAATCAAAGCCAAACATTGTTCGTTAGCGCCTTAACCCGGCACAGCGTCGTGGGCAATCCGCGTATTCGCAAATGGCATGTTTCTCGCTCGAGCATGTTGACGAGATCGGGTGATTATTATGAAGCGATTACGTTTTTTCTTCCTGGCTTTGTTGCTCGCTACGATGTTCGTCAACCCCAATGCGGCCGCAGGCGACAATGTGTTCCGTCAGATCGGTAAGGACGCGAGCAAAGCCGGTAAACAGGCGGGTAAGGCAGCCAAACAGGTCGGTAAAGACATCGGCAAGGAAGGTAAGAAAGTTGGCAAGGGAATCAGCAACGAAACGCGCAAGCTGTTTCGCCACTGATACGTTTCTTGCCGGCAAGCCGCCGGCTTTCTACCACCGGCACCGCTGACCGCAGGGCGCTACATTGAAAACTGCGCTACATTGAAACCAAGCTGTGCGTGCCCCATCCAATCACGATGGCCATTTCACCTGCAATTCGGCAATCTGCGCGGAGTCCAGAACAGTGATCTTGCTGCCGCGCAAAAGCAAAAACAGCTTGGCAGTTTCCTCGAGCTCTTCGCTCGCGTAGACAGCAGCTTCCAGCGTTTTGCCGGCCACGATCGGCCCATGATTGGCAAGCAGTATTGCATGGTGTCTGTCCGCCACCTCGCGCACGGCATTGGCAAGAGACATGTCGCCTGGCGCATAATAAGGCAGCAACTTGAGCTGGCCAATTTTCATCACATAGTAAGCAGTAATGGGTGGGATCGGCGTTTCCTCGTCGACGTCGGCAAGCACCGAAACGGCTACCGAATGCGTCGAGTGCAAATGTACGACTGCGCCTGCTTCAGGGCGCTGCGCATACATCGACAAGTGTAAAAACGATTCCTTGGTCGGTTTATCACCACTGAGCAAATCCCCATTCGCATCGACCACCGACAAGCGCGCTGGGTCCAGCCGCCCAAGACAGGAATTGGTCGGTGTCATTAGCCAGTTTCCGTCATCGGTGCGCGCGCTGATATTGCCCGAGCTGCCAACCGTGAAGCCGCGATCGAACAACGATTTACCCAGCAGGCAGATCTGCTCCCTGAGAGCTGTCTCATTCATTGTTCTTGTGCTAAACGCGCGTGCGTGGACATCGTTAACCGGTACCTATACCGTCGCGCGGGGTCGCGTTTATTGTTCTTCATTACAACTTGCCAAAAGCTTTGGTGAAAAAGTCGCCAGTGCCGAAGTTACCCGACTTCAGTGCCAGCGCAAGCGTTGGCTGGCCAATTGAGAAGGTCCACGGCACACCCGGGTCGATTTCCTGGCCGATATACAAACCCTCGACGCCGAGTGCGCTGACAACGGCACCCGACGTCTCCCCGCCGGCAATCACCAGACGGCGAACGCCGCCTGCGACCAGTTCTCTGGCAATCTTGCCCATTGTTTCCTCGATGAGCGCGCCAGAGTTTTCACGGCCCAGCTCACTCTGCACCGCTCCCACCTGCTCTGTTGCCGCCGTCGAATAGATCAGGACCGGCTTGTCACCCAGCTTCGGCCGTGCCCACTCGACCGCTTCTCGCGCTACGTCGCGTCCCTTTGCGATTGCCATCGGATCAAGCTGAAACACGTCGTGGCTCTTCTGCATGTGCGCGACCTGCTCCTGTGTCGCGACCGAGCAACTTCCTGACAGTACCGCGCTAGCCCCCTCGACCTTGGGTAGCGACTGCGTGACACCCGCCTCGAGTTCTCCACTACGAACAAAGTTCGCCGGTAATCCCATTGCCATACCTGAACCTCCAGTGATCAGGGCAAGGTCGGCACACGCCGCCCCGAGGGTCATGAGATGCTCATCCGTAATTGCGTCGAGAATGATGTGCCGGTAGCCCTGCTCAGACAATTCGGCGAGCTTCTGACGCACCGCGTCGGCGCCGCGCACGATGGTGTCATATTGCACCAGTCCGACTTTGTATTTGCTTTGTCGTTCGAGCACTCTGACCAGCGACGAATCCGTCATCGGATTGAGTGGATGATGGCGCATACCTGAATCGGAAAGCAACTCGTCACCGACGAACAAATGCCCCTTGAAAACAGTGCGCTTGTTGGTGGGAAACGCGGGATTGAATACGGTGATCCTGGCGCCAAGAGCGTCGAGCATGGCATCCGCCACCGGGCCGATGTTGCCCTTGTCGGTCGAGTCGAACGTCGAACAGTACTTGAAGTAGTACTGCTTCGCCCCATTCTTTTGCAGCCAGTCGAGCGCGGCCAGCGACATCATTACGGCTTCGTCTGCAGCATTACTGCGTGATTTGAGGGCGATTACGATGGCATCACTGTCGGGAACCGGCAGATCGCGGCGCGGAACGCCGAGCAACTGTACAGTACGCATCCCCGCTTTGACCAGCGTGCTGGCCAGGTCGGTGGCACCGGTAAAGTCATCGGCAACGGAGCCGAGCAATAGTGGCATAAGGATTAACCTCCGCTGTAACTGTTTGCGCCCCGTCTACGCCGATCGTTGGCCAGCGTATGGGTCCACAACCGAAGTGATTGTCCGTCGACGTAGCCGCTTTCAGCCAACCACTTCAAGTCTACACCTGCAACAAGTGATCACGCGGCCCTTCTCACGCCGCAGATACGCTTATCGCGTCGCCGTCGGCGATCTTTGCCAGCTGCCGTGCATCGCCCTCCAGCGCACCGAGTATATTGACCCGTGTCACAAGCCTGCACTCGTCGCCATGGGAAACCGGCGTCGGGCCAAACGGCAGGGCAAGCGAGTTGCCCTGCACCCAGAAACATACGGTCCCGGGTTCAACCACCTCGCGGGCGCCCGGTTCCAGCTTGACCGATATCGGCGTGGAAAAATAGACTTCCTCGCCCCAGGTGCTGGCACTCGATTCAAACGGCAACGCCGAGATCAACGCATTGGCTGTCAGCGTATCCTGCAATTGGGCAAAAATCTCGCCCTTCGGAAAAGAAATACAGATTCTCATTTGGCTTTCCAGTGCGGCGGATAGGTTCTCGAATAAAACGGCAGTGATTCGACGCGCTGAATCCAGGCAGACATCTTCGGACCGATCAGCGAAGCTACATCAAGGTCCGGTTTTCGAACTTCCATACGCCGCATAAGCGCTACCAGCGGATAAATGGTGAAGTCGGCCGCCGAGAGTTCATCGCCATAATAGTCGCCCGACAGATAGTCCTCGAAAGTGGACAATTCAGCGGCAACCGCTACACGGCCAGCGCTGATGCGCGCCTCGTCCCAATCCTCTTTATTAGTGAACAACACCGCCTGCACCAGTTTTCGACCGGCGGCGTCGAGATAAAGATCGGCTTCATTCACCAGTCGTCGTAGATGCGCCCTGCTTCGCGCATCACCGGGAAACAACGTCGCGCCGCTTTGCGGATACTGATCTTCAAGATACTCGACTATGGCAGCGGACTCGTACAACGAAAAACCATCATCCTCAATCGTCGGCACCTTACCCCTTGGATTCATGCGCAGGTACTCCGGCGCCTTGAGATCGCCACTGCTGAACGACATTACTTTGAGATCGTAGGGCAGTTCTTTGTGCTCCAGTGCAAGCCATACACGCCACGCAAAGGGTGATCCCGAGCCATAGTAGAAAGTAATCACTGCTGTTCCTCCCATTTATCTCCTGCGACCCGCTGATCCGTCGCGCCTACACTCGGCGCATGTTACCCAAAACACTAAGCAGTTGCCCTGCGTTGGCTTCCCCCTGCGCAACTGTCACAGTGTGGGCCGCTTGTCGCAAGCGGCTCGGCTCAGCTTGCATGGGTTCAGCCTAGTCGCTGATCGTCCCGGAACTCGCGGTTTGAACCCAACAGCCGTACCATCTACACCGAGCATGCAAATAGCCTGATTGAGCAAGCTGCGCCTCGTAGCGTCTTCAGATGGTCGTGGCTGCGGTCCAAGGTAACCAACGACGAACGTCGCGTATGGACGAAATCGTATTGAAATCAATGGCCAAGTGGCCAAACGTGCCGAACGTGTTTGGTTGGCTTGGCCTCGACCGACGTGGCAACTGGGTGATCAAGGATCAACGTATCGGTAATCCCCAGGTGATCGAGTTCATTTGCCGCAATTATGACGTCGATGAGCAAGGGCGCTGGTACTTTCAGAACGGGCCGCAACGCGTCTTCGTATCGCTGGCATATGCGCCGTTCGTGCTTCGGACATGCAACAGTGACGAGGCGGCTTGTCTGCAGACCCACACCGGCGTGGTGCTGGAAACTATTACCGGCGCCTGGATCGATGAAGACGGTACCTTGGTCCTGCGCTGGTCCAACAACGAGGTGGGCTCGGTGAGCGATCGTGACCTGGCCGAGGTCACGACCTGGTTCACCAATGCTGCGGGGCAACCGGCTGATGACGAGACAGTGGCAAAAACAGTTGAATCGCGTGCAGCGCACGGCAGCACCGGAATATGGCTGAGTTACCGCTCGAGTCGACTGCCCGTCGGCCGAGTCAAGTCCGAACAGCTACCGAGCAAATTTGGATTTGACCGCTCGCCTCAGCCGGCGCCAGGTCAGCCTGATTGTTAGACATCATGGCCGCGTCCGAAGACGCGGGCGACCC
>CP070643.1:2646706-2650271 GCA_020354125.1 Betaproteobacteria bacterium | reverse complement strand
CCAGATCAAAGGAAGGCAAGCCACTGCTTGCCACATTCACAGCAAGCCGCCCTTGGCTGGGTGCCGGGGCTTGCGCCTTCTTGTCACTAGCGAGGTCCAGCACATCGCTTGCCGTGATGGTGACGTTGCCTGCTGCATCTGGCCCAGACCATTCTGTCACGACGTAGTTGCGCGTCCGCATGGTCGCCACATCGTCGCCAACGTAGCCTTCCTTGACCCGCAGCGCCCGGCCTACATAATACGGGAACCGCCGCCGCAGCTTGCCAAAGAACGTGCCGCGCTCCTGCGGGTTGTAGCCGCTCTCGTCAGTCTGCGCCGTGCCATCCACCCGCTCTGACTGATAATCGTCGAACCAGATGTCACTGTCCGTGAAGTCCTTTAGCTTCACCGAGATGCGTGCTCGCTTGCCGAGGCTCCCCAGCCGATCGTTCACGCCGCCAAGGTTGATTTCAGTCGGGTTAGTGCTGACTGATTGCAGCGCCGGGTAAACACGATCAGAGCGGAGAATGCCGTTCTGATTTTTGGCAAAGCGGAGCGTTCTGACCTCGCGGTTAAAATTATCTTTGGATTGGCAAGTAAAATAGGTGTTGTAACACTTGCGCACGCCGGTCGTGCCGAGCGCCGCAGTGCAAGCCCCCGCGCCATAGGTCAGGCTGCAACGATCAACATCCAGTTCGACTATTTGCAGCAGTTCACGGTTCATCGTAGAACCTCATGTTCATCTCAAACGACATTAAGTCTCGCGGGCCGCTGTTCGTTGGTGCAATCGTGTTGCCATCCCGCCAGCAATAAAACAGGTCGCCGTACTTTGTCGGACGCCATGCCCAGAACGAGCCGTTGCCGTTGTTAAAGTGGTTCATAAAACCCTTGAAGTCGGTGCCGCGTATGAATGTCGGGTCCACGTTTTGAACTGTCGCGCTGGCGCTCGACCCCTTGCGCGTGACAGCCGCGCCTAGCAGGTTGCCGCCTTGGCTGACGTTGGATTGCAGCATGACATTGGTCGGCGTGATTGGTGGCGTGTAGCCTTGATAAAAGCGCCGAGGAATAGTCATCACGGTTCCCCAATATGCAACGCCGATCTCTACATCATTTGAGCCAGCATTGGTCACACGGATGCGCCAGTAATCCGCGCTGATTTCATCGAAATAAAATAGGATTGCTTGATCGTCTGAGGGGCTGATGTTGCCCGCTTCGGTTTCTGTCCAAGTTGAGCCGCTGTTGGTGCTGTACTCCACCCGCACCGTTGCGCCAATCGTGCCGATGTTGTGCGCAGCAATGGCAACCGCATTCAGCGACTGCGCAGAGGCAAAGACTATTTGCAGTGCAGTGATGCCGCCGCTTGGGGTGGCAGTCCACGGGTCATAGGTCGTGCCGGTTGCTGACAGTGCCGCGCTCTCTACCTCGGTGCCGATGCCCGTGGTCAGGGTGCCAGACAGGCTTTCCCAGAGCACAATCGGGTTGTTTGTGGTTCCGGCTGTCGCAAGAGCCGCTGCTTTAGTTGATCCTATTAGCACGGTCATTAGGCAAAACTCACTCTAAGGCCACGGTCGCCAGCTTCATCCTGCAATCGGTCAAACAGGCTTTGGATGCTGGCCCCGCTGATAAATTCATCGGCGCTGACGCCACTGAGGCGCACATCAAGCGGGGCTGGGGCGGAAGCTGCTGCGGTTGATGCAACTGCCCCGCCACCACCGCCACCCACTTGAGAACCCGCGCTCTTGATGGCATTGACCGCGCCCAGACCAGCAGCCAGCACCGAAGCGTATGCGGCAAACTTCTGTGCGGGTGTCACTTTGGTTGGATCAGCCAAAGCCTGCGTTGCCGCGCGATAGGCATTGATTAAGGCTTCAACCGCGCCAAACGTGGCCGCTGCTTTGGCCATGCCCTTGCCGCCCTGTTCAGCAACCTTCGCCAGTGCGCCGAATGCGGTTCCAGTGTCTTTCAACCGTGCGTCCGCTGCTTCGCGCTCAAGTGCCGCCATCTGCTCTTGATACCGCCGCGCAGAAATCAAAGACAGTTCTTGAAATTCCTCTTGGTCCGCTATCTGCCCAGCCAGCAAAGCCTGCCGCAGCATCTCCCGTTCCTCGGCATATTCTTCAATCAGAATTTGCTTGCGCGTCTTGAAGTAGTTTCGCAGCGCATCAAGCTGGGTCGTAAAATCTGTACCGCCGCCGCCCGGTGGTGCGTCAACGTCAGGTGTGCCAGGCGGGGAAGGCGGGGCTTCACCTTCGCCATTTAATCCAGCTATAAGTTCGCGAGCCTGTTCAAGGGCCGGTATAGGGCGACCTGCTGCTAATCTTAATTTCTCTCTGGCCTCATTAAGACCAGCTATCTGAGTACCTAGCTGCGTAGCGACAGCCTCAGCTTCCGCTACTGCTGCTGCTTCAAACCCACCTTCAAGACCCATAAAGGCTGGAGAAATTGCCGCAATGTTATCTAGGAAGCGGGCAAAGGCGACCTTCATTTTTGACAGGCCCCTTTCCCATAAATACAAAAGTTGCGTGACCTGTATTTTGAAATTAACTTTTAACACCTCCATTTTTGCAATAATTTTGTTAAAAGTACCGAAGGCAATATCTTTAAGCAGGCCGACCGCTGCACCAAAACCACCAGCCGCTTTCTTTAATTCTCCAAACCAGCTCCACAGCCTTGAAAGCTGATAGATGGCCTCACCCGCTAGGACCACAAGCGCACCGATGCCGGTCCTAATTAGCGCTGCCTTCAGCCCAACAAGGCTGGGAATGAGAACCTTCATGATGGCCGCGCCAGCCGCAAGAATTGCGCCACGGAATGCAACCATGCCAGCGACAGCAGCGGTTGCGATGTAAGACACGACACGCCCCATGTTCTCGGCCAGAACATTAAACACGCTTGCCAGCCCGTTAATCGCAGCCGCCAATTTATCCGTCACGCCCAGCGTGTCATTGATGGCCAGCAGAAACTCTTGCTGCCTCTGCGCCAGCGTATCCAACGCGCCCGCATAGCCCTGCGCTGCCGCCTGTGCTGTGCCGCCATACTGCGCTTCCAGTTCTTTAAGGATAACGCCTTGCGCCGCTTGCAGCTTGCCAGCCTCAACGAGCGACTTAATCATTTCCTTCTGTGTCTCGGTGAACACCGTGCCGGTGCGCGTGAGCATAGTCAGACCTGTCACCGGGTCTTCTAGCGCCTTGCCAAGCTGCAATGTCGCGCCCGACAGGTTGGTGCCCATAGCTGCCGACAGGTCAGCCGCCGCCCTGATGGTACGGTCAAACACATCGCCCGTCACCTTGCGAAAGGTCAGCAGGCGTTGCTGCGCCTCAAGGACGCCCTCTGTGCTTTCCAAAGTGTTCAGCGCAAGGCTCTTGGCAAACGTCAGCAGGTCGTCGCCCGTCTTGCCAGCAACGCCGCCCGTGGCCCGGATGATGGCGTTGATCTTAAACATGGACGTTTCAAAGACCTCAGCCTCACGCGCCACGTTGCGGAACAGCGCACCCACGCCACCGATGCCAATAGCAGCCGCCGCGACAGCGCCTAGACCCTTGGCCATGCCGCGCAGACTTTTCGTAGTCTGCTCAGCGTCCTGCTT
>CP070643.1:2628014-2646606 GCA_020354125.1 Betaproteobacteria bacterium | reverse complement strand
GCCCGCTCCACTCTTCGAGAGTCCGAGTCCGGGGCGCTATTTTCGCCCCCGGCGTTGTTGCTCACTCCTTGTTTGGACCGGCCAAACGGCCTCGCTCGTGCCTAGCCGGAAGCGAAAATCGTTGCCATCGCACGCGCGAGCGATTATGAGATAGGTTCTAAAATACGACACCCTCTCTACCCCGCGGGTCGTTTCCGACCTGCCTCTCGCCCGTTTTCGCATCGACGAAGACTGCCTGCATGTTTCCCCACTTGCGCCGATAGATTTCTACTTCATGGCCACGGCTTCTCAGCGCCTCGATCCACTCGTCACTAAAGCTGTCGGGTTCGACCTGAACCCGGTCGGGAAGGTACTGATGGTGATAGCGCGGCAAGCTAACGATGTCTCGCGCGTCTGCACCACCACTGCCCAAATAGTCAATGATCCCGATCATCACCATGCTGATAATGCGCGAACCGCCTGGCGTGCCCAACACCAGTATGCCGCGTTCGTTCTCTACGAATGTCGGCGACATCGAAGAAAGCGGACGCTTGCCCGGCTCAACCGCATTCGCCGCATTGCCGACCAGCTTGTACAGGTTGGGCGACGCGAGGGCGATCGCGAAGTCGTCCATATGATTATTGAGCAAAACTCCGGTATCGCCAGCGACGAAGCCAGCACCAAACGGGCCGTTAATCGACAGCGTCGCCGCCACCCTGTTGCCATCCGCATCGACGATTGAAAAATGGGTGGTGTCAGTACCCTCCTCCGCCACATCGTATATCGACGGCAACTCGGAACTGGGCGTAGCCCGGCGCAAATCGATGCTCTGCGCGCGCTCTTGCGCGTATGCCCTCGAAGCAAGTCTATCCACCGGCACATTGACGAAATCCTGGTCGCCCATGAAGCGGGCCCGGTCGTTATAGGCGCGGCGCATCGCCTCGATGATGACGTGAGTGCGATCATCCTCGGACATCGCTTCAACATTCAGCGCATCCAGAATTTGCAGGGTCTGGGCCATAACCAGACCACCCGATGAGGGCAGCGGCGCCGTCGTGATCCTCGCCCCGCGATAGCCGAAGCGCTGCGGCTCACGCTCCACCACGCGATAGTTGGCCAAGTCTTCCATCGTCCAATAACCGCCGCTGGATCGAACCGACTGCACCATTTGTCGAGCCATCGGCCCTTGGTAGAAAACACGGCTGCCGCCGGTTGCGATGCGACGCAAAGTTTCGGCAAGCTGCTTCTGGCGTATCACGTGCCCTTGCGCAACCGGAGCACCATCGTGAAGATAAACTGCGGCGCTTTCCGGAAAGCGGTTCAGCATGTTGACCATCCAGCCTGACACACGCACATATCGCGAATCCGCCTTGAAGCCGTTTTCTGCCAGCCGAATCGCCGGCGCCAGCGTACGGCTCAATGGCAGGCTTCCATATTTCTGTGTGAGCTGTTCGAGAGCGGCCGGAATGCCCGGAATACCGGCCGCGGTCGGCCCCCGCCGCGATAAATCGGCAACCGGCTCGCCGTCCGCATCAAGGTATTTTGTCGCATCCGCTTGGCCAGGCGCCGTCTCACGCGCATCGATGAAGACTTCGAAGCCATCATCGGCACGGTGCAGCAAATAGAAACCACCGCCGCCAAGTCCCGACGCATACGGCTCGACCACGCCCAACGCCGCGGTGACCGCTACTGCCGCGTCGAACGCGTTACCCCCCTGGGCAATGATTTCGCAGCCGGCGTCAGTCGCGAGCGGATGAGCCGAAGCGATTGCGCATTCGTCTGGCGCAGCACGCGCACCAGAGGCAAACGTAGCGGCGAAGATGCTGAGCGCAACGACCAGTATCCAGCTACGCACTGCAAACAGACTCCATGTGTTTGTCATTTTTCCTATTCTTCTATGCATGATTCCCATTTAAACTTCTCGCTTTGTTTATTGGCACCAGACACGCACCATCATCAAAAGTCTAGTCGCGCGCTGATTGGCCACGGGGCAGTGGTGCGGCACGTCATCTCGCGCGCAGCTACGCGAAAAGATGTCATGCAACTGGGCCACCTTCTCTGGCACGTTCAGTCCACTCGGCCAGCAGCCGGGTTCCGACAGCAAGCAAGGTCGGCCCGATGAACACGCCGATGAATCCAAACGTCAAGGCGCCACCGGCAACACCCAGTAGCACGGTGGCGAACGGCAATCGCGCACCGCGGCTGATCAACCACGGCTTGATGACATTGTCGACACTACTGATAACGAAAAATCCCCATAACAGCATGAAAATCGCCCAGCCAACCGAATCATTCCAAAACAACCAGACCGATGCAGACACCCACACCAGCGGCGGTCCGACGGGGACGATCGAAAGAAAGAAGACTGCCAGACCCAACAACGGTGCCGCCGGCACACCGGCAATGGCCAGCCCGATTCCGGCAAGCATGCCTTGGGCGAGCGCGGTGCCAAGAATTCCGTAAACCACACTGATAACAGTGCCACCGGCGACTTCGAACAATCGCTGGGCTTGTTCGCCGACCAGGCGCGAGCCCGCTCCGCGCAACTGCCGGGCGATCGCCGCGCCGTCACGATAGAGAAAGAACGCGAGGAACACGCTCAAGCCAAGCTGTATCAGTCCCGAGCCGAGCGCCTCGCCAACAAACAATGAAACACGGCGCAGTGCCGGCAGCAAGCGGCGCGCTTCGTCTACCAGGGCAGTGCCGTCGTGCGCCAGGCCGCGCCAGTATTGCTCGAGACTTGCCCCCACCACGGGCAATCGGGACAGCCATGACGGCGGGTCAGGCAAACCCTGGTCGATCATGCGCCGCGCCGCTGTCGCTAATGTTATCGAGTTATCGGCCAGACCGGCAGCAACAATCACAAATGGCGCCACCACCAATATGGCAATGGCAACCGTCATGATCGACGCGGCCAGCGTACGCCGCCCGTTCAAGGCTTCTTTCAGGCGCAAGTACACCGGCCAGGTCGAAAAGGTCAGTATGCCGGCCCACAGAATTGCAGTCAGAAACGGCCGCAGGATAATGAAACAGCCGAAAAAGACCAGCAGTATCAGGCCAAGACCGAGAATTCGGTCGACGCTCTCGGAACGATTCATCCTCTGCCTATTATCGGTAATTCAGACAGTCTACGCGTTATCGGTCGTCGACAGCGACTTTGCATGCCGCATTAACAGCACAGATTCGATGCGTTTGACAATCATTATGCTCACTCACTTCAAAGTTGATCTTCGATCGGCAACAACGAAAGGAAACGCACAATGAGTCGTCGCCACAAGTTTGCTTTCGGCTCGCGCAGATGCCGGGTCTGCACCTGTGCCCGGTGGTCGTCCCACACCAGACTCGAGGATTCACCAACCAGTCGCAACCGATAACTGTGTTCATCCGACGCAAGAACCCTCACGTACTCGGCAACTTGTTCGGCAAATAGCACATTTGAGACCAGCACGCCGATTTCCGTGTTCAACATCATTGAACGCGGATCCAGATTGAGGGACCCGAGAACAACGTGCGATCGGTCAAACACGTAAGCTTTTGCATGCAAGCTGGCGCGTCCAGGTTGGAGAAATTCGCGCAACCGCGCGACGCCGCGCGACGAGGGCTTGATCTCGTGGATCTCGACACCGATGTCGAGAAGTTGTCCCCGGTACTGACGATATCCCGCATGAACCAGGGGAATATCGGTTGAGGCAAGGGAGTTGGTCACCAACACAATGCGAATACCCCGCGAACGCAGCGTTGTGAGCACCGACATGCCACGTTCACCCGGTACAAAGTAAGGCGATACCAATAGCAGTTCCCGACTCACGGACTGCGCCATTGCGACAAGCTGCTCCAAAGGTGAAGCTTGTTGTGGCGCCGCGCCCGCAACCTTGTCGGGCGGGTCGACGATGAGCCGCGCTTGCGCCCAGGTCACACCGAGCTGCCCTTCGGCAAGCCTATGGGCCAGTCGCGTCTGCGAAAGTCGCCGCTCAAGTCTGGAAATGCGCCGCTGCCTGCGCAGCCCGGCCAGGCGGCTGCGAAAGCGCGCGAACTCGGCCACCGAACGATTTCTGATGCCGGCCGATCGCAGTGTTTTCGCCACGGTACTGTTCCAATAAGCGTCAAAGCTGCCACAGATATCCTTGACCAGGGCCCCGCTACAGAGCACGTCAAGATCGCGAAAGCCAAAATCCTCGCTGAAACCAAAGTAGCGATCGTCGACGTTGCGGCCGCCAATCACTACCAGCTTACCGTCCGCAATGAATACCTTGTTGTGCATGCGCCGGTTGACGCGCTGCGCGTTGGTCAGAATCGCAACAAGCCTGGACACCGGTCCGTCACCCGCCGCGGCAAGCGGGTTGAACAGCCGAATCTCCACATTCGGATGCATATTGAGTAGAACCGACTCGGCATCCCGCCAAACGAGCGACCACCCGTCAACGAGCAGGCGTACGCGTACGCCGCGGTCGGCAGCCTGAAGAATGCTGTTCGAAAGCAACGCGCCTGAAGTGTCGCCGCTGAACAGGTAGTACTGCAGATCGAGTGTGCGCTGCGAGCGGGCGATCAGCCATGCACGTGCCAGAAACGCTTCATCACCGGCGGGCAGCAATCTAAAGCCGGTCTCATCCGACTGACCACCTGTCTGCGCCTCGGCCAAAACGTCACATGTGCGATCTGGCGCACCATCGAACGTGATGTCATCTACAAACCGTGGCAACGACTCTTTGGCCGGCACGCTCGATACCTGACGCTTAACGCGAACCGGTTTGCAACCGTCGACTACTCATGTACTCACGCGGCTCGTAGTTATGGCGGCGATACGCGAAACCACGCGGCATACAGCGCCGGCAGAAACAACAACGTCAGAACTGTTGCCGACACCAGCCCACCCATGATGGCGACCGCCATCGGACCCCAGAATTCGCTGCCAATCGCCAATGGAATCATTGCCAACGTCGCGGTCAACGCGGTCAGAACGATTGGCCTGAACCTGCGCACGGTCGCTTCGATCACCGCCTCCCACTGACTGCGCCCGGTACGGATATCCTGCTCGATCTGGTCGATCAGGATGACCGAATTGCGCATGATCATGCCGAACAACGCGATAACGCCAAGATTGGCGACAAAGCCGAACGGCACGTTCCATGTCAGCAGGATCACTGCGACCCCGATCAGCCCCAACGGCGCGGTGAGTAGCACCATGATGGCTCGTTGCATGCTCTGCAACTGCACCATCAGCAAAGTCACTACCGTAAGCAGCATGAACGGCATGACATTGATAATCGACTGCTGCCCCTTGGCACTCTCTTCGATCGCACCGCCCATTGCAATGCGATAGAGCGGTGGCAGCTTGGCGCGCAGTTCGTCCAGTTGCGGGTCGATGCGCGTCGATACGGTTGGCGCCTGCACGTCTCCGCGAATGTCAGCGCGCACGGTGACGGTTGCCTGCCGGTCACGCCGCCAGATAATGCCTTCCTCGAAGCCGTACTCGATGTTCGCAATTTGTGAAAGCGGGATCCATTTGCCACTCGACGTGGGGACGTTCACTTCTGCAAGCCGTCCCGGGTCAACCCGTTCGGCGCGCTCGGCGCGCGCGACGACATCGATCAACTTGTCATTTTCACGGTATTGCGTGATCGAGAATCCCGTCAAAATCGACTCGAGTACGTTGGCCAGATTCTGGCTGGAAACGCCAATAACGCGCGCCTTGTTCTGGTCGATCTGCAGGCGGATGTTCTTTACTTTCTCGTTCCAGTCGAGATGCACGTTTGCCGTATTTGCATCGTTGCGCATGATCGTGGCGATCTCGTTGGCGACCGCGCGCAAAGTCGTAACGTCGTCACCGCTGACTCGAAACTGAATCGGATAGCCGACCGGCGGACCGTTCTCGAGCCGGTTGACCCGACTGCGAAGCAGGGTGAACTCATCGGCCAGAATGCCTTCCAGCCGCTCAGCAATACGCTCTCTCGCCTCGTTGTCTTTAGCTAATACAACGAACTGGGCAAAATTGGTGTGTTGCAGTTGCTGATCCATCGCCAGATAAAACCGTGGGCTTCCGTTGCCGACGTAGACAACAAAGTTTTCTATATCGGGATCACCTTTGAGTTTTTCTTCCAGCCGTCTTGCTTCGTTCTCGGTCGCCTCGTAAGACGCCCCCTGCGGCAGCCACAAGTCAACCAACAATTCGGGGCGATTGGATGAAGGAAAGAACTGGTTCTGTACAAATTGAAAGCTGTATATGGCCAAGACGAACACCACTGCGGTCAACCCAATGACGGTCTTCCTGTGTATCACGCACCAAGTCACCAACACCCGGAAGCGCCGGTAGAAAGGTTTCTGGTAAACGTCCACCTCCTGGTCCGATCCGGTGTTGTAGTCGGGGAGCAGCTTGAACCCGAGATAGGGAGTAAACAGCACGGCGACGACCCAGGAAACCAGCAACGCAATCGTGACCACCGCAAAAATCGAAAATGTGTACTCACCGGCCGACGACTTGGCGAACCCCACCGGCATGAACCCCGCCGCCGTGATGAGCGTGCCTGTGAGCATCGGAAAAGCGGTCGATGTGTATACGAAGCTCGCCGCACGCACTCGCTCCCAACCCTGCTCCATTTTGGTCGACATCATTTCGACAGCAATAATCGCGTCGTCAACCAGCAACCCCAGCGCAATGATCAAGGCACCGAGGGAGATGCGTTGAAAATCGATGCCATAGAGCATCATGATCAGAAACGTGACCGCAAGGACCAGCGGAATGCACAGCGCGACCACCAACCCGGTGCGAAAGCCCAGACTGAAGAAGCTGACCGCCAGCACAATGATGATTGCCTCTGCCAATGTCTTCATGAATTCGTTGACCGAGCGCGTGACGACCCGGGGCTGATTGGCAAACCGGTGCACTTCGATGCCGACCGGCAGATCGGCTTTGACGCGCTTGAATGCGGCATCGAGATCCTCGCCAAGTTCGAGAATGTCCGCGCCCTTGGCCATGGACACCGCCAGCACGATGGCTTCGCGACCCATATAACGGACTTTCGCCTCAGGTGGATCGGTGTAGCCACGATAGATTCGCGCAATATCACCGAGCCGGAACAAACGATCGTTCGCTTCAATGCCGATTTCGCGGATACTCTCGACCGAATCAAAGCTTCCCGATACACGCAGGTAAATGCGATCAGCACTGGTATCGATTTTCCCGGCCGGGGTCATGGCGTTTTGCTGTTGCAGAATCGCAGTAATGTCTCCCGGGCTCACGCCCAGCGTCGACAGCTTGCGGTGTGAGATTTCGACGTAGATCTTTTCGTCCTGTGCTCCAACAATGTCGGCCTTACCGACATTTGGCACCCGCCGGATCTCTTTGCGCACCGCTTCGACGTAATCCTTCAGCTCCGCGTAACTGTAGCCATCAGCGGTGAAGGCGTAGAGGTTCCCGAAAACATCGCCAAATTCATCGTTGAAAAACGGTCCAAGCACGCCCTGTGGCAAGGTATGCCGGATATCGGATATTTTCTTGCGTACCTGATACCACACGTCAGGGACTTCCGACGGCTGTGTATCATCCCTGAGTTGCACGAAAACGACCGACTCACCGGTGCGCGAATAACTGCGAATGAAATCCAGGTAAGGCGTTTCCTGCAGTTTCTTTTCGATACGCTCTGTGACCTGCTGCTCAACTTCGAGCGGCGAGGCGCCCAGCCAGGCGGTTCGCACTACCATCACCTTGACAGTGAAATCCGGGTCTTCCGCCTGACCCAGATTGAAGTAGGCATAGACGCCTGCAGCAGCAAGCGCCAGCATAAAAAAGAGCACCAACGAGCGGTGCTCCAGCGCCCATTCGGACAGATTGAATCGCGTCACGGTTCGCGCGTGTCGAGCACGCGTACCTGTTCACCCTCAAAAAGTTTGTGCACACCAGCGCGGACCACCAGGTCGCCGTCCGTTAGGCCACTGGTGACTGCGACGCTATCTTCGAAATAACGGGCAACTTCAACCGGAACCGCACTGACCTGACCTGAATCCGTGTCCACCCGCCATACCGCCGCGTCCTCGCCTTGCTGGAACAGCGCGGTGGCCGGTAATTCCACCGTATTGCCTTGCCGGATGCCGCCCAGATAGACGTTCGCGGTCATTCCCAGATTCACGTCTCCGTCAGCTTGCGCCATGGCGATGCGCACCGCGTAGGTGCGGGTAACCGGATCGGCGACTGGGCTCACTTCCCGTACTTTGCCAACGTACTTCCGTTCCGGTTTCGCCCACAAGGTGATTACGATATCGGTCGCGGCTCGCAATTCCCCGAGCTTGTTCTCCGGTACGCTGATAGCAACTTCCTTCTGCGCTGTGCGCGCAACTCGCATCACTGTTTGGCCGGCAGAGACGACCTGTCCGACTTCCGCTTCTATCGCCGTCACCACCCCGGGATGATCGGCACGCAACCGAGTGTAGTCGGCCTGGTTCTCCGTCACCGCCAGCTCGGCCTGTACCTGCTCTAGTTGCGCCTTGGTGACATTGAAATCGGTAAGGCGGCGATCATATTCCGCGCGGCTGATAAATTTCTGCTCGTACAGATCGGTGTAGCGTTCCAGATCACCCTTCGCCTGCTGGTAGGCGGCGTCCGCTGCAGCAAGCCGCGACCTGACCGCCTGCGAATTGAGCTTTTGGTCCTCGGGATCGAGCTTGGCCAATGTGACGCCTGCTCTCACAACGTCACCGATATCGGCGAGCCGTTCGACGATCTTCCCGGCGACGCGAAAACCCAGCGCGGTTTCGTATCGCGGTTTGACCTCGCCGGAATACGCGATCTGGCCGGTATTGTCAGTCGAGCTGACGCGAACGACATTCACCGCACGCAACGGCTCCGGCGGCGTCTCCTCACCCGAACACCCGGCGAACATCACCGGTGCGCAAAGGATAGATGCGCAAAAAATCATGGCCCAACCGTTCGCGCTGTTGCGCCTCATGGGCCGCAATACCCGGTCGCCTTCCTTAGCCGGCGCACTGCGGTTGATCGGTTCACTTCTGACAATCGGTTCACGTTAGTTATCGCTTCAGGTTGATTATCAGTTCACGCAAATTACTGCGTCTCGAGCAACTCATTGATGTTGAGCAGGTCGGCTTCGACCAGCCGCCCCACCGCCGCTTGCAGGCGCAGCTGGCTCAGAATCGTGTTGTACACCGATTGAGCGAAGTCGCGCCGCGCGATGGTGAGCTGGCTCTCGGCATTGAGCACGTCAACCGCGGTTCGTACCCCCACTTCCTGGCCCAGCTTGGTCGATTCGAGCTGTAACTCGGTCGAGGCCACGGCTTGCTCAAAGGCACTGACCTGGGCAATCCCCAGGGTCACCCCCAGATAGGCCTCCCGGGTGGCCTGCGCCACTTCGCGCCGGGTGTTCTCCAGCTCTTCTGCCGCACGGTCTTGCTGGCCAATGGCCTCCCGGGTGCGCGAGCTGATCGCCCCGCCCTGATACAGCGGCAAGCTGAATTCCACCCCGATTACACCGGCCGTGCTGTCCGAGCCCACACCAAAAGCCGAGCTGTCCTGGTGGCTCTCGGTGACCGCGCCAAACAGGTCCAATGTGGGCTGGTGCCCGGCGCGCTGGCGGCGCACTTCGGTCTGGGCAATGTCCAGGCTTTGTTGCGCCCGGAGCACTTCGAGGTTGGTCTGATAGGAGCGCTCTACCCAGGCTTCAATGCTCTTCGGCGATGGCGGGGTGAATTCAACGTCGGCTTGCAGCCCGGCCAGCTCTTCGGTGACCGGAGAGCCAGTGAGAATCTCCAGAGCCTGCTGGGCCACTTGCAGGTCGTTCTGCGCACCAATGACGCGCGCGCTGGTCAGGTCATAGCGCGCCTGGGCTTCGCGCTGGTCGGTAATGGTGGCGGTGCCGACAACGAAGTTGCGCTTGGCTTGTTCCAGCTGTTCAGCCAGGGCCGATTGTTGCGAGCGCTCGGCTCTGAGGTTAAAGCGCGCGAGCAGCACGTCAAAGTAGGCCTGCGCGGTGCGCAAAATGAGGTCCTGGCTGGCCAGGTCGAGCTCGGTGGCGGCCTGGGCGACAACGACGACGGCCTGATCCACGGCGAGCATGTTCTGGCGCCGGTAGATGGGCTGGGTCAGGTTAATGCCGTATTCGTAGGCGTCGTAGTTGCGCCGCCCGGAGTTAAACGCCGCCGAGGTGTATTCAATGTCAATGTCGTTGTAGTTGTAGTTGGCGTCAAAGTTGATGTTGGGCAGCAATCCGGCGCGCGCCTGCGGCAGGCGTTCTTGCTGGGCCTGGTATTGCGCCTGCGCGGCACCAAAGCGCGCGTCATTGAGTTGCGCAGCACGGTATATGTCGAGCAGGTCCACCGCCAATGCCGGGGCGGCTCCAAGCATTGCGAACAACGTGACCAGTGTGCGAATCATCATCTTGTTGTCTCCCTTACCTGCTTTTTTGTTACCCGCAACGGGTTGACGCCGTCTTGCGAATGGGCGCACCCGGCCCGGCCACCGACTAATAAGACCCGTATTCATGGCTAACGGTAGGCGGGTCGCACCAACTCGCCACGGTAACGGTGCGAGCGACCGGAACTGAAGGCCGGAGACCCACCTTTGTGGTACCTGTATCGCCAGTAAGTGCCGTCCGAATAGGATTCGGGTGCCACCCCGGCTCCCGCCTGTGGAACAAGCTCCTGCATGGCGCGGAATTGTGCCCGCGCCGCAGCGTAACGGGCATCGTTGGCCTTCGCCTCCTGGTAGAGATCCATCAGATCCATTGCCGAAACCGGGCCGATAGCCAGCCAAATTAACAACCCAACCAATGTCCGCACCATTATTGCCCTAACCCGTTCATTTTTTGCCTGCTGCGCTTCTACCCCTGACAACCGCTTTCAGGCGCGGCTCTGTCAGTTTGCTCGCGCACTGCTTGCCGGCCGATGTCGGCTCCATTGCCGCGCCGAGGCCGCGCAGAATCAGGTCCAGATGCAAGTCCAGATACGCGACCGAGTCGAGTTGCTGACTGTCACACTGACCAAACGAAAATCGCCATACCGTCAACGCCCACACCGGTGCAATAACGAGCCGCATGGCGTAATCGACATCGACCGCTTGGAACTCGCCGGTGTCGATGCCTCTCTGCACCGCCGCGGCAACGAGGCGATGGCCACGGCTGATCACTTCGTCGTGATAGAACTGTGCAAGCTCCGGGAAATTACCGGATTCCGCGATCATCAGCTTCGGAATACCACCCAAGCGGGTGTTGCCGACCGAGGTCCACCACCCCTTCACCAGCTCGCGGATCAGCTCACCGGCACTGCCGCGATGGTCTTCGAACCGCTTCTCGGCACGTTCGATTGCTGGAACGATACCGCCACGAACAACGGCCTTGAAAAGGTCTTCCTTGCTCGGGAAATACAGGTACAGAGTCCCCTTGCTGACTCCGGCACGCGCGGCAACGTCCTCGAGTCGGGTCGCGGCAAATCCGCGTTCGACAAACAAATCGAGTGCCGCGGAAATGAGTTCCGCCGGACGCGCCTCCTTGCGGCGCGTCCAGCGGCGATCCTGACGGGAATGTGCCATCGCTGAGTGGTGACCAGGTGCCTGACAGTGCGTAACTGACCAATCAGTCAGTAATATAACCGGATCATTGTTCATCTCAAAGACCAGGCCCCATTTTTGTGCTTGGAACCTTGTATCGCACTCTATAATCCCCAGATACATTCCATAGAGCGGCGCGCCTTCGGTACCACCGGTTGCGCACGCCAGCGGTGAGATTTATCCGACCCGGTGAGCAGCCGGCGTTGGACCAAAGGCAAGTCATCATGCAGCACACCAGACCGCCAGCAGTTGCGGGATTCTTCTACCCAGCGTCCGCCGCTGAGTTGCGGCGCGATATCGAGGCGTTTCTCGCCATGGCGAAGCCGGCAACAAACGCCGAAAAAGTGCCGAAAGTCCTGATCGCGCCCCACGCCGGCTACGTTTACTCGGGCCCAATCGCGGCTTCGGCCTACGCTCGAATGGCCGGTGCGGCTGATTCAATAAAGCGTGTCGTGCTGCTCGGGCCGACACATCGCGTTCACGTGAATGGCATGGCGCTGCCCGCAGCCGGCCAGTTTCAAACGCCACTTGGCACCATTGCCATCGACCAGGACGCAGTTGCGGCTGTGCAGCAGCTTCCGCAGGTCATTATCAGTGATGAGGCGCATGCCCAGGAGCATTCGCTCGAGGTCCATTTGCCGTTCCTGCAGCAGGTACTCGGTAACTTCAAGCTGGTGCCGTTTGCCGTCGGCAGTGCCTCACCGCTACAGGTCGCAGAGGTCCTGGACCTACTCTGGGGCGGAACCGAAACGCTGATCGTGATCAGTTCCGATCTATCGCACTATCTGCCCTATCCCCGTGCCTGTGCTACCGACGAATTCACCACCGAGACCATATTGCAGCTGCGACCGCAACTCGATCACCATCAGGCCTGCGGCGCGACGCCAATCAACGGTCTGCTGTTGGCGGCGCAGTCGCGTGGACTCGAGCCGCGCTTGCTCGACCTGCGCAACTCCGGTGATACCGCCGGTGACAAATCACGCGTTGTAGGTTACGGCTCTTTTGCCTTTAATGAACGCACAAGTTAACAACGATCAGGGCAGCCTGTTGCTGCAGATCGCCCGAGCTTCGATCGCAAGCCGCTTCGGTTTGTGGTTCGACTGCCGTGACGATGCGGACTTTCTGTACGAGAAGCGCGCTTGTTTCGTCACGCTCATGCTATCGGGGCGTCTGCGCGGGTGTATCGGCAGCCTGCAGGCGCATCGCCGGTTGCTCGATGATGTCAGAGAAAACGCGCAAGCCGCAGCTTTTCGCGATCCGCGCTTTCAGCCTCTAACAGCGAACGAATATACCGAAACGGCAATCGAGGTCTCGCTGCTCTCACCGCTCTCGCCATTGGAAGTAGAGAACGAACAGGACGCCATGTCGCAACTGCAACCGGGCGTCGACGGAGTTGTGCTGCAGTCTGGCAGCAAGCGCGGCACGTTCTTGCCGCAAGTCTGGGAAAGCCTGCCGGATCCGCGTCAATTTCTCGCGGAACTGAAACGCAAGGCTGGACTCTCAACAGAATACTGGTCCGATGACGTGCGCCTTTTCCGCTATCACGTCGACAAGTGGACCGAGAGGTAACACATGGAAATCAAAACACCGTTTATTGACAAGCCTGCCGGTGGCGGAAACTACCCCGGCCGGTGGTGGCATCTGCTCGATGACGGGCGCATGCAGTGCGACCTGTGTCCGCGCGATTGCCGCTTGCGCGAAGGCCAGCGCGGTGCCTGCTTTGTAAGGCAGCGTGTCGGCGATGAGATGATCCTGACCACCTATGGACGCTCGTCCGGATTTTGCGTCGACCCGATCGAGAAGAAACCGTTGAATCACTTCTATCCGGGCTCGAAAGTCCTGTCGTTCGGGACCGCCGGTTGTAATCTGGCCTGCAAGTTCTGCCAGAACTGGGATATCTCCAAATCCAAGAGCATGGATCGGCTCGCCGATCAGGCCACACCGGAACAAATTGTCGCGGCCGCCAAACGCACCGGCTCGCGCAGCATCGCCTTCACCTACAACGACCCCGTCATATTCGCCGAGTATGCGATCGATATTGCCGACGCATGTCGCGATCAGGATGTGCGTACCGTGGCTGTCACGGCCGGCTATATTCACGACCAACCGCGCCGAGAGTTCTTTGCCAGAATGGATGCCGCCAACGTCGACCTTAAGGCGTTCACCGACGATTTCTATTTCAAGCTCACCGGCGCCCGGCTGCAACCGGTTTTGGACACCCTCAAATACTTGCGCAACGAAACCGACGTCTGGGTCGAACTAACCACTTTGCTGATTCCGGGAAAGAACGACTCTGATGACGAGTTGCTGAACATGTCGCAGTGGATTTACCGCGAACTGGGTCCGGACGTGCCAATTCACTTCACCGCATTCCACCCGGACTGGAAGATGAAAGACATCGGCGCTACTCCGTCGCAGACACTAAGCCGTGCCCGTGCGATTGCCCGCGCAGAAGGTATCAATTTCGTATACACCGGTAATGTGCACGATACTGAGGGCGGCACCACGACCTGTCCGAGCTGCGGTGATGCACTGATCACGCGCGACTGGCACCAGATTCTGCTCTATCGCGTTTCGCCGGAAGGCCGTTGCCTCAACTGTGAGGCTGCGTTGCCCGGCCACTATGAAAAGTTCTCCGGTCAGTTCGGCAACCGGCGTGCCCCGCTGTTCATCAATCCCGTTCAGGCGAGTTGAAGCGAATCGGACTCAAAAGAGCACCACTTGAAGCCGCCCGCTGTTACGCCCGTCAAGATCCCACTGGAAGTCGGCCGCCTTGAAGGCGTGCTCGCGAGACCAGAAAGGGCACAAGGCGTGGTGCTGTTTGCCAACCGCAATGGCGGCAGTCAGCAGAGCGCACGCGATAATCCGATCGCAGCGGCGCTACACAAAAGCGCCATCGCGACACTGGTTTTCGACTTGTTAACCCCGGTCGAGGACTCACGCCACAGCAACCGATTCAACGTCGATTTGCTCGCCGAAAGGCTGCAACTGGCGACCGAATGGGTCAGTGAACAAGGCGACTTCGCAAACATCCCAGTCGGTTACTTTGGTGCCGGCACTGGTGCTGCAGCTGCCCTGCGCGCCGCCGCGCATTTTGGCGAACGCACGAGAGCTGTCGTTTCGCAAGGTGGCCGGCTCGATCTGACAGGAGAAGAAGCGCTCGCGGCAGTCAAAGCGCCAACCTTGCTGCTGGTCGGCGGTCGCGATACGTCCGCGATTGCGCTCAATCGTGAAGCGCTCGCCAGGCTAAGCTGCGACAAGGAAATGCACGTAATCCCAGGCGCCAAGCAGCTATCCAGTGAACCCGGCGCTGCAGAGCAAGTCGCCAGCCAGGCCGCTGCCTGGTTCAGCCGCCGTTTCGCGGGCTGAGCAGTTCCACCACTTCTTCGTCGCTCACCTGCGGAAAATCACTGTAGAACTGCCCGACGGCATAGAAAAATTGCGGCGCATCCAGGCAAACGATTTCGTCACAATAGGGTTGAACGCGTTCAACCGTCTCGGGCGGCGCCACCGGAACGGCGCAGATCAGGCGTTGCGGCTTGCGGGCGCGCAGCGCATGTAATGCCGCGATCATCGTTGCGCCGGTCGCCAGCCCATCGTCGACAACGATGACCATCCTGCCTTCCGGATCGATCGATTCGCGATGCGCCGTAAACATCTCGCGCCGCACCTTGATTGTTTCCAGCTGTCTGGCTTTCTCGGCCGCGATGTAGCTTTCATCGGCACCAGCAGCAGGGGCGTCGGGACTGACATACGACCAGCCTGACTCGTCCACCGAACCGATCGCGTACTCCGGGTTGCCTGGTGCGCCCAGCTTGCGCACCAGCACAACATCGACCTCTCCCTCGAGCCGCTCGGCGATGACACATGCCATCGGAACCGCGCCGCGCGGGATTCCGAGAATCAACGGGTTCTGGCCTTTGTAATTCGATAGCGCTGAAGCCAGCTTTTCAGCGGCATCTTTTCGATCCGCAAACATATTATTTGCCGTTAAGAACCTTTCACGCAGTTGCGCGCCGCGCTGCCTGCTCGCCGTCGGCAACCCGTTCCGCGGCTTTGAGCGTATTGGCAAGCAGCATGGTGATCGTCATCGGGCCGACCCCGCCCGGCACCGGAGTGATATAGCCGGCTTTTCCCTTGACTTCGTCGAACACGACGTCGCCGGCCAGCTTGCCGCTCGACAGACGGTTCATGCCGACATCGATCACCGCGGCACCTTCCTTGATCATGTCGGCAGTGACCAAACCCGCTTTGCCTACCGCGGCAACCACGATATCGGCGATTTGCGTGAACTGTGACAAGTCCCGCGTCTTGGAAGTACAAATGGTCACCGTTGCGCTGCGCGCGAGCAGCATCAACGCCATCGGTTTTCCGACGATATTGCTGCGGCCAATTACAACGGCGTTGCTACCTTCGATCGGCACCTCATAATGATCCAGTAGCGCCATCACGCCATGCGGCGTGCATGGCGGAAAGTCACTCTCGCCCGTCACCAGCGCACCCACATTTTGTTTATGGAAGCCGTCCACGTCCTTATGCGGCGCTATGGCTTCCAACACTTTTTTGTTATCGACGTGAGCGGGAAGCGGCAGCTGCACAAGGATGCCGTGAATGCGCTGGTCTTCGTTGAGCTCGGCTATCTTCTGCAGCACATCGGCTTCGCTTGTATCTGCCGGATAGCGAAACACCTCCGAATGCATGCCAACGTCCTCGCACGCTTTCGCCTTGTTGCGCACGTAGATCTGAGATGCGGCATCATCGCCGACCAGAACCACGGCAAGGCCCGGACGCAAGCCGCGCAAACCGAGTGATTCCACGCGCGAGCGCATTTTCTTACGCATGATTTCGGAGACGGCTCGGCCGTCAATAATTGTTGCAGTCATCACGTCTCTTGATTTTTCCGAGACAGGCGGCACACGGCAGGCTTGCCAGAACTTGGCACCGCCTACACTTCAGTCCGCTTTTTCGATCTCGGCAAGCGTCGAAAAGAACACCGGTCCCCGGCCCATGTCGGCTTCGCGCTGGCTGGTTAATGCATTGAGATTGACGCCGTTCTTCATGCGAGAGCCCTGCAACTGCTTCGGCGCACCGACGACGCCAGCCAAAAGCCCTTCGACGATATGCGCGTAACCGAAGGTCTCGCCGCGATCGTTGTAAAGCCGGCACCAGTCACCCGTCTCAATCCCGCGCGCGCTGGCGTCTTGCGGACTGATCTCAAAGGTCGGGCGCGACATCATTTCCTGCAATCGCGGAACATGCTGAAAACTGGCACCAATAAAATAGTGTGTTGCCGCACTGATCACTTGCAATGGAAAACGCGACGCCGCCTGCTTGTTTTCCAGGCCCTCAATCTCCGGCACATGCGCCGGCAGCGGATCGAGACCGCGCTGCTGCATCGCCTCGGAATAGATTTCGATCTTGCCCGACGGTGTCGGCCACTTGCCCGAGTTGACACCGCTGCGGCGCGGCGACTCCACTGCGGCGCGCGCCCAACCCTGCTCCTTGAGCAACTCCATTGTTACGCCTTCGAACAGCGGATTGAACTGCGGGTCGATAATCTCCTCGAGCATTTCCTCGTCGGTCTGCGAAAAGCAATCATCTTCGTATCCCATGCGACGTGCCAGGCGCCGGAATAGTTCGCCGTTGTCCAGACTCTCGCCGATCTTTTCGATCGCCGGTTGCGACAGGCCGAAATAGTAATTGCCGTAGGCCGCCAACAAATCCATTCTTTCGAGCGCTGTATCAGCCGGCAGGAGAATATCGGCATAGTCGGCGCTGTCGGTGAGAAAGGTATCGTGCACGACGGTAAACAAATCTTCCCGCGCCAGGCCTTTGCGCGCGTCGTGCGTGTCGGGCACGCAATTGGCCGGATCAGCATTCCAGACAAACAGTGCACGCACTGGCGGCTGCGCATCATTCAGCGCGTGGCCAAGCTGGATCATGTTGAATGTTCGCGGCTTGCGCCCCGCCAGCAAGCCAGTGCGCTGCAACTTTGCCAGATCGATGGCGCGCATCTCGCCACCCGTGGACATACACACGCCGCCTTTGCCCGCCATGGCACCGGTGATGGCCGGCAACAGTTTGATGGCGCGCGTCATCGAACCGCCGTTGTCGTGGCGCTGGATACCCCAGTTCACGCGAATGAACGACTTCTTGGTCGACGCATACAACAAGGCAAGCTTCTCTATGTCGGCCGCCGCAACGCCGGTGATGCGCTCGACATGTTCCATCGTGTACTCGGGAAGCCGCTCGTCGATGAGTTTCTCCCAGCCGACCGTTTGCGCCTTGAGGAAATCCAGGTCATGCAGGCCCCGGTCGACAATGATCTTCATCACCCCCAGCGCCAGCGCCGCATCGGTTCCAGGCCGCGGCTGAATGTGCCAGTCGGCAAACGCCGTGGTACGCGTCACGCGCGGATCAATCGCGATGATCTTTGCGCCGTTGGCACGCGCTTCATTGATGAAGGGCATGGCGTGCACACCTGTGCTTACCAGATTGGTACCCCACAGGATTACCAGGTCCATACCCGGCAACTCTTCGATGTTGGCGTCACCAGCGCGGCCGGTAGTGAACATTTCCGCCGCCGCACCAGCCGCGGTGCAAATGGTGCGCTCGAGCCGGCATGCGCCCATACGGTTGAAAAACCGTTCTGCCATGCCAAGGAATCCGAGCAGACCCAGCGTTCCGGAATACGAAAACGGCAAAACCGCGTCTCCTCCGTCTTGCTCAATTATCTGCTTCAGGCGCGCAGCGATTTCATCGAGCGCTTCGTCCCAGCTGATGCGCTCCCACTTCGCACCCGGTCCCTTGGGACCAACGCGCCGACGCGGGTACATGACACGCCGTTCGTTATAAACCAGATCAAGGTAGTTATTTACCTTGTTGCAAAGGTAACCGCGGGTCACCGGATGGGACGGATCGCCCCTCACTTCGATCGCGCGCCCAGAACGGGTGTCGACAGTCACGCGCATGGAGCACGCGTCCGGACAATCGTGCGGGCAGGAAACGTGAACGGTCTTCAAGTGAAGCGCGTCGCGACTCTGAGGTGCCGGTTCCATCTGACAT
>CP070643.1:2619384-2627914 GCA_020354125.1 Betaproteobacteria bacterium | reverse complement strand
AGAGCATCGAAATGCATCGCGCGCTCGGTCGGCCAGTACTGATTGGCACGCGTTCAGTGCAGGCATCCGAACATCTTGCTGGCTTGCTCGATGAGAAAGGATTGCCTTACAGCCTGCTCAATGCGAGACAGGACAAGGATGAGGCAGAAATCATTGCGCTTGCTGGTGAACCCGGCCGCATTACGGTCGCGACCAATATGGCTGGACGCGGAACGGATATTCAGCTTGCCGCGGGCATCGGTGACAAGGGCGGTTTACACGTCATTGCCACGGAGATGCACGATTCCGGCCGGATTGATCGCCAATTGTTCGGTCGCTGCGGACGTCAGGGCGATCTTGGCAGCTGCGAGGCAATTCTTGCGGTAGAAGATGATCTGGTAACCACGCAGCTTGGCCGGCCGGCGAAGCATTTGGGCGCACACGGCTTTTTGCCGCCGTGGCTTGGAAGAACCGTGTTCTTCGTTGCCCAGTCGAGAGCGGAGCGCACCCACTCGCGGATGCGGCGTGATCTTCTGGATATGGACGATTACCTGGGCAATATGCTGGCCTTCTCTGGGCGAGGTGAATAATTCAGTAGCACGTGACGAGTTACAAGTGATGGGAAACGAGTGACACCCTAGAACTTTGCGCCACTGACACGTCACTGGTCACATGTCACTCGCGACGCCTGGGCGTCGCGATCAGATTCTTTCTTTTCGGCCGCTGCTATCGCCGGACGGCTTATTGCGAGCCTTCGGCGCCGTAGCCTCGATAAGGATGCGTACACGCCGTTCCTGTTCTCCGCGCCGGTTGTCGAAGATGATGTAGTAGTTTCCCGAATCGGGGATCAGGACACTGAACGACAGGGTTCTGTCCAGTGTTCCCTGAAAGGCCGGGCTGATGGGCGACGGGTAGCGCTTCAATTCCGATTCGTGCACCAGAATCACGACCAGGCTCCCATTTGCTGCCACACGCACACTCAGGCTTGCGCCTTCTGGAAGGTTCTTCAGTCGCACCGCTTTCCATTTGCCTGCGGGAACTTTCGAATTCACCTGCGCTTTTGCTGCCTGCGCAACCGATTCGTTTGTCGCCATAGCGAAAATCATCAAAGCGGCGAGGCAAGCCGTGCGCAATGCTCGTAAAGGCACTATGGAAACCTCACTCTGCATCTGACTCCCGGCGGGATGCTCCCGCGCCGGTTTGGCAGTTCGAGCCGCACGCCGAATGTGCCACTGGCTGCATCGACGATTCGGTCGACGATTTTGACGGTGGCACTGTACTCGCCGCCAATTGGCTCTTCCGGCAGCACGATGGCTTCAGTGCCGGCTTTGATGCGCCCGAATTCGCTGACCGGCAAAATCACTTCGACATTGAGTGGGTTGATCTCGACCAGTCTCAGGATCGGATCCTTCAGATTGCTGGTGGCAAATTCCCCCGGCGATAACACCGTTTCCACCACTAACCCCGTTAGCGGGCTGCGAATGGTGCGTAGTGCCAGGATTTCGGATGTGCGCTTGACTTCCAACTGCGCCAGCAACTTGTTTTCACGCGCCTGCCGCAATTGCTCGGTTGCAAGTTTGTATTCGGCTACTGCTTCATCGCGCGCAGTAGCAGACACAAATTTCTGTTCGTACAACTCCTGCGCTTGTTGCCGTTTCTTGCTTGCCAATTCCAGGCGTGCCTCCGCCGCCTTGATTTCGCCCTGCATTGTGGCGCGCGATCGCGCGAGTTCCAGAGCCGCTCTCTCAGCTCCCGACTCAAGATTAACCAGCACCTGACCTTTGCGTACGTAGTCACCTCGTCTGACGTGGATCTTCTCGATCACGGCTTCAACAGAACTGCGAACTTCGACTGTCTGCCGCGCTTCGATCAGACAGTCGAACTCGCTTGCCAGTGCCGGTGCCGTGAGAAAAATTAGCGCGGACCATACTGCCGCTGCTCGCACCAGCGCGGAAACAAAAACTGAAACTCTCCTCATCGGACGACCGTCGTTGTGACTATCTTGTCGGGTATTGGCGACGCTGGGTTTGGTCGATTGATTTTATCGGATAGCCGACCGTGCGCCTAACAGCTTCTTGAGAAAAATGACTTGTAACAAGGCTCGTGTTGCGTCATGCCGGCATCGGCAGACGACCCCACCTCGCGTCCTGCCGCTGAGGGTCAGGGAACCTTATGAATAAAGGCGTATAACTGTCAGTCCCTCGTCACACTATGGCACGGGCCTCCGTGCCACGGACGCTTCCGGCCCGGAGATGCTCTTCGGGCAAGGCGGCATGGATGGCACGAATGTCGCATAAACACCACGATGTACGCGTAACCATCGGTTTTGTCATACAAAACGATTGATCGTCGCAATCATCCGGTTATAGAATCGGGCGGCGCACAAGGTTAAGAACAACCTCCCTGATGTCGGGACAGGGGGCGCCGGTACTGCCGGTGGTCATGCCGATACCTCATTGGCAGTGCGGAGCAAGTGAATTCAGGCTTTCTAAAAAGCGTCGCCAGTCTGTTGCAGGTGGATGGCGAGATACAAGAGCGAGAAGAACGCTTCCGTGCGCTCGTACAGAATTCTTTCGACATCATCACGATCCACGACAATGAGGGCGCGACCATTTATGAGTCGCCGGCGGCGTCGCGCATTCTTGGCTATCCGCCGGGTTCGTTGATCGGCAAAGCGCCTTTTCAGGCTGTTCATCCCGGCGATGTCGATCGCGCGCGCGAAGCGTTCCATACACTCGCCACGGGCAGCAACCGCGTGTTCATCGAGTTGCGTTATCGCCGTGCTGACGGTTCGTGGATCTGGCTGGAGATAGTCGGCAATAACCTGCTCGAGCATCCCGGCGTGCAAGGTGTGGTGTTGACGTCGCGTGACGTCACTGAGCGAAAACACGCGGAGGAACGAGCTCAATATCTTGCCAACTACGACGTATTGACGGGCCTGCCTAATCGCACGCTGATGTACGACCGTGTTAGTCAGGCGGTCGCTTACGCCAAACGTTCGCGAGAGCGCATTGCGTTGTTGCACGTTGACGTCGATCGTTTCAAGATGATCAACGATTCACTTGGCCATGAGGCTGGGGATGAAATTCTCAAGGCGGCCGCCGAACGCATAAAACGCTGCACCGGCGAGAGCGACACGGTTGCCCGAGTCGGTGGCGACGAGTTCACCATTCTGATGCCGGATGCCGGACGTCTGGGAGATGTAACGGCATGTGCCACCAAAATTCTTTCCGAGATGTCGCAACCGTTTCCGGGAGAGCGTGAAGACGTCTTTGTTACAGCATCTATCGGTGTGAGTTTGTTCCCGGATGACTCGAGATCTGCCGATACGCTCACCAAACACGCTGATGCCGCTATGCACAGCGCGAAGACCTTCGGCCGAAACAATTACCAGTTCTTTACCCAAGCCCTCAATGAAGAAGTTCAGCAGCGCATGGTGCTCGAATCCGGATTGCGCCTTGCGCTCACACGTGACGAGATGCGGCTGGTTTATCAGCCCAAAGTCGATCTGGTGACGCGCGAGATTATTGGCGCTGAAGCGCTTCTTAGGTGGCACCACCCGAAGCATGGATTGATTCCTCCTGCGCGATTCATTCCGGTCGCTGAGGAATCCGGTCTGGTCGGACAAATCGGTGAATGGGTTTTGCGCGACGCTTGCCGTCAGATCCACCATTGGCAGAAGATGGGATTGTCACCGCAGATTGCAGTGAACGTTTCGGCGCGCCAGTTTCAGCAATACGATGTTGCTAAACTGGTCAGTGATGTCATCGGTGAGGCACAGATTTCGCCGGAGTCGCTGGAAATCGAGTTGACCGAGAGCGCGGTGATGCACGATGCGGAGGCCTCAATCATAACGATCGAGAAACTCAAGCAGCTTGGCGTACGGGTATCGATCGATGACTTCGGCACCGGCTATTCGAGCCTTTCTTACCTGAAGCGCTTGCCGCTTGACTTGCTCAAGATTGACCAGTCGTTCGTGCGCGATATATCCAGCGATCCAAATGATGCCGCGATCGTGCGTGCCATCATTACATTGGCCCGCAACCTGGGGATGAAAGTCATTGCCGAAGGTGTCGAAGACGATGCGCAGTTGGCGTTTCTGAACGCCTATGGCTGCCAGTACGCCCAGGGCTTTCTGTTTGGCCAGCCGATGACGGCGGAAGAGTTGACCTGGCGCATTCGCCCGCCCGAGCAAGGCTCTGCGGCGGGCTGAAACTACGGGCACCCGTGGCCGTCTAATGCCGCGGTACAAGAATGAACAAATGATCCAAGGAGAAACCAACAGATGTCAGTGCCCAAGTTGCTGGCCTTCGCCGGCAGTCTGCGTGAAGCGTCGTTCAACAAAAAGGTTGTCGCGGTGGCCGCGGAAGGTGCCCGCGCCGCGGGGGCGGAAGTCACCGTCGTCGACTTTCGCGATCTGCCAATGCCGATCTATGACGGAGACCTTGAAGCCAGGCAAGGTTTGCCGGATGGGGCCAAGGAGTTCAAACGCCTGCTCATCGAGCATCACGGTGTGCTGGTCTCGACACCCGAGTACAACAGCCAATTTCCTGCTTTGCTCAAGAATGCATTGGACTGGGCATCGCGACGGGAGGGTGACGAGAAGCCGATGATCGCGTTCAACGGTAAGGTGGCTGGCGTGATGTCGGCGTCGCCGGGTGCCTTGGCCGGGCTACGCGGCCAGTCACTGCTGCGCGCACAGCTGGCATACCTCGGAATGGTCGTCGTGCCCGACCGGGTCGGAGTCGGACGAGTGCACGAAGCATTTGACGAACAGGGCGCGATTAAGGATCCCGCGCAGCAACGCTTACTCGAAGAACTGGGCGAGAAAACGGTACGTTTCGTGCAGCGTTTGCTATTGTAGTCTTCAGGTATCGGGGGTTTCCGGGGCGGACCGTCCTGGAAAAGTGCTCCGGTTATGGTCGTTTTTTGATCGCAGCACGGGAGAAACCATGCGGGCACTGACCGGCGTTCTTTTCCTATTTGCTGGGTTGCTTCCTCAAGCACTGGCAGAGACGTGGGTCGAGGTGGGCGCCGACACAGAAGCGAAGTTCTACATCGACGTCGACTCGATCGCCATGGTCGAGGACACCCTGCATGTCATCAAGCGAGGCATATACACCCATACGCTCACTGAACGCATGGAGGGCAGTGCGGTTGTTTTCAAGGAAACCCGCGGACTGGTCGAACTGGATTGCGCATTGCGCGTTAACCGCATAACGCGCATCGATATGCTGGACGAGACAGGCGAGGTGGTGTGGTCCTCGGGGCATATGCCACGCCGGCTATGGCTGTCCGTTAAGCCCAATTCTCACGCCGAGGCAACACTCGACGTGGCGTGCGCTCATTTTAGAAAGACTTAGTTGCGACCGGGGCGTAGGGGCGGACGCTTTGATGGGTGAGTTTCGCTAGTTCCATAACGAAACGAGCGCCAAAATGAAAAAAGGGCAGCCTCGCTGCCCTTTTTTAGAACTAGTGCCCTAGCCGATCAATTGTTACGCGGGTCGTCATCCGGATTTACGAAGCGGATATCCGAGTTGGGTCCCGTGCCCATCTCCTGAATGATCACTTCTTTGCGCGCCCACGCGTAGTGGGGTACTTCAGCCTCCGTGATGTAGTAGGCACCGGGAGAGAGTTCCTGCATTTTCAGCGCGTCGTACTCCTCCCCGACACCGGCCCAATAAACGCCTTTCAGAACAGTCACGGTGCGCGTGTCGGCGTGGCGGTGCGGCGGTAGCTTGTAACCCGAAGGCATCTTTGCCCTGAAGACATAGGGGCCGGGCTTGGTGGGGTCGCCGTACAGCATGACGGTGCGCATGCCCCAGGGGGTCGACCTGTTGCGCTCCCACTTAAGCGTATCTGGATCATCTGCAATGTAGTTGCTGCGCATCAGCACGGTCATTCCGCCGTGCATATCGCTGTATGCCGTGGGCAGCGCGGCCAGGCCAAGCGCCAGTCCAAGCGCGACAGCCGGTAGCTTGAACATCAGGTGCATCGTGTTTCTCCTCCGTCTTTCAACAAGTTGTGGGTGCAGTGAAGGGCAGCGAGGATACCACCAATTGACTCGCTGCCTGTGAATAACTGAACAGTGGACAGACCGATCCTCTGATGCTTGGTTCCGGACCGTTAGTTTTTTTGCGAACCGATAGTTTTTTTGCGATCAACGTCATGCACTTGCATTGTTATCGGTCGCGTTAGGTACTATGCTAACGGTTCGAAAAGGTGAGAAGCGTACTGGGGACCTTTTTACTTCGTGGCGCCCGGCACTCGTGGCGGTGCGTCGTCCAGTAAATCAACAAGAACCTGACTAATAAACGGGGGTAGGAGTATGATTTCATTGAAAGTTAACGGCGTGAGCCGTCAGTTCAATGGTGACCCGAAAATGCCGCTGCTGTGGTATTTGCGGGACGAACTTGGACTGACCGGCAGCAAGTTCGGCTGTGGCACGGGCTTGTGCGGCTCCTGCACGGTGCACGTCGATGGCGCTGCCGTGCGTGGCTGCATCACTTCGGTGCAAATGGCGGCCAACAAGGAAGTCACCACCATCGAAGGTCTCGATGCCAACGGCAACCATCCTGTTCAGCGTGCCTGGCGCGAGGTCAACGTGCCGCAGTGCGGTTACTGCCAATCCGGGCAGATCATGAACGCAGCCGCGTTGCTGAACCAGAATCCCGATCCTTCTGATCAGGACATCATCAACGGCATGTCCGGCAATATTTGCCGTTGTGGAACCTATCAGCGCATTTTTGCGGCGGTCCGCAAGGCCGCAGAGGAGGTGTGACATGGTTGATATTGTCAATCTCAGCAGGCGCGATTTCCTGAAGGGCACTGGTGCTGCAACGGCGCTGGTAATCGGGGCGAATCTGGTACCCGGCGGTTTGATGCGTGAAGCGCATGCGCAGGCCACCGAGGCGCAACCGAACCTGTTCGTGAAAATTGCCAATGACGGCAAGGTGACAATCACCTGTAGCCGTGTCGAAATGGGTCAGGGCGTGCGTACCGGCGTCCCGATGATGCTCGCTGACGAACTCGAAGCCGACTGGAATCGGGTTGCGATCTGGCAGGCACCGGGTGATGCGGACAAGTATGACCCGGCAGGCAAGGACGGTCAGAATACTGACGGTTCTCGCAGTACGCGCCATCACCTCGACGTGATGCGCGAACTTGGCGCAGGCGCACGTTACACACTGGAAATGGCGGCGGCCCAGAAGTGGGGCGTCGACATCCAGGACGTCTACGCCAGGCATCACCGGATCTACAACAGCCGTACCGGTCAGTCCTTCGACTACGGTGAACTGGTCGACGTGGCCGCAGGCATCAACATTCCGGCCGGCGAAGCTTCACCGAAACTGAGACTGAAGGACAAGTCGCAGTGGAAGTACATCGGCAAGGATATGCCGGTGGTCGACAACTACGATATGAGCACTGGCGGTGCCAACTATGGTGCCGATATCAGCATTCCCGGCATGAAGATCGCCGTGATTGCCCGTTCGCCGGTTTATCGTGGCAAGGTCCGGTCTTTCGATGCGCGCGAAGCGCTCAAAGTGCAGGGTGTTGAAAAGGTGGTCGAGATTCCGGCACTTGCGGATGACAAGCCAGCCGAGTTCCGCGCTCTGGGCGGTATAGCGGTGATCGGTAGCAACACCTGGTCGGTCATGGAAGGCCGCAGGAAGCTCAAGATCAACTGGGACTTGGGGCCAAACCGCGTTCACTCCAGCCGCACCTACGACAACAAGCTTCGCAAGTCGGCGCGCAAGGGTGGCACAGTCGTTCGCAATCGTGGTGATGCCGACCGCGCGTTGAAGGGCGCTGCCAAGGTTGTGGAATCGGAGTACTTCGTACCGTTCTTCATCCACACACCAATGGAGCCGCCGGCGGCGATCGTTGATGCCAATGTTCGTCCGGTCAAGGTTTGGGCATGTACTCAGTCACCGAATGAGTGCCGTCAGTACGTTGCTGAAGCACTCGGCCTTGAGAAAGGTGACGTCGAGTGCTGGACCACCTTGCTCGGTGGTGGTTTCGGACGTAAGTCCAAGCCTGACTTTGCATGTGAAGCGGCGATCCTGTCGAAGATGATCGGCGCGCCGGTTCGTGTGCAGTGGACCCGTGAGGATGAAATCCAGAACGGCTACTACCACACTGTCAGTGCCCACGTCATGCAGGCCGGCCTCGATAGAAACGGCAAGGTTATCGCGTGGAAACACTCCGGTTCCTGGCCGTCCATCCTCGCACTGTGGAATCCGCAGCAAAAGACCGGTTTCGGCATCGAGTATGGTCTGGGCATGGTCGACGTTGGCTACAACAACGTGCCTAATATCCGCATCGAGAACGGTGAGGCGGACGTCCACATCCGGGTTGGTTGGTACCGGTCGGTGAACAACATCCAGCATTCGTATGCCCAGAACTGCTTCGCCTATGAAATTGCAGAAGCAGCGGGTCGCGATCCGCTCGAAGTGTTGCTCGAGATGACCGGTGAAGCCGACGTCATGGACCTGTCGAAGGACGGCGTCAAGGAGTACTGGAACTATGGTGATCCGGTCGAAGATTGGCC
>CP070643.1:2593627-2619284 GCA_020354125.1 Betaproteobacteria bacterium | reverse complement strand
TTTCTGTATCGCGTCTTTCTGTATCGCGTCTTTCTGTATCGTATCTTTCTGAATCGTGTCTTTCTTTATCGCATCTTCTTTTATTGCATAGCAATGCAACACTCGATCACGCGTGGTATTTGCACGTCACGTATCCCTGCCTTACTTTGAAGTGCAATTTCCCGGCCTGGCTACCTTTACTGTCCGTCTGCCGCCGAACATCGAAAACGCACATTGGCGCAGTGGGTGAACTGACCGGCACCTTGGGTACAGCATGGGACAGACCAGCAACCCATACTGCGACCGTCGAAACGATCACACAAGGACAGACACGTGATGCGATCGACCGTCGAAGCTCAAAGCTACGCAACTGTCGGTGTAGAGATTACGTCAGATGTAACAGCGAACAGACTCATCTATCGACAGCGTCAAGTGGATGAGCTTTACGAGTTGGATGACTTCTTGATGATAGCGAGTTTGCTTAAGCGCCACCTCACCCTTGATGGACTGATCGGGCCTTAAGCGTTTTTCCCTGGGTGGCCTCCCTCCCTTGGCCCCCGGGGTCTTTTTTATTCCTGCATCAACCAGAAAATCATCGTAATTTAACGTGGTCACAAACACAAGCCAACGGGCAGAGCCTTGCCTTGCGGTTTTAGAAAGCGCACTAAGCTCTCGCAACGCGCATCTTCCACGACCCGTTTCCGGTCAGGTTAGATGACAGTGGCAAGGCTCAGTCTTTACCCAGACACTTGACGGGAACAGGCGCGCTCAATTGAGTCCCCTCGGCATCCACCACAAGGATCTCGTAGTCCATCAACCAGTCTTCTCTGGCTGAACCCCAGCACCACACCCATTCCTTGCCTTCGAGTTTTCGCGCGTCAGGTGCTTCTGCGTAGTGCATGGCCAAGCTCCTGCAGTTGTAACCGGGAGGGCAAGTACGTGGCCTGAAGATCATTTCGACTGGAAAGCGAGGCTTTCCTGTTAGTGTAACGCTCAGATCGCCTCTAGGGCCGTTTCGAATCACTGAATCCGGCGATTCAATTTTCTGCAGATTCGCGTGCGGTTGAGCACCGATAGCCACTTCATCAAGCCAACCTGTGTCCCGACCCGAGGCGTATTCACCGCGAATTCGCAGCATCTTCATATCCGACAGGACCCGTTCGAACTCCTCACGCGTGGCCGGTTTGTTCGTGCTCTGGTTGATCCAGTTTGTCGTCTCGGCAAGTCGAATGCGGTATCCAGTCCACTCGGCACCCGGATTGCGCCAGGTGTCATGAACCAGCGTGATGTCTGCACCGGCAATCAGAATATCGGCGGCATTGAAGGGGGCGTTCGGGACGTCCGTTCTCAGTCGGTACACCAAGTCAAGATCATATAAATGCCCTTTATCACCGAGAAATGAAGCCGGTGCCTCCCAGTACCAAACATCTCCTGCCGCGTCGTCGGTGGCTCGGAGCGCACCATCCTCTAAGTCAGGTTCCTCCGAGGATCCTTGCGCATCGCCATAGATTTTCCAGCCCTCCGCGCCCGCGTCGAACTCACTGACCACCCTCGGATCACCAATGAAATAACGTTCGGTCGTAAGCCAGCCTGCCACGCCGCGCAGTTGGGGCATGGTCGCCACCGCGACACCCACTGCCGCCACCGCAGCAAGAGCAACTGGCGTGACTACATTTGTCCAGGCCGCTTGTGCCACCGTTTGGGCGACGCTCGGTGCCTGTGCACCCGGGTTGACCAAGTTCTGAAGCCACCGGCCGATTCCTACCCAGAACCCCCAGAACGCCCCGAGCACACCAATGGTCTTCTTGCGCTCATTCACTGCGGACAGCTGCTTCTCCGCAAACTCCACAAGGCGATTTGAGAACGTTCGAAGGCTCCAGCGTCCGGCGTCGCTGTACGCCACGACAGAGCCGAATACGTAATCGTGCAAGGCACGATGCCGTTGGTTAAACAGCGCGGCGAAGAAACCCAGTCCCATCACGTCGACGATGAGGTAACCAAAGCTGGCGCGGCCGAAAGCCCACAACAAGCCGGGCTTTTCTTTGGTAAGCCGGACAACCTTCAGTCCGAACAACGCCTTCCCAAGCGTTTGCTGCATCAAATAGATGAGAATCGTGTGGTAAGCAACAAACAGAGACAGTGCCAGCAGCACACTGATCGGCTGCGGTAATAGGGCAACGACAATCAACAGAACAAGGCCATCTGCCACGGCCGCCAGTATCCGGGCGCTGACGAGCGCCAAGACCATGCTTGTTCGCTGTTCATTAGCAGCCATTGGCGCACCCCGATGGTGGAGTCGACTTACTGCATTGAATAATATCGCACGCAGATGCGGATGCGTAGCATGCTCCGAGCGTGAATTCGGGGCAAGCTCCATTCTTCGTTTATGCAATGATTCGATGCTGACGCCGCTGCCTCAGCCCACTTGGCTACTTTCAAGCAGGCGACATCCGCACCGAAGCTCAATGTGGCAGACCATCCTCACCGAATAATTGTCACTCAACAAGGGCTGCCTTCAACAGATCGCGCTCCGTGACAATACCCACCAGGATTCCTTCGCGTATGACCAGTATGCAACCGGCACCGGCAGAGAGCATCTGTTTCATCGCTTCGCGCACTTCGAGATCGGGTGCAGCAGTGGCAAACGAAGTGATCATGATGTCACGCACCGCTCGAGGCTCTTCGCTGCGTCGCCCGTGCACGTGAAGCAGCTCCCTTGCGGTGAGAAGACCGACTACTTTTCCTTGTTGATCTTCAACCGGGACGTGGCGGATGTGTTGCCAGTCCATCACGCTTGCGGCCAAATCGACGACGTCATCGGGACGTACTGTAAACACATCGGCGGTCATAATGTCTTCCAGTGTCGTTGCCATGCGCTTTGCCCCCGAGTTTTGGCGCTTGATGTCTTCCCAAGTGTGCACAGGCTCATTGAGCTGTTGTTTTTCCAGCATCATGCGCACCGCTTCTGCACAATGTTCGGCGCGTTCATTTTCCTCGACTGTGGCAAGGTTTTGCAGCAACCAGCGCGCGCCGGTCTGTTCGGACTGCACCCGCTGCTCAATAACACCGAGGTAACGATCCACGTCTTTGCCGGAAACGCCAACTCGCAACAGGCCTTCTCGTGCTGCCGGAATCAGTTCCCGGAGCAGCAGATCACGCGCGATAACGTTGCGGCCGTCCAACCATTTAAACCGGCCGTGTAGACCGCGTCTCGCGGCCGACAGTAGATTAGTTTTTGCATCCGCGAACGACAGCTGCGTGCTGATATCGCCATACTGCTCATCAAGACGGATCATCAGCCCGTAGAACAGTGCAGCGTTGGCAACTTCGTCGAGCACTGTCGGTCCGCCGGGCAAAATGCGATTCTCGATGCGAAGGTGAGGCTTGCCATTGGTAATCCCATAGCAGGCTCGGTTCCATCTCCACACCGTTCCGTTATGGAGAGCGAGCGCAGCCAGCTCGGGTACTTCACCGCGCTCGAGCACCTCAACGGAGTCCTCGAGTCCAGGGATCATCATGATGACGCGATAACGCGCAATGTTGTCGCGAAACAACTCGATGACCGAATCCTTCAGCCAGAACGAGCCAAACCCGACACGAGTTGGAACACCCCGGGTAAGCTGAGATGCTGAACGGTCATCGAGCGTTCGCTCGAAGACTGCGACCCGCGTTTCATGCCACAGCCGCTTGCCCAGCAGAACAGGCGAGTTGGCAGCGGCAGCCAGCAGCGGTGCCGTAATCAACTGCGCCAGGTTATAGAGGCGGGCGCCATCACTCGGAGTCACCTGAAGGTGCAGCTGCAGACTGGTATTAGCGCCTTCGACCACAACCGAATCGAATTGCGACTCGAATCGATCAATACCGTCAACCAAAAGCTTGATGGCACCGCCTTGCGCATCCACCGCGGATTCGTCGAGGCACTCGTAGCGTACATCGAGTGTCATATTCTTCGACCTGAGGTCCTCGCGGCGCAGCGTCGGGGTAATGCCGGCCAGCAGTACTTCGATGCCGAGATCGCGCGCCCCCTTTTGAGCGAGCCGCACGACTTTGGTCAGATCCCCTTCCATGTCACGCAGAAACCGGCCATCGAGCGGTCGAGGGCCGAGATTGGCCTCGAGATTGAACAGCGCAATCTCCGTTTGAAAGGCCGGATCAGCGAGGTGCTCTATGAGCTTGGTAGCTAACGGCGCGACCATGCCTTGAGCATCAACCAGGTTCATCTCCTGCTCGACACCGACGCGCGTCTGGCCCTCCTCGATCAATCCGCGCTCGATCATCAACTCGAGTGCTTCGATATCTCTGAGGATCACCTGGGTGAACGCCCGTGCGTCTTGCGCGTCTGCTCTCGTTACACGATGTCTGCCCAAAGTGGAACCACCGATTAGCGATAGAACGATTTCGATTTAACCAGGATCAATTATGCGTCAGATGGGGCGGTTCATACTTGCCAGGATCGCGCGACTCGACGAACTCCCGGCGTCGCCGCATACCACTGTCACTATCGATTCGACTTGCCAACCAAGAGATCGTTTCAATGACCCGCGTGGCAATCGCAGCAAGCTCCGAGATTTCCGCACAAGCTGGTGCGGAACTCGCCGATGCGGGTGGCAACGCAGTCGACGCCGTGCTTGGTGCGGCACTCGTCTCGCTGTGTACCGACATTGGCATCGTCAGCCCGGCCGGCGGAGCATTGATCGCAATTTGGCCCACAGATGGCGATCCGGTTGTAATTGATGGTTGCCCGGAGATGCCGGGCCGTGGTCAGGACTCCGATCGATTGGGTGACGCCTCCTGGGAGGTCGTCTTCGAGTATGGTGGTGAGGCGCGCCAGCGTGTCGGCTTCGGCTCGGTCGCGACGCCGGGCGCCTTTGCAGCGATGGGCAAAGCCTCCGAAAAATTCGGCAGCTTGCCGTGGTCAAGCGTGCCGCAACCTGCCATCCATTGGACACAAAAGGGATTCCCCCTGCGCGGTGGTGCCGCCGAATATCTCGGTTACACGCGCGAGGCCATATACAGTTGGTTGCCAGACAGTTATCGCCTGTTGCATCACAGCGACGGCAGCCCACTCGCAGAAGGCGACACCGTTTTCATTCCCGGCCTGGCCGACAGCCTCAAGCAAATCGCCTCCGATGGAGTCGAGGCGTTCTACGGCGGAGAACTTGGTCAGCGCATCGCCGCCGGCATCCAGGCTGAAGGCGGCTTACTTAATCAGGCTGACCTCGATGCGTATCGCGCCACTATGCATGAATCGATTACGCTCGATTTGGACGACTGGCGCATCGCCACCTGTCCCCCGCCGTCGATTGGCGGCCCGTGTTTGGCCGCGATGCTGCTTTTGCTACGTAAGTGCCCCGAGCATGAATACAACGCCGATGCAATTCGCTGGCTCATAGAAGCGCAACATGCTGTCTTGAATTACCGGGCACGGCGGCTTGACGCAGCGGGTATTGAATTAGCAGATGAAGTTGAGCACCTCCTTGAACTCGCGAAACTTGGCCAGCCATCGGAACTGTTATCGGCCCCTTCGACCATTCACGTTTCCGGTGTCGATAGCAACGGACTGGCGTGTTCGCTGACAGCCTCGGCCGGTTACGGCTCCGGCGCGATGGTTCCGGGCACCGGGATCTGGCTCAACAACTCGCTGGGCGAGGTTGATCTGCATCCCAAGGGACTCAGCGAGGTCGCGCCCGGAACACGGCTTTTGTCCAACATGGCGCCTTCAGTCGCGCGCAGCAAGGACGGCGCATTGATCGCGATCGGTTCGCCCGGCGCGTCGCGCATCACGACAGCCCTTGCTCAATCCCTTTGGCATCACATTCACTTCGGCAAATCGCTCGACGCGGCCATCGAACATCCGCGCCTTCACATCGAAAGCGCCGCAGGTAAGCCGGCTATTTCATTTGAGCGGGGTTTGCCGATCACGTCAATTGATGGCTTCGAGTTGCGCGAATTCGATCGACTGAGCATGTACTTCGGCGGCGTTCAGGCAGTGCGTTGGAGCCCGTCAGACGGTTTCGCAGCGGTCGCCGATTCTCGCAGATCAGGCCAGGTAGCCTACGGAGGCGAGTAACCTACGCCTACTTGGTTCGACTTCTGTTGTTAACGCGGTGAGCCTTGATTAGCGTGGCATTGCGCTCAATTGCCACTGCACCATCTCGGCGTTCGGGTCGATCAGAGAATCAACAATCGCGAAATGATCCAGCCCGTCGGGAACGTGAAGCTGGTGCGGATATCCCAATTTACTCCACTTGGCGGCCATTGCTTCGGATTGGCGGTGGTATTCGTCGGACTCGTCTTTGCCAACGATCAGCAGCAATGGCGCTGTTAAAGGATAATCGAGCAATGCAGGCGAGTTACGCTTCGCCATCTCCGGATCCATGCCCAGCTTTTCGTTGAGGTAGGAAAGCTGAATCGGCTCGAGTTCGAACAAGCCTGATATTGCGCAAACGCCTTTGACAAGATTCTTCGGAAGCCCCGCTTCAAAACCTGGCCAGTCGGTGCCCAGCAACATGGCGGCAAGGTGTCCGCCAGCCGAATGGCCGGTCACATAGATACGATCCGGATCGCCACCGAAATCTTTTGCGTTGCGCCATAACCAGGCCAACGCAGCACGGTTTTGCCGCACGATTTCATCCATGCTTCCGCGCGGCGCAAGAATGTAATTGTTTACGACCGTGGTGACACCGTGCGGAACCATCCCCTCGGCCACATAGGAACAATCAGCCTTGTCGAGCGAATACCAGTAACCGCCATGGATGAAGACGTAGATCGGCGCACCAGATTTCTCTGCCGGAAAGATATCCAGCTTTTCCGTCGCCTGTTCGCCGAACGCCACGTCCAGCCGGCAGTCCAGTTTTTCTCGTGTGTCCTTGCTCCAGTCAGCCCATGCCGCAAACCGGTCGACGTAATCCGGAAAGCGCTTGCGGTTGTTGTACTGCGCGTCGAGTCCGGCCTGATCGTAGTCGTGCCAGATTGCTGCGCCAGCGCTCATTCCGCAGTTGCTTTGGCTGCTGTAGTCCGTTCTTCGATGCGCACTTTCTGGCCAGGAGTCGGCATCTCAGATCCATCTTCGCGGACGGTCCTGTAGACCGCGGGACTGGTGAGTTCCAGTAACTCCAGATCTTCCGAGTATTCGCGCAACTCGTGGAGAGTGTCTCCGGGAATCGTGACCGCGTCACCCTGCTCATAACGAAACTCGCCATGGTCTGCATAGTAAAAGCTGACCCAGCCTTTCAGCACCATGGCGAATTGCAGGCCGACTACATGCCGGTGCAAGCCGTTGTGCCCCCCCTCGAGATGCTTGGCCTTGATGATGTGCGCGTGAAAATCGCCATGGGTTGCGTCAGCCAGGCCCAGATCGCGATAAACGAATTCCTCTCGCAAGCCGTCCGTCTCATACTCCGCGCCTTTAGAGCGACTCACAACGAATTGATATGTTTTAGAGCCCTTGGCAGGGGCTGACTTAACATTGCTCTTCATAGGATCCTCCGTTCCTTAGCGTCGGCGCGAACCGACGTTGAAGCCAGGACACAGCGCTCAACGTCATCCAATTTACACCCGATGATGGCCTCACGCCAGCGGCGTTGCTAGCCGCGCTCAAAACCAGGGCCCGCGGACAGGTGTTTCATCGGCCCGTTGACCAGGATCAATATGCGGCACGCTGCAATCGATATGCTTTTTGGTTCATCAAGTATCGGTTGATTAAGTATGGTCGACTGACTGGCAAGCACGGTTTGGCAAGGCGTACCGGCGCTGCCGGTTCCATAAGGACCGGAGAGTCAAATGCAAACCACTGACGTCATCAGCATCACTGACGCTGGCGATCTGCCGGGGCTTTTACGCTGCCGCGCTGCGCGCACCCCCAGGGCGGTTGCCTATCGGCAATACGAAGAATCCAGCAATTCATGGCGCTCATATACCTGGAAAGAGATTGACCAGGAGGTCGGCCGTTGGCGCGCAGCGCTGAGCACGGCAGGCCTCGAACGCGGCGATCGCGTTGCATTAATGCTCAGAAACTCTGTGGAGTGGGTGTTATTCGAACAAGCTGCTCTTTCCCTGGGACTGGTTGTCGTCCCGATCTATAACCGGGATGCGCCAGGTAACGCCGCATTTATTTTGGGCAATTCCGGAAGCCGCTTGCTACTGACCGGCGAAAGTAAGCAGTGGCCGAACATTTCGCAGCATCGGGACTTGTTTCCCGATCTCGAGACTGTCATCACGCTCGACCGAGCGTTGGAAGCCGAGCAGAACGTGACTGCTCTGTACGTAAAAGACTGGCTGTCCGAAAAAGCATCAGTGCAACCAGTACGTAACGCACCCGATGATCTGGCTACTATCTGCTATACCTCGGGTACGACTGGTCGGCCAAAAGGTGTGATGCTCTCCCATCGGAACATTCTTTCCAATGCGGAGGCAATTGTCAGCACGGTTCCGGCCTATCGTGAGGACGTGTTTCTCTCTTTCCTGCCCCTTTCTCACATGCTCGAGCGTACAGGCGGTTATATCTACCCGATGCTGTCTGGCAGCGAAGTGGTGTTCGCGCGCTCTGTTGAGACTGTCGGTGAAGATCTGAAACAGATACGTCCGACGGTTCTGATATCAGTGCCACGCATGTTCGAACGGGCTTATGCTCGCATCGAACTCGCCCTGGCAAAAAAAGGCAAACTCGCACAGCATCTTTTCGAGCTCGCCAAGCAAGTCGGTTGGAATCGCTTTGAGCGCATGCAAGGGCGCAGACACAGAGCTGATCTGAGGCAACGAATCCTGTGGCCAATCCTGCGCATATTGGTGGTCAACAAAATCCTCGGCCAGCTCGGTGGCCGATTACGCATGACCATCAGTGGTGGCGGACGCCTGGACGAGCAAATTGCCAAGTGTTTTCTCGGCTTCGGTTTGCCATTGCTGCAAGGCTACGGGCTAACCGAGTCCTCGCCGTGCGTCAGTAGTAACGTCGAACAGGACAATTTGCCAGACTCTGTCGGCCGGCCTTTGCCCGGAGTGAAAGTAAAACTCGGTGAAAACAATGAACTGCTGGTAGGCGGTCCGGGCGTAATGCTTGGGTACTGGCAACGCCCCGACGCCACTGCAAAGACGTTCGATGCGGAAGGCTGGCTGCGTACCGGAGATATTGCCGAATTCGTCGACGGAAGGATCTTTATACGCGGACGAATCAAAGACATCCTCGTCACCTCGACAGGGGAGAAAGTGCCACGGGCCGACCTGGAATCGGCAATTACTCGGGACCCGCTGTTCGAACAAGTCGTGGTTGTCGGCGAGGGCAAACCCTACCTCACCACACTGATCGTATTGCAACGCGAGGCCTGGACACGGCTTGCAGCAGAACTCGGCCTGGACGCCAACTCCCCCACCGCGCTTGCTTCCAGTGAAGCAAAGAAAGCTGCGCTCAAACGAATCGCGACGCTACTTCAAGAGTTTCCATCCTACGCCCGAGTCCGCGACGTCTATCTGACACTTGATCCCTGGACAGTCGAGAATGGTTTGTTGACCGCGACGCAAAAACTCAGGCACGCCAGGATTCTGGAGCGTTTCGAGGATGTGATAGGCAGGCTCTACGCAGGACATGAGCGCCGGCCGCAGCCCGAGAAAGAAACGGCATAACACCAAGTCGCGGTCTCGATAACTGGCAATTGGACTGATTAAACACGGAGATTGGCTTGCCTCGCCAAATGCGCCTCGCACTGTGGCGCCGATCAGCTGTAACAACTAAACTGCCGGTCACCCCTGTTTGAGCAAGGAAAATGTCAAAGACCATTCAGACCGAGCTGGGTTACCTGGTCCCGTCAGACAAAAGGCCCGTCTATTTCGCTTCGCAAGCCGGCGCCGAGGCGCAACTTGATATTGCCGCAAAGATTGAGCCGCAGACTGTCACCATTGCCGACGCCCGTGAAAAATCGCCTACGCCGACGCTGGACAAGGAAGGCTTCGCCCTCGTCGATCATGTCAGTTCAGTCACCGATTTCTATGACGACGATCAGATCCGCGACATCTACCAACGTGAGGCCGCCGCACTGGTGCAAGAAATCACCGGCGCCTCAAAGGTTGTGGTGTTCGACAATACCCGCCGTTCCGATGCAAAGGCGATTCGCGGTGAACGGAGCACGCGAGAGCCGTCCGCGGTAGTCCACAATGACTACACCGACGCTTCTGCCGAAAAACGCCTGCGCGATATCCTGCCCGACGAGGCCGACGAGCGATTGCAGCATCGGTTCGCGATCATCAACGTATGGCGCTCGATTGGCGGACCCGTTCTGACGACACCACTGGCGTTGTGTGATGCGAGCAGCGTTAACGATGACACGGATCTGGTCGCCACCGAACGCCGGGCAAAAGACAGAATCGGTGAACTGCAACTGGTCACCTGGAATCCCGAGCACCGCTGGTACTGGTTCTCGGGCATGGTCAAAAATGAAGCGGCGCTGATCAAAACCTTCGATTCCGCTGTCGATGGGCGAGCACGACGCTCAATTCACACGGCCTTCAAAAACCCGCGTGCGCCCGCCGACGCGGTGCCACGCGAAAGTATAGAAACGCGCACCTTTGCTTTCTTCGATTAGGGCGCGCCCCCTGGCAGGTTTTCTGCTGCTTCTGCCTTTGCTGATCACGCTTACGAATATACGCAGGCCTGATCGCGGCAATTGACAAAACGGGGAAGACGATGAAGCAGGCAATACTCTTTCTGATCAGTCTCGTGGTTTTATCGAGCCCTTCGTACGCCCAGGAATTTGACGACGCTGACAGCGACTTCGAACGAAAACATGAATCAGCCGCTATCGCGCTCGACAGGGAACTTGCCGAGTTCGGAGATCTAACGGCCCAGTTCAATCTGGCCGTCGCCTACGAATTCGGCACAGGCATTGAGCAAGACTACGGGGAGGCGGTTTATTGGTACACCAAATCCGCTGAGCAAGGTTTGGCCGAGGCGCAGTCCAACCTGGCTGTCATGCACTACGAAGGTAGAGGCACTCCGCAAGACTACCAACTGGCAGCCTATTGGTTCGAGAGAGCGGCCAAGCAGGGAGACGCAAAGTCCCAAAACAACCTGGGCGCCATGTACTACCAGGGTAGCGGTGTAGAAAGAGACTACCTGCAAGCGCACTTCTGGTGGGGCCTTGCTGCTGCACAAGGCAACGAAAACGCCTATCGCAACCTGGACATGGTTGAAAAGCTGATGACACTGGAGCAGATCGCCGAAGCACAGCGCCTGGCTTTTGAATGGTTGCGCAACAGATAAAGAAAGTCCCGCCGGAGCGGGTTTTTGTCGTACTGATGATCTGGGCCAAGCTTGGTACAAATACTTCGGTATAAAAGTCGGCTAATCGCACTGGCAACCAGCGGCAAATGGCGAGATGCCGGACTGCAGGTTCGGTACTTCATCGCTTTCAACCAAAGGACGAGGACTTAGGAATCACACATGCCTGAAAACAAGCCCACTGAATCATCTGAATCCCTCCTTCAAAAAGTCGAGGGTGCCGAAAAGGTTTTTCTGTCCGGCCGGCGCAGCCGCGAAGCGGATCTGGTCAGCGCAGTGAGCGTTTTTCTCGAGATGCTACGAGGTTTCGAAAGCTTCGATTTCGAACAGTCCTGCGTCACAGTTTTCGGTTCTGCACGATTCGATGAAAGTCACGAGTACTATGAACTGGCCCGGGAAATGGGCCGCGAGCTCGCCAAGTTGGGCTACGCCGTCATGACCGGCGGCGGTCCCGGATTGATGGAGGCGGCAAATCGCGGCGCCAAGGAGGCCGGGGGTCTGAGTCTCGGTTGCAACATCCAGTTACCGCGTGAACAAAAACCAAACCCGTACCTGGACAAGTTCATCAGGTTCGAGCATTTTTTCGTTCGCAAGGTCATGCTGGTCAAGTATTCCAAGGCGTTCGTGGTCATGCCCGGTGGCTTCGGTACCCTGGATGAGGCTTTCGAGGTCGCGACCCTGATTCAGACAGGAAAACTCGAACGGTTTCCGATCGTTGGGCTGGGTCTCGACTTCTGGACCCAGCTTCGCAAATTCGCCCGCGAGACGATGCTGGCCAAAGGCGTCATCAGCGAAGAGGACATTGCTTTCATACATCCCTCTGCAAGCGTTGAAGAAGCACTGAAGTTCATTCCGCTTCCACCCCCGCGCCAATAACGCTCAGTCAATGAGGGGCGACATACTCGTTACTGAGCTTCCCTGTTACTTTTGGATAGATCGATCCGCGCCCTCACCCTCCGCACTTCCCGTGTTTTAAGGTATCTGCTCAATCTTGGCCAGATTACGAATTTTCAGCGACTTACCATAACGTCGCCCACAATCGGGTACAGTCGCCGTAGCCTTGAGCAAATTGCAGTGATAACTTGAATTCTCAGGAAAAAAGGAGAACGCGCATGGCATCGGACGCGGCACAGTTCACAGGATCGATTCCGGAGAACTACGACGAGTGGCTGGTACCCCACCTGTTTGACGGTTACGCGGATGACCTGGCCCGTCGTGTGTTGGCCCTGCGACCGAGAACGGTATTGGAGTTGGCTGCGGGTACCGGGATCCTCAGCCGAAAGCTACGCGATGGTCTTCCGAACGACAGTGATCTTGTTGCCTCGGACCTGAATGCCCCCATGCTGGATATCGCGAGAACAAAATTCCAACCGGGTGAATCGGTACGATTCGAGCAGGTGGATGCAATCGACCTGAAATTCGCTGACGCAAGTTTTGACGCCGTTGCTTGCCAATTTGGGATCATGTTCTTTCCTGACAAGGCTCGCTCCTATACCGAGGTACACCGCGTTCTCAAACCGGGTGGCAGCTATTTATTCAACGTCTGGGATTCATGGGAGCAAAACCCATTCGCACAGATTGCCCACCAGGTCGTAGAAACAACTTTTCCAAATGACCCGCCCGGATTCTACAAAGTGCCATTCGGCTACTATGACGCCGGCGAAATCAGGAAAGCGGTTGCCAAGGCGGGTTTCTCCAAGGTAACGGTGGAACATTTACCATTGACATCGCCTATTGCTTCTGCGGCGAACTTCGCGAAAGGGCTGGTGTTTGGTAATCCGCTCCAGGATGAAATCCTTGCGCGTGGGGGTAATCCGGAGGCAGTATGTACTCAAGTGGAAAAAGCCATCGAACGGAATCTGGGAACCGATCTGTCGCTCCAGGCGCTAATAGTGCACGCCTACAAAGCCTGATCAATGCAGCTTCTGCTTGTGGATCGTGTTTTAAGAGGTCCGAGATGACCCGATTCATTCCGGACAGTGAAACCGAGTGCTGATCGCCGTGCGAGCGGCCGCCATACTTGGCTTGAACAGAACTTGACGCTGATCAAGGACTTCGCACTTTGATTGGCCTAGTTTGCAACTTCGTTCTCTGGAGAACTCACCAAAAGGGAGCTGTCATGAAACGACTTTGTTCGATTCTCGGAGTTTCGATTACGCTGGCATTCGCTTCTGCCCTCCCGGCAAGCGCAGATGACCTGGCCGAAGGCGCGGAACTCTACGTCTCGCAGTGCAAAATCTGTCACGGTGACCTGGCGGAAGAAGAGGTTGGCTTCGGCGAGCCGTTCTCTTCACCCCCGCGGATCCGGCTGGCAATGGAATCCGTCACCGCAAGCACAAGAGATTTCATCTCCCAGCTTATTCCCGCCTTTGGTACGCGATCCGCTTCAGGGTTTACGGGTGAGCGTCTCGCCTTCGCCCCGCCATTCGGACCAAATCTGCGTGGTATCGTCGGACGCGCCGCCGGAACGGTCGAAGGCTATACCTACTCCGAGACCATGCTCAAAACGCTTAAAGGAATGGAGTGGACCGAAGCGGCGCTAAATGTCTGGATCACCAACCCGCAAGCGTGGGTCCCGGGCGTTTATATGTACTACAAGCAGGAAGACCCGGAAATTCGGCGCAAGATTATTCTGTACCTCAAGGCAAATCCCTGATCATCCAGAAGCAGGCAGAGCGCGCCCTGAAATTGGTGCAAGCCAATCTCGTTTGAAAAGCCCGAGTCCGGATCGCGGGCCTGGTTTTCATTCCACTACGGGCGCGCAATTCCCCTGCACTCACAGTAGGCCGAGGATTTTGTGCCACAAACGCCGGGAGGGGTTCTTATGCACTGCCCGGCCGAAAATCCCTGGTCTTTGCACCAGATATCGCAGTTATATCCCTTACGGTCACGGAAAATCGGCCTGGCTTTGTGACATTCTCCGTCGGTCCATTCGGAGAGCCTAAGCTCGTTTCCCGAAGCCTGGCGCTGGTTTCCCGAACTAAAGCACTCGTCACCCGCATAAACATTCCGGTCCTTGGTGCATTCGGCATCGCTGTAAGACACACGGCACCCCGGAATCCCCGGTCTGTCACCACCGCCGCTGGCCGCATCGGGTTCGAGTTCATCCCTGAAATATACTGTCTGCTGCTTACAAGCGCCTTTGGCAGCCTTTTTCTCAGTACATACGTCGTCGTCTACGTCGTCGTCGCTTGGCGTCGACCCACATCCGGCCGTCAAAACGATCAGCAGTGTGATTGGTAGTAATCTGGCTTTCATCAATGGACTTGGTTTGGTTAGAAGAAGTCAGTCCCGGACCGTACACTCCAGCTCGCTCACCAATTCAAACAGAGATACTCACACCACCCCATCTCAATTCCCGTAAACGGCTTACGCCAATTTGGTGTTTGACGTACTCGCTGTCTTATACTTCACCCATCTAAACAGCAGGAAATTTGTTGTGCGCTACCCGTTCTTGTTTCTTGTCATTTTGCTGTTGACCGCCTGCAGTGCCGACAACGTTGCCAACGCAGGCGACCCATTCGTCGCGACAGAGATCACCTCCTTCAACCAACCGTGGGCGATGAGTTTTCTGCCCGACGGCAGGCTGCTCGTCACCGAGAAACCCGGCAAGCTGTTTATCGTCACCCAGGGTGGCACCAGGTCAAAGCCGGTGCGCGGCGTACCCGAAGTCGTCTACGGCGGCCAGGGCGGATTTGGCGATGTCGTGCCGCATCCTGACTTTGCGTCGAACGGTTTCGTTTATATCAGTTTCGTTGAAAAAGGCACGGGCGGCGTGAGAGGCGCTGTCGTGGCACGAGCGAAACTCAACCTCAACGATGACGGCGGCGCAAGACTGGAAGATCTCGAAGTCATCTGGCGCGCGGTTCCAAAAGTATCGGGCGGTTATCACTTTGGTCACCGTATCGCATTCTCTCCGGACGGTTATCTCTACATATCGTCTGGCGAGCGCAACAAGTTCAATCCATCCCAAAACATGAAACAGACACTGGGCAAGATCGTGCGCTTGAATGACGATGGCTCCGTGCCTGCCGATAACCCGTTCTCGGACCAAGGCGGTGTAACCGCACAGATCTGGTCGCTGGGTCATCGAAATCCTCTCGGACTCGCATTCGACACTCAAGGCCGGTTGTGGAATGTTGAGATGGGCCCCGCAGGCGGCGACGAACTGAACCTTGTTATTCGTGGCGCCAATTACGGATATCCGATCGTCTCGAATGGCGATCATTACGGCGGACGGGAAATTCCTGATCACAGTACGCGACCTGAGTTTGAAGCACCGAAAGTCTGGTGGACTCCTGTCATTTCGCCCGGTGATTTAATGTTCTACTCGGGTGATCTGTTTCCGGAATGGAAAGGCAATGCCTTCATCGCGGGCTTGTCGGCCAGGGGCCTCATTCGCGTCGAAATCAAAGGCGATAGCGCCCGGGAGGTGCAACGCTTCGACATGAACGAGCGAATCCGTGCCGTCAGACAGGGCCCGAACGGCGCAATATGGCTTCTGGAGGATAGCCGGGGCGGGCGACTGCTGAAACTGACGCCAGAGTGATTCAGATCATGCCGAACCGGGCCGGACCGTAGGACGCCCTAGTGCGCGCTGAATCCCGAGCCTGATTCCACGCGCACCTGGACACCACGTAAGAATCGTCAGCGACTCTGCGCGCTTCGGTACCGGGCCTTCAAGCAGCATTACCCAGCAACCGCACCTCGCGTTGCGGGAAGGGGATGTTAATCTCGTTGGCGCGGAACGCTTCAACAATCGCCTTGTTGATCTCCCCGGGGGCGTGCACGTAATCCGTCACTTCCACCCATGGACTTACAGTTATGTTGATCGATGAATCTGCCAAGGTGGTCACGTGGATCAACGGTGCCGGATCTTTCAGAACCTTTGGATTGGCACTCAATACTTTATCGACTGCCGCGAGTGCCTTGTTCAAATCGGTATCGTAGGCAACACCAACCACCACGTTGAGCTGCCGGATACGTCCGTAGTTGTGCATGATTTCACCGACGATCATGCGGTTTGGAATCACCACTCTCGACAAATCCGGATGCCCCAGTACGGTGTTGAACAGGGTAATGATCTCGACCTCGCCTTCTTCACCCAGCAGCGAGACAAATTCACCAACCCGGAATGGTCGTGTGAAGATGATTGTCAGGCCGGCAGCAAGATTACCGAGTACCCCTTGCATCGCCAGAGCAATACCAGCACCGACCACACCCACGCCGGCAATCAATGGCAACAACTCAACACCAATGTTTTGCAGCGCCATCACCGCAAAAAGGCCGAGCACCAATATCTGAACGATGCGGCTGAGCAATTGCCGAACTGGCGGTTCGAGTTCCAACTTCAGCAGCGCCTTCTCCGTCGCCCTGCCCACCCAGCGACCAACGTATACCCCAATAAGGAGAATGACGAGCGCCACCAGTACTTTCGGGCCATAACTGACCGCCGATTCGATAGCGACTTCCTGTACTTTTTGTAGCGTTTCCAGTTGTTGGTCCAACTGTTCGTTCAACTCGTCTCCCATTCTTCCCTCCGGTTAGTTACATGCGTGGTTATCCAGGTAGCAGAATTCTACGACGACCCGCAACGCGTCATTGCAGAGCTGCCCATCCGTATCCGAACGCGAACTTCGGGGCACACAAAGCCTGGTGGACACCTGTCACTTCCCCCGTTAATCTGAGGGTCTTCTTTGGCAGCAACTTTTCCTATTAGAAAGATAACGCACTCATGGCAGACCTGTCGGACGCGGCCCCTGTATGAATCGAAATGGATCAAGATGCCACCGTCGAGGCCGATGACTACTCAAACTGACCCTCGGACAGTCATGATAAGAGCAAGAAAGCGAGATCAATCAAAAGCATGACCAACGAGAACAAAGTTGCAATCGTTACCGGCGCTGCCGGTGGCATTGGAGAAGCCACCGCACGGGCACTTGGCAATAAGGGAATGCGTGTGGTAATTGCCGACCTTCGTGCAGAAGCAGCCGAAGCAACGGCAAAACGACTTCACTCAGAAGGCTTTGACCTGCTACCTGTTGAGGTCGACATTGCCAACGAAGCAAGTGTCGGCAACATGGCCAGGAAAACACTCGATCAATGGGGGCGCATCGACGTCCTGATCAACAATGCCGGCACCGAGAGTTCCAAACCGTTTCTTGAAATCGACATCCAGGAATTCGAGCGAGTCATGCGCATTAACACCACCGGTGCCTGGCTATGTTGCCAGGCTGTTATACCCATAATGCTGCAGCAACAAAGCGGCAGCATTGTCAACGTCAGCTCGGTGGCCGGACAACGCGGTGGTGGCCTGCTCGGCACTGCGGCCTACTCTACCTCCAAGGGCGCGTTGATTGCGCTGACCAAAGCGCTGGCGCGCGAATTCGCCAAGGCCGGAATTCGTGTCAACGCAGTCTCACCCACGCTGACGCTCACCGATTTCGCCCAGCGTCAACTCGAACGGCTACCAGAGGGCACACTGGATCGCGTCCTTGCCGCGACACCGGCCGGACGCCCCGGCAAGCCGGAAGAAACTGCTGCAGTGATTGCTTTTCTGGCTTCGGACGAAGCGTCGTTTGTCACAGGGCATGTGTACAACGTCGATGGCGGCATGGCCATGTAGTTTAGAGGCGATGTAACAGCCTTCTGAAAAACTACTGCGCGGTCTTGATCCGGGCGCGTATCCGCGAAACGTAGCACGGATGAAGCGCAGCGTAATCCGGGTATGCAACGTACAACGCAACAGCGATCGCAGTCGACCGCACGTCTAGATTGGCCGGAATGCCAGCTTACTCTCTGATCGTTTTGTGACTGCCGCCCAGTGCTCGTCGAAGTTCAGCAGAGTCGGCAGACTGTCGCCATCTCGCATGCGTTCGAGCGCGGCCCGCTCCTTACCTTGAATCTCTTCGGCCAGCGGCAGAATTCGCTCAAGTTCCTCCACTGAAGCCACGACCAGACCATCGTCATCACCAAAGATCACATCGCCGGGACTGACGGCGACACCACCGCACTGAATCGGCACCTGCGTTTCGCAGGCAGTGCTGGTCGACCCTGACATCGGAGTCACAAAGCGTGCATAGATCGACATGGGGAGCTCGCGCAAAGTTGCGGTATCGCGCACCGCCCCGTCGACCACAAGACCACCAAGTTCGCGGTTAAGCGCTTCGGTCGCGAACAACTCGCCGGCAACAGCCCGGTGCCCGGCCCGGGTGTCGATCACCAGCACGTCACCAGGTTGCGCATCAACCAGGGCCCGCAACACTGTGAGATGATCGCCCGGGCAAACCAGTGTGAATGCCGGACCGACTATTTTCCGACCCGGGTTGACAGGCCGCAGCGACGGATCGACGACACGCAGCCGCTTGTCGGCATCGCATAGTGCCGCCGGATCGAGTTGCAACAGTCTTTCCCTGAGTTCGCTGAACTTCATTGATTTCTCTTTCACACTCTACGAATGCTTTGAATTGGGCAAAGGGTACATCAATCCCGCCGATCCGAAGCCTCCGTCGACGTTTAATGAATGGCCGTTGATGTAATCACTTTCGGCTGACGCGAGAAACACCGCCGCATTGGCAATCTCTTCCGGCGTGCCGTAGCGTTTTTGCGGCACGAGGAAGTTGTACGCCTCTACCGTTGCCGGGTCGTGCATGGCACGGCCGACATCGGTGGCAATCGGCCCGGGAACGATGTCGTTGACATTGATGCCCTGTTCCGCGAGTTCGACCGCCATCACCTTGGTCAGCAACTCCAGCCCCGCCTTTGCCGCACCATAGGCAGCACGGCCAATGCCGCCGCGCTGTCCCGACAGCGAACAGATGTTGATGATCTTGCCGTAGCTTTGTTTAACCATTTCCCGGCCAGCGGCCTGTGCGCACAGAAATGCGCCGGTGAGATTGATGCGGATCACCTTCTCCCACTCGTCGAGCGGAAAATCCAGCGTACGCTTGTTGATACCGATGCCGGCGTTGTTGACCAGAATATCAACCCGGCCGAATTCACGCAGGCAAAAATCAACGAGTTCCTGTCCACCCGTCGGTTCGGCAAGGTCAACGCCAATCGACCTGACCTCGCCACCAGCCTTGGCCAGCTCGGCCGCAGTTTCCTTCGCCAGTTCACCCTGGATGTCGCCGATGACAAGCTGCGCACCTTCCTTGACATAGGCTGTTCCGATCGCCTTGCCGATTCCGCGTGCCGCTCCGGTGACAATGGCCACCCGGTCCTTGAGTCGCATGTTTGTTCCCCCCTTGTTGTTGCCGCTCGTTAGTGCTGGGCTGACTTAGAGATCGGTGACCGCACCGTGGGACGCATCGGCAACCAGCCGCGCGTATTTTGCGAGCACACCCTTTTTGTAACGCGGCGGCGGTGCAACCCACTGCGCAAGGCGCTGCTGAATTTCCTCTTCGCTCAGCTCCACGTCGAGTTTACGGTTATCTACATCGATGGTAATCGAATCGCCGTCGCGTAACGCCGCAATCGGGCCACGCTCTGCCGCCTCCGGAACCATGTGTCCGATGACGAACCCACGCGACGCACCCGAGAAGCGACCGTCTGTCATCAGCGCTACGGTTTCCCCGAGGCCAGCACCTTGTAGCGCACCGGTCACCAACTGCATCTCACGCATGCCCGGTCCGCCTCGTGGTCCCTCGTTGCGCAACACCATCACGTCGTTGGGCTGAATGCGCCCCTCCTTGATCGCAAGGAAAGCATCTTCCTCGTTCTCGAACACGCGCGCCGGCCCGCGATGCAGTTTTTTCGTTTGCCCCGAAACCTTGATAACCGAACCGCCCGGTGCCAGATTGCCCCGCAGAATGGCCAGCCCACCTTCCGCCTTTAGCGGGCTCGACAACGGCTTGATGACGTCCTGACCGGCCGGCTCGACCGCCGCTTCGATATCATGCGCCAGCGTCTGTCCGGTGACCGTCATTTCGTCACCATGCAGCAGGCCTGCTTCAATCAGTCGCTTGCCAACCACCGGCATGCCGCCGGCTTCGTACATTTCCGGTGCGGTATAGGTGCCCCACGGGCGCATGTCTGCCAGCACCGGTGTCTTGCGCGAAATCCGGTCAAACGCCTCCAGTTGCAGTGACACGCCGAAATCATGCGCGGTCGCCAGCAAGTGCAAAACGGCATTGGTAGAGCCGCCCGTTGCCATGACGCCGGTGATCGCATTCTCGAAGCTGCGCTCTGTTACGAGTGAGCGCGGCGTAATGCCTTTGCGCACCAGCTTCATTACCAGCTTGCCGGTCTCGAACGCGACGTCGAGTTTTTTTGCATCCATCGCCGGCACGTCGTTCCATCCTAACGGCGAAATACCCAACATCTCGTAGGCCGTGGCCATGGTGTTGGCGGTGAACTGCCCGCCACAGGCACCGGCACCCGGACAGGCATGGTCTTCGATGTCCTTGAACTCTTCTTCGGTTATCTTGCCGGCGTTGAACGCACCCAGGGCTTCGTAGGCTTCCTGCACGGTCAGCTTGCGATCACCGAATACCTTGTTTGGTTTGGTGCACGAACCGGATCGGATTGAACCGCCATACAGCGTAACGCCCGGAATGTCGAGCCGCCCCAGCACCATTGCCATCGCCGGAATCGTCTTGTCGCATCCGGAGATAGTGACAATGCCGTCGAACATATGCCCAAATGCCACCAGCTCGACCGAGTCAGCGACGACTTCGCGGCTGACCAGCGACGTCTTCATGCCTTCTGTGCCGGTGGTGATGGCATCATTGATAGCAACCGTGTTGACTTCGATGGGAGTCCCGCCGGCCTCCCGGATACCCTCCATCACCCGCTGCGCCAGGTCCCGGTGATTCAAGTTGCACGGCATGGTACCGATCCAGCAGTGAGCAACACCTATCTGCGGGCGCGCCAAATCTTCATCACTGTAGCCCACTGCCTTCATCATCGAGCGCGCGACGGCGCGATCGGGCCCCTCTAGTAATGCGCGACTCTTATGTCGTGGATCAGCAGCCACGTTGGTCTTTTCCTTCTATCAGGTCACGAGGTTGGTAAGTTTATCGCGTACCTCGTCGCCGTCGGACAGACCAAGCTCCTGCGCCTTTGCGTTGACATGGGACAGAACGCCGTTTTCCCACATATCCAGCGAATCACCGATTCGCCCGCTGGTGTGAGCAACCGTCGCAGCCGCAACGCCACGCCCCTGCAACATTTCGAGCGCGGCAATACCAGCATCATCTTTTCCGCCTCCGGCGTCATTGAATACGACCAGCTTGAGCGGTACCTCGAGCGCGAACTCTCCCGAGCTGGTGCCTCCATGTGAGGCGGATACGACCACCGCCCCTTCGTCGTCGGCATTGACCTTGGTGATCGAGTCCATCAGGACGACTTTACCGCCTTTACCATCTACCACTGTTTTCTTGAGCATCTCAAATCTCCGTTACGCGTGCGGGCAATCGCCCGCGCTCGAATCGGCGGCCATCGGCCGCCGGAAAATCCAACAAATCCGAATTAAAGACTGTTGCAACCGACATGCGGCCGGCATTTCGCCGCCACCGCACGAAGTCACAGGCGAAACCGGTGCGTCAGGAAGTGATCGCCTGAATGTTTTTTGCGATCTCCTCGCGGTCGAACACATTTCTCCAGTCCGGCGCAAAGATCTTTTTCTTCGCCTCCTCCACCGCCTTATTGGCAGCGTCCGACATGCGCACGCCGGGTAGCTGGTCGAACAAGATCGCCAGTTCGACGTTCAGATGACCGAGAATAAAATCTTTCGCGGCCTGCTCCGGCACACCACGCTTAATCGCCTCGTCAGTTGCTTCGCGAATCACGGTCAGACAAGTGGCGCACACTGTTTCCGAGAGTGCTGGCTCCAGCATCGCCATTTGATCGACAGTTGCCCGGTGCGACCGCATGACAGGTGCATACATGCGTTTGGCAACGTCTTCGGCAACAGCATAGTTCTTCTCATCACCCCGCATCAGCGCACAGACAATCGCCTGCTTTGCCTTGAGACCGCCAAAATGATCACGCTTTGCTTCGAGATCGGTCTCGTCGTTGAAGATCGGCGGGTGGCATGGATGCGCCACAAAGATTGTCAGGTCCTCACGGTCCGGCAGGTGACCAGCAAAAGGTGCTGCCGCGTCCAGCGCAATCAGTGTCGCGCCCTGCTTGAATTTGTCGACCAGCTGGTGGGTAACCTTCTGAATCATGTTGTCGGGAATCGTCAAGATGACAAAGTCGGCATCGGCCAGTGCCGCATCGACATCAACACAAGCGATGTCCAGTTCCTTGAGCCGTTCGCGCCCGGCTTCGCTGACTTCGACATGGCTCACGTCATAAGATGAATCCTTCAGATTGGCGGACACCCGATAACCCATTTTCCCGCCGGCTCCAATAATCGCTACTTTTGTCATGTGTTGTCTCCACAATCTAGGTTGACCCGCTCTTGCGGCTTGTGGCCGCTAACGGTTGTTGCAAAAAAGCTTGGGGAAAAGCTGGTTACTGTCCCCGCACCATTCCGAAGTAATCCTCCTTGCCCATCTGTCCGCCCTTCAGTGCGATCTCCAGGCCATCGAACTGCGGGTCGTCTGAATAGGCGCGACATAACGGCGCACCCGGCGTGAGCTCTGCCAGCATCTCCAGTGCATAAAGTCCGAGTTCCTGGGTGGCGTAGCTCGATGTGTCTCCACCGGCGATAACGACACGCCGCAATCCGGTGCGCTCCAAAAGTTCGCGGGTGATGCGCCCTTTCGCCGTTCCGAGCACGCGGGCGCTGGCGCCCGTGTCCGTGCCGAGTTGCTCACGGGTGGCCTTGATGCTTGGGTCATCCGGACCGGCCGCCGAATACAACAACACACTGTTGCCAGCGGAAAGCGATGCAAGCCCCTGCTCCACCAGTTGCTGCTGCGCCTGTTGTGCGGCCCCGGGCTGCACCAACTTGTCGGTCGGTATGCGAATGCAATCGAAGCCGTTGTTCCCGGCCCACTCGATCTGTTGCGCGGTCATTGGCGAGGCGCTGCCTGATACAGCCAGCAACTGCTTCACGGGCGTTACCTTCGGAAACACCTTGCGTTGATCGCTAATCACCCCAGTCGCGCGCCAGTGCGCGGCCAGCGCGTACTCGACACCCGACGATCCAATCACGAAGTGCGGCGTACGCTGTCCGTGTTGCCAGAGCAACCTGCCCACGGTGCGGAGGTGATCATCGGTCAACGCGTCATAGAGCAACATGCCGGGACCGGCTTTCAGTAGTTCCGCCTCACGTGCATCGACCTGTTCATCATCCCCGTCGAGATCCGTGACGTTCATCAAGCCGATCTCCGCCTTGGTTTGATGCGACAGGTGCACCCGCAGGTCGGACTCGTGCATTGGCGTCGATGGGTGGCGCGACATGACCGGATGCCGGTCGAGCCGATAGATCTCATCACCGTAGGCGGCAAAGTGATTGCCAAACACCGTGAATCGCCGCAAAGGTGGCGCGCCGGCGAGAATCGAAATCACCTGCCCCGGCACCATTGATTTATGCGCCATGTCGGCAACATGGCCGAAGCTGCCAAGCTTCGGCGAGGAATCGAATGTCGAGCACACCTTGTAGTGCGTCACCGGTGCGCCGAGCGACCACAGTCGCTGCAACACCGGTTCAAAGTCCTTGTCCATTTCAGCCGGTGACATGGCGCGGCTGGTGCCCGCGACACCGACACAGCGCAGGTCGGGAAATTTCTCGCCGATCAGCTCCGGGCTCGGCGATGACAGAAACAGCACGGTGCGCAATCCCGACAGCGACAGTGCTTCCATCGCGTCGGTGGAACCGGTGAAGTCATCGCCGTAGAACGCGAGCAACAGTTTCTGATCAGTTGCCATCAGCCACGCCTTCCGAATTTCTTGATTGCCTCGCGCAATTCTTCGTGCGTCTCGGCATACTCGTCCAGCGCCACGCCTTTCAGTGCCGCTTCCCAACCCTGTTGCATGCTGCGAACACCGGCCGCGGTGCCGCCAGGGTGGGCGATGATGCCGCCTCCGGCAAGGTGAATCACATCAATCGTGTTCGTTGCAGCGTAGATTTCCGGCGCGGACCCCGCCCACTGTGCCGAGGAAATTGCCGGCATGACACGATAGGTCCTGGAAACATGGGTACCCTCAAACATCGGCGTCACGCAGTCGATGATTGATTTGCCGACCTCTTCATTGGTTTCGTAGAACTTGCTGTTGAATCCCCCAACATGCAGATGGTCGACACCGGCCAGGCGGAATAACTTTTGATATGCAGTAAAGCCAATTCCCAACAGCGGATGCCGCGAGATCGCACCGAACCAGGCGCGATGACCGTGAATCGGCAGCTCGCAGCGACGCCGCAAATATGTGAGTGCGCCAAACCCGACCGCATTCACATTGACCATTACACAGGTACCACCGTTTTCCTTGACGAGATCATGGCTGCGCAGCATGTGATCCAGGTCACCGGTGATGTTGAAGGCGTACATCGCCTTCTTTCCTGTTTGGTCGGCCACTTTCTCGATCTCGGGCATGACGGCGGCAACGCGCTCCGAGAACGGCGCATAGGTGGGGTCAGCTTGCAGTTCGTCGTCCTTGATGAAGTCCAGTCCCGCTGTTGCCAGGTCACTAACCAGTTTTGCTACGGCGTCGGTACTCAAACCGATGCTGGGCTTGATGATGGTGCCGATCAGCGGGCGGTCCTCGACGCCGGCAAGCCTGCGCGTGCCATCGATGCCAAATCCGGGACCCAGATAGTGCTCGGCAAATGCCGGTGGCAGTTCCAGATCCTCGAGGCGAATACCGGACAGCTCCTGCAGTTCGTACAGGTTGCCGGCCACCGTCGAGAAAAGACTGGTCAACGAAGGCCCGAAGTTATGCAGCGGGAAGGAAACCTGAACTCTCCCTCGCTGGTACTCGACCTTTCCGGCTTGCGATTTTGGCGGCTTGCTGCCCGGCAGGCTGGGTGTTTCAGTAACGCCCAGTTCCTCGACTTTCACCACCTGCGCACCGAAGCGCTCTTTCAGTTCATTGGTCTCGCCGGGAACCGACACGAAAGTGCCGCTGGACTGCTCTCCGGCGATTACCGCGGCAGCATGCTCGAGCGGATGCGGCGTTTCGATCAGATAGGTCGCTACAACGCGATCCTGATTCACTAGATTCCCCTCCTGTCCGGACATCAAGGCATGCCGGGCAATGTGCATTTACGCGTCGTCAGCGCGCACTCGTTCTAATCGTGTGGACGAGATATTACCGGCAAGAAGCCAGAAAAGGCTTCTCATTTTTCTGGTCTAAGGCCAATATCGCAGAAAATTTTTCCTTATTCGGCGCCAGCGAAGAACATATGCTTGGCGCGACCAAACAAACAACACTTCCATTGCTGCGAGCATTTGAGATGACCGGCGCGCGACTGGTCACCTAGACATCATGGCCGCGTCCGAAGACGCGGGCGACCCG
>CP070643.1:2589827-2593527 GCA_020354125.1 Betaproteobacteria bacterium | reverse complement strand
CGGTACAATCTCGCGCACGCATTCAGACCGACTTCGAAAGGAGCAGAGCAAATGCCGGACGGGCAGATCCAATCGGGATCCACCACATCAGTCACCGGTTCAGGCGAAAGCGTCAAGCAAGTCGTTTGCACAAGCTGCGATGGCTTCTGCCCGGTCTCGGCCAAAGTGGCAGACGGCCGCGTCGTCAAGATCACAACACGCGATCATCCCCTGTTCAAGGGTGTGCTGTGTATGAAAGGCGCATATGCGCCGAAGCACTTCTCCCATCCCGACCGTTTGCTCTATCCGCTGAAGCGGGTAGGCGAGCGTGGCAGCGGCAAATGGGAGCGCGTCACCTGGGATGAGGCAATGGACGACATTGCCGCCCGTCTGCAAAAAGTCATCGATCAATACGGACCTGAAGCGTTTGCCGTCGCCCAGAGCGGTGCCACAGGACTTGGCGACAACGGCCTGTGCCGCCGTTTCATGAATTACATCGGCACGCCGAACTGGATTGGCGGCGTGAATTACTGCGCCGGCAACACCGCCGCAATCAATCGATACGTCTACGGCTGGTTCCCGCGCGCTGACATTCTGAATTCGAAATGCATTGTGCTGATCGGTCATGATCCGCGCCGCCATAGCTGGACCATGGAGTACAAAGCGATCCGCATGGCGCAGGCGAACGGCGCCAAGCTCATCGTGATCGACCCGCGCCGCAGCGAAAACGCGGAGCGCGCTGACGTCTGGCTGCCGCTGCGCTCGGGGACAGACGCGGCCATGCTGTTGGGATGGCTCAACGTCATCATCGAGGAAAACCTGTACGACAAGGACTTCGTGCGTGACTGGACGGTCGGATTCGACAAGCTGACTGAGCGCGTGCGCGAATATCCGCTCGAACGTGTGTCCGAAATCACCGGCGTCGAACCGGAACGCATCGCCGAAGCGGCGCGCATGTACGCAACATCTGGCCCGGCGTGCATTCCTTGGACACCGGTTACCGACCAGCAGGTATCGAGCACCTCGGCAATTCGTCTGCAGTGCATATTGCGAGCGATCTGTGGTCATCTCGATGTCGAGGGTGGAGACCAACTCATCGGTTTCAATCCGGCGGTGCGTTCAGACTCCGAGATCGAAAACCACGAAGTGCTGGCGCCGGAGCAGAAGGCGAAACAACTTGGCTCGGACAAGTTTCCGGCATACACCTATCGCGGTACCGGCGCGTTCTCCGATGCCTCCGAGAAAGTCTGGAACATTCGTTGGGCCAACCTGGTCGGCGGGTGTTACATGGCGCATCCGGGCGCACTGTTCCGGGCAATGAAAGACGCCGATCCGTATCCGGTTAAAGCGTTGTTTGCGATGGCCAACAACGTACTCGCTGCATTTGCCAACAGCAAACTCGCCTACGAAGGCATGATGAAGCAGGATCTGATCGTCGCGTTTGAACACATCATGTCGCCGACGGCACAGATATCCGATTACGTACTGCCGGGAGACTCCTGGCTGGAGCGGCCGAGCATGCAAGCCGGTATCAGCGATCAGGCGATGGAACCCCCGGGTGAGTGCCGCAACGTCGTTTACTTCTGGCATGAACTGGCCAAACGCGTGGGACTTGGCGAACACTTCCCGTGGTCGACCGCAGAAGAGATGCTCAACTACCGCCTCGAGCCGGGCGGCAAGAAGTGGAAGGACGTGGTTGCGGCCGGAACTGCCAAGACACCCAACCTGCACAAGGGACAGGCGGACCACGACGGCGAACGCAAGTATCTGAAGACGGGATTCGCGACGCCTTCCGGCAAGGTCGAGCTGTACTCGGAGGTTCTCGAGAATCTCGGCTTCGACCCGTTGCCGTATTACCGGGAAGCAATGCGGCCAAACGACAAATACCCGCTCGCGTCGTTTGTCGGTTGGCCTGAAGACGAATTTTTCCGTTCAGGGCATCGCCATGTACCCGAACTGAGAAAGCGCGCCGAAGACCCGATTTTCTATATGTGCCCCAGGGATGTTGAATCGATGGACTTTGAGGAAGGGCAGTGGGCACGGCTTGAAACGACGACCGGCGCTATGCTCGGACGTGTGTATGCGCATTCGAGCATGCCAAAAGGCCTGGTGCGCATCCCGCACGGCTGGTGGAAACCCGAGTCGCGACAGGGTGGCGACCATCTATCCGGCGTCTGGACGTTCAGCGATGGTCAGCTGGCCGAAGACATGGATCTCGACCTGGTCGATGCAGAGCAGGGTGTGCCGCACCTGAAAGGCTGCCCGTGCTCCGTGACCAAGCTCACCGAAGCTGAGGTCAAGGCACTGGAAGCCGAGTATGGCCCGACCAACGAACTTCCGCATGGTCCCGAAGGTAAGGTACTCAAGTCAAAGGCACTGCCCGGCGAGTTCGACTTCATGGAAGACGAAGATATCGGTGAGGGTATCGAATTCGAAGCGGCCCAGCTTTCGCTCTACGGCCGTTATTCGATGTAAGCAGTCCACGCTACCGGGCTATCTGGCGCGGTAGCTAGTTGAAACGAAGAGACATTGCGTCTTGGAGCAATCCGGTAAACGCAAGCTTTCCGCCGTTCTGATGGCCGATGCGGTCGCCTATTCCCGGCATATGGGTCGGGATGAAATGGGCACCGTCGCCACCATTAAAGCGTCGCGCGATATCTTCCAGACATACGTCGATATCCATGGTGGGCGCATCGTCAATGCGCCTGGCGACTCGATTCTTGCCGAATTTCCCAGTGTGGTCGAAGCGCTCTCATCGGCGGTCGAAATTCAGCGGAAACTTGCCGATCGAAATCGCGATCTTCCAGCCGATGAGGCCATGCAGTTTCGCATCGGCATCAATCTCGGGGACATAGTAGAGGCCGACGACGTCATCTATGGCGACGGGGTAAACATCGCAGCACGCCTGGAATCCCTCGCAGAACCGGGCGGTATCACCATCTCCGGCACCGCCTACGACCACGTAGAAAACAAACTGCCATTGTCGTTCGAGTACGCAGGAGAACACCAGGTCAAGAACATTGACCGGGACGTACGCGTGTACAACGTGCGCTCCCAATCGAAGACGCAAGAAAAGGCTCAGCGAAGCAGCAAGCACGTTGGAATAGCGCTGGCGAGTTTGGTCGTCATCGCTGCAATCGTAGCGGTAACCATCTACCAGTTTGGCGATTCCGCAGAGTCGGGCAGCGATTTCGAGAAAGTGCCGGCAGCATCAATAGCAGTACTTCCATTTGCAAATATGAGTGGTGATCCGAAACAGGAATACTTTGCTGACGGCATCACCGACACATTGATTACCGATCTATCCAAATTACGGGGTTTGTTGGTGATCGCACGAAATTCCGCATTCACATACAAAAACAAGTCTGTCGATATCAAGACAATCGGCCGCGAGCTGGGCGTTCGGCACGTCCTGGAGGGCAGCGTGCAGAGAGCAGGGGATCGGATCCGCTTGAACGCACAGTTACTCGACGCGCAGTCGGGAGACCATCTTTGGGCTGAGCGTTTTGATCGCCCGATTACCGATGTATTCGCGGTTCAGGACGAAATCACACAACGCATCGTCACCGAGTTGGAGGTCGAGCTTGTGGAAGGTGAGCGAGCTCGAATTTGGCGGCATGCCACTGACAACCCTGCTGCGTACGATGCGTTGATGCGAGGCCGGCAGCACTTTTTCCAGTTCACCAGAGAAGAACACGCCGAAGCAGGCCAGTGGTTTGAA
>CP070643.1:2586810-2589727 GCA_020354125.1 Betaproteobacteria bacterium | reverse complement strand
CACCAACCAACGGCAGATTCCGGCCGACGAGTTCTTCACCGGCATGTTCATGACCGCGCTCGAACCCGGCGAAATTATCGAGTCGATCCATTTTCCGAAGCCAAAGCGTGCCGCTTACATGAAATTCAGCAATCCGGCGTCGCGTTACGCCATCGTGGGGACATTCGTGGCAGACACCGGCAATGGCATTCGCGTGGCCGTGACCGGTGCAGGTGCCTGCGTGTTCCGGGTTCCGGAGATGGAAAAAGCGCTTTCAGCGAAATTCGCTCCCGATGCAGTCGCCAACATTAGTGTTGCCGCAGATGAACTCAACACCGACATGCATGCCAGTGCCGAGTATCGCGCACATCTCGTAACTGTCATGGCCAAGCGCGCCGTGGAGAAGGCGGTTGCCGGCTAAGCGTTCGAGTTCGCCAGATTCCATAGACGACACTCTCAAGCTGTTATCCGATGGCGACTACGTCGCCGGACGGCCGCTGGCTACTGCGGTTTTCCTCGCGTTGCGAATGGGCCGGCCGCTTTTTCTCGAAGGTGAAGCCGGCGTTGGCAAAACCGAGATTGCCAAAGTCCTTGCCGATACCTTGGGGCGCGACCTGATCCGGCTGCAATGCTACGAAGGACTCGACGTTGCCTCCGCAGTCTATGAATGGAACTACTCCCGGCAGATGATCGAGATCCGGCTTGCCGAGGCCAAAGGCGGCAAGTCGCAGGACAAACTCGCGACGGATATTTTTTCCGAACGCTTCCTGATTCGCCGACCACTGCTGCAAGCACTGCAACCCGCGCAACGAGCACCGGTGTTGCTAATCGACGAGCTGGATCGTAGCGATGAGCCATTCGAGGCCTACCTGCTCGAAATGCTGGCTGACTACCAGGTCACGATTCCCGAGATCGGAACCATCCGCGCCGAAAAGCCACCTGTGGTCATCATCACATCCAACCGCACGCGCGAAATCCACGACGCATTGAAAAGACGTTGTCTGTATCACTGGGTGGACTACCCCTCGGTGGAAGCCGAGCTGGAGATTGTCAAACTCAAGGCACCGCGTGCACAGCAGGCACTCGCGCGCGAAGTCGTAGCCTTCGTACAAAAGCTGCGCTCGATGGATTTGTTCAAGCTGCCGGGTGTTGCCGAAACCATCGACTGGGCCAATGCGATGGTGGAACTGAACCGCAGCTCACTCGAACCCGGCGTCGTCGATGACACGCTCGGTGTTCTGCTCAAGTACCAGGACGATGTTGCTCGCATGCGTGGTGACGAAGCGTCACGCATTCTCGCCGAGATTCGCGCAGAGCTCACCACGTCCCCCTGAGCAGCGGCACAAAACAGCCCGACATGGCAACGCAATCAGCCTCGTATAGCGGCTATCTAGCCGAGAATGTCGTGCACTTCGCGCGTGCCTTACGCCGTGCCGGTGTCCCGGTGGGACCCGACCGCGTACTCGACGCGCTGCGAGCGCTTCAAATCACAGGTGTCGCGCGTCGTGATGACTTTTACTGGTCGCTGGCGGCGGTTTTCCTTAACCGCCGCGAACACTTCGAGGTGTTCGACCAGGCGTTTGGTCTCTTCTGGCGCCATCGCGAACTGCTCGAACAACTTCCTCAGGCTGCAGCGGATACTGAACCTCCGGCGGACGGCGAACCACCACCTTCACAGCGGGTCGCCGAAGCACTGGGACTGGTTCGGGAAACGGCATTGCTGCAACAAGCGCAAGACGAGGACACCGGCACCGCCGCCTCGCAGGCCGAACAACTGCGGGAGAAGGACTTCGATTCGATGAGCAGCGCCGAGCTTGCACAGGCGAAAAAACTGATCGCCAATCTGCGACTGCCGATAAAGGAGATCCGCACCCGCCGCCTGCGCCCTGCGGTGCACGGGCAACTGATCGACATGCGAGCCACGTTGCGCGCCAGCCTGCGTGGTAACGCGGACGTTATTCCGTTGGCCCATCGTGCCTTTACCAGACGCCACCCACCGCTGGTGGTGTTATGCGATATCTCCGGCTCCATGAGCCGTTACTCGCGCATGTTCCTGCATTTCATGCACGCCATTACCAGCGATCGTGACCGCGTGCATACGTTTGTATTCGGCACGCGCCTGTCGAACATCACCCGGCATCTGCGCCACCGTGACGTGGACTTTGCACTGGGGGAAATATCGCGTGCCGTTGCCGACTGGTCCGGCGGTACCCGCATTGGCGCGACCATCAGCGAGTTCAATCTGCGATGGTCACGTCGCGTGCTGGGACAAAACGCAGTGGTGCTGTTGATCAGCGACGGACTGGACCGCGAAGGTGGTGCGCACCTCAATGATTCGATGGAACGGCTACGCAAGTCATGCCGCCGGCTGATTTGGCTCAACCCGCTGTTACGCTTCGATGGCTTTGAACCGCTCGCCACGGGTGTGCGCATCATGTTGCAGCATGTTGATGATTTTCTGCCGGCACACAACGTCGACAGTCTCGCCGACCTGGCCGATGCATTAGGCAAGCCGCATCAGGCGCCGTTTCGATCTGTGGCTTGAATGGCGGCATTGGCACGGAAAGAAGTCAGTCAAGAGCTGTTATGGTAACAGGCAGAAACCGACCCATAGGAGACTGCCACGCTCTCGTTCTTGAACGCCCGCTGTGCCGCGATAGCGGTCATTTTGCGTATACAAATTGCCCCCCCACGAAACCCTGCAAAGCACTTTCGCGAAGATAGGGCTTCTCTAAAGCGTATCCTTGTAGATCACACCATCCTTCATGATTAGCCGAAAGTGTTTCTCCGGCTCTGCCATGATCTCGATGTCTTCTAATGGATTGCCATCAATGATAAGCAAGTCCGCGTAGGCGCCTTCCTGGATCACGCCCAACGGCCCCTCCTGGTAAGGGTTTCTTGGACCTGTCATAGCAAGCAGTTCCGCGTTGATGGAAGT
>CP070643.1:2571558-2586710 GCA_020354125.1 Betaproteobacteria bacterium | reverse complement strand
TTTCTGCAGATGTTGCGCGACGAGTCCGGCGAGTTCGGCCGGCAGTGATAACCGGAAAGCATCGCCTTCCTGGAACAACAGCATGGTCGCCAGCAGCCGGCCTTTGGGATTGCAATAGCCGCTGTACTGGGCACGATGTGGCGATACGAGCGCAATGTCACTGGTGAACTGCAAGTTGAGGAACTCCGCCGCATCGGCCCCTGATGCCGTGATTAGTCCCAAGTCGGAAAGTGGAACAACGACCGCGGCCTCGCGCGCTGCCTGCGCCTCGCCGGCAACATCGCCGAAATCGGTGATTACACCGCCATCACCAACGCGCGCTCCGCTGGCGGCCAGTTCATGCTGCCAATCAGTGATACGTTCCATAGGGTTAGTATACGGGCGCCAAGAATATGAATTGAACGGGGCAGGTGGAATTCATCGACGTGCCGATACGCGCCTCGGCGAGGCTCGCGCTGCTGCTGGCGGCTGCACATGCTACCGCGATTGCTGCGGTCATTGCCATGCCCGGAGCCTGGTGGCTGCGTCTGGCAGGGTGCACGCTGTTGGTGGCGAGTGGCACGATCCTGATTCGTCGAAGTGCGTTGCTCAAAGCATCCGATTCGGTCGTTGGACTGCAACTCAGGCGTGACGGTTCCTGTCAATTGCAGCTGCGCAATCAGCGTGTCATAAGTGGGTGGGTGTGTCCGGGATCGATTGCATCACCGCTGATGATCGTAATGCAGGTTGCTTACCCCGGACAGCGTATACGACGTAGTATCGCTTTGCTGCCAGATGCGGCTGATACAGACACGCTGCGTCGCTTGCGCATTTTCCTGCGCTTCGCAATTGAGCGCTCAGCTCGGAACAAGTAAGGTGTCTTTGGCTTGCGGCAGCTGGTCCGGATAGTCGCGGCTGAAATGCAGCCCGCGGCTTTCCCTTCGCTGCATGGCACTGCGAACGATGAGTTCCGCAGTGAGCACCAGGTTGCGTAACTCGAGCAAATCGCCGGATACCCGAAAGTTCGAGTAGTACTCGTGGATTTCCTCTGAAAGAAGTTGTATGCGGTGCATTGCGCGCTCGAGCCGTTTGTTGGTCCGGACGATGCCGACGTAATCCCACATGAAACGACGCAGTTCGTCCCAGTTATGGGCGATGACGACCTCTTCGTCGGCGTCGGTGACGCGGCTTTCGTCCCACGCCGGCAGCGCCGCTCGTTTTGCAGCCGGTTGCGCCAGGATGTGCTGTGCTGCCGCCCGTCCGAACACGAGGCATTCGAGCAGGGAATTGCTGGCAAGACGATTGGCGCCGTGAAGTCCGGTATGGGCCGTTTCACCGACCGCGTACAAGCCCGACACGCCGGTGAATCCATCACGGTCGGTCTGAATCCCACCACAGGTGTAATGCGCGGCGGGTACTACCGGTATCGGCTCACGCGCAATGTCGATTCCCAGTTGCAGGCAGCGTCCGTGAATGGTCGGGAAATGTTCTTTAAGAAACGACTCGGACTTGTGCGTGATGTCAAGGAATACGCAGTCGAGGCCGCGCCGCTTCATTTCAAAGTCGATCGCCCTTGCCACGATGTCTCGCGGGGCCAGTTCCGCACGCGAATCATGTTCCGGCATGAAGCGGGTCCCATCGGGTAGCACCAGCAGGCCGCCTTCACCGCGAACCGCCTCGGATATGAGAAAAGATCCCGCTTGTGGGTGGTACAGGCAGGTCGGGTGAAACTGGATGAACTCCATGTTGGCGATGCTGCACCCGGCGCGCCAGCCCATCGCTATACCGTCTCCGGTGGCCGTGTCGGGGTTGGTCGTGTACAGGTAAACCTTGCCCGCACCACCTGTAGCCAATACCACGTTATCGGCAGCAATGGTGACGACCTTCTTCGCCTGGTCGTCGAGCGCATAGAGCCCGAGGCAGGCTCGGTTTGGCTGTCCCAGCTTTTCGCTGGTGATCAAGTCGATCGCAACGTGATGTTCGAGCACCGTGATATTGGGATGCGCCTTGACCTTCGCCTCGAGGGTGGTCTGCACGGCATGGCCAGTCGCATCGGCGGCATGGATGACTCGCCGGTGGCTGTGGCCGCCTTCCATCGTCAGGTGGTAACCGGACTCGCTCGACTGATCACGGGTGAACGGGACACCTTGAGAAATGAGCCACTCGACGGCTTCGCGCCCGTGTTCCACGGCGTAGCGCGTGATCTCTTCGTTGCACAACCCAACGCCGGCAATTTGGGTATCGGAGATATGTGACTCGGGCGAGTCGTCACTGGCGAGTACCGCAGCGATGCCACCTTGCGCCCAGTTGCTCGCGCCATCGAGCAGCTCTCGCTTGGTCACGATAGCGATCTTGCGCTGGTCGGCAAGGTTGAGTGCCACTGTCAGCCCGGCCAGCCCGCTGCCCAGGATCACGACTTCAAAGTCTGTCATCGATACAATTCCGAAGCTTTCGGTAAATTCTACCGGTTGGGGGCGCTTTCAGGAGCTCAGTACGCATTCAGGACCACCTTTTATTGAACCAAGCGACACTTTTGGTTGTCTTTCCCTTGTTAGCCAGGACATTGATTTCCCCGGAGGGTTTGTGGCAGTTATACTTCGGGTCGCTCCGCCCGGCGGCCCCAGAACACATCAGGAACACAGCTCAGGAACTCTGCCTAAATGGGCGACCGTGAAGTTGACCAGCAGCTCGTGGAACGCGCCCAGCGCGGTGACAAAAAAGCGTTCGAGCTTCTGGTCGCAAAATACCAGCGCAAGATCAATCGGCTCTTGTCGCGATTCATTCGCGATTCGGCCGAGATCGACGACGTCGCCCAGGAAGCCTTCATCAAGGCTTATCGGGCGTTGCCGTCCTTCCGTGGTGAAAGCGCTTTCTACACCTGGCTCTATCGAATTGCCGTCAATACTGCCAAGAACTATCTGGTCGCAGCCGGAAGACGCGCCCCGACCAGCACGCAATTCGACACCGAAGAGGCCGAATCATTCGACGACGGGCACCAACTGAGGCATATGAATACGCCAGAGGCAGAGTTGATGAGCAAACAAATTGCTGCGACCGTGAACCAGACGATGCAGGAATTGCCCGAGGAGTTGCGCACGGCGATCATGCTGCGCGAAATCGAAGGCCTGAGTTATGAAGACATTGCTGAAGCGATGAACTGCCCGATCGGCACGGTGCGCTCGAGAATATTCAGGGCCAGGGAAACAATTGCCGATCGAATTCGCCCGCTACTGGGCACCGGTAAAGACAAGAGGTGGTGAGGATGGAACGACTGTCAGCATTGATGGATGGTGAGCTGGACGATCATGAAGTCGCCGGTGAACTTGCCAATATCAAGGGTGATCCGCAACGCGAAGTGACCTGGGCGGCTTACCATTTGATCGGCGATGTCCTGCGGGGTGAGGGCGTAGTGGCCGACGATTTCACCGTCCGGGTACATGTGAAATTGAACGACGAGCCGACGGTATTGGCACCGCGCACATGGAGGCCGCGGACTTCAAGACGCGTGGTGCTGCCGCTGGCTGCGTCGCTGTGCGGTGCCGCGGTAGTGGCCTGGTTGGCACTGTCGAACAACGCGGTCCTGTCGCCGCAAGACAACCCGGTGTCGCCGACTGATATTGTCACCGCACCGCCGACCGGGCAGATCGCCGATGCCTCGGAAACAGACGCCATGAGTGATTATCTGATGGCGCATCAGCAGTTCTCCCCAAGTACTGCCATGCAAGGTGTGGTGCCGTACGTCAGGACGGTATCTGCAGTCGACGGCTCGCGCTGAGCTGCTGAAGGCATATGGTCGGCAGAGTTGCAGTCGCAGTAGTTGCCCTGGCAGGCATGACCTCCGTGCAGGCTGAGGCAGCGCCGCTGGCCCAGGACGAGGCGCTGCAAATACTGGAACGAATTGCGACTGCGGCAAGGACGTTAAACTACAACGGCACCTTTGAGTATCAGCATGGCCAGCGCGTTGAAACCTCGCGCATCGTACATTTTGTCGACAGCGACGGCGACGAGCACGAGAAACTGGAAACGCTTGATGGCCCACGGCGCGAAATCATTCGTAATAACAACGAAGTTCTCTGTTTCTACCCTGATGCCAAAGTGGTGCGCATTCAGAAGCGTGTGGCGCAGCGCAGTTTCCCGGCGCTGTTACCGGAACAACTCAGTGCCATCACCCAGTACTACACGGTGCGCATGGGCCGGCCGGAGCGGGTCGCCGGGTTTGATTCGCAGGCGGTGGTACTCGAACCCAAGGACGGCATGCGTTACGGACACAAGCTGTGGGCCGAATCCGACTCTGGTTTGTTGCTCAAGGCGCTGACACTGAATGAGGAACGCCACGTCGTGGAGCAGTTCGCTTTCACTCAGTTGAACATCGGCTCGGGCGTGACCAAAGAAATGATCCGTCCGACTTATCAGGCCAGTGTTCATGAGTGGCGGCGTGATGAGGTCATCCCCGAGATATTCAAGGGTGAGACTGGCTGGACAGTGAGCTACTTTCCGCCGGGATTCCACAAGGTCATGGAAATGCAGCGAACCAAGCAGGGCGGTCGCATCACCGTCACGCACATGGTCTACTCTGATGGTATGGCGGCGGTTTCGGTTTTCATTGAATCAATGTCTGGTCGTGCCGTAAATGAGGGACTGACCCGCCAGGGTGCGATCAATATATATCGCCGGACTGTCGGCGACACGCTCGTGACGGTGCTTGGGGAGGCGCCGGCAGCTACAGTCATGCAGATTGGCAATTCTGTATCCTTCCAGGAGCGATAATCCTGGACTTGGCGGCCATATCCCGGCCAATCTACAGACAGAGGAAACACATGACGAGATTGTTGCTTTCAGCGCTGGTCCTGCTGGTATCGACCTTCGGACCGACGTCCGTAATGGCGCAAGCGCTCCCGGACTTTACCAAGCTGGTTGAAAAACAGGGCCTCGCGGTGGTCAATGTTAGTACCAGCCAGACCGTGGAAAACGGTCCCCGGATTCCGGTTCCGGAAGACGATCCGTTCTACGATTTCTTCCGCCGTTTTGGACCACCGCAGGGACCGCGCGAGTACGAATCGCAGTCATTGGGTTCCGGCTTCATTATCAGCCCGGACGGCTATATCCTCACCAATTCACATGTCGTTGCTGCCTCGGATGACATTACTGTCAAGCTCAGCGACAAACGCGAGTTCAAGGCCACGCTGGTCGGGTTTGACCGGCGCACCGACGTTGCGGTGATCAAGATCGAGTCGACCAATCTGCCCCACGTCAGGATCGGCGACCCGAACAAACTGAAAGTTGGCGAGTGGGTTCTGGCGATTGGCTCGCCGTTTGGCTTCGAGAACACGGTGACTGCCGGAATCGTCAGCGCCAAGGGCCGCTCGCTGCCACAGGAGAACTACGTACCGTTCATCCAGACCGACGTGGCGATCAACCCGGGTAACTCAGGCGGGCCGTTATTCAACATGGACGGTGAAGTGGTCGGGATCAATGCCCAGATCTACAGCCGCACCGGCGGCTTCATGGGTCTTTCCTTCGCCATCCCGATCGACGTTGCAATGGACATTGCTGATCAGCTGCGCACTACCGGGCGCGTGCAACGTGGTCGTATCGGGGTGGTCATACAGGAAGTCACTGACGAGTTGGCTGAGTCTTTTGGCCTGAGCAAGCCGCAGGGCGCACTGGTCAATTCGGTGGAACGGGGTGGACCCGCGGACCGGGCGGGCATCGAGGCGTCTGATGTCATCCTCGAATTTGACGGTATCACTGTTGAAAGCTCGAGTGATCTGCCGCGCATTGTCGGGCAGACCAAACCGGGCTCGAAGGTCACGGTCAAGATCTGGCGCAAGGGCAAGAGCCGGAACATCACCATCACGGTGGGCGTACTGAATGACGAACAGGCAAGTCGTCGGCCGAGCCCGGTACCGTCAGATCAGGGGCGCAACACCATCGCTAAACTCGGCCTCACGGTTTCCAATCTCTCCGCCAACGAGCGCGATCAGTTGGGAATTGACGGTGGAGTCAAGATCGAACAGGTGGAAGGGCCAGGTGCCCGCGCCGGGCTACGCCGCGGCGACATTGTCCTGGCGCTGAACAACGATGACGTGACATCCGTCGATCAGTTCCGCGATCTGATGAAACAGTACGAGAAAGCACGCAGCGTAGCCTTACTCGTCCGGCGTGGACAGGGTGCGATCTATGTGCCGATTCGACTGGATGATCGCTAACAGGCTGTCGAAAAACTACTGCGCAACCTTGATCCAGGCTTGCGCGGTGCTCCGAATCCTCATGTACTCACTCTGTACACTCCGGTTCCTGCGCACTGGTTCGATCAATACGGTACGCACCCGGCTGAAGGCTGCTCGCGACGTTTTTCAACAGCCTGCCAGGGTGACAACCATAGTGGGGTTCAGTCCCTCGGCCAGCGGCGAATCCGATAGAATTCGCGCCTTCAAGTGAATTGAAGGGCACATCGCGCGAATGAAGCGCATCCGCAACTTTTCCGTCATCGCGCACATTGACCACGGCAAGTCGACTCTTGCCGACCGCTTCATTCAAATTTGCGGCGGTCTGTCGGATCGAGAGATGGAGTCACAAGTCCTTGATTCAATGGAACTTGAGCGCGAGCGTGGGATTACCATCAAGGCCCAAACCGCGGCGCTGAGTTACCGCTCGACGGACGGCCACACCTACCAGCTGAACTTGATCGACACACCGGGGCACGTCGACTTTTCCTACGAAGTGTCGCGCTCACTGTCAGCCTGCGAGGGCGCATTACTGGTTGTTGATGCGTCGCAGGGCGTGGAGGCGCAAACGGTCGCCAACTGCTATACGGCAATCGAACAAGGCGTCGAAGTGATACCGGTGTTGAACAAGGTGGACTTGCCTTCGGCGGAGCCAGAGCGCGTCATCGAAGAGATCGAAGAGGTCATCGGCATCCCGGCCGAAGACGCGATCCGGGCCAGTGCAAAAACCGGGGCTGGTGTGCGCGACATACTCGAGGCGGTCATCGTGCGCGTGCCACCGCCGACCGGAGATCCGGATGCGTCGCTGAAAGCGCTGATCATTGATTCATGGTTTGACAACTATGTCGGCGTGATCATGCTGGTACGCATCGTTGACGGCGTGCTCAAGCCAAAAGACCGGATCATGCTGATGTCCTCCGAAGTTACATATCAGTGCGAGCAAGTCGGCGTATTCACCCCCCGATCCGAAAACCGCGACCAGTTGACCGCTGGCGAGGTCGGTTTCGTCATCGCCGGAATCAAGGAACTGAAGTCGGCCATGGTCGGCGATACCGTGACCCTTACGGCACGGCCCGCTGCAGAGGCGTTACCAGGCTTCAAGGAGATCAAACCGCAGGTGTTTGCCGGCCTCTATCCGGTCGAAGCGAACGAGTACGAAGCGTTGCGTGATGCGCTTGAGAAGCTGCAACTCAATGACGCATCGCTGCGGTTTGAACCGGAAACCTCGCAAGCACTGGGATTCGGCTTTCGCTGCGGTTTCCTCGGGCTGCTGCACATGGATATCGTGCAGGAGCGACTTGAGCGCGAGTACGGCATGAACCTGATTACCACTGCGCCGACGGTCGTATATCAGGTGTTGCTGCGCGATGGCAGCGTCATAGAGGTCGAAAATCCATCGAGACTGCCGGATGTGGGGAAAATCGACGAGATTCGCGAGCCGATCATCACCGCTACGATCCTCGTACCCCAGGACTACGTTGGCCCAGTCATGACCTTGTGCAACGGCAAGCGCGGTCTTCAGAAAAACATGCAGTACATGGGCCACCAGGTCATGTTGACCTACGAATTGCCGCTCAACGAGGTTGTGCTCGACTTCTTCGACCGCTTGAAATCGGTGTCGCGCGGATACGCCTCACTGGATTACGAATTCAAAGAATTCCGGGCTGATGATTTGTGCAAACTGGACATCCTGATCAACGGCGATCGCGTCGATGCACTGTCACTGATCGTTCACCGGGCCAGTGCCCAAAGTCGCGGCAGGGAAGTGGCTTCAAGAATGCGCAAATTGATCCCGCGGCAGATGTTCGACGTAGCGGTGCAGGCAGCCGTCGGTGCGCAGATTATCGCTCGCGAGAACGTCAAGGCGCTGCGTAAGAATGTATTGGCGAAGTGCTATGGTGGCGACATCACGCGCAAGAAGAAACTCCTGGAAAAGCAGAAAGCCGGCAAGCGTCGCATGAAGCAGGTTGGTACCGTGGAAATTCCGCAGGAAGCATTTCTTGCCATACTTCAGGTCGAGAACAAGTAGAACCTATCTCATAATCGATCGCACGCGCGAGCGATTATGAGATAGGTTCTCGTAACAACAATTCCAGAGAAAGGATTACGACCCGATGAATTTCGCGTTGCTCATGCTGTCGCTGCTGGTTCTCACTGGCGGCGTCTGGCTGCTGGACCGATTCTGGCTTGCAGATAAGAGAGATGCAGAGAGCAAGGAGCCTTGGTGGATCGAGTATTCGAAAAGCTTCTTTCCGGTGATTCTGGTCGTATTCGTGCTGCGCTCGTTCCTGGTGGAACCGTTCAAGATTCCATCGGGATCGATGATTCCGACACTGCTGGTCGGCGATTACATCCTGGTCAGCAAGTCCAGTTACGGCGTGCGTTTGCCCGTTCTCAACGCAAAAGTCGTCGAAACCGGCAGTCCGCAACGAGGTGACGTGCTCGTGTTCCGTTATCCCGACGATCCATCTCTCGATTACATCAAGCGCGTGGTCGGCGTACCCGGCGACCTCGTCGAATATCGCCACAAGCGCCTCACGATCAATGGCGAGTTGCTCGAAGTCGAGCGCCTCGACGACTTCCAGTATTCCGAAAAGGGCTTGTCATTTGTGAATGCGTGGCGCTTTTGGGAACACCTTGGCGAGCACCGCCATTCGGTTCTGATCGATCCGAACGAGCCACCGGTTCGGCTTGCCAGTGTGCGCCAGTTTCCGTCGCGTGATCGCTGCGAATACAATGACAGCGGCTTCAGCTGTGCGGTGCCAGATGGTCACTATTTCATGATGGGTGACAACCGCGACTCAAGCTCTGACAGCCGTTACTGGGGTTTTGTGCCAGAGCGCAACATTGTTGGTAAGGCCTTTCTGATTTGGTGGAATTTCAATGAACTCGGTCGTATCGGCACACGGATTCGATAAACGGGGGTGCGTATGAAGTCACGGCAGCAGGGAGTCACAGTGGTCGGCATGATTTTCATTGCCGCGGGAATCGTATTCGTTGTCATAATGGCCTTGAAACTGGTTCCGGCCTACATTGAGTACGCGACTATCCAGAATCATCTGCGCGAACTTGCTCGCGCGCCGGATACCCGCAACGCTTCGCCGCGAGAAATCATGGCTGCATTCAATCGCCGCGCGCAAATCGACGGCATCGCGTCGGTCAACGGCAGAGATCTGGATATCTCTCGTGAAGGTGGTGAGGTCATCCTGTCGGCGTATTACGAGACCCGAATCAAAATGGTTGGAAACATCAGTGCCTGTATTGAGTTCGAGCCATCGAGCGATTGACCGCGCCAATGCTGCTATAGATGCAAGCTAGCGCTATCGAGAAGAAGATCGGGCATCGCTTTGAAAACCGCAATCTCCTTAATCAGGCTCTAACCCACCGGTCGTACGGTGCCCCACACAATGAGCGCCTGGAATTTCTGGGCGACTCGGTGCTCAATTGTGTGATTGCAAAGTTGTTGTATGAGAGATTTCCGGAGATAGCCGAGGGCGATCTATCCCGGGTGCGCGCAAATCTGGTCAATCAACAGTCTTTGTTTGACCTCGCCAGCAATCTCGATCTCGGCGAGCATGTCATGCTCGGCCAGGGTGAGATACGCAGTGGCGGATCGAAACGGCCATCCATTCTGGCCGATGCGCTGGAAGCACTGCTTGGCGCAGTCTTTCTCGACGCGGGTTTCAAGGCAGTGTCGAATGTCATCGTCTCGATGTTCGAACCGGTCATGAGCGAGCTCGATCCGGCAGCGGTAACAAAGGACCCGAAAACCCGCCTGCAGGAGTTTCTGCAAGGCCGGCGCATGTCTTTGCCGTCATATACGGTCGTTGATGTCAGTGGGCAGGCACATGACCAACATTTCCGGGTCGAGTGCACGATCGAGGAACTGGCGATCCGCACCTTTGGCGAAGGCTCGAGCAGGCGCGCAGCAGAACAGGACGCCGCAGAACAGGCTTACACGCTTGCCAGGGCGAACTGACTCTCGCCGACACCGTCAAATTTGTAGACAATGAAACCCCTGAGGTGGGCAAACGTGCCGCCGTGCTGGCGGCATAATACCGGTAGATCGGTCCGCTATTGTGGCTCTCAATCACGGGGTCCGTGAATAGCGAAGCTATTGGTCCCGATCCTCAAAGAAATGACACAACTGAAAGACGCACAATCACATCGATCCGGTATGGTCGTCATCATCGGGCGGCCGAATGTCGGCAAGTCAACGCTGCTTAATCGGCTGATTGGGGTCAAGCTGAGTATCGTATCGCGCCGCGCCCAGACAACACGCCACCGCATACTCGGCATATACACCGATCCACACGCGCAAATCGCCTTTCTTGATACGCCGGGATTCCAGTTGCAGCACCTGAGCGCTCTCAACAAGGCGATGAACCGCACTGTGACCAGTGCCCTGCGCGATGTCGACGCGGTATTGCTGGTATTGGAAGCAGGGGCGCTGACCAGGCAGGACAAAGAAATCATCGCCATGCTGTCAGAGGCAGTCCCGGTGCTGGCGATCGTCAACAAGGTCGACAAACTCAAGGATCCGGGGCTGCTGCTACCGGTAATCGATGAGCTGCAGCACGCTTATGCGTTCGCCGAAATTATCCCGATTAGCGCTGAAAAAGGCACCGGCATACCCGATCTCATCAAAACCGTTGTCAATTACTTACCGGTTGGAGAGCCGGTCTATGAGGCCGACGCGATAACCGACCGTCCGGAGAAGTTCCTCGCTGCTGAGATCGTTCGCGAAAAACTGTTTCACTCACTCGGCGAGGAGTTGCCTTACGGCACGACGGTGGATATCGAGCGCTTCGAACACGAGGGTCAATTGCGGCGTATCAATGCCACGGTCATCGTCTCAAAAGCGGCACACAAGGCAATGGTCATCGGTGCCAAGGGAGCGAAACTGAAATCCATCGCGACCCGGGCACGCAAGGATATGGAACAACTGTTCGGCGGCAAGGTATTTCTGGAAGTATGGGTGCGCGTCAAACAGGGCTGGTCGGATGACGTTCGCAGCCTGCGGGCACTCGGATACTAGGCCCTGAGGACGCTGTGGCGGCATCTCAGAGAAAGCTTCAAGAGCCTCAACCGGCATTTGTGCTACACACTTACCCTTATCGGGAAACCAGTCTCATCGTCGAGGCGTTTACGCGCCATCACGGGCGCATCGGGTTGCTTGCCAAGGGGGCGCGGCGGCCCAAGTCGGCACTGCGTGGCACGCTGCTGGCGTTTCAGCCACTGTTGATTCAGTGGGGCGGGCGAGGGGAGTTGCGCGGCTTGCACTCCGCCGAGTGGCAGGGCGGTGTGCCACAGTTGAAAGGAATAGGGCTCATGTCCGGCTTCTATCTCAATGAACTGCTGCTCAGATTCCTGCACCGGGACGATCCCCATGAAGGCTTGTTCGATCTCTATGCCGAGGCAGTGAGCGCGTTAGCAACCAACACCAGGATTGCCGCCACGCTGCGCCGCTTTGAGAAATTCCTGCTCGGCGAACTTGGCTACGCGCTGACGCTGGACACGGAGGCCGGATCCAACAACCCGGTCGACCCGGGCGCTTCTTATACCTATGTCATAGAGAAGGGACCGGTGCAAATCAGGTCGGGCGACAACCCGACGATCGAACTGTCGGGCAAAACGCTGATCGACCTGTCATCTGACAATTACGAAGACCCGGTAACGCTGTCACAGAGCAAACTGCTGATGAGGCATCTGGTTGGTCATTATCTGGGCTCGCGATCGCTACACACGCGGCAATTCCTGGTTGAGTTACAGCAGATTTAGGGAACCTCTGATTGAAAATGACCGGTCTGAGCGTCAACGTCAACAAAATAGCTCTTTTGCGCAACTCGCGTACCATCGGTATCCCTGACGTTCGACGCTTGGCGACCATCGCACTGGATGCCGGCGCGCATGGCATCACCGTCCATCCGCGTCCCGATGAACGCCATATCCGCAGCCATGATGTCTACCAACTGGCCGAGTTAGTGCGGAAACGGGAGGCGATCGAATTCAACATCGAAGGCAATCCTTTCCATCAAGTTATGGACCTGGTCAGCGAGGTGCGCCCGGATCAGTGCACGCTGGTGCCGGATGAACCCGAGGCTTTCACTTCCGATCATGGCTGGGATCTGGAAAAGGACGGCGAACGTCTGGTGCCGATCATTGCCAATCTGCGCGAGCTTGGTGTCAGGATCAGCCTGTTCATGGATCCGGACCCGGCAGCCATGAAAGCCGCGCGGGAGATCGGCGCCGATCGCATCGAACTGTATACCGAGCCCTATGCGCGGGCCTATGCAACGGCAGATCGGGACGCCTCGCTGGCGACCTATGCCGCCGCTGCTGCCGCGGCACTCGATGCCGGACTCGGGGTGAACGCCGGGCATGATCTGAATCGTGAAAACCTGCCGGCTTTCGTTGCGGCAGTGCCCGGCCTGGCCGAGGTGTCGATCGGTCATGCGATCACATCGGATGCCCTGGAGCTAGGCATGGCCCGTACTGTGCAAGCCTATCTTGAAGCCATTCAAAAAGGTTCTTCCGCCTCGTGATCGCCGGTATCGGAGTAGATCTGGTTGACAAAAAGCGCATCGATCGATTGGTCGATCAATATGGTGAGCAATTCATCCGGCGCGTGCTCAACGCAGATGAGCAAGAGCAGTTTGCGAACAGCAGTCGTAAGGGCTGGTTTGTGGCGAATCGCTTCGCTGCCAAGGAAGCGATTTCCAAAGCGCTTGGCACAGGGCTCCGGTATCCGGTTACGCTGCTTTCAATCGGTGTGCTCTCAAACGAGCACGGCCGTCCCGAGTTCTTTTTCAGTGAGGCCCTCCAAACGTACCTGCAGTCGCGCAACATAGGTGAGACGCATCTTTCCATCACCCATGAAAACGACCTGGTTTGCGCCATGGTAGTGGTGGAGTCTCTCGAATGAGACAGCTGCCACCGGGGCGCATCATGGTGGATGTCGAAGGAATCGAGCTCAGCGAGCGCGAGCGTCGCCGCCTCGAGCATCCAGCCTGTGCCGGCGTGATTCTGTTTTCGCGAAACTACGAAGGTCCAGAGCAGTTGCGCACACTATGTGAGCAGATCAAGGCCGTTCGCGAGCCTGCGCTGGTCATTGGTGTGGATCAAGAAGGTGGCCGCGTGCAGCGCTTTCGCGATGGTTTCACCGCGATTCCGCCGATGCGGGCAATTGGTTCGCTTTGGGACCGCGACAAACAGCAGGCTGTTGTTGCCGCGCATGATGCCGCCTATGTGATCGGTACCGAACTGGCGGCCTGCGGTATCGATTTCAGTTTCGCGCCGGTGCTCGATCTCGATCACGGCTGCAGTGCGGTGATTGGTGACCGGGCTTTCCATGCATCGGCCGAAGCAGTCATCGAACTGGCGGGTGCATTCATCAAGGGCCTCGGCGAATGTGGAATGACTTCGGTGGGGAAGCACTTCCCCGGTCACGGCTCGGTAATCGCCGACACCCATCACGAGACAGCCGTTGACCATCGCACACTGGCCGAAATCGAGCGTGAAGACTTGCAGCCTTTCGTCGCCCTATGCCGGAATGGACTCGGCGCTGTCATGCCGGCGCATGTTGTTTACGAGAAACTCGATGCACGCCCGGCTGGGTTTTCACCATTCTGGCTGCAGGATATTTTGCGCAAACGGCTTGGATTCAAAGGCATCGTCTTCAGTGACGATTTGTCGATGCAGGCCGCAAGCGTCGCTGGAAACGCACCAGCCAGAGCCGAGGCCGCACTTGCCGCCGGATGTGAAATCGCGCTGGTATGCAATGCCCCCGACGATGCAGATGCCGTGCTCAAATCAATGGTTTCCGCGGCGGCAGTCCCCAATCCGGGACACATAGTACCCCTGTATCGCAAGAGCACCTCGGTGCGACGGCATGAAGCCGATCACGGCCGGGTTTACGAACGTGCGCTACAGCGCCTGGCCGATGTCGCCGCCGAAGCGTCCAGACCCGTCGCATAGTCACCATGCATAGCCACAATAGACATAGCGGCGGTAGAAATAGCGGCGCTCACAGCCTGCACGCCCACCATGCTTCGGGGCGGGCGGGGCAGGGCTCCCGCGCACTGTTGGCGGGTTTGCTACTGACTTTCGTATTTGCCTTGGTGGAACTGTCGGGCGGCTGGTTCTTCGGCTCGCTGGCGCTGATGAGCGACTCGGGACATATGTTCTCTGATTCGGCGGCGCTCCTGATGGCTGTGATTGCCGCCAGAGTAGCAGTCAAACCGCCTGGAGCAAGACACTCCTACGGCTTCGCCCGCGCCGAAGTTATCGCGGCCTCGTTGAACGGCCTGCTTCTGCTGGGCATCGTGGTAATGATCGTTTTCGAGGCCATCGACCGATTGCAGCAGCCGCAGCCGGTATCGGGTTTTGGCGTTCTCGTCGTCGCCTTCCTCGGTTTGCTGGTTAATATTGCCGTGCTGCATATCCTGGGTGATAGCGAACACAATCTGAACACGCGGGCTGCACGGTTGCACGTCATTGGCGACCTGTTCGGCTCGATCGCAGCGATCACCGCCGGCGCGGTCATTCTGCTTTCCGGCTGGTACCCGATTGACCCACTGCTGTCCTTCGTAATCGGCGGACTGATTCTGGTGTCGACGATTCGTATGCTGCGTGATGCACTACATGTGCTGATGGAGGGCGTTCCGCTGGGAATTGACTTACCGGAAGTTGGCCAGGCTCTGGCAGAGGTACCCGGCGTCAGCTCGGTTCACGATTTGCACGTTTGGACCATCGCCAGCGGTCAGATCGCACTGTCAGCGCATGTTGACGTCGACACGCTGGATAACTGGCCTGCCACTCTGGAGCGGATCCGCAAAGTTGCCTTGTCGCGCTTTGGAATCGACCACGTCACGATTCAGCCGGAACTGGCAGGTGGAATCAATCCCGAGCGCGAAGTGGTGATCCCGATCGTGCCTCGAGATTCCG
>CP070643.1:2478487-2571458 GCA_020354125.1 Betaproteobacteria bacterium | reverse complement strand
GATGGAAGTGCTGCTCATGGTCGATGCGCTAAAGCGTTCATCGGCAGGACGAATTACCGCGGCGATCCCGTATTTCGGCTATGCCCGCCAGGATCGTCGGCCCCGCTCGGCACGTGTCGCCATCAGTGCGAAGATCGTCGCCAATATGCTGCAGGCGGCAGGCGTTGACCGGTTACTGACAATGGATTTGCACTCTGATCAGATTCAGGGGTTTTTCGACATTCCGGTGGACAACGTCTACTCAGCACCGATTCTGCTGGGCGATATCTGGAAACGCGATTATCGCGATCTGGTGGTGGTGTCACCTGATGTCGGCGGTGTAGTGCGCGCGAGGGCGTTGGCGAAACGCCTGGAGTCAGACTTGGCAATCATCGACAAACGCCGACCGCGACCCAACGTTGCGACGGTGATGAATATTATCGGCGAGGTGCAAGGCCGAACCTGCATCATCATGGATGACATGGTCGACACGGCGAACACGCTTTGCGAAGGTGCGAACGCGCTCAAGAACAGCGGTGCGGAAAAAGTCCTTGCCTACTGTACCCACCCGGTACTGTCGGGCAATGCGATTGAGCGAATCGAGAATTCTGCTCTTGACGAAGTGGTTGTCACCGACACCATTCCGTTACGAGACGATGCCAGCAATTGCTCGCGGATCAGGCAGCTGTCGATTGCCGAACTGCTGGCCGAGACGATGCGCCGCATCAGTAACGAAGATTCGGTGTCGTCGCTGTTTATGGATTGAGAGTAGTAAGGAGTTGTTGGCGAGTCGCGGCGAGTGAAGACGCGGAGCATGCCAATCAGGTGGCGCGGCAAAAGCATGCGCCTTTTTTGAAACCGGAGACAGTTGGTCGCGACTGTTTTCGAGTTGACTGGAGAAAAGAATGGCAACCATTGAAGTAAACGCAGTTTCCCGGTCTGTGCAGGGTACGGGTGCGAGCCGCCGACTGCGCAGAACTGGCAAGGTACCGGGTATCGTGTACGGTGCCAGCGAGAAAGCACAGGTCATCGAGCTTGATCACAAGGCGCTGCTGCTGCAGTTGCGCCACGAGGCATTTCACGCATCGATTCTGTCGATGAATGTCGACGGCAAGAAGCAGAACGTGTTGTTGCGCGACGTGCAGATGCATCCATGGAAACAGGAGGTCCTGCACATCGACTTTCAGCGGGTCGACGCCAAGCAGAAAATCCACATGCGTGTGCCACTGCATTTCATGAACGAGGAAATTGCACCGGGCGTCAAAGTCGGTGGCGGCGTGGTCAACCACGTCATGACCGACGTCGAGATCAGTTGCCTGCCGGCTGATCTGCCGGAATACCTCGAAGTTGATCTCGCCGAAGCCGAGCTTGGCGACTCGCTGCATCTGTCCGCAGTGAAATTGCCGCAGGGCGTCGAGTCGGTCCAGCTCAGCCGTGGCGATGACGCGGTGGTTGCCAGCGTGCAGGTACCGCGCGTTGTGGTCGAGCCGGAGGAAGAAGTCGAGGCCGCAGCAGAGGAAGCCGTCGAGGGCGCAGAGGAAGCGCCGGCCGAGGAGCAGCCTGCCGCCGCCTCCGAGGAAGAGAAGTAACTCAGCAGCGTGCAACGACGCTTACGAGCGGCCGACAGTGTTTCGATGTCGGCCGCTTGTTGCATCATGCCGCGTAACGATGGCGAATGATGAAACTGCTGGTCGGGCTTGGTAATCCGGGGCGTCGCTACGAAGCGACTCGGCACAATGCCGGATTCTGGTGGGTGGACTCGATAGCGGATGAGTTGGGGGTTGAGCTATCTTCTGAACCGCGCTTCCAGTCAGAGGTCGGCCGCTACCGGAACGCAGATATCGATTGCTGGCTGCTCAAGCCGGCCACCTTCATGAACGAAAGCGGGCGCGCCGTCAGGGCCTTTTGCGATTTTTACAAGCTCTCGGTGTCGGACATCCTGGTGGTCCATGACGAGCTCGATCTGGCGCCCGGCATCATGAAGTTGAAGCAAGGCGGCGGTGTTGCTGGCCACAATGGTCTGCGTGATATCGCTGCGCACATAGGCAAAGACTTCTGGCGCTTGCGCATCGGCATTGGGCATCCCGGTATGCGCGACGAAGTGGCCAATTACGTGCTCGCGCCGCCGCGCAAGGAAGAAGCTGAGCTGATCACTGAAGCGCTGGAGCGCAGTCTTGTGATTTGGCCGCAGTTGCTGCGCGATGATTTCGAAGGCGCCATGCTCAAGCTTCATACTCGCGAGCAAGCACCTCCAGCGTCAAATTGATGCGCTCGACTGATTGATGCTGCCGGGCGGGCAGCAGTTCGTGAACAAAGAAAACGCAATATGAAATGTGGAATTGTGGGCTTGCCCAATGTTGGCAAGTCGACCCTGTTCAATGCGCTGACCAAGGCCACGATTTCGGCAGAAAACTATCCCTTCTGCACCATTGAACCGAATGTCGGCGTGGTCCCGGTGCCGGATCCACGGCTTTATGTGCTGTCCGAACTGGTCAAGCCGCAGGAAACTATCCCGGCCATTGTCGAGTTCGTCGACATCGCCGGTCTGGTCGCGGGCGCATCGAAGGGCGAGGGTCTCGGCAACCAGTTTCTCGCCAACATCAGGGAGACCGACGCCATCGCACATGTCGTGCGCTGTTTTACCGACGATAACGTGGTGCATGTCAGTGGTCAGGTCGATCCTGTGTCGGACATTGAGGTGATCAATACCGAGCTCGCCCTGGCTGACCTCGCCACGGTTGAGAAGCAGTTGGACCGCCATGTCAAGCAGGCCCGTGCCGGTGGCGACAAAGACTCGCAACGACTGGTGGCGGTTTTGGAGAAAATCGAAGCGGCTCTCAATGAAGGCCGGCCTGCCCGTAGTGTTGTCCTCGCCAAGGAGGAACTGGCGGTGATCAGGCCGCTGTTTCTGCTGACCATGAAACCGACCATGTACGTCGCCAATGTCAGCGAGAACGGCTTCACGGATAATCCGTTGCTGGAAGCGGTGACAAAGGCTGCCGCTGCCGAGAGTGCGCCGGTCGTCGTCATCTGTGCCGCGCTCGAGGCGCAAATCTTTGACCTGAGCGAAGAGGACAAGCAGCTGTTTCTCGCCGACATGGGACTTGAAGAACCTGGTCTGAATCGCCTGATACGTGCAGCATATGATTTATTGGGCTTGCAGACCTATTTCACAGCGGGGGAGAAAGAAGTGCGGGCGTGGACCATACACAAAGGCGACACGGCGCCACAGGCGGCGGGCGTGATTCATACCGACTTCGAAAAAGGTTTCATCCGGGCCGAAGTGATCAGCTTTCAAGACTACGTTGCGTTGCAGGGAGAAACGGCTGCCAAGGAGGCCGGGAAAATGCGCGTTGAAGGCAAGGAGTACGTGGTGCATGACGGCGATGTCATGCACTTTCGCTTCAACGTCTAGATATCGCAGTGTTTAGACATCGCACCGATTAGAGATCGATTCGAGTAGAGATCGATGCGATAAGAAATGGCACTGACAGGGCGTGTTTTGTTCGGACGCTGGCACTGCATTTCGCGCCTTGGGTAGAGCGGAAGTCGCAAATATCGCTATGCTAGACTTCAGCGCCGGGACAGTAACTGTATCTATTAGCGGCGTCAGTAGTGAAACCGTCTGGACCGGAGAATGTCTGCGCCGAAACAGATTCGAGCGATCGACGTCTTAACACGAGCCGCGGTCGGACAACTCAGCGCCAGCTCTATTTTGCGGATGAGGATATGGCAGGACATAGCAAGTGGGCAAACATCAAGCATCGCAAGGCAGCTGCCGACGCGAAGCGTGGAAAGATATTCACCCGATTGATCAAGGAAATCACTGTCGCTTCTCGGTTGGGCGGCCCGGAAGCTGATTCCAATCCGCGGCTGCGTCTGGCCGTGGACAAGGCGCTGGATAGCAACATGCCAAAGGACACCATCGAACGCGCCATCAAAAAAGGTTCGGGCGATCTTGAAGGTGTCGACTACGAGGAAATACGCTACGAGGGCTACGGCATCGGCGGAGCGGCGGTGATGGTTGATTGCATGACCGACAATCGCACCCGTACCGTCGCCGACGTTCGCCACGTCCTCACCAAACACGGCGGAAACCTTGGCACTGACGGTTCAGTCGCATTCCTGTTTCGACATTGCGGTCAACTGGTTTTTGCGCCGGGAACGGATGAAGAGACGGTCATGGAGGCGGCGCTTGACGCCGGCGCCGAGGACATTGTCGCCAACGACGATGGCTCGGTTGAGGTGATTACCGAACCAGCCAATTTCTCCAGCGTTAAACAAGCGCTTGAAGGAGCCGGTCTTAAGGCGGAATATGCCGAAGTGACCTACAAGCCGACCACCGAAAATGTGCTTGAAGGTGACGATGCCGGCCGCATGCAAAAACTCCTTGATGCCCTGGAGGCGCTCGATGACGTGCAGGAGGTTTACACGACGGCGATTATCGATACCGACTGAAAGCGGGTTCATTGTCGCAGCGGTGCGCGCCGACGCAGGCGACAGGAAACGACATGCGAATTCTAGGTATTGACCCGGGTTTACGAGTGACCGGGTTCGGACTGGTTGAGCAATCAGGCCGGCAGCTGGCTTATGTGACCAGCGGGCGCATTCGAACCCCGGACGCGCAATTGCCCGAGCGTATCAAGACCATTCTTGAAGGCCTCGAAGAGGTCATGAACCAAGGGTCGCCTGACCAGGTTGCCATCGAAAAGGTGTTCGTGAACGTCAACCCGCAGTCGACTTTGTTGCTCGGTCAGGCTCGCGGTGCAGCCATCTGTGCTGCGGTCGGTCGGCGCTTGCCGGTTACCGAGTACACTGCGTTACAGATCAAGCAAGCGGTGGTTGGTAACGGGCACGCCAGGAAAGAGCAGGTCCAGGAGATGGTGCGACGACTGCTTTCATTGCCGGCTGCGCCGGGCGCCGATGCCGCCGACGCACTCGCGTGCGCCATCTGTCACGCCCACGGTGGCATGGGCATGGGCTCGCTTGCCACGGCGGGCTATCGGATGCGTCACGGGAGGCTGGTGTGATTGGCCGGCTAACCGGGATATTGCTCGAGAAACAACCCCCGATGGTCGCCCTCGAGGTGCAAGGCGTGGCCTATGAGCTCGATGTGCCGATGAGCACGTTGTATCAGCTGCCGGCGACCGGTAACAGGACGACCTTGTTCACACACCTTGTTGTGCGGGAAGACGCTCATCTGTTGTTCGGCTTTGCCACCGACGAAGAGCGCCAGCTATTTCGTCAGTTGCTGCGGGTCAGTGGCGTAGGGGCGCGTACCGCGCTGGCGGTTCTGTCGGGATTGTCAGTGCCCGAGTTGCATCAGACTGTTGCCGCGCAGGATACATCGCGCCTGACCCGCATACCGGGGATCGGCAAGAAAACCGCGGAGCGACTCATGCTTGAACTCAGAGACCGGTTGCCCGGCACCATGCACAGCGAAGACGCCGCAGTCGCACCCAATGCGCGCGGCGATGCACTGCGTGCGCTGCTTGCTCTTGGTTACAGTGAAAAGGAAGCCAACGCGGCTTTGTCGAAATTGCCAACTGAGTTAACCGTTTCCGAAGCGATTCGTCACGCTCTCAAACAGCTGTCAAAATCTTCCTGAGCACAGATCTTCCATAGCAGTGCGCCCGCTTGATCGTTACCTGTTGCACGATCATCAATCGAATATTTCGTTCACGTTGCTTTGTTCAAAACTCTGCGCAAGCTGTCGCCGTGCGGCGACAGCTTGCCTGCCAGTAGTAAATGCCTGCACAGAATCATGTTACGAAGCAAACGCCTGGGATATAATCTGCGCAAATTTCATCGATGGTTCGTTCGCATGGGCGGCAACATCGGGCGAGTTGTGTACGGCGGGCGCGCCGTGATGAGGAGACAACGGACTAAATGCGGGCAGTATCTCTAACAGTATTCGTCGCAATTTTTTCTGCGCTATTTTGTCTGTCTGATACCGTTGCCGGGCAATCGAATCCAAAAGTCGAAGAGCTGATTTCGCTGCACGATCTCGGCACCACCGTCTCAATCGGCCACTACTATCTGAAACAGGAATCGCTGGTCTCCATACGATCGTATCTCGGCCAGGTTGGGCATGACGAACGACTCGGCGATCGTTGGCAACCTGATGACCGTTGGTGGCAAAAGGCCGAGCAGGCGCTACTCGCTACCATGATGGACGACATTGATCGCGATTTTTCCGATCTGGCGTGGCTGCGACCAGGCTGGGCAGAGTTGTTTGCCAACACCTTTAGCGACGAGGAAATCGCTGCGCTGGTGTCTCATTTTCGAACCGAGACCGGTGGCAAGCAAGTACAGATCATCGATCACACTGTGTCTACGCAAGTGATGATGACTTTGAGCTTTGCTGGCAAGCTCAGCCCTATGCCGGGCATTGAGGAAGATCGGGCGCGGATGCAGGCGCTATGGAACGAAGAGGACGAGCGCATGCGTTTCTCGATTCAGGGCGCGGCGAATGGCGAAGGACAGGCGTTTGCCCTGTCACCACTTGGCAAGCGGTATTTCACGACCGTGATTCTCAATCTGACCGGAATGGTCAACCAGCGCATGGACGAAATCGCTGTACAGCGAGTAGATGAGGTACGACTGCATGGCGACTCGGTGCGGCCCTTTGTGGAAGGATTCAAGCGTGATTCGGCTTGAGACTTTTTGCTTGCTCGAAAGTCTTTTACCGCGGGAATGATCGAAACTGATCGTCTGATCGCTCCAGCGCCGATCTCTTCTGATGAAGAGGTGATGGAACGGGCGCTGCGCCCGAGGCAGCTTGAAGACTACGTCGGTCAGGAGAAGATCCGTTCCCAACTGGGGATCTTTATCGAAGCAGCGCGTCGACGCCGCGAAGCGCTTGACCACGTGCTGTTGTTCGGCCCTCCCGGTCTTGGCAAGACGACGTTGGCGCATATCATCGGCCGCGAGATGGGTGTCAACGTGCGCCAGACGTCCGGACCGGTACTGGAACGCCCGGGCGACCTGGCGGCATTGCTGACCAATCTTGAACCCAACGATGTGCTGTTCATCGACGAGATTCATCGACTGTCGCCGGTGGTTGAGGAGATCCTCTACCCGGCACTCGAGGATTACCAAATCGATATCGTCATTGGCGAAGGCCCGGCAGCGCGATCGGTCAAGCTCGACTTGCCGCCGTTTACTTTGGTCGGTGCGACGACGCGTGCCGGCATGCTGACCAATCCGCTGCGTGATCGATTTGGCATCGTTGCCCGCTTGGAGTTTTACACGGCCGAAGAATTGCAGCAGATTGTGCAACGCTCAGCCGGCCTGCTGAAGGTCGAAATCAATTACGCTGGCGCAGTGGAGATTGCGTCGCGCTCTCGCGGCACGCCTCGTGTCGCCAACCGCTTGCTGCGGCGCGTGCGCGATTATGCCGAGGTGAAAGCCCGCGGAGTAGTGGATCGCGAAACGGCGCACGCCGCGCTCGGTATGCTCGACGTTGACGTGCTCGGACTCGATGTCATGGATCGCAAACTGCTGCTGGCGATCATGGAAAAGTTCAACGGCGGACCTGTTGGGATCGATAATCTTGCCGCAGCGATCGGTGAGGCCCGCGACACCATCGAAGATGTGCTCGAACCGTTTTTGATTCAGCAGGGGTATTTGCAGCGAACGCCGCGCGGTCGCATTGCCACGGCGGTCACCTATCGTCACTTCGGACTGCGTGCCCCGGCTTCCGGAGCCAATGGCGAATTGTGGCAGGAGAACTGAGATCGAGTTTTCAATCGCCATACGGGTGTATTTCCAGGACACCGATGCTGGCGAAGTCGTGTATCACGGCACCTATCTGAATTTTCTCGAACGGGCACGGACCGAATGGCTTCGGCATCTCGGATTCGAGCAGCATCAACTCAAACGGCGATTCGGTGTGTTGTTCATCGTGCGCGGTATGGAACTGAAGTTCGTTCGGCCGGCCCGGCTCGACGACCTGGTTGACGTCAGTGTTGCAATAACCCAGGTAGGGCGTGCGCAGGTGACACTCGCACAAGAGGTGAGTTGCGGCGACGCGACGTTAGTGCGAGCAAGCGTCAATCTGGCGTGCGTGGAGAGCGGAAATTTTCGTCCACAGCCTTTGCCAAAGGAAATCGGTGCGGCCTTCAGCAACGCGACCGATACTAACAAACCGATACCAACAGGATGATGAGGAAATCAAAGTAATGAACGTCACCGAAGATATGTCACTGCTTTCTTTGATCAGCAATGCGAGCGTGCTCGTGCAACTGGTCATGGCATTGCTATTGGGGATGTCGCTCGTCTCCTGGTGGTTTATTTTTCGAAAAACGTTTGTTATACGCGATGCACTGCGCCGCGCCGACGAGTTCGAGCGCAGCTTCTGGAGTGGCGCCGACCTGGGCACGCTATATCAGGCGGCGGTATCCAGTCGCAACGACGCCGGAAGCCTCGAACGAATATTCGAATCGGGATTTCGTGAGTTCGTAAAGTTACGCAAGCAGCCCGGTATCAGTTTGCCAGTGCTGATGGACGGCACGCGCCGGGCCATGCGTGCGACCTATCAGCGCGAGCTCGACTATCTTGAATCGCATTTGTCTTATTTGGCCACGGTCGGTTCGGTGAGCCCTTATATCGGGCTGTTTGGGACGGTGTGGGGCATCATGAACGCGTTTCGCGGCCTGGCAAATGTTGGCCAGGCTACGCTTGCGCAAGTCGCGCCCGGAATCGCCGAAGCCCTGGTTGCGACTGCCATGGGTTTGTTTGCGGCAATACCGGCGGTCGTTGCGTTCAATCATTACGTTCGCCATATCGAGCGCCTGTCGACGCGTTACGACAGCTTCATGGAAGAGTTTTCCAACATTCTTCAGCGGCAGGTGAATTTCCCGTCCACGCCACAGGGGCCGGACATGGAACAGGAGGAGCACTGAGATGGCGGTGCGGCGACAACGCCGGCTGATGAACCAGATCAATGTCGTGCCATACATTGATGTCATGCTGGTTCTTTTGGTGATCTTCATGGTGACGGCACCACTGCTCAATCCGGGTGTGGTCGAGCTGCCTACCATTGGTGAGGCAGGGCGGCCTCCGGTCCGGCCACTCGAGGTCACTATTCGTGCTGACGGCACACTGTCCTATATCGACCGCGATCGATCGCGCGCATCGCGTGCCGTCTCCAAGCAGGAACTTATTGAGGTGATTCAGTCCAAGCAGGAGACGAAGCCGGAACAGCCGGTGCTGATCTCCGCTGACAAGAGCGTCCGCTACGAAAAGGTGATGGAAGTGATGGATCTGCTGCAGAAATTGCAGGTGCAGCGGGTTGGCCTGATGGCAGTGCCGAAAAGCTGATGCAAACGGTACCTGAGCCGGGACGAGTGGCTTCAGGTCTGCTCGCCGTCTTTGTCCACGCCCTCTTCTTTGGTTTGTTGTTCTTTGGCATCAGCTGGCAAAAGGAGCAGGTCGACCCGGTGTTCGTCGAGTACTGGGAAGCGCCTGTACCTGAAGCCAAGGCAAAGCCCGAACCTGCGCCAAAACCCAAACCAAAGCCTGAACCGAAACCTAAACCTGAGCCCAAACCGGAACCCAAAGCAGAGCCTGAACCGGAGCCTGTCAAACCCGAGCCGGTGCCGACGCAGGCTGCGGTCGAACCACCCCGTCCGGCGCCGAAGCCGGCACCAGTACAGCCGGCGGCGGAGCCGCCCAAACCGAGCCAGGCCGATATCGAACTGAAGGAAAAACAGCGCAAGGAACGCGAGGCGGAACTCAAACGTCAGGAAGAGCTGAAGGCGGCCGAGGAGGAAAGACTACGGCTGGCCGAAGCGCAACGGCTCAAGGAGGAAGAAGAGAAACGGCGGCTCGAAGAAGAACGAAAGCGCAAGGAAGAAGAAGAAAGACGTCGGCGCGAGGAAGAACAACGCCGGCTCGAAGAAGAGAAGCGCAGGCTGGAAGAGGAGCGAAAGAAGGCCGAGGAAGAGCAGCGTCGCCTCGAAGAGGAGCGAAAGAGGGCTGAAGAAGAGAAGCGTCGCCTCGAAGAGGAGCGAAAGAAAGCCGAGGAAGAGCGCCAGCGCATCGAGGCGGAGCGCCGGCGGATCGAGGAAGAGCAGCGCGCCGAACAGTTGCGCATTGAAGAGCAGCAGCGCCGCGCCGAACAAGAGCGCCTCAGGCTGGAGCGCGAAGCGGCGGAGAAAAGACGCCAGGAGGAACTGGCACGACAGGAGCAGATCCGGCGCGAGCGAGAAGCGAAAGAACGCGCGGCGGCGGAAGCCCAGAGAAGGGAGCAGGCGCTGGTCAATAACTACATTGCGAAAATTCAGGCAAAAGTGCGTGGCAAGGTCAGATTGCCACCTGATATGAAAGGCAATCCGGAAGCGGTATATGAGGTCGTACTGTTGCCGGGCGGTGATGTTCTTGAAGCGAGGCTGAAAAAATCAAGCGGTGTCGAGGCCTACGACGATGCGGTGCGCAGGGCTATCATGGCGGCACAGCCATTACCGGTGCCGGAACCGGCCGATCCGCTTTTCCAGCGGTATTTCAGAAAGTTTAATCTGTCTTTCCGTCCCAGAGAGTAAGTGTGATGCGCAGTTTGAGAATGGTGAAAACATGGATCCTTGCGGTGCTGTTGCTGGTCGGCTCGCTGCCGGCTCAAGCTCAGTTGACCATTGATGTAATTGGAGGTGGCGCGAGCCAGATCCCGATCACGGTATTGCCGCTTGGTAACGAACAAAGATACGAGCAGAAAATCAGCCAGATCGTCTCGGCTGATCTACGTCGTAGCGGCCTGTTTCGCCTTGGTGCCGTAGGCAGCAAGCGACCGTTCCCGACGCAGGTCAAGGACGTGGATTATGCCTATTGGCGCAGTGAAGGCGCGCAGAATCTGGTGATTGGCGACGTTGTGCCGCGACCTGGCGGGAAAGTCGAAGTGCGATTTCGCATGTTCGACGTGGGCAGTGAGGCTCAGTCGCTCGGTTTCTCGTTCCTGGTTGATTCGCGCCAGTTGCGGGCCACGGCGCACAAGATATCTGACCTCATCTACGAGAAATTGACCGGGGACGTCGGTGCCTTCTCGACCAAGATTAGCTACGTGGTAAAGAGAGGCGAAACGTTCGAACTGCAGATCGCCGACGCCGATGGCTATAACCCGCAGGTTGTGCATCGCTACGATGAGCCGATTATTTCGCCCCAATGGTCACCGGACGGCACGCGTGTTGCATACGTTTCATTCGAGAAACGCAAGGCGATCATCTATGTGCTCAACGTGTTCGATGGCAGCCGCAAGGTTCTGGCTGCCTTTTCAGGCTCCAATTCGGCGCCGGCCTGGTCGCCTGATGGCAAACGGCTAGCGGTGACGCTGACCAAAGACGGCGTGTCGCAAATTTACTTGATCAACGCCGACGGCACGGGTGCCAGGCGGTTGACTTACAGCCAGTCAATCGATACGGAACCGAACTTCTCTCCGGACGGAAGATATCTGTTGTTTACCTCCGATCGGGCAGGCAGTCCGCAGATCTATCGTATGCGGGTGGATGGCAGCGGCGACCCGCGACGCATGACCTTTGAAGGTGGCTACAACGTAACGCCGCGACATAGCCCGGACGGCAAATCCTTTGTTTTCATTCACCGTAACCAGAGACGGTTCAATGTTGCCGTCCAGGACATTGCCACGGGACAAGTGCAGATTCTCACCTCGGGAAGGCTGGATCAGTCGCCGACCTTTGCACCGAATGGAAAGATGATTCTCTACGCTTCTGAGCGTAAGGGGCGTGGTATATTAGCCGCCGTCTCGAGCGACGGTCGGGTAAAGCAAAGAATCACCGCACAGGCCGGAGATATTCGTGAACCTGCATGGGGGCCGCTGTTGAACAATCGCCGAAAGGAGTCACCTGAATGAACAAGGTAATCATTGCCTTTAGTGTCGCTTTCTTGATTGTTGGTTGTGCGGGTCAGGGGCAACAGACTGCCGAAATCGAGCAGCGCGATATATTCGAGGAATCACAAAGTCAGGCCGAACTCGAACGTGCCGAAGCGGAGAAGCAGGCTCAGATCCAGCGGGAGCAGGAAGAGCTGCGGCGCCAGCTCGAGGAACAGCAAAGGCGGCAGGAAATGGCCGACGAGATGGAAATGGCCGACCAGCAAGCAGGCGGCTTGGACGAACCGGTCATTCGGCCGTTGTCTGACGAAGGGTTTGGCGACACCCAAACGCAAGATGATCCATGGTTGCAACTCAACGAGCCGGGTAGCCCACTCGCCGAGCGCAGCATCTATTACGACTTCGACCGTTACGACATCAAGGAAGAATACGTACCGATCATTGAGGCGCATGCCAACTTTCTGCTGACCAACCCTGAGCTGAGAATCAAGGTCGAGGGTAACTGCGACGACCGGGGCAGCCGCGAGTACAACCTTGCGCTGGGTCAACGCCGTGCCGAAAGTGTCAAGCGAGCTATGACCCTGCTCGGCGTAGAGGAAAACCGTATTGAAACAGTCAGTTTCGGTGCGGAGCGGCCGGTTGCCTTCGGCCAGGATGAAGCAAGCTGGTCGCAGAATCGTCGCAGCGATATTGTCTACGTCGACCAACCCTGATGATTCGTTGGTGTGTGCGTGATTGCCGCACCGTGCATGTCCTGTCGTACCGTGACTGGGAAAATTATGCAGTGACCGGCGAAAGCAACTGTCAGTGCCTGCAATGAACTCCTTTCTCCGATTGCTAACAAGCTGTCATCCGTCGCGCCGGGGCGTGCTGACCGCGACGGTATTTGCAACCGCATCGCTGATCGTGCTGCCCTCTGCATTGGGGGATTCTTTGGAGACGACACCACCTTCGACTGTGACTTTAGGAACAACTGATGCGATCCTGATTGCTCAGGCGGAAGCGCCACGGCCCGATGCCCGTGCAATGGTGCAACTGATGAATCAGCTCGAAGGCTTGAACCGGGAGCTGAACAAGCTGCGCGGCAAAGTCGAGGAACTGAGTAATAGTATTCGCAATGCCGACAAGCGTCAGAAAGATATGTACCTCGACCTCGATACGCGCTTACGACGGCTCGAGTCGTCCAATACAGAAATACTGGACGAAACCAAGAAAACGACCGGCACGTTGTCTGATTTGCAGACCCGTGTTGAGAGGCTGGAACAGTCGGCAGCGACCGGTTCTATCCCGTCGCCGGTGACGTCGGCGTCGCCAGACGACCGGGAGACGAACCTGGCGGTGTTACGCGCCTATGAGGCTGCGATGGCGAAGTACCGTGCTGGTGAATACCAGGATGCCATTGCTGCGTTTCAGCACGTCGCACAACAGTATCCCCAGCACCCGTTGGCGGTGAATGCGCAGTACTGGACCGGTGATGCGTACTATCAGTTACGTGCCTACCGTAATGCGATCGATGCGCAAAAAGAATTGATCGCCAAGTACCCGAATAGCGCCAAAGCGGCTGATGCAATGCTCAATATGGGCAGTGCGTTTATCGGGCTGGAGGACGCCCCTGCAGCGCGTGACACGTGGGAGAAGTTGATCGCCACCTACCCTGACTCGCGGGCGGCGAAGAACGCGCAGGAACGTCTCAAGCGCTTGCCGTAATCCGTTTCACACCGGCCTGGCACGTGTCTCCTAGTTTTGTCCTCGACGATGATGGTGTCTTTACTTCACTTGGCGCTGTTGTCGGGTTCGTTCTTTCGGCTCGGCGCAACCTACCTTTCACTGTTGGCATCCGTTCATGAAAGCCGCGGTCGTACTCGTTTCCGGCGGAATTGATTCTGCTACGACATTGGCACTCGCGCGCCAGTCGGGGTTCGACTGTTATGCGCTTTCGGTCGATTACGGCCAGCGCCATCGGGTTGAATTGGAAGCCGCTGCGCGCGTTGCTTCCATGCTCGGCGCGCGCGAGCAAAAAATCATCAAGCTCGATCTTACGGCGTTCGGCGGCTCGGCACTGACTGACGAGAACATCGCCGTTCCAACGTCACCTTCGTCTGGCATACCGTCGACCTATGTTCCGGCGCGCAACACCATCTTGCTGTCACTTGCACTTGCTTGGGCCGAGGTGCTCGGTAGCAGCGATATCTTCATCGGTGCTAATGCGGTCGATTATTCCGGTTATCCCGACTGCCGGCCTGAATACCTGCAGGCCTACGAGGCGATGGCGAATCTTGCAACCAAGGCAGCTGTTGCAGGCGTGCGGTTGCAGATTCACGCGCCGCTGGTGGATCTGAGCAAGGCGCAGATCATCAAGCGTGGTGTTGATGCGGGTGTCGATTTGTCACAGACACTTTCCTGTTACCAGCCGAGCAGAGGCGGGCAGGCGTGCGGCCAGTGTGATTCCTGTCGAATCCGTCGCAAGGGCTTCGAGGATGCCGGTATCGCCGATCCAACGGTGTATGTCTGATTGAACATCAAGCTGCAAGGCGAGCAATAGCGGGGGGCTTGGTTGACCGTGAAAGCGGCCAACCGCTACAATGCGCGTCTTTTTTTGGGCGGTTAGCTCAGTTGGTAGAGCAGCGGACTTTTAATCCGTTGGTCCGGGGTTCGAGCCCCCGACCGCCTACCATTCTTTGAAAGGGGTCAGCATCACGCTGACCCCTTTTTTGTACACTACTTTCTGTCGTCTGCTCGCCTGTGCTGAAGTCGAACATTGCGGCGAGCCCGATCCGGACACAGCCAGCTGGCTAGGCCGTAATAGCACAAACTAGTTGCAGGAGAACACGACACATGCGTCTTTGTACGATCCGAACCGAACACGCCGGTGAACAAGCGGCTGTTGTTACTTCGCAAGGCATTGTGCCGGTTACCGCGATCAACGGACACTTGGGAAGAGCATGGCCCACTGATTTGTACAGCATCATTGTTCAGGGCCTGTCGACCGAGATTGTTTCCGACGCCGAAGTGACACCGGTGAAGCTTGGGGCAGATACTTTGCGATTCGGGCCGCTGTACCGACATCCGCGCAAGATTCTCGGTATCGGACTGAACTATCGTGACCACGCCGCGGATCTCGACGCGCCGTACCCCACGGAACCCGCTTCGTTCATGAAGTGTGACAACACCATCATCGGACCCGGAGACGTGATTGAGTTGCCGCCACAGTCGCAACGCGTCACCGCAGAGGCAGAGATCGGCGTCATTATTGGCAAGACCTGTCGCCGCATTTCGGAAGATGAGGCGCAGGCGTATATCGCTGGCTATTGTCTGATCATCGACATGACGGCCGAAGATATCCTGCAGAAGAACCCGCGCTTCCTGACGCGCTCGAAGAACTTCGACACGTTCTTTTCTTTCGGCCCCGAACTGATTACGACTGATGAAGTTCCCGATTTGCTCGGACTAAAAGTAGGCACCTGGAAGAACAACACGCTGCACCGTGAGAATGTCGTTTCGAATATGGCATTCCCGCCCTTCTATCTGGTTGCATTCCATTCCCATGTTGCGACGCTGTTCCCGGGCGACATCATCAGTACCGGAACGCCTGGTGCAGTAGTGATTGAAGACGGTGATGTGGCGCAGTGCCGCATCAGTGGTTTGGGTGACTTGTGGAATCCGGTCCGACGCCGTGATGAATAAGTGGCTGTGACCAATAAGGTGCCATTTTGAATAGCAGCGATTTTGAATAGCAGCGATTTTGAATTGCAGCGATATTGAGTTGCAGCGATGCGCTGCGGTACATGAAGCGAGCAATGTATTCGATCAGGAGTAGATGATGAGGGTCAGTCATCCACTGAATCTGGTCGCGACAGACACGACCTTGTCGACTACACGTGCTATTAAATGTCCCGGACCGGTATCGCTGGCGAGAACGCACCAACCGAAAAAAGAAAGAAAGGCCGCATTGCTGTGGCCTTTCTTTTCATGCGCCTAGAGCAGGCGCTGGGTGGGAGGAAGCAATCGTTTCAGTCAGAACCACGCGTGGGCAGTCGCCGCTCACCGACATCAAACCGAACGCGGTAGGCAAGTAACTGTTTTTAATTGAAAATTCGATGTCGGTGATGGGCGACATTGGCTCTTTGGCGCAACCAGATAGCACTCAGAATCCGCCTGTGATGATCAGCCGCAGGCCGAAGAACGCTCCTAGTGCAAGAAAGCCGAAAACCAGCACATCACCGCCCCGGCCAATTGCTGCCGGTCGACGGTAGAAGAAGCGCCTCAGCCATACGAGGCTGATCACCAACGCCGCTGTTGCAAACAGCAGGTAGCCCGGGCCGCCCTGCCAGGCGCTTTGTAGCAGCCGCAGCACCAAGCCATTGCTGCCGAACGCCTTGAATACGAAGCCGATAATGCCCAATAACAGGAGCGATACGATCAGCAGTTCGAACAGCGTTTGCACGCCTTCCTGCAGAACGCTGCTGACGGTACGCATCGGTCGATGCTGGAAACTGGTAACGGGGTCAAGCATATCTATTCCTCCGCTGGCTATGCGCGCGCTGACTATACCTGTCTGGCGCGTTTGAAGCCCTTATGGCAACCGCTGTGCCATAGTCAGTTAAACGCTATTTATCAACGGGTTGGGTTCAGCCGCGCAACGCCAGGCAAGGAAAAAGAGGGTTTTTCCGTCGCCGTTCGGAGACGCCGCTGACTGTTGCGGAAGAAGGGGTATTACAGTGTTGCAAAGACCCTGTGTGGCGGGGTCATGTGGGAGGTGTGATCAGCGCCGGGCGGAGCGGCTCGCCGACTCAACTCTCGCCGCAGCTAAGGAGATTACAGACCCGCTCGCAGTCTTGCGAAAAGCCGCACTCGAACAGACCAATAATCGGGTCGCCGGCATCATTGACACCGCATTGTTCAGCAGCCGGCTTCTGGTTGAGCTTGGGCCGCCATTCACAGACGTGGCAACCCGCGCTTAAGCCGGGTATTTCCAGCGACTCCTGCCGGACATATTCAATCTCGAAATCTTCCTCGAAATCTTCTTCCGCAGCGGCCGGGAAACCATACGAGCCAAGTGCGATCAGCGCGATGTATACGAGAATGCGCTTCATTTTCATTGCCTGATCAGAGAGTATTTACCCATTATAAAAGGATCGTGCCAGCTTGCTTGACTCAGATCAAAATCGCCTTAGTGAGCAATCACCCGTATCAGGATTTCAGGCGAATCACCCGCACCACTTCGGGGACACTACGCAGGCTGCGCATGACTCTGGCCAGGTGCAGACGGTTGGCGACCAGAACAGTGAAATTGATCTCGGCGTAGGCTGACGAGTCGAACGGTTCAAGGCTGACGCTCTCGATGTTTGATTCGGTCTTGGCGATCTCGGCGGCAATTTTCGCCAGTACTCCGCGCCCTTCCGATGCCAGCACTCGCAAGCTGACAGTGAACATTTTTCTTGAATCAGGCGCCCACTCGACGTCCATCCATTTGTCCGGATCAGCGCGCGAGCGCCGCGCCACCGGACAATCGTGGGTGTGAATCACCAGTCCATGCCCCTTGCGCAGGTAGCCGATAATCGGATCACCTGGAATGGGATGGCAGCACTTGGCGAACTGCAAGGCCATGCCCTCCGAGCCGTGAATGACGAGGCTGCCTGGTTGCCGGGTGCCACCGTCCTGATCGCCGATGGACAACAATTTGCGTGCAACGACAACCGCGAGCTGTTTTCCCAGGCCAAGATCGGCCAGCACTTCTTCACGCGATTTTGCTCCAATGCTTTTCAGCAGTTGCGCCCATTGCTCGTCGCTAATCTTGTCCGGCGCCGATTTAAGCGCCACCAAAGCTTGTGTCAGCAATCGCTCGCCCAGTTTTGCCGATTCCTCGTACTGCATGGTCTTCATTACGTGACGGATACTCGATCGCGCCTTGCTGGTCACGACGAAATTCAACCAGGCCGGATTCGGTTTGGCGTGTGCTGCAGTCACAATCTCGACCCGATCACCACTGCTAAGTTCGGTGCGCAGCGGTACCAGTTCATGATTGACCTTTGCCGCCACGCAGCGATTGCCAATGTCCGTATGCACGGCATAGGCAAAGTCGACGCAGGTAGCGCCATGCGGCATCGACATGATCTGCCCCTTCGGAGTGAAGACGTAGACCTCGTCGGGAAACAGATCGACTTTCAGGTGTTCCAGAAACTCCGCCGCATTGCCCGATTGCGAGTGCATTTCGAGCAGGCTCTGCATCCATCGGTGCGTCTTGGTCTGCAGATCGGACAGCGATGCGCCGCTTTCCTTGTACATCCAGTGTGACGCCACGCCTGCTTCTGCGATCCGGTGCATCTCCTGGGTTCGGATTTGAACTTCGATCGGCGTACTGAACGGTCCAAACAGGGTCGTGTGCAAGGACTGGTAACCGTTGTCTTTCGGGATCGCGATGTAGTCCTTGAACTTGCCGGGAATCGGGTTGTAGAGCTGATGCAGCGCGCCCAGTGCCAGGTAGCACGACGGGATGTCATTGACAATCACGCGAAAACCATAAATGTCGTATACCTCGGCGAACGACAAGGTCTTCTCGATCATCTTTTTGTAGATGCTATACAGCGTCTTCTCGCGTCCGGAAACGACGGCATCGATATGGTGATCTCGCAATGCCTTGCGAATTGCCTCGAGAATTTTGCCCACCACTTCGCGCCGATTGCCGCGCGCCCGGGTGAGCGCCTTCATCAGTACCTGATAACGGTTGGGATACAGGTGTTGGAGCGACAGGTCCTGCAGCTCCTGGTAGAGCATGTTCAGACCGAGACGGTTTGCAATTGGCGCGTAGATCTCCATCGTTTCACGAGCGATGCGCGCCCGCTTGTGCGGCTGCATAGCGTTCAGTGTGCGCATGTTGTGCAGGCGGTCGGCCAGTTTAATGAGGATGACGCGTACGTCGCGCCCCATGGCCAGCAGCATCTTGCGAAAATTCTCGGCCTGCTCGTGCTCCTGAGACTCGAACTGGAATTTGTCGAGTTTTGATACGCCGTCAACCAGTTCGGCAACCGTCTTGCCGTATTTCTCCTCGATCTCGTCCTTGGTTACCGAGGTGTCTTCCATCACGTCGTGCAGCAAGGCCGCGGTCAGTGCTTGAGCGTCGAGCCGCCACTGCAAGAGAATCTGTGAAACCGCGACTGGATGGGAAATGTAGGGGTCACCGGTCAGGCGGAACTGACCGTGGTGTGCGCTATCGCTGAACTGGTAAGCGCTTTCGAGCTGTGAAACGTCTTCCGGCCTGAGATAGTCAGCCGCTTCCCGGAACAGAACATCGGCTTCCGGCGTCGTCTCGGCCGGGGCTACCTGCTGTTCTGTTTGTACGGGAGTCATGGTGTCGATCGGTTTGCCTGCCTGCTCCTGATTGAGGCAGTGGGCTCAAGACCCGACCCTACGACCTGGCGTTGAGGACCTCGAGCCCCACTTTGCCGGCTGCAATCTCGCGCAGTGCGATCACCGTCGGCTTGTCCTTGTTGGCTTCGATCTGCGCAGACGCGCCGGTCGCTATTTGCCGGGCCCGATAGGTTGCCGCAAGCGTTAGCTCAAAGCGGTTGGAAATATTACTGAGACAATCGTCGACTGTGATTCGTGCCATACGCCGATCACTTTAGGCTGTTGATAAGAGCTTGGTTTCGATCGAGCTGTGTCGCCAGCCGCAGTCGCGCGCTGCGCACGATACTGATCAGGTCCTCTACAGCGTCGCCAAATTCAGCGTTGATAATAACATAGTCAAACTCATGAACATGGGCGACCTCGCTTTGGGCCGCAGCCAGTCGCGTGGCGATCACCGCCTCGCTGTCCTGCGCCCGTTTCGTGAGTCTGCCACGCAAAGTTTGTACCGAGGGCGGCAGCACAAAGATGCCGATGGCTTCGGGGATCAGTTTGCGTACTTGTTTGGCACCCTGCCAATCGATTTCGAGAACGATGTCGACCCCTTGTACCCGCTGCTGCTCGACCCACTTCTGTCCGGTGCCGTACATATTGCCGTGTACTGAGGCACTTTCGAGAAACTCTCCCGCCTCCAGCATGCGCTCAAAGGTGTCGGCATCGACGAAGTGATAGTCGACACCGTCGGTTTCTCCGGGCCGGCGCGGGCGCGTCGTATAGGACACTGATATGTGGGCAGCCGGATCGCGCGCAACCAGTTCTTTAACCAGCGAGGTCTTACCCGCCCCGGACGGCGCGGATACGATAATGACGTTGCCCTTCATTCGATGTTCTGAATCTGCTCGCGCATTTGTTCGATCAGTACTTTCAGGCTCATTGCCCCTTGGGTGACTGCGACATCGGCCGATTTTGAGCCCAGGGTATTGGCTTCCCGATTCAGTTCCTGCATCAGGAAGTCGAGGCGTTTGCCGACTGTTCCGCCTTTGTCGAGTATGCGGCGGATTTCCGAAACATGTGTCACCAGCCGTTGCAGTTCTTCGTCGACATCGATCTTCGCCGCGAACATCACGACCTCCTGTTTCAGTCGGTCGTTTTCCGGGTCGAGCATTGCCTCGCGCAGCCGCGCGGAGAGCTTCTCTTGATAGGCGCTCACCAACTGCGGGATGCGCGGCGCCAGGTCGTTTACGATCTGTTCCACACTGCTTGCCCGTTCAAGCAGTACCGCCTTGAGTTTTTCGCCCTCGCGCTCGCGCGCTGCACCGAGGTCGGCCAATGCCTGGTCGACCAGTTGCAGACACTTCTCTTTGAGGATTTCAACCGGGAGGCTGTCACTGCCCAACATGCCGGGCCAGCGCAACACATCAGCGACGCGTAGTGATTGTGCGTCCGGTAACGTCAAACGTACCTTCTCATCGAGCTCTTTCAATCGCGCAAGCAACGTCTCATCGAGTTGCATGGCGTTCATCGTTGGGGGCACGGTCAAGCTGATCCGGCACTCGACCTTGCCACGTGAAACGCGTGCCGATATGCGTTCGCGTAGATCGGATTCCAACAAGCGCAGTTCGTCGGGCATGCGGAACTGGATGTCGAGATAACGATGGTTTACCGAGCGCAAATCAAGACTGAGCCCGCCAACTGGCGACTCGTCGGTGACCGCCGCGTACCCCGTCATGCTGGAGATCATTCGATTCGAGCTTTACAAGGCGGGAGAAATCCCACCACAATCAAGGACTAGAAAACGATAACACAGAATCGGTGAGCAACCGTGTCACTGGTATCGCTCACCGCGCAGTGTTGCCGAACATCGTCATCGCCATACCCGGTCAGTGGAGGAGTCGAAATGCGTCAGAACGGACGCGGTGCACGCGAATTGCGCCCGATCCACATCCATCGTAACTACACACGCCATGCCGAAGGATCGGTGCTGATTGAATGCGGCGAGACACGCATTATCTGTACCGCCAGTGTCGAAGATCGCGTACCGGCATTTCTCAAGGGCAAGGGGCAGGGCTGGTTGACCGCCGAGTACGGCATGTTGCCCCGCTCGACCGGTACACGGATGGATCGTGAAGCGGCCCGCGGCAAACAATCGGGACGCACACAGGAGATACAACGCCTCATTGGTCGCAGTTTGAGGGCAGTGACGGATTTGCCATTACTCGGCGAGCGCACGGTGCATATCGATTGCGATGTAATCCAGGCCGATGGCGGCACCCGCACCGCGAGTATCACCGGTGCATACGTCGCGCTATACGACGCCGCTAACCAGTTATTGCGTAACGATGTGATTTCGCAGTGGCCGATTCTTGATTTCGTAGCCGCAGTGTCGGTTGGAATTTACCAAGGCGAGGCGGTACTCGATCTCGACTACGCCGAGGATTCGGCGTGTGAGACTGACATGAATGTGGTGATGAACGGCCAGGGAGAATTCGTTGAGGTACAAGGCACCGCTGAGGGCGCGGCCTTCTCGCGCCCCGAGTTGGATGCCATGATCGACCTGGCGAGCGAGGGGATTGGACAGCTGGTAGCAATGCAAAAGTCGGTGCTGGGACTGTGATCGAGTTGTCTGCGTCGGGCAAGATGGTGATCGCTTCGGGTAATCCCGGCAAGCTGCGCGAGATCGCCCGCTTGCTCACGCCGTTTGGACTCGAAGTCGTGGCGCAGAGCGAGCTTGGCGTGTCACCTGCGGAGGAGCCGCACCCGACATTTGTCGAGAACGCGCTGGCCAAAGCGCGGCATGCCAGCGCGGCCACGGGACTGCCAGCGTTGGCGGATGACTCGGGCATCTGCGTGCCGGCTCTCGGCGGCGCGCCCGGCGTACACTCGGCGCGCTATGCCGGCGCGGCGGCGACGGATGAACTGAACAACGAACGCTTGCTGAAAGCCATGACGTCAGTCACCGACCGGCGGGCTCACTACTACTGTGTCATCGTCTTGTTGCGGCAGCACGACGATCCGCAGCCGGTCATTGCCGAAGGCGAATGGCATGGTGAGATTCTGCGTGCGCCGCGCGGCACGGGCGGCTTCGGCTACGATCCGCTGTTTCTCGATCGCGGTTCGGGCCTGACCGGTGCCGAGCTGGCACCGTCGCGCAAGAACCGGATTAGCCACCGGGGCAAGGCAATGCGTAAGCTGCTGCGTGCCATGACGTTATCGCAAGGCTGAACGCACCGGACGGCTGCCAGGCGCTGGGCGCGGGATGACGCGGTGCGGCTAGCGCTGGACGCTCAGAATCGTGAACCCTTCGCCGATCAGTGACCGGTTGGGTGCGTCTTTGAACCCGGCATTGGCTAGCAACTGCTCCTGCTCCTCACGCGTGGGAATGACATTGCCCCAGGTCATTTCCTCGAAACCGGTCTGCAACGGGAACTGGAATTCCGGCTGCCGTGCTTCCTGGAGGGTGGACGGGTAGGTTTCGTCCACGATCAACAACCAGCCGCCCGGTTTGAGCACGTGTGCGCAGCCGTTGATAACGTGCTGCCTGATTTGGGGTGCGATTTCGTGCAGCACCTCGATCATGACTACTGCATCAAAGCTGGCTTCTGGCAGATCTGCGACGTCGCTCTCGATGACATCGACACGTGATTCCAGGCCTGCCATGCCGATCTTGTTACGGGCGATCTCAATACCGGTCGGATCGATATCCACGCCGGTACAGACCGCTTTGGGCCAGGCCTTGGCCATTTGCATCAGAAAGCGGCCAGTGCCACAGCCGACTTCGAGCACCTTCGCGCCGCCTTCCAGGCGTTGCGTCATATTCTCGAGATCAGGCAGGATCTTGCGCGCGGTGGCGGCGTGCAGTCCTCCAATCGCGTCACCAATGGTGTCGGCAAACGCGTGGCTGCGACCCTGGAAGGGGACCGTCTCGCCGCTGTGAAACGCCTTGCGGCACAGTTCGAAATCCTCGGTCATGAAGGCAGTACCGAGCCGCACATAGCCGGTCAGGTCGCGCGGGTGCCCCGGGGATGCCAGTATCTTGTCCATATGCGGTGCGAGACGGTAGTGATGCTGCTCGTCGGCATCGAGCAAGCCGAGCCCGAACGCAGTCAGGCACCAGGTTTCCACGTAGGGGGGATGCAATTTGAGCTCGCCCGCAATTTCTGCTGCTGAGCGCCCGGGTTTCCCGGCCAGTGTCTTGAACAGACCAAGGTCGACCCCGATATCGATAAGGAATACCGCATTGAACCCGCGTCGCCAGGTGAAAATTTTGGCGACTTGTTCGTCGACGCTGATATCGGCTTGCTTTGTATCCGTTTTGCTCATGGTACTTCCTTCAGGGTCTCGCTACGTGAGCGGCGAGATTAACAGATCACGCGGCCATGGTCCGAACAGCTAGAATCGGCTGCGGGAATCCTTCACCGAATGTCACAGTCTGATCAAGCATTGTCTGATCAAAAATTGTCTGACCAAAAATTGCCCGAGCGAAACACATCTACTGCGACCATCATGTCCCCGGGCACCGTGCACCTTGAAGCCTTGCCGCCACTGTCGATCTACGTTCATATACCTTGGTGTGTGCGCAAGTGTCCGTATTGCGACTTCAATTCGCATGAAGCACGCGAGGATATTCCCGAGTCCGCCTATATCGATGCGCTGATCAGCGATCTGGAATCGACGTTGCCATCCGTGTGGGGGCGCACCGTGCACTCGATATTCATTGGTGGCGGCACGCCGTCGTTGCTGGCGCCCGAGTCGATTGAGCGCTTGCTGTTGGCCCTGCGTGCGAGGGTGATGCTGCTTCCCGACGCCGAGATCACACTCGAGGCAAACCCGGGCACTGTTGAGGCGGCAAGATTTGACGGCTTTCGCACCGCTGGTGTGACGCGTCTGTCAGTCGGTGTTCAGAGTCTCAATGCGCAGCACTTGCGTGCGCTCGGGCGTATTCATGATGTGCCACAGGCACAAGCGGCAATCGAAGCGGCGCGCAGCTGTTTTGAGAACATCAATGTTGACTTGATGTATGCGTTGCCCGACCAAACGCTCGAACAAGCTCTATCTGACGTGCGCGGCGTGCTCGAGTATGCTCCGCAGCATGTGTCCGCTTATCACCTCACCATTGAGCCGAATACTTACTTTCATCGCTATCCACCGCAGCTGCCTGACCATGATGCGGCGGCAGAGATGCAGCAAGCGATCGAGTCGTTGCTGGCCTCGCACGGCTACGATCACTACGAAACCTCGGCGTTTGCACAGCCGGGACATCGGTGTCGGCACAACCTCAACTACTGGCAGTTCGGCGACTATCTTGGCATCGGTGCCGGTGCGCATTCGAAGCTTTCATTTCCGGATCGGATTACTCGCCAGATGCGCTACAAACAACCGAGCGAATACCTGCGCAGGATGGTAGCGGGCGAGGCGATACAGACATCGAATGTGGTTCCGGCAAATGACCTGCCGGTCGAATTCATGATGAACGCGTTGCGGCTCACAAACGGTGTCGAGCGGCGCATGTTTTCTGAACGGACCGGATTACCGATCACCGCAGTCACTACGCGGCTCGCCCAAGCAGTCGAAGCTGGTTTGTTGGTTGACAGCGCGGAGCGCCTGCGAGCGACATTGAAAGGACAGCGCTTTCTCAATGACCTATTGGCGTTGTTTGTCGAATCAACGTAACGCAGCGCGCACCGCTGCCGTTGCTTGCCGGTTCACCTGTTCTGCGACTGAGTTCGCCATCAATGAGATCGGCGTTAGCGGCGCCGAAAGATGACATCCCACACGCCGTGGCCGAGTTTAAGGCCGCGTGCTTCGAATTTGGTCTGCGGCCGATACGCCGGACGTGGCGCGTAGCGCTCGGCGGCATTGTCCAGTAGCGCTTCGTGTCCAAGTACGTCAAGGATGTGTTCGGCGTAATCCTGCCAGTCGGTCGCCACGTGCAGGTAACCGCCGGGCTCGAGCCGTCGTGCCAGTTGGGTTACCAAATCCGGCTGCAGCAAGCGGCGTTTGTGATGGCGCTTTTTTGGCCAGGGATCGGGGAAGAACACATGAATGCCGCGGAGACTGCCGGGTGCGATCATATCGCGCACCACTTCCACTGCGTCATGTTGCACGATTCGAACGTTCTCAAGCTGGCGATCGGCAATCTTTCTGAGCAGGCTGCCAACACCGGGTGAGTGTACTTCGACACCGAGAAAGTTGATCTCTGGCTGCTGCTGCGCAACCTCTGCAGTTGTTTCGCCCATGCCGAAACCGATCTCGAGAATGGTCGGTGCACGCCGGCCGAACACAGATTCGAAATCGAGCAGGCCTGGTGAGTAGGGCACACCGTAAACAGGTAGCAGCGTGTCGCAAGCGATCCGCTGGGCTCGCGTCATGCGGCCCTGGCGGAGAACGAAACTGCGGATTGGACGATGGACACTGGTCACCGGGCGCGAATGATAGCGCCTGCTTGCCACAGTACCAAGTGGCACAGTTCCAATAGCCGCCGTACCGATAGCTGAGGTACCGATAGCTGCGGTACCGATAGCTTCGGTACCAATTGCCGCGGCAGGAAAGTAGCTGTCGCTGATTAGCGCAGCTGGGCGACGGTGTGCTGCACTTCCGCAACCGACGACGTGGTACCGATGCGGTCGCTGATGCGCATGCTGAACTCGCTGTACTTGGTGCGCCCAACAGGAAGTTGGTCTGCAGTTTGTTGCGCAGCTTGTTGCGAAGTGGGTGGCCGTTGCGGCGCGGCGGCGAACACCTGTGTCAGCCCGGCGACACGATCATATGCAAACAATCCGCCAATGCTGGCCAGCGCCAGTGTTGCCGTCGCGGCACTGGCAATGAAACGCTTGCGGTTTCGTCGCTTCGGGCGGCACTTGCTTGTAGTCGATATCGTAGTGCGATTCGGGGTCGGTAGCTGCCGGCTTGCCGGTGAAACTGTTTTCGCTTTCATCAGCTGGTTGCAGTGGCTCTGACAACGCGCGCGCGTAACTGAAATACGCGGGCGCCGGTGCCGGATCGGTGTTGTGAAGCTGCGTGCTTGGCTGGCTCTCAAATGGCACGCGAATCAAGTCTGCGTTCACCGTTTCAGAAAAAGTGAAAATGGTCGCGCTGTGATTCGGCTTAGCTTGCAGAACGATGCGATCCTCAGAGCGGTTGGCAGTGGCTGGTTGTGACTCGACCCGCACGGCGCGCTCAGTCTGGTCGCTATTGCGTCCATTGGTCTCTCTGTTTGCCAACACGCCGGCATCTGCCTCGTGCGCGGCGCGTGCGACCTCAGCCAGCGCCTGCCGCTGCGCCGACTTTTCCTTTTCGACCAATGCCGCGCTGCTTCCTCGGCCTCGCATTTCGCCTTCGCTGCTTCTGCCGCTTGCTCGTCTGCTAGTGCGCGCGCATTGGCGGGCGCTTCTGCTTGCTGCTCTTCTGCGATCAGTTCCTCGGCTTTGTGAGTGGCGTCAGCGTCCGCCTGCTGACGCGCTTGCGTTGCCGCGAGCAGGGCACTCTCTTTTTCTGCAAGTTCTCTTGCTGACTTTGCTGCCTCGCGCTCGACCTGTTCCTGCTCGCGTGCAGCTTCAACGGCTTTCTGTTCGTCGGCGAGACGTTGCTGTGTGAGCGTATGCGCTTGCTGTTCGCTTTCGCGACGTTGTTCGGCCTGCTCCATGGCTTCGCGAGCGGTTTGCTCGGCGGCTTCGGCGAGTTTTCGTGCTTGCTGCTCCGCTTTCAGCTTGCGCTCGGTCGTCGCGCGCGCCTCTTCGACCAGGGCGGCGCGCTGATTGGCTTCGGCAGCGAGCTTCTTTTCGGCTTCGAGGCGGACCATTTCCGATTCGCTGGTAGCGCGCTCGGCTTTGGCGCGATCAGCAGCTGTTTCACGCAATGCCTTTTCGACCTGCGCACGCTCCTGCGCCGCTTCACGTTGCTGCGCTTCGGCGAGCCGGCGGGCCTCAATCTCGGCATTAGCTTCCTGTTCGGCGCGCTTGCGTGCTTCGACCTCGCGCAGCAGGGCGGTTTCCTCGTCTGCCCGCTGTTTCTCTACGGCTGCCAGCTCCTGTTCCTGTCGCAGGCGGGCTTCGGCGGCGCCGCGGGCGCGCGTTTCCTGCGCCAACCGCCCTTTCGCCGCGGCGCTGGCCGAATGCTCGGCCTTGATGCGTGCTTGCTCTTCGGCGGATGCTTTTGACTCGGCTTCGATGCGGACTTCGGCGAGCGTCTTGAGTTTGGTTTCGGTTGCGACCCGGCCTTCGGCAACTTCGCTCGCGGCAATCTCTGCTTCCTCGCGGCGGCGCGCTTCGTCAGTTGCGCGCGACTCGGCCGCGGCACGGGCCTGGGCTTCACTGAGTGCGCGCCGCTCAATTGCAAGGCGGGCGCGTGCCTGTGCTTCCGTGCGTGCGTCTTCCTGTTGCCGGGCGGCTTCTGCAGCGGCTAATTCATCGATCAGTTTCTTCAGATCAGCATTTCGCAAGCTGGCTCGTTCTGCCATTGCGCTTTCCTGAGCCGCCTTATGTTCTGCCAACCGGGCGGATTCCAACTCGGCATCACGCCGTTTTTGCGCCTGCTCCTTGGCATCTTCCTCGCCATTCCTGGCCATTTCAGCGGCGGCGATTGCTTCGCGGTCGGCCTTGGCCCGTTCGCGTGCTGCGGCGGTTGCTTGTTCCTCGGCGCGCAAGCGCTGCTCAGCCAGCCGGGCAGCATCGCGCTCGAGGCGGGCACGTACTTCGGCCTGCGTGTTCGCCTGTGCTTCGCGCTCAGCCCTGTTGTTGCTGGCGTGCTCTGCGTCACGTTCAGCTTCGATGCGCCGCATTGCTTCCTTGATGACACGCATTTCCGGATTTCCGACGCCGTCGTCGCTGGCGCTTGCCGGTGACAGGGATGACGGTTTCTGTTTGGTAGTAGCCATTGTGTGCTCCACGAAGCGCCTGTTAATCGGGAAAGGCGGGATGACAATGGCTCAGATTATGGAAACCTCAGGGGTGATTTAAATGACTGAACAGGCGTGGGAAAGCCCCCCAATTTGGCAATTGGAATGGGCTCGGGGAAGGTCGCTCAGGCGGCTTTGTCGCTGGCGCTCGAAGGAGCTAATTTTTCATCCGCCTCGGAGGGCGAAATGATGCCCTCGGTGGGTGAACTGGGGGATGCTCGATAGGTTTTCTTGGGCATGCGACCCGCGAGGTAAGCGTCACGCCCGGCTTCGACCGCCTTGCGCATCGCCGACGCCATCAGGACGGGGTCTTTTGCAGCGGCAATCGCGGTATTCATCAGCACCGCATCACATCCCAGCTCCATGGCGATGGCAGCATCCGATGCGGTTCCGACGCCGGCATCGACCACCACTGGCACGTTGGCGTTATCGATGATGATTTGCAGGTTCCACGGGTTGAGAATGCCCATTCCGGAACCGATCAGCGAGGCCAGTGGCATGATTGCCACGCAGCCGGCTTCCTCGAGTTGCTTCGCCACGATCGGGTCGTCCGAGGTATAGACCATCACCTTGAAGCCTTCCTTGACCAACGTTTCGGCAGCCGAGATCGTCTCTACCACGTTCGGATATAGCGTTTCCGGGTCACCGAGCACTTCCAGCTTGACCAGGTCATGTCCGTCGAGCAGCTCGCGCGCCAGTCGCAGTGTGCGCACCGCGTCGCGCGCGGTGTAGCAACCGGCGGTATTGGGCAGCAGCGTGAACTGGCTAGGCGGCACGTAGTCGAGCAGGCTTGGTTCACCTGCGCTTTGTCCAATGTTGGTACGGCGAATAGCGACCGTCACGATCTCTGCGCCGCTGGCGTCAATCGCCGCGCGCGTTTGCTCGAAATCCTTGTATTTCCCGGTTCCAACAATGAGACGGGAGCGGAACGGTCGGTCGCCGATAACTAGCTTGTCCATTTGACTATGACTCAACGGCCTACATGCTGTGCATCACGTGAGACGCTTACGTAAACTACGCGTCGCCTGCCTTACCCTCCACCGACGGCCACCACGATCTCGATGGCGTCACCGTCCGTCAGTTCAACCGCCGCATAATCGCTACGCGGCACGATCTCGCCATTGCGTTCGACCGCAAGGCGTTTTCCTTCCAGTCCGAGGCTGCGCACCAGGTCTGCGACCTTCATCGCTGCTTCAAACTGCTCGCGGTTTCCGTTTACATTTAGCGCAATCATTGATTTCCATGCGCGAGTTCAGCTTTGGTGACTATCCATGTTATCACGCGGTTGTTGTTCATTGGCAGGAGGGCGCCTTCATACATTGCTGCGAAGTTCTCCACTAAAAAGTGATGAACCACTCCGCGATGTTTCGACGAGCTGAGTCACGAGCACATTAGCCTGGCATAACGAGCTGACTGCGAGAAGCTTTCCGGGTATCCGAAGTTCTGGTCTGACTTTCTTCGGCCGCCCGGGCGATCATGCCGGTAATGCTTTACGATCCGGTTTGGTTGATGTTTGCTATAGGAGACAGTTCCGCATGCTTCCGTTGAACAGAGTTCTTGCCGCACTCATCCTGTGTCTTGGAAGTTCCGTTGCCCTTGCGCAGGACAAACCAAACATCGTCCTGGTATTCATGGACAATTTTGGCTGGGGTGAACCCGGTTTCAACGGCGGCGGCATCATCCGCGGCGCGGCGACACCCAGACTCGACCAGATTGCGGCTGAAGGGCTGCGCCTGACCAATTTCAATGTCGAAGTGCAGTGCACCCCGTCCCGCTCGGCACTCATGACAGGCCGCTACGCGATCCGCAGCGGCAACGGTACTGTCCCCATCGGCGAAGGCATTTACGGCTTGGTGCAGTGGGAAGTGACGATGGCCGAAATGCTCTCGGATGCTGGTTACGCGACCGGTATGTTTGGCAAGTGGCACCTCGGCAGGACCAAGGGACGGTTTCCCACCGACCAGGGATTCGATGAATGGTATGGCGTGCCCAATTCCACTGACGAGTCGACCTACTCTTCGCTGCCCGGCTTTGCCGAGAGTGGTGTTGCCGAGACCTATGTCATGGAAGGTCGCAAGGGTCGCGCGCCACGGAAAGTTCGGCCATACCGGCTTGAGTACCGGCCGCTGATCGACCGCGATCTGACCGACCGGGCCATCAGCTTCATGAAACGGCAAGCCCGGTCGAACAAGCCGTTCTTCGTCTACTTGCCTTATACGGCCACGCATTTTCCGACCATGCCCCACCCCGATTTCGAGGGAAAAAGCGGCAATGGTCTGTGGGGCGACCTCCTGATGCAGATCGACAGCTACGTGGGTGAATTGCTCGATACCCTCGATGATCTGGGTATCGCTGAGGAAACGATCTTCATCTTCACGGCCGATAACGGCCCGGAGGCACTCAGTGCCGGCGAAACGTCCATGACGTTAGAGACGGCGATACATGGCTCTGCGGGACCTTGGCGTTCAACCTTGTTTACCGGCTACGAGGGCGCGCTTCGTGTCCCGTTTGCCGTGCGCTGGCCCGCGAAGATCAAGGCGGGTGGCGAGAGCGATGAAATCGTGCACGCCATGGATCTTTTCCCGACCTTGGCCAGTGTTGCCGGTGGCAAGGTGCCCGAAGACCGCGTCATCGATGGCATCGACATGAGCGATTTTCTCCTCGGCAAGCAGAAAAAATCAGGACGTGAGGGCTTTGTCGTTTACATGGGCAACGATGTCTTCGGGTTGAAATGGCGCAATTGGAAACTCCATTTCAAGGAGCAGACGGGCTGGAATGGCGTGTTGCGTGCGTATACCATGCCGCGTCTCTACAATCTCATGAACGATCCCCGCGAGGTCGACAATGTGCTGTTCCCACACACCTGGGTACCGAAGGCGGCATTGGGCCTGTTGACTGAGCATGTTGCGTCGTTGCAGAAGTATCCGCCAATCGCCGCAGGTGCTCCGGATCCATACCAGCCACCAACGTATCCTTGAATTGATCGAACGATTCGCTGTCTATTGGTGAAATCCAATTTCCCATTTCAGCCCGAGTCGTCGTGAGCATGGTCCCCTTCCTCTTCCTGTCCACCATTGCCATTGCCGTAACTGTCTTGGCGTTGGCGAGAGCTCCCTGGGGCCAGTTTCGCGACACCGGCTTTCAGCACGTCTTTTTCGGTGCTTGCGTTGCGGTGTTCTTTATTTGGCAGTTGCGCGTGGGAATCCTGCCGGCGGTACCAATGCACTTCCTGTGCTTGACGACACTGACCTTGATGTTCGGCGTGCCACTCGCCATCATCGCCGCGGCCATCCTGACGGGCGCGATGTGCGTCACCGGTGCAGAAGGTTGGCAGTCGTGGCCGGGTAGTTTTCTCGCGCTGGGTGTGGTGCCGATCCTGTTGACCCGGTTAATGCTGCTGGCAAGCCAGCGCTATCTGCCGCCGAACCCGTTCATCTATATCTTCGTGGTCGCATTCTTCGGCGCTGCGGCCGCGATGCTGGCGGCGATGGCAGTCAACAGCCTGCTGCTGCTCGGACTCGAACAGATGTCACTACTTCAGTTGCGGCAAAGCTACCTGTCGGTTCTGCCGCTGATGATGTTTCCCGAGGCGTTCATCAACGGTCTGATCGTCACAGGACTGGTCGTCTTCAGGCCAGAGTGGATTCCGAGTTTCGACGACGAGGTGTATCTGAAAAGCTAGGCTTCACAGGCGAGTGAATGCCTGAAAGACAGAATTGGGACGCAGAAGTCGCGAAATGGTTTCCCTTGTCAGGGTTTCTCGAGTTTCAACGAGCCATCGACGTGAATGTCTCGTTGCGGGAAGGCAATAACGAGGTCGTTTTCCTTGAACACCCTGTCGATTTCAAATCGCAGCGCGCTGCGCACCCCACGTAGGGTGCGCTCTTTTGTCGATTCGATCCAGAAGAAGGCGTCGAATATCAGGGCGGAATCTCCGAAATCTTCGAATATGACCACCGGGGCGGGATCTTCGAGAATATCCGGATTGTTGGCAAGAATCTCATCGAGTAGACGCCTGACCTTCTGAACGTCGGATCCGTAGCGAACGCCGACGCGCACAGAGGAGCGGAGTTGTCGGTCGACAATGGTCCAGTTGACGACCGTATTCTCCAGTAGCTGGCTGTTCGGAATCATCATGCGTACGCCATCGATGCGCCGCAGGCGCGTAAAGCGTGTGTGAATCGATTCGACCGTGCCCAGCATATTGCCCAGTTCCAGGAAGTCGCCAATTCGAATCGGGCGTTCCCACATCAGGATCCAGCCACTGATAAAGTTATTGATGATGTTCTTTGCGCCGAAGCCAACGCCAATGGCAATGGCGCCGGTAACAAAGGCAAACGCAGCCAGCGGAATGCCGAGAAGGCCTAGCGTGGTGAAGAAAAGGACGACGATGACGACGATATAGAACAATCGTCGGATGGGCTGAACGACGCTGGCGTCCACATTTCGTTGCTCGAGCCGCTTGCTCAGCGCGCGCTCCGCCCCGCGTGCCAGCCAGAATCCGATCAGAAGTGTCAGTAACGCAATCGCGATTTGCAGCACGGTGATGCCGGGTCCATCACCCATTGAAAAGACGGTCGTGTTCAGGACCCTGGAGACGGTTTCCATTCAAATGCTCGACAAGTAAATCAGTGGCAGTATAGCTTTGTCATTTCCGCATGGCTTGCGTCAGGATGTGCGCCTGGGCGGAATGGGCACAATCATCCTATTCGACTGGGACGCATGAACGAATGGTCGGAGCAAGAGGATACATACACCATTCCGCCATCGCCGGCCGGACTGTAAAATCCGGGGAAAGCAAGCATTTCGCGGGTGTAGTTCAATGGTAGAACTAAGAGCTTCCCAAGCTTTGACGGTTTGTTGAATCCGCTACTACGCGCCGCGATTGCAGTGTCGCGTGCTCGCTTACTCCTCGCCTACCTAACTGGTATGTCTCGTCGTGCGCTCCGCGGCTCCTTGCACTCACGCCGCTCGTTACGCGGCTTCATACAAACCGGAGAACGTCGGTTCGACAAGCGAGCACGGCTCGCGAAGGACGCCCGGAGGGCGGTCTCGAACGCAGTGAGAGATGGCCGTAGCGCAGAGGCAATGCGGGACGGACACAATCCCATCACCCAGTGTTAATTGATCTTCCGCCGACTTAGAATGGCGGCTGTCGCGGGTGTAGTTCAATGGTAGAACATTAGCTTCCCAAGCTAAGAACGTGGGTTCGATTCCCATCACCCGCTCCAGCTATGACAAAGGGCTCGCAAGGAGTCCTTTGTCATAGCTGAAAGTGGTGACGGGTGAGAAGCCACTGGGTTCGACAAGCGAGCACGGCTCGCGAAGGACGCCCGAAGGGCGGTCTCGAACGCAGTGAGAGATGATCGGTCGCCCTGAGGCAATCCGATCACATTCCCACCCCGTTTGCATTCCAAATGTTGCCTGAGAGGTCAGGTTGGGACGGGTGAGAAGCCACTGGGTTCGACAAGCGAGCACGGCTCGCGAAGGACGCCCGGAGGGCGGTCTTGAGTGATCCCTACCTCGACCTCTGCCACGGCCAGCGGCCGTTGATCTCAAGGCTAGTGGTCCAGGTCATGGCCACACGGATGGCAACCATGAAGACCAGCAGTCCCATGCTCTCCGCAGTTGGTTCGAGCGTGATGGTCTTGACGATCGTCGCCGCCACCAAAACGTCCAGACCGATGAGGGTCACCCGACCCAACGCGCGGCGATAGGAGTGCCGGGCACCCGAGTCACCGCGCAGCACTCTTCGAAACCAGAACACCGTGGCAAGTACGAAGCCCAGGATCAACAGCGCGGCGGCGGCCAGTTCCAGAATCACAATCACCATGTGAACCGGGCCGGTCATGACGTCATGCATCGGTTTTGTCTCCTCCGGTGTCAGGTTGCCACGGCCAGCGGCCCTCCAGCTGCAAACTGGTGGTCCAGCTCACGATGGTGCGCAAGGCAACAAGAAAGGCCAGAACGGTCAATGACATGTAAGATGGCTCCACCGTTATCGATTCGATCACGTCGGAGATGACGAGGATCTCCAGCCCCAGCAGCATGTTCATGCCGAGGCGTGAACGAAACGCCACAAACGCTTTCTCGCGGTCGGTGGCACGCCGGGTAAGTGTGTAGGCCACTGAAGCGCGGATGAAGCCGCTCACGATCACCAGCACCGCAAAGAGCTCGATGATGCCGACGGCGATCTCCAGCCCTTCGCGGATGTGCTCGATGGTTCCCATTAAACTTCTGGCCTGTGTTGGTTAGCCCGCTCAGCGACAGTTAAGCAATTGATCGGATCGTTGGTCGTCTCGCCAAGCCGCGTCCATGCCGTTGAGGCTTTCAATTTGGTTCAAATCGGACTTTGGCATCTGAATCCCCTTCCCTGAAAGTTGGGTCATCTCCAATACGCCAAGTTTCCGTCTGTTCTGCTTCGGTTCTTTTGTGACCTGAATCAATGAACGGGCGAAGGCGGCAAGAGTGGTGCGCGGCCAGCCCGCGGTAAGGTGATAATAGTACCCTTGCAGGTTGCGAGGCTACGTCGGGGGGGGCTTCAAGCCAATTTTGAGAGTTCTGTCGTGGTCTGGCATGGAGCTGTCGCCCGCAAGAGAAGGAGTTCGCACAAGTGAAGTATCTCAAGTACGGTTTATATGCCTTGATCGTGTTGGTCGCGTTGGTCGGCGCTGCTTTTGCGTATATCGCAGCGACATTCGATCCCAATGAATACAAGGGCGACGTCGTCGCGCTGGTTAAGGAGGAGACTGGCCGTACCCTGAACATCGAGGGCGACATCAGCCTGACTTTCTTCCCGAAAATTGGGGTCAGTCTGGGACCAACGCAATTGTCCGAGCGCGACTCGGAAACTGAGTTCGCTGGCGTAGATGATCTGCGCGTGGCGCTGGCGCTGTTGCCATTGCTGTCGAAGCAGATCGTTGTCGACGAGATCGTGATTGACGGCTTGCGGGCGCGTCTGATCAAGCGCGCTGACGGAAGCACCAACATTGATGATCTGACAAAGCCGGCTGAAGCGGACGAAGCGGCAACAGAAGAAACAGCGGGGGACGAAAGTGGCGAAGCCGCAGGGCCGGCGATGACACTGGATGTGCAAGGTGTGCGCATCCGGAACGGGACATTCTCTTACCGTGACGAACAGGCCGACGCCTCCTATGAAGTGTCCGAACTCGATCTGCAGACGGGACGTGTTGCCGAGAGCGTGCCGACGCCGTTTGAATACAGCGCTGTGGTACGCGCTGACAAGCCGCAGCTGGATCTACGCACACATGCGTCCGGCGTGCTGGAAGCGGATACCGCGGCGCAGCTATTTAAAGTCACCGATCTGCAAGCCGGCGCTGAAGGCCTTGCGGCAACCATCAGCGATCTGAAGCTCACGGTCTCGGCATCCGATGTCGAAGCGCAACCTGCGACGCAAAAAACCGCGGTCAGCGCGCTGAACGTGAAAGTTTCGGGAGCGCAGGCAGGCAATACGTTCAGTGCGACGATCGGCGCGCCGCGTCTTGCCATTTCGCAAGACGAAGCCGCCGGTGACGTAATTACGGCAGTGGTTCAAGCACGTGGCCCGGAAATGCGGGCGGACGCAGACATCCGGCTATCGGCGGTCAAGGGCTCGCCAAGCGCGCTGAATATTGACGAATTGGCCATTGATCTTGATGCGGAGCAAGGTGAAAACACCGTCAAAGGACGGGTGTCCACGCCGGTTTCCGGTGATCTGGAAAAACAGCGATTTGGTCTAACCAAGATTGTTGGAGAGTATGAGGTGCGCTCACCGGCGTTACCGATGAAGTCCACGACGATCCCTCTATCCGGCAGCGTCGATGCCGATGTGATGCGTGAAGTGATTAAGGCCGATCTGAAGACGCGCTTCGATGAGTCGAATATCGAAGGCGTATTCAATATTCGGGCGTTTGCCGAACCGTTTATTGGTTTTGACGCCGCGATCGACAAGCTCAATCTCGATCGATATCGCCCGGCTGAAGAGACAAAGCAAGAAGAAAAGAAAAAACCAACTGCCGAGGATGGTGAAAAAGGCGAAACACGTATCGACCTGTCGCCGCTCAAGGCACTCAATCTCGACGGCAAGCTGCGTGTCGGCTCCCTGATCGCATCGAATGTAAAACTCTCGGACGTACGCATTACTCTGAAAGCAAGAGACGGCAAAGTGGAAATCAATCCACTACTCGCCAAGTTGTATGGCGGCTCGGTGCGCAGTGTGGTGACCGCCGATGCCAATACCAACGCGTTTGCCGTCAAGCAGAGTCTTTCCGGCGTGACCATCGGACCATTGCTGCAAGATGCGCTCGATAAGGACCTGCTCGAAGGGCGCGGCAGCGTTGATCTTGACTTGACAGCCCAAGGCGACACGGTTGGTGCACTGACCAAGACGTTGACCGGTGATGCCGGTGTGGAACTGAAAGACGGCGCAGTCAAAGGGATCAATCTGGCGCAGTCGTTGCGCAGCGCGAAGGACATGCTGTCGCTCAAGCGCAATCAAGAAACGGCAGCGTCACCGACTGAGAAAACCGACTTTTCCGAACTGAAAGCAAGTTTCCGAATCGACAACGGCCAGGCGCGCAACGATGACCTGACGCTTAGTTCGCCGTTCATACGCCTCACTGGTGCCGGCAGTCTGAACCTCGTCGAAGGTAGTATTGATTACGTTGCCAACACCTCGCTGGTGGCGACGTCCAAGGGGCAGGGTGGTAAAGACTTGAGTGATGTTGCCGGTTTTACCGTTCCGCTTCGCGTCACTGGTCCGCTGACTGCGCTCAACTATGAACTGCAGTTCTCCGACGCGATCGAGTTGCAGGCCAAACAAAGGCTCAAGGCTGAAGAGAAGAAACTCAAACAGAAACTGGAATCGACGTTGACCGAGCAACTACTCGGCGGCAATCAGGACGACAGCGATGCCACCAAGGAAGACGCCGCGCCGAGCGCCAAGCCGGAAGACGAGCTGAAGAAACGTCTCAAGGACTTGTTCCGATAATGCACTCGAAAAAACACACATGACCGAAGCATCAGATTTCGCGAGCAACGTCACTGAGTGGCAGCGTCGTGAAGGCCGGCACGATTTGCCCTGGCAAAAGATGGCTGATCCGTATCGGGTGTGGTTATCGGAAATCATGCTGCAACAGACCCAGGTCAACGCGGTGGTACCGTATTTCGACCGTTTCCTGAAGCGTTTTCCGACGCTGCAACACTTGGCGGAGGCGGAAGAAGACGACGTACTGGCGGTGTGGAGCGGTCTCGGCTACTACGCGCGGGCGCGCAATCTGCACCGGGCCGCTCGCCAGATTTCATGCATACACGAAGGGCAGTTCCCGACTTGCTTTGATGACATCGTTGCGTTGCCCGGGGTAGGGCGTTCGACTGCCGGCGCGATCGCAGTCTTTTCGTTTGGCCAGCGCCACCCCATCCTCGATGGCAACGTCAAGCGTGTATTTGCGCGCTACTTTGGCATCGAGGGCTATCCGGGCGTCAAAGCGGTCGCAGACCGTTTGTGGTGCCTCGCCGAAAAACTGCTTCCTGAGCGTGATGTGCAGGCCTACACGCAAGGTTTGATGGATCTGGGTGCGCAAGTATGTACCCGCTCGCGTCCCCGTTGTGGAAACTGCCCGTTGGCGCAGGGGTGCACGGCAAGATTGCTCGAGTGCACCGATGTGCTGCCCACACCGCGGCCGAAGAAGATGCGCCCGCAGCGCTCAACGGTGATGCTGGTGATGGAACACGATGGCCGGTTGATGATCGAAAAGCGCCCGGCACCGGGAATCTGGGGTGGCTTGTGGAGCTTTCCCGAGATCGATGCCGTGGGTAACGCGATGCAGGCTTGTCGTAGTCAGTTCGGTGCTGAAGTACGCGCGATTGATCAAATGACGCCAATCGAACATGGCTTCACGCATTTTTCCCTGACCATTGCACCGCTGTTGTGCCGGGTGGAGCAGCGTCAGTCCCAGGCCGAGATGCCGGGTCGCGCGTGGGTCGGGCTCGATGAAGCGATGCACTATCCGATACCGGTGCCGGTACGCAAACTGGTGTCGCAGCTGCGTGGTCGGCTCGCACTGCAAGCCGTTCCGGGTCAGGCGGGCTGAAGCATTCTGGAAATGGCGGCAAGCCGCTGCGCGGTGCTGCGTTGTTCGAGCAGCGCTTGTTTGCGCTGCCAGTCGATGGGAAGGAATTCCGAGAGACGGTAACTGACCCATTCCGGATCGTCGAATTGCGGCGGGCCTGCGAAGATTGTTTCACCAGCTTGTTTGGCGAAGCTTTCAAGCGCGTTACGGCAAACGTCAAAGCTGTTGGCGTCGACTCCGGCGGTATCGCTGGTTAACCACTGCACCGTGCCGGTGATCAGACCGTTTGACTCGATGCGCAAATCGAGCACCCGAAAGACCCGTTCGCCGGTACACATTAGATGAAACAGGTTCGGGTGCGGCATGTCCCATTCGGCGATGCGTGCGCTGCAGCCGATTTGCGCGTGCTCGGCAGGTGCGCCGACTTCCTGTCCGTGCAGAATGCAACACACGCCGAATACCGAATTGTCGCGCACGCACGCTTTGGTCATCTCCAGATAGCGTTGCTCGAAGATCTTGAGCGGCAGCTTCGCTCCCGGGAACAGTACCAGGCCAAGCGGAAATATGGGCATTGGTAGCGTATCCATGCCTTCGGCGCCCGGAGTCGGCTGTTCAGTCATCGCTCTTCAGCTATTGCCATTCAGTCATCGCTACTTATTCGTCGGCATGGCGCTGCTCACCCCAACGTGACATCAGGTCGTGATCAATCTTGAGTTGATCGAGTATCCGTGCAACGACGAAATCGACCAGCGCCTCGACGCTGTCCGGATGATGATAGAAGCCGGGATTGGCCGGCAGGATGGTGGCACCGGCGCGACCGAGACGCAGCATGTTCTCCAGATGAATTGTTGATAACGGCGTTTCGCGCGGCACTAGAATAAGCGGCCGCTTTTCTTTGAGCATGACATCAGCGGCGCGTTCAATCAGATTGTCGGAAAGTCCCGCCGCGACCGACCCTAGTGTACCCATGGTGCAGGGGCAAATAACCATCGCGTCAGCCGGGTTCGATCCTGACGCCACCGGCGCAAACCATTCTTCGCGCGCGAAAACGCGTAGCTGCCCTTCCTGTGGTGCGTAGCGTTCGGACAGAAACGTTGCGGCGTCCTTGGCGCGTGACGGAAGAGACAGATCCATTTCCTGCCGGGCGACGATCTGCGCTGCTTGCGAGTAGATCAGGTAAACGCGGGTCCCTGACTGCAGCAGGCATTCGAGCAGCCGCACGCCGTAGGGCATGCCGGATGCGCCGGTCAGAGCCAGCGTCACTGTGCGAGCCGGAGTCATCGATCGATCACGTCGATTAGACGCATGTTGCGGCCAGCCACATCGTGATTACTCTGCCAACTCGCGATGGCGAACCAGCACCTGGCGTTCTTTGCCGAAATATTCCGCAAGCCGTTCGGCAAGGTACACAGAGCGATGCCGCCCGCCGGTGCAGCCGATCGCCACTGTCAGATAGTTCCGGTTGTCGCGCACGAAACACGGCAACCAGCGTTCGACAAATGTGCGGATGTGTTCACGCATGTCCTCAACGTCGGCGTTTGCTTCGAGAAACGTCACTACCTGAGAATCGCGCCCCGTGAAGTCGCGTAGCTTCGGATCGTAATGCGGATTTGGCAGGCAGCGCACATCGAAAACGAAATCCGCATCGAGAGGGATGCCATGTTTGAACCCGAACGATTGAAACAGCAGCACAAGTTCACTGTCGTCCAAATCCAGCAGATCGCGCACCCAGTTTCTCAGCGCATTCGGATTCAGATCGCTGGTATCTATGCGATGTCCGAGGGTGCCGACTTTCTCGAGTAGTTCGCGTTCGAGTTGGATGCTCTCAATCAGCGTGCGGTCGTCCTCTGCCAGCGGATGTCGCCGGCGCGTTTCGGAGAAACGCTTCACCAGCGTTTCTGCTTTGGAGTCGAGAAACACAATATGCGTCTCGAGGTCACTCGACTTCATCTGCTCCAACAATTCCGGCAGATGTACCAGACTCGATCCGCTGCGTACATCGATACTGATGGCAACCCGCTGAGTACCGCTGTTGCGCAAGAAGTCGACGGTTTCGCGCAACAACTGGGCTGGGAGATTATCAACACAGTAATAGCCGCTGTCTTCCAGCACTTTGAGAGCAATACTTTTGCCCGAGCCAGAGAGTCCGGTGATGATGACCAGTTGCATCATGGTTCACACACTAGCGAAAAAGCGTGTCTTGCCGGTTACAAAGCTGCACACATTGCACGGCTTCGGCATGGCTACTCCTGCGAACCGAGGTAGCCTTCCTGGCGCTGGATAAACTCCTGAGTGCTGTCGATGCCGCGCAGCTGCAGCACATAATTGCGTACCGCTGCTTCGACCAGCACCGCCAGGTTACGACCGGCCGCCACTGGCAATTGCACGGTGCGGATATCGACGTCGAGAATGCGCTCGACGCTGGCGTTCAACGGCAACCGCTCGACCCCCGGGATGTTGCCGCCGACCGGCTTCTCGAGCTGGACAATCAATTTCAGATTCTTGCGTCGGCGTACCGCAGTCTCACCAAAAATGGTGCGGATGTTGAGCATGCCCAATCCGCGCACTTCCAAGAAATCCTTCAGTAGTTGCGGACTGCGCCCCTCGAGTGTGCTCGGCCCGATGTGGTAAAGCTCGACGACGTCGTCGGCAACCAGTCCCGAGCCGCGCGATATCAGTTCCAGGGCCAGTTCGCTCTTACCCACGCCACTTTCCCCGGTGAGCAGCACGCCTACACCGAGCACGTCGAGCAGCACACCATGGCGCGTCACGAACTCGGCCAACGCCCGACCCAGATAGGTGCGCATGACCCAGATCACCTGCAGGCTTGCCATCGGCGAGGCGATAACCGGGACGTTCCTGGCCTTTCCGAAATCGGCCAGCGACGGCGGTGCCAACTCACCATCAGACAGAATGATGCACACCAAGCCACTGCCCGTGATGCGCTCCAGTGCTTCGCGTTGAGCTTGTTCGTTAAGACCGGAAAAATAGGCCGCTTCAGTGCGGCTAAAAATCTGAATCCAGTTGGGATGAACCAGATTGAGGTGGCCGATCAAACCCTGTGATGATTGATTGACGTCGGTACTGTCCAGAAAGGGCGCTGAGTCGCGCGACCCGGAAACCCATTTGAGGTCAAGCGCGTCGGCGTTGTCGTCAAACAGCTGCGCGACGCCGATCCGGGGCATGCGGCTCCCATTCAATGATGGCGCGCTGCGCCGTATCGGCGTCGGCGACATCATTCAGCGTTGTGCGAATGTTGCGCTCGCTAAACATTTGGGCCAGTTCGGACAGGATCTGCAGGTGTTGGTCCGTTGCTTTCTCGGGCACTAACAGAACAAAGATCAGATTGACCGGGTTCGCGTCCGGTGCTTCGAAAGCGATTGGTGTCTTGGTGCGAATGAACGCGCCGGCTGCTTCCTTCAGGCCGCTGATGCGTCCGTGCGGAATGGCCACACCATGACCGAGACCGGTCGAGCCGAGCCGCTCGCGTGCCAGCAAGGCGTCAAAGATCTTGCCGCGACCGATACCAAGCGTATTCTCGAACAGCAGTCCGGCGTGCTCGAATACGCGCTTCTTGCTGGTGACATCCAGGTCGAGGATGACATTGCTGGCAGGTAGGAGTCGCTCGAGCAGCCGCATGGTAGGTTATCCGGCGCCTAGCCCTGGGCGCGTCGGATGGACTCCTGGTTATGGTGATCCACAAGTCGCTCCTTGTGTTTCAGTACCACACGATCGAGCTTGTCAGCCAGGCCGTCAATCGCGGCGTACATGTCCGCGTCAATCGACTCACAGTACAGGTCTTTCCCGCTGAGATGCACTTTTGCTTCGACTTTCTGATCGAGTTTGTTGACAGACAGAATGATGTCAACGTCCATCACCTGATCAAAGTGGCGCGAGATGCGTGCCATCTTCTCTTCGATATAACCATGAATTGCAGGTGTGACGTCGAGATGATGCCCGGAGACCTTTAAGTTCATGCGCTGCTCTCCTGCGGAACTTTGAATCTAGATTGATTTGCGCAGATTGACGGGGAGTATCTGCAGCGATTCGCGGTATTTGGCGATTGTTCGGCGTGCCACGACAATACCCTGCTTGCCGAGAATCTCTGAAATCTGACTGTCCGACAGCGGACTGCGCCGGTCCTCTTCGCCAACCAGTTGTTTGATCAGCGCACGAATGGCGGTCGCCGAACAGGCACCGCCGGTTTCGGTGGTCACATGGCTGCCGAAGAAATACTTGAGTTCGAAGATGCCCCTCGGCGTGAACATAAATTTCTGGGTTGTCACCCGTGACACGGTTGATTCGTGAAGGTCCAGCGTCTCGGCGATTTCGCGCAACACAAGCGGTCGCATGGCGACTTCGCCGTGTTCAAAAAAGTGTCGCTGCCGGTCGATGATCGCCTGCGATACACGCAGGATCGTATCGAATCGCTGCTGCACATTCTTGATCAGCCACTTGGCCTCCTGCAACTGACCCGAAAGTTGTTGCAAGCTGGCATCGCGGTTGCGGTGAAGAATGTCAGCATACATGCGATTAACCCGCAATTTTGGCATCGCGTCAGGGTTTAGGGAGGCAACCCACATTCCTTTTATCTTGCGCACGATCACATCGGGCACCACATATCGGGCCTCCCCACCGGTATAGTTCGCTGCCGGCCTCGGATTCAGGTGGGTGATCAGGTTCTGGATGCCTCGTAGCGTGTCATCGTCACAGCGCAGGATTTTCTTTAGTTTTGTGTAGTCGCGAACTGCCAGCGTATCGAGGTGATCACGTACAACCTGCAAAGCCTGGGAGCGGAATGGGGTGTCCTCCGGCAGTGCTTCAATTTGCAGCGCCAGGCACTCTCCGATATTGCGCGCGCCGACCCCGGCGGGTTCCAGGCTTTGCAGGTACTTCAGCGCGATGCCTAGGTCTTCGCTGTCGACTTCGAGCTCTTCCGGTAACAGTGCGGCCAGTTCCTCGAGCTCGTCCTGAATAAACCCGTCATCGTTGAGATTGTCGATCAGGTAAGCGACCAGATGTGTGTCTCGCTCGGAGAGCTGCATCAATGACAACTGGGAAAGAAGATGATCGCGAAGGCTGGCGGGCCCGGCAGCCTGCGGTTGCTCTGAGTCGTCATCGTCCGATTCGGGAGTGCCGTATGAGCTGTATCCCTCCTCGCCAGTCCATTCCGGCTGCGTTGGCTGCTCCGGTGCTGCAACCTCACTGGAACTGGTCGTCGTCGCGACGGTCGCCTCCTGCCCTGCCGGGGCAGCCGCTTCCTGCGACTCTTCTTCCTCCTCACGCTCCAGCAGCGGGTTCTCCTGCAGGAAGCGCTCGATCTCCTGGTTTAGTTCCAGCGTCGACAGCTGCAGAAGACGAATCGACTGCTGCAACTGTGGCGTCAGCGTCAGGTGCTGAGACAGCTTGAGCTGCAGTGAGTGCTTCATGCCGGAGCCGGTGTGGAGTGGGTTCGGATTGGGGACCAGAGGCGCATTTACAAACGGAAATGTTCGCCTAAATAGACTTTTCTTACACTTTCATTATAAACGATTTCTTCTGGCTTTCCGCAGGCCAGAACGGAGCCGTCGTTGATAATGTAAGCGCGATCGCAAATGCCCAGTGTTTCGCGGACATTGTGGTCGGTGATTAGCACACCAATTTCACGTTCTTTAAGAAAACGGATGATTTTCTGAATATCGAGCACGGCGATCGGGTCGACCCCGGCAAACGGCTCGTCAAGCAAGATGAACCGTGGATCGGTGGCCAGTGCCCGCGCGATTTCGGCGCGGCGACGCTCTCCGCCGGACAGGCTAATCGCCGGGCTGTTTTTCAGGTGGGCGATGTGCAACTCATGCAGCAACTTATCGAGGCGGGATTTGCCCTTGTCAGCGCCGTTATGGCCGCTCAGTTCCAGCACCGCCTTGATATTCTCGGCTACGGTCAACTTGCGAAAAATCGATGCCTCCTGGGGCAGGTAGCTGAGGCCGAGACGTGCCCGACGGTGAATCGGCATGTGGGTGAGCGTTTTCTCGTCAAGATAGAGCTCACCGCCATCAACGGCGGTCAACCCCACCATCATGTAGAAACAGGTTGTCTTGCCGGCACCGTTGGGGCCGAGTAATCCGACGACTTCACCGCTTTCCACTTCGAGTGAAACATCCTTGACTACTGTGCGCGCCTTGTAGCGTTTTTTCAGGCGGTCTGCTCGCAGCTTGCTCATCGAACAGTTACGAAACGCACGCGGAGATGGTTGGCAAGTCGGTCAACGATTGGCACTACCCGGCTGCGTTTATTGGGATTCGGTGCTTTCGCCATCTTCCTCTTCATTGCGCGGCTGAATGATTGCGCGCACCCGGCCACCAGTGGTACCCGGTGCCGTACCAGGTTGTTCGCCCATCACTTCGAAGAACTCGGTCAGTGCGCTATAGGAAATGTAGTTGCCGCGAACCTCGTCGCCACCGCGCGTCAACTTCGCGTTGATGAACAGCTCGACCTTCTCTTGCTGACCGTGATACTCGAGCCGTTCCGCCTCGCCTTCAATGAAATCCTCGTAGCCCTCACGTTTTTGTCGAAAATAGGCTGGCTTGCCGTATGCGACGCCGGACTGGAAACCGCTTTCATCCTGGTTGACGACGATGCGGTCCGCCTTGAGCATCAGCGTTCCCTGGGTCAGCACCACATTGCCCTGGAAAATCGCTTCCTTTTTCTGGTCGTCGATCTCGACCTTATCCGCCTCGATGTTGACCGGCTTGTCGCGATCGGCCCGTTCTGCCTGTGCTGACAGACACGCCGCGCCGAGGAACGTGGCGACGATGAAGCGACGCAAATTGCGTCGCTTATCAGCGCTCATCGGCCTGCGCTTTTGCGGCCCGGGATCTGGGTGTCTCATAGCGTGCTTCAACGTTCGATAACAAGCGAATTTCCCTCGCCTTCTTATCAAATTCTAAGCCAACCGAGCTGACCGTGGAATTTCCCTCGGTCATCGTCACCTGTTGATCGGTCCGGGCGATCTCCTCATCGGGCATCACGTGCATGTAGTCGGTGGCGACTCCGAGTTCGGGGGTCTCTCCGAAGGCCGGTCGTGAGATCGTCACGTCGCCGCGAAAGTGGACGTTGTCGCCACCGTCTTCTACTTCGGCAGTATTACTACTGACCGTAACCGGCGCCCGCTCATAGTCATGGTAGAGCAGGCTCGGAGATGCGAGCAGCGAACCTTTCTCGTCGGCATAGTGTGTGAGTCGTGTTCCCGTGAGCTCGTAGCGCCGCGTGCCGTCCGGGTTCATGCGTATGGCCATGAATCCTTCGATATAGAACTCTGGATCCTTTCCCGCTCCACCGTTCGCTTGCTGTTCAGGTACGCGTACCCTGTAATCGAGCCACCAGGTCAAGGCTGCAAGCAGGAGCAAGAGAATCACCGGTGACCAGGCGACGAGCCGATCTTTGATCATGCGAGATAGGCGCCGATCTGGCTTTCCCAGGTACCTTGTGCCTGCATGATCAGTTCGCAGGCTTCGCGTACGGCACCGCGTCCGCCGCCGGTGCGCGTCACGAAGTGCGCTTGCTCGCGCACTTGTTTGACTGCATCCGGCGGTGACAGCGCCAGCCCGCAGCGGCGCAGCACTGGCAAATCCGGTAGGTCGTCGCCCATGTAACACACCTGGTAGTCATCCAATCCAAGCTGCTTGCATAAATCCGCATACGCTTGCAGCTTGTCCTCTGCGCCTTGGATTAAATGGTCGATTGCAAGTTCCGAGGCTCTTTTCTTGACCGATGCCGATGAACGACCAGTCAGTATTCCGGTCGTCACGCCGCTGGTCTTGAGCAACTTCAGCCCAAGACCATCGAGGATGTTGAACGGCTTGAAAGACTCACCGCGCTGAGAGATAAACAGAGTGCCATCGGTCATCACGCCATCGACATCGAACAAGGCCAACCGTATTTGGCTGGCTCGCCGCGACACGTCCTCGCTCATATCACTTTGGCCTGCATCAAATCGTGGGTGTTGAGCGCGCCAACGAGCTTGCCATCCTCATCGACAACCAGAATCTGGTTGATCTTGTAATCCTCCATGGTTTTGACGACCTCTACGGCGAGTCTGGTCGATTCGACGGTGCGCGGCGATTGCGTCATGGCGTCTATGACAGGAATCGAGCGAATGTCGCTGCCGTGTTCCAGCAACCGGCGCAGGTCACCGTCGGTAAATATTCCGACTGGCTGGTCGCCGCGAACAATGGCTGTCATGCCCATTCCCTTGCGCGACATTTCCAGGATGGCATCGTTGAGCATGACCGTCTCCGGCACACGAGGTATCGCGTCGCCAGTGCGCATGACATCGGACACATGGGTGAGAAGCTGTCGGCCAAGGCGGCCACCGGGATGGGACCGCGCGAAATCCTTCTCGCTAAAGCCACGCGCTTCGAGCAAGGCAACGGCAAGTGCATCACCCAGCGCCAATGCCGCGGTGGTGCTTGCAGTTGGTGCGAGGCCAAGTGGGCAAGCCTCTTCCGATACGCTGGCGTTCAGATGCACGTCCGCTTCCTTCGCCAGTGACGATTCGGGATTGCCAGTCATGGCGATCAGGTTCGCGCCTTCGCGCTTGATGATTGGCACGATCACCAGCAGTTCTGCGCTTTCCCCGGAATTCGACAATGCAATCAGGACGTCACCGCGGGTAATCATGCCGAGGTCACCGTGACTTGCCTCCGCCGGATGCACGAAGAATGCCGGCGTGCCGGTGCTTGCCAAAGTAGAAGCGAGTTTGTTCGCAATATGTCCGGACTTGCCTATGCCGCTCACCACGATACGGCCCTGGCATCCCAGTATGATCTGCAACGCTGCTGCGAACGATTCGTCGAGCCGAAGGGCTAGATCCTCGACAGCGCGTGCCTCAATGTCGAGAACACGCTTGGCAAGGTTGATGGCCTCTTGCGGTGACAGTTTTCCTATGCTGTCCATCGGCGCGAAGTATAACGCAGGGGAGCCTGCAAATTGTTACCACACATATGCTGACATTTAGCAACGAGATGTACGAGCATCGGTTGTCCCGATACACTTGAACTCATGCTGAGTCCTTCGCTGATCGTTCACTGCATGGCCCATGCACGGCACGCTTGAACTGGTCCTGATTCTGCTGCTCGCAGCAGTGGTTGTTGTGGCCGTGTTTCGCTTGCTCGCGCTGCCGGCGCTGCTCGGCTATCTGCTCGTCGGCGTACTGATCGGGCCAAATGCGCTTGGTCTTGTCAGTGACAGTGCCGAGACGCGCTATCTCGCCGAGTTCGGTGTTGTCTTCCTCATGTTCAGTATCGGGCTCGAGTTCAGCCTGGCCAAACTGCTGACCATGCGCCGCCTGGTGTTTGGTCTGGGTGCGGCACAAGTCGGAATTACCACCGTTCTAATCGTTTTTGTCTCCATGGCAACGGGTGCTGACTGGCGTGCTGGGTTGGTGCTCGGTGGGGTGTTTGCGATGTCGTCGACCGCAATTCTGGCGAAGATGCTGTCTGAGCGGCTCGAGTTGAATTCGCCGCATGGCCGGCAGATTGTCGGGATTCTGCTGTTTCAGGATCTAGCGGTGGTGCCGCTGCTGATCGTGATACCGGCACTGGCGCGGGGTGCGGAAACGGTGCTGGTGGCGCTCGGCCTTGCGGTGGTCAAGGCCGCGCTAGTGCTGGTGGTGCTGCTCTATTTCGGACAGCGATTGATGCGGCCCTGGTTCACTTTGGTTGCTCGGCAAAAGTCATCCGAGTTGTTCGTGCTCAACGTGCTTTTGATCACGCTTGGACTCGCCTGGGTTACCGAGTTGGCCGGACTGTCTTTGGCACTGGGTGCGTTCCTCGCCGGCATGCTGATTTCTGAAACGGAATACCGCTATCAGGTCGAGCAGGACATCAAGCCGTTCCGCGATGTGCTGCTGGGCTTGTTCTTTGTCACTGTCGGCATGATGCTCGATCCGGCAGCGCTGGTCGACTACTGGTACTGGATCCTTGGCCTGCTGGTTTTGATACTGGTGGGAAAAACGGTGATCGTCGCCAGTCTCGGACGTCTGTTCGGTACCGATGCCTCGGTGTCGTTGCGATCAGCGCTGGCGCTGGCGGGTGCCGGGGAATTTGGTCTGGTATTGCTTGCGCAAGCCACAAACCTCGCCGTTATTGACGACGTCAGGACGCAAATCGCCTTGGCAACCCTGATACTGTCGATGCTGATTTCGCCCTTCCTCATTGAATACAGCGAGCACATGGTGCGCCGTTTCAGCGGTGCCGAATGGATGAACCGCGCCATGGCGTTACACAACATCGCGGTGCAGAGCATGGGCGCCGAGCAGCACGTGATCATTTGTGGATACGGGCGCAGCGGACAGAATCTTGCCCGCTTCTTCGAACGCGAAGGCGTAGGTTTCATTGCGCTGGATTTTGATCCGCAGCGCGTGCGTGAAGCTGCCGCCGCCGGTGAAAGCGTGGTATTTGGCGATGCAGCCCGACGCGAGGTATTGATCGCGGCGGGTTTGCTGCGCGCCAATGCGCTTGTTGTATCCTATGCTGACACTGCCTCCGCATTGCGGATTCTGAGCCTGGTGCAGGAGTTGCGGCCCGGCTTGCCGGTGGTGGTGCGTACCCTGGATGACAGTGACATCGATCAGCTCAAACAAGCCGGTGCAGCTGAAGTCGTTGCAGAGATTCTGGAAGGCAGCCTGATGCTGGGAGCACACGCGCTGATGTTGCTCGGTGTGCCATTCAATCGCGTGCTACAGCGCATCCGCGACACGCGAGAGCAGCGCTATGACCTGTTCCGTGGTTTCTACCATGGCGCCACGGATGAACCGGAAGAAGCGAGCGACCACATGCAAGTCAGGCTGCATTCGGTGTTAATCGTGACCGGAGCGGCAGCGATCGGCAAGACGCTGCGGGAGCTTGATCTGGGGCGCTTCAACGTCGAGGTGACCGCGATCCGGCAGCGCAATATTCGTAGTCAGTTCCCCGAGCCGGAAACGCGGGTTCAGGAGGGCGATGTGATTGTGTTGCGCGGCGCGCAGGAATCGCTGGCGTTAGCCGAAATGTTCATGCTGCAAGGCTAAAAAAGAGCCCGCTAATGCGGGCTCTTCAGATTGCTCGTTCAGACCAGCTTGACGAGCGCGGTCCGTCTCTGACGAGTGCGGTCAGAGCAGGCTTGCACCGCCGCAATTGGTGTTGCCGTTGGTCGTGTTCCAGGCGCCGCTCGCCGCGGTCGCACTGGTGCATGCGGTGCCGGAGCCACCTGTTGGCGCTGTCCCCTGTGCGGCGAAGGTCGAGAACTGGAACGTGCCGGTGTTCGGACTGCCATCATCAATTTTCTGGTCCATTTGGAACATCAATCCAACTGGAATCTGCGGGCCGGTCTTTATATTGTGTCTTTGTGGAGACGAGCCGCCGCCATAGACACCATCGTAGATGACCTGCAGATACATACCGTATGGGTTGACTGGCGTCGTGGTTGCGCCCTCGGAAGCGGCACAGGTATAGCTGCCAGCAATGAATCCCGCCTTGGACATATGCTCCCATGCCAAGATGTATTCGTTATTGGCGGTCTCGATCCGGCCATCGCCGTCGCCATTGCCGCCATTACACGCGGCAGTGGCAACACCGGAAATGTTGGCCGTGGCGCCGGTGTAATCCCCCGGAAAGGCGCGGAAACGGTCCTGGAAGCCAAAGAAGGCAGCTTTCACGCCATCCTGCTGCGAAATCAGGTTGCGAACACGTGCACTGGTGATCAACTCCTGGCCCTTGAGTACTCCCCCAAGCAGTAAGCCGATAATGACCAGCACGATCGCAATCTCGATCAATGTAAACCCGGTCTGTTTTTGAACCATCATTATCTCCAAGCGTGTTGTGCTGAACCCTGGTGCCAGTTCCGTGCCACCCAAGACCGACTTCCTTCGATCGGCCGGTGGCCAGCGCGATACCTGTCCCCGGGCTGTGTCGGCGCCGATCCGATTTCCACGCCGCGCTACATAATCCACATAAAAACAATAAGTTGAAGCCGCGTCGTCAGCTTGGCTCAGGGGGAATCGCGCATGACATGCAGGTAACGATATTGAGCTTGAAGCGATTGCTGAGAGCGATTACGTTGTCATGGTCTCGACGATTCTGTCGAGATCTCGTCAGGCTCAAGCGCCTCCAAACGCTCCATCAGAAAGCGTGCTTCGTTTGCGTCGTTCACAGTTCCGCTCGCCAACAAGCCGCCTAGCAGGATCTTGGCAGCCTCGTGTTCGCCGAGATCCTCCAACAGAAAGATGTGCATTTGTCTCGCCCAGGACGGCACCATTGGGTCGTTTGCGTCGGTGGCGATGGCGCGAGCATAGATCAGCGCCAGTTGCAGGTCGCCCAGCCGGTGCTTGGCGATAATCGACGCGTGGGCCAGCCAGCGCCAACGCCGGACCGGATCCTCGCGAAACTTGCGGAACACGAAGTCGAGAATGATGCGTTGCTTCGCTTCGTCGGGCACTTGGGAATAGAGCTGTGACGCGAGTAGAAAAGGGTAAGCACTGTGCGGGTCGAGCATCACGATACGATCCAACCAACGCTCAATATTCTGATAGTCGAGTTCGCGAAACGGGATGCTGACGCCAGGCTGGGTATCAAACGCCTGCAGGCGCAGAGATAGCGCGACCGCGAGCCCAATTGGCTCGCCCAGGGCGGCCAGGCGCAACGAGTCCAATGCCGGGGGTGGGCCCAGTTGCGCGGCCACCGCGGCCGGAGCCGGCTCGGCCAGGCGAAACGCGATCTGTGCCACCAGCAATGCCGGCAATAACCAGCGAACCCAGCCCGGAACACTACCAACCTCTCGCTGTTTTGCCATGGTTGCGTAAACGGCGAAAGATCAGAAATTCCTGCGGTGCAGGTCGAACATCGCCGCGCACAGCAGGAGCGAGACGTAAATCGACGTCTGCACGATTGCGCCTGTCATTGACAGCGGCTCAGCGATGGCCTCAACCAGCCATGCTGTCTGGGTGAAGGCGTCGAGGCGTGGCAGCACCAGTGCGATCGCGTCGGCAAGCAATGCTGCAAAGTCGCTGGCCGGGCCGGGTCCGCTCAGGGTCGACTGGCTGATAAGTTGAATCGCAGTGATCGACCTGGCCAGCAGGTAGAACGCCAGCACGAATGTAGCGGCCGCCAATAGTTGGGAGAATGCGGTGATACAAAACAGCGCAAAAGCGATCACGATCCACAGTTCAAATATGTGGGTGATGCTCCAACGGAATACGTTGAGGGGGTCTGACAGCAGCAGCAGCGGTAAGGAGGCGATTGCGCCGTAGCCGACGGCGAGTAATGCGTAACCGAGAAACTTGCCGGCAAGATACGCGGAACGTGGCAGGTCAAGCGAAAGCATCAACTCCAGGACCTTGTCTTGAAACTCCCGTACCGACCCCTGAAGAACGGTAATTGCAAGCAGAAACACTGATCCGAGCCGGGTGATGCTGGCGAGAAAGGCGACCTGAGCGCGGTCTGATTCAGTGATGGCCTGCTGGCGGACGAACAGGCTGAGCAGCAAAGCAAGGACGACCATTCCGATCAGCAGAAAAACCGACCGATTACGCCACGCTTCGAGGACGGTGTAGCGGGCGATGGCCAGGATGCGGGCCGTTAGCGGCATCAAAGCCGGATTTGCAATAGACTTCGACATATAGCGTAGCGCGAACGGACTTCGCGAGACTCCAAATCCGGCTAATTCAAGAATGCATACCAGTCAGGGACGGCCCGGATGCTGGTCATACAGTCCCGCAGGCGACCGTTGGCATGCTTTTTTCGTGTCATTTTCTCGAACTCTATTTGTTGGCCGCGAAACAACAGGTTGTAGCCCACTTGTGAGAGTGTCACGAAATGTCCGTTGAGATCAACCCGGCGTCAGAGCAAGTATCTGAAACAAAGGCGACCCGGTTGATCGGAGCCCTGCGCCAGGAGCACTGGCTGTCGCTGATGCTGTTGGCCTTGCATGGCGGCCTGATCCTGGAGCTGTCGGACCCTCTGGCGCGAGCGCTGTTGACGACGCACTTTGGCCTGTTCCTGCTGTGGCAGCCGTTATGGCGCGGAGAGCAGCGCCTGGTGGTCAGGCAGGTGGTGCTGATTCTGGTTGCCGGAGCGGTGCTGGTGGCGGCCGGAAGTTGGTGGTTGATGGCACTGTGGATATCAGTGCTGTTCTCCCTGATCGGCGGCAACATGCCCGGCATCCGAAACGTCCGCCAGCGTATCGGGTCGATGCTCGCGGCGCTGTATCTGTTGTCTGTCCTGCTGATGTGGGTGGTGCCCCACCTGTTCGAGGAGCAGACGATCCCGCCTGTTGTGCAGGCGACTGTAACGTACGGTCTGCTGATTCCGGCGGCGCTGATTTTCTTCATTCGCCCCCAGAAAACCGAACGCCAGACTGTTTACGCCCTGGACCTGTTCTACAGCGTGTTGCTTTTCCTGTTGGTGGTGGTGCTGGTGCTTGGCTCGTTCGTGATCAAACAGATCAGCCATGGCAATTACATCGTGGCACTGACGCAGACGCTGTTTGGCATTGCTCTGTTCCTGATCGTATTGTCGTTGCTGTGGGATCCGCGGGCCGGTTTTGTCGGGATTGGCCAACTTGTCACTCGCTATTTCCTCAGTGTCGGTATTCCGTTCGAGCGTTGGATGCACAGCCTCGCGGCAATTGCCGAGCGTGTCGACGACGCGGACCAGTTCGCGGTGCTCGCGGCCCAGGAACTGGCGGTTTTGCCGTGGGTGTCCGGCGTGCGCTGGAAAGCGGTGGCGAGCAACGGCGAGGTTGGCGAGCGGACCAAGCACATCACCGAATTTTCGTTCGGTGGCTTGGGCATTGCCGTGTATACGCGCTTCTCGCCGAGCCCGGCATTGGTGCTGCATGTTCGTTTGCTGGCGCGGCTGCTGGGCGATTATTACGAGAGCAAGGTGAGGGCGGCGCAGCAGCGACGCAATGCGTATATGCAGGCGATCTATGAAACGGGCTCGCGTCTGACACATGACGTGAAGAATCTGTTGCAGTCTCTGCGGTCGCTGTGCAATGCAGCTGAGACCAGTGGCGAAGCCGACGCAGAGGCAGTACGGTGGTTAATGCGGCGCCAATTGCCGCAAATCGCGCAACGCTTGCAGATCACCTTGGATAAACTGGCCAGCGATGTCAGTAGCGCTGGTGAACAGTCGAAAGCGTTTGACTGGTGGGAGGGTCTGAAGCGACGGTTTGCCTATGAACCGGTGACCTTTCTCGAGACAGGGCTCACCCCCGATAGCGACGGCACCTTGCATGCCGAGTTGTTTGACAGCGTCAGCGACAACCTGCTGCAGAATGCCTTACTAAAGCGGCGCCTTTCACCCGGCTTGTCGATCACGATTACATTGCGAGCGCGCGACGGCGGGTACGCTCTGAACGTCTGTGACGATGGAGAACCCGTTGCCGATTCTGTTGTGGAGCGCTTGTTTGAATCGCCCGTGTCGTCCTCCAAAACCGGGCTCGGTGTTGGCTTGTATCAGGCGGGCCGCTATGCCAGGGAGAGTAGCTACGAGCTGCGGCTGGTATCGAACGAACCCGGCCGCGTCTGCTTTGAGTTGGCGCCCGCGGAGCAAGCGCAGGTCGCACAAGCTTAGTGTGCTTATCCATTCTCGGCGGCGTGTGCCGTCCCTGGTCGATGATGCCTTGCAGCCGCGCTGGGAAACCGAAACGGTTGATCAGGGCAAGCGGCCGGCGCTGACCATGCGCGCAAACAACTGATTCAGGGATACCCAAGTGACGACATCATCGAATTCGCCGCCGGTCACGGTGGCGACCTCGCTGCGAGTCCGGAAATAGAACAGCGTCGTGTTAGACGCGTTGTCGCTTTCGTCGCCGGTCCAACCGCCCGGCACCGTTCGGGCAACACCCGCTGAAGAGGTTGCGCCGAAGCCGTTTTCGCCGTGTGACAGGATTACGGCCGGAATCTCGACATTGGTCAGATCGACCAGTGTCCCTCCTTGGTCGCGGGTGCGCACTCGAATGTCGCCTAAGCTTGCGAGAGTGAAAAAGAAATTCGGGTCCGATCGGGCGAAATCGGGGTCAACGCTGTAACGGATGAGGTTGTTCCACGCGTCGGAAGGCGTGACACCGAGCGTCACCCACGGCAGAAACCCGTCACGTTTGGGACTCCCCCCGACATCGGTGCACTGACCAGTGCCTGTGTCGCGGTCTTCACGTCCATCCGTGGCTGAGACTGCCGGGCAAGGAAGGTACCGATTGGCCAGCGCAAAACCGATCACTGCCTCCCGGACATGCTCAAGCTGCTTTTCTGTCTCTGCGTAGCGGCGCTGGTCGACCTGGGTAGACAGAGGAACAAGGAGGCTGCCCAGCAGCAAGGCGATCACGATAATCGCGACCGACAACTCGATCAGCGAGAAGCCGCCGGCGTATTTCCCTAACGTCGCTGTGATCAGGGTGCGTCTGGAGGTCAAAGCGGTCACTTCGGTCCTACTGGCAGTTGGTCAAGGCAGTGTGGGCAAGCTGGCATCTGGCGCTTGCAAATCCCTGCAGACATTCGTAGCTAACAAAATCTCTGGCGCCTCGCTCGCAGGAATACGGTTGTCCGCCGCTATCAAAAGTCGTTCCGTTCCCCGGGCAGTTATTGATGTCAATGTCTTGCACGATAGCCTCACATGCGGCAGCAATGCCGCTCGTGCCGACCCTGCAGTTATTGGTGGAGCCAGCCCGGTAACCAGCCAGCAAGCCGCCATCGGTTATACAACGGGCCGATGCGCCGCAGGTCGGGTCAACGAACAGTTCTGTGCCGAAACCCGCGGGCAGGGAGCGCAGGCACATGATCGTATCGTTGCCGGCCGTTTTCGAGAAGAGCCGATTCGGTGCGGCCGGAGAGGTTGGATTGGTCTGGATGGCCGTAATGTTCGCGCCCTCGAGGTAATTGGCCGGATCCGCCTTGTCGGTACTCGAATATGAAGGATTGGCGTTGCTATTACGATTTTGACCTGCCAACCGGCCCCCCGAGAATATGACGACCGCTGCCATGTTGGTCTTGATGCCGTCCTGGTCCTGAACGTTTATGCACTCGTCAGAGACGCAAGGGTCATTGTGCCAAGCAAGAAAGTTGTTTGGCCGGTGAGCACGAGCGACAGCATATAGCATGTGATCTTTCCACTTCTCCCAGAACGGATCAACGAGATTCCAGCCCGAGCATCTCGCTTCGTCGAGCATCGGTGTCGAGAAATAATTCGAGTTCGGAAACGGAGAGACGGAAGCAGAAACCGATACAGTTCGCGGCAGACGGCCTGACAAAACGTTGCTTGCATCGCTATATTGAGCGGCGTCACCGAATGTGCCGACATCGATTGGCGCGGTCCAGGGCAATTGTTTGACGAACTTTCCAGCAAAAGTGCCGTTACTGCCGCCGTAGGCTGCCAGACAGTCTGCAGTCTTGCGCAGCATTCCGGTCAACGGATCGGTGAGATAGCTCTGGAAATCGTTGCGCCGCTCAATATGCCGCGCGAAAAGTTCGTCGGACAGAATTGGCATCAGTTGATCGTTGAATGCGTCAACGGCTGATGCTGTCAGGTCGGAATGTTCCGCCCCAATAAACCGGGTGAGTGCGTGGGCTACGCTAGCCGCCGCAGCATTGTCGATGCTGCTGGTGAAGTCGGTGTCCAGATAGTTCGCCGGATCGTAATTGCCACCGCAAACCTCGGGTGGATTGGTCGCAGCGAGAGTCCGGTCCTGTCCGGGAAGTATGGCACCTGGTGCAAAGATGACCGCGACGGCACGCTGCGGCGGTGTGGCGCCGGCAATGAAACCGGTGCCGTCGGCCGCCATCACTTCGATCAGCCCGTTGGTGTCATGATTGACGAGGTCATTGGTCTTGGGATTGTTCTTGTAGTTGCCCGAGATCGCGTACCAGAGGCATTCGCCACTGGCGTCGCGCAGCGGTGCCAGGTCCAGCGTCTTCCAGGGCAGACGGCCAATGACGGTGACGTCAGTGCCGCCACAGGCGGTCGCGGCCTGCCCTTCGGTTCCTGAACCCATATCCGGACAGGGGAAATAACCGAATCCCTCGCCGGCGTGCGTGTCACGATAGGTTGTCGCGTAGCCAAGCAAAGCTTCGCGCGCTTTCGACAGGGCCGAAATGGTGCGTGGGTCGACCACGTCGTTACCGCGAACATTACGCGCGTAACCGATGACAAGCAGCCCGATCAACAGCCCAAGCATAACCATTAGCGCCAGGCCGATTGCACCATGCTGGCTACGGCGTATCCGTCCGGATGGATGACCGACCCCGTTCGCTGACATGTTCCGTTTGGTGATGCAGGTGCTCATGCTACTGCCTTTCCTAACAGCAGGAATGGACGCACCCGTGGGGCGCAACCAAGGGCCCGCAGTCATGACGGATATGGTGCATTTGACTTGGCTTGGTATTGCTTGCCACCGCCACCTCCCCGTGGTCCTGCAGCCGAATCAGAAGACGCGTGACAAGCGTCATACTGGCGTGCCGCCCTACTCGTTTACTTCAGATGAAGCAGGTTCCGCGCCCTGGCTGTCAGCGTTTGCCGGCCTGCGCAGTTGTGTTTCGGGTGGCGGCTTTTCGAAGGCCTCGAAGGTTTCCCCAGTTACGGGATCGAGCCGCTGGCCGACGCGCACCGATCTCCGCTTAGGCACGCCCCGGACTCTGATCTCGGCTGTGCCCGGCTCGGCGGATCGGGTGATCACCTCGAGGTCGTCGGTTTCCGTGCGGTGATAGGCGCGGCCTTCAATCCAGACAGTCTGCTCCCCGTCACTGCGTGTTACCACGCCGTTCAGAGTCACCGAGGGCGGAATCGAAATTGGTTTTTCCACCGCCTGGGAAGAGCTCCGAACGTTGGCGTCCAAAGCGGCCCGTTGTCCGGCGGTGTAGAACAGCCGACCCAGCGTTTCGTCCTGTGCCAGCACGGTGTGATCCAGCGGTAGTGCGGCAAGCACGACGATCAACAGCAACGGCCGGAATGTCACGATTGCTCCTCCTGAGCTAGGATCAAAGTGAGCCAGTCGATCTCGCAGCGCGCTCTCAGATTCTGTGTCCGGGGTCGCGGTTGTTCCTTGTGAACAGGTTCCAGAGAGCAAGCACGCAGTGTGTACATTCCGGCACCTTCCGATTCGAGTGCATCCAGGAAAGCCAGGAACTGTCCCTCGTGCACCACGCCGAAACGAATGTCCATTGTTGATCGGCGCAATCGTGTTGCGATGGGGTCGCCGGAGAGCAGGCCTTTGTATGGGCCTTGGGCACTCAACTGGTACTGGACGCCAAAGCCGCCTGCTTGTTGATCTGCGATGCGAAGCGCGTCGATCCAGTTGATCCGGTTCTCCGAGCCGATGAAGCCACGTTGTTGCAGTTCGCGATATTGCGGCAGGTATCGGGAGATAACTTCTTTTTCAAGATCCGAGTCGTGGTAGCGCTGGCTCGCTTCCGCGACCTGGGCGTTTGCTGCGGCAACCCGCTCCTGTTGGAGCGCGTACTTGTCGCTCGAGTAGTCGATGAGAATCACGGCGGCGAGCACGGCGGCAGCGAACGTGGCGAGCGGCAAGCGCAGCGGCAGCAGATCCTTGCGTTCGACCTTCATTGTGTTTCCCGATTTGACTTGAGGACAACAGCAATTTCGAATGGCGCCGTTTGCGTTGTCTGTTCAGTGGCAGTACTGCCATTGAGGCCGGCGTTCGGATCCAGATCGAGTGGCAGGCGGATTACAGCAACGTGCGCGATGCGCTCGTCGCCGGCAAGCAGGCGAGTGAAGGCCCGGATATTTCGCAATGCGGCGTGATGGTCACCTTTATAGGACAGGACTTCGGCCCCAACGATGCCGAATTGTCCAATGCCGTTGACCAGATGCGGTTCTAGATCGGTCGTCTGTAGCTCTGATTCGACCAGCTCAGGAGCGCCATGCAGCCACTCGATTCGATTCAGACCAATATTTGGCGAGCCGTTCATTGCCGAGCCCAGCACCATCATGAACGCGTTGGGGGTTTGCCGCCGCGCATTGATTTGTTTCGCCGCTTCGACGCTGTCGCGAAGCAATTCAGACCCGGCAGGGGTCTTCGGAAAGCGCTCGGTGACCGCCTGGTATTGCAGCTGGAAGGTTCGGGCTCTCTGCGTCAAGCGCTCGATTTCGCCGCTGGCCTGTATGATTAACGCGGCGTTGACCAGGGACCACAGTACCGCCAAGCCGGCGACCCCCCCGGCTGCTGCATAAATGACCTTGCCGAACAGGTGAACCTGCAGACGTGTCTTCAGTGAGGACGGGGCCAGATTCATGGTCGGCCGTGTTGTTGCCAACAGGTACAGGTGCAACGCGTCCGGACAACTACTGGCGTCGGCTTCGCTGATGCCAACTGCGCTTTGCAGCTCGGCCGGCCCCAATTGCAGGCATTCCATGTTGGGTCGATGCTCAGTGATGGCGTCGCGCAAGTCAGTTAGTGAACCATCGTGATCGAGGATCAGCACCGTCACGATGTCGTCGACGTGTGTGAGCGTCAGTGCGTCGAGGTACATGCGGGTGCTGTTGATTTCCTCGGCGTAGAAGGTCGTGCTCTGAGTATTGTCTTCGCGCGGCGGCGTCAGGCGGCTGACGCTCAACTTGCCGTCCTTGCAAAACGTCTGTCGCAAACCGGATTCATTGTTGCTCACGATCAGCAGATTCGGTCGCTTTATCTCGAGCCGGTCCACTACTGACAGCGCGACCACAGGAAGTAAATAGATACCCGTGATCGGAATGCTCAGTTCAGTGATCACGCGCAGCCATGAGCCGAGCAGCTCGGGACGCGTGAGTGCCGCGAAGAGATACTGGTCGTCGCGGCGATTTCCCCTGGTTTGTTCCTGCAGACCGGCTGCCGCGTATGGCGTTGATCTGAACAGCTGACGCAGCTTGCGTGATATCAGTTGGGCGCGATCAGCGCCCGCGGTGTGCGGCAGCGTCTCGGTTCGATAGTCCTCATCGATCGAGTCAACGATGATACTGATGGTTGACTTCGACAAGCTGCTTAAGTACGCCTTGAATTCGGATCGGCCTTTGTCGGCGTCAGAGAAGCGGCGTAAATCCATCAGGCGGCCGCGCCGCCACTGAGCGACGGTGATATTGCTCGTCGAGATGCAGGCGAGGATTTTGGCCGCCATATTCGGTGGTTAGATATCCAGTTGTCCGAGTATTTCGTAAACGGGCGTAAGTACCGAGAACAGGATCAACGCAAGGATGATGCCCAGGAATAATGTCAGCGTCGGTTCCAGCAACTTCAGCGCTTTGTCGACAGATTCCTTGACATCGCGATTATAGAAATAGGTGACGTTCAACAGCGCAGTATCTAGTGCGCCAGTGTTCTCGCCAACGCGCAACATGCGAACCACTAGTGGCGGAAACATTCCGAGATTCTGAAACGCTTCCGACAGGTTTTCACCGGCGTTGATTTGTTGCCCGGCACGACGCAAACCATCGGCGACATAACCGTTGGCGACGATGTCTTCACTGGTGCGGATGGCTTCCAGTATGGTGATACCGGAGCGGTACATGAGTGCGAAGAAATTGGCGAAGCGCGCCAGTAGAATCTTCTGCAGAATTTGACCGATGACAGGCAATCGGAGCAGGAAATAGTCGAACGCGTATCGAAGCCTCGCGCTGGACTGGATTGCGATCGCACCGACGCCGATTACTAGCAAGGGAATGATCAGCAGTAGGTACCAGTAGTCGCTTGTCAAATCGGACAGCTTGATCAGGACGCGCGTTTGCAGGGGTAAATCCAGTCCCATGGTCTTGAGCAAACCAACGACTTGAGGTACCAGATACAGCAGCAAAAAAATGACAACGCCCCCGACGACGAAAAAAACCATCGCTGGATAGATGAGCAGCTTTCGCGTCTGCGAAACAAGTTCGTCCTGCCAGCGTAGTGTGGTGCCGAGATTCTCGAACACTTCGGTCAGTTGTCCGGAAAGTTCCCCGGCACGAATCAGGCTGATAAAAACCTTGTTGAAAACCTTTGGAAACGCGCCCAATGCTTCCGACAGCGTTTTGCCGCCTTCGATGTCTTCGAGCGCGGAGGTCAGGACTTCGCGAAATCGGGGATTTTCCAGGCCGTCGCGCAGATCGCGCAAACCTTCGACGAGAGGAATACCGGCGCGCGAGATCTGCTCCATGTCAAAACAGAACGTGATCAGATCATGCCGCGTAATGTTGCTTCTGCCCACCGTCGGGGCGTTTCGTGCCAGCCGCCGCGAGGTGATCAGGTCCAGCCCCATTTTTCGCAGGCGCAACTCCAGATCGGCCTCATTGTAGGCATCCAGGCGGCCCCGCGTTTTGCGGCCGTCACGATCGATTGCTTTGTATTGAAACGATGGCATGCGCCGGCCTTGTGGTAGGGATTATCTTGCGCGTGAGGTAAGGTCGATAGCCCGTGCAACTTCCGATAGGCTGGTCACACCCTCTAGAACGCGCTGCAGTCCTTCGTCGGCAAGCGTTCGAAAGCCCTTGGTGAACGCGGCCTCGCGTAGTTCCCTTGGCGAGGCGCGCCGCGCAACCAATTCATCCATGTCTGCGTCCATATGCAGGATCTCCAGCACGGCGACACGGCCTTTGTAACCGCGGTTATTGCACGCTGTGCAGCCAACCGGACGGTGCAGCTTCAGTTCCGGGTCGTCGACACTGCCGAGCAACAGTCGTTCTTCGGCGTTTGGTGTGTAGGCTTCCTTGCAATTTGTGCACAGGGTGCGTACCAGCCGTTGTGCCATGATGCCGATGATATTGCCGGCCATGATGTCAGGCGCGATCCCAATGTCAAGCAGCCTCGGAAACGTTCCAAGCGCCGAGTTGGTGTGCAATGTGGTGAAAACCTGGTGCCCCGTCATGGCCGCCCGAAAAGCCATCTCTGCCGTGTCCTGGTCACGCACCTCGCCGACCAGAATGATGTCCGGGTCCTGACGCATGATCGATCGAATGCCACTGCCGAAGTCGACGCGAGCAGACTCATTGACCGAGGTTTGGCGCATGAGTGCAACCGGATACTCGACCGGGTCCTCAAGCGTCATGATGTTGACCGACTCGACGTTTAACTTGGCGAGCATGGAGTACAGCGTCGTGGTTTTACCGCTTCCGGTTGGGCCGGTGATGATGAGGATGCCCTCGGGCCGGGCGAGCATCAAATTGAGTTTCGCCAACATGTCTTGCGGCAAGCGCATGTGCTCGAGGGAAATGATTGACTTCTCGCGGTCGAGCACCCGCAATACGATGTTCTCCCCCCAGATAGTCGGTTGCGTGGACACGCGAAAATCGACTGGTCGGCCATTCAGATTCAAGGAAATGCGACCGTCCTGGGGTGCCCGGGTCTCGGCGATGTTCATGCCGCTGATCACTTTCAGGCGAACGGCGATACCGGCCCAGTAATTCTTGTGCAGGCTGCGCACCTGCTCCAACACGCCGTCGATCCGGTAACGAATGCGCAAAAACGCATACTCGGGCTCGAAGTGCACATCAGATGCACCGCGTTTGACGGCATCGACCAGCAGTGCGCCAACCAGTCGCACGATCGGCTGAGTATATTCATCGCTGGTGTCCTGCTGCAGGCTTTGGTAATCAAGTTCACCGGTCTCGATTTCGCGCAGGATGCCGTCGACCGACAGTTCGAAACCGTAGAACTGGTCGATGAAGTCGTCGAGCTGCGCCTGACCAGCGAGTACGGTTTTGATCTGCACGTTGCTGCCGACCATGGCGCGGAGCTGATCGAGTGCGGCCAGATTAAACACTTCAGTGATGGCGACAGTCAGTTCGCTCTTTTCTGCATTGAATGCGGTTGGCAACAGTCGTTGCCGGCGGGCGAATTCCTGCGGCACCAGGCTCAGCGCTTCGGCATCGACCAGGACCTGATTCAGGTCGATACTTTCCTGGCCGATGGTTCGCGCCATGATGTCGCGAATTACCGACTCGGTGACGAATCCCAAGCGCACCAACAAACGGCCGAGGGGTACGTTCTTCTGGGCGGTCTGCTCAGTCAGCGCGATGCGCAGCTGATCCTGGGTGATTAGTCCTTGCTGGACGAGTAACTCGCCCAGACGGAGCTTCTTTCGTTGCTCGGCCATAGGTTCTTCGTTTACTCAACTCGGGCCGATAGCTGCCCGACACGCTCGATTGCGAGCTTCTGATCGAAGTTTGCGCGCCCGGTCCTGAACGACAGGTCGAGTGCCTTTCGGTAGTAGTCGAGAGCTGGGCGCGCTTGCCCCAGATGCTCGAGGCCGACGGCCAGGTTGAATGCGTAATCGGAGTTCTCGGGTTGCAGCTGATAGGCCTGGAAGTAGGCGCGCTGCGCCTGCGCCCACAGGCTGCGTTCAGCGTACAGATTACCCAACGTGAAATACAAAAAGCCGGACGGCTCGCGGTCGATGAGTTGTTTGAGTTTGGTTTCGGCCGCGATCGGGTCGGCATTGCCGAGAATGGCGATCAGGCCTGCTTGCGCGTGGCTGTTGCGTGGTTCCAGTTCCAGCACGCGGCCGTAGTACTGGCTGGCGACGCTTGGTCGACCCTGTTTCCAGGCGATCGCCGCCAGACCGAGCATTGCGTCAATATTGTCGGGGTCGCGTGACAACACCTGGCTGTAGAGCTCGCCAGCTTTTTCGTACTGGCCGAGCTGCAAAGCTTCGTAGGCCATCATTAGCACTGGGTCAATCGGTGAATACGCGCCGTCTTGCGTCTGCACCTCGATGTTCGTCTGGTTCGGTGCTGGCGCGCTGTCAGGCAGCACCGCGACGCTTGGCCCAACAGGGATCTCGATCACTTCGATGCCTTCGTTGTCCAGCCGTGCTGCCACGCTATTGCTCGGTCTGGCACGTGTGGCCGCGGCCGCTGACTGTGGCGGGGGTGGTGCTTGCCGCCGGATACGCGGCGACGGTTGCGCAGTCGCAGCGTCAGCAGCGGTCCGCGGCGCAGTGGTCTGCGGGGCGGTGGTGCCGAAACCGGTAGCCTGCGCGGCGATTGGCTCGGCAGTATCGCCGCTGACAGCGGCGAGGGTAGCTGGCGCCTCACCTTTTGGCTGCGCTGCGTCCGCCGCCGCGGGCAAGCCCGAGATGCGCGGCGCATCGTCTACTGGAGCAGGTAGTGGCGTGATGACGGTCTGGACTGGCGCACTTACTGGCGACGGCGTGGAACGTAACCAGGCGGGATTGGAAATCTGCACGTAAACGTAAAAGCCGTAGAAAAATGCAAATAGGAAAGCGCCTGCCAGAAACGTGAGCATGTAATGATCGCGTGCCCAATCCAGCGGGGTGTAGCGTGGTACTTCGTTGGCGCGCAGCACGTCGGCTGCGTCGTCAGGCGTGGATGACGGCTCCGGCGCGACGTCGTCTATGGGCGCTTCCTCTTCGATGAGCCGGGGCTCTGGCATTGGCTCCAGTGCCAGGTCGCCATCGTCAGCAGCGCCCTCCACAGGCGCACCGTCTGTGTTGTTGTCGCGATCCTTCGACGCTTTTTGTAGAGCCTGGAGCAGCAGACTCATGGATCCTTGCCAGTTGGATCGATGGATGGCAGGAAGCGCTGAAAGAACTTCAGTTCATTGCTATCGAGGCTGGGGTTGGCTACCACCGTCGGCTTGAGAAATACGATGAGCTCCGACTTCTTTACTTCCTCGTCACGATAAGCAAATGCATCGCCGACGTTGGGCAGTGAACCGGCGAACGGAACCTGGTCGCGATCGCGCCGCACGTCATCCTGCATCAGTCCGCCGAGCACGACGGTTTGTCCGCTGCCAACCTGCAGCATCGACTCCATTTCGCGCACCTGTATTTCCGGCACCAGATTCTCTGCCCCGGCGTCTACCAGCGCCGGATTGGGGTCCTTCACGAATCGCAGCACCCTCGATATGGTCGGACGCACAGTGAGGCTGACAGTGCCGTTTTCAGAAACTTGCGGCAGGACCGACATGATCAGACCGACCGGTACAGTACGTGCCGTAGTGTCGAACGTGGTGAGCTGACCGACGTTTGCCGTCGTCGTAACATTAACCTCGACCTCGAAGTAGACGACGTTGTCGACCACTTTCAGCAAGGCCGGCTGATTATTCAATGCCATTAGCTTGGGGCTCGATAGCACGCGGGTATTGCCGAATTGCTCGAGCAGTTTCAGAGAAGCCGAGATGCTGGCGCCGTCTGAAAGTGGGTTGCTGTAACCCACCACCATCCGTGGCGCTTCACCCAGGGCACCGGCTGTCAGTGACTGTTCGAATGACCATCCTGTGTCAATCGCGATGCGACTCCAGTCAATGCCGGCCTGATAGCTGTTGGACAGCTGCACCTCGGCAATAGTGGCTTCGATGAGTACCTGGCGCTGCGTGGAAGAAGTCACGCCGTCGAGATATGCCTGCACCAGCGCATGTTGTTTCTCGGTGCCGAGAACTGTGACGGTGCCGGCCACCGCATTGACGATGATCTCGTCCTCGCTTTTTATGTCGGCAGTCGGTACGTCGCCGAATGCGGTGTCGAACAAACCCGCCGCATCACCCCCGGCGCCAGCGACGGCCTCGGCCTGCAGAATGCGCTCTTGCCTGGCCTGCTGCTGGGCTTCGGCCCTGAGGGCTTTCTCATCCTCGGTCTCGCTCAGCGCCTTGGTCGCAGAGATAATGCTGGCAAGGTTGGCACGCAGCACGCCCCAGAAATCCGCCTCTGACGTGGAGCCAATGGTGGTGCTCGAACCCTGCTCTGAAGCGCCTGCCTGGCCTTCACCCACGCTGGCGGTAGTGATGTCGCCGCTGACACCGACCGAGGCATCGGAATTGCGATTCACGTTGACGTAATCAACGCGATAGGTTTTGAAGTATGGCGTGTCGGGAACGACGACGATGGTTTTGCCTTGGGTACGGTAGCGGACGTTGGCCTGACTGGCGATGCGCTCCAGAATTGCCGGGAACGTTTCGTCCACCGCGTTGATGCTGACCACGCCCTGTATGTTGGGATGCACATCGATGTTCTGCTTGGTGTCGCGCGCCAGGGCGAACAGCAGCTCTTTTACCGGTACCTCGGTCACCACCACGCTGTAGGTAGGCAGCTTGACGCGCGGTTTGGGCATCGGCACGTAATCGCTGACCGTGACCGGCGGAAGTATTTTCTCGTCGGGTGGCGTAACGGGGACTGTATCGCGGCTGATATGCGCCTCGGAGGGCGGCACAGTCGGTTTGTACGAGGCACATGCAGCCAACAGGGTGAGTGTGATGAGCCCGCTGAGGCCGGCCGCACAAATGACCGTGCGACGCGACTGGCGCACCGTCGCCGAAGACGGGGCCGAAGCCGCTGCCGTCTGTCTGTCGCCCCCCTTACTGGTCACTGCAGTCCACGACATAGTATGAGCCAATCTACTGACGTCCCGCTGCCGAACCAGCAGTCGGGAGTCAGACGCCGTTGCGGGCTATTTCTGCTTTTACGCCCTTTATGGTGCGGAAATATGGGCCGTTCGCCTTCATTGCTTCGGGCAAGGCGTCGATTTCCTGGAATGCCTCCGCGCGAGTACCGTACGTGCCCAACAAGACGGTGTATGAAGGCACCTGATTGGCGAGCGTACGGTAGACAAAAACCCGTTCCAGCTCAACGAGATCGCCGATTGCCGCCAGACCATTTCTCAGGTATTCGGGGTTGTTGGAGCCGAGCAACTGAATGGTGAAACGGCTATCTTCTGTCTCAGAGAGCCATCGCTGGGTTTCACGCAATCTCTGTTCCAACAAATCGTCGGATTCGGGCGACTCTGATGTGAATATACTCTCGCCCGCGTTGGCCGCTGAGGTTGGCTCTGCACTTTGTGGCGAGGCGGAGACGACGGGAACCGTGGGGGACTGCGTCACGGCGGCCTCCCGGCGCACCACGCGGGTCTCGACTGGAGTCTGAACTTGCGCCTGCCCGGATCGGGGCGCTGTGTCGAAACTGGCCGCGGTTGCATTCTGGACGTCGGCCCGATCGTCGCGGATTTGTTGAAATGCGATCAGTGCCGTCACGCCCACCGCCCCGCCGATGAACAGCCCCACCGTGATATAGCCAAGTGGCGACATGGCCATCCTCGGTGCGGTATCGGCAAATTCCGTATCGTGTACCGCCGCTTTGACGTGCTTGATGGAAACATTATGGGTGCCGTCGGCAAATGCGGCGAGCAGCGCCTTGTCGGCAACAATGTTGACCCGACGTGTCAAGCCCTGACTGACACGGCTGATGTAGTCAACGACACGGCGACTGAACAAATCGGGCCCACGGTACCCCGCCGCACGCAGGCGAAACGTCAGGTAGCGGAGCACATCGCTGGCCGTTAGCGGAGTGAGCGAGAAACTATGGGTGATTCTTTCGCGCAGTTGACGGATCTCCGGGAGCCGTAGGTTGTCGTCGAGTTCCGGTTGTCCGAACAGCACGATCTGCAACAGCTTGTGATGGCCGGTTTCGAGGTTGGACAACAGCCGGACTTCTTCCAGTGTCGCCAACGGCATGCTCTGAGACTCCTCGACGAACAGCACGACATGCTTGCCTTCGGCATGCCGCTCGAGAAGGTAGTCATTGATGCGATGCATGGCCTCGATACGGTTCGCATCTTTCGGCACCGTCAACTCCATCTCGAACGCAATGGCATGCAGGATCTCATCGCGCGAAACGCTCGGGTTGGCGAGGTAGATGGTCTCGACGCTTTCCGGCAAGCGAGTTTGCAGCATGCGGCAAAGCATGGTCTTACCGCTGCCCACTTCGCCGGTGACCTTGATGATGCCTTCGCCCTGCGATATGGCGTAGATCAGTGCCTCGAGGATTGCGCCCCGATTGCCCCCGTCGAAGAACATCTCCGTGTCCGGCGTGATCTTGAAGGGCGGCTGGGACAGCCCGAAAAAGCTGTAATACATCCGATTACTCTTCCCGGGATGTTTGCTCGTAGCTTTGCATCCGGCTGTACAGGGTCGTGCGGTGAATGCCCAGCATTCGTGCCGCCTTGCTCAGATTCCCGTGAGTCAGCTCGAGTGCCGCCTCGACATAACTGCGTTCGAGCTCCTTGAGCAGTTGATCGAGCTGGAAGTTCTTGTCCCGCTGCAGGCGTTGGCGTGCCGCATCAGTCGTAGCGGCGGGCTCGGGGCTCGTTGATGGCGGAGCGGAATCTGTGTCCTCCCAGTCAAGTTCGTTGAGCAGTTGCTCCATCGTTACGCTCTTGCCCGGGTACTTGGTGCTGAGCCGAATGACAATATTTCGCAGTTCTCGCACATTGCCCGGGAATTCGTATTCGAGCCAGAGTCTTCTGGCGCCGGCATCGAGCAGGAACGGTTCGACGTTGCTTTCCTGTGCATAGAACGCGGAGAAATGCTCGAGCAATAGTAACTTGTCCTCGCCCAAATCCCTCAACGGTGGGACCTGCACGGTAAATACCGAAAGCCGGTGATACAAGTCCGCTCTGAACCGCCCCTCTTTAACCTCGTTTCGAAGATCACGGTTGGTCGCCGCGATCACCCGCGCATTGCTGACACGGCTTTGGGTCTCGCCCACCCGCTGATACTCGCCATTTTCAAGCACGCGCAGCAACTTGGCCTGAAGCTCGAGCGGGAGTTCACCGATCTCATCAAGGAATAGCGTGCCATCACGGGCATCTTCGAAGTAACCGGGCCGTGCTGTTGTCGCGCCCGTGAATGCACCTTTGCTGTATCCGAACAGCGTTGGTTCGACCAGCGTCGGTGAAATCGCGGCGCAGTTCAGTGCCAGGAATGGCTTGTCACTGCGCGGGCTCTGGCGATGTAATGAGTTGGCAACGAGTTCCTTGCCGCTGCCTGAGGCGCCCTCGACGAGAACCGGAAAATTAGAAGCGCTGTATTGTTCGATCTGCTGGTGCAGTTTGGAAATGGCCGGCCCATTGCCGATTAGCCCGCTCTTGGGCACGCTCTCCTTTTGCTCAACGACCGCGACTTCGCGCGCGCTTGCCAGCACGGATTTCAGGTGTTCGGGTTCCGCCGGTTTGGCAACAAAATCCATCGCGCCAAGGGTGCGCGCGTAACGCGCATTCGACTCATCGGTCTGCCCTGAAAGCACGATGATTTTCATTGCTGGTGCTACCGCCAGCAGTTCGCTGATCAGGTGAAACCCTTCGTCCGGTCGGTGCGGTGCAGGCGGCAAGCCAAGGTCAATGAGCGCCAACTCCGGTGGCGTGCCCAGTTGCCTGAGCAGGCTTTTGACCTGGGAGCGGGACTCGGCAACGCTCACGTTGTAGTCCTTGCCCAGCACGAAGTCGAGGGTATCCGTTATCAGCGGATCGTCGTCGACGATCAGCAGGTCCGGTTTGTTGTCTTCGGGGGATTTGGTCACGGTTTCAAAGGTAAGTGTTCACACCGCTGCTGAGGCAACAATCGTGCCATAAAAACGTTGCGGTTCATGGAGTTGCGTTAATTTTCTCCAATGCAGTTAAGGAACGCTTGCTCCAGAGAGGCTGCATCGTACTGCTGCTTCATTTGTGCCGGGTTGCCGCTATAGCGCAGCACTCCGCGGTGCATGACGCTGATCTGATCGCACATTTCGTCGACGTCAGCCAGTGAGTGAGAGGTCAGAAATATCGTTCGGCCGGCGGCGTGCGCAGAGCGCACCGCCGCCTTGAATAGCGCACGCGCTTTCGGGTCCAGGCCGCTACCGGGTTCATCGAGGACCAGCAGTTCGCGCGCACTCAGCAAGCAACTGGCCAATCCGATTTTCTGGGTCATGCCCTTGGACAGCGATCTGACCGGACGGGCCAGCACATCGGGCTCCAGATCGAGTGTAGCGAGCATGTTCACGGACTCCTGTAGATCGAAGTCACGGCCGTACATCCGAGCCATCAAGTGCAAGAAGTCCCTTGCCGTGAGGTAATAGGGCGGGACGAATCGCTCTGGCAGGAAAGCGAGCCGACTGCGCGCTTCGGTGCGGCTACTCGGAACACCGAAGATATTGATACGCCCACCATCAATCGCGCAAAAATCCAGCAGGCATTTGATGAGCGTTGTCTTGCCCGCGCCATTTGCACCAACCAGACCGAACGTCGTTCCCGTTCCAATTCTCATCGACAGCGAAGACACCGCCTCGATCGTGCCGTAACGTTTGCTCAGTCCGAAGAACTCCAACGCGGTTGTCATGGCGTCCATCCACCGGGCTGGTCATAACAAAAAGGTATTCTAGCCAGCTCCTCAGACGACACGACACAGCCTCCCAATCAAGAGCCATGCTATTTCACTGCGCGTTGCGTTCATGTCCGCTAGAATGCCAGCGCAACACGACAAACTCAAAGGTAAAGTGCAAGCCCACCAACTGGTCGAATTCGACGGAGTCGATTTTTCCTACGGCGCGAATTCCGTTCTTCGGAATCTCAGTATCGATTTTCCTCGCGGTAAGCTGGTTGCAATCATGGGAGGCAGCGGCTCTGGTAAGACGACACTGCTACGACTGATTGGCGGGCAGATCAGGGCGCAGAAAGGCAGCGTGCGCTTTGATGGCGAAGAGGTGAGCTCGATGTCTCACGCGCGGTTGTATGCGGCGCGGCGGCGCATGGGGATGTTGTTTCAGTTTGGCGCACTGTTTACCGATCTGTCGGTGTTCGAGAACGTGGCTTTCCCGATACGCGAGCATTTGCGGTTGCCCGAAGCCATGGTCAGGGACCTGGTCCTGATGAAACTTCATGCAGTCGGGCTGCGCGGCGCGCATGAACTCAAACCTGCCGAGTTGTCAGGCGGAATGGCGCGGCGCGTCGCACTGGCACGCGCCATCGCGCTCGATCCACAGCTAATCATGTACGACGAGCCATTTGCCGGACTTGACCCGATTTCGATGGCGGTGATTGCCAATCTTATTCGGCGTCTCAATTCGGCACTGGGGGCGACATCGATCGTTGTCACGCATGATGTCGCCGAGTCATTCAAGATCGTCGACTATGTTTGCTTTTTGTCCCGTGGCCAGATCGTTGCACAGGGCACGCCCGAACAAATGCGAACTTCCAACGAGCCGTACGTGCGGCAGTTCGTCGAGGGACACATGGACGGTCCGGTGCGGTTCCACTACCCGGCGGCCTCTTATGACGCAGATCTGGGTCTGGGAGGCTGAATGAGTTCGGCGGTGGTACGAGGATTGCGAGTGGTTGGCCGGCTCACGGTCGATGGCGTTTGGCGTCTGGGCGCGGCGAGCCGCTTCATGAGTATCGTGCTGCTTCGCTCGGCGACCACTTTCCGCCGCTTTCGCCTGCTCATCGATGAGGTTTACTTCGCCGGCGCGCTGTCGCTGATCATTATCATCGTGTCGGGACTGTTTGTCGGGCTGGTTCTTGGATTGCAGGGCTACGAAACCCTGAAACGCTACGGTTCAGCCGAGGCGGTTGGAACGCTGGTTGCGCTGTCGCTGGTACGTGAACTCGGGCCAGTTGTTACTGCTCTGCTGTTCGCCAGCCGTGCCGGCTCCGCGATTACCGCGGAAATCGGCATCATGAAATCCACCGAGCAATTGTCGGCGATGGAGATGATGGCGGTAGACCCTTACGCTCGGGTTGTTGCGCCAATGTTCTGGGGCGGTTTCATATCGATGCCGCTGCTGGCGGCGATTTTCAGTGCGATGGGCATATTCGGCGGCTATTTGATCACGGTCGTTGTCATCGGGGTGGACGGTGGTGCGTTTTGGTCACAGATGCAGTCAAATGTTGATTTTTGGGACGACATATTTAATGGTGTTATCAAGAGCATCGTATTTGGCTTCGCGGTAACAGCCATTGCGGTTTTTGAGGGCTATGATGCACCGCCAACGGCTGAAGGCGTGTCCCACGCCGTTACGCGCACAGTGGTCACTTCGGCGCTTGCGGTTCTAGCGCTCGATTTTGTGCTGACTGCTTTCATGTTTACTGGAGTTTGAAGGATGGAGCGCACGACGATTGATTTGTGGGTAGGGATATTTGTCACAGCCGGTCTGATCGGCCTGCTGGTACTTGCGCTCAAAGTGGGGAACGCCAGTTCGGTGAGGGTGTCAGACGGGTACACGATCACGGCCCAATTCGATAATATCGGCGGCCTCAAGGTGCGCGCACCGGTCAAGAGTGCCGGCGTGGTGGTTGGCCGGGTCGAGCGAATCGGCTTTGATAACGAGTCGTTACGCGCGAAAGTGACGATGCGTATCGACAATCGTTACGAGTTCCCGAAAGACAGCTCAGTTTCAATTTTGACTTATGGGTTGCTGGGCGATCAGTTTATCGGCATTGACGGTGGTGGCGATGTTGAGCTTCTCCGTGACGGCGATACGGTGATGCTCACGCAATCAGCAATCGTGCTCGAGAAAGTAATCGGGCAGTTTCTTTACGGCAGGCCGCCCGAAGGCGGGTCGGGCAACTAACGCTGGTCAGCCCCCGCGCTCTAGACATGGAGAATCAAAAATGATCGCTTATGCAGCGAAACGCCTCGTGCTAATGATGATTGTCCTCGGCATGGCAATGTCGTCAGCAGCGGCAGCACCGGTGCCACCGGACGTGTTGGTCAGGCAGACGATAGAAGAGGTGCTGAAAATCATCCGTAGTGACGATCGGGTTCAGTCTGGCGACGTGGTGAGAATTGCTGAAGTCATGGAGCAGAAAATTGCACCACACTTCGACTTCCCGAGAATGACCAGGTTAGCGGTTGGCCGGCCCTGGCGACAAGCCACGCCGGAACAGCGCACTGCGCTGATCCGGGAATTTCGCACGCTGCTGATCCGGTCCTATGCATCAGCGTTCAAAATGTATAACGCGATCTATGTTGAGTATCGGCCCTTGCGCGCCAGCAGCGACGCCACCGATGCCATCGTCAGCACTTTGATTCGACTTCCCGGTGGCGCGCAGCCGGTAGAGGTTGATTACGCCATGGCACTGACTGACGACGGTTGGAAGGTGTTTGATGTCCGCATGGGCGGGGCCAGTCTGATCATCAATTACCGAAACATTTTCTCCCAGGAAATTCAGCGAGGCGGCGTTCAAGGCCTACTCGACGCCCTGATTCAAAAAAATGCGGGGGACTTGTCCGCCGCGGCAAAGAGTCAGTGATCCGGGAGGCGGATGGCCGGCTTTACGTCAGTGGGCCGGTCACGCTGAAAAATGCGATTGCGCTGCTTGAGGCCGGTGGCCAATACCTGGGCCGATCACAGACCGTGATCGATTTTTCCGAAGTTAGCGAGATCGACTCGGCCTCGGTGAGTCTCATGCTCGAGTGGTCGCGCCAAGCGCGGGTCAAGGGCGGAGAAGTGCGGTTTGCCAATCTCGGTGAAGCAGTCAAGAGTCTGACCAATCTCTATGGCGTTGAAGACTTGATCTTGCTCGATGCGGAATAGGCTGCGCACACGCCGTGGCGTCGCGCCCAAGATGTTCGCGATCAACCAATCCCAATTGAATCGATAACAAGCGAATCGATTGCAACATGCTGCCAGCCATTGAAGTACGGGGCGTGAGCAAGGCCTATGGTGCGGTACAGGCGCTCTCGGGAATTGATCTCGATGTGGCACAGGGCGAGTTCTTCGGCTTGCTAGGTCCCAACGGCGCCGGCAAGACCACCTTGATTAGTCTTATTGCGGGTTTGGCAAGAGCCGACGCCGGCTCGGTGCGCGTCATGGGGCATCACGTCGTCGCGCAGTATCAGCAAGCGCGTCGTTCGCTCGGAGTGGTGCCGCAGGAGCTGGTGTTCGATCCATTCTTTTCGGTCCGCGAGACCCTGCGCCTGCAATCGGGCTATTACGGCTTGCGGCGCAATGATGACTGGATCGATGAAATCCTCGAGCGGCTGGACCTCGTGTCGAAAGCCGATGCCAACATGCGATCCTTGTCCGGCGGCATGAAACGGCGGGTACTGGTGGCTCAGGCGCTCGTTCACAAGCCACCGGTGATCATTCTCGATGAGCCAACCGCCGGCGTCGATGTCGACCTGCGTCAGGGTCTGTGGGAGTTCATTCGCCAGCTCAACAAGGACGGCCATACCATCGTACTGACGACTCACTATCTGGAAGAAGCCGAATCGCTTTGCACGCGTATTGGCATGCTCAAGCAAGGGAGCATGGTGGTGCTCGAATCAACCGAGAAATTGCTCAAGCGGTTCTCGGCCCTGAAGCTGCGCTTGCGGATGGTAGGTGAGTCACTGCCCGAGTCGCTGCAGCCGCTGCTTGCCGCTCCTGCGAGCGATGGCGAGTGGGTGCTGGCATTGCGCGACTGCGCCCAGGTCGAGGATGTGCTCGCCGAGCTGCGCCGGAGTCATCGCGAGATCGCCGGCATGGAACTGACCCAGCCTGATCTGGAAGAGGTCTTCATGTCGATCATGCGCGGAGACTAGTGTGGGCGGTTTTCTGACGCTGTTCTACAAGGAAATCCTGCGCTTCCGCAAGGTCGCATTCCAGACGGTATTGGCACCGATCCTGACCGCCATGCTCTACCTGCTGATCTTCTCGCATGTACTCTCGGGGCGGGTGTCGGTATACCCTGGGGTGGCTTATAGCAGCTTCCTGATTCCCGGCCTGGCGATGATGTCACTGTTGCAAAATTCCTTCGCCAATTCTTCATCGAGCATTGCTCAGTCAAAAATCACCGGCAATATCGTGTTTGTGCTGCTGACGCCGCTGACGCATTTTCAGTTCTATCTGGCGTACGTACTGGCGTCTTGCGTGCGCGGCCTGCTGGTTGCTACCGGGGTGCTGCTTGCGACGTCGCCGTTCGTGTCGATCCCGTTAGCACAACCGGCATGGGTATTCCTGTTCGCGTTCATGGGCTCGGCGATGCTGGGAACGCTCGGCATGCTCGCCGGCATATGGGCCGAGAAGTTCGATCAGATCGCTGCATTTCAGAACTTCATCATCATTCCACTTACCTTTCTGTCGGGCGTGTTCTATTCGATTCACTCCTTGCCTGACGTTTGGCAGCAGGTGTCGAAGTTCAACCCGTTCTTCTACATGATCGATGGCTTTCGCTATGGCTTCTTCGGCGTCTCCGATACCTCACCTTATTCCAGCCTGATGATTGTGGGCGGTGCCCTTTTGGCCTTATCATGCGCGACTTTGCTGTTGATTAAACGTGGCTACAAGCTGCGCGCCTGACGCCACGCCGTTACCGAAAATATGCTTACGCCCGAGACCGTCAAGTCGTATATCAAGGAAAGCCTCGCTTGCGATCACGTTGAAGTGGTTGGGGACGGCCAGCATTTCGAGGCCGTTATCGTCAGTCCGGAGTTTCGCGACAAGAATCGCGTCCAACAGCATCAGATTGTCTATCGGGCGCTTGGCGACCGCATGCGCGAGGAAATTCACGCCCTCTCCATGCGTACACTCACCCCGGAGCAGTGGGCCGAACAGTAGCCGGCAGACGCCGCCGTGGACAAGCTGGTTATTCAGGGGGGTATTCCTCTTTCCGGTGAAGTGAGAGTGTCGGGTGCCAAGAATGCGGCCTTGCCGATCTTGTGCGCTTCCATCCTCGCACCGGAAACACTGCGAGTGCAGAATCTGCCGCACTTGCGCGACGTGACCACCATGCTCACGTTGCTTGGGCAGATGGGCGTTGAAGTATCGCTGGACGAGAAACTCGGCGTCGGTCTCGACGCCACCAGCATTGAGCACCGTGTCGCTCCTTACGATCTGGTCAAGACCATGCGCGCTTCAATACTGGTGCTGGGGCCATTGGTGGCACGTTTTGGCGAAGCACGCGTGTCATTGCCGGGGGGGTGCGCGATCGGACAGCGCCCTGTCGATCAGCACATCAAGGGGCTCGCGGCGTTGGGCGCGCAGGTCGAGATCGAGCGTGGCTATATCCATGCACGTGCCTCGCGGCTGCAGGGCGCGCGCATCGAGATGGATCTGGTAACAGTGACTGGGACCGAAAACCTGATGATGGCCGCGACGCTGGCCGACGGCACCACTGTCATCGAGAATGCCGCCCTCGAACCGGAAGTGGCCGATCTGGCCAACTGCCTCAACGCTATGGGGGCGCGGATAAGTGGTGCCGGTACTGACGTGATTACCATTGACGGCGTTGATCGACTGCACGCCGCGGACTATCGGGTGATGCCCGATCGAATTGAAAGTGGAACTTTTCTGGCGGCGGCAGCGGCGACCGGTGGTGGCATCAAGTTGTCCGGCGCACGCGCTGACATACTCGGTGCGATCATCGCGAAATTGCGTGAGGCCGGCGCCGAGGTGGAACATGGGGAAGACTGGGTGGCTTTGCAAAGCCGCGGAAAACCGGTCGCAGTGAATGCCCGGACCGCCCCCTATCCGGCATTTCCGACCGATATGCAGGCGCAGCTGATGGCGCTTAATGCGGTCGCAGACGGCACCAGCGTGATTACGGAGACGATTTTCGAGAACCGCTTCATGCATGCGCAGGAATTGAAGCGGCTCGGCGCTGAGATTGATGTGGAGGGCAACACCGCCGTGGTTCAGGGTGTCGAGCATCTGCAGGGCGCGCGCGTGATGGCAACCGATCTGCGGGCTTCGGCGAGCCTGGTGATTGCCGGATTGGTCGCCGAAGGCGAGACCTTGGTCGACAGAATCTATCATCTGGACCGCGGCTACGAGTGTATCGAAGAGAAGCTCAGCCAGTTGGGAGCGCGTATCAAGCGCGCCAACTGACGCGGTTACGTGTAAGGCCCGGTCGTTGCGTGTCGCGGATCATGGGGCGCGAGGTGCATCAGAACCGACCGCATGCGGAGGTGGTTGGGGGTCATTGTTTTGGTAACGGATCGAAAAACAGGAACTGTGTTTTGGTAGGCGATACGGGCGTCATTACGTTGGCGTTGTCAAAAGGGCGGATATTCGATGAGACGCTGCCGCTGCTCAAGGCTGCGGGAATCAAACCGGCCGACGATCCGGAAAAATCCCGCAAACTGGTTATTGCCACCAATCGCGCTGACGTGAAGATCATTATCGTGCGTGCTTCCGACGTACCCACCTATGTGCAGTACGGAGCGGCTGACATGGGAATCGCTGGCAAGGACGTCCTCCTCGAGCACGGCGGGGACGGCTTGTATCAGCCGTTGGATTTACGCATTGCGCGCTGTCGCATGATGGTGGCAGTGCCCAACGAGTTCGATTACGAATCAGCGGTGCGACAAGGGGCGCGGCTACGTGTTGCCACAAAGTACGTCAAGACGGCGCGCGAACACTTCGGGGCGAAGGGCGTACACGTCGATTTGATCAAGCTGTATGGATCGATGGAACTTGCGCCGTTGGCAGGATTGGCCGAAGCGATTGTCGACCTGGTATCGAGTGGCAACACACTTAAAGCCAACAACTTACGCCCGGTCGAGGAAATCATGCCGATCAGTTCGCGGCTGATCGTGAATCAGGCTGCGCTGAAGCTCAAGCGCAACAGCGTTCAGCCGATGATTGGCGCGTTCTCAGCGGCTGTCGCCAGGTCGAAGAAATGACTGGTGAAGGAATGAGCGGCGAAGCGGTGAGCATCGTCAACAGGCTTTCTACCAGCGATGCCGATTTCGCCGAGCGGCTTCGCGGTTTGCTGGCGTTCGAGGCGACGCAAGACGAGGACGTTGAATCCGCGGTGACGGAGATCCTGGCTGCGGTGAGAAAGAATGGTGACCAAGCGCTGCTTGATTACACCGGCCGCTTCGACAAGCTTACCGCCGACACGGTCGATGATTTGACCTTGCCGACTGAACAACTGGGCGTGGCGTTCGCCAACTTGCCACAGAAACAGCGCGACGCGCTGCAAACCGCTGCTTCGCGCATCCGCGCGTATCACGAGAAACAACGTGCTGAGTCATGGAGCTTCACCGAAGCGGATGGCACCCGGTTGGGACAGAAAGTCACCGCGCTCGATCGTGTCGGCGTGTACGTACCCGGCGGCAAGGCGGCGTACCCGTCGACGGTATTGATGAACACGATCCCGGCCAAGGTTGCCGGTGTTGGCGAGGTGATCATGGTTGTTCCGACGCCGGGCGGGCACCGCAATGATCTGGTGCTGGCGGCTGCGCATATTGCCGGGGTCGACCGTGTTTTTACGGTCGGTGGAGCGCAGGCAGTGGCTGCACTGGCTTACGGTACGGAAAGCATTCCGCAGGTTGACAAGATTGTTGGGCCTGGCAACGCCTACGTCGCAGCGGCCAAGCGTCGCGTGTTCGGCGTGGTCGGCATCGATATGGTGGCGGGCCCCTCCGAAATCCTGGTGATCTGCGACGGCGCGACCGACCCCGACTGGGTTGTCATGGATCTGTTTTCACAGGCCGAACATGACGAAATGGCGCAGGCTATCCTGCTCAGTCCGGATGCCGGTTTCCTTGATCGGGTCGCAGCGAGTATCGGGCGCCAGTTGGCTGGCATGCGACGTCGGCAGGTGATCGAGGTTTCCCTGCGCGATCGTGGCGCGCTGATACATGTTTCCAGTCTCGATGAGGCATGCGACGTTGCGAATCAGATCGCGCCCGAACATCTGGAGTTGTCTGTCGAAGATCCGCAGGCCTTGCTCAATCGCATTCGTCACGCTGGCGCAGTTTTTCTTGGCCGCTATGCGTCCGAGTCGCTCGGCGATTACTGCGCTGGTCCGAATCATGTTTTGCCGACGGCGCGCACCGCGCGATTTTCATCGCCGTTGGGGGTTTACGACTTTCAAAAGCGCACCAGCCTCATATCCGTGTCTGCTGACGGCGCTGCGAGCTTGGGCCCCATCGCCGCCGAATTGGCCGAAGGCGAAGGGCTGCCCGCGCATGCGCAAGCCGCACGCATGCGTTATTGAAATGGCTGCATTAATGATATGAGCCGATTCTGGAGCGATGTCGTTCATGGGCTGACCCCATATGTGCCCGGGGAGCAGGCCGAGGGTGCCGACGTCGTCAAACTGAACACCAACGAAAATCCCTACGGCCCGAGCCCGCGGGTGCTAGAAGTGCTGCGCAGCCATATCAATGACTCGTTGCGCTTGTATCCCGATCCTGTGAGTTCCGAGTTGCGCGCGGCGATAGCACAGCACAACGGCGTCACGGCGGCCAACGTATTTGTCGGTAATGGCTCGGATGAAGTGTTGGCGCACACGTTTCGGGCGCTTCTAACACACCGTGATCCGGTACTATTCCCCGACATCACCTACAGTTTCTATCCCGTGTACTGTCGCTTGTTCGGTACGACATATGAACAGATTGCGCTCAACGCCCGGTTCGAAATAGACATCGATGACTACATGCGGCAGAACGGCGGGATCGTCTTCCCCAACCCCAACGCGCCAACCGGGCTTGCGCTCGAGGTGTCAAACATAAAGCGGCTGCTCGAGGCAAATAAGGATTCAGTGGTGGTGATCGATGAAGCCTACGTCGACTTCGGTTGCGAATCGGTGGTGCCGTTGGTGCCTCACTATCCGCAGTTGCTGGTCACGCGCACACTGTCGAAATCGCATTCGCTGGCAGGTCTTCGCGTCGGTTACGCAATCGGTCATCCAGACCTGATCGCCGCCCTTGACCGCGTCAAGGACAGCTTCAATTCCTATCCGCTCGACCGGCTCGCCCAGAAAGCGGCGATTGCCGGGATCGAAGATGTCGACCATGTCGCCAACAGCTGTCGCAAGATCATTGATAGTCGCAGCCGACTGGTCGCGGGGTTACGCGACCTGGGATTCGAAGTGCTGCCTTCGGCGGCGAATTTTGTATTGACTCGTCATAACGCGCGGGAAGCCACTGACATAGCGACGAGCCTTCGCGAGCGTGGCGTGATTGTTCGTCACTTCCGCAATCCACCGCGGGTCGCAGCCTACTTGCGGATCACGGTCGGCGCGGATGTGCAATGCGATGCGTTGCTCGCCGCGTTACGCGCCGTGCTCAATTAAGTATCAACCCGCTTGAATTGCAACCGGATCGTTCGCACCCGATTAACCCTGATCCGATTGACTTGCACCTACGTGCTGCAACCGAACCTGTCGCGCCGGCAGTCATGATTTGGGTTACGATTGCACTTAGTTGAAGAATTCACTCGCAATGCGCAAGGCAACGGTCACTCGTAATACGCTCGAGACGCAGATCAAGGTCGAACTCGACCTCGATGGCGGCGGGCAGTCCAGCCTATCAACCGGGATCGGATTCTTCGATCACATGCTTGACCAGGTTGCACGACATGGCTTGATCGACCTGAATGTCGAGGCCAAGGGTGACTTGCATATCGATGCGCACCATACGGTGGAGGACGTTGGCATCACCTTCGGGCAGGCATTTGCGAAAGCTGTCGGCGACAAGAAAGGTGTGCGGCGCTATGGCCACGCTTACGTGCCGTTGGATGAAGCGCTTTCGCGAGCGGTGATTGATCTGTCCGGTCGTCCCGGGCTGGCGTATCGGGTTGACTATGTTCGTGCCATGATTGGCGAATTCGATGTTGACCTGATTCACGAGTTCTTCCAGGGTTTCGTAAATCATGCGCAAATCACGGTACACCTGGACAACCTAACTGGAGATAACGCGCATCATCAGGCCGAAACCATATTCAAGGCTTTCGGCCGGGCGTTGCGCGCGGCGACGGAGTTGGACCCGCGCGCGAGCCAGGCATTGCCTTCGACCAAGGGCAGTCTGTAGAGGCGTTCAAGTCATTGCGTTTATGGCCACGATCGCAGTAGTCGACTATGGCATGGGTAATCTTCGTTCCGTAGCGAAGGCGCTGGAGCACGTTGCGCCTGAGTGCAGCGTCGTCGTTACCAGTGATGGCCGGGACATCGCTGACGCCGACCGGATTGTGTTTCCTGGCCAGGGAGCGATGCCGGACTGCATGCGTGAGCTCGACGCGCGTGGTCTAAGAGAGCCCATTATCGTCGCGTCACAGGAAAAGCCATTCCTCGGCTTATGCATCGGGCTGCAGATGCTCTTCGATCATAGCGAGGAAGGCGACATCCATGGTCTGGGCTTGCTGCCGGGGCGCGTGAAGCGTTTCCCCCCGGAGCGTATGCGCGACGAGTCAGGCAATAAACTCAAGGTGCCGCATATGGGTTGGAACCAGGTGTTCCAGAATCGGCCACATGCGATGTGGCAGGGCATTGAGGACGGCAGCCGGTTTTATTTCGTGCACAGCTTCTACGTGGACGTTGCTGATCCCGAGCTGGTAGCGGGGACGACGCACTATCCGTTCGCCTTTACGAGTGCGGTGACACGCAATAACATTTTTGCCGTGCAGTTTCACCCGGAAAAGAGCCAATCCGCCGGTCTCAAGTTGTTGTCGAATTTTGTGCGCTGGGACGGCTCTTCGGATATTTCGAAGGATAAAGCATTCGGAACGGCTAACGTCTGAGTTCACGCTGCGCCGGGAACGTGGCGGGCACCATGTCTCTTCATCACGAGATCCCGGTCTTCATTAGTAACAGTACGTAGACATACTCCTGATCATGTTAATCATTCCCGCTATCGACCTGAAGGATGGACACTGCGTTCGCCTCAAGCAGGGCGACATGAACGAGGCGACTGTATTCTCGGAAGATCCTGCTGCCATGGCCAGTCATTGGGTGAAGCAGGGTGCACAGCGTCTGCATCTTGTAGACCTCAACGGCGCCTTTGCCGGTAAGCCGAGGAACGAGGAGGCGATCAAGGCGGTGGTCGCTGCTATCGGGGATGACATCCCGATTCAGCTCGGTGGTGGCATTCGCGACCTGGATATCATTGAGCGCTATCTGGACGATGGCGTGTCGTACATTGTGGTCGGCACGGCCGCGGTTAAAACACCCGGTTTCCTGCATGACGCCTGTTACGCGTTCCCCGGTCACGTGATTGTTGCTTTGGATGCGCGGGACGGAAAGGTTGCCGTTGAGGGTTGGTCAAAGATGACCGGGCACGACGTCATCGATCTGGCGCAAAAGTTTCAGGACTATGGCATCGAAGCGGTGATCTATACGGACATCGGGCGTGACGGCATGATGACGGGTTTTAACATCGAGGCAACCGTCGAACTGGCGCGGGCGCTGACGATCCCGGTTATCGCCAGCGGCGGCATCAACTCGCTGAAGGACATTGAGACACTGTGTGAGATTGAGGAAGAGGGTGTTATGGGCGCGATCACCGGACGCGCAATTTACGAAGGTAAGCTCGATTTCTCCTCGGCACAGAAGCTGGCCAATAAATCCGGGCAGCAGGCAGGCGATGGGCAAGCTGACGAATAAGGCCCGCGCGCGAACCATAGTGGGATAGGTTAAGGGCATGGGACTTTCCAAACGTGTCATCCCGTGTCTCGATGTTACCGGGGGGCGGGTCGTCAAGGGCATCAATTTCGTCGGATTACGTGATGCCGGAGATCCGGTCGAGATCGCCAGACGTTACGACCAGCAAGGCGCAGACGAATTGTGTTTTCTCGACATCACTGCCAGCAGTGATGAGCGCGGCTTGATCGTTCACGTTATCGAGGATGTCGCAGCGCAGGTGTTTATTCCTCTTACGGTCGGCGGCGGTGTTCGCTCGATCGATGACGTGCGCAGCCTGCTCAATGCCGGAGCCGACAAAGTCAGCATTAATACGGCGGCTGTTCTCAACCCGAAGCTCGTTGAAGAGGCGGCGGCGCGTTTCGGCTCGCAGTGCATTGTCGTGGCGGTGGACGCGCGTCGCGTGGCAGGTTCGTCACCAATGCGTTGGGAAGTGTTTACCCATGGCGGTCGCAAATCGACCGGTATTGATGCGCTCGAATGGGGCCGGCGCATGCAGCAGGCGGGCGCTGGCGAAATCCTGTTAACCAGTATGGACCGGGATGGCACCAAGGAAGGATTCGACCTCGAACTCACGCGGGCGTTCTCCGATGCGCTCGATGTGCCAATCATTGCCAGCGGTGGCGTCGGTGATGTTGAGGACTTTGTCGATGGCGTTGCCAAGGGGGGTGCCGATGCGCTCCTCGCAGCGAGTGTCTTCCACTATGGTGAATTGACGGTTGCCGACGTCAAGAAGCGGCTTGCGGATTCGGGTATCGAGGTGCGGACATGAGTACGGCCTGGCTTGACGAAGTTCAGTGGGACGAGAATGGATTAGTGCCTGCCATAGCGCAGGACGCGAGCAGCGGAGACGTGCTGATGGTGGCGTGGATGAATCGTGACGCGCTCAGCGAGACAGTTCGGAGCGCTCGCGCAGTCTATTGGTCGCGGTCACGATCGCGTCTTTGGCGAAAAGGCGAGGAATCCGGACACGTTCAGACTGTCAAAGAAGTCCGGCTTGATTGTGATGGAGATGTGGTTCTGCTCAAAGTCGATCAGGCTGGAGGAATCGCCTGCCATACCGGGCGGGCGAATTGTTTTTTCAGGAAATTGGAAGCGGGCAACTGGGTTGTCACGCAGCCGGTCCTGGTCGAACCTGATGAGATTTACGGAAAGTCATGACCGATACCAGCATCCTGCAACGGCTGGCCGAGGTGATAGAGGAGCGACGCAGCGCGGATGTCGGTAGTTCATACGTCGCAAGCCTGTTCGACAAGGGGCAGGACGCCATTCTGAAGAAGGTCGCCGAAGAATTCGCCGAGACACTACTGGCCGCCAAAGACGGTGATAAACTGCATCTGGTACGTGAAACGGCGGACCTATGGTTTCATTGCCTGGTGATGCTTTCGTATCACGGGTTGAGCCCGGACGATGTACTGGAGGAGTTGTGCCGCCGCGAAGGCATATCGGGTATTGAGGAAAAGAAAAGCCGGCGCTTGCCCGACTAGACCTCATTCTTATGCCTGAAGGTGTTTGCTCAGGCTTTTCCAGGGTTGGTAAGCGTGAGCGAACAAGACTGTATCTTTTGCAAGATCGTTCGGGGCGAGATTCCGAGCCGCAAGGTGTATGAAGACGATCAGATTCTCGCCTTTCATGATATTAATCCGGCTGCGCCGGTGCATTTCATGATCATCCCGAAAAAGCACATAGCGTCGCTTGGCGAAGCGGAGGAGGAAGATCGTGACGTGCTCGGGCGTATTATGGTGATGACCGGCCGGCTGGCGAGAGAACAAGGGTCGACGGACGGGTTCCGGACGGTCGTCAATACCGGTCGGGTAGGACGACAGGATGTCTATCATCTCCACGTTCATATCCTTGGCGGTGACAAGCCGCTACCGGGGATGATCCACAAGTCGAAGTAAGTGAACTTTCAGAGGCGAAGCAAATGGGAACATTCAGTATTTGGCACTGGTTAATCGTCTTGGTGGTGGTTGTGCTTGTTTTTGGCACCAAGAAACTGGGAAACCTTGGTTCTGACCTTGGCAAAGCGGTCAAGGGCTTCAAGGAAGGCGTGAAAACCGATGACGACGAGACTACGGCTACGGCGAAGATTGAAACAGACGCTGCAAAAGGTGAAACCATCGAAGGCGAAGTAAAAGAAGAGTCAAAGACCTGATTCGCTAACAGCTTCGCGGTTTCACCCATGTTTAACTTCGGTATTACCGAGTTAATGATTATTGCCGTCGTCGGGCTGATTGTGATCGGCCCGGAGCGATTGCCGCGCGTCGCCCGCACGCTCGGTCATCTGGTGGGACGCATGCAGCGTTATGTAAGCGAGATCAAGGCTGATATCAATCGCGAAGTCGAGTTGGACGAATTGCGAAAGCTGCAGTCCTCAATGAAGGAAGCGGCGCAGGAGATTGAAGAAAGCGTCTCGAAGCAGGTCAATTTCATCGAGGACGAGGTCAAGCAGGCGGAATCGGCAACGCGCGAAAGCGTGGAAGAAGCCGTCAAGCCAGATACCGGCGTCAGCGAGCCCGAAGCGGGCGCCGAAGAACCCCAGGCGGGAGCCAAGGAACCCCAAGCGGGCATCAATCTGATGCACTCGCTCAACCCGCCCGCCTACCCGGATGAGAAACCGGATCGGGTGACGGAAGCCGATACGGCTGCGCAGACACGGGCACCGGCGCCGGCACCGGCGGAGGAGTCGCAAGGCGACGCGACCGTGCAGACGCGGGCACCATCGCCGGCACCGGCGGAGGATCCCGTTTCGCCATCCACAGCTTCCGAATCAGAGGGTAAACAGGCTTGAGGTCGACGTTGAAGATCAGGCCCGGTTTCCAGGCCCCTGTTGGGGAACCAGCGTTTAACGGATTACGGGCAACAGATGCAGGGTGCGGTCATGAGCGAATCTGACTCCTTCATGTCGCATCTGATCGAGCTGCGCGATCGCTTGATGCGGGCGATCTTGGCACTGCTCATCGTGTTTGGCCTGTTGTTCTATTGGGCCAGGGATATCTACACCCTGCTGGCGGCGCCGCTGCTGGCGGAACTGCCCGAGGGCACGCAGATGATTGCGGTGGAAGTGGCTGCGCCGTTTTTTGTCCCGGTCAAAGTCACCATGTTTGCCGCGCTGATCATCGCCTTGCCTTATGTTCTGTACCAGGCTTGGGCATTCGTAGCCCCAGGGCTTTACCTTCACGAGAAGAAACTTGTTCTGCCGCTGATTGCCACCAGCACGTTGCTCTTCCTGGTCGGCATGGCATTCGCGTATTTCATTGTTTTTCCGGTGGTATTCCACTTCATCACCACTTTCTCCCCAGAGGGGGTGGCGGTGATGACCGATATTCAGAAGTATTTCGATTTCGTGCTGACGCTTTTTCTGGCTTTCGGCGTGGCGTTTGAAACGCCAATTGCCGTGGTCATTCTGACGCGCATGGGCATCGTCAGCATCGACAAACTGAAGCAGGCACGGCCTTATGTGGTGGTAGGCGCGTTCGTAATAGCGGCTATCTTTACACCACCCGATGTCGTCTCCCAGTTACTGCTGGCGTTTCCCCTGTGGCTGCTCTATGAATTCGGGCTGATGGTATCCGGCTGGCTCGGGAAATCCGCCGAGGACGAACAACCGCAGTCGGATTCGCCACCGAGTTGACCAAGTAGAGCGCTGTTGAGCGAATCGCTTGGTGTTGGCCGCATCAAGCGGTCCAGTTGAATTATTCGAAGCTTCTTCGGTGCGCGGGTCGCGGTCGCGTGCCGACCTCGATCTGGACCAGTTTTTCCTCTCGGTCGCGCAAGATTCTGAGGGTCGCCTCGTTGCCCGGTTCCAGCGCGGCAATCAGGTTCAGCATCTCGGTGGCGTCGGTAAACTCCTGCGATTCAACGGCAACCAGAATGTCACCGCGTCGAATGCCGGCCCGCTCCGCCGGTCCGCCGGGCTGCACACCGGCAATCAGCGTGCCGTTGGTAGTCGGCAAGCGGAATGATTCAGCGAGCTCAGGCGAAATATCCTGCACCTCTACTCCGATCCAGCCGCGGGTGACAGATCCGGTTTCAATGATTTCTTCCATAACGTGGCGCGCCAGGTCTGATGGAATCGCGAAGCCGATTCCCAGCGAGCCGCCGGTGCGTGAATAGATCGCGCTATTGATTCCGACCAGATTGCCAGCCGCGTCGACCAATGCACCGCCCGAGTTTCCGGGATTGATCGCCGCGTCGGTCTGGATGAAGTTCTCGAAGGTACTGATGCCCAGGCGGCTGCGGCCTTTGGCGCTGACGATACCCATCGTCACAGTCTGGCCAACGCCAAACGGATTGCCGATCGCCAGGACAAAATCGCCCACACTCAAGTTTTGTGGATTGCCAAACGCGATCGAAGGCAGCTCTGCCGTGTCTACCTTGAGCACCGCCAGGTCGGTCTCGGGGTCTGTCCCGACAATCTCTGCAGGTGCCTTTCTGCCACCGGCGAACGCCACTTCGATCTCGTCGGCAGTCTCAATCACGTGGTTGTTGGTGAGCACGTATCCCTGCGGACCTACGATGACCCCGGATCCCAGGCTGGCGGATTGGCGGCTCTCGCCATCAAACTGGTCGCCAAAGAAGCGGCGAAAAAGCGGATCGTCCATGAACGAGTGGCGTGGAAGCTTGTTCTGCTTCGTGGTGTAGATATTGACCACTGCAGGCATCGCCTTTTGAGCGGCCGATTTGAGGCTGCCGAGGTTGATGTCCTGGATTTGCTGATTGCCGGCTTCACGGATGGTGACGACTTCGCCACCGGTCGAGCGGGGCGCCACGGCCAGCAGGTTTGGCCGAAAGGTCGTGATGACAAATAACGCCGCGAGGCAGATCGTCACGGCCTGAGAGAATACCAACCAGAATTTACGCATGTGCGGCTAGAGCCCGGACAGGGCGATTTAAGCTACTGACTAAATGTAAGAATACGGGATTGCGACTACCCCAAAAAGCGATTATTCCGCATTATCGGCCCGGATTGAAGCAATTGCTTTGCCTCGGCTGTATCGAGGACAGCGGATGATACTCCAATGAATGGCCTAAAACGCTAATTAAATCTGGGCGTTGCCTACGCTTTTCAAGTTTGACAATGCGCGCGCCGGGCGATTAGAATTCGCGCCTTTCGCAATTAGACGACCCCACCGGGCACCGTCGCCATGAAAACCTATACTGCCAAATCAAGCGACGTAAGTCGCGAATGGTACTTGATTGACGCCAGCGACAAAGTGCTTGGGCGTTTGTCGGTTGAAATCGCCAAGCGCTTGCGTGGCAAGCACAAGCCCATCTACACGCCGCACGTGGATACCGGCGATTACATTGTCGTGGTCAACGCCGACAAGATTCGCGTCACTGGGAACAAGGCGGAAGACAAGATGTACTATCGCCACAGTGGCTATCCGGGTGGACTGTACGAGACAAATTTCAAGAAGATGCAGCAACGCTTTCCGACCCGGGCGCTGGAGCTTTCGGTGAAAGGCATGCTACCCAAGGGGCCACTCGGTTACGCGATGCTCAAGAAGCTCAAAGTTTACGCTGGCTCCGAACATCCGCATGCGGCTCAGCAGCCGCAGGCATTGAACGTCTGAGGTAGAAACCGAAATGGCTACAGCATCACAATCCAATTACGGAACAGGCCGGCGCAAATCAGCGGTGGCACGTGTGTACATCAAGCCGGGTGGTGGGAACATCGTGGTCAACAACAAGCCGGTAGATGAGTTCTTCTCGCGTGAAACCGGACGCATGCTGGTTCGGCAACCTCTCGAATTGACCGACAACGTGACGAACTTCGATATCCATGTGAACGTGACCGGGGGCGGTGAATCCGGTCAGGCAGGCGCCGTGCGGCACGGCATTGCCCGGGCGCTGGTCGACTATGACGCGTCGCTGAAGCCAGTGTTGCGAAAAGCGGGGCTGATTACTCGTGATGCCCGCGAGGTCGAACGAAAGAAAGTTGGCCTGCACAAGGCGCGGCGGCGTCCTCAGTACTCGAAACGCTAATCGTTTTGCGATTCCTGAAAGCCGCCTCCGGGCGGCTTTTTTGTTTTTCGGCCTCAGATGCAGTCAAACTTCAGGTACTATCAGCAAATTCACCTGTAACATGTTGCATGAAATGATAAAAATAGGGATTGTCGGCGGCACCGGGTACACTGGTGTGGAGCTACTTCGGATATTGGCGACGCATCCACGTGCCACGCTGACCGCCATTACCTCGCGCACCGAAGCCGGCACACCGGTTGCAGGGATGTTCCCCAATCTGAGAGGGAAGGTCGATCTCGAGTTTTCGGACCGGGAGAAGGCCCGCCTCGATGAGTGCGATGTTGTGTTCTTTGCCACGCCGCACGGGGTGGCCATGGCCCATGCCCAGGCACTGGTCGAGGCAGGCGTCAAAGTGATTGATTTGGCAGCCGATTTTCGCCTACAAGACATTGCGCAGTGGACCAAATGGTACAAAGTCGAACATTCGGCGCGCGAGTTGCTCGCCGAGTCAGTGTACGGATTGCCGGAGATGTACCGTGATCAGATCAAAACTGCCCGTGTCGTGGGGAATCCGGGTTGTTACGCAACAGCAGTACAGCTTGGTTTTCTGCCTTTGATAGAGGCCGGTATCGTTGATCCGGCGCATCTCGTTGCCGATGCCAAATCAGGCGTGAGTGGTGCCGGCAGAAAAGCCGAACTGGGAATCATGTTTTCAGAGGTATCTGACAATTTTCGTGCCTATGGTGTCGCCGGACACCGACACCATCCGGAAATGATTCAAGGCCTTGCCAAGGTCGCCGGCGGACCAATTAACCTGGTTTTTGTGCCACATCTGACGCCGGCAATCCGCGGCATACATGCCACTCTTTATGCCTGGTTGACACGCGACGTGGACGTGCAATCGTTGTACGAAGAGCGCTTTGCGGACGAGCCGTTTGTCGATGTCATGCCCTCCGGAAGTCATCCGGACACGCGCAGCGTGCGTGGCGTCAATACCTGTCGGATCGCAGTGCATCGTCCTGATGGAGGCGACCTGGTGGTCGTTCTTGCCATCATCGATAATATGGTCAAGGGTGCATCCGGGCAGGCAGTGCAGAACATGAACCTCATGTTCGGTCTGGAAGAGACAATGGGCCTTGATCACGTTGCATTGATGCCGTGACCGGAATGAAGAAGTTACGACTCAAGAAACTGCGCAGGCGCTTTGGCATTGCCGCTCCCCGCGTTGCAGTACATTCGCACGTGCCCTGGTACTGGCGCTGGCTGACCTTTGGGGCTTTCATCGTAGTGACGATCATCGCGGCATGGGTCGCGTACGATCTGGGGCGTCGCTATGCCGGTTTCGATGCCAGCGAAGCTTCGGGCGCTCAGTCCCGGTTGCAGGAACTGAACGGTCAATTGCAGGATGAGAACGCCGGCTTGCGCAAGGAAGTTGCCGCGATGGAACGTCAGCTGCAGATCGAACTGTCGGCGCAAGGCAACCTGACTGGCCAGATCCGGGCTTTGTCAGAGGAGAACGCCCTCCTCAAGGAAGACCTGGCGTTCTTTCAGACGTTGATGGCCTCAGGTGCGGACCCGGGCGGCGTCACTGTCAACCGCTTCCGGGTCGAGCGCGACGCACTGCCCGGTGAATACCGTTACCACCTGTTAATCGTGCAGTCGAAGCAACGCGTGAGAGAGTTTCGTGGCCGGTTGCAACTTATTGTCGACTATGTTGCTGACGGCGAACCGGCTGTGACTACGTTTCCCGCGAATGGCGATGATGAGCAGGCGTATAATTTGCGTTTCAAATTCTACCAACGGGTGGAAGGCACTTTTACGCTGCAACCTGAAGCGATCGTTCGGGGCGTACAAGTCCGGGTCTTGAAAAATGGGGACCCGACGCCTGTGTCTACACAAGCCACAACCCTTTCCTGACCTGGAGGAAGAATGTTCGGAAACAAGCCTACCAAACCACAGAACCGAATTGATAGCCTGGTTGGCGCCGGCACCGTCGTTGAAGGAAACATTGCGTTCTCGGGCGGATTGCGGGTCGACGGGCGCGTTCGGGGCAACGTGCTCACAGCCGATGATCAGCCGAGCACACTGGTGTTGAGTGAAAAGGCGCAGATTGAGGGTGAGATCCGCGTGTCTCACGCGGTTATCAATGGAACGGTGATTGGCCCCGTATTCGGCGCCGAATACGTCGAACTACAGCCGAAATCCAATGTCACAGGAGATGTGCATTACCGCACGCTGGAGATTCAATTGGGTGCGGTAGTTCAGGGACGCCTGGTTCACCAGGACGAGGACAAAGGAAAGAAAGTTGTGCCGATTGCAGCACAAGAGTGACGAGGATTGCCATCCGGTTGCATAATTAATGGATGCCTTGAAGCTTCAGCAGGAGTTAGAAATGAATGCAGCCACAGAAATGCCCGCACCGCTGATCTTTAGTGACAGCGCCGCGCAAAAGGTCAGGGAACTGATCGATGAAGAGGGAAATAACGAACTCAAATTAAGGGTGTTCGTTACCGGCGGCGGTTGCTCGGGCTTTCAGTACGGATTTACCTTTGATGAGGAAATCAATGACGATGACGCCACCATGGAGAAGAACGGCGTCACGTTGCTGATTGACGCAATGAGCTACCAGTACCTTGTTGGGGCTGAAATCGACTATCAGGAAGGCATGGAAGGCGCCCAATTCGTCATCAAGAACCCGAATGCGAGTTCGACGTGCGGTTGCGGTTCGTCCTTTTCGGCTTGAGAGCGCCGACGACGCATTAAGCACGAACGCATTCAGGCTAAACAGCGACCAGACGGTCGTTTAGATTGCCAAACACAAACGGGAGCAAGTATCTGCTCCCGTTTTTATTTGTGCGTCCTCGAGACGCAATGGCTAAACCAGAAGTGGTGCAGCATCGGCTGCCAGACGCTGAGTCAACCTGTCAGTCAAGCGAGGCGAGATTGGTATCGCCCAGCAGATCGAGCCGAGCCAGCAGTTGTTCGGCTGTCGCTTCGAATGCGTCGCGCAGCTCCGGTGTGATGGGCGGCCCCGGTGGCAAGGCCAGCTTCAACGGATTGCGCTGCTTGCCATTGACCAGGAATTCGTAGTGCAGATGCGGCCCGTTGGCCAGCCCGGTCTTGCCAACGTAGCCAATTACCTGGCCTTGCTCGACGCGTGCACCGCGGCGTATACCTTTGGCGAAACGCGACAGATGCGCGTAGCGCGTGCCATAGCCGTTGGCATGGCGCAAAGAAATCAGCTTTCCGTAGCCGCCCTTTCGGCCGGCAAACTTGACCCGGCCGCTCGCAGTTGCGCGAACCGGCGTTCCGGTCGGTGCGCCGTAGTCGATGCCGCGATGTGCGCGCCATTTGCGCAGGACGGGATGGAAGCGTTTGTTCGAGTACCGCGATGTAATCCTGGAGAACGCCAGCGGTGAGCGCAGGAACGCCTTGCGCATATTCTTTCCGTCCGGCGCATAGTATCCGCCGCGGCCCCTGTCGTCCTGAAAATAAACGGCGCGATGGATCTTGCCCTGATTAATGAATTCGGCGGCAATGACGCGACCGACACCGAGAAACTCCCCGTCGGAGTAGTTCGCTTGATACACGACCAGGAACCGGTCTCCTTTACGGATATCGCGATTGAAGTCGACGTCACTGGAAAAGATGTCGGCAAGTTGGATCGCTACATCGTCATGTAGTCCTGCCGCGTCGGTTGCTGCAAAAAGGGAATATTCGATTGACCCGGACGACTGCATGGTCCGGTGTTCGAGTAGCGGGGAGTTTTCGGTAGTGCTAAAGCCGCCTTCGGTGCGCTTGACCAACAGGCGTTTGCCGTCGGCGTTGAAATAGGACAGCTCGACGAGCCGGCCATCGCCTGTGGTAACGGCGCGCACGGCCCGACCGGGAATGAGACGGTAAAGCGACCGCACACCACGTGCCTGCAACAGGTAGCTCATCGCCTCCTGATCTTCAACGCCGAGCCGCAGCATGATAGTGGCGACTGTATCGCCGCGCCGGATACGCTCCTCACGCCAGAAATGCTGCGTACTCGGTTGTACCTGTACAGTGGGAATGCGGAGCGCGATGTCTTCTACGACATGTCGGATATCGACGTTCTCGGTGTTGCTCTCCGGGGCAAAGCCGAAAGCGGCGACCACTCCGAACAAAGGCAGGATGGCGAGCGCGGGCAGCCAGGTGACGCCGCGGCGCATCGGTCGCCGAGGTGGGTTTTGAGCTAGAATTCCGTCCTCCTTCAATGACATGCAACAGTCGCCGGCGTGCTTGCGCGGAGCTTAGCAGAATCGCTACTGAACTAAAAGCGGGACTTGCAAAACACAGGCCAAACTATTTATGTCGGTCGGCGCCGATTGTTAAGCCGACCTCAGTATCAGGACATGACAGACGTCACGGAACAACTGGAGATCATCAAGCGCGGAGCCGATGAACTGTTGGTAGAGCAAGAGCTCGTCGACAGGCTGAAATCCGGCAAACCGTTACGAGTGAAGGCCGGCTTCGATCCGACCGCGCCTGACCTGCACATTGGCCATACCGTGCTCATCAATAAGCTCCGCCAGCTGCAGGACCTCGGTCACCACGTCATTTTTCTGATCGGCGATTTCACCGGGATGATCGGGGATCCGACCGGAAAGAACACCACACGGCCGCCACTGACGCGTGAAGACGTTGCTCAGAATGCGGCGACATACAAAGAACAGGTGTTCAAGATTCTCGACGAAGGCAAAACCGAGATTGCGTTCAACTCGACCTGGATGGACAAATTCAGTCCAGCTGACATGATTCGTCTGGCGGCGTCCTATACCGTGGCGCGCATGTTGGAGCGGGATGACTTTGGAAAGCGTTACAAGGCTGGGCAGCCGATTGCGATTCATGAGTTCTTGTACCCCCTGGTCCAGGGGTATGACTCCATTGCGTTGAAGGCCGACCTGGAACTTGGTGGAACCGACCAGAAATTCAATCTGTTGGTAGGCCGCGAACTGCAGCGCCACTGGGGAATGCCCTCACAGTGCATTCTCACCATGCCGTTGCTCGAGGGTCTGGACGGCGTCAACAAAATGTCCAAATCGCTCAATAACTATGTGGGCATTACCGAACCGCCCAGCGAGATTTTCGGAAAGCTGATGTCTGTGTCCGACGACCTTATGTGGCGCTACATCGAGCTGCTTTCCTTCGAACCACTGGCCACCGTGCGCAAATGGAAAGATGAAGTTGCCGGCGGCCGCAATCCCCGCGACATCAAGGTGATGTTTGCCCAGGAAATCGTTGCGCGATTTTATGATCAGGCAGCGGCCGACAAGGCGCTGACTGATTTCGAGGCACGCTTCAAGCAAGGTGCGCTGCCGGAGGATATACCCGACTTCCAGGTTGCTGCCGAGGGGGACACTGTCGGGTTGGCTCAGATTCTGAAGCAGACCGGTCTAACCGCCAGCACCTCTGAAAGCATGCGGATGATCGGGCAGGGTGGTGTGCGCGTTGACGGCGAGAAGATCGCCGACAAGAGCCTGCAACTGGCCAAGGGAACCACCGCCATTTTGCAGGTCGGCAAGCGCAAATTCGCCCGCGTCACTGTCAGCTAAGGCTCATTGGCTACGCTGCGCCCCAAGTTCCTCAGTTTTGGGGCATTTTTTCTCTCGAAAAAGGCTTGACCAGCCTTTTCGCGTCCGTATAATGCGCGGCTTCGCCTGAATCGGCGATCGCTCTTTAAAAACTTGGACAGCCGAAGCGTGTGGGTGCTTCAAGAGGTTGTGTTTTCTGGCTTGCGAGCTGGTGTTGATGCTGTTGTTCTGTG
>CP070643.1:2452996-2478387 GCA_020354125.1 Betaproteobacteria bacterium | reverse complement strand
CGATTATGTTCTTTCAGGCTGTTCGAGAAAACGTGTGTGCCATCGCCTCTGGAAACAAAATACAAGGCACGCGTTTCGGCCGGTCGCAGTGTCGCGTATATCGCCGCTTCACCCGGCAAGGCAATCGGTGTCGGCGGCAAGCCGTAACGCGTATAGGTGTTGTACGGTTGGTCCGCCAAGAGATCACGCTTGCGCAGGTTGCCGTCGAAACTCTCGCCCAGGCCGTAAATCACCGTTGGGTCGGTCTGCAATCGCATACCTTTTCGCAGCCGGTTGACGAACACGGCGGCGACCATCTCGCGTTCAGTCGGATCACCGGTTTCCTTTTCCACAATCGACGCCAGGATCAGTCCCTGATACTTCGTTCTGACCGGTAAGTTACTGTCGCGCGTTTCCCAGGCTTGCGCCAGTACTTGCTGCATCTTGTCGTAGGCCTGGCGCAGAATCACCAGATCACTGGTGCCGGCAGAGAAATGGTAGGTGTCCGGAAAGAACAGGCCCTCGGGATGCGTTTCTTCGATACCCAGCCGCTCGAGGATCTCTTCGCCGGTCAACTCCTTGGTGTCATGCGTCAGCGCCGGGTGCGCATCGAGCGCCGCGCGCATCTGCCGGAAGGTCCATCCTTCAATGAATTGAACCTGGCCCTGGGCAAATTCGCCGCGGCTCAGTTTGTCGACGAGGCTCAGCGGCGTGACGTTGCCTTCGGCCTGGTAACTGCCGGCCTTGATATCGCCAGACTTGCCGAGAATCCGCACCAGGGCGACAAAAGCGCGTGCGTCGGTCACAAGACCTTCACCTTCGAGGCGCCGCGCTACCTGGCCCACGCCGAGGCCACGATCGATATTGAAGTACAAGCCATCGTCGGGAACCGTGACTGGTGAAGTCGCAAAACGCGCCAGCCAAACGCCACCGGCCGCCATCAGCAGCAGGCTGAGCACAACGAGGAAGGTAATGGCGCGGGCAACCCCCCTGCCAATCCTGCTCCGGTCAGAGAACGTGTTCGTTCGGCTTGAACGTTGCATCGGGTTTGTTAGAACGGGGGGGTTGTCTAGAACAGGGATTGTTTAAAGCATTACCGATGCCATCAGCGAGGCGTTGCTGCTGCCTGGCCGCAATGAATAACCGCCGCAGTGTCTAGATGGCGCGGAACGCCAGACTTCCGTTGGTACCACCGAAGCCGAAAGAGTTCGATAACGCAACACGAATTTTCATTTCCCGCGCCGTATTGGGGATGTAATCGAGGTCGCACTCGGGATCCTGTTCGAACAGGTTGATGGTCGGTGGCGCAACCTGATTCTTCACAGCCAACGCGAGAAAAACAGCCTCAACACCGCCGGCTGCTCCGAGTAAATGTCCAACGCTCGATTTCGTCGAACTGACGGCCAATTGTTTGGCGTGGTCGCCAAAGGTGCGTTTGACGGCGACGGTCTCCGCGATGTCGCCGAGTGGCGTCGAAGTGCCGTGGGCATTGATGTAATCGACTTCATCGAGGTTGATCTCGCCGTTGTTTAACGTATTGACCATACACCTCGATGCGCCTTCGCCATCCTCGCACGGTGCGGTGATGTGATGTGCATCAGCGCTCATACCGTAGCCGGACAGTTCACAGTAGATCTTGGCGCCGCGCTTCCTGGCATGTTCGTACTCTTCCAGAACCATCGCCCCTGCCCCTTCACCAAGTACGAAGCCGTCGCGGCCTACATCCCACGGTCGGCTCGCGGTGGCCGGATCGTCGTTACGCGTACTCAAAGCACGGGCCGCGGAAAATCCACCAACACCCAGAGAACAAATGCTCGACTCGGATCCACCTGCAATCATCACGTCCACATCACCGTATTCGATCAAGCGTGCCGAATCGCCAATACAGTGCGTCGCCGTCGTGCATGCCGTCACAATCGCCAGGCTCGGTCCCTTGAAGCCATACATGATCGAAAGGTTGCCCGAGATCATGTTGATGATGGCTCCGGGAATGAAGAACGGCGAAATTTTGCGCGGACCGCTTTCCAGCAAGAGAGTCTTGGTGTCCTCGATCATCGGCAATCCGCCGATGCCGGAACCGATGTTGACGCCAATGCGCTCAGCGTTATCGGGATGCTTATCGAGGCCCGCGTCATTGATCGCCTCTATTCCGGCAGCCAGACCGTAATGGATGAAGATGTCGACGCGACGCGCTTCTTTCGGGGACAGAATCTTTGATACGTCGAAGTTCTTGACCTCGCCAGCAATGCGCGATGCAAAAGGCGTGGCATCGAAGCGGGTAATCTCGGTAATGCCGGATTTACCAGCGAGGATGTTTGACCAGGCTTCGTCTACCGTGTTGCCGACCGGACACACAGTGCCCAGGCCCGTAACAACAACGCGTCGCCGTGACAAATGAACTCCGTTTGTGTGGGTGACGCCTGTTCGGGAACTCAGGCGTTCAGGTGGGTATTGATGTAATCGATAGCTTGTTGAACGGAGGTAATCTTCTCCGCTTCCTCATCGGGAATTTCACACTCGAACTCTTCCTCGAGCGCCATCACCAGTTCGACGGTGTCAAGCGAATCAGCACCCAGATCGTCAACGAATTTCGATTCACTCTTGATATCGGATTCGTTCACGCCCAGTTGCTCAGCGACGATTTTCTTGACGCGCACTTCAATCGGTTCCATCTAGTAACCCCTTCCCTTTTCGAACGAAAGTTTCCATCGTTGGCGCGACATCCCGGGGCCTTGCCGCAGCTCGGTACCCCACCAAAGACGCCGCGTATTCTAGCAAAATTGCCGGCCCTCCGGCGTCAATCCATGAGCATTCCGCCATTGACGTGAATGGTGGAGCCAGTCACATAAGCAGCCCCGTCTGAGGCAAGAAACAACACCGCCTCGGCGACCTCTTCCGGAGACCCGAAACGCCCCAACGGAACGTGGTCAATGAGGGCATTGCGTTGCTCCTCGCTCAACGCGCGGGTCATGTCGGTGTCAATAAATCCGGGGGCGACGCAATTAACGGTGATATTGCGGCTGCCAAGCTCCCGTGCCATCGACTTGCTGAACCCCTCGACACCCGCTTTTGCCGCGGCATAGTTCGCTTGGCCTGCGTTTCCCATGAAACCCACCACCGACGTGATGTTGATAATGCGTCCCGATCGCGCTTTCATCATGGGACGCGCGACCAGTTTCGTCAGGCGGAAAATGGGCTTCAGGTTGGTTTCCATGATGTCATCCCATTCCTGATCCTTCATTCGCATCAGCAGATTGTCGCGGGTAATGCCGGCATTGTTGACCAGTACCGATACCGGGCCCAGATTCTTCTCGATGTCGGCAATGGCCGACTGGCAAGCTTCGGCATTGGTGACATCCAGTTCGTAACCTGCGCCTTCGATGCCCCCGGCTTTCATATAGTCGGTGATCGAAGCAGCGCCATTGGCAGTCGTTGCCGTACCAGCAACTTTGGCGCCAGCAGCGCCAAGTGTCATTGCAATAGCCTTGCCGATTCCGCGGCTGGCGCCGGTGACCAACGCTGTTTTGCCTGCCAGAGCTTGTGCCATTATTGATCGCCTCTCAGCGCTGAAACGGTTTCATTCAAAGTGTTTGCATCGACCAGCGCAATGGTCTGCGCGTCGCCGCCAATCCTCTTGTTCAATCCGGCGAGCACTTTGCCCGGTCCGCACTCGACAATGTGGGTTACGCCCGACTCGTTGAGCTTGGCAATGGTCTCCGCCCAACGCACTGGCTTGAATACCTGTCTGACTAACGCCTGCCGAAGCTCGTCCGTGTTGTTTGCCACCGATACGCTTTCATTGTGTATTACCGGCACTTTGGGCATTTGAATTTGCACCTTGCCCAGTTCATTTGCCAGTAGTTCCGCTGCCGGTTTCATCAGTGTGCAATGCGAAGGTGCACTCATCGGCAGCAACATTGCCCGCCTGGCACCACGCGACTTGGCTGCTTCAACTGCTCGCTCGACGGCGGCCTTCTGGCCAGCAACAACCACCTGGCCCGGGGCGTTGAAATTTGCCGCCTCGGCAATCTCCGCCCCTTCGCTGGCTTCATCACAGGCAGCGAGTACCCCGTCGTCATCGAGCCCGAGAACCGCAGCCATGGCACCGGTCCCCGCTGGCACCGCGTCCTGCATCGACTGCGCTCGAAAACGCACCAGCGGAACGGTATCGGAAAAGTTCATCGCATCGGCCGCCACCAGCGCCGAGTATTCGCCGAGGCTGTGGCCGGCGAGCAGGTCAGGACCTTGTCCGCCGGCATCGATCCAGGCCCGGAAAACAGCGATCCCTGCCACCAGCATCAGCGGCTGCGTATTGGTCGTCTGATTGAGCACCTCGGCAGGACCATTTTCAACCATCGACCAAAGATCTTCGCCGAGCAGTTCAGAAGCCTCTGAAAAGGTGTCCCTGACCGGTTTCACATCGGCGAAACCAGCCATCATGCCGACTGACTGGGAACCCTGCCCTGGAAATACAAAAGCCAGTTTCATGTTTCGTCCGTTCAATATCGCAGCCACTCAAGCGCTTCGTATTCAGTCGCCTCGTAACTTAATCGTTTCGAATCCTAATAGCGAACCAATACGCCGCCCCAGGTAAATCCGCCGCCGACACCCTCGAGCAACAGGTTGTCGCCGCGCTTTATTCGACCAGCGCTAACCGATTCGTCCAGTGCCAGCGGGATCGACGCTGCCGAGGTATTTCCATGGCGATCAACAGTGGAAATCAAACGCTCGAGCGGCAACTTCAGTTTGCGCGCAGTTGCTTCCATGATGCGAATGTTCGCTTGGTGGGGAATAAACCAGTCAACGTCAGCGACCGACATCTTCGCTGCTTCGAGAATTTCGCGCGCAACCTCATCAAACACACGAACCGCAAACTTGAAAACGCTGCCACCGTCCATTTGCACGAAAGGTGAACCAATCGTCTTGCCACCACACACCCAACCAGGTACGGAAAGCTTGTCCGCATAGCCGCCATCTGCGTGCAGTTTTGTCGCCAGAACACCTGGCTCTTCAGATGCAGACATCACCACTGCGCCGGCGCCATCGCCAAACAACACGCAAGTAGTACGATCGTTCCAATCCAAAATACGCGAATAAACTTCGGCGCCCACGAGCAAGGCGTTCTTCGCCTGGCCCGAGACAATGAACATGTTGGCAATGGTCATTGCATAAACGAAGCCACTACACACCGCCTGGACGTCGAACGCAGGACAACCGCTGATACCAAGCTTTGACTGCAGGATGCACGCGGTACTCGGGAACACCATGTCCGGGGTCGTGGTTGCGACAATAATGAGGTCGATGTCATCCGCGACCAAACCTGAACTGGCGATAGCGCGTTGACCGGCCGCAAGCGCAAGGTCACTGGCGACTTCGTTATCAGCAGCGACATGCCGCTCGCGAATGCCGGTGCGCGCGACGATCCACTCATCTGACGTGTCAACCATCTTCGCCAGATCGTGGTTGGTCAGGACTTTCTCCGGCAAATAGCTGCCGGTGCCGGCGATTCTCGAATACATTACGCCGCTTTCTGCTGAATGGCGTTGATCTCGTCGCCGATCCTCGCGAGCATGCCGCGTTTCGCCGCGTTGTAAGCACGTCTGATGGCAAACCCGAACGCATACGCATCGGCCGCGCCGTGGCTCTTGACGACGATACCGCGCAATCCGAGAAGACTTGCACCGTTATAGCGACGGTGATCAACGCGCTTGCGGAAACTCTTTACCACCGGCAGCGCCAGCACGCCACACATACGCGTAAACAAACTGCGACCGAATTCCTCGCGTAGATACTGAGCCAGCATCTGGGCCAGACCCTCGGACGTCTTCAGGGCGACATTGCCGACAAAGCCGTCACAGACAATGACATCAATCGATCCCATGTAAATGTCGCTGCCTTCGACGTTGCCTTGAAAATTCAGCGCACTTGCCCGTAGCAGATCGGCGGCATCTTTGACCACCTCGTTGCCCTTGATCTGTTCCTCGCCGATGTTGAGCAGTCCGATGCTCGGGCGCTCGATGCGCTCCACCGCACTGACAAGGCAACTGCCCATGACGGCGAACTGCACCAGATGTTCAGCGGTGCAATTGACGTTTGCACCCAGATCGAGCATGCAGACACGGCCATTGACAGTGGGAAGAAACGAGGCAATCGCGGGCCGTTCGATACCCGGCATCATTTTCAGCACGAAACGCGAAATTGCCATCAAGGCGCCGGTATTGCCGGCGCTGACACAAGCGTCAGCTTCGCCATGCTTGACCAGATCGGCCGCGACGCGCATTGACGAATTACGCTTGCCACGCAGTGCCTGGGCGGGTGGATCATCCATCGCCACGACTTCGCTGGCTGCTTTGACGCTGAGACGATCCGACGCGGTCGCGCCATAGCGACGCATTTCTTTTTCAATCGCGTCGGCCAATCCAACGAGGATGATCGAAACGTCGTCCTCGCGCTTGAGAAAGTCGATCGCCGCCGGCACCGTGACTTTGACGCCGTGGTCGCCGCCCATGCAGTCAAGCGCTATGCTGATCGCCATGTGTGGAAGATAACAGACGCAAAATTATGCTGCTGCCATTGGATGGCTGCCGAGAGGATTCGCAGGGCAGAGCTTGCAAGCCGGGCGCGAACACCAGCCGGCAACACGGTATCAAGTGTCGCTGCTCTTGACGACTTTCTTGCCGCGATAGTAGCCGCTGGGGCTGACGTGGTGACGCAAATGCGTTTCGCCTGTGGTCGGCTCTACCGCCAGCGGTGGGTTGGTCAAGAAATCATGTGACCGGCGCATATTGCGTCGCGACGGTGACTTCTTGCTTTGCTGAACTGCCATTGTGTTACTCCTAGATCATCAATCTTTCGTATTCGTTAATGCGCCCAACACGCTGAACGGTGAGCCTTCGCTACCGGCATCACTCGACCATTGCGGCTGGGTGCACGTGTTCTCTTCATGCACCGGTGCCATCGGGATCTGCAGCAAAATCTCGTCTTCCGCCAGCGCCATCGCATCCAGTTTACTGTCGGCCAGCAATGAATCGACATCGTCCGCTTCGTCACCCGGATCCATAAGATCCTGTTCACTCTCGGCGAGGACGAAACGGTGATCCGACACAATCCCCAGCTCCAAGGGCTCCAGGCATCGCTGGCAGGTCACCGTCATACTGCCCGCAACGTGCAACTGCAAACAAGGCCGGCCTTCCGAATCCTCGAAACCTTCAAGACCGACCTCGAATTCGCCCTCGTCGCTGAGCACTAGCTGTGCCAGCCGTTTAAACTCGGACACAGCAACCGAACGGCGCTCTACCGCGTGTTGTTTGGCAAACTGGACGCTGTCGACCAAGGGCCATTCCGGCATAAGGCGCGCATAATATTAACTTTGAACATCCCTGTCAAAACAAAATGTTGGAAAAGCAACACAAGGAAAAACAGCCCTCACCGCCGCTGGTTCTGGCGTCCACTTCGCGGTACCGAAGGACCCTGCTGGAACGCCTGCAAATGCCGTTCGAAACGGCCTCGCCGGATGTCGACGAGGCCCCCGAAGACGGTGAGGCGGGAGCCGCCTGTGCCGCCCGTTTGTCCCGGCTCAAGGCGCGCGCTGTCGCCGCCGGACACCCAAGTGCATTGATTATCGGATCCGATCAGGTAGCCGAATGTGACGGGCGACGGCTGGACAAACCGGGCGATATTGAGCGCGCCATCGAGCAACTATCCTGGGCCAGCGGCAAACAAGCCATATTCAGCACTGCCGTGACCTTGTTCAATTCGGCAACCGGTCGTGAGCAGACCCAGGTCGTCCCGACCACAGTGCGCTACCGGCGCATCTCGAGAGCCGAAATCGAGCGCTATCTGCAGCAGGAGGTGGCCATCGACTGCGCTGGCAGTGCCAAGGCGGAAGGCTTGGGGATTTCGCTGCTGGACGCAATCGAAGGCACCGACCCGACCGCACTGATCGGGCTGCCGTTGATCGCTTTATGTTCGATGCTGCGCGAGGAAAACGTCGCTATACCTTGAAGCGGCGATACCTTGAAGCCCCGATACCCTGAAGGCACGATACCGTGAACTGGCACCCTGAGCCGGCGTGACGCCCCGTGGCGGCCCCTTATGTGGCGTCCCTTATAAACGACTAGCGCAGTTCGGATCCCATCTCGCGCAGAAGAGTTTCGCTGACCGATGCGCCAAAGCGTCGCGCGACACGTTCGACCAGGCTTTCACGGCGGCTGTAGTTGACGATGGTCTCGGCTTGCACCACTTCTCTGGCGACGTAGGCGACGCTTCCGAGTGAATCGGCGAGTCCGAGTTCGATGCTCTTTTCGCCGGTCCATACCAGCCCCGAGAACGTCTGTTCCGTCTCCTTTAGCCGATCGCCACGCCCTTCGCGCACGGCCTGGATGAACTGCGAATGAATGTCATCGAGCATGTTCTTCGCATAATCGCGCTGCTCTGTGTCAAGCGGCGAGAACGGGTCCATGAACCCTTTGTTATCACCCGCAGTCAGCAGACGTCTCTCAACACCGAGCTTTTTCATGGCATCGGTGAAGCCGAAACCATTCATCAGCACGCCGATGGAGCCGACGATGCTGGCCCGGGCGACATATATCTGTTCAGCCGCGACGGCGACGTAATAACCACCCGATGCGCAAATATCTTCGACCACCGCGTACACTGGTATATCCGGATGCAAGCCGCGCAAGCGGCGAATTTCATCGTTGATGCTGGCCGCCTGGACCGGGCTGCCGCCCGGACTGTTAATGCGTAGTACCACCGCCTTTGTGCCGTCGGCCTCGAACGCGTCTTTCAAGCCAGCGACGACATCGTCGGCATTCGCTTGGGCATCCGGTGCGATTATCCCGTTCAGCTCGACAACCGCGGTGTGATCGCCGGTGTCGATCGCGTCACCCTTCCCCAGCCAGCCAAGTGCAATGAACAGCAGCAAAAACAGGTAGAGGAACGTCAGTGACTTGAAGACAATGCCCCAGCGGCGCGCACGTTTTTGTTCGGCCAATGCGTCGCGCGCCAATGTGGTGATGACATCGCGTTCCCAATTGGCATCGTTACCATTCATCAGTGGCATCCTCTTGTTCGATCAGGTAGATGTTCCCGCCGCGTTCGGTTGTCGGTAAAGGCTGCAGTCCGCCTCCTTTACACGGCCCCATAGCGCACTTGCCGCTGTTCGGGAAATAAGCCGCGCCGTGCGTTGCGCATACCAAGTATAAACCCGAGATGTCGAAGAAATTGCCTTCGGCCCAGTCAAGTTCAACCGACACGTGGGCACAACGATTGACATAGGCATAGACCACACCCTTGTAACGAATAGCAAACGCGGGCAGCCAATCGCCATCGGGGGTGTCGACCGTAAACCGAAGTCCCTTACCCCTTTCGACGATTTGATCCGAAGTCCCGATCAACCGTTCTCTTCCAGCCACTCCAGCACTTCCGAAAAACTGTCTACACAACCAAGAGACTGGTGCTCGCCAAGCGTCTCCGGGGGATGCGCGCCGTAGGAAACCGCCAGAGCGTGAGCGCCGGCGTTGGCTGCCAACTGCAAGTCGTGCGAGGTATCCCCGATCATCAAGGTTCGTGACGCACTGGCGCCGGTGACTTCCATGATGTGAATGAGCATGTCCGGATGCGGTTTGGGAAAGCCCTCGTCGCCGCAGCGCGTGGCGGTGAAGCGTGTGCCGAAGGCCACCTTGCCCAGGGCTCGATCCAGGCCGACGCGGCTCTTACCCGTCGCAACCGCAAGCATGTAGCCCATCTCGTCGAGTCTGGCCATGCCCTCCTCGACCATCGGGAAGATTTCGACTGCGTCATCGCCGGCGAGGAAATGATAGCGGTAACGATTGGCGAGTTCCCGGTAGTGCTCCTTTTCAAGCTGCGGCACGAGATAGGTCAACGCGTCATGCATGCCTAGCCCGATGACATGTCGCGCGTCTTCACTGCTCGGCACCGGCAAGCCCAGATCGGCACAGGCCGCCTGAATGCTTGCCGCAATGTGGCCGGCGGAATCGACAAGTGTGCCGTCCCAGTCAAATACCAGTAGATCAAACTGCTTTGCGTTCGTCATACAAGACTTTCAGTTCGGCGCAAGAAGCGAGCGCTTTACGTGCCTGCAACATCAATCGAGGCCAGAAAGCGATCAAGTTCTACCGGCAGCGGCGCCTCGATGCGTAACCGCTCGCCGGTGGCTGGATGTTTCAAAGTGACTGAGACAGCATGCAGGAACATGCGTTTCAAACCCCGCTTCTCAAGAGTCTTGTTAATCTCAAAGTTTCCGTACTTGTCGTCGCCGGCAATTGGGAAACCCAGATGCGAAAGGTGTACCCGGATCTGATGCGTACGGCCAGTCTTGAGTTCGGCCTCGAGCAGACTGTAGCCATCATAGTGACCCAACAGCTTGAAAACCGTCATTGCAGCCGCCCCCTGCGCATCGACCGCCACCCGGCGTTCTCCGCCACCGAGGACATACTTGCGCAGAGGCAGCCGCACGCTTTGGCGCGGTTTTGTCCAGTTGCCTAACACCAGCACCTGGTAGCGCTTGTCGACCTGGCCGTGGCGAAGCTGGGCATGCACATCGGTCAGGGCGCGACGCCGTTTTGCCAACAGCAAGACACCTGACGTTTCGCGATCGAGGCGATGAATAAGTTCAAGAAAGGGCTGGTTCGGTCGCTCCTCTCTGAGCTTTTCGATCGCCCCCAGAGATATACCGCTGCCGCCATGCACAGCCACGCCGGCCGGCTTGTCTATGGCAAGCAGCCATTCGTCCTCGTAGAGCGGAGTCTCCCCGAGTTGTCTGAGCTTGCCGCCGCGCCGGGACGTGGGGGCGGCGATCCGGACGGGTGGAATTCGCACCCGGTCGCCCGGTTTGAGCCGGTAGGTGGCACTGACCCGCCCGCTGTTCACGCGCACCTCGCCGCTGCGCAGGATGCGGTAGATGTGGCTGCGTGGCACGCCCTTCAGGGATTTGGCCAGAAAATTGTCGATCCGCTGCCCCTCAGCCGATTCATCGACCTCGACCCAGTTAACCGAGCCTTTGCTTAACCCATTCATTTTGCTTATACTCTGCACGACGAAAGCGGCTCCAGATGAGGAGACCTCCGGCTGAGAGACCCCTGCCAGGCCAAATTGGCGAAACACACAATGGCCAGGCAGATTGCGCCGGCAGGCAATAAAACCCTGACCGCTCGTCAGCGGGTTAACTTCGCTCACCCGAACAAGTAGTGATAGTAATTGACTTACGCGCTCTCAATATCGCAGTGGATTTTGCGTCCTGCACGGAAACAGAACCGATTCGCAGGACGGTCGTGACAAACCATCAGACTGACATTATTCATTCGCAACTATATGGTGTTTATGAACTGTTAGCACATAGCAGACACATCCCGTTTGCATAACGGGCATGCTCGAGGTTTGTCCTCCCTGACGCTGCGAGCGCGGGAGAACAAGAGAAATGAAGCGCATGCTGTTTAATGCAACTCACGCAGAAGAACTGCGGGTTGCAATAGTCGACGGACAGAAGCTCCTCGACCTTGATATCGAAACAACCGGCAAGGAACAACGTAAGAGCAACATCTACAAAGGCATCATCACTCGCATCGAACCCAGTCTCGAAGCTGCATTCGTAGACTACGGTGCTGATCGGCACGGCTTTCTGCCTTTCAAGGAAATAAGCCGGTCTTACTTCAAGAAGCCTGAAGCCGATCCCTCACGGGCGCGTATTCAAGACGCGCTCTCAGAAGGCAAGGAACTGATCGTCCAGGTGGACAAGGACGAGCGTGGCAGCAAAGGTGCTGCGCTGACCACCTTTATCAGTCTTGCCGGCCGCTACCTGGTCTTAATGCCGAACAACCCGCGCGGCGGCGGCGTGTCGCGCCGAATCGAGGGCGAGGAGCGCAACGAACTGCGTGAAACTATTGCCCAGCTCGACATCCCGCAGGGCATGAGCATCATCGCCCGGACGGCGGGAATCGGCAGATCGGTTGAAGAGCTGCAGTGGGACCTGTCCTATCTATTGCAGTTGTGGCGCGCCATTGAAACGGCCGCCAGTCAGCAAAGCGGAGCCTTCCTGATCTATCAGGATGCGAGCCTGGTGATCCGTGCTATCCGCGATTATTTTCACCAGGACATCGGTGAAATCCTGATCGATACTGAAAGCATCTACGAGCAGGCCCATCAGTTCATGGGCCACGTGATGCCGCAGAACGTCAACCGTGTGAAGCTGTACAAGGATGACGTGCCGCTGTTCTCGCGGTTTCAGATCGAGCACCAGATCGAAACGGCGTACTCGCGCCAGGTGCCCCTGCCCTCCGGCGGCTCGGTGGTGATCGATCACACCGAAGCAATGGTCGCTATCGATGTCAATTCGGCGCGCGCGACCAAAGGAAGTGACATCGAAGAAACCGCGCTTCGCACCAACAAGGAGGCAGCCGACGAGATCGCCCGTCAGTTGCGTCTGCGCGACCTCGGTGGACTGGTGGTGATTGATTTCATCGATATGGAAAGCAGCAAGAACCAGCGCGAGGTGGAACTGCGCTTGCGCGACGCCTTGAGATACGATCGCGCCCGGGTGCAAACCGGCAAAATCTCGCGCTTTGGGCTGTTGGAATTGTCGCGCCAGCGTTTGCAGACGTCGCTCGGTGAGACCAGCCACATCGCCTGTCCGCGCTGCAGTGGGACCGGCCATATACGATCGACTGAATCCACGGCCCTGCACATTCTGCGGATCCTTCAAGAAGAAGCGATGAAGGAAAACACGGCGGCGATTCATGTTCAGGTGCCAGTCGACGTAGCGACCTACCTGCTCAATGAAAAGCGCAACGAGATTCACGTCGTCGAGCAGCGACTCAAGATCAACTGTCTGCTGATACCGAACATCCATCTGCAGACACCGAACTACGCTATTACCCGGCTGCGGCACGACGAGCTCAATCAGGCGGACATTACCGCCCCCAGCTACACACTCACCGAGATCCCGACCGAGCAGGTGGAGGAGCAACCGTCCGGTCAAAAAACGGAGGTGGAAAGGGCTCCGGCCGCGGTCAAGGGTGTGACCCCCGCCGAACCGGCGCCCGCCAAGCGGGCGAAAGCGACTGCAAAACGACCCTCGTTACTGGCGAGGATTATTGCCTGGTTGTTTGGCAGTGGTGCCAAGCCAGCTGAAAAGCCGAGAAAGGCCGACAGGCGTCAACGGCACGGCTCACGTGCCGCGCGAGAGGAACGCGCAGGCCGGGCTCGTGGAGGGCGCGACGCGCAACAAGAGCAGCGCGATAGACGTCGACGCCGCGGCAAGGCCGGCGCTGAAACTGCCGAACCACGCGAAGCGCAGCGCGAAGCAGGTCGACAGCGCCAACAAGCTGCTGAGGGCAAGAAGCCCTCGCGTCGGGATCAGCAGCGACAGGCGGCGAAGGCACGTGCCGACAAAGCCGAGAGCGCGGCAATCGAACGCCGCTCACCTGCTAGCAAGCCGGAACCCGAGGCTGAAGCACGCAGCGGACGGCGCCGTCGACGGCGCGGCCGCGGGGGCGATCGGCGTCAGGAAGCTCAGGTCAGCGCAGCTGCCGCGTCACAGGCAACCGGCGCAGAAGCTACGACCGAAGCCGAGGCGAGGCAGCTACCCGAATCACAACTACCAGCCGAGCAACAAGTGGCAGCGGCTACCGTGAGTGCAAAGACCACGGTTTCACAGCCAGCACCGGCGGCCGAGGTGACCGAGGTGGCCGAACAGGCTGCGGCACGTTCGCCCGAGGCTGCCCCGGGTGAGGCTGTCAGTGAAACTGAGGCGACGCTAGAGGAAACGGTACAAGAGGAGCCGGTATTTGAGATATCGGCCCAACCGGAAACGCCCGTTTCGGAACCACCAGCGTCGGAACAACCTGCGGCCGAAAGGCTTGCGCCAAGCGAATTAGCATCGCTGCAACCGGAATCAGAGCCCGAAGCCGTCGAATACGAACAGTCGGGCTACAAGTTGGTGCAAGCGGAAGCGGACGAACTGACCTTGGCCGAAGAAACTTCGCTCGCGGTTGAGGGCGCGGAAGAAACCGAAGTCGAGGAACCGGAGGAGCCGGTGACCGTTTCATCGCCTCAATCGGACCAGGTTCAATCGAGGCAGGTGCAAACGAGCACCGAAGAGCGAATTATTGAAGAGCAAATTGAATCGACAGAGGAAGTCGAAGCTGCTCAACCGGAAAGTGGGCCTGCCAAGGAGACTTCAGCTGATACTGCCGCTTCGGCTAACACTGGCTGGAGGATGGAGCCGGTGCAGTTGCCGTCGGACATGGAAATGGTGGAAACAAGACCCGACGCTGTCGTAGAAGAAACCGAGCCTGAAGCCGAACCGCAAGCTCAGCGCCGCCCTCGACGACCGCTCGAGGAAGTGGCAGAACCATCAGCGGACGAGCCGCTTATCCAGATCGAGACCGGGTCGTCACAACCGGCCGACAGGCCGGACAATCCCTAGCGCATCACAGCTAACAAGGATAAAGAAGCTCGGCCAGTGTGCTGTCTCACTAATACCGTACCTACTTCGAAAGCTGGATGCGCAGCGAACTATTGGCACGGATGCCAACACCGCCTATGAAAGTCTGACGAAATCCGCGTTAGGCAAGGCGCGAGCCGAGACAGGGTGCGCCCGCGTACGGCGGAGCAGGTTCCGCGCGCACGAGCGCGTGGATGCGACCCGGGAGCGGGATGCTTGGCGCCGAGAACGCGTGCGTATGCGCGCCTACGCGGTCGCATCCCCATGAACGGGGCCCCTGCTCTGCGCTTCGGCGCGCACCCGGTGAGGCGAGCAACGCTGCATGGCGTGGATTGTCGTCATGACTTTCGAAGGTCATTGGTGAGACAGCACACTACCTGCCGAGCTTCTTTTTTATATCGGATAGTAGCCCTGCTGCTCCGTCCTCGATCATGTCGAGCACGAATTCGAATCCCTGACCGCCACCGTAGTATGGGTCGGGCACCTCGTGGCCACCGTATTTCTGGCTGAAGTCCAGAAACATGGAGACCTTTTGCCGGTGTTCATCGGGTGCGCCCGCTTCGAGGATGGTCCGGTGTCCTAGGTCCATCGCCAGAAGGTAGTCGAACTCGACAAAGTCCGATTCGACAAGCAGGCGGGCGCGCAGGTCAGTCAAGTCGTAACCGCGTTGTGCTGCGGCACGCATGCTGCGATGGTCAGGTTGTTCACCAACGTGATAGCCAGTTGTTCCAGCTGAATCGACCAGCACGTGCTGATGCAGATTCTCTGCCTTGACCAGATGGCGAAACACCCCTTCCGCGGTCGGCGAACGGCAGATGTTGCCGGTGCAAACAAACAGCACCCGTACAGGTGTGAGTTGGTCGCGCGGTTCACCCATCTTCGGTCCTGATGGCTGTCGCCCGGCTGCAGTAGGACATCAGTTCAATGGGCCGAGTTACGCCCACCAGCTGGTTCCATAGCTCGTTTGCGGTCTTGCCCTTTCGAAGCAGCCGTCGGCGGCTCGGGCGGCGGTTCGCTATCGAGACGGTCTTCTTCAGTGACGCCAAATAGCTGTGTACGCAAAGTCTTGAGCTGGTCTCGCAGTTCAGCCGCTCGCTCGAACTCCAGGTTTCGCGCCGCGTCGTGCATGTCGCGCTCGATGCGTTTGAACTCGCGCGACAACTGTTTCTCGTTCATAGCCTGATAGGAACTCAGCGTCTGCGCCGCTTTCAGTGCTTCTTGTTCGGCGTCGGGTTCATAAACCCCTTCAATCAGGTCTTTCACTTTCTTTGTCACGCCCTTTGGCGTGATGCCGTGGCTTTCGTTATAGCCGATCTGCTTTCTACGACGCCTTTCGGTCTCGTCGATTGCCATTTGCATCGAACGCGTTACAGTGTCGGCGTACATGATCGCTGTTCCGTGCAGATGTCTCGCCGCACGTCCGACAGTCTGGATCAACGAGCGTTCCGAGCGCAGGAAACCTTCCTTGTCGGCATCGAGAATGGCAACCAGAGATACTTCGGGCAAATCCAGTCCCTCGCGCAACAGGTTGATTCCGACCAAGGTATCGAACTGCCCCATGCGCAAGTCGCGAATGATTTCGACTCTTTCCACGGTGTCAATATCTGAATGCAAATAACGCACCCGTACCCCGTGCTCAGCGAGATAATCAGTGAGATCCTCTGCCATGCGCTTGGTCAGCGTGGTGACCAGGACCCGCTCGTCGTGGTCGACGCGTAAATTGATCTCGGACAGCAAGTCATCGACCTGAGTCGATGCCGGGCGAACAATGATCTCCGGATCCACCAGACCGGTCGGCCGCACCACCTGCTCCACCACCTGTGCCTGATGCTCCTTTTCGTAGTCAGCCGGTGTCGCCGAGACAAAAATAGTTTGCGGCATCATTCGTTCGAATTCATCGAAGCGAAGCGGACGGTTATCGAGCGCCGAGGGCAACCGGAAGCCGTACTCGACAAGATTTTCCTTTCGCGCCCGGTCACCACGGTACATGCCGCCAACCTGGGGCATGGTCACGTGCGACTCGTCAACAAACAGCAGTGCGTTGGGTGGAAGATAATCCATCAAGGTCGGAGGCGGATCACCCTCCCCGCGCCCGGACAGGTGACGTGAATAGTTTTCGATACCTTTGCAGAAGCCGAGTTCATTCAGCATTTCGACGTCAAATCGGGTGCGTTGCTCGATCCGCTGCGCTTCGACCAGCTTGCCTTCCTTCTGAAAATAGGCAACGCGCTCGACCAGTTCCTGCTTGATCGCCTCCAGGGCGCGTAGCACCGTGGAGCGCGGCGTCACGTAATGACTCGACGGATAGACCGTGAAACGTGGCAGCTTCTTCATGATCTGCCCGGTCAGTGGGTCGAACACCGAGAGGCTCTCGACCTCATCGTCGAACAGTGACACGCGTACCGCCAGTTCCGAGTTTTCCGCCGGGAAAACATCAATGACGTCGCCTCTCACTCGAAAAGTGCCCCTGCGGAAATCGAACTCGTTTCGTTGGTACTGCATTTCTGCCAGCCGGGAGATGATGGCACGCTGTCCTATCCGTTCATTGGCGCGCAAGTGCAGGATCATTCCATGGTAGTCAACCGGATCGCCAATGCCGTAGATGCACGAAACGGTCGCGACGATCACCGCGTCCTCGCGCTCGAGCAAGGACTTGGTGGCCGACAGGCGCATCTGCTCGATGTGCTCGTTGATGCTCGAGTCCTTTTCAATGAACAGGTCGCGCGACGGCACGTATGCTTCGGGCTGGTAGTAGTCGTAGTAAGAGACAAAGTACTCGACCGCATTCTCCGGAAAAAACTCCCGGAACTCAGCATACAGCTGGGCGGCCAGCGTCTTGTTGGGCGCGATGACAATCGCCGGGCGTCCGGTCCGGGCGATCACGTTGGCCATGCTGAAGGTCTTCCCCGAGCCGGTGACCCCGAGCAACGTCTGGTACTGGAGTCCGTCTTCGATACCTTCGACCAGCTGCGAAATCGCCTCGGGCTGGTCTCCCGCAGCATCATACGGCTGGTGCAGGCGAAACGGACTTCCGGGAAACGAAAGCACACGCACGGGTTGCGACTGATCCACTACTAAATCTCGCCTATCAAGTTACTTGAGACCGCTCCCATGGCATTGGGTAAAGATCCCGACTGGCTGGCAATGCTCAACGTCATGGCTAACTGGACAGCATAGCAAATCGGGAGTTCGAAAAGGCTCGATTTTCCATCGGGTCGATTTTTAATAGCGGCGATCTTTTGTCGCCTGGTTGCATTATTGACACTGAGCACCCGCACCGTCTGCGCTAGAATCCCCGGCTGGCATACCGGTTCTATCAAAATCGGCCGCCAAGCGACCCAACGAAGCCACCCCTGAATAGCGAACTATGAGCACTTCTCCACTTGCCAGTGTCGAAATGGCGCCCCGCGACCCGATCCTGGGCCTGACCGAACTGTTTAATGCCGACAAGAACGATTCGAAGGTCAACCTCGGCGTCGGCGTCTATTACGACGACAACGGCAAGGTACCGTTACTCGATTGCGTCAGGCAGGCAGAACAGCAACTGGCCGCGGCAGCAAAGCCACGTGCTTATTTGCCAATCGACGGACTCGCAAGTTATGACAGCGCGGTCCGTCAACTGTTATTCGGCGCCGACTCGCCGCTAATTAGCAACAACCAAATAGTCACGCTGCAGACGGTGGGTGGCACCAGTGCGCTGAAAGTTGGAGCCGACTTTCTGCGGCGCATTTGCCCCGATTCACAGGTATGGATATCAGACCCAAGCTGGGCCAACCACCGCGGAATTTTCGGCAACGCCGGTTTCACGGTGAATAGCTACCCCTACTACGACGCTGCCAACCACGGGGTCGATTTCGCCGCCCTGACCAATTTTCTCGGACAGCTTCCTGCCAACTCGGTCGTGCTGCTGCATGCTTGCTGTCACAACCCGACCGGCGTCGATCTGTCCCGGGAGCAATGGGCCGAGGTGATCTCGATCGTCAAGCAGCGCCAGTTGATTCCATTTGTGGATATCGCCTATCAAGGGTTCGGTGACGGCATCGATGAAGATGCGTATGCGGTGCGCGCTTTCGCCAGCGCCATGTCCCCCGTGTTCGTTGCCAACTCATTCTCCAAATCCTTTTCACTCTATGGCGAACGTGTCGGAGGGTTGTCGATCGTTACCCAGGACGCCGACGAGTCGGCACGCATCCTCAGTCAGCTAAAGCAACTTGTTCGAACCAATTATTCCAACCCCCCGACGCATGGCGGACAAATAGTCGCTACGGTCCTTGCTGATGCGCAGTTACGATCGTTGTGGGAAACGGAACTGGCTGGCATGCGAGACCGTATTCGCAGCATGCGAGAGGCGCTGGCCAGTAGCATCGCCAATCGTGTGCCGGGGGCGGACTTTTCCTTTGTCACCCGGCAGCGAGGGATGTTCTCATACTCTGGGCTTAGCAAGCAGCAGGTACAGCGCTTGCGGGAAGAGTATTCAGTCTACGCGGTAGACAGTGGGCGTATCTGTGTCGCCGCCTTGAATTCACAAAACATCGACTACGTCGCCGATTCGATCTCGAAAGTGATCGGCTGACGCGGCCCCGGCGACCGATTGTGGGGCCACGTGGGTCCAGGAGGCTCGGTTGACCGGGCCCGGGCGAGTCACTATCATACGCGCCTCTCTTTCCCCGATAGCTCAGTCGGTAGAGCAACTGACTGTTAATCAGTGGGTCGCTGGTTCGAGCCCAGCTCGGGGAGCCAGACAGCAAAAAAAGCCGGTTCGAGTATCCTCGGCCGGCTTTTTTTTCGTCGGCGATCACGTGTGCTGCATGTAGGCCAATCGGACGTCAGCAAACATTACTGACTGCGCTTCCAGATGGTCGCGACGCGCGAGAAAGTTCAACCGCTCGAATAAAGTGTGTGTGGTGCCGTCGTGGTCAGGCGTCTTGAACTGGTGACGGACCTTGCGGCCCACGGGAGCCACACCCTAAAGGCGATGGAACACGCCGCGTATTGGTGTGACCGAGTGAGGTGAAGCAATCAGAAGTATGTAACAGCGGTTGCGGGGCCGCTGGGCCTCCCGTAACCTATGGTTGCGGGCCCAGACATCCTTCTAAAGAACAAAGAGGCGCACGATGAAACGACGCACGTTTCTCCGCACTGGCATTGCGGCGACAGCCGCCCTCGCCATCCCCTACCAGCGATCTCTCGCATTCCTTTACAAGGAAGCTCCTCCGGCTCCACCCGACGTTGCCGCCATCACCGGAGCCGGCAAGGAGATCACTTTGAGGGGCAAGGATATCGCCGCGCTGAGCGCGCAGTTGCGCGGACGTCTGCTCATGGCGGGCGACGCCGGTTATGAGGAGGCTCGTCACGTCCTCAACCCGTCTTTCGATAAGCACCCCGCGCTCATCGCCCAGGTTACGGGTCCGGCGGATACCCGGGCGGCGGTGGACTTCGCCCGGGACCACGACAATCTGTTGCTCGCGGTCAAGTGCGGCGGGCACAGTTTCTCGGGGAAGTCGACCTGCAACGGCGGCATGATGATCGATCTGTCCCCCTTCCGGAATGTGCGCATTGATCCGAGGGCTCGCCGGGCCTGGGTAACAGGGGGCAGCTTGCTTGGGCAGCTGGACCATGAATCGATGGCCCATGGTCTGGTGACGACGATGGGGACCGTATCGCACACTGGTGTCGGCGGCCTGGTCACCGGGGGCGGAACGGGCCGGGTCGGGCGGCGGTTCGGTCTCTCCGTCGACAGCTTGATGTCGGTGGATATCGTCACGGCGGACGGCCAGTTGCGTCACGCCGACGAACACGAGGACGCGGACTTGTTCTGGGGCGTACGCGGTGGCGGCGGGAACTTCGGGATCGTCACCGATTTCGAGTTCCAACTACACCCGATGCAACGCCGGGTCGTGGGTGGTCAGATTATGTTCCCGATCAATCGGGCGCGGGACGTCCTGAGCCTCTACGCCGAGTACGGTCCTAAGGCCCCGGAAGAGCTCGACATGATCTTGTTGATGATCCAGCCACCGGGGGGGAAACCGGGCGTGACCGGGATCGCAGTGTGCTATTCGGGCTCCGAGAATGACGCGGATCGGGTCCTTGCCCCCATCCGTCGATTGGGAGCACCGCTGTTTGATCGCATTCGAGCTATGGATTACGTCGCCCTTCAGCGGTCCGGCGACACGGACGATCCGCGGGCTCGCGCTGCGTATTTGAAGAGCGGATTCGTACCGGATGTGACAGCGGACCTGGTCTCGGCGGTCGTCGACGGCTTCGAAGGAGATCCCGGCCGCACGACGATTGTCGTCTACCAACAGGCCGGAGGCGCGATCAGTCGCATCGCGAACGATGCCACCGCGTTCTCCCACCGAGACGCGGCCGGCAACTTGCTGGCGATAACGAACTGGGCCGTTGGCGATGACCCGACAGAGCACATCGCGTGGACCAGGAGGTACTGGGCGACTATCGAACCGTTAACCCAGGGCTTCTATACCAACGACCTGGGACCCGATCAGACGGCGGCGCAGATCAACCGTAATTACCGGGAGAACTACCCGCGCCTGGTGCAAATCAAGAACAAATACGACCCGGGCAATTTGTTCCGCTTGAATGCGAACGTGCAACCGACGGTCTAGTCGGTGCGACGGTCGGGTGTAGGTAGTAGTCGCCGGGCCTGTCGACCGGGCCCAAGTCTCTCTGCCAAACGAGGCCAGCGATTATCGAAGCAGCGGAACAAATCGCCATAGAAGCAGGTTGCCGATGAGGCGCCATCGCGTAGGTTAATAAGAAAGCGTATAGCTGAAGGGGATAATCATGGCGCGGAACTCGAATCCAGCTCGGGCATCGTGCGTGTGTGGGGCCGTGCAAATCACCATGCACGGTCGTGCCCTATCGCGGTTCTACTGCCATTGCAGCATCTGCCAGCGCCTCAACAAAGCGCCGTTCGGGGATCCCGTTTTCGTGTGGCGCTGGAACGTACACGTCGAGGATCCGACTCAGCTCACCTGGAAGCGCTATCGGTGGTTACCCATCAACCTGAACCGCGGAACCTGCCAAACCTGCGGGACGTTGATTCTCGAGCATCTGGCGGCGACGCCGATGTCGGTCGTCATTGGGCGAGCCTGGGAGGATCCGCAGCTGCTGCCGCCAGCCTGGGGCCATATCTTCTATGAATCACGCGTCGCGGACGTCGACGACGGACTGCCCAAGCGGTCCGGCTACATGTCGAGCGAACTGGCCGCTTTTGGATGGAACCTGGCCGGCATGTTTGGTCGAAGTTAGTTGTTCCTTGTCACGACGTTGTACCCACTCCATGGCTAAGGTTGGTTCTCCCGGAGCCAGGCGCGCCGCGGCGAGTGCTTTGTCACTCGTGGCGGCTTCCGAAGCCTACACAATGAAGGAGTGTCAGTTGGCGCTGGTCGGCGCAAGCCCCTTCTGAGGGATGTGCCCGTCGCAGTGCTATGATCTACGGCATGCGTTCGCCGATTCATGACATGTCAGTAAGTATCAAAACGCCGGAAGAGATCACCAAAATGCGGGTTGCAGGCAAGCTCGCGTCGGAGGTGCTCGATTTCATCACGCCGCATGTCAAGCCGGGCATCACCACCGAACATCTCGACAAACTCTGTCATGACTACATGGTGGAGCAACAACAGACTGTCCCGGCGCCGCTGAACTATGCTCCGCCGGGATACCGGCCTTTTCCGAAGTCCATTTGCACCTCGGTCAATCACGTCGTCTGTCACGGGGTGCCCGGCCCGAAGAAGCTCAAGGCCGGCGATGTCGTGAATATTGACATTACCGTGATCAAAGAGGGCTACCACGGTGACACCAGCCGCATGTTCTTTGTCGGCGAACCATCGATCCGCGCCAAGCGGCTGTGTGACGTCACCTTTGAGTGCATGTGGCAGGGAATCGCCGAAGTCAAACCGGGCGCACATCTCGGTGATATCGGGCATCGCATCCAGGCCTGGGCTGAAGAGCACGGTTACAGCGTCGTTCGCGAATTTTGCGGCCACGGTATCGGCAGCAAGTTTCACGAGGAGCCTCAGGTTCTGCACTACGGTAGCCGAGGCACCGGCCTCGAGCTCGAACCCGGCATGACGTTCACCATCGAACCAATGATTAACGCGGGCAAAGCAGGAATCCGCCAGCTCGGTGACGGTTGGACTGTCGTCACCAAAGACCGTGAGTTGTCTGCACAATGGGAGCACACGATCCTGGTCACGGATGATGGCTACGAAGTCCTGACCCTGTCCGCCGAAACACCTCCACCACCGGCTTTTGTCAGCTAGCGCATGGCCCGCGTACAGCCAAGTAGCGTGCTGGAAGTGCCCAGCGAGGCCTCCGTTTGGCGCGAATACCTTCAGGAGCGAAAGCAAAGCATATACGCCAGCTTTCAGAAGCGCTCTGACCCGTTCAAGACACTTGCAGAGCTATCCGCCGCGGTAGACGACACGTTGATCGCAATCTGGGCGGCGACCGGACAGTCGAGCGCAGCATGTTTAATCGCTGTCGGTGGTTACGGGCGCGGCCTGCTCTACCCATACTCGGATGTGGACGTGTTGATCCTGCTGCCCGGCAAGGCCGACAAACAGACCCGTAGCCGGCTCGAACGCCTGATTAGCCAGTTATGGGATGCCGGGCTGGAGATCGGTCACAGCGTGCGCACCATAGAGCAGTGCCAGGAAGAGGCCAGTCAAGACATCACCGTTCAGACGACGCTGCTCGAATCGCGTTTGATTGCCGGCAACCGACGCGCCTACAACCGCTTTTGTAAGTCAATGAAGTCCTCGCTGAAGGTGACGGACTTTGTCGAAGGCAAACTGCTCGAACAACAGCAGCGGCATGGGCGTTTCAATGATACGGCACAAAACCTTGAGCCCAACCTGAAGGAAAGCCCTGGCGGTCTGCGCGATCTGCAAAATATCCTGTGGATATCGTCGGCCGCCGATCTCGGAACCAATTGGCAGGAGCTGACACAGCAGCGCATCCTGACCAACGTTGAGGCGCGCCAGCTGCGACGCTATGAGCGCGTACTGGCCGAGTTGCGCATCCGGCTGCATTACCTGGCCGCGCGCCGCGAAGACCGTTTGCTGTTTGACTTTCAGAGTGCGCTGGCTTCGGAATACGGACTGAAAAACACGGCGGCGAAGCGCGCCAGCGAGCAGCTCATGCAGCAGTTCTACACCACGGCCAAGGCAGTGACGCTGTTGAACAACATCGTTCTGCAGAATCTGCGCAAACGCATTTTCCCGCAAGTGACTGGACAGCCGATCGCGCTCAATGACCAGTTCCAGATTAAGGACGAGCTGATCGAGACGCGTGGTCCGGGTATTTTCCAGCGTTACCCACATGCCATATTCGATGTGTTTCTACTCTGGCAGACGCACCCGGAGGTCAAGGGATTGGCAGTCGGCACCATGCGCGCCCTTTGGCATGCGCGTGATTTGATCGACGCGAAGTTCCGGCGCAGTAGCAAACATCGCAGACAGTTCATGGAAATACTCCGGGCGCCGTCAGGACTGACACACACGCTGAGGAGGATGAATCAGTTCGGCGTTTTGGGACGCTATATTCCGGAATTCGGCCGCATTGTTGGACAGATGCAACACGACCTGTTCCACGTCTACACGGTCGACGAACACATTCTGATGGTGGTGCGTAACCTGCGCCGGTTTGCCGTGCCGGAAATGGCACACGAGTACCCTTTGTGCAGCCGCCTGATCTCCGAGTTCGAACGGCCTGAACTGCTGTATATCGCGGGTTTGTATCACGACATTGCGAAAGGTCGCGGCGGCGACCACTCGCTACTCGGGATGCAGGACGCTGAACGCTTCTGCCGGCGCCATAGTATCGATCGAAATGGTGTCGATCAAAATGGCATCGATGAGCAAGATACTGAACTCGTCGTCTGGCTGGTCGAGAAGCATCTGTACATGTCGGCGGTGGCGCAACGACAGGACCTGACCGACCCCGCGGTCATCGCAGCTTTTGCCGACGAGGTCAAGACTGATCGTCGCCTGGTCGCGCTGTACTTGCTGACCGTAGCAGACATACGCGGTACCAGCCCCAAAGTCTGGAATGCCTGGAAGGCAAAGCTGCTCGCGGAACTGTTTCATGCTACGCGCCGCTACCTGTCGCATGGCGCGGTCTCAAGCGACCGGGTTCTGGCATCCAAACACGAACGTGTGCTCACGCGCTTGCGCGCCTATGCCTTGCCAGAAGGCGCCCAAAAGGCCTTCTGGAAGAAACTCGACGACAGCTATTTTCTGCGTCACGACGAACAGGACATCGTCTGGCATACGCGAATGCTGAGCTACCGGATCGAGACCCGCACACCGATTGTCAAGGCCCGTCTTTCCCCGATTGGTGAAGGTTTGCAGGTCATGATCTATGCTCCTGACGAAAAACTGATGTTCGCGCGCATCTGCGGATTCTTCCAGCGAACCAACTTCGATATTGTCGAGGCCAAAATCTATACGACGCGACACAACTACGCGCTGGACACGTTTGAGGTCATGACAACCGGACGGCTGGATGTCCATTACCGCGACATGATCCGTTACGTCGAACATGAACTGCGCGCATGGCTGAAGCGACCGGATACCCCGGCGCCGAGGAAAGGCCGGTTATCGCGTCAACTGAAGAATTTTCCGATCTCGCCGACAGTCACAATCCGCCCGGATGATCGCGCGCAGTTCTATTATCTGAACATTGTGGCGGGTGACCGCCCCGGCCTGCTCTACCGAATTGCGCTGATATTGGCGCGCTATCAAATCAGCATCTACAACGCGAAGATCAATACGTTGGGAGAACGGGTTGAGGACACATTCCTGGTACAAGGCGAAGCGCTGAAGAACGCCCGAACCGTGGTAAGGCTGGAGTCAGAACTTGTCCAGGAGCTGCAGGCAAAGTCCTAACAGGCTGTTGAAAAACTACTGCGCGTCCTTGATTCGGG
>CP070643.1:2444812-2452896 GCA_020354125.1 Betaproteobacteria bacterium | reverse complement strand
GCTTTAGAAAGCCCAGTTCGCGCTTGGAGACGCCGACACCGGCAATGCCTGTACGCTCATGCGACAGCAGGAACTTGGCAATGCTCCAGCCCCGCCCCTGGTCACCAACCAGGTTCGCCACCGGCACCTCGACGTTCTCAAACCACACTTCGTTGACTTCGTGCTCGCCCTCCAGCGTGACGATCGGACGAACCTCGATTCCAGGTGATTGCATATCAATGAGCAACATTGATATGCCTTCTTGCTTTTTGCCGCCGCTCTCGGTGCGGACCAGGCAAAAGATCATGTCCGCCCAGTGCGCATGCGTGGTCCAGGTTTTCTGGCCATTGACGACGAACACGTCGCCCTTGCGCTCGGCGCGTGTTTTCAACGACGCCAGATCCGACCCGGAGCCGGGCTCGGAATAACCCTGACACCACCAGGTGTCAGCAGACAGAATGCCCGGCAGAAACTGCTGTTTTTGCTCCTCGGTGGCGAAGGCAATGAGTACCGGGCCGATCATGCTCAAGCCAAATGGTGACAGCCGTGGTGCGCCGAGGGCGGCAGACTCTTCGTCAAAAATGTGTACGTGAATGGGCGTCCAGGTAACACCGCCGTACTCCTCCGGCCAATTGGGCGCAATCCAGCCTTTTTCATACAGTGCGCGGTGCCAGCGATATACGTCGTCTTTCTCGATGCGCTTGTGCTCGAGCACCTTGCGTTTTACGTCGCCGGGGAGTTTCTCGTCAACAAAAGCACGCACTTCGTCGCGAAAGGCGCGCTCTTCAGCGGTAAATGTAAGGTCCATGGGTCGGAGTCCGGAACAGCTACGGAAAGGAACGTCGAGCATAAGGGATGCGCAGAGCACAGGCAACCACAGGCAAGCAAGCCGGCGTGATGCCACAGCTGCCCATGTGTGGTGCGGTGCCCGGCCGGACACTATAATTACGGTATTAGGCATGGCTCCCGGCCGCACCTGTACTGTTTCCCGACAGCGGGGTTTCCAATACCGGCCGACATCAATCTGATTCGAGCGCCAACCGGCGCCAAATGGGGGTGTAAACATGAACATCCGTGACAATCTCGCCGTCCAGGAAGTCAACCAGTCATTGAACCTCGCGCCACTGTGGTTGCCGTTCACGCCAAACCGTCAATTCAAGGCTGCACCCCGGATAATCGCCGGGGCGAAAGACATGCACTACCAGACGAGCGATGGGGATACCTTGCTGGATGGCATCGCCGGTCTATGGTGTGTGAACGCGGGACATTGCCGCGAACCAATCGTCAAGGCAATTCAGAAACAAGCGGCGACGATGGACTACAGCACGGCCTTCAACATGTCGCATCCGGCCGAGTTCCAGGCCGCCGAAATGGTGACAAAGCTGGCGCCGGCCGGTATGGATCACGCCTTTTTCACCAACTCGGGATCGGAAGCGGTCGATACCGCGCTCAAGATCGCACTCGGTTACCATCGCGCCAAGGGTGAGCCTCGTCATCGCCTGATCGGCCGCGAGCGCGGCTATCATGGCGTCGGTTTCGGCGGCATGTCGGTGGGCGGCATGACACCTAATCGAAAGGTATTCAGTCCGGCACTGGTACCAGGTGTTGATCATCTGCCGCATACCCACAACCTCGAAAAGAATGCGTTCAGCAAAGGCCAGCCGGAATGGGGTGCACATCTGGCGGACGATATCGAGCGTATTGCCGCGCTGCATGATGCGTCCAACATTGCGGCCGTCATCGTTGAACCGGTGGCCGGCTCGACCGGTGTATTGGTACCACCGAAAGGCTATTTACAGCGTTTGCGCGAACTGTGCGACAAGCACGGACTGTTGTTGATTTTTGACGAGGTGATCACCGGCTTCGGCCGCACCGGAAGCGCGTTCGCCTCGCACACGTTCGGTGTGACGCCCGACATGATCACCTTTGCCAAAGGCGTGTCCAATGGTGCCGCACCGCTCGGCGGCGTGTTGGTCAAGAAAGAAATTTACGAAGCCTTCATGACCGGGCCCAGCGAGCAGATCGAGTTCTTCCACGGTTACACCTATTCGGGCCATCCTCTCGCTACCGCCGCCGCTGTTGCCACCATGGACCTCTATGACGAGGAGGCACTGTTCGACCGTGGCAAAGAGTTGGCGCCCTACTTCGAGGAAGCGATGCACTCGCTCAAAGGCATGCCGCATGTCATCGACATTCGCAACTTCGGGTTGATGGGCGGCATCGAGCTGGAACCCGTGGCGGGTCATCCAACCCGGCGTGCTTACGAGTGCTTCCTCAAGTGCTATGAAAAAGGCGTGTTGGTGCGTTCGGCCGGCGAAACGATTGCGTTGACGCCGCCGCTGATCGCGACCAGGCAACATGTCGACCAGATCGTTGGCACCTTGAGCGACGCACTCAAGGCTATGGCCTGACCTCGGTCGCCATCAATCTGCTGTCCGACGCCCAGACGTAAGCAAATTAACGACTGAGCCGCTGATGACTTTGTTCAACCCCTTATAACGTTTACTTGTAACAGAAACATGAAAATTGTCATCGCCCAAATGGAACACGAGACCAACACGTTCTCACCGGTTCCAACGCCGTGGGAATCGTTCGGGCCGAATGGCGCCTACCTCGGCAAAGACGCCTATCAGGCGATGAAAGGCACGCGCACGCCGATCGGCGCCTTCATTGATCTGGCAGAAAAAGAAAACGCCGAGATCGTTACTCCGGTGTCCGGTTTCGCATATCCGTCTGGCCCGGTCGACGGCGCCGCCTATGATCGCTTTTGTGATCTGATTTGTGACGAGGTTGCCAAGGGTTGCGACGCAATCATGCTTGACTTGCATGGTGCAATGGTGGTGCAGCACAGAACAATGGATGGCGAAGGCACTTTGCTCGAGAAAGTGCGCACTGTTGCGCCAAAAACTCCAATTGCGGTTTCGCTCGACTTGCACGCCAATGTCACAGACACCATGGTCAGCAATGCCACCGTTATCGCCGGTTACAAAACCTATCCGCACATCGACATGTACGAGACGGGTGAACTGGCCGGCAGCATCCTGTTGCGCGCAATGAAGGGTGAAGTCAAGCCGGTAATGGTCTGGGGCAATGTGCCAATACTCGCGCAAACATTAAAGATGAATACCTCGGAGGGCGCGATGAAAGATTACGCCGAAGCGGCACACCAGGCCGAACGTGAGGGCGCACTGGCAGCTTCCGCGTTCGGCGGTTTTCCGATGGCCGACATCCCGCAAGCGGGTATGAGCACGATCATCATCACTGATGCAAACCGCCCCGCCGGCGAAGCCATGCGCGACCGCATTCTTTCGGTTGCCTGGTCACAAAAGGAAGATTTCATCTGGCACGACGAACCGCTCGAACAGGCCATTGCCAGAGCGAAACAGATGAAGGAAGGGCCAATCCTGCTGCTCGATCATCCGGACAACTGTGCTACCGGTGCGACGCAGGACACCATGCACGTTTTGAAAGAAGCGCTGCGCCAGGGCCTAACCGATATTGCCGTTGGCCCGATTCGCGATCCCGAGGCCGTTGATCAACTGATTCGCGCCGGCGTCGGCGCGAATGTCACCTTGCCAATTGGCGGAAAGATGGACATGCCAGCCATCAATCGCAAGGGTGAACCGCTGGAACTTACCGGGATCGTGCGGGCCATCACGGACGGTGAATACACAATCACGGGACCGCAATTTACCGGCGTGCGCGCAATGATGGGCCGTAGCGTCGTGTTCGATGCCGGGTCCGCCGAGATTGTGATTACCGAAAGGCTACAAGAACCATGGGACCGCGGTGTCTTCACAAGTGTTGGCATCGATCCGACCCGCAAGAAGTACCTGTTGCTGAAGTCCCGCATGTATTTTCGTCCAGTGTTCCTGCCGATCGCGAAAGACATGGTCTATTGCGACGGTGTCGGGGTTGGCTCGTCCGATTGGCGCATGTTCAATTACGAACACCTGCGCCGGCCCATTTATCCGCTTGACGAACAGTTCGACATCTCGCATCTATCTGAAACTGCCCCGGCAGCTGCGCAAAACCAATAATGTGAAGCGGGCTCGAGACGCACGACGCACATTCATTACACAGATCAATATGGCTCTGAACAAGAGGAAACAATGAACAAACCTGCAACCAAGGAAACCATCCTGCCTCGCGAAATCAGCCATTTCGTCAACGGCAAAGAAATCAACGGCACCAGCGGCCGCTACGGCGATGTCTACAACCCGGCGCTGGGTGAAGTAGCCAGCCGTGTGGCCTTTGCCACTGAAGCGGAAGTCGGCGCGGCGATCGACGCTGCGCACAAGGCCTTTCCCGGCTGGGCCGCCACGCCGCCACTAAAACGGGCGCGTATCATGTTCAAGTTCAAGGAACTGCTCGAGCGCGACCTGGACAAGCTCGCCGCCGTCATTACCAGCGAGCACGGCAAAGTGCACTCAGATGCACGGGGTGAGGTCATTCGCGGTCTCGAGGTGGTCGAGTTTGCCTGCGGCATTCCGCAACTTCTCAAGGGCGAATACACCGAGCAGATCGGTACCGGTATCGACAGCTACTCGGTACGGCAACCGCTAGGGGTATGTGCCGGCATTACGCCGTTTAATTTCCCGACGATGGTGCCGATGTGGATGTTCCCGGTCTCGATTGCCTGCGGTAACACCTTCGTGCTCAAACCTTCCGAACGCGACCCGTCAGCAAGCATCCACCTGGCCAATTTGTTGAAGGAGGCCGGACTACCAGACGGCGTACTGAATGTCGTTCATGGCGACAAGGTCGCGGTTGACACCTTGCTCAATGATTCGCGCATCGCGGCAATCAGTTTCGTTGGCTCGACACCGATTGCGGAATACGTTTACCGGACCGGCACCGCAGCCGGTAAACGGGTGCAGGCACTCGGCGGCGCCAAGAATCATCTCGTGGTCATGCCCGATGCCGATCTCGATCAGGCGGCCGACGCACTGGCCGGTGCTGCTTACGGATCAGCCGGCGAGCGTTGCATGGCGATTTCTGTCGGTGTTGCGGTTGGCGATATTGCTGACAATCTCGTGGAGAAGCTCGCTGAACGTACGTCGTCGCTGAAGATCGACAATGGCGCCGTTGGTGATCCCGACATGGGCCCGCTGGTCACCAAACAGCATCTCGACAAAGTCACCGGTTACGTCAACAAGGGTGTCGAAGAAGGCGCGACGCTGGTGGTCGATGGCCGCGGACTCAAGGTCGACGGTCACGAAAACGGTTTCTTTCTCGGCGGCTGTCTGTTCGACCACGTCAAACCGGACATGACCATCTACAAGGAAGAAATCTTCGGGCCAGTGCTGTCGATTGTGCGCGTGCCCGATTTCGAAACGGCGGTCAGACTGGTAAACGATCATGAATTCGGCAACGGTGTGTCACTGTTCACACGCGATGGTGATGCTGCACGCGAATTCTCCACGCGCATTCAAATTGGCATGATCGGCATTAATGTGCCGATCCCGGTGCCGATGGCGTTTCACAGCTTTGGCGGTTGGAAACGTTCGCTGTTTGGTGACCATTATGCCTATGGCCCGGAAGGCGTCCGCTTTTACACGCATTTGAAAACCATCACGACGCGTTGGCCGACCGGCATCCGCAAGGGTGCTGAGTTCGTCATGCCGACCATGAAGTAATCAGGAATACGGAGCGCTAGCCTACATGCAGCCTCCCTGATCGATCATGGCCGGCATCGAAACGACTGAGCGATTGCGCGAGCTGATCGGCACGCCCAACGAACTGGTTCGACTGAAAATTCACCGTCAACTGAATGCGGCTGCCCGCGAGTTCATCGCACGCGCGCCGATGCTGCTTCTCGCCACCTGCGGCAAAGAGGGCGAGCCTCAACTTTCGCCGAAAGGTGACGCGCCCGGCTTTGTACAAATTGAAGACGATCGAACACTCGTGATCCCCGAGCGCAAAGGCAACAAACTTGCCTTTTCCCTGGAGAACATACTGAACAACCCGCAAGTTGCCCTGATATTTCTGGTACCCGGTACTTGCGAGACGCTGCGCATCGAAGGTCGCGCACAGCTCGACGATGACGCGGCTTTGTGTCAGAAATTCTCGGCGCGTGGTTCCCCGGCGCTACTCGTTACCCGCGTTGAGATCGAGGCAGTGTACTTCCACTGCGCCAAAGCCTTCCTGCGCGCCGAGTTGTGGAAACCGGAAACCTGGCCGGACACGATCAGCGTTTCGTTTGGCAAGGAAATCGCGCAAGGCGGTGGACTCGACAATCAACAGATCGACGAATTCGACGCCGCAGTGCGCTCGCGCTATAGGACCGACCTTTGACCCGCGCCGGTGCATAACCGGCGCGGGCGCTAGACTATTTCATCAGGTGCTGCTTGAACCAGCGAAGCGCGGGTGTCGATGAGGTATCGAATCCCTTCACATAAGCGTCGAAGTGTCCACCGGGAATAATCTCCAGCCACTTCGGCGCCCGAGCGCGCTCGAACGCCTCGATCGCCAGGTCGGTCGGTGTCAGCGTATCGTTCTCGGCGACGATCATCATGAACGGAGTCGGCGATATCAAATGAATGCTCGCTCCCGGGTTGTACTCCAGCGCCAGTTCCAGCGAACGTATGGTCTGGCGGTTTTCCCACGCTGGCGCACGCTTCTTCCAGGTATCCATAAACCAGTCATAAGAATCCTGCGTCGGCAGCCCGGCGGGTTGGCCTTGCTCAGCAACGACTGGCAGGTAGTTGATCTTGCCGGTTGTGTACTCCTCCACACCAACTATGTCAAAGTGAATTTACCTGGCACCGCCAAATCGTTGCTTAGCCGGCACTAGTTGACGCACTTTGACGCAGTGTCGTCTAACCTTTGCGTGCGCGGTAGAAATTGACCATCTCGGTGTTGTCGCGGTCGCCCCAACCGTCGGCAACCATTCTGCGAAACAATTCGGTAACACCCGCCGTCACCGGCATTGGCGCGCCCAAGTCACGCGCGAGATCGTGAATCAACTCCAGGTCTTTCACCATCAAGGCGGCGCGTCCTGTTATCGAAAAATCCGACGCCGCCATTTTCGGAAACATTTCCTGCAGTTGCCGTGAGTCAGCACGGCCGCCGGCCAATGCCGAAGGAATCTTTGCGGCGTCGATGCCGGCCCGCTCGGCCAAACCACAGGCTTCGGCCAATACAGCGAGTCCAGTGGACACCAGAACTTGATTGATCATCTTGGTCGCCTGACCTGAGCCGTTTGGTCCCATCAGGGTTGCGCGACCGGCGAGCGCGTCCCATAGCGGCCGCACCCGTTCGAACACCTCTTCGTCACCACCGACCATGATCGCCATCTTCCCCTCGCGCGCGGCAGGTGCACCGCCGGAAATCGGCGAATCAAGCCACGCCATGTTGCATCGATCGGCCAGGCGCTTCGCCATTTGCCGTGTCTGCGCAGCGGCGCAAGTTGACATGTCAACCAGCACCTTGTCGGCACTACCAGCCTCGACAACACCATCTTTTCCAAAGACAACGCGCTCGACAATCCTGCCATCGCTCACGCATGTAATTACAAAGGTGCTGTTTCGGGCAAGTTCGGCAGGACTCGACGCTTCGGTCGCATCGTGTTTCAGTAACTCGGCAAGCTTGCTGCGGTCCCGGTTCCACAGCATTGGCGCGAAGCCACAATGGATCAGGCGTTGCATGATGGCACTGCCAAGTACCCCGGCTCCAATGCAGCCAACGCGTGGTTTTTCATTGTTCATTTTTCTCCTCCCGCGAAATCGCACGTCAGGGTGCTTGCAATATAGCGTCGAGCCCCGATCAACTCATTGCGAGCCGTAAGATCCGCTTGCGGTGATGACCGTAGTAAACGATTTGCATCGGGCAATTATCGCCGGACCAGCAAGCGAATGTTGTAACTATTACCTGCCTTCCCGTCGCTCGTCACTCGATCGTCATCAGCTAGGTGATCAGCTCGCCCTGACGACTTCTGTCACCAAAGCACAGATTACAAGCAACAAGATCCGCATTTTCGTTCTCCCGAGGCGGCCGGACTTGACAACGTTACCGCGAAGCCATGCAGAAACATACGCCGAATCCTAATCGCATGAATTCGTGCGGTAATTCGTCGCAAAGCACCGCACCGCACCGCACCGCAC
>CP070643.1:2428529-2444712 GCA_020354125.1 Betaproteobacteria bacterium | reverse complement strand
CAGATCCTGGGTGCGGGTGGCACGCGCGGCTGCCTTGATGAGGTCCTGAAACAAATCGATTTCATAGTTCGAGTGCACGCCCTGTAAAATGGCGGCGATTCGCTCCAGACCCATTCCGGTATCGACCGATGGTTTCGGCAACGGATGCAATTTCCCCTGCTCTTCGCGGTTGAACGGCATGAAGACGAGATTCCAGATCTCGATATAACGATCACCATCGGCATCCGGGCTGCCCGGTGGGCCACCGGCAACATCCGGCCCATGATCCCAGAAGATTTCCGAACACGGCCCACAGGGTCCCGTATCACCCATTTGCCAGAAATTGTCACTCTGGTATTCAATGCCACCCGGCTTGTCGCCGATTCGGGCTACACGCTCCTCCGGAACCTTGATGTCCTTCACCCACAGGTCATATGCCTCGTCATCGGTCTCGTATACGGTGATCCACATGCGCTGCGGATCGAGGCCGTATTCCTCGGTCAGCAATTGCCACGCGAAACGGATGGCGTCGCGTTTGAAATAGTCGCCAAAGCTGAAATTGCCCAGCATTTCGAAGAACGTGTGATGGCGAGCGGTGTAACCGACGTTCTCGAGATCGTTGTGCTTGCCGCCGGCACGTACACAGCGCTGTGACGTTGTTGCCCTCGAGTACGGCCGGTGTTCCTGTCCAAGGAATACGTCCTTGAACTGCACCATGCCGGCATTGGTAAACAACAAGGTCGGATCGTTGCCCGGGACGAGTGAACTCGATGGCACGATCGTGTGACCGTTGGATTCAAAATACTTCAAAAACCGGCTGCGAATCTCGTTGCTCTTCATCTGCTCAAACTTGCTTTCAATGTGCCGGCCGACCGACCAGCCAGTTAAACTTCCTCGAGTCGAATCGCATTGGTGTGGACTACATCGACCAAACCAACGCCGCAATCAATCATCGCGCCAATCGAGAACCTTGCGGATGACGTCCGGCGAGAAGCCGCGTCCGGCCAGAAAGCGGCTCTGTTTAGCGCGCTCAGCCAGAGACGTCGGCTGCTTACCAAACTTCTTGTTCCAGACACTGCGCGCCGTCTCGAGTTCTTCGGCGCGAAGCACTTCACGCGCCTCGTCTAGCCCTTGATCCGACACGCCCTTGTCCTTCAATTCGCGGAGCACTTTCGCAGTCCCGAACCGGCGTTTTCGCGTCTGGACAACAGCATCGACGAAACGTCGCTCAGAGAGCCAGCCCTTTCCTTCAAATTCGTCGAGCAGACTCTGTACTTCAGCTTCGTCGGCACCACGAGACAAGAGCCGGTTTTGCATCTCGAGGCGCGAATGTTCACGGCGTGCCAGCATACGCAGTGCGTGGGCGCGCAGACTCTCGGGCTCGCCCAACGCCGGACAACCCCTATGCTTCGACCGTTTCCTCGGTCAGTGGCTGTATACCGACGGCCTCGCGAATCCGGTTTTCGATTTCTCTGGCCATCTCCGGATGCTCTTTCAGATACTCGCGCACGTTGTCTTTGCCTTGACCGATACGCTCGCCGTTGTAGCTGTACCAGGCGCCGGCTTTGTCGACCAGTTTATGCGCCACCCCGAGATCAATGATCTCCCCTTCGCGCGAAATGCCCTTGCCGTAGAGGATATCGAACTCGGCTTGCCGGAACGGAGGCGCGACCTTGTTCTTGACGACTTTGGCACGCGTTTCGTTGCCGATGACCTCATCGCTCTTCTTGATCGCGCCGATGCGACGTATATCGATGCGCACCGAGGAATAGAACTTGAGCGCATTTCCGCCGGTGGTCGTCTCCGGGTTGCCAAACATGACACCGATCTTCATGCGGATCTGATTAATAAAAATCACCAGCGTGTTCGACCGTTTGATGTTCGCCGTCAATTTGCGCAGCGCCTGCGACATCAGCCGTGCTTGCAGGCCCATTTGCGGCTCGCCCATTTCTCCCTCGATCTCGGCCCGTGGCGTCAGTGCAGCCACCGAATCGATTACCACCACATCCACCGAACCGGAACGCACCAGCATGTCAGCGATTTCAAGTGCCTGTTCGCCATTGTCCGGCTGCGATATCAGCAAGTCGTCAATGTTGACCCCGAGTCTCGATGCATACTCCGGATCGAGCGCATGTTCGGCATCAATGAATGCCGCGGTGCCGCCGATCTTCTGCATTTCAGCGATCACCGAAAGTGTCAGTGTCGTCTTGCCGGACGACTCCGGACCATAAATCTCGACTACCCGTCCGCGCGGCAGCCCGCCGATGCCCAGTGCCAGATCCAGCCCCAGCGACCCGGTCGATACCACCTTCAGATCAGGAGACACTTCCTGCTCGCCCAGACGCATGATCGAACCTTTGCCAAACTGCTTCTCGATCTGCGATAGCGCCGCCTGAAGCGCCTTTTGCCGGTTGTCGTCCATCGATCCTGTCTCCCCCGTATGTTTGTGATCGCGAAAATTATCTCATATGGGCCGCATCGCAGGTCAGGCGGCGAGCCCGTCTTCCGGCCTGCGTTCATGTTTGCCCGACCGCGTCCGGGTAAATGCCCCGCAAGCCTCTTCGTGGCTTGAGTTCCGGCCGAAATCACTTCGACTCAGTACCTGTAACGATATGTTTTATAGCCACTTCGAGGAACCAACTGAATCGGCGGCCAAACGCTTCCCGAAACCCTGCTATCGCTGCGGGCAGTGCACACTTCTCCTCAGGATAAGAGGCTTAAAGCCCATCGCGTTGTTTGCCGTTAACCGGACATGCAATCGACCAAGCTGCGCGAGACTCTGGGTCGCTTCGAGATCGTCCGCTTGCTCGGCGAGGGCGCCCAGGGCGCGGTATACCTCGCCTACGACACCCGTCTCGGGCGCCGTGTCGCGATCAAAACGCTGCTCATGCGCGGCGGTCAGGACACGTGGCCGGAGCAGCTCGCAACCCTGCTGGAAGAAGCCCGCATCGTCAGCCAGTTGTCTCACCCCAACATTGTGACGCTGTATGACACCGGCGAGGACCAAGGCCGCCCCTACCTTGTGTTCGAGTATGTCAGCGGCGAGTTGCTAAAGAAATCGTGCGGCAAGGGCCGGCCCATTAAACCCGCCAGAGCTGCCGATATCTGCATCCAGATACTCAAAGCCATCGACTACGCGCATCGCCACGGCGTTCTGCATCGCGACATCAAACCCGGCAACGTCATGATCACCGAGGACGGCACCGCGCGGATCATGGACTTCGGCATCGCGCAGCTGGTCGGGCCGGAGACGCCGAGCGATGACCAGTTCAGAGGCACGCCGCGCTACATGGCACCGGAATACATCACCGACAAGGCCTACACCGAGCGCTCTGAACTGTTCTCCATCGGTCTGGTGCTTCACGAGATGCTCACCGGGCAACCCGCTGTGACTGGCGAGAATGTGCTCTCGATCATGCATCAAATCGCCAACGAGCCGATTGACCCCCCATCACGGAGCAATCCGCAGGTCGATGAAAACCTGGACCTGCTCGTCATGCGCGCCCTCGCCAAGGACCTGGGCAAGCGATTCGAATCGGCGGCACAGATGGAGGAAGCCCTGTACCGCTATCTCAATCCCGAGCCGGTGCTCAACGAACCCGCCCCCGACGCAACCGGTGGCACCCTGGAGTTCCTCATCAGACGCATGCGACACAAGAGCGATTTTCCCGCTCTGTCCACCACCATCAGCACCGTCAACCAGGCCACCTCCTCCGAGGTCGATGGCGTAAGCGCCCTGGCAAAGAACATCCTCAAGGACTTTGCCCTCACCAACAGCCTGTTGCGACTGGTCAACACAGCGCACTACGGCCGATTCGGTGGATCGATTTCCACGATATCGCGAGCCATCGTCATTCTCGGTTTCAATCGGGTACGCTCGGCGGCGGCAACACTGATGTTGTTTGAACATCTGCAGAACAAAGGCATGGCAAATCAGCTCAAGGATGATCTGATCAGCGCCTACTTCGCCGGCTTGCTGTCGCGCGACCTGGCACGTTCCGTAGAAATCGACGTTGCCGAGGAAGCCTTCATCTGCTCGATGTTTCACGACCTCGGCAGACTGTTAACGCGGTTCTACCTGACCGAAGAGAGCCGCGAAATCGATAAGTTGGTGCAGCAGCGAAACATCAGCTCACGGCAGGCCTCCTACCAGGTTCTGGGGATTACCTTTGAGGCGCTCGGCGTCGGCGTCGCCAACCATTGGAAGTTCCCGTCAAAGCTGGTCGATAGCATGTACTCGCTGCAGAGCAACCCGGTCGCACTGCCGGTCAATGACAGCGGCCGTTTGCAGGTTCTCGCCGAACTGTCATCGCAAGTCGTCGCCGCGATACGCGACGGGCCAGCGGGAGAGACAGATTCAAGGCTGAAGTCCGTCGCACGCCGGTTTGGCAATGCGCTCAAAATAGACCACCAGCAACTGCTCGACGCTATACGTAAAAGTGTGGAAGAAATCCAGCGCGACGCCTCGTTCCTGAATTTCGTTCCCGAGCGCAGCCCATTTATAGGCAGGGTCATCGAAGTGTGCCAACCGGAAGTGGCTGACGAGCCGCTCAGCGAGGCCGCGCTCGACACGACATCGATCGACAAAACCGTGCCGCTCGAGGTAATGCAACATATCGTCGCCGCGGCAAAAACCTCGACCGGCACGACGACCATTCCTTTAGAAGTGCTGGAGACCGAGCCCGTCGCGTCGGACGATCACGTTCGCAAAGCCATTCTGTCGGACGGAATTCGGGAAATCATCGATTGCCTGGTCGGGAAATTCGAGCTAAACGATGTGCTCGAGATGATTCTGGAAACCATGTTCCGCGGCTTCGAATTCACTCGCGTATTGCTTTTCGTCAGAAACCCGAAAGACGACACGCTGCGCGCCCGCTTCGGCTTTGGCGAGGGAGCCGACGAGATACTGGGCGCCGGACTTGCCCTGGCCGCCGGTAGTGGCGCCGACATATTCCAGATCGCAGTGTCGCAAGGTGTTGATGTATTTGTGGAAGACATCGACAGCGCCCGGATTCGCGACCAGATTCCTGCCTGGTATCGCGAGACAATTGGCTCGAAATCTGCGTGTCTTCTCCCTGTCGTCGTCAGCGGCAAGACGATCGGTCTCCTGTATGGAGACAGGAGCAAGCCGGGCCGGTTAAAATTCGATAGGGACGAACCTTCATTACTCAAAACGCTGCGAAATCAGGCAGTTATAGCGATCCGCACTTCTGCTGCATGAAGCCTCGCGGAGCAGTTTCCTGAAGCGTGGCGCACTATTAATCCGATGGTCGAGCAGTCAACTGGTGACAACCACGACAAGCCGGTGCGGCTGACGGTATTGTTTGCCGACATTGCCGACAGCACCCGCCTGTACCAGCAGTTGGGTAATGACCTGGCGCTGGAAAAGGTCGAACGTTGCATGTCGCGGCTCGACACAATCTCCCGCGAACATGACGGCGACGTCATCAAGACCGTCGGTGATGAAATCATGTGCAAGTTCGCAACGCCCGAAGACGCCGTCCAGGCGGCGGTGCGGATGCAACAAGAGCGTCCCGATCAGGATGAAACGGTCAACCTGCAGTTGCGCATCGGTCTGCAGCACGGCGAGATCATCGAGCGCTATGGCGATGTGTTTGGCGACACCGTCAACGTCGCGTCACGTCTGACCTCGATCGCCAAGCCCGGCCAGATTCTGACAACTGTGGAAACGATGTCGGAACTGCCCGCCGGCTTGCGCGAGAAAACGCGCCAGCACGAAGGCGTCGTACTAAAGGGAATTGCGCACGAGGTTGGTATTTCGGAAGTGCTGTGGCAGGACGACGATGCGCTGACGCAAATGGGTGACAACCCCGCGTTCAGCAGCGATAACCCACCGACACTGAAGCTCACCAGTCCTGGCGGCGAAGTCACGCTCGGAATCGATGCGCATGTCGCCACACTCGGGCGGGATGCCGGCTGCACCATTCAGGTAGACCACCCGAAAGCGTCACGCAATCACGCACGCATAGAGCAGCGCCGTGACAATTTCGTTCTCGTCGACAAAAGCACCAACGGAACCTGGGTCTGCTTCGACCTTCAGTCGCCGTTCCGGCTGCGCCTCGAAGAGGCGGTGTTGCGGGGAAGCGGCTCGATTTCTTTCGGTGAAGCGCCGGACTCACCAACGGCGCAGGTTATACGCTTTGAGGTCGCCTGACCCGGTCGAGCAAGGCACGTAGCGCCGCCATCACCGTCTGACGGCGCACCTGGTCGCGGTCGCCCTGAAAATTTAAACGCCATGCCTGCGTGTCGCCCTGATTGTCTGCGACAGCCAGCCAAACCGTGCCAACCGGTTTTGACGCCGATCCACCATCCGGCCCGGCAATGCCGCTCACTGCCACGCTGCAATTCGCCTCAGAGCGCTGCAGTGCACCTTCTGCCATCTCTCTCACAGTCAATTCGGATACCGCGCCATCATCTTCCAAAGTGCTACTGCGTACGCCCAGCACTTCGTGCTTGGATCGGTTGGTATAAGTAACGAATCCGCAATCGAACCAGTTTGAGCTTCCCGGCACCATCGTCACTGCTTGCGAAATCCAGCCGCCGGTACAAGACTCTGCCGTTGCCAACAGCATGCCTGCCGCCTTCAACGCCATGCCGAGACGTTCACTCAGATCGTAGATTTCCTTGTCCATAACGCTTGCTAAATAGCCGACCAGGTGTACACGCGTTGCGCAGCTGCCAAACATAGCAGGGCATAGAACGCAGCGACGAGATCGTCGAGCATGACACCAAAACCATTCCGAATCTTCTGGTCCAGGCGGCGTATCGGCGGCGGTTTGAGAATATCGAATACCCGGAACAGCAAGAACGCAAGTGCCTGCCACATTGGTTGCGGCGGAATGAAATAAAGCACCAGCATGAATGCCGCAATCTCATCCCACACCATGCCACCGTGATCATGCACGCCGAGATTGCGTCCGGTCACGTGACAGACCCAGACACCGATCAGCATCGCCGCCGCGATAAAGACCAGTAACGCCTGGCTCGACAGAATCCCGGCCAGCCCATAGTAGATCGGGAATGCCAACACTGTACCCAGTGTTCCGGGACCAAGCGGGAACAGCCCGACACCGAAACCAAAGGCAATGAAATGCGCCGGATTCGCCAGCACAAAGCGCAGGGTTGGTCGCCGGCGCACCTCAGGCAAAGTGTTCGTAGCCGCCGATGTCAACGGCGATCACCTCACCCGATTCGTCCAGCACATGCACCTCCTTGCCCGCAACGACGCGGCCAACGCGTGTCAACGCCAATCCAAGTCGCGCCGAGATCGAATCCATTTGCAGCGATTCGCCAGCCGGTACCGTGAACAGCAATTCATAATCGTCGCCGCCGGCTAACAGCGCTTCGCGAATCACCTGGTCGCCTTTCAGATGTGTGACTTCGGATATGCTCGGCACATCCGCGTAGCTGATCTCTATACCGACGCCTGAACATGTACATATGTGTCCGGCATCGGCCACCAGGCCGTCGGACACATCGATCGCACTGCTCGCGACGTCGACTAATGCCTGGCCAAGTTCAACGCGCGGTATCGGTCTCTCGAGCCGTGCCATACACGCTTCAAGACCTTTGCCCTTGAGCCGTACCTCACCGCGGATATGCCTTAGGGCGAGCGCCGCACTGCCGACCTGACCCGAAATCCAGAGTTCGTCGCCAACGCGCGCCCCGTCGCGTCGCAGCGCAGTACCGCTGGCAACCTCTCCCAGCGCCGTTACGGTAATGGCAAGCGGTCCGCGCGTTGTGTCGCCACCAATCAATGCCACGTTGTGGCGTCGGGCGAGATCGTAGAATCCTTCGGCAAAAGCCGACAACCACGCATCGTCCGCTTTCGGCACGGTGACCGCCAGCAATGCCCATCGCGGACGCGCGCCCATGGCAGCAAGATCCGACAAATTGACCGCCAGCGCTTTGTTTCCTAGGCTGCGCGGCTCAGTATCGGGCAAAAAATGCACGCCGCTGACAATCGTGTCAGCTGTAACCACCAGTTCGTGTCCCGGCGAAGGTTCAACCAGAGCCGCATCGTCGCCGACACCGAGTGTCGCGTCGCTCGTCGGACGCGAAAAATAGCGGTCGATCAGTTCAAACTCGGTCGTCATTTTGCGTGTACTCCCTCAATCGAACCCGGCAATCTGCGCGACTAGCGACAACGTCAGTGCGTTGTCACGACTTCGGCAGATGCTGCAGGAGATTGAGATATTCATCCTCTTTCATCGTAAAACTGTGTTCGGCTTTCGGGAAGCCACCGCTCTTCACATCCTCCTGAAAATCAACCAACGCCTTGCCGATCAGATCCCAACAGTTGGCGTAGCGCTTGACAAACTTGGGTGTGAAACGATCGAACAAGCCAACCATATCGTGCAGCACAAGGTTCTGCCCATCGCAATACGGGCCCGCCCCGATGCCGATTGTCGGTATGCGCAAACGATCGGTAATCAACTGCGCAACGCGATCGGGAATCGCTTCCAGCACGATGGCGAAGCAACCAGCCTGTTCCAGGGCCAGCGCGTCCTTCAACAACTGCACCCCGGCGGTTGCATCCTTGCCCTGCACCTTGAAACCGCCAAGCTTGGACATGAGCTGCGGGGTCAGACCAATGTGCGCCATCACCGGCACACCGGCATCGACTATGGCTTTGGCCATCGGCGCGAATTCCTCGCCACCTTCAAGTTTCACGACGTCCGCGCCACCTTCCTTGATCATACGCATGGCGCTGTTCACCGCATCTTCGGCACACGCGTGATAGGCCCCGAGCGGCAGATCGCCCACCAGCAAAGCGTGCCTGGCAGCACGCGAAATAGCCTTGGCGTGGTGGATCATCTCGTCCATGGTTACCGGCACCGTGCTCTCGTAGCCGAGCGCGGTCATTCCCAGAGAATCGCCGATCAGAATACAGTCAATGCCGGAGCGATCCACCAACTGTGCAGTGGGAAAATCCACCGCGGTTACCTGGAAAATCTTCTCACCGCGATCGACTTTCGCCTGCAAATCGAACACGGTCAGTTTCTTTTGCTTTGCCGCTTCAGCCATGCCGTCCTCCCTTCTTTTTTGAGTGGATTTGGTTACGCAGACAGGCCCAGTCTACGCTTTGCTCTTGCGCGTGGCAGCCTCCTCTGGGCGCAGGTCGGGCGCCAACTTGTCCAGCACGCCGTTGACATATTTATGTCCATCGGTACCGCCGTACAGCTTGGCCAGTTCAACCGCCTCATTGATCACCACCCGGTAAGGCGTGTCCGGCTGTGAACCCAGCTCGCAGGCTGCTATCAGTAACAAGGCATGTTCGACTGGCGAGAGCTGCTCGATCGGACGGTCAAGATGGGGACCGATCTTTTCGCGCAATGCGCCGACTTGGTCCACCACACCACGCACCAGGCTTTCCAGGTAGGCCTGGTCCGCTTTGGCAAACCCTTCCTTATCGGCGATTTGTGCCAGCACATCATCTGCGTCTGTCTGGTTAACCAGCCACTGATAAAGCCCCTGCAGTGCCAGTTCGCGCGACAGCCTGCGACTACCCTTCATCGATTGCTTCCATCAACCTCGCCATTTGCACTGCCACCTGTGCGCAGTCGATTGACTTCTGTTCTACTCGCGCCAAAACCTGTTCTTCCGTGTTGCAGGTCAGAATGCCATTGGCTACCGGCACACCTGAATCAAGCTGAACCGCCATGATGCCGGATGCCGATTCATTGGAAACGATCTCGAAATGATAAGTTTCGCCGCGTATGACGGCGCCCAGTGCAATCAGGGCATCGAAACGTCCGCTGTCGGCGAAACGCTGCAGGGTGATCGGTATTTCGAGCGCACCGGGCACGCTGGCGATCGCCACGTTCTCGGCCGAAACATCGAGGCGCAACAACTCTGAGTAGCAGGCATCGAGCATTGCCTCGCCAATCTCCTGATTGAACTGGGCGACAACGATTCCGATATTGAGGTCCTCGCCATCAACATCGATTGGAAATGCTTGCGCGCCCTCGAAACCTGACATGGCCCTGCCCCCTGAAAAATGCGCTGCGCCGTTACCACTGGCGGCGGGTCACAGCATTGACGAAAAAGCCGTATTGTCCCGACTCTGGACACACCGCGCTAGCGCGGATGCAGATATCCGGTAATCTCCAGATCAAATCCCGTCATACTCGGCATGCGGCGCGGCTCGGCCAGCAGTCGCATACGCGTTACACCGAGATCGCGCAGAATCTGCGCGCCGATCCCGTAGGTGCGCAAATCCAGTTTTGATGGCGGCCGCGGCCTTTCATCCAGGTGCGCGAGCAGCGCCGCACCGTCCTCGGTTCGATGCAGCAGCACGATGACACCGCTTCCCGCCTCACTGATTGTTTTCATCGCGTCGTTCAGATGCCACGAATGGACACGGCTACCGGCGTCGATTACATCGGCGACCGACAGTGGTTCGTGGACCCGAACCAGTGTTTCCTCGCCTGCCTTCAGCTCCCCCTTGATCAACGCCAGATGGGTGTCGCGTGAAATCTTTTCCCGGTAGGCAATTAGCTCGAATGGACCGAACGCTGTTTCAATCGGACGCTGTATGGCTCGCTCGATCAACGACTCGGTTTGACTGCGATGATGGATCAGGTCGGCGATGGTGCCGATCTTCAGCCCGTGTTGAGCAGCAAATTTGATCAGGTCAGGCAGGCGCGCCATTTCACCGTCTTCCCTGAGAATCTCGCAGATCACCGCAGCCGGTTCGAGCCCTGCCATCGCGGCCAGGTCGCTGCCGGCCTCGGTATGACCGGCGCGCACCAGCACGCCACCGTCCTCGGCCATGAGCGGGAAAATATGTCCCGGCTGCACGATGTCGGCCGGCTTCGCTTCCTTCGCCACCGCGGCACGAATCGTTGTAGCCCGATCGGCAGCAGAAATGCCTGTGGTCACCCCTTCGGCGGCTTCGATCGAAACAGTGAAATTGGTACCGAGCCGCGAGCGATTGGCACCCACCATCGGAGGCAGATTCAGTTGTCCACAACGCGCCGCGGTCAGCGTCAGGCAGATCAGCCCACGACCGTGCTTGGCCATGAAGTTGATGTTTTCGGGCGACGCGAACTGTGCCGCGAGCAACAGGTCGCCCTCGTTTTCGCGATCCTCCTCGTCGACCAGGATCACCATGCGCCCATCGCGTATGTCAGCAATGATCTCCGGAATGGTGCTGATTTCGGCGCTCATGAGCCGGTTCCCGTTTCCGACAACATCCTTTCCACGTAGCGCGCCACCAGATCAATTTCCAGGTTCACCCGGCTGCCCGCGGCAAGATCGCCGAGGTTTGTTGCAGCCAGCGTATGCGGAATCAGGTTCACCGAAAACCGCCTGTCGTCCACACTGTTCACGGTCAGGCTCACACCATTGACGGTAACCGATCCCTTCCTCGCAAAATAACGCGCCAGGCTCTGCGGAAACCGCACCGTCATGACACGGTTGCCGTCGTACTCGACAATTTCATCGACTTCGCCGACGGCATCGACATGGCCACTGACCAGGTGCCCACCGAGGCGCGTATCCAGGCGCAGCGACTTCTCGAGATTGACACGTTGCTCAGCACCAAACCCGCTCGTGACATTGAGCGTCTAGGCCGACACATCGAATTCGAGCGCGTCGCTTCCGAGATCCTTGACCGTCAGGCACACGCCGTTCACCGCGATGCTGTCGCCGATTGCAACATCGGACAGATCGAGCCCGCCGCTGGCGATGCGCACTGCTGCCGTCTCGCCCGCCGGCGATAGCGACTCGACTTTGCCAACTGCTTCTACGATTCCGGTGAACATGACTAGAACCTATCTCATGATCGCTCACGCGTGCGATGGCAACGATTTTCGCTTCCGGCTAGGCGCGAGCGACGCCGTTTGGCCGGTCCAAACAAGGAGTGAGCAACAACGCCGGAGGCGAAAACTGCGCCCCGGACTCGGACTCTCGAAGAGTGGAGCGGGAAGGGGCGCAGAGGCTGTGCGTACGGCTTTATGCCGGGGCTTATGCGTCTGCTCCCGCACCAGCGCTTCGCGTACCGAGTCGCAGCCGCCATCCCTCCGGGTTACGCCGCGCACTGGAGCGCGGAGCAGGGGCCCCTTGGGGATGCGACCGCAAAAGTGCGCAATAGAGCGCGCTTTGGCCGTGCGCTGCATCTCGCTCCGGGGTCGCATCCATTGGCAAGCCAATGGAACCTGCTCCTCCCTGCGCGATCGCACACGCCTCCGCTGTGTTGTTCGGCTTGTCAATACTAACGGTATTGACTGTATCGGGTCTAATAGAAACGGCCGCCTTGCGGCCATCGTGTTCTGGAAGTAACGCATCGTGTGATCGATTATGAGATAGGTTCTAGCTCTTCAGCCGCGCAAGTATCCGCAAGTCCGGACCAACCTGGCGCAACTCCTCGATCTCGAGCGCGGGCACCGCATCCATGTCACCCAGATTCCCCAGGTCAAACATGCCACGACCCCGGTCGCCGAGTAACTTGGGTGCATAGTAGATTAACAATTCGTCTATCACGCCGGCGCGCCACAGGGCACTATGCAGGTTTATACCGGCTTCGACCAGCACTTCATTGATACCGCGCTTGGCGAGCAACGCGGCCAGCTCGCCCAGATCGACTTTGCCTTGCTGATCCGGCACCACCACCACCTCGGCACCGAGGTCAGTAATCTGCTGGATCTTCTTCACGTCATCGTTGGCCGTGGCAACGAGCACGCCACCACCCTCGAATATCTTTGATCCGAGCGGGATGCGCAGCCAACTGTCGACCACGACACGCAACGGCTGGCGCGACGTTTCCACATTGCGCACGGTCAGACGCGGGTCATCACTGGTCAAAGTGCCGATGCCGGTCATGATGGCGCAACTGCGCGCGCGCCAGCGATGCGCATCACGTCGCGCCTCTTCACTGGTAATCCACTGACTGGCGCCGTTTTCCAACGACGTTTTTCCGTCGATGCCGGAGGCTATCTTGACGCGCATCCATGGCCTGCCCCGCGTCATGCGCGAAACGTAGCCAATGTTCAGTTCCCGCGCTTGCGATTCCAGCACCCCGCAAACAACTGCGATTCCCGCATCGCGCAAACGCTTAATGCCGGCGCCGGAAACCTGCGGATTCGGATCCTGCATTGCGACCACCACCCGGCCGACACCGGCCCGCACCAGCGCATCAGCGCACGGGCCGGTACGTCCCTGATGGCTGCACGGCTCGAGCGTCACGTACACGGTCGCGCCCCTGGCAGCATCACCGGCACTTTCGATTGCGATTACTTCAGCGTGCGCCTTGCCGGCTCGCTCGTGCCAGCCTTGCGACACAATGTTGCCGTCGCGCACGATGACACAACCGACCCGCGGGTTGGGCGTGGTGCTGTACATTCCTTTGGCGGCCAGCCGTAGCGCTCTGGCCATGTAGAGGTAATCGTCGCTCATCGACTCCTGCGACGCGGTGCCGGTTTCTTAACTTCCTTGATGGCGTCGCTAAAATCATCCACGTCCTGAAAATCCTTGTAGACCGAGGCAAACCGGATGTAGGCGACCTTGTCGAGTTTGTACAGTTCTTTCATGACCAGCTCACCGACGCGGCGTGACGGCACCTCGCGCTCGCCCAAAGACAATAGCCGCTGCTTGATGCGCCCGATTGCGTCTTCGACCAGATTGGTTGGCACCGGCCGGCGGTGCAGTGCGCGCATGAAACCGGTGCGCAGTTTGTCTTCCTTGAACTCTTCGCGGTAACCATTGGACTTGACGATCTGTGGCAAACGCAACTCGACCGTCTCGTAGGTCGTGAAGCGCTTTTCGCACTCCAGGCAGCGCCGTCGGCGGCGAATGCTGTCGCCTTCTTCCGATACGCGCGAATCGACAACCTGCGTGTCGGGACAATTACAGAATGGGCATTTCATATCTCGGGTGAGGGGTGAGGGGTCAGGGGTGTCCCCTCCTCACTCCTCACCAATATTCAGTCACTCGTAACGAGTGCCGGCTCGCGCCCCAGTTCGGTTGCGTAAACCGGCAAGCGATGACACAACTCGGTCACCGCCGCGCGCACCCGGTTAAGATTCGCCGTATCGTGCGGCGCGTCGAGCACGTCGGCTATGAGATTTCCAAGCTGTTCCGCCTCGGTGTCAGCAAATCCGCGCGTCGTCATGGCCGGCGATCCAATGCGGATACCGCTGGTGACGAACGGTTTCTCGGGATCGTTCGGGATCGCGTTCTTGTTCACCGTAATATGTGCGTTGCCGAGCACCGCCTCTGCCTCCTTGCCGGTGATGTTCTTCGCCCGCAGATCGACCAGGAACATGTGGCACTCGGTGCGCCCGGAGACAATGCGCAGGCCGCGCTTTTGCAGCGTCTGCGCCATGATGCGTGCATTGGCCATCACCTGCGCCTGGTAATCCTTGAACTCCGGCTGCATGGCCTCCTTGAATGCAACTGCCTTGGCGGCAATCACGTGCATCAACGGGCCGCCCTGCGTGCCGGGGAAAATCGCCGAATTGATCGGCTTCTCGAATTCGGCATTGCCGAGAATGATGCCGCCGCGCGGCCCGCGCAAGGTCTTGTGCGTGGTGCTGGTCACGAAATCGGCGATACCAATCGGACTGGGATAGTGGCCGGTCGCAACCAGTCCAGCGTAATGCGCCATGTCAACCAGCAAGTAGGCACCAACACTATCGGCGATCTCACCAAAGCGCTTCCAGTCGATCACCAGGGAATAAGCCGACGCCCCTGCCACAATCATGCGCGGCCGGTGTTCCCGCGCCAGGCGCTCGACCTCGTCGTAGTCGATCTCCTCATCCTTGTTCAGACCATAGCTGACCACATGGAACAGCTTGCCGCTGAAATTGACCGGCGAGCCGTGCGTCAAGTGGCCGCCATGCGCCAGAGACATGCCGAGAATGGTGTCGCCCGGTTGCAGCATCGCCAGGTAGACGGCGGCATTGGCCTGACTGCCCGAGTGCGGCTGCACGTTGGCCACATCGGCATTGAACAGCTGCTTGATACGCTCGCGGGCAAGTGTCTCCGCCACGTCGACGAATTCGCAGCCGCCGTAATAACGCTTGCCGGGATAACCTTCCGCGTATTTGTTGGTCAGAACCGAACCTTGCGCGGCGAGCACCCGTGGGCTGGTGTAGTTCTCCGAGGCAATGAGCTCGATGTGGTCCTCCTGGCGGATGCGCTCGGCTTCCATCGCTTGCCACAGGTCGGGGTCGAAATCCTTGATTGTGTCGTTTGCAGTAAACATGGCTGGCAGAAACAGGAAATGCGCGCAATTCTAGCACCTTGCGGCGCAGCATCCGTATTCTTCCGGCGCCGCAGTTATGGCCGCCGGCGCCGCTGGCGGACCCGAAAACACCAACCCGGCGCGGCGCGACGCGCCCCTCGGCTCTCGACGCGCTTATGACTCAAGGAGCGAGCCACATTTGCCGTAATTCGGAAGTGTCGGGATGGCTCTTCCCTGTCCGTGCCAGTGCCCCTGCATTGACCGGGCGCCCGCGGCTGCTCCGACACCGGTCCCCCGCCACACCAGGTCGCTATGCAGAAAATCTATATCGGACGCCAGCCCATCCTCGACCGGAAACATCGTCTGGTGGCGTTCGAGCTGCTGCCCCGCCTGACACGGGAGCAGCGGGCGCCGAAGGCAACATCCGAGACAGCCGAAGACGCTGCGACCACTACCATATCCGCCAGTGCCGAGATGGTGATGAATGGTATGGCCGGCTTTGGCATGCAGCAGATTCTCGGCACTGTCCTCGGCCATCTCAACATCGACCAGCAGTTTCTGATGAGCGATCTGGTTAGTACCTTACCGCATGAACACGTGGTACTGGAGCTCAGGGATTCGATCCGCTTTGACAACCAGGTCATCGAACGCTGCAAGACCTTGAAGTCCGAGGGCTACCGCCTGGCACTCGGTGACATCTCCAAACTCAATGGCGACATGCTCAAAATGCTGCCGATGGTCGACGTCGTAAAGGTCGACGTGACTGCAACCGATTCGTCAAAGCTGCGCTCGTTGGTCAAGATGCTACGCCGCTGGCCGCTCAAGCTGGTCGCCGAAAAAGTGGAAACCCCGGAACGAGCCCGCGATTGTGCTGACATCGGATTCGATTACTTCCAGGGCTATTACTTCGCCAAGCCGGAAGTGCTGTCGGGCCGTCGGACCCGTCCCGCCAAGATCGAACTGACTCGTCTGCTGGCTCTGGTGCTGCGCGACGCA
>CP070643.1:2408704-2428429 GCA_020354125.1 Betaproteobacteria bacterium | reverse complement strand
ATTTGACGTCCGCGATGCGCAGCGCGCGCTCCTGGTAACGCACGTTGATTTTCGCCAGCTCGATGCGCTGTTCCAGCGTTCGGATCAACACATAAGCAGTCGCCACCTCCGCAGTGAGGGCGACCATGACGGTATCGTAGCCGGCCACGCTTGCCTGAAGTTGCGCCTCAGCTGATTCAATCAATCGACGAAACCGGCCCCAGAAATCGATCTCCCAAGACAGGTTGAAGTCAAGATTGTAGAGCGCGAAGCTGTTTTCGAGTAACGCAATGTTATCGGCAGCGTTGTCGCTCATTTCAACGCGATTGGCCGAACCAGTCACTTGTTGCACTTGCGGATATTTGGTTCCGGTCGCGATGCCAAGCTGGGCGTGCGCTTGCAGTACACGCAGGCCGGCGCTGCGCAGCGTGAGGTTCTGTGACCGCGCCATCTCGATGAGTTCGTTCAAGACCGGATCATTGAATACCGTCCACCAGTCCGGATAGTCCGCCGGCTGGTTAGTGATCTGGGTATCATCGACCTCGACCCAATCCTCCGCCACCGGCGCTTCGGGCTCTTCGAAATCCGGTCCAAGAGCGGTGCAACCCGATACCAGAGACGCCAGCAAAGCCAGGGTCACCAGCCAGCCCGGCAATTGAACGCCAAGGGAATCTGAGCCTGTGATGAATCTGTTGTTCATGTTCTTATCGGCGACCGGATAGTCTTTCCTTCTACCATGCTGCAGAGCATGGTGGCAACAACCGACGTCGCCATGTTTGTCGCTATGCCTATTGAACCTGCAGGTTATTGCATCGATAGCGTATTGCACCAATAACTTATTGCACCAATAACTTATTGCACCATTAACTTATTGGCCCTATAACTAATTGCCCAGCATCTTCTTGTATCTATGCAACCCAGTGCTGATCTGAATTTGAAGTCGGGAGAGCCCACAGAATCTTGACCTGAGTCAACAGCGCACACCGTTACCGCAGCAATGGTCTACAACTCTAAGCAAAAACAAACGAAGCCGATGTGGTCTGCTAGTTGGCGACAACAGCTCCTGCACGATTGACGCGTGTAGTGTGTTCAACAGCGTTTCTGACAAGCGACGGGATTCAACAAAGGGTGCGAGAACTTGATAGTGGGACGCGAAGAGAGAATGTTTTCGAAGGAGTAGGCAAATGACAACAAATCGTTACGTCGTCCCCGACACTCTTGTCTGCGTCATTGCCACTATTCTTCTGGCGTTATTTGGCGCGCGCCCGGTGCTCGCACAGACAGAATCGAATGTGATGGAAAATAAGTGGCAGTTTTCCGGTGCTCTGTATGCGTGGATCGCGGACATGGGCGGAACAACGAACCGGGGTTCCGCTGTCGAAGTCGAGTTCGACGACCTCCTCGATGCCCTTGAGTTTGGCTTTATGGCGGCGCTCGAGGCACGCAAAAACAGGTGGCTGCTGTTCACAGACGTCATTTATTACGACCTCAGCGCCGACAATACTGCCAATCTGTCGGTCCCGATTGGCCCGATTCAAGTGCCGGTTACGACCTCGACCAAACTCGACTTGAAAGGCTGGGTCGTTCACCTTGCGGGCGGTTACAACCTGTACTCGCAGAACAAGACAAGACTCGACGTCATCGGCGGTGCGCGTTACCTCGATCTGACCATGGACTTGTTCCTGCAGTTGCAGTCGCTGGGCCCTGGCCAGTCGCGAACGATCAAGGATTCACTTACCGTGTGGGATGGAATCATCGGGTTGAAGGGCAACACGGCCCTGGCAGAGCGCTGGTTCCTCAGTTATTACGCCGACGTGGGTGGCGGCGACTCAAATCTCACCTGGCAGGCTAGTGCCGCCATCGGCTATAAGGCCACACGACGATTGGACCTGGCGCTCGGCTATCGGTACCTCGAATGGGATCTTGATTCGAGCAAAGTAATTGACGATATCAATATCAGCGGGCCGACACTGGGTCTCATATTTCGCTGGTAGCGACTCACAGCGGACCTGGACACCCGGTTAAGACGCCCCATTTGACCGTGAAACCGGCCTTGCGCGCCGACGACTGGTAACAATCAGAGCATTCTGCTCTAGTGGTGGCTGAAGGCAGGAGGTTCACACTGGAGGCATCTCGCAACAATGCACTGGTTATTGATACCCATGCCATGTGCGCTTGCTTCGAAACCCCGGTCAGTGAAAACTTCGGAGCGCATCGAGAAAGAACCCAACATCTCCCTCGGTGTGAACCGCTGATACCTGCAGCCGTATCTCCTCATCGCCTTTTGGTACCACCGGATAATTCAATCCGGTCACCAGGATGTTGTTCTCGAAAAGATGTGCCACCAGTGCCGAGGTCTTTTCAGTGTCGCGGATCATGATTGGCACGATCGGATGATCGCCGGCAATCGTTTCGTAGCCCAGCCCTGTCAGCCCTGTTCGTAGTTGATCGCTTCGCTGCGACAGGTTTGTCAGGCGCTGGCGGCCTTCTGCGCCCTCGAGGATCCGGATCGATTCTGCCGCAGCTGCTGCTTCGGCCGGTGTGATCGGATTCGAATAGATATAGGTAGGTGAGGTTTCTCTCAAGTAGTCGATCATCGCGGCATCGGCAACGACGTAACCGCCATTGACGCCGAAGGCTTTGCCGAGCGTGCCAATCAGAATGTCGGCGCGCCCGCCGGTCTGTTCTTCGGTTCCGCGTCCATTGGCGCCAAACGCGCCGACACCGTGCGAGTCATCAACCACCGTCATGATGCCTTCAGCGAAAGCCGGCTCATGCCGCTCGCAGATGGCAGCGATTTCGGCAAGCGGCGCGTAGTCACCGCGCATGCTGAATACACCATCGGTGACTACACATACGCGCTTCACTTTGCCGCTGGCTTTGGCGAGAGCGGCATCCAGTTCCTTGAGGTCGAGGTGTCGGTAAACGACTTTGTCGGCCGGCTGCGACAAGCGGATCGCATTGATGATGCAGTTGTGATTCAGCGCGTCACTCACAACCAGCGTGTCGCGCGTGATCAGCTGCGGTAGTACACCGATCACCGTTGCATACGCCGCGCTCATGACCATCGCGGATTCGCGGCCATGAAATTCGGCCAACTCGCCTTCCAGCTCGATGTGTTGGGCGTAGGTCCCGCTGATGAAACGCACCGCCCCCGGTCCGGTGCCAAACAACTCTGCAGCGCGAGCCTCGGCCTCAATCACTCGCGGATGCAAACTCAAGCCAAGATAAGAGTTGGAGTTCATGCGGAGAAACGCACGGTCACCGTAGCCGTCGAGCAAATAGCGCTCACTGAATCCATCTTCTGCCGGTCTCAAGCCAACAATGATCTTTTCATCGCCCTTGGCGACACCCTTTGCATGAAGTCCGGCAACGTGGTCTTCAAGAAAGCTCTGTAACTTCTGTAGAGTCATGTCGTCTCACAGTCTTTTGGATAAGTTTTCCAGCATGTCGTCAACCATGGCATCGAGGTCGTAGTCGGGCTGCCAGTCCCATTCCTGACGCGCGGCGCTGTCGTCCATATAGCGGGGCCACGATTCGGCAATCGCCTGGCGAACCGGATCAATTCTGTAATCCATGACGAAATCCGGGATGCGTTGCTTGATCGCTGCCGCCAATTGCTCAGGCGCAAAGCTCATCGCTGTTACATTGAAACTGTTGCGATGTACCAGGTGCGCGCTGTCGGCCTCCATCAAATCAATGGCCGCCTTGATCGCATCCGGCATGTACATCATGTCCAGCCGCGTTCCTTCCGCGAGAAAGCACTCGTAGCGCCGGTTCTTGATCGCTTCGTAAAAGATGTGCACGGCGTAGTCAGTGGTGCCACCGGTCGGTGGTGTCTGATAAGAGATCAGGCCGGGATAACGTACCCCGCGCGTATCCACGCCATAGCGCTGATGATAGTAATCGCACAGCAGCTCGCCACTGACTTTGGTCACGCCATACATGGTGTTAGGCCGCTGAATGGTGTCCTGCGGTGTGTTGTCCTGTGGTGTCAGCGGCCCGAAGGCGCCGATGGAACTGGGAAAGAACACAGCGCAGCCATGTGCGCGGGAGATTTCCAGAACGTTGAACAAACCGCCCATATTCACGTCCCACGCCAGCTGTGGTTTCTTCTCGGCATCAGCCGACAACAACGAAGCAAGATGAAAAATGGTATCGACCCGGCGTTCCGCTACCGCTTTCTCCAATGCTTCGCGGTGGGTCACGTCAATTCGGCAGAACGGCCCTTGCTCGACCAGACTCTTGTCCGGTTCGCGCCGATGGCCGGCGGCGATTACGTTCTGACCGCCGTACTTGGTCCGCAGCGCCCGCGTTAACTCGGTGCCGATTTGTCCGGTTGCGCCGGTGATCAGGATGGTCTTCATTCCGTGCATCTTTTCATTGCGTGCGCCTCTTCATGCCTTGCACCTCCTGATCCTTGCACCGATGGACTCGCGATTCGATGAGCTTATCTGCTGCGCCCCGGAAGGATTTGCGCTCGATCAAACAGCAGGATTTCCGGTGCACTGCTCGTTACTCATTTGTGGCCTCGATGAGCCGGCGATAGATCGCGGCATCGTCTGACGAGAAACAACAGAACACGACTTCCTGTATCGACGGGTGCTGCGGCAGCGACTCCCGCACCGTCTTTACCGCCAGCGGCGCCGCAAGTTCGACCGGATAACCAAAGATGCCGGTGCTGATGCCGGGAAAGGCCACGCTGTGCGCACCGTTCTGCGCGGCAACTTCGAGGCTGCGCCGATAGCATGAAGCGAGCAGCTCCGCTTCGCCTTGATCGCCGCCGCTCCAGACCGGCCCCACAGCGTGGATGACGAACCTTGCTTTTAAGCGGTAGCCTCGCGTCAACTTGGCGTCGCCGACTTCACAGCCACCCAGACCCCTGCATTCCTCGGCCAATTCCGGACCAGCGGCTTGGTGGATTGCGCCGCACACCCCACCCCCTCTGGCCAGTGCGCTGTTGGCAGCATTGACGATGGCATCAACGTCGAGCGTCGTGATGTCAGCCTGTTTCGCGGTGAGCACAGCAGCCATGTCGCTGTTTCCTCCGAATGCCGGCGATTACAGCCAAATCCTAGTATGAACCTTAACAATACGTTTGTTCCGGGATTTTTTGTTTCTGGCCAAACCTGAACACACCGATGCCGCTTGTGCAAGAATCACGATTGACAAACAACTGTTAACCCCTCTTTACACTTTGATGATGACCAATACCAGCTACGGCGAAGTTCCGCTTGATTCGCGCATACGATCGCGCCTCGTTGAAAACAATAACGGCTTGACCATGCACGTTCTCGAAGCCGGCGACGAACAGCAAGGACGGCCTTGTCTGTTGTTGCTGCATGGGTTTCCGGAACTGGCCTACAGCTGGCGCAAGGTCATGCCCGATCTCGCCTCGGCCGGTTACCACGTGATCGCACCCGATCAGCGCGGCTTCGGCCGTACCACCGGCTGGCATGCTGATTACGATGACGACATCCGGCCGTTCGGACTACTCAATCTGGTGCGTGATGTGGTCGGATTGATATCGGCGCTCGGTTACCGCTCGGTCGACGGCGTCATCGGCCACGACTCCGGCTCATTGGTGGCCGGCTCTTGCGCCGTGATCCGCCCGGACTTATTCCGCTCGGTGGTCATGATGAGTGCGCCCTACCCTGGCCCACCCCGGCTGCCCTTCGCTTCTGAAGGCTCCAGTCAGAACCCGACGATCAGTACGCCCGACATGAATGCCGATCTCGCCGCGCTCGATCCACCGCGCAAGCACTACCACTGGTATTACTCCACACGGGAAGCCAACGACGACCTGGTGAATTGTCCTCAGGGCGTTCATGATTTCATGCGCGCCTACTATCACCACAAGAGTGCCGACTGGAAACAGAACAAACCGTTCCCGCTGGAAGCGTGGACTGCTGCTGAACTCGAGAAAATGCCGACTTACTACATCATGCGGCTCGAGCAGACTATGCCGGAATCGGTCGCCGAGGAAAATCCCTCAGCCGCCGAGATTGCCGCTTGTAAATGGTTGACCGATGACGAGCTGCGCGTCTACAGCAGCGAGTACACGCGCAACGGCTTCCAGGGAGGCTTGCAGTGGTATCGAAGTGGCACCAGTGGACTGAATGAAGCGGACCTGAAACTGTTTTCCGGCCGCACCATCGACATGCCTTCATGCTTCATAGCAGGCAGCAGTGACTGGGGCACTTATCAGAAACCGGGCTATCTGGAAAAAATGCGAGATGAGCTTTGCACCGCGATGCGCGGTGTACATCTCGTTGATGGCGCTGGTCACTGGGTTCAGCAGGAACAGCCGCAGCAGGTCAGCCGTTTGCTGCTGGAATTCCTCAATCAGTCGTTGAAGTTGGAATCCGCGCCGACCAGAGCGGCGCGCGCCTGACGCTTACTCGCTTTCGCTGGTACCGCTCTCGTAGATGGAGGTAACCGTGCCATCGACGCTGATCAGTCTGGTGCCTTCATCATCCCAGGTCAGCACGTCGAGCATGCCGCATGCGGCACCAATTTCGGACTCTGAATCGGGATCCTTGCCGAGAAGTTCCAGCGCTTCTTCGAGCGACATGCCGACTTCGAGACGCCGGCCTGGCGACTGAGCGCCTTCGCTGACCAAAGGTTCCTCGGTCTGCGTTGCGGAATCCATCGCCAACAAGCGATCTCCCCTCACATCGGCCTGCCCGCCAAATGCCACACTCGCCGGCAACGCCAAAGCCAGGCACCAGAGCCAGAACCTTCCGCTCCCGGTTGAGATACGGGCTGATCCAAATACTTTCATTCGGCAATCAATCTGTCTGATCTCACAATAAATTCCGATTCCTCAGGGCATTACGATACGCGCCTTTGCGATGGTTTGCAGCGGTATTTCGAAGTTGAGTTGCCCCGCTTATCGGCGGCGGCCTGCCGGTGACCGATGGTGCATCTCATTTCCTCTATCATGCTTCACAATGAGCTAACCCATTCCAGAACAAATTGCAGTTAACTCAAAACATGCCTTCGAGTATTCGCTACAGCATTTTTCCTTCCAGCCCTGAAGCACATTTGTTCGCCGTTTCCTGCACGGTCGCCGAGCCCGACCCCGGTGGTCAGCAGTTCTCGCTGCCGGCATGGATACCCGGCAGCTATCTGCTGCGCGAGTTCGCCCGGCATGTGGTACGTGTCCGCGCGCGCAGCGGCCGGCAACCAGTACCGATTGCCAAACTGAACAAGAACACCTGGGTTGCGGAGCCATGCGCCGGGCCGTTGACGATCGAGTATGAGGTGTATGCCTTCGACCTGTCGGTACGTGGTGCCTATCTGGATACGACGCGCGGTTTTTTCAATGGCACCTGTGTGTTCATGCGCGTTCACGGCGCCGAGGCATTGCGTCACGAAGTCGAGTTGCACCGTCCGCAGGGTGCAGCATACAGAAAGTGGCGCGTCGCCACGGCGATGCCGCGCGCCGGTGCGGATTCATATGCGTTCGGCCGTTACGCTGCCGACGATTACGACGAATTGATCGACCACCCGTTCGAACTGGGCGAGTTTTCATTGGCGACGTTTCGCGCCGCCGGTGTAGCGCATGACATCGTAATCAGTGGCCGTCACGATTGCGACATGAAGCGCCTGGCGCGCGATCTGAAAAAGTTGTGCGAGACGCAGATCGCGTTTTGGCGCGAAGCACCGATGAAGCGCTATGTCTTTCTGGTGCTCGCGCTCGGCGACGGCTACGGTGGCCTCGAACACCGCGCGTCGACTTCGCTGGTGTGCAGTCGTGACAGCCTGCCGCGCGCAGACACGCCGGCGACTGATGAAAAGTACGGCACATTCCTCGGTCTGTGTTCGCACGAGTATTTCCACACCTGGAACGTGAAACGCATCAAACCCGAAGCGTTCACGCCATATGACCTCGATCACGAAAGCCATACAACGCTGCTATGGGCGTTCGAGGGTATTACCTCTTATTACGACGACCTGATGCTGGTTCGCGCCGGCCTCATCTCACGCGATGCTTATCTCGAGTTGTTGAGTAAAACCATGACCCAGGTTCAGCGCGGCAGCGGCCGGCTCAAGCAGTCAGTGGCCGAGTCCAGCTTCGATGCCTGGACCAAGTTTTACCGCCAGGACGAGAACGCGCCCAACTCGATTGTCAGCTACTACAGCAAGGGCAGCCTGATTGCGCTGAGCCTCGATTTGCTGATTCGCCAGAAGACGGACGGACGCAGATCGCTGGATCATGTCATGCGCATACTCTGGAAACGTTACGGCCGCGTTGGCAAAGGCGTCCCGGAAGACGGCGTCGAGCAGGTCGCCGAACAGGTCACCGGTGTGAAACTGCGGCGTTTCTTCGACTCCGCCGTGCATGGTACTGACGAGCTGCCCCTAGCACGCTTGCTGAAACAGGTCGGTGTCGACATGCAACTGCGCCCGGCCACATCGACCAGCGACCGCGGCGGCAAGGCAAAAAAGACCGATCGCACCGGAAAACGGGTCGAGCTGGGTATCCGCACACGAACCAGCGGCAATGACGTCAAGATCACGCATGTGCTGGATGGCGGCAGCGCACAACACGCCGGCTTGTCTGCAGGCGACGTGATCGTGGCGGTCGATGACTTGCGCGTCAGTGGCGGGAATCTAGAAAAACTGCTGTCGCGGCATCAGACAGGTGAGCGCATTCGTCTGCACGCATTTCGCCGAGACGAGTTGATGCTGTTCGACGTGACGCTTGCCGCGCCACCGCGCGACACGGTTTCTCTGACCGTTTCAGACGATCGTTCGCTTGATAAAGCGCGGCGCGCCTGGCTGGGAACTACCTGACCATAGCGCTCTAGCCATTAGTCGGGCGCGGTACTAGGACTTTTCCGGATCGCCCAATCCGATCGGCGCCGGCGTCATCCGCACGATATCGGAAAACAGCGCTTCGAACTCGTCGCCCAGCCGTTTGCCGAGTAACGGGTCGGCATGGGCGGCGAACATGTCCCTGATCTCGCGCCAATCCTCATCGGTCAGCTCTTGTTCGGCGATAGGAAGCACTTGGTTTTCTTCCTTGTCCATGTGACGCCAATAGAATTCGCTGAAAACCTTCAGGGATTCGGCAAAGCCTGCAGCGCCTTCTGGACGTCCCGCTTCCCAGGTACTTAGTGCGACTGTGAGCGTATTCAGAAGACCCTCGCCTTGATCGTGCTCGGCTTCGAGTTCGCGGATGATCTCATCTGCCGCATTGCTGCGTTGCATTAACAATGCGAACAAGGAAGCGTCCTCGCTCGGATGATGGCGGCGTTCAGGAAACTCGCGCATGTAATAGAGCATCGCATGCAGCAGTTTGAATTCGGGATCCTTACCCGATTCTTCGGCCTTGCGCACAACCTGAATCAGCGCGTCGAGAACCGCTGCAAGTGACCGGTGTTCGGCTTTAATGAGGGAGATAGCCTCGTGCCGCATCTGATCCTCCTTCCCTTCCGGTTTCACCACTTCAGCCCCGACCTTACGCTGCTGCGCTCTGTGTCTGCGTAACCAGGCCGAAGTCGTAGTCGACAGACCACCAGGCTTCGTCGACCTTCTTTCCGTCCGGTGCGACACCAGCTTCATGCGCAACAAAATCGACCACCAGAGAATCCTTTACCGCAAAGACAGCATCCGACTCGAGGTAGGGGTCGCCCTTGACGAACAGGTGTGTGGTGACCGTCTCATGACCAGGCGCAGCGACAATCATGTGGGTGTGCGCCGGACGGTAGGGATGCCGGCCGAGTCCCAGCATCATCTTGCCGACCGGTCCATCAACCGGGATCGGGTAACTCACCGGCTTGACCGTCCAGAACGCGTAGTGACCCTGGGCATCGGTCGTGATGCGGCCACGCGCGCGCAATACGCCGTCCGGCCGCTGCACGTCATACTGTCCGGCTCCGTCGGTTGACCAGATGTCGAGCGTTGCACCGCCGATCGGTGTGCCATCGGACGAGACTACCTTGCCGGAAAAATAGACCGGTTCGCCCTCCACACCTTCAGCAATGTTGGCACCCAATGGCATATCCGGCGCACCCCGAACATAAAACGGGCCGAGCACGGTCGACTCGGTAGCACCTTCGGGCTTCTGGTGGTTGATCGCATCGACCAGCATCGACACGCCAAGCGTGTCGGAGAGCAGAATGAACTCCTGGCGCTTGTCGTCGCACTTGTGCCCGGTCGCTGTCAGGAACTCAATGCCGGCACGCCATTCATCTTCGGTCAATTGTGTTTCACGAACAAACGCGTGCAGATGTCTGACAAGGCTGGTCATGACCTGCCTGAATCTCGCATCAGAAGCACCCTCGATTCTCTTGACTACTGCGTCTGTCAGATTCGCTTCCGTCCTGTCGGGCATTTCCGCCCCCCCCTTTTGGATCAGGCTCGTTCAATCAATGCGGCGATGCCTTGCCCGACGCCGATACACATGGTGGCCAGTGCATAGCGCCCTTTGCTTTCCCACAGCTCGTGTGCCGCGGTGGTGACCAATCTCGCACCGCTCATTCCGAGTGGATGGCCAAGTGCAATTGCACCACCATTCGGGTTGACCCGCTCGTCGTCGTCCTTGATACCAAGCTCGCGCAGGACTGCCAGGCCTTGTGCCGCAAAAGCTTCGTTCAGCTCGATGACATCGATATCGTCCAGCTTGACACCGGTTCGGGCAAGCAGTTTCTGACTGGCTGGCACCGGCCCGATGCCCATGATGCGCGGCGCACATCCGGCCGTGGCAACACCGACAAAGCGCGCCATCGGTTTGAGATCGTACTTCCTGGCCGCCTCCTCACTCGCAATCATCAGCGCGCACGAACCGTCATTGACGCCCGAGGCATTACCTGGCGTCACTGTTCCGTCCTCGCGGACCACACCCCTGAGTTTGGCCAGTGCTTCAATCGAGGTCGCGCGCGGGTGCTCGTCACGTTCGACGACAATCGGATCGCCTTTGCGCTGCGGCACATTCACTGCCACGATCTCTTTGGCGAGACGGCCGGTTTCCTGAGCTGCCGCTGCTTTTTGCTGTGAGCGCAGTGCGAATGCATCCTGGTCGGCGCGAGACACTTCGTAGTCGACGGCAACATTCTCGGCGGTTTCCGGCATCGAGTCGGTGCCGTAGAGCCTTTGCATCACCGGATTGACGAAACGCCAGCCGATGGTCGTATCAAATACCGTATTGTTGCGCGAGAACGCCGTGGTTGCCTTAGGCATCACAAACGGCGCGCGCGACATGCTTTCCACACCGCCGGCAATCATTAACTGCGCTTCGCCGGCCTTGATGGCGCGTGCGGCAATACCTACCGCGTCCATGCCAGAACCACACAGCCGATTCACCGTGGCGCCGGGAACCGACTCCGGCAAGCCGGCAAGCAGCAGCGCCATGCGGGCCACGTTGCGGTTGTCTTCACCAGCCTGGTTGGCACAGCCGTAAATGACATCGTCCAGCGCATCCCAGTCAACCGCCTCATGGCGTTGCTTGAGCGCGGTGATCGGGGTCGCTGCCAGATCGTCGGTACGCACCGACGACAAGGCGCCGCCATAACGTCCGATGGGTGTGCGCAGTGCTGCGCAAATGAAAGCTTCAGCCATGACTATCCTCGGATTGGTTGAGTGTCATGCTTTTGCGCGATTCGCGCATCAGGCACGACATCCCGCTATGTTACCGCGTGCGCGGGTGAATCAGCGACGCATTACCCGCACGCCGACCTTGTCGACTTTGCCTTCGCTCGCCTCCCGCACCACCAGCTCCACCGTACCGAGCAGCGCGCGATCGCCCACCACACAGCGGTCATGAAAGCGTTTCTCGAGAAACTCGGCCAATGTAAGCTCCTTTGCCCGTGGCGGCACGCTGGCGCCATACAGCTGAGCCACCTCTTCCATGCGCGCATCGCCATTTAAGGTAAAACTGCCAAAGTACTCGGCCTGCTCGTGCTCTTCGGCCTCGTCGAGCGGCACCAGCAGCTGATCGACCAGATGCGCATGCTCGGGCGGCGTAATGATGTAAAGCAGGTCATTTTTGTCAACGGCGAAATGCGCCAACGCCTCGATTGCCTTGCCATGGCGAAACGCCGCCACCACACGCACGTCTTCGGGCAGCATCAGTTCGCCGACGTTGTGTCCAACCGCGGGACTGTCGGCCGCAATGCGATAGCCGACGATGTTCAAATCGGCCTGGCCGGGTACTGCCAGGCTCTCTGAATAATACGGCGCATGCTCGCGCGGCAGCTTCAGTTGCAGCTTCTCCGCAAGCGGGGCGACCGTCCAACCCTGTATCACTAACGACGCCAGCACGACGAAGAAAGCGATATTGAAATACAACTGACCGTCATCGACACCACCGAGCATCGGAAACAAGGCCAGAACGATCGGCACCGCACCACGCAATCCGACCCATCCAATGAATACCTGTTCGCGCCACGGGAAGTAAAACGGCAACAAACTGATCCACACCGCCACCGGTCGCGCCACGAAAATCAATACTCCCGCCACCAGCAGGCCGATGTGCCAAGTGGCAAACAACTCGCTCGGCGTAACCAACAATCCGAGCATCAGGAACAGGGTAATCTGAGACAGCCAGGCCAGACCGTCATGCACTCGCCGGATGTTGTTCGCCGCATGCAGGCGTGTATTGCCCAGCACCAGTCCGGCAATGTAGATCGCGAGAAAACCACTGGCACCGGCGATGGTCGTTGCGCCATAGACTGTGAGTCCACCGGCCGCTGCCAGCAGGGGGTACAGGCCAACGGTCAGATTGATACGCGAAATCAACCAGGCCAGTGCCCGCCCGCCACCGAGACCAATCACGGCGCCAAGCCCGAACTGGTAGACGAAATCACCAAGAACAGACAGGGTGATGGTTTGCGCGTTGGTCTGCACGACGGTGACAAACAGCAAAGTCAGGAATACGGCCATCGGATCGTTACAGCCCGACTCGATCTCGAGCGTCGTGCCGACCCGCTGCTTTAAATGCATGCCACGTGAGTGCAGCAACGAGAATACCGCTGCGGCGTCGGTCGAGCCGACGATCGCGCCGATCAGCAATCCCTGGCGCCAGTCGAAATCGAGCAGCCAACTCGCGGCCAGCCCGATCATGCCCGTCGTCAGCATCACGCCGATAGTCGCCAGTGACAGCGCCGGCCTAAGGCCAACACGTGAACTCTCGGCGCGGGTGCGCATGCCACCGTCGAACAGAATGACCGCCAGCGCGATAGTGCCGACCAGATAGGCCGCTTGAAAATTCTGGAACTGAATGCCGCCGGCGCCTTCGGCGCCGGCCATCATGCCGACACCGAGAAACACCAGAAGCAGTGGCGCGCCGGTGCGCTGCGCCACCACACTGGCCAGGATGCTGAACATCACCAGCACCGCGCCAATCAGTACCGCGTGATTCGCGAAATCCAACTTTGCTCCAGGATGTTGTCAGGAATACCAGGAAGATTGCCGGCGACCGGATAGCCGTGCAGCGCGCGCTGATTGGCCTTGTAACCGAAAACCTGGCGACGCCTCGGGTAAGCGAACTTCACGCCGGGTCGCGATCACTGCATTGGGTGCGTATGGAGAAAAGGCGAGCCGGCACGACTTTGCTCCGGTCGCTCCCCTGCTTTTGCCAGGCTAGCCCGCTCAACTTTGAGAGCCCATCTGGCCCGGCCGCCAGCGCAACAGGTGGCGCTCTGCGATGGTTACGATCCGGTCGAGCACCAGTGCGCAGACGGTCAACACGAGTACACCAGCGAACACGGTGTTGATGTCGAACACGCCTTCGGCCTGCAAAATCAAGTAGCCGACGCCTTTTGCCGAACCAAGGTACTCACCAATAACGGCACCGACGAAGGCCATGCCGACCGCGGCGTGCAAACTGGAGAAGACCCAGGCAGTGGCGCTTGGAACATAAACGTAGCGCAACAATTGGCGTTTCGACGCACCGAGCATGCGGGCATTGGCAACCAGCACCGGATTAACCTCGCGCACGCCGTGATAGACGCTGAAGAACACAATGAAGAACACCAGCGTCACGCCAAGCAACACCTTGGACCAGATCCCCAGGCCGAACCAGACAGCAAAAATCGGTGCCAGTATCACGCGCGGCATCGAGTTGAATGCCTTGATGTACGGGTCGAGCAGTTGCGATGCCGTCTTCGACAATGCCAGCCACAAACCAACCACCAGACCCGCCACCGTGCCGATCACGAAGGCAAGGATCGTCTCGATCAGGGTAACAGCGAGATGCTTGTAGATGCGCCCACCGCTAAACCACTCCCAGATCACCTCCAGAACAACCAGCGGCTCACCAAAGAAAAACGGCGGAAGGATCTCGGTTCGGGTCAATATGTGCCAGATCGCGAACAGCGCCAGCAGCAACAGCACCTGGAAAAGCGATATCCAGCGAAAACCCGTCATGCGCTTTCCTTCGCATGAGTTTTTTGCACTTCCACTTTGAGGGCGTCCCAGATGGTCCGGTGCAGATCGAGAAACTGCGGTGTCAATCGCACTTCGGAAACATCGCGTGGGCGAGACAGGTTAATCGGGAACTCACCAACCGGATGACTGGCCGGGCCGGCCGACAGAACCACCACCCGGTCTGACAGCGAAATCGCTTCCTCGAGGTCATGGGTGACGAACACCACCGACTTGCGATCCTGCGACCACAGTTCGAGCAACTCGTTTTCCATCAGGCTGCGAGTCTGCACGTCGAGCGCCGAGAAAGGTTCGTCCATCAGCAGGATCTTCGGATCCAGTATCAGCGTCTGCGCCAGCGCCACGCGCTTACGCATGCCACCGGACAACTCGTGCGGATATTTGTCACCGTGCCCGGCGAGATGTACGCGCTCCAGCCATGCATCGGCCTTCTGCCCGGCCCGCCTTTTCGGTGTACCCCGCAGCTCAAGGCCCAACATGACGTTTTCCCGCGCCGTGCGCCAGGGAAACAGCGCATCGCTCTGGAACAGGTAGCCGGCCTGGTCGTTCATGCCCGTCAGTGCCGCACCGAAAACCTCAACCGATCCGGCGCTCGGGGTGAGCAGGCCGGCCGCGACATTGAGCAAGGTCGACTTGCCACAACCGGTCGGCCCGACCAGCGACACGAACTCGCCTTCTCCGACCGCGAGGCTGGCATTAGCCACCGCGCAATAGGCGCTGCCGCCCCGTGCCGGGAAAGTGCAGGTAATGTCGTCGAGCCGGAGCGCAGTCTGCGTCATGACCAAATGTCGGTTGAGTTCATATTTGTCTTGTTCTGAATTCGGTCGCCAACTACTGCGTGGGTGCCGGGCGGATGAGCGCCGACTTCATCGTTGGTAAGTCCGGTCTGGCAAAAGCGCATCCGCCGCGTGGATCCCGGCGCATTTTACTCCTGAACATTGCAGCAAAAGGCCCTACCACAGGCTGCGCGCCCGGCACCAGGTTTATCGGCGCGCGCACTGGCCCAAAAGCCAGTTTGGAGAGCCCGGGGCGGCCGGGTTGTTGCTTCAGATAGCGCCGGGAATCTGGCTGGAGGAGCGCTCCCGGGCGGATGCTTGGGGGCAAATCGGGCTCGGACCCGCTCATTTATACTGTGGGTTAATGTCGCTCCGCTCCGGGCGTGGCCGCAATGACCTGAAGCATGTCCGCCCGCGGGCCCCGGATCGGAGAAAAGCAGCATGAACCACATAAATGACCTCGGGAAATGGCACCGATGAGACTCGGCAACGCGGATTCCTATATTGATATCGAAGTACGGGAGCCGGTGGCCCCGGACATGCCCGGGGCCGGTGATCTGCGTCTGGGCATCACCGTTCACGGCGCCGGCTTCACCGGCGAGCAGCAGAACGTCTGGGTACGCGGAAGCGCCGCCGAGCGCTTCATCAACGACTTATACGCCATGGCGCGCGGCGAGCGCGACGATGTGACGCTGGGCAGCCCAAGCAGCAACAAGGAACTGACGCTCAAGGTCAGCCGGCCAATGCAAAGTCACGTCATGCTCGAGGGCAAGCTGCGCCGCACCGGACCCGGATCTCCGGCGACGATTTCCTCGTCGGTGGTGTTCTCGATCTACCTCGACGTCAAGAATCTCGAGAACCTGGCCGACATATTCGCAGACGCCTGGCTGGCGCCTGAAGAGGACGTGAGCACGAAACACTGACATACTTCCCGCACTGCACCCGTCGCGGTTCTGAAGACCATCCGCGCAGCGCAACAAGAACAGACAGGGAGGAAGCATGGCGGAGAAACTGGGTTCGTATGACTACGTGATCGTTGGCGCCGGTTCGGCGGGCTGCCTGTTGGCAAACCGGCTGAGCGCGGATCCGACCGTGCGCGTACTGCTGATCGAAGCCGGCGGCAGCGACAATTACTTCTGGATTCCGATCCCGGTCGGCTACCTGTTCACCATAGGCAATCCGCGCACCGACTGGATGTACCGCATTGAACCCGATGAGGGCCTGAATGGCCGGACCATCGGCTATGCGCGGGGCAAGGTCATGGGTGGCTGCACTTCCATCAACGCCATGATTTACATGCGCGGTCAGCGCAGCGATTACCAGACCTGGGTCGACGCCGGCAACCCCGGCTGGGGCTGGGACGACGTGCTGCCCTACTTCAAGGGCATGGAAGACTACGTGCATGGTGCCGACGAACTGCACGGCGCAGGCGGAGAATTGCCGGTGCAGGAACGGCGGGTGAGCTGGGAGATACTCGATGCCTGGCGCGATGCCGCTGAGGAGTGCGGCATCCCGAAGATCGACGAATTCAATCGCGGCGACAATCTTGGCAACGCCTACTTCCAGGTAAATCAGCGAGATGGGGTGCGCTGGAATGCCGTGCGCTGCTTTCTCAAGCCGATACGGCGCCGTCAGAATCTCACCATTGTCAGCCGTGCTCACGTTGAGCGCGTCGAGCTTGAAACGCAGGACGGCGCAAAACGCGCAACCGGCGTCGAGGTGCGCCTCGACGACGGAAAACTGGGTGTTTTCAATGCCTCGCGTGAAGTCCTGCTGTCGGCAGGTTCGATCGGCTCGCCACAAATCCTGCAGCTTTCCGGAATCGGACCCGGCTCCTTGCTGCTGGCACATGGAATCGAGGTCAATCACGAGTTACCGGGTGTCGGCGAAAACCTGCACGATCACCTGCAAATCCGCTTGCAATACAAAGTCAAAAACACGATCACGCTCAACGACCGGGCAGGCAGCCTGATTGGCAAGCTGGCAATGGGACTGGAATATCTGGTGTCCAGAACCGGGCCGTTGACCATGCCGCCGTCCCAACTTGGCGCCTTTGCCAAGAGCGACCCATCGCAGCCAACGGCCAATATCGAGTGGCACGTGCAGCCGTTGTCACTGGAAAAGTTTGGCGAACCTCTGCATCCGTTTTCCGCGATTACGCCGTCGGTGTGCAATCTCCGCCCGACCAGTCGCGGCTACGTGCGCATCAAGAGCCCCGACCCCTATCAACATCCGGAAATCAAACTCAACTATCTGTCCACCGACGAAGACAAACAGGTCGCGGTCGACTCGATTCGCTACACGCGTCGCATTATGGCGGCCAAAGCGCTGGAGAGATTTGAGCCTGAGGAATTTCTGCCAGGTCCGTCGGTCGAAAGCGAAGAAGAATTGACGAACGCAGCGGGTGACCTTGGCACCACCATTTTCCATCCGGTCGGCACCTGCAAGATGGGTAATGATGAGATGGCCGTAGTCGACGATCGGCTACGGGTGCACGGGATCTCCAACCTGCGTGTCATCGACGCATCGGCAATGCCGCGCATTACCTCCGGCAATACCAACGCGCCGGTAATGATGATCGCCGAACGGGCCGCGGAATTTATCCGCGAAGACAACCCAACCGGCTAATGCAGACCCTCAACGGAGATTCACGCGTGAACGAGACCACAGCAACAGACAGCAGACGACCCTCCGATTCGCTGGTCAGCACGGTCCATGTCGTATACGGACTGCACGCGCTGAGCGTGCTGATTGGTGCCAGCAGTATCGCTACCATTGTCGGTGCCTTTGTTTTTGGAATCCCGTCGATTATCGCGGTAATCATTAATTACGCGATGCAATCCGAGGCGCGTGGCACTTTTCTCGAGTCACACTTTCGCTGGCAAATCCGCACGTTCTGGTTCGCTGCCTTGTGGTCGCTGGTATCGATCCTGTTGTTCATCTCGATTGTCGGAATCCCGTTTTCGTGGCTGCTTATCGTCGGGGTCGGCCTTTGGGTGGTCTATCGCATTGCGCGCGGCTGGGTGGCGCTCGCTAATCGCGAACCGCTCATCTTCGAGCCAATGTAGTTGGCCGCGAGAGCAAGCGAACCGTCCGGCCAAGATTACCCGGCCAGTTCAGCCTTGAGCAGCGCGACGAACTTTCTGATGCGCTTTGCATTCTGGCCGAGGTCACTGCGCCCAACGCGTGACTTGGAACGCACGTCAATCTGGGTCGTGCCGTCCAGCGCGACGATTCTCACGACAATGTCGTCTTTGAACCCATACAAAAGAGTCGTATCGGTTGCTTCGACGCGAAGATCTGTCTGACTCGCGTCAACCAACTCCAAGCCCATGCTGTCAACGACCCGCGTTGCCGCTTCAAACACGCTGACCGCAGATGCCTCGACAATCAGCGGCTGCAGATCGGGGTGTGCCTCGCGCTGCTGCGCGGCGACCTCGGGCCCGTCGTAGATCACCGGATGATCATCCGGCCCGCGCACCGATTCCACCACCACAAATTGAGGCGGATTCTCCATATCAGTGGTGATGTCATGAATATACGGATGGGCATCCAGTGTTTTTTTCCAGCTCAACGGAATATAGACCGTGATGCCACCAATAATGATACCGACGACACTCATGACAACAATGGATTGCGTCTTACGCGATATGGCCAGGCCGAATACCGACAGCACGACTGCAGCAATTGCAGCCACGAACGACCATCTGATAATCTGAAAGCCGGTACGGAAATGCCACAGCCCCAGCTGATAGCCAATTCCGGAAAACACCGCGGCAAACGCGCACACCAGGGCGAGGACGAAACCAGCTACAACCAGCCGGCGTGCAAGCGGTTTTTCAGCAGAACCGGTCTGTGCGTTCATGATTGCCTCCATCAACAGCGGCCAACAGACACAGGTGATCGGCTGCATTGTAATCCTTCGCAAGGCAACGAGGAGTGCTGATTGGTGCACCAATGGAATCTGATTGTCACTGTTGTTCCGGGGCCGCACCACGTTCGCGACGTGCGCAGCTCGCTTGGACATCTCGGTCATTTTTGGCTGACGTCGTTCCGTGACGTGCTCATTGGATGGTCAGACGATACGGAAACACTGCTACAAGCCATTGCCGACGCGCGCGCCAAGGACAAAAGCTGGTCACACATGGTCGGCCGCGTCATCCCGGCGGAGAACGTCTTTTACTTCACAGTGGATACTTTGACCGGGCAACTCAAGGAAGCAGTCGCTCCACTGGTTGAGAACATGCGCAGCGGGCGATTTTACTTTCGACTCGAGCGCCGCGGCATGGCGGGGCAGATACTCAGCCAAGAGGTTGAGCAAGCGGTTGCCGCCCATCTTGTCTCGATCGCCCACGACAAGGGCATCGAACTGACGACAGATTTCGAAGATCCCGATTTCATCGTTGCGGCTGAAACGATTGGCACTGAATGTGGCGTCTGCCTGCTGACGCGCGAGCTGATGACACGCTTCCCGTTCGTGCGGCCAAAGTAAACGTCAATGCAAACGGTCCGCGTTATGTTCGGTGGCGACGTCATGCTGGGGCGCAACGTCGCTACTGTGATCGAAGACAACGGC
>CP070643.1:2375465-2408604 GCA_020354125.1 Betaproteobacteria bacterium | reverse complement strand
TACCTTCCGTGGAAGAACTTCGGTTTTGGTGCCGGTATGAATCACGTCAATTACAACGTCGAAGTTGAATCGGGTTCCGACATTGACTTCTACGGCAAGGTCAAGTTTCAGCTCACCGGATTCCTGATTTACGGCAAGTACTTCTTCTGACCCTGTGTCGCCACGGCTCCGATCTCAGAACGCGGTTTCGATGCTGGCGTAAATGTAGTTCGATCCACCGTCAACGTTGCCAAGTAGCTGCGAGCTGCCGAACGCACCCGAGCGGTGGCTGACGCCAACGCCAAACCAGGTGTCTTCCAGGCGCTTGGCGCGGAACAGATCACCGGTGTTGATTTCGATGCTCGGATCCAGATAGCTGAGCAGCTTCGAGGTGTTTTGCCCTTTGGCTTCCTGGTCGCGCTGCTCGACATAAGGCACACGCGAGGCCCACGACAAGCCAACACCGAAGCCAATGCGGGTGCGCACAGTGTCCGACCATGGGAAACCGTGCCAATACGGTTTCATGTAAGCGTCGATCTGCCAGCTGTTCGGCTGCAGCCCCTGGTCGTCGCGGTAAAGGATGCCGGCGTAGCCGACGAAGTCGAGCGGCCAATCGTTGATTCGCTCGACAAAGGTCCTGCCCAGATGCACGCCGAGGATGCGGCTATCATCCTCGGTCGAGATCGATGCACAGCGGAAAGTGATCAGCTGGTTAAGAATGCAATCGGTCGAGGCGCCGTAAAAGACTCTCACCAGAACCGGTTTGCGCTCCGTCCACAACACCGGTTCGTCTTCGATATCGTAGAGAGCGCCGAGGAAACCGGTGATCTGCCACGATTTGTCGACAATCGGGCTGTCCTGTATCTCCGAAGCTAGCCGCACAGCGCCAATCCCGGCCAGCAGCCGCCAGCGCCGCGTGACGTTGTATTGTCCTTCGAAGCCCAACTCAAAATTGTATCCGCCACCTGCGGCGTAGGCGGGGCGTTGCGCGGTGGCTTCTTCAGGCCGTACCCCGTAATAATAGTCGTTGAGTTTCGAATTCCTGAACGACACTAACGTGTACGGGCGCCAACGGAACGGGCCATTACGCCATCTGTAGTCGTAACCGAGGCGTAATTCGGCGCCGTTCGACTCCACAGAGATGTCCTGGCGCAGCTCGGCGGCGAAGTTGCCGGCAGGTCCGCTGTAACGCACACCGATGCCGCCGTCCACTCCCGGATTGCGCTGTTCCATACCCTCCAGGCTCGCCGGCGTCTCTTCATAGGGATAGCCTTCGAAACGATGGGCGATGAAAACATCGAACTTGACACTTTGCGACGCCGGAACCCGAAAGCCGGCCCGGTAGCCATGCAGGTAGAACAGTTTCCCTTCGTAGATCCATAGCGGCAGCATGTCGTTTACCTGTCCGACACCGTCATACGGAGAGGTGAATGTCCGAAACGCGATGCCAAGTCCGGCATCACCGGTCAGTTCCAACGTGTCGAACAGGGGCTCGGTCTGCGCTCGTGCCTGCGTTGCGAATGTCGATACGAGCGATACGGTCAGCACGAACAGGACGCGTGCTTGCAGAAGAACAGCCAGCTTTTTCTGAGCAGCGAACGTCAAGCGATTGTCAGTGTCTGCTGTGAGGGTTCGGCGAACAAGAAGATTCAGTACGACGCTCTATCGAGAATAACAACATCGCGCAAGGCGGTATTGTCAGCTTGTCTCTCGATTTTCAGGCGTCAGCTTCGACAGGAGGCGCAGAAGCGGCTTGCTCCATCGCTTCAACCAGCACTTCAGCAGGCTGGGCACCCGATGCCGCGAGTTTCTGATCGAAAATGAAAAACGGCACGCCCTGCACGCCGAGCGACAGTGCATGGTTTTGCTGTTCTTCGACGTGCTTGCGCAACTGTCGGGTCTCGAGACAACGATCTGCGTCATCACGTGGCAAACTGCCGCGCTCCGCCAATTCGACCAGCGTTTGCCGATCCCTGAGATCGCGCCCCTCGAGAAAATAGCCGTTGAACAAAGACTCGACCACGCCATCTTGCGCGTCAAACGCTTGCGCGAGCAGTATCAACTGGTGTGCATCGACCGTATTGGGCTGTGCCTGTATGTCATCGAAACGGAAATCGATGTCTGCGGCTTTACCCGCTTGTGCTACGCGATCATAGATTTCGCGGGCGCGCTCAGCGCCGCCAAATTTTGAATCCAGATACTCCTTACGCGGCATGCCTTCAACCGGTAACTGTGGATTGAGTTGAAACGGGTGCCAGATGATCTTTGGAGCTTCCGCGTCGGGGTGTGCCGAGGCGTACTGAGCGAGTGCTTTCTCGAGATGGCGCTTGCCGATGAAGCACCATGGGCAGACTACGTCGGAGATGATATCGATCTGCATGCGTGGTTCTCTGGAAATGGAATTCGAAAGAGTTTACCAGCCGATCAGCCCGGCTGCCGGAAGCCTGGTTTGAGTCTGGCAAAAAGCATGCAGGGGCGCGACTGACAGTAGACTCAAAGTGACTCTACGAACCGTAGCAAAGCTCGGCGATCCTGTTCGTTCATGTTGATGAATTCTTGCCGCGAAACATCTGCCTCTCCACCATGCCAGAGTATTGCCTCAGTGACATTACGTGCACGACCGTCATGCAACAACTCAGAATTGCCATTGACCATTGCACGCAGGCCTATTCCCCATAGTGGTGGCGTGCGCCAGTCTCGGCCACCAGCGTCGAATTCGCGCCGGCCGTCGGCCAGCCCGTCGCCCATGTCGTGGAGCAGCAAGTCAGTGTAGGGGCGGATGGTCCGGTTACGCAGTTGTGCATGTACTGCATTGGAGCCAGTCTTCAGTTCCGGAACGTGGCACACGCTGCACTTCGCCTTGTCGAACAGGCCGGCACCGCGCCTTACCAGTGGATCGTTCATCTCGCGTTGCCTCGGCGCCGCGAGCAAGCGCAAATAATCAGTGATCGAGTCAAGTTGTTCGTCCCGCGCTTCGACTCCTATGACGCGCTCAACCCGATAGCAAGCCTTCTGAATCGGCCAGCATTGCTCTTGCGGGAACAAGTTCGATGTCACACCCATCTCATCATGAAACGCTGCGGCAACCTGGTGACGTAGGTACGGCTGCGAGGCCTTGTGGGCGAAACGTCCAATCATGTATTCCCCGGTCGCCTCATCGATTACCCGATTCGGCCTGCCATTGAAGCCGATGCGTTGCTGTTGTTCGGCCAGGTCAAGAATTGTTGAGTCAGCCACAGCCTCGAGCAGTCCAAGTCCGAACACTGGCTGTGCCAGTCGCAGAGAGACAGTGGTGTCGTCGCCCGTCGGACCATACCAAAGTGCGGCAAGGCGAACGGTGGGGGAGCGCAATTCAACTCGACTGCCATCGGCGAGGGCCACCTCGCGTTTGCTGTATTCGACGCGGAAATCGCCTTCTTCGATGAGCTGTCCAAGGATGCCGTGCCGGTTGAGGTGGGTGCCGTAGGCGGGATGTGGCTGTGGCCGGCCAGCCTCATCTGTGCCTGGTTTCGCGAGCCGCAGTACGAGTGAATGGGGCGGTTCGCCGGGACCGTCAGGTGCCCGGCCGCGTCCATTGCCGGGGTGGCAAGACAAACAAGACTCGGCATTGGACTGCGGACCGCGGCCCCAATGGCCGCCACTCAGGAATGGTGGCACCCAACGCGCCGCGAACTCTGCCTGGCCGGCGGCGAAGCTGCGCAATCCGGGCGCGTTGAGATCGTTCAACGGCTGGGAATAGTCAATGCCGGCGAGCACATCATCTTCAGCCGGATCTTCGCCAGGCATGGCAACGACAACGCTGCTACAGACCACTACAGAGAGTGCGGCAGCGTGAAGTGTTATTGATGTCGCGGCACTCAGGTTGACAGGCTTCACAAATCGATTGGCCAGTTGATCCCGGCGGTTACCCCGCCGTCGACCCGTATAGTCTGGCCGGTGACGAATGCAGCGGCTTGTGACGCCAAGAACACGGCAGTGCCAACCAGATCCTTGACATCACCGAGCTTTCGCTGCGGTGTATTCTGCGTCGCCCAGTCGCGCATCTTGTCCTGCGCCCAGAGCTTCTTTGACAGATCAGTGGGAAAGAAACCGGGCGCGATCGAGTTGACCCGCACGCCACGCGGCCCCCACTCGTTAGCCAGCGCCCTGGTCATCATCAACACGCCCGCCTTGCTCATCGCATAGGGAGTGACGCCAGTCAAAGGTGCGTAGGTATTCAACGAATCGATGTTGATGATTGAGCCGGCTTTTCGCTCCAGCATATGTCGTCCCACTGTCTGAGCCAGGATGAAGCTGCCACGCAGGTTGATGTCCATGATCCAGTCATATTCTTTGGCCGTGTAGTCTTCCACTTTCATGCGCTTGTTCACACCGGCGACGCTGATCAGCGTATCGATGCGATCAAATTCCGACAAGGTGGAGGAGACGAGATCGTCGATGTCCAGCGGCTTGGCGACGTCGCAAACGATCGCCTTGACCGGTTTCGTTCCGGAAGAAATTTCCTTTGCTGTTGTTTCCAGGGTGTCGGCTTCGCGCCCGGCAATGACTACTTGTGCGCCGCGCGTGGCGAAGCCTTCTGCCAGCGCCCTGCCAATACCTCTGCTGGCGCCAACTACCAGCACCACTTGCTCGCTTATCGAGAACAGTCTGTCTTCCATTGGTTTCTTCCTTGTCGCTATGCCACGGTGCGGTGCGCGTGGGGGATGAGTATCAGCGAACGCAATACGGCATGCGCGACTATCTGTTTGCGCCGCGCCTGTGGTAGGCGAGACTGCCTTGCAGCGGCAAGCCATGTGCCCGAGGCAAGGTTGCTCGCTGATACATCCGCTGCCATAGGGTGCCGAGTTCCTTGTCGTAGATCACGTTTGGATCGGCCGCAAGCACGTGCCAGTCACCGCGGGCAATTTCGTTCTCGAGCTGACCTGGTGCCCATCCGGCGTAGCCGGCAAAAAAACGCTGACCGGCGTCAGGGCCGTTTGTCTCCAGTAGCGTTTCGAGCAGCTCACCATCACCGCTGAAATAGATGTCGTCGATTGCCCACCATGCCCGCTCGGGCGGTGGAGTCATTCGAAACAGGAATAGCAGGCCGTCGGGCTCGACTGGCCCACCAATGTAGAGCCTATCGGTGCGGTCCTGACGCTGCGCATTATCGGGCCAGACGTCACGCAGCGTTATCCGGCTTGGCCGATTGAGAATCACACCGCTCGGCCCGGTATCGGTCGGGAACATCACCAGCACGACGGTGCGCGCGAAATTTGGATCCATCATGTGGCGCGCAGCGACTAGCAGAATCGAATCACGTTGCCCTCTGGGATTAACGTCCGCTGCCGAGACATACCCGGCGGATAGAAGGACCGCGCTTGCCAGCAACGAAATGACGATCCGCTGATACACGCGCGTTCAGTGCAAATGCTTGCGCCGCGCCACCATTTCCGACGTGTCAGTCGAAGCTGCTCCACTTGAACGGCGGCCACTTTCCCAACGCCGATCGAACATCTGATTGACGAGGTTGAGCACCTGGCTGATTTCAGTGTCGTCGAAATCGCGTGACAGGACGTGCTGCAGGTCTTCCATCATGCGCTGACGTCGCGCACGGTCGATCGATTCCGGTGTTGGCCCGACAAAAATCACGTCGAATTCATCGCGCCCGTCTTCGTGATAGTAGGTGATGTCGACCGGAGCGGCTTCTTCGCAATAGGCGTTGAGCGCTTCGAGTGATTCGGCAAGTAATTGCCGAAAGCTGCGGCCGACATCACCCGTCCAGCAGATCTCGATCACACGCCGGCGGCGGTCGAAGGTGATACCCGGCTCGTCCGGGTGAATGCTCCTCACATCAGCGAAGCTGTCTTCGTCAATGTAATCGAGCAGAGGGCGCATCGCGGACTCCATCTGTTCGGTGCTGGTGCCTGATCGCAGGAGGATGGTCCCGTGTACGTGTACTTCGACTCGCATCGTTTTGCTCCCTCGTTCTGTGCACCGAAGCGGGCAGTGTCCCGAATCGATGTGCGTGCCCGACGCGCCACGTTGCCCAAACAGCGTATGCCCCATGGACTGATCCCGTAAGCGTCCCGAAGTGCCAGAAAAGAGATTGTAACGCCTTGTGTCGATTAAACCGAGCCGGAGCGCGGCGCTCATCACTGTTTCGACGGCCGCGAGGCTGTCTACCTGATGTCTTCGGGTGAAAACGGTGTGCTGTCGGCGTGGTGCCGTGACTCGCTATCCGACTCAAAAATGCCCTGTAACTCCTGTGCCGCCTCGCGTGACGTCTGTATCAGCTGTGATTCGTCGTGATAAACGGCGTACTGGCGCGCCAGCGTCCGCTCGTCGTGGGCGCGAAACGTCGCAATCGTATTCTTCGCATCCCATGCGCTGACACCGGTAGTCTGCAGGACTTGCTCGGCAAGCTCGAGTGCCGATCCCAGAGTCTCGCGAATGATGTATTCGACGCCGATATCCATCAACCGGTAGGCATGGAAGCGATTTCGGGCTCTGGCGAGAATCTTTAGCTTCGGAAAATGTTTCCTGACTGTCTCTGCGGTGTGCACCGACGCCTCGATGTCATCGATCGCCAGGACAAGAATCTCCGCTTCCTGCGCCCGAGCGGCATGCAACATATCGAGGCGCGACGCGTCACCGTAATAAGCCTTGTTATTGCCAAATCGGCGCACGACCTCGATCTGCTCGCTGCTGATATCGAGAGCTGTGAAGCCAATGCCGCGGGCGGTGAGGGTGCGCGCCACCATCTGTCCGACTCGTCCGAAGCCGGCAATGATGATCCGGTTGTCAGAAGCCTCGATCTCGTCGAACTTTTCTTCGGTTTTCTGGCGGTTGCGACGTACAAAAATGTCGTCGATCGTCATGGCGAGTGGCGTCAGAGCCATCGAAATGATGACCGCAATGATCAGGGAGCTGACCAGCCCGCTATCGACGATCGCGGCATTAATGCCAATGGCAAAGATGACAAAGGCAAACTCGCCGCCCTGGGACAAAGTCGCGGCGACGCTGATCGCGGAGCGGTTGTCGCCGCCTGCGAACCGGACAACGGCGTACAGCGCCATAGCCTTGATTAGCATCAAGCCGACGACCATAGCGAGAATCGTTACCGGTTCGCTTACCAGAAGACCAAGATCGACCGCCATTCCCACCGAAATGAAGAACAGTCCGAGGAGAAGACCCTTGAACGGTTCGATATCGGCTTCAAGCTCGTGGCGGTATTCCGAGTCGGCAAGCAGCATACCGGCGAGAAATGCGCCGAGTGACATCGACAGGCCGACGGAATACACGCCAAGTGCAGTACCGATCACGACCAGCAGGGCCGCCGCAGTGAAGATTTCCTTGATTCCGCTTGCCGCGACCAGTCTGAACACCGGACGCAGCAAATAGCGTCCGCCGAACACGATGAGCGCAATTACAGCGATCGCCTCACCGGCGGCGAGCCATGCCTCGGTGCCGGCCGGTATGTCCTCGCCCTCGCCGAGCAGCGGGATCAGCGCCAGCATGGGGATGACCGCGATGTCCTGGAACAGCAGAATGGCAAATGAGGAGCGGCCCTTGCGAGTGGTCAGTTCGCCCCGTTCCGCCAGCGTTTGCAGCACGAAGGCAGTGGAAGACATGGCCAGTGCGAGCCCGATTACGATGGCGGTCGAAAGGGCAAGGCCGAAGGCGATACCAACGGCAGTAAACAGCGCAGCCGTGACGATGACCTGTGCTGCGCCGAGTCCGAAAACCGATCTGCGCAGTACCCATAGACGTGACGGTTGTAACTCGAGGCCAATGACAAACAACAGCATCACGATTCCCAGCTCCGCGAGATGCATGATGCTTTCGAACTCGCCGATGATGCCGAGGCCCGTTGGGCCGATGACGACACCGGCCGCCAGATATCCCAAAACGGCACCCATTTTGAAGTGGCGAAAAAGCGGCACGGCGATGACTGCTGCCGCAAGGAAGACAGCGGTTTGCGCGATAGGACTCATGATCATGTTTGTATCATGTGTTGCAGGCAGATCGGCGATTGGGCGCGCAAAGGTGCCTCTCCCGCCATCTTGCGGGAAAACTCACAGGCGCTGCTGGGACTCAAATACCAGCGACGACTCTGATTTCGACCTTGTATTTGGGGGCTGCCAACTTCGACTCGACACAGGCACGTGCCGGCGGATTGTCTTTCGCTACCCACATGTCCCACACCGCATTCATGTTGTCGAAATCCTTGATGTCAGATAGCCAAATGGTGGCCATCAGGATTTTCGACTTGTCGCTGCCGGCCTCCTTCAAGTAAGCATCGATCTTGTCGAGAATCTGGCCGGTCTGGCCACCGACATCGGTGTTGGCGTCGTCCGCGACGACGCCCGCTGTGTACACGGTGTTGCCATGTATCACAACCTGTGACATACGAGGTCCTGTGTGAAGGCGTTTGATAGTCATACCCTGAATTTCCTTTCGATCAGGTTGTTGAATGTTATTCCATGAAAAACTTGCGGTATTCGCTTATGACGACAAAGGCGGTGATGACGAATGCACCGATCCAGAGCAGAAACGTCATCAAGTGAGTGGCCCGCATTTCTTTCGGCATGAAGCGCTGCACCAGGTAGATGGTGCCGACCGAAATGATTGGCAGCGTCCACGCCTGCGCTGTTCCACCCCATTGCACCATAGCAACCGGCTGCTCGCCGAAAATGAAATACAAGGCGACCGGGACAACCGTGAGAACGATGATAAAGCGGTCGCGCCAGCGCATGCGCGCCTGGTAGTCATCGTGTTCATATACTCCGAAGATCCGAACAAAGTCGGCGAACATTCGTGAGTGGCCCGCGGTTCCCGCGAACACGGTACCGTACAGCACGATTATTGCGCCCGGGTAGAACAACCACTTGGCCCAGTCGCCCAGTGTTTGCGTATAGATGTTGGACAGTACCGGGATCATCTCGCTGCTGGCTGGCACCTGACCCATGCCATGCAGAATTCCGGCTCCCAGTAAATAGAAAGCGATTGTGGCGACGGTGTAGATGATCATCGAAAAGACAACATCGACATGCATCACTCGCATCCAGCCGCGGGCACGCTGACGCCATGCTTCGCTGTCTTCGTGCGGCCCGGTGTAGCGCGCATAACCCTTCTCAACGCACCAGTAGGTGTACATGTACAGTTCGGTGGCTCCGACGCCAGTGATGCCGAAGGTGGCAAGCGCAATCGCCAGGCCGGCTTCCGGCAACTCGAAGGAAAATCCCTGCCAGACGTCGCCCCAGCTGAAAAACTCCGGCATGCGAGTTAACACTACTGCGGCCAGCAGCGTAATCAACGTGAACAGGCCGACTTTGATCATTGCCAGACGCTCGATGCGTTGGTATGCGCCACCGAGCAACAGAACCAGTGTGAGCACGGCAAACCCGAGAACCCACCACATGACATCGACACCGGTAATCAACTTCATGGCTTGTGACACGCCGATGAACATGGCAGCGATCTGGAACAATGTGATCAATACCATTGCCGCCCACGCCCACAGCACCCAGTTGACACGGCCGATTTTGCCGGGAATGCGGTTGAAAGCCGCCAGGCCGGTTTCGCCCATGACGATCGTGTAGCGGCCGAGAAACGCCTGCACAACCCCTTTGATCAGGCAGCTGAATACGATTAGCCACATGACGGTATAGCCGACTTTGGCACCCAGCGTGGTGGTGGCAATCAACTCGCCCGAGCCGACGATCGATGCCGAAAGAATGATCCCGGGGCCGATTCTTGTGAGGATTGCCCGCATGGTACGGGGTGGGTCGAGAACGTGAGACGGGTCGAGCTGGTAGGGGTCGAAGTGGCCTTTTTCGACTTCCCGTGCCTCCTGTTTAACGGATGGCTCGCTCATGATCTCCTCCATTCCCTCTTGTTCTTCTGGGAATCATCCTCGGCGAGGCCAGACGATGCATAGTAATGTTGAGCGCTCGCCCTTTGTTTTACGCGACGTTATCACAGGCGCGGCACTGACGCATGCAATACTGAATCGGTTGACTGGTTGATCCTGGCGACAGGTAAACAGGCTCGCGTTTGGCAACCCCGCTAATGACGGGCGTTGCGCGCCGCGCGAACTGGTCAGGCCATCGCAGCGCGAGCGTTACGCATCGTCACCATTTCCTCGGCGCCGGTGGGGTGGATTGCGACCGTATCATCAAAATCCTGCTTGGTCGCCCCCATGCGTACTGCCACCGCAAAGCCCTGCATCATTTCGTCGGCGCCGAGACCGATGATGTGGCAACCGACGATACTCTCATCCGGGCCGGTCACGATCAGTTTCATCGTGCACGGTGGTTGGCGATGCGAAAACGCATAGTGCATCGGTGTGAAACGTGTTTCGTACACCTTCACGTTATCGGCGCCAAATTGCTCGACTGCTTGCGCCTCTGACAAACCAACCGTGCCGATTGGCGGGTGACTGAAAATGACAGTGGGAATGTTTTCGTAGACCAGGTGGCGCCCGGTCTGGCCGCCAAACAACCGGTCGGCAAGACGCCGGCCGGCGGCAATGGCAACCGGAGTCAATTCAAATTTGCCGATCACATCGCCGATCGCGTATAGACCTTCGACCTCGGTTTGTTGCAGCCGATCGACCGGAATACTACCGCTGGGTTTTAGTTCGAGACCGGTATTCTCGATGCCAATGCGGTCGGTATTCGGCCTGCGGCCGATTGCCCAAAGGACGGTGTCGAAGCCGTGAAGCAATTCGCCATTGCCGAGTTCGACGCATAGCCCATCGTCCTTTTTCTGGATGTCCATGACGGTCACGTGTTTGACGAAGCGCACGCCATCAGCCTCCATCTGCGCCATCAGTTCGTCGCGCAGCGTTTTGTCAAAATAACGCAGAAAGTGGTCGCGCCGCAGCGCGATGGTCACTTCGGCACCCAGCGCGTTTAGCAAACCGCCGAACTCGACCGAGACATATCCGGCACCAACGACAACGACTCGCTTTGGTTGCTCCTTTAGCTCGAAAAAGCCGTTTGAAGTAATCCCCATCTCCGCACCGGGAACGTCGGGCATGATCGGGCGACCGCCGACCGCGATCACTATATGTTCCGCGGTGTAGCGCCGACCATCTGCCTCGACGACGTGTGGCTCCACGAAATGCGCATGTGCGTGCACGACGTCAACCTTGTTGTTGTCGAGACCACGCTGATAAACGCCATTGAGCCTTTCGATGTAGTCATCGCGGCGCGATTTCAACTCGGCCCAGTTCAATGCGCCCGTTTTTGCAGCGAATCCGTAGTCGGCGGCTTCTTCGACTGCGTCGTGCAAACTGGCGGTAGTCCACATGATCTTCTTCGGCACACAGCCGACGTTGACACAGGTACCGCCCATTCTTCCGGCTTCGAACAAGGCTACTTTTGCGCCATACGAGGCAGCACGATTGGCAGTCGCGACGCCGCCGCTACCACCACCGATTACCAGCAAGTCGTATTGTTTCATTGAGGTCTTTTTGCGTTCTGACGGGTTATCTTTGACCGGTGCACCCGAAACCAATTGCAGTGTGCCCACCCGGACGAAGGACGCAGTATAAACACATACGTTTGAGGGCGATGAGAAGAGGCGGGCGCGTTCGGTGGGGTCGGAAAGTGGCGCGGCCGTAATGGCGAGCCTTCTGTTTCGCGTCGTGCCCACGCGTCAGCACGATTCTTTGGTATGCCGATCGAAAAACCGTGATTGCAAAAGGGTCGACAGGGACCGGTGAACTGGATATAGTCAGCTATCTAACTAACTTGGAAGATAACAGACTACAGGCTCGGATGCCAATTAAGCAGACCGGGCTTACGCTGCGGTCATGCCGAGAACCAGTGACAAGCGAGAGCGCCTGATAACGGCGGGGCGAGAGCTGATTCACAGCAAGGGATTCAATAGAACGACCCTGGCGGATATTGCTGAAGCCTCCGGCGTGCCGTTGGGCAATGTCTATTACTACTTCCGAACCAAGGAAGCCTTGCTCGACGCCGTCGTCAGCGCCCAGAAAGACGACTTTCGCGAGCGGGTGGCGGCGTTCGAAAAGCACGGTTCACCGCGTGCCCGCTTGCAGGCTTTCCTGAATTCGGTAATCGACTCCAAGGAGGAGATCGCGCGTTACGGATGTCCGATAGGCAGCTTGTCTCAGGAAATGAACAAGTCGTCCGGATTGTCACGTGCGGGAGCGAGCGAAGGGCTGATTTTGCGTGCCCAGTGGGCATCCGAGCAGTTTCGTGCCTTGAGCCGTTCCGACGCCCAGGATTTGGGGGTCTGGCTGATCGCCTCCATCCAGGGCGTCATTCTGATGGCAAACGCGATGGCTGATCCCGGTGTAATCGAGCGACAACTCGGTCAGCTCAAAGCCTGGATCGATGCCTTTTGAATGCAAGCGACAAGAATCGAGGTAGAGCAATGAAGACAGTTCTGTTATTTGACGTAAACGAGTCGTTGCTTGATTTGCGTGCGCTAACACCGCATTTCGAGCGGGTGTTCGGCAATGGTGACGTTTTGTTCGATTGGTTCGCCCAGGTATTGCGAAGTGCCATGCTCACCGTCATTACCGATCAGTACAGCGATTTCGGCACGGTGGGGCGCAGCGCGCTGGATATGATGGCGCAGCGCTACGATATAACGCTAAGCGACGCCGACCGCACCGACATTGTCGGCGGCATGCGATCCTTGCCGCCGCATCCCGATGTTTTGCCCGGGTTTGAAAAATTGCATGCGGCCGGTTACCGGATGGCTTCTTTGACCAACTCACCGCCAGCGGTGGCGCAGGCGCAGCTGGAGAATGCCGGGCTGGCGAAATTCCTCGAGAAAGTCATCTCGGTGGACGAGGTCAAGAGTCTCAAGCCGGCGGCCAAGGTGTATCACCATGCCGCGCGTGTAATGGGGGTTGGGCCGGAGCAGGCACGCCTGATCGCAGCACATTCCTGGGACGTTGCCGGGGCGATGAGCGCCGGCTGCAAGGCAGCGTTCATCGCGCGCGAAGGCATGGTGCTCAACCCCTTGTTTGAGGCTCCTGACATCGTCGCCCCCGATCTGCTGCAGGTGGCGGAGCAGATCATCGCATCAGACGCCTGATTATTCCTGCCTGGGCACGAACACGAAGTGCAAGAACAGTTTGTTGAAAAAGCATAGCGAGCCCAGCGAGTTGCGGCGAAGCCTCACGTTCGTGGAGCGAACGTTCTCTCGGAGCCACATACTCGGTTTTGAATGTGTGAATAGTGAGCAAGTTGGCGACACAGCAATCGGCCCTTGTAAAGGAATGAGCGCAGTCGCCTTTTCGACAAACTGTGAGGAAGCTGGATGATTGACCTTTACTACTGGCCTACCCCCAATGGCCACAAGATCACAATTTTTCTGGAAGAAACCGGAACCGATTACCGCATCCATCCGGTGCATATTGGACGTGGCGAGCAGTTCAAACCGGATTTCCTGAAAATCTCGCCGAACAATCGCATGCCCGCCATCGTCGATCGTGCGCCGGCCGATGGCGGTGCAGCCATTTCGGTATTCGAGTCAGGGGCTATCCTGTTGTACCTGGCAGAAAAGATCGGTCGGTTTATCCCTGAGGATATCCGTGTTCGTGTCGAAGTCCTGCAATGGCTGTTCTGGCAGGTGGGCGGGCTTGGTCCCATGGCCGGTCAGAACCATCACTTCGTCAAGTATGCACCGGAAAAGATTCCTTACGCCATGGAGCGCTACATCAAGGAGACCTCGCGCCTTTACGCAGTGCTCGACCGACGCCTGGCGGATCGTAAATTCGTGGCGGGCGACTATTCGATTGCCGACATGGCGGCCTATCCGTGGATCGTCCCGCATGAGCGGCAGCAGCAGAATCTCGACGATTTCCCGAATCTGAAGCGCTGGTTTGAGACGATTCGGGCGCGGCCGGCGGTGATGCGAGCTTACGAAAAAGGCGCTGCAATCAGCGCCAAGCCGGTGGTCGATGAGGAAGCGAAGAAGTTCCTGTTCGGTCAGACGGCCAAAACTGTTCGTACGGGTGCCCTATGAGCATCCAGTTGTACGATCTGGCGACAGCCGATCCCAAGCTGCGATTTTCTCCCTATTGCTGGCGTATCAAGATGGCGCTGGCGCACAAGGGCCTGCAATGGGAAGAGGTTCCGGTTCACTTCACCGAAAAGGACCGGTTGCCGCAGCCTAACGTGGGGACGGTACCGGTGCTGGTCGACGGTGACACCGTGATAAGTGACTCGTGGACCATCGCCGGATATCTCGACGAGCGTTATCCCGACAAGCCGCTGTTTGCCTGTGCCGAATCGAAAGCGACCGCAATGTTGGTCAGGTTCTGGATTGAGCGTACGGTGCATCCCTTCATTACGCGCATGGGTGTGGTGGACTTCATGGCGGCGCTGCATGAAAAGGACAAACCATACTTCCGGGAGAGTCGGGAGAAGCGCTTCGGTATGCCGATCGAGCAATACATGAACAATCGCGAAGAGGCGCGAGAAGGTTTCGTTGCGACGCTTGAGCCACTGCGCGCAACGTTGGCCGAGCAGCCTTATGTCGCAGGTTCGCGGCCGGCGTTTGCCGACTACATCCTTTTCGGTATCCTGCAGTGGATGCGCTGTGGCTCGCCTTTTCCGGCGCTGAAAAAGGACGATCCGGTGTTCGCCTATCGGGAGCGGATGCTCGATTTGTTTGATGGCCTCGGGCGCAAGGCGGCGCATCGCGAACAACTCGATTGAGCCGATCCGGATGCGATTGCCGAGTGTTCAGTTTAGAGAGCTGAGTACTCGAACGCGTCAGCCGAAATCGATTTCACGGTATTCGACTGAAATAATCTCGATTTCTTCCTCGCCTGACGGCGACCGTAGTACCACCACATCGCCTTCGCGCGCCTTGAGTAGCACCCTGGCAAGTGGCGAAATCCAGCTGATCAGGTTGCGTGCCGGATCGGCCTCGTCGATGCCGACGATCGAGTAGGTTTTCTCCTCTTCGTTTTCGTGCAGCACCGTGACGGTGGCACCAAAAAACACCTGGTCGGTTGCTTCGCGTGTCGCCGGATCGACCACGACAGCGGCATCGAGCCGTTTGGTCAAAAAACGGATGCGCCGGTCGATCTCGCGCAGGCGGCGTTTGCCGTAGATGTAATCAGCATTCTCCGAACGGTCACCGTTGGATGCCGCCCACTGAATCACCTTGACCAGTTCCGGGCGTTCCTTGTCAATCAGGTGCAAGGCCTCGTCCTTGAGAGCCTTGAATCCCGATGGCGTAACGTAGTTCTTGGTGCTTGCCGGAAGGGCAGGCTGATTGTCATCACCCTGTGAATTGTCGCGAGTCAACCTCGGCATTGTCCTGGGGACGTGCAGTGCAGAAAAATGTGAGCCAATCTCTATTTTACGGCTCAGTACAATTTTAGAGACGAGTAAATTTCAAGCACGAGTATATTTTGCGAACCAGCACAGTTGGCGACAAGCGGGCTGGTTGCGAGCGTGGGCGGCTGTCTTACCTGTGACAGCTGATGTGCTGATTCGTTTCGTACCGAACGGCCGCAATACAGGAAAGCTGCGATACAGGAAAGCTGCGATACAGGAAAGCTGCGATACCGGGGAGCAGCGATTGTGACGTAAAATCCCGGCCGGGGTTTCTAAAACTTTCAGGAGGAGTGGGAAATGACAATCAAGGTAGGTGACAAGCTTCCTGGCGGAAAGCTGTGGGAGTTCATTGCGGAAGAGACGCCGGGATGCAGCATCGGACCAAACGAGTTTGATATCGGAGAGCAGGTAAAGGGGAAGCGCATCGCCGTGTTTGCACTGCCCGGAGCTTTTACGCCGACCTGTTCGGCGAAGCATCTGCCGGGTTATGTCGAGAAGGCGGACGAGCTGAAGAAAAAAGTCGATGAAATCTGGTGCCTGTCGGTAAACGATGCCTTCGTCATGGGTGCCTGGGGGCGCGAAAGTGGCGCGACCGGCAAGGTGCGGATGATGGCCGACGGCAACGGCGATCTGACAAAAGCCCTCGGCATGGAATTGGATCTGACTGGTCGTGGTATCGGCGTTCGCTCGCAGCGCTATTCGATGCTGCTTGAAGATGGGGTGGTGAAAACACTCAACGTCGAAGAGGGAGGTAAGTTCGAGGTCAGCGGAGCCGACACTATGTTGAAGCAGGTCTGAGGCTGATTGACACCGCGTTTTGGTGCTGAATTTGCTTGATTCAGGCGTAGTCTGCCTGACTCAGGCAAAAGGAGGCGCCATGAATAAGCTGCTTATTTCACTCGTATTTTTCATGCTGTGTGGATGTGGCCTGGAGACTGCCGGAACAGCAGCCACCGGGGCTAGCATCAAGAAACAGGAGCTCGAGGAAGGTCAGAGAACCATGGAACGGGTCGAAGACCGAATCGGCACGATGAATCAGCAGATGGGTGATCGTATGAAAGGTTTGGACGATTAAGCGCTGACTTTTCCCTCAGGCAGCGGTTACGTTTTTTGGCCTGAGGAAGTCAATCAAAGCATCAAGCACGGCGTCCGGCTGCTCGCTCATCAACGAGTGGCCGGTGCCGTCCAGCATCACAGTTCGGGCATTACTAAAGCTTGCGGCCGCTTCTTTGGCTGCCCGCGGCGGCGTCATCAAATCGCGTTGTCCTAGTATCAGCAGCACCGGGCACTTAGTTTTCTTCGCTGCATCGAGACCTCCGCGGTAACTATTGCAGGCGGTGAAATCGGCATGCAGAACGCCGTTTGCCGAGCGTTCCATCAACCGCATGCTGTTGCCCATCATCCAGGCCCCCGGTAAACGATTGCCGCCGATCTGCGCCCGCGGGCTGTGGGCGAAGACATTAATCATCTCGTAAGCGGCATGGTCGTTGGCGGCGGACGTCTCCAGCAAGGCGTCTGTAACAGGCATGGGTATGGCAGTGCCAACCAGTGCCAGACGGGTGACGATGGCCGGATAGCGCGCCGCCGTTTCCAGCCCGATCAGCGATCCCATGCTGTGCCCGACGATCGCCGCCTGTTCGATTCCAACGGCATCCATCAGCGCCTTTACCCAGTCAGCGAACGTGGCCACGTCATTGAGCGCGTCACCCGCGGATTTGCCGTGTCCAGGTAGATCGACTGCCAGCACGTTGTGGCCATGGTAAGCAAAGTATCGGCTCTGCAGCGCCCACACACTGTGATCGTTGGCCGCGCCGTGGATGAAAATGACTGTCGGTAGACAAGCGTCAAAGGCATGATTGCCGGTATAGGCATAGGTCTTGTGACCATTGACTTCCAGAGACACCAGATCCCTCCGTTTCTCAGGCCTTCTGACTGGCACGCAGAGCCCGTGACAGATCTTCCAGTAAATCCTCGGCAGACTCGATGCCAATTGAAAGACGCACGGTACCTTCAGTAATTCCGGCCGCACGCAGCGCCGCATCGTCCATGCGGTAATGCGTTGTGGTCGCCGGGTGGATGACCAGCGACTTGGCATCACCGACATTGGCCAGATGGGAAAACACTTTCAATGATTCAATGAACTTGCGGCCGGCACTACGGCCGCCTTTCAGTTCAAAGCTGAAGACGGCGCCGCAGCCGTTCGGTAGCAGTTTTCTCGCCAGTTCATGATCGGGGTGCGACGGCAACTCCGGATACACTACCTGTTCAACTGCATCGTGCTTGTCAAGAAACGCAACCACTGCGCGCGTGTTGTCCATGTGGCGTTGCATACGTGGGCCGAGCGTTTCCATGCCCTGCATGATCTGAAACGCGTTGATCGGACTCATGCACGCGCCAAAGTCGCGGATGCCCTCGCGGCGGGCACGCAACAGGAAGGCGGCAGTAGTGGATTCCTCGGTAAACACCATGCCATGGAAGCCTTCATACGGTTCGCTAAGCGTTGGAAAATTGCCCGACTTATCCCAGTCGAACTTGCCGCCGTCGACCAGCAGTCCGCCAATCGCGACACCATGGCCGCCGAGAAACTTGGTGGCGGAGTGGAAAATCAGATCTGCTCCCAGATCGAACGGCCGCATCAGGTAAGGTGTTGTAAAGGTGGAGTCAACCAGCAACGGCAACCCTGCTTCATGCGCGACCTCGGAGACGCGCGGGATGTCGAGAACATCGAGCCCGGGGTTACCGAGCGTTTCACCAAACAGCAGCCGCGTTTCCGGTCTGATTGCTGCACGGAACGCATCAACATCGCGCGGCTTGACGAAAGTGGTTTCAATTCCAAAGCGCGGCAGGGTATACGCCAGGAGATTATGCGAGCCGCCGTATAGTGAACCGGACGCAACAATATGTGAGCCGGCGTTCATCAACGTCACGATGGCAAGATGTAACGCCGCCTGCCCGCTGGCGGTCGCAATGGCGCCGACGCCGCCTTCGAGCGCCGCGATGCGTTCTTCCAGCGCTGCATTGGTCGGGTTGGAGATGCGTGAGTAAACATGCCCGGCTCGCTCCATGTTGAATAGCGAAGCGGCATGGTCCGTGTCGGGAAACACGTACGAGGTCGTAAAGTAGATCGGCTGCGCGCGGGCACCAAATTCGGAATCCGGTTGTTGGCCGGCGTGCAGGCTCAGTGTATCGAGTTGATAGGTTTTCGGAGCAGGCATAGCTTGGCAGGTGTCAAACGTGGTCCGTCAGTAAAGCGCGCCGCGCGCGGTAATTGGCCATACCGATTCGACCGTGTCGCCACGATAACCGACAATCCAGTCATAGAGATTGACAGTGGGATCGCAGTGGCCCGGAATCAGCCGGATTTTTTTGCCCAGCGGAAAGTGAGACGGTTCATCGACACGCAGCACACCATGTTCGTCGGAAGCGCCAAGGTATTCGGCGCCGGGGTCGTCGACCAATGGCAGTCCAGAATCGACGGACAGGGCCTTTAGACCCGCGTCAACCACGACGCGCCCCGGCACGCTGTGGCTCATCACGGTTGTCCACACAAACAGGCTGTGCAGGAAGTCGTGAATTGGTTTGCCTTCCTTGCCGAGATTCCTCGCGTAATCGGCATCCATGAACACATACGAGCCGGGCTGGATTTCATTGTAGACATTGCTGCCGGCTTCGATCAGATAAGTGCCGGTGCCGGCGCCAGTGACGATCTCGCACGCCAGTCCATCCTCTTGCAGCAAGGCCAGTGTTTCACTGACCAGTCGTACAGCACGCTCGATCAGCTCGCGCCGCTCATCGGCCGAACGCACGTGCTGGGCAGCGCCCTGGTATGCATGGATGCCGCGAAAGTGCAGATGCGAACTGGACGCTATCGCGCCAGCCATGAGGCGCGCCGGTTCTCCGGCTTCGACGCCGCAGCGATTGGCACCAACGTTGACTTCAACCAGTACGTTGAGCTTGACACCCGCGTTGCCGGCGGCGTCGTTAAGTGCAGCGACGTTGGCCGCGTCATCAACCAGCACGCTCACCCGCGCGCGTTGCGCCAACGCCACCAGGCGCCGTATCTTGCGTGGCCCGACGACCTGGTTGCTGACCATTACATCGGGAATGCCGCCTGCGACCATCGCTTCGGCTTCCGTGACTTTCTGACAGCACACACCGACCGCTCCGTGTGCCATTTGTCGCAGCGCAATTTCCGGGCATTTGTGCGATTTTGCGTGTGGGCGCACTCGCACGTTCTTGCCCTGCAACGACTCGTCCAATCGCTGCAGATTGGTGTCGAAGGCATCCAGATCGAGTAACAAGGCAGGTGTGTCGACTTCGCTCAGAGCCATCCCGGGCTCAGCGGGGCACGGTATCTGGAAAGTCATAGCGTGAGTTCCTGTGTCAATGTCGGGAAACGAGGGTCACACTAATACCATGATGCCGCAATGTGCCCCCTCGGATGCTTCCTTTGCTGCGGCTGGGCCGTATTCGGTTGGCTGAACTTGATCGCGCTCTCGTGTGGCAAGACGAAGAATAGCGGCAATTAATCGCGGCCTCTGAGGCAGTCTGAGCGCATGACGTTGCCGGCACTTTCAACCGTCCAGTTATTCCCGTAGTTGCCGTACACGTAAGCCAGAATAATGGTCAGGTTCTTTTTCTCGACGGGGTCACCGTACTGTCTTTCCTCGAGTTTCAGCTTCGCTTCATCGTAGGTGACATCCGATTTGCGCCACGTCATTGCCTCTGAGGCAAAGGCGCCAATATCGTCGCAGGTCATGGTGCCCAGAGGGTAGGGCGCTGCTTGGGCGTTGCAGACGGCAGCGGCCAGCAAAAAAGCGAAAAAAGTTCTCATGGCTCACGTTTATATGGCTAAGGTTTATCCGCGGGGCGCGAGAGAGTAGTATTTGGCTATCAGTTCGAGATAGTCATTGTAACCATGTTGGCTGCCCCTGCCACGATCAGACGTCTCTCCTTCCTTGTATTAACCAGTCTCTGGGCCTGTTTTTCGCTCTTTATCCCATTAGTGCAGGCACAGGAGTTGCCGGCCGAGCTTACCCGCGAGCAGGTGCTGATTGGGTTGGAGCATAAGGATGAAGATGTGCGCCGCGGTGCATATGTCGCGTTGCGCAGTCTCGGTTTGAAGGAAGACTTGCCGCTTCTCTACATTGCCCTGTATGACGATGATCCACTCATCCGCCACCTTGCCGAGAACGCGATCTGGGAAATCTGGGGGCGCTCCGGCAACGCATTGCATGACCGGATGTATCAGCGTGGCGTCGAGCTTATGCAAGCCGGCCTGTATCGCGGCGCGATTCGCAGTTTTACGGCGCTGATACAGCTGGCGCCGGATTTCACGGAGGCCTGGAACAAGCGCGCAACCGTGTATTTCATTGTCGGTGAAGACGACCGATCGATCGCCGATTGTGAAGAGGTTCTGGCGAGGGAACCGAATCACTTCGGTGCGCTCTCAGGTTATGGGCAGCTGATGTTGCGCAAACGCGACTACGAGCGTGCGCTGGGATACTTCGAACAGGCGTTGACGGTGAATCCGAATATGCGCGGTGTCGGGGAAAACATCGAGGCGATCAAGCGACTACTCGAGAAAGGAAGTGGCGATGAGATTTAGCCCTCTGCTGGTGGCAACATGCATCGCACTCGCAGGTTTTCCCGCGGTTGCCGGGGACTGGGGGACGGTCATGTCGCGCGAGGAAGCCCTGGCGCAACTAGATAGTCCGGATAGCCGCGATCGTCGCGAAGGATTGGGGTGGCTTGCCGAAGTCGGCACCAATCAAGATGTGCCTTACATGATGCAGCTTCTGCATGATGAGGATCCAATGGTGCGGGGCATGGCGGAACAGGCACTTTGGGGTTTGTGGCTCCGTGCCAACGATCGCGGCGTCAATAACCTGCTCCAGAACAGCATCGTGATGATTCAACAAAAGGAGATCGCGCAGGCGATCGAGAAACTGGACGAGATCATCGCTTACAAGCCGGAATTTGCCGAGGCCTGGAACAAGCGTGGCGACGCTTATTCACATTTGGGCGACTTCGATCGTGCGCTTGCCGATTATCAGCAGGCGATCCGCCTCAACCCTTACCATTTCGGTGCTATGCAAAGCTGTGGTGAGATATGGCTGGAGCGCGCTGACGCCCGTCGTTCTGCGGAGTATTTCCGGCGGGCGCTGGAACTCAACCCCAACTTATACGAAGTTGCACTCATCCTGCGCACGCTCGAACAGGAACTGGAGAATGACCGCATCTGATCGCTAGCAGGCTGTCGAAAAACTACTGCGCGACCTTGATCCGGGCTTGCAGCCGTATTGATTTGAACCGGTGCTCGTCCGCCTTTGGCGGTCCGGCCTGGCGATCAGAGACGCCGAGCGCTGCGAGCGGGCACGGCAATGCCGCGCCTATTTCGCTCTCGCCCTCATGTACTCCGTTTGTACACTCCGGTTCCTGCGTACTGTTTCTATCGAAGCGAGCGCGCACCCGACTGAAGGCCACTCGCGACGTTTTTCAACAGCCTTAAAGGCGTTGAATGGTCAGGTGCGTTTGCGGGCGCTCTTTTTCTTGCGTCGTGCTTTTGGCAGCTCAATTCCAGTGAGTTGCTGATAGACCTTGATCACCGCTGAGTCATCCTCACCAGACAGGCCGGCACCCGCTGCCGACAGATACAGCTGATGAGCTGCGGCCGTCAACGGCGCAGGAAAGTTCAGGGTTTTGGCGGTATCGAGGACGATTCCCAGATCCTTGACGAAGATGCTCACTGCGGAAAGCGGCGTGTAGTCACCTTCCAGAATATGCGGCACCCGGTTCTGGAACATCCATGATGAACCGGCACTGTTCGAGATGACTTCGTACAGCACTTTCGGATCAGCGCCGGCGCGAATGCCCAAAGCCATTGCCTCGCATGCCGAAGCGATGTGTACCCCGGCGAGTAGCTGATTGATCATTTTCACTTTTGAACCCATTCCGCAGGTGTCGCCGAGCCGGTACACTTTTGCGGCAATCGCATCGAGCACGGGTTTGGCTTTGCGGAACGCCTTCTGCTCACCGGAGGCCATGATTGAAAGTTCGCCTTTTGCCGCGCGTGCTGCACCTCCCGAAACTGGCGCATCAATCATCAAGACACCTTGCTTATCGAGTTGCTCACCTAGCGACGCGGCAAACTCTGGTGGCACTGTGGCACTGGCGACGACGACACTGCCGGTCCGCAACGTTGAGAGTGCGCCGTTCTTGCCTAGCAAAACTTCGTTTGTCTGGTTCGCATTGACTACCAGCACAATCACAATATCGCACTGTGATGCCATATCCGCTGGATTGCGATAAGTCGTGCCGCCGGCTTTGACAAACGCGTTTCGGGCACTGGCCCTGATGTCAAAGGCGTGGGTCGGGAAACCTTTTGCAACCAGCGTGCGCGCAACGCCCATTCCCATGGAACCCAAACCTATGACGCCGACCGAAGGCTTTGTTGTTCTGCTCACGATGATTGTCCCCCATGAATGGCGATGAACTTGAATGCGCTCCGGAGGTCTTTGCTGATGGCAGAATACCCATCGAACACTAGCTGAAAACGACATCCTGGATGCGCTTATCCATCGTTATTATTGTCGCTAGCACACTGGCGCTAACGGCGTGTTACAGCAATCCGAATTATAGTCCCGTGAAACCACATCACACGAAGCAAGGATTCAAGAACCGCTATCCGCATCCGGCGAAGGGCAGCATCTGGAAGTGGCAGTGGGAGCGCTGGCGCAACGGCGTGCCGGCCGACCCGGACGACGGTTATGGCTTTCCGGTGTTGCGCCCGGATGTCGCTTTTCTCAAGAACAATCGAAAGGCCGAGACGCTGACCTGGCTGGGACATGACACGTTCCTGATTCAGATCGCCGGGCTCAATATCATGACCGATCCGCACTTGACGGAGCGTGCTTCCCCGTTTCCGAATACCGGACCAAGGCGTTACACTCCAACGCCGATGTCGTTCGATGATCTGCCGCATGTCGATGTTGTGCTGGTTTCGCACAGCCATTACGATCATCTAGATCGCGAAACGCTGAGTCGTCTTTCCCGGCAACAAGGCGGACCGCCGCGTTTTTTGATGGGATTGAATCTCCGCGCCTGGGCGACAGAAAGCGGCATCGAGAACGTTACGGAGCATGACTGGGGTGACGTCGTCCAGCTCTCCGGAATGCGGTTTTATTTCGTGCCGGTACAACACTGGAGTGCACGTACACCATGGGATCGGAATCAGACCTTGTGGGGCGGTTGGGTCATCGAGCATCAGGATCGCCGTATTTTGTTCGGTGGCGATTTCGGTTACTCGCAGGATTTGCGCGATCTTGGCGAACAATTCGGTGGATTCGATCTGGCGATGATTCCTGTTGGGTCGTATGAGCCGCGCTGGTTCATGAAGACAATGCACGTTAATACCGATGAGGCGGTTCAGGCGCATCTCGACTTGCGCGCCCGCTACTCGGTGGGTATGCACTGGGGAACATTTCGTCTCACCGACGAGCCGCTTAATGAACCGCCGGCCAAATTGGCCGAGTCGCTTGCACGCGAAGGAATCTCTTCATCGGAATTCTTTTTGATGAAGCACGGCGAGACACGCACGCTCGGAGATATATTCGCGAAAGACCTCGCTGACGAGGTCGAGTCGCGTTTCGCCGTTGAATGACCGAGCAATCCCTTTCTGAGCTCCGGGCCAGTATCGAAAACTGGGCGCATGAGCTTGGCTTCGAGCAAACTGGAATCGCCGACTGCGATTTGTCCGAGGCGGAGCCGCGGTTACAGGATTGGCTCGATCAAGGCTGGCACGGTGACATGGAGTTCATGGCCGCGCATGGAACAAAGCGCACGAGGCCGCCAGAGCTTGTTCCCGGCACCCGTCGGGTGATCAGCGTACGGATGAACTACCTGCCCGATGGCGTTACGCCGGCCGAGGGTGTGCTCGATGACCCGCAACGAGCCTACGTTGCGCGCTACGCTGTGGGTCGCGACTACCACAAGGTCTTACGCAACCGGCTTGAGGCATTGGCACAGAAAATCAGAGAGGAAATAGGAGAGTTCGGCTATCGTGTCTTCACTGACAGCGCACCGGTTATGGAAGTCGAGCTGGCGACCAAAGCTGGTCTGGGTTGGCGCGGAAAGCATACTTTATTACTGAATCGTGACGCTGGCTCGTGGTTCTTTTTGGGAGAGATTTATACCGATCTCGAGCTGCCGGTTGATCAGTCGCAACCCGATCATTGTGGCGATTGCGCCCGCTGCATTGACATCTGTCCGACGCGGGCGATCGTTGCACCCTACAAACTCGATGCAAGACGCTGCATTTCATACCTGACTATTGAACACAAGGGGTCCATTCCAATTGATTTGCGCCCGCTGATCGGCAATCGCATCTATGGCTGTGACGACTGCCAGCTGGTTTGTCCGTGGAACCGCTTCGCGCAAAAAGCGACACTGTCTGACTTTGACGTCCGCCATGAACTGGACACGTCCGAATTGGTTACTCTTTTTGCGTGGGACGAAGAGGAGTTTGACCATAATATGCGAGGCAGCGCCATCCGGCGCATCGGATACGAACGTTGGCTCAGAAACATTGCCTGTGCTCTCGGGAATGCTGCTACCTCACTGGCGGTCATCGCGGCCCTCGAATCTCGAGCCGACCACTCGTCAGCTCTGGTGCGAGAGCATGTTGCGTGGGCGATCGCTCGGCACCTCGAGCGGGGTATCGCATCTACAACATAGGCGGTATTGCAGGCAAATGACCGGTGACGTAGTCAAATGCAGCGTGATTAAAGGGAAAACGACATGTCACGTTGGCTAATTGGAATCGGATTGGTGCTGGTGGTGGTGGGTCTGCTGTGGCCCTGGTTGTCGCGCCTCGGGCTGGGGCGCTTGCCCGGTGATATACACATCGAGCGTGACGGCTTTCATTTCTTCTTTCCGATTACCACTGGCTTGATCATCTCGGTGGTACTGACACTGATTTTTTGGATATTTAGGCGGTGACGCAATCGTAGGATGCAGTGCTAGAATCAGGCCGTTTGCCAATCATAAAAACGGGGGAGAACATGAAGCGCGCTTTGTACCTGCTGTTTGCGGTCCTTTTCGTAACGTCCGCGCAATATGTACTGGCTCAGAAGCCGGAGGATGCCATCAAATACCGGCAGGGTGTATTCAGAGTCATCGGTTGGAACTTTGGCTCGATGGCGGCGATGGTGAAAGGCAAAAAGCCATATGACGCCGAGCTGTTTGCACGTAATGCAGAGATTGTTGCCTTCATGAGTAAATTGCCGCTCGAAGGGTTTACCCCCGGATCCGAGACCGGAGACACCAAGGCCAAGCCGGAGATCTGGCTGGAAATGGATGACTTCAAAGCCAAGCTCGAGAAGATGCAGCAGGAAGTAGATGCGCTTGCCAAGGTGGCAAAGACTGGCAACTTCGACAACTCCAAAGCGCAACTTGGTGAAGCAGGGCAGGCATGTAAAGCCTGCCATGATAAGTACCGCAACAAGTAAACGCATCAATCAAACAGGGAGCCCTGAGTGAGCCCCCGGATCAGCTAATACTGATCTAGTCCCAACAGGAAGCCGTACCTCAGGGTACGGCTTTTTTGTCTAATCGAAAGCTTTCTTATGGTGAGGCAGCCATGGATGACGAACTCAAATCGAGCAGAACCGAACTAAAACGCTATCCGATGCGTGGTCATCACGATTTCACCACCATCGCGGCGATCCTCGATGAAGCCTTTGTGTGCCATGTCGGCTTTGTGACGAATGGACAGCCGTACGTGCTCCCAATGGTGTACGGTCGCGACGATCGCGTGCTGTACCTGCATGGTGCCGCATCCGGGCGTTTGCTGAATGCCCTTGCGTCGGCCGACGCGATCTGCATTACCGTGACTTTGGTAGACGGCTTGGTGTTGGCGCGCTCCGGAATGCACTCCTCGGTCAACTATCGGTCGGTGGTCGTGCTGGGCACGGCAGAGACGGTCGATCAAAGTGAGCGGGAAAAGGCTTTGAAAATTGTCATCGATCACGTCGTGCCAGGTCGGTGGGAGGCACTGCGCCCGATCAAGCCAGATGAGCTGGAGCAGACGACTGTGTTGCGGATGGACATTGTCGAGGCTTCCGCCAAGATACGTACCGGCCCACCAATCGACGACGAAGAAGATTACGCGTTACCAATCTGGGCAGGGACACTGGATTTTCCGCTTACCAAACCGGTGGCTGTTCCCGATCCACGGCTTGATCCCGGGGTACCGGTGCCGGCGCATGCCAGCAACTGGCGGCGGCCTGCAAGGCCGGACAACGACTAAATCTCTCACCGCGGATTTTCCACGATGACTAACACTCTCACCGTGGAGGGCGCTGAGGACATGCAAAGTCATTCAATTCAACGCGCCAGGTTAGGTCGTCAGTTCGTATTAACGCTTTCACGTCTTTAAGGTCTGGAGGCCGGGGGTAGCCCGGCAGCTAGTTACTTTCTCTTGCTTGCCCAAGAGAAAGTAACCAAAGAGAAGGGCACCCCAATGCCGCTTCTATCCTGCGCTGCCCGATGTCCACGCGGCGCCTGCGGAACTTGTCCGCGCAAAAAACGCGCGCGGCCTTCGAACAGTCCTCGGCGAAACCCCGCGCGCACATCGACCTGCTCGGTGCGGCATAAGGGGAGTTGAAAACCAGGTGGGCTCGGGTTCGTGAACATACTTCAACCGCCAAAGCGTTGTCCCCCTTTCTGAACCGCCGAGCAACGCAGAGGCGACAGGGGTAGTCGGCGAGGACTGTTTAAGTCCGCGTATGATTCTCGCGCGGGCGAGTTCCGCAGCCGCCTGTCACCTCGAGTAGCGCAGGGTATCCCGGAGGGACGGTCCAGTGGGGCGGCCTTCTTTGGCTTACCTTTCTTGGCCGCGCAAGAAAGGTAAGTAGCCGCCGGGCTACCCCCGGCCTGCAGGCGTGTGCAACAAGCAGACGAGGTGATCTCTTGGATCTGGTTTGTTCCGCGTGCTCCGCGGTGAGTGCTTCTATTCCGCGTTCGGAGAACGCGTGATCTAGAGTGACACGACTACCCAAGTAGCGACTGCGCAGATGGCCAATACGACCAGCGCGCGCAAAGTTCCCTGAAACGGGCGCAGGGATTCGCCGTTACTATCCGAAAGCTGTTTGCTGCCGGTAAACATCGGCTTGATCAGGTTCTCTTTCTTGCGCAGCAGATAAAAGAGAATGGCGGCGAGGTGGATGCAGATCAGTGTGAGCAGCACCAGTGCATTGGTCTCGTGGATGACATTGAACATGCTTGCAGTATCTTCCGAGACATATTTCCACAGCGGGCCGGTGGTCATGATCTCGTCGTCGGCGAACAATCCACTTACCGCCTGAACCAACAGGCTGACGAGCATTGCCACCACGGACCAGCCGCCAAGCGGGTTGTGGCCAATGACCTTCTCAGGCTGCGCGCTCGCAAGCGACCTCGCATAGCGCAACACTGCTACCGGCCCGCGTACAAAGTTACTGAAACGCGCGGTCGGCGTGCCGAGCAGTCCCCAAAGGATGCGAAACACGACCAACGCCAGTATCGCGTAGCCACCGAGCACGTGGTACTCCATGGCGTTGCCGCCAATGCTGACCGTGACGATCTGCGATACAACCAGCAGTACCAGCACCCAATGAAACACGCGTACCGGCAGGTCCCACACGCGCACCGTTTGTTTAGCCGGGGTCTGTTGACTCATGACGTCGCGAGAGATTATCCAAATTCAAAGCGCTTACCACTGAGGACGCAGAGGTAAAACGAGTAAAACAAACAAACGTTCTGACTACCAAGGTTTGCGTCATACTCTATGGTCGTGTTCGAGCTACGTGGTCCAAGCGGGAAAAACGCAAATTTCCATCGATTCTCTGCGCAGATTTTCGTTGCGCCATCGTTTTTTGAACAGTCTATTTGCTTTTCCTTCGCGTCCTCTGCGTCCTCAGCGGTGAGAGCTTTAGTCCTCCGCGTAGCACGCGGAGAGCCGAATTTTCTTAATTTCGAGCACGTGACACGGCAATCGAGTCCACCATGCTTAGCAAGGTACCAGATGCAAAGCGTCCTGACACTTCCCATGTCTGGCAGCTCCTAAGGTCGCGATTCCTCTGATACGCCTGTCGAGCAAGTGCTACCCCCTCAGAGAAAGCGTTACGAGCGGCCCGAGTGCAAGGAGCCGCGCAGCGCGGGACGAAGACATACCAAAAGCAGGTAGGCGAGGACTAAGCGAGCACGTGACGCAGCAATCGGGTCGCGCAGTAGCTTTATCGATTAGGCGCCAAGTTGATCTGCAAGGTCAATGATGCTCGTCGCGTTGTAATCGAAAGCGCTATCCGGCGACAGATCGATCTTCTTGCTGGGTGGAAACTCCTTGGGACGTGCAACAAACGCCGCGTGCAGCCCTGATCGTTGCGCTGCGCGCAGATCGTCTTTGTGCGCGGCGACCAGCATCACGTGATCGCGCGGAAAGCCGAGCATTTTCGCAGCACCTTCATAGGTCTCCGGATCCGGCTTGTAGTGGTTGAACAACTCAGCAGAGATGATGCAGTCCCACGGCAACCCGCCGTTCTTCGCCATGTTGGTCAGCAGCGACATGTTGCCATTGGAGAGCGTCGAGATGACGAAGTTCTTCTTGAGCCGTTTCAGGCCCCGTACCGAATCCGGCCACGGCTTGAGGCGATGCCAGGCACGGTTGAAGTGGTCCTTGTCTTCCTCAGTCAGCCCGTCGATCTTGAACTTGACCAGCAACTCATCGAGGATCAACCGGTGCAACTGGTCGATGTTCATCCATGGCAATTCACCGCGACGCACCCGGTCCATGGCCGGGGCGTATCCGGCGCGCCAGGCATTTGCGAAACGCGCCCAGTTGAATTTGATGTTCTTGCGTTCGCCCAGAGCGCGGCCTTCCCGTGTAATGCTGCTGCGCCAGTCGACTACGGTGCCGAACACGTCGAAAACCAGTGCTTCAATTTTCTGCATCATTTCCCCCGAACAAGTGACAGGGGAATTATAGGTAGTCAGGCGGGGGCGCGCCCGTGATCGTATTTGGCCGAAGCGGCAGGCGGTCGGCCTCCGTCAACCAGATTGGAAGAGACGCCGCCCTCAACCGGTGTTAGGCGAGGGCGGGTTATCAGATATCTAGCGTCTCAGTTTCGCGGCGGCTTGCCGCCGAAGCGGTACTTGATGCCAACGAAGCCTGCGAGAGGCGCGCCGGGAGCGTCGAACTGCTCGTTTGTCCAGTCGTCAGGGTCGGCCAGGAAGTTGCCGTTCGAGTCGAATGAGTTCTCGGCGAGAATCGCTGTCGAGGCGTAGCGCTTGTCGAACACATTGGTGACTTTGCCGAACAATTCCAGCCCGTTGCTGAAACGATACCGCGTGGTCAGATTGACCACTGCGTAGCCGCCAACCTTTCCGTTGCCGAGGAACGTCTCGTCCTCGCCACCGATGTTGAAAGTTCCTTGCTGGTGCTGGTTGTTCTCGTTTCCGTAGGCATACGAATCCGAGAAAGCGACCAAAGAGCCTCCCAGCGACCAGCGATCGGTGACCCAGTAATCGGCAACCAGCCGGAATTGGTGTTCCGGGACACCGGGAATCTTGTCGCCGGGACTGACTAATATCAGGTCATCTTCGGGGCTTTGACATTCCGCGCTGGAACCGCGGCTGCTGTTGCCCTCCGAGAGCAAGCAAGCAGAGTCCTGGAAAGTGGCGTCGATATAGCTGTAATTGATCGCCCAGTTGAACCGGTCGTTGGGCGAACTCGAGATGCCCGCTTCCAGGCCCTGACGTCGCGTTTTGCCGAAGTTGGTGAAGTAGCCGGCGCTGGTGGTGGTACCAACGAACAGGATGTCGTCCTTGTTGTTTGTTCGGAACAGCCCCGCGTTCCAGTTTGCTCCGGTGCCGATCAGGCCGCGGAAGCCGGCTTCGACTGTTTGTGCGACGACCTGCTCAAGGAACGGGTCGGAGGCGAGGCCCGCCGGTAGCGTGCACGGGTTGGCAGGATCGGCGCAACCGAGCTCGATCGGGCTTGGTGCCCGGCTGCCCTGGTTCCAGCCGGCATAGGTCGTCAGCGCCGGGTTAATCAGGTAGGTCGCGCCAATCGCCGGGTTGAATTTCGTGTAAGTGTGATCGCCGTCCAGATTGGGCGGAGTCAATACCAATTGGTCTTTGGTCTTGACATTGGTGTGGTTGTAACGGCCCGAAAACGTGATCGCCCACGCGTCATTGGGTTTGAAAGTGTCGGTGAAGTAGACGCTCCAGGTTTTGGTTTCGCCCTCGAGGATATTTTCGACTTCCGGGTCTTCAGTCGCCTGCACGCCCCGATCTGGCGTTATGTCGCCGGCTGCCGATGTTTGGGTGAAGTCGGAATCACTTCCGTCATAGGTTGCGCCGAAGGCAAGGTTATTACGGGCAGTGAGCCAGCTTGCCTGCAGTCCCAATCCGTATCCGTTTTGATCGGTCTGGGTTCGATTCTCGACCCCCGGTTCCTCGGTAGGGTCATCTTCGTAATCGTCATTGACGTCGCCGTTGAGCGTCTTGGTGCTGACATCGCGGTAGTACAGCAGTCCTGATAGCAACCAGGAATCGCTGGCCCAATGAGTACCGCTCAGGTTGATCATTCCGAGTTCATTCCGGGTGTTGTCCGGGTAGGTGTAGATCGATTCCCAGCGCTGCGCCAAAAAACTCTGCGGCGCCACGCCGTTGCCGATCAGGTCGGTGTCGGCAAGTGTGACGGCAAGGTCGACATCAGTGGTACCGTTTTCCCAGCCGACTTTGCCAAATAGCTGCCCGACGGTGCTGGGCGAAAAGTCGCGCCAGCCGTCCTCGTCAAAGTAATTGGCGGCGAAGAAGTAGTCCCAGTTCTCGTTGTATCCACCCCAGGCAGCATCAGCCTGCACTCGGCCCCACGAGCCGCCGGATAACGTGAGGTCCCCGCCAGGGTAGTAGGCACCGCTCTTGGTGCGGATGTCGATTGCGCCACCGAGCGTGTTGAGGCCGTAAATCGGATTTGATCCCGGCACCAAGGTCATGGTCGAGATCGCGTTCTGCGGAATCAGGTCGTAGTTGACGATGTCACCGAACGGCTCGTTGATGCGCACGCCGTCCTGGTACACCGAGATCCCCTGCGGGGTACCCAGCAGCGGCGACGATATAAAACCGCGATAAGTCAGGTTCGGCTGATACGGACTATTCTGGATTTCCTGAATGAACACCGATGGCATCGACTCCTGCAGGAACTGGGGCAGATTCAGCGATTGCTGCTGTTCTATCCGTTCCCCAGTTTCGACTTGTATGTTCGCAGGAATCTCGTTCTTGGGAATTGGTAATCCCGGGACAGGCGTTGAACCGACGACTTCGACCGTTGGTGCTTCGAGCGAAGTCGGTGTTTGATCCTGAGCGAGCGCGGTGCCTGAAGCAAAGGCAGCCGCAATGGTTGCCGCGCCGCGTATCGCGGACAACATGCGGTTGAGCCGATACATGAGTACTCCTCCCTGGTTCTTATCGAGACATGGGTGCCTGCGGCTCCCCTCCTGGACCCGCTGACCAGTTCTGCGTTTCAAAATTACTACAAGCGTGTAAGTGCCTCAATCTAGAGGCAAAGGTGGCTTGCGGCACAGAGAGATGTTCCCGCACTGGTTTGGGAATTTTTCCCAACCGGTGGCGGATTACCTGGTATTGCGGTCAGGTAGCGAATGGCTCTCGCTGCCGTGCTCGCTTTCGTCGCAGTTGATGCGGGATGCCGCAACAGCAACCAGCAGCAGATAAGCGCAAATGAACGGCAGCACTATGGCGATGAATGCGGTTTCAATGTGAAACGTGAGTTCAGCGCTGAGCATGGCTGGCACCTCCTCCATGTTTGGAGGTACGGTAGAGCCGCGGTCTAGTCGGGGCTAGTGGCGCTTCTCCTGATTCCGCGTGTGAAAAATTCCCGGTGACGATGTTGCGTGACTCGCCTATGGCGCAGATTCTTCATTCGCCTACGGCGCATTGGTAACTCGTGGGAACAATTTTCGATTCTCGGAGAGTATGATCTGTCCGTAGTCGTACGATCGATGAGGACCCCACGTGCACGCAGCCCAATGCCAATCTTCGCGACCTCGGCAGTCCGGTGCCGTGCAAGTCGATGCAATCAGTCCTTCGGTGCGCCGTGACCTGCTCGTCGTTGCGGGCGTCACGCTCGCTACATTTGTTGTATCTAGTCTGCTCGAGCTCAACGAACGCGTGATTGCATTCACGCGTCCGTTGGAGGCCTATCAGGTTGATGAACTGCCGACCACTTTCGTGGCAATGATCGTCGCACTGGCATGGTTTTCGTGGCGGCGATCGCGTCAAACTGTCGAGCAGGCGAACCTGAGGCTTGCTGCGCAACGTGAATTGGCTGACGCACTGACAGAGAATCGCCGGCTTTCACAGCGTTATTTGCAAGTCCAGGAAGAAGAGCGGCGGAATCTCGCTCACGAACTGCACGACGAGTTAGGCCAGAGCCTCAATGCGATCAAGGTTGATGCCGTCAACATCCGTGATAGCGTTACCGATTTGCCCGAGGTCACACGCAGTGCAGAGGCCATTATCGATGTCTCGAGCAAGGTCTATGAGGTAGTGCGTACGTTGCTGCGCCAGCTTCGTCCAGTGGCGCTGGATGAACTCGGACTCGCCAGTGCGGTCCAGTACTTGGTTGACGAATGGCAACGTCGCCACAAGGAAGTGCGATGCAGCTTGTCGGCGGAAGGGGAACTGGATAGCTTGAGTGAGGATGTCAACATCACCGCATTCCGTTTCGTGCAGGAGTGCCTCACCAACGTGGCGCGCCACGCCGATGCGAAACATGTCAA
>CP070643.1:2366537-2375365 GCA_020354125.1 Betaproteobacteria bacterium | reverse complement strand
CGAAGCCCGCGTTACCGTTCGACTTGCATGTGTAAAGCATGCCGCCAGCGTTCAATCTGAGCCAGGATCAAACTCTTCAGTTCAATCCAACTTGCCCTATCTCTAGGGCCGCTCGTACTCAAAAGATTCCATTAACAAGAATCCTTCAACGTATGAGCGCTTCAATACTACAAATACTTACCGCGCCAGCAATCACACCATCGACCCACAGCACCCAACAAGCACCACAGAACAACAGCATCACCACCAGCTCGCAAGCCAGTCAACACAACCTCTTGAAGCACCCACACGCTTCGGCTGTCCAAGTTTTTAAAGAGCGGAATTGGTTGCGGGGGCAGGATTTGAACCTACGACCTTCGGGTTATGAGCCCGACGAGCTGCCAGACTGCTCCACCCCGCGACCGTCAGAAATCGAGAAGCGGAATTTTAGCAATCCGCGTAATAACGCGCAACAAAGATGTAATGTTGCGCGAGTACGAATTCAGTCGCTAACCCACTCGAGAATAGGCTGCCACTGCTCGGTGTCACGGCCGCTAACGGAGTCCGGAAGATCGAAAATACTCAAACCGTTAAAGGCGGCGTTCGCATACACCTGGGTGTCGCGTAACCAGGTCAGAATCGGCAAGTCATACTGCTGCAAATAGGCGCCCAGAGTCGAGGCGGCGCGGGTTCTCGGATCCACCCGCATGCCGACAATACCGATGCGGCACTTCTCCTTCCGAACGACCTTCTCCTCCCGAAGCTCGCGAAGAAAATCGTCCGATGCAGCGATGTCAAAAATGGATGGCTGAATCGGCACAATCACCTTGTTGGCCAACTTGAGTGCTCGCTGCAACATCTTTCCATGGATGCCGGCCGGCGAATCGAGGATGAGCCAGCCGGCGCTTTTCTTACGCGAATGCCCATGATCTTGCTTGTTGCCAACCAGCGGACTGATCGCCGGCCGGTCTGCCGGGCGCAGCGCTAACCACTCCAGGGAGGAATGCTGCCGGTCGAGATCCCAAAGCCTGACTTCACCATTGCCAAATGACGCCAAGCCCCCGGCCAGATTGGTTGCCAAGGTTGTCTTGCCTGCCCCGCCCTTCGGATTAACAATCAGGACTGACTTCATAACAATATTTACAACAGATGCTTATATAGCATTCTTAAACTAATATGTTAGCTCTGGACTGAAGCTTCCACCGATGATTCGGCGGTTTCCGACTCGCTCTCGTCGATTAGCTCCTGCACTGCCGTCGCTTCTTTTTCAGCATCCGCCGCCGATGATTCGGTGGCGTCCGACTCGCTCTCGTCGATTAGCTCCTGTACTGGCGCTGCCTCTTCTTCAGCGTCCGCCTTTTGCCCAGCGCCTTCGTCCACCGAGTCTGCAGTCTCCTCGATATCGGTACTGTCTACCAGTGTGCCCAAATCCTCAAGTGGCGGCAGTTCATCCAACGTCCGTAATCCCAAATCGTCGAGAAACGATTTGGTCGTTGAAAAAAGCGCCGGACGACCTGGCGTCTCCCTGTGTCCGACAACATCGATCCAGCCGCGCGCCTCGAGCACTTTGAGTATGTTGGACGATACCGACACGCCTCGGATTTCCTCAATGTCGCCTCGCGTAACTGGTTGTTTATACGCAATGATGGCAAGTGTCTCGAGCACGGCTCGGGAGTACCTCGGTGGTTTCTGGGGGTTCAAGCGGTCCACGCGCTGCTGAAACTCGGGGCGCACCTGGAACCGCCAGCCACTGGCCACGTTGACCAGCTCGACGCCGCGCTCACTCCAGTCGCCCTTCAACTCCTCGAGTACGCGCCGGATTACGTCAGCCCCGTAGTCCTCATCAAACAACTGTCGCAAGTCTGTTACCGGTACCGGCTCCGAACTAGCCAATAGTGCCGCCTCAACGGCGCGCTTAATCTGCGCAAAATCAGACGGCTGCAAGTCCATGTGTAAGCCTTACATATATCGGGGAAAACACACCCTGTTGCGACAGTTCAACCAGAGTTTCCTTGGCCAGCTCAAGAATCGCCAGAAACGTGACCACCAGCACGGGCACGCCGCGTTCCGGGTCGAACAGTTCTTCGAATTGCACGAACTTCAGGTTCTGCAGGCGGCGCAGGATCTGGCTCATGTGCTCCCTGACTGAGAGCTCTTCACGGCTGATGCGATGATGCTGCTTGACCCTTGCCCGCGCCAGCAGAGCCAGCCAGGCACTGCGCAGATCCTCCGGATTGACACCAGGCAACACCTCCACCGTCGTCTTCTCGAACCATATCTGAACTGGCGAAAAATCCCGGCCATTCTGCGGCAACTCGTTGATTTGTTGAGCTGCTTTCTTCATCCGCTCGTACTCGAGCAGGCGCCGCACCAATTCTGCGCGCGGATCCTCCACTTCCTCTTCGACGTGTGCCGGCCTCGGCAGCAGCATGCGGGACTTGATCTCGGTCAGCATCGCAGCCATCAGCAGATACTCCGCTGCCAGCTCGAGTTGATGCTCGCGCATCATTTCGACATACGCCATGTACTGCCGGGTCAGATCGGCCATCGGAATGTCGAGCACGTCGAGATTGTGCTTGCGTATCAGATACAGCAGCAGGTCGAGCGGGCCCTCGAATGCTTCCAGAACCACCTCGAGCGCTTCGGGCGGAATGTAAAGATCGGTCGGTATCTCGACGATCGGCTCACCCTTGAATCGGGCAAGCGGTGGCGGGGTTGCTTGCGTGGCGTCCAGACTCATCGTGCCTACAAAATGCCCGCCCGGGACTACCGGGCGGGCTCGTAACACTCAAAGCGTGGATTATCCGGGAAAAGCACCCGACTAATCCACTGTCGTCAGGCAGAAGCCTGCTGCTCGGCTTCCTTCAGCCCTTTGGCAAAGGTGATGTTTCCACCGCGCAGGACCACGCGAACCACATCCTTGGCGGCGAAGTTGCCTTCCAGGATTTCCCGCGCCAGCGGATTCTCGATGCTCGCTTGGATGGCTCTTTTCAGCGGCCTGGCACCAAATACCGGGTCGAAGCCCGCTTCCGCGATCTTCTGCAGCACTGCATCGTCTACCTGAAGGTCCATATCCATCGCCTCCAGACGCTTCTCCAGATAACCGAGCTGGATCTTCGCAATCGACATGATGTGTTTCTCGTCCAGAGCATGGAATACCACCACTTCGTCGATCCGGTTGACGAATTCGGGTTTGAACGCCGTCTTCACCTCCGCCATCACGGCAAGCTTGATCACTTGATAGTCGTCGCCAGCCATCTGCTGGATCATTTGCGAGCCAAGGTTCGAGGTCATGACGATAACGGTGTTCTTGAAGTCCACCGTGCGTCCCTGCCCGTCCGTCATGCGGCCGTCGTCGAGTACCTGCAGCAGCACGTTGAATACGTCCGGGTGGGCTTTCTCGACCTCGTCGAGCAGAATCACTGAATAGGGCTTGCGACGAACGGCCTCAGTTAAGTAGCCGCCCTCTTCATAGCCGACATAACCCGGAGGTGCGCCGATCAAGCGGGCCACCGAGTGCTTCTCCATGAATTCCGACATGTCGATCCGGATCAGATGATCCTCCGAATCGAACAGGAACTCCGCCAACGCCTTGCACAGCTCGGTCTTGCCTACACCGGTCGGCCCAAGGAACAGGAACGATCCGTAAGGCTTGTCAGGATCCGCCAGCCCGGCACGTGAGCGGCGAATCGCATCCGATACCAGGCGCACTGCCTCGTCCTGACCAACCACACGCTGGTGCAGGCGCTTCTCCATGTGGAGCAGCTTCTCGCGCTCGCCTTGCATCATGCGTGATACCGGTATGCCGGTAGCTCGTGACACCACCTCGGCGATTTCTTCCGCGCCGACCTGGGTGCGCAACAACTGGAGCGCCGGCTCGCTCGCTTCACCGCCGGACTCCGCCTTGCTCAACTGTGCTTCCAGCTGCGGCAGGCGTCCGTACTGCAGTTCCGAGACCGTCTGCCAGTCGCCCTTGCGCTTGGCGGTCTCCATCTCCATTCTGATCTTGTCGATCTCTTCCTTGATGTGCTGCGAGCCCTGCACCTGGGCTTTCTCAGCCTTCCACACCTCATCGAGATCGGCATACTCGCGCTCCAGCCGGCCGATCTCCTCTTCGATCAGCGCCAGGCGCTTCTGTGACGCCTCGTCCTTTTCTTTCTTGACGGCTTCGCGCTCGATCTTGAGCTGAATCAGCCGCCGGTCGAGCCGGTCCAGGGCTTCGGGCTTGGAGTCAATCTCCATCTTGATGCGCGCCGCCGCCTCGTCGATCAGGTCAATCGCCTTGTCCGGCAAAAACCGGTCGGTTATATAGCGGTGCGACAATTCAGCCGCTGCGACAATAGCCGGGTCGGTAATGTCCACGCCGTGGTGCAACTCATATCGCTCCTGCAAACCGCGCAGGATGGCGATCGTGTCTTCGACGCTCGGCTCATCGACCATTACCTTCTGGAAGCGCCGTTCCAGGGCAGCGTCTTTCTCGATGTATTTTCGATACTCGTCCAGCGTCGTCGCGCCAATGCAGTGCAGTTCACCACGCGCCAGCGCCGGTTTCAGCATATTGCCTGCGTCAATCGCGCCCTCGGCTTTTCCAGCCCCGACCATCGTGTGAATTTCATCAATGAAAACAATGGTCTGTCCTTCGTCCTGGGCCAACTCCTTGAGCACGCTCTTGAGCCGCTCTTCGAACTCGCCACGGTACTTGGCACCGGCCAGCAACGCGGCCATATCCAGCACCAGTACCCGCTTGCCTTTCAGCGTCTCGGGGACTTCTTCATTGATGATGCGCTGGGCCAGACCTTCGACGATGGCGGTCTTGCCCACACCCGGTTCACCGATCAGTACCGGATTGTTCTTGGTGCGCCGCTGCAGGATCTGGATGCAACGCCGAATCTCGTCGTCACGGCCGATGACCGGATCGAGCTTGCCTTGCTGGGCCTGCTCGGTCAGATCAAGGGTGTACTTCTTCAGCGCCTCGCGCTGCCCCTCGGCCTCGGCGCTGTCGACATTCTCGCCGCCACGCACAGCATTGACGGCCTGCTCTAGCGCAGCCGCATCGGCGCCGGCCTCGCGGAACAGCTTCCCTGTCTCGCCCTTGTCCTGCACCAGGGCAAGCAGAAACAGCTCCGAGGCAATGAACTGGTCACCGCGTTGCTGCGCCATCTTGTCAGTGACGTTGAGCAGATTGGACAGGTCCCGCGACAGGTTAACTTCGCCGCCATGCCCTTCCACTTTGGGCAATCGGCCAATTGATTCGCGAAGCGCTTCGCGCAGGGCATTCACACGCACACCAGCGCGCGAAAGCAGGGAGACGGTGAATCCATCCTCCGATGCGAGTAGCGCGCTCAGCACGTGCTGAGGTTCGATATAAGGATTGTCAGCCCCGACCGCCATGCTTTGCGCTTCGGCCAGGGCCTGTTGAAACCGGGTCGTCAGTTTGTCCAGGCGCATGATTCCGTCCTTAAATTCTTGATTACTCCAAACATTGGGCAGAAACGGTGCAATTTCAAGCTCCAAAGGTCAAGATTAACCGGCTTGGCCGATCACGAAAACGCGATTGCGCGGGCTCTACAATGCTGGCAAATTGCTGCGCTCGACTTGCGCAAAAGGCACCACAAAAATGAATCGCTTGCTGACCGTACTTCTGTCCACCGCATTGCTAGCTGTGCCGGCAGCGGCGGATCATCACGTCGAGCCAGAGCAGCACGCCATGACACTCGAGGCGCGCCAGGTCAGCAAGGACCTGATCAAGCAGCTCGGTGGCGCACTCAAGCAGGCCCTGAAGGAGTCGGGGCCGGAAGGCGCCATCAGCGTCTGTCGCGACACCGCGCCAATGCTGGCCGCGTCCTTGTCTCGCCAGACCGGTTGGAAGGTCAGCCGGGTCAGCCTGAAAACGCGTAATCCGCTGATTGGCCAACCTGATGCATGGGAGCAAAAGGTGCTTGGCGAGTTCGATGAGGCCGCCGCAGCGGCGCGAAATACGACAAACCTGGAGCATGCCGAAATCGTCGACGAGCCGGACGGGCGCTATTTCCGTTACATGAAGGCACTTCCGGTCAAACCACTCTGCCTCACCTGTCATGGCAGCGAAAAGCTCATTCCGGATCCAGTAAAGGCGCGGCTGCGACAGGAGTACCCCAACGACCGGGCGACCGGTTACTACGCCGGGCAGATCCGTGGAGCGGTCACCATCAAACGAAGACTCGAACCGAGCAACTGATCACAGCCCACCCGCACGGTGCCCGGCTGTCACCTCTAGCTGACGGCCCGGACCACGTCCAACGCCGCGCCACGTTGCTGCGGATAGGGGTGAATGCGGTTGAACACGATGCTCTCACCACCGGGCTGCACAACGCGTACATGGTCACGTCTGAAATCGCGTGCGTGTACGCAACCGCACGAGTGCGCAATCATGTCGATCTCCTTGCTCATGTTGACTGCGTAGTTGGCGACACGAAGGTATTTCTCTTCGACGACCAAGCCGCGTTGCAGACGCCGGTTATGCGTTGTTACCCCGGTTGGACACGAGTTGGTGTGGCAGCGCAGTGCCTGAATACAACCCAGCGCGAACATGAAACCGTGCGCCGTGGTGACGAAATCGGCTCCCACACACAGCGCCCATGCTGCGTTCGCCGCGGTCACCATTTTGCCGCCGGCAACCACCTTGACCCGCTCCTTAAGTCCGGCTTCGATCAGACCATCGACCACCCGCGGCAATCCTTCGCGAATTGACAGGCTCATGTGATCGGACAGTGCCTGCGGTGAGGCGCCGCTGCCGCCCTCACCTCCATCGACGGTAATAAAGTCGGGTGCGAACTCGATGCCGCGACGCAAAACTGTGTCGGACAAGTCGTTGATAAAACGCCATCCGCCAACAGCGATTTTGATACCGACCGGGCGGCCGCCAATCTCGCGCAACCGGGCAATGAAATCGGTCAATTCTTCCGGGTTGCTGATGTCGCGATGGCGATTGGGGCTGATCGAATCGCGGCCCGGCAGAATGCCGCGAATCTCGCTCACTTCTTCAGTGACTTTGGAACCAGGCAGGATGCCGCCTTTGCCTGGTTTGGCACCTTGCGACAGCTTGATTTCAAAGGCCTTGACGAATTCGCCGAGCGTTTGCGCCCGCTCCGGTGAGAAGTTGCCATCCAGGTCGCGAATACCTTACTAGGCGGTTCCCACCTGAAAGATCAGATCGCGTTCCGCCTCTCGATGGTATGGCGATACGCCACCTTCGCCGCAATTGAGCCAACAGCCGGCCATTGCCGCGCCGCGCGACAGCGCCTGCACCCCCGGCTTTGAAATCGCGCCATAGCTCATGCCGCTGATGTTCACCACAGACCGGGCAAGAAACGGCCTGTCGCAATAGCCATCGCCGATCATCAGCGGAGGAGCCGGCTCCAGCGCCTCTTCGAGAATCGGGAATGGGGCATTGACGAACAGGAAATTGCCGACCTGGCGGATGTTGTTGGTCGATCCGAAGCCGATCGTTCCAGGTTCACCTTTGGCCAGCTGGTAGACCCAGGCGCGCGTGGCGCGATTGAAGGGCATTTCCTCGCGATCGCCGGCGAAGAAATACTGGCGGAAATATTCGCCCTGTTTCTCGAAAAAATAGCGCAAGCGGCCGATCACCGGATAGTTGCGCAACACCGTGTGTTTCTTCTGCGTGATGTCGCGCACAAACAAAAACACGATGCCGCCAATCAACAACACCCCTAGAACCGTCCCTATCCCGTAGGAGAGCACACCCCACATTGTCGACATCAGCTACCTCCTGCGCATCCAGCGCTAAAATCAAACGTTACGCTACAGCTTATGGCACACCATTTAGCCGCAGACGACAAATGACCGGCCAACACCTGCCAAACCATGAATTGCGAGACGACATCGAGCGCGCCGTCGCCCAGGCGATTTCCGAAGATGTTGGTTCGGGCGATGCGACTGCTGCGTTGATCGGCGAAGAAGTGCTCGCGCACGCACACATCATTAGCCGAGAGGAATGCACGGTGTGCGGCAGCGCCTGGCTCGATGAAGTGTTTCGTCAACTCGATCCTCGAATCAGCGTCCAATGGCACGTCAGCGACGGCGACCACGTCGCCGCCAAAACAACGATCTGCAACCTGCGAGGACCGGCCAGGCCATTGTTGACCGGTGAGCGAACAGCACTCAACTTTCTGCAAACGCTCTCTGCGGTCGCAACCAAAACCAGAACCTATGTCCAGTCAGTATCGGGAACCCGCGCTGCCATTCTCGACACCCGCAAAACCATCCCCGGCCTCAGACTGGCGCTGAAATATGCAGTCAAGACCGGCGGCGGTGTTAACCACCGTATCGGCCTGTATGACGGAATCTTGATTAAGGAAAACCACATCGCCGCTGCCGGCGGCGTTAGCGAGGTGTTGGCCAAGGCACGCGAAACCAATTCCGATATGCCGATTCAAATTGAAGTTGAAACCATAGAACAGCTCAAACAAGCTATTGCCAGTGGTGCAAAATTGATCCTGCTCGACAATTTCAGCACTGAACAAATGGCTGAGGCGGTGCGCGTCAGCGCTGGTCGCGCCGAGTTGGAAGCATCGGGCGGCATTACGCTGGAGAACGTGCGCGAGATCGCCGAGACCGGAGTCGACAGAATTTCGATCGGGACACTAACAAAAGATATAAAGGCCATCGATTTCTCGATGCGCTTCAAATCCGTTTAGAAAAGTTGCTCAGGACGCGACGTGCGTTTACTTCAGGCGTAGTAACTGCCGCCATTTTCGTTAGCGGACATTCATTAATGATGCCGAAAGGGCTAAGAATGACCCAAAACGGTCCTCGTAGATTCCAGTTGCAAACGGCACTTTTGCTAC
>CP070643.1:2239371-2366437 GCA_020354125.1 Betaproteobacteria bacterium | reverse complement strand
CGCAGATTACAGCTTCGAGTGCATTGGTAATGTCGAGGTCATGCGCCAGGCGCTCGAGTGCTGTCACAAGGGTTGGGGAGAGTCAGTCATTATCGGGGTCGCGCCAGCCGGTGCCGAGATTGCGACCCGCCCGTTTCAGTTGGTCACCGGGCGGGTCTGGCGCGGCACCGCGTTTGGTGGCGCAAGAGGACGCACTGATGTACCGAAGATTGTCGACTGGTACATGGACGGCAAGATCAACATTGACGATTTGATTACCCACACACTGAAGCTCGAAGACATCAACAAGGGCTTCGACCTGATGCACGCCGGGGAATCGATTCGCTCAGTCGTTGTTTACCGATAGGCGAGGCCTCGTTTCGCACGAAGTGACGTGAGTGCGCGGCCTGGACCGGAGCGCGAGCATTATGCAACAGCTACTCGTTTACCAGTCCTTGTGGGCAATGGAGCGCCGCCGGCCGGACGGGTTGGAATGGACGCTGCCGGAAAAGCTCGAAATGATTCGCGATGCTGGATTCGACGGTTGCGGTGTCAGGTTCTTCGACTTCGAGTACGCGCAGACCGTCACCGAATTCCTGCGCCGCAACGGCATGACCTGGCAGGCGCAGTGTTATCCGAAAACAGTTGACGACCTCAAACCTGTTATTGATCACGTCGGGCAGCTCGGCGCGGACCACATTAATCTCCAGCCGGACGTGAAGCCCTATCGGTTGGAAGACTGCGTGCCATATATCGAGGGTTGGCTGGAACTGGCAGAGCGCGCCGGACTCGAGCTGCACATCGAAACACACCGCGACCGGATGACCACCGATTTGTTCTTCACCCTGCATCTGCTCGACCGTTTCCCTGAACTGCGTCTGACCGGCGATCTGTCGCACTATGTCGTCGGACGTGAGTTCGCATGGCCGATCAGTGAGGAAAATCATGCCTATATGCATCGCATCATCGACAACTGTTGGGGATTTCACGGTCGCGTCGCCAGTCGTGAGCAAGTACAGGTACAGATCAGCTTTGCGCAACACAATGACTGGCTCGACTTGTTCATGGGTTGGTGGGAGTACGGTTTTCGCTCCTGGCGCAAGCGTGCGCCAAGTAGTGCGACGCTGACTTTTCTCTGCGAGCTCGGCCCGAAGGAATACGCCATCACCGGACCAGATGGCTATGAATTGTCGGATCGCTGGCAGGAAGCGCAGATGCTCAAAGACATGATCCGCGAGCTTTGGGAACGGATCGAAAGCGAGGATGCACTGCAAGGCGGATCTGCGTAAGCGATGCGCGAAGCGTACAATTGTCGAACGAGCTTTGCGGTTAATCCTGACTTTTCCGGAGCCGATGCGAGCCTGCTCTCTTTGAGTGCAGCTAAGAGCCTGCGTCACGTCCGATCCAGTGTAAGAGGCTATCAATTGCCCTAGAATTACGGATTGAGCCCCGCCGGGAGCCGCTGCTTGGTGGCTCACGGTGAATATCGCTTTAAGGAGTCGTCCATGCAAACTTCGCAGGTAGAAAGCCCTACACGGACTCTGAAGTGTCTCACAGAAGAGCAGATTGAAAAGTACAATCGTGACGGGTTCTTCTTTCCGCTGCGCGCTATGCCTGAGTCCGAAGCGGCGGCGTACCGGAAGAAACTCGAGGACTACGAAGCTGCGCACCAGCCAATCATGAAAACAGCGGTGCGCAATAAACCGCACCTCGTCTTCACCTGGATCAACCAATTGATCCGCGATCCAAGAATTCTCGATGCAGTCGAAGACATCCTCGGGCCGAATATTCTTGCCTGGGGCACCAACTTCTTCATCAAGGAGCCGCATGATGATGCTTTCATTTCGTGGCATCAGGATTCGACCTATTGGGGTTTGTCGCATCCTGATGTGGTGACCGCCTGGATCGCGTTGTCGGATGTGACACTGGCGAACGGTGCCATGCGCATGTTGCCGGGCAGCCACTTGCTGGATCAGTTGCCGCACGTCGACACCTACGCCGAGCACAATCTCCTGACACGTGGCCAGGAAGTGCAGGTCGAGGTAGACGAGAGCAAGTTGGTCGATTTGCCACTGAAACCCGGCGAGATGTCGTTGCATCATGTTCGAATCGTGCATGGATCCAATCCGAATCCAACTGATACTCGCCGCATCGGTTTGGCAATACGTTACGTTCCCACTTATGTTAGTCAGATTACCGGAGCGCGCGATTATGCGACGCTGGTGCGCGGCGAAGATAATCATCACAACTTCCAGCTGGAGCCGGCGCCGAAAGTGGATTTCGGTCCTGACGAAATGGCGATGCACGCAAAAATCGCGGAGGAGTCGTTCCAAATTCTTTACCGCGGCACCGGGCGCGAGTATCCGCGCTAGTGGCATGCCAGCGTCTTGATGAACCGTGCCATCACCGGCTGGCAGGGTGAGTTACCGGACAAGAAACGGGCGGAATACTGGGGTTGCGATAACAAGCCGCGCACCCGGCACGAGGTAGCGTGGCAATAACAGGGGGAGCGAGGATGAGATTGACGAGGGCTGCGCTATTCGCGGCAGTGACGTTAGTGCTGGCCGGATGCGGCCAGGATGGTGGGCAGGATGAAGTTGTCTGGAAGGCGCAGTCGTTGTGGCAGGCTGGGACGCTGCCGCATCAGATTTTCGAGGAATTTGCCCAACGAGTGACTGATCGTTCAGGCGGACGACTGACAATAGAGCCGCTGGCGGTTGGTGCGGTGGTCTCGTCCACCGAGAGCCTTGACGCGGTCAGTGCCGGTATTCTCCAGGCACACCATAGTGGTCCCGCCTATTTCACCGGCAAGGATGCCGCGTTCGCACTGCTAAGCGATCCACAAGGTGGATTCGAGACTCCCGAGCAGATGCGCCAGTGGCTGGAAAACGGCGGCGGTCTCGAACTGGCCCGAGAGTTGTACGGTCGGTATAACGTGTTTTTTGTGGGTGGCGTCTGGTACGGCGCGGAGAGCCTGGTCTCCAAGAAACCGATTCGCAAACTGACCGATTTCAAGGGCGTCAAGATCCGTGCGCCGCAGGGCATTGGTCAGGACATCTTTCAGATTCTGGGCGCAGCCCCGGTTAATCTTCCCGGCAGTGAAGTCTATACAGCGCTCGAGCGCGGTGTGGTTGATGCCAGTGACTGGGGCACGCTGTCGATGAACCAGGATCTCGGCTATCACAAACTTGCTCCGTATCCGATCTACCCCGGTTACCATTCGATGCCGATGGCCGATTTTGCCGTCAACATGAATGAATGGAACGCGCTTCCCGATGATCTGAAAGCACTGGTCGTTGAGGAAGTCGGAATCTTCACCACCGAAATGATCGAACGTAACCGCGCCGCCGACGAATCGATTGTGGCCCAGGCCGACGAACTCGGCTTCGAGACGATCGATCTGCCTGCAGTAGAGCGGCGCAAGTTCCGCCAGATCGCGCAGGGTGTGTGGAAGAAATACGCGGAGCGTAGTCCCATGGCGCAACGCATCTATGATTCGCAGGTTGCTTATCTGAAACAGCTCGGGTTGCTTGACTGACTGCAGGTGGTCGTCAGTCATTTGAGCGAACCATGTCGGAACGTTCTCCAGTCACGCGTTTCGTCCATACCATCGGCAATGCCGCGAGTTACCTGTTTCTGCTGATTGTCGCGATCAGCGCATTTGAAGTGCTGATGCGCTATGCCGTCGGCCTGCCCACCATTTGGGTGCACGAGCTGTCGATCGCATGCGCCGCGACCTGTTTCGTCATCGGCGGACCGTATGTTCATTCTTCGCGGCGCCACATCACCATCAGTTATGCCTATGAAAAAATGCCGCCTGCAATGCAGGCCTGGGCGCGACTGTTGAGCTCGTTGCTGACACTGGTTTTCCTGCTGTTCCTGACATATGCGGCAACTGCGCAAGGCTGGCAAGCAGTGCAGCACGGTGAGACTACAGGCACCGCCCTGAACTGGCCGATACCCGCGTATCTCAAATCCCTGTTCGCCGTGTGCGCTGCAATCATGAGTCTGCAAACGGTGATGCATGTCATCGAGGACCTCCGGCGCATTGGCAGGCGCAGTTACTCGGGATCGAGCCGTTGAGCATTGAATGGATCACCGTGTTGATGTTCGGCGGGATGATCCTGCTGTTGCTGCTCGGCTTGCCGTTGGCGTTTGTCACCGGACTGATAGGGGTCACCTTCACGCTCTTGCTGTTCGGCACCGATGGCCTGACTCTCATCGCCAGTCGCATCTACACGTTCATGAACGAGTATGCCTTGGTGGCCGTGCCGATGTTCATCCTGATGGCATCGATCATGGAGCGCTGCGGTGTGGCGAAAGACTTGTTCAGCGCCATGCGGGTATGGGCAGGCGGACTGCCCGGCGGACTGGCAATTCAGACCATGATTGTGGCGACCATCATGGGCGCCATGACCGGCATTATTGGCGGCGAGATCGTGCTGCTCGGTCTGATCGCCTTGCCGCAGATGCTGCGGCTTGGCTACGACAAGAAGCTGGCGATTGGCACCATCTGCGCCGGAGGTTCACTCGGCACGATGATTCCACCTTCTATCGTACTGATCATTTACGGCCTGACGGTCAATGTTGCGATCGGAGACCTGTTCATTGCCAACATCGTGCCGGCCCTGATGCTGTCAAGCGTCTACATGGCGTATATCTTTGTGCGCTGTCAGGTCAATCCCCGACTCGGGCCGGTCGCGCCGGCCGAGGAGCGCAATGTCAGCGCGCTTGCCAAGCTGGCTTTGCTCAAGGGTCTCGCACTGCCAATGCTGGTGATTTCCGCGGTGCTGGGAACGATTTATTTTGGAATTGCCTCGGTGACCGAAGCGGCAGCGATGGGCGTGGTCGGTACCATGATCGCCGCGCTGGTGCGTCGCGAACTGACCTGGCCGATCATGCGCGATTCGATCCGCCAGACCATGCAGACCTGCGGCATGCTTCTCTGGTTATCCTTCGGCGCGACGGCAATGATCGGGGTCTATAACCTTGCTGGCGGTCCTGGCTTCATTCGCGAGTTGTTTGCCGGTCTCGACGTTCCGGCGCTCGGCATTATTTTTCTCATGATGGCGATTCTGTTTGCGCTTGGGTGCATCATGGATTGGGTCGGCATTTGCCTGCTTACCATGCCGATCTTTGTGCCGATTGTGCGCGAGCTTGGCTACGATCCCGTGTGGTTCGGCGTCCTGTTTTGTCTCAACATGCAGCTCTCGTATCTGACGCCACCGTTTGGACCGGCCGCATTCTATTTGAAAGGGGTCGCACCACCGGAAGTTTCTTTGAACGATATCTTCTCGGCGATGTGGCCGTTTCTGATTCTTCAGGCCAGCGTATTGGCGACGGTAGTATTTTTTCCGGAGATCGCGCTATGGTTGCCAAGGTATGGCGGTTGATAATGGCGTGCGCATGCCGCGCGAGGCAACCGGTCGCTGCATCAGCGCAATGATGAAGGTTGTCCGGGAGTAAGCACAGATGCGATTCAAAGCTGCAGTGTTGAATGGGGTCGGCAAAGCGCTCGAGATCGACGAGCTGGACATGCGGCCACTGCAAGCAGGCGATGTGCTGGTGCGCATCCATGCCAGCGGCTTGTGTCACACCGATCTCGAAGTCATCCAGGGTTCGCTCGCTTATCCAATGCCGATCGTGCTCGGTCACGAGGGTGCCGGTGTCGTGGAAGAAGTTGGGTCGGGTGTCACCCGCGTACGGCCTGGAGACCATGTCATTCTTTCCTGGAATCCGCACTGCGGCCACTGTTTCTACTGCGAACGTGATTTGCCGATACTGTGCGAACCGTTCCGGCAACATCAGCCGCAAGGGCACTTGTTCGATGGCACATCACGCATGCAGCGCAATGGCAACGAGGTGCATCACTATTCGGTGACATCGACGCATGCGGAGTACACCATCGTGCCGGAGTCTGGAGCGATCCCGGTGCCGAAACAAATACCGTTCGACCGAGCGTGCCTTATTGGCTGTGGCGTAATGACCGGCGTCGGTGGTGTCATCCGTAAGGCACAAGTTGAGCCGGGTTCCAGTGTTGCTGTGATTGGCTGTGGCGCAGTCGGCCTCAACGCTTTGCAAGGTGCGCGATTAGCTGGCGCGACAAAGATCATTGCTGTGGACATCGGCGAGGACAAGCTCGAGCGCGCCCGTGGATTTGGTGCGACGCATACCGTGGACGCGGCAGGCACCGATGCATTGAGTCAGATCATGGATCTGACAGTAGGCCGCGGCGCGGATTATGTTCTCGAGTCGGCCGGTAACGTTCAGGCGTTGCGGTCGTCGGTTGAAATGGTCCGGCCGGGCGGCAGTGTGGTCTGGTTGGGAAAAGTCAACGTCGATACCGAAGTTGCTTTTCGCTGGGGTTCGCTGATGGGCGAGCGCGAGATGGTGCGATCCAGCTATGGTAATGCACGTCCGACGCGTGACTTTCCGTGGCTCGTTGAGCAGTACCTCGCCGGCAGTCTGAAGCTCGACGAATTGATCACCCGGCGCATTCGTCTGGAAGAAATCAATGGCGGCTTTGATATGCTGGCGCGCGGCGAAGGCATACGGACTGTCATCATGTTTGACTGAAGTCGACGGATAGAGAAAATGCAAAGATGAGCAAAGCAGCTTTTCTCCATCCCCCGATGCAACCGGAATGGATCGAGCGTCAGCATCAGATCGCGGAGCTGGGCGACCTCGAACTCGAAAATGGCGAAGTCATTCATGACTACCGGCAGTCATTCGTGACACATGGCGAATTGAACTCAGAGCGCTCCAATCTGGTTCTCGTGTGTATCTCTCTTACGGGCAATCATCACCGTCTGGATTTCCTGATTGGCCCCGGTAAAGCACTTGATACCGATCGATATTTCGTTGTCTGTGCCGACCCGATCGGCAACGGCTTGTCGACTTCACCCTCCAACAGTGCCGTACAACCGCGCATGCAGTTTCCGCGTTTTGCGATTCGCGACATGATTCGCGCGCAGTACCGTTTGCTCACCGAAGTGCTCGAGGTGAACCGGGTGCACGCCGTGGTTGGTGCGTCGATGGGTGGCATGCAAGCGTTGCAATGGGCGGTCAGTCATCCGGGCTTGGCCGGGCGTATCGTCGCCATGACGCCAATGGCCAGAACGCATCCATGGGCGGCATTGGTAGTCGAAACCGCGCGACGCTGTTTAACTGCCGATCCAGAGTGGAGCGAAACCGGTTTTCGGTCCAGGCCGGCGCGCGGCTGGGCTGCCTACACAGCACTCATGACGGCGTTGCTGGCGCGTACACCGGCAGCTGTACAGGAGTTCGCGCCGGATATGGCCTCTGCGCAACGATGGTTGGCAACCTTGACCGAACAGACCGAATCCGGTGGCTTCGATGCGCACGATTATCTGTACCAGTCGTGGGCTTACGAGGCACATGATGTCGATGGCACGCCCGGAGTGCAGGGAAATGCGCTTGCCGCGATCAAGGTGCCGGCGCTGATCGCCGCACCACCGCTTGACCTATTCAATCCAGTGGAATCCGCGCATTTGGCGGCGCAGCAGATCATTAGTGCGCGCCTGGTTGAGATACCATCGGTGCAGGGGCACCAGGCCGCAACTGCGACCCGTAGCGAAGACAGTCTTTTTCTCAACCATGCGATCGGCGAGTTTCTGCACGAATAAACGCCGTCCCGGCGGACGTCAGGTTCTGTCAGATCGGAAACTGAATACTTCAGGCAAGCATCCAGAAGTCATCGGTGCCGGATGAAACAATAAACCAAGGAGGACATATCATGGTGATCGACCACCGTACTTACACCCTCAAACCGGGCAAGCTCAACGATTTTCTGAAGATATATGGCGAGGAAGGCTTTCCGCTGCAGAAGAAGTACCTCGGCCATTGCGTCGGCTGGTATTTCAGCAATGACATTGGCGCGTTGAATCAGGTCGTGCATCTGTGGGCCTACAAGGACTTGAACGACCGCGAGGAACGCCGCAACCGACTTACCGCTGATCCTGCCTGGGGAAGGTATCTGGGCAAGGCGACCGATTACATCGTAAGCCAGGAAAACAAGATTCTCAGGCCAACGCCATTCTTTACCGTGCCCGAGGTAAAGGACTGATCGCAGGTTCAATTCGCGAAGCAGCGCTATCCGTTTTCAATCAGCGTCTTCAACCAGGAACAACAATGCCCGCTCGCTTACCGCGCGCGCCTTGTGCCCGCTTTCGGCGCCGCCGGGGATAAATAGGCCGCTTCCCTGGAGATAACGCTCCGTGTGCCCGTGAAAATCGATTTCGAGTTCACCCTCGAGAACGATGCCGCTGTGCGCTTTGGTGCACCAATCCGGTTCCACGAACTCGCGGCTGAACTCGAGCAAGCGTAACTGCTGCTTGCCGCATACGGCGAGTTTGAAACGGCTGCCTGGCAGTGCAGGCTGCCAGGGTATCTGTTCGAAATCGATACGTAGTTTTGTGGTGTCCATATTCTGTTCCTGCTGATTTTGCCCGCGCTGAGAACACGGTCAATTGCCGGGTCGGCCAATCATTCAGTCGGATTGCGGCGACGGCAGCAACGGTGCGACAAATCTGTTCGAGATGCAACCACTGACAAGCACTCGCCTATAATGAAGTGAAATTAGTGGTGCTCGATGACTGACCGTAGAGGAAAGCGAAGCCACGTCGTCAGGAGGAGTCTATGAGCGAATTTTCCCGTCGCGATACGCTAAAAACACTGGGCGTCGCTGCAGCTGTCAGTGCCGCACCAGCGCTACTGCTTCCCTCGCGCACAATGGCGGCCTTTGATGTCAAGCCGGAGAAAGGAGCCAGTATCCGGCTGATGCGCTGGCGTCGTTTCATTCAGGGCGACGAAGACCAGTGGCTCGCCAACACCGTAAAGTTCACGCAACTGACTGGTGTCAAGGTGCGGGTTGATAACGAAGGCTTTGAAGACATTCGCCCGAAAGCGGCGATGGCTGCCAACGTCGGCTCCGGACCTGACATTGTGCTTGGCTGGATGGACGATCCGCATCTGTTTCGCGAGCGATTGCTCGAACTGACCGATCTCGCGGAATATCTTGGCGAGAAATATGGCGGATGGTATGCGACCGCCCGGCGCTACGGAACCGTCAACAGCGGCTCCGACAAGGGCAAATGGATCGGACTGCCGCTGGGTGCGGGTGGTGCTTTGCTGAATTACCGCAGGTCGTGGGTCAAGGAGGCGGGGTTCGACTCGATTCCGATCGATTTCGCAAACTACCTGAGAATGTGCAAGGCGCTCGCAAAGAACGGCCATCCGCCCGGTTTTGCGCTGTCGCACGCCACCGGGGATGCCGAGACCTGGAGTCACAACGTGCTGTGGGGATTCGGTGCCAAGATGGTGGACGAGTCGAACAAGCCTGCGATCAACAGCAAGGAAACTGTCGACGCGATCGAGTACATGCGCGAACTGTATTCGACCTTCATCAAGGGCACGCTGTCATGGACGGGCGTATCGAACAACAATTCGTTTCTTGAGGGGCGCATCAGTCTCACCTCCAACGGACCGTCGATCTATTACGTCGCCAAGAATTCCGATGATGCGAAGCTGCGCGCCATTGCCGAGGACATGGATCATGCGGCCTTCCCGGTCGGGCCGTCGGGCGTGCCGGCCGAGCTTCACTTGTTGTCGCAGGCCTACGTTTACGGCTACACAAAATATCCGAAGGCCTGCAAGGCTTATCTCAAGTTCATGTGGGAGCGTGAGCAGTACGAACCATGGCAGGAGGCCGCGACCAGCTACATGTGCCCGCCTCTGAAAGCGTATGCCGATACACCGTTCTGGAAGTCCGATCCAAAGTATTTGCCGTTTCGCAACGTTGTTGAGCGTATGCGCTGGTCGGGCTACGCCGGTGACGTTGGCGAAAAGTCGGCCTCCGCTCTCGCCGACTGGATAGTGGTTGATATGTTCGCGCAAGCAGTTTCCGGTCAGCGCACACCGAAGGATGCCGCACGCGACGCTGAACGTCGCGTGCGGCGCGCTTACCGCTAGCGCCGCCTGGCATATACCGCCTTGCCTGCGGCAAGGGGTACGGCGAGGCCAGTTTTACGTCTGGCTGGTGTCCGATGTGATCATGTGCTGCTTCGTTCTGACACCAGTGTGATGCCGAAAACGGGGCAGTAATACTGTCGCCCATTGGCGCCACTAAGCGTGTGCGCCATTCAGGAAAAAACTCAACTGAATCATGGCTTACCGGCGCCTTGCTCGGCTGGCCCACGACTTGCATCGAGCAAGCCAATGTCGAATTTGAGGTGTCGCGATGATTTGGGCACTGATCTTCTGGGCTGTCTACGGCGTGGGATCTACCCTGTTCGTGGTTTATCTGATCAAGGTGGGCAGAAGCGTCGCCAGTAACCAGAAAGAACTCATCCAGCAGGAACTGCAGCGCATTCGGACTGAGGGCGCCGACCCGGCTGTCTCGTTTGCCGCGGAAGTCGCACATGCCGCCAGCCGGGAATTGGCTTCTAGCCAAACTAGTCAGTTGCAGGTTCAGCGCATTTACCAGCCAGACAGCCAGCACGTGGTTGTTCAGGGTGTGCGCGACGGCAGCACATGTGTCGTAAATTTGCCGATCGGATCAGGTGCCGGCGCGGCTGCGGTTGAAACTCGGTCGGACCGGCAGGTCGATAAGGTCTCGTAAGTGATCTATGGCCGCTGCGCGGAGCGCTGGGGCGGCGGTCCTGCATTGCCCGCAGCGCAAGTTGCGGTCAATCCTGATTGAGCACTGAAGGCGCGGCGATGCACCTGATTCTGCGAAAAGCGAAGCAGCAGCAGCGCCAGTCTGACGCACAAAACACGGCCGCGATCCAACGGAAGGAACGTTCCGAACGAATTCTCTCGAGCGAAGGCGTGCCGGTGAATCCGGATCTTCCCTTGCTCGAAGTCAGGCATGGCGCCGGACCTCGTGACAAGGAAGAGGTGGCCTTGCGAACGCTGTGTGTCCTGATGACCGCGATCAAGGCCGAGCGTATGGATCAAACCATGGTCTTGCGGGTGGTTCGCCAATATGGTCTGGCGGCCTATTTTTCGCGCGAGGAGAAGGATTTCATTCGTGACCCGCAACCTTCCGAAAAACAGCGTAGCCGTTTCCTGTGGCGGTATGAGGCGGCGTGGACACTGCTTTGGTCACTCGGCTATGTGAAGATCCTGAGTATTCCGCGCGATGCTTGTGATGTGGCGTTCGCGGTGTCATGCATGCGTGATCGAAACGCCCAAGCATTCATCGCCAACGCGAAACAGCGTCCATTTGATCAGGTTCTGGACCAGGCCGACCTGATCTATCGCTATCATTGGTCACTTGTTGACGCCACATTGGCAAAGCGGGCGACGCCGGTCGATCTGAATGCGGGTATTGTCTACGAGCGCCATTACGCCCTCAACTGGCTGAAACGTCATCATGATCAGGACTGGGATAGCGTGACGACCGATAGCGGAGGGCTGTGACGGTTGATGAATCATTTGTCATAATGTCTTTTAAATGATTGGCGTCGCGTGCACCGATTGAGCGGGCCGATGCGGGCGTATCGTCGACAGGGGATGCGTGGTGGACAACGAGATTGGCAATGCCGAGCTGTCGGTAGGCGATATTCCGTCGTTCAAGGAATCGTGGTCGCGTATCGAGCCGTTTGCACTCACTTTCGACGGCTACAAATACTGGGGTTCCATTGAGAAATGTGCCGAAATCGCGGCGAAACCACCTGCGACGCTGACCCATCTACGTACTTGTTTGTTTTTCGAGGCACGGCGCTGGGCGCACCAGGGCAATCAGCCGGACGCAAAGTCAATGAAGCGTATTCGAGCGCTGCTGTTTGCCATCAAGGAGAAAGTCAGAAGTGGTGATTTGCGTTGACTTAAGATTGCTGGTGTAGGAACTTAGTGAATGTTTGTGGACCTAAACAAGCTTGGCTGACTGTAAACAGGTGAGATTATGACCAGGTTATTTGCTGGAGCTGCGGCCTTGCTGCTGAGTAGTGTTGTGTTTGCGCAGCAGGGTTCGTACACGGTAGAGGGCGTGGCGGCTGTGCGCGATAACGAGACTGCGAAGTTCTCGCAAGGCTCGGTGCGCGAATTCCGTGGCAAGCTCTACTTTGACGTCGTTATCAGGTACACCAACCCGGACGACATTCCACCTGGAGGAGTGGCTGAACGGACGGTCAGCTACACGGCACGTTGTGACAGCAAGGAAATGTCGATCGCCGTGATCGAACTTCGTGACCGCCGGGGCCGGACAGTGAAGATCATCACTGTCCCGCCGGGTGCCGAAGAGTACTACAAACCTGATTCGGGTTCGGCCGAGAACGACTGGCTGTACCGCGCCTGCAGTTAGCCAGAGTCGCTGACCGAATCTAGCGGACGTCGGCACCCTCCGACGTCGTGCTGCACGATCAGCTGCCACCGCAAAGTTGTCGACGGGCTTTGCGGTTGTTCGAAGGCAGCTTCTTGAGTTGCTTCTCCCAGCGCCCCCCGGCGTCCTTGGCGGTGAGCGCCTTCAGGACGTCAGTCCTTACCCTCGCTTTCCGGCCACTTCTGCATTAGTGTGTTCGAAGGCAGAGTCTCGTCGACAAGTTTGTTGGCGGTCTCGATTCCCGCTACCGGCAGACCTTTCGGATCGAGTACGCCGATCTGCACCAGCACCGACGCCTGATCCCAGTAGATATGCTCGTTGTACAGCTTGTCGCCACGGAATTTGACAATCGCTACCAGGGGAATCTCGACGCGTTTGCCAGTCGGCGCGAGTCCCGGCAGCATCCAGTCGATCTCGATGTCGTGAGTGAAGCAAAACAAAAGTTCATCAACCAGAATACCTTCGCCGATAGTGCGCGAGATCGGAATCAGCGTTGTATCGTGCGGTGTCTTCGGAATGAAGTGGTGCTTGTAGAAGCGGCGTAGTTTCTCGTAACCGACGCCGCCGGTCATGGTCGGAATGTGATTAACATAAGGTTCTGCAACCATTGTCTTCATGGTTGCATCTGCGTCGCGCGTCGCAAACTCGCACTCGCAATGCTTGTCCCATAGTGTCGAGAAATCGTAGTGCGGTCCCATGGTGCGCCGGAATAGCGCGATCGATCGATGATGTGCCATTAGTGCCGACGGTTTGTGATAATGCTGCGACGCCGGGCGCGCGAAACCGTGATCCACGCCGGGATAAACGTAGATTTCGATATTGTCCCGACCGGCAAGTGCGGCCTGGATCTTTTCCACCTTGTCCATCGGTGCAAACTGGTCTTCGGCAGCGAAGTGCATGACCATAGGAACGTTGATCTTCTCCGCTTCATTCAGATACTCGTCGATTGTCACACCGTAGTAGGCGACTGCGCAGTCCACCCCCGAGCGGGCTGCGGCGAGATAGGCGAGGCGTCCGCCGAGACAGAATCCGAGGGCGCCAACCTTTCCTGCTACTTCGTCGCGGGTTCTCAGAGTCCGCACCGCTGCGGTGACGTCCTCCATACCCTTGTCGTTATCAAACTTCTCGAAAAGCTCGAATGCCTGTTTGCGGTCCTCTTCGCTGTAGCCCAGTTCGATTCCCGGCTTAATGCGCCAGAATAAATCGGGTGCCAGCACAACATAGCCTTCCTCGGCGTAGTAATCAGCGACATCCCTGATGTACTCGTTGATCCCGAAAATCTCCTGACACAACACGATTCCCGGCCCCTTGCCCGAAGCAGGCAATGCGAGATATCCGCGGAACGAGCCGCCGTCGCCTGCGGGGATTTCGATCCATTGGCCAACCATGTCGTTTTCTCCTTGCCTTCAAATTCGTCCGGAAACTCGTCGCTCTGAGTGCGTAGCTGATCCCGGCGTGGTGAAGCGGCCCTTTTTACCCGCGGCAACCGGGAGTGTCAAACGGCTACAACGTAGTCTGCTCTCGCCGGTGTGTCCTTGACAAAGCCGCACCTGCCACATAGTGTGCTGTTCGACAAATACCTTAGCTATTTCGAAGACCGGACGCACAGCGGACTGTACGCACGGATGCCAACGCTGCCTATGAAAGTTCGGCGAAATCTGCGCCAGGCAAGGCGCGAGCCGAGACAGGGTTGGGCACCCGGTGAGGCGAGCAACGCTGCATGGCGTTGATTGTCGTCGTGACTTTCGAAGGTCATTTGTCGAACAGCACACTAAATTGCCCGCTTCCAAAGACGGCCATCGGCGGCTTGTGAAACCGGTGCGCAACCATAATCTCGCGATTGCCGCCGTTCTGTAGCGCCCAGCCACTAAATCGATTCTGGCTGCCCGGGGGGCGTTTCGAATCAAACCGATTTCGAATCAAACCGACGAATAAGAGAGGAGATCGAGAATGAAAATCCACGGTTCTGTTGCACTTGTTACCGGTGCCAACCGAGGCATCGGCCGTGCCTTTGTCGAGGTGCTAATCGCGCGCGGCGCAAAGAAGGTCTACGCTACCGCGCGCGACCCAGCAAAACTGAAGGACCTCGAAGCCGCGCATTCCGACAAGATCCACGTGCTGACGCTGGACATTACCAAGCCGGCACAAGTCGCCGCTGCAGCGTCTCAGGCAGGAGATGTCAACCTGCTCATCAACAACGCCGGCATCAACCGCAAGAAAGGGCTGATCGCTGCACCGGTGCTTGACGATGCGCGAGACGAAATCGAAACCAACTACTTTGGAACATTGTCGATGTGCCGGGCGTTTGCGCCGATTCTGAAACACAACGGCGGCGGAACCATTGTCAATATGCTCTCTATCATTGCACGCGTGTCACTGCCTGCTTACGGTTCTCTGTGTGCGTCAAAAGCGGCCGGATTGCTGATGACGCAGGGCGTACGTGCCGAACTGGCCAAACAGCACACCAAGGTCATCGCTGTCATGCCCGGTGCGGTCGATACCGACATGGAGCGGGACTTTGAAGGGCCCAAGGAGGACCCCGCTGACGTCGCCGATGCGAGCCTGCAGGCTGTCGAAGACGAAACCGAGGAGGTCTACCCGGGTGGCATGGCACAGGGCGTGAGCCAGGGGCTTGCGACAGATCCAAAGGCCATCGAAAGAGAATTCGCCGCTTATCTGCCGAGTTAGTCAAAACGTGACGTGGTCGTTTCGCGCCGCGCCGTTTCGGACTGAGCCGTTTGGACTGAGCCGTTTGGACTGAGCCGTTTGGACTGAACCGTTTGGACTGAACCGTTTGGACTGAACCGTTTGGACTGAACCGTTTGGACTGAACCGTTTTGGATTGGACCGTTTTGAGTTGAGGCAATGAATCGAGCGGACCAGGAATATCGAATCGACGCGAAGACCTGGGCCTACCTTGGCCTGATCATCGCAACGTTCGTATTCGGACTGATGGTCGATCGATTTGGTGGCATTGCCGGGCAGCTTGTGCTGAGCATCTGGGCGTGGGGGCTGATGTTTGCCCTGATCGCCGCGAGTCCGTCGCAGTGGCGTTTGCCGTTTTATGCCTGCCTTGTTTGGGCGACCGCCGGAGAAATTTTCCTGTCCCTCGTCTGGGGGTTATACACATACAGGCTGGAGAACATTCCTTTTTTCGTTCCGCCCGGTCACGTGATGCTGTTCTGGATCGGGTTGGTCTTCGCGCCGCGCATACCGCAGTGGTTTGTGCGTTTCGTACCGGTCGTGGCAGTTGCCTACGCCGGTTACGCTTTTTACTCGGGTTTCGACACCGTAAGTGTCATGCTTGTTGGCTTGTTCGTCCTCTGCTGGATGCAGCCCGAAGGCAGGCGTTTGTATTCGTTGATGCTGGTCGTTTCCCTGCTGGCGGAACTTTACGGAACCTGGTTGGGCAACTGGACCTGGCATGCGGACGTGCCGTACTTCGGTCTGACCAGTCATAATCCACCGCTTGCCGCAGGCGGGTTCTATTGTGTGCTCGACGTTCTGGTCGCCCTGACCGCGCGCGCGTTAGGCGGTCAGAACCGAGGCCGAGTGGGGCGCCAACTTACGGTACCAACCGTCGTGGCTGGCACTGCGCAAGAAGATCTAATTGCGAGGAAGAACTGAGTTGAATTCAGTAACCTTGGCCTCTCCACCAATTATCAGTAAAGGGCTAAGCATGAAGAAAATCGCAATCGGTTTGTTCGCCGTCATCCCGTCGCTTGCTGCGTTGACCGCTCTTGCGGACGGTGGCCTTGCTTGATGCTGCGAACCCGATTACTCGCTCTGAGCCTGCTTGCTGTGTCTGGAATGATGACTGCGGCTTTGCCCGGAACCGCTGTCGCTGATTGGGCGTTCCTGATCGCGGCCGACGATGTTGACTGGTACGTCGACGAAACATTGACGCGCAAGCGCGGCACCATGGCCAAGGTCTGGACGCTACAGGATCACAAAACTGCGCAGCCGTTATATGGCGGTGAATACCAGTCAGTGAAAATGCAGGCCGAAATCCGTTGCCACAGCAATCAGTGGCGCGTGTTTTATTTTGCTTACCACAGCGGTCGCATGGGAACTGGCGAGGCAGTCTATGTTCAGGAAACGGCGGGTCCATGGAAGCGCGTCGAGCGGGACACCTATGCAGAAGCGTTGTTCAATACCGGTTGTCATCCCGAACCACCCTAGGGCATGGGTTGGATGCGCGCAGCAGAGCTTGTGCGGTGTTGGTTTTGGCGGCATTATCCGGCCGGCTCACATCGTAATGAGAGCACTTGCATTAAACATTGACAAAGACAAGAAACGGAGCGGTCCATGTTGAAAGAGTTTAAGGAATTCGCCATGCGCGGCAATGTCGTCGACATGGCGGTGGGCATCATCATTGGCGGAGCTTTCGGTACCATCGTCAAGAGCCTTGTATCTGATGTAATCATGCCGCCGGTCGGTCTATTGCTCGGTGGCGTCGATTTCGAAAACTTCTTCATTGTGCTGAAAGAAGGAGCAACGGCTGGTCCGTACGCAGCGCTTGCCGATGCAAAGGAAGCGGGTGCGGTCATTATAAGTTACGGGGTGTTCATCAATGCCATCATCAGTTTTCTCATTGTTGCCTTTGCGGTCTTTTTGTTGATCCGAAGTATCAACAAGATGAAGCGCAAGGAAGAAGAAGCGCCGCCTGCCGAGCCAACAACTAAAGACTGTCCGATGTGCTTCACGTCGATCCCGATCAAGGCTACTCGCTGCCCCAACTGCACCTCAGATATTTGAAGCAGTCTCGTCGTTGGTGTGCGCAACCGTCTTGAACGGTTGACGCCGCACCGCGCTTTCGGAGCCCTTTGCTGGTTCGGTTGTCCTAGCGGCGCCATTGGTGTCAACCAATGCGACAAGAATGCATTAGAATCACGCGCTTAGATTTTTTCCAATGAGTCAATCAGGAGGAGGCTATTGATGAAATCCCGAACCATGACGCGCGCACTGATTCTTCCTGCGCTGCTCGGCCTGACCGGATTGTTGGGCTGCGGCAAGGAGGAGGCCGCCGAAGAGCCGGCGCCACTGGCTTACGTCAGTAATCAGAAAGGAAACGTTACGGTCATTGACCTTGCCACTTTCGAGCCGGTTGGCGAGATCAACGTCGGTGCCGAAGGCCCACGCGGCATTGGCATTACCGCGGACGGCAAGCTGCTGGTGACGGCCAATGTCGATGGCGGAGACCTTTCACTGATTGACCGCGTCAGCGGCGAAGTCATTAAGCGTGTCCCGATCGGCGAGAACCCGGAATTCGTTCGCATCCGAGGCGACCGCGCCTTCGTGTCGTTCGAACCGGCTGCGATCGGCGGCCCGCCGCCCAAGCCCGGCTCCGAAGAAGCCAAAGCGCTTGCCAAGCAGCGCGAGGAGGACGAGGAGGAGCCGGCCAAAATTGCGGTGGTCGACCTGACCGAGGGCAAGGTTATCAAGGCGATCACTGGTGGCATGGAGACCGAGGGCATCGAGTTTTCCGCTGATGGCAGCAAAATCATTGTCACCAATGAAGCCGACGAAAATGTCACCGTGCACGATATCGAGACCGGCAAGATGGTCAAGGAAATCAGCACGCGCCCGTACGGAAACCGGCCGCGCGGCATCAAGATGTCACCCGACGGGAAGATGTATGTTGCCAGTGTTGAATACGGCAATCACCTGGTGGTAATGGACAGCGATTTCAATGTGCTGAGGGACGTTGAAACCGGCCAGGTTCCTTACGGCGTGACGTTCAATCGCGACGGTTCGCGCTTGCTCGTCGCTTTGGCAAGAGGTGGAGTAATCCAGGTATTCGATACCAGCACATGGGAGGCCGTTGGCCAGGTCGAGACCGGCAAGCGTTGCTGGCACTTCACATATACGCCAGACGACAATCATATCCTCATCGCCTGTGGTCGTTCCGACGAGGTGGTCGTCATCGACGCGAACGAAATGAAGGTGGTTAAACGTATTACCGGAATGAAGCTGCCGTGGGGTATTGTTGCTTATCCCAAATCGGTTGGCACGTTGGACGCGCCCTGGCAATAAACTAAAGCATTTGCAGTTGTAAAAGACAGGGCCCCGTGCCGGGGCCCTTTTCGTTGTCTCGATTTCGCGATAAAGCTGTCAGGCAGCTTTCGGCCCCAACTGGTGCATGTGCACCTCCTGTTGCGGAAACGGGATCGAGATGCCTTCAGCGTCGAAACGCTCTTTGACTTTCCTGGTCAGGTCGAGTTTGGCAGCGAAGAAATCGGCGCGATTTACCCAAGGGCGCGCGTAGATATTCACTGAACTGTCGGCCAGTTCAGCAATGGCTACCAGCGGTTCTGGTTCTTTCAGGAATCGCTCATCCGATGCGATGAGCGAATTCACGATTGTGACCGCTCTCTCCATATCGTCCGAGTAGCTGATTCCAAATACCATGTCGACCCGCCGCGTGTCGTTCTGGGTGAAGTTCTTGATGGATGACCCCCAGATCTGCGAATTGGGAATCACCATGGCAATGTTGTCCGGCGTGTTCATGCTGGTCACGAAGAGGCCAATTTCCTCGACCTTACCAAGCATCCCGCCAACTTCGACGACGTCACCCACCCGGATCGGGCGTAGCACCAGCAACATGATCCCTGCCGACACATTGCTCAGAGTGCCTTGCAGCGCAAGCCCGATTGCCAGACTGGCGGCACCCAGCAGCGCGATCAGACTAGCAGTCTGGACCCCAAACTGACTCAAAACAGCAATGAGCGTAACAGCAAGAATGAGCAAGCGCGCGATCTTGCCAAGGACAATGGCCAGGGTAGAGTCGAAGACTTCGGACTGCTCGGCGCGGCGGCGGACGGTGCGTTGGGCAGCCGCGGCGATCAGCCAGCCAGCAATCAGGATTACGATCGCTGCGAGCGCGTTGACTCCGAGGCTCATAAGGAATTCAATCGTTTCCGGGGCAATATTCACTTTTTTCCCCTCTCCTGTTGAGTCGTTTGTCACCTGACCGCCTATCGTTGTCCGGGCTTCGAGTCGTCTGACCAGGAATACGCCGGAAATGGTCGGCCATGCCAAAGACGCGTATCGTATCAGGCCGTGCCCGGAAGCATTGATGCGTTGCCGATTTTCAGGGCTAAACAGTTGAGGTAAAAAAACCTTGACCAGACGCTGTTACTTCTTGCATTTTCAGTAAGACTTTTTGGTTGTCGGGGTTGTGATGACATACGCGCGTATCTTGATCTGCAGCGCACGTACGGGGCTTGATTCAAGCGATGTAAGGGAAGATGCGCGCAGTCGTGCGCGTTTGTGCATGAAACAGGCCGGTTCCTGTCTCTTCTTGTTGCTTGTGGTATTGAGTTCAACAGCGGTATCAGCTGATGCGAACCGGGATTTCATGGCGGCGGGTATTCTGCTTGTTGCCCAGCATCAGCAGTCAACGCAGGTCTTTCTCGTGAAGCATAATAGTCGCCCTTTCTTTGAAATGCCGGGCGGCCGCCGGCAGTTGGTCAGTGACACGGGCGGTGAGCGCCGCGAAACGGCGTACGAAACGGCGATACGCGAGGCTTTCGAGGAAACTCGTGGCTATCTGTCACCCGATCACCTCCGTCAGATAGTTGATTCCACGCGCAGCATGGGCGATCGTGGTTTTGTGTTCTTTTTTGCCAGGACCGACCGATTTCCGATAAGTGCAATTAGCGAGTTGTCTCAGCTCGAAGATGACAGTGCTGCCGCGTTCCGTGAGGTTGCTGACTACGCATGGGTAGCAGTGGACACGGTGCTTGCCGGCGACGGTGCGACAGTGATTGATGTCGATGGCCGCTCTATCGAACTGCGCCGTGAACTGAAAGCGCGCTTGCTGAGAGCGCGCGCTGCGGGATGGTTTTGAACAGCCTGTTGGCCAGTATGCTGCGCGGCAGCGTTGACCGGCGTGGGGTCGCAACGAGTGTGGAGTTTGACCATTGAACACGTCATCAACAATCGACCATCTGATAGTAACGGCGCCCAATCTCAAAGCCGGTGTGCAGTGGGTGCGCGACGCCCTCGGTGCCACCCCGGAATTCGGTGGCAAGCATAAGAACATCGGCACCCACAATTGCCTGCTGAGCCTCGGCGAAGATACCTACCTCGAAGTCATTTCGCCCGACCCCAATGCACCGGATCCGGGTCGCCCGCGCTTGTTTGATCTCGACAACGTCAGTGAACCTCGGCTTGCCACCTGGGTGGCGAGAACCAGCGACATTCATAGCGCCGTTTCCGCTTGCACGGAAACACTTGGCGTCATTGAGCCGATGAGTCGCGGCGAATTGAATTGGTTGATTACGTTTACCAGTGACGGATCGCTGCTGCTCGGTGGTATTGCCCCTGCCTTGATTGAATGGCAAGGCACTTTCCATCCGTCACAAAAGCTGCGCGATGAGGGCTGCAAGCTGCTGGCAGTCGAGCTTCATCATTCCGAGCCCGCACGCGTCGAACGCCTGCTCCAGTCAATAGACCTGGATACCGGGCGCATCAGGGTCGTCGAGTCCGGATCAACCACTTCGCCGCACATCGTAGCTGAGATAGAAACTAGGCAAGGTGTCAAGACTTTGTCTTGACGGAGACCAGGGGGTGGTGGGCATGGTCACGGCTTTCCGGTCTTGGACCTGCAACAGCCTATTGCGTATGATCTTGGAAGCGTTCCCAAGGCGGGGGCATGACAGCCGAGCGCCGTGACGCTCGTGGGAGTGTAAGAAACAATGAAATTGAAGCCGATTGCAATAGTTACCCTGGCGCTGATGTTAATGCCTGGCGCAGCATCAGCCGTCGAGTTGTATGCGGGTGGAAAGACCGATGCAGAAATCAGGACCGAGATTGTGATTCGCTGCCAATCGCAAATGGGTGAGTTCGGAACCGAGGCAATAAGCATTTGTATCGATGCCGAGCACAAGTCGCGCGCAGAGCTGCAAGAATACCCTGATGAGTTTTTCGACATTGTCAGACGCTGCAACCGCGTGATGTACAAGGCCGGCTGGAACCGGATCAAGCTGTGTTCTGAGAAGGACATTGCTGCCAGAGACGCGTTGGCGGATTACCCGCAAGAGCACGCTGAACTGATCGCTGGCTGCCGGGACGAGATGGGGCGTTACGGGCACGCCAAGGTCAAGCAGTGCGTCGACGAGCAGCTGGCTGCATCAAACGAATGACCTGTGTAGTGAAACCTAAGAAACAGAGTAGGCGGAGCGTGTTAATGCAGGGACACCGCCTCCTCAAAAGGAACGAACTGATGTCCACGAGGTCATCCACCTAGTTAAACGGGAATTTGAGCAGTGTCTGGAAGCCGGTTAAAACTTGTCGGCCTGTTGTCGATGTTGTTGGTTGCACTGGCCGCCCATGCCCAGCAACTTCCGCCGGTCATGGTGGCGCTCGTCGAAAGCGCCCGGGCCAGTGACGAACTGCGGCTGACCGGAACCGTGACATCGCAACGCACCGCCTCACTGTCGCCGCGTGTCAGCGGGCTGGTCGAGCGAGTTCGGGTTGACGCCGGCGACCGGGTGGCTGCCGGGAAAGCGCTCATTGATCTTGACGCGACCATGGCGAAGCTCGCACTGGAGCGAACCGGCGCTGCAGTAGAGGAAGCGAGGGCGCAACTTTCAGAACAGCAACGTCTCTACGGCGAAGCAAAGGAAATGTTCGAGCGCGGCCTGGTACCCGAGACACGCATGCACGCTGCCGAGGCCGAACGGCGTGTCGCTGCGGCACGCGTCGAACGTCTGGCTGCGGAGCAAAAGCAGCAGCGCGAGATCGTCCGACGCCATACGCTGGTCGCGCCCTTCACCGGTGTGGTCAGTGACCGTTTCACCGACCCCGGGGAGTGGGTTGAAACGGGCACACCGGTGATTGAACTCGTCGATATGCGGCGCTTGCGTATCGATGTGCAGGTGCCACAGGAGCGCTACGAGCAAATTTCGGTCGGTTCGGCAGTCAAGGTTGAACTTGACACGTTACTTGGCGAACAACTCGACGGGAAGGTCGCCGTGCGCGTTCCGGTAAAAGATCCAAACGCACGTACCTTTCTGGTGCGCGTGACGGTGAAGGGCGCTTCCAAAGTGATGACACCCGGCATGTCGGCGCGGGTGGTATTCCCGCTGAAAGGCGGTTCGTCAATTGTGCGGGTGCCGCGCGACGCAATTCTGCGCAAACCGGATGGCACCACCAGCGTGTGGGTTATCAACGATGGCGACACACCGACTGTTTCCGAGCGGCGAGTGCAACTTGGGCGTTCACTGCGTGATTGGGTCGATGTGCGCAGTGGCCTCGTCGCCGGCATGCGCATTGTAGTGCGCGGCAATGAAACCCTCACGGAAGGGCAACAGGTGCGCATCCTTGCAACCGTTCCGTCCAATTTTGGGTCGCAGTAACCATGCTCGAAGGCGCGATCAAACACGGTACCTTGCTCGCCATCGGTGTGTTGATCGTTTGCGTGTTCGGAATCATGGCCGTAATGCGTGTGCCGATCCAGATGATTCCGGATCTCGAGATTCGGGTCATTTCGGTGATTACCTCGTGGCCGGGCGCAACACCGCAGGACATCGAGAAAGAGATTCTCATCGAGCAGGAAGAGTACCTGCGCAGCGTCAGTGGCGTGGAGCGGATGGTCTCCACAGCGACAATGGGCCAGGCAACCATTGCCCTCGAGTTTCCGTTTGGTATTGACCTCAACGACGCGCTGATACGCGTCAATAATGCGCTCACACGCGTACCGGCCTATCCCGAAAACGTCAACGAGCCGCGCTTGTACGCGACGTCGTTCTCGGCCAACTCGTTCATGTATTTCCGCATTTCACCGCTGCCGGGCAATCCGCAGGGTGTGGACATGAACCTGATGCGCGACTTCGTTGAGGATAACGTCAAGGTCAGGCTCGAGCGTGTTCCGGGTGTGTCTGACGTCGGCATGTTCGGTGGTGCGGAGCGGCAGGTGCAGATTTTTGTTGATCCGGGTCGGCTCGCCGAGCGTGGTATCACACTGAGCCAGCTTCGTGCCGCGATTCGCGAGCGCAATATCGACATCTCCGGTGGCGACCTGAACAGCGGCAAGCGCCGTTATCTGCTGCGTACGGTCGGGCGCTTTCAGGATGTTGGGGAAATGGAAGAACTGGTCATCGCTTCTCGCGACGACGCCATTATCCGCCTCAAGGATGTTGCGCGGGTCAGGCTTCATCATTACGAAATCCGTTCCCATGCATTTGTCAACGGCGAACCGGTTATTTTTGCTTCAATTCGCCGCGAAACCGGTTCCAACGTCATCGCCATCAAGAACGCCATCATGCCGGTGGCTGAACAGCTCAGTCGTGAAGTGCTCGAGCCGGCCGGGATGGAAATGGAGTTGACCACCGACGACGTCCGTTACGTCCAGGCGTCGATCAAGAATGTCTGGACCAACCTGATGATCGGTGCGCTTTTGGCGACCGGCGTGATGTTCATTTTCCTGCGCTCGTTCTCGGCGACTCTGGTTGGCGTTATTGGCGTCCCGATTTGTACCATCTCGGCGTTTCTCGGTCTGTTGCTTGCGGGAAGGACCATCAATGTCATTTCGCTTGCCGGCGTGGCGTTTGCAATCGGCATGACGCTGGACAACAGCATCGTCGTGCTGGAAAGCATTGTGCGTGAACGCAGCAAAGGTCTTGGGCGCATGGAGGCGGCTCTTGCCGGTGTGCGGCGCGTGTGGCCCGCCGTGCTCGCCTCGACGTTGACAACCGTTCTTGTCTTTACGCCAGTCTGGTTTCTCGATCTCGAAGCCGGACAGCTTTATTCCGATGTCGCCGTTGCGATTGCAGCGTCGATTCTGGTGTCGATGTTTGTCGCGGTGACGGTCGTGCCGTCGTTGAGTGCGCGACTGTCGTTCGGAAAGAATGGCATGCGTTCTCGTGACCTGAGCAAGTCGCGACTGGTTGACCTCATTACCTGGCTTGTCAGCACGCGCCCGCGACGCATTGTGTGCCTGACCGGCATTGTCGCGGCCACGGTGGCGATCATCATGATGCTCACACCACCGGCGGAGTATCTGCCCGAAGGTGAAGAGGCGAAGACTTTCTCGCTGATGATTGCACCGACGGGTTACAACCTCGATGAGATGCGGCAGATCGCCGAGGAAGTCAATGAAGAGTTCTTGCCGTATCTCGATCGTGAATCCAAAGAGTTCACCGGGGCTAACGGTGAGATTCCTGCGTTGGCTTACTTTGTTGCTACGGTACGGCCGCAATACCTGCGCGTGATTGCCGAGACCAAGGACCCGAAGCACATCAATGCGCTGATGAGCGCGATCGACCAGCGCTTTGCCGACTACCCGGGTATGCGCTCGTTCTCCTCACGCGGGTCGATTATCTCGAGTAATGATGGCGGTACACGCAGCGTCAATGTCGATATCACTGGCGCCGATCTCGAGTCACTCTATGATGTTGTGATCGTCGCGTATCGGCGCGCTCAGGAAATCTTTGAAGGCCCGCAAGTTCGTCCGGATCCGCCCATCCTGACACTCGGTCAGCCAATGCTCGAGCTGCGTCCGCGCTGGGAGCGTGCGGCGGAACTGGGCATGACCGCGCGCGAAGTCGGAATTGCGGTCGCCGGGCTCACCGACGGCGCTTACATCGACGAGTTCTTCCTGGCAGACGACAAGGTCGATATGTTCATGTATACGACCACACAACCGGCAGAGGAACTTGCCGACATCGCGTCTTTGCCCGTCTACACGCCCGCAGGAACGGTGCTGCCGGTCGGCGCGATCGTCGATTTGAGGGAAACGGTACATACCAATACGCTGCGTCGGGTCGACAGCCGCCGCACGGTGACACTGAATGTTATCCCGCCGCGCTCGGTACCGCTTGAATCCGGGGTCGAAATTGTCCAGACGCAGCTAATAGATCATTTGAAAGCGCAGGGGATGGTTCCGGATGGTGTCACCATGGATATTTCCGGAGCCAGCGATCGGCTGACCGCAACACGGCAAGCCTTGTCGGGCAATTACGCCGTCGCGGTACTGCTTTGCTACCTGTTGCTGGTGGCGGTATTCACTCATTGGGGTTATCCACTGGCGATCATGACTACGGTGCCCCTCGGCATCGCCGGCGGAATCGTCGGTCTGTGGCTGCTCAATGCGGTCGGCGGATGGCTGCCGGCGGTTGGCTTCGCGGCCATCAGTCAGTCCTTCGACATGATTACCATGCTCGGTTTTCTGATTCTGGTTGGAACCGTGGTCAACAACCCGATCCTGCTGGTGGACCGGGCTGTGCACAACGTGCGGGACCTCGGGCTGGAGCCGATCGCCGCGGTTCGCGAAGCGGTCGAAACGCGCCTGCGACCGATTCTGATGTCGAGTATTACCACCATATGCGGCCTTGCCCCGCTGGTTTTCATCCCCGGCGCTGGCACCGAGTTGTACCGAGGCGTGGGGGCGATCGTCTTGTTCGGTTTGTTCTTCGCGACCATAGTGACGCTGGTCTTCCTGCCGTCGTTACTGGTGGAAGTCCTTGGCTGGCGTTCGCGCCTGTTATCGGCTATGGGCAAGCCAATCCCGGCCAAGCCTTAACAGGCTGTTGAAAAACGTCGCGAGCGGCCCTCAGCCGGGTGCGCCCGGAGCGCAGGAACCGGAGTGTACAGAGGGAGTACATGAGGGCGAGAGCGGGATGTGGCGCGGCACTGCCGCGCCCGGTTGCAGCGCCTGGCGACTATGATCGCCAGGCCGGACCGCCGAAGGCGGGCGAGCACCGCGCAAGCTCGGATCATGGTCGCGCAGTAGTTTTTCAACAGCCTGTTAGCCGATCTGTAATCGATTCTGTGTTATTTTCCGCTGCTCTGCAGCCTGACCGTCTGGCTGCGAGAGTCAAAATAATCTCAGGAGATAATCAATGAAAAAGTTTCTTACCCTGCTCGGCGCTACTGCGATGCTGCTGTTCGGCGTGCAGTCTTTTGCGCAAAGCGAACCCCAGGTCGTGTTTACCGAGGAAGTTGAAACCGTTGTCACCGTGCGCGGCGTGCATCATGTGAACCGGACGGTGACGGTAGAAGACCCTGACGGCGAGCGGGTGATTATCAAGGTCCCGGACGAATCGCAGAACCTGTATCAGATTCAGCCCGGCGACAAGTTCCGCGTACGATTTGCCCAAGCCGTTGCAGTGGGCTTGCTCTCACCCGGCGAAGAACCCAGTGCGGGTGTCGGTGAAGCCATGCAACTGGCGCCCAAGGGTGCGACGCCCGGTGGTGTGATGGTGCGTGTAGTGCAGATTTCGGGAAAGATCGTCGCGATTGACTATGCTTCCCGAACCATCATCGTGCGCGGCCCGGCGGGCAATTTACGCGAGTTCGTGGTCAGCGAAACGGTGCAGCGTTTCGAGAATCTGATGGTCGGCGACGTTGTTGGTTTGCAGGTGACCGAAGCGCTGGCGATGGAGATGATCAAGCAGTAGTTTCGATGTGACGGCGGCTTCCCAAGCATAACGACGGCAACGCATGCCGCCATTCGTCAATCGCCTGTTGCGCGAGCCGCTGGTTCATTTCCTCGCAATCGGCTTGCTTCTGTTCTTGCTGTTCGCGCTGGTCAGTGATGACCAGCGCGACAGCGGCGACCGCATCGAGATCACCGACGCGGACGTCGAGCAACTCGTCGCGATATTCCGCAAACAGTGGCAGCGCTCTCCAAACCCGCAGGAACTGCAAAGCCTGATCGATTCCCGGGTCCGCGAAGAAGTTCTGTATCGTGAGGCGCTGGCCCTGGGTCTGGAAAAGGACGATACGATAGTGCGCCGTCGCCTCGCTCAGAAAGTGGAGTTCCTGATGGGCGATGCCGGTGGTGTTGCCGAGCCCGATGACACCACCCTGCAGGCCTACTACGACGAAAATGCTGAGCGCTACCGCGAGCCACCGCGGCTAAGTTTTTCTCACATCTACTTCAACACTGACCGGCGCGGCGAGCAGGCGCAAGAAGATGCTCGTGCGTTGCTGGCACGGCTGCGCGCTGCCAGCCCAAGGGTGACGCAGGCGCTCGACGAGGGCGATCCATTTATGTTGCCGCGGGTCTATGTCGACAAGCGAACGGACGAAATCGCCCGCGATTTCGGGCGCGCCTTTACCGAACAAATGACCGGGCTCCAAACAAAGCAATGGCACGGGCCGGTCACGTCGGCTTACGGACTGCATCTCGTCTACATTGGTTCGCGCGAGGAGGCGAGCCAGCCGGAACTTGATCAGGTTCGCTCGCGGGTAACCAATGACTGGCTGGTCGAGCAAAGGCAAGCAGCCGACAAGCGCATCTATGAGCGTTTGCGCTCGCGTTACGAAATCAGCGTTGTTGGCCAGCAAGACCAGGAGGAATAGTCAGGTGCGCGCCGGCCGGCTGATCGCAGCGTTTCTGGTATCGCTGTGGGCAACGTTTGCCACGCTCGCGCACGCACATGAGTCACGCCCCGGCTATCTCGAGCTCTCCGAGGTGCAAGCAGGGCTGTTCGAAGTTCTGTGGCGCCGCCCGGCCCGGGGTGACATGGTGCTGTCCATGCAGCCGGTGTTGCCGCAGCATTGCGCGCAGCAGGGCCAGCGCGCCCGTTATCCGCAGCCCGGGGCAATGGTTGAACGCTGGAGCGTCGATTGCGGTGAACAGGGACTGGTCGGCCATCAGGTCGGAATCGAGGGGCTGCAAACGACATTGACGGATGTGTTGGTGCGCATCACTTTTGCCGACGAGATTACCCACACACAGGTGCTGCGGCCGAACAGCATCGCCTTCACGGTGGCGGGGGCTCCGTCGAAATGGGCGGTGAGTGCAGACTATTTCCGTCTCGGTGTCGAGCACATTCTTGGCGGCGTCGATCATTTGCTGTTCGTGCTGGCGCTGTTGCTCATCGTCGACGGTACGCGCCGGCTGATTGCCACCATCACGGCATTTACTGTTGCCCACAGTCTGACACTCGCGGCTGCGACCCTGGGCTGGGTGCACGTGCCGCAAGCGCCTGTCGAAGCAGTGATCGCGTTGAGCATCCTGTTCGTTGCCGGCGAAATCCTGCACGTCCGTCAAGGGCGCCCAAGTATCACCCAACGTTGGCCGTGGCTGGTGGCATTCACCTTTGGCCTGCTGCACGGCTTTGGCTTTGCCGGGGCGCTTACCGAAGTGGGGTTGCCGCAGAGGGAGATTCCGCTGGCGCTGCTGATGTTCAACATCGGCGTCGAGGCGGGTCAGATTTTTTTCATATTCGCCGTGTTAGGCTTTCTGTATATCGTCAAGCGCGTTATTACCGCCCCCTTGCCATGGGCGGTTCCCGTTGCCGCTTATGGCATCGGCGGCTTGTCGGCATTGTGGGTCATCGAGCGCGTCAGCGGCTTCTGGTGACCGGGATCAATTTGAGGAGATTCCAATGACAATCAAGGATCTTTCCCGTTTTCTGGCTTGTGTGTTCCTCGCCGCGTTGCTTGGCGCATGCGGCAAGGACGATGAGGAAATGCCGGCCGAAACAGAAGCAATGCCGGATGACACCCAGGCGCCTGCCGCCGAACAAATGACGACCAAACCGACTGCGCCGCGCAATGTGTACTGGGGTGACACTCATCTGCATACTTCCTACTCGCCGGACGCGTTTCTGATGGGCAATCAGACCGCTGATCCTGACACGGCATACAACTACGCGAGAGGGCTGCCAGTCATCCATCCCTATCACCGGGCGCGAATCCAGATCGAAACGCCGCTGGATTTCCTCGTCGTGTCTGACCACGGCGAGTTCATGGGCGTGATTCCCAACATCCTGAAAGGCAATCCGCTGGTTGCCAATACCGAAACCGGTAAGCGTTACCAGCAAATGTTCGCCGAGGGCAAGGCGATCGAGGTGTTTGGCGAACTGATCGGCCAGATCAACGGCGTCACGCCGGTCAACCCGGAACTTGGCAACGAGGAAGTCAGCCGAAGTGTGTGGAGCGAAATCATGGCGGCGGCCGATCGCCACAACGAGCCGGGCAAGTTCACCGCGTTCATGGGCTGGGAGTGGAGCTCAACGCCGGGTGGCGCCAATCTGCACCGTGTGGTGGTGATGCGCGAAGGCAAGGAAAAAGGCAAGCAGTTCATTCCCTACACCTCGCTTGACAGTGACCGGCCGGAAGACCTGTGGAAGTGGCTCGACAGCACCAGCGCCAACACCGGCGCCAATTTCATAGCCATTCCGCACAACTCCAACATCAGTCAGGGGTTGATGTTCCCGCTGCAGAACAGCGATGGCGTGCTCATCACCCCGCAGTACGCGCAAACCCGCATGAAGTGGGAGCCGATCGTCGAAATGACCCAGATCAAGGGCGACTCGGAAACGCACCCCAAGCTCTCGCCCACTGACGAGTTTGCCGACTACGAAACCTACGATCATCTGATTGCAGTCGAGGGCGCGGAAGCGACGAACATGTTCAGTGACGGTTTCCTGCAGCAACTGAGCGAAAAGGATCGTGAACTGTTACTCAAGAACAGGCAGCGTGTCGCCAAGGCTGGAGACTATGCGCGTACCGCGCTGATGCGCGGGATGGTGGTAGAAGACCGCATCGGAGCCAACCCTTACAAGTTCGGCATGATCGGCTCTACCGATTCGCACACGGCGATGGCTTCGGCCGAGGAAGACAACTTCCACGGCAAGATGGCGATTGACTCAACCCCTGAGACGAAGAAGGAAGACATCCTTCCTGGTACACCCGGCTGGGATATGGGTGCCGCCGGTCTGGTCGCAGTCTATGCGGAAGAAAACTCTCGCGAATCGATTTTCGACGCCATGAAGCGCAAGGAGGTCTATGCAACTACCGGCCCGCGCATCAAGTTGCGCTTGTTCGGCGGTTGGGATTTCTCGGCGGATGACCTGGCATCGTCAGATATGGCAGACGCCGGTTACAGCAACGGCGTGCCCATGGGTGGTGATTTGACCGCCGCCCCCGATGGCAAGGCACCGACGCTGATGATCTCGGCGATGAAGGATCCGGTCGGAGCAAATCTCGACCGTGTCCAGGTGGTCAAGGGCTGGCTTGACGCGGAAGGCAGCCCGCAGGAAAAGGTGTTCAACGTCGCAGTGTCGGATGACCGAACGATTGGCTCAGGCGGCAAAGTGAAACCGGTCGGCAACACGGTTGATCTCAAAACCGGTAACTACACCAACGATATCGGTGATCCGCAATTGTCCGTGGTGTGGACTGACCCGGAATTTGATCCGGCCGTGCGCGCCCTCTACTACGTGCGTGTACTGCAGATCCCGACACCGAGGCACACCCTTTTCGACGCGATTGCGCTCGGGATCGATCCGAAAGAAACCGGCAATCCGGCGACTATTCAGGAACGCGCCTACAGCTCACCGATCTGGTATACACCGTAGCAATCGTTCGCTGGCACATTATGGTGTGACCGCAACGCATCGCGTGCCGATCTATTTATGGAAACGTGGCGGATTCACGTCAGCCACGTTTCCGGCCGGCTCTCTGATCCCGAAATCACCTAATTAGCTGATCTGAATCAATAGCCGCCGACTGCAGATTGGTCAGTCTGGCATCGTGTGCCAGTGAGCTTGTCTGGCGTTTTTGCAGTGTCTGTCCGTCTGGTCTCAACAGACCCGGCGGCCCAGCGAGATCAGGCTGGCTGCATGATTAGATCAAATCCGGGATATGCGTAACACTCTTTTTGTCACGAGCCTTATTACCGGTTTGATTGTTCTTTCGTCCGGATGCACGTCATGGCAGACCGACAAGGGCGTTGAAGCGATCTGGCGACAACCGGATCACGGGCAATGGAGCGTCGGCAGCACCACGGATGAAGATGTCATCAGCGCATTGGGCCCGCCATCGCAAATGATTGCCCTGGATGATGAAACCGTTTTCTACTACATGCGCGAGAAGAGCAAAGGGCAAGCCTACATCTTCATTCTCTGGAATACCTCGCAACAAACAGTCGAATACGATCGCGCTGTCTTTTTCTTTGACAAGCAAGGTGTGTTGTTGAAGTACGCGTACAGCAAAGAGAACGAAGTTGACCATGGCGAGAACTAGCGTAAGACAGCTACATGTGACCGTGTTGGTTCTCATGCTGGGTGCACTGAGCGGGTGCACTTCGATTACCAAACACATTGGTGCGAGCCCATCGCCATCCGTTACAGAGCAAATTGGGGTGGACATGCACTATCATCAAGTCCTTGATACGCTCGGCCCACCCACACGCATTTCAGCACTGCCTGACGGGTTTGCTTTTGAATACGAGTCCTTTCGTATTGATGAACGGCAGCTCGGCTTATCGCCCAATGTCAAATTCTTGCGTTGGTTCAAACTGGCCTACGGCACGGCAAGGGTTGCGCGCGAAACATATACCCTTGTGTTTGACAGCAACGGTTTGGTAAAGGCCTTCGGCAACGCTCGCGAGGATCAGGATGCCGGCAAGGGACTGGCCTTTCAGTTCATTGTCACCGTCACACAAGTCGTTGACACCCGTTATCTGGACGAGTGGCCCGGCCAACATGCCTGGGGCGTGTCCATGCTGCAACCGTTGCCTGTTGCCTTGAACCGGGAACAAAGTCTCGATTCCGGCGAACACGGCATTGAGCAGCGGGGGACGCCAACTTCCAGCGGGCAGCGCACGCTGGAATGGCGCTGAGTTTTTTGGGGAGGGCAAGAAAAGAATTGGGGCAGAAATGCGATCGTACGAAAGCAGTACGGAACGACGGATCGGAAGCGCGCTAATTATTAAGACCGTCATGGTTGCGAGTCTTTTGCTAATGACGGCATGTGGTGAGGACAAAGCGCTGACGGGGACAACAATCGAACTGGCTGCCTGTCAATAGGAAAGATGAGAATCTGGACATCATCCTGCGAATTTACGAGCCCGACCTGGAGAAGTATCAAAACTGGTCGCCGCCGAGGGCAGAGTTGATATCCGATTAGCCGCGCAAATTCATTTCCTTAACGTCCTGTCACATAGACTGAACGCTGCTCTGATAAGGTAGCTATTGCCGCAAGGCAACGGGAAAGCTTGAAAGCGAGCGAATATGACTGATGACGTAGAGCATTCAAATCCGAACTGGCCGGCGATTCCCTACGCTGACTGGCGCGACACCGCTCAGACCTTGCACATGTGGACGCAGATCATTGGCAAGATCCGCATGGTGCAATCGCCATGGCTTAATCACGCCTGGCATGTCACTTTATACGTGACACCGCGCGGGATGACCACGGGAACGATTCCCCATGACGAGCGGACCTTTAGTATCGATTTCGACTTCATCGATCACCAGTTAGTCATCGAGTCGTGCGAAGGTCATGTGCAAAAATTGCCATTGGTAGCGCACGACACAGCGGATTTCTATAACTCGGTGATGTCAACACTCGGCAAGATGGGCTTGCCGGTAACGATCAACACCAAGCCCAATGAAGTCGAAGACCCGATTCCATTTCCCGAAGACCGTACCCATAGCGCTTACGATGCACAGGCAGTGAATCGTTTCTGGCGCGCTCTTTACCAGATTGACCGCGTATTCAATATCTTCCGCGGGCGTTTCGGCGGCAAGTCGAGTCCGGTGCATTTCTTCTGGGGCAGTTTCGATCTTGCGGTGACGCGCTTTTCCGGACGGCCGGCACCCGATCACCCGGGCGGTGTTCCAAACATGCCGTTGTGGGTCGCACAGGAAGCCTATTCGCACGAAGTCAGCAGCGCCGGTTTCTGGCCCGGAGGTGATTCGTTTCCGGAACCGATCTTCTATTCGTACGCATACCCAACGCCTGAAGGCTTTAGCGATGCGAAGGTTGGTCCTGATGCGGCCTATTGGGTCGGCGAATTGGGCGAATTCGTCCTGCCCTACGAGGCAGTGAGACAGACGGAGAATCCCGACACTGCGTTACTCGCTTTTTTGCAGACCACTTTTGATGCGGCGGCGAGTCTCGCTGACTGGGACCTCGCTTCGATGCGGCGGCGCCACTTCCCGCCCGGTACGAGCGGCTGACACTGGCACGTAACAATCGCAAGAAGTCAGGCTGTTAGAATCGGAGATCGTTGACCACGGTCAATATCTGCGTTGGCGAGCGACGCTGTAATGCCAACTGCAGACAGACGCGAGCGGTTGAAATCAAGAATCAACAAAGAGGAGAAAGACATGTCAAATCGACTGCAATCGGTGAAACGTCTCTTGATTGCTGCTGTCCTGGCAGCAGGTACCACGGCAAGCCATGCAGCGGACTCACCCGGTCTTCCTCCGCCTCACGAGGAAGTAAAGGATTCGTTCCCGGCGCAGAAACATTTTTCTCCCTATGCCGGGCGCAACTTTCCGACGCAGGTCTTCTGGGGCGACACGCACCTGCACACCGGCATGTCGATGGATGCCGGCGCGTTTGGGGCACGTCTGGATCCTGAAGATGCCTATCGCTTCGCGCGGGGTGAGGAGTTGACCTCTTCCACCGGGCTTAAAGTGAAATTGTCGCGTCCGCTGGACTTTCTCGTTGTTGCCGATCACTCGGACAACATGGGCTTCTTCCCGCGCTTGTATTCCGGCGACCCGCAGCTGCTCGCCGATGAAACCGGGAGGCGCTGGTACGACATGATTCAGGAAGGCGGACAGACGGCGGTGCAGGTAGCGGTCGAGATCATCGTCGCTTTTTCGCAGGACACATTCCCTGAAGCACTGGATTCGCGCCCGGGAGACCGTCCGTTCCGTTCGGCTTGGGAGGTGGCGATCAAGGCCGCCGAAAAGTACAACGACCCTGGTAATTTCACCGCCTTTATTGGCTATGAGTGGACTTCGAACACCAAAGGCAACAATTTGCATCGCGTCGTGATTCATCGCGACGGTGGCGACAAGGCCAGCATGGTCCTGCCATACACCACACTCAGGCCGGAAGGAAGCGACAACCCGCGTGACCTGTGGAAGTGGATGAATACCTACGAAGAGAAAACCGGCGGCCAGGTGCTGGCTATTGCCCACAACGGCAATCTCAGTAACGGCATCATGTTCCCGATCGTCGACAGTTTCACTGGCAAGCCGCTCGATCGCGACTATGCAGAGACACGTATGCGCTGGGAGCCGCTGTACGAGGTCACCCAGATCAAGGGCGACGGCGAGGCGCATCCGTTCCTGTCACCGAATGACGAGTTTGCCAATTATGAAACCTGGGACCAGGGCAATCTCGACCTGAGCGTGCCGAAGACAAACGACATGCTGCAGTACGAGTATGCGCGCACAGCACTGCAAACAGGTCTTCAACTCGAGCGCAAGTTAGGCGCCAACCCCTACAAGTTTGGCATGATCGGCGCCACTGACAGCCATACCGCGCTCGCCACCGCCCAGGAAGACAATTTCTTCGGCAAACACTCCGGCGCTGAGCCTGGTCCGAAGCGCTGGGAGCATCCGATGGCGAAGGTGGGTGACAAGGAGTACCCGGGCTGGTCGATGGTTGGCTCCGGTCTGGCCGGCGTTTGGGCGCGTGAGAACACGCGTGAAGAGATCTTCGATGCGATGATGCGCAAGGAAACTTACGCCACCACCGGTTCGCGCATGCTGGTGCGTTTCTTTGGTGGCTGGGATTTCAACAAGAATGACACGTTGAGCCGTTTGCCGGCGGACATCGGTTACAGCAAGGGTGTGCCAATGGGCGGTGATTTGCCGCCGCGGCCGAAAGGCAAGAAAGCGCCGAGCTTCCTCGTTGCCGCCCTCAAGGACCCGCTTTCCGGCAATCTCGATCGCATCCAGATCGTAAAGGGCTGGGTCGACGGTAGCGGCAAGCGCCGGGAAAAGGTCTATGACGTTGTATGGGGCGACGTCGAGAAGCGCAAGCTCAACAGCAAGGGCAAGTTGCCGCCGGTCGGCAATACCGTCAATGTCAGGACGGCAACCTGGACCAACACCATTGGCGACCCTGAATTGATTGGCGTCTGGACCGATCCTGACTTTAATCCCAAGCACCAGGCGGTTTATTACGCGCGAGTGCTGGAGATCCCGACACCACGTTGGACCGCTTATGAGGCGCGGCGCTTCGGCATCAAGATGGCAGATAAGGTACCGATGATCACGCAGGAGCGCGCCTACACCTCGCCGATCTGGTATACGCCTTGACCGTGAAGCGAAGCGCTGCCTTTACAGTAGCCGTGTGAGTAGTTTCGCGCGGTATCGTTAATTGATCACTGCGGGACGTTCAAACACTGTCTCGCACGCGAAACGGTGAGGTACATAAAGAGCGCCGCCAGTGCGGCCGGATGAATTTGGGCCTGTTACGCGCGAGGCGCAACAGGCTATATTCTCGATCCGGCATGTACCTCGCGGCATCCAAGTCGAATCTTCCAGGTTGGCATCCCTCACTTGATGCGCGCACGCGAAGTGTATATTGCTCGGGAGACAAGCTCTGAAACTGAACAAAGATCTGATCAGCTCAACATTCGCAATTCTCGCGACAGTATTGTTTGCGAGCGGCAATGCGGCCGCCGCCGCGTCGTGTGAGCTGGTCGCGTTCCCTGATTTTCCGGAAGTCAAACTAAGCTCGGTCACCCAGGAATCCGCGCCTGCACCCCACTGCAAAGTCTCCGGTGTAATCGGACCGGAAATTCATTTCGAATTGCTCCTGCCCGATAGCTGGAACGGCAAGTTCGTGATGGGCGGTGGCGGCGGTTTTGTTGGCTCGGTGATGAATACCTCACTGATGTTTGGTTCCCTGCAAGCCGGCTATGCTACCGTTGGCACTGATACCGGGCACCAGGGCCATCCGCTGGATGCTAGCTGGGCGCACAATAACCTGGAACGTCTGGTCAACTTTGGTCACCAGGCGGTGCATCGCACTGCAGTGACTGCGAAAGCCATGACGAGGGCGTACTATCAGACCGACATTGTCCGCAGCTACTTTACCGGCTGTTCCCGCGGCGGCGGCCAGGGGTTGATGGCGGCGCAACGTTACCCTGAGGATTTCGACGGCATTGTGGCCGGCGCACCGGCCTTTAACTGGGCCCCGGGACTGGCTGCACTCGCCACGCGAGTAAACCAGGCGATGTATCCCGACCCCAACAATCTTCAGCAAGCGGTGGTTGGCCCCACAGAACAGGAGCTGATCGAGTCGTCGTATCTCGCGATGTGCGACGCACAGGACGGAATTCAAGACGGTATCCTCAATGACCCCCGGCAGTGCAAATTTGATGTGGCCACCTTGTTATGCAAAGACAAGAAAACTGACCATTGTCTGAGCCAGGAGCAGCTGGCGGCTGTCAAGGTTATCTATGATGGACCCAAGGACTCTAACGGCAATGCATTGTTCTATGGTTTTCCCTTCGGCGGCGAAACTGCCCTTGGTGGTTGGCCGCGCTGGCTGACCGGTGGGCTCAAGTACCAGGAAGATTTATCTGAGTTTCAGGGTGGCGTTGACGTCGGCGAATTCGAGGCGCCCGTTGCCCCCAGTGCCTTTTTCGGCTTCGGCAATGGAATCATGCAGTACTTCGTGTACAACGATCCGAACTGGAGTTATCAAGGTTATGATTTCGACACACTTCGCAGAGATTCCGAAAGAGTCGCTGAGACGCTCAACGCGACTGATCCCGATCTTTCCACATTCCGCGAGCGTGGTGGCAAGTTAATTATCTATTCCGGTTGGTCGGATGCTGCCGCGCCGGGCCTGGCCGTCGTTGGATATTACGACGACGTTCTGGCGAATGACCGGACTGCCGCCAAAGATGTTCGTCTATTCATGATGCCCGGTGTTGAACACTGCTTTGGCGGTCCGGGACCCTCTTTTGTCAATTACCTGACTGAAATCGATAAATGGATGGAGAAAGGAAACGCACCTGACCAGGTCACTGCTTATTGGCTTGATGAGAATTTTCAGCCAAGTGGCTCGAGGTTAGTTTGTGCTTATCCTGAAGTTGCCAAATATGACGGCAAAGGGGATACGCGTGATGCAGACAGTTTTAGTTGCGTCAGTCCAGATAGGAGAGAGTAATCGGTAGAAGTGTGTTCTTTCCTTTTTATTCGACCACCTCGGCTCTCGCGCTGTGTATCCTGCTCGCATCTGCAATTACCGCAATTACCGCGATATTGGGACGGATGGTAGCCGTAAGACCATAGGCGCACACGCCGGCGATGGCGTAGGTACCAGCGAACAGTGTGGCAATGGCACGAGCAGTTGCCAAGCTGAACGAGGAAGCAATGGAGGAGAGCGCTAAGCGGGAATCTTGATGTTCCAGTTGATCGTCGTGAATTCCTAACCGCGCCCGGCTCATGGCTTCTCTCTGCTCGGTGTCGCAGTTGCATTGCATGGTTATTGCAGGCAGGTCTGCGGTAACGGCCGCACGGAGGGTGGCGGACAACCGTACTACGACCGATTCAAAGGAGAGCAACCATGGCACAAGAAGACACACGTGGCTTGACGATTCATTTCATGGACGGCACCAGAATGCGTTTTACCGGCCCGAAGCAGGCCAAGGACGACTGGGATGCGATTCGCAAGATGCAATTGGTACTCGATCGCCCCTATCTCTGTCTTGAAACCGAAGACAGTGCGATGATCATTCCTACTGCGAACATCAAATACATTGAGTCCTCTCCGAAACCATCATCGCTGCCCGAGTTTTTCCTGCGAAGTATTCACGTCGTCGACGGTTGACGCCGCAGGTTGTTTGGGTCAGCGGTAGCATTTAACGATGGCTGATGGTGTTCGCTCGTTTGGCGTCTGGCTGTTCATAGCCTGTCTTGGGAGTGTGGTCGTTGCTGGCTGCGCGTCTCCCGGCCCATACAACATCAACCTGATGCCGGCGCCGGATGTCTATAAAGAGGGCGAGATTACGCCCTTTACAGATACCAACATGCTTTCGGAAAGCGCGCTGCAGGGTCTACTCTACGCGACTGATCGCGTTCCGGTCGATCCGCAAAGCACCGCCTCCAAACAGGAGCGCTTCTATCTTAACGAACGTGGTGGTTTGATTCGTCTCGGGGTGGCCAGTTTCAGCCTCGGAGAAGCGAATATGACCTGGGAAGAAGCGAGGCGCATCTCGCTGGCGAAGAACCGCACGGAAGAATACCCGCTGAAAGTCACGGATGTCGAAGAGTTCGGCATACTCGACCGCAGCTTTCACCCGTTTGTCGACGCAGAAACACGGGCGCAAGAATCGAACGAGCCTGCGCAACGGTTCGCGCAGTTGGTCAACGCCAAGCTTGAAATCTCAGAGAAGAAGGACATATTCATCTACGTACATGGCTACAAGGTTGTATTCGACAATCCTGTGTTGGTTGCCGCCGAACTTTGGCATTACCTTGGTTACGAAGGCGTATTCGTCGCTTATGCATGGCCGTCGACACCGAGCCGCTGGGCCTATTTCGCTGATGCCGAGACGACGGCAACATCTGCGTTTCATTTCGGCACGCTGCTCGAGTATCTCGCGGAACAGACCGATGCCGAACGTATTCATATCATTGGCTACAGCCAGGGCACGCGGATGGTGGTCGACGGTGTGTATCGGTTGGCGCTGAAATACCAGGACGAGACGCCCGAAGAAGCGCAGAAACACCTGCGCATCGGCAAGATTATTCTGATCGGCAGTGATATCGACCGGCAATTAATGGGTTCATATATCGTTGACGGGTTGTTAGACGCCATGGACAACGTCACTGTCTATGTGTCCTCAAGGGATAAAGCGCTTGGCCTGTCACGTTTCTTACTCGGGCGTCAGCGGCTCGGCGAAATGTTCGGAGAGGGAGAGATCAGGCCGGAAGTTGAAGCGTTTCTTGAGGACAACGCCGAGCTGCAATTCATCAATGTCACGGAAGCCGAGGGGGCGCTAACCGGTAACGGTCATGGTTATTTTCGCAGCAGTCCCTGGGCCAGCAGTGATATCCTGATGACGTTGCGCTACGGGCTCGAACCCGAAGATCGTGGTCTCGTGCACACGGAAGGCTTACCGGTTTGGACTTTTCCGGCGGACTATATCGATCGTCTGCGCGCCGCTATTATTCAGGTTAATCCTGGACTCAAGGAAGCACTGGAGTCAAACAGAACTGAAGCAGAGCCTTGAAGCATCTGACGGGGTTTGTCATCTCACAACGAAAGACAACAAACATAAAACGGGAACGAACCGCTCATTGGAGGAGATCATGAAGGTAACAAAGCCGCCATTTTTTGCGACCATGCTCACAGCGTTTCTGTTTGTCGCGGTGGCAGGTCACGTACAGCCGGCCTTTGCCCAGGATGAGAACGCCGAAGATGTCTGGCAGGTCGAGATCACGCCCTACCTGTTTGGCGCCGGGTTGAAAGGCACGGTCGGTTTTAAAGGCGTGGTTGCCGATATCGATGTCGGCGTCGACGAACTCCTCGACAACCTGAACAAGGCATTCATGCTGTTCGCAACTGCCGAACGAAACAACTGGGTCTTCGCGTTGGATACGATGTATTTCAATCTGGAAAACGAGCAGACTCGTACTTGGCAAGGCCCGCTCGGCAACACCAGCACGGCGGAGTTGAAAGCCGATGTTGAAGAGCAGATCTTTGCGCTGGCGGCCGGGCGACGGATCGTCGATGACCGGTCAAAAGTCGATGTGCTGGCGGTGGCCCGCTATACGGGGCTTGAAACCAGCCTGGGATTGAAACTAACAACCGGCCCTCCTCTGCTGCCGGACGGCTCGCGTTCCATCAACGTTAAGGAAAGCTGGTGGGACGCCGCAATCGCCGTGAAGGGTAAGCTGCCGATCGCTCAGAAATGGGATCTGACCGGCTACGCCGACGTCGGCGCTGGCGGATCGGATCTGACCTATCAGGTGATGCTCGGAGTGAACTGGCAATTCAGCAGGGTGTTTAGCGCCAAACTCGGCTACCGCTACCTGTATCAGGATTACAGGAAAGACGACTTCATTTGGGATATGGCATCCAGCGGCGTGATCCTTGGACTGGGCATCCGGTTCTGATTACTGCCCGGCCTTCGTACCTCGAAACAACCGCATACAGCCGCATGGTCGGCTTCATGACTGAGCGCTCTGTCGAGCAGCAACGGTAGGGCGCGCTTCTGGAGAACGTTGCCTAGGTCTCCCTGCTATCATCGATCTTCGATGATGACCTCTGCTGAAAACCGGGTCTCCAGATCCGTTTCCGACGTCAGTCTCTCCGCGATCAAGGAGATGGCCATGCTCAGCGCCCGAGCAGAGGGGGCCGTTTCTCTGGCGTGGGGCTTGCCGTCTTTCCGGACACCGGAGCATATTCGTGCGGCTGTGGCCGGCGCACTTGCGAATGATCAGGATGTCGGGAAGTACACGCTTCCCAATGGCTTGCCGGAGCTTCGCGCGCTGGTCGCCAGTCATCACCGGGAGAAGGTGGGCGTGGAGGTGGACCCCGAGCGCAACGTGCTCATTACGGCGGGCAACATGCAGGGCATGAATTCGCTGTTTCGTACACTGATTGACCCCGGCGATGAAATTCTTGTGACGGACCCGGGGTTCGCATCGCATTTCCAGCAGATCCGCCTCAACGGTGGAATGCCCATACCATGGCGACTCGAAGAACAGAGCGGCTGGGGCTTGATGGTGGATGCGCTCCCAAAGCTCATCACGACGCGCACGAAAGCGATCGTGCTGGTTACTCCCTCGAATCCCACCGGCACCATATTTTCTCAAGACGATCTGCTGCGTGTCGGTGCAATCGCCAAAGAATACGGTCTCACCCTCCTTGTCGATGACCCCTACTCGAACATCATCTACGAAACCCGGCAGGACTTCTTCGACTGGGTAAGTCGCGGGGAACTCGACGAACACCTCGCCTATCTGTTTACCTTCTCCAAGAGCCATGCCATGAGCGGTTGGCGGCTCGGCTACATGATCGTACCCGACTGGCTGCGGACGCAAGTTCTCAAGGTGCACGATGCGAACCTGATCTGCGCGCCCCGTATCTCGCAGATTGCGGCCATGGCAGCGCTTTCCGGCAGCGACGACCACGTGCGGGAGTTCCGGACGATACTGGCCCGCCGTCGGGAGCTGATCTGTGAGCGGCTGAATCGGGTGCCGCACGTGTTCGAGTACGTGCGGCCGGAAGGTGCTTACTACGTTTTTCCACGTGTAGTTGCAGATCACAAAGACTCTCGCGAGTTTTCTCTGCGCCTGTTGAATGATGCGCTGGTCACGGTCACGCCTGGCAGCGCGTTCGGCCCCACCGGCGAGCATCACGTACGCATGGCGTTTTGTGTCGATGAGGACGTGATCGACACCGCGTTCGACAGAATCGAACGTTATTTTCCCGCCTGACCTTGCGTTCAGGACGACGCTTCTTTGTCCGCAATGGGAGAAATTTGTAGCGCCGCGGGTGTGTCTTATGAGCGAACGCTGGGTGACGCGCTAAGCTGCTTGGCGCTCGAACCCTGAGCGAATCCAGTCTTCACTTCCGATGTCTTCAGGCGGTTGACCGCGTCGACACTGTAATACGAGAAGTTTCTCAGGCTTGTCTTGCGTATCTACTGGCGCGGCTTTCTAAGTTGGGTCGCCCAGGAAACGTGGGCTGGTTCAGTACGATCTCCTAACTTGTCGTCAGCATCTCGGTTAACGTGGCGCCATTAAGCAGATGCTCGATCAGATCACGGACCGGGCGAATCTGCGTTCCAAACGGCAGCGGCCCGGCTCCCCGGAAAAACAGCCCGCGTTCGACATCTCCGGAAAGCGCCGCAGAGAGGTGATGGTCTATGCAGAATTGTCCGAATCGCTCGATGCCATCACGCAGTCCGCAGTGCGCCAAGCAGTCGAACGCCAGAGTACACACTCGGCGGGGTTTGGCGCGGCGTTTGAGTACCGGTAGTTTGGCGAGATATTTCTCCAACCATGGTGTCCTGACTGCGCGCGCCCGCAATCCGGCGACGCTCGTGAAGGTGATGATATCTTCCGGGTTGGCCTCAGCCAGGACGCGCTTGAAATTGGGGTGCGCATCGCATTCCTCGGTGACGGCGAATGGCGTACCCACTTGCACTGCGCTTGCGCCAAGTGCGAACAGTTCTTGCACCTGAGTGGGGGAGGCAATACCGCCGGCCGGAATGAGGGGTACGCGCTCGCGTTCTATTCCAAGTTCCCTGAAAAGTGCGAAGGCTTCATCCAGAACGCGCGGAAAATCAAAACGTGCATCGGCCACGTCGTCCACTTTTGCCGCACCCAGATGGCCGCCCGCATAACGCGGGTGCTCAATGACGATGGCATCGGGTAGCCGTGACTTGCGCAACCATTTCTTGAGCACGATGGCAATGCCGCGCGAGTCCGACAGAATAGGTATCAACGCGACATCGGGGTAGTCCGTCGTGAGTTCGGGCAAGTCGACTGGCAGGCCCGCACCGACCACGATTGCTTGCGCGCCTGACTCGCAGGATTGCCGCACATTGGGCGCGTACTCCGAAATCGCCCGCATCACATTCACGGCGACCAGGCCATTTCCGTTCGCGATTTCCAGCGCTGACCGTATCTCCCGGTCGAGAGCAAGCAGGTTGACCTTGTTGATAAGCGCCTTATCGCGGCTCTTTACTGTCTGCGCCATCAAGTCGGGATGGTGGCGCCGCAGATCGACCGCCGACAACGTGCCCACTGCGCCGGCGCGGGCAACATTTCCGGCGAGCCGGTGCGCTGAGACTCCTACGCCCATACCGCCTTGAACGATCGGCAGCAGCGCTTTCCCTTTAATGTGCAGTACCGTGTTACTTGCCGATTCAGATTGCTGCAAGGTCAATTCCTATTGATCTCTAGCCAGGCCGGAAATCCCGAAGCCACCATCGACGTAGGTGATTTCTCCGTTGATGCCGCTGGCGAGATCGCTGCAAAGGAATGCAGCCGTGTTGCCGACTTCTTCGGCGGTGACGTTGCGCCTAAGCGGCGAGTTAGTTTGGACATGATCAAGTAGCTTCTTGAAACTGCCGACGCCGGAAGCAGCCAGTGTCTTGATCGGCCCGGCAGAGATACCATTAATGCGGATGCCGATCGGCCCAAGACTAAATGCCAGATAGCGCACGCATGCTTCCAGACTGGCTTTAGCGAGCCCCATCACGTTGTAATTTGGCACCGCCCGCACTGCTCCGAGGAACGTCATCGCAACCACCGCCGCCTTGCGTCCGCGCATCATCGGTAGTCCGCCTTTGACCAGCGCGGCCAGGCTGTACGAGCTGATATCATGGGTGATGCTGAAATTTTCGCGCGTCACCGTTTCGTGAAAATCTCCGCTGAGTGCTTCGCGCGGTGCATAGGCAATGGCGTGGACGATGCCGTCGAGGTTGCCCCATGATTCGCCGAGTTGTTCGAACAGGGTGGCAATATCCTCGTCACTAGTGACATCGCATGGAAAGATTAGATTTGGACCAAATTCCGGTGTTAGGCTTTCCACTCGCTCTCGGATGTTCTCACTTTGGTAGGTGAAGGCCAGCTTTGCCCCTTCGCGATGCATGGCCTTGGCGACACCGTAGGCAATCGAGCGATTGCTCAACATGCCAGTCACCAGAATCTTCTTGCCTTCCAACATTCTCATGCTGCCACGTCCATTTTCCCCGTCGAGTGCGCTAACCATTGGTCACCGACCGGAAATATCGCGCAAGGTCCTCCCAAGAATGCAGGCGGGACGGAACACCCCGTACATTGAGTATTAACCCGTTAGGTTCGGTTCCAAGCGTGTGTTAAACATTGATCTGGATCAAAAGCAGTGCTCGTTACTGCTTCGGGAGACAGCGGATGCAGGCGTCCGGGACCTGCTGGTTCCGCTATACCAGAACGCAACTAATTTATTTACACAATAAACGAGACAAGTTGACCGATTTGCGCCAATGATGACGTGGTGAGCGCTACAGCCCCAAGCTTTGGGCGAACTTGTTTGCCGGTCGTCAATTTCACAGTGTTTGGGCCGAGCCGTTTCCTTATCCTTTCGCTAATCATTGACTACGCTCTTGATCCATTGTGGGGCTGCTCCACCGCTCTGCGTCGACTGCGCCGCTTCTCTTGCGACTGGCTCCACTGGATGGCCAGCGTCAATTGCGAGGAACTCGACGAGATCGTTAGTTTCTCTTTCAGTGAGCACGTTTTTCCAGCTGGGCATCGATGTGCCAGGGATGCCATCGCGAATGACTGCACGTAAGTAGGAACTCGATTTGGTGTTGGATATGTGCTCGGGCCGCAGTTCGCGCGGCCTCGGTTCCAGAAAACTTCCAATCCAGTTTTTGCTCGAGCCATCGGCCGCATGACAGAATGCGCAGTGAGCCAGGAACAATTCTTTGCCACGTAGCTCGCTTTCGGACAAATTCTGCACCTGCTTTGGCCGGCCGTGTATAAGATACGGAGATGCTTCGAGGAAATTTGGCAGAGACTCTGCCCCCTTGTTGCCCGTCAGTGCATTCGGACGAGCCTTCGAAAGCGGTAGCAGTTCGCGGGGGCGCCCCGCGTGGCAATCGATGCACGTGTCCGTGCTTCGCGGATACGAAACGGCGCGTGGTTCGAACTTCAATGGTTCGTTGTCGACACGGCGCGGCTCATGGCAGGTAATGCATGCTGACAAGAACAGCTTCCTGCCGATACGCTGTTTCGGGCTCAATTCTTCCCAGGCCGTATCGATCGGCACTGTGCCCAGTGCAAACACGAATGCAGGTTCATAGCGCTGATGGTCTTCCCAGCCGTTTGCCGGAGTGTGATAGGCGAGTTCGGGCCGTTGCGAACCCATCAGGTTTGACCTGACATAATCGACCACCGCCGCCATATCTCCGCTACTGAGCACGCGAGCGAAAGAGGTCATTGCGGTGCCGGGTTTGCCAGCGCGGACGGCGTCGAGCATTTGTTCGCGCGACAGCAGCGCCGGGTCGGTTCGGCTGAAGTCCCTCGGTTTTGGTGTCAGGTATGTTGCGGCGACGGTATTTGCATTCCCGGAGTAGGCGTGGCACTGATAGCAATAGAATTCGTATAAGCTCTTTCCCCGGTCTAAACTGCCGGGTTCCGCTGCCGTCACACTACCGTAACCAGGGGAAAGAAATACGTACCCGGCAAGAAGCCACAATGCCGGTGTGGAGTGTCTCCAGCGATTCTTGACTGTCATTGGTTTGACTGTCATTGGTGCTGCGATGTTGTGAAGGGCGGGAAGCCGAAGCGTGACTGTATTTCTTGCAATATGCAATGCGACGTTTGATTTTGCTCAAATTACAGAACAAAATCCCGAGGTAGTGTGAGCTAGTCACATGACGTGCTCAATCTTGTTACTAGCGGATAAGCTTGCTGTCCGAAAAGGAAATTGTATGCGACGATGCATCAATCGTGGTCCGGTGGCTGTGCGCGCGGGCACCAGGTCTAGGTCCGTTTTGTTCCAGCGAGCCGCTGCGTCGAGGCGCATGCCCGGTGCGACGTAAGGTGCGCTTCGTCGTTGTCGGGCGGCTGACTGAATGATTCCCGAACTCGGCCATTTTGCGCTGGTCGTCGCGTTTGTACTTTGCGGCGCGCAGGCGTTTTTTCCCCTCGTCGGCGCAGTCGCGGGTAATCGTGCCTGGATGGATGTTGGACGGTTTGCCGCGAGAGGCCAGGCCGCATTCCTGACGATTGCCCTGGCGTGCCTCACGTACTCATTTGCCGTCAGCGACTTTTCGGTCGCGTACGTTGCTCAGAATTCGAATTCGGCATTACCGATGCATTACCGCATCTCAGCGGTATGGGGTGCGCACGAAGGCTCCATGCTGTTGTGGGGCTGGATACTGTCTCTCTGGACGCTCGCGGTGACGGTGTTCAGCCGTGCTTTGCCAGCGCAGTTGCTGGCCCGTGTGCTCGGCGTCATGGGGCTGGTCAGTCTCGGGTTCCTCGCCTTCATCCTGACGACGTCGAATCCGTTTAGCCGACTCGATCCGGCAATGATCGAAGGCCGCGATCTCAATCCGCTGCTGCAGGATCCTGGTCTGATCTTTCACCCTCCGTTGCTCTACTTGGGATATGTCGGCTTTGCGGTTGGCTTCGCGTTTGCCATTGCTGCGTTGCTGGGTGGCCGGCTGGACGCCGCATGGGCGCGCTGGTCCCGGCCGTGGACGCTGGCGGCCTGGTCTTTTCTGACGCTGGGCATCGCGCTCGGAAGCTTCTGGGCCTACTATGAACTCGGTTGGGGCGGCTGGTGGTTCTGGGATCCAGTGGAAAACGCGTCGTTCATGCCCTGGCTCGCGGCGACGGCGTTGATCCACTCGAGTGCGGTGACCGAAAAGCGCGGCGTGTTGAAGGGATGGACCGTGTTGCTTGCCATAACGGTCTTTGCGCTGAGCCTTTTGGGAACATTTCTGGTTCGCTCGGGCGTGCTCACGTCGGTTCACGCTTTTGCGACCGATCCTTCTAGAGGCGTGTTCATCCTCGGGTTGCTGGTCGCTGTGATCGGCGGGTCATTGCTGTTATACGCGTGGCGAGCCGTCACGATCAGCAAGTCTTCTGCGTCGTTTGCGCCGATTTCCCGTGAGGGGTTTATCCTCGCCAATAATCTGCTGCTGTTTGTGGCGATGGCGACGGTACTGCTCGGCACGCTCTATCCCCTTGCGGTCGATGCGCTCGGTTATGGCAAGCTGTCTGTAGGCCCGCCCTATTTCAACACCGTATTCATTCCGCTGATGCTGGCAGTTGCAGTCATCATCGGTGCCGGTGTCATTGCCAGGTGGAGAAATGATTTGGCGCCGCGCATCGGGCGGAGATTGCGGCCGGCCGCCGTGGCGACAGCAGTGGTGGCGGTCGCGGCCATCGCCGTCACTCGCGATGCGCCAGGGATTCGTGCCGCGCTGGCAGTGTCTTTAGCGGTGTGGATTGTCTCGAGCACGATCACCGCGATGAATGTGCGGTTTCGGCCGTGGTCGGCATTGGCGGCGTCGCTGGCACAGGTGCCGGCGGCGCAATGGGGTATGGTCATTGCGCATATTGGCTTTGCTGTCTCGCTGGTCGGCATCGCATTGTCCAGCTTGTACAGCACCGAGACCCATCGGCGGATGGTGCCGGGTGATCGCGTCGAAGTCGCAGGTTATGCGTTCGCTTTCACTGAACTGCGCGAAGTCGATGGCCCCAACTACCGTGCCACCGAAGCAGTGTTTGAAGTCGCCGCTCACGGCCAAGCCGCCAGCGTGCTGCGTGCTCAGAAACGTATCTACAGCGCGAGCAATATGCCCATGACCGAGGCAGGCATCGACGGTGCGTTTACCCGCGATCTCTATGTTTCGCTCGGCGAGCCGCTCGAAGGCAATGCCTGGAGCGTGCGGCTATACGTGAAACCGTACATTCGCTGGATCTGGTTGGGCGCAATTCTGATTGCGGGCGGTGGGTTTGTTGCTGCTTTTGACAGGCGCTACCGGCTGTTGGCGCGCCGCAATGTGGTGGGTCCCGCAACAGAGCCAAGGGCGATGGCGGGACAATAGGTTTACAGATATGCGTAAGCGCTTCTTTCCTTTGATTATCTTCATCGGCCTGGTCGGTTTGCTCGCGTTTGGCTTGACGCTCAATCCGCGCGTCGTGCCGTCGCCGCTGATCGACAAGCCGGCGCCGTTGTTTTCACTACCGCAGGTACACGATGCGGCTGCCGTCATCGGCAGCGAGCAAATGAAGGGCAAGGTTGTTTTGCTCAACGTGTGGGCCTCGTGGTGTGTCTCGTGCCGCCTCGAGCACGAACTTTTTGTCAAGCTGGCAAGTTCGGGTGAGGTGCCGGTTTACGGCCTCAACTACAAGGATCGGCGCGAGGACGCGGTTCGCTGGCTCGAGTTTTACGGCGACCCCTATATAGTCAGTGCGCTTGATGCTGATGGTCAGGTTGGCATCGACTTCGGTGTTTACGGTGTGCCGGAGACGTTCGTTATCGACGGCGATGGAATTATTCGCTATAAGCACATCGGTCCAATCGACGAGAACACGCTGGACAAAGAAATCATGCCGCTGGTGCGGGAACTAAAAGGCCGCCGCACATGAGATGGATCTGGTTTGCGGCACTGTTGGCTTTTGCTTCCGCAACGTTTGGCGCCGATTCGCCGCTGGTCTTCGATAGCGCCGAGCAGGAGACGCGCTTCAAGAAGTTAATGACCGAGCTGCGCTGCCTGGTTTGCCAGAATCAGTCGCTCGAGGACTCGCACGCGCCGCTGGCGCAGGATCTGCGTAACCAGGCTTACGCCATGATGCGCGACGGCGCGAGCGACGATGACATCATGGACTACATGGTGGATCGTTACGGCGAATTTGTCCGCTATCGCCCGGCGTTCAGTCCGCTGACGTTTTTGCTTTGGTTTGGTCCGCTGCTGCTGTTTCTGATTGCAGCAGCGGTGGCGTGGCGTTGGCTTGGCGCGCAACAGGCTGCCGCGGGGGCGGAACTAAGTGAAGCGGATGACGCGCGTGCCCGGCGTCTGCTCAATGGCAAATCTCCTCGGAAGGAGAAACAGCGCAAATGACGATCTTCTGGGTCCTGTCGAGCCTGATGGTCATTGTGGCCATTGCCCTGGTGATTTTCCCGCTACTGGGAAAACGCCGCGGCACAGGCGCTACTGGCACCAGTGCCAGTCTCGAAATACATCGGCATCGTGCCGCCGAGCTCGAGGAAGAACACGCACGAGGAATCGTTGCCGAAGAGTCACTGGAAAGCGCACGCAGCGAACTGAAGCGTGAGCTCCTTAAGGACAGCGATGCGCGTGAAACCGTGCGTGCCCCAATGACGGATGCAAGGCGAGCGGTTGTCGGAACTGCTATTGTTGTGCCATTGGCCATCGTTGGACTTTATCTTTGGCTGGGCAATGCCGGTTTGATAGAAAAGCGTTTGGGGGACCAAAGCAATGGGGGCAACGGGTCCTCGGGACAAGCCGCTGTCCCCCCGGAGATGCATGGCGTGACAGAGATGGTTGCGCGCCTCGAGGAGAAGCTGAAGAACGCGCCAGGTGACGCGGAGGGCTGGATTCTGCTGGGGCGCTCCTATGCCTACCAGCGGCGCTTTGATGATGCTCTACGTGCGTTTACCGTGGCGGTAGACCTTAAGCCTGGCGACGCCCGTCTGCTCGGCGACTATGCCGAAGCGCTGGCGGTGACACGAAACAGTCGCGTCGATATCGAGGTTATGGGAATTGTACAGCGAGCGCTAGCGATTGATCCCGCTAACAGGAAGGCGCTGTGGCTAGCCGGGTTGGAGCGCTACCAAAGCGGTGACCACGCGCGCGCGGTGACCATCTGGAACCGCCTGCGGCGACAGCTGCCCGAAAACAGCTCGGAGCGCCAGTTGGTTGACACTGCCATCGCACAGGCGGGAGGCAAGCCGGCCAATACGCAAGCGATGCAGCAGCAAGCTTCCGCGGCGGGGCAGTCTGCCGTGTCAGGAGATGGTGCGCCGGCCGCGATTACCGTGCATGTGGCACTGGATCCAGAACTCGCTAAGCAGGTCTCGCCCGAGGACACCTTGTTCATATTCGCGCGCGCCCACGAAGGGCCTCGGATGCCACTCGCTATCGTCCGCAAACAGGCACGCGATCTGCCATTACGAGTTACGCTTGATGATGCGCAGTCTATGGCGCCCGGCATGCAAATCTCGCAATTTCCCCGCGTTGTTGTCGGAGCCCGCATTTCGAAGCGTGGCGACGCTCGGGCGCAGGCGGGTGATCTCGAAGGATTGAGTGAACCAGTGCAGACCGGGTCCGGGCGTATCGCCCGGATACAAATTGATCAGGTGGTGCAATGAAGACACGTATTAATTCATATTCGGGTTCTGGCGAAATGCGAAGTAAGGCTAGTTGGATAAAAGGATTCGGCTTCCTGGTGGTTTTGCTGACGTCATGGTGGTGCCTTTCGGTCGGGATCTCCTCCGCTGAAGAAGACGTTGCTGCTATCTCGGCGCGTGGCGATGTTGCCTACAGCCGCGGGGACATCGTCGATGCACTTCAGTGGTACCAAAAGGCGGCCGGAATGGGTGATTCCTATGCGCAGGCACGGCTCGGCTACATATATGACATGGCCGAGGAGAACGAGCAGGCGGTGATCTGGTATCGCAAGGCGGCAGAGCAGGGTGACCCGGTGGGACAGCACGGGCTGGCGCAGATGTACCTGAACGGCGAGGGGGTAACGCGGGATGTTGAGCAAGCCCTGGCGCTGATGAAGAAAGCGGCCGAACAGGACAATCTGCCTTCCATTGTGTTGCTCGCCCGCACTTACGAAAAGGGGTTAGAAGAAGTCGAGGTCGATCTGCCGTTGTCACTCGGTTACTGGCGCCAGGCTGCCGGACTGGGTGAACAGCAAGCGGTGCTGCGTATGGCCAACGCCTATCGCAAGGGCGAACTGGGTTTGGACGTTGACGAAGCCGAGGCGGCAAAATGGCAGAAAAGGCTGGGTGGCGCGGAGTCGACCGCGACAAATTGAAACTTGTATCCAAGGTCTTCAGTCGTTGAGACTTAAATCGTAGCTCATGAAAGAAATGGTCGGCAAATGAGAGTTTTGTTTTTGCTGTTTTTATTTGGCCTTAGTACGGCGTTCGCGCCTGTTGTTTCAAAGGCGGCTGACCCGGCGAGCGGTCGGCAAGCGTACGAGCGGTACTGCATCAGTTGTCATGGTGCTGACGGGCGCGGCGTTGTGGCGAATGCACCGGATTTCGCCAGGGGTCAGGGCTTGATGGCGCCGGACGTGACAATTGCGCAAACGCTGCGTTCCGGGAAAGGAGGAATGCCATCCTTCCTGGGAATTCTGTCCAATACCGAATTGCTGGATGTGGTGGCCTATTTGCGGACGTTGCAGAGATGACAAAGCGAATTTCAAGTCTGTCTCTGCTGCTTCTGGGCCTGCTCGGTGGCTGTTCTGAACAAGGCGATAAGACTTCATCGACAGCGACCGCGCCGCCGGCGTTTATCGAATCGTTCAATGTCGGCGAAAACGTGTTCGTGCGTTCGCTGGCGATCGAGCCCGCAGCCGATCGGCTGTGGGTGGGAACCTCCGTTGGTGTCGTCGAAGTCGGCCTGTCGACGTCCGAGATGCACAATACATTTACGCGTCGGGATGGTCTCGCCAACGAATACGTCTTCGCGATTGGTATTGATAGCGATGGCTACAAGTGGTTCGGTACGAATGCCGGGGGCATGTCGCGTTACCGGGCAGGAGACTGGAAGGTTTTCTTTCCGCTGCACGGTCTTGCCGATTACTGGATCTATGCGTTTGCACAACAGGGAGAGCATCTTTGGGTTGGCACCTGGGCGGGCGCGTCGAAACTCAACCTGAAAACGTTGGAGTTCACCAATTATGTGAAGGAATTGGTTAACGAATGGGTGTATGGGATTGCCATCGATGCGAAGCAGCAAATCTGGTTTGGCACCGAGGGTGGAATTTCCATGTACAACGGGACTTCGTGGCAGCACTGGACCCATGACGACGGGCTTGGCGCAGCCAATACGGGCAATCTTCCGTTCAGCGGCAACACCGGCCTGGGAACACGAACGCGTCACGACCTGTCGGTGCTGGCCGATGGCGGTGAAACCTACAATCCCAATTATGTATTTGCAGTGCATGCCTCGCCTGACGGCGCGATCTGGGCGGGTACTTGGGGTGGTGGCGTGGCGCGGTTCGATGGCAAGTCATGGCGCAATTTCACGGTCGATGACGGTCTTGCCGGCAATATCGTCTACAGCATCGGTCAGGACCCGTCCGGTGCCATGTGGTTTGGCACCAACCATGGATTGAGCCGCTTCGACGGGAAGAAGTGGAACAGTTATACGAGGAGCTCGGGCCTCACCGGCGACGACGTCTATGCGATCGCGACGGCACCGAACGGTGATGTCTGGGTAGGCACCAAAAATGGTGTCGTCCGGCTTGGCCGTCCCGCGAAAAAGGAGGAAGTTCGTCAATGAAAATCGGCGTCTGGTCAAGTCTTGTTGTCCTGTTTGGTGTCATCGGAGTGCTCGGCATGATAGGGCGTGAGCAGCCGCAGCAGAATGCACCGCATCCGAAATGGCAACAGGCGAAGAGTTTCAGCCACTTTCGGGTTGGCGACCGCAACGTCAAGGCGATGATGATGGACGGAGGTGTTCTCTGGGTTGGTACATCGGGCGGCGTGGTGCGCTACGACACGGAAGCCGATGAGTATGAACTTCTCGATATTCGCAGCGGGTTGCTGGCCAACGGAATATTTCATATCAACCGCATCAACGGACGCCTCGCGGTGGGGACCTACGGTGGCGGGCTGGCGTTGTTGAAGCCGGAAGGCGGCTGGGACATCTACAACGTGCCGGAAGGCCTGGCGGACGCTTTTGTTTACTCGGTACTCGAATCGAGTACCGGCGACATCTGGATTGCAACCTGGTCGGGAGCCAACCGGGTTCGCGATGGTGCACTGGATGACCCATCGAAATGGGACACCTTCGATGTGCAGAATACCGGTGGCGGTTTGCCCAACGATTGGGTATATGCCATTGCCCAGGGCAAGGATGACACAGTTTGGTTTGCCACCGAGGGCGGACTTGCCCGATATCAAGACGGGCAATGGAGTAATTGGAAGCACGAAGACGGTCTCGGTGCGCCTTATGAAAAAGTGCGCAGACACATTACCGACATGCACGACCCAGCCAGATTCTCCGAGCATCACGCCCGGCAGAAGCAGGAGATGGGATTGCAGAATGTCGATGTGGCCTATAACCCGAATTATGTCGTCGCCTTGGCCGTATCGCGCGACGGGACGGTGTGGTGCGGAACCTGGGGTGGTGGTCTGTCACATTTCGATGGCACGCGCTGGCGTACCTTTACCGTCGAGGACGGCCTGCCCGGAAATCACGTTTTCATGCTCTACGAGGACCGCAAGGGCCGCTTGTGGATAGGCACCAACAAGGGAATGGCGCGTTTCGACGGGCGTAGCTTTGAGCACTACACCATGGAAGATGGGCTGTTCGCCAATAACGTGTTTTCCATGGCAGCCGGAAACGATGGCAGCCTGTGGGTTGGTAGCTACGGCGGTGTCGCACGTCTTGGGGGCTTGTTGTGATGCAGCCGGTTGGTGCGCCGTTTCCGACTGAGACCCCGTCATGTTCAGCGCCGGGCTTTGCTGTCGGGCCTCAAAAATGCGCGATAGACATATTCGCTGACGTCAGCGATCTGGCTCTCAGTGAACACGTGGCGCCACGCCGGCATCTCGCGGCCCGGCACGCCGTCTCTGATTCCGGCGAGGAGTTTCTCCCGGTCGATGCTGCGCCGCGTCTCCTCGGCGAGAAAATTACGCGGCTTTGGAAAAATGAAATAGGCACGCGGCCCATCGCCGTCGCCTTTCAGACCATGACAAGTTGCACAGTTGCCTGCGTAAAGTACTCTCCCAGATTCAAAATCGCCACGCGGTGCCGACGAGGGCGCGCGATTTTGTTTCGCCGGCGCAGCTTGCGCGGCCGCATTGGGTTTTTTTACGCCGGGTTGCATAAAGCGTTCGCGGATGTAATCGACCACGGCGAGTGCCTGTTCCTGTGTCAATCTCGTACGCCATCCTGTCATCGCTGTTCCCGGGCGGCCGTCGAGAACAGCCTTCAGCATCCGATCGCGGGTCAACGTGGAACTCGACTCCGCGCTCGTAAAATCTCGCGGTGGTGGAATCAACCCGTGGCGTGCACGCGAACGGCCGTCGCCGTGGTCACCGTGGCAAACCGAGCAATACTGATGATAGAGCTCAGCGGCGCCCGGTTCCTCCGCCCCTGTTTCGGTGATGCCCAACGAGGCCAGAGCGAGAACGGTGGCGCCGAAACGAAGACAGAGTTGAAGAGTGCGCATGTGACTGGAATGGCCTGGGTCGCAAAGCGGATGGAGGTTTTGTTCAGATGATTTACTGTGGCATGAAACAGTGTGCCTGGCTAGGTCTCGCAAGTGTAATCTGGCACGGCCGTTGGCGCAAAGCAAGGATCTTCCGGAGTTCGGCGATACTGCTGGCGGTCGCGTTGACGGGCGCGTGTGCCAGCGCACCGGAGGAAAGCACGGAGAAGGCGCCTTTGGCATTTCCGCCTCCGCCAGAACAGCCGCGGCTGATCTACGAGATGACACTGGTGTCGAGCACGCAGGTAACAGCAGATAAGAAGGACTCCTGGCGTGAGATGATCACGGGGGAGATCAAGCGTGGCGAAGGCTTTGTAAAACCATTCGATGTCAGTGTTTGTCGAGGCACTGTCTATGTCAGCGACACTGTTCGCCGGCGAGTCCTGGTGTTCGATTTTCCGGCGCGGCGGTTTTACAGGATTGGTGACGACGAGCCCGGCGCTCTCTACAAGCCGCTCGGTCTGGCCACCGATGCGCAGTGCCGGTTGTACGTCGCCGACGCCAGCCTGCAACGAGTGATGATCTATGAGAAATCCGGCGCCTTTGTCAATGCCGTTGGTGGCCCGGACTGGTTCAGATTCTTATCGCACCTGACTGTCAATTCCGACGGGTCGCGGGTGTACGCTGTCGATACCGGTGGCGTGTCCAGCCAGGAGCACCGGATCAGGGTGTTCGATGCTGTCAGCGGCGAGCATCTGCGTGACATCGGAACTCGAGGGACCGACGAGGGGCAATTCAATCTGCCGCGCGACGTGGAGCTTTCTGCGGACGGCAAGCTGTACATTGTCGATGGGGGTAATTTTCGGGTGCAGATTCTTGACGAGAATGGAGCCTTTGTCCGCACATTTGGATCACTTGGCGCGCAGTTCGGACAATTCAGCCGGCCGAAAGGCATTGCGGCGGACCCTGCCGGGAATATCTACGTCTCCGACACCGCATTTGGAAATTTCCAGATTTTCAACACGGAGGGACAGTTGCTGTTGTTTGTCGGTGGCCGCTCCAATCAGCCTGGTCCGGCGCGCTACTCACTGCCGGCAGGAATCGACGTTGATGAGGACGGACGCGTCTACTTTGTCGACCAGTTTTTCCGTAAAATTGATATTTATCGGCCTGCGGAACTCGCTCGGGAGGACGGCTATCTGGCCGAAAAGGTGAATGAGGATGCCGCGCGCGCTCAAGACGACGAATCACGGTAGTGTCAAACGGCGAGCAGGCAAGCTCGCCTCTAGGAGGAAAGTGGTGGACAGAGCCGCCTTTGCGAACAAAATTCGCTTTATGGAGCAGTATCCGTTTTTTTGCGATGCCAGTGCCGATTTACAGGCTGAAATACTACAGGTATCGAATGAAGCGAAAATACCGGAAGGTACGATCTTGTTTGATCGAGGTGGCGGCTCCAACTATGTCGCGCTGGTCGGATCCGGGGCCATCCGCGTTTACATTGCCAACGAGAATACCGGGCGTGAAATTACCCTGTATCACGTAGGTCCGGGCGAAACCTGCCCGATCAACTTGCTGTCGTCTTTGCTTGACATGCCGGTACCGGCCACCGCTGTTGTCGATTCAGACCTGCATGCGGTCACGCTACCGGTTCGCGACTTCAAGAAGTGGATGTCGATGGATGATGGTGTGCGTGATTTCATGATTCATGGTCTCGCCGGGCGTTACGTAGAGGTGTTCCAGCAGATACATGAGATCAGCTTCGGCAAGCTCGACCAGCGCTTGGCGGGCTATTTGATTGACAAGTTCGCCCAGTCCGCGGAAAAATCACCGGTGGTGGTTGCCACACACGAGCAGATCGCGGCGGATCTCAGTACGGCGCGCGAGGTAGTGAGTCGTTTACTGCGAGAATTCGAGCGCATGGGTGCGGTTGACCTTGGACGGGGTCGCGTCACGCTGCTCGATCGCAAAGCGCTGGAGTCTCTTCGCGGCTAAGACGCCCCTGGTTGGAATTCGATTCAATAATCTGGCGCCGATGGAAGCGCGATTCCATCGGCGTGTGTTACCGGTTGCCTTATTCGTGTTACCGGTTGCCTTGTTAACTAATCAGGACTCTCGCTGATATCTTCCCCCCTCCCGCGGGTATTTGTGGCTGAGCGGTGCTGGCGGCAAATGTGACTTTGTCACTGTGTAACTGTGGTCACAGATTCTCCGTAGAGGGAAGCTTATGCTTCAAGTCAGAAGGAGAGCGTCATTTGACAACCTGCTTGGCACATATCGGAAGGCAAAAAAAACTAGAGCAGCCTGCTCAACATTTCCGGGAGTGTCGAGTAATGAATGGGGGGTAATCATGAGTGAGAAATTTGTACGACTGACCGGTTGGCGCGCCAACGGCGCGGTCTTGATTGCCGGCATAGTCGGGGTTGCACTAACGCTCGGTGCGGGGACAGCGGCTGCGCAGGTTCTGGGCAGTCAGCACGATCTGAGCCTTGGAGGTGGAGCACAAAGCACAACGGGTGCGACGACCGAGGTGTGTGTGTTCTGCCATACGCCGCACGGTGCGAATACGGGTGCGTCTGCGCCGCTGTGGAACAAGACACTGCCGACCACCACCTATCAGCGTTACTCAACACTTCCGTCGAGCACGCTCGATGGCGGAGAGGCGCCGGTCGGGTCGGTGTCACTGGCATGTCTGTCGTGTCATGACGGCACCCAGGCGATGGATGTGGTCATCAATACTCCCGGTTCGGGTGGCTTCAATTCCGGCGGTATTCCCATTTCCGGTGGCGCCATCGGCGTAATGGTCAATCCGGATGATCCGGCTAATCCCGGTACTCCTGGTCCGGTCCCGATGCTGGGTACAGATCTTCGCGATGATCATCCGATCAGCATCCAATATGGCGGCGGCGGCTGTTCGGCCACAGATGTCACCTGTGCCACTCTGGGCGACGCTGATTTCAATACGCCGGCCACGGCCAACATCAATACTGTCCAGGCATGGTGGGTCAATACCGCTGCCGGCGGCGGCGCAGGGCGGCAAAAACAAGACATGATCCTCTACACGCGTACCGACGGACCGGCAGCGCAAGAGGAGCCGTTTGTAGAATGCGGAAGCTGCCACGATCCGCACGCATCCACCAGCACGCCGGTGAGCTTCCTGCGTATCGACAATACGGACAGCTCTATTTGTCTCGCCTGCCACACGAAGTAAGTTTGAGCGTGGTGGTTTGTGCGGTTCGAGGAGCAAGGCTGTCGAGTTAGTCTGAGGAGTAGTGGAGGACGCTTCCTGGAGCGTCCTCCGCGGCCGCACAATAGGCACGTTATGTGTTCCCGACCAAGGTGGGGGTTACTCACCCTTCCAGTTCGCGTTTTCTGCTATTTCGTTGCGGCCGGCTGCCTTTTCGGGTTGCCGGCTGAATATTCTCTGGCAGCTCCCTCCGGTGACACTGAAACGCTGGCGACCGTCGGTGACAGCGTTATTACCGTTCAGGAATATGCCATGGCGCTGCGCAGCGAAGCGCGTCGGCGTTTTTACCATTTCAATCCGCCGGAAGAGGAGATGGCGGCATTTCGCCGCGAGGTGGCGGATCAGTTGATCGAGCGTACCCTTCTCGTGCAGGAGGCGAAAAGACGCGGCTTGCGCGCTGATCGTAAGAGCGTTGATCAGCAGATGCAGGTCATCCGCGCCAGAGTCGAGAAAGGCAACGCGCAACAGCACGCCGGCGAAGCATTCTGGGCGGCGCTGCGCAAACAGATCGAGCAGGAACAGCTGATCGAGAAACTACGCGAACAGGAGCGCCTCAAGATCTCTCCGACTGATGACCAGCTCCGTGATTTCTATCGTAACAATCCGGATAAATTCACCGAACCTGAACGCCTGCGTGTATCGGTTATCCTGTTGCAAGTGAACCCTTCGTCGCCACCCACAGCATGGGATGCAGCGCGCCGCGAAGCGCAGCAACTGCTCGAACGGCTCGACAAAGGGGCGGATTTCGCTGAATTAGCGCGCCTGCATTCATCGGAGGCATCTGGCGCGAACGGTGGTGATATGGGTTACGTGCACAAGGGCATGCTGAGCCTGGAAGTGGAACAGGCGCTCGCGGAAAAACAGCCAGGAGAGGTGACGGCACCGCTGACAGTGCTGGAAGGCATTGCCTTGTTCAAACTCACTGATCGTCAGCCGGCGCGGTTGGCGGACTACGAGGCCGTGAGATCACGGGTATCGGGCTTATGGGTCAGCGCGGAAGAGCAGCGCACTTGGCAGGCATTGATCGCCGATCTGCGATCGACTACGACAGTGAAGATCGAGGAGAAGTACCTGACGCCGGGTTGAGAAGCCTGGTCCGGTTTCGCCACCGGTGGTTTGTTGTGGATGTTCGAGCTCACGACGGTTCCGGACTGAAGGTTGTTTGCTCGGGGGCGGGTGGTGACGGGCTGTGACTACGCGCGACAGGTTTGCCGCTTTGGTGTGTTCGTGCTTATTTTTTCCGTGACTCTGCCCGCATTCGGGCAAGCTGTGAGCGGATTCCTCGAGTACCAGGGAAGGCGGGAAACGAGAGAGGGTCGCGGAGAGGTGAACGTTAACCTGGCGACGTTGCGTGTCGAAGGCGCTACACCGGTGGGGAAACCTTGGCTGGCGCAGTTAACCGGGGGGCTGGGCCTGACCTATCGTGACACAAGGGACGGAGAATTGTCGCAGACCGGAACACAGGTCACCGGAGGTGCGCGGCTGAAATTGCTGCCACAGAGCATCTTCCCGTTCGAGGCCTTCGTCGAACGCTTTGATACCCGTATCGATGGTGAACTGGTGGGTCCGAACTATCAACAGACCCGCTACGGTTTCGTGCAAAGTTTCATGCCCCGTAGCGGTGCGTTGTACCGCTTGCGTTATGAACACGCCGATCGAACTGACGAGGAGAGGTTCATTAGTGGACAGGACACGAACACTGAAGAGGACCGGCTCGGTCTCGAAATCAACCAGGGCTTCAAGAACCAGCTGGTAAACTTTACCTCTGATTACAACCGCATCAAGCGAGACCTGCCCGAAACGACAAATCAACGCGGAGTCAACGTGCTTCGCCATCGCTACAGTCCCGTATCGACCTTCTCTATCGACTCGATATTGTCGGACGTCAGGTCAGAAGACGAACGCGAGACGTCATTCGTTCGCAACACGCAGACGCAGCTCTCCAGCAACCTTTTCTGGCGTCCGCAGACCGCAAAGCCGTTGCTCGTGACAGGTTCGGTGCTGGCATCCGGCTTTGTCACCGAGACTGCGGCTACAGAGGGGGAAACCAGTGTGTTGACGGCTTCCGGGTCAGCGACCTACCAGTTGAAGCCGGCGCTGTCGTGGCGAACCAGTGCAAGCCTGTCGCAAAACCGCAGCCAGGACACCGATCGGCGCACTTCGCTGGCCAGGACCGGCCTCACCTATTCACCGGGCTCAATTCCCGTGAAGAAGTGGTTCTTCGCCTACTCGCTCATCGGTGACGTCGCGTCGCGCACCGACACGGAAACTCAAGACACGCAGGAAGCACTGGCGTCGCTCAGTTATTCGCTGAATCGACCGGGCAAGCTCGGCCACGGCAACAGTAACGTGACCTTCACGCAGCAAGTTTTTGTTTTGGAGGATACAGCCGACCGCCGGGAACAAGGCATGACCAATTCGGCAACGGCCGATTGGTATGCCACAACAGCAAGGAGGTCAGTCACTTTGCGGGCGTTGGCGAGTGACACCAGGCGCATCGATGGCAGCGAGATCGCATTTCAGCTTGTCAACTTTCAGGCCAATGGCAACGTTCAGGCGAGCCGGTTGTCATCGTGGTCAGGGAACGCAACGGTGCAGTGGTCGAGAAACAGTAACGATGCTTCGACAACACCGTGGTTGATGAGTGGCAGCGTCAATCTCGTTTACCGTCACGAGCGGGTATTTCGCGTCCCGCTGTTGCGGTTCTCCTCGGAACTGCGGATGCTCACTGAGGACCTTGCGGTCGCCGGGGAGGACGAGTTCAGCAATAACCGGCGGGAAACCGTCGCCTGGATCAACCGCCTGGATTATCTGATCGGCCGTACCCAGATGTCCCTGAGAGGGCAGGTTTCACAGGTCGACGGCAGAGACTACAGTTTGCTCTTCCTGCAGGTAAGACGCTATTTCGGCCGTTTTGCCCGCTAGTGGTTCATGACCAAAGTGTCAATTCACAACCCAATGACCAATGAAAAAGAAGATGAAACTACACAGACTTGTAGATCGCACTGACCTGAAGCTCCTGGTGTGGATGACGTTCGCGCTGGTGTCCGGCGCATTTGTGACAGTCGATGTCACGCGAGCCGAGTACGGCGATGTCGTCATCAATAATTACTCCGACGATGTCGGCATGCGTCCCGTGATCTTTCCGCACTGGTTTCACCGGGTTCGCTTCCGCTGCAAGGTTTGCCACGCCGACCTGGGTTTCCAGCTCAAGGCCGGCGGCAACGACATCAATATGGTGAAGATCATCGAGGGACAGTATTGTGGTGCCTGCCATAATGGGGAGATTGCCTGGTCGGTCGAACACTGCAACTTATGTCATAGCGCGACGCCCGGCACGCCGACACAAGTGCACGAGAGCACGCTGCAGAAGCTGGTGGCACCTTCGGATGCCAGAAAAGCCAGCGGGAAGTGAGGTGGCGAAATGAAGTTTGCACATGATCGTCGCCGCTTGCCAATGTCGCTGCGCGGGATCGCGGCCTTGTTCATAGCTGCCTGCGTGATGGCATCGGCTGCCATTGCGGCCGACCCGAACGCTTTCAACCGACTGATGCCGAACCAGAGCAAGCGCAACCCGCCGCCTGCCGAAGACGGAATCCACGACCCCGTCAACGACGGAACCCTGATGCTGCAGCCGCCGAAGGAAGCATTTGGTGTGTTACCCAAGAGCGCTTCGGGCAACTATGTTGACTGGGTTAAGGCGCTGAACAGCGGCAAGATAGCCCCTCGCTATGACCGACTCGACCCGAAAGTCGAACCGATTGTCATGGATCTCGATATCGTCAGGGAAGTGAAGGGATCGATGCCCGATGTCGTGTATCCGCACAAACAACATACCGAATGGCTTGATTGCTCGAACTGTCATCCCGCAATCTTCATTCCGCAAAAAGGTGCCAATCAGATCAGCATGGCAGCGATCCTGCTGGGGGAAAAATGCGGTGTTTGCCACGGCAAGGTGGCGTTCCCTGTTTCTCAGTGCATACGCTGCCACTCGAGGCCGAAGACAGCACCGAAGGCGGCGGAGGGCGGCGTGCAGCCAGCGGCCAACGCACAATCAAAATCTCCGAAGGGTGTGAATGCCGGCAAGTGATTGTCGGTGCTTCCCGCAGCATGGCGTCGTAAGCAGTCTTATGCTGGGCGTGCTGGCACTGGTCGCGCTGTTCCCGGTGCAGGCGTTGAAGATTATAGAGGCGGTGACCGCCGACCTGGTACGGGCTTTGCGCAAAACGGGGATGCATTTGCCGTGAACATCAAAACAGTGAAACGGTGCGGCTAATGAAGCTGATTGCGTCGAGTTACAGAAAATCTTTTGCCCGGTCGTGGATCTTGCATCCAGCCACAGCCATGGCATTCATCGCAATGATCGGTCATGTGATGGACGCCAATACGGCGGAACAGGGCGGCAACGAGCATGGCGGGCGGCTAAGTCATGTGCAACGCCTGATAGAGGAATCGTCGGCGGCCAAGAGCGTCGAAGCGAGTGGTAACGAGCAGGCAAAGGCACGGCGCGAGGAAGCCAGAAGCGCCCATCAGCAGGCGCTGGCTGCTCACGCCGAAGGCAACCACAAGCGGGCAGATGAGTTGCTGGCCCAGGCGATGCGGCTGATGTTCGAGGCGGTTCAGCTCGCAGAGAGCAACGTTGACGTCAGCAGGAAGAAAGCACGCGAATTCGATGCTCGCGTGGAAAGTGTCGACGCGCTCACCGCAGCGTTTGAGCGAATATGTGACGAGAAAAAATGTGATCCATCGGCGAGAAAGCAAGTCATACAGAATGTCAGGGAAAAAGCCGCGCAGGCAGATCGTTTGCGCGAATCCGGTGATCTTGATGCTGCGCGGATCCGGCTCGACGAAGCCTATGTCGCGATCAAGATTGCGGTCGAGCACCAGAGAAGCGGTGATACGCTCGTTCGATCACTATCGTTCGCGAACAAGGAGGAGGAGTATCATTACGAGCTCGACCGCAACGATACACACCAGATGCTGATCAAGCTGCTGCTCGAGGAAGGCGGTCGCAGCAAGGCGGCCAATCTGAAGCAGTTTCTTCAGGAAGCGCAAGCGTTACGTAACCAGGCTGAGAAAGAGGCCGCTTCAGGCAAGTTTGACGCCGCCGTGCGGTCTCTGGAAAACAGCACGTCGCAGTTGATGCAGGCGCTGCGGCGGGCAGGGATTTACATACCAGGATGAAGCCGTCTCGAAGCGTTATGTTTCGCATGCTTGTCGGCTTGATTCTGGGCGTTTCCTCCTGGTGTCCGTGGGCTGCTGATTCGCGCCAGTGGACGTCTCTTGAGAAGGACGGAATCCACGATCAGGAAAATCCGGCACTACAGGTCATGCAGCCGCCGGCGGACGCGCTGCGGCTTCTACCGCCCGACAGTGCAGGCAACCAGGTAAACTGGGTGAAAGCCCTGCGCGATGGCTACATCAAGCCGCGCACGAATTTGTATGAGACTACAGAAGTTCGTGTTCTCGACTCCAACATCCTGATGAAACGCACGGCCGAATTGCCTTACGTGCTGTTTCCCCATCGCGCCCACACGGAATGGCTCGATTGCAGCAACTGCCACGAAAAGCTGTTCAGGTCGAAGACAGGCTCGACTCCGATGAATATGTTTGCCATTTTGCAGGGTGAGTATTGTGGCCAGTGTCACGGTGCGGTAGCGTTTCCCTTAACAGAGTGCACCCGCTGCCACAGTGTTCCGCGCAATTCGGCCGGTGCGTCACAGCCGGTGAGTAAATAACGGAATCGCTGCAGCGGGGCTGCACCGCAGCTGCCAGGACAGGTTGATGCTGAAATTGTCACCGCGGGAATTGCTGGTACTGATCAGCGCGTTCACTCTGTTTCCGGTGTCCAACGTGTTGCCGGAATACGGTGACGTAGTTCTCAACCGCCGATCCGAGCAGGCCGGCGTGGCACCGGTCGTGTTTCCACACTGGTTTCATCGCATACGTTTTCGCTGCAAGGTATGCCACTCCGAACTTGGTTTTGAAATGCGTGCGGGCGCGAATGATGTAACGATGAACGAGATCGTGCAAGGCAAGTTCTGCGGAACCTGCCACAATGGCGAGATTGCATGGTCGACCGAGAACTGCGGACTGTGTCACTCCGGCTTGCCGGGGTTGAAGAGCCGAATTCATGGTGGTCATGAAACACTTGGGCCGGGCCGCTGGTAGTGAGGTGATGGCCGCAGTGGTGCTCCTTCGACACGTTCGTAATGCCGTGCTTGCGCTGGTGGCGTTGGCGGGTGGCTGCGCGAGCGATCCCGCGATGGAATCGGCCAGCGCCGGCGATTGCGTCAGGTCTGATGAGGCGGTTGCCGCAACGCCGCTCGCGCCAATCCGGACCTTTCTTGAAGAGGGTGCGCCACACGAACTGGCGGCCAGGTCTTTCGGATCGCTGATTCGGCCGCAGCAGGTGGCGACGTCACCGGGGGCAGTGTTCGTTGCTGACATCGGGCTGCGCCGTATACTGCGTGTTGATCCGGTTCGGTCTACTTTTGTACCACTGCTCTTCCTCGAGGAAAGGCCGGCCGGCCTGGCGGTTGATCGAATGCAAACCCTGTACGTTGCATTTCCCGGCAGTCGTCGGGTGGTTCAGGTCAGGGCCGATGGTCAGGTTACGGGCGTATTCCAGGACCCGGCGGGAAGATATGTTCCGGTTGACGTGGCGGTAAGCGAGGCCGGGCGCATTTTTGTTGCCGATCAAATCAATGCACGTGTGCTTGTGTTTAACCGGTTGGGACAAGTGGTCGACAGCATTGGCGAGAGGGGTGACCGACCGAATCCGTTCGCCAGTGTTGACGCGCTGTGGTTCGATGGCATTGACCTTTATGTGCTCGATGCGACCGGGCGCAAGGTGTTTTTGATTGGCGGCGGAGGTCGCTCACGTCTGATAGCACTTGACGAACCAGTTGGTTTGCCCATTGCAATTGCTGCTGATCGCTGGCAACGGGTCTTTATTGCCGATCGTGCCAGCGGCAAGGTGATCGTGTACGACCCTGCAAGCCCGGCTCCGTCCGGTCCACTGGTCGGCATGCCGGCGGTGCAAGATCTCGCCGATATCTGGATCGACGACTTCGATGTGCTCCACGTCGCCGACGCCGCCACAGCCTCGGTTCTTTTGTACCGGATCGCGAGCCCGTGCCAGTGACGTTGCGAGCATCGACGCGTATTTGCGTGACTCTTGTGGCGCTGAGCGTCATTGGTGGTTGTTCTTCGCCACCGCAGCGAATGGAAATGTTCCCCGGGACCACGGCAGAGGACCAACGGCAGGTCTGGCCGGCACTGCCGCAGGTGCCGCGATATCGATACGCCGGCCAGTTGCTTGGCGAGGTGAATTTTGAACGTGCGCCGGGCTCGGTTTCTGCCGGTGAACGTGCGCTTCGCTGGATCGTCGGTGCCGGCAAACGCGCCCGGGAAGCACAGATGCTGGTCCGGCCGCAAGGCGGTATGGTGGATACGGCCGGCCGTATTCTGGTGACCGATGTCGGCCGGCAGGCGGTTTTCGTGTTCGATCCGGCAGCCGGACTCAGTGTCTGGAGTCAGGCTGACGGCGGCGAGGATTTCATCAGTCCTCTCGGCATCGCTACGGGACCCTCGGACGAGATCTATGTTGCCGATTCGGAGCTGGCGCGTATCGTGCGACTGGATGCGAATGGAACCCCGATCGGCAGTTTTGGCCAAGGCATCGTCCAGCGACCGACCGGGCTTGTGCGGGATGCGGGGACAGGGCGAACCTATGTTGCCGATACCGCCGGGCACAACATCAAGGTTTTTGATGACAGCCGCACACTTGTTGACACAATCGGCGTTCGCGGCGTGGCGCCGGGGCAATTCAATGCGCCAACGTTTCTGGCACTCACGGAAAATCAGGTCGTCGTCAGCGATACGCTGAATGCGCGCGTGCAGGTGCTGTCTGTTCAAGGAGAGCCTCAACTGGTAGTTGGTGAGCGTGGCTTGTACGTCGGCAACCTGATCCGGCCCAAGGGTGTCGCCGTTGATGATGATGGGCATATTTATGTTGCAGAATCGTTCTATGATCATCTGCTAATCTTCGACGCGGATGGCCGGTTGTTATTGCCGATCGGCGGCAGCGGTCGTTTACCGGGGCAGTTTTTTCTGCCAGGCGGTATCTGGACCGATGCCGGTAATCGCATCTTTGTCGCAGATGTTTTCAATAGCCGCGTCGTGATTTTTCAGTTTCTCGGGGATTAGTAGTGAGCCGTCACAGCGTACAGCGATTGTTCGTTTTGCTTGCCACCGCGATGCTGGCAACGGGAACGCTGCAAGCCGACCCCATCTCCAACATTGTCAATACCAAGCATAACCTCTCGGTGACCGGCCCGGGAACGACGCGCGCAACAACGCAGACCGAAGTCTGTGTTTTTTGTCATACACCACACGGTGCCAGCATTGCGCCGGCGGCGCCACTATGGAATCGCGCGTTCTCATCGCAAACCTACACTGTTTACGAATCGTCATCCCTTGATGCGCAAACGATTGCCGGCCAACTGCTGGATCAGCCCGCCGGCACCAGCAAGCTGTGTCTGTCGTGTCATGATGGCACGCTCGCCATAGGCACGGTGAACGTGTGGGCTGGCCAGATGAGCGTGGACATACCAATGACCGGGACCGGCCCTGGTGGCACCATGCCGCCCGGACAGGGGTCGCTGACTGGCTTCACGCGCAATCTTGGTACCGATCTGACCGATGATCACCCGATTTCCTTCAACTACGACAGTGGCCTCGCCTTCGCGGATGGTGAACTGCGCGATCCAAGCGTCGCGGCGCATATCGGTTTACGCGCACCTGGTGTGAACGTGCCGGTGCCGCTGGAGCCGACCGGGTCGAGTGGGCAGGCGCAAGTGCAGTGTGGTTCATGTCATGATCCACATTTACATGATCCGGACGCCACTGCACCGGTCAAGTTCCTGCGCCTGCAACGTTTCCAAAGTGCGCCGCCAGTTGCCGGTTTGTTCAACCAGACCTCTGACATGGTCTGTCTTGGTTGTCATGAGAAAAATGGTTGGACGACGTCCTCCCACGCCTCGTTGACGGTCGCCAACGAGGCCTACACGACTGCCGCCGCCAACTTGCGGGAGTTCCCCGACGGCATACAGGTCTGGCAGGCTGGCTGCCTGAACTGCCATGACCCGCACACAGTGCACGGCGCGCGCCGTCTGGCGCGCGAAGGTACCGACAGCGTCTCGACGCCAAAGAGTGGCGGGGCATCTGCGATCGAGGAAACCTGCTATCAGTGCCACAGCAGTGCCCCGGCGATCATCGATTCGGCGAATCAGGTGCCGGATATCAAGACCGAGTTCTCGCTCTTGTTCCGTATGCCGATCACATCGCTCGATCAGCAAGCGGTGGCGGAGGTGCACGATGTGGTTGATGCCGACCTGCTTGAACCGCAGGATCAGCTTGGAAAATCGGTTCCGGCAAATCGTCACGTCGAGTGCACCGATTGCCACAACCCGCACCGGGTGATGCGCAACAGCCTGTTCAACTCGACCGGGTCGGACATCGCGCGAACACATGAACATACAGCGGGAACGGTACACAATAACCTTGCCTCCGGCGCACTGAGAGGAATGTGGGGCGTGGAGCCGGTCTACAGCGGCGCCGAGTTTCTGAGTCTGCCACTTCAGTACCAGGTCAAAAGCGGTGACGCCGGAAATGGTGCCAGTACCACCGTCATCAGTCTTCACCTGACGCGTGAATACCAGGTGTGTCTGAAATGCCACTCGGATTTTGGTTACGACGACAACGGTTCGTATCCGCTCGGTGGCCGGCCAAACCCGGGCGATTCGGGTGGGACGACGCCGTCCGGTACCAATAATCTGACGCAGTACACCAACCAGGCAATGGAATTCCAGGCACCGATTGGGCATCGTGGCGAGGTTACAGCCGCTGATTCCGGAGCCGGGCCAGGATTCACAAGCGGCAACCACCGGTCCTGGCATCCGGTCATCGACATCACCGGCCGAACGGACACGGTGCGCAACATGTCACCGCTGGCAATTCTGGAACCATGGCAAAGCGGGATTGGCATTCAGACGATGTATTGCTCCGACTGTCACGGCGGAAGCACCGCCGCTGACACCGTCGTTCCCTCGGGCAATCGACCGTGGGGACCGCACGGTTCCGAGCACGCGTTCCTGTTAAAAGGCACCTGGAATGCGTTAACCGGAAGCGAAACGCGCGACGCGCCCGGTCCGACCGATCCCAACAACGGCCTGTGCTTCAAATGTCACGACTACCTGACGTACGCCGATCGAAACGGCGACAGCAACGACAGCGGCTTCAGTGGTTCGAAGAGCAACAACCTGCATGCCGTCCATGTCGACCGGATCGAGAAAATTCATTGCAGCTGGTGCCACACCGCGGTGCCGCATGGGTGGAAGAACAAGGCGTTGTTGGTCAACCTCAATGACGTCGGGGCCGAGGCCGGCAATGTCTCGCCGGTTGAGGTTTCCATTACCGGGAATGCCAGCGTCTACGACCAGGGGCCCTATTACCTTAACAGCAAGCTCAAAGTAGTGACATTTGCCACCAGTGGTTCGTGGGAGGAAACCAACTGTGGGTCAGCAAGCGGAGAACAGGGCACTGGGCTGGAATGGATGCAAAACGTATGTACCAATCCGCCATGATGATGCGCTTTGTGCGAAAGCTTGCTTCGCTGCGCCTGACCCTGCTGGCGATGCTGGGGTTGGTGATGGCAATCTTCATCGCCTATTTCAATGCGCGTGTGAGCTATGTCTGGATTGCCGTTCCGCTGGGGGTGATGGCGGTGAACCTCGCTGCAGCGCTTGCCACCAACCCGCGGCTGCGAAGCGAGCCTGCGCTGGTCGGGTTTCATCTGGCATTGGTGGTTCTTTGTGTGCTTGGCGCACTCGATGCTCTGACCCGATTCCAGGGGCGCGTCGAACTGGTCAATGGTCAAATGTTGCATACAGGGCAGGTCCAAGTCATCACGGAAGGTTTATGGCACCGCTCACAGCTCGATGGGCTGATGTTGAAACAGGGCACGATTAAAGTCGAATATGCGCCCGGCATGATTCGCCAACAGACGCGCTCGGCGGTTTATTACACCGAAGGCACGGAGGAGAAGCGTGTGGTGCTGTCGGAAACGCGCCCGTTGATTTTGCAAGGTTATCGATTCGCCCCAACGCCGAACAAGGGCTATGCAATGGTGCTGTCATGGCGCGATGCAAATGGCAAGGTTGCGCAAGGCGCCATTCATTTTCCTTCCTATCCGGCGCATGAATGGCGGCAGCAGCAAGCTTGGCAAACACCCGCCGGCCAGCGTGTGTCTCTCGAGCTGAAGCCGCCTGAACGCCCGCCGACTGACTCGCCATGGGTGCTGAAAGCTGAAGGTGCGCCGGTCAAGGCGTTCCTGATGATGGAGGGCGACACGGTGGAACTGGAGCCCGGCTACTGGCACGAGATGCAAAACGGCGCTCTTCGACTCGATGACGTCCGACTGTGGATGGGCTATAGCATCGATTATCAGCCAGCAATTCAGTGGCTATTCGCCGTTTCCTTAATCGGGATTGCAGCGCTTGCCGCTTACTTCTACCGACGCTTGTGGCGACCCTCCATGCGCGCCCGCCGTGTTGTTCAGCAACGGAGCGACAGCGATGTCGTGGCTCGTATCTGAAACCGCTTGGGTTCGTGCCGGCATTTTCTTGTTCATCGCGAGTGCCGCTTTGGTTCTGTGCGGTGTCATTGCGCCCGGCGTAACAGGGAAAAGGCGACGTGATCGGATAACCGACGGCTTGCTGCTTCTGTCGGTGGCGGCAATCGGCACTGGAATCGGAATTCGCTGGCAGCAGAGCGGACAAGGACCATTTCTGACGCTGTATGAGATCCTCGTCAGCAATCTGTTCAGCCTGGGGTTGTTCGTTCTATTGGCAATCCGGATTGTTCCCGCAGCTCGTCCCGCTCTTACTGTTGCTTTGCCCATGCTCGCCGTTCTGGGAATCTGGACGTTGTTCGTTCCGACCGAGGTGACGCCGTTGCCGCCGACGTTTGATAACCTATGGCTGTGGGCGCACGTTCTCGCCGGCAAGTTCTTTCTTGGCGCGGCTTTGCTTGCGGCGGCGTTGTCGGTGCTATTGCTGGTGTGCTCAATTCGCAAGCCGGGGATGCAGTTGACGCGCGACACCGAGATGCTCGATGCACAGGTTTGGCGGTTTGCGGCCGTCGCCTTTGTTTTCGACAGCGCGATGCTGGTGGCGGGTGCAGCGTGGGCGCGCGATGCGTGGGGGCGGTACTGGGCGTGGGACCCGCTGGAGACGTGGGCTTTGTTGACCTGGCTCGCACTGGCAATCGTGTTGCATGCGCGGTTGGGTTTCACCTTGCCAAAATGGACCGGATGGGTCGGTATGTGCAGCGTCTTCGTCCTTGCCTTTCTGACTTTCTTTGGCGTACCGTTCCTGAGCATCGCACCCCACAAAGGGGTCATGTAACGGATGTCCAGGTCGCGCGTTGGAATGTCCCTAAGCGCAAACATATGGGACGATCTTTTTGCTTCATCGGCAGACATATCTCAGACACGTCTCGAGGCCGTGCTGGCACTGTCAGCTGATGCCATCATCACCATCAACGAGCAGGGCATTATCGAAACATTTTCCGGTTCGGCGGAGCGTATCTTTGGGTATTCCGCGGCAGAAGTAGTTGGAAAAAGCGTCAACATGCTGATGCCGGAACCACATGCCAGCAATCACGACGGCTATATCAACGCATACCTTCGCACCGGCGTAAAGCGTGTCATCGGTATCGGACGAGAGACAGTCGCCCTGCAGCGGGACGGGACGCAAATCCCGGTTGCGCTGGCGGTGATCGAGTCAAGAATACAGGGGCGCCGCGTTTTTACCGGGATATTACGTGATCTCACGCACACCAAGAAAGTCGAGCGCGAACTCGACGAACACCGTTCGCAGCTGGAGATTCTGGTCGCTGCAAGAACGGCGGCGCTGGTGGAAGCCAACCGAAAGCTGCAGCAACTGGCATTGACCGATCCGCTGACCGGAGTGGCCAACCGGCGCAAGCTCGACGAGGTGCTCGAACTGGAGTTGTTGCGTGCGCAACGGCACCAAACACAATTGGCGGTGATGCTGTGCGATGTTGACCACTTCAAACAGTATAACGATTACTATGGCCATACCGCCGGAGACAAATGCTTGCGTGCGGTTGCCGAAGTCATATCTGCCACGTTCAAACGCGCAGGGGAAACGTGTGCACGCTACGGCGGAGAGGAATTTGCTGTTGTGCTACCGTCGGTAACTGATGTGCAGGCTGCAGAACGCGCCGAGATGGCGCGGCAGGCCGTCTGGGATCTCGATCTGGAACATCGGACCTCATCTATATCCAGGCGTGTGACGATGAGTATCGGCGTTGCTGTCAAGTCAGTGGACAGACCAGAAACAGTGCAGCAAATTGTTGAGAGAGCCGACGAGGCTCTGTATCGGGCGAAAAAGAGAGGTCGCAACCGCATCGTTCTATCGGCCGGGTGAAAACTGCGTTACCGATGTCATTACGAACGCAGTCGGAGTCATCGAAGGCAGTTTCTCCGAATCGCGAACTGCTTCTACGCACTCGAACTCAGTGCCGAAAGCCTGAGCGAATCCAGTCTTCGCTCCTGGCACCTTCGGGAGGGTTGACCTCCTCGGCGCTGTAATGGATCACTTCGGTAACGACGGTCTTGCCGCCGACACGCTTGGTCATGCCGTAGGCCGTGCCCTGCACGCCCTGGTGACCATTGCCTAGTTTCATTTCGGTCTTGCCGCTCGGTGTCTCGAAGGTGAGTCCTTCAAACGCAGAGATAATCTGCCCCTGTGTCGGCTTTTTGCCATTGGCTGCGGCCTGCGCTTTCTCGTAGGCGGCCTTGGTGCCGAAGATTGCCTGCACCATGTGATACGAGGAGAACACTGGCGGCATTTCGAAGCGTTGCTCGTATGCCTTGCTGAACCACCGATTCAGCGCGTTGTCGGGTGCGAACATGCTGTGCGGACCACGTGCGCCGATGATAGTGCCATCCGGAATCCGATTGCCAAGCGCATTCAAGGCGATTTCACCGGCTGTCAGTACCACTTTGCTTCGTTTGAACAATCCGCGCGGCGTGCCCTGAAGAATCAATGCTTCCAGATCACCGCCCCAGAAACTGGAATGAATCACGTCGGGCCGGCTCGACAGCAGCGCCGAAATCTCGCCGCCGAACTGGCCGGCAAACAGCTTGGGCATTTGCGATGTGGTGATCTCCAACTGAGGCACGAGCACTTTCATCGCCGATTCGAAGTCACGCCAGGAATCCTGCCCCCAGGCGTAGTTCTGATTCATGCCCGCGATCCGTTTGGTCTTTGGCAGTTTATCCCGCACGTACTTGGCGGCAGCAACGTTGTCCATCGTCGCGTGGGCGGCGGTGCGAAACACGTAACGGTAGCTGGCATCTTCGAAGATGCGTGGCGTCCCGCAATCAAAGAACACAGTCAGCTTCTTGAGTTCTTCCGCGATCGGTGCCACGGCCAGACAACTGCCACTGGAGATGTAACCGATCACCACGTCGACATTCTGCTTTTCGACAAGGTGGCGATAACGGGTGGCAACGCCGGTCGGCGGGCCGGCTTCATCCAGCAACACCATCTCGATCGGCGTGCCGCCAAATCCTTTGGTCCGGTACGGTGCCGGTACTTCTCCCGCATTGAGCGCATCGAACAGCATTTCCGCAGCCTTTCGGGCCGGGATCCCGAATGGGGCCGCACCTGGACCGGACAAAAACGTTACGATTCCAATGCGAATCGGTTTGTCTTGTGCCCACGCGTTCTGCGCAGGGGCTGCGAATATTGTCAGAATCAGGAACGTGAGCAGGCGTGCTTTACTCATTTTGTTTTCTCTTTCTCCAAGCTCGATGAATCACGATTATCTTCAGCTTGTTCTAGCAAAGCGTCGTGAACGTCTCGATCGCGAGGCGCTGCGCAACAGCTTTATCGATAAACGCCTATTCGTCGGCGGGTGACGTCACGACCACAAATTTTATGTCGGTCATTCCGGTGTTGTAGATCGCGTGCTCAATGCCTGGCGGGATGAATATCACGTCGTCCTTGCGCACCACTTGTTTCTTGCCATCGAGTTCCATCAACCCCTCACCTTCGAGCACGTGATAAACCTGCTCCTGGATGCGGTGCTTGTGCGGCGCCACATAGGCTCTCGGTTGATACACAGAAATGCGGTAATCGATACCCTTGGAACCGCACGACTCCGGCCGCACCAGCATTTTCGAGAATGCACCGCCGTAGTGTGCGGGCGGTTCGTCCCAGATGACCTCTGCTGCGGCGCGGATTGCCGCAGTGGGTTTTGTGCGCGCGGTTTTCTTTGCCTTGACCGGTCTTGCCATCGCTCGCTCCTCCTAATTGTTTTGCCTATATCCGAAGTGTAATCGCTTGGCTAGTTCTGTGTTTTGGCCTCGCGCAAAGCCTTGATATAGGCGGCAAGTCCCGAACGAATATCGAAGCGGGGCTTCCAACCCAGTTCCGCATCGGCACGCGAGATATCGAGCGCGCCTTTCCTGACCAGTTCGATCTGGTTGCCGTGCCGGTACATTCCGGGCCCGACTGAAATCTCTGCACCCGGCACCAGTTCAGTCACAATTTCTGCCAGTTCCTTCACGGTGCATGAATGGCCGCTGGACACGTTGTAAACGTCGTAACGATGCTCGGCGTGATCGAGCGCAGCGAGTACCGCAGTCACCCAATCATCGACATAGGTGTGATCGATCGCGCTTTGCGCGCCATGGGCAATATGCAGTGCTCGTCCTTCAAGTGCCGCCAACACCATATTCCGCGGAATGCGATCGCGCGGCAGGCCCGGGCCATAAACCCACGAGGTGCGCAGGTTGATGACTTCCAGTCCGTGCAGATCGCGATAGGTTCGACCAAGCTGTTCCACGGTTGCTTTGCAAATGCCATACGGCAACACCGGTTCGAGCGGATGCGACTCATCCATTCGATGGGAACGAAATTCACCGTATGCCTCTTCCGAGCTGATGTGTATGCAGCGTTTGATATCGCCGAGTCGCATTGCTTCGAACACATTGATCGAGCCTTCGACGTTGATGCGCACGATATTGATCGGGCTGCCGATCGAGGACAGTACGCCAACAATCGCCGCGCAGTGAATCACTACTTCAGGGCGGTGCTTGCGAACAACCTGCGCCAGCGCTGCCATGTCGGTGATGTCGCCGCCTAGACGAATGTGGTGATCAGATTCGGGCGCCCCGTCGAGAGAAAAATGCGTGTCAAAGGCGACCGCAGTGTCGCCGCGTGCAACGAGCGCGTTGGCAACGGCATTGCCAAGAAATCCTCCGCCACCGGTAATCAGTATGCGCATCAGGCCGTATCTCGTTCAGAGATTGAAAACGATCAGGCGCTGCTCGGTCATCTCCTCGATGGCGTAGCGTGGTCCTTCGCGGCCGATGCCGCTTGACTTGACACCGCCATACGCGAGTTGGTCGGTGCGCCACGTTGATGTGCCGTTGATGATCAGACCGCCAACGCGCATGCGGCGGATCGCCTTGAACGTGATTTCATTCGACTTGGTGAAAATCCCCGACTGCAGACCGTAAGGGCTGGCGTTGATGGCGTCGATTGCCTGGTCCAATGTGTCGCACGCGATGATGTTGAGCACCGGCCCGAATACTTCCTCGCACACCACTTTCATATTGGGTTTGACGCCGGTCATCACCGTTGGCTCGAAGGCAGCACCGTGGCGCTTGCCGCCAGTGACGGCCGTTGCGCCGTCAGCGACTGCCTGATTGACCCAGTCCTCGACGCGCTTGGCAGCTTGTTGGTCGATCAGCGTGCCGACGTCAGTAGCAATGTCGAGCGGATCACCGAGCTTCAGTTTGCCGACTTCCGTCTTTACTAGTGAAACAAACTGTTCGTAGACGCTGCGCATCACGTAGACACTCTGCACTGAGATGCAGCTCTGTCCGGCAAGGCGCATTGAGTTGCGCGCACACACACCGGCGGCGGTTTCGAGAACGGCGTCGTCGCAAACAATCGTTGCACCATTACCGCCGAGTTCGAGCGCGACGCGGCGCAGTCCGCTGGCGGCCTTGATCGCTTCGCCGGCGCGGCTCGATCCGGTGAAGGTGATGAACTCCACCCGTGGATCGGCGACCAGCGCTGCGCCGAGATCGGCATCGCCATAGACCGTGTTGACCATGCCTTTCGGTACACCCGCTTCGTTGACCAGTTCAATGAGCTTGTGAACGATGAGTGGCGCTTGTGGTGGTGGCTTGAGTACCAGCGTGTTACCTGCTGCGAGTGCCGGTGCGATTTTGTGCGCGGCCAGATTGAACGGCGCATTGAAAGGCGTGATCGCTGCAACCACGCCAACCGGAAAGCGCATCAGGAACGCCATTTTTCCGGCACCCATGGCGCTGCCGTCGAGCGGAATGTGGCGGCCTTCGATGCGGATCGCTTCTTCACCGGCGAGTGCAAATGTTTCCAGCGAGCGGCGAATCTCGGCATCCGCATCCTTGATTGCTTTGCCGGTTTCGCGCGCCATCAGATGCGCCAACGATTTGACATCGCGCTCGATCAGTTGCGCGATCTTTTTCAGCAGTGCCGCGCGCTCGTAGCCGGGCAAGGAGGCTGCGGCATCGCGTGCTGCCACTGCCGCATTCAGTGCATCGTTCAGATCGTCGTTTGTCGACAACGGCATGACGCCGACGACGTCGTCGCGATACGGATCGCGAATCTCCCGCGTTTTTTCAGACGAACGCCATTCGCCACCGATCAACGATCGTGCGGCGATTGGACTTTCGGCGGGCGCGTTCATGAAGTGATGACCGGCTTGCCGAAGGCCGGCTCCTTGTGTGGTATCGGCGGCAACTGCCAGGTACCGGTGCTGGGCGGTTTCACTTTGTCGTCGACATGTACGTCGAGCAAACACGGCTTTCCAAGTGCCACCGCGTGACGCAGCGCATCGCCAAGCTGATCGCTGTGTTTGACCGAAATGCCTTCGACGCCGTAGCTGCGTGCCATCGCTGCAAAGTCCGGGTTGTACGGTTCGCGATCCGGTCCGGCGTAAAAGCCGGTGCCGATCTCGCGACCATCGAACAGCCCGTACTGGATGTCGCGTATCGCCGCCCACGAGTAGTTGTTCCACACCAGCCATATCGCCGGAATGTCGTATTCGACAGCGGTTGCCAGTACGTGCGGCGTCATGGTGAAACCGCCGTCGCCGCAAATCGACATGCAGACGCGATCCGGCGCGGCGAGCTTGGCGCCGAGGATGCCGCTCACACCAAAGCCCATCGCCGAGAAGCCCCAGGAGTTGAGCATGGATTGCGGTTGCGGTGCTTCCCAGAACTGCATGTACCAGTTGTGGTGTACCCCGCTGTCGAGCGAAATGATGGCATCGTCGGGTAATGCGGCACGTGTTTCCTTCACCACGCGCTCGGGTCGCAGCGGTGAACCGCTGTCATCGAAATGCGGCCGGGTGAATTCATCCCATTCGCGGCGCCAGCCATCAATCGCGTCGAGCCAGGGCGCAACGCGGTCATTCTTGAACTTGCGATTGACCGCTTCGCTGTGCAATTGCCCGAGAAAAACTTTGGCGTCGGCAATGATTCCCAATTCGACTGGATAGTTACGGCCGATCTCGTTGGGATCGATGTCGACATGTACCAGCTTGGTCGGTGGTATGTTCCACGAGTAGCCCGGGATCCATGACGACGAAGAACGGTCATCGAAGCGTGCGCCAACAGCGATGAGCAGGTCACAATGCCGTCCCGCCTGATTGGCGTGGTAGGTGCCATTGCGGCCGATGAAGCCAAGTGCAAGTTTGTGCGAAGTGGGGAGTGTTCCAATTGCATTCGGCGAAGTAATGACCGGAATGTTCAGCAACTCTGCAACGCGCGTCAGTTCCGGCCCGGCTTCGCCGAGGGTCACACCGTGCGAAACATAGAAAGCGGGACGCTGTGCAGCCTCTATCATGTCGACCAGCTTGCGCACATCCTCCGGCGCTGCACCGGGCCGGGCGAAGCCAGCTTTCTGGTCCGATGGCAACAACTCGACGTCGTCTTCTTCCTGAAAAAGATTGAACGGCACATCGAGATTCACCGGGCCCGGGCGGCCGGTCATCATCAGGTTGAAGCTTTGCCGCAATGCCAACGGCAGCATGTCGACCCGCGTCGGCTGGAAAGTGCGCTTGACGTAGGGGCGCAGCACCACCGGAAACTCGGCGGCCTGGTTGCGATGGCTTTCCTGGAACGGGCCACGGTTGAACTGCGACGTCGGCACGTTTGCGGTAATCGCATAGAACGCCGACGAATCGGCCGAAGCCGCCGCCGTGGCCATCACCAGGTTGCATGATCCCGGGCCACACGAAGTCAGTGTTGCCACCGGCCGGTGTGCGATGCGGTAGTAGGCATCGGCCATATGGCCGGCGGTCTGTTCGTGGCGAGGCGAAATGAGCTTGATCTTGTCCTGGCGCTCCCACAGGGCATCGAGCAGACCGACGTTGCCGTGGCCGCAAATGCCGAATACGTAGGGCACTTCTTCCTGGATCAAGAAGTCCGAAATGAGATCTCCGCCTTTCATGCGCGGCATTTGAGTTCCTTCCCTGTCACTTTGTCGTTGTGTTTGCTACCGGCCGACTGTGCTTACCGGTCTCCAGCCCTGACCGGATTGCGCCAGCCTGCGATAATGTGACTATAACGCGTGGGGTACTTTCCGGGGCGAGCCGTGTCGCTGGCTCGGGCAAGGCCAGAAAACAGAGGGATTGAATGCTGCCAGAACAATGTGATGTCGTGATTGTCGGCGCCGGGAACGCCGCCATGTGTGCTGCGCTGGCGGCACGCGAGCATGGGGCAAGCGTAGCGGTGCTCGAACGCTCGCCGGAAGACGAAGCCGGCGGCAACACCCGATTCACGGCGGGCGCGATTCGCGTCGCCTATGATGGCGTCGACGATTTGCGCCAATTGATGCCCGACCTCACCGAAGATGAGATTGCCCGCACCGATTTTGGCTCCTATACCGAGGACCAGTTCTTTGACGACATGGCGCGCGTCACCGAGAATCGCACCGATCCCGATCTGGTGGAGTTACTGGTGAGGCGCAGCCGTGATTCCTTGCTATGGCTGCGCAGCAAAGGCTTTCGCTTCGTGCCGATCTATGGCCGCCAGGCGTTCAAGGTCGATGGCAAGTTCAAGTTCTGGGGCGGGCTCACCGTGGAAGCATGGGGTGGCGGTCCCGGCCTGGTCGAAGCCCACATGAAGGCAGCCGCAAAGAACGACATCCGCGTTTTCTACGAAGCGAGAGCGATGTCGTTGCTGCGCGATGACGACGGTGTGCACGGTGTCACCGTGCGCTATCAGGGCAAGACACGTGCGCTGCCCGCCAAGTGTGTGGTGCTGGCAGCCGGCGGTTTCGAATCCAACCCGGAGTGGCGGACACGCTATCTTGGTCCGGGTTGGGATCTGGCGAAAGTGCGTGGCACGCGCTTCAACACCGGTGACGGCATTCGCATGGCACTCGAGGCCGGTGCCTCACCATGCGGAAACTGGTCGGGTTGTCACGCGGTGGGCTGGGATCGTAACGCGCCCGAGTTCGGTGATCTCGCCGTCGGTGACGGATTTCAGAAGCACTCCTATCCGTTTGGCATCATGATCAACGCCAACGGCGAGCGTTTCGTCGATGAAGGCGCAGACTTCCGCAATTACACCTATGCAAAATATGGCGCTGTTATTCTGCGCCAGCCAGGGCAGTTCGCCTGGCAGATATTCGACAGCAAGGTGACGCATCTGCTGCGCGATGAGTACCGCATCCGTCAGGTTACGCGGGTCAAGGCCGACACGCTGGAAGATCTGGTGGCGCGACTCGATGATGTTGACCATGAAAAAGCACTGGCAACGATTCACGATTACAATGCTGCAGTACATACCGAGATCGAATTCAATCCCAACATCAAGGACGGTCGCCGTACCTACGGACTTGATGTGCCCAAGTCGAACTGGGCGAATACCATCGATACGCCGCCGTTCGAAGCCTATGCTGTTTCCTGCGGCATTACTTTTACTTTTGGCGGTTTGCGCATCAATAACGATGCGCAGGTGATGGACACCGATGGTGTTCCCATTCCCGGCCTTTATGCAGCCGGTGAACTCGTCGGAGGCCTGTTCTACTTCAATTACCCCGGTGGTACCGGTCTGATGTCGGGTACCGTGTTCGGCCGCATCGCTGGCACTAGCGCCGGCCAGACTGCATCGTCTCAGTGATCACGTCAAGTTAGTCGTCATGCGCGAAGAAGTCTGTGACGTGGTCGTCGTTGGCGGTGGTGGCTCGGGACTTGCGGCGGCGATTGAGGCAAGGATCGCGGGCGCAAGTGTCGTGTTGCTGGAGAAAAACGAAAAGCTCGGTGGCAGCACCGCCTGGTCGGTGGGTTCCATTACAACCAGCGGCAGCCCGCACCAGCGACGTGTCGGTGTGCATGACACGCCAGAGGACCATTTTCGCGACATGCCTTTGTTCGCCGGTGACATCGTGCATCGCGATAATGACGAACTGCGACGAATACTTTGTAACGAAGTGCCGGATGCATTCCGGTGGCTGCTTTCTCTTGGCGTACGCTTTTTCGGCCCGATGCCGGAACCGCCGCATCGTCAGCCCCGCATGCATAATGTGTTGCCCAACTCGGGCTCGTTTATCCATCATCTGCAAAAACACGCGCGTGACATCGGGGTGCAGATCCGTACTGGCATGCGTGCGGAAAAACTCATCACCGATGGGCGCACCGTTCATGGCGTGGAAGCTGACAAAGGGCAGTTTCGCGCGATGCGAGCAGTTATTCTGAGTGCGGGTGATTTCACCAATGATCCCGAACTGAAAGCGCGTTACATGGGCGAGCGCGAGGCGAAAGTCGAAGCCGTTAACGAAACAGCGACCGGTGACGGACAAAAAATGGCGCTCGAACTCGGCGCACGTGTGGTCAATGGTGATCTGGCACTGGGGCCGGAAATCCGTTTTATGGCGCCGCCGCAAAAGACCTTGCTGCAGCGTTTGCCGCCGTGGCCGGTGCTGGCGCAGACAATGGCCTGGTCGATGGCGCATATACCGATGGCGCTGCTGCGTCCGTTCATCATGAGCTTTGTCACCACCGCGCTGGCACCCTCACTGGAGCTGTTTCGTCATGGCGCGATTTTGATCAACCGCAACGGCGAGCGATTCTGTGACGAGAATGACCAACCCGCCTATGCGCTCGCCGAGCAGCCGGGAAAGCAGGGGCATATCCTGATGGGCGGTGGTGTTGCGCAGCAGTTTTCAAAATGGCCGCATTTCGTATCCACTGCGCCCGGTGTTGCCTATGCCTACGTACCCGACTATCGGCGTAACCGTCCTGACGTTTTCAACCAGGCGGATAGTGTTGCCGAGCTGGCGGCCAAACTGGAACTATCTCCGGCTTCGCTTGAGAGGGCCGTATCGGGTGCGCCCGGCTTTGATCAGCCGCCGTTCGTTGCTCTGGGACCGGTGCGCTCGGTGTTCGTGCACAACGAAGGCGGGTTAGCGGTTGACTTACAACACCGTGTGTTACGGGACGATAATGAGCCAATCCCCGGCTTGTATGCGGTGGGCTCGACCGGGCAGGGCGGATTGCTGCTTAAGGGCCACGGCCACCACTTGGCCTGGGCGTTCGTTTCGGGCCGTAGAGCAGGGCGGTTTGCTGCAGCGGACTAACCGGGCGCGACGCCGCGTTCATCTTTACTGTCGTTGCTCGTGGGCGACCGATGCCTTCAATGCTGAGTCACTAGTTTGCGGGTTGCCATCTGTCCGATGCTGCTTCGAGTCCGTAGGGATCTGTCACCCATGGATAGCCCTTCACTGCCATCGACCGGCCACGCTCGAACAGTGCGTTCATGTACTCGCGATCGAACGGCTCCATGGAGGCGTCTTCGAAGTCATCGGGAATGGACGCGAGGTGAAACTTGATGCCGTCGCGCACGCTGCCGAGGTAGAGGCGCAGCAAATCACCAATGCCTTGTGTACGGATCAAGGACTCAACAGTGCGGCCAAGAATCGGCCCGAGCCTGCGTTCAACCGTTTCCCAGTCCGGTGCAAGGTGAGCATTGCGAATAACGTATAGATTGGGCCTGCCCTGCACGTTCAGCTTTTCTTCCACGTGGCGCCAATCCAGCCCGAGCGGATAGAGGAACACCTGCGATGTCATGCCACCGTCGACGTGCAATTCCTCGTAACGCTTGCCATTGACTTCGACTTCAAAACTCACCGGAGGAAACGCGCCCGGAATCGAGGCGGAAGCGAGCATCACATCGCGAATCAGTTCGAGCGCCTGCGGAGTCCCGAATTCGGCGATCTGCGAGATATTCCACATTACCGGCCGGGCAGCGTCCAGATTCGTCGTGCCGATGAGCAGCATGCGACCCTTGGTTGCTTCCGCTGCAATCGCCCGCATCATCTCCTCGTCGACGTATTCGGCAATCTTTTCTCGCAATGGGGTGGTATCGGCGAGCGCGTCGTTTCTGACGATGTCGAGAAGATTTCGCCGCCTGACCAGATCGTTAGTCGAATAGGAGGTGTAGATTTCTTTCAGCTTCTGGTCATATTCGGGGCCGAGAAATGCAAACGGTGCGATGAGCCCACCAGTGCTGATTCCGGTAACCAGCGTGAATTCGGGCCTCGTTCCCGCTTCGCTCCAGCCATTGAGCAAGCCGGCCCCAAAGGCGCCATTGGCGCCGCCGCCGGAAACAGCGAGATAGTTGTGCTCACGATCCATGATGCCAGCGAAATAGGCTCTGACCACTTCCTCCGAGGTATTCAGCCACTGTTCCATGTGTGGTGGTGTTTCGTCGGCCCAGGTTCTCACCCCGGGTATTCCCGGAACCTCGGCTTGATCGGCCAACTCGCCGGGCAGTGGATTCATGCGCGGCGGCGCCGTGGCGCAGCCTTGAATGAATAGCACTGTCGCAAGGGTCAGGCTTACCAGTTTTATCTCACGCAACATTACTTTGCTCAATATAACTTTTGCCACTTGCTCAGTCGTTCGCGTTGATTAGTGCGAACGCTTTTGTGACTCCGACCTACGCGTGATGCACGGTTGTGACTACTTCGTTGCATGTCGATGGATGCAGCGTAGTGCACCCTGGCTCTACTCTTCGTCAGGCCGCCAATCGGTGGATGCCGATTCGAGCCCATAAGGATCATCAACCCACGGGTAACCATTTTTTGACATCGACCGGCCGCGCTCGAATAGCGCATTCATGTATTCCCGATCGAATGGTTCGGCGGGTACCTTGTCAAAGTCGTCAGGGATGGACGCCAGCTGAAAATCGATACCGTCACGCAGACTGCCGAGATACAAACGAAACAAATCGCCAATGCCCTGAGTCCGGATCAGCGATGAAATAGTGCGGTTGAGTATCGGCGGCAATCTTGTATCGACCGTTTCCCAGTCCGGCTCCAGATAAGCGTTGCGAATGACGAACAGTCTCGGCTTGCCTTGGACGTTCAGACGCTGTTCCACCTTGCGCCAATCAAGTCCGAGAGGATAGAGAAAGACCTGCGACGTGACGCCACCGTCGACATGAAACTCTTCATAGCGCTTGCCGTTCGCTTCCACTTCAATGCGCACCGGGGGGAACGCGCCCGGAATTGAGGCCGACGCCAGCATGATGTCGTGAATCAGATCCAGCGCGTCGGGCTCGCCGCTTCGTGCAATTTCACCGATATTCCACATCACCGGTCTGGCCGCATCCAGATTCGTTGTGCCGATCATCAGTATGCGACCTTTGCGGCGTTCTTCGGCAATGGCCTGCATCATTTCTTCGTCTACGTACTTGGCAATGAGCGCCCGCAAAGGGGCCGTGTCCGATATGGCATCGTTTCTGATGATGTTTACGTAACTTCGTTCGATGATAAGGTCGCTGGTCGAGAAAGAGGTGTAGATCTCTTTGAGTTTCTGGTCATACTCGGGACCGAGGAAGGCGAACGGTGCTATCAGTCCGCCGGTGCTGATGCCTGTTACCAGCGTGAATTCGGGGCGCGTACCCGATTCAGTCCAGCCATTGAGTAATCCTGCGCCAAAAGCGCCATTGGAACCGCCTCCCGAGATAGCGAGATAGTTATGCTCGCGATCCATGATGCCGCCAAGGCGCGTTCTCAATAATTCCTCGGGCGCCTTCAGCCACTCTTCGACGTGCTCTGGAGCACGATCAGCCCACAACTTGACGTTGGGCATTCCCGGTATTTCTGCCTGTTCGGACAGTTCTGCCGGCAGCGGATTCATCCGTGGCGGCGCCGAGGCACAGCCCTGGATGAGGGCAACGAGCGCGATTATCGCAACGACAGTTCTCCAGGAATCAACAAACATTCTGGTGCCCATCAAGCCTCTCCGGTATGCGCGGCATCTTCATTATCGCAAAAGAAAGTGACGTTATCGCGTGCGACGGTGAAAATTGGCGCGGTCCGGTAGTTCTGTACTCCCGGCACGACGAAGCAGAATGCAAAACCTGGTCCTGGCTCCGTGCTCGATCGTGTTGGGATGGCCGGTTATGCGACTCCGGTTATGCCACAAAGACAGAACTCGACAGCGCGAGCACTGTGCCAAAGGTTTGCTGCGGATCAATCCAGCATCAACAGCAAGCGCAAATCGAAGCCGCTGCTGGTGCCGGCAACGCCGTTCAATTCGTTCCAGATGTAGCGGTAATTCCCGCCAAACGAAAAGGCGGGTGTCAACCACCAGTTCAGTCCAAGCGAAGCGACCTGTATTTCGCCGCCGTTGACCAGGCCATCATCGAGATCGGTATCCGAGTAACGCGCACCGATTTCCCATGCCCCCTTGCCATTCTGGTAGACCGTCTTGGCAACCGGTACGGGCCGGAACAAGCCGTTGTTCTTGTTATACGGGCGCATCTCTCCGGTTAGTACCCAGGACGCCGAAACAAAATAACCGGTGAAGCTCGGGTCATACAGTGAAGGATTCGTCACATCGGTACGAAAGTACTCGGATGCCAGCCAGACCGGCCCCTTTCGCCAGGATAACTCGAGGTTGTAGGTTGACGTATCGTCGGCCGGGCGCAGGCCGGTATCCGTTCCGAACCCGGTGTCGACGAAGATTGGTGACTTGTTGAACTCCGGCTCGGTGAAAAATCGAAACCCTGCTTTCATATTGGAATAGCGGTAACCGAAACCCAGGTGAAGCAGATTGCTCTCGTCTTCGGAACGAAACGGAGCCCAAGTCAAACGGCCGACGAACTGGGTCGCGTTTTCGTCTACGCTTTGTCCTGCGTCCAGCCCGGGGTTGAAGACACCGAAAGCCCATGTTGAATAGCGCTGCGGTGCGTTTCCGCTCCATACAACGCCGACGTTACGCGAAGGCAGTAGCGCATCGGCAGCGGCGGAGCGCTCCTGCCAGGGCAGAAACACCATGCCCATGAGACGTTCCATCGAAATGGGTTCTTTCTGTTTGCCGATGCTCATCGTCGTGTCATAAAAGAATGGAATGTCGAGCCGCCAGTCAAACAGCTCGAGGCTATCCATTTCCTCGACTTCAAAGCCCTTGTCGAAGGCGTGGGTGGCGCCCGCGAGTGCATAGACCCATGGTTTGTCGAAGTTGATGGTGCCGAATACGCCAGCTCGAAATGCCCTGATCTCTCCGCCGTCAAGGCTGGACAGGTCACCAAACTGCGCGCGATTGGTGTCACTTTGCGACACCCAGTTCATTCGGTCGAGCGCCAAGGCGCCCGTGACGATTCCTGAAATCCACTTCGATTCGAAACGGTTCCACTTGCTGGTGTCGCGATAGTTCAACGGTACGGCCAGCGGTGGCGGTGTGTACGCCAGCCAGCCACTTCTCTTCGGCTCTTCGGCAATTTCATGCGTTGACGTATCGAAGAGATCGTTCTTGACGATCTTGCCGTCATGAATCGCGAAGCTCGCCCATGTCTTCGTGTCCAATAGCACGTCGAAGTTGGTGCGCGGATCCTCTCGCAGGATCATGAAGTTCGGTGCTTCGCCAACGACGAGCCTGCCGAGCAAGAAACCGCCGTCGGCATTGACCACCAGTGCGGCTTCACTCGACGCGATCTTGTCTTCAGTAATGATTTCCAGCTCGCCTTTTCGAATCAGGACGTTTACGAGGCGGTCTTCCGCTTGTCCAGTAGGATCAACCAGTGTGACGTTGCGAATCAGAATGCTTTGCTCTGCTGTCGCTTCCTGCGCGTGTCCGTTGTCGATGTTGGCCAGCAGGAGAACAACTGCGAGCGTCCAGTAGGCGAATCGTGAACAAGCCTGTAATTGCGAAATGATTTGCATGCTAATCAACTCGAAACATGGCACCGAGTGTTGCACACAGTCAATCTTGAACAGTCCGGAACTTGGGCTGGGATTGGAACAATCCGCTCGTCTCGAACGCTGGGCGCCCTGGCATTCTGCCATTCGCTTACAACGTGTTCTTGTAGATTACGCCGTCTTTCATGATGATGTGAAAGTTCTTTCCGGGGTCAGCCATGAGTTTGATATCGTCTAACGGATTGCCACCGACCAGCAGCAGATCGGCGTAGGCGCCTTCTTCGATGACACCAAGGGCGCCCTTTTGATACGGATGACGTAGTCCGCTCAACTTGAATAGCTCGGCATTGTCTGATGTCGCTTGTTTCAGTATCTCGTACGGGGTAAAGAACTTCGCTCGAGCGATGAATTCCTGTGGCTGTTGTGCCTGTTTTGCCGGCGGTCCAAACAGGTCAGTTCCCCAGGCAATCCTGACGCCGTACTTCCTGGCCCACTTCATCAGGTTGGCGGAACCTTCATTCACCTGCCGCATTTTCGGCTCGCTGGGCGTGCCCACGATGTTGAGCTGTTCGGGTGTCAGGCCAAAAAGATATGCCTGAGGCGAAAGCCAGACGCCTTTCTCCGCCATCAGCTTCAGGGTGTCTTCCTGCAGAAACGGTCCATGCTCGATGCTCTTTATTCCAGCTTCGATGCACTGCTTCACAGCAACATCGGTATAGGCATGTGCCGCAACGTATGTGCCCCAATTTCTTGCTTCGGTCACAATGGCTTTCATCTCTTCCAGTGTGTATTGCGTCGTGTCCAACGGGTCGAAATAGCTCGACACGCCGCCGCCCGCCATGACTTTCAGTTGCGTTGAACCGGTGCGAAGTGCCTCCCTCGCCGCTTTCTGCACCTCGGGAACACCGTCCGCGACAAAACCCCAACCCATGATTTCCATCTTGTCTGGCACGCCGGAGAAATAAGGCGAGAGCTTGAACTTGCTTGTTTCGAGATCGGCGTGACCAGAGGTCTGGGTGATGAAAGGCCCTGAGGGAAGAATGCGAGGCCCTTCCACCAGGCCTTCGTCGATCGCCTGCTTCAATCCGGCAACTGGACCACCCACGTCGCGCACCGTGGTAAAGCCGCGCAACAACATTGCTTTTGCCGCGGCCACGGACTGGGCGCCGACGTATCCCCAGGTTTCCTCGTAAATTGATTTGGCCGGCGCGTCGCCCAACATCAGATGGACATGCGCATCGGTGAGGCCTGGCATCAGCGTACGCCCTCCGCCGTCGATGATCGCTGCCGAAGTGCGCGCCTTCAGGCTTTTGCCAATCTTCTTGATCAGGTTGCCCTCCACCAGCACATCCTGACCCATCGCCAGTTTCTCGTTCTTGCCGTCGAAGACATTGACATTGCGGATCAGCGTTTGCGTTGGAGCATCGCCGATTTCAGCGGCAACGAATGACGGCGTATATGCGAAGCTAGCGAGAAGGACGAAATTCAGAAAACGCATGGCTCTTCCTCATTTGTATAAAAAGAAGAAGCCGCCCCACGAGGCGGCTTTTTTCAGCTTATTAGAGATTGTGATTAACGTGTACCGTATTTCTCCATCAGCTCCTTGCGCAGCTTGATGCGCTCTTCGTATTCTGCGTCCCACTTGCCTTTCGGTGCTTGTTCCCAGACTTGCTGGAAGACGCGCATCTTGTTGCCGCCGTAAATCTTGGCCAGCTGTTCGTTGGTGTAACCGCGTTTCCACAGCTCGTCGGTGACTGCCGCGAGGATCCTCGCCAGTGGCGCACTGCCGTCAGCACCTTTATTGAACGCATTGATCATGTATCCCCCGTCGTTATACATGGCGGCGTTCTTCTTGGCGAACTCGACAACCAGTGATACGTCGTACATGTCATCGGTAGCAAGACCAACATAGTCCTCGCCGAGCAGCTTGACGTAGTAGTCAATCATGTCGGCGGCCTGTTTCGGGGTAAGATCGTCCGGCCAGATGCCATCCATCATCCACTCTGTGAAGGTCGGTGAAACATATCCGCCACTCTTGACCACACGCAACGCTTCTTCATCGGTGATGTTGCGGTAGCAACCCCTCGGAGTGGCTTTCGGTTCATCCTTGTACAGTCCGGCGGGTAGTGAGTGTGTAAATACGTAAGGCACACCGGGATGGTGCTTGTCCATGTGGTCCATTGCATCCATAGCGGTTTGCTTGCCCGTATGGCTGAGGTCGAGGAGGATGCCGTATTTCACCATCTCGTCGATCACCGCACGCCCCCAGTTGGTCAGGCCGTCGTCCATGCCGTTGAAGGCTGCCAGCGAACCGGAGCCGGTGCGAAAACGATCGTTGTAGGCGAGGATCATGCTGGTGATGCCCATCTCTTTCAGTGCGGCCATGCGAGAGAGATCTTCTTCCAGGATGGTCGCGGTCTGCGAGTTCCAGATTATTGCGGTCTTACCCCTGAGGTGTGCTGCCTCGATATCGCGGATAGACCTGACGAAGATGTAGTTCTCAGGCTCTTCAGCGAACGCTTCCCTATAGGCTTTGTGTTGCTGCATCAAGTGATCCCAGTTCATTGACGCCGCTGTCAGCGTCAGTTCGTGGCCGGTGATGCCAGCTGCACGCGCTTCCTTGTAATAGGCCAGAGGTTGCTCGTTCTTGGTCCAGCCGGTGCCATACGGACTGGCAAGCATGCCGATGACAATCGTGTCTTTTACGAATTGCTTCGCCTTGTCCGACGCTGGCCAGACTTTGGCGTTGGCAGCGGCAAAACAGCTGGCCGAAAACATGGACACCAGAACAAAGCAACTGGCGATCAGACTAGTCTTGCGCACGGTTCTTCCTTTGTAATGTCACCTTGAAAGATACTTGGCTGTTTGCGGTGTGTAAGAAAGTTCTTTTGTCGCTCGCCACTGAACGCAGGGCGCCGAAGCGCCCCGTCATCTTTTCTTACAACGTGTTCTTGTGGATCACGCCGTCTTTCATGATGATGCGCATGGTATCGATGCCTTTGCCGAACGGCCGTGGTTCGGCGTCGAACCACTTCTCGTTGCCGCCGATCACGGTGATGTCTTTCAGCGGGTTGCCGTCGACCAGCAGCAGGTCGGCGTAAGCACCTTCCTCGACAACGCCGAGCTTGCCTTCCGGATAAGGATCACGAACTTCACCAGACAGCTTGAGAATCTCGCCGTTTACCGATGTGAGTGCTTTCAGATAATAGTGATTGCCAAAGAACCTGGCACCCAGATAAATCTGATGGTCGGTCTGCGCGTTGCAGGCTGTCGGCATGCCGACGCAGTCGCTCTGGAAGCCGAGTTTGGGCCGGTACTTTTTAACGTTCTTGATATAGTCCTTGAATGCCTCTTGGGCCGAAGCTGCTTTTCTGGCTGACGCAGGGCTGGCGGAAATTGCCGAGACCTGGCCAAGTGCGGGCGAGAACGCCTGCATATTGGTCGTCATGTAGGCGCCGACTTCTTCCATCTTTTTAGCGATCTCGCCATCGAACATGAAGCCGTGTTCGATCGTCTTCACACCATTTTCAAGACAACGCATGATCGACTTTTTGCTGTACGCATGCGACATGACGTACGTGTGGTAAGCATCGGCGACTTCGACTGCCGCGCGAATCTCCTCGGCCGAGTAGGCATCGAGTTGCCAGGGGTCGAACTGTGACACGACGCCGCCGCTGGACATGATCTTGATCTGGGTCGCGCCCTGCATCATGTTCTGCCGTGCTGCGGCCTTGATCTGATCGACACCATCTGCGGTCAGGCTCATACCGAGTCGACCAACGTTTGTCGTCGGGCCATACAGCGTTTCATTGGGTGTCGTCAGGGCTCTAAAGTCGGCATGTGATCCGGATGGTCCGATGAATCCGCCTGAAGGATAAATACGCGGCCCGACGACCAGACCTTGGTCGATGGCGCGCTGCAGCCCGGCAGCCATGCCGCCGGCGTCGCGCCATGAGGTAAAGCCCGACATCAGCGCATTCTCCGCATTAACGGTAGAGCGAATCGCCAGATCTTCCCAGGCCCGGTTGTTTTCGATATCGGCAATGCTCGTGCCGTTCATCTGCAAATGGCCATGACCTTCTATCAAGCCCGGCATCAGCGTGCGTCCACCACCGTCGATAACCTGTACCTTGACCTTCTTCTTGACGGTCTTGGCGTCACCTTCCTTCACGGTAATGGTGTAGGTGGTGGGTGCGAAGTCGGACAGTACGGTCACTTGTCTTTCGCCGCTGCTGCTCACCTCCACCTCGTAACTGCCGGCGGTCGGTATGTTCTTGGCAATCTTGTGGATCTTGTTACGGACGATTAGTACGTCCTGCCCCATGATCAGTTTGTCACTGACGCCGTCAAATATATTGACGTTTTTGAACAGGATGACCTGGTCCGGTAAATCGGCTGCAACGACCGCGGTTGTCGCGCATAGCATCAAGCTGATCGCGGCAAACGTGGTGCGAGCCAAAGATCGCAGTCGCATGATCAATCTCCTTCCTGATTATTGGTTTATTGCTCGTATCGTTCGACAACTTCCGCCTGGAGGCGATAGGCGATCTGAAAGTCGCCGTAGCCATCCTGGACATAAAGGTTGTGGGTAGTTGCTTTGCTCGAAATTCTGCCAGTGACCCAGACCGGCTCATACACACCCTTGCTCTCAAATGCATTCGATTCGTCGAGCAACACGTGCACGATCTGGTTTGGCGGCGGTGGGGGTGTGTGGATGCATGCACCGACGAAAGGCACTAACAAAAATTCAGTGACTTTCTGGCCGTCGTATTCCAGCGGCAGCACGTATCCGGGCATGCGTATCAACGTGCCTTCAATCTCGTTATTGGTGGACATGGCTTGTTTACGGCGCTTCTCGGCTATCTCGGCGCGTCGTGCGAGCAGGCCGTCAACATCGATGTCTTCTGCTTCGAGTTCGGCGAGTGCATCCTTGGCTTCTTCAAGCGTCAAGGCACTGACTTCGTTCCCGGCCGCCTGGGCGTCACGAACGCTTGCGACGGTAGCGAGCAGGTAGAGGTGATCCGGCGACAGCGCAGCGAAGGGATCGTCGAATGCCACGCTCGCGGGTACCAAATCATCCCATCCCATTTCGCGCGGCTGTGCCGCCTGTGCGGTCCAGACTGCGCAGCTGAGGATGGTGCAGATGAGAAGACTCGAAAAGTTACGTGGTGTCATGATGATGTTAATGATCGAATGAATTGAATTGCTTCGTTATTGCATTGGAATTACAAGGCAAATCGCATTCGCAGGCCCACCACCCACAGTGAATTGTCAGCCGGGTTCAATGCCGGGTCCTTCAGATATTGTAATTGCGGCGTGAGCGCGAATTGCTGCGTAATATTGATTCGGTAAAACGCCTCCATCGTAATCTGATCATCCAGACCGGGTACGAATGTGGACTCGTTTGGCTGGCCCCAGTTCAAACCAACTCCGAGCAGATTTTTCGCTGGTGTCTTCTGATAGAGAAAGCCGACGCTCAGAGATTTTTGTAGCAGGCTGCCACCGTCGTCGGCATATCCACCGCGAATGAATGGCATCCACTTATCGGCGACATAGCGGACATGCGAGAAGTTGGCGCCCCAGCCCTGGATCGCGCCCGCTTGCGGGCTGTTGTCGACATGCCAGAGCGTCACGTGGGTATTGTCGAAATAGATCCTGTCTTGTGAGCTGGTCCATCCAAGTTCCAGGCTGGAGAAGTATTCACTGTCGCCGAAGAACCGCTCGAAGCTGTCCTTGAACGGATCAGTCGAATCCGCGTAGGCGTTGGTCACATTGCCGATCAGATACCAGTTGTTGTTCAGCATCGTGGCGCCGGCGGCACCCAAAGCGGCGCCATTTGGCAGAAACATGCTAGCCGAGCCGGTACTGAAAGCGAGATTGGTGAATCGCGTCCACGGATCGGCGCCGGCCCAGACATCGACGTAGTCAGTGACATCGAGATAGCCGCCCAGCAAGGTCGCACGGCCCTCGTTCAAACGCTGCTTCCAGTAAAGGTTGGTCCAGCGCGTTCCTTCATTACTGAACGGTGCGCCGATAAAACCCACGTAGCCAAGTTCACCCAACCCGTATCCACCGGGCGCAATGTCGGCATAACGGTGGCGGTTTTCAACTTTCCAAACCAATGAGCCGGTGTTTTTGGTGTCCCGTCCAAACGCGTCCCACGAACCAAAGAAGCGGACCATTCCGCTTGAGGCTTTGTCATCGCCGATGCTCGGGTCGGACCACAAGAACAGGCTGGAGTAATCGAGACCGAGAGCGACTCCGGTTCTTTCCTGAAGCGATTCTTTCCAGTCGAACCACGGCTGCAGTGCCCGTTCCTTGACGAGCGCTTCGCGCGGTTCCGTGTCCTCGGCAATCCGGTTTGTGACTGCATTCGGACTGCCGAAGTCAACCACGCCACCACCTGCGCGTGCGGTGGTCAGAAAGTCGGCCTCTGCGTCTTGCGCCTGTGCCTGTGCTGCGATTGCAGTCAGACATACAAAGACGGTCTGAGTGAGCCGGCGGAGAATTACTCGCTGGTTCATTGGCGAACGACTCTACGGTCTGGCATTACCTTGTCTCGTGTCTTGCTTGATCTGGTGCCAAATACGCCAAAGGGCGCCGAAGCGCCCTGTTATTGCGATATCGTCACTAACTCAAAGCGGGAACTGTCCGCGGGTCATCGGAGGACGGGCGGGACGATAAATCGGGCTGTCCACGCCTACCAATGTGTTCTTGTAGGTCAATCCGTCTTTCATGACGAGAACCAGCTTGGACTCATCCAGGATGAGCTTGATGTCTTTCAGGGGGTTCCCATCCCAGAGCAGCAGGTCGGCATACGCGCCCTTTTTGATCGTGCCCAGCTCATAGGTGGGATACGGATCCTTCGGCCCGGACCATTTCAGCACTTTACCAGCGTTACCGGTCCAATGCTTTAACGCCTGCGCCGGGGTATATCCGGCATCGACGTTACATGTGATGTCTTCCTTGATACGCTCGACAAAAGGAACGCCGAACATGTCAGAGCCGCCTATGGTGAAGACATTGTGTTTGTTCATCATTTTGGCTGCTCTGCGAGCACCCTTTCCAACAGCAACGCCCTTCAATTTCTGCTCGTGGGTAAAGAACGCCGGCATCGCATCATAGTCGCCGAACGTATTCACGCTCATGAAACACTGAAAGCTCCACACCACTTTCTCGCCCATCTTCGCCATACGCTTTACGGTCGGTTCCGTTACGAGAAAGCCATGCTCAAAACTCCTGACGCCGAGATCGAGGAGGCGGTTATAAGAGGCATCGTGATATGCGTGTGTCGCCACATAAGTGCCATTATCCGTAGATATTTCCACCGCTTTCCTGACCTCATCTGCCGACAATCCCATGATTTCCAATGGGTCGAACTCACTTGCGACGCCGCCACCGCCCATGACCTTGGTGAAGGCTGCTCCCCGGCGCAGGTTCAGTCGCACTGCCTTCGTTACCTGAGCAGGACCGTCGACGACCCAGGTATTTTGTGTGCGTTGGCTCATGTCTATGTGTGAAGCAAGTATTTCGGGCGGCACGTTTCTGCCCGCCCAGTCGCCGTGTCCCCCAGTCTGAGAGATTGCTCCGCCAGATGAATAAATACGTGGTCCGGCCAAATGCCCTCCATCGATTGCTTTTGCAATATCGAGCGGGTCACCGGCAATATCACGAATCGTTGTGATGCCTTTCATGAGCATGTTGTGATTCATGTGGTGTATCGCGAAGGCGCCTCCCGCAGCGTCATCCCATCGTGTTTGGTAACTTGCGGTACCCTCTGGCGGGTTCAACATCACGTGCTGATGCATGTCAATCAGACCTGGCGTCATGGTGCGACCACCTCCGTCAACGACAAAGGCGCCTGGCGCATCAATTGATTTGCCAACTTCCTTGATGTAATTGGCCTCGACCAGCACGCTCATGTTCATCTGCAGCTTGTCGCTGAAGCCATCAAAGATGTTGACGTTCTTGAAAAGTACTTGAACCGGCTTCTTCTCATGTTGGTCAGCGATAGCCGGTGCTGATGCAAATGCGAAGCTAATCAAGACAAGCAAAGCCGCTTGGAACACGTTGTTCCGTGGCTCTGATTTATGAAAGGGTGAAAACTGCATTACGAGTTGCCTCCTCGAGGTTTGTATCCGCTTGAACGGACACTCAGGCGATGAATTGAGTTCCCCCGTGCCTTACCGAGCATAGTAACCATGCTTCATTATGGTTTGTTGCCGAAGCCGGAAAAACGTTTCGGGGGCATTCTAAATGAAGTTCGTTACAGCGACCCTTTTGTAACGAAAGTGTCACAAAGGCGCCTCAGGCGAGCAGCGCGCTGGAGCCCCTGCCTGCGCTGCGCAGGCTTCTGATGATCGAGGTGTAGTCCGCACTGATTGGCTCGACGCGTTCCGCTTCGAAGTAAACCACCGAGCCGGACCACGGATCGGGTGAGCCGGGCAGGAACACCGTGACCAGGCCTTCATCGTTGCGTTCAACTTCAAACGCGATCTGTAAATTGTCGTCAAAGCGGACTTTCACCGGGCGCATTATTTCGTTCACGCGCTCCGCGCTCATGCTTCCGGTGATGCTCTTGACGAAGGTATAGCGCGGGAAGATGAGTAAAAGCTTCTCTTCCAAAGATTGTTGCACTTGCCGACCCCATACGCTGGTCCCGACCAGGCCCGCTACAAACGAGATCAACAGTACCAGAACCACGGTCACGATGTTCGCAATCGCGATACCGCCGATTGAATCCAGAGGAATCCATTCACTGAACGGTGTCGCCAGTTGACACATGAATCCGAACAGTTTGCCGAGAACGACGATTGCGACCGTCAGGGGAACGAGAAATAGCAGTCCGCCCCAGATTGTCGCTTTGATTGGTTTGATGATCATCTTGAATTGGCTCCGTGAGTAGAATCCGCGTGTGATTGAATCGAATCTGATCGAATAGTGCAGAACAGGTTATCTTAGTTATTTGGGTGATGCGAATTGGCGAGCTGATGAACAAGGTATTTGTGATCGCAATTGCGCTTTTGGTCTTGGTAGCGCCTGCCAGTGGGTTTGCGAGTGGCACGAGTGAGACCGTACTTCGCTATCGCGGTGAGTACACCTTTGGGCACGAGGTCAGGTCATTCTGCCCGGCGATTAATTCCCAGTGTTACTGGGTTGGCGCGAACACGGGCAGCGCTGTTCATGCAGCGCTGAAAAAGCTCACGACGCGTCCTGGAACTGCACCCTACACGCCCGTATGTGTGGTGATCGAAGGGCGTATCGATCGTGACAGCGAGCGAACCGGTTTCGCTGCGGACTACGCCGGTTTGTTTTCGGTTACCCGTGTGTTCGGCCACTGTGATGAAACAGACATCGTCACTCAGGGCGATCTGCAGCATCACCGCTGGTTGCTGGAGCGCATTAACGACGAGGTAATCGATTCCGATGCACTCGGGGGCATGATTCCCGAACTGGATTTCGGTGAGCGCATGACAGTAAGCGGTAATACCGGTTGCAACCGATACTCGGGGCAGGCGAGATTGCGAGAGGAGTTCTTCGTCGTCGAACGGATGATTTCGACGCGCCGTGCATGTCCGCCGCAGAATATGGATCTCGAGCGAACCTTCCAACAGGTTCTCGGCAGCGAGTCGGTCATCAGCATCGGTGACGACCGTCAGCTGATCCTGAAGTCAGAGCAGGCGGTGTTGCGATTTCGTTTGTTCGACTGGAGGCAATAGCACGTGACGGCGCGCGCTTATAACGTGAGGATCGCTCTCAGGCCAACCACCCAGACACTGTTTGTGGTCGGATTTTTCGCCGGGTCCTTGATGTACTGCAGGTCGGGCAACAACGACAGTCCGCGGAGTAGCTGAAACTTGTAAGAAGCCTCTAGAACGTACTCGTCTCGTAGGGTCGGTCCCGAAGCCGGCGATACGGGTTTGGCCCAGCCGAAGCCGACACTCAATGCTTGGTCAGGGCGGGTGGTGTATTCGAGGCCGATGGAGGCGGCATCCTTTGCAGCTACCCCCGCTCCGCCATCGGAATGACCAAAACGCAGGAACGGAAATGCCTTGTCACTGACCTTCCAGCTCGTGCTCACCGCCCAGCCGCTGCCCTTGGGCACGCCGGCTTTCTCGCGCGCGTCCTTGTCCCAGTAGGTGAACTGGATGCGATCGGTCTTGCGCCGGTCAATGGCGGGTGTCCAGCCAAACTCCACTGCCTTGAGCCATTCGCCTTCGTCAAAGGTGTCCATGTCGAAATCGCCGCTCGCGGCATTGCCGTCATAAATTTGCCCGCCAATCCAGAATTGATTGCCGACAAAACCCTTTGCCACCGCACCTAGCGCGCCGATTCCAGTCGTTGCAATTGTTGGATTGAGCACGAAAGCCCGGTTGATAAAGCCTCGTGAGAAAGTCTGGAATGCCATGGCATCGAGATAGACGTCAAAGGCCAGGCGTCCGACGGCAACACCGGCGGTCTGGTTATTGAACAACTGCGTCCAGTTGAATACCGCCAGATCAGTGTCGAAGCTGGGGCTGTATGCGAACCCGCTGTTAAGCGCCGCCGTGCCGACCCGGCCGCCGAGTTCCGAAGGTGACAGGTTGCTGCCGATGTTGGAGCGGTGCTCAATACGCCATTCGATGCGGCCGGGATGTCCGGTACCGCGACCGAACAGTTCCCAGTTACCTTGCAGCCGGTAGATCTGTCCCCAGGCGTCGTCCTCGCTACCCAGCACATCGCTTGCGTTCTGATAGAGCCAGTAGGCGTTGAAGCCGATACCAAAACCATGCTCGTCTTTGAGCTGCTGCTTCCAGTCGTAATAAGACTGCATCCGACGCTTTAACGTGTCGGGCTGAAAAGCAGAGTCGCGATCTTCCAGGGTTTGTTCAATTTGTGGCGAGACACCTTCCGGGCCGCCCAGCGTTCTGTTTCGATCACCGCTCGACTGGGCGAACGCAGGCCGCGCCAATAGGGCGAGGAGCAAGGGGGCAGCAATTACGGCGACCGTGCGGCTCAGTCGAATCATTCTCATCTCGTTAGCTTTCAGCGGTTTCCAGCTTGGTAAGAAGAAGGCGGATTATAAATAGTTGCGGCGGCCGTATCTGTGTATCTGTCAGGCCTAGAAGAACCAATGAAGGCCGGTGTTCTTCAGGAACTTGTAGAGGCCCCGCTGGTTACGCGTTCTCGCCGCCTTACCGTCTTTCTGCGCCATAAGTTGCCTGCGCATTTCGAGCCACTCGGGCGATCCCCAGCGATAAGACACGCTCAGGAGATATTCGGTGTTTTCCCTGATATCGGCTGCAAGCCCTTCGCTGAGAAAGAAGAAGCCCATCTCATTGTTATAAAGCCGCGAGCGATAATCGAAGTTAGTCGTTCCGACAAACCCGAGATCGTCCCGGATCGCATACTTTGCATGAAGTTTGGCATGGTCAACATCACCGCCGAAGCGGACATCATCGATCTTGCCGGTTTCGTATATATGCAAGCGCGGGTGATTGATCATCCTCACCCAGTCGTCGCTTTCAACCAGATCGGGATTGAGTTCGCTTTTCTCGGGTTTCTGCAACCACCATTCCTGATATTCCTCGGACAACAACAAGCGCGGCGCCAGATCCATGTCAATGACCGCCTGGGTGAAAAAGTTATCGGACGTCAGTATCGAATTGGTGATGATGATGATTTCGCTGTCCGGATGATCATCCAGCCACTTGAGCATGTTCGCCGCATCGTCGTGAATGACGTTCTGCTCCTTATCCTTGTACAAAGCCGCAAACATGTAGGGAGAAACGATCTGCGCGTTCTCGGCGTGCTCTTCCCTGATCGAGGCCAGAATCCCCATAATTGAATTCGGATTCGATTTCAGGTTCTCAACGGCATCAACGACGACATTCTTGTTTGTAAGGTTGGTCAGTTCATGAGCGAGCCGCACCTGGGAATCATGGAAACCGGTCGACACGTACTCGTCCATGCTGTCCAGATATTTCTTGAGTCTGGGCAGTGACCGAAGCTGTGCCAGACTATCGCGAAATAACTGCCGCTCCTCTTCGTAAGCGGTGCGCGGGTTTTGCGATCCGGGCATTTTCAGGCGTTTGTTGTTTTCGAACGAAAACAACAAGGTGTAGTAAATCTCAGAAACCGTACCGACAGTTTCCCTGCGTTCCTCGTTGGAAGTGCCACCGCGAATAAAAATCTCCGCGTCGCGGTAGGTGTCGGGATTGTGCGAACCATCCGAGAGAATGCCGTAGTAGGCCAGTGAAATATTCCGGCCACCGGTCATCACCGCCGCTTTCTCGGGAAACCAACCGTCAATGACGAGCAATTTGTCGTGCGAACGCCGATTGTGATTGACAAATATTCTTGATGCGGCGTTAAAGATCACAGGCTGCACACGCGCCTTGTAAATGGTCAGCTCTCCCGCCTCGTTGCGCATGAAACCAGCATCAACCGCGCAACTTTCCAGCGCCCTCAGGTAATTCCTGTCGAGGCTGATCGAACCGATCGAGTCGACCATGATGCGAACATCGACGCCGCGCTCCACCGCGTCGCACAGTGCGCCGAGCATTGCACGGCCAACCAAATCACCAGCATAAATGTAGTACATCACATCGATGGTGTGCTCAGCCTGCTCGATCAAGTGCAGTTTTGCCGCCAGCGAAGTCAGGCCGCCTTCGTCAGTCGATCCGATAAACTTTGCGCGTGCGTCGTTAATGGGAATCTCCGCGTCGCGCCCGAATTCAACCGGGTCGATTTCCAGAGATGCGACTTTCTGCCAGGTTCGGCTGTCATACAGGTCCGCGATGTCAGGATCGTCGACGGCACCGAGCGGTGGGCAACCTGCAAGTTTCTGCGTGCCTGATGGGCAGTCTACGGGCTTGACCTCGACCGTCGCGCACGCAGAAAGAAAAGCCAGAATCAGCGCGAAAAGGATTAGTCTTGTGTGCATCGGAAGCATCTATTCTTGTCGTTTCCGGTAGGCGATTTCAGCATATACGGCAAAGTGATCGGCGACAACGTCGGGCAATGTTCGGTAGTCCCGGAATTCCAGATCGTGCGAGATTAGAATCCAGTCGAACCGCTTACCGGACCGACTTTTGTACGATCCCAGTGCTTCGTCCTCCGGAGAAAAGGCGTGCAATTCCAGTTTGTCTGCAAGTGTTCGTACGTGTGACTTGTCGTCTCCCCATTGGCTGTTCAAATCGCCCATCAGAACCAACGACCCTTCAACGCGCGCCAGGTGTTCGACCAGCTCATTCACCTGCTGGTCACGCACCCTTGCTCTCAGAAAATCGAAGTGTACTGATACAACGGTAATCGATATGCGTTGCCGCCCTACGGGCCACTCAAAGGTCGCAGTTACGAAGCCTTTCTGCTTGGATGGCCATGACGGCGAGAACTTGACGGAGGTGGATTCCGTGGGTCGGTCGCGACTTAGTAATGCGGTCCCGTAGTTGGATATCCAGGTCTGCGAATGGAGGCCGTGTACCCGGCAGGGCAGGTCGGATTGCTGAGAAACATAATTGACGTGATCAAAGTTTCCGCTCCAACGTGAAGCTGCGTCGGCTTCCTGTAGCGCCACCACGTCAGGGTTGACGCGGTTGAGAAGCAACGCGATTTTGTCGAGGTTCTGGTAGACACGATCCTCGCCAACAAATAGCTGGTTCAGTGCGGTATTACGGCCATGGCTGATGTTCAAACTCAACACTTTGATGACTTCGGTCTGCCGTGCGTTTGACATCACGGGAGGCTCACAAACACTGACCACGCCAGGCTCCGCGAACGCAATCTTTGGCCCTATTGATAGCAGCGCTGCGATCGCCATCGCCAAGTAAACGGGGGCAAGTCGCTTGCCAAACACCTGGTCAGCGATCCCGGACGAATCCAATATTCGATTCATATCTATCACTATTCGGCTTGGTTACTTTCAAAATAACTCTGATCTCGGCCTCTGGCCCGTTCATGTGTCCACGGGGAAGCTTAGTCGATCGTAATGTTGTCGATAACCCTTTAATTTCATCGACGTTAGTCTGCTTGAACAGTTCGATTACGCGCAGAAATAGCCATGAGCGCCGATGATGCCAAGCAGCATCTTCTTCGTAAGGGCCTGATCAGCAATCATCAGTTCAGTTGTTGCACTGCGGGTTGAGCAGACTGTCGTCACAAAGCAATGCTATGGCGCTATGCTATGCATCACGTTTTGTTTTGTTCTGGCAATGACCATTGAGGTTGAAATGACGCCACTTCATTATCCGAATGAATCTGCCGAGTACCGCTCTGCCCGAGACCAGCTTCTGAAGGAAGAGTTGGCGCTGCGTGCCCAGGTGGAACGTGTTGCGCAACAGCGGCGTGCATTGCCGCTTGGCGGGTTGCTCAAGGAAGACTATGAGTTCGCTGAGCGAATCGACGGCAAAGACACTCCAGTACGCTTTGCCGAGTTGTTCGCGCCCGGCAAGGACACTTTGTTTCTGTACAGTTTTATGTATTCACCGGAGATGCCGGAAGCATGTCCGATGTGCAACGCGTTCCTCGATGGACTTCATGGCCAGGTTGTGCACCTCGAACAGCGTATCAATGTTGCTGTGGTGGCGAAGCATTCGCTGGAAAAGATTCATGAGCATGCGGCGTCGCGTGGTTGGGACCGCTTTCGCTTGCTTTCATCTGCCAACAACACCTACAACCACGATTACTTCGGTGAAACTGACTCCGGACAAACGACCATGGCCAACATATTTGTTCGAAAAGGCGACGAGATCCGCCACTTCTGGGGTACCGAAATGAGCTTTGCCGATCCGATCGAGGGCGGCAACATGCGCCACCTTGACTTGGCTTGGGCGATGTGGAACGTCCTTGACATGACTCCGGGCGGTCGCGGCGAGCAGTTTTATCCTGCGCTGAAGTATTGACAAGGTAGCATCTCAAAACGACAAACATAGTTATTGGAGGGAGGAAAGCAAGATGGGACGTCTTGATGGCAAGGTTGCGCTGATTACCGGGGCCGGTAGCGGCATCGGTCTGGCGGCGGCGACACGCTTCGTAAAAGAGGGGGCAAAGGTCATGCTCGCCGGACGCCGGCGCGCATTGCTTTCCGAGCTTGTAGAGGAGCTCGGTTCGGCCAACGCCGCCTATGCAACGGCAGATGTTTCGAAACAGGAAGACAATGAAACCATTGTGCGTCTTTGCGTCGAGAAGTTCGGTGCGCTCGATGTGTTTCTCGTGAACGCCGGGTTTGAAGGTGCGGCGGCGCCGATTCCGGAATATCCGATGGATGTTTTCGATGAAGTGATGGCGGTGAATGTGCGCGGCGTCTTCCTCGGCCTGAAGTATGCAATTCCTGCGATGCGCGACAAGGGCGGCAGTATCGTGATTACGTCGTCGATCGCTGGCATCAAGGGCCGTGGGATACACAACTCGGCCTATGTCGCCAGTAAACACGCCGAAGTCGGCATGATGCGTACCGCTGCGCTCGAAAACGCGGCCGACAAAATTCGGGTCAACTGTGTTTTGCCCGGGCCGACCGAGACGCAGATGATGCGTTCCATCGAGGCGAATCGTTCTGCGGAAGCTCCGGAAACGATCAAGGATATGATACGAGCAGGCATTCCTTTGGGCCGTTACAGTACACCGGAGGAGGTCGCCAATCTGATTCTGTTTCTCGCCTCCGACGAATCGGCCAATTGCACTGGTGGGGTCTATGTCTCTGACGGTGGTTTGTCCGCGGGTTGACGTCAAGCGATCGTAGCTATGCTGGATGTTCTTGCCTATCTCGAGCGCATCGCATATCGGGGCGCGCTCGCGCCGGATATTGCAACGCTGCAGGCGTTGCACCTCGCGCATGCGACGCACATACCGTTTGAGAATCTCGATATTCTGCTTGATCGACCGATCTTGCTCGACCTTGGCAGTTTGCAGTCGAAACTGGTTGATGCGCGGCGCGGTGGCTATTGCTACGAGCACAACACATTGTTCGCATCGGTGCTGCGTGAAATCGGTTTTTCGGTGACGCCGTTGGCCGCGCGTGTACGCCACCGGCAAACGACGCTATTGCCACGCACGCACATGTGTCTGCGGGTGCGCATCGATGATACCGACTGGATTGTTGATGTCGGCTTCGGTGGTGAAGGTTTGTTGTTGCCGGTGCCAATGACCGAGCGACCGGCACAACAGTATCTGTGGACCTATCGCGTGATAGAAGAGTCGCCTGGCCAGCACGTGCTGCAGTCGGCCCGCGGCGAAACATGGACTGACCTTTACGCATTTTCGATGGAGCCGCAGGAACACGTGGACTTCGAGGTGGCAAATTACTACGTATCGACTCACCCACGCTCAATCTTCGTGCGAACGCTAACAGTGCAGTTGCCTTCGCCTGAGCGGCGCCAGATTCTGCGGGACCGGGAGTTGATTGTCGAGACAGAAGATTCAATAAAAACAGATGTGATCAACAATGAGCAAGCGCTGCTCGAGGTACTGCGAGAGAACTTTGGTTTGCAGTTTGCAGCGGATACCCGTTTCAACAACGTCTTCGATGAAAGACGCACGTATGCTGATGTGGGGTAAATATGACTTGTGCGAATCAGCCATTGCCAGCAAAGCGGATTCGCCGAGAGACTGATTCGGAGATAAAGGGATGGCCGAAGACAATTTTGAAAGCACTCTGAATACGCATTACGGCCGCAAGGGGTTAGGGGATCGCATTATCGCGGCGTTGAAAGAGACCGGTAAAGATCTAGACGCGATCACCGCGGACGACCTGTCACCGGTTGCTGAATTCCATATTGGCGGTCAGGGAGCGACGCTTCAGTTGGCGCAGAGCGCGGGTATGGGCGCGGGGATGCGGGTGCTTGATGTCGGCAGTGGCCTCGGCGGGCCCGCGCGAACAATTGCACAGCACTATGGATGCAAGGTAACCGGGCTGGACTTGACCGAAGAATTCTGCCGGGTCGCCACCATGCTCACGGAGCTGTGTGGCATGCAGGAGCGCGTTGTGTTCATGCACGGCAATGCGCTTGACATGCCGTTCGACGACAGTTCCTTTGATCTTGTCTGGACGCAGCAAGCCGGCATGAACATCGAGAACAAGTTGCGCCTGTATCAGGAAGTCCATCGTGTGCTCGCCGTGGGCGGGCGACTGGTGTTTCAGGAAGTACTTTGCGGGCCGGAAACTCCGTTACATCTTCCGGTTCCGTGGGCGAGCGAAGGCAGCATGAGTTTCCTGCGGCCGCCCGATGTAACCCGTGATCTTCTCGCACAAGCCGGTTTTCGGGAAATGATCTGGCATGACGTGACGGCTCAGTACGTGGACGAGTACCGCAAACTCGCGGCGCAGACCGCAGACCCTGGTGGACCACCGCCGCTCGGGATTCATCTGATACTCGGACCGGAAGCCGGGCAGATGCGCCGGAACGTGGTGCGCAATCTTGAAGAGCAGCGCATTGTGCTGATTCAGGGCGTGCTAAAGAAAGCGTAATTGCAACCAACTAACGCCATTTTTTACCACCGAGTCATCGGTTGAGTGGCTACGCAAGATAAGGGCGCGTGCCAGACCAAGGAATCAGAGGAAAGAATCAGAACGGAACATCAGAACAATGGATGGAGCGCACAGATGTCACAGTCTGACGGCAGCGAAGGCCGGATAACCACAGAACTGCGGGAAGGTACATTCCTGATCGGAATTGACCGCCCCGCGAAACTCAATGGCTTTACGCCACACATGCTGCGCAGCATGGCGCAGGCCTACACCAGTTACGAGCATGACGCCGAGGCGCGCTGTGCGGTCGTCTACGCTGAAGGCAAGCACTTCACTGCGGGCCTCGATTTGCCGAAGGTGGCACCGCATCTGGGTTCCGACTCGCTGATGGTCGAGGAAAATGAAATAGACCCCTTCGATCTGCGCCCGCCGTTCCGCAGCAAACCAATCATCTTTGCCGTACACGGTATCTGCTTTACGCTCGGTATTGAAATGATGCTTGCAGCGGACATCGTCGTTGCCGCGTCGGATACGCGCTTCTCTCAACTCGAAGTCAAGCGCGGTTTGATGCCAACCGGCGGCGCTACTGTTCGCATGGTCGAGCGCGCCGGTTGGGGTAATGCCATGCGTTATCTGCTCACTGGCGATGAGTTCGATGCGGCCACCGCGCTACGGCTTGGATTTGTCCAGGAAGTCGTGGAACCCGGTCAGCATCTCGGGCGCGCACTGGAACTTGCACAGCACGTTGCTCAACAAGCACCTTTGGCAGTGAGAGCGACAATTAACAATGCGCGCATTGCACTGTATGACGGCCCGGCGACGGCGCGCGCAGAGTTTGGGAAAGTTCAGCGCGGCCTGCTTGCATCAGAAGATTTTCAGGAAGGCCTGCGCAGTTTCAAGGAGAAACGGCCATCACGGTTTTCCGGGCGATAAGCGGTTACCTTCGGCATGACATAAGGGGCTCGTGCAATGCCGTACTTTGGAATTATGCATCTTTGACCGCTTAAGCGATCCTTTTCAAATACCACTTCCGCTCTCGCTCCTAAAAAGGTCAAAAAAGGGGGTCAGGCCTTGCCTTTTGCCAAGTCATTTTCTGCTTGCTTTATCAACCTACTCACTCTGGATACCGATAGCCCGATCTCGTTTGCAAGCTGCGTCATGCTGATCCCGCTCTCGGTATGCGCCCGGTACAATGCTTCTTCGCGACTTTGGCAAGCAGTTAGCCAGTACCTAAGTGTGCGCGCCTTACTGCGTTGGATCTTGGGGATGTCCGGATCGGTACTATTTTGGGGATCCGCAAGAGCCTGCATGCGCTCAACGAAGTCCTCGTCACCGAGGTAGATCTGCTTTTGCAAAGCGCCATCCCACAGTCTGACATTCTTGGCCGATGCCACCAGGCGCGCATATGCTTGCCCGGCCCGACGCCGCTCCGAGGCGGTTCGGGCTGGTCGACCCAGCACATAGCCATGCAGCTCCGCAGTGTCGAGCCATTGAGGGGCGGGTTCGAGTCCAGCATGGGCGCGGTAGCTAGACCAGCGCCAGGTGTCCGGTTTGCGGGTGGTACCGGCGCGCACCGGATTCAATTCAACATAGCGGCAAACCTCTAGCAGATAGGCATCACTATCAACCAGAATGGCCTTAAAGCGGCCTTGAAAGAGGTGGCCGACCTTGACGTGGCGGCGGTTAAACGCCTGGGTGTAGACCCCGTTGATATGGCGCATGAGCTTTGACAGGTTGGCTTTGCGGGTGTGCAGGACAAAGTGGTAGTGATTGCCCATCAGGCAGTAGGCAAGCATCTGGCCGTCGAAGCGCGACAGGGCCTGAGCGACGACGTTCAGCAAGGCAAGACGGTCGTCATCGTCTTCGAAAATGGGCTCTTGCCGATCACCGCGAGAGGTGACATGGTAGACGGCGCCGGGAAACTCGATTCGAAGTGGACGGGCCATGCGCGGAGAATAAGCCTCGAACAGGCAAAAGGCAAGGCCTGACCCCAATCCGCAATCCGGACACTCCGCACGCTGATGACCGGGACGCGGATGCCAAGAAATCGGTCGCCTTCGCCATATTCTCCGTTTCCTGTCTTGAAAAAGCGCTGGGAATGCGCTGCTATCACAGGATCGGCGAGACTTCGGAGTTCGTTGCATATTTGCTTGGCAGTCACGCTTGGTTTTGAGTGTTGGTGGCCGCGGATTGAGCATTCCCTTTTTTCTCCGAGAGGCGCAGTCTTGAGCGAAGCTTCCCGCCCACTAGCCACAGTCCAATCGATGCCAGCGAGAATGGCGGCACAGTACTCAACAAGACAATGAGGTCCGTGCGCATGTTTTTTCCGGTGTGTGCCACCGCGTAGCTAAACCAGACAACTACAACGGCGGCGAGCAACGCGAAGATCACGGCCATACACGCAGCCGAGACTGACGCGATCCGATATCGTCGCGCCAATAGTGCGTCGACCAGGCACCAGAGGAAACGGCCGGCAACGAGAAGCGTCGCCAAAGCGACGGTTAGCGCCAATATCGTAATGATGGTTCGTGGGTCGCTCAATGGTCGTTAGCTTGCTGCACTTGATCCTGAATACGGGGTGACGCTCGTTGGAGGGGTGACATACCCGTCTTATCTCGCCGGATACCCCACCGGCACCAGGTACAGCGGACGCTCGTTCTTGCCAAGGTCGAGAATTTCGGCTACACGCTCGTCACGAAATGCGCCAACTGGCACTCCGCCCAGGTCCAGCGCGACGGCTTGCAACAACAGGTTCTGACAGGCATGTCCGGCTTCCATGTCGACATAACGGGTTGCCCGTTTGCCGTACTTCTTCGAGGTGCGATCATACACGGCCGCAAAAACAAAAACAGCAGGAGCGGACCCAACGGCTCGCTGGCCCCACGCCGCACTTTGCAATTCGCGTCGCTTATCACCTTCGATGACTCGTTTCAGTTGGTGCCGACGCGGGTTGTAGTGATAAACACCCTCGGATAAGACAACGTAGGTTTCGAGAGGGTACAAAGCCCCTGCCGAGGGAGCAGTGCGGAAGCCCAAGCCCTTTCTCGTAATTCCTTGCGCGGCCCATAACAGTTGGCCGATCTGCTCAACTGACAAAAGGTCGGATTCGAACTGCCGTACCGAGCGGCGCTCAGCAAGGGCTTCTACTAATGCAGTTCCGCCTGTGACGGTTGGCTCGCGCAAACGAATCACGCCACCAAGGTCGGTCGTTTGTAAGGCAACCAAAACCGAGATCAGGCCTATCATTTCCATCGATCTTGTCTCCGATTACGAGCCTCAGCGCCAGGCGACAGGGGCAACAGCTTGAGCGCGTGGCCACGCGCAATTCGTAACTGCAAGCGCCAGAGCGAGCGCCGCAGCGCACAGCATACCAATATGCTTTCCATTGATGCCAAACGTGTCAGCGAAGCGCAAAACACGGCCGCGCTATCTATAGCCGCTACTAAGAGGATGCCGGAGACGTCACTACCGGTTGAACGTTTCAACAACTTCTACGGCCCGGGCGAGACCGTCTTCCTTCGCAATGGCTTTTGCCAAGTTGCTTGAGCGGGTGCGGAAGGACTCGGTCTGGGTCAGCTCGATGAGTGCTTGGGCGAACTTTTCGGCATGCAGTCGCTTCAGGGGTTGCGGCTTGGGACCACAACCAAGTGAGTAGACGCGACGACCCCAAAATGGTTGGTCAATGGATAGCGGGCAAACAAGGGTTGGCAGCCCGGCTCGCAATCCGGCCGCGGTGGTACCTGCCCCGCCGTGATGCACAACGGCTGAAACATGTTTGAACAGAGGGCCATGTGGGGCTTCGTCAATTGTGTGGATTATTCCGGGTGCATCGATCAGTTCCACTGCGCCCCACCCGCTGGCAACGATGGCTCGCACTCTCGCTTGGTGCACGCCTTCAACAATGATCTCCCCCAACCTCGCCGGATTGACGCTGGTCATGGAGCCAAATCCAATGTAGACGGGCGGATCGCCTTGCTCTAGAAAAGCGGCTAGCGTTGGGTCAGGACGCCAATCACTACTTTCGTCGAGAAACCAATAGCCGGTGGTGCAAATGTTCTCCGTATCGTCCGCCGGATAATCAGGGACAACGGAAGGAGAGACTGCGCACAATTGCACTGGTCTGCGCGTACTCGAAGCAGCGAACAGCGGTCCTTTGCCAAGCCCCAAGACCTCCTTGCGCCAGCGATTGACCGTGGACCGCAAGAGCAGTTGGGGGACAGTCAAGAATCTGTACGAAAGCCGATTAAGCCAAGGGCCGTAGTTGCCTCGCAGGACGAGCAGCGGAAAGGATTTGGTTGGAAAGATAGGGAGAGGCGCTGCGTGGACCAGGCCGGCACCGGTTACCTCAGCGACATCGGTCGCCCCGGCAGTCTTTGGGTGGTACACAATGACATCGGCATTGCGCGCTGTTTCCCAAATCGCGTCAAGCGAGTTTCGTGTCAGCGGTACAATCTCGCGTCGCCACATGCGGACCATGGCGAGTACGTTGCCGGCCATGACCTTGCGCGCGTCGATCGACTGCACGAAGCTTTGCATATCGACTCCGATAGAACGATAACGGAGCCCGTGACATTCGATCCATGTCCGAAAGTTCTCCGGAGCGCCTATAACCACGTCATGGCCGCGCGCCTTCAGCGCATTTCCCAAAGCGACGAAGGGTTGGACATCGCCTCTGGTGCCAAGAGTGACAATGGCGATTTTCATGTTTCCCTTAGCATGCAGTCTGCATGACGCCAACGCGTGCTTTAGCGCAAGTCAACCACTACACCAGCAACACCTCTGCCATCTACGGTACCAGTGCGAATGCGTAACCGTGTTTCGCCGTTATCAACACCGGTGGAGAAACGGTCTTCTCCACGTTCGTCGAGCAGGACACCAAGACTGTAGACAGGATCTTCGGCCCGGAAATGATAGTTATTGCTGCCGGCGGCACCCTGGGTGTCACGCGCAGATGACCAGTACCAGTCGTCACCCTCAGCGTCGTGCAACACAGCTCGTGACTGCTGCGCTGCTGCGCCTTGACTCAAAGAATGGGCACGATAAACGTCGTCACCTTCCGCATCGAACAGGACAGCAATGGATTGATCCCATGCCGCACCTTGCGTGGCGGCAGACTTGCCCCAGTAGATGTCGTCGCCGGAAAGGTCGGTGAGCATCCCGAACGCCTGATGTGCTGCGAAGCCTTGAGCATAGCGATCGCCGTAGTAAAGGTCGTTGCCCGATTCATCCCGTAGCAAGCCGATACCCCATAGATATCCTCCGCCCTGGGCGAATTCACCACCTTCGTAGCGATCGTCGCCAGCGAAATCGAGCAGCATACCGACACCGCCAAAATCGTAGGGGCGAATGCCGACACCGACCCCCTGGCTGAATGCCATGAACGAACCTGGTGTGTCATAGGCGGACCTGACCGCACCATTAGCGCGATACACGTCACCGCCACCGGCATCAATCAGGATGCCTATAGCGCGCGGCCCGCCAACGCCCTGGCTGAATACCTGCGAACCATAGACATCAGTTTGCTCACCTTGATCGACGAGTGCACCGCCGCCGTAAATTGCGCTACCCGCCGACCATGCGGCGCAGCGATAGGTGTCATTCCCACTGTCGTCAAACAAGAACCCGAAGCCCAGTGCGCCGGCGCCGCATCCACCGAGGTCGCTTGTGTACTGATCGTTGCCGGCGACATCAATCAGCACGGCGACGCCGAGCCAGCCGGCGCCGGGACCACCGGCCTTTGCGTGATAAGAATCGTTACCCTTCAGATCTACAACCGTTTGCGTTTCGAGCGCAACAGCATCGCCCCAGTGGTAGCTATCGTTGCCACCAGCATCAATCACCGCATAGAGCTGATTCATGTCATAGCGATTAGTCCCGGTCCCGCCGATCACGACATAGCCATCGTCAATCTTCTTGTAGTCAACGATAGTGCCATCAACGATTCCTTTCAGCTCCGCAGGCGGCTGTCGGCTGGCCCCGGAAGCCTCCGGCAGTTGTTCGCTGTTTGAAACAACTCGTCCGGCTGTGTCGAGCAAGGCAGACAGGTCGACGCGCATGCTGAGCTGCATGGCTCGAATGCCACGATGTGCCTCAGGTTGTCCGATCAGGGTGCGGTCGGCTGCTGTCGTGCGCATTAGATAGTGCAGGTCTGCGTATGCTGTTGCGCGATCAATTCGCGCGGCGTCGAATAATGACCGCACCTGATCGTTGGCGTCATTGATTGTCTCTGCAAATTGCTGGAGTGATACCGGATTGGTTGTGGAAGGCCGTGTATGGCCGGTACATGCCAAAGCGAGCGTGTCGCACATCACCTCGACGACAGTGCTGCGCTCGAGTTCGAACGGGCGCAATGTCTCGGTCAGGTCATCCCGCCAGCGGTTCATGGTTGCCGGATTCAACATCGCGCTGCGGATCAACGGCAGCTTGTGATAGCCGGTGTCGTCTTGCGCCAACTCAGCAAACATTCGATCCATTCGCACTGCAATGGGTTCAAGCTCGGGTGCCGCCGCCAGGATCTGTGGCATGACGGGATCCGATTGGAGAGCCGGTCCGGACAAGCCGGTTGCCGCGAATGGAATGCCCGCCGTGAAACTCGATGGTGTTAACCATCGCTCGCTGGAGTCAATGATCATGGTTAGCGTCATCGGCTCGTTGTTGCGCACGACATCGAGCACCAGACGATCGCCGGGCAAAGCTGAACTGATGATTGCGTTGGCACGGGCAGCATCGACTTCGATGTTATCGATGCGCACAATCAGGTCGTTCGCCCGAAGGCCCGCTACTGCGGCTGGCCCGGCGACAACACCGAGTACGCGTGCGCCGTCCGCTTTTTGCTCCTCGGCGGGTTCCGGTGCGGCCAACCACACACCGGCGAACGGTATGCCCGGCGTAGATGGCTGAGGAGGTGGTTCGGGTTGCTCCTTTGCCGGCTGCTTTTCCGCGGTTGCGCAAGCTGCCAGCAGGCAAACCAGAGTCAATGCGACACGGGACTTCACCCGCGCAGTCTACATCAGGACAAGTCGGCTAATAACTGGCTCGAAGTTGGCGTGCCGAAATCCTTGAACGACGATGTCAGACGTTCGCGCGGATCCAGTTCGATAGCATGTTGGCATCCATCGCACCCGATTGTCGGGCGACTTCACGTCCGTCCCTGAACAGGACCAGAGTCGGAATGCTGCGGATACCGTAGCGACTCGCAATGTTCGGGTTTGCCTCGGTGTCGAGCTTTGCAAGTCGGACCGTCGGCTCCAGGTTCGGTGCAGCGCGCTCGAAGTGAGGTGCCATCATCTTGCACGGTCCGCACCACGGTGCCCAGAAGTCGACCACGACCGGCAGACTGCCGCGTTGCGTGTGTGTGTCGAAATTGGCCTCATTCAAAACTACAGGCTTGCCGGTGAACAGTGCTTGTTTGCAGCGGCCGCAATTTGGTTGGTCCTGCAGCCGCGCGCCGGGGATGCGGTTTACGGCGCTACAACGGGGGCAAGCCACATGTTGTTGGTTATCCATCGATTCACTTTCGCGGAGAATTTATTGCAACATGGGGTGGACCGGCGGCATTTCAAGGGTTTGCCAAGCGATTCGGGCGGTAGCCAGCGATCCGATATGCGTGTCGGCGCAGAACAAGCGTCGCCATCCGTTGCCGGTTTTCGCCAAGTGTCGTGCGCTAGGCGATGGATATAACGTGTGAGGAAATGCGGCCGCAAGACTTGCGCTGGCCGACAGATAGAGATGCCGACCGAAGCGAGCGCGCCAAGCGCCCGTCGCCTGTGAGGGAACTTCAACCGGTGCCGGTGACTGAACTACGTTCGCGGCACCTCGGACACACGTGGCGCCCATCATCAAGTACGCGCCATCCAAGTTCTCTGGCTTCCTCGAAATCACCTCCGAACCAGGCTCGGCCATCGGAATGGCGACGGCCCTGTTTGTCACTGCGTCTAACGTCACGTCTCAGTTCGATGGAACGCGTGCCATCGGGGTTGCAGATGTCGCAAAACAAGAATGTGCGAAAAGTCATAACCAGGGTCCACCTACCAAACCAGATTACACCCCCGATCGGACTCGGGCAAGGGAATACGAGAGTTTGAGTCACAAATTCGATCAGGTTGCGCGTTTCGAGACGCGACTGAATACGATGCTGTTTGTTGATCACACCTCGACGTGGCGCCGAAAGCCAAGGACCATGACGCTAGCTTGCCTTGAGGGCTGTTGCTAGGCGTGATACCGTCTCGCCAGATTTTCTTGGCATAACTTCACGTGAAGAGAAAGAAGGCATGAACGCAGCACGAACGAACAAAAGGCTTCTTGCAGCAACTACATTCATTCTTGGGTCGCTGCTCTTTATTGCGCCGTTCCAAACGCGCACAGCAACGGCGGCCGGGGCCGTAGCCATGCAGGTGGAACGTATCGTCAAACTCGCGCTCATGGAGTACAACTCGGCGATGCGTTCAGGCGAGCCGGCGCGCTGGAGCAAATACTTCACTGACAATGTGACGCGAACTTCGCCAACGGGGTCACAAGAGGGGATGGCGGCTTTTAGCGATTACTATGCGTGGGAGTTCGAGAACTTCGAAGCGACCTGGACCACCAAGAGAATCCTTGTCAGTGGGCCTGTCGGTGCCGTGGAGTTTGAATGGGACGCAGTTCACAAGCCGTCGGGCAAACCGGTGAAGCTGGATATGGTTGCAGTTATTGAATTGGCTTCGAGTGGGAAGTTCCAATCGATCAGTTTTTATTCCGGCAGCGCAAACAACGCGGAATATTTCGCGAGCGCGCCCGGTGCGAAATAGACCGAGGGTGACGTGGTGATGTCCGTGACAGCGTGTATTAAACAATTTGCTTTCGCGGGTGCCGCGGTTTCGCTCGCGCTGCTGCATTCCCCGTGGCCGGAGCAGACGATGCGTTCGGCATACGCTCAAGAACAGGAAGAGGCGCAGTGCCCTCAAGGAGAAGGCTGGCTGGAATGCAGGGCGGCGGCAGGCGACCCTCTGGCGATCTACCGACTGGGGCGAATCGCCTACGACGAAGCGCGTGAGAGCGGTGATTTTTCGGAGCCGTTGCGCATCGGGCGCGAACTGGTTGCGCAGGACGACAGGAACGGTCAGCGATTACTGAAAATGACTCACCTGCAGCTCAGCTGGGGCAATCACAAGAATTACGTTCAGGCTTACGTCTGGTTGGTCGAGGATCAGCAAGCAGGCATTGATTACCTCGACAATTTGATCGGCAATCTAGCCGACAGAATGACGACGGAGCAACTCGCCCAAGCGCGGGAACTGGCCGGCCAGTGATGGTCGGCTGATCAGGGTATTTGCCACTAGCCTGCGGCTCCTGGAACTCATCCCGAGCCGCGGCCAGATTGGTCAGCGATTAATTGTTCTTTAGCTCTGGCAGCCTGAGGTCGTCCAAAATGAATGTTGCCAGCGTTTCGATCTTTTCAGCTTCGAGCAAGTCCTTGAATGGCGGCATGCCTTTTGGCTCACGTCCATAGGTAATGATGACAATGAGTTGATCGCGCGTCAGAGCGGTTTGGCGCAGGTCCGCACCCCAACCGCCTTCGCTCGGGCCACCGCGGCCATCGTACTTGTGGCATAGCACGCAGTGCTCTGAAAAAATCTCGCGTCCGCCGCGTCGCGGAACCACGATCTTCGGTCTGCCGTCGTCTTCTTCGGCGTGAGCTACCGGAGCGGTCATCGCGACCACAGTCGGAAACGCAAATGCTGCAAGAACGCTCAGGAAGAAAGCAACAGCTTTATGCTTTGTTGGTTGAGTCTTGGTCATGCTGATAGCAATTCAAAATGATCGGTTGAAACGTTAACTGCGGAACCATTTCTCAATGGCTCCGCAGTTATTGGCGAAACAAGCGGATCAACCTGCTGGCTGATCCGCCTCCATAACGACGCAGGTTATGGCAGTTCGAACACGTACAACACGTTGCTCGGAACCTGTTCTTTCAGTTCCGGTGTCGCGCTGACGAACCACTGCGGCCAGGCACCGCCCAAACCAACTTCGAGGGCAATGTACTGCTTGCCACCCGACATGAAGCTCATCGGCGGAGCATTGATAGCTGAGCCAGTTTCGAACCGCCACAGTTCTTCGAGCGTGTTGGCATCGAGCGCGACCACTGTTCCCGCGGCATAACCCGCGAAAACCAGGCCTCCTGCCGTAGAAAGCAATCCGCCAAGCTGCGGGTGCTCCGTCCAGTGGCGCTTGACCACCTCGCCGGTACCGACATCGATAGCAACGATGCTGCCCTTGATGCGGCCGCACTCGGGATCGTCATAGGTGGTGAACGGCGCACCGCCGAGGAACAGCTGACGTGGCTTGTGCGCACCCGGTATGGTGACCTCATTGAACGCCTTGTTGCAGCCTTCGATGGCCGGAATGTAGTAGTAGTTGGTCTGCGGGCTGTAGGTGGTCGGCGGCCAGTTCTTGCCACCCATGTGTCCCGGGCGCAGTACGCCTTCGATCTCTCCGCGGCCTTCGGTCGCGTTACCGCGGCCGGCAGCCGTTCCCGGAACGTACTTCTGCACGTCCGAGTTCGGATCGTAAGCGTTAGGCCTGCAGTTCTCATCGAGGCCGCCACTCCAGTTCAGTTCCGCGACGAACTGCGTAGCCCACAGGCACTTGCCGTTCGTGCGGTCGAGCGCGTAGGCGTAGCCATTGCGGTTGGCATGCAACACGGCCTTGGCCATCTTGCCCTTGATCCTGGTATCGACGAAGGTGTTCTCGTTGATTGAATCATAGTCGTAAGGGTCGTTTGGCGTGTGCTGGAAGCCCCAGACGATCTCGCCGGTGTCGGCATCCACTGCGACCTGGGAATCGGTCCACAGGTTGTCACCCGGACGATATTCGTTGTCCCAGTCCGGCCCGGGGTTGGCGGTACCCCAGACGATCAGGTTCAACTCCGGGTCATACGAACCGGTAACCCAGGTCGTGGCACCACCTGTTTTCCAGGCGTCGTAGTCGTCCTTCCACGTTTCGTGGCCAGGCTCACCCGGTCCCGGAATCATGTAGCTGCGCCAGCGCCGCTTGCCAGTCTTGAGGTCCATCGCCTCGAGCCAGCCGCGCACGCCAAATTCGGCACCGGCCATGCCGGTGACGACCATGTCCTTGACGATCAACGGTGCGCCAGTAATGGTTTCACCTGCACCTGGATCAGCCACCTGTGCTTCCCAGACCAGCTTACCGGTTTCCTTGTTCAGCGCGAGAATACGGCCATCGATCACCGGTGAGATGACCATGTCGGCGGCGAGTACCGCGCCGCGGTTGTTGATACCGCAGCACGCCACGGTGGTGGCGTAGTCGCGGTCGGGCGCCGGGTCGTATTTCCAGACCTGTTTCGGCACCCCGCCGCTGGTATCGAGCTTTGTGACAACGCCCCAGCCGGTGGTCAGGTAGAGGAAGCCGTCCTCGGCGACAGGTGTGCCTTCGAGGCCAGCGAACGGAAAGACGATGACTTCCTTGCCGCCGCCCTCAACGCCGCCCATTGCCCAGGTGAAAGCGACTCTGAGGTTCTTGACGTTGTTCTTGTTGATCTGCCGCAAGCCCGAGTACCGGTGTGCTTCCAGGTTGCCATGGTGATTCAGCCAGTTTCTCGGCTCACGCTCACTGTTGATCAGGCGCTGCGTCGTGACGTCGGCGGCAATCGCTCCCGCGACAATCCCGAATCCTGCCAGGACTGCGCCAAACCGTCCGAGCAGGGACATCCAACTCGTTTTCATGGTGATTCCTCCCGCGATATTAATGTTGTATTGATGATTGCCGGTGGAGCGCAACGAACTCGTCAGGCGAATTCGGCCTCCTAGAACATTCACCGGGAGCTTATTGTACATACAGATGCCTGGTCGGCAACCCGCCCGGCAACAGACTCACTTCCTCAGACCCAATTCACGGTGGCGAGATACTGTCGTCTGCTTGCGACACAGGCAATGGGTTGTCAAACAAGAGCGCGTGCTACACTGATTTCAATCCGCCTCACGGTCTTGCCGGTAAGGAATCGGACGTTGTCATCATGATTCTCCTAATCTGGACTTTCTGTCCGATTTCAAACCAATGCCGCGCCTGAAACGGTTTGCAATAGTTGTACTGGCATCCGTGGCCGGGCTGATTGTCCTGTTGGTTGTCGCGCTCACGGCCGCAGCGCTGTTTATCGACCCGGAAGCTTATCGTCCGTCGGTGCAGCGCCAAGTGTCCGCAGCACTTGGTCGTGAAGTCGCAATTGACCACCTTGCGATAGGCAAGTCACTTTATCCAACAATCGCCGTTACCGGCCTGCGCGTCGCCAATCCGGACTGGGCGTCGCGGCCAGACCTTGTAACAGTAAGCTCGGCATCGGTGAAGCTGGCTCTGCTCGCGTTGATCCGCGGCGAGATCGAGATTGGCCGCATTGAAGTCAAGGGTGTCGGCCTGTTGTTGGAACGTGACGCTAACGGTGTCGGCAATTGGGTATTTGATTCTCGCCAACGGAAGTCCAGGGGGGGCGAAGCAGCCCAGTTGCCTGGTTTCGATGAGGTTGTCATTCGAGACGCGCAGATCGGATGGCGCAGTGATGACGGAGCCGTGACCGACGTTCGCATCGAGAGCGCCGATGCAGAATTGCCCGCAAACAAACCGTTGCAGATCGAGACAACGGTTGTTTACCGACAGGTACCGATCGAAGCAAATCTCACAGCGAACACTTCTCTTGGTAATGCACTGAGTGGCCAACCCGTGTCGGCTTCGATTGGACTGCGCGCCCTTGACGCGCGTGTCAATCTGGAAGTCGCACTGCGGAATTTGCTCGACTTCAGCGATGTGTCGATCAATTTTGCCGCCAACGGTCAACAACTCGATAAATGGTCGGCTCTCGTTGATCAGCCGTTGCCGGAATGGGGACCTTATCGAGTTTCGGGCAGAGCGAGCCTCGCTGCGGGTAGTGTCAAGCTGGATAACTTGAGGATGTTCACCGAAGGTCTGACTGGCAAGACGCCACTGATGCTGTCGCGGGTTGAGATCGACTCCGGAGCAGTCGTGGTCGGGCAGGAAACTCCGACGTCAGTTCAGCTTTCGGGACGACTCGACGCGACCAGTTTTGGTCTCGAAGTGACGACCGCCAATCTTGCGCAGCTCACTGCTGCAGGTGACAGCATCCCTGTTGACTCCAAAGTTATGCTGGATGACTTCGAACTCGGCGCCGAAGGCATGGTTCGCCGAACAGGGGATTTGTGGGCCTTCGACCTGATGTCCTACGTCAAGGGTGATGTTGCCGCGCCCGTTCGATTGGCTCGCGGGGCCTCGTTCAAGCAGGCATTGTTGGTCGACCTTTCGGGCCGGTTTGAAGGCGACGCGAATCAGGTCGCTGCAACAAAATTACGTGGCAGCGTTGCACAGACCAGTGTTTCGGGCGATGTGACTTTGCGCCTCGATGTCCCGTTAGGAGTGGATGGAACGCTTGCCCTCGGCAGGCTGGATCTTGCTTCGTTTGAGATCCAGGGGGATGAAAGTGAGCAAGTTGCGGAACAGCAGAAAGCGGGGCCACCGGAATGGATCAAAGCGGTGGATGCCGATCTTCGGCTCCGACTCGAGCGTGTCGTTGGCCTCCCAATAGCAGCAGCCGGCCTGTCGGGTCACGCTACCCTCAAGGGCGGCCGTCTCGACGTGCGGAAGTTCCGCGGCGTTATTGCCGACACACGGCTAAGTGCGGATGCAGGGCTAGAGTGGAAAGCCGGTCGCCCTTACGTTAATGCGAAGATCAGCGCACCGCTGCTCGATGTCTCAATGCTGGCGGATGAAAGTAGAGCCGCGGGCAAGAAGAACGGTGACAGAGCCAGCGTCAAGGGCGCGGCGTTCGATGTGCCTCTGCCGATTGCGCCGCTGCGATCGATCGATGGCGACCTGACTGTCGACATTGGCCAGGTAAAAGGTGCGCCGGTGGCTGTTGACACTGTTCGAGGATCAGCGCATCTGACCCGCAGTCGCCTGCGTGTTCCGTCGTTCAATGTCAGTCTGGCGGGCGTTCCCGTGCAAAGCACGCTTATTTTGGATGCAGGTAGTGATGATGCGCATCTGAGCGCGAACGTGTCGGCGCCTCGCGTTGACATAGCGAAGCTGACCGACGAACTGAAGGTGGATGCACCTTTTGCTGGGACTATTGGGCAGGCAGCAGCGACGGTGGAGACGCGTGGGGCGTCGCTGCGCAGTTGGATGGAGAACGCCAGGGTCGCTGCACGGGTCGGCTCGTCAACCCTCAAGAAAACTGATGTTGATGAGCAGTTGATCGTGGAACGCGCAAGCGCAATTGCAGGGCCCGGTGTAGACGTGCGGGCGGAGCTGCGCGGGCAGTTCGGTGAGTTTCCTGTTGACCTGGTGGTGACTGGCGGCAGGTTGGATGAACTGCTGGACGAAAAACCGTTATGGCCGAAGATGACGGCAGAGTTGCGCACCATGTTCGGGGAAAGGCCTGTACGGTTGTCAGCCGAAAGCGCTTTGCACGCTTTATTGAGCGGCCGTAACGTTCCGGTACGTGCCGAGATGCGATTGCCAAATGGTTACGCCACCGTGGCCGGCACAATTGCCGACTTGCGTGAACCTGCACGGACGCCGCTCGATGTCGAAGCAAGAGTCAAAGCGCGGGCGTTTCAGCCGCTGATTCGTCGCGAGTTGCTTTTGCCAGATCTTCCGCTCAGCGTGAGGGCCAAGGCCAATCTGGACGAAGGCGTCATTACGCTGCAGAGGCTACAGTTTCGTGCCGGCGAAGCGGACCTGTCCGGCGATATACGGCTGAAACTCAAGGACCGGGTCAAGCTGACCGCCAGTCTCTCTGGGGGAGCACTCGATCTCAGGCCGTGGCTTCCCGCGCCAGCGGCGCGGGAACCGAGCAGCGCGGCGGCGGCATTGCCCGAAAGCAGAGCGTCCAAGTTGGATCGCCCTTTCGATCTGAAAGCGATGCGCAGATTTGATGCGGCACTGGACATTAAACTGCGCCGTCTGATTTCACATCAATTTGACTTCGACGATCCTTCGCTGAAGGCGGATCTGGATAGCGGCCGGTTGGATGCTGCAGCGTCGATAGCGGAAGGGGGTCTCGCGGTTGGTTTAACGTTCGACGCCAGCAGGGATTTGCCGCTTGTGGCCATCCGTGCTGGCATGACGAAACTCAATCTGGAGACAATCAAGACAGTAGAAGCCTCGCGCCGTGTATCGGGTGTTCCGCTCATATCAGCAAATCTGAAATTTGCCGGAGTGGGTGCGACACCACGAGGGGTGTACGAATCGGCGAAGGGGGAAGCGTTGGTATCGATTGGACCTGGTCAGATAGGCAGGGGCAAAAAGCCGTTTATGGTTCAGGCAGTCTCGACCGATCTCGTGGAGACCTTATTGCCGGGCAGGAAGCCGGATGACTATATGCAAATGGAATGCGCCGCGGTACATTTCGACGTTGCGGACGGGATCGTCAGTTCCCCCGACGGCATGGCGATACGCTTCAAGGAAGTCGATATTCTCGGTAGTGGCGCGGTTAACCTCGTAACGCGGGAAATCCTGTTCGGTTTCAAGGCCGTGCGGCGGCGCTGGTTCAGTTTCAGCTTTCTTGACCTTGCCGGCGACCTCGCGACTATCCGTGGCACGATTGAAGCGCCACGCGTTTCGCTTGATCCAGGCGGCACGTTGGTTACGGGCGGCGCTGCCTGGGCAACAGCAGGTCTTTCGCTGCTGGCCACAAGATTCTGGCGACAGCTTGGAGCAGCCGATGACCCTTGCAAGGCGATTATCGAGAAAGGGCGGACCCAAAGCGATCCGCTCGATTCCCTGATAAAAGACCTGCCTTTGCCAGATGATCTGTTAGAAAGTCTGCCCTTGCCAGGCGCAGAGGAAAAGCAGGAGTAGTCAGTCACTCACCGCTGCAAAGTTTCTTCAGTGCTCGCTCTTCGCAGGCTTCCCTCGTGTTGTAGGGATTTTCCTGCATACAGGCTTTGACGAATTCTTCTGCTGCCGCCGGGTCCGGACACGCATCCAACTTGCCGGCCAATGCTGTTGAAATGAACGCTAACGTGGCGGTTGCGATCAGCAACTTCGCGATCTGTTTCATTGTCGACCCTCTTTGAAATCTAAACGCAAATTCTCTAACACAAACCAAGAGAGGGTGTTGATGCGGGTCAAACGCTCTACGTTACAACCTGCCGCTGCGCTTGATTTCGAGGTAGCGGTTGACCAGTGCCATCGGTAACTGCTCGGGCTCAACGTCGACACACATTGCGCCCAGCCCTTCGAGTTGATTGAACATACGCCGCCGGCTTTGCAGATAATCAGCGACGGCGGCATGTGTGATCGCGCGTTCGAAAGTGTCAACGCGGCTGCCGAGTGCCCTGGACAGAATGTTCTCGCGCAGTGACGCGAACAGCACCAGATGTTTTGTTTGCAGCAGCCTGAGGGCAGGCGCGAGCGTATCGTCATCTTCGTCGCGCAGGTTGGATAACACCACGACGAGTGCGCGTTTGCGTACGCGTTGCATAAGATCAAGCACCGCAACGTGATAATCACTTGCGTTCATGGTTGGCTGCAGGTCGTAGACTCCGTTGAGGATGGTGTTGACAGTCGCTCGCGATTTGCGGGGTGCAAGCCAGCGCGAAGGCCCTGACATGGTTAGCAAACCGACGGCGTCGCCTTGACGCAGGCCGACATACGCAAGCAGCAGGGCGGAGTTCACAACATGATCGAAGTGCGAGATGGCGTCATCGCGCGCCGCCATGCGCCGACCGCAATCGAGCAGAAGTACGATCTGCTGGTCGCGCTCATCCTGATATTCGCGCGAGATGAGTCGCCGCATGCGGGCGCTGGCTTTCCAGTCGATCTGGCGCTGTGGGTCGCCCTCGCGGTATTCGCGCAGTTGATGGAAGTCCATGCCTTCTCCGCGTCGGCGGCGTTGCAGCACGCCGAGTTGAGACAAGCGGTGATCTGTGGCCATTAACGCGAATCCAGTCACCCGCGCAAAGTCGGGGTAGACGCGCACTTTTTCCGGCTGTCCCGCCAGACGTTGCACATGCCACAAACCGAAAGGTGACAGGATGCGCAGTTGAACGCGGCCGAACGAAATCTCGCCGCGTTCGTGCGGACGCAGCCGGTAATGCAGTTCCAGCCAGCCGCCCGCCGGAAGAATGACCGTCTGCGGCAGCCTCTCCGTGGTCACTTGTGCGGGAAACACATCGTGCACCTCGAGGCGAATGGCGCGCGGCTCGCGGTTCTCCAGCCTGAGAGCCGTTTCGTGAGCGTTACCGAGGGGTAGTGAACCTGGCACCTGGCGATCAGCGTGCGGCACCGTGGTCCGCATTCCGCGCGCGGCGTCGAGGAGTGCAACAAGCAGCAGCACCAGCGACACCGCAAACCATGCGGTTGCCAAGGCGTTGAAGAACGAAACCAGTAATCCCGCCAGACACAGCGCGATTGCCAGAATGATGAGTCGGCGCGACGGGATGAGCATGTCTGCAGCGTTGTGGGGTCAGTGAATCGGAGCTGATTTAGCGTTCGCTTGACTCGGTGTCTGTCTAGTCCCGTGGCGCTTCAACTTCTTCGAGTAACCGCACCAGCACCTGGTCAGTCGACTGTCCCTCAATCTCGAGCTCCGGTGCCAGCGCAATGCGGTGGCGCAGGCTCGGCAGCGCCATGCTCTTGATGTCATCGGGGGTGACGAAACTGCGACCCTGCATCAAGGCCATGCTGCGCGCCGAGCGGACCAGTGCAATGCCGCCCCGTGGACCTGCGCCGGCCGACACACCGTTCCAGGTGCGCGTGGCGCGCACAATGTGCACTGCGTAATCGAATACCGCGTCGTCGACGCGTATTGCCGCGGCTACGCTTTGCAGCGCCAGTATGTTGTCGGGTTGAACAATGCTGTTGACCTCCGACACATTGAGTTTCTCGCCGATCTGGGTGCTGGTGATTTTGGCAACCATGCGCATCTCGTCTTCCTGGTCCGGATAGTCGATGAGCACTTTCATCAAGAAGCGGTCGAGCTGTGCTTCGGGCAAGGCATACGTGCCTTCCTGCTCGATCGGGTTCTGGGTTGCCAGCACCATGAACGGTGGTTCGAGCTGGTGCGAAGCGCCTTCGATCGTGACCTGCCCTTCCTGCATGACTTCGAGCAACGCTGCCTGGGTTTTCGCCGGGGCGCGGTTGATTTCATCGGCCAGCAGCAGGTTGGTAAACACCGGGCCGCGACGCGTCGTGAACTGGCCGCTGTTCTGATCGTACAAAGTGTGACCCGTCACATCGGCCGGCATCAGGTCTGGCGTGAACTGGATACGCGCAAACTTGCCGCCAAAGGTTTGCGCCAATGCCCTGACCAATAACGTTTTACCTAGTCCGGGCACACCTTCGATGAGCACGTGGCCGCCTGCGATCAGCGCCGCGAGAATCTGATCAATCGCTTCGATTTGGCCAACCACCGCGTTGCCGATCTGCGAACGCATCTGCTTTGCGGTGGTGCTCGCTTGTTCAAATTGCTGCTGTGAAGTATCCATAGATCCTATCTCAATTAGGGCCTGTCTCGAATCGGCTTTGGTTGGGTCAAGCGGACTTCGTGCCGGAGGCCGCAGATCGGATTGCCAAGCGCGAGTAGACGCGCTGATAGAGCCGGATCGTTTGCCAGAAGTGAATCATTTTGCCGCCCTCTTGCGGTTGCAGTATGCGTTGCGCCTGTTCTTGCGTGATGCCAAGCGTGTGTACCAGCTGCTCGATGCGCGCCTCTTCCGTTGCTGAGAGGAAGTGCGGCAGCGACCGGGCGATTTGTCTCAGGCAGGCCTCGCGCGATGCTTCCACCAGTCGCGTTGCGTGGCCGTTGGACCAGAGGAAGCGGCCGCTTGCTCGCAGGTGATCGAGCAATCTTCGCCGCTTGCGGTCGGCGTCCGGCATGATTGGCCCGAAACGTGGGATGACGCGCCACAACCAAAGAATCAAGGCGGCGGCGCCACCGGCCAGCGGTGCCCAGGCATGTTCCCCTAACCAGCTTGCGAGGGAGAGTTTGCCGGGCCGATTAAAAAACATGACTGGCGTATCTTGCGGTGCAGGCCCAATGCCCTCATCACGGATCAGTTCTTCGCGCAGTTGTACCAGGTCAACGAGAAACTGAGCGTGGTCCAGACTACCGATGCCGTCGTTGTGCGCGTAGTTGAGGTCGTTCACAATCGTCACAGCACCGCGGCCACTGCGTTTTACCAGAAGATATGTGCCGTAGGTTCCGTCGGCGCGGAACCATACATCCTTGGCATCGAGCGACATAAAACGCTCCAGTTCAATCGCCGCAGGCGTTGTCGCATTTGGCAGCCTGATTTTTTCGAAGTTGGATTCTTCGAACACGTCGAGGTCATCTTCGTACTCGTCAAACTCGATGGTGTAACGATCGACACCGAACGCCTCAACCAGCGGGTCTTTCTGTCGCGGATACTCGGCCTCGACGATCAGATATCCTCCACTTCTGACCCAGTCAATGATTTCATCTCGCAAATGTCCGTTAATCGTGTGGTGCGATTCCGGAACAATCAACGTCGCACGCGGCGGAAGATTGCGTAATTCGGGCAGTGAGCGTAGCTCCGTAGCGGGCTGACCGAACCGGCGCACGAGTCGTTGTGCAGCAAGCCACGGGTTGCGTTTCGCCTCACCGCGCAAGCCTGTCCAGGCTTGCTCAGTTACTTGTTCATGGGTTGCCAGGAACCAGACAACGCCGCTGAGTCCGATAACGATCACCAGCGCCATGATCAGCGTTTCTCGCAAACTCATGATCGTTGCGCCTCCAGCGGCGACTCTGCGGTGTCAAAGTGCAGTGCCCAGTCGCGGCACAGTGCGTCGACTTCACCCAATTGCGGCGGTGTAGAGCCATAGGCGAGTTGTTGCCAGGTTCCAACCAGGCCAGTGAAGTACTCTGCGCCCGGTTTGTCGAGCGCGCGTAATGCTGCTTCTGTGCAGTCGCCCTCGGTATCTCCCGCATGAACGACGACGCGGTAACGATGGATCAATTCTGACAGCGCACCGCGGTAGAGCAACGAAAGTGCTTCGCGCAGTCTGCCCGCTCTGGCAAGCTGCGTTGCCGCGGCCGAGACGTCTGCCGGCAATGACTCAGGCGTCACATTCAACCCGAACAGGTTGGCGGGCGGCTCATACTTCTCTGACTTCGGCGTGAAGTGCTCTGGCAAGAAGTTTCGCAGCACGTAGAGCAGCAGCGGCACAAGGATGGCGATTGCTACCCACATCAGTCCCTGTGACATGTCGGATATTAACAGAGCCAGATTGCGCCAGAACTGGTCGAAGCGAGGCTCCTGCTTGTCTTTCTCTTTCTTCTTCTCGAGCGAACGCCAGCGGGTGACTTCCCGGTATTGGTCGAAATCAGGGCTGTCGAGGATGCGCTCGATTTCTTCGGCGGCGTCGGGGCCTGCTGCAGCGGCGTGAGTGGTATTAGAAGGCGAGCCGATCATTAGAAAGCCGCATAACAGGACGGCAGTAGCGGCGCTTGCCGCGGAACGCAGCCGGTTACCCAGCTGACGCAAGCGGATTTCCATGTCCCAGCCCTCGAGTATGGTGCGGCGGTTGAGGTAGAGACTGAATCCCGCCGCGACATAAAACGGCTCGATGAGCGATACGGCGCCGGCGTAGCAGACGGCGTCCACCAGATTCCATGACATCAAATCTGAGAAATCGAATCCGTCCCCGCTACTGCCGCCATCTTCGGGAATCTCGCCGGCCGAAGGAACGAGCATATTTCCCAGCGCGAACAACGCGCCCATTGCGATGAACTCGAAATGCAGGCAGACCACCGTAAGCCAGACAGCGGTGCCGCGCATTCGGCTGCCAAGTACCGCGCGTCTTTGCTGCGCCGACTTGCCGTTTTGTTTCTCCAGCGCAGCAACCGGTAACTGGAAGGAACGGGCCAACTCGAAGCGGCGCAAAGTCAATGCGAGGAACAATCCCGGGCGCATCCAGTCGCGCGCCGCGCGAAGTGCTTCCCTGACTCCGCTGCGCTCACTGAATACCAGACGACTGAGTGCGTAAAGGATGGCGCGGTCAAACAGCGGCTTGAGCCACCACAGCAGAAGCACGGCGTAGAACTTGTTGGGAAATACAGCCATAGCCACGATGGCGATCGGCAAATAGAGCGTGAACCAGATTCCCCACACCTGACGCCACCACTGACGGGCCATCTGGAATCCCAGATCAAGAGACTCCCAACCGGATCGAGGCCGCACGCCAACCACCATGCGCTCAAGTTCCACGCCGACGCCCCCCAAGGAAGAAGTAACTCAGAACGAGAGCCCAGAGAATGATTCCAACTGCATACTTGATCTGTGGCGAGAAGATCTTCAGTGGCGACCAGAAGCCTTCGATGAATGCTGCAATCAGAAACATCAATGCCGCGCCATACATGATGCGAATGGCCGGTTTGGCCGCCTCGATAAGTGCGCCCTTGCGGGTGCGGTTGCCAGGCGCAATGAGGGCCGAGCCAAGTTTTAGCCCGGCAGCGCCGGAAAGCACGATCGCGGTCAGTTCCATTGCGCTGTGACCGGAAACGAATGACCAGAACGGCTCGCCGTGACCGGCCGATGTAAGATAGCCGGAGATTGCGCCGATGATGGTGCCGTTGAAGACCAGATAGAAAATGCTGCCAAGTCCGAATGCCATACCGGTAGCGAAAGTCTGGATGCCAATCTTGACGTTGTGCCAGATGTAGAAGGCAAACATCATGATGTTGTCATCTGAATTGCGCTGCCCGAGGCGCACGTTGTCTGCATCGTACATCTCCTCGTACTGGGCGAGTTGCGCAGGCGAAACGAAATGCAGGACAAAGTCTGGATAGAACTGCACCGCTGCCAACAGCAGCAGGAACGGGCCAAAGAACAGTATTGCCGCTGTTACTACCAGTGAGCGCTCGGTGCGAACCACCGTTGGGAAACCGCTAGCCAGAAAGGCAAACAGCTGCGCTCGCTGCCCGCCCGCCGGGCCGTAGAGTACGTGGTGGCCGCGCAGCACGAGATGATTCAGGCGGTCGACCAGATCCGGACTGTATTGACGGTCTCTTGCCAGAGCCATCAACTGGCACAAGTGACGGTAGGCAGCCGGAACGTCGCCGGTCTGAAGAGCCGCTCTATCGGCGGTGTCGTTACGTCGCCATTTGCGCCGCCCCAGATCAAGCCATTTCTCGAAGCGCTCGATTTCGTGCAGATAGCGCGCTTCAAACGCGGCCTGTTTCATCGTCTGCCCACCAAGTGGTTGGCTATGCCGACGATGTGTTGCACTGCAGCCGGGCCGTTTTGTTCTGCGGCCAGGGGCGAGATGATCTCAGCCAATTCGGCGGCGCGATCCGGAGTGATGCGTGCCGAGCGTTCGGCGAAGTCGAGTAACGTTCGCTGCTCGGAGAGCGACAGTGGCAGCAGCGGTGCGACCGGGTCGGCTTCGGGTATGCGCGCCGTGGTTGGCTTCTGCTCGCGATAGACTACCAACGTGTTGGCGGCGAGATCGCCAAGGCGCTTGAAATCCCGATTGGCGACCATCGAGCAATAGCCGATGAAGTACATGAACGGCAGAAAGTCGAGCGCCCGAAGCAGGTTGCGCGTGAGCGAGGCGGGCCAGCGGATCGGTGTTCCGTCATCGTTAAGAACGATCAGCCCCATCGCGCGTTTCCCGGGCGTTGCACCGCTTCCGAGTACTTCGAAAACGACCGGGTACAGCCATTCGAGCAAGAACGCGCTGAGCAGAAAGACAGCAAGCCCGAAGCGGCCGAGCATCGCTACCGAGATCGATATCGCGACCATGATCACGATGCGGATCACCAGATCGAGCAGGTAGGCGAGCGCGCGCGGCACCGGGCCTGCGACTCGCAAGGTGATTTCGATTCCCTCGGGTGTGGCTACCCGGCGCGCGGTGTCAAGCACGTGATCCGGATCAGTCCTCGTAGAAAATATCGCGGTAGCCTGTGTAGAGGGAAGCAAACAGCACCGGACCGAGAATCAGCCACCCCAACATGAGTGGGATCGTTGCAAGGATAGAAAACAGGAACATCATCAGGCCATAGATCAGAAACGGCACGATGTTCTTCAGGCAGCCGACAAAACTGGTCTTCAAGGCCTTTACGACGGTGAAATTGTTAATTGTCACCAGGGCAAAGCTGAACCACACGGCCATATAGACCGGCAAGCTGAGTCCCAACATCACCAGAGCCGCGATGACGATGCCGATGGCGACAGCCGGATCCGATGCTTGCGGATCTTCCATGCCGGATAGAACCAACGCTGATGCCGTGCCAAATATTGCTGCAATCACAGCGAAGATTACGAGATACATCAGCAAACTTGCCAATCCGATCCCGGCAAGTTTGGCGAAGTGCGCGCTGAAGCCAGCAAAAACATCGCCGAAGGCAATCTCATTGCCCTGCCGCGCTTTGTCACAGGTGAGCATGATCCCACCGAACAGCACCGGCATGATGAAATACAACGCGAGCGGCCCGACAATCGGAATGATCGACAGTCCCATTGCGATGAGTGCGTAAACGATAAACACACCCATCCACAGCCAGGAACGCGGTTTGGTCAGGGCTCTTGCAGACTTGATCCAGCCCCAGCCGTTGCCGGCCGGGCGCGAGCGGCCTTCGGCGATGAAATTTCCATCGGCTACGACCTCGGGTATGTCTGCGACGTGGGTGGTGGGTGCAGCGTAAGGATTAGTGGACACCGCTTGCCTCCTTGGAAAGAGTGGGATCTGGCTTCGAGAATCCTGACTGGCGCAGGCCTCATCTGCGTGCAAGCATCAGGCCATACGCCGTTGTATTTAGGCGATTCTCGACCGCGTCTTCAGCAACTTCATACAAAACGTCATATCATTCTCATATTATCCACGAGACCGCGCCTTTTGATCGCCACTGCAACGCCAATCGCGATTCATGGCGGCGGAATCGACTCGCTGCTGGTAAACGAATATCGGCTGGATGGGCCAGAGCTTCAGCGCTCTCGCCAGCCGCGTAGGGAGTGATGGTGGCTTCGGGCGGCTGATTGCCGCTGCTGACCCGCGGTCAGAACTTGCCGTATTTCAGATATGCTTCCTGCGGGTCCATGCCATCGAGGATTGCTGTGCGCACCTTGTTTTCGGTCGCGACGACCTCTTCGGTGCGCGAGATCGTGTCGCTGGCAACTTCTGCGGGCAGCACGACTACACCGTCGCGGTCGCCCAAAATGTAATCGCCACTGCGAATTGTCACCGGGCCAATCGTGACCGGCTCCCCGAAACGATCGGGCACCCAGCGCCCGACGATGTCGGCCGGTGTGTTGAAACTGCAAAACACCGGAAAGCCGATGTTCAGTATGAATTCGGTGTCACGGCAGCCGCCGTCGACGACGTATCCGCGCACGTTCTTGTAATGAAGCGTTTCGGCGGAAAGTTCACCCATGAGCGCAACCATATGTGTGTTTGGCTGGCAGACCAGAACCTTGCCGCCGGGCGCTTTTGACAGCAACCCGGTCCATTGCACCAGCGTGTCGTGTGCATCGCGGCTTTGATCGATGTGGCCGCTGACCGTATACACCTCGCCGGCCAGTTTCTTCTCCGGGTCGAGGGCCTTGATTTCGCTTGGCAACACACAGTTGGCATGGCCCATCGCTCGCAGCACGTCGTGCACTGCGCCGGTGTAAAGCGCTTCGAGTCTTGATGTCAGTCCTGCGTCGTTGCTCATTGTTTGGTCCTCAGGTAATAACAGCGGTTGCTGGGCTTGTTCGGTGGCGCATTGCCAGCATCTGGTCGGTGGCAAGTGCCGCAATGACGATTAAACCACCTGCCAGTGCAGCGCTGTCCGGTCGTTCGCCGACCACCAACCACACCGCCAGCGTGCCGAAGATGATCTCGAGAATCGATATCAGGCCGATCTCCGCGGCAGAGAGGTGGCGCGATGCGATTGTCATCATTATGCATCCGAGTCCAACTTGCATCACACCCATGGTCGCCAGCAGAAAGAAATCGCGACCGGCTGCTTCGAGCGGTAACGCAAACGGTAGTGTCAGGATGGCCGAAATGATGCCGGCCAGCAGGATCGCCGGGATCATGTCCACTGTTGCGCGCATTTTCCGCAGGATGACCGTGTTCAGACCGAAAGCCACCGGCACAATCGTCGCGATCAGCGCCCCGAGCCAACGATCGTGT
>CP070643.1:2204710-2239271 GCA_020354125.1 Betaproteobacteria bacterium | reverse complement strand
CATTCGCGGAAAGTTTGCGAGTCTTGTTGTGGAGGCCGACGGAAGGGAAGAGCAGGGGCCCCGCTTGCGGGGATGCGACCCCTGCAGGCGTGCAGGGCCTCGACGAGGAAGATGTAACAGAGTTTACGAGCTGCGTATTCATTCGAGGAAAGGTTGCGAGTTCCTGTGGAGGCCGGCGAGTGACAAGTGACGAGGAAACACTGAATGGATGGCGAACTGAAGAAGAAGATTTCTGCGTTGATGGTCGATACCGGGAAGGCTCACCATGCGGCGTTTCTGGCAACCGATGGTGCGGATCCGGATTGGCCGATCTGGTATGCCGGTTATTTGCAAGAGCCGCTTGGGAAACTGCTGCAAATGTCGTTTACCAAGAGCCAGCTCGTTTATTGTTTGATGAACGCTGATTTTGAACGTGATGCGCTTGCCCCGGAGAGCAGTTGGCATGCGTTCTACGCCGATCATTTCATGGGGCATTTTGCCCCGGCCGATACACCTGCAAAGGACAAGCTCGTGTTGTATCACTTCGAAGGTTGCCCATTCTGTTCGCGGGCCAGGGCGGCGATCGATCGGCTCGGCCTGGAGGTTGAACTGCGCGACATCTTTGCAGATTCGAAGCACCGCGACGAGTTGGTTCAAGCGCAAGGACGCTCCACGGTTCCCGTGTTGCGCATCACATCGCCGAATGGCGAGGAGCGGTGGATGCCGGAATCGGCTGACATCGTGCGCTATCTCGAAGCGACCTATGGCTGAGGAAGCGCAGGCGACAGTCGAGTATTACCGGTCTGTGCCACTCGTACCAAGAGAGAAGCAATGACGACAGAAACGATTGAACTCTATATCGATCACAAGAGTCCGTATGCCTATCTGGCGGTTGCTCCGGCGTGGGAGCTTGAACGCGACTTCGATGTGACACTGGATTGGCTGCCGTATACGCTCGATATCCCGGATTTTCTCGGCAGCGCAAAAGTTGCCGACGACGGTACCGTTCTGGAGCAGAACCGCACGGAGCACCAATGGCGACGCGTGAAATACTCGTACATGGACGTGCGGCGCTATGCCAATCTGCGCGGCATCACGGTACGTGGCCCGCAGAAGATCTGGGATTCTTCGGTCTCGGGCATTGGCATGCTTTGGGCGAAAGCGGGTGGTGGCGTGCGCAAGTACAACGACATTGTCTACGAGCGGTTCTGGAAGCGCGCGCTGGATATCGAGGACGTAAGTGTCATCGAGGCCGTTCTCAACGAGGTCGGCGTCGACACCACGGGCTTCGCCGATTGGGCGGCTGGTGAGGGCCGTGCATTGCACGATCGAATCCGCGTCGAGGCCGAACAGCGCGGCGTGTTTGGTGTGCCGACCTTTGTGGTTGACGACGAAATATTTTGGGGACGTGAACATCTTGCCCTCATTCGCCTGCGTTTGTATGAACTTGGCTTAGCACGACCCGGAGTGCAACACCCGCTCGAAACCAGCCATGCCTGGGTGCCGCGCGGCGATTAGTGACAAGTGACGAGTAACCAGTGACGAGTGACAAGTAATTCGGTGAGGCGGGCTAAAGCAGTGACAAGTGACTGGTGACGAGTAAAGGGGGGCAACGAGCTAGCTGTTATGGACGTCGACGCGACGAGATGCAGGTGGCATCGTTGAGGTCAATCGCGCGACCAGTGAGCAGGGCTTTTGTTGGCGCTTGCGTCTATCTCTCTTGTGCGACGACTGGTTTCGCGGCGGTTGACACTTGCGATCGGCCGGTTAGGTCGTCGCATCTTTCTATTGGCGCCTCCGCCGGCGACAAAGTCAATCTCGAAGGTCGGTTGGGCGAAGTAGAACAGGAAGATTACGCATTCGATTCGTTGTACAGGTTTGAGAACGACTGGTCAGTCGGCGTGGGGTATCGATACAAGATACTGCGGTTCGATCCGATTGAACCGCAGACAAACGGTCATTTGCACACACTCTTCATCCCGGTGCATCGGCAGAAGCAATCCGACGGAGGAGGTTTTCGATTCAGCATTGCACCTGCGCTATCTGCGTCTTCTAACGTGATGAAGGACCCCAAGCAATACGATGCGGACGCGCTGCAGCTGTTGGTGGCGGTAGTCTGGAAAAGGCCGTTATCCGAAGCGACCGGCTTTCGCTACGGGATTTGCGGTGACCATCGCTTCGGCAGCTACAAGATCTATCCTTTGGTGAGTTTCGAATGGAAGCCGCATTCGGACTGGTCAGTCGAACTCGGCTTCCCGATGGCAGAGGTGCGTTATCGGGTAGCCAGCGGTTTCGGCACTTCGTTGCGACTTGCTCCCAGTGGCAACGAGTGGTACGTCAAGGACAAGAGCCTACAGTTCGACTCTCAATTCGTATATGAGTCGTATTTACTCAACTGGAACTTCAACTGGCAAGCATACAAGGGTCTTATAGTTAGTGCCGACATCGGTTGGCAATTTGAAAATGAGTACGAGCTGACGTTACTCGATGGAAGTCGCGCGCAAGTTTCGAGCGATCCGTTCATGCGTGTTGGTGCGTCGATCGAATGGCGGTTTTGACAGTGGCGCATGCGATGTATCAGGATTAACGCTGCAGTGGACTACTGGGTGAGGGTGTTGGATTCGCTTCTCAAGCGCCGTCCAGTCCAGTACAAGCTAGTTCTAGAAAGTGAAAGCGAGGAGATCTAATGGCTGCCTATTGCTTCTTTGATATTCGAGAAGTACTCGACCCGGCGAAAATGCAAGACTACAGGCGTAACGTATTGGCGACCGTAGAGAAATACGGTGGCCGTTACGTCGTCATGGGTGGCACCTGTGACGTGATCGAAGGGCAGTGGAAGCCGAACTTCCCGGTGATCATTCGTTTCCCGAGTATGGAACAGGCGCACAACTGGTACCACTCGGAGGAATACAAGTACCTGAAAGCACTGAGGCTTTCCGGATCGAAATGCGACGCGGTATTCATGGAAACCGAACCAGGCGAATTTGTCTCCGAAAGCTGAGTGCGCTCGTGCAGTCCAAAGGCCATGCTTGAGGTCGGTCGCGTGCCAGTAACGACTCAATCCGACAATCAAACCGTAGCCGAGCGCTTGCGCGAGATGGCTGAGTTGATCGAAGCGCAAGGCGCCAATCCGTTCCGCGTCGGCGCGTATCGCAAGGCAGGCGATTCGATAGCAGGATTGGGTGAGGATGTGCGCGATCTTTTCGAAGAGCAGGGCAGTGCCGGTCTGGAGGCGATCCCCGGCGTCGGCAAAGGTATCGCCTCGGCAATTGTTGAGATGCTGACGACCGGCCGCTGGATTCAGTTGCAGCGGCTGCGCGGCACGGTCGATCCGTGCGCCTTGTTTCAGACTATTCCCGGTGTCGGAGAGGACCTCGCCGAAAGAATCCACGATGTGTTGGCCGTGGATACGCTGGAAGCGCTGGAAGCAGCCGCGCACGAAGGGCGGCTCGAATCGGTGCCGGGAATTGGGGCGCGGCGCGCTGCAGCGATCAGCGCGTCGCTGACGTCGATGCTGGATCGTGTGCGCCGGCGACCGCGCCTGGCTCCCGCGGGACGCCATGAGCCGTCCGTCGAATTATTGTTGAAGATCGACCGCGCGTATCGTGACCAGGCCGCTAAAGGCAAGCTGCCAACCATTGCGCCGAAGCGCTTCAACCCGAAAGGCAAGAGTTGGCTGCCGATCCTGCATGCCGATCGCGACGGCTGGCATTTCACTGCGCTGTTCTCAAACACACAGCGGGCGCACGAGTTGGGCATGACACATGACTGGGTGGTGATTTACTTCTATGACGGCGAGCACCATGTCGAGGGTCAGCGCACCGTCGTAACAGAGACACGCGGCCCGATGGTGGGCGAAAGAACGGTGCGGGGTCGCGAGCGGGAGTGCCGCGAGGCCTGCGGCGTTTGAAGCCTTGGAAATCTGGTGCCAGTTTCCAGGCAGCCTCAAATGATTGTGAATGTGCGCAAGACCTCGGAGGCCGATAGGCAAGCAGTCGTGGATGTAATCGTAGCTGCGTTTGGTGATGCGGAGGGGCACGTGATTGCCGAACTGGTGAGCCAGCTATTGGCAGATCCGAGCGCACAACCATTAGTGTCGCTCGTGGCAACGGTTAACGACCGTGTCGTCGGCTATGTTCTTTACACGAATGTACGGGTCGAGGATTCGATGCAATCCGTCTGCGCATCAATCCTCGCGCCGCTGGCTGTACACCCGGAATATCAAAGCAGCGGAATCGGTGGTCGACTTATCACTGACGGATTGAAGCTGCTGAAGGAAACGGGTGTTGAACTGGTATTTGTGCTTGGCCATCCTGGCTATTACCCGAAGTATGGCTTTTCGCCTGCCGGATTAAAGGTATTTGAAGCCCCTTATCCCATAGCCCCTGAAAACTCTGATGCGTGGATGGTCCAGGAAATTCGTGCGGGGATTCTTGGGCGCATCAGCGGAAGAGTAGCCTGCGCCGATGCGCTGGATGATCCAAAGTACTGGATAGAGTGAGCTATAGGGAACCGCTGGCGGTCGTCTTCGCAGGGAAGTGTTTCGTTAACTTCTGTTGCTGCTGTCGGGCTTGATCAATCGGCAGCCGCTGGTCACGCGGCCGTGGTGGTGCCGCTCGCTCGCGGGGCAACCCCATAAACCTCTCCCGAGTTCCAGCTATCGACGAACTCCTCGAGGGACAGCGTCCAGCCGTTCTGCATGTTTTCGTCGAAATATTCAAACAGGAGTCCGTCTTTCGCCGTCAGTGACAGCAGGATGGTGCCGCCGTCGTCACCGCCGTACTCGTCGTGAGGGTATGCGTCTGCTGGCGCAAGGGCATAGTCACCCTTCTTGCGATGAACTGACCGCGTCGTGCCATCGGGCAGCATTTCCTGGAGAAACTGTTCACCTTCCAGTACTAGTGTTACGCTCGACGCAATGTGACGATGAGGCCGACAATGGCCCCCGTTGACGTAGCGAAGTAGCATTTCGACTCGTCCGCTTGGCAGATCATATCCGAGCAGGCTGTACTCGAAATCAACCCGAAACTTCGTGCAATTGGGGTCGGTTATGCGGCGCCACTCGACCGAATCGGGGTCAAAGCTGCTCGAAATTGCTTTCATGGGTTCTCCTCACTATGTGCTTGCGGTGCGTTATTGCTGCGTCGGTTGAGTTCGCTTATGCGCTCCCGCACCAGGCCAATATGGTGCTTTAATGTATAGAGCAGGTTGGCGAAAGCGGCTGGCACACGTATCCGGTTGGCGCGTTCTTCCAGTTGATCAAGCTGTTCCAGAATTTCCGGCGGCTGGCTACCAGGGTCCGCCCTGAGTTCGAATTCAAGAAACTTGAGTTCTCCGTACAAGGCATAGATACGGCGACGAATTGACCAGGCAAACAGTGCCGGCAACAATCGAAACAGGGGATAAGCGATACCCAGGATCGGAACCAGTAATACCAGCAAGCGGGTTGTCAATGCCGCGAGCCAGAACGGCAGATAGCGCTGCAAGAAAGGTTTTCCACTGCGGTAATAGTCGCGTGCGGTATCGCTCAGAGGCAAATCGAGCGGCTGCGCTGCAGGAAACTCGCCAGCTGCATTGAATACGCCGGGACTACTGTGTAACTCCGAAGCTGCTTCGAGCAGCAAGTGTTGCAGTGCCGCGTGTAAATCATCGCGCACGATGAGGCTGGCCTTGGTTGCAACCAGGACGACATCGCGTGGGGGACGGTCGTTCCTCAGGTCTGCCAGGCCTCGAGGGAAAATGCGCTTGCTCAGATAAGGACGCAGTGCGACGTGAGCATCCGCTTGCGGCCACCCCACCAGGCTAATACTTGGCAAACTCAGCAATTGTTGGATGATCGGTGATCGCCAGGACATCGACATGGCAACGAAGTCCAGCTCGCCACGCATCAGTGCTCCGGCTGCGTCACTCTCAGAGAACTCGAACAATTCCATACTGGTCAGATCGACACCCATCGATCCGGCTACTTCATGTGCAAGCATGTGCGTGCCGCTTCCGGCAGCGCCAAGAGAGATCCGCATACCGGGGCGCAATGGTTTTGTCTCGTCGCCGATTTGATCGCGAGCGAATAGCCAAAGTGGCTCATAGAACAGGGTGCCGAGAGAGCGGAGGTGGGGTGAATCCTCCTCGGTGGTCGTGCCACTTTGCACCAGCGCAACGCTGACGTCTGAGCGCGGATCCTCGAGTAAGTGGATATTTTCGACCGAGCCATTGGTAGGCCGCACCTCAAGCTTGATACCGTGACGAGCGAAGATCTTGCTGTATTGCTGTCCGATCTCGTGGTAGGGGGTGCCTTCAGTCCCGGTTGCAATGACCAACTTACGCGGTGGTAACGGTTCCGTAAGCACCAAGGCGGCGGCGATTGCGGCAATGGTTACCAGGACTGCGGCGACCAGCGACCATCGTGCGAAATTACGTTGTCCAGAAAGCGAGGTTGATGGCATGTTGGTTGAATTCTAGCGGTTCGTGTGGCGTGTATGCCGGGCTTTGCGGTCCAACACTGTGCGGGACCCTCATGCCGATCCGGTTACCAGCATGCTACGGAATATGATCGTTATGGCTTGGACGGGATGGTTCACTCCGGGCTGTCTGTTATCTTGCCGCGGACTGACGGGCCAAGGTATTTCGAGACCAGTCTCCAACGACACCCGGCCGCGGGCGGGATTCAGCGATCCGCCTACGCATTCGACCGTAACGATGGTTAGCTCGCTTCGTTTCGTCAGCGTGGCAAGCAATTTGTCTTTTGATCACTGGCTGAGACTCTCTGGCCTCTGTCCCGTGGTCTGACGCTGCGAAGCCGGTTTGGGTATTTCTCCACGCACCAGAACAATGTGCTGCTTCAATGTGTAAAGCATCTGGGTAAAAGTGACTGGCACGCGCATGCGGTTGGCGCGTCTCTCGAGGTGATCCAACCGTTCGATAGCAGCGGTCGGTTCCGCCGACGTGTTTATCTCCAGTTCGGCTTCGATGAATTTGAGTTCCCCGTACAAGCGCAGGATTCGCCGCCGCATCGACCAGCCGTATAAGGCCGGTAGAAGACGAAATAGCGGGTAGGCGATACCGATGATTGGAATCAGCAGTACCAGCAGGCGGCCAGTGAATGCCGCCAGCCAGAAAGGAAGATAGCGTTGAAGAAATGGTTTTCCGCTCCGGTAATAGTCGCGCGCGATGTTGCTCAAGGGCAAGTCAATGGGTTCAGCTGCAGGAAACTCGCCCGCCCTGTTGAACACGCCCGGGCTGCTGTGAATCTCCGAGGCTGCCTCGAGGAACAAATGCTGTAGTGCGGGGTGCAAATCGTTACGTACGATGAGGCTGGCCTTCGACGCCACAAGGGTCACGTCACTGCGTGGCAGGTCGTTGGCGAGGTCTGCAACGCCGCGCGGAAGAATTTTCTTGGACAGGAAGGGACGGAGTGCGACATGCGCGTCGGCGCGCGCCCAACTGATGGGTTCGATGCGGGGATCGCGGAGCAAACGCTGGATGATTTCGGCGTCCCATGGCTGCGACATGCCGACAAAATCCAGATCGCCACGCAGCAGCGCCTCTCCTGATTCTGTGACGCCCATTTCTCGCAAGGTCATTCGATCAATCCTCAGGCCGAGCAGGGCAAGGACATTGCGCCCAACCTTGTAGGTGCCACTGCCAGGCAGGCCGAGCGCAAAGCGCATTTTTTCTACGTCCTTGGGTGATCTGAGCGGGCCTACACCACTAAAGAACCAGAGTGGCTCGTAGAAGAGGGTGCCGAGCGAGACGAGTCCGGGAGATTCGGTCCGGTTGGTTATGCCGTTTTGTGCCAATGTGACGCTGACCCCGGAGCGTGGATCCTTGAGCAGCCCGATGTTGTCAACGGAGCCATTGGTGGCCTTCAGTTCGAGAGTGATGCGGTGCCGGGCGAAGAACTCGCGGTAGCGCTGACCGACGGTGTCGTAGGCACCACCTTGCGGCCCGGTAGCCATGATGACGGTTTTCGGTGGGAGCGGCCTCGTCAGCGTGAAAGTAACTACGATCAGCGCGAGGGTGGCGATGGCCGCCACAACGATCGGCCAGCGTGCTGTTTGTGCTCGTGAGCCGGGGACAGTATTCGCCATGATCACCGAATTCTAGCCGGTCCGCCCTACTGTGTAACTGAGTCTGTCTGCCAAGCGCTGTGGTCAAATCACTTCACGACCTGGTTTGCTTTGATCTCGGCAGCGGATTGACGCCCGCAAGCAACGCCCCGGCGAGCGGCAGCAGTACTCCAAACCAGCGCACACCGAGCCAGTTATCAGCGCCGATTCCCTTGAGAGCGAGAAATGAAAGACCGCTGCAAATGAGCACGGCGCCGGCGACCTGACGCCACGCGGACGGTGGCGGGTGTCGCACAGCGCTGCGCTCGAACGTGCCGAATATCAAGGCAAGCGCGGTTAGTGCGATCAGATAAGCAGCGAACCATGGAACACGAGCCAACCACCATGTGCCGCTGCCTGGTTCCAGCGTCAGCCCGAGGTTTCCAAGAAGTATGGCCAGCCCGATGACAATAACGGAAGCTGTGCGGTGCCAAAGGTAGATTGTCATGATCATGCTGTTGACGAGGACCGTCGCAGTCCACGGCCGCGGTCGTTCCAGCCAGCGCCTGGCGGGTGTTTCGAGACTCAGCACCAAGCCGATTTGAACCAGGCCGAGCAGCAGCAACGGCAGCTTCGGTGGAGAGGAGTTGCTCACGCCCGCGCCTGGCACGCTGACCATGCTGAACGGGTGGGGACCCAACGTAACCAACACAATCAGAATCGCGAGTGCGGAGGCTGACCAGAGCAGTGCTTTCCAATCGGTAGGCAGTCGTCCAGCACGCCAGGCATAGCCGAGTTGGTGCACGGCCAGCCAGACAAAGGCGTAATTGAACCAGCTGGTACTCGTCAAATCGATTGCAAAGAACAGTACGTCGTTTATCGCGGCCAACGCCGCGAATATCCAGAACGGTGCCATTCCGAAACGCCGCCAGGCGGCAAAGGTCAATGGCGTAAAGACGGTAACGCCGATGTAGACGGCAAGAAACCAGATCGGGATCAGCGACATGCGCGAGCCAACCGTCACTATCCCGGAACCAACGTCCGCCAGGTACAAACCGATGCCCAACAGTGTCCATACAACGAGTAGCGGCAGCACTGGTGCAGCGAGACGCTGCAACCGCCCGATGAGCCAGTCGGCGTAGGGTCTCTGATCGCGCATGGCGGCTTGCCACGATACGCTGTTGGAGTAACCGCCAACGAAGAAGAACACTGGCATGACCTGGAGTAGCCAGGACAGGATTTGTGTCCACTCCTCGTAGGCCAACATGCTGTTCAACGTGATCTCGCCGCCTACAACGTACGGTGCGGCGACCAGCCAGTGCCCGGAAATGACCACCACAATTGACAGCGCCCGCAGAAAATCCACGTAGCGGTTGCGCGAGGCCGGCGTTTGCGCCGCAATACGAGCGGCGCTTGACCATAGACTTAATGAAGGCGGCATATCTGCGAGCATAGATCAGGTACGGCGACAAGGCCACTGCAGCGCGAGTGATCTACGGGTGGACCTTGGTGTGCGCGATGTCAAATCGCGTTCTGCAGTTCAGGCTTTGGTTGTTGTGTCTTCCCAGCGCGCTTTCATCAGCACCCCGAATTCGCCCTGCAAAAAAAAAGACCCCGAGGGCCTAAGGAGGCAGACCGCCCGGGGCGAATAAGCTTAAACGCCTGGAGGCTTGTTAGGGGTGGCGTGGCGCTTAAGCAAACAATCGATCACGAAAATAATTTCCGGGTCATCACGTCTTGCTCAGGACAGCAACGGAAGCGTTACAGTCGGAAACTCGAACGGCACGCCGAATGTCAATGCCAACAGCGCGTGCACGATCAGCGTTACGATCCTGAATAAGACAAATGCGAAGTAGATCAACACCGCGATCACGAACACATGAGCCAGTGCCGTCTTGATTGCTTCGCGCGGACGCTGACGCAGATACCAGCCTCCGTATACGGCTTTCGGTGCGAGGAACGCAGATAAAGAATGGCGTCTGTTCTTCATGAAGAAATCTCTCTACTGGCGTGAGATACCTGCGTCGGCTTGTCGTGGCCCGGACGGATCGACACCACTGGCCTGTACAGCTTCGTACATCGCTGCCGCGACATTGCAGACGGACACGCCTACCGCGTCGTACATGCGCTTTCCGTCGACTGACCACCAGAAGCGCTGCGATGCATCGCCGATGGTCATGATCATTTCCCCGCCAGGCGCGAGGCAGCTCTTGGCATCGATCACGACGTAGCCATCCTTGACAATGCCATTACCGACAGCGCGAAGCGGCACACCGAACAGCTGCCTGCCGTCCCCGTTTATGTAATGGTCGAGCTGGCTGATGTCGAGCAGGAAACGCACATCGCCTCTGGCGCTGTCAGATGCCAGTCGCCAAGTGTTGTCTGCGGACGCCGACCCAGCCACGGCCAATAAGACGGCGCCACCAATAGCCAAGGAACGCATGGTTCTCACTCCCATCTGCATGCTCCTTGTGTTGTCAAATCGATGCCTGCAGTATCGGTTTGCGCAGGTGGCGGTGCTGAACCGAATGCGCCGGTGACTTGACCGGTCGCGACAATTAACGGTATGAAAGTCGCGGATGGCCGTATCGGAAACAAAAACTCCAGGAAAACCGCTTTCAAGTGCGGAGGAAGGGCGTGGGTCAGTGGTGCGCGCAGGCAGGGCTAGAGCAGAAACAAGCGATACAAGCCTGGCTTCGATAGGACAGGTATTCCGGCGTGTGTTGGAGTTGCACGGCGTGGATGCGGTGGGCATAGCACGTGAAGTCGGAATTGATCTCGCAACACCACCAACGCCGGCTGCCCGTGTCGATGCGAACAAGTTCGATGCAATCATGAAGATCGCCTTGCCACTGATCGACGACCCGGCATTCGGTCTGCAAGCGGCACGCTGTTGGCACCCGGCAAACCTCGGCGTTCTCGGACACGCCTGGTTATCCAGTTCGACACTTCGGACCTGCCTCAGGCGGCTGGATCAGTACCATCGCATCGTCGGCGAACGAGCCGACATTCGCGCTGAGGAGGGCGAGCACGGGATCACCGTCACAGTGTCGTTCCCGACCGTTGACCCTACGGTAGCCAGCGTGACCTATGACATGTGCATGTCACTACTAATTGACATGTGCCGGATGAACGCCGGCGCCTCGCTGAGGCCTGTTATGGTCAGCCTCACTCGCGACCGTCCGGACGACGTTTCACCCTATCGCCGTTTCTTTGGTGTGCCGGTGCGCTTCGGCGCCAAACAGAACGCGTTTCAGATTGCGACCAAGGATGCGGAACGCCTGCTACCTTCGTCGAATCGGCAACTCGCGTTGGTATTTGACAAAATGCTGACCGAGGAACTGGCCCGCCTGGTGAAGGACGATGTCATTACGCGTTGCAAGGCTGTCGTGCTCGAACACCTTGCCGCGGGCGAGACCTCCGAGGAAGAGACTGCCAAGGCGCTTCACATGAGCACGCGTTCGCTACAAAGGAAGTTGGCGCAGGCCGAAACCAGCTACGTGCAACTGGTGGACGAAACGCGCCGGGATCTGGCGATGCGCTACATCGAAGATCCGTCGCGCTCGAGCACCGAGATCGCGTTTGAGCTTGGTTTCTCGGCACCGAGCGCGTTCACCCGCGCTTTCAAACGCTGGACTGGTCAGAGCCCAACCGAGTTTCGGGAGAAGCGGACCACTGAGCAGGTCCACTGACTGGGCGGAGAGACGCCGCGCTGCGGGAACGGCTTACGCGGCGACCGAGTCGTCGTAATCAGTCTTAATGCTGCCAGCGACGTTGTCTACCACGATTGGGGTTTCGAAGAACTGACTGGTTGGCGTTGCGCCATACAGCTCTTTGACCCGCTGACGGAATTCTTCGCCATGCCATTTCAGCGCATGTGCTTTTTCCTTCCACAGGTAAACGCCGCCGGCGACACCGGCTTCGGCATCGTAAAGGTAGTTCTTACGGATAAGGTCCGGGTTCTCGCTCCAGATCGCTGCCGTCTGGTCGAAGGCGGCGAAGATGTCTTCGCGCTTGCTGCCGGCTGGCAGCTTGAAGGTGACGATTTCAGTGATCATTGGTCTCTTCTCCCGTGTCAAGGCTTTGAATCAATGCATTAATCATCGGCGCATCGCTTCCTGCCCCGCAACAGTGCCGACCAGTAATGCGGGTATTGTAGACACCAAATTAGCCGACACTGCAATCAAATCGTGCTTTGGTTCGTCTTGGCTACTAATGACCAATTCTGGTCAGAGATACCTTTCCAGAGGAGACCAAGTATGAAACGAGAGAATCCCGTAGTGGCCGCGACACTCGCCAGTATGTTTGCACTGGGTACCGCAATGACGGCTACCAGCGCACTAGCAGTGCCGGATCAACCCAAGCAGTGGGAAAAGTGCGCCGGAATTGCCAAAGCCGGAATGAATGACTGCGGCGCGCTCGATGGCAGCCATGCCTGTGCCGGCCAGGCAAAGATGGACAATGACAAGAACGAGTGGGTCTACGTTCCCGCCGGAACGTGCACCAAGATCACCGGCGGGCGGGTCGCTGCAACCAAGCCGGCCAAGTAAGGGCATATGTCACAACACGACGCCACTGCCGAGGGTCCAATTACAGAACCGGCTTTGCAGGGTACCGGTCTGGGGCTGCGAAGCAGCCACATTGGACGAATACTCTCAGAGCAGCCTGCGGTGCCGTGGCTGGAGGTGCTTACCGACAACCACGTCGCGGCGGGTGGCCTGATACCCCGGCAGTTGGCGGCCGTGCGTGCGGACTATCCGATTTCATTTCATTGCGTCGGGATGTCTTTGGGCGGAATTGATCCGTTGGATCAGAACTACCTGCGCACACTCAAACGCATGATCCATACGTTTGAGCCAACTCAGGTGTCGGATCATCTGTGTTTCACCAGTCATGCCAGCTATCACTACCACGATTTGTTGCCGCTGCCGTACACCGAGGAAGCATTGCGGCACGTGAGTGCGCGCATCAAGCAGGTGCAGGACATTCTGGGTGTGCGCATTCTGGTTGAAAATGTATCGAGTTACCTACGGTTCCGGCATTCGACATTGGCAGAGCCGGAATTCCTCGCTGCGCTGTGCGAAGAAGCCGATTGCGACTTGCTGTTCGATGTGAACAATGCTTATGTCAACGAAGTCAACCATGGCGTGCCGGCTGCCGATTTCCTTCGCGAGTTACCACTCGAGCGAATACGTGAGATTCATTTGGCCGGCTACGAGGACAAGGGGACCTATTTGATCGATGCGCACAACAATCGGGTGTCAGACGCGGTGTGGGAAGTCTTTTGTCAAGTCATCGCGCGGTTGCCCGACGTACCGGTGCTGATCGAGTGGGATAACGACATCCCGCCATTGGAAGTATTGCTTGATGAGGCATTGCAGGCGGAAACCTTCCGAAGCACCTGTGTCGAGCGCGCTGCCTGAGGTACTTGAATGGTTACTGTTACTTCTGTTGATCTCGCACGAACACTGGATGTGTTTGCTACGGCGTTGAGATCTTCTGTGATCGAAGCGGAGCATGAATCGGCAGCTCACTCCGGTCTCAAGCAACTGAGTAGAGAGAATCCGCACATCCCGACCGATATTGCGCTGAGTATTTACGCCAACAACCTTTCAGGGGGGCGGGCGAAGGCGCTGGCGGTAGCGTATCCGGCTTGCGCCAGGATTCTTGGGGCGGAATGTTTCGAAGGCATTGCACGTCGTTACAGCGAGTCTACCGCGGCGAAGCAACCGGACCTGAATTTGTATGGAGAAACATTCGCCGAATTCCTGGAAGAGCGTGCTGCCGTGCTGGAAGGTTTCTCCGACTACACTTATCTTGGCGATCTCGCCCGGTTGGAGTGGCTGTGCCATGTCGCCTACTATGCAAACGATGACGCCCCCTTCGACTTCGACCAATTGGCGCGAAGCGCAGGCGACGCGGGGGAATACCTCAAATTGAAACTTGGCGATAGCGTGGGCATGCTGCAATCAGACTATCCGGTAATGGGTATACGCGAAGTCAACCTTGCTGATGATGATGCGGCAAGCGTCTCGGCCGCCGATTGCCCGCAGCATCTGGTCGTGTGGCGCGACGAATTCCAGCCATGCGTAGAGCGTGTTGACAAAGCCACGTTTGATCTGCTGGCTGCAATTGAAGCCGGTGCGACGCTGGGGGATATCGCAAGTCAGCTTCCGCATGTGGCCGTCGTGCTTTCCGAGGCAGTGCCAAGACTGATTCAGCGTGGTTGGATATCGGGTATTGCTGGCGACGAGAGTCGTCTGACGGAGACTGCATAAATGCTCGACCGCGACATGCTGCAGCGGCTCTATCGGTACGGCTATTCCCTGACTCGCGATGAGCACCGGGCCTACGACTTGTTGCAGGACGGGATCGAGGTTGCGCTGCGCAAATCGCCGCAAAATCCGCAAGCCATGCTGCGTTACGTGCGCACAATCATGCGCAATCGTTTCATCGATGAATATCGCCGTGAGCAACGCCATCCGACGCTCAGCCTGGAGGAGCATGATTGCCCGGTGGATATTGATCCGCGGGTCTTGGAGGAAGTAGTGATCGCCCAGCAGGATCTGGATGTTGTCATCGCAGTGCTCGAACCGATGGAGCGGGAGCTGCTGTTTCTATGGGCGGTAGAGGGCTATACCGCCCAGGAACTGGCGGACCAGACCGGCGCGCCCCGTGGCACCGTGCTGGCCAGACTACACAGACTGCGTAGCAAAATTCTCCAGCGCGTCGGATCTGATATGCGCGCAGTCGGTGAAGGAGGTAGACAATGAAGCGCCCGCTCAAAGACACCGTGCTTGCACATTTCGGAAGACAAACTCTGTCGAATGATCAATTTGCACGGCTTGAAGCGCTTTTGGATAGGCGTGACTCGACAGACGCTACACAGCGCCGTGGGGCATCGCGCGCTATCGGCTGGATGGCGGGCATTGCAGCGACGGTGGTGATTGCGATTGGCGCGCTGATACTTGTGCAAGGTGTTGATGGCACACCGATGAGTGAGCGAATAGCGATGGAAGTGGCTCGCAACCAGATCAAATTGAAGCCGCTTGACATTACGACCAGCAGCTTTAGCGAAGTTCGCGCTTATTTTAAGGACCTGGATTTCGTGCCGACGCGGAGTTCGTTACTGGCAAACGCCGATTTTGAACTGATCGGGGGGCGCTATTGTTCTATCCAAAGTGTGCCGGCAGCGCAATTGCGCGTGAAGCTGCCAACCAGTGAAGGAACGCAAACGCTCTACCAGACAGAGTATCGAAAGGACGTTTTCGGTCCGTTGCCGGTTATCGAGGATGGTGATGTTCCCGTCACCATCAACGCCAAAGGCATGCGAATCAGTGTATGGGTCGAAAAAGGGTTGCTGTTTTCTCTCACCGAGGAAAACTGGGAGGAATCGGTGATCGCGCCGAAGTAAGCTCTCCAACGAACTTACAGACCGCTGACGCCTTTCGTCAGCGCCCGACCCAGACGATCATCGCCGCAATGAGCGCGAACGCCGAAAGGAATGCCAGCACCAGTCCGGTTGCACGCGGGTAGCTCTCGGCCAGGTTGTCGAGCGACATATGCATTTCGTTTGCAACCTTTGCCAGTTTGTCGGTCGAATACCAGCGATTCAATCGTGACCCTAGTGCCGGAATGGCTCGTGGCGAGATCAGCATCATGACGCCGACGACAAAGGCAAACACACCGCCGAGAAGCAGAAACCACCGCAGGCTGTCGACCAACAGCTCGACAACTACCGGCTTCGCGTATTGGCTCAGGGCAACAACGACGTAAGGGTACTCGACCACGAACAGCAACATGAAGACGGTGTAGGCGCCGCCAAGCGTAAATACGGTGCCGGACCAGCGCCGCCGCCGGTTCGTCGGCTCATCGATATCGTGTGGTTTGTCCATCACTTTCAGTCGCTCTGGTGTGGCGACCCAGCGGTTCATTGTCTTCAGAAAGCGCAAGGTTCGCGCGCTACTGACATTCAAGCCGATGCCCAGCGCGATGCCGACGAAGGCCGTAATGACGAAAAACGAGACAACGAGCGTGACCAGAATTTCGCTTAACAGACTGTCATTTCCAAACAAAATGCGTCCTCCGTTATCGAGCCGGTTACAGCATTGGGCACTGCGGTGGTGCTGGCAACGCTGCTTTCATCGGCTCGCGTTGCGGTGCACGATGAAACTGGGCTGGATCTAGTCAAGTCTAAAAAATCGGTTGTAGATCAGCCGCATGCGGACCAAAACAAGCGAACGGCATACCATGCAGAGCGGCGCCGGATGGCGCCGTCCAGCTGCTCTGGCATCAGAGTTGCCTGAAGCTCCCGATTATTGGCACCCGAGCGGGTGATTACCCTCGACTGTCGAATTCCTGACAGTGCGGGGCGAAGCCAGACGAGGTTGCTGAACCCAAACCGCCTTGTGTGTGGACCACCTGGCGGTTTTGCTTACTGGGCACAAGAGTGACGCGGAATGGTTTTCTTGACGGAAAACTTGGATACAAGCGAGAAGCACCCGCCGCACGTTGCTGAGCACCGCAAGACGGCGAGCCGTAGCGGTCTGAACTATGTCACCGACGGTGTTGCGGGGATTACGCGGCGCCGCGCCGGCAAGGGCTGGGCGTACTACTACCCCGATGGCACTCGCATTACCGATCGGGAAGAGCGCCGTCGGATCGGTTCGCTGGCGATCCCACCCGCGTGGACCGATGTCTGGATCTGTCCGGATCCGAAAGGGCACATTCAGGCCACAGCGCGCGATGCACGCGGGCGCAAGCAGTATCGCTATCACACCACTTATCGTGAAGCGCGCGACCACTCGAAATTTCGCCGCATGCTGGAGTTCAGCGAAGTGCTACCTTCGATTCGCGAACGCGTTGAGCGTGACCTCCGTGGACCAGATATGAGCCGGCGTCAGATTCTGGCGGCAACGGTGCGATTGCTCGACAAGACGCTGATCCGTGTCGGCAATGACGAATATGCGAAAGGAAACCGATCGTACGGATTGACGACGCTTCGCAGACAGCATGTCAAAGTTGACGGGTCGGTATTGCGCTTCACTTTTCGCGGTAAGAGCGGTGTGCAACAGGCGTTCACAGTGACCGACAAACGGATTGCGCGCATCGTACAGCGTTGCCAGGATTTGCCGGGCTGGGAGTTGTTCAAGTACGTCAACGGCGATGGCAAGCGACAAACCATCACCTCGGACGACGTCAACGAATACTTGCGCCAGGTTGGTGGCCACACTGTCAGTGCAAAGGATTTTCGAACATGGGGTGGGACCATACTCGCTGCGGTGGCGCTCCGTGAAGTGGGGCCGGCAGCGACCAAGCGCGAGGCGACGCGCAATATCAATCGCGCGATTGATGAGGTAGCCGAGCGGCTTGGCAACACCCGCGCCGTGTGCCGCAAATATTACATTCATCCGGCGCTGTTGCAGGCATATATGGAGGGACTAACCGTTGGATCGTCGGTTCCTCCATCATCGAACGGGGCACCATCGAATGCGGAGTCATCAAGTACCGAATCGTCAACTGCCGAGCCTGTGAACACCGTGTCATCAGATACGTCGGCTGAGGCGGAGGCATCGGGAACATCAGACACGCAGACGTCGAACGCAGAGTCATCAACCGAGACGCAATTATCAGAGCCGCAATTATCAGGGCTGCGATCATCAGAGCCGTCCTCAGACGTGCCGCCCTCAATTGATGCGGGTTCATCCGACGCAGCTTCTTCCGACGCAGCTTCTTCCGACGCAGCTTCTTCCGACGCAGCTTCTTCCGACCCCTTGGAAAACCGCACGCGACGCAAACGAGCAAGGTCAGCGCTGCGCCGCGACGAAGTCGCCGTTCTTCAGTTTCTGCAAGAGTTGGCCTAGTAGCCCATCCGATCTGGTTGACTTAGCCGGGTTGCTCAGAGCGCAGCCCGGTTACTTGCTGCTCTCGATGTGGGTTTTGCTCGTGCTGTCTCACCATGCCGATGTGCAGCTTCAAGGTATAGAGCATTTGCGCGTATGCGCTTGGCACGCGCATGCGGTTGGCGCGCTGTTCCAAATGGTCGAGTTGCTCGAACAGGGCGGCTTTTTGGTCGGGTCTCGCTGCGTCGAATGCTGCTTCGAGGAACTTGAGCTCCCCGTACAAGCGGTAAAACCCGGTGTCGCATGGACCATCCGAATAACGCCGGGAGCAAACGGAACAGAGGGTATCCAACCCCAATGATGGGTATCAGGAGCACCAGCAGTCGCGACGTGAATGCTGCGAGCCAGAACGGCAGGTAACGTTGTAGAAGAGGCTGGCCACTACGATAGTACTCGTGTGCAATATCGCTCAAGGGCAGGTCAACGGATTCGGCCGTGGGAAACTCCCTCGCCTTGTTGAATACGCTCGGGACGTTGTGTATTTTTGAGGCGGCCTCGAGCAGCAGATGTTGTAACGCCGGATGCAGATCTTCACGCACCACAAGGCTGGCTGTCGTCGCCACCAAAGTGACGTCGTAAGGAGGCCGGTCGTTTGCAAGGTCTGCCACACCGCGCGGGAGGCTGACCTTGCTCAGGAATGGGCTCAATGCTACTAACGCATTTGCGCGCGTCCAGCTTAGGGCATCAACGTTCGGGTCGCGCAATAATCGCTGCACGATCGGCGCATCCCACGGCAGCGACATGCCGACGAGTTGGACCTCCCCACGCAGAAGCGCTTCACCTCCCTTGACCGGGCCAAGATCGCGTATGTCCATGCGCCCCTCGTCCAGGCCTGTCGCGGCGAGGACTTCGCGTGCGAGCCGATAGGTGCCGCTGCCTGGGGCGCCTAGCGAAACAGGCACGCGTTCGAGCAGGTCTGTCGTACGGTCTTCCTGCGGCACGGTAGTAAATATCCAGAATGGCTCATAGAACATACTGCCAAGGGATACGAGGGTAGGCACTTGTATCGAGTCCGTTATGCCGCCCTGTATCAGCGCAATGTCGACCCCGGAGTTCGGATCACGAAGCAGTTCGACATTGTCCACTGTGCCATTAGTCGGTCTCAACTCCAACTTGACCCTATGCCGTGCGAAGAACTCACGGTAACGCTTGCCAATTGCATGGTAGGTACTATCTTCGGGGCCCGTCGCCATGACGACGCGGCGTGGCGGCAAGCTTGTGACAAGGAAAACCACAACGACGATCAGCGCAATCACCGTAGCCGACGTCGCGAGCAGCGGCCATCGGGCTGCCAAGCGTCGGGGGGAGGGCGAGGTGTTTTGCATGGTTACCGGATTCTAGCTGCGGATCGCGGCGGCGTCCCTAGTTGAATATAGCGCTGTGCCTGTCCTCGGGCCGCTGAAAACTAAAGCACAGTCACAGGGGCAACCGCGTTACTGTGATTAGGGGCTTGACGGCGCTTCGACCTGGGCGAGGACGGACTGGGGTGGCGCGATCTCGGCGTGAAACTGGTTGGGCGTAGCGTGCAATTCGACGACGATGCGCGAGTGGCGCATGTCCGGCGGGCGATAACCCGGCCCCTGCAATCTTTGGCTCAAGGCTCGCAGGGCTCCCCGGTCTCGAGCGAGCGCGCGGCAAATCTGTCTGGCCGCACGGCATTCCCGTGGATTAAGTAATCCTGAGTGACGACTTTGTTGAAGCATGAGAATCGACCGGCGTTGGCTGTTGTAACTTCGTTGGGATGCGATCGGGAACAAGTGGTGTAGAAAAATTGCTACGATCCACTGTCGGCCAAAACAAAAAAGGGAGGGGCGACCATGGATCTTGGCATCAAGGGGCTGCGGGTTCTGGTTACCGCTGGCGCGGGCGGTATCGGGCTGAAGGTGGCGGAGGCATTTACGAGTGAAGGTGCAAGTGTCTACACGTGCGACATCGACCCGTCAGCACTTGACGCGCTCGGCAAAGCGCATCCCGGGATTGGCTCGAGCGTGTGCGACGTATCCGATCGCACGGCGGTTGCAAAGTTGTTCGACGAAGCGATCAAGACTCTCGGCGGCCTGGATTGCCTTGTTAATAACGCCGGCATTGCCGGGCCGACCGGGCCGGTGCATGAAATCGATCCTGAACAATGGGATCGCTGTCTGGAAGTGTGCTTGACCGGACAGTTCAACTGCGCGCGGCTGGCGGTGGCGCACCTAAGGAGATCAAGCAACCCATCAATCATCAACCTGTCGTCGGCAGCGGGGCGATTCGGCTTTCCCAATCGCTCGCCCTACGCAGCCGCAAAGTGGGGTGTGGTGGGTTTCACCAAGACGTTGTCGATGGAGCTTGGACAATATGGCATTCGCTGCAACGCCATTTTGCCTGGCACTGTCGAAGGCAAAAGGATCCGCGATGTGATCGAGGCGAAAGCGAAGATCGCCGGCCGGGCGGCAAGCGAGGTTCAGGACGATTGGCTAGCGAAAGCGTCAATCAGGGAAATGATTCAGCCAGAGCAACTTGCCGACATGATTCTGTTTCTTGCTTCGACGCGTGGCCGCACGTTATCAGGGCAAGCGATCAGTATCGACGGTGATCTGCAAGCACTGCTTTGAACATCGCATCAGCTGGACATCTCGAGGAGAGAACCGAATGACCTATCCTGGCCCGGTCGTCAGTGCTCATTGGTTGAATGAACACCTTCGCGATCAATCGGTATGTGTAGTCGATGCCAGCGTGCACCTGCCCGATACCGGCCGCGATGCCCGCGCAGAGTACCTTGACGAGCATATTCCGGGAGCACTGTTTTTCGATTTGTCACAGATCGCCGACCCGGATAACCCGCTGCCGCGCAAGTTTCCACCGCGCGAGCTGTTTGCACGGGAAGTTGGTGCGCTGGGTATCGACAACGACACCCACGTCGTCGCCTACGATACGCCCGGCCTGTATAGCGCAGCGCGGGTCTGGTGGCTGTTTCGACATTACGGTTATGACAACGTTTCGATACTCGATGGCGGATTGAAGGCATGGAAAGCGGAGAACCTGCCGGTGGAAGCTGGTGAAGTGACGGGGATGCGGGCGACGTTCGTGACTGGCGAGGAGCGTAATCTGCTCGCGCGCTGGCCGGACGTTTTACGTTCCTCGCAACAAGCTGACACGCAGATTCTCGATGCACGCACGCCCGGACGTTTCGCCGGCACGGAACAGGATCGCTACCCCGGCACACGGCCAGGACATATTCCAAACAGTCTGAACTTGTACTGGGCCAACTTGCTCGATCCGGATACTCGCAAACTGTTACCGGCGGAGCAGATCCGTGAACGTCTGGCTGTGGCCGGTGTGACTGGTGATAAGCCTGTGACGCTGACTTGCGGTTCGGGATTGACTGCTTGCATTTTGGCGTTGGGACTGCATCTGACCGGTAATGACGAGTGGCGCGTGTACGACGGTTCCTGGGATGAGTGGGGCCGAAACCAGGAGTTGCCGGTGGAGTCGGAAGGCTAGTGGCAGTTACACAGCACTTGTCCTTGCCGTACAATCACTTGGGCGGCCCAACGCTGGTTTATCAGATGTAGATGTCGGCAGATCGTTATACGCTTGGTTACGACGCGGCGGCACTTGCTTTTGTTGGCCGCCGCACGCTGCAATCGCATGGCGCGTTTTTCATCGAGCATTTGCGCGACGGCATGCAGGTGCTCGACGTGGGTTGCGGGCCCGGCAGCATAACTTCGGGTATAGCGACGCGCATTGGCAGCGGAAGCGTGACCGGCGTCGATTTGAGCGAGTCGCAAGTAACGCTGGCAAAGCAATCGGCGGCAAAGCAGGGCATTGCCAATGCCCGCTTCCGCGTGGGTAGCGCGTACGAGTTGCCGTTTGCAGAGGCACAGTTTGATGCTGTGTTCTCTCACGCGCTGCTCGAGCACTTGCGCGAGCCGGTGCGGGCGATGCGCGAATTCCTGCGTGTGCTCAAGCCCAGTGGCGTGATGGGTGTGGCTACGCCGGACTGGAGCGCGTTCGTGTACGGACCTTCTTCACCGGCGCTGGTTGCAGCAGTCAAAGCTTACGAAGCATTACAGGTCGCTAATGGCGGTGACGTCAATGTCGGCCACAAGTTATCACAGTACGCGGTGGATGCTGGTTTTGCGGAAGTCAAGCAACAGGCGCGCTATGAAAATTTCGAGCCGTTATCGATTATTACTGACGTGCTTGCCGCGAAACTAGAACAAGCTGGTCATATGGAGCACGCCGGGACGCTGCGCGAATTTGAGCGCACACCGCATGCCATGTTCGCCGAGGCCTGGGTGTCGTGTGTCGGATACCGGCCGCAACACGCTTGAATTGCAGTGACCTCGCGCTGAAAGGGCAGATCAGATGCCGATTGACTACAAAACGGATGTGGAAATATCCGTCGAGCAAGCGATTGATTTGTACAATAGATCGACGTTGGGTGATCGGCCGGATATTTTCCAAGGCATGCCCAAAAGTGAATGACTATTACCCGAAGCTCGGGTTCGAGCACAATCCTCGTGCGTGGGTACTGAGCGGTCGCCAGGCCACTCGTCGAACTGAGGTGTGACTCAAGCGAGTCAGGTTAACCTTGGATAGAGGTTACTGGGGGTGGCGCCGCACAATCCAGTTGTGCAATAGCATCAACAATAGTGCCGGGATCATCCACGCCCAAAAGACCGCCACGGTCAGCGGTATCTCCTTGAGCAGATTGTGGATTCCAATCCAGCTTTCCGGAGAGTATGCCCATTCGACACCAAAAGAGGCGAGACCTGACATTAACGTGAGGGCGGGCCAGTCCCCGGTCTTCAGCCAGGAGAGAGCTTGCCAGCCGAGTATTCCTATCGCTGCGAGCAGTCCCAGGCCCACGCAATAGAGCGCGATCGTTCCTGCCCCGGTGAGACCCTTGAGTTCGCCAAAATACTTCATGCGATATGCGGCAATAGCTCTGAGCGTTTCGTTTCAAGTGCGGAACGTTCCCGTCAAAGTATATTGGAGGTTGTGTCGAGCGTTCCTTGCCTTTAGCTTATTAGTTTACCTTTCCTCTGCACGTCGAGTGGCTCCCGCACCGTTTTGAGTGGTTGCGGAAAGCTGTATGTGTCCGATAGACCGGTTGTTGCCGCGTTGACGCTTGCCTGGGGCTGGGAACGGTTTGTAGAATTGAGTCAGAAGGCGGGAATGCCAGGACCCCTGCTTCGCGGGACTCGCCCACGGGGAAGTGGCGTAGGAGACTAGAGGTAAATCCATGAAGAACCCGATCGAAAGTGTTCAGTTGAAGACGTCACGTTCAAATGACATGCTCGAACGCGCGCGTAGGTATCTCGAGGACGCGAAAAAACTTCCAGAGGGCGACGACAAGCGATTGTGGCTCGAAGAGGAAGCGCAACGCCTGATCGATGAGGCACGCGAGCTAACCGAATCAGCCAAACAGCAGGTCAGCAAGTACAAGTAGGCGGGGCTCAGTCCATGGCTACGCCACTCGATACGGCAGCGCTGCTTGAGCAGATCGACGAACTCAAATCGGAGAACCGATCGGTCGAAGAAACCGTAAGCGATTACATCAAGCGTCGTAGAGCGGACGCTCAGACGCGAATCGCCTGGGTCATTGTCTGGGCATTTGTGGTAGCAGTTGCAGGTATTTTTCTCCTCGTACTCGGTTCGCAGTTCGGTACCGGCTCCAACTGGAAGGAGCCCGCGGAGTTCCTCGTCGGAATCGTCTCTTCTGTCTTGCTTCCGGTAGTCACGCTTGTTCTTGGATACTATTTCGGGAAGGAAAAGAACGAATAACGCGCGCCAGATCGCGTTAAGTGATTTACAAAGTTGCTTTTCTGGCGGCTACTGTTCCAGCGTCTTGCTGGTTGACGTCAACTTGCCGATGCCCATCCTGAGGTTGCGCCGATTTCTGCAGCAGAGGCGCGGCAGCTCGCGGGCAACGTCGAACTGATGTCTATGGTGTTGCTCGGGGCAGGGCCGCAGTCCCATTGCGCGACGTTGTCGCCTGCCTGTACCACCCCGGATCGGGCCACGTCTGGCCACGGGCGCATGATTATGTACTGGCCGTTGAGAAGCGAATTGATATTGTGAAGCTTAACTCGCACTGCGCCCTCGTCACTGGTTTCGATTGATGCGACGTAAGTCGATACGTCATTGCCCGCCTGGGACTCGCATGCCCATTGGCCTCCAAAGGGCAAAAATGGAGTGGATTGGACTGTTTCAGTAATGCTGTTCCGGCAATTGCTCAGAGCGAGTATTACTTCTGACATTTTTGCCCGGGCACTGTAATTCTGATAGGCGGGCAGAGACACGGAAGCGAGCAGGCCGATGATCGCGACCACGACCATCATCTCGAGGAGTGTGAATCCTCTCTGACCGATGTGCATTGTTCTCCTCGAAAAAGGCGGCCGCCTCACATTGCGGGCGCGATGTATGGCAAGTCGCTTTGACCGATGGGACCTGCCTGCAGCTACCATGCCCATACTAGTAAAGCGTATTCCGTGAAGCAGTTACGGCGTTACGAAACTAACGATGGTGGGAAGCCGTCGCCATAGGACGACATTCAGGATAACTCTGATGTTGTGTACTACCACAGGGTAGGGGACCATTACGCCGTTATGTAGTCCGCAAATCTGCCTGACTGGCGTAAGACTGTTCACTACAGCACAATCAAGGCGTCAAGATCAGGGATTTGGTCGCGCAATTGTTCGATCGACAGCGTCCCGGCGATGTCGATAGTCCGTGTTCCGTCGGAATCGCGAACAACGAGCGCCACCGGTTCTTTGGAAGCGGCGAGCCAGGCGTGCGCAGCAGCGGTCTGCGACTGCAGCTTCACGCGTTGTATCGGAAGGACGGTCACATTACCTACGTGTATCGGTTCACACGCGATCAATCGATCCGTAACCGGATTCTTTTCAGGCATGACTGGCTCTCAGGGTGCGCCAGGCGCGAATTGATGTCGGCGAGAGCAGGAAGGCAATGGCAAGACCAAGGAACTGTAGCGGAACGAGACGAAGCTGTCCGTCCGCCCGCACTTCCAACACCGAATCCATGAACTCCGGTTCAATTCGGACGTCTGCGCTTTGAAGGTTCTGAGCCATTGCGCTCAGCGGCCCCACCAGTGCCCAGAGGCGTCCGGTATCCGCTGGATCGCCCAGTCCCAATCTCATCAGCAATCGCAATCTTTGAACGTGCACGGCGTGGATAAGATCTTTGGCAAAACGGTAGGCTCGCCGGCGAAACTCCGCTTGTTTGAGTACGGCCACAAAATTAAGGTGTTTCCGGCGTTTCTTCCGGATTGACCGTTTTTTCGTTGGCCGTTGACTGACCTTGGCCTCTGGTCGCTGAGCGGCAGAGTCGGGAACCGGAATACGAAAGCGGACTACGCCGAACAACCAGCGGAGCGACATGTGTCCCTGGAACGTTCGAACGCCTTCGATTCTGAATGCCAGGTCAATCGGTACAGCGAGCAGGAGCAGGAACAGCGCAAATAACGCCGACAGGATCAGCAAAGCTGTCACGACGTAAGGCTCAATGCCTGCGACCAGATAGTCAGTCGCTATCGGATTTGGAAGATGCGACCTTGCCGGCGACATCGGCGATCTTTTCCATCACCGAGGCGGCTCCGCCCTTGACCGTTTCGACTCGCACACCGTCTTTATTGATGATGACCAGCGCAATCGGCTTGACGCCACCGCCGCCACCGGTGCCACCGCCGCTACCAACGCCTTTCTTGGGATCGTTGCCTTCGCCAGCGCCGACGCCAAAACCAAAACCGACGCTGATCAACGGGATCAGGGTATTGCCCTCGACTGTGATCGGGTCGCCTACAACAGTTTTGGTGTTGAGCATGCGTTCGATCTCGCCAATGGCTTTGCCAAACAGATTTTCGATGTCCTTCATAATTGTCTCCCGCTTCTGTGGAATGGATGGCGTCTGCCGGCGGCTCGCGACGGCAGACAGTGAGCTGCTGCTGATTATCTGGCGGTACCGTGCGGAGGCAACTTGATTTGCGTCAAATCAGAATAGAACGAGAAAGTTACAAAAGACCTACAAAAGAAATGCCGCTGGAGAAAGGCGTCTTGGCCCGGCCGCTTTTGTGGCGAGGCATTTCAGCTTGTTTTTGCTACTCGAAAGAACAGCGAGGGGACCACCGGACAGGGTCTCTGCCCGACAGCCCCCTCGCACGGTTGATCAGATCAACCGGAGGAGAGAATCAATTTCACTCAGATCAGTTGTGGGTGACCGAGTTGATATCGCCGAAGCGGTAGTCGCCAGCAGCTTTCGCAAACGGCTTGGCTTCGCTGCGCGCATCCTTGTTCACTGCATTGCGATCGCTCCAGCGCGGCTCAGTGATTTGGCCAACTTTGAGATCCTGGCCAGACTGCGAACCGTGCGTGACATACGAGAGGTCGCTAACAGCGGCAAAGGCGTTGAGGGACAGACCGAACAGAGCGGCGGCGATAGTGGTTTTAATGAGTTTCATGAGGGTAGCTCCTTTAATAAGTGACAAGTGACAGAGTGATTAAGTCAAAATGTTAGAAGTCATCTCGCTTGAATCATTAACCGTGCGAGTGACTAAAGATTACGGATCGGGAGGTTTCCACGCTGCGTAGGGCGTCGCAGCAAAAATGTGCGGAATTACCATTCCCGCAGCAACTGCCGGCGTGGCGAGTGTTTTAAGCAGAAATATGGGCAGAGGAGGAGAGGAAATGGGCTGGAAGCAACTCGAATTCAAGGATCGCTGGTCTTTGCTGACAAGCGGGCTCCAGGCCTTGGCGACACTGGGCACATTCATTGTGGCTCTGATCGGTGTTTGGAAGGTCGCGCCGATCATTACCTACCAGGTGCAGCAGCAGGAGTCCGAGGCCGTGGCTCGGCAAACTCAGTTCGCGGGAGAGGCGGTCGAGCATCCGTTCGTGAAAGATGCGCTCGTGTGGTGGACCAAGCAGGTTGAGAACTACGGGCAGATCGTAGAGCTGACACATTCGGCCGTGCATAAAGGAAGCAAAGTGTCGTTTGAAGTTCGGCGCCGCGGAGGAACAGCGATAGCACCCGGATTGAAACCCGATCTCCTGGTCGTCACCGCAATCAGCTCGGCTGGAAAGAAGGAGGTCGTATCCGTCCCTGTCAATCAAGACGCGATGTCGCCGTCCCAGTACGTGAGATTCAAGGTAAATCAGGGTGCCTTCGCCGATCTTCCGAAGGCTGAGCGCAGACGTTTGGAGGTTGCGGTCGAACGCTACATCAATCGCGATATGGTGCCGAAGGTGCCGCCAGTGATCGTGCGTCCGGACATGTCATTGACGCAATTGCACGAAGAGGTGGCGATGAACCAACACCATCGTGAAGAGGCGCTGCGCCACATCGTTGGGCTCGACGAGGTGCTTGCGTCCGCGACGCGATCAAATTAGTTCAGTCACCGCTCTGCTTTGCGGAAGGAAAAAATATGCGCCTGCAAAGGACGGTTGTCTTATTGCTCTGCCAGGGTTTGAAGCGGTGTGGCGCAAACGTCCTGGCCGTCGGCTGGCAGTTTCTTGCCGGACAGTCTTTGCAGCGGCACCCAGATGATCGACGTGGCGAGGCGGGCGACTGACTCGAGGGCATCGCCGGGCGACACGATGATGTTGAATTCCTCAAACGACCCGCTGACAGCGAGGGGCGTCGCTAGGCTCAGAAACCGCGCTTCTTTCGACTGAGGGCGTACGCGCATGTAAAAAGTCTCGTCTTTGAAATTGGCTGTAGCGGTCCCGATCACCCGCGCCTTGGTAGTATCGAGAATAATACCTTTGTCGACGAGCACACCGTCGTCCAGGACGAAACGACCAACTGCGCAGTTGATCTTTGATGCGCTGTCGGGATCGACTTGGGGAACAAGTGCCAGCATCACATTCACCGCCCAAATATCGATGAGCTCGGAGCGCATGTTGTCGGGCCACACTGCGAAATCAATGCGCCCACTGCCATGGCGCAGAATCTCAGATAGGTAACGAGCGCGCGAGTCGACGTCGACGTTCAGGCTGAACGTACCCGCCACGTCGGTCTCCGGTTCGATCCGGCGCGCAAGGACGCCAAAGTCGAACTTTTCGATATTGATTTTCAGGTCTACATTCACATCCTCCTCGGTCGGCTCGTAACCCAGTTTTATTTTGGCAACCCCACCTGGAATTTCGACTTCGATTGGTCCGATGTCCGCACGGCCGTTCTCCAGTTTGGCTTCCATTCGCCCCGCGCCGAGTTTGTCGTTGCCGGACAGTACTTGCTCAACCGTAACGTTGAGGAATAGATCCTGACGGCGCAGTACCTCGGGGCTCAATAGCGTCTGCGCTTGCGCGCTTGCTTCCGCAGCCATGCTTTCCATCTCTGCTCGCGTGAGCTCTACCGGCTCTTCTTTCGGTTTTTGTTCAATCGGCGACCATTCGCCGAGCTTGAAGTCATCGAGCTGGATTACCGGGGCATTGAGAGCCACGCCAATGCGTGGTCGACCAGTTGCAGTGTCAATGCGCCCCTCGCCGGTGAGTGTGCTGTCGCCTACTTGTAGGCGCAGATCGTTGACCTCGTAGCCGCGCGGCGAGATCCGGAAGCCGCCATTTGCAGACCATGGCCCCCAGGGTGGTAGAGAGGCACCGGTGAGCTCGTCGAAATCGGCGAAGCGTTCACCTCTTGCATCGAGCGCGAGTTCCAACTCGCTGCCGACAGGGCGCGCAATCTTTCCCGCCAGTTTGACACTGGTTTTGACGGCGTCGGCATTGAGCTCGAACTGCAGCGGCAGTTTCGGGTCGGCTAACGTCTTGGCAGGCGCGGTTTCGATGGCGATGGCGACCGGCACGTCTTCGAGCGCGCCGTTGATCGTCAAACGCACTGGCTTACCCGGATCGGCTCGCAACTCGCCGGTTTCCACAGTGATACGCGCCTCTCCTTCTGTGTTCGGGTCGCGCAGTACGATGCGCCCACCGCCGACTGTGCCCACCAACTCAGAGCGCTCGAGCATGTCGCCGAGGCGGCTGGAACGCGCCGTCAGATTGACGGCGAGTTCGCCAAATCTCGCATCGAGGTCGCGACCAAGGCCAAGTTTGTGAAGTACTTTGCCGACATCGAGGTTCTCTGAGTAAAGCCAAAGGCCGGCGATTGGCTCAGACTTACGCAGGTCTAGCAGGACCGCTCCGCTGAAGCCGGCGTCTGCAGCAGTGACCGCGAAAGGCGAGGCATGCATATAGCCGTCGCGAATGCGCCCGTCAAACGACACGTCTTGCACCTCGACTGGTGTGCCGACGATGCGTTTGATAGCGACCGCGATGTCGGAATCGGTGAGATCAATCCCCTCTGGTAATAACGGGATGTCCAATGCCGCTAATTCGTCGCCGGGTTCCCCTTTGTCAGATTTCGGCAGTATCGATTCGAGTTCGGCAACGTCGATGTGCTCGGAGTCGAGCCGCATCCGCAATAATGGCGTACCTGATGTCATATCGCGAACAAGGCTGGCTGAAAAGTTGGAACGACCGAGATTAAGTGCAACATCGTGCACGTGCCATGACGTTGCCCGCATTCGGGCATGGCCGGACAGGCTGGCGGGTGCTTGTGCTCCGGGTTGCAGTCCGAACCAGCTCGCCAGTTCACCAGCACGTGGCGTAGAGAATTCAAATGCGAGGTCCGGTCCGCGTTCATCGGTAGGTAATTCAATCGTGCCACTGATGCGAGCTCGCGCATCGCCAGAGCGCATCCGAAAGTCAACGGGGGTTCTGCCTTGCAACATCAGCGGCTCCAGCGTCCCGGCGGACAATTTGCCGCTAAATGGTACGTCGAGCAGCGTTCCTCGCATGGTTGCGTCCAGTGGTTTGCCAGGCGGCAACCGCACTTCCAGTCGGTCGAGCGCGAAGCTCACCGGGCGTGCACCTTCGATGTTGCCGTAGCTGAAGCGGCCGCGTTCGATCTTCACGCCTACGTCCACGCTTTGCACCAGTTCGCTGCCGCGACTGCCCCGCGCCGCAAGCTTGAATTTGAAAAGTCCGAGCTGTCCCTCGACACCGCGCACGCCGGTCAGTAGTTCCGCGAGTCCGCCCAGGTCGGAATCGCTGGTGGCAAGTGTCAGATCGAACTCCGGCGGCGTCACGCTGGCGTCGGCGACGGCCTGTCCGGTCATCGTCACACCGGTCATGGTGCCTGTAAGCGGGGCGCGGAGTACGCCATTTTCCAGTCTGATCTGCAGGCGTACATCTTTGACGTCACCGGGCAAGCTCAGCCAGCGTTCGACACCGAGCGTGACGTCGGCATCGATCTCATTTAGCCGCTGCAGATCGAAGCTGGCGCCAGTGAGACTGCGATAGAGCGCGGGAAGATTTGCTGGCGGTGCATCGTCAACTTCGCTTCCTGTTTCGAAGCTTGGGCGCCCATCGCCGCTACCGATTTCTTCGCCGAGAAAAGGTCGCAGATCGAGTGTCTTCGCAATCAGCGATCCGCTCAGCTTTGGTCTTGCACCAGTGGTATCGAATTTCAGATCGCCCGTGACAGCAGTATTGCCCATGGCGCCAGCCAGCTGTTTTATCGTGACGTGCCGTGGAGAAAATGCTACCGATGCCGCGATGCCGCTCGCGCCGACGTCCGGGAGTTCGGTCTGTAGCAGCCGTTCGAACTCTTCCAGATTCTCGGTACCGAGTCCGAACGCCAGTTCGCCAATGCCGCCGCCGTCGATACTGCCATTAACCGAAAGCGTGCTACTCAGGAAGCTAAGGGTGAAAGCAAGAGGCCAGGGCTTGTCGGTTGCCAAGTCTGACAGGATGCCGCCGGTCAGATCCAGACTGTAAGGGAACTGTTTCGCGACTGCGCCGTTGAGCACGACCTTTACAGGTGCATTGGCAGGCGAGCGCGCTTCAAGCGAATGAAGATCAAAGAAATGGCTTTTGTTCTCGTCATTGACGTATTCGACGTTGAGATTCTCGAGTGAAATTCGGTGAATATCGAGTAGTGCAACCGCCTGTTGGGCGCGCGCTGTCACAGCGCGGTCGGACGCAGGCGCGGATGCTGCGCCAGTTCGTAGCGGACGATACAAAGTCCAGTTGTTGCTACCGTCAGGCTTCGACTGCAGGCGGATCGTGACGTCGCTGCCGGCCAGCTCTTCGACCCGCAGTTGCCTGTGGAAGAGAAATGGCCACAGATCCACTATTAGCCGGGCCTCACCGAGGCTGGCAAATTCACCTCCGCCGAATCCCGGTGGATTGGCAATACGGAATCCGCGGATACGCAGTTTCGGCTTGGCCGAGATGATGATTTCAATTGCGCCTTCGAAACGCACCGCCCGGCCGATGTTGTCGCTGAACGTTTGCGCGATCCGTCCGCTCAGGAAAGACACGTCGAGCCTGACGCCGACGAAGGTGAGGTAGGAAACGCCGAGCACCAGGATCAATAACAGCGCGGCAATGCTCCAGGTAGTTCGTCGCAGAGCGCGACGCCACCTCCGCACCGCGACCGCATGCCCCGGAACAGTCGCTCGGCGTTTCGTTATTCTGGCTTTTGGCAGAAATGCGGCGAGCGTTCGATAAAGACGTCGGACACCGAACGCCGAGTGCTGGCGGTCGTGTTCGTCATATATCGGGCGTTGATCAAGCGGAGCCATGACCGAGTTTGACTAGCCGTATAGCCGAGTCGCCGCCGGCTGCGCCGTTAGACGGTGCAAGCCCCTGGGTAGCGAAACGCCTCGAGCAGAAATGACGAAGACACATAGCGCCAGAGAATACAAGGTTGTGCAGAGTTGGACACTGACGTCGGTCATATCGCTGCCACCGATGAGCATTAGAATCGTTCCGATTACTGCCGCTGGATGGTTCCTCGCGAAGTTTGTTCATTGTCCGGCCGACAGTGTAGAGTTTCGGCTATGTTCGAGCGGCCCGGCAGGCTGGATGCCGGCTGGGGTCCGAGTGCATGATTACAAAGGGAAATTTTCGAAAGGGGCAGACATCTGATGGACTATCAAACACCCACTAGCGCCGAGGATGCGGCCAGATTGCTGGCACAGGAGGGTGCCGAAGCTCTCGCTGGCGGCACAGACCTGCTGGTGAAACTGCGCGCCGGTATGGCCACACCGAGCATGATCGTCGATCTCAAGAGTGTGCCGCGCCTGCGTGGCATTGAGCATGACGCGAAGGGATGGCGCATCGGCGCGGCAACGCCATGCGCCGAGATCGGTGAACATGCCGAGCTTGCCGCTGCCTGGCCGGGCGTGGTGGAGGCCTTGCAACTCATTGGCTCGACGCAGATTCAGGGCCGGGCTACGCTTGGCGGTAATTTGTGCAACGCATCGCCGGCGGCTGATACCGTGCCGGCGCTGATCGCGGCGGGTGCAATATGTGAGGTAGCAGGTGTTAGCGGCGAGCGCGAGTTACCCGTTCAGGACGTCATCACCTCGCCAGGCAAGAATGCGCTGGCGCGCGGTGAGTTCATTGTCGGATTCAGATTGCCTGATCCGCCAAAGCGTTCAGGCGATGCTTACCTGCGTTTGATACCGCGCACCGAAATGGACATTGCGGTCGTAGGTGCCGGCGTGGCACTGGCACTCGACGCCAAGGGCGTTTGCACGCACGCGCGTGTTGCGTTGGGCGCAGTGGCGCCGACGCCGTTGCTGGTTGCAGACGCAGCAAAGGCGTTGATTGGAACCAAAGTCGATGATGCGGCCCTCGAATCGGTCGCTGCTGCGGCGAGCGCGGCATGTAAGCCCATCGACGACAAGCGTGGCACTGTGGCCTATCGGGTCAAGGTAGCGGGGGTGCTTGCCAAGCGGGCGGCGCGCATCGCGTATCAACGAGCCAGCGCCAAGTAGACGGGACAGGAGAAATTAAATGGCAAAACATCATGTAACGACAACCGTGAACGGCGACAGCATGGAGTTTCTCTGTTCCACGGAGCAGACACTGCTGGACGTGCTGCGCGACGAGCTGTTTCTGACCGGGAGTAAGGAAGGCTGTTCATCCGGTGATTGCGGCGCATGCAGCGTCATGCTCGACGGACGCCTCGTGTGCGCCTGCCTTGTCCTCGGTGTTGAGGCCGAAGGTCGCGAAGTAGAAACCATCGAAGGCATGGCCGAGGGCGAAAATCTGCATCCTCTGCAACGAAAGTTTATTGAGCATGCCGCATTGCAGTGTGGCGTCTGTACACCGGGGATTCTGGTGGCGGCAAAAGCATTGCTCGAGAAGAATCCCGACCCAACAGAAATCGAAACACGCTACTGGCTCGCCGGTAACCTTTGCCGCTGCACCGGCTACGACAAGATCGTCCGCGCTGTGCTCGATGCGGCCGCCGAGATGCGTGCTACCGCTGAGAAAGGTGCGGGTAAGAAATCCAAGTCTACGAAACGGCCCGAGACGGCGAGTGCCTGAGGCAAACGAATTGATGAAAGGAGTTGGTTCATGAATGACATGATTAGCCCGGATGTGCTTGCCCGCCAACTGAGAATTGTCGGCACCCGCCCATTGCGTCCCGACGGGGCGGACAAGGTTACCGGGCGCGCGCAGTTTGGCGCGGACAAACATCTACCTAACATGCTGGTCGGCAAGGTACTGCGCAGCCCACACGCGCATGCGCGTATCAGGTCGATCGACACCTCCAAAGCGGAAGGTCTGAAGGGCGTCAAGGCGGTGATCACCTCTGCTGACTTGTGTGATCTGCCCTCGGAGTTCGTTCCCGCGGGTGAGATGATGGTTAACTTCAAGGACATGACGCGAAACGTCATGGCGCGCGAAAAAGTTCTCTACGAAGGCCACGCCGTTGCCGCTGTGGCTGCAGTAAGCGAGGCAGTGGCCTCGGAGGCGTTGGCGCTGATTGAAGTTGACTACGAAGTGCTGCCGCACGTCATCGACGTGGACGAAGCGATGAAGCCCGACGCGCCCTTGCTGCACGACGACATGTTTACCATCGGCGTGGAACCGACGCCGAAGGAGTCTTCCAATATTGCCAAACGCGTCGAGTTCGGCTTCGGCGATCTCGAAGCGGGATTTGCCAAAGCCGACGTCATCGTCGAACGCGAGTTCACCACCAAGCCGGTACATCAAGGCTACATCGAACCGCATGCTTGCGTCGCAAACTTCTCCGAAGATGGCCAGGCGGAGTTGTGGTGTACGACGCAGGGCCAGTTCATTGTCCGCGCGTTTTGCTCCAAGTTGCTGGGCCTGGAAGTGTCGCAACTGCGAGTGACAGCGTCCGAGATTGGCGGTGGCTTTGGTGGCAAGACCGTGGTCTACCTCGAACCGCTGGCATTGGCGTTGTCTCGCAAAGCGTATCAACCGGTAAAAATGGTGATGTCACGCCAGGAAGTGTTCCAGGCAAGTGGGCCGACCTCGGGTGCGAAAATCTGGGTCAAGGTTGGCGCGACCAAGGACGGGAAGATTACCGCTGGCGATGCGCTGTTGAAGTATCAGGCCGGTGCCTTCCAGGGTTCTCCGGTGCAGCCGGGTGCCATGTGCGCGTTTGCGCCCTACGATCTGGACAATGTGCGCATCATTGGTTTTGACGTGGTCGTCAACCGTCCGAAGGTGGCTGCTTACCGTGCGCCTGGTGGTCCAATCGCGGAATTTGCCGTCGAAAGCGTGATGGATGAAGTGGCGATGAAGATCGGTATGGACCCGGTTGAATTCCGTTTGAAGAATGCCGCCAAGGAAGGCACGCGCGCAC
>CP070643.1:2199598-2204610 GCA_020354125.1 Betaproteobacteria bacterium | reverse complement strand
ACGTGACCGATGGGCAGGGCGCGGTGTTGCCGCTGCCGCAGCGAGCCATGCCGCCGATGGCGCAGAATGGCCTGATTGCGGCCAAGATGGGCGCGTCGGACGACATCAAGGCCACTACCGGACAATACGACCCGAGCTTAGGCGCGCAGTCCAACGAACGCTCGGGCCGTGCTATTTTGGCGCGTGAACGGCAGAGCGACACGGGAACATATCACTATGTAGATAATCTTGCCCGCGCTGTCCGCTACGTCACGCGCCAGCTTGTTGACTTGATTCCGAAGATTTACGACACGCAGCGCATCGCTCGCATCGTCAAGATCGACGGTCAAGTAGATACGGTGCGAATCGACCCAATGCAGGCAGAACCTGTCCGCAAGATCGTGGACCAGCAAGGCATCGTAATCGAGAAGGTCTACAATCCATCGGTCGGCAAGTACGACGTGGCCGTGACGACCGGCCCGAGCTACATGACAAAGCGCCAGGAGGCCCTCGATGCAATGTCTACGCTTCTTCAGGGCAATCCTCAGCTTTGGGCGGTCGCTGGCGACCTGTTCATTAAAAACATGGATTGGCCGGGCGCTCAAGAAATGTCAAAGCGGTTTGCCAAGACTATTGACCCGAAGCTATTGGAAGACCAGGACGAATCGCCTGCGCTTCAAGCTGCTAATCAGCAAATTCAAGCGATGGGTGCCGAAATGGAACAGATGTTCCAAATGCTGCAACAGGTCAACAAGTCCATCGAAGCCCGTGAAGTCAACATCAAGGAAATGGAAGCCCAAATCAAAGCCTACGACGCGGAAACCAAGCGCATCAGCGCGGTCCAAGCGGGGATGAGTCCCGAGCAGATTCAGGACATCGTGATGGGCACGATTGCGGCGGCTGTAGACACGGGCGACTTAGTAGGCCAAACCCTTCCGCGAATTTCTGAGGAGCCGATGCAATGAAGATGGCTGACTTTATTGGGGCGCTTTTTCTCGCCCGCGATGTAACGCATAGTGTCCACCTGAATACGCGCAGCTACGCCAAGCACCAAGCTCTCGGGGGCTTTTACGAAGGTATCGTAGGGTTGGCCGATGGTTTGGCAGAGTCATACCAAGGAAGGCACGGGCTGATTGGCCCGATCACGTTGCAATCGGCCAAGAAGACCGGCAACGTCGTTGAATTTCTTGAGGACAGCTTGGCCGAGATCGAAAAAGCCCGTTACGATGTGTGCGATGACGACGACACGGCTATTCAGAATCAAATCGATGAGATTGTGTCGCTGTACTTGACCACGCTCTACAAACTTAAGTTTCTTGCCTGAGGTATTCTTACATGGGCCTTAAATCTACGACCGTTTGCTTGGGCTATCAGCAAATTACAAGCCTTTCGGCAGCGGTGGGGCTAACTGTTCCGACTGCGCCAAGCCGACCAACGATGGCGGTAATTGTGGCCGAAGGACAGAGCGTTCGGTGGCGCGACGACGGTATCGCTCCTACGGCAACGGTTGGTATGCCGTTGGCCGTTGGTGCTACGCTAAACTATGACGGCGACCTGAATAAGATTAAATTCATCGAAACTGCCGCCAGCGCCAAGATTAACGTCAGCTATTACGTATGATTCGCCAACGCCCTGTAATCGGATTCGAGACAAAAACTGGCGAAAAACGCCCGCTTTTTGGCCCCGATAACGGGGTGTTCATACGGCCCGCTGTTGTTCAGCAGTATTCGGCTGCCGCGAGTTTTGACTTTGTAACCTCCCCCGCAGTGCCGAGCGGCATGACGTTTTCGCGGGCGTCTACGGGCAACTACCTCAATAGCTCCGGCGTTCTCGTTTCCGCTGCTATTAACACTGCTCGTTTTGACTACAACGCGGCGGGCACTTGCCGGGGGCTGCTGATTGAGAGTGCCACGTCTAACATTTGTTTGCGAAGCGAAGATTTTGCGACAACCTGGACGAATGTCGGCACCCCTACTTTGGCGGCAAACAGTACGGTTGCGCCGGATGGCAATACTACGGCGTCAACTATCACAGACTCGTCAACCACGGCAATCCAAGGCAAACGGCAGACCATCACCATTGCAAATGATGGGCTGAAGCACACCGCGTCTATTTTCATCGCAAAAACGGTTGGGGCGCCCACTAACTTTCCTTTGATTAACCTCCGACTGTCAGGCGGCACCGTTGTCGATATGTATTTGTCGATCAACACGACGACAGGACAAATTTTAGCAAGCAGCGCGGCAAACGCTTCCATAATTGAATACCCGTCATTTTGGCGAATTGCGCTATCGGCGACTAACAATACAAGCGGAAATACCTCTCTACTTTTAAGCATCTATCCCGCAGGAAATAGTACGCTGTCTATTGCTGTAAATACCGCCGCAACTGGCTCGGCAGTGTTTTGGGGCGCGCAGGTAGAGAAGAAAGATGTTTGTACGTCGTACGTTAAAACAACAACCGCCGCCGTCTCGCGAAGCGCGGATGTTGCCGTGTTTAGCTCGCCTGCCTGGTTAAATACGGATGTTGGGACTGTCGTTGCATCGGCTAAACATCTAACGCTTGGCCCCGAAGCTGCCGTGCTTGAAATTGGTGACGGCACGAACAACAACCGCGTGTCAATTACATCTCGTGCAAATGTGTCTACCGCGGGGATGCTGGTAGTTGATACAGGAAACACGCAAGCAGACGTTACCGTTGCCAACGCATTTGCCGCTAATACGAGCGGAAAAATTGCCTCTACGTACTCGGATAACGCATTTCAGATTGCAACATCTAGCGTTCTTAGCACACGAGACACGAGCGGCACGGCACCCGCTATGACTAACGTGTACGTAGGCGCTACGGGCGCAGGCGCAAGCCATTGGAACGGTTGGGTAGAAAATTTTTCGTACTACTCCGTGGCAATGAGCGACGCGGAATTGGCTTATTACGCAAGGTAGAATCATGGCAAACGTCAAAATTTCCGAGTTATCCCCTGCGTCTACGCCGTTGACAGGCACGGAAGTGCTGCCGATTGTGCAGGCGGGCAACACGGTCAAAGTTTCGACTGCCAATGTTATGTCTCAGCCCCTTATCGGGCAGGCGCTTAACCCGCGCACAGCGGCGGAAATTGCGGCGAGCGTAACGCCAACGGATTACGCAATTCCGGCCACCGAAATTAAACTTGAGCGCTATGGGGCGACGGGAAGCGGCGATGCGGGCGCTGCGCTCACATCCGCTACGTCTGTCCAGATACAAAACTTAGATAAAATTTTTCTTCAAGCGGGGCGTACTTACTCGGCACTTACGTGGTCGCCAAGAACGCTATCTACTCCCGTCCGCGTTGATGGTTTTGGCGCGGTTCTTCAAGGGCCGGTCACAAATACCGATTTTGTACGCCCCGCCGCAACTGTATTGCTAAACGGCGTTACGTTTAGCCGGTGGGCCTCGGCTATCGAACGTGAAGTTAGTGATGGCGGCAGCATTAATCGCTTCAGGGCTTTTGATAGCCGATTTACGGAATTTACAAGCATCCCAATAAATATTGAGATAACGCTTAGTAACTATTGGATAGAACGAAACATTTTTGACACGGTTACGGGAAATTACGCTCTCCGCGTGGGCGAGAATACTTACGCATCACAGGACACTTGGAAGAAAGGCCATATCGTAGGCAATCATTTTTCCGATATTTCGTCTACTGGATCGACCGATGCGGGGGCGATGACGATTTACGGAAAAGAAAACGTAATTCTTGGTAACAATATAGAAAACATTGATTCTGTGAGTGGAGAGGCTTGGGGTATCTATACCAAGTCTCGGTTTACCGCGATTGCCTTTAATACCGTTACGGATGTGGCGTCTTCCGCCGGGTCAAGCGTTTGGGGTATCAATGTCAAAGGCCAGATTGAATCACAAACAACATCCCCGCAAGGGTTTGGAAATGTCGTAATCGGAAATTTTGTCCGCACCTTATCTGGCGCAACTACGTCGGCGGGTTACGGAATTCGACTACAGACTGAAAGCGTAATTGCGGCGGCTAACCAAGTCCGCGATGCGGGAAATACTGGCATCTCGCTCGATTACTCAGAAGCCGGCATTTCTGGCGCTAAAGGCGCAATTTTGACGAATAACCTCGTCAAATTTGCCACCATGAACATTGCTGTCGGCGCTAGACTTTCCACCTCATTGTCTGACGTTTATGTTTCGCAAAACATTTTTGAGAATGTTTTGATTGGCGTTCGGCTGGATTCTATTATCGGCGACGAAACAAATTGGAATGTTTCGTCAAACACGATTAAGGCCGACGCCGCTTCTGGATCTGGTATTGTTGTTCGCCGCGACCATAGTTTGTCGGGCATAAACATCAGCAATAACGTAGTTAAAAACGCCAGCAATGGCATTCGATTTGAAACCGGCGCGGGGGTGCTGTCTAACGTTCGGGTCTATGACAACGATTTGTCTAGCGCGACAACGCCGTTTTCGGGGGCGATTCCGGCCGACATTGATATACGGCACACGTTTAAGTACCAGACAACGGATAACACGGTCCATAATGCGCTCGTGTTCGAACTGTCAGATTTGGCTTGTTATCTTGTCGAAATAAACGTCAATGGGGCACAAGTCGGCGGCGGAAATTACGCAAATTATCGCCGTAGCGTGCAGGTATACAGGAGCGGTGGCAGCGCCACGCTTAATGGGGCGGTGCAAGACATTACGCCCATAGTAGAAACAGACGCAAATTGGAACGCCACTATTGCCGTCAGCGGCAATGATTTGGTGGTTACAATTAAAGGTAATACAGGCCAAACCGTTAACTGGAAAACTCAAATTAACGTGATTGGCGTAAAAATGTAGCTGACCGTACTGGTGCGGATCACCAGGGATTCGTAAGGATCAAAAATGGACGAGTCGATTGTTAGTGAAGTAGCGGACGTATCCGCGTCGGTTCCCGAAGTGACGGCCACCCCGGAACCCGAAGTTTCTACGCCGGAAGAAAAGCCTGCCAAGACATTCACTCAAGAAGAAGTGGATGCCCTTGTCAGCAAGCG
>CP070643.1:2182929-2199498 GCA_020354125.1 Betaproteobacteria bacterium | reverse complement strand
CTCGTTGACTTTGGCCTGACCGCTCTCCATCACGGCTACGCAGGAGTTGGTCGTGCCGAGGTCGATTCCAATAATTTTTCCCATGGTCTGTCCTTTTTTTGATCCTTAGTCCGAAATATTCGATTCCGTTAGTAAATCAGGGTGAAGTAGCGGTTTTTCAAGCCTCTTTTGACTTGGCAACGCTGACCAGAGCCGGTCTGACCAGCCGGTCGTTGAGTTCATAGCCTTTCTGGAACACGCTGACGATGCTGTTGGGCGCTGCGTCGGAATCAACCGTGGTCATCGCCTGGTGCTTGTGGGGGTCGAGCGTCTCGCCCAAGGGGTTGATTTCCTTGATATTTGCCTTCTCGAAAGCGGTATCGAGTTGTTTCAGCGTCAATTCCACGCCGCTCTTCAGGGACTCGACCGTTGAGTTCTCGCTGTCCAAAGCGGCTTCCAGGCTGTCGCGAACCGGCAATAGCTCCTGTGCAAACGACTCCAGTGCATATTTATGCGCGTTGGCGACGTCGATTTGCGCTCGCTTGCGCACGTTTTCCGTCTCCGCCTTGGCTCGGAGCCAGGCGTCGTGATGCTCCTGAGCCGCCAGTTCGGCCTGCTTGAGCAGTTCTTCGGTGCTCGGCATGACCTCCGGCTCGGGGTGCGCGTCTCCGCCCGGCGCGCCAGTGGCACCGCCGTTTTCGGTATTGGTGGTGGCCGTTTCTTCGCGAGCCTCGGGCTCGGTCGGCCGATCCTGTTGCTGCATGAAATCCTCCGGTGCTTTCCAACTTGTTATTTGTTGGGGATTCCCGGCGGGATTTCAAGGCCCTGGTCCAACAAAATCGCTGAACTAATTTCCAGCGGCGGGGCCGAATCTGTGCGACCCGCGCTTATACTCGAGCCTCGATGCTGTGACGCCGCGTCCCGGCTGCAGAGTCATGAGTGATCGTTTAACAGATGAGCTTGAAATGAAAGCAGGTTTTTACATTCTTTGCGCCCTCGCCATTGTCGCTGGTGCTGCCTATGGCGAGCCGTCAACGCGGATCGGAGCCAGCTACTACTACATCGACGGCACCTCGGCACTGATACTTACCGCACAGATGGACAGCAACGGCCCGACCGGAGATGACGGCCGGCATCACCCGGCGCTGACCAAGTGGGATGTGCAGTGGCGGTTCCGTCACAACATGGATGGCGATGTATGCAAAATGGAGAAAGTCGCGGTGTTGGTTGGCGTGACCGCGATCCGGCCGCGTTGGCGTGGCGAAGAGGAGGGAGCGGCTGCGCTGCGCGAGCGCTGGAAAAGTCTGATCGCCGCAATTGATCGCAACGAGGCCTATCACAAACAGCAGGCACTCGAGGCGGGCAGAAAAATCGAAAACGCACTCAACGACATCGAGCCGATCGAAACTTGTGAGGCACTAACCGAAGCCGCTAATGATCTCGCTTCAAGCATTCTTGCCGAACACAAAAGAGCCAGTCGCGAATACGACGAGACGACTGACTACGGACGCAAAAACGGGGTCAGCCTGATTTGACCGAACCTGTTCTGATTGAGCCGGTCGGTAGGCAGCGGGGCTATTTCTTGGCGCCCATTTCTTTCGCACGCGATGCGCTCAATTGTGCCTCGCGCTCAGCCTTGCCCCGGTCATAGTCACTGCTGGCCCAGCCGTGCAGGTGATCGGCGACGATGCGTGCCAGCGCCTGAACCCATTCGTGCAGGTCGTTCAAACACGGGATATGGTGAAATTCCTTGCCGCCGGCTTTAAGGAAGATTGCCTTGTTCTCCATGGCGATTTCCTCGAGCGTTTCGAGGCAATCGGAAACGAACCCGGGACAAAACACGTCGACCCGGCCGGTTTTCGCCTTGCCTAGCCGCTTCATGGTGTCGCTGGTATAGGGCTTGAGCCATTCGGCTCGCCCAAAACGCGACTGAAAGGCGGTCACGACCATTTCCGGATCGATGCCCAGTTCCTGAACCAGCAGGCGGGCGGTCTTGTGGCATTCGCAATGGTAGGGGTCGCCGCGGTCGAGGCTTACCCTGGGCACGCCGTGAAACGACAGCACCAGTTTGTCCGGTTTGCCGTTCTCTATCCAGTATTGATTGACGCGGGTGGCAAGCGCCGAAATGTAGGCGGGATGATCGTGGAAATGTTTTACCAGCCGCAGTTCCGGCACGTTGCGCATTTTCCCAACCGCTGCGAACACCGCGTCGTAAACGGTTGCCGTGGTGCTGGCGGCGTATTGCGGATACAGCGGTACGATCAGGGTGCGGTCACAGCCGGCGGTCCGCAGTTCGGTCAACACACTGTCAACTGAGGGCGAGCCATAACGCATCGCCCAGGCCACCATGTGCGGACTCTTGATTCGTTCGCCCAGATATCCGCGCAGCAGAAGCGCTTGCTTTTCGGTGTGTACACGCAACGGTGAACCGTCGCTGGTCCATATCGAGGCGTACTTTTCGGCTGATTTTTTGGGCCGTGTCCTGAGAATGATTCCGTTCAGTATTAACCACCACAGAGCGCGCGGGATCTCCACCACCCGGGGATCGGACAAGAACTCTTTCAGGTAGCGACGCAGGGCTTTGGCGGTCGGTGCGTCGGGCGTACCCAGATTAACCACCAGGACGCCGGTGCGAGCTATTGTTCCGTGTTTGTATTCCGGTTCGGGCGCGTATCGCATGCTGGTTAGCAGCCAGGATTAGAGCGACTCCATGTCGCGTTTCGGGATCAGTGACGCCAATTCGCGTTCGGGCATCAATGCTGCGACAAAGCGCCGGAGAGCAGCTTGGCAGTGATATCAACGATCGGGATTACTCTCTCATAGGCCATGCGGGTCGGGCCAATTACGCCCACGGTTCCCACCACCTGGCCATCGACCTCGTAAGGAGCTGTCACGACGCTGCACTCATCGAGCGGCACCAGGCCGGACTCGCCGCCGATGAATATCTGCACCCCGTGACCACGACTACTGATATCGAGTAGCTGGAGGATGCCGGTTTTGTGTTCGAACATGTCAAACAGGCGTCGCAGGCTCTGCATGTTCGAGGACAGATCCTGTATGTGCAGCAGATTGTTTTCTCCCGACAGAACGTAACCTTCTTCGGGCTCGGTGGCCGCTTCTTTTCCTGCTTCTACCGCCAGCGTCATCAGTTTGGACATGCTCTCGCGCAGCTCTTCGAGCTCGGCTTGCAAACGGGCTTTGATTTCGTCGAATGTCAGACCGGTATAGTGGGTATTGAGGAAGTTTCCTGCTTCGACCAGCTCGGCAGGGGTATAGGTGCGATCGGCGAGCAGCACACGGTTTTGCACGTCGCCGTCCGGTGTGACGATAATCAGGAGCAGGCGCTTCTCGGACAGGCTGACGAATTCGATGTGGCGAAACGCCATGCCATGTCGCTGCGGCGCTTTCACCACGCCGGCGAAGCGGGTCAGGTCGGAAAGCATGTGTGAGGCGGAGGTGACCAGCTTGCGGGTATTGTCCTGTTGCAACTGTCCCTCGAGTTGATGTACTTGCGCCGAGTCGAGCGGTCTGACCGTCAACAGCGTGTCAACAAAGAATCGGTATCCGAGCGGCGTCGGAACGCGCCCGGCCGAGGTGTGGGGGCTGGCGATATAACCCATTTCCTCCAGGTCGGCCATGATGTTACGGATGCTGGCCGGGCTCAGATCGAGGCCGGAGGTGCGCGCCAGCGCCCGCGAGCCAACCGGCTGGCCCTCCGAAATATGACGCTCGATAAGAGTTTTAAGGAGTATCCTTGCTCGTTCGCTAAGCATGGACGTCATTCTACAAAGCTTTTCGCCAAATATTCATCCGGCAGCTGCGTCGCCAGTTCATCGGGCGCCTGCGGTGCCATTTGATCTGGCACTTGTGGTGCCATTTGGTCAGGCACCTGCGGTGCCATTTGATCAGGCACCTGCGGTGCCGTTTGATCAGGCACCTGCGGTGCCGTGGCATGTACGGCGAAGTGTGCTTTAATTCCGCAGACATGAGTGTATTTAAATCTGTCGCGCTGATCGGCAAATACAAGAGCCCCGAGATCGCCGAGCCGCTTCTCAAGCTTGCGCGATTCCTGGCGAAACGTGGTGTTGAGGTCAAGCTCGACACCCTCACGGCGGAGCACATTGGCCACAATGAGCACGCTGTCGCCAGTCTCGAGGAAATCGGCGCCAGCTGCGAACTGGCAATCGTCATTGGCGGTGACGGTACCATGCTGAATATTGCTCGCACGTTGGCCCCTTACGATGTTGCCCTGGTTGGCGTCAATCAGGGGCGCCTTGGATTTCTGACCGATCTCTCAATGGAGACCATGATCGAGAGTATCGGTTCCATCCTCGACGGTGATTTCGTAACCGAAGCTCGCATGCTGCTCGAATCGGAAGTCATGTTCGATGACGGGCCCGGGCGCGAGGTGCTGGCGTTCAATGATGTATCGATCAACAAGGGTGCCGACGGCGGCTTGATCGAACTGGAAGTGCATATTGACGGGCGCTTTGTGTACAACTTGCGATCTGACGGTCTTATCGTCGCCAGTCCGACCGGATCAACTGCCTATGCGCTGTCATCGGGTGGTCCGATTCTACACCCGAGTCTGAACTGCATTGCGCTGGTGCCGGTCAGCCCGCATACCTTGTCGAACCGTCCGATTGTGGTCGGCGGCGATTCCGTGATTGAAATCACGATGCATCATTCGGTCGATGCGCGCGTTCACTTTGACAGCCACTCGCATTTCGATATAGCCGCGGGCAACCGCATTGTCGTGCGACGTTGTCCTTACCCGATCCGCTTGCTGCATCCGCCTGATCACAATTACTACCATATGCTCCGCGAAAAGCTCCACTGGAGCGAAACACTGTAATACCTTCACTTTTTCTCACGCCGTGCTCAGCAGACTGGATATCCGCGACTTCGTTCTGGTTGATCACCTGGCTCTGGAGTTCGGCGAGGGTTTTACTGTACTCACTGGAGAGACGGGCGCAGGCAAGTCGATCATGATCGACGCGCTGGCGGCGGTTCTTGGTGAGCGTGCCGATGCCGGGCTGGTGCGTCAAGGTTGTGCCAAGGCGGAGGTTAGCGCCGAGTTCGTGCTTGCGGATGGCCCGGCGCAAGCATATCTCGACGAAAATGAGCTCGCCGAAGACAGTCATTGTCTGCTGCGCCGGGTGATCGACGTTTCTGGTCGATCGCGAGCATGGATAAACGGCCGACCGGTAACGGTTCAGCAGCTCCGCCTGCTCGGTGATCGTCTCGTCGATATTCACGGCCAGCATGAACATCAGTCACTGTCCAAACCCCAGTCACAGCGTGAGCTGCTCGATGCTTATGCCGGAGCGATGCTGTTGTCGCAGCGCGTGGCTGAGGCATGGGCTTCCTGGCAGGCTGCCAAGCGTTTGCGGATCGCGGCAGAGGGCGACGCTGAGACGATTTCGCGTGAGCGTGATCAACTCGAGTGGCAGATCAGCGAACTGGACAAACTGGCGTTTCGCGAAGATGAATGGCGCGACATTGGCGCTGAGCAAACCAGGCTTGCCCATGCTGCAAGCCTTGTCGAAGCGGCGGAGTTTGCGTTGCATACGCTCTCCGAAGACGATTCCGCAGCACTCGCCACTGTGTCCGCCGTGCATTCAAAACTATCCGCGCTGGTCGATTACGACCCGGGGTTGCGCGAAGTGCTTGACACACTCGACACCGCGCAAATTCAGTTACAGGAAACCGTCTATAGCCTCAGGCATTACCGGGAACGGCTCGAGGTTGACCCGCAGCGGCTCACGGAAGTCAACGAGCGGCTCGAAGCGATCCATAGTGCGGCGAGAAAGTATCACACCACGCCAGAACAGTTACCCGTGCTGCTGGATGAGTCGAAGCAACGCCTGGAGGAGCTTGCCACCAGTCTCGATGCGGGAGCGTTGCAGCGTCGCGAAACAGAGGCGAAAGAGGCCTGTCTGAAAATCGCCTCGGAATTGTCCGCCGCCCGGTCGAAGGCGGCGCAGAAGCTATCGCGCAAGGTCAGTGATGCCATGCAGAAACTGGCAATGCAGGGTGGTGTGTTCGAGGTTGTACTTAGCGCCATTGACGAATGCGCTTCCTACGGGCTGGAACAGGTTGAATTCCAGGTCGCGGGGCACGCCGGCTCGCCACTGCGCCCGTTGGCGAAAACTGCATCCGGTGGCGAGCTATCGAGAATTGCTTTGGCAATCGAAACAGTGACGACTGAAGTCGCACAGGTGCCGACACTGATATTTGACGAGGTTGACGCCGGTATCGGCGGTGGGGTTGCCGAGATCGTCGGTCGTATGCTCAAGACACTCGGCCAACGACATCAGGTGATGTGCGTCACGCACCTGCCTCAGGTTGCGGCGAGCGCGGCTCAGCAGTGGCGGGTCTCCAAGCACATGCGAGATGGCCATGCCGCCAGTACTGTCGAGTTGCTTGGCGCGAGAGAGCGCATCGAAGAGATTGCGCGCATGCTCGGCGGTGTCAAGATTACCGACCTGACTCGCAAGCACGCCGCAGAATTGTTGGCCAGCGTCTGACCAAGTACTAGCGTCGCCCAATGGTGATTGGGTCTACTGACTTTCGATTCTCTTTTTATACTCGCAATCGGGCCGCAAGCAATCGGCGTACAGATGAAGAGAGTGCTCCTGAATGCTGAAGCCGCGATCTTTGGCGATCTTGGCCTGACGCCGTTCGATTTCAGAATCGTAGAACTCCTCGACATGCCCGCACTGCATACAGACCAGGTGATCGTGATGACCACCCTGGTCGAGTTCAAATACTGCCTTGCCGGATTCGAAGTGGTGGCGGATCAGTAATCCTGCCTGTTCAAATTGGGTCAGCACGCGATAGATGGTAGCCAGGCCGATCTCCATGCCATCATTGAGCAGCAGTTTGTAGACGTCTTCAGCCGTGAGATGGCGTTGGTCGCTGGTCTCAAAAAGGTTGAGTATCTTGAGCCGGGGCAGTGTCGCCTTCAGGCCCATGCTTTTGAGGTCTTGAGGCGTTTTCATTTGGTTACCTCTGTATGCATATGATTTATCATATAGAGTTTACGAAGCCTTGCCTACCGCGTCGATCCCGGTAGCGTTGTGAATCAAGGAGACAATGCGAGTTTTTCTTCCACTACTGGTAATTGCGATGTTCCTCGCGGGATGTACACACCGAGTCGACGTTCAGCAAGGTAACTTCGTCGACGAGGAAATGGTAGCCAGACTCAAGATGAATATGACCCGTGAGCAGGTACTGTTTGCGTTGGGAACGCCGCTCATCATCGATCCTTTTCACCCCAACCGCTGGGACTACGTCTATCTGACCGGTAGGGCGGGAGATGTTAACCGCGTACGCGGATTCACTCTCGAGTTCGAGGAAGACCGGCTGGTTCGTATCGATGGCGACGTGACGATCATCGACGACAGAGTGCAACTGCAGGTTCAGGCAGCCGATCAATAGATCCGGGCTAAGCCACGATTGGTCAAAATCATGTCACTACAACATATCGCAATCGCCGGCAGCGCAGGGAGAATGGGACGCGCACTACTCGAAGCCGTTGCCCAGTCCACCGAGCTTCGCCTGAAAAGCGCGCTGGAGCGTTCTGACAGCCCGTTCGTCGGCAAGGACGCGGGTGAAATCATTGGCATGCCGAATGGCGTGGTTATTTCCGACGATGCCGAGGCCGCGCTTCCCGGGTGCGACGTGTTGATTGACTTCACCCGCCCCGAGGCGACCATGCACTATCTGGACATCTGTAGCCATGAGGGTGTCAAGATGGTTATCGGTACGACGGGCTTAAGTGATGAGGATCGGGCGCGTATCAAGGTCGCGGCGACCAAGACCGCCATTGTGCAAGCGCCGAACATGAGTGTCGGTGTCAATTTGGTGTTTAGTCTGCTCGATGTTGCGGCACGCGTACTTGCCGAAGGCTATGACATCGAAATCGTTGAAGCGCACCATCGCCACAAGGTCGACGCGCCGTCGGGCACAGCGTTGCGCATGGGCGAGGTCATAGCCAAAGCGCTCGATCGTGATCTCAAATCGTGTGCCGTTTACGGCCGCGAAGGTGTCACCGGTGAGCGCAGGCCGAGTACCATCGGGTTTGCCACGGTACGCGGCGGTGACATTGTCGGTGATCACACGGCGTTGTTTGCCGGTATTGGCGAACGAGTCGAGATCACGCACAAGGCTGCAAGCCGTGCCACCTTTGCGCTCGGTGCGCTAAGGGCAGCGCATTATCTTGCCGACAAGGACAACGGCCTGTTCGACATGCAGGACGTGCTCGGTCTGCGCTGATCATTTGCAACGACTGGCAGGTGCACGCCACATTGAGCTAAAACGCGGCCTTGTCCGGCGCAGTGACATTGAAGCGGTGACGGACTAAGAGCTATAATCAGACGCTGTCAAAAGCGGGAGGGGTTCGCCCCTCCCGCTTTCGTACGTGTAGCCCGCCAATCGAAGTGCCCGAAACCTGCCGTTAGGCCCTTGATAGGCGGCGCGTTGAGTCCGTGTTGTCCGGGAGCCTTCCTTGTCTGTGTTGAAAAGTAGACCCGCCGTGCTTGCGCTTGCAGATGGCACGATTTTCCGCGGCGCGTCCATTGGCGCGGAAGCGAGCGCCAGCGGTGAGGTCGTGTTCAACACGTCGATGACCGGTTATCAGGAAATCCTTACCGATCCGTCGTATACGCGCCAGATCGTTACGCTGACTTACCCGCACATCGGCAATGTCGGCATCAACGCCGAGGACATGGAAGCCGGCGGCATTCATGCTGCAGGCCTGGTAATCCGGGATCTGCCGGCCCGGGCGAGCAATTTCCGCATGGATCGCTCCTTGCAGGACTGGCTTGCAAATCAAGGGATTCCGGCCATTGCCGGCATCGATACGCGCAAACTGACGCGAATCCTGCGCGAACAGGGCGCGCAGAACGGTTGCCTGATGGCGGGCGACATCGACGAGAACGCAGCGCTCGAGCAGGCGCGTGCGTTCCCGGGACTGGCCGGTATGGACCTGGCGAAAGTCGTCAGTTGCCGCGAACCATACGATTGGCAGGAAACCGAGTGGGCCCTGGGCTCGGGATACGGGCGCTTGAATGAACCGAAGCGTCATGTCGTGGCCTACGACTTCGGAGTGAAACGCAACATCCTGCGAAAACTTGCCACTCGTGGCTGTCGTATCACGGTTGTCCCGGCACAGACCAAAGCCAGTGTCGTGACCGCGCTCGAACCTGACGGTGTGTTCCTTTCCAACGGTCCGGGCGACCCGCAGCCATGTGCATATGCGATTGATGCCGTGCGCGAATTGCTCGATGTCGGCGTGCCGCTGTTCGGTATCTGCCTGGGACACCAATTACTCGCGTTGGCCACCGGTGCGCGCACAGTCAAGATGAAATTTGGCCATCACGGCGCCAATCATCCGGTTCAGGATGTCGATACCGGGAAGGTCATGATCACCAGCCAGAACCATGGCTTTGCTGTTGATGCCGAAACGCTTCCGGAAAATGCGCGGGTCACGCACATCTCCTTGTTCGATCGCAGCCTGCAAGGTTTCGAGCGGGTTGACAAGCCGGCGTTCTGTTTCCAGGGCCACCCGGAGGCAAGCCCGGGACCGCATGATGTCGATTATCTTTTTGATCGTTTTGTTGAAATGATCGACCGCGACAGGCGGCCCGATTAAGCGGATTCGACGGGAAGACAGTACTCATGGCCAAACGCAGCGACATCGAATCGATCCTGATCATCGGCGCCGGACCGATCGTCATCGGTCAGGCGTGCGAGTTCGACTATTCGGGCGCACAGGCGTGCAAGGCGCTGCGTGAAGAAGGCTATCGGGTGATTCTGGTCAATTCAAACCCGGCCACCATCATGACCGATCCGCAAATGGCCGATGTGACTTATATCGAACCTGTCACCTGGCAATTGATCGAGAAAGTTATCGAAGTCGAGCGCCCGGATGCGTTGTTGCCGACCATGGGCGGCCAGACGGCACTGAATTGCGCACTGGATCTGGCGCGAAACGGCGTCCTTGAAAAGTATGGCGTCGAAATGATCGGTGCCAGCAAGGAGGCGATCGACAAGGCCGAGGACCGCGAAAAATTCAAGGCGGCGATGAGCAAGATCGGGCTTTCCAGTCCTCGTTCGATGCTGGCGCACAGCATGGAGGAAGCACTGCAGGTTCAGGCGTCGATTGGTTTTCCGGCGATTCTCCGGCCGTCGTTCACGCTTGGCGGTACCGGCGGCGGTATTGCCTACAACCGCGAGGAGTTCGTCAATATCGTCGAACGTGGACTCGATGCCTCGCCAACCAACGAAGTGCTGATTGAGGAGTCGGTGATCGGTTGGAAAGAATTCGAGATGGAGGTGGTGCGTGATCGTAACGACAACTGCATCATCATTTGTTCCATCGAGAATCTCGATCCGATGGGCATTCACACCGGCGATTCAATTACCGTGGCCCCGGCACAGACGCTGACTGACAAGGAATATCAGATCATGCGTGACGCTTCCATTAGCGTCCTGCGCGAAATCGGGGTCGACACGGGTGGTTCCAATGTCCAGTTTGCGATCAATCCAGCCGATGGACGCATGGTCATCATTGAGATGAATCCGCGGGTGTCGCGCTCGTCGGCGCTGGCGTCGAAAGCGACCGGATTCCCGATCGCAAAAGTTGCAGCGAAACTGGCGGTCGGTTACACGCTCGATGAACTCAGCAATGACATTACCGGCGGTGCAACTCCTGCCTCTTTCGAGCCGACGATTGACTACGTGGTGACCAAGATTCCGCGGTTTGCGTTTGAGAAGTTTCCGCAGGCGGATCCACACCTGACGACGCAGATGAAGTCGGTCGGTGAGGTGATGGCAATGGGACGCACCTTTCAGGAATCAGTGCAAAAGGCGCTGCGTGGCCTGGAAACCGGTATCGACGGATTCGATGAGCGATCGACCGACCGGCAGGAAATCGAAACCGAGTTGGGCGAACCGGAGCCTGAACGGCTGCTCTATGTGGCGGATGCCTTCCGTATCGGCATGAGTTTTGAAGACGTGCACCAGCTCACCCGAATCGATCCGTGGTTCCTGGCGCAGATAGAAGATATCGTGCGCGATGAACAGGCGCTCGCTGGTGATTCAGTCGAACAGCTCGATCAGCCGCGCTTGTTGATGCTCAAGCGCAAAGGTTTTTCTGATCGCCGTCTGGCCCGCTTACTGAATTCGGCCGAGGACACTTTGCGCGCGCGGCGCCATGAACTGAATGTGCGCCCGGTCTTCAAGCGCGTCGACACCTGCGCTGCCGAGTTCGACACCAGGACTGCGTACATGTACTCGACCTATGAGGAAGAGTGCGAAGCGCGCCCGTCGGGCAGGGAGAAGGTGATTGTGCTGGGCGGCGGACCGAACCGGATCGGCCAGGGCATCGAGTTTGACTACTGCTGTGTGCACGCCGCGCTGGCACTGCGTGAAGATGGATTCGAGACCATCATGGTCAACTGCAATCCGGAAACGGTATCGACTGATTACGACACATCCGACCGTCTCTACTTCGAGCCGCTCACGCTCGAGGATGTGCTCGAAATCGTCGACATCGAGAAGCCGCTTGGTGTCATCGTCCAATATGGGGGACAGACCCCGCTCAAGCTGGCAGAAGGATTGCACGCTAACGGCGTGCCGATCATTGGCACCAGCCCTGACATGATCGACTGTGCCGAAGATCGAGAACGTTTCCAGAAGATGCTCGAGGAGCTTGGGCTGAAGCAACCGCCCAATCGCACTGCCCGTAACCCGGAAGAGGCCATCGCGCTGGCCGAGGAAATCGGCTATCCGTTGGTGGTACGTCCGTCCTATGTACTGGGCGGACGGGCGATGGAGATCGTGCATCAGCAGCCCGACCTGGAGCGCTACATGCGCGAAGCGGTCAAGGTCAGCAATGACAGTCCGGTATTGCTGGATCGTTTTCTGAACGATGCAATTGAGGTCGACGTCGATGCCGTGTGCGATGGCAAACAGGTTGTCATCGGCGGGATCATGGAGCATATCGAACAAGCAGGCGTGCACAGCGGAGACTCGGCCTGCTCGCTGCCGCCGTTCAGTCTGTCCGAGCAGTTGCAGGCGCAGTTGCGTGACCAGACGGTCGCGATGGCTGCGGCGCTGAACGTGGTGGGGTTGATGAACGTTCAGTACGCCATACAAGGTGACACGGTGTATGTGCTTGAGGTCAATCCCCGCGCGTCGCGCACTGTGCCATACGTCTCGAAAGCCACCGGTCTGGCGCTGGCAAAGATATCGGCGCGTTGCATGGCTGGCAAAACACTTGCGTCGCAAGGCATTACAGGCGAGGTGGTGCCACCGTACTACTCTGTGAAAGAGGCGGTTTTCCCGTTCATCAAGTTTCCCGGCGTGGACACGATACTTGGTCCGGAGATGAAATCAACCGGAGAGGTGATGGGCGTTGGCGATTCGTTTGCCGAAGCTTTCGTCAAGGCACAGTTGGCAGCGAGCGTACGTATGCCGGAGAGCGGTAAGGTTTTTCTGAGCGTAAAAGATGCCGACAAGGACAAGGTTGTCGAATTGGGGCAGATACTCGATTCGCTCGGTTTTGATCTGATTGCGACGCGCGGCACGGCGGCAGCGCTTGCCGCTGCTGGACTCGAAGTCACTGCGGTGAACAAGGTGATGGAAGGGCGGCCGCACATTGTCGACATGATCAAGAATGGCGAAGTTGCGATGATCATCAATACGGTTGACGAGCGCAGGGCATCGATTCAGGATTCTTATTCGATACGGCGGTCGGCGCTCCAGGGGCGCGTCTCCTGTTTTACCACCATGGCTGGCGCACGCGCCGCCTGCACCGGGATGCGCGACATGCAGGAAATGCGCGTGTACTCGGTACAGAAACTTCACGCGGTGCTATAGCAAACGAGCAGATATTTGTCGCGCTAGCGTTAGTCCTTGTGGCTGCGCATGGCGTGGCCGAGCAACAATTCTGAGGTTGTTTAATGAACAAGATCCCACTGACCCAAACCGGTGCCGAAAAGCTGCGCCAAGAACTGCACAATCTGAAGACCGTCGAACGACCGGCTGTCATCGCGGCAATACAGGAAGCGCGCTCGCATGGTGATCTGTCGGAAAATGCCGAATACGACGCTGCCAAGGAACGGCAGAGTTTTATCGAAGGGCGCATTCTCGATCTCGAGGGCAAGCTTGCCAATGCGCAGATCATCAACCCGGCAGACCTGGATGTCGATGGGCGATGTGTCTTCGGTGCCACGGTGGAACTGGCCGATCTGGACAGCGGTGACAGTGTGACCTACCAGATCGTTGGTGAGGATGAGGCTGACCTCAAGATTGGGAAAGTCTCGGTCAGCTCTCCAATCGCGCGGGCGCTGATTGGCAAGTACGCCGGCGACGTGGCCGAGGTGGAGGCGCCGGGCGGCGTCAAGGAGTATGAAATCCTTGACGTCAAGTACGTCTGAAGTTTGTCAAAAAAGCGGCTGCGCGTCCCTAGTGCGGCGTTGCGTGCTTGCTTCCTCCTCGCCTACCTACCTGGATTGTGGCTCCGACATAACATTCGCTACGCTCATTCAAGCTTCTATCGAAGCTCGCCTTGTTCTTTGTCTCGTCGTGCGCAGGGTTCTATCAATCCCGGCGGCGCCTTGCACTCGAACCGCTCGCTGTGCTTTTTTCGACAAACTGCTGCCGTGTCTATCGCCGACAGTAAATTGAACGCTGCCATGTTTTGTTGCAGCGGGTGTTGATGGTTCGTTTCCTGGATGCGGTGCAGGCAATAGCCGTTACCCTTTGGGTGGGCGCGCTGTGGACATCGGGCCTGGTTGTTGCGCCGCTGCTGTTTCAGACACTGAGTGATCGCACTCTTGCTGGCACGGTTGCCGGTCGGTTGTTCGAAGTGACGGCATTTATCGGGCTGGCCTGCGGTATAAGCATCTTGATCATTTGTTTTGTGCGCCGACGGGCGCGGGCGGCGCAGAGATACCTGGCGTGGTTGGTCGCTGCCATGCTGGTCCTGGTTGTGATTGGACAATTCGGCATTCAGCCGGTGCTGGCGGCAATACGTGAGCAGGTGCATCCGCAGCCGGTGATGGATAGTGCTCTTGGTCCCCGCTTTGCGTTTTGGCACATGGCGGCGACGCTACTCTATCTCTGCCAATGCCTGCTCGGTGCCGCCTTGGTGATAATGCAGCACACGGCTGGTGTCAGGTCAGGAGCGGACTAGTCGTTCTGGAAGTCGCGTTTGCTGCGCGGCGCCTTTTTTGACGAGCGACTTTTTGGGAGCGGTTCGGGGCGCTCCGGTGCGGGGCGGTAAATGACCAGCATCCGGCCGATGTGTTGCACTGGTGCAGCGTCGAGTCTGTCACAGATTTGGGAGAGCAACGCGTCGCGCGCCTTGCGATCGCCGTCTCCCGCCCGCACCTTGATTAATTCATGGATATCGAGACTCGAGGCGATTTCGTCGATCACGCTCTCCGAAAGCCCGTTTTCACCGATGAAAACGACGGGGCGCAGGGCATGGGCGCGGGCGCGCAGAGAGCGGCGCTGGGCGGGCGTAATATCGAGCAATTAATTTCTCCGGAGAATTATTCCACAGCCTATCTCATAATCGCTTGCGCGTGCGATGGCAACGAATTTTGCCTCCGGCTAGGCGCGAGCGACGCCGTTTGGCTGGACCAAACAAGGAGTGAGCAACAACGCCGGGGGCAAAAATTGCGCCCCGGACTCGGACTCTCGAAGAGTGGAGCGGGAAGGGGCGCACAGGCGGCGCACACGGCTTTGGGCCGGGGCTCGTGCGTCTGCTCCCGCACCAGCGCTTCGCGGTACCGAGTCGCAGCCGCATCCCGAAGGGTTACAACGAGAGGACGCATCGATTTGCTATTTGGCCTGTCAGTACTTTGCTTGCCGGCAGCGTGGGGCCCATTGTTGCGACCGCTTCGGGAGCATAGGCCTCTAGGCGTAACGCAGCGATCGATTGTGAGATAGGCTCTGATTGATGGCACGCAGCAAGACTAGCCGCAAATGGATGCGCGAACACGTCACTGATCCTTTCGTGCAGCGCGCTACCCGTCAGGGGTTTCGATCGAGGGCGGTTTTCAAGCTTGAGGAGATCATCGCGCGCGACAAGTTGATCAGACCGGGTATGTGCGTGGTCGACCTGGGAGCTGCTCCGGGCGGCTGGTCGCAGCTGGTGGCGCCAATGGTCGGCGCCGGGGGTAAAGTCCTTGCTTTGGATATCCTGGAAATGGATCCGATACCGAATGTTGAGTTTATTCAGGGGGATTTCCGCGATGACGCGGTGCTGGAGCGGCTCGAGCAGGCGCTTGATGGACACCCAGTGGACCTTGTTCTTTCAGACATGGCCCCCAATATTACCGGGGTACGATCGACCGATCAGGCCCGGTGGGCGCATCTGTCTGAGTTAGCGGTGGAATTTGCCAGGAACCATCTGAACCCGGGCGGCACGTTGCTGGTCAAATGCTTCCAGGGAGCTGGAGTCGACGATTTGCGGCGCGAAGTTGGTGCCCTGTTCGAATCTGTGGTGGTGCGCAAACCCAAAGCCTCGCGCGACAGATCCCGCGAGTTTTTCCTGCTGGCAAGAGGCCTGCGCAGTGAGGCTGGACAACGAGCGCAGCAGGGCGAAACGGTTTAGAATCGGTCTTAATCGGGCGGATCATTTCCGCATAAGAATTATCAAGGAGTGCAGTTGAACAATCTCATCAAAAATGTCGCTGTCTGGCTGGTCATCGCGCTTGTGTTGATGACAGTTTTCAACCAGTTCAGTACGCGTCACCAGCAGCAGTCGGCGACCGAATATTCCCAGTTCATCCAGGATGTGAACACGGGAAGTGTGGCGGGTGTGACTATTGAAGGCCGCACTTTGCGCGTGCGCAAAACAGACGGGCAGCGCTATACGGTCTATTCGCCGTCTGATCCATGGCTGGTTTCCGACCTGCTCAAAGCCGGAGTCGCCATCGAGGCGAAACCCGAGGAAGAACCGTCGCTGTTGATGAATATCTTTGTGTCCTGGTTCCCGATGCTGCTGCTCATTGGCGTATGGATCTTCTTCATGCGTCAGATGCAAGGCGGCGGCCGCGGTGGTGCGTTCTCGTTCGGCAAAAGCCGGGCGCGCATGCTCGACGACGGCAACAACGGTGTCACGTTTGCCGACGTCGCTGGCTGCGAGGAAGCCAAAGACGAAGTGGCTGAACTGGTCGACTTCCTGCGTGATCCGGGCAAGTTCCAGAAGCTCGGCGGTCGCATCCCGCGCGGCGTGCTGATGGTCGGCTCGCCGGGTACCGGCAAGACCTTGCTGGCCAAGGCAATCGCGGGTGAAGCCAAGGTGCCGTTCTTTTCGATTTCCGGTTCCGACTTCGTCGAGATGTTTGTCGGCGTCGGTGCGGCACGGGTGCGCGATATGTTCGAGCAGGCGAAGAAACACGCGCCATGTATTGTCTTTATCGACGAAATTGATGCCGTTGGCCGCCAGCGTGGCGCCGGCCTCGGCGGTGGCAACGATGAACGCGAGCAGACCCTTAACCAGTTGCTGGTCGAGATGGACGGCTTTGAAACCGGTTCCGGCGTGATCGTTATCGCCGCGACTAACCG
>CP070643.1:2175450-2182829 GCA_020354125.1 Betaproteobacteria bacterium | reverse complement strand
CATTTGAAGCCCTCGGCCTGCGTGCCGAGCTCGTCCGCGCTGTCGCCGACAGCGGTTACACCCAACCCACGCCGGTGCAAGCACAAGCCATCCCGGTTGTCTTGAATGGTCACGACGTCATCGTCGGCGCCCAGACCGGCACCGGCAAGACGGCAAGTTTCGCGCTGCCGATTCTGCACATGCTGGCCGACAAACAGGCGTCGCGCCGATCCGTCCGCACGCTGATCCTGACCCCGACGCGGGAACTCGCGGCGCAGGTCGGGCAGAGCGTGCGCACCTACGGCCGCCATTTGCCGCTCAAATCCACCACTGTATTCGGTGGCGTGAACATCAATCCACAAATCCATTCGCTCAGGCGCGGCGTCGACATTCTCGTCGCCACACCGGGACGCTTGCTCGATCACCTGCGCAACCGCGCGGTGAGCCTTTCGAAAGTCGACATGCTGGTGCTGGACGAAGCCGATCGCATGCTGGATATGGGTTTCATTCACGATATTCGACAGATTCTGAAAGCGTTACCTGAACAGCGGCAGAACCTGTTCTTCTCCGCCACGTTCCCACACGAAATCCGCCAGTTTGCCGATTCCTTTCTCAAGTCACCTACAGAAATCGCCGTCGCCCGACAGAACGCGACAGCACAGCTGATCAAACAACTGGTGTATCCGGTAGACAAAGGCAACAAGCGCGCGCTGCTGTCTTCACTGATCGGTTCTGGCAACTGGCAACAGGTGCTGATCTTCACCCGCACCAAACACGGCGCCAACCGGCTGGCTGATCAACTCGACAAAGACGGCATCAGTGCCGCAGCGATCCACGGCAACAAGAGCCAGGGGGCGCGCACGCGGGCGCTCGACCAATTCAAACGCGGCGCGGTGCGCGCACTGGTCGCCACCGATATCGCGGCACGTGGCCTCGACATCAAGGAGCTACCGCATGTGGTGAATTACGAGCTGCCCAATGTGCCCGAGGATTACGTACATCGAATCGGACGCACCGGCCGAGCCGGCAGTAACGGAGTGGCCGCGTCGCTGGTCTGCCGCGAGGAACAGCCGCTGCTCGCGGATATAGAACGATTGACCCGCAGCCGCATCGAGAGTGTCATCGTCCCCGGTTTCGAGCCGAGTACGCGTCGCGCCCCGGACGGGGAACGCAGCAGTGACAGCCGCCGCGGCAAACAAAAAGCTTCTCAGCGCAGCGAGAAGCGGCCCGCGGGGCGCAAGGGTTCGCGCACCGGGCAAGAGGACGCGGCGCGCGAACAAAGCGGCCGGCGTTCGCAAGCCCGACCAGGCACACGTAGCAAACACGGCGAGCAAAACGCACAATCAGCCAAGACTGCCAGACCCGGCAAACGGCGGCGGCAGCGCCAGGGCAAAGGAAAACCGCCGGCCGGCGAGGTGCATGCACAGTCGCCTGCGGCCAGTTCACGTCCGCTGCAGACGGCGCTGCGTGCAGTTGCCGGAATCTTTGGCGGCGCGATGCAGCGCGGCGGTTGAGCATCAGACCCGAGCGGCAGTTTTCAGATAGACTCTGAAACGACGTACGGCGGTGGCCCGCAGGTTGATCCATATCAGATAGCCGCACCCGCTGCGCGCCGAGAATAATGCCGTACCGTTTTTTGTAGAGGGCAGAATGAGCGCACGTTTTCTTGTCATGGCCTGCATGCTGTTGCCGCTCACCGCCGTGGCCGATGACATAAGCAAGGGTGAGGAGATCTTCAACAACAAGTGTTCGCAGTGCCACACGTTCTCAATGGCGCAAGCCATGCTCGAACCCGTCGCAGAAAAAGACCGGCCAGCATATCTACGCACCTTTCTCGAGACGCACCCACCGAAACTCAACGCCAGCGAGAAAGAGGTGGTGATCAAGGCGTTGTCACAACGGTCCGATTAGAACCGATGGTCCGATTAGAACCGACGTTCTGAATAGAACCGATGTAGTCAATAAACCCGGCGTAGCCCCGATTTACTTCGCGGCCAATAGATATGGCGTAGCCGGTCAGCGCCTCACTGTGACGCCGTTGTCACCAGTGACTCTCTCACTTGAAACCTGACCATCCCCCTGGGCCGAGCCCGTTGCCCCTATCGAAAACAGCGACTTACAGGCGGTGTGCTTACCTTTTCTCCAGATTTCTCACGTGGTACCGCGTTTCGGCACATAAACTGCCTTAAATCCTGACACGCGAGCGTTCCGCGACGTGAAAAAAACTCGTCATCCGTCTGATTTGATAATAATATTCCACTTCTGGGGGACGTCGCGGTAGAGGTTCGCACACCATCAGGGTATTCGCCAATCGTCGAGCAATCGCCGGGGAGGACGGGTTATCGCCAGCAAATCGAGCATCGGGCAACTGACAACACGTGATTTGTCAGAAGCCATGCCGGACGCTGTCGTGATCGTTGACAAGCGCGGCAAGATCGTACGCGCCAACGAGGCGGCCGAGAAACTGTTCGGCTATTCAAAAGATGCATTGCTTTCGCTTGGCATCGAAGACCTGATGCCCGAGCGTTTCCGAAAGCAGCACGCCAAGCAACGTAAATCGTTTCATCAAAAACCACGTGTTCGCACGATGGGTAGCGGACTCGATTTGGTCGGGCTAACCAAGGATGGCCGCGAGATACCCGTTGACGTGCACCTGAGCTGGATCGAGGAAGGAAGCGACCGCTTCGCGGTCGCCGCGATCCGAGACATGACGCAGCACCGCAGCCTGGAGCGGCGCCTTGCAGATAGAGAAGAACGCCTGCAATCACTCGAGGCACTGTCAGCAGACTGGTATTGGGAACAGGATGTCGACCTGCGTTTTACTTTCATTTCCGGTGGCGACCAGGAATCCTATCTCTACAGCATCGACAAGACGCTCGGTAACACGCGTTTCGAGTTACCTTACGAATGGGAATCACCTGAAGCATTGGAGAATCACAAACGCGTAACTGCTGAACGCAAGGCTTTCCGGGATGTGTTGCTGCACAACCCAGTCAACGATCGCTACGCGCTGGTGTCGGGCGAGCCTGTATTCGACTTGGATGGCACGTTTGTCGGGTATCGAGGCATCAGCCGCGACATCACAGCAGAAAAACATGCCGAGCGCGCTCTGCGCGACAGTGAGGCGCGATTCCGGGCCCTCACCGCGCTCTCCTATGACTGGTATTGGGAACAAGACGCCGACCTGCGTTTCACGGTCATGGCCGGCGTCACCGATAAGGCCCATCTGGCGCCAGTCGAAAGCGTCAAAGGTAAGACCCGCTTCGAAATGCCTTATGTCTGGGAATCGCCAGCAGTGCGCGAAGAGCACGAGCGGATTCTGGCCGAGCGCAAACCATTCCACGACTTGTTGCTCCACTACCCCGAGACCGACCGCTACGCGCTGATATCGGGCGAACCCATGTTTGACGAGGCGGGTAAATTCGTCGGATATCAGGGCGTGAGCCGCGACGTTACGATTGAAAAGCGCGCCGAGCGCGCACTGCGGGAAAGTGAAACCCGCTTCCGTTCGCTCACTGCGCTGTCGGCCGACTGGTATTGGGAACAGGATGCTGACCTGCGCTTCACGTTTATTTCGGGCGTTAATGACGAGAGCCATCTGACGACGATCGAGAAGGTGCTAGGAAAGACCCGGACGGAATTGCCGTACAACTGGGTATCGCCGGAAGCACGTGCCGAGCATGAGCGCCTGCTTGCCGAACGAAAGCCGTTCCGTGATCTGCTTCTACACAATCCGGGGAACGGCCGCTATGCGCTGATTACCGGCGAGCCGGTTTTCGACGACGAAGGAAAGTTCACCGGCTATCAGGGTGTGAGCCGCGATATTACTGCCGAGAAACAGTCCGAACTGGTGGTCAGAGAAAGCGAGGCGCGATTCCGTGCGCTCACCGCCATGTCGTCGGACTGGTATTGGGAGCAGGATGAACATTTCCGCTTTACCTACTTCTCTCCAACAGCCGGCAACAACGCGAAGCTCAACATAAACTCTATTGTCGGCCGCACCCGCTTTGAACTGCCGCTTGTCTGGGAATCCGAAGCTATCAAACAGCAACACCGCGAGACACTCGAAGGCTGCCTGCCGTTTCGTGATCTGTTGGTCAGAACACAGGCCGGCGACCAGTACGTACTTGTGAGTGGCGAACCCATGTTTGGCGAGAACGGTGAGCTGACGGGCTACCGGGGTATCGCCAAGGACATAAGTGCTCAGAAGCGGGCCGAAGCCGAAGCGGTCCGGCTTGCGAAATACGATCCTCTGACTGGCCTGCCGAACAGAAGTCTGCTTGGTGATCGCATCGAGCGATCAATCAACCGTGCTTACCGCAACGGTAAGTGTGTTGCGGCATTGTTCATCGACCTCGACCGGTTCAAGACGCTGAATGATTCACTGGGACATGGCGCCGGCGACGAACTGCTGCAACAACTGTCCGGCCGATTGAGTGCGATCTTGCGCGCCAGCGACACTTTGTGCCGCTTCGGCGGCGACGAGTTCGTCGCGGTGCTCGAAGACGTCGGCGACGTGAGCGAGATCGAAACCATCGCCCACAAAGTGCTCGAAGCCTTGTCGGAGCCCGTGGAGATCCAGGGCGCGCCGTATCACACGACGGCGAGTATTGGCATCAGCCTCTATCCTGAAGATGCGAAGGATGCGGAGGCGTTGTTGCGCAATGCCGATCTGGCGATGTACGAAGCCAAGGCCAACGGCGGTGGGCATTTCCGATTCTTTGCATCAGAGATGAACCGGCGTGTTGCTACACGGGCTAAACTGGACCGCGAACTGAGGCAGGCAGTCAATCGGCAGGAGTTCGACGTTTATCTGCAGCCGCAATACGATACGTATTCGGGCAAGCCAGTCGGCGCCGAAGCCTTGCTTCGCTGGTATCATCCGGACCGGGGGATTATCGAGCCAAATGAGTTCATCCACGCCGCAGAGGAAAGTGGTCTTATCGTTCCGATTGGCCATTTGGTATTCGAGCGCACTTTCAAAATGATGGCCGATTGGCTACGGTCGGGTATCGTGCCGCCGCGTATTGCCATCAATCTTTCATCACGGCAATTGCTTGACGGCCAGGCACTGCTGGAGCGCGTCAAGCTATTGCTCGAAACCACTGGTGTTCCACCTGAACTGATTGAGTTCGAGATCACCGAGTCCTTACTCATACCCAATGATGACAGTGGCACGACAGCGGTACTGGAAGCCTTCGGAAAAATGGGAATCCGTCTGGCGATCGACGACTTCGGGACCGGTTACTCCTCACTCAGTTATCTCAAGCGACTGCCGGTGAACGCGGTCAAGATTGACCGTTCGTTCGTGCACGACATTTCGAACAACGATGAGAACTCGGCAATCGTTCGCGCCGTAGTCGGAATCGCACGAAGCATGAAACTCGAAGTGGTAACCGAAGGTGTTGAGTCGAGTGCGCAACTTGCAGTCTTGCGTGACTTCGGATGCGACACCTATCAGGGGAATCTCAGCGGCGCTCCAATGCCTCGTTGCAAGTTCGAGCAGACCTTACTCGGCATCAGCCGCAGAAGTAACAAGCTCTGCCATCGCATGTGTGGCTGTACGGGGATGGATCTCACCCATACCACTACGGCGCAGCCAGTTGTTTTCCAGCAGCCCGCCAGCGGGCCGATTCAGCAAACGCGACCCGGCGCCACCAAACGGTCGAGACTGCATTAGAGCTGTTTAAAGATGCTGCCTGCGGCACCGAGCTTGTGTCCCGCAGGTGCATGGTCCGCGTCGTTCAGCTCGATGCGAGTCAAGCCCATTCAGTTTGGATCGACCCGATTCAAATCGATTCAGTTCAAATCGATTCAGTTCAAATCGATTCAGTTCAAATCGATTCAGTTCAAATCGATTCGATAAAACGAACCAGAGCGGCACGATCTTCCTCTGGCATGTTGACAAACGCATCGCGTGATCGCCGCGCTTCTCCACCGTGCCAGAGTATCGCTTCGGTAACGTTGCGGGCGCGCCCGTCGTGCAGCAAAGCGGTACTGCCATTCACCGTCTGCGACAATCCCAGAGCCCACAGCGGCGGTGTTCGCCAGTCGCGAGGACCGGCTCTGAAATCAGGGCGACCGTCAGCCAGCGCTTCTCCCATGTCATGCAGCAACAAATCGGTATAGGCACGAATGGTCTGATTCGCCAATTCTGGAAATTCAGGAAACGCTTTTGCCGTCGTCATTTCCGGGACGTGACACACGGCGCACTGCGCCTTAGCGAAAAAACGTTCGCCACGCACGAACTGATCATCGTTGACATTGCGCCGGGCCGGCACGCCCAGACCGCGCAACCAGAACTCGAACTGGTCCCAGTCAACATCGATTAGCTCGCGCGTGCCACCAGGGATCTGCATCTGGCACACCGTCTGGATCGGTGGGCAGTTTTGCTCAATGTAGACATCCGAGGTCACCCCAAATCCGCTATTGCAGCGGCTGCCACTTGCTGCCTGAGACTGGGCTGATTTGCTTTCCATCCGAACCGGCCAAGCCGTGTGCGTTGGTTGATGTCATCACGCACATAGTTGGGGCGGCGTTTGTAACCAAGGGATTTCTGCCGCTGTGCAATCGCTAAAATGGTCTCTTCGCTGACCGCCTCGAGCAAACCCAGACCGAACACCGATGGCGCGATGCGCAGCGAGGTCTGTGCTTCCTCCCCAAGCGGGCCGAAAGCGAGATTTTCAATTCGCGGTTGCGGCGCACGCAAGCTCACGCGCTCGCCATCGGCAAACGTCACTGTAGTTTCCGTCCAGTCAAGGTACAGATCCGCTTCCTGCGGCACCGGATAATCGGTATAGTCATACTTGATGTTGTGCTTTTGCAGCGCGCGGTTCTGCAATTGCACGCCATAGTGCGGATGCGGCTTCGGTCCACCGAACTCGTCGCTGCCCTTGATGCTCACGCGCAGCACCATTGACAGAAGCTGCTCATCGCCGAATTGAGGTGGTGCGCCGCGCCCGGCTCGCAGATGACATTGACTGCAGCGGTCGGCAATAAACGCCGGGCCCAGGCCCCACTCGCCATTGGCGGCGAATACCTCCCATCGCCGGCTGAAGTGCCCACGTCCGGCAAAAAATGTCTGCCGCTGATAGTAGTCAAGCACCGGAGCGGGCTGAAGGTAAGCATCGCGATCGGCCCTTTCTATGGTGAAAGAGCCGGCCGCACCGGGCCGGGCCGAAAATATGCGCCGCAATATCCATGGCGCCTCCCACCAGGAGACCGGTGCCGGCACACACCACGCGACAGGGCGTTCGAAATTTCATATCACAATCATGAGCCTGAATGCAGCAACCAGTAAGCGCACTCCTATGACTCGCCTTTCGCTCAGGCACAACGCGCCATGCTAGGCAGCATAGGCCGCAGTTCATCGGACAAGCCGACCCTAGTCAGCGTCGAAT
>CP070643.1:2149699-2175350 GCA_020354125.1 Betaproteobacteria bacterium | reverse complement strand
CGGACTCAATGGAACGGCAGACGCGGTCTTCTTCCCGCGCGTGCTGCATAATCTCGCACGTTTCCAGGCCCAGGGTAGGGGCAACTACCTGGATGTCGCCCTGGCCGATGCCTACCGGTTACTGAAACCGGGCGGCATCATGGGTGTTGTGCAGCACCACGCGCGAGATGAAATGCCCGACGACTGGGCGACGGGCGCGAATGGTTACCTCAAGAAGCAGTTCGTCATTGAGCAAATGGAAGCTGCCGGCTTCGAGTTCGTTGCTGAGTCTGACATCAACGCCAACCCGAAAGACCAGCCGACAACCGAGGATTTCGTATGGCGCTTGCCTCCAACGCTGGTGACCAGCCGTGAAGATCCGGAATTGCGGCAACAGATGCGAGGGATCGGCGAATCCAACCGCATGACCCTGAAATTCAGAAAGCCCAAGTAAGCTCGACCCGCCGGGTATGGCATTATTGTTAGCTCACGAACCTAGAGGAGTCAGACTCCTTTGGGTTCGACGATGCCGCTGTTTTTCCGATAAACGCGTTGTTCATCGAACCATTTGGCAAGCCCTCGTCCTTTTTCCGGCAACTTCTCATGAATGCCGAGCACGAGTGCGGCGCCGTCATGCATGGCGTCGACGATGCGCTTTAAATGTTCGAGCTGAAGTGCTTCGTCGAAGTAAGTGAAGACCAGGTTACGGCAGAGTACGAGATCAAATGGTCCTTCGGGTTGTTCCTGACGAATATCTTGCTCCAGGAGTTGTACACAGAGCTTGTATTCCGGCTTGAGACAATAGTTTTCGCCTTCGAGCGCGAAGGCTCGATCACGCCAGCTCTCTGGTAAATTCTTCAAAGTACCAAACTTGTAACGTGCGTCACGGGCACGCCGCATCACGTTGGGATCGGCATCGGTGGCCACAATATCGATGCTCAGTTCGGGAAATTGAGACTGCAATTCCGTGGCCCATAGGACCGCGAGCGTATAGGGCTCTTCGCCGGAACCGCACCCAGCACTCCAGACACGCAACTGCGTGGCGCCGCGCTCGAGCGCTTGTTGCGCCAAAATCGGCAGTACCGAGTCTTGCAAGGTTGCGAAAACGCCCTGATCACGATAAAAGCGTGAGATGGTAATTCGGCACAAGGCATCGAGTTGTATCCATTCATCGGCATGATCGTGCAGATAGGCCTTATATTCGTCGATACCAGCCACGCCGAGTTCCCGCATACGAGCGTCGACTCGCTTACACACTTGTTTTCGCACCTTGCGAAAAGCCGGCCAGCGCATGTGCAGCTGCGGCAAAGCCCATTGTAGAAACCGCACGCACTGCTCGTCTTTCATGAGAGTTCCTGGTTAAGCACGATAATGTCAATCCGTACTGCCATTCCTAGCTTAACTCCTATGATGCAACGGCACGCAACGAATCCCGCTAGCCGCGGGAGAGTATCTTCACGATGCGCATCATCGGGCTGATCGTGAACCCGGTTGCCGGGATGGGCGGCAGCGTGGGACTGAAAGGCACCGATGGTGAGATGTATGCGAAGGCGCTCGCAATGGGTGCCCAGCCGGTCAGCCCGGCGAGGGCGCGGGAATTTCTGTCGCATATTTCTTGCCGCGACAAGATCCGGCTGCTGGTGGCGCCCGGGGCGATGGGGGCAGATCACGCACAGGCAGTCGGATTGAGTTCCGAGACCATCGGCACACTTGCGGCTGAGCCGACCCGTGAAGATACCAAGTCTATTGCCGGCGCGATGCTGGACGCCGGTGCCGAGCTGATCATATTTGCCGGCGGTGATGGTACTGCGCGAGACATCGCGGATGCCATCGATCTTCGCGTGCCGGTCATTGCCATACCGTCAGGAGTAAAGGTCTACAGCTCAGTGTTTGCCTACAACCCGAGGGCGGCGGCCGAACTGCTCAACGCCTTTATCGAAGGTGCAGATGTGGCCGAGGAGGAGGTCCTGGATATCGACGAGAATGCTTTCCGCTCCGGCATAGTCGATTCTCGCCATTATGCTTTCCTGCTCGTACCCGAGGTCGGAAGGCTGCTCCAGGCAGGTAAAGAACTCTCCGGCACGACTGGCTCCACGGCGGAAGCGAAACGGGAGATCGCTGAAGCAGTCATCGAACAAATGGTGCCGCAGACACTCTATCTGCTCGGCCCCGGGACCACCGTGCGCGCGATCGCCGATGAGCTGGCGATCGAAAAGACGTTATTGGGTGTGGACGCGATAGTCGACGGTGAATTGGTTGGCAGCGACCTGAATGAGCGCGCGATCCTCGAGTTGCTCGACCGCTATGAGCAAGCTGTGATCGTGGTGACGCCGCTCGGTGGCAACGGGTTCATCTTCGGTCGTGGCAACAAGCAGTTCACCCCTCAAGTGCTTCGGCGCGTCGGTCGCAAAAACATCCTCGTAATCGGCGACAGAGAGAAGCTTATGAAGCTTGCATGCTTGCGCGTCGACACCGGTGATCCGGAGCTGGATGAATCGCTGTCAGGCCATATCGATGTCGTAGTCGGAAGGAACTATACAAAGTTAATGCGTGTAGCAAGTTAATGCGTGTAACGTAGCGGAGGCATCGAGTCTGCGATAACAAGGAAAACGTGGTCTGTTCCGGGAAACGCAAGCCGTAACAAATCGTTGTCTTTCGCCAATTTCTCGTTATAGTGGCATGGCGGTTCCATAGTTGGACCGGCGTTCAGGCTTATGTCGGCGTGGATGCCGACTTCAGTAGCAAGACTAATAAGTTAACGGAGGATAAAAATGTCACTCAAATCGATTCTCGCTGCCGGCGCGGCAGCGGTTCTTGGCTTAGCCATCGCGACTGGCGCGCAGGCGGATGCTCATATGAAGAACAAGCGGGTATTGACTCTCGATCTCGCCAAGAAAATCGCCGACGGCTGCGAGGCCCATTTCGCGAAACAGACCGACTGGCGGACCCTGAATATCGCGATCGTTGATGATGGTGGAAACCTCAAGCTGTTCCGGCGAATGGATAATTCCTTTCTCCTGAGCATCGACATCGCGATCTTGAAGGCGAATACCTCGGCAGGCTTGCCGTTCCCGACTCGTGCGGTCGGTGAACTCGCTTTTGGCAAGGATGGACAGCCCGGCCGGGTCCCGGGAATCGCCGATATTCCGGGTGTTGCGGCGTTTCCCGGCGGATTGCCGATCATGACCAAGGACGGCCAGCATATCGGCGCCATTGGTGTCAGCGGCGCGACCGGCGATCAGGACGAAGAATGCGCGGCTGCGGGCCTGCAAGCAGTCAAAGACATGCTCTAGGACGAAGGTTTGAACTTGTCGTTCGGTAGCTCGAGGCGGTGACTTATGTGCACCGCCTCGATTCATTTGTGATCTCCAGGATCAGCTGGCCCTGATGACCTCCGCAATCAACCAAGTGCACAAACACGCACGATAAATTCGAGGTGGTTGTGGAACCAAACAAACAGGCAATGGCATTCGAAGAAATCAGGTCGTCCCTCGAAATGAACGATGCGGGACGACTGCTTCTAAAGGGTCAGGAAATGGTGCTCCTTCCGCGCCATTTCTTCCGCTACATTCTTCGCGAAGTGAATAGCCATGGTGGGGAAGGTGCTTTTGAGGACATCTTTTACAAAGCAGGCTTTGACGGCGCGTTCACGTTCTGCAAGCGATATCGGGAGATCAACAAGTGTTCGCCTCAGCAGGCTGTGGAGGGCTACCTTGCCGAGATGAGCGTGCGCGGTTGGGGCGCTTTTGATATCGAATCGTTCGTCCCTGACGATGGCATTCTGCATGTGGTGCTCAAGGGTTCTGCATTGGTGCCCGAGGGCGATCTGCCCTCCGGGCACCTGATCTGGAAAGGCGCCATGGTAGGGGCTGTTCGCTCGCTGCCAAACATAACAGAGCGCACAGTGCTTGCCGCGACCATGGAAGAGACGGCAGATGGGTGCAAGATTACCGTCCGACCGGAATAGGAGACCGCGATGAAACTGAAAACCTTACTGGCCGCGTTGCTTTTCATTAGCAGTCATGTGCTGGCTGCTGACTTCACCGTGGTTTATCAATCGACCAGTAACACGCCTCTTAGCAACCCGCATGACCTGAAGCTGTCTCCGGATGGCAAGTACCTGTTTGTTTCCGACGTCGGCAACAACCGGGTCGTGCTGCTGGACCCTGAAACGTTGGCATTCGTTGACGCGTGGGGCGATGACCACCAGTCCGGCACGCATGATGTCGATTTTGATAAGCAGGGAAGAGTCTATGTGGCCGACACGCACAACAACCGGGTAACCATTTATCGGATGGAAGGTACGAAAGGGGTCCTTGTGGGCGAGCTTGAGGGCCGCATCCGAGGGCCCGAAGGCGTGCTCATCCATTCCAATGGACGCGTGTATGTTGCTGGCGCCTGGTCCGGTAACGCGGTGGCCTATAAAGGCGGTCGGGTTGTGAGTGAACTGGGTGGCCTATCTGCACCGCACGATCTCGAGGAAACCGCTGACGGCAGTATCTGGTTATCCGACTCAAACAATCATCGCGTGTTGTTGGTCTCGCCCGACTTGAAAATCTTGCGTGTGTTGGACCGCAAGACCTACGACTTCAACGGCGTGCGTTATCTGGATTTACTCGAGGATGGAACATTGGTCGCTGCGGACAAGAATAACCATCAGATCAAATTCATCGCGCCGGATGGCAAACTGCTTCTTGTCATGGGCAGTGGCAGGCGCGAAGAGGGGCCGGACAGATTCGCCACGCCCGAAGGAGTGGAGATCAGAGGCAATACGATCTGGTTTTCCGATTCAGGCAATAACCGCGTGGTCAAGTACGTCATACGACGGCAATAATGTATCCCTGACCTCTGACGCAACTAGACGTAGCGTCCGTGTTCTCGTGGCTCCGGCTCTGCGATAGCCACGTCATATTCAACGATCCTAAGTCAACGAAAACGCTTCACAATCAATTGAAAACGCATTGGCGTAGCGCCGTTGCGGTGGACGGCGCTTACATTGCCAAATCCTGAAAAGGGTGTTTAAATTTTCCGTGCATCAACGATGTAACACCAAGTTCATTGTAGTCTTTCCCAAATAGACGGACGCGCCGAGCGTAAACGTAGTGCTGCAGATTCGCATTCATGGACGAGGCGGACAGGGCGTGGTGACGGCGGCCGAGTTGCTGTCGGTGGCCGCATTCGAGCAGGGCCGCTATGCGCAGGCATTCCCGAGCTTCGGTTCGGAACGCACCGGGGCACCGGTGGTTGCATTCTGTCGTATTGACGAACGCGATATCCGGTTGCGCGAACCAATTGTCGAACCCGACGTGCTGATCGTGCAGGACCCTACGCTTCTGCATCAGGTAGATGTGTTTCAGGGCTTGAAGCGCGATGGCTACGTGCTGATCAACAGCCGGCGCAGCTTTGATGATCTCGGTGTCGGCGAGGTTGTGCAGCGGTTCCGTCACGAGCGGTTGCTTACGGTGCCGGCCACCGAGATCGCGCTGAAGCATTTGGGCCGTCCGATGCCGAACGCGGTCATGTTGGGCGGTTTCGCCGCGTTGACCGGATTGATTACCCTGGAAGCAGTAGCGCACGCCATTCGCGACAAGTTCGCGGGCAAGGTCGCCAAAGCCAATGTCGCGGCGGCGACCGAGGCCTACGACTCGGTGCGACGCGCCATGCAGGAGACAGCACATGCGTAAGCAAATTGAAGGTTCACGCGCCGTCGCTGAAGCCGTGGCGCTGGCCCGCCCCGAAGTGATTTGTGCTTATCCCATCTCGCCGCAGACCCACATTGTCGAGGGGTTGGGCGAACTAGTGAAGAGCGGGAAGATTGCGCCATGCGAGTTTGTCAATGTCGAGAGCGAATTTGCCGCGATGAGTGTCGCCATCGGCGCGTCGGCAGCGGGTGCGCGTGCCTACACTGCGACTGCAAGTCAAGGGCTGCTGTTCATGGCCGAGGCGGTCTACAACGCCAGCGGACTGGGCTTGCCGATCGTGATGACGCTGGCCAACCGTGCCATCGGTGCGCCAATCAACATCTGGAACGACCACAGCGACAGCATGAGTCAGCGCGATTGCGGCTGGATCCAACTGTTCGCAGCGCACAACCAGGAGGCGCTGGACCTGCACATCCAGGCTTTCAAACTGGCCGAGGAATTGTCGATGCCAGTCATGGTGTGCATGGACGGGTTCATCCTGACACATGCGGTGGAGGGCATCGACATGCCCACGCAAGACGAGGTCGATGCTTTCCTGCCGCCGTACGAACCACGTCAGGTGCTCGATCCTGCTGAGCCGGTGTCGATCGGCGCGATGGTGGGGCCGGAAGCATTCATGGAAGTGCGTTACCTCGCACATGCCAAACAAACAGTGGCGCTGGAGCGCATCCCGGAAATCGCAGCCGAGTTTTGCGATCGGTTCGGCCGCAACACCGGCGGGCTGGTACGCAGTTATCACTGCGACGACGCCGAGACCATCGTAGTCGCACTCGGTTCGGTGATCGGCACACTCAGGGAAACAGTGGAGGAACTGCGCCGTGACGGAATGAAGATCGGTGTGCTTGGCATTTCTTCGTTCCGACCCTTCCCTTTGGCAGCGGTACGTGAAGTGCTGCAAGGCGCCAAGCGCGTAGTGGTGCTGGAGAAAAGTTTCTCGGTGGGTCTGGGTGGCGTGGTTTCCACAGATGTGCGCCTGGCGCTCGAGGGCGCCCCGGTGCGCGGCTACACCGTGGTGGCGGGCCTGGGTGGGCGTGCGATTACGCGCGCTTCGCTTGCGTCTACGCTGCGCGACGCGGTGGACGAAAAGCTCGAACCGCTGACCTTCATGGATCTGGATTGGCGCATTGTCAACCGCCAACTCGAGCGCGAAGCTGCTTCGCGCCGCAGCGGTCCGATTGCCGAGAACCTGCTGCGCGATGTAGGCAGTGTCGCTTCCAAGGTGTCGTAACTATGAATGCCTCGATCAAGTTCTATCAGACTGGAACTTTCACCGTTGGTAATCGACTGCTTTCACCGGAGCAGCGCTCCGTGCAGGCGTCGCTGGAGCGCAGCAATGCGATCAACTCTGGCCACCGTGCCTGCCAGGGTTGCGGTGAGGCGCTGGGTGCACGTTATGCCGTCGATGCGGCGATGCGTGCCGTCAACGGCCAGTTGATCGCGGCCAATGCCACCGGCTGTCTGGAAGTGTTCTCCACGCCTTACCCCGAAACTTCGTGGCAGCTTCCGTGGATCCATTCGCTGTTCGGCAACGCCGCCGCCGTGGGTACTGGCATCGCCGCGGCACTGAAGGTCAAAGGCCGGCAAGACGTCCGCGTGATTGCCCAGGGCGGTGATGGTGGCACTACTGATATTGGTTTCGGCTGCCTGTCGGGCATGTTCGAGCGCAACGACGACGTGCTCTACCTCTGCTACGACAACGAGGCCTACATGAACACCGGCGTGCAGCGCAGCAGTGCCACACCACACGCGGCACGCACCAACACCACCATGCCTGTTGGTCCTGAACCCGGTGCGCCGTTCGGTCAGGGCAAGAAACTGCCGCTGATAGCGATGGCGCACGAGATTCCCTACGTCGCCACCGCGACAGTGGCCGATCTGCACGACCTTGAGAACAAGGTCGAGCGCGCGATGAGCATGCACGGCGCGCGCTACCTGCATGTGCTGGTGCCGTGCCCGCTGGGTTGGGGCGCAGACAGTGCCGACACCATCAAACTGGCGAGGCTGGCGCGCGAGACTGGCATCTTCCCGGTGCTGGAAGCCGAGCGCGGCGAGGTAACCGCGGTCAGTAAGATTCGCCGCCGCATACCGGTGGAGGAGTACCTGCGGTTGCAGAAGCGCTTCGCCCACCTGTTCGGCAAGCCCGGCCATCCGGAGATGGTGGCGGCGATCCAGGCCGAGGCCGACCGTAACATTTGCCGCTTCAAATTGCTCGACAAAACCGAGGCCGTTTAATGGACAAGCCGTTCGCCATCACGCTCGACCCGGGCTCGTCGCTGGCAAATAAGACGGGTTCGTGGCGCACCATGCGGCCGGTCTATGTCGATCGCCTTCCGCCGTGCAATGCGCAGTGCCCGGCCGGCGAGGATATTCAGGGCTGGCTTTATCACGCTGAAAGCGGCGACTACGAGACAGCTTGGCGTCAACTCGTGCGCGACAATCCATTCCCGGCGATCATGGGCCGCGTCTGCTATCACACCTGCGAAAGCGTCTGCAATCGCGGCAAGCTTGACGAGCCGGTAGGCATTAACTCCGTCGAGCGCTTCCTGGGCGATGAGGCTATCACGCGCGGCTGGCGTTTCGAGCCGCCGGCCGCTGACAGCGGCAAGCGTGTACTGGTGGTGGGCGCAGGGCCTTCGGGTATGTCAGCGGCATACCACCTGCGCCGCCTCGGTCATCGGGTCACGGTTTACGAGGCCGGGCCGCTGATGGGTGGAATGATGCGCTTCGGTATCCCGCAATACCGCCTCCCGCGCGATGTGCTCGACGCTGAGATGCAACGAATCGTCGATCTGGGTGCGGAGGTGCGCTTGAACAGCAAGGTCAAGCGCATCGAGGAAATGATGGCCGAGTTCGACGCAGCCTTCCTTGCGGTGGGCGCACACATCGGCAAGCGTGCCTTCATTCCGGCCAAGGATGGCTCGCGCATCCTCGATGCGGTGAGCGTGCTGCGCAGCATGGAGGGCGAGGAAAAGCCGATGCTTGGCCGTCGAGTCGTCGTGTACGGTGGTGGCAATACCGCCATCGATGTCGCGCGTACTGCGCGCCGCCTCGGTGCCACCGAGGCCATCATCGTCTACCGCCGAACGCGCGAGAAGATGCCGGCACATGACTTCGAGGTTGAGGAAGCCTTGCAGGAAGGTGTGATGGTCAAGTGGCTGTCAACGATCAAACAGCAGGGCGCCGATGGCGATGCCGGTGCGCTAACCATTGAGAAAATGGAGCTAGACGAGAAGGGTTTCCCGCAACCGACCGGGGAGTTCGAGACACTCGAGGCCGACTCGCTGGTGCTTGCGCTTGGACAGGACGTGGACCTGTCACTGCTGGACGGCGTGCCCGGTCTGGAACTCAAGGATGGAGTGGTGCAGGTGGACCCGGCGACGATGATGGCTGGACGTGCAGGTCTGTTCGCCGGTGGCGACATGGTGCCCGCTGAGCGCAACGTCACGGTTGCGGTGGGTCACGGCAAGAAGGCTGCGCGTCACATTGACGCCTGGCTGCGCGGTACCAGATACGCGCCGCCGCCGAAACATGAATTGGCTAGCTTTGAACGGCTGAACACCTGGTATTACAGCGATGCGCCCAAGACCATGCGGCCGCAACTTGACCTAGCACGCCGCACCGGCAGTTTCGACGAAGTGCAAGGCGGACTCACTGAGGACAATGCGCTGTTCGAGGCGCGCCGCTGCCTGTCATGCGGCAACTGTTTCGAATGCGACAACTGCTACGGTGTCTGCCCCGACAATGCGGTGATCAAGCTGGGGCCGGGTCAGCGTTTTCAGTTCAATTACGACTACTGCAAAGGCTGCGGGATCTGCGTGGCCGAGTGTCCCTGCGGCGCGATCGAAATGGTTGCTGAAGAGGTGTGAGCCGCGCCGGGGCGACGCAGCCATCCTGCCTGGGTCAACACGCATCACAACCGGGTGACAAGGTAGCGGGCAACGGCATACAAGAAGAAGAGCCGGACAAATTCGCCACGCCTGAAGGCGTCGAGATCAGAGGTAATACGATCTGGTTTTCCGATTCGGGTAATGATCGGGTACTCAAGTACGAGTTACGAAGGCAGTAGCCGGTTTGTTATCTGTGACGAGCGCGGTAGCGAGGACGGACACTTTTGGCTTCTATGGAGGAAGGCATGATGACAATGAGAAGAGCGGCGATTTTTATTGCGTTGACCTGTTCGGTGATCATGGCCGGCTGCGACCGGGGAGAAGAGGCAGGAGGCCTGAAGACTACCGCGTGTGAAGGGACGAGTGGATGGCATGACGCTACGGTTTCCGGCAATTGCACTGATCCATGCCCAGAGCATGCGGCAACGACAATTACCGCGAAAAACCTGGCAAAGACCGACGCTGATGGAAAGTGCACGGGGCCCGGTATGACAAGTTGCGATGGTACCTATGGTCCCCTCCACGGGAGTTGCTCGACGAATGAAGATGGCGATTGTGCACTGAGGGTGTCGATCGAGTACTCCGGCACTTGCATCTAGTTTGGGCACCGAAGCTCCCGGACTTGTAGACTGGAAATCGAGCGGGCATGGTTGGTTCCGGAAAACGGTAATGGGGTTAGACTCCTTTGGCTTCGCGCAAAAGGCGAATCAATCAGACCATAGTGGAGACAAAGCCATGACGACAGAAAAGATCAACCGCCGCAGATTTCTCGCATTGATGTCCGCTGCGGGACTCGCTGGTCTCGCGCCGGGCATTTCGCTCGCGCGGGAGCAGATGCCGAAACGGCGCATTCCTGGCACCAATGAGTATTTGCCGATTATCGGGCTCGGATCGACCAAACCGGTAGGGCAGATTGCAGAGCGGGGGACCGAGCCGATCGCCGCAGTGCTGCGTACGCTTGTTGAGAACGGTGGCAGTGTTGTCGATACCTGGCCCAGGAACCGGATAAACGACGAGGGCTTCGGGCGTGTGATCAGCGAGCCGGATTTGCGTGATGCGCTATTCGTGACAAGCAAGATCGACCGGACCGGAAAGCAGGCGGGTATTGACCAATTCCGTGAGACGCAGCGTCTCTATCAGCGCAACACAATAGACTTGTTGCAGGTGTTCAACCTCACTGACATCGAAACTCAGTGGGCGACTCTCAAGGATCTCAAAGCTTCGGGCGAAGCCCGCTACGTCGGCGTTACTGTGTCGAGCGCGAGCCTCTATGACAGGCTCGCGAGTTTCGTCAGCCGTGAGAAGCCGGACTTCGTGCAAGTCAACTATTCGATCACTGAGCGAGAGGCCGAACAACGCATGTTGCCGATGATGCAGGATAAGGGGATCGGCGTCATCATCAATCGGCCTTTCATGAATGGAGACTACTTTCGCAAGATCGGCGATCGTCCACTGCCGGAATGGGCGGCCGAATTCGACTGCGAGAGCTGGGCGCAGTTCTCACTGAAGTACATCCTGCCGCACCCAGCGATCACGTGCGTGCTCACAGAAACCACCAAGCCGAAGCACATGGCAGAGAACGCGCGTGCCGCGTTCGGACGCATGCCGGATCAAAGTCAACGCGCGCGTATGCGTGACGTGATCAGTTCGGTTTGAAAATATCCGGAGTTCGTCGGGTCAGCTCAGAGTGGCCCCTTTTGTTTCCCGATCCCTTGCATTCCCCCTCACGCTATCGCTGCGAGAATTGATGATGGTTAGCTTTGATCTTGATCCCGGCAGCGTCATTGCAGGCAAATACCAAGTTATCGAAAAGCTCGGCAGCGGATGGGAAGGTGAGGTATATCGTATTGTTGAAGGAGCGACGGGTGTCGAATGTGCAGCCAAACTTTTCTTCCCGGAGCGCAATATCAACAACCGAGCGGCCAGGACATACGCGAAGAAATTACATGAATTGCGCGATTGTCAATGCATCGTGAAATATCACACCCAAGAATGGGTTACATGGCACGGTACACCTATTGCTGTTTTAATATCCGAGTTTGTCGAAGGTCGTATCTTGTCGGATTACCTTTCCCGATTACCGGGCAAACGCCTTACGGCATTTCAGGGCACACACTTACTCCACACTCTAGCTTCTGGTCTTGAGAGTATCCACTATTATGGTTTCTATCACGGAGATCTTCACCCGGAAAACATTATCGTGAGGAGGATAGGATTATCTTACGACGTGAAATTCCTGGATCTGTATCAGCCGAGTGGTAGTAGAAGAGAGAATGTGTCGGATGATATATGTAGTGCGATTCGGATATTCTATGACTCAGTAGGCGGGCGGAAATATTACAGTAGGCAGCCGGTTCAAGTTAAAGAGATTTGTTGTGGTTTGAAACGTTCGTTAATCCTTTCCAAATTTCGAAACGCGAGTGCTTTGCGGCTGTATCTCGAAAATCAAGAATGGGATTAGTTAATGAAAACAATAAATTGGGTAGGCCTCTTTAGGCTCACAGAAACCACCAAACCCAAGCACATGGCAGAGAACGCGCGTGCCGCGTTCGGACGCATGCCGGATCAAAGTCAACGCGCGCGTATGCGTGACGTGATCAGTTCGGTTTGACTAACTCGAGCTCTAAAAAACCATGAGCACTTCTCTATCTGGAAAGGTTGCAGTCATCACCGGTGCCAGCAGTGGCATCGGCTTAGCCGTTGCCAATGAATTGCATTCCCACGGAATGAAGTTGGTTCTGAACTCTCGCTCGGAAGCGCGTCTTGCTCCACTCGAAAGTGAGGTCGGCGCAACGGTGTTGGCAGGAGACGTAACATCGCCTGATCTTCCCAAAACACTGCTGGATCTTGCTCTATCGACCTATGGACAGTGTGACGTGGTGTTGAACAATGCCGGCTTGATTGAGGTGGGTCCCATTGAATCAATTGATATCGACAAAGTCTGCGCAATGGTTCGCACTAACGTGGAAGCTGCTTATCGCGTCGCCTACACGTTCATGAGGCACTTCGTCGATCGTGGCGAAGGTCACCTGCTCAACACCTCGAGTGTGTTGGGCACGAAAGTTCGGCCGACCGCCGGTGCCTACGCAGGCACCAAATACGCGATCGAAGCGCTATCGGAGGCGCTTCGCATGGAGGTGGCAGGAACCGGGGTGGCCGTCACGTGTATCGAACCAGGCCTGGTAAGGACTGCACTTCATCGCGACTGGCCAGTGCAACCAAGTGAAGCTTTGAATGTTCCGAATCCACTCACGCCCGAAGACATTGCCCGAAGTGTGAGCTTTGTGCTTAACCAACCGGCCCATGTACGGATCCCTCGAATCATGATACTGCCAGGCGAGCAGCAGATTTAAGGCAATGGTGGAGTCCGGTCTGCGCGCGCCCGCAAAAAGGCGGGCGCGTCTCATGAGCGGTTTACTGCAGTAGTTCCCTGGCCTGGTTGCGGCCGAGGAAGAGCACGATGGTCGTGATCCACACGCCGACCATGGGCATACCCAGCACCCAGATCTGACCAGTGTACTGTTCCATGAAGAAACCATAAGTGTGGGCCAAAGCGGCGAGCAAATACGACAGCAGCAGCGTGTCCACAAAAATGCGTTGTCGCGCGGGAGCCTTCAGTACCTGGAAAGCACCAACGCCGAGGGCGATTAATACGCCACCGGACCAGCGCAGAAGGCCTGCATCGAAGGGGTCGCTGCCCGCAAGCGCGAAATAGAACGTGGGTGCGAGAAGGAACATTACGCCATAGACCAGGTCGATGACGATCGTGAGGATGAGACCAACTTTGAGCATCATGGGTGAATCCGTCATTGTTTCCTCCTTTTTCTTCGCAGGTCTGCTCGCCATGGCCAACGTGACTATCAGCCAAGGTTCGCCAGGTAACGCCGAGATGACATTACTCGAGAAGAGTCGCCGTCACCGGCTTATACGCTCCTTCGCTAGCCTATAACAGAACCACCTAGAACGGAAAACCCAGACGTCATACGCCACTCTGTTGGCCTCCACGCAATAGCTGGAAGACTGCTAGTTAACCGTGCTGCGGAACAAGGGGGCAGCCCGGTCTTGCATCTCGATTAGACTAAAAAGATTTCTATTCCGAGGTTATTAGCCCTTCGTAATAAAGGCGCGCGTAAGCGTGTATGAGCTGCCATATCTTGCGAATGGACGGTACCCCGCAAGGCGCTAAGGTTTCGGCAGTGAACTCGGAATGCCCTGTTCACCGCAAAGCTTGGCGAACCATTCCAGCACTTCAGGATGATAGGGGATGCCGTTCTTGCGCCGATCCTGCTCGACTTCATGGGCGTTCAGGCCGGGGTAGTACACTCGGTCATGACCTGGTGCCGGGGTCGCGTTTCGGAGCGACGCCAGATAGGTGTCCATGTCTGACTTGAAGCCTTCTAGATCCGTAAACGCATCAATGTCGTAGGCGATCATTTGTTGCGACTGGAAGACGCGCCGGTGAGGGCCCGCTGAGGCACCAGACAAGACACTGCCTAGCACCTCGATCATCATGGCCAGGCCGTAGCCCTTGTGCGAACCGATCTCGCGCGTTCCACCCAGCGGCAAATGCATGAAGCCTTCAGGAATAGGTGCTGCATCCATGATCGGCACACCATTGGCGTCAGCAATCCAGGCGGGTAAGGTGCCCCGCCCGAGTCGGTTTGCGATGCGGATCTTGTTGCCGGCAACGCCGCTCATCGAGGCGTCGAATACAAATGGCGCTTCCTTGTTAGCCGGTGCGGCAATGGCGATGGGATTGAGGCCGACCAGTTTGCCGGCACCAAAGGTCGGGGTCATCTCCAGACCACCCACCGTCATGGACACACCGATCATGTCGTGTTCCAGAGCCATGGCGGCGGTGTAAGCCGCAGCACCGTAGTGCCCGCCGTTGTAAATGTTTACAACACCGACACCGCAATCACGCGCCTTCTCGATTGCCAGGCGCATCCCCTCGGGCCCGATCATGCCACCGTGTGCCGTATCCGAATCAATCGTAGCAGTGGCTTTGCGTTCGCGTATCACCTTCCATTTCGGTGTCGGGTTGATTTTTCCTTTCTCGAAGTAATCGACATAGACGCGCAGCATATTTGACACGCCGTGCGTGTCGTAACCGTGCAGGTCCGCATAGACCAGTACATCGGCTGATTGTTTGGCGTGTTCGGCCGGCATGCCGTAGTGCGTGAATACGGCTTCGACCGTGGCGCGCATGTCCGCTTCGCTAACGCGGACTGCGATGTCTTCTGGAATCTGGAATTGCTCGAGCATTGGGAGTCCCCGGAAACTTTAAAAACAGGAAGTATAAACAGCCTTCTCCAACTGGATGGGAGACGGACCACGGTTTCTCCCGCAACCGAGCATCAAGCGAACGTGATGCGACTACTTCGCTGCTCCCGTGGTTCTCAGGCGATACAACGTAACTTATTGTTTCCTAAACGCCGTCGGGTGCAACTGACAAAGGTGCAACTCTTGCTTCGATATTCGTCTGAATATGACATTCAATTGCGAGGGTAAGTCGTCATGTGCTCTAGTTTTAACCGGATTTTTGCTCCTTTACTGTTTTCGTTTTTCATTGCGGCGTGCGCCTCTACACCGGTATCGCAAGGTCCCGACCCAGAACATCTTGCTGTCGCCAAACGCTTTCTGCACAGCTGGGACGCAGGTGACATTGCCATGAGAGTGTTCCAGCGCAACCTGGAGCAAACCTACAAGGATCAACCGGGCGTAGCCGAGTTAGTGCAGCGCGCTTTCGCGGATTTCACAGAAGAAGACTTTGAGAACCTTGCGGCTCGGGTCTACGTGCGTCACTTGAACCAGGAAGAGCTTGCGGAACTGGCGCAATTCACCGAGAGCCCGACCGGCAACCGGTTTTTCAGAATGTCAGTTGCGGGTGCGGTGACGGGCAAAGCTGTCAATGGTGACGACATAGCGCGCCAGTTCAATGCGGATGAGCTCGTAGAGATCGTACGGTTCTCAAAAAGCGATGGCTTTGTCGCCCTGCAACAGGCTTTGCCTACCATCAACCGCGAACTGGGCGAAGAAGGACAAACGCTGGGAGAGACGAGAATGCGCGAGTACCTGGAACGAACGGGACAAGCATCAGTTGGACAAAGCGGATAGTCCGGACTGAGCCCTGTTCTAGCGAGCCGTCGGCTCTGCTTTGTTCAGTAAGGAGGTTGACATGGCCCTTCGTGTTTTTCTTTGTCTTGCTCTAACTGTATTAACTGCGTGCTCTACGGCAAGAATGGCAAGACCTCCCAGCCTGGGGCAAGATACCGTGAGCTACGAAGTCACAGAGATGCCGGGCATCTTCTCAAAGGGCGACGTGGTGTTCGGTCCTTACAAGGCGACCAATATTTCCCGGAGCTGGGTCAGTTCTTCCGGGTCGGGGTGGACCATTGGAGACACCCGGTATGAAGACAAGGAAACGAGCCAGGACTATAGCTATCAATTTAACGGTAAGGGTAGCTGGAACGGGGACTGCAGAGCCGAAAAGGGTCACCAGGAAGTAGACATCGTCGCAGGCGGATTCTATGTGGACCTGACCTGCACCTTCGAACCCGTGGACAGCGAAGCGTCGCCGTGGAGATTCAGTTTCAAGGGCGACAGGTCCGACAGGGCGACAGGGACGATTGTTCTTGGCTCAAAGACAGTGATCGTCGGGGCAATTGATAGAGTGGAAAGTTCACCCTTCAAGCTCGCGTACAACACGGGTTATTACTTTCACCTGGACGAGCAGATTCTTGCCGCCGTAGACACGATAAGCAAGGAAGGACCCGTATTGATGAGTAATTCCCTGACTCAGGAAGAAAGAGACAGAATCGCCATGGTCGCGGTCGCTTTTCTTCTAAACCAAACTAACTTTGACAATTGATCAGAGCCGGCAGGAGCCAGACCTTGCAATGTCGCATTCAACGAGACGCCGGCAAGCTCTCGCCGAACAATGATGCGGGTTTGCAGGACTTGAGCCCTTTGCGTGACCACGTTCGATCCGACCATGCTGTTTAACTCCCCGGAATTCCTGTTCTTCTTCCTGCCGATTACGTTGGTCGTTTACTTTGCCATTGGGTCACTCGGGCGGTATCGAGTCGCCATCTCCTGGTTGGTCCTGGCTTCGCTATTCTTTTACGGGTGGTGGAACCCTGCGTACGTTTTTTTGATCGTCGCGTCGATTATCTTCAACTACGCTATAGGCGTCGCGCTATTGCAGTGGAAGCGGCCCGGGCGTCGCGCGCTGGTGGCATTGGGCGTCGCTGCCAATCTGGGTTTGCTTGGGTACTTCAAGTACGCCGGCTTCCTGACGGCGAATGTCAACGCCTTGACTGACGCATCCTGGTCAGTCGGAGATATCGTTTTACCTTTGGCGATCTCGTTTTTCACGTTTCAGCAAATCACCTACCTGGTCGACGCTTATCGCTGTGAAACGCGCGAAACCAATTTCTTGCATTACTGTTTGTTTGTCACGTTCTTTCCGCAATTGATCGCCGGACCAATCGTGCATCATAAAGAGATGCTGCCGCAGTTCGGCCGCAGTTCGGTATGCCGGCTAGACCTGAACCGTTTGGTTAGCGGATTTACCATATTCCTGATTGGCCTGTTCAAAAAAGTGGTTATCGCCGACGGTGTGGCGGTATACGCGACCCCGGTGTTCAACGCGGCTGAACTGGGCGCACAGCTGACATTGCTGGAGAGCTGGGGTGGTGCATTGGCGTATACGTTCCAACTGTATTTTGATTTTTCGGGTTACTCGGATATGGCGATCGGTCTAGGGTACATGTTTGGTATTCGGCTGCCGCTCAATTTCAACTCACCTTATAAGGCGACCAGCATCATCGATTTTTGGCGTCGCTGGCATATGACTTTGTCGCGTTTCCTGCGCGACTATGTCTATATCCCGCTGGGGGGTAGTCGAAAGTCGCTGCCACGTCGATATGTGAACCTGATGATTACGATGTTGCTTGGTGGTTTATGGCATGGCGCCGGATGGACCTTCGTTATGTGGGGCGGATTGCATGGTTGCTACCTTCTCGTTAACCACGCCTGGCGGGCGCTACTCGTTGCCGCCGGGTATCGTCCGGGCCAACTGGGGCGAATTGGCCGGATAAGCAGCTTGAGCCTGACGTTCATTGCTGTTGTCGTTTCCTGGGTGATTTTTCGCGCGGAGAGCCTTACCGGCGCCGTGGTCATTCTCAAGGGAATGGTTGGCATGAACGGCGTGGCGCTACCCGCCAGCTACGCGGCGGCACCGGGTCCCGTGAGCAGTATTTTTTCGATGCTCGGCTGGGACCTGGTGCCGGGCGGGCTGCCGTATTTCGGCGGACTCCAGGAAGTCGCTGTCCTGATCACATTGCTTGGCGTGTGCTGGTTGCTGCCAAATTCCTTTGACCTGATGCGCCGCTACTATCGACCCGTGGTTGACACACGTCACGCCACCGACCGGCCCGAGGCGCGACCCGTTTCTCGCTTGGAGTGGCGAATGCGCCCTTCATGGGCCGTTGCAGTGGGCGCGCTTGCGTCGCTCTCGATGCTTGCACTGTTTTCTTCGCAGCCGTCCGAGTTCCTTTATTTCCAGTTCTGAGATTCGATTGCCTTTGTTCGTCCATCGCAGAAAGTTCTCTCACGCGGCTATATATCTCGCGATGCTTGTTGCCAGCATCGTTACGTTTGCGGTGGTCATTGCTTTCAGTCCCGGCCGATTGATGCAAGCGGCATGGGAATCGCGGTGGATAAACGAGTCCTATGAGATGAAGACTCGTGCAGCTAACAGTCTGCCTGCACCGCGAATTATTGCTATCGGGGGATCCAGCGTTCTTTTTGGGATCAGTGCATCCATGATTGAAAAGGTGACGGGCATTTCTACAGTGAATTTTGGTGTCCACGCCGGACTGAATCTTCCCTATATTCTTGATCGATCGAAACGCATCTTGCGAAGCGGCGACGTCGCGCTACTTTCGATCGAATACCCGCTATTGCATGTTGGCGATAGGCCAAGTTCCGTCCTGGTAGATTACGTCGCGTTCTATGATCCCGACTACCGGTGGTCGCGGGACTTTGATGAGATGGCCCGGTATTTCTTCGGTGTCGATTTTCTGACAGCGATATTCGATACGGCCAAACGTTGGTCCGGATTTCAGGCTGGCGGGATTCTCAAGGTGGAGCGTCTAAACCACCGGGGCGACCAGACAGGAACGACAGCCAGTGAGATTACGCCCAAGATGCAGGCTCGCGTCGCGGCTTCCGAGCCTCTTCAGATCAAACCGTTAGACTCTGTTGCGGTGGCCACTGCGCTTGCGGATCTGATGAATGACGCTCGGAACAAGGGCGTACGGGTGTACGCCGTCTGGCCGAACACGTTACGTTTTCCCGACTATGAATCGTCCGCATACAGAACCTACTTCCAGACCGTTAGAGCCTATCTGGAGTCGTTTGGCGTGACAGTTCTGGGCGACCCGTACTCCGCCATGTTGTCCAGCCAAGAGATGTTCGACACGGCTTATCATCCAAATGCGCTGGGACGAGAAAGACGCACGAGTCGGTTACTGCAGGATCTCTGCTCCGTGATACGGTGTAGCGGTGAACCCGCTGTGGCAATGGCTCAATGGTAAAGGGGGCGAAGTTCCGACTCGTGGTAGAGGTTTGTAATAGCTGACAGACCGCGGTTTGCTCGGCCGCCGAGCATCACGGAAGCGTGACGCGCCCGCCGTCGGCGACCAAGGTCTGGCCCGTCGTGAAGCTCGAACGTTCCGACAACAAAAACAGCACAGTCTCGGCAATTTCTTCGGGTTGTCCGATGCGTTTCAGAAAAGCTTCGTCGGCCATACGCTGCATGCCTTCCGGCCCCATTTGTGCGCCCATCTCCGTTTCAATCAAACCCGGTGCTACGGAATTGACGCGGATGGCCGGGCCAAAGGCTTCGGAACAGCTTCTGGCGAAGGCGATGACAGCTGCTTTCGATGTGCTGTAGGTGATCATCCTGCCTCGTGGCCGTAATCCGGCAATCGAAGCGATACACACGATCCGGCCGTAACCCCTATCAAGCATACCATCCTTGACTGCCATCACAGGCAAATAGGTGCCATCGACATTGATCGACATCATCTGTCGCCAGCTCTCGAACGTCATCTCCGAATGGTGTGCGGCCTTGGCTATTCCGGCACTGGTGACGAGCAGATCAACCGGACCGAGGCCGTGTTCAACGGTGGCAACCATGTTGGTCACGCTGCCGGAATCGGAAACATCCGCGCCAACCACCATCGCTTCGCCACCAAGCTGCTTGATTTCTGCCACCACCTTGCCAGCCGCTTTCTCGTTGCTTACGTAGTTCACTGCCACGCGCGCGCCCTCGCGGGCCAGCGCCAGACAGGTTGCCCGGCCAATGCCGCGCGAACCTCCGGTGACCAGTGCTGTTTTGCCTTGAAATTCCTTTTCACTCATGTAGTGTCCTCTTCCGTAAATGACCTGTGAAAGTCCCGGCGACAATCTGCGCCATGCAGTGTTGCTCGCCTCGCCGGGTGCGCGCCGAAGCGCAGAGCAGGGGCCCCATTCATGGGGATGCGACCTCGTAGGCGCGCATACGCACGCGTTCTCGGCGCCAAGCATACCGCTTCCGGGTCGCATCCACGCGCTTGCGCGCGCGGAACCTGCTCCGCCGTACGCGGGCGCACCCTGTCTCGACTCGCGCCTCGCCTAGCGCAAATTTCGCGAGGCTTTCAGTTGCATTTTCGGTTAGAAACCTTTTGCCCGCATTCTCGCTAGCCCTGAACATTCGCCAGGTCTTTACGGAAGAGGACACTAGTTCACCCCCGTGCGATTTCGGCGATTCGGTCCGCGAAGTTCACCTGACTGTTGTCCTGGGGCGCATAGCCGATGACTTTACGGGCGTTGGCGATACTCCAGAAATTGTGCGTATTGCCGCTCACGCCGTAGAAGATCTGGAACGGTATGCCGTATTCATCCTCGATATCCGGCGCCTCGATACTCTTGACGAATAGCTGCAACTGGTCGCGCTTGCTGAGATAGGCGCCAAGGCCGCGATGCATCGTTTTGATGTCACCCGCGGTGATGTCGTCCAGATCGGCATTATCCCGTGGGCCGCCGATACGCAGCTGCACAACTTCAAGCTTTCGCCCACCGACTTTACCGGTGGCGAATACGAACCCGAGGGATTCATACGCGATTTTGGCCCAGCCGTAGAAGTTGTCGGACTTCGGCGGCATGTCGGGCGTCACGCAGTCCCATTGATCTTTCCAGATGAGTCGCTCGTAGTAATCGGCCGCGTGATTGGAACTGGCGACGACGACTCTCTTGACGTCCTCCTCGATGGCGGTCTGATAGACGTTGTAGGCCATGGCGACGTTAGCGTGCTCGGCCTCAAACTTTGGTTGGCTGTTGTCGGCCCAGGTCGTTGCATCAAGGCCTTTGGCGCTCACGAACGCGCTGTGAATGATGGCGTCAGCCCCTCTGAAGTGCTCGCGATACAGATTTCTGTCTGGCTGCGTGAGATCGCAAACGCGGATGCCCGGAACTGCCTTCCCGTCGGAAGTTGTTTCGCGATTGTCGAGCGCAACGATCTCGTAGCGCTCCATCAGTTCAGGCCACATTCGCTGAATGATGTAGCCGCTGGCACCGGTTACCACCACCCGTTTCTTGGTCATTGTTCTCTCCCTCTCAATTTATACAACAACTTTCTCTGAACACCGATTTCTCATAACACCGATGAGGGAAAGTATAAACGGGTGAAAGTTGCGGCCAACCTTCCATTACTGAAGGAACGCTGGACGGGCAAACTAAAGGTCAGGCGGGAATGGCCGATATATACAGTTGCCGGTCCGAATGGCCGGATTACCGTCTGCAAAAGTCTGGAGTAGAACTCAATGGAACAAGAAGTTACGATCCGCGAAGATGACGCCAAGCAGGTGGTCCGCGATCTGGGCATCCCACCTTGCCCTGAAATACTGACCAGGCTGTTGGCCGAGATGCGCAAGGAGGAGCCGGACTACAGGACAGTGAGCAACATTGTCAGTGAGGATGTGAGCCTGGCGGCGGCAATGCTCAAAACGGTGAACTCGGCGTTTTTTGCACTGCGTAACAAGGCGACTTCAGTGCGACAGGCCTTGGCATTGCTCGGATTGCGCAATGTCAAAGAGATCGTCACCGGGCTTTTGCTGAGGAATTCCCTGATGAAAGCCGATAGCAAGGTACTTGAGCGTTTTTGGGAAACTTCGTCGGACATCGCGCAAACGGCGTCGCTGCTTGCCAAGTCGCTCGCCGGGCTGGACCGGGAGGATGTCTATACGTTTGCGCTTTTCCGCGATCGCGGTATTCCGCTGATGGTGTTGCGGTTCCCCGAGTACGAAGATTTCTATTCCAAGGCCGTGGCCGATACGCAACTGCTCACCGAAGCAGAAAATGCACAGTTCGGCATCGACCATGCACGCGTCGGCGCCGAGCTGGCCCGAAGCTGGCATCTGCCCGACGAAACCTGCAATTCAATTGCTATGAGCCACGACTACTCAAAACTCACCGGCGATGAAATACCAGTCAGGGAACGAAAGCTGATCGCGCTCGGGCTTGTTGCCGAATACATCTATTCGCGCTGCAACTCTGATGAAGCCGGCCAGGACTGGGCCATCGGCGGTAATGACGCGATCGCTGCGCTCGGCATTGATGAGGACGCCATTGAGGACCAAGTGCAGATGGTCGAGGGGATACTGGCGCTTTGAGTCAACGGATGGCGTTGGGCCTAGTGCCCCGTAGCCACACCAGCGAATCCTGGAGTGTGGCCTCCGGCAAGATCAAGAATTGTCTGGAGCGTGCTGAAAAAGCAACAGACGAGGGGACTTGACGCCATATAACAACCGGTAGATCAGGGTGTCAGCCCCCCTTGATTTTCGTAACTGTTCAGAATGGGTTGGCCACGTATCGATATAATCCCCAAGCGATTGGCATTGGTAGATTCACAACCTGGCGAGCCAATCTCCTCCACGCCGCCTGAACTGAATTACCTTCGGGCTGGCGGATCATGTGCGATCAAGGAATATGGTGATGCCACGGTTTGCCGCGAACCTTCACTACCTGTTTACCGAGGTTCCGTTCATGGAGCGCTTCGAGGCGGCCGCGTCGGCGGGATTCAAGGCAGTCGAGTTCCAGGTGCCTTATGACTATCCGGCGGTCGAGTTGCGGGCGCGACTATTGGCGAACGGTTTGAAGATGGTGCTGTTCGACGCACCCATGGGTGACTGGGATCGGGGAGACCGCGGCCTTGCGGCGGTACCGGGACGAGTACAGGAGTTTCGAGACAGCCTTCCGCGCGTGCTCGAATATGCCGCCGCGCTTGATTGTAAGACCGTGCACGTAATGGCCGGCGTTGTCGGCGGCGGTGATGCGTACGAACAGGCCGAACGCGTGTACATCGATAATCTGCACCACGCTGCCGGGTTTCTTGGCGAACACGGTATCACTGCAGTGATCGAACCCATTAACAACAGGATGGGGGTGGTGGCCGGTGGCCCGGATTACACCACCCAGGGCATGCACGGCTACTTCCTTAATCACACTGCACAGGCGCGTCGCATCATCGAAGCGGTCGGCTCGGAAAACCTGTTCCTGCACCTTGACTGCTATCACATGCAGATGCTCGAAGGAAACCTGGCGCAGTCCATCCGCGACAACATTGCTGTTACGCGACACTTCCAAATCGCGGGCGTGCCAGGTCGTCATGAGCCCAATATCGGCGAGATTAACTATCCCTTCCTTTTCGATCTGATGGACGAGTTGCGTTATGCGGGATGGATTGGTTGCGAGTACCGGCCAAAAGGCGCGACGATCGACGGCCTCGTCTGGGCACAACGTTACGGCATCGGGGTTGACGCATAGCGGCCACGAGTAACGTTGCCAAGATAACGGCGCCAAATCTGTCTATCTGTATCAGGCGCAGGGACCCCTTTGAACGTCGTGCGCTAAACTTGTTTGCTCATTGATGGTTCTTCGAGGACAAGCGCATGCCCAAGAAATTTATTAATCCGCCCGGCATGAAACCGCTGGGCATGTACACACAGGTTACCGTCGCGCAAGGCGGCAGCATTGCTTTTATCAGCGGTCAGGTTTCGGCCGATGCCGAGGGTAAGGTGGTTGGTGCCGGCGATATTAAAGCGCAGGCGGTTCAGGTGTTCGAGAATCTCAAGCTCGCGCTCGGTGGGATCGGCGCGACGTTTGACGATGTCATCAAGTTCACGATTTTCATCGTTGGTTTCACGCAGGAGCGGCGCAAGGCAGTGATGGAGGTGCGCAGCCGTTACATCTCGGCGGAGCATCCACCGGCAGCGACCATGGTCGGCGTCGATCAGCTCGTCGAGCCAGAGCTGCTGGTCGAGATCGAGGCAGTCGTAGCGGTTGATTAGTGGTTGGGGTTCACAGCCAGGCGACTAGCGCGGGTCGGCGCGCAAGCGATGGCACGCAGCGACCACAAATTGTGAGCGACCACTATCGCCCTGGACGCCTGGCCTAATCAGGCTGCCAGTTTGTCGTCGGCGCCAGTCTGATTTGCCTGCTGAGCCTGGCGTTGTGTGTTGCATCCCTGCATCGCGGCGGCCAGCATGGGTGCGCCGTGGGGTTCGACCGGAGCGCGCCAGGGCCAGGCTTTGGGCCCCTGGTTGATCAATTCCCGCGAGAATCCCATGTCCTCCAGGTGCCGATCGCTCAATCCGCGCAGATGCTGGCGGATGTCCACTCGTGCCTTGCGTTCACGTGCCTCAATCAGACAGTTCATGACACGCTCCAGAAAACTTACTTTGTTAGTCATATAGATAAATCTCTCCGATAGTTTGTTGTTGAAAGTGCTGCAAATATTAGAGGTGATGCAATGCAGCAATTATAACTGAGGCATATGGTAAAAAGCAAGATTTAGATTATCCAATCAATATGTTATCTATTATCTGGTTGTGTGATGTCGATGCTGTATCGCGCCATTTATTGTCACTTTGGAGTGTCGGGGAAGGGCATTTCACGCCGCCGGCGGGCAGCTCGCGGAACACCGTGTTCAGGGCGAAACGGGGGGCGCGTTTGTCTCGTCCCCCGGCAAAGGGAGGTAGCCCTGCCCGGAGCCCGGAAACTGTCAGGTCCGGGCAAATTTCTTCTGTAAAAACCCGCTGGACCCCGATGTTTGACGATCAAGTCCTCCGGCAAACCGCGAGCGCGAGTAATGCCCTTCCTGACGAGCCGAAGAGTGGAGAGAAGGTGGCATCAAGCCTGTGTTCATAGCGCCTTACGAGAATGCCAGCGAGCCGTCAGGGGCAACGGATGCTAAATTGCAGGACTGAACACAGAATTTTGCAAACCAAGGCAGGAGAAGCCCTGCAACTTTGGATGGAGAGACAATGCGCGTAGCCCTGAGCCAACGGCGCAAGCTTGGAACAGCAAAGACTTCGATCATCACCTTGATTCTGGCCTTTGCGCTTTCCGGCTGCGGACCCAGCGAAGATACGGATCAAGTAACGAGCACGACGTCAGAAACCGCAGAGGGCAAGACCTTTCGTTATTCAACGTCGGGCGACATTCTGGGCCTGGATCCCTACACCCATAACGAGGGCCCCAACAATGCGATGAAAGACAACCTCTATGAGGCGTTGGTACACCGCGCCTACGATCTGTCTTTGCATCCGTCACTGGCGACGGACTGGGAACAAACCGACCCGCTTACCTGGCGGTTTAACTTGCGCAAGGGCGTGAAATTTCATAACGGCAACCCGTTCACCGCAGAAGACGTTGTGACATCACTCGAGCGCATCCGCATGCCCAACTCGAGTATGACGTTTGCTGTTGCCTCTATCGACAGGATCGTCAAGATCGACGACCACACCATCGACATCATTACCAAGTTTCCCGATCCGACCTTATTGTTGAACCTGCCGCTGTTCTGGATCATGGACAAGGAGTGGTTAGAGGCAAACAATGCCATGGACATTCAGGAAGGGGCGGTTGTCAGTACCTTCGCCAACCTGAACGTCAACGGGACCGGACCGTTCATGTTGGTTGAGTGGGTGCCGGACACGCGCACGGTTCTGGTGCCAAATCCAGACTGGTGGAACA
>CP070643.1:2145090-2149599 GCA_020354125.1 Betaproteobacteria bacterium | reverse complement strand
CGCTCCCGCGGCGGACGGTTCCGGAATTGCGAGCAATTCGAGGAGAGGAACAAAAGGCACCGCCAACCACCTAAGCAACGGCGTGTACTCGGCAAGCATTAACCCCGCTCCGCCGATCACAATGACTGCTGGCAGAAGGCCGAACCAGATATCCAGTATGTGTCCAATCGATACGCGCAATTGCGTACCAAGCGCAGCGGCGTTCTGCGCACGTCGTGCTCCCAGCAATACTGCTTCCTTGAGTAGACTTTCATGACCGGTTGTTTTCGCCTCCCGATCCGGATGAAACCTGTCATACGGTTTGTCTTCGAACAAAGAAAGCGGTGGAATGCGCGGGGTGATGATCGCCAATGCGACACCCACAATCACCACAACGAAATAAAAATAGATGAAGTGGCTGCCCATACCAACGGTGTTCGCCACCACTAGCGTGAATGGTAGCGACACGACCGAGAAGTTTGTCGCTATAACCGCCGCTTCCCGACGGGAGTAATGGCCCGAGATGTATTGATCAATTGTTATCAAGACACCAATCGCGGCCGCAGACATCCATGATGCCAGCGCATCGATTGCGGAGCGACCCGGCAACGTAAAAAGGCGCCGGAAGGATCGCTTCAGAAATGTGCCTAGAAATTCCATCAGACCATACTCTGTCAAAAACGGCATAAGAAAGCCCGCGAACAGAAATATGAACACGATATTCACAGCGAGACCGTTAACCACCGTCCCTCCGGTATTCGCGTGCCAAAACATTTCAGGGCCTAACTGGAAGATGGTCATCGTACACATTACGACCCCCATGACACGTACTGCAGCCCACAGGGGAGTCACCAGAAAAAGCCTCCGGAGAATCGGGTACTGGGTTAGCTTTTCGCGACCGATCAGGTAAGCAACACCAGTTCCGACCGCGCTCAAACAGAGCAACCCAAGAACTATCCAGGGCATGCCCTTGCCAAAAAAGTCGCGTGTGCTGTCGGCCAGAAACCCAATCAGGATCTGCCACTTCCCGTCTACCGTGAAGGGGATAAGAAATGCAAGGACGCCAAGGGATGATGCAACTATGAACTTACGGATTGAAGCTTTGCCGGGCGGCGGCAACCCGCCCTCATCCGTCACGATGTGCGCATCGCCTCCGAGATCATGGCGCAAATCACTCATATGATGTTGTTCTTCGTAAACGATCCCAAGTTCGCATTCTCGTTTATCTCGACATATTAGTGAAGTCTGCAGGTACCTTGAAGTGACAGACCTACTGCTTGAACAAGCGCAGGACCTCTCCGATTCTAACCACCGCAACAAACTGATTTAAAAGTATGATGGCCCAAGGACACGAATAACAGTTTGGCCTACCACAGCATGACTGAAGAGAGGAAGAAGGTAGCGCCGACAATGTCGTTGCCGTTCTGCCTTATACAACTACACGGGCCGGACCCCACCGCCTGGATTCGATGCGCAACCTCGATACGTTTCAGCCTGGATTCGTCGCCGAAATAAACCAGGTGCTCGACGGTGCCCATACGCCATCCGGTCGCGCGAACTCCGCAAACGCTTTCTTGAGTGCAGCAACGACCTGGGGTTTACGTGTCTCCCCTTCCTGTCCCGCCAAGCGGATAATCTCGCCGGCTGGTCCGAGCGCCATAGCGAATTCGATGGCATCGTCCAAATCGCGACCGATGCAAATGTCACAGTCGAAACGCTCGAAGGTAATGCGCTCGAACCCTGCACCACGCAGCATGGTGCTTACCATGTCCGGGCCGGACATCGAAAATGGTCCCGGCCCGCAATGCACCTGATCCGTTTCCTCGTGCGAGATCACCGGCACGATCTCCTTGACGCGCAGTTCGGCATCATGCAACCAGGGATTGTCTTCTCGTTGACGCCACACGATCTGCAGAAATGTGCCGCCCGGATTGAGCGCCTTGCGGATATTGCGCATTGCTGCGCCAGGCATCTCAAAAAACATGGTTCCAAAACGCGCAAAAGCATGATCGTAGGGCCCTCGCAGATCTCCCCACTGCACGTCACCGACAAAAAAACGCGCGTTCTGCACGTCCTGCTTTCTCGCCTCGGCTTGCGCGGCGCGCACGAAGTTCTCTGCGCAGTCTACGCCAATCGCCTCGCCACTCGATCCAACACGCTTGGCAATACGCAAGGTGCTGTCACCAAACCCGCATCCAACATCGAGTACCCTCGAGCCTTGCGGATGGATACACTGCTCAAACGCGGCATCGCTGTGCTGCGACAGACCATCGACTAGGAGATGCTTGAATCGGCAGAATTTTTCGAAGAGCACGGTATTCCATGCTTCGATAATGATGTCGTTGCTATTGTCCATGAGCAACCTCCCCCGCAAATAGAACGGGCTTTCGCAGCCTTGCCGTCATGGCGCTGCATGGCGGTCACTTCGCAGTCGATCTACAAGAAACGTGACCATGAGTTATGCGCGCGCGGATCGGACTGCTTCAAACGCACCGTTCCAAATCATGATCGCCTGCGATAGGCATGTCAACGACGTTTGGCACGCGTTCGCATTGCCCAAAGACAGCTCGGGAAGGCGATCTGCGACACAGTCATCACCACGCGCTAGAGCTTATCCATCGCGTAATCCAGTAATGGCGTAATAAGGCCAGAACAGTTTCGACTGGCCTCCCATGCCCGAAGACGGCAAAACGTAGCGCCTGATACTCACGTTGCCCTGCTACGTTACAAAATTTACAGGCCAGACCCCATCGCCCTGGGTGCCTCATAGTCGGCTGCCTGCTTTGAGGTAGGTCAAAGATCACCTGCGGGGATGCCCATAGCATTTGAATCGTAGATTACTTCTTCCATATTCGGATGCGCCCGACAAACTGATTTCGATCAGGTGATCAGCAAGTTGATGGATAACGATTGCCAGCGGAATCGAACGTACAGCACAAATCGAAGTTGGCAACCCGTATTACAAGGAGGAGAGAGCAATGGCCAAGTTCATATTCTGCTTGTTGTTAACCGTGGCGATGTCGATGACATCTGGATGTGATCCGCGTCCGGACTCGGGCAAGGGATTCACTTTGCCGGAAGGTGACGCGGAAGCGGGCAAAGCAAACTACATCCGCTTGCAATGCAACGCTTGCCACACGATCAATGGTGTTGATCAAATTGCCGCGGAGGGCAAGACGCCTGAACTTTCGATTGCCTTAGGCGGTGAAGTTACGCGGGTCACGACCTATGGCGATCTGGTGACATCGATCATCAACCCATCACACCGCCTCGCGCGGGGCTACCCGGCCGATGTGGTATCGGTGAACGGCAAATCGAAAATGAAGAACTACAACGATGTCATGACGGTTAGTCAATTAGTCGATTTGGTCGTTTTCTTGGAGTCGAAATATACGTTAGTTCCGTACGAGCGGACGGTTTATCCGCTGTTCCCCGGACCGTAACAGCGACTACGTGGATCTGCGATAGCCCATCTCTGACGGACAAAGCTATGTGTTTGGGAATGGATGCGTAATTCTGAGTCATCACTTCGTTCCCCGAACGACTGGATGACGTCATTCGCAGAAAAAGTGACGTTCGCAACGTCGATGACTGTATTGATGAGCCGCACCTGTCCGGCCTTTGCTTTGCAACTGAACCCGAGAGCGTCAGTCTCCGCAACGGATGCAGACTAGATAGAGGGAATATCATGGCAAAGATAGAGAGAACGATTGAGATCAATGCTCCGGTAGAGAAAGTCTTCGCCTACATCGCGGAGCCGATGTCGATGTTGGAATACCTGCCGGAAATGATGGAGGTAAAGGACGTGGACCTAAACGAGGAAGGTGTTGGGTCGCGCTATCGATGGAGCTACAAGTTAGCCGGGATACGCTTTGAGGGTGAGAGCGTAGTTACTGAGTTCGTTCCCAACCGACGCAGAGTATCCAAAACCAAACGGGGCATCGTCAGCACCTGGGCCTGGAACTTTGAAGCAAGTGATAGTGGAACGAAGCTAAGCCTCACCGTGGAATACGCAATCCCCGTTCCTGTGCTCGGCAAGCTAGGCGAAGCGTTCATGCTTAGGCAGCAAGAGGCAATGGCAGATCTGGTCATGGCAAACATTAAAGCAAGAATGGAGCGTTGAGTCCTGCATGCGAGGTCAAGTTAGACCCGCAGTCGAAATCACGGATGGGCTGTTGCTGTTATCGCTCAATCAGTGGCCTCCAATGTGGGCTCTAGCATTTAGCGCCTCCCTCCGCAAAATCCCTGCTCGATAGCGTACGCAGCCGACAATGAACGGTGGAACCGGTGCGCATTCAAACGGCTGCGCTCTTAGACAAGCACGACTTCTCTGGGCCACGGATGATCCTGGCAATGCTGCCACAGGTCATCGATATAGCTCAGTGAGAAAAGACTTTGGACGCGATGGACCCAGATGGCACCGGTTTCGGTAATGTTCCAGCCTGCTGCGTCGCGTTTTGCCAGGCCTGCGGCACGCAGGCCAGCCAACAGCAATCCGAAATCGCTCTCAATGCTGCGACCAAACGACTC
>CP070643.1:2116473-2144990 GCA_020354125.1 Betaproteobacteria bacterium | reverse complement strand
CACGCGCCTCGCGTTGTTCTATCCGGGACGTATGCGAAGAAATGCGTATACGCGCTCGTGCTTTTGCCTCCTCAGCTGGCGCAGCGCTGTCACCGCCGGAAGCGAGACTTGTAGATGCGTCCTTATCCGATTCGTCTTTTATCGCCTTCTCGGCTTCGATGTGCAATGTCACCGTGCCCGGTGGCGTTGGTTCGTCAAGTTGCGCTTCTCCCGTCGGCGCTGGCTGTGCATTGAAGACGCTCGGGGCTGCGTCCGCGTAATTCTCTTCGCCTATCTGCGCCGGCACTGTTTTTTTCTTCTTGCGCCTCGCCCGCTCAGCCTGTTTGATTGAATCGAGAAGTCTACTCATGACTGCCCCCCCGGAAACTACTGACATCACTGAAGCCACTGACGCTTGCTCCACAACGCTTGCTCGCAAACGCAATGATTTTGTTTTCCATGTCCGATTTCCTCCCTTGACTTGATCCCGCAGGACATTGCAATACCGAGTGCGGAAGCCCTGGCTATTTGTTTCTGCCGATTCTAATCTCAAACCAGCCGAGAAAGAAGTTCGCCAAGCATGCGAGCCTAAGGCGCGCCCGGCAAATAGGAATGATCGGGGCCTGTCGATCCCAACGTCCTTGTATGACGCATCGATGCATTGCAATTTTTCTGTTGACTTCGATGAATAACAAGTTCAGAATCCGCGCCCTCTCGAATTGAGGCAAATATGAAATTTAGACACACATTTGGATGCAGGCCCTGCAAAGCCCTGTCATCGGGTTTTAGCAGTCTCATATCGAATCGCCGTGACACTGGCGAGGAGAACACGCGTCCGGAAACGGAGGACGGCTAGCGCCCATGCGCTGACGCCCCTCAGGCCCGGACCGTGAAAACGCTCCGGGCTTTGTTTTTTCCAAAGCCCGATGCGCGACGACGTATTCGGGCTTTTTTGTTTCGCTCCTTGCAGACGCAAGGAGCATGAGAATTCGTCGCGAACGTGAAACCGCAGCGGGCGAGGCTCGTGAGTCCTCCCTGGCGCGCCCGGCCTGAAACATTGGCCTCGCGTGTACCGCGGCGCGGGAGCGTCGAAAATCGATGGACGGATTAGCTCACTGGTAGAGCACGAACAGACCGTTCGAGGAAGTGGGTTCGAATCCCATATCCGTCCCCGTGGTAGCTCGCTGACCGTGAGCAATCGGCATGTGGCCGATCGCGGGTTCGAGTCCCGCACCTAACAAGGCTTGAATAGCCTTGAATGCAGTATCAGAGCCGGCCTCAGTAAGCGCCGCAGATCATCGCGACGCGAACACCGGTTGTCGGGCTGAGTGCGCCTCGCGGCGTACGCGGGCGAAACGGCACCAGCCGAAGCACGCTTTCTCGCTTCAGCAGCATTGAGTGAGACGGCGCTTCCAGGTGCGGCCGTGCTCCCCCGCGCACGCGGTGGTGCCCGTCTTACAACCGGGCGGCCGGATTGTTTTACTGGAAGGAGAATGAAATGTTTCCATTTCGGAAGTTTCGTGTAAGAAAGGATCAACGTGCCCTTTTGCTGGAGGATGGCGACTTCGTTGAAGTACTGGGTCCCGGCGAAACCGTTCGATTCGATCCGTTTTTCCGCCTGACCGTGGAGAAGTTCGATCTAGCGATCACCAACTTTGATAATCGTCTCACCGACTTCCTCGTGAAAGAAGAACCGGAGTTGGTGCAACGTGAGTTCTACCTGGTGACGCTGGGGGCGCAGGAAGTCGGTCTCGTCTTCGAGAACGACATCCCTGCTGAAGTGCTCGCTCCGAACACCCGTAACCTGTATTGGAAGGGCTATATCGACCTGCGTTTCGAGCGCATCGACATCACAGACGACTTCGAGGTCGACCCGAAACTCGTGCCGCAGATTGTCGCGTTCAATGGCAACGGCTTCACTGCCAAGGTACCAGGTGCCGATAACGTGTGCGGTGTACGGGTGCCGGAGTTCCAGGTCGGCATCCTGTATGTCGACGGCAAGCTGGTTGACGTGCTGAATGCGGGTGTGTGCGGTTACTTCTGCTTCGGCCGTGACGTGCGTGTTGAATTTGTCGATCTACGCATGCAGGCAATTGAAGTGGCGGGCCAGGAAATCCTGACCAAGGACAAGGTGCCGCTGCGAGTGAACCTCAACGCGGGCTACCGCATCAATGATGTGCGCGTGGCGTTCTCCAAACAGGCCAAGCCGGTTGACTACCTGTACAAGGAGTTGCAGTTCGGCCTGCGTGCCGCCATTGGCACGCGCACTCTGGACGAGCTGTTGGAGAACAAGGCGGTAATCGACCAGGTTGTTGCCGAATACGTCAAGCGCCGCGTCGAAGGCTTTGGCCTTGAAGTCGATACGGTTGGTGTGAAGGACATCATTCTGCCGGGCGACATGAAGACCATTCTCGCCAAGGTAGTCGAGGCAGAAAAACTTGCGTTGGCAAACGTCATTCGCCGTCGTGAAGAAACCGCTGCGACCCGCTCTCTGCTGAACACCGCACGAGTGATGGAAGATAATCCGACCGCACTTCGGCTCAAGGAGCTGGAGACACTGGAAAAGGTGACGGAAAAGATCGGAAAGATCTCCGTGTTCGGAGGCTTTGACACGGTCATGAAAGAGCTGGTGAAGCTCCGATGACCGGCGACCCAAGTTGACAGGCCGAAGGTATTACCTTCGGCCTTTTTTTTGTGCTCATTTCGGAAGCGATCGTGCCGACCGCAATCATCCTGCAAAGTCAAACTAGGGCGTAGAAATGCTGAAGAACGCGCTTATCTTTGCAGACGTCTGTATGAGCAGTGTTCATCCAATTCACGTCCAGATACCAGCTTAGCCTGACAAGTTAAAGTAACTTCCAGTTGACGAAATCTCTACAGGTTGACTCGCCTCCAGAACGGCGTAAATTCCCGGTGACAAAAGCAAAGAAAAGCAGTCAGGCGGGACCGTAAGGGAGGGGAGCATGAGGTTCTTGACGACGCGTGTGGGCCGCGTCTGTACTCTGGGACTACCAGTCGTTTTGTTCAGTTCGACAGTGGCCCAGGAAGGTGCGGTTCTTCTGTACGAGCAAAACTACAGTGAGGCTGTCAGCTTTAGCAGCGCTGACGCCCCGTTGCTGCGCGATTTCTATGTCGTTCTGTCCAACTCGCCGGAAACCAATTGGAGTGACGCAGGCGGTGTGATTGTCACGCCGTTCGAAACACCGTCGTTGAGCGAGCGATATTCCGGTTCGTTCATTGTTGACACCACAGTTCCGAAGCAGTCAGGCGTTACCTTGAAGCCAGCCGGATTCGACGGAAAACTCGCCGCTGACTCACTCCGGCTGTACGTCGGCCGCTCCAAAACCGGGACCGGTCCGAAAGTCGATGATTCCCGCGCACGCGAGGCAGCTCTCGCAATCGTCGACTCGAAGTTTCCCATCAGGACGCTGTCGTTCGTCCGCTTCGACATCAAGGAGTGGGAGGTGCTGGATAGCGTTGTCAGCTACGACATTGACATCAGTTTCTGGGGCAAGCGAGCCAGCGAACCGGACACAGCAGACGGCCTCGAAGGTTAAGCCAGAAAGCTTCGCTACCCTAGCGTCAGTCGACGAGATGAATCAATCGAGGCAATACTTAATCGAGGCGGTGCTTACTCGAGGCGATACTTAATCGAGGCGGTGCTTACTCGAGGCGATAGAAATAGTTCAGAACGAGCGTGTTGTAATCGCCACCGGATTCCGTGACGAGACCGCCACTGAAGCTGACCTTGACAGCATGTCGGCGTTTGAATGGATAAACAAGTGAGACACCCAGACGCGAGTTGCGTTGAAAATCGGCACGCTCGGTACCGCCAACTGTAGTCCGCCCCCCAAAGTAATAGTTTGCATCGATTGATCCCCAGAATCCCGGTCTGAACCGCTTCACCAGATGCAGATCGAGCGCAGTGAGCGGCTGCTGTTCGCGCGTCGTGCCGAGGAATTCATCGTTATCCTCGAAAAACCATACCCCTGCAGCCAACTCGAGGACCGTTTTTTTTGGCATCGGCTGGAGGTAGCCTAGCTTTATTTTTGCAGCCCACCGGTTAGTACCGACATTGACAAGCTTGTCCGCTTCATATTCTCCTGTCGGCGCAACAACCTTGAGACTGGTCGCAACAATCGGTTTGGGGTTTTGACGAAATGCCTGAAATTCTTCCCCTGTCATCGACGGCGCCCCCACCAGGTTCACAGCTATTGTCGCTCTCACATCGCCCAGGCCACTGACGTTAGCCGATGCCGGTTGCCCCTCAAACGTGCCTTTTGTGGTTCCGTCGACATAAGGCACTTCGAACTGAACGTTGGTGGTTCGCCCGGCGAGGCTGATGGTCTGCTGATAGAAAACAGTGCCGTTGTGAATCGTCGAGTCGACTCCGACGAGCGGTAACGAAGGATCGGTCACGATATCGCCAGTCTGGTAGCCATAACCCAAGCCAACAAGCTTCGTTCCGTAAGGTGCCGGCCAATAAGCCCGCGGGGTCATTTCCTGCGCGGTTGCGGTTCCGTGAAACCAGCACATCACCCCGATCACACACAAGCAGGTCCCGCCACCGCGAGAGCTCAAAATCTGTGCGAGCATCCGCCCCACTGGTGACTTATTGAGCTCGAACAGCAGTCTCATAACGGGATACTACAAGGCGACTGTCTCTTGGCAGCGAACAAAACGAACGCGTTCTCAGAACATAATGCGCTTGACACGCCGACATCGCATCAGAACTTCAACGAAGTCAGTCACTGGCCTGAATTAGTTCAATGCTTACACCATCGGGCGCTGCGACATAGCACAACACCATGCCGGGTTTGAATTCCCAAGGCTCGACCGCCATTTGCACGCCTTTCTTCTTCAACTCGTCGCAGAACGCCATCAGGTCGCCGCGATAGGTGAAGCCGAAATGGTCCGTCCCCCATTCATCGTGACTCGAGAATCCATCAAAGTGTTGCATCGGTTTGGTGTCGATAGGTTCCTCGCCCGGCCTTTGGCCACGAATGACAATGGTCATACCACCAACGCGTACATCGATCTGCGGTGCGCCGCGCAGATTCTCCTGAACTGCGGTGACCTTGCCGCCGAACATTTCCTGATACCACTTCGCCGCAGCTTGCGGGTCGCGGCTAATTAGATGGACATGGTCAAATGCAATTGCTTCGCCCATACGTTTACCCCTTGTTTTTTCGGTTTACCAAACGGATCGTACAATCCGGCCCGGAAAAGCCAAGTTTAGGCGATACCGGCCTGCTCTTGTTCTGCCCAAACCTTGCGAGCGATACGCACTCCATCGAGTAGTGCCGGGGCCCCGGCATACGTCGCAACGTGCAGAAAAATCTCCAACATCTCTTTCTTGGTCACACCGTTGTTGATGGCGCCTCGAAGATGTATTTCAAGTTCATGGGGCCGGTTGATCGCCGCCAGCATCGCCAGGTTCATAATCGAACGCGTCTTCTTCGGCAAGGTGAGCTCGCCGTCATCGCCGCGCCGGGCCCACACCGCACCCCATGCATGAGTAGTGATGTAGTCCTGCAAAGCGTCGCTGAACTCGTCCTTCACTGCGAATGCGCGATCAACATACTCGTCGCCGAGTACCTCGCGCCGCAACTCCAGGCCGGCATTGAAGATATCGTTCTTGGTAATCTCGCTCATCTTCCGCCTCCATGATGTGATGTGAACCGGTGTGATGTCGGCTTATTGTAACGAGCGAGCGCAAGTGCACGCAGGCAGATCAGGGGGAGAACAGCTGCGGTAGCACCTTGCCAATCGCTTCCCGGTACACGGCGTCAGCAATGTCATCGAAAGGTGTCGGCTGAGCATTGACGATGACGATCCGCGCTCCGGCCGTGTGCGCCGCGGGCAGCGCGCCGGCAATCGGATAGACCTGCAAACTGGTTCCAATCGCAAAGAACAAATCGGCCTCGGCAGCCGCATTCATCGCGCGGTCAATCACCTCTGGCACCAATGCCTGTCCGAACGAAATGGTTGCACTCTTCAGTATTCCACCGCAATCGAGACAGCGCGGATCTTCTTCGCCAGCCCGTACCCGATCGAGAGTCGCTTGCATTGGCGTGAGTGCAGCACACGCCATGCACACGACTTCGCGCACTGTGCCGTGCACTTCGATGACTTTGTCCGGAGAGTTGCCCGCCATCTGGTGCAAACCATCGATGTTCTGCGTAATCAATGCGTGCAACTTTCCTCGTTGCTCCAGTTCCGCGAGTGCCATATGACCGGTGTTCGGCCTTGCCTCCCACGCAGGGTGTTCTAGTCGCGATCGCCAGGAGGCTTTGCGCACCTCCGGGTCGGACATGTAGTACTGGATGTTGGAAAGTTTCTCTGCCAGCGGGTCCTTAGTCCAGACCCCCTGCGGTCCGCGGAAATCGGGAATGCCCGATTCGGTCGAAATCCCAGCGCCCGTCAACATGACGGCGCGCTGCGCTGAGCTCACCCAATCCCGTACAGTATCGATTCTCATCACAGCCAGATGTTACAACCGAAATCCTGGTGAACGAGCGCCGAGTGACCAACCGTCAAAACCGAGCCGATAATCCCAGCATCAGCTCGCCTTGCGTGAATACCTCGCCGCTGATGGACACGATACATCCGCCCGAGCAAAAGAAACCACCGCTGCTGTTGACCAAGGTGGCATAGCCGCGCGCCTCGAAACGCAACCCGAAGGTCTTTCCCAGTGGTTGCTCATATCCAAAACCGAGGTTGCCCGACGCACGCAGTTCACTGTCGAAACCTTCACCCGGATCAAAGAACGTCGCGCCAAGGCCACCAACCACATACCATCCTTTGCCAAGCCTGCTCTGCCAGAAGTTGGTGCCACCGATATGCAGATAAGTGATGTTCATCCCGATCGACTCACTGGTAGCAGCCGGGACGTTCTTTAGCGACAAATCGCTTCGTTGATGGCTCAGGAAGATCTGATACGCACGCGACGCGTCCTTTGCAAAGTCATACGCCAACGAAACCGCACCGCTTCCCTCCACCTCCAGGCGTTGCCCAGATATCTCATCGGTAAAGCGGCCACCATCGCGATAACCACCATACAAAGTGAGTGCCTTGTCTTTGCCCGCAGCGACGGCTGGGGTTGCCATGAACATGATCGCCAAGACCATGATTATTCTTGACATGCTGCTCCTTCCGAACATTTCATCCGTCATCAATAAACCTCAGTAATCGGTAAGCCAAGCTAACCTCATACCAGGCGGTGACGTCTGTTGATCGCGTCTATCTGCTCGTTCAACGTCAAGTAGTCGTACAGGTAACCAAGCAGAAATAGTCCCCCGGTAAAAAACCACACCAGTCCGGTCACCCACTTGCCAAGGTAGAAACGGTGAGCGCCAAAGATCCCGAGAAAAGTCAACAAAATCCAGCTGATATTGTAGTTCTTGTCGCCGGTCACATAGCGAAAGTCGGCCTCGCGGTCCATTGCCGGAATGAGAAACAGGTCCACGATCCAACCAATGAGCAACAAGCCGAGCGTGAAGAACCAGATAGTGCCGGTTATCGGCCGGCCGTAGTAGAAGCGGTGCGAGCCCATGAAACCGAAGATCCAGAGAATGTAACCGATTGACTTGCTGTGAGTATCATCGGTAATCGCCATATCTGTCCCTTTCTATGATTATTCGAGTTTGGCTCGAGTCGTCCGGCTCTTCTTGACCGCGAGAGAACTCAGAAATAGGCAAGCAGGCAACCCAGTATCAGGACTGTCAGCCGCCCAGCCTGCGATAGTCCCATGGCGAACCTCAGGAGCAGGAAAGGCATCGCATCCCGTGATCCCATCCAGCTCGTCCTGGCTGGCACGGCGCCACGCAATCGCGGGGCATTCAGGCCCGCGTCGCTATCACAACCATTCCCGGAACGAACAGGCCGGCGGCCACATACTCCTTGACAAGAAGGATGAATAGCAGAAAACCGAATACGACTGCAAGCGAGAGCCAGGAAGCCGAGCTGCGGGCGAGCACCAAGCCCGGTGGCGCCAGTGGCAACCACCGCCAGGCGCCAGTCAAACGCAAGTGTGGCCGAATAGTCGACCCGATCAGATCGGCGACACCGCGATTATGCACTGCGTCGACTGACGGATTGGATCAGATGTTTCGCTTGGCGCGGGTGTCAGCAACGTCGCTTGGTTTACTAACGTGTCTATTGATCGGTTTCGTCGCTATTTGGTGATTCTGGAAAGGTTCGGCGATTCTTGCCAAGTGAGGACCTGATTCCCCGATCGTAAAGCTGTTCTAACTCGTCGAACGTCATGTTGCGATGCTCGCAGGCCAGGCCGGCGATCTCGAGTCGCTTTTCGATGTCCCATTCGCGCTCGCGCGCAATGTCACCCAGGCTATCAAAAATTTCATTAATGCCAGCGTACTGCGCGGGTGAAGTAAAGTGTGATTGACGTCGCGCCTGCGCTTTACGTGTCTGAAACTGCCAATATGAAGCGGCGAAAGCCGACCAGGAAATCACGAGTGCAAAAGATGTCCAGGCGCCGCCAATGAAGAATCCCGCGGCGCCCATGGTGATGAGCCCCGCTATGTAAACAATCATTTTGGTTTATTTCCGCCATCCCTGGATTCTTCGCCTTTCGGTCGCGGTCTCGTACCATTGCGTTCGTGTTCGGTGTCTTCCAAAACCCAACCCTCAATCAGATCGAGCCTCTCGCGCCGCCGTCTTGGGCGGTGGTCTCGCACTGTTTCGTCAGCACGCCAGCCGGCAACGATGCGCTCGACTTCTCGTGACGGCGAACGCCTTCGAAGCAGCCGCCGAATGCGTAGCCACAATTCAGTCGTCATCTGCCTCTCCATTGCCGCCACACCGCATCCTTGACCTTTGTGCCGTCGGCAGGACATCCTCTCGCGAAATGGCGACTTGCGGCGGCGCCCATCCGCCATAGCAAATCACGAGGTCCAGCGAGGCAAACTGATGCGCACCGTTAGGCTCGCCCAGATTCTTCACTCGCCACGCCGCACGGTAAGCGCGCGCCAGCACGTGAGCCTCGACACTGCTCTCGTCCTCGCCACTCGACATCCTGAAAATCACGTAATCCAACGTTCCTGATCTCTCTTCCTTCCGGTTGCGTCATGTCCAATGCCCGCCGGCCGGGAATCCGGCAGACAAACGAAGTGTGCGTCGGCACCTAGAGAAATGCTTGACCCGATACGTCAACCATTTGCCTGCATGCGACAAAAGGGCGCGCCGCGCCTTTTCGCCGATTTGCCCGGCGGTCGCTTCAGATGATCAGGGGACTTGGTACTACGCCGAGACGGAACGCTGTGCGCGGTACTCGCTGGGCGACATGCCCGTCCAGCGCTTGAATGCACGCGTAAAGGCGCTTTGCTGGGAGAACCCCAAAAGAAAAGTAACGTCAGTGATCGAGTGCCTGGGGTCGTCGAGGTGGCGCATTGCCAGGTCTCGCCGCGTGTCGTCGACCAGTTGCTTGTAGGTCAGATCGGAGTCGGCGAGCTTGCGCTGAAGCGTGCGGCGGCTCATGTGGAGCTGCTCCGCCATGGCGTCCTCGGAAACGTCGCCAGACGAAAGCTGTTCGAGCAGGTGCGCCTGGCAACGCGCCACTACGTCGCTCTTGTCCAGTTCGGCCAGCCGCTCGACCAGGATCCGATCCATGGTTGCGGCGATCTGGCGGTTCGAACTCGGCAAGGTACGATCAACGTCCTTATACGAGAGCGTAATCGCATCTTCGTCGGCATCAAAGTGCACGGCACAGCCGTAAAAGCGTCGGTAGGCGCCTCTGTCCTTGGGTCGAGCACGGTGCAGGTGGATCGCCGCCGGCCGCAGCGTAGAGCCTGCATTCATTCGGCACATATCCATCACCAGTGACATAGCGAAATCGACCACGATTTCGTTGGTAGCCGGATCAGGCGCCTGCCTGTCGACAACCAGCATCAATCCCGCTGACGTTTCATCCAATCGGCCTGATGAAGCTTCTCCCAGAAGACGCCAGTAGCGTACAAGGCGGCCAAGAGCGGTACGCAGGGTCGAACTTGTCAGCCACGCATAACCGAGCGCGCCGAGATTCGACGGATGCCAGCAACGGGCCGCCAGCAAACCAAACGCCGGGTCGGGAATGTGCTCGGCAGCCTCGCGCGTAACGTCATCCCAGGCACCGCTTGGAATTCTTGCATCCGGATCGCGAAGCAATGCCGGATCGATACCGTGCCGTTTGAGCATCGCAGTGGAATCGAGACCATACATGTCGATAATGCCGGTCACGATTTGGCCGAGCGTCGCCAGTGTGGTCGGGATCATCATGTCGCGTCTTTACTCCTCAGCGTATTCTTGTCACGCCTCACGCCTTCAAGGCTTTGTACAGAAACGGCAGACTCACGTCCATTCGATAATCGATGTCTGAATGGTTGTCATCGAATTCTTCATAGACATGCCGCACGCCCGCCGCAGCGAGACGTTTTGAAAGGATACGCGCGCCGTAATGAATCTGATACTGGTCACGCCAGCCGCAGTCGATATAGATGCCACGCAGCGTCTTCAGATTGGCGCGGTGCTTCGTGACAAGGTAGATCGGATCATGGTCGCGCCATTTGTTCCAGCGCCGGTGAATCATCTCCCCTGATTCCATGTTGAACGGCACTCGAAAACCGAGCGGTGCGCGGCGATCCGGATCGTAAGTTGCGGCCATGCAGATATTCATCAAACAGTGGCCTTCGGACATCGTGAGCTTTTCCTTTTTCCAGACGTTCTCGAGAAAACGCTTGATGCGCCCGTCATCCAGCCCTTCCGCCAACCCCTTTCGGCCAGACGTGGCGCGCACGTCGACTTTACCGGCTCGCCGCTTCTGCGCCCGGTATTTCGCCAGCTCGTTGAGCGTATTTGGCCAATCGGCCCAGTACACGAAGTCGAAATAGGCATCGCCCGAGTGGTTGGCAATCGCACCCCAGGTATTCGCGTACTTCATGCCGTGGATGATGGCACCGTATCCGCCAGATGACTTGCCGAAGCAGCCGCGATGCTCACGACTTGCCAAGGTTCGGAACTCACCATCGACAAATGGCACGATCTCGCGCGTCAGATAATCGGCGTAATTGCCGATGGCAGATGAATTGATGTACTGATTGCCGCCGAATGCCGTGAAGCAATCCGGAAAAACCACGATCACCGGGCCCATCTTCTTCTCATGAATCAGTCGTGCCGCCCGCTCTGGCACATTGTCACCGAACGGTTTCCAGTTGGTATGTGCCAAACCGGACCCGGTGAAGCCGGCCAGGTCATATAGCACCGGAAAGCGCCGGCGCGTCGAACTGTCATATTCCGGCGGCAGCCACACCGCGAGCTTGCGTACATAAGGATCACCCAGCGGATTGACTTTCAGAATTCTTGAAGTGTGTTCCAGCTCAACCAGCATGCCGGAAGAGCCTTTGGGACGTTTAAGGGCCATTTCGATAGACGCAATTACGATAGATGCGATTACGATAGATGCGATTACGATAGATGCGTGCGATGGGTACGATAAAATGAACCAATCGATTGTGACACGGACGAGATCAATTGGTCGACTTACGAGCGACGAAGTCACCGACAACCAACGCGGTCAGTTAAATTGTCAGCGCAACCCCCACTTGTTATACACGCTTAGTACAACGGCTGCGATGACAAGGCCGAGGAACTCCCGTGCCAATTCAACGTAAGGCTTGACTGCCATCATCTTCCCACCGATAGACGCGTAGTCGCCCGATGTCAGGTAGTCAATGAAACCAGGCACGGCGATCAGTAGTCCGGACAGCACCATGCCCGCTGCCACCAACGAAGTCTTCGGCAGACGGCGGCCAAAAATCCGTGCTGCCGGTATAACTGCTACAAGTACATAGACGGTCACCCAATAGGCAGGATCAGGGTCATTGAACTGAATCAAGCCCATTAACAGGACAAACAGCGCAACAACTGCATGGACTATGCGTGCCATGGTTTCTCCTCGACCAAATGCCCCGGTAACTCGATAGATATCGACTTGTTCGATTGCAACTCATTCCACGTCCGCGTCGACCAGGACACCGGCTAAAAGAGCCGGCTCCGTTCCCTTGTTGATCCATGCGTGATTGGTTCCACGTTGCACGACGACGTCAAACGGCTTTAGATCCCGTTCATCATCATCCAATAGCAATGTCGCCTCACCGGAGAGCAGGATGATGTAGTCCACGGTCTTGGTTTTGTGCATCGCCGGATGGCGACTGGTGTCTGGCCGCTCATGTGCCGCTCCCATCGCCGCAAATCGCGCGGCAACGCGCGCCTCCCGTTCTTCATCCGATAACGACAAATCTTCCGGCGCAATTGCAAAGAAACGGAACTTGGATCCGTGCGCAACCGGCGATAAGACAACATCGATATCCGCGCTGTCGGTTCTTTCTTGCGTGTTTATCGGCGCGCCATCCGTATTCCATACCTCCGCCAGACCTCTCGTGTCGGTACCAAAAATTCGTGCCGGCGGCCCGTCAATAACAACAATGGATTTGCCGGATTCGTTATGTCCGGTAACAACACGGCGGCGATCCTTCAACATGGTTTACCTCGTTGAATTGATTTTGAAACGGACCGGCTCCAGTTGGGAATCGGCTTCAACCTCCAGACAACCCGGGAAATACGGCTCCAACTCCTCTCCGTATCGAAAATCGCTGAAATCACATGGATTGGCGAATGATCCATAGCATTGATCTTCCGCATCAATCTCGCAGTAGCGCTCACCGAACCGTACTGCCAGTGGAATGATTACAGTGTCAAAACCACGCCGTTCCGGCCTGCCCACCAGATCGCCTTTCGGTGTAGAGAACAACATCAATACATAGGGGTAATGCGGCACCGGCCGGTCGTAACAACTGCACAGCGCCTGCTCGATGTCAAAGTCCTCAGGCCGATATGTCTTGAGCTCCGCTTCGGAGAATCGGTTTTTGAACCACGACGACACGCCAGTCATATCGAACGTACCGAACCTGAAGGTGTATCGGCGCGAGTCTCTGCGTTCTTCGGCCTGTGCATGCGCTGCCACGGAAACAATCGCAAGTGACGCGAACAAACCCACAGCCGCGACGCATGCAGCCACTCTGGACGTCAGCAATCCGCATGACAATCCGCATGAGCTTACTTGGAAATCAGTCATTCTCCATCCTCTTGCTCGGAACGAGCCAAATAGGGATACCGCGCTATTGTCCCATGATGTTCTGTGAAAGCTCCATGCTGGTAAGCTTGCCCCTGCGGAAAAGCAATCACTTGCAAAGCACGTCGACCCAATCGCCGACGAAGATAACTCGGGGAAGAAGAAAATGAGTGATCATCGCAAATACAAAATGCAAGCGTATCAGCCGCGCAGGCGGTTTCTGCAGCGCAGCGTATCAACACTTGGTGCCGCGGTTGTCGGCGGATTACCGGTGCTGGCGGCGGCAAAGGATTGCAAAGTTACTGAGCCGGACATTCTTGGCCCGATGTACAACGTCAGCGCACCGATATTCCGGTTGAAGCTGGCAGCTGATGACGAGCCGGGTCAGAAGCTGATGTTGCGCGGCCGGGTAGTCAGCGAAGACTGCCGCACACCACTACCCGGCACGATGATCGAAATCTGGCACGGCGATGATGCCGGGTTCTACGACAAGAAGAAGCCAGGCGATTTCCTTGAGCCATCGCCCCCGTTCAAACTGCGCGGCTTAATGAAAGCTGATGCGCTGGGCAGATACGAGGTTCAGACCATCATCCCCGGCGCATAACCGATTCCGCCCAATGCGCCTGGCCTCGAGAAATAGGGTGGCCTGACTCGCGCCCGCCACATTCATATCAAGGTGTTTCCGTTCCTGAACATGCCGTTGACCACGCAGCTGTATTTCAAAGGCGATGAACACCTTGCGACCGACCCCTGGGGTGCTCACAAACCTTCGCTGGCCATGGACCTGAAACAGAATGGTCAGTTCATGGTTGGCGAATTCGATTTCGTGCTCGGCACGGGACTGCAAGGATAATTCCTCGATAGACATTGCCAACAGCCCAAGACATTCCACAATTGACGACGGCGCGCAAAGCGCGCCGTCCAGTCAGCGAATAGCGTCACGGGCAGTCTGTCGATCACGACCAGGGTTCAGGATGAACTCTGGCCGCTACGATCTCACACCGGTTCAATCCGCATCCGTCCGCGGAGAATTGCTCGCCTTAGTCAGTCGCTGTTGTAACGAACCGGCGTCAGCTCGGATTCGGGTTCATCCACCTTACAAGTGGGGAAATACGGCGCCAGTTGACGACCGTATTTGAAATCGCTGAACTCACAAGGGTGGGCGAAGGTGCCATAACACTGTTCTTCCGAGTCGACGTCGCAGTAGCGCTCGCCATGGCGGACTGCCAATCGCGTGATGACGGTGTCGACCCCGCGGCGGTCAGGCCTTCCGACCAGATCACCCTTCGGCGTATTGAAGAACACCAGTAAATACGGGTAGTGTGGCTCGGGGCGGTCGTAACAGCCGCAAGCATGCGCCTCGATCTGAAATTCGTCTGGCTGATAGTTCTTCAGCTCGGCCTCGGAGAAGCGATCCCTGAACCACTCCGACACGCCATACATGTCAAATGAACCAGCACCGATCGAACCACTATCGATGTGTTCGATATCGCCGGCTTGGACTTGCACAGCCAGGCAAAGCAGTGCAAGAAAGCCAGCAGCCATCGCCAGAGCCGGATGCCCGGCGAAGCTTGAAGCTGAGCGTTTGAGAGCGTGTGCAGTAGAGGTGTTCATAGTCAGTCCTCGTGGTTCCATGAAAATGGTCCCTCGCTCACCCCTTCAACCCAGCGTTAATCTGCCCCGGAACTGGTCACGCTGCGTGTGTTGCATGCAGCGTTATCCATTCCGACGTCAGCCATAAGGTCATGCAGATCTTACTTCGGCAACTTCCGTTCCAACTTGAGTCCGCAGTTTCGCGGAACGGCGACCAGTGTGTCGCATGACATGTAATCCAACTGGCATCCGTCTCGCCGCCATCAAGACAAGACACTCGATTCCGACGCCGGAGTGTGGTTCAGCCAGACTGCTCGGCGGCGGGCGATCGCGCACTAAATCAGTCACTCGGGCCCATCCATCTGCTGCTGGCGCGGCTTGGACGACTCACCGCCAGAATGTTGCAATCGGGTGAACAGGCAGCAGACAGGTGAATCCACAACGAACGTCGGCGGATACTGACAATTTGCGGACGTTGCACAGAGGCAGAAATTACACACGATGGCGTCGACTGATTAGTGTTTTGTCTGGGAACCGTAAATGGCGAAAACGCCACAGATTCGTGGTTTGCTCACGCACGCGGTCTGGATGTTCGAGTCGCGTGAAAGTTCAAGCACGGCGCGATCACCAAGCGCTTTGGCGACTAGCCAGTTTCTCCCGCTCAATGACAACTCAATGACAAGTAAAGCATTGTGAGCTGGCTTGAGATACCGGGGACTACGTAATCTAATGCGCAAGCATCCTTCATCTACGTAGCGATTTAATCAACAACAATCAGGGTGTTCAGTGCAGGAAGGATCGGCATTCGAAACTGAACGCCCGTTTCCATACGAGGAGATCTGAAATGACACACTCCAACACGCGTCGGGAGTTTCTGGTCCGCACCTCGATGCTTGCCGGGGGAGCAACTACTTCATTGGCACTGCAACATCCGGTTGCACGCGCTGCAACCCGACAAGACGAGCTCACCGAACTCTCAGCAGTCGCCGCAGTGACTGCTATGCGCAATGGCGATATCAAATCAGAAGACTATGCCGGCGCACTGGTCGACCGCGCTCAGAGTCTGGAAAGCCTGAACGCCTTTATCACGCTGGACCGGGAGGCAGTGCTCGAAGCAGCGAGGAATGCTGACAGTAAACGTGCAGGCGGTGGCGCGACCGGCGCGCTGCATGGTTTGCCGATTCCAGTGAAAGACAGTGTGAATACCCGCGAGTTGCGGACAACCAACGGCACCGGTGCATTGCGCAACTTCAGACCCAGCGAGGACGCGAAGGTGCTCGATCCGCTCTTTAGCCAGGGCGGCATCCTCATGGGCAAGACGAACATTCACGAGTTGTCTTACGGCTGGACCAGCAACAACGGAATATTTGGGCCGGCGCACAATCCGTACGACCGGGCCCGGGTACCCGGAGGCAGCAGCGGGGGCTCCGGCGTCACGGTGGCAGCCCGCATGGCACCAATTGCAATTGCCGAAGACACACTCGGATCGATTAGAGTCCCGGCCACCATGTGCGGCCTCGCAGGACTGCGGCCAAGCTACGGCCGTTATTCCGGTGACGGTGTCATGCCGCTGACGATGAACAAGTTCGACCAGATCGGTCCGCTGGCGCGTTCAGTGAAGGACCTTGCGTTGTTTGACTCGGTTGTCACCGGGGACGGCTCGCCTCTGGAGGAAACACCGTTAAAGGATGTGCGCATAGGCATATCGCCCGAGTATTTTCTGAGCGGTCTCGATCCCGAAGTGGAACGCATCACCAACGAAGCATTCCTCAAGCTGCGAGCGGCCGGCGCGACATTAGTCTGGGCAGAGATTCCCGAAGCGGCCAAGGCAGCCATGGGAACGGCAATAACCATCATCACCTACGAGACCGTGCCGGCTATTTCCGGATTTTTGGAAGAACAAGGCACGGGTCTAACGTTTGATCAAATGCTCGCGCAGGGCAGCCATGGGATTCAGGAAACGATGAAGGCTTTCGCGCTGCCGCCGAATCGCCCAAGCAGGGAAGCCTACGAATCCATGCTTGCCAAGCGGCAAGAGATCAGAGAGGAAATTCGTCTGTATTTTCAACGGCAGGGAATTTCCGCATTGGCGTTTCCGCCAATCATGATTCCGCCGCCGCGCATCGGAGAAGAAACCGAGGCAACCATCTCCGGCGAAAGAGTCCCCCTCTACATCGCGATGGCTCGCAACGTAGCGCTGGGGAGTTGCGCGAACATGGCCAGCCTGATTCTCCCGGCCGGTATCACGTCGAGCGGGCTGCCAGTCGGACTCGAATTCGACGCACTGAACGGGAATGATCGCGCTTTGCTTTCATTGGGTTTATCCCTCGAGAAAGCGTTAGGGCCGATTCCTGCACCACAGGTGTGACAGTCACACCAAGTCAGGCCTGAGACCCGACCGCGTAGCTCTTCTTTAGCAACCAAAAAGAGCGGTTGTTGTAACGATCACACAGCTACGCGGTCGCGCCCGGCACATCTGCCGGCGATTCGATTCCGGCACAGCGCTCTGTGCCAATGCGCTACCGCAGCAACAAAGTGTGACTATGCAGGGCCCTCACGATGACTTATCGCTCCGCCCTAGTTTCGCCTCATAGAACTCGGAAAATCGCCTGGCACGTACTTCCTCCGATTCGGGGAATGACGGCCCGGGACCCGCGTACAGGTCCCGCGCGTCGATCGCCACGCCGGTATTGGCGTCCACCAACTTAGGCCGCACGCGCCTGCCGGAACGCCGATCGTAGAGCTGAATCGGCTCCTTGCCCCGCTCGAAGAACCACTTGTCACCGAACGGCATCAGGGCAATTAAAGCCAGCGCCGCGTCGTACCCCTTCTCGGTGAGGTGGTACTCGTAGCGCTCGGGCTTGTCCTGATACTTACGCTTTTCCAGAAGCCCCTGATCTAACAGAAGTTTTAGCCGACTTGTCAGTATGTTGCGGCCAATGCCCAGCCACTGCTGGAAGCCGTCGAACCGGTGAACGCCATACAGGCATTCGCGGATGATCAAGGGGCTCCACCAGTCACCGAGCACATCTAGCGACCGTGCGATTGAGCATGGCGCATCGCCAAAAGTCTTGCGTTCCATGGGTAAATAATAGTGGGTTGCATCATGCAACGCAATTTCGTACAGTCCGTTTCAAATTGCAACTGACTTATCAGTCTGCCAAGCGTAGCAACAGCGCTTCTCGTTTAACTATCTGTTTTATATATCTAATTGTCCAACTTTCGCCACCCAGCAAGAAAACGGGCAAAGGAGATACGGAGATGGAACCAAGCTACTCAGTAATGAACGCGCACTTCCTGACGGTGACCCTAATTGCGGCAGCTTTGTTGGTCACCCCCTTCTACGCGCTGGCCACCTACGTCTTCAGTGGCGCCTCTGCCCGCAAAGGCGCACTGATTGGCGCCGGCTTCCTGGTGTGGGGCGCAGTGATGACATGGTTCTGACTGAGCGACATTGCCCGTTGCGTCGGACCACTCGGCAACCTCATCGTACCGATCTGCTGGATTGCTCCAAGCCTGATCCTGTTTCTCGGACGTAACTGGTTCCTCACCGAGCCCTTGTCGCAGCGCTGGCTCGTCGGGCTACAGGTATGGCGCGTCATCGAGGGCCTGTTCCTGATTGAAATGGCTCGCGGCAATCTTCCCGGCATGTTTGCCTACCCTGCCGGTATTGGAGACATCGTCGTCGGCGTTACTGCCGCGGTTGCATTGATCGCTTACCGTAGCCGGGCTCAGCTTCCACGTGCAGCGCTGCTCACCGTATTGGTACTTGGAGTCGCCGATTTTCTGGGCGCATTCTTCTTCGGTTTCACAGCCTCGAAAGGACCGCAGCAGCTATTCTTCCCCGAAGTAACGAACGACCTGCTGCTGTTTCCCACCGGAATGATCCCGCTGTTTCTCGTCCCTTACGCGATTTTCTTTCACACGCTGTCGTGGCTTTCGCTACGCCAGGCGGCCAGCTCTATTGTGCAAAACAGATCTTCAGCGCAAGAACGGCGCGACCCACGATCCGCATATGGCAATAAGCCGCAAGGTGCGAAACCGCAACTCGCTGGTCAGCTTGATACTGACACAGCTTGAGGTAGCGCAATCGATGTCCCAGCGGGTCCCTGTCATCAGTCAACGGTAAGCTATACTGACTTTCAGGAGACTGATCACAGCAACAGTGATCGCGACGAACAACTAAAAGGATCGCGCCATGGCATATTCGATTCGCTTCGCATGCTTTGCCAGTGCTCTGCTAAGTTTACTGCTTGGAGTTGCCGCAATACCGGCAGCTGCCCAGACCGCCGAAGCGCAAGCCTTGCTCGAAAGGTTTGGTTTGCGCGAGTCGCGTCAACCCGCTCGTGAAATGGCCAACTGGAGAGTGCCGCAGAAGGTTGTCGTTTGGCAGAACGCTGTGACCGAAAGCGGGATTCCAGAAATAAGAGCTGCCTACCCGTCTATTAACTTTGAAGCAGTCGCCAGTGCCGACGCACTACCGGCAGCGCTGAAAGATGCCGATGTATTCATCGGTTATTGCATTCCTCCCGGCGTAAACAGTGACCATCAACTACGGTGGATGATGTCGATGGCGGTCGGAGTTGAAAACTGTGCCGCATCGGAAGTGATGCATCGCCAAGACACTGTTATTACAAACGTCAAGAGACTGTCCGGTCCTGAAATCGCCGAACACGCCATCGCGCTGATGATGGCCTTGAATCGGGGCTTCGACGGATTCATTGCCAAACAGCAAACGCAGGAATGGGCGAGAGGTCTGTACGCCGATCAGTTCTGGGAGCTCGAAGGTCGTACCGTACTTGTCGTGGGACTCGGTGGCATTGGAAGGGAAACTGCGCGCCGCGCCCATGGGTTGGGCATGCGCGTCATCGCCACCCGTAACAGCCGCCGCGAAGGTCCCGACTACGTGAGTTATGTCGGCTTGTCCCACGAGCTACTCGAGTTAACCAGGCAAGCCGACGTGGTTATCAACACCGCACCTCTGACCGACAAAACGAGCGGCATGTTCAACGCCGAATTCTTCAAGGCGATGCAACCCCATGCCTACTTCATCAGCGTCGGCCGCGGCAAGAGCACCAATCAGGATGACCTGTTAGCCGCACTCAGGAACGGCGAGCTCGGTGGCGCCGGCCTTGACGTCACTGACCCCGAACCGCTGCCCGCAGATCACCCGCTATGGACACAACCTCGCGTCATCATCACGCCGCACGTCGCATTTCGATCGGAAAAAATCGGTGATCGCGTCTGGACGCTAGTCGAAGAGAATTTTCGCCGTTACGTCAATGGCGACAAGATGATTAATTTGGTGGACCTCACGCGAGGTTATTAGCGAACAGCGTCAACGGTTGTTGAGCTAAGCGTAGCGAGCACGTGACGCCGCAAGCGTTCGATTGCTACGTACTGGCGCAGTAGCTTTTCCAACAAACTGCTATTACGCGGGCGTTTTCTCCGGTACCCCATCCGTTGGACTCTGCTTGCCGCCGCCAGTCTCGGCACGACGCCCTATGTAGAGTCCGACAAATGCCCAGACAGATGCAATGCCGGCGCCCACGGCAGCCACCGCCGCCATTCCCAATCCCAGCACCTGGGTCAGACCGGTAAACGCCCATCCCCAGAACACGTCACCACCTCGATATACCACCACATCGATGACCGGTTTTGCCTTGAACCGGGTTTCCTGATCAACGTAGGTGAACAACATCTCGCGTGCAGGACGGGTAATGCCGTAATTGCCTGCCCGCCGAAATATCTGCAACCCAACCACAATCGAAAGTACCGGAACCATCGCCACCGACAACAGACCACCTGCCACCACGATCGGCAACAAAGCCAGCGTCCATCCCAAACCGAAACGCGTGGCCAGACGAGAGGTAATGAAAAGTCCGGACAGTATCGTCAGCGTGTTAGTCGCGAGATCCATGAAAGCCCAGATTTCGGTGCGCTCGGCCCGACCGAAATCTGCCATCAGGTTCTTGAGTTCCAGGTACACAAACGAACCGATCCCCGTATAGAGAAACAAAAACAGACCAATGCCGAGCAAAAAACGATTTTGCAGAAACAACTTGAAGCCGGCTAAGGGATTGCCGCCCAGTGTTGGCGCTTGTTGCATCTGAGCTCCATAGTTGGCGTAGTGCGCGTTGCCTCTGGTGATGCCCTGTAGATAGAAGATGATCGGCAAGGTGATGATCAACACCCCGCTCGCCACGAGCGTCAGGTTATAGGTACCCAATCCGGAGAACACCAAAGGGATAGAAGGGCCGATGATGGCGCCCACACTGGCACCCGTCGTAATCACACCAAACAACCGCTTGGACTGTTCGCGGGTGTGCAAGTCAGACATAAAACTCCAGAACACCGAAATCGGAAACAGACTGAAAACACTGACCCAGACATAAAATGCCTTGTCGATCAGCACGCCGTCTTCGATGAATAGCGAGCCCAGGTAAAAGGCAACAAAAGTCGCTGCAAAGAAACCGTAGACGGCCGGCACCAGTTTCCTGACCGACATTCTGGAGGCCGACGCGCCGTACAAGGCCACCACTGCGAAACTGAAAAAGAAATTGATCGTCCATAACAAACTGACCTCGGCATCAGTCCAGTCGCTGGCCAACGCATCCCGCACCGGCCGCAAAATGTAATATGCGGCCATCAGGATCAATACCAAAAGGAATGAAGCCGCCGTGGCTTTGAACTCATCGGGCTCGACTTTTGATGCGGCTCTCAGCAGGCCGCCAAAGGGACCCGGGGCAGGTTGCTCAGCCATCACGCTCTCCAGAAAGACTTGTGACTTGCGGGCATACGCGTTTGTTTACCCAACAACGTTTGAAACAAGTTACCCTGTTTTTTATCACAAGGACAGTAAGGACAGTTATGTCGTGTTCGCAGGGCCCTAATGCGGCCGCGGAATCGCTCGTATGGGCGTCTCGCGGACGAACAGCAGCCGATTGCCGATTACGTCAGCCGCACAAATTGGAAAACCAGCGCGCATGAGCCGACCAACACAATCGTGTCGCGTCTTGCGAAATCGTTGATCTCGAAATTCATAATAAACTCGATCACTTAAAGAACCATTGTGGAGGAAATTACGATGGCTAAAATCGAAACCGGTACCGAAGACCTGTTGGCCGATCTCGACGACGGCATACTCACACTCACCATGAACCGGCCGGAGGCGCGCAACGCGATGTCTATGGAAATGAACGTCGCGCTAGGCGAGCAATTGGCGAAAGCCGAGCTCGATACACAGGTCCGCTGCATTGTGCTCACAGGAGCGGGAAAAGGTTTTTGCGCCGGCGGCGATGTCAAAGGAATGGCGGCGCGTGGCGATGGCACCGTTGGTGAAAACACCATAGACGTGGCGATTCATCGACAACGAATCAATCAGCGCGCCACTGCCGGAAAACTCTACAGCATGCCCAAGCCAACGGTTGCCGCACTCCCCGGCGCCGCCGCAGGCGCGGGGCTATCACTGGCATTGGCCTGCGATCTTCGCATCATGGCGTCGAATGCCATCATGACTACCGCGTTTGGCCGGGTCGGATTCTCAGGTGATTATGGGGGCACGTTCTTCCTGTCGCAGCTTGTCGGTACAGCAAAGGCGCGCGAACTTTATTTCCTTTCCGAAAGGGTGAGCGCCGAAGAAGCGCTGCGCCTTGGCCTGACCAATTGGATCTGCGAACCGGGAGAGTTAGCTGGAAAAACTCAGGAAATCGCGGGCAGGTTAGCGAAAGGCCCGGCAGTTGCCTATCGCTACATGAAAGAGAACTTCAATCGGGCGATTTCTTCAGGCGACGTGTTTGACTGCCTCGATCTCGAGGCAACGCACCACATTCATTGCGGGCTAACTGAGGATCACCGCAATGCAACCAAGGCGTTTGTCGAGAAGCGCGAACCGGTTTTTCAAGGACGTTAATCCATCCTTTTCACTCTTCATGGACAAGAGCTTATGAGTCACTGGGGCAATCAGTTCGGAATCAACACCTACTCTTACACGCAATCGATGTCGGCTGCCGATTGCGTGCGCGCACTGGCCGAACGCGGCGTCAGAGCCGTCGAGTTGATGTTCTTTCCGGGACATCTCTGGATTACCGACAGCGAGGAGACACTGCGCGAGTTACGCCGCGTAATCGAACAATGCGACGTAACCCTGGTGTCGGTCAACGGTCCGAATGTTGATCTCAACATCGCTGCGGCCACCAGCGAGATGCGCGATTACAGTATCAAATTGAACGTCGAGTACCTTCGAGTGGCGGCTGAGTTGAACGCCAAGGGGTTGATTCTTGGTCCCGGAAAACCCAATCCGCTGTTTTCGCTTCCTCAGGATGTAATGGAAGGACATTTCTTCCGTGCCCTGGACACACTGTTGCCAACCGCCGAACGTGGCGAGGTCGAACTCTGGGCCGAAAACATGCCGTTCGCTTTTCTGCCGGACGCCGAAGGGTTGATGGCATCCCTCGATCGTTACGGCGCCGACAGTATTGGTGTCTGCTACGACGTGGCAAACGCCCATTTCATTGATGAGGATCCGGTCGCAGGCTTTGACCGCGTGCGGCCACGGCTTAAGTTGGTGCACCTCTCCGATACTGGGCAAAAAGTTTATCGGCACGATGCCGTGGGATTGGGCGACGTCGATTTTGCAGCTGTAACCGCAAAGATCAAAACGCTCGATCTTGAGCGACCTCCGATGCTTGAGATCATCTCCCGTAACGCGGATCGTGATATCGCCGAATCGATCTCAACGCTCGCCAACCCGGCAACCTGACCGGCGATCGCAATCTAGGGTACAGTGCGGTCCTCGATAAGTATGACCCGACGCCAAGAACCCAAACAAGGGAGGAAACAATAATGAGATCTGTACTGGCTGCATTCCTTTTCGCAGCGGTTTTCGTCTCGCCCCTGGCTGCCCAGCAAATGCAGGGCACATTGCAACAAATCAAGGATTCCGGAGAGATCAGAATCGGATTTCGTGAGGTTGAGCCACCAATGTCGTTCGTCGGGCAAAGCGGAAACCCGGTGGGCTATTCGATCGATATTTGCAGTGCAATCGTTGCGGAACTGCAGACCACACTAGGCACCGATCTGAAAGTCACCTACGTGCCGGTGACCGCCGAAAATCGCTTCAGCTCGCTAAACGAAAACAAGATCGATATTCTGTGCGGCTCCACCACCAAGACACTTGGCAGGCGGGAGGTTGTCGACTTCACCGAGCTTACTTTTGTTACTGGCGCGTCGTTGATGTCAATGAAAAGCACGAGCCTGCTCGATTTTCCAAGTCTGAATGGCAAGAAAGTCGGCGTCGTGTCGGGTACCACGACTGTTGAAGCACTACGCGCAATCGTAGAACGGACTCAAACCGATGCCACAATCGTCGAAGTGGCCTCGGCCCGGGAAGGGGTCCGCGAGATGCTCCAGGGTAACATCGACGCGTTCTCGGCTGATCAGGTGGTGCTGATCGGGCTGGCCCTGTCATCGGGCGATCCAGACCGATTTGCAATTGCCTCCGGAGTATTTTCTTACGAACCTTTCGCGCTCGCTGTCAGGCGCAACGATGCGGATTTTCGCCTTGCTGCGGACCGCGCGATCGCGAATCTCTACCGCAACGAACAAATTCTGCAGATTTTCGAGAAATGGATGGGCCAGTTCGCAGCGCAGCGGCCGCCGTTGTTCGATGCGCTGTTCCAGCTCGGTGCAACGCCGGAGTGACGAGGTCAGCCCAACACTCCGAGTATCCAGCAGCTAAGATGAGCGCGGGCCGCGTCAGGCCCGCCGCTCGCCCTTGAAAGGTTCGGTCTTTATCCAATCGACCGTTTGCTGAAGTATCGTCGGGATATCGCGAATCGGTACGCCGAGGCCGTCCCTTCGCGTGAAATCGAATCCGGTTGGCGGCTTAGGGGGTTCAGTGAGCGCTTCGGGCACTTTCATGTTCGGCAACAGCTTTTGAAGCTCCGCGTAAATGTCCTGCCAGTGCCAACTGTCGTATACGCCGTAATAGCGTCCTGACGCGTTGGGATTCTCGTATGCCGCCAGAAAAAGCGCGGCCAGATCGTGCAGGTGAATCATCGAAGTGGAATCGTTCGGCACTTTGCCGTGCCGTCCTTCTCCGCCGTTGATCACGCGTTGTAACCAGGCATACGGATTGTGCTTCATGTGCTCCGGAAGTATCGCGGGTCCATACAAACCGGTCGGCATGATAATGCACAGACGCACGCCGTTCTCCTCGGCGAATTTGATCGCCGCCTTTTCCATCACGGTTTTCGCGGCGGACGTATATTTTTTTGCCCGGCACTGCTCCTTCTCGTCCGACCAATGGTCGACCTCGTTCTTCACAGGTACCGGAGGAACCGGATTCGTGCTGCTGGTGCTGCTGCAGATGACAATCTTCTTCACCCCCTGGCGTACTGCCGAGCGCATGATGTTCAGACAACCATCGACAGTCGGCATGATGATCTCAGCGTAACCCTGCTCGTCTTCCATCTCGCGCGCCGGCTTTCCGGAAGGCCCTGCATAGGTTGGCGTCAAACAGGCAATGAAAACGCCGTCTACACCGGCCAGCGCCTCATCAAAACTACCCGGTTCCGCCATATCGGCCTTGAACAACTTCAAGTGCGTTGACGCATTGGGCAACCCATTTAGAAACGAAACCCTTGCGGGTGCATCCAGCTTACGCATCGTTCCGTGGACAACGTAGCCCTTCCCAAGTGCTGCTCGTACGATATGCGAGCCAACCAGGCCGCTCGCGCCGGCCACGCAAATCGTTTTGGTTTCGCTCATTGACTGTTATCTCCTCACCGGGTCGGATTCTACTCGCGATCAGGTTGGACCAGCTTGCTGGCCGAACGCGGTTTCCAATACCCAATGAATTCATGCGGTTATCTGCGAGTAATTGCTGCAGCGCGAGGTAGAAAAGGCATTGCAATTGCTTGATTTCCGGTCAACTACGCACTGTCGCGAGGGTGCATGCGATGACAGACGCCGTTGCAGTCTCCTCTGACGCGACCACAGCGCTCAACGATTTGGTCGCGCATCTGCAGTCAGCAGCAGATACCGAGGATCCAAAAGAGCGCATCGACGCCACTGGCAAAGTCCAGGAAGCGGGCGTGCCACACTTTTCCGCGCTGCTCGCGCAATATCTGGACGACTCATCGGCAAGCTATACCGCGCACGAAGCCCTGTGGAAGTCGCTCGCCAATTACCAAACGCGTCTGACACAGGTCCTGTGTACGGTAGCCGCAGGTGCGTTGACAGCGGACAGTGCTACCCATGCGCTTCGCGCAGTTCGCGCTCTGGTCAAACTTCACCTCTTTCACTATGCGGATGTTCCCGAGAAGTTGTGGCACATCACGTCCACGATTCACGCCAGCGCCGAGAAGAACGGATTCTCGACCACGCCGGTGCAGGCGTATTCAGGCGACCACACAATGACCAGCGTCGAGCAAGAGCTGCTGCGAGTGCTAATGCTGCACGTGAGCATGCCCGACATGTTGGACGCGGAGCAGATCGAGGTCGTAGATCGTGCCGTCGAGCGGTTGGGCGCCGAATTCACTTTGCGCCAGCCCGGCGTCACTGACAATCCTTTCTGCTACGAGCCCGGGAGCAGCAACGCGCCGAAACGCGCAGTGGGTGACGACCTGCCGGGGAACGCGCGCTACTTCGGTCCCGGCCTCGGTTACGACTCGCTCGAGCGTCTGGCAAAGCAGGCTGCGGCCGGAAAGCCGGATGATTTCAAGCCTTTCGGCAAGGACCTGTCATCACTGGCGCAGTCCAACGCGGTACAACACCTTCTCGCCTTCTGGCGTACCGATTGTCCTTACGCGCCCCCCGAGCACTCGGCCGCCAGTGGATCAATTCTGGTCGCCCACGGCTACGCCCACGTATGGCAGCACGTATCGGAGGCCAGTGGCACAGGCGAGCTGTCTTTGCTCGCCGATTCAGTCATGATGCCGCAGGCTCCGGAAGTCTGGGAGTTGCGCGGCGAAGGCGGCGATGAACTCGTTGCCGAGGTGCCGCCCGCCAGTCGCGGCTGGGCGAAGTGCGGTGCAGTTGTCGGTCTGACGATCAACGAAACCGAACGCTGGGTCGGACTGATCCGCCGCATGCACGCGGAGTCAGACGGCAGCATGCGAGCGTACATTGCCGTGCTCAGCGACCAGCCCCAGACACACTCGCTGCGAGAAGTCCTCGACAAGCACGCAGACAACGCTTTTACCGAGGCCGCTTCCCGCCAGTTCGGCCTGAGCGAAGTAAACACGTTGATCCTCGCTGACGAGTCGGATAGCGGGCAACCACCGAATCTGATGATCAAGCCCGACCACTGGAAAGCCGGCCGCGTTTATGAACTGCAGGAGGACAATACGTCGCGCTACCTGCGCGGATTAAAGGCGATTCGTCGTGGCGACGACTTCGTGCGCGCCACCTTTGAGTGGATTTCGACGCCGGACTGACAACCGCCAGCTTCAGTCAACTGAATCGATAATAGCAACAACTAATCCCGGAGTTGCGGTAGCAAATCGCCGCGCTCAGATCTTTCCCCTTCGTTAGAACATTGCGCCCTTTTCCTTGAGCAAGGCACGTAACACCGACCGATGGCAGCGCTCCTCTTCTTCGCAGTAACACCCGACGGAGAAGTTAACGTGATGTGACAGGGTCGCTAGAAGCTCGATCGCATGACTGGCGTCCGGCCGCGACATCTCCGCCCGGTACTTCTTCTTGAACGCCGACCACTGCGCTGGCGTTTCGGCCGCCTGTCCCAGCTTCATGGTCTCAACGCTGGGAGCAAGGTTCGGAAACCATACGTCGTACCAGTTTCGCGACGCAAACTCGGACTTGGGCACGCCTCTCGGCGGACGTCGGACAGTTCCGATCCGGATCCCCTCATTCGGTGCCCGGTCTGTGCCAAGACGAACAACGCTGACAGTCATGACTCCTCCTTCGCGCGGGCGCGTTTCGATTAATCAATGAGAGCCTAGAACAGTCTCCATTCTCTCCCAATTGTGGTCGCATCTGTCATCTCGACGTAACCAAACGTTAACGTTACCTGCTGCAGACTCTGATTTAATCCAGGCTTGAGCGCTGATCGTGTCGCAGCATCGGTTCCCTCCGCGTTTCGCATCGAACCTGAATGCGTTGATGCTGATACAGTCATGAAGGCCTGACACCGATTTACTGATTTTGACTCGCCAGAACCCCCGTTACGGCCAACACCCGACCTGACATATCTAGTCTTTCTGCAAAACGACCTTCGGCCAAGTCCATTCGCCCGAGATAATCTCCTCGCGCGGCAGATAGTATCGAGTCACCAAATCAAACCTCCCTGCAGGCACTTCGAGGCAATTCACGTCCGAAGCCTCACAGTTTTGCTTGAAGACGAACGTAATCGTGCCATCATCATTGCGCACCGCTAATGTATTGTTGATGTGGTAGCGGTTATCGTCATTGGCATGCAGGAACCCACCGCGATCCGTGTCATAAACGGTGATGGACCAAAATGCGTTAACCGGTGGTTCTTCCGTCGTCACCGTATAAGTTCCGTTACTGCCCCTGAACTCCTCACCACTGTTGTCGAAGAAAATAACCTCATAGGCACTGTGCGACGGATGCGGCCCTCCCCACCCCGCTTTGGTACCGGCAGAATGGTTGAGGAATGGCACCTCCCGTCCTGGCTCCTGCCCCGGGCCGACAATGGTTTCCATGAATGAAACCGTGCCTATCGTCTCGTCCATGCGCCGATTGGCTTCGGCGGCAACACCCTCAGAATATTCGCTAAGCAGATCCAGTTCCGGAAACTTGCTTGGCTTGCCGCCCGCGATCGTCATGCCCTTAT